>CP089982.1:4938333-7407500 GCA_037157775.1 Sorangiineae bacterium MSr12523
TTTGGCGCGATCGAAGAGCAACGCGCCCCGATGTCCGCGCGCCCCCGGTCCCGCGGAGTGAATCCGAATCAGAGGATCGGGTTGCGGTGCGCCGGCGAGCTGCTGGCGGATGCCATCGAGGCCGGTGTTCAAGTCCGTGGCATTGGGGGCTGCGAGCAGCGCGAGCTGCACATCGCTGGAGAGGTGAAACGATTCCGAAGAAGTGGTCATGCAGTCTTGCTCCGTTCGCCGCGTTCGAGGCACGGTGGAAGGTTCATTGCGCTCGTCATGAAGGCCATCGCGCGTTCGATGTCGCGCAGCACGCTGGTGATGACGCCGTCGCGGAAGAGACGGCGATCGTAGTGAAGCAGGAAGAGAATCTCGGGGCTCAAGCCGGTCCAGACCTCCACGCGCAGGGGGAAGCCGAGTTGGGTGAGCGTGAACGGCGAGGCGGGATCGAGCATCGACGCGACGCTTTGCGCCATGGGAACGTTCTCCATGACGATGTAGCTCTCGAAGGGGTGGCCTTCTCGGGGAAGCTCGCTCCAGCGTTTGACGTCGGAGAGCGAGCTGTGCTCGTGCCGCCGCAGCTCCAGAAAGTCGTTCTGGAGTGCGCGTAGCCACGCGCGCAACGTCGGATAGCGCGATGGCGACGGCGGCCGCACGGGCAGGATGTTCGTGAGCATGCCCACCATGCCCTCGATGTTCGGGATCTCGGGGGCGCGGCCGGATACCAAGGCGCCGTACACGAGGTCCTGCGATTTCGTGTACTCGGCGAGCAAAAGTGCCCACGCGCCATGCACCAGCGTGTTGAGCGTGATCCGTTCCTCGCGCGATACGGCGACGAGCTTCTCGGTGGTGGCGGCGTCCAGGTACGTGTGCTGCTTGGCGAACGCGGGCTCGCCATCGGCCAAGGTGATCGCGTGTCCACCGAGGCTCTCGACGAGGTTCGTGGTGCGACGAAGGCCCTGCAGTTTGGCGCGCCAGAATGCCTCGCTGGCGCCGAGGTCTTGCCGCTCCACGCGTTCGAGGTAGGCACGGGGGGAGACGCCCGGCTTTTCCTGCGACGAAGGCGCGCTGCCGGCGGAGTAGGCGGCATAGAGCGTTTGCAGCTCTTCGAGAAGGAGCATGGTGCTCCAGCCATCGCGCTGGAGGTAGTTGAACCCGATGACGGCCCAATGGTGGGCCTCCGCGGTCCGGATGAACGCGATGCGCATCTGCGGGCAGTCTTCGAGGCGGTAGCCTTCGGCCCGCGCATGGGCGATGTACGCGTGCAGCCGGGGCTCCACCTCCGCCGGGGGCACGTCCCGCCAATCGAGTTCTTCGATGGGCGCGGGCGCACTCGTGTGCACGATCTGCACGTAACGTCCGTCGCCGGTGCGCGTCTTGGCGAACGAGGTGCGAAGGGCAGGGTGGCGGTCGATGAGGGTCTGCCACGCACGCGTAAAGGCGGCGGTGTCGAGCCCAGGGATCGGAATGGCGCCGAACAGCGCATAGAGCCCCGGCTCCGGGTTGGTCTCCCGCTGCGCCAGCAGGTATGCCTGGCCAGGCGAGGCCGGGTAGATGTCTTCCACTGCGATGTTCGTCGTGTCGACGTCGAACGAAGCTCGGGTCCAGGTGGGTCGATCGAGCGCGGACGCCGCTGGTTCGTGCTGCAGGGTCGCGGCCAATTCCGCGATGGTCTGATTTCGAAAGAGGTGCTCCACGGTGAGGTTCAAACCGGCGCGCCGGGCGCGGGCGACCGCTTGAATGCTGCGGATCGAATCGCCTCCCAAGGCGAAGAAGTTGTTCGCGGTTCCCACGGACTCGAGCCCGAGGGTCTCGGCCCAGATGCCGGCCAACGTCTCTTCGATCGGCGAGCGCGGGGCCACGTACACCACCTCCGCGTCCGCCAGCGTCGGTGCGGGCTCCGGAAGCGCGGACCGGTCGACCTTTCCATGCGAGCCGATGGGAATGGCGTCCAGCAGCACGAACGTCGGCGGGATCATGAAATCGGGCAGGATGCGCTGCAGGCCCTTTTTCCAGCCCGGAACCAGTACCGCGGCGAGTCGCTGGCGAAGCGGGTGTGTCCCCAGCTCGGCATCGGCCGACGGCCTGGGACCGAAAAAGCCCGCCGCGACGCCAGGCTCGCGGAAGCGCACGTCGAAGTAGCCGGGAGCGTCGTCGCGGCCGAGAAGGTCGACCTCGTAGCCCATCTCCTCGCCGAGGGCGAAGAGATCCTCGGGGTCGACGGGCACCGCATCGCTCTCGTGTGCCTCGCGGAAAAACGCAGCGAGCCGCGCATCGAGCAGGTGCGTGCACGAAAGCCGCGCCGGCCGGTTCGAGGCGAGGCAACGGTGGATGTCCTCGACGGCGCGCAGCTCGTCGTGCACCTCGTCGTTCGCCTCCAGCTCGGGCGCACCCTCGGCTTCGCCCCGCCGCAAGATCACGTCGTAACGAAACTGGGTCAACTCGTTCCGATGGCGCCCGCGTTTGCTCAGGATGCGCTCGCACACCAGCGCTTCGAGTCCGGTGAAGAACGCGGGGGCGATGACCAGCTCGTTCTCCGTGGCCATCGCGTGGCGGATGCGCCGTTGGATCTCCTCGCTCGAGCGGGACGCCGGCGCTTTGGCGATCTGCACCGAGCGGTGAAACGTCTCGAGAAGCGGCAAGCTGCGCACGTCGCCCACGAAAATCGCCCCGCCGGGCCGCAGCGCGCGGGCAGCCTTTGACAGAACGTCGCGCAGGTAATCGAGGCTCGGGAAGTACTGGACGACCGAATTCAGGATGATGACGTCGTACGCTTCCGGCTCGCTCGGGAAGGCGTTGGCCTCGGCCTGCGACAAGGTCACGCCCTGGAGACCGCGCGCGCGCACCTCGCGCTCCAAGGCTTCGATGGCCACCGCGGAGATGTCCGTCGCATGGTAGGCGGCGCACTCGGGGGCGAGGCGCAGCAGAAAGAGCCCGGTGCCGCAGCCCAACTCCAGGACCCGCGAGGGACGCAGCGCTCGGATGCGCGTGACCGTCGTGTCGACCCACTCCTGCATGGCCTCGTCGGGCAACGGCTCGCCCGTGTAGCTGCTGTTCCAGCCGCTGAAGTCCTGCTCGGGCCGCGATGCACGCGGCGCGCGATAGGTATCGTCGAAGGCTACACTCCAGTTTTGCACGTGCTCGAGACGTCCGGTCCGCGCATCGTTTGCATCGCGATCCGGCACGACATACGCCGCCAAGGACTGGCGCCCGGCGTCTGCGCGCGCCATCACCACGGCATCTTTGACCATCGGCTGCTGGCGCAATGCGGCCTCGATTTCGCCCAGCTCGATGCGGAAGCCGCGAACCTTGACCTGGTCGTCGAGCCGCCCGAGAAACTCGATCATCCCGTCGTGGCGGTACCGTGCCAAATCGCCGGTGCGGTACAAGTGCCGCCCCTCCTCGGCGGCAAACGGATCGCGCGGGAACTTCTCGGCGGTGAGCTCCGGTCGATTCAAATAGCCGAGCGCCACACCCGCGCCGCCGATGCAAAGCTCGCCCGGCCTGCCCGTGGGCACGGGCTCGAGGTGCTCGTCCACGATGTAAATCTGCGTGTTCCCGATGGGGCGCCCGATCGGCACCACGGGCCGGCTCGCGTCCTTTTGGCACGCCCAGAACGTGGCCTCGATGGAAATCTCCGTCGGGCCATACATGTTGTGGAGCTCGATGCTCGAAGGCATGCGCTCGTAGAACTGCTCCATGAGCGCGTACGAGAGCGCTTCACCGCTCGCAAAGACGCGGCGCAAGGAGCGGCAGTTCGGCGCGTCGGGATCCTCCAGAAAGACCTGGAGCATCGACGCCACGAAGTGCAACGTGGTGATGCGTTCGCGCTGGCAGAGCTGCGCCAGGTACGTCGCGTCCTTGTGACCTCCCGGGCGGGCCATCACCAGGCAGCCGCCCACCGACAGCGTCTGGAAGATCTCCAGGAGCGACACGTCGAACGTGAAGGGCGTCTTCTGCACGACGCGATCGGCGGCGGTGAGCGGGTACTGCGCCTGCATCCACAAGATCGTGTTCACGATGTTGCGATGCCGGATCAGGACGCCCTTTGGATTTCCCGTCGAACCGGAGGTGTACATGACGTACGCGAGATGCTCCCGCGTTGTCTTGCGCGGCGGCGCATCGGCACGCGCGCCCGCAGGTTCGTCACCGATGATCCGCACGGGCGCGCCCACGTCGGGCACCTGCGAAGAAAGATGCGCCTGCACGAGCACGACCCGCACCGCCGCATCCCGCAGCATGAAGGCCTGCCGATCCGCGGGGTACGTCGGATCGATGGGAACGTAGCCTCCGCCGGCCTTCAGAATCGCCAGCATGCCGATGATCATGGCCAGCGACCGCTCGACGCACAGGCCGACGAACACGTCGGGCCCGACGCCCAGCTCGACGAGTTCGTGCGCCAGATGGTTGGCACGGGCATCCAGCTCGGCGTACGTGAGCTCCCGATCCTCGAACCGAAGGGCAATGGCCGAGGGGTCTTCGGCGGCGCGTGCTTCGATCAGCTCGTGAAGGAGCTTCTCCTTGCCGGGATAATCGGCATGCGTGGCATTCCACTGGACGACGAGGCGCTCGCGTTCGCCCGGGGCGAGGATGGGCAACTGCGATAGCTTGCGGCCGGGATCCGCGACGATGCCGCCGAGCAGCACCTCGAAGTGATCCATGAGCCGCTCGCACGTGTCGCGATCGAAAAGGTCGCCGTCGTACTCCAGCGCCGCCGCCAGGCCGCTCTCGTTGCCCGCCATGGAGAGCCAGAGATCGAACTTCGACGAGCCGTTGTAGATCTCGATGGGGTCGAGCTCCAGCCCGGACTCGGGCAGGCGGTGCGGCTCGGGGGCCTGCGGGTGGAAGATCGTGAGGACCAGATCTTCGTCCAGGTGCGAGAGCGCCGAAATAGGTGCATTCTGCAAGACGAAGCCGACCTGGAAGAGCGGGTTGTAACTCATGTCCCGCGCCGCCTGGTACTCGTTGACCAAGAGCTCGAAGGGGATCTCCTGATGGTCGGCCGCCTCGCTCACGGTGGTGCGCACCCTTCCGAGGAGCTCGCGGAAGGTGGGATCGCTTCCCAGATCGGTGCGCAGGACGACGGTGTTGGCAAAGAAGCCGAAGAGCGGTTCCACCTCGGGACGCGAGCGCCCTGCGTGCGTGGAGCCGATGAGAATGTCCGTCTGCCCCGTGTAGCGCAGGAGAAGGACCTTGAACGCGCTCAGAAGCGTCATGAACGGGGTGACGCCTTCGCGCTGGCTCAAACGGGTCAGCGCGGTGGAAAGCTCGGCATCGAGCCGGCGCCGCACGAGGCCTCCGGTGTACGACTTCTGCGGCGGGCGGGCGCGATCGCCTTGAACGTCGAGCAGCGGTGGAACCTTGCCCAACTTGGATTTCCAGTAGGCCAGGTGGCGTGCGAACGCAGGGCCCCGGACCTGCTCGTGCTGCGCGCGGGTGAAATCCGCATAGCGCATGGGAAGCGGGGGAAGCGGTGACGGGCGATGGCGTGCGAACGCTGGATAGAGCGCACCGAGCTCGCGAATGAGAAGGCCGAACGACCACGTGTCGCTCACGATGTGGTGACCATTGAGGACGAGCAGGTGCTCGCGTTCGGCGAGCCGGAGCAGCCGCGCCGAAAAGAGCGGCCCTTCGACGAGGTCGAACGCGCGCTGTGCTTCGTCGCGGATCCATGCGACGGCGCGAGCCTGGCGATTCGAGCGCTCCTCGTGCGAGATGTCGTCCACCTGGAGAAGGGGACCGCGCACGACGACGATGCGTTGCACGGGCCGGCCATCGACGGCCGGGAAGGTGGTGCGCAGAGGCTCGTGGCGCTGCACGATTTCCGCGAGGCAGCGTTCGAGCACGGCGACGTCGAGCTTTCCGTGCAGCAAAAAGCCGAGCGGCTGCGTGTACACGTCGTGGCGGGGCAGGAGCTGCTCGAGAAACCACAGCCTCTGCTGCGTGAACGAGAGCGGGGCAGGCGTGCCGTCGGGTTCGCGTCGGACGGCGGCGACGGCGGGCTTCGCAGGCTTGGCGTGCCGGAGTCGTTCGAGCAGCTTTTGCTGTGCCGGCGAAAGGGTGCGTTCACTCATGGCGAGGCGTTCTCCAGGGGCGAGTGGGCGAGCTCGTGCTCGATCTGGTCGTCGGAAAGGGCGGCCACACGCTCGAGCAGGAGGGCTTCGATCCGCGAAGCGGTGTGGGCGACCGTCGGGTTTGCGAGCATGTCGGCCAGCGGGACCTCGACGTCGAACGTGTCGGCAAGGCGCAGAAGGATCTGCGTGGCCATCAGCGATTGGCCCCCGAGCTCGAAAAAGCTGTCGTGGAGGCCCGGCGCCGTGCCGAGAATCTCGGCCCACACGCCGGCCACGGCGCTTTCGATCGGGCCCATGCCCTCGCCCGCCGCCTCGAAGGACGCGGTAGGCTGCGGCTTCGCGGTGTCGGGCACGGGCAGGACCGGACGGGCCTCGAGCCAGAATCGCTGGCGTTGAAAGGCGTACGTGGGAAGGTTCACGCGGCGCGCTTCGTACGGCTGGAAAAAGGCTTTCCAATCGACCGCGCACCCGCGTGCGTGCAGCTCGCCGAGAGACAGCAAGAGGCGCTCGATGTGTCCTTCGTCCTGCCAGAGCGAGCCCACGGCGGCGGCATGGCCGGCGTTGCGGTCTTCCAGGGTCTCCTGCAGCGGCAGCACGAGCACCGGATGCGCGCTGATCTCGACGAAGAAGCGGTACCCTTCGGCGAGCAAGCTCTGGGTGGCCGCCTCGAAGAGCGCAGGCCGCTCGAGCGCCTCGATCCAGTAGCGGGCGTCGAGTGCGGCGCCGTCGATTTTCGTCCCTTTCACCGAGGAGTACAGCGGGATGCGCTCGGGTTGCGGGCGGATGCCTTCGAGTCCGGCGACGGCCGGGTCGAGGTGTGCCGGCAAGGCCATGGCTTCGGCCGCGAGCTTCAGGGCGAAGATCTGGTTCGACTCGAGCGCGCGAAGCAGGGCCTCGATGTCGTCCGAAGGTCCAGCGACGATGCAGGAGCGGGGTGCGTTGATGGCGGCGACGCGCACGCGCGTGCCGAACGGAGCGAGGTACGGCGCGAGCTCGGCGTGTGGGAGATCGACGGAGGCCATGCGGTCGCGCCCTGCGAAGAGCGCGCGCAAACGGCTGCGGGAAGCGACAATCGCGGCGGCATCCTCCAGCGAGAGCGCGCCGGCCACGTACGCGGCGACAATCTCGCCGTCGCCGTGCCCCACGACCGCATCGGGCGTGATGCCCATCGAGCGCCAATGCGCGGCGAGGGCGACGGCCATGGAGAAGGACCTGGATTCCGTGTCCTGCGTGGGAAATGCGCGCGCGCAGGCCTCGAGTTGCTCGCGGAAGGCCGGCGAGCTTTCGAGCAGCGAATGCGTCACGTCCGGCCACGGCGAGCCCCGCCCCGGGAACACGAAGACGATGTCCGCTCCCTCGCGGCGCTCGCCGGTGCTTTGCTCCACGGCGGCGTTCGACGGAACCTCCCCGCGGCCGATGGCCTCGAGGCCGGCCATGGCCTGCTCGCGATCGCAAACGACGAGCGCGGCGCGATGCTTGAAGTGCGTGCGCGTGGTGGCGAGCGCGCAGGCGACGTCGGTGAGTTCGAGCTCGGGGTGCGCGGCCAGGTGCGCGTGGAGCCGTTCGGCCTGGGCTCGCAGCGCGGGCGCGGTCTTGCCCGAAATGACGAGCGGCACGGCCTTCGCCGACGGGCCGACGCGCGGGACGCGTGGGTCGCGATCCAGGGCCGGTGCCTCCTCCAGGACGACGTGCGCATTCGTCCCGCTGATGCCGAACGAGGAGACGCCCGCCCGCCGGGGGCGCTCGGCGACGTTGGTCCAGGCGACGGGCTCGTGGAGGAGCCGAATGGCCCCCGACGACCAATCGATGTGCGGCGAAGGGCTTTCCGCGTGCAGCGTCTTGGGCAAAACGCCGTTTTGCATGGCCAGCACCATCTTGATGACGCCACCCACACCGGCGGCCGCCTGGGTGTGGCTCACGTTGGATTTGAGGCTCCCCAGCCAGAGCGGCATCTCCTTCGAGTGCGCGCGGCCGTAGGTCGCAAAGAGCGCCTGCGCCTCGATGGGATCGCCCAACGTGGTGCCGGTGCCGTGGGCCTCGACGGCGTCGATGGCCTCGGGGCCGAGGCGGGCGCTTTCGAGCGCCTGGCGAATGACGCGCTCCTGCGCGGGACCATTGGGGGCCGTCGGCCCTTGGCTTTTGCCGTCCTGATTGACCGCCGAGCCGCGGACGACCGCCAGGATCGGGTGCCCATTCCGCTTCGCGTCGGAGAGGCGCTCGAGCAGGAGCATGCCCGCGCCCTCACCGAGCCCCGAGCCGTTCGCGTCCGCCGAGAACGCCCGGCATCGTCCATCGGGTGAGAGGCCGCGCTGGCGGCTCAGTGCCGTGAAGCCGCCCGGCGTGGCCATGACCGTGACGCCGCCCGCGAGGGCGAGCGAGCATTCGCCCTGGCGCAACGCCTGGCAGGCCAGGTGAATCGCCACGAGCGACGAGCTGCAGGCCGTGTCGATGGTGACGGTCGGCCCCTGCAGGCCAAAGGTGTACGCGATGCGGCCCGAGGCCATGCTTCCCGAGCTGCCCATTCCGACGTACCCCTCGAGCCCATCGGGCACATCGACCAACCTCGCCCCGTAGTCGTTGTAGACCACGCCGACGAAGATGCCGGTCTGCGAGCCGGTGAGGGTCGTGGGGTCGACCCCTGCGCGCTCGAAGGTCTCCCACGAGATCTCCAGGAGCAGGCGCTGCTGCGGGTCGATGACCAGCGTCTCGCGCGGGCTGATGCCGAAGAACGTGGGGTCGAAGTGATCGGCGTCGTAGAGAAAGCCCCCGCGCCGCGTGGAACTCTTTCCCTTGGCGTCGGGATCCGGATCGTAGAGCGCTTCGACGTCCCACCCGCGGTTGTCGGGCAAGTCGGAGACCGCGTCGCGGCCTTCGCGCAGAAGGTCCCACAGCTCCTCGGGCGAGCGCACGCCGCCGGGCATGCGGCAGGCCATGGCCACGATGGCAATCGGCTCCCGTGCCTTCTCCTCGAGCTGCTGCGCGTAGGCCTTCGCGGCATGCAGCTCGTGCGTCATGCGCCGGAGGTATTCGGTGAGCTTGGCTTCACTAACTGCTGACATTGGCGGAGTCTCCGAACGTCTTGTCGATGAGGCGAAGGAGCTCGTCGGCACTGGCCGCGTCGACCTCCTGGGTGAACGTCGCGTCGGTGGAAAGACGAGGGCCGGTCCACTTCTGCAGGAGCGCCTGCAGCCGAACGGTGATCGCCTGGCGGGTGCTCTCGTTCGCGTGGAGCGCCACCAGCTTGCTCTCCACGTCGTCGAGGGCGCTGGCGGTGGCGTCGTGGGGTTCGTCGGGCAGCAGCCGCTCGAGCAAGACCTTGGCCAGGGCCGCGGGCGTGGGATGGTCGAAGAGGAGCGTGGCCAGAAGACGCAACCCCGTCGCCGCGGAGAGGCGGTTGCGCAGCTCGATGGCCATGAGCGAGTCGAGGCCGAGCTCCTGCAACGGGCGATGCGAATCGAGGGCCTCCGGCGATGCGAGGCCGAGCACCGTGGCGACTTCACCGCGAACGAGGTCGAGCAAGGTGCGGCTGCGCGCCTCGGGCGTGAGGGCGCCGAGTCGCTGCCGCAACGAGGAGGCGTCGGCGATGCGCCCCGCGAGGCGGCGTGAGGCCCGGGCGCGCACGAGGCCTCGGAGCAACGGGCTGAGCGCGTCGCCCTGCCGGCCGAGTGCCACCGCATCGAAGCGCGCCGGGACGATGACCGCGTCGGGGGAGGCGAGCGCACCGTCGAAGAGCAAGAGCCCTTCACCGGATTCGAGCGAGCGCAGTCCACCGCGGGCCATGCGCTGGAGATCGGCGCGGGTGAGGTGCGCGGTCATCCCGGTTTCGTTCGCCCAGTGGCCCCAGTCCAGGGAGAGCGCGGCGCGTCCGCGGCCCCGGCGATGGTGCGCCAGCGCGTCGAGAAACGCGTTCGCCGCCGCATAGTTGCCCTGGCCTGGGCTTCCCAACACGCCGGAAAGCGAGGAGAAGAGAACGAAGGCCGCCAGATCGAGCGATGCGGTGAGCTCGTGCAGGTTCACGGCACCATCGAGCTTCGTGCGCAGAACGGAATGGACCTTCGCCGGGGCGAGCGAGCCGACGACCCCGTCGTCCAGGGTGCCCGCGGCATGCACCACCGCGCTCAGCGGCCGCTCGCGGGGAACCGCCGCGAGGAGCGCTTGCAGCGCCGAGCGATCGGCCACGTCGCACGCGGCCAGCGTGACGGACGCGCCTGCGGCTTCGAGCTCGCGTTGCAGCTCCTCGGCGCCGGGGGCGCGCGCGCCCTGGCGTGACGTGAGCAGAAGATGCTTCACACCGTGGGCTTCGACGAGATGGCGCGCCAAAAGGGACCCGAGCGTGCCGGTGCCGCCGGTGACGAGCACGGTGCCGTCGCGGTTCCAGGCCTGCGGAATGGTCAGAACGAGTTTGCCGATGTGGCGCGCCTGCGCGATGGTGCGGAAGGCACGAGGCGCGTGACCCACGTCCTGCACCGTGATGGGCAGGGGATGCAAGGTGCCGCGCTGGAACCACGCGAGAAGGGTGGACAGCATCCGTCCGATGCGCTCGGGGCCCGCCTCGGCGAGGTCGAAGGCGCGGTAGGCCACGCCGGGGTGCGTTTGGGCGACGGCGTCTGGATCGCGAATGTCGCTCCGGCCCATTTCGATGAAGCGACCGCCGCGCGGAAGAAGGCGGAGCGATGCATCGACGAACTCGCGTGCGAGGCTGTCGAGCACGACGTCCATCCCGCGCCCTTGGGTGGCGTCGAGGAATTGCGCCTCGAAGTCGAGCGTGCGCGACGAGGCAATGTGCGCGTCGTCGAATCCGAGCGCGCGCAAGGTTTCCCATTTGCCCGGGCTCGCGGTGGCGAATACCTCGGCGCCGATGTGGCGCGCGATCTGCGTGGCGGCCATGCCCACGCCGCCGGTGGCCGCATGAACGAGAAGGCGCTCGCCGGGTTGAAGCCGCCCGAGCTCCACCAACGCGTAGTAGGCGGTGAGAAAGACTGCCGGCACGCTGGCCGCCTGGGCGAAGGTCCACCCCTCGGGGATCGGCGCGAGGACGCGATGATCCGTGACGGCGACGGGCGCGAATGCCGCGGGAACGAGGCCCATGACGCGATCGCCCGGCGCAAACGTCGCGACGTCCGGGGCGACTTCGAGCACCACGCCGGCGCCCTCTCCGCCGAGCGGCCCCGCGCCCGGGTACATGCCCAGTGCATTGAGCGCATCGCGGAAATTGAGCCCTGCCGCACGCACGGCGATGCGCACCTGGCCTTCACGCAGCGGCTCGAGGGCCTCGGGGTGCGCCACCAGCGTGAGGCTGTCCAGGGTTCCACGGGTCGGGGCATCAAGGCGCCACGCCGGTTCGGGAGGCACCGTGAGAACGTCCTTGCTGCGCGCGGGCTCGAGCCGGGGCACGAGGATGCGACCCTGACGCAACGCGAGTTGCAACTCCGGCGCCTCGAGGGCGGCGGGCAGAGAAAGACGCGACGCTTCCGTGCCGTCGGTGTCGACGAGGCGAATGACGCGGTCCGCGTTCTCGATCTGCGCGGAGCGGACCAGTCCCCAAAGGGGCGCGTGGACGAGATCCACGTCGTCCTGCGGCGAGGTGGCGATGGCACCGTGGGTGAGCACCACGAGCTGCGTGGCGGCGAGGCGCTCGTCGGTGAGCCACGTCTGCAGCACGGAGAGCGCCCGCACCGTCGCTTCGTGGGCTGCTGGGATGACCTCCGTCGCCGCGCTCCGCGGGAACGACACCACGAGCACGCGGGGCGGATCCTGGAGGCCGGCGAGATCGCCCACGATGGCGAAGTCCGCGCGCGGCGGCGTCTCCTGCGCGAGGGGCATGGCGGTTTCGGTCCACGCGAGGCGAAGCAGTGCATCGTCACGGACCGCGCCCGCAGTGCGAAGCTGCCCGGGCGACACGGGGCGCGTGGTGAAGGCCTCGATGTGCCCCACGGGCTCGCCCGCAGGATCGGCCAGATCGATCGCGAAGGAGTCGGCGCTCCGCACGAAGCGCACGCGCAGCGAGGTGGCACCGACGGCGTCCAGCGAAACGCCGCTCCATGCGAAGGGGAGCACGACGCCGTTCGAGGCATCACCGAGCCCCTGCGCGCCCAGGGCGTGAAGCGCCGCATCGAGCAGCGCGGGGTGCAAGGCAAAGCGCTCCGCGTCCTTGGCGGCGGACTCGGGGAGCGCAACCTCGGCAAAGAGCTCGCCGCCGCGTACCCATGCCGCGCGTAGACCCTGAAAATCGGCGCCGTAAGCAAGGCCGGCTTCGGCGAATCGATCGTAGAGCCCTTCGATCGCGATGGCGGTGGCACCGGGCGGCGGCCAGGCATGCAGGTCGCTTGGTGCGCCTGTTGCGCTTGGTGCGCTCTTCGCAAGCGTGCCGCTCGCGTGTTTCGTCCACGCGCTGTCCTCCGCCGCGTTCTCCGGCCGCGCATGGACGGCGAAGGGGCGGAGGCCGCCTTCGTCCGGGGCGCCCACGGAGAGTTGGAGCGTCACCGCGGCCTGCGCGCTGAGCACGAGGGGTACCTCCAAGGTAAGCTCCTCGAGGTGCGCGAAGCCCACGTGGTGGCCTGCGGCGAGCGCGAGCTCCACGAAGGCCGTACCGGGGAAGAGCACCGCGCCGAAGGCGGCGTGGCCTTCGAGCCAGCGGTGCTCGGCCAACGACACGCGCGAGGTGAAGAGGAACCCATCGCTGTCGGCCAGCGCGATGGCCGTTCCCAGCAGCGGATGCCCGGAGTTCGGCAACGAGGGCGCCGGGCTGGCATCCAGCCAGTAGCGTTCGCGCTGGAAGGCGTACGTGGGCAGGTCCACCCTCTGCGCACCGCGGGCCTGGAAGAACGCGTTCCAATCGACCGCGAGTCCGCGGACGTACAAGTCGCCCAGGGAAAGGAGCACGCGTTCGAGGTCTCCTTCGTCTTGCCAGAGCGAGCCCGTGGCGGTTGGCGAGGCCGTCTGCATCGCATCGAAGTTCTCCTCGAGCGGCAGCATGAGCACGGGATGCGGGCTCACCTCGACGAAGAAGCGATGCCCCGACTCGAGCAATGCCCGCGTGGTGTCGCCGAAGAGGACGGGCCGGCGGATGTTTTCGAACCAGTACGCGGCATCGAGCGCGGAACCGTCGAGGGCGTTGGCCGTGACGGTGGAGTAAAAGGGGACGCTGCCGCGCCTTGGCTGGATGCGCGCGAGCTCGCTCAGGAGCTGCTCGCGCATCTCGTCGATCTGGACGCAATGCGATGCGACGTCGACACGCAGTTTGAGCGCGAAGACTCCGCGCGACTCGAGCTCGCGCAGCAGGGTGTCGATCGCCTCGGGCTCGCCCGCGACGGTGGTGGCGCGCGGGCTGTTGACTGCGGCCACGGAGATGCGCTCGCCGAAGGGCGCGAGGTGGGCAGCGAGTTCGCTGCGCGGGAGTTCGATGGCGGCCATGCTGCCGCGACCTGCGAACTGCGCGAGGGCGCGGCTGCGCAGGGCGACGATGGCGACGGCTTCGTCCCGGGAAAGGGCGCCCGCGACGTAGGCGGCCGCGATTTCGCCCTGGCTATGGCCGATGACGGCGTCGGGGTGCACGCCGAAGGAGCGCCAGAGTGCGGCCAGGGACACCATCATGGTGAAGAGCGCGGGCTGCACCACGTCGATGCGCTCGAGGGGCGGTGCGCCTTCTTCACCGCGCAGGACGTCGAGCAGCGACCACGCGAGGTAGGGCTCGAAGGCGCGCGCACATGCTTCCGCTTCGTCGCGGAATACGGGCGAGTTGTCGAGCAGCGAGGTGGCCATGCCTCGCCATTGGGAACCTTGGCCCGGGAAGACGAAGGCGAGCTTGCCGCTGCCGGTGCTTTCCCCGGTGACCGCGTGCGGCGGCGTTTCGCCGGCGGCGAGTGCCGCGAGGGCGTCTTGCAATTCGGTGCGGTTTTTGGCGACGACGACGGCGCGATGTGCGAAATGCGGGCGGGTGGTCGCAAGCGAATGGGCGATGTCGAGGGGCCGTAGTTCGGGATGCGTTTGCAAATGGTCGCGCAGCCGGGCGGCCTGCGCTCGAAGCGCCGGGTCCGATTTTGCCGAGAGTATGACGGGCACGGGCACGGGCACGGGCACGGGCACGGGCTCGGGCAGGGGCTCGGGATCCTCCACGATAATGTGAGCATTGGTGCCGCTGACGCCAAAGGAGGACACGGCGGCGCGGCGCGGCCGGCCTTCGCGCCGGGGCCACGGTACGGGCTCTTGGAGAAGCTGGATGGCACCCGAGGACCAATCGATGTGGGGCGATGGGTTTTTCGCGTGCAGTGTCTTCGGCAAAAGGCCGTGCTGCATGGCCAGCACCATCTTGATGACGCCGCCCACGCCGGCGGCGGCCTGGGTGTGCCCCAGGTTCGACTTCAGGCTGCCGAGCCAGAGCGGTTCGTCCTTGGAGTGCGCCTGCCCGTAGGTGGCAAGAAGGGCATGTGCCTCGATGGGATCGCCCAGCGCGGTGCCCGTGCCATGGGCCTCCACGACCTCGATGTCCGCGGGCGTGAGGCCCGCTTGCGCGAGTGTCCGAAGAATGAGTCGCTCTTGGGCCGGGCCATTGGGGGCGGTCAGGCCCTGGCTCTTGCCGTCTTGGTTCACCGCCGAGCCGCGCACGATGGCCCGAACGGTGTGGCCGTTGCGCTTCGCATCGGAGAGGCGCTCGAGGAGCAACATGCCCGCGCCCTCCGACCAACTCGCACCATCGGCCTCCGCCGAGAACGCCTTGCATCGGCCATCGGGCGCGAGCACCCGCTGGCGGCTGTACTCGATGAAGCTGCCCGGTGTGGCCATGACCGTGACGCCGCCGGCCAGGGCCAACGAGCACTCGCCCTGCCTCAGGGCTTGTGCGGCCAGGTGGATGGCCACCAGCGAGGAGCTGCACGCCGTGTCCACCGTGACGGTGGGACCGTGCAGCCCGAAGGTGTACGCGATGCGGCCCGACGCCACGCTGGCGGAGCTGCCCATGCCCAAGTAGCCCTCGAGGTCCTTGGGCACCTCGAGAAGCCGTCCGCCGTACCCATTGAAGATGACGCCCACGAACACGCCGGTCTGCGATCCATGCAAGGTGCTCGGATCGATGCCCGCGCGCTCGAAGGTTTCCCACGAGGTCTCGAGCAGAAGCCGCTGCTGCGGGTCGATGGCCAGGGCCTCGCGCGGGCTGATGCCGAAGAACGTGGGATCGAAGTGATCGGCGTCGTAGAGGAAGCCGCCCTCGCGCGCGTAGCTTTTGCCTCGAGCCTCCGGATCGGGATCGTACATCGCCTCCACGTTCCAGCCGCGGTTGTCCGGCAAGGTGGAGATGGTGTCGCGGCCCTCGACGAGGATCTCCCAGAGGGCTTCGGGCGTCTGCGCGCCCCCGGGGAAGCGGCAGGCCATGGCCACGATGGCGATGGGCTCGTCGCCGCCACTCGGCACGGCCATCGAGGGGAGAGCGCGAGGCTCGGGCGCGCTGCCGAGAAGCTGCTTGCCGAGGAAGCGCGCGAGGGCGAGCGGCGTCGGGTGGTCGAAGAGCAACGCGACGTGCAGGCGCAGCCCCGTGGCGGTGGCGAGCCTGTTTCGGAGCTCGACGGCCATGAGCGAGTCGAGCCCGAGCTCCTTCAAGGGGCGATGCGGATCGAGTGCGGACGGAGCGGTCACGCCGAGCACCGACGCGGCATGGCCACGAACCACGTCGAGGACCGCGCCTTCGCGATCGCCCTCGGGCAGCGCCCGCAACCGCTGCTCGAGCGAGGAGCCACCCGCCGTGTTGCTGGCCGTGCGCCGAGAGGCACGCCCGCCCACGATCGCGCGGAACAAGGGCGGGAGAGGGCCCGTCTGCCGGCCGAGCACCGCGAGGTCGAAATTTGCGCCGACGAGGGCGGCGTTGGGTCGCCCGAGGGCGGCATCGAGCAGCTCGAGTCCCCGCTGGGCGGAAAGGGGGCGCAGTCCATCGCGGGCCATGCGCTGCTTGTCGGCCTCGCCGAGGTGCGCGGTCATGCTGCTCTTGTCGGCCCAAAAGCCCCAGTCGATGGACGTGGCGGCAAGGCCGCGTGCGCGCCGGTGATGCGCGAGCGCATCGAGATAGACGTTGGCCGCGGCGTAGTTCGACTGGCCCGGGTTTCCGAGCACGCCCGCAATGGAGGAAAACAGCACGAAGGCCGAAAGGTCGCGCGAAGCGGTCAGCTCGTGCAGGTTCCACGCGGCATCGACCTTGGCGCGCAACACGCGGTGCAGCCGCTCCGGGGTCAGCGACCGAAGCATGCCGTCGTCGAGCGTGCCGGCGGCATGCACCACCGCCGTGAGCTTCGGAGAGATGGTACGGAGGAGAGCTTCGAGCGCGGTGCGATCGGAAGCATCACACGCCGCGATGCTGACGGAAGCACCCGCGGCTTCGAGCTCGCGCCGCAGATCCGCTGCACCAGGCGCACGTTCTCCCTGCCGCGAGATGAGCACGAGCTGCCGTACGCTATGCACGCGCACCAGATGCCGCGCCACGAGCGCTCCGAGCATACCGGTCCCCCCCGTGACGAGCACCGCACCCTCCGCGTCGATCGCCCGCGGCAACGTCAAGACGAGCTTGCCGACGTGCCGCGCTTGGGCGAGTGCGCGGAACGCACGCGGGGCATGCCGGATGTCCCACGCCGTGACGGGCAGCGGACGCAGCACACCGCGCTCGAAGAGCGCCAAGAGCTCGCGGAGCATCTGCTGCACCCGATCGGGACCCGCATCGGGGAAGAAGTCATAGGCGCGGTAGTGCACGCCCGGGTGGGCCTGGGCGACCGTCTCCGGATGGCGGATGTCCAGCTTGCCCATCTCCAGAAAGCGTCCACCGCGGGGCAGAAGGCGCAGCGAGGCATCGACGAACTCGCGGGCGAGGCAGTCGAGGACGACGTCGACACCGCGCCCCTCCGTCGTGCGCAGAAAGTGCGCTTCGAAGTCGAGGGTGCGCGACGAGGCGATGTGCGCATCGTCGAAGCCGAGCGCGCGCAAGGTGCCCCACTTGCCGGGGCTGGCCGTGGCGAAGATGTCGGCACCGAAGTGCCGCGCGAGTTGAACGGCGGCGATCCCGACGCCACCGGCGGCCGCGTGCACGAGCACGCGCTCGCCGGGCTGAATGCGCGCGAGGTCGACCAATCCGTAGTACGCCGTGAGAAACACCACGGGAACGGTGGCGCCCTCGAGAAAGGTCCACCCCTCCGGCATGCGCGCGATGGTCCGCTGATCCGCCACGGCGATGGGGCCGAACGAGGCGGAAAAAAGGCCCATGACGCGGTCGCCGACGGCGAAGTCGGTCACGCCAGGGCCGATGTCCGTGACGATGCCGGCGCCCTCGCCGCCGAGCAGGCCGACATCGCGGGTCAGCATGCCGAGCGAGTCGACCACGTCGCGGAAGTTGAGCCCCGCGGCATGGATAGCCACGCGCACGTGACCATGGGCGAGCGGTTCGAGAACCTCGGGATGGGGAATCAGGGTCAGGCTCTCGAAGGAGCCCTTGGTCGGAATGTCCAGGCGCCACGCGGGTGCCTCCGGTGGGACGAGCGCATCTCTCTCGTGCGCCGCGACCAAGCGCGGCACGAGGCAGCGCCCCTCGCGCAGCGCGAGTTCGTTCTCCGGTGCATCGAAGGCCACCGATAGCGCGCGCCGCGATGCCTCCGTGCCATCGGTGTCGACAAGGACGATGGTGCGATCGGGGTTCTCGCTTCGCGCGGAGCGGGCGAGCCCCCAAATCGAGGCATGGGCGAGATCGGTGACATCGTGATCGCCGAGCGCGGCGACCGCGCCTTGGGTGAGCAGCAAAAGCTTCGACGGCGCGAGCCGTTCGTCCTCGAGCCATGCCTGGAGCAGGTCGAGGCCCTTGGCGAGGATCTCGTGGACGGCGGAGACCGTGTTTCCCTGGCCGCGGGTCGCGAAAGGCGCGACCACGATGTCCGGGCGCGGGGCGCCGCCGTCGAGGGCGCGCCGGAGTGCAGCCAGATCGGTGTAGCGCTCGGCCGGCGCAAGGTCGCGGTGCGCAACGTCCCCGGGGCCCAGGAGGGCCCAACGCGGCGCGGTGGCCGGTGAAGCCTCGGGCGACTCGGTCCACGCGATGCGCAAGAGGCCATCGGCGGCGGTGGGCTGCAGCTGCTCGCGCGAGACGGGGCGGCTCGTGAGCGCCTCGATCCGTGCGATCGGCTCACCCGTGGCATCCGCGAGGGCGAGCGAAACGGTGTTTTCTTCCGACGTGCCGCCGAAGCGAACCCGCAGGACCGATGCCCCGATGGCCCGCAACGAAACGCCGCTCCACGCAAAGGGCAGCGCCGTCGCCATGCCATCGCGCGCGGTGCCGGCGGCGAGCGCATGCAAGGCCGCGTCGAGGAGGGCGGGATGAAGAACGAAGCGATCGGCCTCTTTGGCGACGGGCTCGGGAAGCTCGACCTGGGCGAAGAGGTCATCGCCGCGCTGCCAGGCGGCACGCAGTCCCTGAAATTCCGTGCCGTAGGTGAGACCTGCGGCGGCGAGTCGCGGGTAGAGGCCCTCGAGATCGACGGGGGTGGCTCCGGGCGGGGGCCAGGCCTTCAGATCGAAGTCGAACGCGCCCTGCGTTCCGCCCCCGAGCGTGCCGCGGGCGTGGCGAATCCAGGCGCCGTCCGTGCCGTTCGCGCGCGTATGGATCGCGAGCGGCCGGCGGCCTCCCTCGTCGGGTGCCCCCACGAAGAGCTGGAGCACGATGGCCTCGCGGGGTGGAATCGCGAGCGGCGCCTCCAAGGTAAGCTCGTCCACTCGCTCGAGCCCCACGGACTGCGCCGCCACGAGCGCTAGCTCGACGAACGCGGTGCCCGGAAGAAGGACGGTGCCGAACGCGGTATGGCTCGCAAGCCAGGGGTGATCGGCGAGCGACAATCGCGCCGTGAAGAGAAAGCCATCGCTGTCGGCCAGCGCCGTGGCGGCGCCGAGGAGCGGATGGTTCGCCGCGGAGAGCCCGGCGGAGGCCACGTCCGCCTTGGTGCCGGCGGTGTCGAGCCAATAGCGCTCTCGTTGAAAGGCATACGTGGGCAGCGGCACACGGTGCGTGCCGAGCGGTGCGAAGAAGGCGTTCCAATCGATGGCGAGGCCCGCGGCGTGAAGTTCTCCGAGCGAGAGAAGAAGTCGCTCGAGTTGGCCTTCGTCCTGCCAGAGGGAGCCGGTGACGGCGTGGGGAAGATCGCTGGCCTCGAGGGTCTCTTGCAGGGGCAAGAGGAGAACGGGGTGGGGGCTTATCTCGACGAAGAAGCGATGGCCGTCGCCGAGCAGCGATTGCACCGCATCGCCGAAGAGAACCGGGTGACGGATGTTGTCGAACCAATAGGCGGCATCGAGCTCGGAGCCATCGAGCTTGCGCGCGCTCACCGTGGAGTAGATGGGGATCGCGGCGGCCTTGGGGTCGATGGCGGCGAGGTCCGCCAAGAGCTGCTCGCGCAGGGCATCGATTTGGACGCAGTGGGAGGCGACGTCGGCGCGGAGCTTGAGTGTGAAGATGTTCCTGGATTCGAGATCGCGGAGCAAGGCGTCGATGGCGACGGGATCACCGGCGACGGTGGTGGAGCGTGGGCTGTTGACGGCGGCGATGGAAACGGCGAAGGGAGCGAGGAGGGGCTCGAGGTCGGCGCGTGGCATTTCGACGGCGGCCATGGCGCCGAGGCCGACGAAGGGCAGAAGGGCGCGGCTGCGCAGGGCGACGATTCGTGCGGCGTCGTCGAGAGAGAGGGCGCCTGCGACGTAGGCGGCGGCAATTTCGCCTTGGCTATGTCCGACGACGGCGTCGGGCTGGACACCGAGGGATTTCCAGAGGGCGGCGAGGGAAACCATGACGGCGAACAAGGCGGGCTGCACGACGTCGATGCGGTCGAGGGAGGGTGCACCCTCGCGGGCGTGAAGCACATCGAGGAGCGAGCCTTGGAAGAAGGGCGTGAAGGCGCGCGCGCAGGCCTCGATTTCCGCACGGAAGACGGGCGAGGTCTCGAGCAGGGACTTGGCCATGCCTTGCCACTGGGAGCCTTGTCCTGGAAAGACGAAGACGACCTTGCCGTTGCCGATGCTCTGCGCCAACGCGCTCGCGGGTGTCGTTTCGCCTCGGGCGAGGGAGGCGAGATCGTTCAAGAGCGCGGGGCGATCGCTCGCAACGACGGCGGCGCGGTGCTCGAAGTGCGAACGCGTGGTCGCGAGGGAGAATGCGAGATCCGCGAGACTTAGCTCGGGGTGCTTTTGCACATGGTCCCGCAGCTGGGCTGCTTGCGCTCGGAGGGCCGGGTCGCTCTTGCCTGAGAGTACGACGGGCACGGGCACGGGCACGGGCACGGGCACGGGCAGGGGGGTGGGGGCGGGGAGACCCTCTAACACGATGTGCGCATTGGTCCCGCTGATCCCGAACGACGACACACCCGCGCGGCGAGGGCGCCCGTGGCTCGGCCAGGGCACGCTCTCGTTCAAGAGCCGGACGGTGCCCGAGGACCAATCGATGTGCGGCGAAGGCACCTCAGCGTGCAGCGTCTTGGGCAAAATGCCGTGCTGCATGGCCAGCACCATCTTGATGACGCCGCCCACGCCGGCCGCCGCCTGCGTGTGCCCCACGTTGGACTTGAGGCTCCCGAGCCAGAGCGGCTTCTCCGCGGAGTGCGCCCGCCCGTATGCCGCGACGAGCGCGTTGCCCTCGATGGGATCGCCCAGGCTCGTGCCGGTGCCGTGCGCCTCGACGGCATCGATGTCCCGTGGTTCGAGCCGCGCGCTCTCCAGCGCCTGCCGAATGACGCGCTCCTGGGCCGGACCATTGGGCGCGGTCAGGCCTTGGCTCTTGCCGTCCTGGTTGATCGCCGAGCCCCGCACGAGCGCGAGCACGGGATGCCCGTGCCGCTGCGCATCGGAGAGCCGCTCGAGCAGCAGCATGCCGGCGCCTTCGCCCCAGCCGGCGCCGTCCGCCGACGCCGAGAACGACTTGCAGCGCCCGTCCGGGGCCAGGGCGCGCTGGCGGCTCAACTCGATGAACGCGTTCGGCGTCGGCATGACCGTGACGCCGCCGGCAAGCGCCAGCGAGCATTCACCCTGACGAAGCGCCTGCGATGCCAGATGGATGGCAACGAGCGACGAGCTGCACGCCGTGTCCAGCGTGATGGTGGGGCCGTGCAGTCCCAGCGTGTAGGCAATGCGCCCGGAGGCGACGCTCGCATAATTGCCCAAGCCCACGTAGGCCTCGAGGTCCTCGGGCGCGTGCAGCATGCTGTAGCCGTTGAAGATGACGCCCACGAAGACGCCGGTCTGCGAGCCCGCGAGGGTGGTCGGATCCACGCCCGCGCGCTCGAACACCTCCCACGCCGTCTCCAGCAGCAGCCGCTGCTGCGGATCGACGGCCATCGCTTCGCGCGGGCTGATGCCGAAGAACGCGGGATCGAACTGGTCGGCATCGTGGAGAAAGCCGCCTTCGCGCACGTAGCTCTTGCCCGGTGCGTTCGGGTCGGCATCGTAGAGCGCTTCGGCGTTCCATCCGCGGCCCTCGGGAAAGCCCGAGACGGCATCGCGCCCGTCGCGCAAGAGTTCCCAGAGATCCTCGGGGGTGTTCACGCCGCCGGGATACCGGCACGCCATGGCCACGATGGCGATGGGCTCGTGCGACCGCTCCTCGACCTTCCGCAGCCGTTGATGGCTTTGCTGAAGATCGATGGTCAGCTGCTTGACGTACTCTCGAAGCTTGTCCTCGGTCGCGCTCACAGAACGGCCTCCGTCCTCACGTGATCAATCAGTCGGAAGAGCTCTTCGTCGTCGGAGGCCGCATCCAGTTTCGTGGCCAGCCCGCCGTCTTGCGGTGCAGCCGCCTGCGACATCCATTGGGCGAGGAGCATTTGCAGTCGCTGCGTGACGCCATCGCGCACGCTCTCGTCGGAGCCCAACGCGGAGAGGGCGCGCTCCATCTTGTCGAGCTCTTCGAAGATGGCCGGTGGTTTCGACGGCTCGTGCTCGATGAGTTGCTCGAGCAACAAACTCGTCAGCGCCGCGGGTGTAGGGTGATCGAAGAGCAGCGTGGCCGGCAGGCGCAGGCCCGTCAGGGCGGAGAGCCGGTTGCGCAGTTCGACACTCATGAGCGAGTCGAGCCCGCTCTCTTGCAGCGGGCGGTGCGCATCGATCGCATTGGGAAACGAGATGCCCAGGATGGCCGCAATCTCGCCGCGGATGACGCCGAGCAGCGTCTCCTCCCGATCCGCAGGCGGCACGCCGAGCAGGCGCTTGCGGAGCGCGGGCGTGGCCGCCGGTGCATCGACGACGGTGACGACGGGGGGCGGGGCCTTGGGCCGTGCGAGGGCCCGCAGCAGGGGATGCGTCGCATCGCCCGAGCCCGCGTCCAAGTGCGCCGCGATCGGCGCAGCCTCGGTCAGGTGAAGGCCCGCATCGAAGAGCGTCAGGCCTTCGCCGACCGTGAGGGCGTGCACTCCGCCGCGGGCCATCCGGAGATGGTCGGCCTCGGTGAGGTGCGCGGTCATCGAGACGCCGCGGCCATCGTCCACCCACGGCCCCCAGGCCATGGAGACCGCCTGGAGCCCGCCGCGTTTGCGATGGTGCGCGAGCGCGTCGAGGAAGGTGTTCGCCGCGGCGTAGTTCGCCTGTCCAGGGCTTCCCATGACCCCCGCAATCGAGGAAAAGAGGACGAAGGCCGCCAGGTCGAGCGAGCGCGTGAGCTCGTGCAGATTCAGGGCCGCATCGACCTTGGCCCGCAGGACCGTGCGCAATCGCTCTTGGGTGAGCGCGCCAAGCACACCGTCGTCGAGGGTTCCGGCGGTATGAACGACGGCCGTGAGGGGATGCTCGTGCGGGATGCTTGCGAGCAGCGCTTCGAGCGACACGCGATCGGCCGCGTCGCAGGCGGCGACGGTGACGCGTGCCCCGGCGGCGGTGAGTTCGCGCTGCAGGTCCTCGGCGCCCGGTGTGTTCGCTCCTCGGCGCGAGACGAGAATCAGGTGGCTCACGCCGTGCGCACGCACCAAGTGGCGAGCCACGAGGCTTCCGAGCGCCCCCGTGCCTCCGGTGACCAGCACCGTGCCGTTTCGGTCCAGCGGGCGCGCGGCCTCGGGCGCTGCGGGCAGGCGCACGCACCGAGGGACCAGCACGCGGCCTTCGCGCAGGGCAAAGAGCGGCTCCGCCGGGTCGAAGGCGGCGGCCAGCACGCGGCGCGAGGCCTCGGCAGCGTCGACATCGACGAGGAAAACAGGACGATCGGGATGTTCGGCCTGGGCCGAGCGAACGAGGCCCCAGAGCGGCGCGTGGGCGAGATCGATGTCCTCGTCGGGCCGGGTTGCGATGGCGCCTCGGGTGAGGAGGACCAGACGGGAGGCGGCGAAGCGCTCGTCGGCGAACCAGGCTTGGAGCAGCGCGAGAGCACGGCCCGTGGCCTCGTGGGCGGCGGAGAGCACGTCGTCGGTCTGCGCCAGGAAGGGGACCGCGACCACGTCGGGGCGCGGGATATCCCCTCGATCGAGCTCGCGCTGAAGCGCCGCGAGGTCGTCGTAGAGGTCGACCGGCAGCCCGTGCGAATCGGGACCGAGCAGCGCCCACTGCTCGAAGAGCGGAGGCGGCGACGTGGTTTCGCGTGCCGTCCACTCGACCCGCAGGAGGTCCGCGCGACGAGACGCGCTCACGGCGCGGAGCTGCTCGGCGGACACGGGCCGGCTGGCGAGCGATTCGACGCGCCCCAGGGGTTCGCCGGTAGCATCGGCGAGCACCATCGACACGGCATCGGCACCCGCCGCCCGCGCGAAGCGCACCCGCAGGGCCGAGGCCCCGATGGCCCGAAGCGACACGCCGCTCCACGCAAAGGGCAGCGCAACGTCGCGGGTCTCGAGAAGGTGTTCGACCATGAGCCCGTGCAGCGCGGACTCGAGCAACGCGGGATGCAGAGCAAATCCCTGGCCGCCGGATGCGGGGAGGGAGACCTCGGCGAAGAGCTCTTCACCGCGCGTGTAGACAGAGCGCAGGCCTTGGAATGGTTCGGCATAGACGAGACCCGCTTGGCCAAGGCGCTCGTAAAGGCCCTCGAGGGCGAGCGGGGTGGCCCCAGGGGGCGGCCAGTCGCGCAACGAGGCGTCGTCGTCGCGGAGGTCGGGTGCGGGACCGAGCGAGCCGGAGGCGTGCTTGGTCCAGGGAGCCTCGTCGGGTGCATCGGCGGGACGCGCGTAGAGATCGAGCGCGCGGCATCCTTGCAGCAAGGGGCCGACGGAGAGCTGCAGGACGACGGCGTCGCGCGGCGGCAAGGTGAGGGGTGCGTGAAGGGTGAGCTCGTCGACGGAGGCGAGGCCGAGGCGATGGGCGGCGACGAGGGCAAAGTCGACGAGGGCGGTGGCTGGCAAGATGACCGAGCCAAAGACGGCATGCCCGGCGAGCCACGAGTGCTCGGAGAGGGACAAGCGCGCGGTGAAGAGAAAGCCGTCGGAGCCTGCGAGGGGCACGGCGGCGCCGAGCAGCGGATGGTTCGCGGAGGCAAGGCCCGCCGAGGCAACCGGGGCTCGAAGCGAGGGCGCAGCCTCGAGCCAGAAGCGCTGGCGCTGGAAGGGGTAGGTGGGCAGCTCGACGCGACGAGGGCTGAAAGGTTGGAAGAAGGCGTTCCAGTCGAGGTTGCGTCCGGAGGCGTGGAGGGATGTGAGGGAAGCGAGGAAGGCGTCGAGGTCGTTGCGATCTTTGCGCAAGGAGGTGATGGCCAGGCCGTCGGAAACGAGGGGCGAAAGGACGGGGTGGGGTCCGAGCTCGAGGAAGGTGCGGACGTCGTGTTGGTGGAGTGTGTGCAGTCCGTCGGCGAAGCGGACGGCGTGGCGGACGTGCTCGACCCAGTAGCGAGGGGAGATCAGGTCGGTATCGAGACGACCTGTGAGGTTGGAGACGATGGGGATGCGCGGAGGGTGAAAGTCGAGGGACTCGGCGACGCGTCGGAAGTCGTCGAGCATGCTGTCCATGTGATGGGAGTGAAAGGCGTGGCTGACGCGCAGGCGGGAGGTCTTGCGGCCGAGCGCGAGGAAGTGCCGCTCGAGGTCGAGCACGGCGTCTTCGTCACCACTGATGACGATGGAGGCCGGCCCATTGACGGCGGCGATGTCGACGCCGGGTCGCAGCAGGGAGCGGACCTCGTCCTCGGAGGCCTGGATGGCCACCATGGCGCCGCGAAGGGCGATGCCTTGCATGAGGCGAGCGCGCGCGGAGACGAGGGTGCAGGCGTCCTTGAGAGAGAGCACCCCGGCAACGTGCGCGGCGACGAGTTCGCCGATGGAGTGACCGAGGAGAGCATCGGGCTCGAGTCCAAAGGATTGATAGAGGCGGAAGAGAGCGACCTCGAAGGCGAAAAGGGAGGTCTGAGCAAAGAGAGTCTGGTCGAGATCGTGCTTGGAATGGAAAACGGCGTCGCGCAGCGGGAGGTCGATGTGGGAGCAGACGGCATCGAAGGCGTCGCGAAAGACGGGGAAGGCGTCATAAAGGGCGCGCCCCATCTCGGGCCGCTGGCTGCCTTGCCCAGAGAAGAGGACGGCGAGCTTTCCGCCGGGGTTCGGCGCAATGGAGAGCGATTGCAAAGCGCTGAGCAATTCGAGCCGATCGCGGACGACGAAGGCGGAGCGATGCTCGAAGTGGGAACGGGAGGTGGCGAGGGAGAAGGCGACATCGGCGAGCTGCAGCTCGGGATGGTTCTCCAGATGCACGCGTAACCGCGCTGCTTGTGCCTGCAACGCCGGCTCGCTCTTGGCGGAGAGTACGACAGGCACGGGCACGGGCACGGGCACGGGCACGGGCACGGGGGCGGGGGCGGGGCCCTCTTCCAACACGACGTGCGCATTGGTCCCGCTGATCCCGAACGACGAGATCCCGGCCCGTCGAGGCTTTCCATTCCTCGGCCACGGGACGGCCTCATTCAAAAGCCGCACACTCCCCGAGGCCCAATCGACATGCGGCGAGGGGGTCTCGGCGTGCAGCGTCTTGGGCAAGAGCCCATGCTGCAAGGAGAGCACCATCTTGATCACACCCCCGACCCCGGCGGCGGCCTGCGTATGCCCGATGTTGGACTTCAGGCTCCCCAGCCAGACCGGTTCTCCGTCGGCACGATCCTGCCCATACGTGGCGAGAAGCGCCTGGGCCTCGATGGGATCGCCCAGCGCCGTCCCCGTGCCATGCGCCTCGATGGCGTCGACATCGCGCGGGGCAAGCCGCGCATGTTCGAGTGCCTGGCGAATGACACGCTCTTGCGCAGGACCATTTGGCGCCGTGAGGCCTTGGCTCTTGCCGTCTTGATTGACGGCCGACCCGCGCACGAGCGCGAGCACCGGGTGGCCGTGCCGCGTGGCATCGGACAGGCGCTCGAGCAGGAGCATGCCCGCGCCCTCGCCCCAGCCCGCGCCATCGGCCTGGGCCGAGAACGACTTGCATCGGCCGTCCGGCGCCATACCTCGCTGGCGGCTGAACGCGATGAAGACACCCGGTGTGGCCATGACGGTGACGCCGCCCGCGAGCGCGAGGGAGCATTCGCCCTGACGCAGTGCCTGGCAGGCGAGATGAATGGCCACCAGCGACGAACTGCACGACGTATCCACCGTGACCGTGGGCCCGTGCACGCCGAGCGTGTACGCGATGCGCCCGGAGGCCACGCTGGCGGAGCTGCCCATGCCCACATAACCCTCGAGCTCCTCGGGCGCCGGCCGGGCATCGTACGCATTGTACATGACGCCGACGAAGACCCCGGTCTGCGAGCCGGCGAGCGACGCCGGATCGATGCCTGCGCGCTCGAGCGCCTCCCATGACGTCTCGAGCAACAGCCGCTGCTGTGGATCGATGGCCAGTGCCTCGCGCGGGCTGATGCCGAAGAAGCCCGGATCGAACAGGTCCGCGTCGTACACGAACCCGCCCTCCCGCGCGTAGCTCTTGCCCGCAGCATGGGGATCCGGATCGTAAAGCGAGCCCAGGTCCCACCCGCGGTTGTCGGGAAGGCCGGCGATCGCATCGCGTCCGTCGACCAAAAGCTGCCAGAGATCGTCCGGCGTGCGCACGCCGCCGGGGTAACGGCAGCCCATGCCGATGATGGCAATCGGATCGTCGCCTTTGCCGTTCGCCGTCCGGCGCACCCGGATGGGCGAACGCTGGCCACCGAGCAGTCTCTCGATGAGAAAGCGCGCGAGTGCAGCCGGGGTTGGATGATCGAACAACAGGGTGACCGGCAGCTTCGAACCGGTCATGGCCGAAAGACGATTTCGCAACTCGACGGCGGTGAGCGAATCGAGCCCCAGCTCGCGCAATGGACGGTGCGGGGACAGCGAGCTGGCATCGGCGATGCCCAAAACAGCCGCGATCTCGGGGCGCACCAGCTCGACGAGGGCGCGCTCGCGGGCCTCGGGCGGCATGGCGAGAAGCCGCTCTTCGAGCGACGTACCTTGGACCTCATTGCGGGCCAGCCGTCGCGACGCCCGGACCCGCACGATGCCCCGCAACAAGGGATGAACGTCGCCCGCCGGCTTCGCGAGCTTCCCCGTGTCCAGGCTCGCCGCGACCACCGCGGCATCACTCCCCGCGAGGGCGGCGTCGAAGAGGGCGAGCCCTTCCTGGATGGCCAGCGGTAGGAGACCACCGCGCTCGATGCGCCGCAAGTCGGCCTCGGTGAGGTGGGCGGTCATGGTGCTCTTGCCGGCCCAGAACCCCCAATCGATGGAGAGCGCCGCGAGGCCCCGCGCCCGGCGGTGGTGCGCGAGGGCATCGAGGAAGACGTTGGCCGCCGCATAATTGGCCTGCCCCGGCCCTCCGAGCACGCCGGCCAGCGAGGAGAAGAGCACGAAGGCCGCGAGGTTGCGCGACTGCGTGAGCTCGTGCAGATGCATCGCCGCATCCGCCTTCGCCCGCAGAACGGGGCGCAGCCGTTCCGGCGTCAACGAGCCGAGCACACCATCGTCGAGCGCACCGGCCGCATGAACGATGGCCGTGAGGGGCTGCTCGGCAGGTATGGAAGAGAGCAGCGTCTCGAGCGCTGCGCGATCCCCGGCATCGCAGGCGGCCACCGTGACGTGGGCACCGGCCTTGGTGAGCTCCCGGGCGAGTTCTTCTGCACCTTGGGCGCATCGTCCTTGGCGCGACGTGAGAAGAAGGTGCCGCACGCCGTGGGCCTTCACCAGGTGGCGCGCGAACAGCGCCCCGAGGGTGCCGGTGCCGCCCGTGATGAGAACCGTGCCCTCGGAGAGCGAGACGGGGCTCGGTTCGGAGGCGGCGCGTGCCAGCCTCGGGATGATGGCGCCGCCGTTGCGCAGCGCGAGTTGCGGCTCGCGCGCAGCGAGAATCGCGGGAAGGGCGCGGCGGGAGTCCTCGGAGTCGTCCGTATCGAGAAGGACGATGGCCGCGTCGGGATTTTCCGCCTGGGCGGAGCGCACCAGTCCCCAGATGGGGGCGTGGACCAGATCGGGAACGTCCTCGCGCGCATGGGTGGCGACGGCGCCGCGGGTGAGAAGCACGAGGCGTGTCGATGCCCAGCGCTCGTCGGCGAGCCACGCTTGAAGCAGCGCGAGTGCGCGCGCCGTCGCCTCGTGAGCCTCGGAGACGAGGTCGCCCCGCGCGCTCGCCACGAAGGGCACCACCACGGCATCGGGCACGGGTTCGCCGCGGTCGAGCGCGTTCGCGAGCGCGGCGAGGCTCTCGTAGCGCTCGCCCGGCCCGAGGCGCACCCAATGCTCGGGGGTCGGTGCGTCGACCTGCAACGGCGCCCACTCCACGCGCAACAGCCCATCGCGCACCGAGGAGCGCGCACCGGCGATTTGCTCCGACGAGACGGGCCGGCTGGTGAGCGTCTCGACGGAGGCCACCGCCTGGCCCGCAGCATCGACGGCCTCGATGGCGAAGCCGCCCTCCTCGGACCGAGCGAACCGCACCCGCACGACCGACGCCCCGCGGGCATGGAGCGACACACCGCCCCACGAGAAGGGCAGCACGACGTCGGCCGCCCCGTGAATGCTCTCCACCGCGAGCGCATGCAACGCCGCATCGAGGAGCGCAGGGTGCACGCCATACCGGGCGCCATCCTTGGCCGGAAGGTGCACCTCGGCGAACAGCTCGTCACCATGCTTGTAAACCGCACGCAGTCCCTGGAAGACCTCACCGTAGGTCAGGCCCGCCTGCTCGAGCCGCTCGTAGAAGCCCTGGAGCGGAACCTCGGTGGCGCCCTCCGGTGGCCAAACGCGCGCATCGAAGCCGGGCGAAGCCACCGCCGCGGGGGCGAGCACGCCGCTGGCATGCCGGGTCCACGAAGCATCGCGCTCCGCCCGCGCATGGACGGACAGCGGCCGTCGGCCGGCGCCATCCGGTGCACCGACGGCGAGCTGCAGCAAGGTAGCCCCTCGTGCCGGCAGAACGAGCGGGGCCTCCAGGGTGAGCTCCTCGATCTGCTCGAGACCTGCATGATGGGCCGCCACGAGGCCCAGTTCCACGAAGGCGGTGCCAGGCAAGATCACACGGCCGAAGACCGCATGGCTTGCGAGCCAAGGCTGCTCGACGAGCGACAATCGTGCCGTGAAGAGAAAGCCATCGCTATCCGCGAGTGCGGAGACCGCGCCGAGAAGCGGGTGGTCGGCGGAGGAGAGTCCTGCGGAGGCCACGTCGGCCTTGGTGCCCGATGCCTCGAGCCAATAGCGCTCTCGCTGGAAGGCGTACGTGGGCAGCGGGACACGGTGGGCGCCGAGCGGTGCGAAGAAGGCGTTCCAATCAATCGAGAGCCCGCGGGTATGGAGCTCTCCGAGCGAGAGAAGAAGTCGCTCGAGTTGGCCTTCGTCCTGCCAGAGGGAGCCGGTGACGGCGTGGGGAAGATCGCTCGCTTCGAGGGTCTCTTGCAGGGGCAAGAGGAGAACGGGGTGGGGGCTTATCTCGACGAAGAAGCGATGGCCGTCGCCGAGCAGCGATTGCACCGCATCGCCGAAGAGCACCGGGTGACGGATGTTGTCGAACCAATAGGCGGCATCGAGCTCGGCGCCATCGAGTTTGCGCGCCGTCACCGTGGAGTAGATGGGGATCGCGGCGGCCTTGGGGTCGATGGCGGCGAGGTCCGCCAGGAGTTGCTCGCGCAGGGCATCGATCTGGACGCAGTGGGAGGCGACGTCGGCGCGGAGCTTGAGTGCGAAGATGTTCCTGGATTCGAGATCGCGGAGCAAGGCGTCGATGGCAAGGGGATCGCCGGCGACGGTGGTGGAGCGTGGGCTGTTGACGGCGGCGATGGAAACGGCGAAGGGAGCGAGGAGGGGCTCGAGGTCGGCGCGTGGCATTTCGACGGCGGCCATGGCGCCGAGGCCGACGAAGGGCAGAAGGGCGCGGCTGCGCAGGGCGACGATTCGTGCGGCGTCGTCGAGAGAGAGGGCGCCTGCGACGTAGGCGGCGGCAATTTCGCCTTGGCTATGTCCGACGACGGCGTCGGGCTGGACACCGAGGGATTTCCAGAGGGCGGCGAGGGAAACCATGACGGCGAACAAGGCGGGCTGCACGACGTCGATGCGGTCGAGGGAGGGTGCACCCTCGCGGGCGTGAAGCACATCGAGGAGCGAGCCTTGGAAGAAGGGCGTGAAGGCGCGCGCGCAGGCCTCGATTTCCGCACGGAAGACGGGCGAGGTCTCGAGCAGGGACTTGGCCATGCCTTGCCACTGCGAGCCTTGTCCTGGAAAGACGAAGACGACCTTGCCGCTGCCGATGCTCTGCGCCAACGCGCTCGCGGGTGTCGTTTCGCCTCGGGCGAGGGAGGCGAGATCGTTCAAGAGCGCGTCTCGATGCGCGGCGACGACGGCGGCGCGGTGCTCGAAGTGCGAACGCGTGGTCGCGAGGGAGAATGCGAGATCGGCGAGGCTTAGCTCGGGATGGTTTTGCACATGGTCCCGCAGCTGGGCTGCTTGCGCTCGAAGGGCCGGGTCGCTCTTGCCTGACAGAAAGACGGGCACGGGCACGGGCACGGGCACGGGCACGGGAGGGGGCGTGGGGAGACCCTCTAATACGATGTGCGCATTGGTCCCGCTGATCCCGAACGACGACACACCCGCGCGGCGAGGGCGCCCGTGGCTCGGCCAGGGCACGCTCTCGTTCAAGAGCCGGACGGAGCCCGAGGACCAATCGATGTGCGGCGAAGGCACCTCGGCGTGCAGCGTCTTGGGCAAAACGCCGTGCTGCATGGCCAGCACCATCTTGATGACGCCGCCCACGCCGGCCGCCGCCTGCGTGTGCCCCACGTTGGACTTGAGGCTCCCGAGCCAGAGCGGCTCGTCGGCGGAATGGGCGCGCCCGTACGTGGCCAGAAGCGCGTGGGCCTCGATGGGATCCCCCAGCGACGTACCCGTTCCGTGTGCCTCCACGGCATCGACGTCCTTCGGCGTCAGGCGCGCGCTCTCCAGCGCTTGCCGGATGACGCGCTCCTGGGCCGGGCCATTGGGCGCGGTCAGGCCTTGGCTCCTGCCGTCCTGGTTGATCGCCGAACCCCGCACGAGTGCGAGCACGGGATGCCCATGCCGCTGCGCATCGGAGAGTCGTTCGAGCAGCAGCATACCGGCGCCTTCGCCCCAGCCGGCGCCATCGGCCGCCGCCGAGAACGACTTGCAGCGGCCGTCGGGGGCGAGGCCACGCTGGCGACTCAGGGCCACGAATGCGGCGGGTGTGGCCATCACCGTCACGCCGCCCGCCAGCGCGAGGGAGCACTCACCCTTGCGCAGCGCGTGGCAGGCCAGGTGGATCGTCACCAGCGAGGAACTGCACGCGGTATCCACGGTGAGGGTCGGACCGTGCAGCCCGAAGGTGTACGCGATACGCCCCGAGGCCACGCTCGCCGAGCTGCCCATCCCCACGTACCCCTCGAGCTCCGCGGGCGCGTCCAGCAGGCTGTAGTCGTTGTACATGATGCCGACGAACACGCCGGTCTGCGAGCCCGCGAGCGTGTCCGGTGCGATGCCGGCTCGTTCGAAGGCCTCCCACGACGTCTCCAGCAGGAGCCGCTGCTGTGGATCGATGGCGAGCGCCTCGCGCGGGCTGATGCCGAAAAACCCGGGATCGAAACCGTCGGCATCGTAGAGAAAGCCACCCTCGCGCGCGTAGCTTTTGCCCGCGGCCTCGGGATCGGAATCGTAGAGCGCCTCCGCATTCCACCCGCGACCCTCGGGAAAGCCCGCGACGGCGTCGCGCCCTTCGCACAGCAGGTTCCAGAGATCTTCCGGGGTGCGCACGCCGCCGGGGTAGCGGCAGCCCATGCCCACGATGGCGATGGGCTCGTGGTTCTTCTCCTCCACATCGTGAAGCCGCTCGTTGGCCTCGTGGAGATCGAACAGTGCGCGTTTCAGATAGTCCCGAAGCTTCTCGTCATGCGTCATTGGTCAGACTCCCGACCTTTCGAACTTGCTGGTAAAAATCGAACAACTCGTCGTCGGTCGCGGACTCGAGCTGCCGAGCCACGTCCGGGCCTCCACGTGGAGTCCGAGCCGCCCCCAACTTCGACAGAATGGCTTGCAGCCGCAGCGCGAGGCCCTCGCGCCCCGCATCGTCCGCGTCCATGGTGGTGACGAGCGCTTCGAGCTTGTCGAGTTCCGCGAACGCGGTGGCCTGCGGTGGCGCATCGTCTCCAAACATCGCGGCGTACAACCAGCGCACGAGCTCGAGGGGCGACGGATGGTCGAAGAGAAGCGTGGCGTGGAGTCGCAATCCCGTTGCAGCCGCAAGCCGGTTGCGCAGCTCGAGGGCCATGAGGGAATCGAGTCCGAGCTCCTGCAACGGGCGATGCGGTTCGATGCTGGTGGGCAAGGCGATGCTCAGGGCGAGGGCTGCTTCGGCGAGCACACGTTCGAGCAGCACGCGCTCCCGCTCCTCACGAGAGAGCGGCCGCAAGCGCTGTTCGAGCGATGCCGCCGGCGCCGTCACGACACGCGGGATCGCTTTGGCTCGCGCGAGGCCGCGGAGCATCGGGTGCCCATCGAACCGCGTGGCATCGAAGCTTGCCGCGACGACGGCGGCCTCGATGTGGGCCAGCGCTGTGTCGAAAAGCGCGAGCCCTTTCTCCGGCGTGAGAGGTCGCAACCCGCCGCGCGCCATGCGCTGTTGGTCGGCCTCGGTCAGGGACGCGCTCATGCCCTCGCCGGCCCAGAGGCCCCAGTCAAGGGAGATCGCCGGGAGGCCTTGGCTCCTGCGGTGTTGCGCGAGCGCGTCGAGGAACACGTTGGCGGCGGCGTAGTTCGCCTGGCCCGGGCCACCGAGCGTACCGGCGAGCGACGCGAAGAGAACGAACGCGGAGAGATCGAGCGCGCGGGTGAGCTCGTGCAGATGGACGGCGGCATCGAGCTTGGCCTGGAGCACCGCCCGCAACCGCTCGGGCGTAAGCGAGGCGAGCACACCGTCGTCGAGGGTTCCGGCGGTATGAACGACCGCGGTGAGGGGATGCTCGTGCGGGATGGTCCCGAGCAGGGCCTCGAGCGACGCGCGATCGGCCGCATCGCATGCGGCGACGGTGACGCGTGCGCCGGCTGTGTCGAGTTCGCGCTGCAGATCCTCGGCGCCGGGCGCAGCGAGCCCGCGTCGGGAGATGAGAAGCAGGTGCCTCACGCCATGGGCGCGCACCAAGTGCCGGGCGACGAGGCTGCCGAGCGCACCGGTGCCACCCGTGACGAGGATCGTGCCATGCTCGGCGAACGCGCGGGGTGCGGAGTGGGTGGCGGCGATCCGCGCGAGCCTCGGTGCGAGGGCCTTCCCGTTGCGCAGCGCGATCTGGGGCTCCGCCGCATCGAGCGCGGTGGGAAGCGCGCGCCGCGAGGCTTCCGTGCCATCGATGTCGACGAGAAAGATCCCATGGTTTGGGTTTTCGGCCTGGGCCGAGCGAACGAGGCCCCAGAGCGGCGCGTGGACGAGATCGACGTCCTCGTCCGGGCGCGCGGCCACGGCGCCTCGGGTGACGATGACGAGCCGGCAGGAGGCCCACCGTGGATGGGCGAGCCAGGCCTGGAGCAGCGCAAGTGCGCGCGACGTGGCCTCGTGCGCGGCGGCGATGAGGTCCTCGCTCGGATCCAGGAACGGAATCACGACGACCTCCGTTCCATCCGGGACGGCATCGAGGTGCGCGCAATGGGTGAACGGCAAGCCGCACGAGTCTCGTCCGACGAGCGCCCAGAGGCTGCCGGCCGAGGGCGCAGCCGGCGCGGGCGCGGTCCACTCGACGCGCAGAAGTGCATCGCGTGGCGCCGGCACCGCACCGCGAAGTTGTTCCGCCGAAACGGGCCGGCTGGCGAGTCCCTGGACGTACCCCACGGCCGCACCGCTGGAATCGGCCAAGGTCAGCGCAACGCTGTTTCTCGAAGGATCACGTTGGTAGCGGACGCGCAAACTCGATGCGCCGACCGCCAAAAGCGACACCCCGCTCCACGCAAAGGGCAGCACGGTGGCATCTTCGTCGTCACGGACGCCCGCGATGGCCTGCAGCGCGGCATCGAGCAACGCGGGATGAAGAGCAAAGCCATGACCGTCGGACGCGGGGAGGGCGACCTCCGCGAAGAGCTCTTCACCGCGCGTGTAGACGGCGCGCAGGCCTTGGAACAAGTCCGTGTACGCGAGGCCTGCATCGGCAAGGCGCTCGTAAAAGCCTTCGAGCGAGAGCGAGGCGGCACCGGGGGGTGGCCAGTCGCGCAACGAGGCGTCGTCGTCGCGGAGGTCGGGTGCGGGGCCGAGCGAGCCGGAGGCATGCTTGGTCCAGGGAGCCTCGTCGGGGGCGTCGGCGGAACGCGCATAGAGATCGAGTGCGCGGTGTCCTTGCTGCAAGGGACCGACGGAGAGCTGCAAGACGACGGCGTCGCCGGGCGGCAAGGTGATGGGAGCGTGAAGGGTGAGCTCGTCGACGGAGGCGAGGCCGAGGCGATGGGCGGCGACGAGGGCAAAGTCGACGAAGGCGGTGGCGGGCAAAATGACGGAGCCAAAGACGGCGTGCCCTGCGAGCCATGGGTGCTCGGAGAGGGACAAGCGCGCGGTGAAGAGAAAGCCGTCGGAGCCTGCGAGGGGCACGGCGGCGCCGAGCAGCGGATGATTCGCGGAGGCGAGGCCCGCCGAGGCAACGTGCGCGCGGGCGGGCTTGGGGGCGTCGAGCCAAAAGCGCTGGCGCTGGAAGGGGTAGGTGGGCAGCTCGACGCGACGAGGGCTGAAAGGTTGGAAGAAGGCGTTCCAGTCGAGGTTGCGCCCGGAGGCGTGGAGGGATGCGAGGGAAGCGAGGAAGGCGTCGAGATCGTTGCGATCTTTGCGCAAGGAGGTGATGGCCAGGCCGTCGGAAACGAGGGGCGAAAGGACGGCGTGGGGTCCGAGCTCGAGGAAGGTGCGGACGTCGTGTTGGTGGAGTGTTTGGAGGCCGTCGGCGAAGCGGACGGCGTGGCGGACGTGCTCGACCCAGTAGCGAGGGGAGATCAGGTCGGTATCGAGACGGCCGGTGAGGTTGGAGACGATGGGGATGCGCGGAGGGTGAAAGTCGAGGGACTCGGCGACGCGTCGGAAGTCGTCGAGGATTCCGTCGAGGTGGTGGGAGTGAAAGGCGTGGCTGACGCGCAGGCGCGAGGTCTTGCGCCCGAGCGCGACGAAGTGCCGCTCGAGGTCGAGCACGGGATCTTCGTCACCACTGATGACGATGGAGGCCGGCCCATTGACGGCGGCGATGTTGACGCCGGGTCGGAGCAGGGAGCGGACCTCGTCCTCGGAGGCCTGGATGGCGACCATGGCGCCGCGAAGGTCGATGCCTTGCATGAGGCGAGCGCGCGCGGAGACGAGGGTGCAGGCGTCCTTGAGAGAGAGCACCCCGGCAACGTGCGCGGCGACGAGCTCGCCGATGGAGTGACCGAGGAGAGCATCGGGCTCGAGTCCAAAGGATTGATAGAGGCGGAAGAGAGCGACCTCGAAGGCGAAAAGGGAGGTCTGAGCAAAGAGGGTTTGGTCGAGATCGTGCGCGGAAAGGAAAACGGCATCGCGCAGCGGGAGGTCGATGTGGGAGCAGACGGCATCGAAGGCGTCGCGAAAGATGGGGAAGGCGTCATAAAGGGCGCGCCCCATCTCGGGCCGCTGGCTGCCTTGCCCGGAGAAGAGGACGGCGAGCTTTCCGCCGGGATTGGGCGCAACGGAGAGCGATTGCAAAGTGCCGAGCAACTCGAGCCGATCGCGCACGACGAAGGCGGAGCGATGCTCGAAGTGGGGGCGGGAGGTGGCGAGGGAGAAGGCGACATCGGCGAGCTGCAGCTCGGGATGGTTCTCCAGATGCACACGTAACCGCGCTGCCTGTGCCTGCAACGCCGGCTCGCTCTTGGCGGAGAGTACGACGGGCACGGGCACGGGCACGGGCACGGGCATGGGGGCGGGGGCGGGGGTGGGGCCCTCTTCCAACACGAGATGGGCATTGGTCCCACTTGCCCCGAAGGACGAAATCCCGGCCCGCCGAGGCTCTCCACTCCTCGCCCACGGAACGGCCTCATTCAAAAGCCGCACACTCCCGGAAGCCCAATCGATATGCGGCGACGGCGTCTCGGCGTGCAGCGTCTTGGGCAAGAGCCCATGTTGCAGGGCGAGCACCATCTTGATGACCCCCCCGACCCCAGCGGCCGCCTGCGTATGCCCGATGTTGGACTTCAGGCTCCCCAGCCAGAGCGGCCTATCCTCACGGCGGCCCTGCCCATAGGTGGCAAGGAGCGCGTGCGCTTCGATGGGATCGCCCAATGTCGTGCCGGTGCCGTGCGCCTCGACGGCGTCGACGTCGCGCGGAGCGAGCCGCGCATTCTCGAGCGCCTGGCGAATGACGCGCTCTTGGGCAGGACCATTCGGCGCCGTGAGGCCTTGGCTCTTGCCGTCTTGGTTGACGGCGGACCCGCGCACGAGCGCGAGCACGGGGTGCCCGTGGCGCGTGGCATCGGAGAGGCGCTCGAGCAGGAGCATGCCCGCGCCCTCGCCCCACCCTGCGCCATCGGCCTGGGCCGAGAACGACTTGCATCGGCCGTCGGGGGCGAGGCCTCGCTGCCGGCTGAACACGATGAACGCGCCCGGCGTGGCCATGACGGTGACGCCGCCCGCGAGCGCGAGGGAGCATTCGCCCTGACGCAGTGCCTGGCAGGCGAGGTGAATGGCCACCAGCGACGAACTGCACGCCGTGTCCACGGTGATGGTCGGTCCATGGAAGCCGAACGTGTACGCGATGCGCCCGGAGGCCACGCCGCCGGAGCTGCCCGTGCCCACGTAGCCTTCGAGTTCGCCCGGTGCGTGCAGCAGGCTGTAGTCGTTGTACATGACGCCAACGAAGACCCCCGTCTGCGAGCCAGCGAGCGACGCCGGATCGATGCCGGCACGCTCGAGCGCCTCCCACGACGTCTCGAGCAAGAGCCGCTGCTGCGGATCGATGGCCAGGGCCTCGCGCGGGCTGATGCCGAAGAAGCCCGGATCGAACAGGTCGGCGTCATAGAGGAACCCACCCTCGCGCGCGTAGCTCTTGCCGGGCGATTCGGGATCCGGATCGTAGAGGGCCTCGACCTCCCAGCCTCGGTTCTCGGGCAGGTGCGCGATGACATCGCGGCCGTCGCACAAGAGCTTCCACAGCTCCTCCGGCGTCCGCGCACCACCGGGGAAGCGGCACGCCATGGAGACGATGGCGATGGGCTCGTCCGCGACGGGCGATACCTTGGCCGCCCGCGGTGCCGGCACCGGCGGCTCGTGACCCACGACCTGCGCCGTCAGGAAGCGCGCCAGTGCGGCAGGTGTCGGGTGGTCGAACGAAAGCGTCACCCGCAGTCGCAGGCCCGTGACGGCGGAGAGCCTGTTTCGAAGCTCCACGGCCATGAGCGAGTCGAGTCCCAGCTCTTGCAGCGGCCGTTGGGGATCCAGTGCCCGGGGCGACGAAATGCCCAGCACCGCCGCAATCTCGGGCCGCACGAGATCGAGCAACGTCGCTTCGCGCGCCTCGGGCGCGAGTGCAAGAAGGCGCTGCTGCAGGGAGGAAGCCTCGGCCGTGTTCGTGGCGAGCCGTCGCGCAGCCCGAACGCGAACCAGCCCACGGAGCAATGGATGGACGGCCGCGGCATCCGCGGTGTGCCGCGCAGCCCGTGCGGCATCGAAGCCCGCGGCGACCAAGGCGGCATCGGCCCCGGCGAGGGCGGCATCGAAAAGGGCGAGCCCCTCGTGTGCGGCCAGCGGCTCCAGACCGCCGCGCGCCATGCGCCGCCGATCGGCCTCCGTGAGGTGCGCGGTCATGGCGCTCGTGTCGGCCCAGAAGCCCCAATCGAGCGAGAGTGCCGCGAGCCCTCGCGCCCGTCGGTGGTGGGCGAGCGCGTCGAGGAAGACGTTCGCCGCGGCATAGTTGCCTTGCCCCGGCCCGCCGATCACCCCGGCCAGCGAGGAAAAGAGAACGAACGCTCGGAGGTTGCACGACTGCGTGAGCTCGTGCAGGTGCATCGCTGCATCGAGCTTGGTACGAAGGACGCGGTGCAACCGTTCCGGCGTGAGGGCCGTGAGCACGCCATCGTCGAGCGTGCCCGCCGTGTGAACGACACCGGTGAGCGGGTGCTCGGCGGGGACGGACGCCAGGAGCCTTTCGAGGGCCGCGCGATCGCCGACGTCGCAGGCGGCGACCGTGACTCGGGCGCCGGCCTCGGTGAGTTCGCGCGCGAGTTCTTCTGCGCCTTGGGCGCGTGGCCCTTGGCGCGACGTGAGAAGAAGGTGCCGCACGCCGTGGGCCTTCACCAGGTGGCGCGCGAACAGCGATCCGAGTGTGCCGGTGCCACCCGTGACGAGGACCGTGCCCTCGGAGAGCGAAACGGCGGCCCCTTCGGAAGAAGTCGCCACGCGCGCGAGCCTCGGCACGACGGCGCTGCCTTGGCGAAGGGCCAGCTGCGGCTCTTTGGTGGAGAGAAGCGCCGGAAGCGCGCGGCGGGAGGCGTCGGAATCATCGGTGTCCAGAAGGACGATGGCGGCATCGGGATTCTCGGCCTGGGCGGAGCGGACGAGTCCCCAGATGGGGGCGTGGACGAGATCGGGAACGTCCTCGCGCGGATCGGTGGCGATGGCCCCGTGCGTGAGGAGCACGAGGCGCGCGGAGGCAAAGCGCTCGTCGGCGAGCCAAGTCTGAAGCAATGCGAGCGCGCGGGCGCTGGCCTCGTGGGCATCGGAAATGACGTCCGCCCGTGGACTCGCCACGAAGGGGACGACGACGGTATCGGGCAAACGATCGCCTCGGCCGAGGGAATCCGCCAGCGCGGCGAGGCTCTCGTAGCGTTCACCCGGTCCGAGCCGCACCCAGTGATCGGGCACGGGCGCCGTAGCCTGCAAGGGCACCCAATCGACCCGCAACAGGCCATCGTGCCGGTGAAAGCGCTCCGGCGAGACGGGGCGGGTGGCGAACGCCTCGATGCGGGCCACGGGCTCTCCGGCTACATCGGCCACGTCGATCGATGCCGAGTCCGCGCCGTTTCGAGCGATACGCACGCGCAAGGTCGATGCGCCCACGGCATGGAGCGACACACCACCCCACGAGAAGGGAAGCCCCACATCGCTCTCCTCCCGCAGATCGACGGCGAGGACGTGCAGCGCCGCGTCGAGCAGTCCGGGATGGATCCCGAAGCTTCCCGATGCAGGGCTCGCACGCCGTTCGCCTTCACGGCCCGCCGTCTCGGGCAGCCGCACCTCCGCGAACAGTTCGTCGCCGCGGCGGTAGGCATGGCGCAGTCGGAAGTCCGCGTCGTAGGTGAGGCCCGCCTGGGCGAGGCGCTCGTAGAAGCCATCGAGCGGCAGTTCCGTCGCTCCTTCGGGAGGCCAAACGTGTGCGTCGAAGCCGGTCGAACCCACGGCCGCGGGCGCGAGGGTGCCGCTGGCGTGTCGGTTCCAGGTGGCCTCACCTTCGGGGCGCGCATGCACCGTGATCGATCGCCGCCCCGCCTCATCGGGCGCGCCGAGCGCCAGTTGCAGCGAGGTCGTTCCGCGGGGCGGAAGCACGAGGGGCGCCTCCAATGTGAGCTCCTCGATCTGCTCGAGGCCCGCGTGATGCCCCGCGGCGAGGGCCAGCTCCAGGAAGGCCGTGCCGGGCACGATGACGCTGCCGAAGACCGTGTGACCCGCGACCCATGGATGGTCTGCCGAGGACAACCGCGCCGTGAAGAGATAGCCATCGCTGTCCGCGAGCGCGGAGACCGCGCCGAGTAGCGGGTGGTCCGCGGAGGAGAGCCCGGCGGAGGCCATATCGGCCTTCGTTCCCGACGTCTCGAGCCAATAGCGCTCCCGCTGAAAGGCGTACGTGGGCAGTCGCACCCGGCGGCCGCCGAACGGCGCGAAGAAGGCGTTCCAATCGACCGAGAGCCCGCGCGTGTGGAGCTCGCCGAGCGAGAGAAGAATGCGCTCGAACTGCCCTTCGTCCTGCCAGAGCGAGCCGGCGACCGCGTGAGGGACGCCGCTCGCTTCGAGCGTATCTTGCAGGGGCAAAAGAAGAACCGGGTGCGGGCTGACTTCGACGAAGAAACGATGCCCATCGCCGAGGAGCAACTGCACGGCGTCGCCGAAGAGCACCGGGTGGCGGATGTTGTCGAACCAGTAGGCGGCATCGAGCTCGGGGCCATCGAGCTTGCCCGCCGTGACCGTGGAGTAGAAAGGGACCGCGGCGCCCTTTGGCTCGAGGCCGGCGAGATCGGCGAGGAGTTGCCCGCGCAACGAATCGATGGGGGCGCAATGGGAGGCGACGTCGGCGCGGAGCTTGAGGGCGAAGATGTGCCTGGACTCGAGCTCGCGCAGCAAGGCCTCGATGGCGTCGGGCTGTCCGGCGACGGTGGTTGCGTGATCGCTGTTGACGGCGGCGATGGAGAGGCGCTCGCCGAAGGGAACGAGGAGCGGCTCGAGTTCGGCACGGGGAAGCTCGACGGCGGCCATGGCGCCGAGGCCGACGAAGGGCACGAGGGCCCGGCTGCGTAGGGCGACGATCCGTGCGGCATCGTCGAGGGATAGTGCGCCCGCGACGTAGGCGGCGGCAATCTCGCCCTGGCTGTGGCCGACCACGGCATCGGGCTGGACGCCGAGCGATCGCCAGAGGGCGGCGAGGGAAACCATGACGGCGAAGAGCGCCGGTTGAACGACGTCGATGCGCTCGAGGGAGAGGGCCCCGTCTCGAGCCGAAAGGACGTCGAGGAGCGACCACTCGAGGAAGGGGGCGAACGCATGCGCGCACGCTTCGATCTCGGCGCGGAAGACCGGGGAGGTCTCGAGGAGCGACGTGGCCATGCCGTGCCAATGCGATCCTTGGCCAGGAAAGACGAAGACGACCTTGCCTTCGCCCATGCTTTGGCCGATGGCCGTCGTTGCCTCCGGCTCCCCTCGGCCGAGCGATGCGAGATCCTGGACCAGCGTCTCTCGATCGCGTGCGACGAGGCTGGCGCGGTGCTCGAAGCGCGAACGCGATGTGGCGAGCGAATAGGCGAGATCCACGAGCGCTACGTCGGGGTGCGCCTGCACGTGCTCCTGGAGGCGCACTGCTTGCGCGCGAAGCGCTTCGGCGCTCTTGGCCGATAGGATAACGGGCACGGGCACGGGCACGGGCACGGACACGGGAGCGATGGGATCGACGCCCTCCAACACGACGTGCGCATTGGTCCCGCTGAGGCCAAACGCGGATACCCCCGCGCGCCGTGGCCCATTCGCCCGATGCTCCCAAGGCCGGAGTGCATCCACGACCTGCACGGGAAACGAATCCCACTCGATGAACGGATTGCGCGGCGTGGAATGAAGCGTCGGCGGCAGTGCGCCCTTCTGCAGCGCGAGCACCATTTTGGCGACGCCCGCGAGCCCGGCGGCATACTCCAGGTGCCCGATGTTGCTCTTCACGGCACCCAAGAACAGCGGGCGTGAAGGCTCCCGTCCTTCGCCGTAGACGGCGCCCAATGCGTGGACCTCGATGGGATCGCCGAGCGAGGTTCCCGTTCCGTGGCACTCGACGACATCGATGTCCGACGGCGCGAGCCCCGCATCGGTCAAGGCCGCGCGGAGCACCTTCTGTTGCGACGACCCGTTGGGGGTCGTGATTCCGCTGGACGCCCCGTCGTGGTTCATGGCGGTGCCGCGCACCAGCGCCAGCACCTCGTGCCCGCGCGCCTGCGCATCGCTCAGCCGCTCGAGCGCGAGCACGATGGCGCCTTCACCGCGTCCGTAGCCATCGGCATAGGCCGAAAAAGCCTTCGAGCGCCCATCCGGGGCAAGCGCGCGTGTGCGCGAAAGCAGCACGAAACCATCGGCCGACGCCATCACGCTGGCACCGCCGGCCAGCGCCAAATCGCACTCGCCCTGCCGCAGCGACTGGCAGGCCATGTGCAGCGCCACCAGCGAGGACGAGCACGCCGTATCCACCGAGAGCGCGGGCCCCTGCAGCCCGAGGGTGAACGCCAGCCGCCCCGCGGCGAACGACGGCAGGGAGCCTTGCAGATCGTAGGCTTCCAGCTGATCGGCGTACCCCAAGAACGGCGTGTAGTCGCCCGGGCCGATGCCCACGAACACACCGGTGCTCGAGTCCTTCAGCGACGACGGCGTGATCCCTGCGTTCTCGAGCGCTTCCCACGTCACCTCGAGCAAAAGGCGCTGGCGAGGGTCCAAATGCTTCGCTTCGCGCGGGCTGATGCCGAAGAATGCCGCGTCGAACTGGTCCACGTCGTCGAGCAGCGCTGCGTCGCGCACGTAGCTTTTGCTCATCGCGTCCGGATCCGGGTCGAACACGGCGTCCGCGTCCCACCGGGTTCGCGGAATCGGCGCGACCGCGTCGCCGCCCCGCTCGAGAAGGCGCCAGAAACCGTCGGCGTCGTCGATACCTCCGGGAAGGCGCAACGCCATGCCCACGATGGCCAGCGCTTCGTTGCGCATCGCATGCCGTTCACCGTCGGCGGTGGCCACCTCGGGGCTCGCCGCGAGGCCGAGCGCCGGTGCCAGCGACTCCCGCAAAAAGGCGGCCGCACGTTGTGGCGAAGGATGGTCGAACGCGATGGTGGCGGGCACCTTCACGCCGGTGGCCTTCTGCAAGCGGCGGCGGAGCTCGACGGCCATCACGGAATCGAGGCCCAGATCGAAGAAGCCCTTGCCGGTCTCGATGCGCGAAGCATCGGCATGGCCCAGAACGGACCCCGTCTCCGCTTGCACCAGCGCGACCAACTGCCGCAGACGGTCCGCCTCCGAGAGGGGCCGTAGTTTGCTCAGAAGCTCCGATTCCTGCGCGCTCGAGGGCGACGAAGGCGCCTCCGCGAGCGCGCGCCGCACCTCGGGGATGTCGTCGAGCAGCGGCCGCGGTCGCGCGGCGGCGAAGGTCGGTGCGAAACGCGACCAGTCCATGTCGGCGACGGTGAGCGTCGTCTCGTCGTGATCGAGCGCTTGCACGAGGGCGCCCAAGGCAAGCTCCGGGGCCATCGGCAACACCCCGCGGTTCTGCAGCAGCGCGCTCGCGCGATCGGTCAGCATGCCTCCACCGGCCCACCCGCCCCACGCAACCGAGGTCGCCGTCAGGCCTTCGGCGCGGCGTTGCTCGGCCAAAGCGTCGAGGAAGGTGTTCGCCGCCGCATAGGCGCCCTGTTGGCCGCCGCCCCAGCTTGCCGATCCCGACGAAAAGAGCACGAAGGCGTCGAGCCGCCGCTCTCCGAGCAGCTCGTGCAAGTGCCGCGCGCCCGCGACCTTGCCGGAGACGACGTCGCCCAGCTCGCCCAAGGTCATGCCCGCCAGCGGCGTCTCCTGCGAAACACCGCCCGTGTGCACCACCGCGCGAAGCTCGGGGCCCAAGGCATCGAGCTGCCGCAGCAGCCCTTCGAGCGCACCGCGATCGGCGGTGTCGCACGCGTGCACGGTGACCCGGGCACCCATGGCGGATAGCTCCTCGCTGAGGGCAAGGGCCCCCGGGGCATTCGCACCGCGCCGGCTGACGAGCACCACGTGCTCGGCCCCACGCTTCGCGAACCAGCGCGCCACGTGTGCGCCCAAGGCTCCGGTGCCGCCGGTGATCAGCACCGTCCCTCGAGGCTCGTACGCCCGCGCGGGCCGCGGATCGGGGCCCAGCGGCGCGCGCACCATGCGCCGTGCGAACAGGCCCGTCGCGCGCAGCGCGAGCTGGTCTTCGCGCGCAGCGACCAGGGCTGCCCGCAAGCGTTCCAGCGCCTTCGCATCGAGCGGGGCGTCGGGCAAATCGACCAAGCCACCCCAGCGCTCCGGGTGCTCGAGGCCGACCACGCGCCCCAGGCCCCAGCTCATCGCGCGCGCCGGGTGCGTCAGTCGATCCGAGCGCCCCACCGACACCGCCCCGCGGGTCAGGATCCACAAGGGCGCCAGCACGCCGGCGTCGCCCAAGGCCTGCACAAGGCACAAGGTGAGCGCAAGCCCGAGCGGCACGCTGGGCTGCGCCTCGCGCGGCGTATCGTCCAGTGCGGCGAGGGAAATGACGCCGCGGAATGGCGTCGTTGCTTGGGCAGCTAATTCGCGCAGCCGGCCTGCGAGCTCGGCGCGATCGAGGGCTTCGTCGCCCAGGCGAAGCACGGTGGGGGCAAACGCATCGGCGAGCGCGGTCGTCGCGGGATCCTTTTCGAAGCGCGCCGGAACCACGAGCAGCCAAGGGCCGGACGCGTTCTCGGCGTTGATGGAAATCGGCTTCCAGGTGATGCGGTAGCGCCAGGTGTCGATGGTGCCCCGATCGCGCTGCTGCCGTCGCCAATTCGAGAGCGCGGGGAGCACGTTTGCGAGGGCATCGCGATGCTCCGCCCCGAGCACGTCCGCGTCGCCCTGATCGACGGCCTCCCAGAAGCTCGACTCGCGGGAAGGCTCCATGGCCGTGTCGCTGCCGTCGTTGCCCGTCGCCTCGAGCCAGAAGCGCTCGCGTTGAAACGCATACGTCGGCAGGTCGACGCGCCGCACGTTCTTGCCGGCGAACACGCGGGCCCAGTCCAGCGGGCACCCGCGCGTATGAAGCTCGGCCGCCGACAGAAGGAAACGCGCCCAGTTGCCTTCGTCGCGCCGCAGCGATCCGACTACGCACGGGGCGGGTTCGAGCTCGCGGCGCTCGAGGGTCTCGGTCAAAGCCAGGCCGAGTACGGGGTGCGGGCTTACCTCGACGAAAAAGCGGTAGCCGTCGGAGAGAAGCTTCTCGGTGGCATCCTGCAAACGAACCGTCTGCCGAAGGTTGCGGTACCAATAGGCGGCATCGAGCTCGGTGCCATCGAGCTCCTCTCCGGTCACCGTGGAATAGAGGGGCAGGGCGGCACGGCGCGGCAAAATGCCCGCGAGCTTCCGTTCGAGCTCCTCGCGCACCGCTTCGATGTGCGCGCAGTGGGAGGCGTAGTCGACGCGCACCTTGCGGGCGAAAATCTGGGCCGCATCGAGCTCGCGAAGCAGGGCATCGATGGCCTCGGGATCGCCCGAGACGAGGGTGCTGCGCGGGCTGTTGATGGCCGCGATGGCGAGTCGCTCGCCGAACGGCTCGAGGCGCTTCTCGAGCTCCGCGGCCGCAAGCTCGACGGCGGCCATGGCCCCTTTGCCCGCGAGCCGTGTGAGCTCGAGGCTGCGCAAGGTCACCACCTGCGCGGCATCTTCGAGCGACAGCGCCCCCGCGACGTACGCCGCCGCAATCTCGCCCTGGCTATGGCCAACGACGGCGTCCGGCTCGATCCCCGTCGCCCGCCAGAGCGCGGCGAGTGAGACCATCACCGCAAAGAGCGCCGGCTGGACGACGTCCACGCGTTCGAGCGAGGCTGCATCCCCGCGAAGGACCTCGAGCAGCGACCAGTCGACGTACGGCGAAAAGGCCCGTTCGCAGGCCTCGAGTTGCTCCCGAAAGACGGGCGAGCTCTCGAGCAAGGCGAGCGCCATGCCCTTCCATTGCGAGCCTTGTCCGGGAAAAACGAAGACCACCTTGCCCCCCGATCCGGCGTGACCGCTGACCATGTCCGCCGCCGGGCGTCCTTGTGCGAAGGCTTCGAGCGAGGCGGTTAACTCGCCGCGGTCCCGAACGACGAATGCCGCGCGATGCGCGAAGTGCGCCCGCGTGGTCGCCAGCGAGTATGCGACGTCGACCAGGCCGAGCTCTGGCCGGTTCTCGAGATGCTCGCGAAGGCGTTCTGCCTGGGCCCGCAGCGCCTCTTCGGTCTTCGCCGAGAGCAGCACGGGGGTGGGGACGGGCACGGGCACGGGCACGGGCACGGGCACGGGGTCGATGGCCTCCAGGACAACGTGGGCATTGGTCCCGCTGATGCCAAAGGCCGAAACCCCCGCGCGCCGCGGGCGGCCTTGCACCGCCCAGACCACGGGCTCGTTCAACAGCCGCACGCTGGGCTCCCAATCGATGTGCGGTGAGGGCTCCTCCGCATGCAGCGTCCTGGGCAGAACGCCGTGCTGCATGGCGAGCACCATCTTGATCACACCGGCCACACCGGCGGCGGCTTGGGTGTGCCCGATGTTGGACTTCACGCTTCCGAGCCAGAGCGGACGCTCCTCCGAGTGCGCTTTGCCGTAGGTCGCGAGCAGCGCGTGGGCTTCGATGGGATCGCCCAGGCGAGTCCCGGTGCCGTGCGCCTCGACGGCATCGACATCGCGCGGATCGAGCCGCGCATTGGCCAGCGCCTGCAGAATCACGCGTTCTTGCGCGGGGCCATTGGGGGCGGTCATGCCCTGGCTGCGGCCGTCCTGGTTGATGGCCGAGCCCCTCAGAAGAGCCAGAACGGGGTGGCCGTGGCGCTTGGCATCGGAGAGACGCTCGAGCAGCACCATACCGGCGCCCTCGGCCCATCCCGCGCCGTCGGCCTGCGCCGAGAAGGCTTTGGAGCGACCATCGGGAGCCCCCGCGCGCTGACGGCTGAACGCGATGAAGACGTTGGGCGTGGCGATCACCCCGGCGCCGCCGGCCAGTGCCAGCGAGCACTCGCCAAGCCGCAAGGATTGGCAGGCCAGGTGAATGGTCACCAGCGAGGAGCTGCACCCCGTATCGAGGCTGACCGCCGGACCCTCGAGCCCGAGCGTGTAGGCGATGCGGCCCGACGCCAGGCTGGCCAGGTTGTCGATGGCCACGTACGCCTCGAGATCGCCCGGGGCGCGCCGCACGCGCGAGCCGTAGCCATTTTCGATGATCCCCACGAACACGCCCGTGGGTGAGCCCTGCAGTGTCGTCGGGTCGATGCCCGCGCGCTCCAGGGCCTCCCATGACGTTTCGAGCAAGAGCCGATGCTGCGGATCGATGGCCAGCGCCTCGCGCGGGCTGATCCCGAAGAACGCGGGATCGAACGTGTCGGCATCACGCACGAAGCCGCCCTCGCGCACGTAAGTCTTGCCCGCGGCATCGGGATCTGCATCGTAGAGCGCATCGATGTCCCAGCCGCGGTTGTCGGGGCAGTGCGAGATGACGTCCCGCCCCTCCGAGAGCACGCGCCAGAAATCCTCGGGCGAGCGGACGTCGCCGGGAAAGCGGCACGCCATGGCCACGATGGCAATGGGCTCGTCGTTCACCACCGTCGCGGTCCGGGCGGTGGGCGCGAGCGCGTCCCCCGTGAGCTTCTGCGCGAAAAACCGTGCAAGGGCCGCGGGCGTGGGATGGTCGAACAGCAGCGTAATGGGCGATCGAAACCCAGTTGCAGCTGAAAGTCGGTTGCGAAGCTCGACGGCCATGAGCGAATCGAGCCCGAGCTCCTGCAAGGCGCGTTGCGGTTCGAGCGCACCCGGCGAGCCCATACCCAAAACGGCGGCCATCTCGGGACGGATCCGCTCGAGCACGGCCTGCTCGCGCTCGGCCGGATCGAGCGCGACGAGCTGCTCTTGCAGCGAAGAGGCCGCGGCGACATTGCGGGCGAGCCGCCGCGCCGGACGAACGCGAACCAGGCCTTGGAGCAGCGGATGGACCGAGGGCTGCGCCGAAAGGGCGAGAAAGTCGAAGCGGGCCGCCACCAGGGCGGCTTCGGACCGGGCGAGTGCGACATCGAAGAGGGCGAGGCCTTCGTCGGCGGAGAGGGGACGCAGCCCGCTGCGAGCCATGCGCTGGAGATCGCGCGGATCGAGGTGTGCGGTCATGCCGCTGCGGTCGGCCCAGAAGCCCCAGTCGAGGGAGAGGGCGGGCAGACCTTGGGCGATGCGATGGCGGGCGAGCGCATCGAGGAAGGCGTTGGCGGCGGCATAGTTGGCCTGCCCAGGCCCGCCGAGAACGCCGGAGAGCGAAGAAAAGAGGATGAAGGCGGAAAGATCGAGTGAGCGGGTGAGCTCGTGCAGGTGCACGGCGGCATCGAGCTTGGCGCGCAGAACGGAGCGAAGGCGCTCGGGGGTGAGGGAGGTGAGCAGCCCATCGTCGAGGGTGCCGGCGGTGTGGATGACGGCTCGAAGGGGGTGCTGGGCGGCGATGGAAGCCAGGAGCCGCTCGAGGGAGGCGCGATCGGAGGCATCGCAGGCGACGATGGAGACGTGGGCGCCGAGCTCCTCGAGCTCGCGGCACAGGGCCTCGGCGCCATCGGCCTCGGGACCGCGTCGGGAGGCGAGGAGCAGATGGCGGACGCCGTGAACGCGCACCAGATGCCGTGCGAGAAGCGCGCCCAAGGTTCCAGTGCCGCCGGTGATGAGCACCGTGCCCTCGAAGCGCGTCGGCGTGGCCGACGTGCTCTCCAGCCGGGCGAGCCGGGGAACGAAGGCGAGGCCCTTTCGAAGGGCCAACTGGGGAAGGCCGAGGGCGACGGCGGAGGGGAATGCGCGGCGGGAAGCTTCGGAGTCGTCGGTGTCGAGAAGGAGGATTCTGCAGTCGGGATTCTCGGACTGCGCAGAACGGACGAGGCCCCAGAGGGGCGCGTGAACGAGATCGGCGAGGCCGCGGTCGAGGTGGGTGGCGACGGCGCCGCGTGTGGAGATGACGAGTGGCGAGGCCGAGTCGCCTGCGAGCCAGGACTGCAGAAGCGCGAGCGCTCGGGCGCTGGCCTCGTGGGCGGCGGGAACGAGAGGCTCCGAGCCATCGTGGACGAAGGGCACCACGTCGGGCAACGGCTCCGACGAGGCCGCGGGCAGCTCCACGGGCACCCAATCGACCCGCAGCAGGGTATCCGCATGTGAGGCCGTCATCGCCTGGGTGGTGACCGCGTCGATGCGGGCCACCGGCTCCCCGGTGGCATCCGCGAGATCGAGCGCGATCGTGTCTTCTCCGAGGGAGGCAACGCGCACGCGCAGCCTCGAAGCGCCCACGGCCTGCAGCGAAAGGCCCCGCCACACGGCAGGCGTCCGCCCCTGCAAGGCCGCATCGAGCAACGCCGGGTGCAGATGAAACCGCTCCGCATCGGCCGCCAAGGCGGGTGGAAGCTCCACCTCGAGGGCATCGTCGCCGTGCATCCAGGCGCGGGGCGCCGGCGAACGACCCAGCGTCCCGCTCGCGTGCTTGGTCCACGTCGCCGCATGCTCCGGGCGCGCGTAGATGGCCAAAGCCTCTCGGCCGACGAACAACTGCACCAACACGGCATCGTCGGCGGGCAGCGCGAGCGGCACATCCAGCGTCAGGGACTCGACGCCATCGATTCCGACATAGCGTGCCGCAACCAGGGCCAACTCCACGAAGACCGTGGCGCTGGAGCCGCCGAGCCAGGGATGCTCGGCACGCGACAGGCGCCCGGTGAGGACGTATCCGTTCTCGTCCGCCCGCTCGACAATGGCCCCGAGCAGCGGGTGCTCCGTGGACGCGAGACCCGCAGACGTCACATCGGCACGTTTCTTCTTCGGCGCCTCGAGCCAGAAGCGCTGGTGCTGAAAGGCATACGTCGGCAGGTCGACACGGCGGGGCGATCGCGATGCGAAGAACGCCTTCCAATCGAGGGGCCATCCACCCGCGTGCAGCTCGCCCAACGAGAGCAGAAAGCGCCCCAAGTCCCCTTCGTCGCGTCGAAGGGAGCCCGTGACCGTGCACGGAAGGCCGGCGCGCTCGAACGTCTCGTTCAGCGCGATCGTGAGCACGGGGTGCGGGCTCACCTCGACGAAGAAGCCGTACCCTTCGCGCTCGAGCAGGTCCCGAGCCACCTCCGCGAAGCGCACGGTCTGGCGCAGGTTGCGGTACCAGTATGCCGCATCGAGCTCGGGCCCTTCGAGCCGGCCACCGGTGACCGTCGAGTGCAACGCCACACTCGCCGTCCGCGGGGAGAGCGTCCCCAGCTCGGACGCGAGCCGCTCGGCGATGGCTTCGACCTGCTCGCAGTGCGAGGCATAATCCACGCGAACCTTGCGGGCGAAAACCTGCGCGGCCGAGAGTTGCGCGAGCAACGCATCGACGGCCTCGGGCTCGCCGGAGACGAGCGTCGCGCTGGGGCTGTTGATCGCCGCGATGGACAGGCGCCGGCCGAAGGGCGCGAGGTACGCATGCAGCGCATCGGCCCCGAGTTGCACGGCGGCCATGGCGCCGGTGCCCGCGAGACGGGTGAGCGCACGGCTGCGAAGGGTGACGACTTTTGCGGCATCCTCGAGCGAGAGGGCGCCCGCGACGAACGCAGCCGCAATTTCGCCCTGGCTATGGCCCACGACGGCGTCGGGAAGCACCCCGTGCGAACGCCACAGCGCGGCCAGCGCGACCATGACGGCAAAGAGCGCCGGCTGCACGACGTCCACGCGATCGAGCGACGGCGCACCCTCCCGGCCCTGCAGCACGTCGAGCAGCGACCAGTCGACGTACGGCTCGAAGGCGCGCGCGCACGCTGCGATTTGCTCGCGGAAGACGGAGGAGCTCGCGAGCAACCCGAGCGCCATGCCTTGCCACTGCGAGCCTTGCCCCGGAAAGACGAAGACGACCTTTCCGCCGTCACCCTTGCTCCGTCCCAGGACGGTGCTCGAGGTTGGCGAGCCTTGCGCCAACGCCTCCAGCGCCTCGAGCAGCTCGCTGCGATCTCGTGCCACGAGCGCGGCGCGGTGTTCGAAGTGAGGGCGCGTGCAGGCCAGCGAGAAGGCTACGTCGGCGAGCGGCAGATCCGGGTGCTTGGCCAGGTGCTCGCGAAGCCGCCGCGCTTGCGCGTGCAATGCGGGCTCGGTTTTCGCCGAGAGCAGCACGGGTTCGGGCACGGGCACGGGCACGGGCACGGGCACGGGCACGGGCACGGGGGTGGATTCGGGCTCCTCCAGAATGACGTGCGCGTTCGTGCCACTGACGCCAAAAGAGGAAATGCCCGCACGGCGGCGGCGCTTGTCGGCTGCATCGTAGGCGGGCCAGGGAACGGCGTCGCTCAGGAGCCGAACGGCGCCCGATGACCAATCGATGCGTGGCGAGGGATTCCCGGCGTGCAACGACTTGGGCAAAAGCCCATGCTGCATGGCCAAGATCATCTTGATGATGCCGCCCACGCCCGCCGCCGCTTGCGTGTGCCCCAAATTGGACTTGAGGCTGCCGAGCCAGAGCGGCTTGTCCTGCGCGCGGGCCTGCCCGTAGGTGGCCATGAGCGCGTGCGCCTCGATGGGATCGCCCAAGGTCGTGCCCGTCCCGTGGGCCTCGACGGCATCGATGTCCTGAGGCCCGAGCCGCGCGTTTTCCAGGGCCTGCAGAATCACCCGCTCCTGCGCCGGCCCATTCGGGGCGGTCAGACCTTGGCTCTTGCCGTCCTGGTTGACGGCCGATCCCCGTAGAATGCCCACGATGGGGTGCCCGTTGCGTTTGGCGTCCGACAGCCGCTCCAAAAGCAGCATGCCCACGCCCTCGGACCAACCGGTGCCATCGGCATCCGCCGAAAACGACTTGCACCGTCCATCGAGGGCGAGGCCGCGCTGCCGGCTGAATGCGATGAACGTCCGCGGCGTGGCCATGAGGGTGACGCCGCCGGCCAGCGCCAGCGAGCACTCGCCCTTGCGCAAACTCTGGCAGGCGAGGTGAATTGCCACCAGCGACGAGCTGCATGCCGTGTCGATCGTGACGGTCGGACCGTGGAGGCCGAACGTGTACGCGATGCGACCCGAGGCGACGCTGGGCGAGCTGCCGATGTCCACGTAGCCTTCGAGATCGTCCGGCGCCGGCAAGAGCAGGCCGTAATCGTTGTACATGACCCCGACGAACACGCCGGTCTGCGAGCCTTGGAGCGATGCGGGATCGATTCCCGAGCGCTCCACCGTCTCCCACGACGTCTCCAGGAGCAGGCGCTGCTGGGGATCGATGGCCAGCGCCTCGCGCGGGCTGATGCCGAAAAAACCGGGATCGAATTGATCCGCCTCGTGAAGAAAGCCGCCTTCGCGCGCGTAGCTCTTTCCCGGTGCGTCCGGATTGGGATCGTAGAGCGATTCCAGCTCCCAGCCGCGATTGGTGGGAAATGCGGTAATGCCCTCCCGGCCTTCGGACAAGACCGCCCAGAGATCCTCCGGGCTCCGCACGCCGCCGGGATAGCGGCAGCCCATGGCCACGACGGCAATCGGTTCGCGCGATGCATCGACGAGCTCGCGATTGCGTTTGCGCAATCGCTCGACATTGATCAAGGCCGCACGAAGCGCTTCGATGGTCTCGTTGGGTGAATTACTCATGAATCACTCGGCGGCCGTGTCCGATCCAAATGGGTCCGTGTCTTCGAGTGCGAGTTTGACGAGGTCGCTCGCGCTCATGGCGCCTATGGCATCGATGGAGGGCGCGGCATTCGCGGCATCCGTCGAAGGCGTGGGATTCGTAGTGCTCTCCTCGTCGGCGAGGCGCATGAGTGCATCGAGCAATCCCGCTTCACGCAAGCGCTCGATCGGAATGGTCGATATCTTGTCACGGATATCATATTTCCGTGAATGGGATTCGCTATTCGTGATTCGCGCATTCACCAAATTCGACAATGCCTTGGGGGTGGGATGGTCGAAAACGAGCGTCGATGGAAACGAGACGCCCGCCGCGGCCGAAAGCCGATTTCGGATGTCGACGGCCATGAGCGAGTCGAGTCCGATTTCCTGCAGCGGGCGATGGGCTTCGATCGTGCTCGGGCTGGTCACGCCGAGTACGGCCGCAATCTCGGTGCGCACGAGATCGAGGACCGCGCGCTCGCGGGCCTCGGGCGAGAGGCCGGCAAGCCGTTGCGCGATGGACGCCGGCGCCGAGGCCTTGGGAGCCACACGGACGAGGCCGCGGAACAATGGATTCAACGATGGCGATGACCGCGAGACTTCGCGGCCCAGCGTGGCGAGATCGAAGCGCGCCACGACGACGGAGCTTTCCGCGCCGGCAAGGGCCGCATCGAAGAGCGAAAGCGCTTCCTCCGTGGACAGCGGACGCAGGCCGCCGCGGGCCATCCGCTGCAGGTCGCTCGCGGTGAGGTGCGACGTCATGCCGGTCTTTTCGGCCCAGATGCTCCAATCCAGGGACAGCCCGGCGAGCCCGCGCGCCCGGCGATGGTGCGCCAGCGCATCGAGAAAGGTGTTCGCCGCGGCGTAGCTGGCCTGACCGGCACCGCCCAGGATCCCGGCCAGCGAGGAGAAGAGCACGAAGGCCCTCACGTCGCAGTTCTGCGTGAGCTCGTGCAGGTGCACGGCGGCATCCACCTTGGCGCGCAATACCGCGCGCAGCCGCTCCGGTGTGAGCGATCCCAGGATGCCATCGTCGACGATGCCGGCGGCGTGGATCACGGCGGTGAGCGGGCGCTCGGGTGGAATCGATGCGAGAAGCTTTTCCAGCGCCGCGCGATCGGCCGCATCGCACGCAGCCATCGTGACGTGCGCCCCCGCCGCCGCGAGGTTGCGCTCCAGCTCCGCGGCGCCTGGGGCCTCGCGCCCGCGCCGCGATACGAGCAGCAGGTGCCGTACGCCATGGGCGCGCACCAAGTGTGCGGCGAGAAGGCCGCCCAAGGTGCCGGTCCCGCCGGTGATCAGCACCGTGCCCTCCGGATCGAGTTCCCGAGGTGCCTGCGACTCCTGGGCCGATCGGGCGAGCCTCGGCACGAAAGGCCGTCCATGGCGAAGGGCAAGCTGCGGCTCGGGATGCCCTGTGGCCGCGTGCAACGTGGAGGGAAGGGCCGCGCGGGAAGCCTCGGTGCCATCCGTTTCCGCGATGACGATGGGCGCATCGGGATGTTCGAGCTGCGCCGAGCGCACGAGCCCCCAAAGGGGAGCGTGCACGAGATCGGCGCCGACGAGGACGATCAGCCGCGAGGACGCGAGGCGTGGGTCGGCAAGCCAGGCTTGCAACAGCGCCAGCGCGCGAACGGCGGCATCGTGCGCGTCCGCAATGACGTTTGCGCTGTCGTGAGGGAGGAACGGCGCGACGACCGTGTCCAGCGCGGAGCCATCGCGTGCGAGGCTCTCCAGATCGGCGTAACGCGGCAGCGGCAAGCCCGCCGTTTCCGGTCCGAGCAGCGCCCATCGCCCCGCAGGAGCCCGCGCATCCAGGTGCAGCGGCGTCCACGCGACGCTCCAGAGCCCATCGCGATGCGCCCTGCGGATCTGCTCGGGGGCCATCGCGCGGCTGGTGAGGCCCTCGACCCGGGCCACCTGATCGCCCGAGCCATCGGCGATGCTCAGCGAAACGGTGCTCTCGTTGCGCCGCTCGAAGTGCACGCGCAGGCTCGTCGCCGAGGTCTCCCGCAACGCGACGTTCTGCCACGAGAAGGGCAATGCGAGGCGGGCGTCCTCGTTCGCGGCCAACGCATGCAGCGCGGCATCGAGCAGGGCGGGATGCAGTGCAAACCGCTCGGGCGAGACGCCTTCGGGCAGGTCGGCCTCGGCAAAGAGCTCGTCGCCACGTTCCCAGACCGCGCGCAGCCCCTGGAACTCGGGCCCGTAGGCGAGCCCCGCGTTCGCCAGGCGCTCGTAGAAGCCCTCGAGGCCGAGCGGCGTCGCGTCCGCGGGTGGCCACGCCGTGGTATCGCGCGGACTCGCCTGCGGCACCGCGGCGCCGAGCGAACCGCGAGCATGACGCGTCCACGCATCATCGCCGGCCTCCTCGGGACGCGCGAACAGCGCCAGCGCCCGCCGACCATGTTCGTCCGGCGCCCCCACCGACACCTGCAGCAACACGGTCCCCGAAAGCGTGAGCGGCGCTTCCAACGTGAGCTCCTCGACGGATGCGAGCCCCAGACGATGGGCAGCCGCCAGCGCAAGCTCGAGAAAGGCCGTGCCGGGCAGCACGACGGCGCCGAAGACGCGATGGCCGGCAAGCCAGGGATGCTCGCCGAGCGACCACCGGCCCATGAAGAGGACCGCATCGCTTCCGGCCAGCGCCACCGGCTCGTCGAGCACCGGATGGAACGAAGCCCGCGTCGCACGGCGCGCCCCCTCGAGCCAAAAGCGCTGGCGCTGGAAAGGGTAGGTGGGAAGCTGGACGCGGCGGGGATGGTGGGGCTGAAAGAAGGCGGCCCAATCGAGATGCACGCCCGCGGTGTGCAATCCTGCCGCGGCGGAGAGAAAGGTCTCGAGATCGTCGCGCCCCTTGCGCAGGGTGGGCAGAACGACACAGTCGTCGTCGGGCAGGGCGTTGATGGCGAGGGCCGAGAGCACGGCGTGAGGTCCGAGCTCGAGAAAAACGCGCGCGCCCTCGGCGTGAAGGGTGTGCACGCCATCGAGAAAGCGCACGGTCGCGCGGACGTGCTCGACCCAGTACTCGGCACAGCGCAACTCGTCGCCCTGGGCCAGCTTTCCGGTGACGTTGGAGACGATGGGAATGCGCGGGGGGTGATAGGTGAGCGAGCGCGCGACGCGGGCGAAGTCCTCGAGCATGCCGAGCATGCGGTGGGAGTGAAAGGCGTGGCTGACGCGAAGGCGCGAAACCTTGCGCCCGAGCGCAACGAAGTGCTGCTCGACGAGGCGGACGGCATCGTCGTCGCCGCTGACGACGGAGGAAGAAGGCGCATTGAGCGCGGCAATGGAGACGCGAGGTTGCAGGGACTCGAGCACGGGCACGAGCTCGAGCTCGGAGGCCTGGACGGAGAGCATGGCGCCGCCCTCGGGGAGCGCATGCATGAAGGAAGCGCGAGCCCGCACGAGGGAACAGGCGTCCTCGAGGGAGAGAATGCCGGAGATGTGCGCGGCGACGATCTCGCCGATGGAGTGGCCGAGGAGCAGATGGGGACGCAGGCCCCAGGATTCGAGGAGGCGAAAGAGGGCGATCTCGAGTGCGAAGAGGGCCGGCTGTGTGAACCGCGTTTGGTCGAGATCCGCGCCTGCGAAGAGGTCGAAGCCGAGAAGGGCCCCTGCGGCATCGAGCACCTGGCGAAAAACAGGGAACGCATCGTAAAGAGCGCGTCCCATGCCAGGGCGCTGGCTGCCCTGCCCGGTGAAGAGCAAGGCGAGCTTGCCCGGCGTGCTCCGTTGCGGGCGAGGCGAGCGCGCCAATGCCTCCATCAACTCGTCCCGATCGCGCACCACGAGGGCCGCGCGTTGCTCGAAGTGCGTGCGGCTCGTGGCCAGCGAGTAGGCCACGTCCGCGATCGCCAACGCGGGATTGGCGGCAAGGTGCTCGCGCAGCCGCTGAATTTGCTCGCGCAGCGCAGGCTCCGTCTTGGCCGAGAGAAGCACCGGCCATGGCCCTGCCGTTACGACCCCCTCCGCCTCGGGGCCAAGGCTAGGGTGGGGAGGCGCCTCCTCCAAAATGACGTGCGCGTTGGTCCCCGAGAACCCAAAGGCGGAGACGCCTGCGCGCCGCGGTGCCCCATCGGGACGGCGCGGCCATGGCATGCACGTGTCGACGATGCGAAGGGGAAGCGCACTCCAATCCACGTGTGGATTGCGCGGCGTCGAGTGAATCGTCGCCGGCAGCGCCTCCCGCGCCATGGCGAGTACGATCTTGGCGACGCTCGCAAGACCGGCGGCCGCCTCCAGGTGGCCGATGTTCGTCTTGACGGCGCCCACGAGCAGCGGCCGATCGGCGCTTCGCCCTTCGCCGTAGACGGAGCCCAGCGCTTGGATCTCGATGGGATCGCCCAGCGACGTTCCCGTACCGTGGCACTCCACGGCATCGACGAGGCTTGCCTCGAGGCGGGCATCGCGCAACGCGGCGCGCAGGACCTTCCGCTGCGAGGAGCCATTCGGCACCGTGATGCCGCTCGAAGCCCCGTCGTGGTTCACGGCACTTCCTCGAACGACGGCGAGAACCGTGCGCGCGTGCGCCCGTGCATCGCGCAGCCTTTCGAGCACCAGAACGACGACCCCCTCGCCGCGCCCGTAGCCATCGGCATGCGCAGAAAACGTCTTCGAACGACCATCGGGTGCCAACGCCCGCGTGCGCGAAAGCAGCACGAACGGATCGGGCGACGTCATGACGTTGGCCCCCGCCGCCAACGCGAGATCGCACTCCCCACAGCGGAGCGACTGGCAGGCAAGGTGCAAGGCGACGAGCGACGAAGAGCACGCCGTGTCGATCGAGAGCGCGGGTCCCTGAAGCCCCAAGGTGAACGCGAGCCGCCCCGCGGCGAACGCGCCATGGGTTCCCTGCAGCGCGTACGCTTCGCTCTCCGTTCGGAGCGTCGTGTAATCGCTCGGCCCCACGCCGACGAAGACGCCCGTTTGCGAATCTTCGAGCGATCCGGGCACGATGCCCGCCTCTTCGAAGGCCTTCCAGCTCGTCTCGAGCAAAAGGCGGTGCTGCGGGTCGACGTGCTTGGCCTCGCGCGGGCTGATGCCGAAGAACGCCGCGTCGAAAAGATCGACGCGATCCATCAACGCCGCTTCGCGTACGTAGCTCTTGCTCGCGGCCTCGGGATCCGGATCGTAGACGGCTTCGGCGTTCCAGCGATCGTGGGAAATGGGCGCGACGGCATCGCGTCCTTCCTCGAGAAAGCGCCAGAAACGGTCCGCATCGTCGATGCGGGCGGGAAGGCGAAGCGCCATGCCCACGATGGCGATGGGGTCGTTCTCGGCCGGCGTCTCGGCGACCGCGGGTGCATCGGGCTCGTCGGGCGCGTGGCCCATTGCCTCGTCCAAAAATGCCGCGACGTGACGCGGTGAAGGATGATCGAACGCGAGGGTCGACGGCACGTCGATGCCGCTTGCTCGGCGAATGCGGCTTCGAAGCTCGACGGCCATGAGCGAATCGAGCCCCGAGTCGAAGAATCCTCGATGCGGATCGATGCTCGACGGATCGGCATGGCCCAGCACCGCCGCGGTCTCGCCGAGAACGAGCGCGAGCAGATGGCGCAGGCGCTCCTCCGTTGGCAGGGGGCGAAGCTTCGCCGCGAGCGCACCTTCGTCCATCCGTGACGGAGCCGGCTCGGGTCGAAGCGCGCGCTGAGCATCGGCGATCGAGTCGAGAAGGGGCCGCGCCCGCGCGGCGGCGAAGGCAGGCGCAAAACGAGACCAATCGACGTCGGCCACGGTGAGCGTGGCATTCGCTTCCTCGACGACGCGAAAGAGCGTTGCCACGGCGCGCGCCGGCGCCATGGGCATGATCCCACGGCTTTGCAGCAGTGCATCGGCATCCTCGGTGAGCATGCCCCCGCCAGCCCATGCCCCCCACGCCACCGACGTTGCGGCAAGGCCGAGCTGCCGTCGCTGCTCGGCCAGCGCATCGAGAAAGGCATTGGCAGCACCGTAGGCACCTTGACGTCCGCTGCCCCAGGTTGCCGCAATCGACGAAAACGAGACGAATGCGTCGAGCGGCCGATTCGCGAGCAGCTCGTGCAAGTGCTGCGCGCCCCCGGCCTTGCCCGAGAGAACGTGCGCGAGCTCGGAGAGCGTCGTCGCCTCCAGCGCCGTTTGCTGCGTGACGCCTGCGGCATGCACGACGGCCCGCACCGGCGTTCCCTGCGCATCGAGATCGCGAAGGAGCGCCCCGATGCCCGCGCGATCGGCGGTATCGCAGGCCGCGAAGGTCACGCGTGCGCCCGCCGCCGACAGCTCGGCCCGAAGCGCATCGGCCCCCGGCGCATCGGCCCCGCGGCGGCTGGTCAACACGAGGTGCTCGGCACCGTGCCGAGCGAGCCACCTTGCAACGTGGGCACCGAGGGCGCCCGTTCCACCGGTCACGAGAACCGTTCCACGTGGCTCGAACGCCGGACCTCCCGGGGCTGCCACCCGCACGAGGCGGCGGACGAACCACCCCGCCGGCCGGAGCGCGAGCTGATCCTCCCCGCGCGCATCGAGGGCCGCGAGGGAAGGCGCATCGGCCAAATCATGCAAATCGACGAGCCCACCCCAGCGCTCCGGATGCTCCAGGCCCACGACGCGCCCCATGCCCCAGGTCATCGCCTGGAGCGGGTGCGTCAGCCGGTCCGAGCCCCCCACCGAGACGGCACCTTGCGTGACGAGCCACAGCGGTGCCTCGATGCCGGCATCGCCGAGCGCTTGCACCAGCGCAAGGGTCAACCCAAGGCCGATCGGAACGCTCGGGTGCTCGGGCAGCGGCCGCTCATCGAGCGCCGCAAAGGAGAGAACGGCGCGCACGCGTTCGCCTTCGCCCAACGCTTCACGCACCTGCGCGGAGAGCTGCGCGCGATCGGCGACGGCCGCACGCACCACGGCCACGCGCCCTCCGCGCGCCTCGAGGGCACGGATCAGGGCAAGGGTCCAAGGCTCCTCGGCATACCGCTCCGGCACGATGAGCAACCATGTGCCTTCCGGCATTGGCTTACGGGCCGAGCCGGCCAGCGGTTTCCAAACGACGCGGTAGCACCACGAGTCGGTGGGCGTCTCACCGGCCTCGAGCCAAAAGCGCTGGCGCTGGAAAGGGTAGGTGGGAAGCTGGACACGGCGGGGATGGTGGGGCTGAAAGAAGGCGGCCCAATCGAGATGCACGCCCGCGGTGTGCAATCCTGCCGCGGCGGAGAGAAAGGTCTCGAGGTCGTCGCGCCCCTTGCGCAGGGAGGGGAGAACGACACAGTCGTCGTCGGGCAGGGCATTGACGGCGAGGGCCGAGAGCACGGCGTGAGGTCCGAGCTCGAGAAAAACGCGCGCGCCCTCGGCATGAAGGGTGTGCACGCCATCGAGAAAGCGCACCGTCGCGCGGACGTGCTCGACCCAGTACTCGGCACAGCGCAACTCGTTGCCGAGTGCCAGCTTTCCGGTGACGTTGGAGACGATGGGAATGCGCGGCGGGTGATAGGTGAGCGAGCGCGTGACGCGGGCGAAGTCCTCGAGCATGCCGAGCATGCGGTGAGAGTGAAAGGCGTGGCTGACGCGAAGCCGGGAAACCTTGCGCCCGAGCGCAACGAAGTGCTGCTCGACGAGTCGGACGGCATCGTCGTCGCCGCTGACGACGGAGGAAGAAGGCGCATTGAGCGCGGCAATGGAGACGCGAGGTTGCAGGGACTCGAGCACGGGCACGAGCTCGAGTTCGGAGGCCTGGACGGAGAGCATGGCGCCGCCCTCGGGGAGCGCATGCATGAAGGAAGCGCGAGCCCGCACGAGGGAGCAGGCGTCCTCGAGGGAGAGAATGCCGGAGATATGCGCGGCGACGATCTCGCCGATGGAGTGGCCGAGGAGCAGATCGGGACGCAGGCCCCAGGATTCGAGGAGGCGAAAGAGGGCGACCTCGAGTGCGAAGAGGGCCGGTTGTGTGAAACGTGTTTGGTCGAGATCGGAGCCTGCGAAGAGGTCGAAGCCGAGAAGGGCCCCTGCGGCATCGAGCGCCTGGCGAAAAACAGGGAACGCATCGTAAAGAGCGCGTCCCATGCCGGGCCGCTGGCTGCCCTGTCCTGTGAAGAGCAAGGCGAGCTTGCCCGGCGTGCTCCGCTGCGGGCGAGGCGAGCGCGCCAACGCCTCCATCAACGCGTCCCGATCGCGCACCACGAGCGCGACGCGCTCCGACAAATGGGCGCGAGCCGTCGCGAGCGAATGGGCCACGTCCGCGATCTCCAACGCGGGATTGGCGGCAAGGTGCTCGCGCAGCCGCAGAACTTGCTCGCGCAGCGCAGGCTCCGTCTTGGCCGAGAGAAGCACCGGCCACGGTCCTGCCGTTACGGCTTCCGGGGGAGGCTCGGGGTGGGGGAGCGCCTCCTCCAGAATGACATGCGCATTCGTGCCCGAGATCCCGAAGGACGAAACCCCCGCGCGCCGTTTGCGCTCCCCCGCGGGCCAAGGCACGTCCTCGTTCAGCAGGCGGACCGTGCCCGCCGACCAATCGACATGCGCCGAGGGATGGGCGGCATGCAACGTCTTCGGCAAGCGGCCATGCTGCAGTGCGAGCACCATCTTGATGACGCCGGCGACGCCTGCCGCCGCCTGCGTGTGCCCGATGTTCGACTTGAGGCTTCCGAGCCAGAGCGGCTTGCCCCGAGGTCGGCCGTACGTGGCCACGATGGCCTGGGCCTCGACGGGATCGCCCAACGTCGTGCCGGTGCCATGCGCCTCGACGGCGTCCACGTCCTCGGGTGCGAGCCGCGCATTTTCGAGCGCCTGCAGAATGACGCGTTCCTGCGCCAGCTGGTTGGGAGCGGTCATTCCCTGGCTCTTGCCGTCCTGATTGATCGCGCTACCCCGCAGGATGGCGAGGACGGGGTGCCCATGGCGCTTCGCATCGGCGAGCCGCTCGAGAAGCACCAGGCCCACGCCCTCGCTCCACCCGACGCCGTCGGCCTCGCTGGAGAACGCTTTGCAACGACCATCGGGCGCATTGCCCCGTTGCCGGCTGAACGCGATGAAGCAATCGGGCGTGGCCATCACGCCGACCCCGCCCGCGAGTGCGAGCGAGCAATCTCCCTGGCGCAACGCTTGGCAGGCGAGATGAATCGCCACCAGCGACGAACTGCACGCCGTGTCGATGCTGACGGCCGGCCCTTCGAGCCCAAACGTGTACGCCACCCGGCCGGAGGCGAGGCTCACGAGGTTGTCGATGGCCACGTAGGCCTCGAGATCGTCGGGTACTTGCCTCAGACGCGCGCCGTAATGCTTGTCGAGGACTCCGACGAAGACACCGGTTGCCGTGCCGCGCAGCGCCGTGGGATCGATGCCCGCCCGCTCCAAGGTTTCCCACGTGGTCTCGAGCAAGAGCCGGTGCTGCGGATCGATGGCCAGCGCCTCGCGCGGGCTGATGCCGAAGAACTCGGGATCGAACTCGTCGGCGTCGTAGAGAAAACCGCCCTCGCGTGCGTACGTCTTGCCGGCGGCCTCCGGGTTGGGATCGTAAAGTCCATCGAGATCCCAACCCCGGTTCTCCGGGAAGCCCGCAATGGCATCGCGACCTTCGCACACGAGCTGCCAGAGGTCCTCCGGCGAGCGCACGCCACCGGGGAACCGGCAGCCCATGGCCACGATGGCAATCGGATCGTGCCACTTCTCCTCGGCGCTGCGCAGGCGCTGGTGCGCGTCACGAAGGTCGCCCACGGCCTGTTTGAGGTATGCGCGGAGTTTCTCTTCCGTGTCGCTCATGGATGAACCTCCCCGAAACCTCGATCCAGAGATGCAAAAAGCTCTTCGTCGCTCGCCGAATCGAGATCGAGCGCCGGCGCAGCATTCCCCGAGTTCGCGACGGGTTCCGCGGCCCGCGCAAGCAACGTCTTCAAACGCCGCACGACCTGCGCGCGGGCAGCCTCGTCGCCGTCCAGTGCCGCCAAAGACGCCTCCAACTTGTCCAACTCGGCGAGGATCGGCCCATGCGCCGCCGTTTGGGGGGCCGCGCGCTGATTGTGCGCGAGCAGCTTTTCCGTCAGGGCGGCCGCCAACGCGTGCGGCGTTGGATGCGCGAACAGCAACGTGACCTGCAATGACAACCCGGTTGCAGACGAAATCCGGTTGCGAAGCTCGACCGCCATGAGCGAATCGAGCCCGAGCTCCTGCAGCGGCCGATGCGCCTCGAGCGTGTTCGCGGAGGGCAGGCCGAGGACACTGGCAATCTGGGCTCGGACGACGTCGAGCACGGCCCGCTCGCGCCCCTCCGCGGGCAGCGCGAGAAGCTGTTGCGCGAGCGCCTCTCGTGCCACCGCGGGGCGGACTTCCGCGCGATCGAGCGCGGCGAGATCGAGGCGCGCCGCCACCAGCGCGGGTTCAGGCCGGGCGAGTGCGGCATCGAAGAGGGCGAGGCCTTCGTCGGCGGAGAGGGGGCGCAGCCCGCTGCGAGCCATGCGCTGCAGATCGCGCGGATCGAGGTGTGCGGTCATGCCGCTGCGGTCGGCCCAGAAGCCCCAGTCGATGGAGAGGGCGGGCAGACCTTGGGCGATGCGATGGTGGGCGAGCGCATCGAGGAAGGCGTTGGCCGCGGCATAGTTGGCCTGCCCAGGCCCGCCGAGCACACCGGAGAGCGAAGAAAAGAGGATGAAGGCGGAAAGATCGAGTGAGCGGGTGAGCTCGTGCAGGTGCACGGCGGCATCGAGCTTGGCGCGCAGAACGGAGTGAAGGCGCTCGGGGGTCAGGGAGGTGAGCAGCCCATCGTCGAGGGTGCCGGCGGTATGGATGACGGCTCGAAGGGGGTGCTCGGCCGTCGCCGCGGAGGAAAAGAGGTGCTCGAGGGAGGCGCGCTCGGAGGCATCGCAGGCGACGATGGATACGTGGGCGCCGAGCTCCTCGAGCTCGCGGCGCAGGGCCTCGGCACCATCGGCTTCGAGCCCGCGCCGGGAGGCGAGGAGCAGATGGCGGACGCCGTGAACGCGCACGAGATGCCGCGCGAGAAGCGCGCCCAAGGTCCCGGTGCCGCCGGTGATGAGCACCGTGCCCTCGAAGCGCGTTGGCATGGCCGACGTGCTCTCGACCCGGGCGAGCCGGGGGACGAAGGCGACGCCCTTTCGAAGGACCAACTGGGGAAGGCCGAGCGCGACGGCGGAGGGGAATGCGCGGCGGGAAGCCTCGGAGTCGTCGGTATCGAGAAGGAGGATTCTGCGGTCGGGATTCTCGGACTGCGCGGAGCGGACAAGTCCCCAGAGGGGCGCGTGAACGAGATCGGCGAGGCCGCGATCGAGATGGGTGGCGACGGCGCCGCGTGTGGAGATGACGAGGGGCGAGGCCGAGTCGCCTGCGAGCCAGGATTGCAGAAGCGCGAGCGCCCGGGCGGTGGCCTCGTGGGCGGCGGAAACGACGTGCCCCGAGCCATCGTGGACGAAGGGCACCACGTCGGGCAACGGCCCCGAGGAGGCGGCGGGCAGCTCCACCGGCACCCAATCGATGGCGGCGAGCAGCGGGGGCGCGGACTCGTCACCGAGCCAAAATCGCCGACGCTGGAAGGCGTAGGTTGGAAGCTCGACGCGCCGGAGCGCATGCGGTGCGAAGAAGGCTCGCCAATCGATACGGCGCCCGGCCGTGTGCAATTCGGCGAACGAGAGCAGAAAGCGCGCGAGCTCGCCTTCGTCGCGACGGAGCGAGCCGAGCACGGCGCATCCCTCCTCGCGCTCCTCGAGCGACTCGTGCAGCGCCACGGTGAGCACGGGATGCGGACTCACCTCCACGAAGAAGCGGTGCCCCTCGGGTGCGAGGTGCCGTTGAACGACCTCGGCGAACCGCACCGTTTGGCGGAGATTTCGGAACCAATACGCAGCATCGAGCTCGGACCCCGAAAGCCGGCTCGCCGTCACGGTGGAGTAGAGCGGGATCTCGGCGGGCCGTGGCGCGATCCCGGCCAGCTCGGAGGCGAGAACGCCCTCGATGGCATCGACGTGCGCGCAGTGGGACGCATAGTCCACGCGCACCCTGCGCGCGAACACCCGCGCCGCCGCGAGGCGCTCGAGCAATGCCTCCACCGCATCGGGATCGCCCGAAACCAGCGTGGAACTCGGGCTGTTGATCGCCGCCACCGCCAGCCGGTCGCCGAACGGCGCGAGAAAGTCTTGCAGCGACGTGGCGCCGAGCTGCACGGCCGCCATGGCGCCCTTGCCCGCGAGATGCGTGAGCGCGCGGCTCCGCAACGTGACCACCTTGGCCGCGTCCTCGAGGGATAGCGCGCCCGCGACGTACGCCGCGGCAATCTCGCCCTGGCTATGTCCGACGACCGCGTCGGGGACGACACCCGAGGCCCGCCAGAGCGCGGCCAGGGAGACCATGACCGCAAAGAGCGCCGGCTGCACCACATCGACGCGTTCGAGCGAGGGAGCGCCCTCCCGATCGTGCAGCACATCGAGCAGTGACCAATCGACGTGGGACGCGAACGCGCGCTCGCAGGCCGCGATCTGCTCGCGAAATACGGCGGAGCCCTCGAGCAGCCCGAGCGCCATCCCGCGCCATTGCGAGCCTTGCCCTGGAAAGACGAACACGACCTTGCCATCACCCGAGCTTCGGTGCACGACGGCACGCGGGGAGGGCTCACCGCGCGCCAGCGTCGCCAGCTCCTGCAGCAGCGCCGTGCGTTCGCCGGCCACGAGCGCCGCGCGATGCTCGAAATGCGAGCGCGCCGTGGCGAGGGAATACGCGACATCCGCGAGCGCGAGCTCGGGCCGAGCTTCGAGGTGCGCGTGCAACCGCGCCGCCTGCGCGCGCAGCGCCGCCTCGGTTTTCGCCGAGAGGAGTACGGGCAGGGGCATCGACGCCGACAGGGGCGGGGCCGCGGGCGCGGGGGCTTCCTCGACGATGACGTGGGCGTTCGTGCCCGAAAGCCCGAACGACGACACGCCCGCGCGGCGCGGAGTGTTCCAGTCCGGCCACGGCGTCGCCTCACGTGCCACGGCCAGACCGACGTCGTCCCAGGCAATGTGGGGGCTCAATCGCTCCGCGTGGAGATGGGCGGGAACGCGCCCGTGCTGCAGGGACAGCACGGCCTTCAGGAGCCCGGCCACGCCCGCGGCATATTCGAGGTGCCCGATGTTCGTCTTCACCGATCCCAAAAGCGCCGGCGCACCGCGGTCGCGCGCCCGGCCGTACACGGCATCCAACGCCTCCACCTCGATGGGATCCCCGAGCGGTGTGCCCGTGCCGTGGGCTTCGACGTACCCGACGGACGATGCCGCGCACCGGGCATCTTCGAGCGCCCGTGCCAGCAGTGCTTGCTGGGCGCTGCCGTTCGGCGCCGTCAAGCTGCTGCTCGCACCGTCGTGGTTGATGGCCGACCCTCGCACCAGCGCGAGCACCCGATCGCCGTCCGCCTGCGCCTCACGGAGCCGCTTGAGAACGACGACGCCGCACCCTTCGCCGCGTCCATAGCCGTCCGCATCGGCCGAGAAGGTCTTGCAGCGTCCGTCCTCTGCCAGCGCATTGCTGCTCTCCAGCCAGGTGAACGTGCCCGGCGACAGCAGCAGCGACACGCCGCCCGCGAGCGCCATGCGTGACTCGCCCGAGCGCAGACTCTGGCAAGCGAGATGAAGCGCCACGAGCGACGACGAACAGGCGGTGTCCACCGCCAAACAGGGACCCTGCAGCCCGAGCAGGTACGACACCCGGCCCACACCGATGCTGGGCGCCGTTCCCAATCCCGCATGGGCATCGGCGCGCATCGACGGCGTGGCTTGTGGCTGGGCCGCCGTGTACTCGGATGGTCCAATTCCAACGAAGAGCCCCGTCTGCGTTCCGGCGAGGCTTGCCGGAACGATGGCGGCGTTCTCGAGGGCCTCCCAGCACACCTCCAGCAGGAGGCGATGCACGGGGTCGATCCGCATCGCCTCACGGGGCGAGATGCCGAAAAAATCCGCGTCGAAGTCGGCGACCTCGTCGAGCAGCGAGGCCCGCCCCGCGAGCTCGAGACGGTTTACCGGCAAATCCCGCTCGGTGCTGCGGCCCTCCTCGAGGAGGCTCCAAAGGCCGGCCAGATCGGTGACGCCGCCCGGCAGCCGGCAACCCGCACCGATGATCGCAATGGGGTCGTCCTCGGTGGTCTCGCGCGCAACCGTCGGAGCTGGACGCGTGTCCTCCTGCAGCCCGAGCGACTCGAGAACGAACCGCGCGAGCCCGTCGAGGTTGGGCCGCGAAAAGGCGACCATCTCCGACACGCGCTGGTCGAGACGCTCGGAGAGCCGCCGGGCCAAGGCGACCAATTGCACCGAACGCAGCCCCAGTTCCATCAGTCCCGTGCGTTCGGCGCGCGTCTCGTCTACGGCGCCCCCGAGCAAGGACTCGACTTCTTCGCGGACCAAGCGGCGCGCCACCTGCAAGCGGTCGCCGGGGCTCGCCGCCGAGAGGCGACGCAGCCAGGGAGAATCCACGGCCGCCCCGTCCGGCGCCGGCTGCGTGCGCTGCACGGTTCGAGGTGCGGTGCCAACGGAAAATCCGTCCCAATTGACGTCAACACCTTGTGCATACAAGGTTCCCAGGCCGGACAGCAGACGCGACCATGGCTCGTCCTCTTTTCCATTCAGGGACGGAAGGCAAACCGCTCCGCGCTCGCCCAGGCGTTGCGCGACCAGGTTGGTCAGGGTCGCGCCGGGACCGATCTCCACGTAGGCCGAGACGCCACGCCGGTCGAGGGCCTCGACGGCGGCCATGAACCGGACCGGCTCCAGCATGTGACGCACCCAATATTCGGGCGGCAGCATCGAGAGCTCTTTCCCGCCATCGACCGTGCTGACGAAGGCCATTCGCGGGGGCGCATGCGCCGTCGCGTCGCACGTGCGGAGAAGCGGATCGGCGGCCGCAGCCATCAGCGGCGAGTGAAAGGCGTGTGCCGTGCGAAGCGGCGTCGTTTTCACGCCGTCGGCCGCGAGCTCGCGCGCAAGGCTCTCCAGCGCACAGCTCTCCCCGGAAAGAACGAGGCTCTCCGGCGCGTTGAACGCCGAAATCACGATCTTTCCGGCATGGCGCTGCAGATAGGGCCCGATCCGCTCGGCGCTGGCTTGGACGGCGCACATCGCCCCCGAGCCCGCATGCTCCTGCATGATCCGCCCGCGGCCGACGACCATGCGAAGTGCATCCTCGAGCGAGAAAACGCCGGCCACGCACGCGGCCGCGTACTCTCCCAGACTGTGGCCGACGACGACGTTCGGCTGCACGCCCCACGAACGCCACAGATGGGCGAGCGCATACTGCAGGGCAAAAAGCGCCACTTTGTCGACGGTGTCCTCGGCAAGACGCGTCGAATCCCGGAACAAAACGTCGACGAGGGAGATCCCGAGCCACCCATCGGCGTGCCGCGCGCAGGCTTCGATGCCCGCGCGGAAGGTGGGGCAGGTCTCGAAAAGCTCGCGACCGGAGCCGCCCAGCTCGGACCCTTGGCCGCTGAACAGAAACGCCACCGCGGGCGGGCTTTTGACCACGCCGCGCGCGCCGAGCGGCGGGACGCGGTCCCGCGCGATGCTATCGAGGCCCTGCGCCAGGCCGCCCGCATCGCGAAATGCGACGGCCGCGCGATGCGAGCTCGAGCCGGTCACCACCGCGCGAACATCGCCGAGAGGCGCCCGTTCGCGCTCGAGATCCCGCCTCAATTGCGCGGCACCGGCGCGAAGATCCTCGTCGGATCCAGCGGCCAGCGCACAGAGGAACGCCGGACGCGGGGCCTGTTGCGTGCGCGCCTCCTGCGCCGCATCGAACCATGCGGGCATGGCTAGAATGGCACGATCCGGGTGCCGATACCGCACGTGAAAGCTGTGCCGCGTATACGGAATGCCGCGATCACCCGCGAGTTCGGAGAGGGCTCCACGCCATTCGGCGTCGAATCGGTCCCGCGCCGAGGCCGGAATGGACGAGTAGAAGGTCTCCGACCGCACCTGCCACGCCCAATGGCGCTCGAGCGTATCGTGGTGCGTAGCCGTCTCCTCCGTGACGGAAAGACCTCTCGGATCGAGAAAGGAAAACAGATCGAGCACGAGGTCCCGATCGAACGAAGCCATCATGGACGCGGCCCGGACGCGCGCCTCCAAATCGACGTATTTGCGCAGGATTTCTCCTGTTATTTGCGCAAACTCGCGCCCCGTGTTCATGCCCACGAACCACAGGTCGATGTCCGCATCCTTCTTCAACACGCGGCGAAGCTCGACGGCGGCGCGCCGGGGATCGCTCACCCAATGAAAGGCCCAAATGCTGTAGAGGTAGTCGACGGAAGCATCGGGCAGGGGAAGCTCCTCGAATCGTCCATCGTAGATCTCCACATGGCTTTCGCCCCGGCGCTTTCCCATGCGCTCTTTTGCGAGCTGTCGCATCTGCTCGGCGGGCTCGATTCCCACGAACCGCGTCGATTCCGGGGCGCGGCCGCGAAGATGCTCGAGTGCCAGCCCCGTTCCGCACCCCACGTCGACGACGAGCCGATGCTTCGGGGAAATGACGATGTTTTCGTAGGCCTCGCGGGCCAGCTCGCCCCAAAATGAGGTTTCGTTCGATTCATCGTCGTAGCGGTCCGCAATCGCCGAATAGCTTGCAGCAGTGGTGCGTAAATTCATCGATGTAGCTGGTCAACCCTTGCGTTCACATCTGAAACTCACGTAGAGGGCTTCTCCCGACGTCGACAGGGCTCGATAGTTCGCGAACGGAGCATTATCCATCATGGGTAAAAACACCCGCGCGGAGGTCATGAGCAGATCTCGGTTCGTCGGCTGAGACGTTCGTACCCTGCCGCCCATTCCCTCGAGATAGTTGAGAAACTGGTCGGGCCCGTGCAGCTCCAAACAGGCGAGCACGTTCTTGGTGATATCCGTCTTACCCCGCACGTGGAAATAGCGGTCGAGCGTGTTCAGATATGGAAAAATCTGCGCCTTTCGATACAAGATGTCCGTTAAAACGAACGTCCCGCCCTTCCGGAGAACGCGATGGACCTCGAAGAAGAATTTATCGAGATCGGAATAGCAATGGGACGACTCCACGTTCAACACCAGATCGACCGACGAATCCTGCAGCGGAATGGCCGTGGCCAGCCCGTGGGCGAACCGAAGGCCCGGATGCGCATGCCCGGCGTAGGCCTCGGTGCAATGGGCGACCTGCTGCCTGCTACCATCGACACCGGTGTAAGAGCGTGGCTTGAAATATCGAGTTAGGAACGAACCACCGCCACCTCGACCTGACCCCACCTCGACGACTTCCTTTCCAGTGATGTCCGAGCTCTTCAGCCAAAGCCGATAGAGCGCGCTGTTGCATTGGAATTTCCTGTCTCGCTCCGTGAGTTCGAGTTCCTGGATCGGCGGACCATCGGGCGTGGGGTGGTACCCGAGGTTCATGAATGGAAAGCCGCGGAAATCTTCGACCGAGAGCGGCATTTCGTACAAAAAACGCATGCTCAACGTCGTGGTGTTCCTCGGCTCCCCCATGTGATCGCACAGCGAGACGTAGAGCCTCTCCAAGCGCTCCGGCGAGTAACGTCCGCCCAAGTCGGTCGCGAGCTGCTGCCAAACACGCGGGGTTTTCTCGGTGAATTCGTCGATGACCAAGAGGAACTTCTTCAAGTCCGCCGGCAAGATATCGGAAATGATCCCTAAGAAATTCGTCTCCATTGCGAGCCTCCGGCAGATCCGAGGTGGTCAATATCCCCGTGTGACGGGAGTGTGACGTCGGAGCGGACTGGGGGATGAGTGAGGAACCCCGATTGCTCAGCGCGTATCGGGTGCGAGCGCAGTGCTTGTCTCAACCGCAGAACACGAGGCAGAACACGAGAATGCGGGGTAGGAGAAGAGAGGACTCATTATCCATGTTCTCCCCACCCACTGGAGGACCGCTACGCTGACGGACTGTCCGCTCGGTCTCCGATCGCATCATGCCATTATCGGTGCGTTGCGCAAGTGTAACGAATCATTGATAGGCGCAATGAGTCGCAGGCGCGGGCATGAACGTCGCTCCGTCCGGGACATGAACCGTGACGCGTCCACATTCTTCGTAAATGGCTATTAGGTAGTGGTCGTCGATTAATTCGTGAGGATTGTACGCGGTGCCGGCGCCAGCCTCACCAGGGCCACACGAGGCACGGTGTTGTTGCGCAAACATCACTGTCAGGTACACGGCAGATTTTCGTGCCGTGTTTACGAGACGCATGTCGATTGGTGGCTCCGAGACGTCGATTTCACAACGAGCACAATAGCTCCGCCCGGCAATGGGGTATCGTAGCCAATACGCAATAGCGGATGCCGGACACGGCGTGGCGCGTCGGGCAATAACCTTGCGAACACGATGGGATCCCCATCACCGTCGTGGCCAACTGCATGCGTATACACCGGCACGGGGAGCTGTCATTTCCCACTAGCGAACAATGGTTGTTATTGAACATTCGAAATGATGGCGAATGTGAATTCGATTCAGCGCGATCGATTGTTTGGTATTCAATCGTGTAATGCGTAGTCATCGATACGACACTGGAACGGAGTGATTAAAAGACATCGAATCGGTTGGCGCGAAATGGACGATATCGGCATGAACTCGGCGCGCGTGATTCGTACTTGACGGTCGAGTGCTCGGCGCTAAAGACTATCGCCTACTTCGACAATCTGGAGGAACGATGAATTCCAGTGCGGGGAACGATACCCTCCAGCACGCCCGGCACGCGCCCAAGCGCCTCAAGAAGATTCCCGTCGTCACACCCTGGGACCCACGAAATCTCGTTGGCTTTCGCCGCGACCCCGTGGCGTTCTTGGCCAAATGTGTGGCGCGCTACGGCGATATTTTCAAATTTCATATTTTGGGCATCCCTATGATCATGGTCAACCACCCTGATCATATCGAGCACGTGCTCGTACGTCGTGCTGAGAACTATACCAAGAAAGATACGCTCATATTCGATTTGACCGAGTTCGTTCTGGGAAATGGGTTGATTCGCAATCCCGGAGGGCCAGAGTACGCACGCCAACGTAAATTGATGCAGCCGACGTTCCGCCCCAACGTGGTTGGCTTCTTCACGCAAAACATGATCGACGAATCCCTTCATCTCGCGGAAATGTGGCGCCCCGCGGCAGGGAAGGACACGCCGGTCAACGTGACCGACGACGTCGGGCAGATTGCGCTGCGCATCGTCACCCGCTCGCTCTTCAGCGCGGATGTGGGGGAGACCGCGCGTGAGTTCGAGCTTGCCTTCGCCGACGCCAATGAGGTTCTTGGCTCGCTGTTCCGCAACCCGTTTCCGCCTCTCAGTTTGCCGAGCCGGCGGCGCACGGTCATGCGCGAGGCGACGGCGCGCATGAAGCGCTTCGTGCAATCCTTCGTGGAGCGACGCGTCGCCACGAACGACGTGCGGGACGATCTGCTGGGTATGCTCATGCGCGCCACGTACGAAGACGACGGCGGCCATATGACCGTCGAGCAGCTCTATGACGAAGTGCTCAACTTGGTCATTGCGGCGTTCGAAACCACCACCAGCGGTATTTCGTGGGCGCTTTATCTCATCGCCAAGCACCCGGAGGTGGGGCAGCGCTTCGTGAACGAGATTGATACGAAACTACAGGGAAGAATTCCCACGTATCGAGATTTGAACGAACTGACGTACACACGGCAGATCGTCGACGAGACGCTGCGGCTGTATACACCCGCGTATCAAACGATGCGTTCGGCCAGCGAGTCCGACGACTTGGACGGCTATTACGTCCCCGCCGGGGCGAATATCTATCTGAATAGCTACGTGACCCATCGCCATCCGGAGTTCTGGGACAATCCGGAAAAGTTCGATCCCGAACGCTTCTCGCCCGAGGGCATGGCCGCGCGGCCAAAGCACGCGTACTTCCCGTTCGGCAGCGGTCCGCGCATCTGCATTGGCAAATACTTCGCCTTGGCGGAATTGCAGCTGATTCTCGCCATCATCGCACAACGGTATCGACTGGAAATACCACCGGGACAAGGCGAAATGGTGGCCGACCAGCTCATCACACTGCATCCCAGAAACGGCGTGCGCCTGCTCGTGCGCGAGCGCTGATTCGTCAACTCCGTCAACTCTTTCTCATTTTCGTGGATAGCCCATCATGGACGACGGTTCCAATCGTATTTTTGCGCCTTTTCCGCCCAAGACCAGCCCGTACATCGAGAGAGCGCGCGCTCACCTGGATTCGTGGGTGGGCGAGTTCGGCCTGGTACGGAAGAAGGCATCCGAGCAGCGCTTCATTCGGGCCGACTTTGCCGGATTTGCCTCGATCACCTATCCCGATGCGGGTGAAGGTGGAGTGTACTTGATCGCCGATTGGTTTGCATGGCTGTTCCTCGTCGACGACGAATTGGACGATGGAGTCTTCGGCCGCGATCTCGATCACGTGAAGCGGGTCATGGGCGCAATTCTGGCCACGCTGCGCGCGACCGACGATCCGAGCCAGGCCCCGAGCGCGTCCGGGGACCCGCAGCCTGCGGCCATCACGTCGCTTGCCGACCTGTGGCAACGCACCATTCCGCAGTCGAGCCCTGCGTGGCGGCGGCGCTTCATCCAGCACGTTTCGGAGTGCTTCGCGGCCGCGTCGTGGGAGGCGCGCAATCGCGTGCAGAAGATCGTGCCGTCGGAGCGCGAGTACATCGACAAGCGCCGCCACACCGGCGCGATTTACGTGTGCATGGACCTGATCGAAATCGTCGAGAACATCGAACTGCCCAGCGAGGTATGGGAAAATCCGGTGTTCCAAAGGGCCCTGGACGCCGCGTGCAATGTCGTCTGTTGGACCAATGACGTGTACTCGCTCGAAAAGGAGCGCGGCCTCGGTGAGTACCACAACCTGGTTTACCTCGTCGAACACGCGCGCGGCCTGACCACGCGGCGTGCACTCGCCGAAGTATGGAAGCTCATCGACGCGGAAGTTCAGTCGTACTTGGCCGACGAACGAACCGTGATGGCATCGTTTCCGCAGCACGAAGCGGTGCTCGCGCGCTACGCGGCCGGAATGCGCTCGTGGATGCGCGGAAATTACGATTGGTCCAAAAAGACCTATCGCTATCGGGATGCGCACGATGGCAAAGTCGCTTATCTGGAGCCGGCGCTGACAGGCCGGCAAGCTCTATGAACACGGCGCGCCCCGTATCCGAACCTCGCGGGCCGCAGTTTTCCATGGCAAATGCGATGGCGGCCATCGAGCCGGCCCTGCGAGCCGCCGTCGATCGGCTGCCCGAGACGGAGCGCGCCATTGCGGGCTATCAGTTCTGCTGGTGGGACGAACACGGGCGGCCCACCCCGGGGCGTGGTGGAAAAGGCCTTCGTCCCGCGTTGGTCCTATCGAGCACCGCGGCGGCGGGCGTGACCGCCGAACACGCGATCGGTGCGGCCGTCTCCGTGGAGCTCGTGCACAATTTTTCTCTGTTGCACGACGACATCATGGATGGCGACGTCCTGCGGCGGGGACGGCCCAGCGCGTGGGCCGTTTATGGTCAGAAGGCGACGCTCCTCGCGGGCGACGCACTCTTGGTGTTGGCCATGGACGTTCTCGCCGAAACCAGCGGCCCGCGCGCGCCGTCCGCGATCCGCTCGCTTTGCCAGACGCTGCTCGAGCTCGCGAAGGGCCAGAGCCAGGACATCGCTTTCGAGAAAAGGCCGGACGTCGAGCTGCTCGAGTGCCTCACCATGGCCGGCCGTAAGACGGCCTCGCTCACGCGGTACGCCTGCTCCATTGGGCCGAGCATCGCCGGCATCGACTCCCGCACGGTGCAGCACCTGCAGGACTTCGGCTACCACCTCGGACTGGCTTTCCAGCTGATGGATGATCTCATTGGCATATGGGGCAACGAGAAGCGGACCGGTAAGCCGGTGGGCTCGGATCTCTTGGCGCGCAAGAAGACGTTGCCCGTGGTCGCCGCACTGGCATCCAGCGACGGCGCGCGTGCACGGCTTGCCGAGTTGTACGCGAGCCCCGCGCCTCTTACACCCAGCGACGTTCGCGCCGTGATCGGCCTCATCGAGCGACTGGGCGGCCGCGCCTGGACGGAGGCCGAGATGCGCCGGCAGCTGGACGCGGCACTGTCGAGCCTCGATGCCGCCAATCTCGATCCTGCGGCCGCCGACGAACTCGCAGAAATGGCCTCGATGGCCGTTCGCCGCGACCATTGAAAAAGAAAGAGCTCACCGCACGAAGCGGGTGACCAGCTCGCGTTTGAGCACCTTGCCGCTGGGCCCGAGCGGAAAGGCGTCGACGAATTGGACCCGGCGCGGATATTTGTACGCCGCAAGCCGTTCCTTGCTCCAGCCAATGATCTCGTCCGAGAGGCGCCCGCCCGTCTCGACGCCCGGTTCGGAATGACGATGGCGCACACTTCCTCGATCTCACGTGGGTACACGTTGTATCCGCCCCGTAGACCATGTCCTTTTTTCGGTCGACGATGGTGAGATAGCCCTCGGCGTCCTTCGTGCCGATATCGCCCGAGCGAAACCAGCCGTCGACGATGGCCTCCGCCGTTGCATCGGGTCGATTGAGGTATCCCGCCATCACATTGTGCCCGCGAATGGCGATTTCGCCCGGCTCGCCCGCGCCGAGCAGCTCAATCCGATCTTCGATGTCCGCACGGGCGATTTCCACGTCCACCCCCTAAATCGGCCGTCCCACGGTACCTGGTTTGCACGGCCAATACCGCTGGTTGTACGCCACCACGGGAGAGGTTTCGGTCAGGCCGTATCCTTCGTAGATGCGGCAGTCGAACGTCTCCTCGAAATGCCGCAGCACCTTCACCGGCAGCGCCGAGCCACCCGAGTACGCGCGCTCGAGCGGCGGCCGTCGCGCGTCGGTTTTCGCCATCTCGAGAAGACCAGGAGCTTCACGCCGGAATCGCGCAGGATATGCTCGATTTCACCGGCGCGAAGCAACGAATGGATCGGCACCACGACGGCGCCGAGCGCGAGGACTCCGAAATACGCCATGGGGAAGTCCGGCGTGTTCGACAGAAGCAGCGCGACCTTGTCGCCAGCGCCGATCCCATGATCGCGCAGCACCGCGGCGTATTGCCGTGCGCGGACCCAAAGTTCGGCGTAGGTGACCTTCCGCGGGCCGAGGGCGATCGCAGGGTGATTCGGCCGCCGCACCGCGGATTCGGCCAGGACGGCTGCTAGGGATACGGACACGACGACCTCCGTGTGATCAAGCTCGGATGCGGCGGATGTCGAGTTCCGTCCAAATGGCGTTGAGCGCGTCGGCGAACTCGTGGACTTCCTGCGTCGTGTGCACCGCCGAAGGCGCGACCCGGAGGATCTCCTCTCCGGCGCGGACGCTCGGCGCATCGATGGGCTGGACATAGATGCCGTGGCGCTCGAGAAGGAGGGCCGAAGCTTTCTTGCACAGAATGTCGTTGCCCACGAAAACCGACACGATATGGGACATCGGCGAGATGAAGGGGACGTTCCGTTCGATGAGGAGGCGATGGAGCAGTTGCGCGTTCTCTCGAAGTCGATTGCGCTCGTCGTCGGTCGATCGAAGGTGGCGCACGGCGGCAAGGGCACCGGCCGCAATGGCCGGCGGGAGCGACGTCGTGAAGATGAACGACCGCGAGAAGGCGCGGATCGCATCGATGATCGGTGCCGGTCCCGCCACGTAGCCGCCCGAGGTACCGAAGCCTTTGGCGAGCGTGCCCATGACGACGGTGAAGTCGTCGGCGAGGCCTTCGCGTGCGGCGATGCCGGCTCCTTCGGGACCGTACATGCCGACGGCGTGCACCTCGTCGATGAACGTGGTCGCCTGGTAACGCTTGGCGAGTTCCGCGACTTTCGCCAATGGGGCGATGTCGCCGGACATGGAATACACGGACTCCAACACGATCAACTTGGGCCGCTCCGGTTCCGCGGCCGCGAGCAGCTCCTCGAGGTGTGCCGTATCGTTGTGGCGGAAGACGCGCTTCTCGGCCCGGCTATGGCGGAGACCATCGATGATCGAGGCGTGGTTCAGGGCATCGGAAAAGACGATCGTGCCCTCCAAGCGCCCGGCGAGAACGGTCAGCGATCCATCGTTCGCGGTGTAGCCGGAGGTGAAGATGAGCGCATCCTCCTTGCGGTGGAGTGCGGCGAGTTCGCGTTCGAGCTGAACGTGGTACGGATTGGTTCCCGCGATGTTGCGCGAGCCGCCCGAGCCCGCGCCGAACTGGTCGATGGCGTTCTTCATGGCCTCGAGCACGCGCGGATGCTGCCCCATGCCGAGGTAATCATTGCTGCACCAGACGCTGATTTTCGCGTCGGTTCCGTCACGCCCGTTTCGCGTGACGGCGTTGGGGAAGTTGCCCGCCTTACGTCCGATTTCGAGGAATACGCGCTTGCTGGTGGAAATTTGCTCCATCTCGCGCGAGAAGAATTCAAGGTGCTGCGTCATGGGTCGTTCGCTCTCAGGGGTTAAGGGTTTCGATCGAGCGCAACATCGACGGTCTGCCGCTCCCCCAGGGACGCGCCGCGCACTGCGCTGAATGATTCGTCTATCGTGTGGGCGTGCCGGGCTGCTGCCGGCCGGCGGCGACTTCGGCTTCGAAACGAAGACGGCGCTTGTCCGGTTTGCCCGATTCGAGCAAAGGCAGCTCGGCAAGAATGGAGATCGCGACGGGCGCGTGCCCCGCCGTCAACGCGCGCTCGACATGCTCGCGCAGCGCATTCACGTCGACCGCGGCGCCTGCGTAGGGGACCACCGCGGCGTGCACGTGTTCGACCTCGTCGGCGTCCGCCACGCCATAGACAGCGGCGTGCGCCACGGCCGGGTGGGTGAGGAGGGCATTCTCCACGGCGGCCGGATACACCTTGATCCCGCGGGTCTTGATCATGCTGCCCAGGCGATCGACCAAGTGCAGATAGCCCTCGTCGTCGAGGTAACCGAGATCGCCCGTGTGCAGCCACCCCGCGCGCAATGCGCGTGCGGTAAGCTCCGGATTTCGCCAGTAGCCGTCCATGATATACGGCGAGCACACGCAAACCTCGCCGGTCTGCCCGCGCGGCAGGTCCTCGCCGGTATGCGGATCACGGATGGCCACCTGCACCCCCGGTAAGGGGCGCCCTACGGTGGTCAGTAGCTTCGGCTGAAAGTGGTCCGGCGGCGGAAGAACGCTGATGGCCCAGGCCTCGGTCATTCCGTACATCTGAATCAACACGGGGCCGAATGCCTCGACGGCGTGAGCGAGTCTTCGCGGCGATGCGGTGCAGCCCGTGTAGACGAGTTGACGGATGCTGGACGTGTCGGTCGTCGCACGCGCAGGGTGGTCGACCAGCTGATACAACTGCGGTGTGGCCACGTAGAGCCGCGTGACCCGATGCTTGGCCACGGCGTCGAGCACGCGCGTGGCATCGAAGCCCTCGTGCAGAACGACGGAGCCCTCACCGGCCAGGGCGGCATCCACCAGGGACGCCGCGGCTTGTCCAAGCGGCACGGTGATCAACATGGTGTGCTTCTCGAGGGCGGCCTTCGAGCGCGAGACCATGCTGAAAATGGCCGAGAAAGGCCGGGATGCACCCTTGGGAATGCCCGTGCTGCCGCTGGTGTACGTCACCATGGCGCTCGTGCCGGTGACCGCCGAGGTGACATCGAAGGACGCCTCCGCCTCACCAGGAGGGGCCGTGGAAAGGTCAACGAGGCCCGGCTCGCCGCCCGAAAAGGCCGCAAGCTTGAGGGGGCTTCCGATGCGTGCCGCAATGGCCCTCGCGCGTTCGACGTTCCGTGCGTCGACCACCAGCAACGAGGTCCCACACTCGGCGAGGAGCTCGGCCTGCGTGCCGACGGCTACCTCGTCGAGCGCATTGACCGCGTTGATGGACTGCGGGTGCAGCACCGTGGCCCCGAGGAGGTTCGCCGCGTACCGCACGACCAGCATTTCGGGGCTGTTGCCGGTGGTGAGGAATGTGACCTTGCTCGTCGCGTCGATGCCCTCCCGGCGCAGGACCAAGGCCGCCGTCGTGATCGAGCGGCTGAACTCCGCGGCGGTGATCGGACGATCCCGCCACCATAGAACGACGCGCTCCGGCTTCTCGGCGAACAGAGAAAGCAGCGCCACCACGTAATGGTCAATTGGCTGCATTGAACATACTTTCAGAAATCCACTTCCGCGAAGATCGAACGTCACGCCGTCGGAGTCACTATTCGAAGAATGGCTGCGGCCGCGTCTCGGAAGACGTTGTTCGCCAAGTGAGATGTATAATGGCCGCCACGAAATTCAAGTGAGAGATCGCATTTAAATTAAATCGATCAATGTACGTACGACAATCACGAACGCTCACTCGAAAATCGGAACACAATGCCGAGCATGAAGCAGGGCGCGGATGACGTCCTCGCCCGCTTCGAGGATGGCGACGTGTCGAACGTCGCGCAAAAGCTTCCAGATGATGTGCTCCTGCATGTAGCCAAGACCGCCGAACATCTCCGTGCCTGCGCTCGCGATCTTCCATCCGAGCTGGCCGCAAATGAGCTTTGCTACGACCGCGCTCTTCGTTCCTCCGTGCCTGCGGAAGTGCTCCTCGGGATCGCTGCCGCGCACGATCTCGTCGAATTCGACCGCGGCTTCGCGGGCAACGGCGCGCATCGTGGTCAGCTCGGCCTCCATTTGACCCAATTTCGCGGCGAACACGTCGTTCTGCGCGAGCGGGCGGCCTCCTAGCATCTTCTTGGCGCCATATTCCAGACAGACGTCGCGCACGCGCATGCCGATGCCCACGGCGGTTGCCGCGATTTGCGGACGCATGGCGCTGGTTGCTGCTTCGACGAGCCGTACGCCCTGTCCGCGAAGCATGAGCGATGCGGGAATCCGGCAGCGTTCGAGCGCAACTTGGCTGTAGACGTAGGAACGCAAACCCTCCGTTCGCCACCGTTTGACGACCTTCACGCCCTTCGCATCCATGGGCACGATGAAGGCGCGAAGGTCGCCCTCGGCAACCTTGGCCAATACGACCGTGAACTTGGCGAGGGCCGCCCCCGTGGAGACGAACTTGAGCCCGTCGAGGAGGTACTCGTTACCCAACTTGCGGGCGACGGTGGCCGTACGCAGAAGCTCGCTGCCGGCGGCCTCCTCGGTGGCCGAGAGCGCGCCGAAAAAGGTCGGATCCGTCGCGGACGGGGCGAGGTAGTTCCTCTTCTGGGCGTCGTCGCCATAAATGCGGATCGCCGCGGCGGCGAGGCTGCGTCCGGCGATGCCATTGGCCAGCCCGGCGTCTCCATAGGCGAGCAGTTCCACGATGTCGAGGCTTTCGCGCACGGACAGCCCCAGCCCGCCGTACATCGCCGGCACCCACCAATTGGAAATGCCTTGACGTTCGAGCTCGACGATCGGGGCGAGGGGATGCTCCGGGGAGCTGTCCAACCACGCTTCGCGCCCGAGCACGTGCTCGCGAACGAACACACGGAATTTCTCGATGAGGGGATTCGGGTCAGTCATTGGACGGCTCCTCGCCGGTCGCGAGCCGCAGCGCATGGACTGGAACTACCGTGGACGTGGTGTCGTTCATGGCATTGTGCGTGGGTTCACCGCATCCAACTGAAGAATATCTGGTGGTCTCGACCATCAATGGGCTTCTTTCCTCGACGAAAACGAGCTCGTTCGAGCCGTGCACCGATGCCATCCGGCCTCAACGACCATCCATGCAGCCGCTGCATCGGGCCCCTTGTGTTTCTACGGAGAAAGATCCGAAATTCATTGCCGCGCATCGAAATAATTCCGAGCGACCAGCCCGCTTTTGCAGCGCGTTTCATCGTATTTTTCCGCGCGCACGTCGAGCTTCGCTCTATACGAAATGACGTATATTAACTAGCTGAAAGAAAATGTCGTCTCGACATCTCGACGACTTGCGGGACGCGCGGGTGCACTGGCGCAAAATGCAACGCGCAAGCGAACTCCGACGAGAAAAACGCCATGTTTCGGCGCAAAAGCGACGAGGGTGCGGCGTGCGCGATTGATCCGAAATCGAGGTATGTGGACATCGGCGAAGCGTGCGCTCGATGCGCGCACCTCCGTGAAGGTGATGCTCGCTTCGGGCCGCATGATCATTTTATCGACGCGAACGAATGATTTGCGACGTCTCTTACGTATAGGCCAACACGAGGACATCCACATCACGTGCGGATAGTCCTCGGAGGTCGAGTTGATTTGAGTTGATTTGGCCAATTTAATGGACGCGCTCGAAAAGTAGACGAAATCGCACTCCCGTTCGCAAAAGTTTTGCTCCGAAACGATGTCGAAATTGCTAGATGGAAAATCCAACTTTCGTGGAAATCATTCAGTGTGCACGTTTGCGTTCTTGCAAAAGCGAACGACGCCAGCGTATGGCGTCGTTCTCGCCAGTGCATTCGACATTGCAGAAGACATTGCAGAAGTGAATGGAGACGGACTGACGCTGATCCTGGGTCCGAAGGTCGCGCCGATGTTGCGCGTGGCTCCGCGTATCCACTGCTGAACGCTTGCGCGTGATCGCGCGCGAGCTATGCTGCGACCGGTCGATATGGCAGCGTCGTTGCGCTAGCTGTCGACGGATGCTTGCGTTTTAGGGGGAGGGCGAAACTGCGTTGCTCGCGTGTGCAGCGCACGTTCGAGTTGTGTCTTTCACATTTTCCTCCGGCGCCTTGATGAGCATACATTCTACTGCCTCGAGCTATTCGGCAATTGCAGACAAGTACGACGACCCCGCGAACGAAACGTCCTTTTGGGGACGTCTTGCTCGCCAGGCGTACGAGCGCATGGTCCTTTTGCCCGAGTACCGACTCGTCGTCGATGTCGGGTGCGGGAGCGGCCTCGCGCTGGAGCACCTTCAGGGCCGAGCCCCCGCCTCCACCTCGTTCGTGGGGATCGAACCCGCAGAACAGATGCGGGTCATTGCAAAGCAGCGTACGGCTGGGGGAGGACGCGTCGATGTGCGCGACGGCCGATTCGAGGAGCTCCCGCTCGCCGATGCGTCGGTGGACTACCTCTATAGTCTTTGGGCGTTCCACTGGGTGAACGAGCCGCGGCGTGCGGCGGCCGAGCTCCGTCGCGTCCTCAAGCCGAACGCCGAGCTCGATATGTGGTTCGTCGGTTTGAACACGGGATGGGAATTCGCCCAGGCCACCGGCGAAGTGCTCCTTCGTTACGTCGATCTAGAGACGCGGCTCCGTTCCGCATCGATGCTGGCCTCGTTCGACCGCGAATCGGTGGACGATCTGTTCTCGTTTTTGCCTTCCAGGGGTCTCACCATTACCGAGGAGACGGAGACCCACTTCGACACGCTGGAACGCCATTGGGCATGGCAGATCCGCTCGGAGACATTTTATACGGTCATCGCACCCGAGAGGCGGGAGCACTTCGATAACGAGTTGCGCGAGGCCATCGCCAAGCTCGGCGACGAGCGAGGGGTGCCCTACACGAGGCATAGCTTCCACGTGCGCTACCGCCATCGCGACAGCGTTTCGGTCACGGTACCGTCGTGGCTTTCGGCGGTGCGTGAACGCGAAGGGGAGGCGTCCGCGCAGCGTCCGTTGTCCCTCTGCACGCTGACCGCGGCCAACGCCCAGGATCTCCGTGCGGCGGCCACCCGGCTGAGCGCACTCGTCTCCGACGGGGAGCGCGATGTGCACGCCGTCGTGGAAGGGGCACACGGCCAGGGCGCCCACCGCGCGGCGGTTGCCTTCGCCGATGCACCGACCCTGGCCCACGACCTGCGCGAACTGGGCCGAAAACGCGCCCCGCGCCTTTCATCGACCGGTGTCGTCAAACGGCGCCCGGTCGTGGCATTCCTGTTCAGCGGTCAGGGCGCCGAGCTCGCGGGGGTTGCGCGCGAGCTGATCGAGACGAGCCCTGTCTTTCTCGCGGGCATCGAGGCGTGCGCGCGCCATGCGGATCCATCGATCGACGGCTCGCTGCTCGACATTCTGCTCCACGATCCGGAGCGGCTCCGCGACGACACCATTAATAAGGTGGCGCTGTTTGCGCTCCAGTACGCGTTGGCCCACCTGTGGCGGTCGTGGGGCGTGCACCCGAACGTCGTCGTCGGCCACAGCCTCGGCGAATACGCAGCGGCGTGCGTGGCCGGGGTCTTTCCGTTGGAAGACGCCGTACGCCTGATCCTGGGGCGCGGTCGTGCGATGCGCGACCATGCCGCACCTGGGTCGATGTGCGCGGTCCAAGCCACCGCCGAGACGACTCGGCCTCATTTGGAGGCACGCGCTGGGAAGGTCGTCATTTCGGCCTTCAACGGCCCCGATAGCCTGGTCCTCTCCGGCGAGACGGCCGCGTTGCAACAGGTGACCGACGAACTCGGCGCCCGCGGAATCAAGACGACCGCTCTGCCCACGGCGCAGGCGTTTCACTCGCCGCAGATGCGGCCCGCGGTCGAGCCCTTGCGTCGATCCTGCGAGGGCGTCGCGCACCACACGCCGCATGTCTCGTTCGTGAGCACGGTGGACGGCGGGCAGGAAATCGCGGCGCTGGATGCGGAGTACTGGGTTCGCCACATGCTCGAGCCCGTGCATTTCTCCGCCGCGGTGGAGACGCTCGCCAAGCGCGGCGTCACCGCGTACATCGAAATGGGCCCCCGGGCGACGTTGACCCACTTGGTGGCGCAATGCCTCGGGGAAGGGCCCGCTGCCTATCTGCCCTCGTTCAGCCGCGACAAGGACGACGACACGTCGAGCTGCTGGACCACCTTGCTCACGGGCCTCGGCACGCTGCACACGCAGGGCGTCGACGTGGACTGGACGGCCTTCTCGCCGGCGGCCGCGCACCACACGGTTTCCATCACCGATGCGACGGGCGCTGCGACCGAGGCTGCCGTGCACGATGCATCGGGTGGCTCGCTTTGGCAGCGTCAGCTCCTCGCCACGGCGCCCGTCGATCGGGCCGAGGTGGCTCGCCGGCTGGTGCGCGCCGAGGTCGAGGACATCCTCGGCTCCGAGCTGCACTCGCCGCGTGCCGAACGCACCGGCCTGAAGGAGCTCGGGCTTCGCTCCCTTCAAATGGTGGCCGTGGCACGCCGGCTGTCCGATCGACTCGAGCAGCGCGTCTCCGAGACCATCGCGTTTTCCCGGCCCAACATCGAAGCCCTCGCCCGGTTCGTGCTCGAGACGCTCGAACTCGACGAGCACGCCGAATCGAACGAGCGCGTGCCGGCCCGCACGGCGGCGGGCGAAGACCCGATTGCCATCGTGGGCATTGGCTGCCGTCTGCCCGGCGGCGTCGCCGATCCAGACGGCTTCTGGGCCCTGCTCGAAGCGGGCCGCGAAACCGTGGAGCCTCTCCCCGCGCACCGCCGGAGCATGGCCGCATGGGCCGAGGCCGATCAGGCGCTCGCCTTGGGCGTGCGCGCCTCCTTCGTGGGCGACGTGGCCGAGTTCGACGAGGCGTTCTTCGGCATTTCCTCGCGCGAGGCCATGCGCATCGACCCCACCTACCGCCTCTTGTTGGAGGTGTGCTGGGAGGCCCTGGAGAACGCCGGCATCGTTCCGGGCTCGCTCGTCGGTACGTCGACCGGGCTCTTCGTCGGGGTGGGGCCCTCGGAGTACGACGCCGTGCGACCTCGGGTCGCCGCATCGCTCGACATCGACGCGTACTCCGGACTGGGCACCGCCCCGAGCATCGCGGTGGGGCGCATCTCCTTCGTGCTCGGCCTTCAGGGGCCGTCGCTCGCGGTGGATACCGCGTGCTCCTCGTCGCTGGTCGCGCTCCATTTGGCGTGCCAGAGCCTGCGCTCGGGCGAGTGCCAAATGGCTCTTGCCGGTGGTGCGTCGTTGATTCTGTCGCCGGGCACGTTCGCATGGCTGGCGAGCAGCAATGCGCTCTCCGCAGATGGACGCTGCAAGACGTTTTCCGCGAATGCCGACGGCTATGGGCGCGGCGAAGGCGGGGCGGTCATCGTGCTCAAGCGCTACAGCCAGGCGCAGGCCGACGGCGATCGCGTATGGGCCCTGGTGCGCGGTTCCGCGATCAACCATGATGGTGCCAGCAGCGGTCTCACCGTTCCGAATGGGCGCTCGCAGGAGGCGCTGGTCAAGCGCGCCCTCGAGGATGCAGGGTGCGCCGCCTCGTCGGTGGCTTACGTCGAAGCCCACGGTACGGGCACGCCGCTCGGCGATCCCATCGAGGTCGAAGCCTTGCGCGCCGTCTACGGGCGCGAGCGCGCCGCCTCCGAGCCTTTGTTCCTCGGGTCCGCGAAAACGAACCTCGGGCATCTCGAGTACGCCGCTGGCATCGCCGGTCTATTGAAGGTCGTTCTATCCCTTCGGAACGGACGCATTCCCGCGCATCTGCACGCCGAGACCCTCAATCCGCGGATCGCCTGGGACGAAGCACCGCTCGCCGTTCCGCAGGCGGCTGTGGCGTGGCCCGCGTGGAACACGCCGCGCCGTGCCGGGGTGTCCTCGTTCGGCCTCTCGGGCACGAACGCCCACGTCATCGTGGAGGAAGCCCCCGCCGCATCCCACGAGATTTCACCGATGGAGGCGGATGCGCGTGCCTGGCCGGCGCTGCTGTCGGGCACCACGGAGGCCGCGGTGCGTGCGCAAGCCGCGCGGTTGCACGCACAGCTCGCCGCGAAGCCCGAGGAGGGCTTTCTCGATGTGTGCCGATCCCTCGCGACGACGCGTTCGCACTTCGAGCACCGCGCGGTGCTCGTCGCGCGCGATCGCTCCGAGCTCATGGACGCGTTGGACGCGCTCGCCCGTGGGACCGCGAACACCAACACGGTGATCGGACGCGACGGTGGTGATGGAAAGGTCGTCTTCGTCTTCCCGGGGCAAGGCTCGCAGTGGGCGGGCATGGCGGTTTCGCTGCTGGAGACGTCGGCGGTGTTTCGCGCGGAGCTCGAAGCCTGCGCGCGCGCATTTGCTCCCCATGTCGATTGGTCGCTCCTCGACGTTTTGCGGGGCGTCGAGGGAGCGGCCTCGCTCGAGCGCGTCGACGTCGTGCAGCCGGCGCTCTTCGCCGTGATGGTCTCCCTGGCGGCCCTCTGGCGCTCGATGGGCATCGAGCCCGACGCCGTCGTGGGCCATAGCCAGGGCGAAATCGCCGCCGCGTACGTGGCCGGTGCCCTGTCGCTCGAGGATGCGGCCAAGGTGGTGACCCTGCGCAGCCGCGCGCTCACGCAGCTCGCGGGCAAGGGCGCCATGGCGGCGGTGGAGCTCGGCGTGGAAGCGTTGCAGCCGCACCTTTTGCCCTTCGGCGCGAGCCTGTCGGTCGCCGCGATCAACAGCCCGCAGGCGACCATCGTCTCGGGCGAGCCGGACGCCATCGATGCCTTGCTTCGCGATCTGTCGGCGGCGGGGATCTTCGCGCGGAAGGTGCGCGTCGACTATGCCTCGCATAGCGCACATGTCGATGCGGTGGAGGCCGAACTCGCGCGGCAGCTCGGGGACATCACCGCGCAGCCGTCCCGGGTACCGCTCTTCTCGACGGTGACGGGCACCGTGCTGCAGGGTACCGAGCTCGATGCGGGCTACTGGTACCGCAACTTGCGGCAAACGGTGCGGTTCGCCGATGCCACGCGCAGCCTGCTGGCAAGCGGGCACCGTTTCTTCGTCGAGGCCAGCCCGCACCCGGTGCTCAACCTCGCGCTCAAGCAGACCATCGAGGGCGCCGATGCCGTGGTCGTGGGCTCGTTGCGCCGCGACGAAGGGGACTTCGCGCGCTTCCTGCTCTCCTTTGCCGAGCTTTCCACGCGCGGCCGCCACATGGATTGGAAGGCCTACTTCGAGCCCACGGGCGCGCGGCGGATCCCGCTGCCCACGTATGCCTTCCAGCGGCGGCGACTGTGGCTCGACGCGCCCGCGGCGGCGCACGCGGACGTGGCATCGGCGGGCCTCGCGTCCGCCGAGCATCCGCTGCTCGGTGCTGCAATCGCCGTGGCCGACACGAATGCGCTTTTGCTCACGGGCCGCGTGTCCCTCGCGGAGCATCCCTGGTTGGCCGCACACGAGGTCTTCGGCACGGTCATCGTGCCGGGCACGGCCTTCGTCGAGCTCGCGCTCGTGGCGGCCCATCGCGCCGGATTGGATCGCGTCGAAGAGCTGGTGCTGGAAGCCCCGCTCGTTCTTCCCGCCGAAGGCGCCATGTTGGTGCAGGTGTCGGTCGGAAGCCCCGACGAACGAGGCCAGCGTGCGCTGTCGATCCATGCGCGCCCCGAGCACGCCGACACCGCGTGGACGGTGCACGCGCGCGGTGTGCTCGCGGCCGCCGTGCCGGCCGAGGCAGAGGCCTTCACGGCGAAGGCGTGGCCGCCGGCCGGTGCGCAGGCCCTCGCGCTGGACGGTTTCTACGAGGGCTTGGCCCGCGACGGGTTCGGTTACGGCGCGGCATTCCAGAACTTGACGGCAGCGTATGCGCGGGGCGACGAGCGCTTCGCCGAGGTCACGTTGCCCGAGGAGCTCGCGAAGGACGCAACCCGCTTCGGGTTGCACCCCGCATTGCTCGACGCCGCCCTGCACGCGCTCGCCGTCGGCAGCACCATCGAGGGGCTGCCGTTCGCGTGGAGCGGTGTATCGCTTCGCGCCGTCGGGGCGACCACCCTTCGCGCCCGCTTGGTGCGCGATGCGTCGGGCTCCGTGGCGCTGGATCTCGCGGACGCCGCCGGTGAACCGCTCGCCCGCATCGAGTCGTTCACGACCCGTCCTGCATCGGCGGAGCAGCTCCGCGCGGCCTCGTCCCCGCAGCGCGACGCACTGTTCCGCGTGGAGTGGACGACCGTCGCGACGCCCGACGACGCCCCCGACGAGCGCTGGGCTCTGGTGGGCCCCGACGCGCCGTACGCGAACCTGGCCGCCTTGCGGCATGATCTCGACGAGGGCGCGGCACCGCCGGATGCCGTTCTCGTGTCCTTCGCGCCCCAGATTCAGGCCGGCGTGGACACTCTCCACGGAGCCACGGCCGATGCGCTTTCGTTGCTCCAAGAGTGGCTCTCGGACGAGCGACTCACGGGCTGCCGCCTCGTGCTCCACACGTCCGGTGCCGTCGCGCCCGATCCCGACGAGGACGTGTCCGATCTCGTGCACGCGCCGCTCTGGGGCCTGGTTCGCACCGCGCAGGTGGAGAATCGCCAACAGGCCATCGTCCTGGTCGACACGGACGACGCCGAGGCTTCGCAGCGCGTGATGTTCTCCGCCTCCCGGGCCGGTGCGCAGGTGGCCGTTCGCGATGGGCGCATCCTCGTGCCGGCGCTCGCGCGGCTGGCGCAGACGGCGCAGGCCGAGCACGTCCTCGCGCCGGAGGGCACGGTTCTCATCACCGGTGGCACCGGTACCCTGGGCACCCTGCTGGCACGCCACCTCGTGCGGGTGCACGGCGTGAAGCATCTGCTCCTGACGTCGCGGCGCGGGGCCGATGCGAACGGCGCCTCCGAGCTTCGGGCCGAGCTCGAAGCGGAGGGAGCCTCCGTCACCCTGGCCGCATGCGACGTGGCCGATCGCGCGGCGCTCGAAGCGCTTCTCGCCTCGGTTCCCGCAGAGCATCCGCTCACGGCGGTGGTTCACGCCGCCGGTGTGCTCGACGACGGTGTCGTAGGCTCGCTCACGCCGGAACGCCTGCACACCGTGCTTCGTGCCAAGGTCGATGCGGCGCTGCACCTGCACGAGCTGACGGCAGGCCTCGACCTGTCGGCCTTCGTTCTGTTCTCGTCGCTGGCGGGCGTGCTCGGTACGCCGGGCCAATCGAATTACGCGGCCGCCAGCGCCTTCCTCGACGCGCTCGCGCGTCATCGCACGGTTCGTGGTCTCGCCGGGCTGGCCATCGACTGGGGCTACTGGGAGCAGAAGAGCGGCATGACCGCGCACCTCGGCGAGGCGGACCTGCAGCGCATGGCGCGTGGGGGGCTGCGCCCGCTCGCGTCGGAGGAAGGCCTCGCATCGTTCGACGCGGCCCTGGCAGGGCACGGCGATACCCTGGTGGTCGCGCGGTTCGACGTGGCCGCGCTGACCAAGCAGGCCGATTCGCTCCACCCCATGCTTCGCGGGCTCGTTCGCGTGCGGAGCCCGCGCGCGGTGGCCGCCAACACGAGCGTCGTGTCGACGTCGTCGATGGCGCAGCGCCTGCAAACGCTGTCGCCCGAGGACCAGGAGCGCGATCTGCTCGACCTGGTGCGCCGCGAGGTGGCCACCGTGTTGGGAATCGCGTCGGCCGATGTCCTCGAGCCGCACCGCCCGTTGCAGCGACTCGGGCTCGACTCGCTCATGGCCGTCGAACTGCGGAACCGGCTTTCCGCAGCCACGGGCCTGCAGCTCCGCGTCACCTTGCTCTTCGACCACCCGACGTGCGCCGCGCTGGCGCGGTTCCTGGTGTCCGAGCTTCGCGGACCGGAAACGCAGGTGCCCATCGCCGGCGCCAAGGTCCACGCGGTCGATGCGGCGCAGGACGATCCCATCGTGATCGTGGGCATGGGATGCCGCTACCCCGGTGAGGTGCGCTCGCCGGAGGAATTCTGGCAGCTCTTGAGCGGTGGCTACGACGTCATTTCGAGCTTCCCCGACAACCGCGGGTGGGACCTCGAAGGGCTCTACGATCCGGATCCCGATGCCGTGGGGAAGACGTATGCGCGCGAGGGCGGCTTCCTCTACGACGCCGACCAATTCGACGCGGCCTTCTTCGGGATCAGCCCGCGCGAGGCGCTGGCCATCGATCCGCAACAGCGGCTCTTGCTCGAGGTCTCGTGGGAGGCGTTCGAGCGGGCCGGCATCGTGCCCGACGATCTGCAAGGCACGGAGACCGGCATCTTCGTCGGCTTGATGCACAACGATTATGGCCGGCTTTCGGCTCCCGAGGAGCTCGAAGGGTATGTGGGCATGGGCAGCTCCGCGGGCGTGGCGTCCGGGCGCATTGCCTACACCTTCGGTCTGCACGGTCCCACGGTCACCGTCGATACGACGTGCAGCTCGTCGTTGGTGGCCATCCATCTGGCGAGCCAAGCGTTGCGCAAGGGCGAATGCTCCCTCGCGCTGGCGGGCGGCGTGTGCGTCATGCCAACCGCGAGCACCTTCATCGCGTTCAGCCGCCAGCGCGGTCTCGCGCCCGACGGTCGCTGCAAGTCGTTCTCGGCCGAGGCCAACGGTGCAAGCTGGTCGGAGGGCGCGGGCATGCTGCTTCTCGCGCGCCTGTCGGACGCGAAGCGTGAGGGCTACCCGATCCTCGCGATCGTCCGCGGCTCCGCGATCAATCAAGACGGCAAGAGCCAAGGCCTCACGGCCCCCAACGGGCCCGCCCAAGAGCGCGTGATTCTGCACGCCCTCGAGAGCGCCGGACTCGGTCCCTCCGACATCGACGCCGTGGAGGCACACGGTACGGGCACGAGCCTGGGCGATCCCATCGAGGCGCAAGCGCTGCTGGCCACGTACGGGCGCGGGCGATCGGCGGACGAGCCGCTCTGGATCGGAAGCCTCAAGTCCAACATGGGCCACGCGCAGGCGGCCGCGGGCGTGGGCGGCGTCATCAAGATGGTGCTGGCCATGCAGCATGGCGTTCTGCCCGAAACGCTGCACGCGCAGAATCCCTCGCCACACATCGATTGGTCGTCGGGAACCCTGCAACTTCTGAGTGAGGCGGTCCCGTGGCTGCAGACCGGTCACCCGCGCCGTGCAGGTGTCTCGTCGTTCGGGATCTCGGGCACGAACGCGCACGTCATCTTGGAAGAAGCGCCGGCCGCCGAGGAGCGCTCACCGAGTGTGACGCTGACGGTGCTGCCCTTGATGGTGTCGGCCAAGAGCGAGGCGGGCTTGAGGGCCCAGGCGTCTCGTCTGCGCGCACACCTGGAGATTCGGACCGAGCAAGAGCTCACCGACGTGGCGTATTCGCTCGCCACGACGCGTTCCCACTTCGAACACGGCGCCACGATCGTGGCACGCGGCCGCGCCGATGCGGTGGCCGCGCTGGAGGCGCTGTCGGAGGGTCGCCCCGCGTCGAACGTCGAGATGGGACGCCGCGCGGAAGCCGGCAAGCTGGGTGTGCTGTTCACGGGGCAGGGAAGCCAGCGCCCGGGCATGGGGCGCGCACTCTACGAGACGTACGGCGTGTTCCGCGATTCGCTGGACACGGTCTGCGCGTACCTGGATGTCGAACTGGAAGTCGATGATCGGCCGTCGCTGCGCGAGGTGATGTTCGGGGAGGACGCGTCGTTGCTGGACGAGACGCTGTATGCGCAGACGGCCTTGTTTGCGCTGGAGGTCTCGCAGTACCGGCTTTTGGAGAGTTGGGGCGTGCGCCCGGACTTCGTGCTGGGGCACTCCATCGGCGAGTTGGTGGCGGCGCACGTCTCGGGCATCTTGAGCCTGGAGGATGCGTGCAAGCTGGTCGGGGCACGGGCTCGCTTGATGCAGCAACTGCCGCGCGGTGGCGCCATGGTTGCCGTGCAGGCGACCGAGTCGGAGGTTACCGCGGCGCTGGGTTCCAAGCGCGCGAGCATCGCGGGCTTGAATGCGCCGATGTCCACGGTGGTGTCGGGTGACGAAGACGCGGTGCTGGAGGTAGGCCGGCACTTCGAGGCCCAGGGCCGTAAGGTGACGCGTCTGCGGGTCAGCCACGCGTTCCACTCGGAGCACATGGAGGGCATGCTCGAGGCATACGGTCGTGTGGCAGGGAGTTTGACGTACGGGCAGCCGCGGATGGGCGTGGTGTCGAACGTGACGGGCAAGCTGGCGACGGAGCAGGAGCTGCGCTCGGGCGAGTACTGGGTGAGGCAGGTGCGCGAGGCGGTGCGGTTCTCCGATGGCGTTCGCGCGCTGGACGCGCAGGGCGTGCGCACCTTCCTGGAAGTGGGCCCGCATGCCGTGCTGTCGGCGTTGGCCCGAGAGTGCCTCGTGAAGGAGAGCGCAGCCTTCCTCGCGGTGCAGCGAAAGGGACGCGACGAGGTCGAGACGATGATCGGCTCGCTCGGTGCGCTGCATGGCCGCGGGGTTCGTGTGGATTGGTCTGCGTACTTCGCGGGGGCCAAACATGTGGAGCTTCCGACGTACGCGTTCCAGCGTGAACGATTCTGGCTCGATGCACCGAAGAAGGGGCGCGCGAAGGCGGGGCATCCGTTGGTGGAGAGCATCGTGCGTTCCGCGCAGAGCGACGAGTACGTGTTCACGGGGCGGGTGTCGGCCGGCGAGCAGGCGTGGGTTGGCGAGCATCAGATCTTTGGCAAGACGCTCGTGCCCGGAACGGCGCTGGTGGAGCTCGCGTTGAGTGCGGCGCACCACGTGGGGCTCGAGCAGCTCGAGGAGTTGACCCTCGAGGTCCCGATGCTGGCCCCGAGCGAGATCCAGATCTCGGTGGGCGCAGCCGACGATACCGGCCGGCGGCCCATGGCGTTGTATGGCCGGGACAAAGGTGAGGCGTGGACGCGGCACGCGATCGGGACATTGGCATCGGGCGCTGCGCCCGCCGCATCCGAGCTTCGGGTGTGGCCCCCGGCGGACGCCACGGCGTTGCCGGTGGAAGGTGTGTACGAGCGCCTTCGGCAGGCCGGCTACGGGTACGGTCCATCGTTCCAGGGTCTGCGCGCGGTCTGGCAGCGCGGCGAAGAGCTTTTCGCCGAGGTCGAGCTTGCGCCCGAGCAAGAGACGCAAGGCTTCCTGGTGCACCCCGCGTTGTTCGACGCTGCGCTGCATGCGTTGGTCGTCGATGCCGGCGCGGAGGTGATGCTGCCCTTCGCATGGATCGGGGTGCGCCTTTTCGCGGTCGGCGCAAGGCACCTGCGCGTGCGCATCGCCCATGGCGCCATGCACCTGGCCGATGCCACCGGCGAGCCCGTGCTCACCGTGGATTCGCTCGTCAGCCGTCCCGTTTCCGCCGCGCAACTCGCGCAAGCCGGTTCCATCGACGCGCTGTCGCATCTCGCATGGACGGAGCAAAGCTTCGCGCCGCAGCAGGAGCCTGCGCCGGACATGGTCCTGGCGGAGCTGACGCGTGGTGCCGAGCAAGGGGAGATCGAAGCGGCGCACGAGGCGGTGCAGCACGCCCTGTCGCGGGTTCAAGCCTGGCTGGCGGAAGAGCGCAGCGCAACGCTGGTGCTGGTGACGCGAGGGGCGGTGAGCACGAACGCGGACGAAGGTGTCACCAACCCGGCGCACGCGGCGGTGTGGGGGCTCGTGCGGAGCGCGCAGGCGGAAAACCTTGGGCATCGCATCGTGCTCGTCGACACCGATGGCAGCGAGGCTTCGCGCGCAGCACTGCGCGGTGCGGTTGCAAGCGGCGAAGCGCAGATGGCCCTGCGGCAAGGTCGTTGCCTGGTGCCGAAGCTGGCCCCCGCGCCCAAGGTCGCCGGGCGTCCCTCTGCATGGTCGGAGACCGGAACGGTGCTGATCACCGGTGGGACCGGCTCGCTCGGCGGTCTTCTGGCCCGCCACCTGGTGCGCAACCACGGGGTCAAACACCTGCTGCTCACCTCCCGACACGCGCCCGCAGCCGCGGATCTCCAACGCGATCTCGAGGCCGCCGGGGCGACCGTGACACTCGCCGCCTGCGACGTCGCGGACCGCTCCTCGCTGGAGGCGCTCCTGGCCACCATTCCGCAGGCCCACCCGCTGACGGCGGTGATCCACGCGGCGGGAGTGCTCGACGACGGTGTCTTCGAAGGGCTGACCCCCGAGCGCGTGCAGCGCGTGATGCGCGCCAAGGTCGACGGCGCCGTGCACCTCGAGGCGCTGACCCGCTCGAGCGACCTTTCCCACTTCATCGTCTTTTCCTCCGTCGCCGGCGTTCTCGGCGGAGCGGGCCAAGCCAGCTACGCCGCAGCCAACGCCTTCCTCGATGCCTTTGCGCAATGCCATCCGGGCCGCGTGCAATCGCTGGCGTGGGGCCCCTGGGCGAGCGACGGCGGCATGACGTCGCACCTCACCGACGCCGATCGGCGTCGCATCGAGCGCGCCGGGTTGAAGCCCCTGTCGGCCGAGGAGGGCCTCGAGCTCTTCGACGCGGCCACTGCCCGCGCGGACGCAGCCCTCACGGTCGCACGCTTCCATCACGCGCTGCGTGCCCGCACCTCGCCCCGCACGGCACGCAACGAAGCGACGGCATCGTCGCTGAAAGAGCGGTGGCTCGCCCTGCCGCCCGCGGAGCGCGAGCGCGCACCGCTCGAGATGGTGCGCGCCGAAGTGGCCGCCGTGCTGGGCATCGCCTCGGTGGGTGCCATCGATCCGCAACGCCCGCTGCAGGAGCTCGGACTCGACTCGCTCATGGCCGTCGAGCTGCGCAACCGATTCGCCACGGCCACCGGACTGCGCCTGCAAGCGACCTTGCTCTTCGACCACCCGACCCCCGAGGCGCTCGCCCGCTTCCTGAGCCGGCATGTCCTGGGTGACGACCTCGGCCCCGCCGTGTACGAGCGCGCGCCCATCGAGCCCGTCGAGGCGGATCCGATTGCCATCGTGGCCATCGGTTGTCGCTACCCCGGAGGTGTGCGTACGCCCGACGCGTTTTGGCAACTTCTCCTCGAAGGCCGCGAAGCCATCACCCCGTTTCCCGACAACCGAGGCTGGGATCTCGAGTCGCTCTACGATCCCAACCCCGACGCCAAAGGAACGAGCTACACGCGCGAGGGTGGCTTCCTCCACGATGCCGACCTCTTCGATCCGGCCTTCTTCGGCATCAGCCCGCGCGAGACCCTGGCGATCGATCCGCAGCAGCGCCTGCTGCTCGAGACGACGTGGGAGGCGCTGGAGCGCGCGGGCATCGAGCCGGGCACACTTCAGGGCTCTCAGACCGGCGTCTTCGTCGGCGTGATGTACAACGACTACGGGCAGCTCTCCGCGCCCGACGATCTGGAGGGGTACGTCGGCATGGGCAGCTCCGCCAGCGTGGCCTCCGGCCGCATCGCGTACACCTTCGGGCTGCAAGGTCCCACCGTCACCGTCGACACGGCGTGCAGTTCGTCGCTGGTGGCCATTCACCTGGCCTGCCAGGCGCTGCGTCGCGGTGAATGCACGCGAGCCCTCGCGGGCGGTGTCACGGTCATGGCCACGCCGGTCGCCTTCATTGGCTTCAGTCGCCAGCGCGGCCTCGCTCCCGACGGGCGGTGCAAGCCTTTCTCTGCGAACGCCGACGGTGTCGCCTGGGCCGAGGGCGCCGGCATGCTCTTGCTCGAGCGACTCTCGGACGCCCAACGCCACGGCGATCCCATCCTGGCCGTCTTGCGCGGTTCGGCGGTCAACCAGGACGGCAAGAGCCAAGGCCTGACCGCCCCCAACGGACCGGCCCAGGAGCGCGTCATTCTCCAGGCCCTCGACGACGCCCGCCTCGCGCCACGTGACATCCAGGTGATCGAGGCCCACGGCACGGGCACCACGCTGGGCGATCCCATCGAGGCCCACGCCCTTGCCAACACGTACGGGCGCGCCCACGCGGGCGATAGCCCCGTGTGGCTGGGCAGCCTCAAGTCGAACTTCGGCCACACCCAAGCCGCCGCGGGCGTCGGCAGCATCATCAAGATGGTGCTGGCCATGCAGCACGGCGTTCTGCCCAAGTCGCTGCATGCGCAGAATCCGTCGTCGCACGTCGACTGGTCCTCGAGCGCGCTGCAGCTTCTGAGCGACGCGGTGCCGTGGCCGAAAAACGGAACACCGCGGCGTGCGGGTGTCTCGTCGTTCGGTATCTCGGGCACGAACGCGCACGTCATCTTGGAAGAAGCACCCACCGTGGCGGCGGAGCATACGCCGCGGCCCGTGGCTCCGGTGTTGCCGCTGGTGGTATCCGCCAAGAGCGAAGCCAGCGTGAGGGCGCAGGCCCTGCAATTGCGTGCGCACCTGGAGTTGCATCCGGAGCACGAACTCACCGACGTGGCGTACTCGCTGGCCACGACGCGCGCGCACTTCGACTACGGCGCGACCATCGCTGCACGGGATCGTGCCGCGGCACTTGCCGGGCTGGATGCGATCGCCGAAGGGCACTCCGTTGCAAACGTGCTGCTCGGCCGTCGGGCGGAGACAGGCAAGCTCGGTGTGCTGTTCACGGGGCAGGGAAGCCAGCGCCCGGGCATGGGGCGCGCGCTCTACGAGACGTACAGCGTGTTCCGTGCGTCGTTCGATGCCATCGACGGCCACCTCGAGATGACTCCCTCGCTGCGCGAGGTGACGTTCGGGGAGGACGCGTCGTTGTTGGACGAGACGCTGTATGCGCAGACGGCCCTGTTTGCGCTGGAGGTCTCGCAGTACCGGCTTTTGGAGAGTTGGGGCGTGCGCCCGGACTTCGTGCTGGGGCACTCCATCGGCGAGCTGGTGGCGGCGCACGTCTCGGGCATCTTGAGCCTGGAGGATGCCTGCAAGCTGGTTGGGGCACGGGCTCGCTTGATGCAGCAACTGCCGCGCGGGGGCGCCATGGTTGCCGTGCAGGCGACCGAGTCGGAGGTTACCGCGGCGCTGGGCTCCAAGCGTGCGAGCGTCGCGGGCTTGAATGGGCCGATGTCCACCGTGGTGTCGGGCGACGAAGACGCGGTGCTGGAGGTGGGCCGGCACTTCGAGGCCCAGGGCCGAAAGGTGACGCGTCTGCGGGTCAGCCACGCGTTCCACTCGGAGCACATGGAGGGCATGCTCGAGGCGTACGGTCGCGTGGCAGGGAGTTTGACGTACGGGCAGCCGCGGATGGGCGTGGTGTCGAACGTGACGGGCAAGCTGGCGACGGAGCGAGAGCTGCGCTCGGGCGAGTACTGGGTGAGGCAGGTGCGCGAGGCGGTGCGGTTCTCCGATGGCGTTCGCGCGCTGGACGCGCAGGGCGTGCGCACCTTCCTGGAAGTGGGCCCGAGTGCCGTGCTGTCGGCGTTGGCCCAGGAGTGCCTCGTGAACGAGGACGCGACCTTCCTTGCGGTGCAGCGAAAGGGACGCGACGAGGTCGAGACGATGATCGGCTCGCTCGGCGCGCTGCATGGCCGCGGGGTTCGTGTGGATTGGCCCGCGTACTTCGGGCCTCTGGCGGCGCAGCGCGTGGAGCTTCCGACGTACGCGTTCCAGCGCGCCCGATTCTGGCTCGACGCACCGAAGAAGGGGCGCGCGAAGGCGGGGCATCCGTTGGTGGAGAGCATCGTGCGTTCCGCGCAAAGCGACGAGTACGTGTTCACGGGTCGGGTGTCGCCGGGCGAGCAGGCGTGGGTCGGCGAGCACCAGATCTTTGGCAAGACGCTCGTGCCCGGAACGGCGCTGGTGGAGCTCGCGTTGAGTGCGGCGCACCACGTGGGACTCGAGCAGCTCGAGGAGTTGACCCTCGAGGCTCCGATGCACGCTCCCTCCGAGGTCCAGGTCTCGGTGGGCGCCGTCGACGAGTCCGGTCGCCGACCCGTGGCGTTGTATGGCCGAAGAAAGGGTGAGGCGTGGACGCGGCACGCGACGGGGACCTTGTCGTCCGCAGGTGCGCCCGTCGCAGCGGAGCTTCGGGTGTGGCCGCCGGCGGGGGCCACGGCGTTGCCGGTGGAAGGTGTGTACGAGCGCCTTCGGCAGGCGGGCTACGGGTACGGTCCATCGTTCCAGGGCCTGCGCGCAGCCTGGCGGCGCGGCGACGAGCTTTTCGCCGAGGTCGAGCTTGCGCCCGAGCAAGAGACGCAAGGCTTCCTGGTGCACCCCGCGTTGTTCGACGCTGCGCTGCATGCGCTGGTCGTCGATGCCGGCGCGGAGGTGATGCTGCCCTTCGCATGGAGCGGGGTGCGCCTTCTCGCGGTCGGCGCAAGGCACCTGCGCGTGCGCATCGCCCACGGCGCCATGCACCTGGCCGACGCTGCCGGCGAGCCCGTGCTCACCGTGGATTCGCTCGTCAGCCGTCCCGTCTCCGCGACGCAACTCGCGCAAGCTGGTGTGACCGATGCGCTGTCGCATCTCGCATGGTCCGTGCGAGCCGCCGGCCCGGACGACCCCGCGCTGGACGTGGTCGTGGCGGAATTGACCCGCGCGGCCGGCCAAGACGAGATCGAAGCGGCGCACGAGGCGGTGCAGCACGCGCTATCGCGGGTTCAAGCCTGGGTAACAGAAGAGCGCAGCGCAACCCTGGTGCTGGTGACGCAAGGGGCGGTGAGCACGAACGCGGACGAAGGTGTCACCAACCCGGCGCACGCGGCGGTGTGGGGACTCGTGCGGAGCGCGCAGGCGGAAAACCCTGGGCATCGCATCGTGCTCGTCGACATCGATGGCAGCGAGGCATCGCGCGCAGCACTGCGCGGCGCGGTCGCAAGCGGTGAAGCGCAGATGGCCCTGCGGCAAGGTCGTTGCTTGGTGCCGAAGCTCGCCCCCGCGCGCAAGGCCGCGGGGCGTCCCTCCGCATGGTCGGAGACCGGAACGGTGCTGATCACCGGTGGGACCGGCTCGCTCGGCGGTCTTCTGGCCCGCCACCTGGTGCGCACCCACGGGGTCAAACACCTGCTGCTCACCTCCCGACGTGGCATCGAGGCCGACGGCGCGTCCGAGCTTCGCGCCGACCTCGAAGCCGCGGGCGCGTCCGTCACGATGGCCGCGTGCGACGCGGCCAACCGCTCCTCGCTGGAGGCGCTCCTGGCCACCATTCCGCAGGCCCACCCGCTAACGGCGGTGATCCACGCGGCGGGAGTGCTCGACGACGGTGTCTTCGAAGGGCTGACCCCCGAGCGCGTGCAGCATGTGATGCGCGCCAAGGTCGACGGCGCCGTGCACCTCGAAGCCCTGACCCGCTCGAGCGACCTTTCCCACTTCATCGTCTTCTCCTCGGTCGCGGGTGTTCTCGGCGGAGCGGGCCAAGCCAGCTACGCCGCGGCCAACGCCTTCCTCGATGCCTTTGCGCAATGCCATCCGGGCCGCGTGCAATCGCTGGCGTGGGGCCCCTGGGCGAGCGACGGCGGCATGACGTCGCACCTCACCGACGCCGATCGGCGCCGCATCGAGCGCGCCGGGTTGAAGCCCCTGTCGGCCGAGGAGGGCCTCGAGCTCTTCGACGCGGCCACTGCCCGCGCGGACGCAGCCCTCACGGTCGCGCGCTTCCATCATGCGCTGCGTGCCCGCACGTCGCCCCGCACGGCACGCAACGAAGCGACGGCATCGTCGCTGAAGGAGCGGTGGCTCGCCCTGCCGCCCGCGGAGCGCGAGCGCGCATCGCTCGAGATGGTGCGCGCCGAAGTGGCCGCCGTGCTGGGCATCGCCTCGGTGGGCGCCATCGATCCGCAAACCTCGTTGCAGATGCTCGGACTCGACTCGCTCATGGCCGTCGAGCTGCGCAATCGTCTTGGTGCTCGCACGGGCCTGCGCCTGCCGGCGACCGTCTTGTTCGATCATCCATCGCCGGCCGCGCTGACGAAACTCATTCGAGACAAACTCCTCTCCGACGAATCGCCCGCCGCCGCGACGGCCGCGGAACTCGACCGATTGGAGAACCATCTTTCTGCCTTGCACGCGAACGAAGCGTTGCGAGAAGCACTCACGATTCGGCTGCAGACGCTTTTGAGAAAGTGGTCGGGCGCCCGCGAAGCCAATGGCGGAGCGGAGTTCACCGACAAGGTCGATGCGGCGAACGTCGACGAGCTGCTTCACATCCTTGATCAGAGATTCGGAGAAGAAAATGTCGGTAGTTCGTGAGGAGAAGCTCGCTGGATACGTCAAGCGCCTGACGCATGAACTCCATGCGGCCGAAACACACGTTCGAAAGCTCGAAGAGAAGTTGCACGAGCCCATCGCCATCGTATCGATGGCCTGCCGTTACCCCGGTGGCGTAACCAAGCCCGAGGAGCTCTGGCAGCTGGTCGAGGAAGGGCGCGATGCCATCACGAGCTTCCCCGACAACCGCGGCTGGGATCTGGAATCGCTCTACGATCCCGATCCCGACGCGAGCGGCAAGAGCTACGTGCGCGAGGGCGGCTTCCTCCACGATGCCGACCGTTTCGACCCGGCCTTCTTCGGCATCAGCCCGCGCGAGACCTTGGCCATCGATCCCCAACAGCGTCTCCTGCTCGAGACGACCTGGGAATCGCTCGAGCGCGCGGGCATCGATCCCGTCGCGCTCCGTGGCTCGCAGACCGGCGTGTTCGTCGGCGTGATGTACAACGACTACAGCCAATTGGACGCGCCGGAGGACCTCGAGGGGTACGCCGGCATGGGCAGTGCGGGAAGCATTGCATCGGGGCGCATTGCCTACGCATTCGGCTGGCACGGCCCCACGGTCACCGTGGATACGGCGTGCAGCTCGTCGCTGGTGGCGGTCCACCTGGCGTGCCAGGCGTTGCGGCAGAACGAGTGCTCGCTCGCACTGGCCGGTGGTGTCACCGTCATGGCAACCCCGGGCGCGTTCATCGTCTTCAGCCGGCAGCGCGGACTCGCCACCGATGCGCGCTGCAAGTCGTTCGCGGCGGAGGCCGACGGTACGATTTGGTCCGAGGGCGTGGGCCTGCTCTTGCTCGAGCGTCTTTCCGACGCCAAGCGAAACGGCCACCCCATCGCCGGCATCGTTCGCGGGTCGGCGGTGAACCAGGACGGCCAGAGCCAGGGCCTCACGGCACCGAACGGGCCCGCGCAGGAAAGCGTGATCCGCCGCGCGCTCGAGAACGCGCAACTCGAGCCCCGAGACATCGACGCCATCGAGGCGCACGGCACGGGCACGTCGCTGGGCGATCCCATCGAGGCGCAGGCGCTGCTGGCCACGTACGGACACGCGCACTCTCAGGAGAAGCCGCTTTGGCTGGGCAGCCTCAAGTCCAACCTGGGCCATACGCAAGCAGCGGCGGGCGTTGCCGGCATCATCAAGATGGTGCTGGCGATGAAGCATGGCGTGCTGCCGAAGACGCTGCACGCGGAGAACCCGTCGGCGCACATCGATTGGTCGTCGGGGGCGATGCGGCTGCTGCAAGCTCCCGCGCCTTGGCTCGCCGGCTCCGAAACGCGCCGCGCGGCCGTTTCTTCCTTTGGTGTCTCGGGCACCAATGCGCATGTCATTCTCGAGGAGGTCCCTCGCTCCGCGCCCGCAGAAGCGGAGACGCCCGCGAACGCCGCGGCGATGCCGGCGGTACCGGTGATGCTGTCGGCCAAGGGCGAGGTGGCCTTGCGCGCGCAAGCGGCCGTGCTCCGCGGGTATCTGTGGGCACACCCGGAGCTCTCGCTCACCGACGTGGCGTACTCGCTTGCCACGAGCCGCGCGCACCTCGAAGACCGCGCGGTGATCGTGGCCGGCGAGCGTGCGGCGTTGATGACAGCGCTGGATGCGCTGGCCGCCGACGATGGCGCGGCGGCGCATGCAGTCATCGGCCGAATGGCGCACGCGGGCAAGCTTGCGCTGCTCTTCACGGGGCAGGGGAGCCAGCGGCCTGGAATGGCCCGCGGGCTGTACGACGCGTTTCCCGTGTTCCGGGAGGCTTTCGATGCGATCGACGAGCGCCTTGCGCGCGAGCTCGGTGAAGAGCGCCTCCTGCGCGACATCGTGTTCGCGGCGGAAGGCACCGAGGAAGCCGCACTGCTCGATCGAACGGTGTTCGCGCAGTCGGGGCTCTTCGCCCTGGAGGTTGCACTCTTCCGACTGTTGGAAAGCTGGGGGCTCATCCCGGACCTTCTCGCCGGCCACTCGATCGGCGAGCTGTCGGCTGCCCACGTCTCGGGCGTTCTCTCGCTCGACGATGCGTGCACCCTCGTGGGGGCACGGGCGCGTCTGATGCAAGCGCTGCCGAGCCGCGGTGCGATGATCGGTGTGCGCGCGACCGAAGGCGAGGTGCTCGCCCTCCTTGCCGATCATCCCGGGGCCGACATCGCCGCGGTCAACGGCCCCGAGTCGACGGTCGTCAGCGGTGTGCGCGAGGCCGTGGAGGCCATGGCGAAACACTTCGAGGCGGCGGGCCGCAAGACGGTGCGCCTCCGCGTGAGCCACGCGTTCCACTCCGTCGAGATGGACGGAATGCTCGAGGCCTTCGCCGCGGTGGCGCGAACGCTGACTTACCATGCACCGCGCATCCCCATCGTCTCGAACGTCACGGGACGGATCGCGAGCGAGGGCGAACTCGGTTCGCCCGAATACTGGGTGCGGCACGTGCGTCAGACCGTGCGCTTCCTGGACTCCGTGCGCGTGCTTTGCGCCGAGGGCGTGACGACGTTCCTCGAGCTCGGTCCTCACGGTGTGCTGTCGGCACTGGCCCGCGAGGGTGCGCCGGAGGAGACGCAAGCGGCGTTCGTGCCCGCGCTTCGAAAGGATCGCGCCGACGTGGAGGCCCTGCTGGGCGCCATCGGCGAGCTTCATACGCGCGGCCTTTCCCTGGATTGGCCCGCGTTCTTCCGCCCGGCGAACCCGCGGCGTGTCGACCTGCCCACGTACGCGTTCCAGAGGGAGCGGTTCTGGCTTGCCTCGAAACCGGCCCGCGGCGACATCGCGGAGCTCGGGGCGCCGGAGAAAGAGTTCTGGGGCGTCGTCGAAAGCGGCGACATCGAGGCGCTCAGCGGTGCCCTGCAGGTGGAGGACGACGGACACCGCAACGCGATTGCCGCGCTTCTTCCGCGCCTTTCGCAATGGCGGCGCCGGCAGCAGGAGCGAGGCATCCTCGAAGGGTGGCGCTACCGGGTCGTCTGGAAGACGCTCGCGCGGAGTGAATCGGCCCACGAGCCTCTCGGTGCATGGCTGCTGATCGTGCCCGCGCGGTTCGACGAAGACGTCGCGACCGTGCAGCGCGCGCTGGTGGAACATGGCGCCTCCGTTCACGTCGTTACGGTCTCCGAGGAACACGTGGACCGCGCAGCACTGGCCGCGACCTTGCGCGAACACGCGGGTGATTGGCGCGGGGTGTTGTCGCTGTTGTCGCTCGACGAGATGCCGCTGCCCGGGCACGAGCACGTGCCCGCGGGGTTGGGGCTCACACTCTCGCTGGTTCAAGCCCTGGGCGATGCCGGCATCGAGGCGCCGCTCTGGCTTCTCACGTGCGGCGCGGCCACGAGGCCCGTTGCATCGATGGTCTGGGGCCTCGGACGCGTGGTGGGGCTCGAGCATCCATCGCGGTGGGGCGGGCTCGTCGACATCGACGGTGCGCTCGATGCGGCCGCGTTGGAGTCATTGGCCGCGGTTTTGCGCGGCCTTGGCGACGAAGATCAACTGACGCTTCGCGATGGGCAGATCCTCGCGCGGCGGCTGGTGCGTGCTCCCTCCGACGAAGGCACCGCGCCGTCCGCCTTCGCGGCGCGCGGGGCGGTGCTCATCACGGGCGGTACCGGGGCGCTGGGTGGTCACGTGGCGCGCTGGTTCGCCGAGCACGGGGCCGAGCACTTGATGCTCGTGAGCCGGCGCGGTCCGGGTGCCCCGGGCGCCGAAGAGCTGCAAAAGGAGCTCGCCGATCGCGGGATCGGCGTCACCATCGCGGCGTGCGACGTGTCGGATCGAACCGCCGTGGACGCACTGCTCGGCGAGTTGCGCGCGCGCGGGATCCCATTGCGGAACGTCGTTCACACGGGCGGCGTGGCGCGCGAGCTCGCATTGGGCGCGACGAGCCTGGACGATTTGGCCGAGTCCCTCGCCGGCAAGGCGCATGGCGCGCAGCACCTGCACGATGCGCTGAAGGATGAACCGCTCGACACGTTCGTACTCTTTTCCTCGGGCGCCGGCGTTTGGGGCGGGGGCGGGCAAGGAGCCTATGCCGCCGCCAATGCCTACCTCGACGCGCTGGCGGAGCATCGCCGAGCCCATGGCCTGCCGGCCACGTCCATCGCCTGGGGCGCCTGGGCAGGCGGCGGCATGGTCGATGCGCGCGCCGCGGCCGAGTTCCGCCGCCGCGGCCTGCCGCCCATGTCCCCCGCGCTGGCCCTGACGGCGCTCGGCCATGCGCTTGCGCAGCGCGAGACGCAGCTCACCGTCGCCGACATCGAGTGGGCCCGTTTCGCACCGGCCTTCGCAGCGAGCCGGGTTCGCCCCCTGCTTCACGATCTTGCCGACGCGCGCCGCGCGCTCGAAGCCGCGGGTGACGCGCCCGATCGGATGTTCGCGGAGAGTGAACTCGTCACCAAACTGCGGCCTCTGTCGCCGGAGCAGCGATTGCGCCATCTCGTCGCCATGGTGCAGGCGGAGTCGGCCGCGGTGCTGGGGCACGCCGATGCGTCGCGGGTCGATGCCCGCAAAGGGTTCTTCGACGCGGGCCTCGATTCGCTGACCGCCGTGGAGCTTCGACAGCGCCTGCAAAAGGCCACGGGAATCAAACTGAAGGCCACGGTGACGTTCGATCACCCGACGCCCGAGCGCCTGGGCGCACACCTGCGTGATGCACTGGCGCCTGCATTGGGTGAAGCCGTGGCGCAGGAGCAGACGGCGCGGGCGCGTGCTTCGAGCGACGAGCCGGTGGCCATCGTCGGCATGGCGCTGCGCCTACCGGGCGGCGCCAACGATGCCGAGAGCTTCTGGAAGCTCTTGGAAGAGGGGCGCGACGCAGTCGGGCCCATCCCTTCGAGCCGCTGGGATAGCTCCGCGATCTACGACCCGGATCCCGAAACGCCGAACAAGAGCTACGTGCGCGAGGCCGCCATGCTCGACGGTGTCGACCTGTTCGACGCGGCGTTCTTCGGCATCAGTCCGCGCGAAGCCAAGTACGTCGATCCGCAGCATCGCTTGCTCCTGGAGACCAGCTGGCAAGCCCTCGAGCGCGCGAACATCGTCCCCGCATCGCTTCGGGATTCGCGCACGGGCGTCTTCGTGGGCGTGGCCAGCGGTGACTACCTTTCGCCGTATGCGGGCACCGAGGAGCTCGAGGCGTACGCGATTCAGGGCTCGCATTCCTCGTTCGCGGCGGGCCGTTTGGCCTTCACACTGGGCCTGCAGGGACCGGCGCTGTCGGTGGACACGGCGTGCTCCTCGTCGCTGGTGGCGCTGCACTTGGCCTGCCAGGCGCTGCGCCGGGGCGAGTGCGAGCTCGCGCTGGCAGCCGGTGTACAAGTCATGTCCTCGCCGGAGTCGTTCGTGGTCCTGTCGCGGGCACGTGCGCTGGCGGCCGACGGGCGCTCGAAGACGTTCTCGGCGAACGCCGACGGCTACGGGCGTGGCGAAGGTGTGGTGGTGCTCGCGTTGGAGCGCCTCGGCGATGCGCGCGCGCGTGGCCGCCAGGTGCTCGCCGTCGTTCGCGGCAGCGCCACGAACCACGACGGCGCCTCGAGCGGCATCACCGTGCCGAATGGTGCGGCGCAGGAAAAGGTGCTCCGCGCGGCGCTGCGAGACGCCGGCTTGGGACCGAACGATGTCGATGTCGTGGAGTGCCATGGCACCGGGACTTCCCTCGGCGATCCCATCGAGGTTCAAGCCGTCGCCGCCGTTTATGGACTAGGTCGAAGCGCCTCGAACCCCTTGCGGGTCGGCACCGTGAAGACGAACGTGGGGCACCTGGAGTCGGCCGCGGGCCTGGCGGGCGTGGCCAAGATGGTCGTCTCGCTGCAGCATGAAGCGCTGCCCGCGACGTTGCACACCTCGCCGCGCAATCCCCACCTCGAGTGGGACACGCTCGGTGTCGAGGTGGTCGACGGCCTGCGTTCCTGGCCCCGCAACGATGGTGGACGGCCGCGCCGTGCGGGAGTCTCCGCGTTCGGCCTTTCCGGGACGAATGCGCACGTCATCCTGGAAGAGGCGCCCCAGACGGAGGCTGAAAAGCCGACCGCGGTCGCGTCTGTCGCGTCTGTCGCGTCTGTCGCGTTTCCCGTTCTTCTCTCCGGCCGGAGCGCGGAGGCGCTGCACGCGCAAGCCGCGCAGCTCGCCGAGCACCTGGCCGCTCACCCCGAGCTGACGCTGGCCGAGGTTGCCCACGCGTTGGCGACGAGCCGCACGCACTTCGAGCACCGCGCATCGTTCGTCGTGCGCGATCGACATGGCTTGAACGAGTCCCTGGGATCCCTCGTTCGAGGTGGCGTTTCGTCGACCCAAAGCGGTGCGGGCAAGCTCGCATTCCTTTTCACGGGGCAAGGCAGCCAGAGGGCGGGCATGGGCCGAGCGCTCTACGAAGCGTTCCCCACGTTCCGTGCGGCGCTCGATGCCGCTTGCACCCTGATCGATCGGGAGCTCGCGGCGCAGGGCCCGTCGCTGCGCGAGGTGCTGTTCGCCGCCGAGAGCACGCTTCTGGACCGAACGATGTACGCGCAAACGGCCCTGTTTGCGTTGGAGGTCGCGCTCTTCCGTCTCGTGGAGAGCTGGGGTATCGAGCCCGATCTTCTGCTGGGTCACTCGATCGGTGAGCTCGTCGCCGCGCACGTCGCCGGCGTGCTCTCCCTCGAGGACGCATGCAAACTGGTCGGCGCCCGCGCGCGACTCATGCAGGCACTGCGTGAGGACGGGGCGATGGTCACCGTCCGCGCGACCGAGGACGAGGTGCGCGCTGCGCTTCGTGGTCCGGGCGCCTGCATCGCGGCCGTCAACGCTTCCGACTCCACCGTCGTCTCCGGCGACGAAGACGCCGTGCTCGAGCTCGCGAAGCACTTCGAAGCGCTGGGCCGCAAGACCACGCGGTTGCGCGTGAGCCATGCGTTTCACTCGCACCACATGGATGGCATGCTCCAGGCGTTCGGCCGGGTGGCCCGTAGCCTCACGTACCACGCGCCGCGCATCGCCATCGTGTCCAACGTGACCGGGGCGGTGGCCCGCAAGGACGAGCTCTGCTCGTGGGAGTACTGGGTCCGGCACGTGCGCGAAGCCGTCCTGTTCGCACAGGGCATCCGCACGCTCGAGCGTGAAGGCGTGCGCACCTTCCTGGAGCTCGGCCCGCACGGCGTGCTGTCGGCGCTGGGCCAAGACGTGCTCGGTGGCGACGACGGGACCGATTTCGTCGCGATGCTGCGCAACGGGCGCGACGAAGTGGAAACGCTGAGCGCGGCCATCGCGGCGCTGCACGATCGCGGGCAGGACGTCGGTTGGGGCGCGTTCTTCGCACCGCTGGGGGCCCGTCGCATCGAGCTCCCGACCTATGCCTTCCAGCGCGAGCGATTCTGGCTTGATGCGCCGAAGAAGGCGCCCGCCATCCAGGGGACGGACGATACCGAGTTCTGGACCGCCGTCGAACGAGGCGACGCGCGTTCGCTGGGCGACGCGCTGCAGGTCGAGGACGAGGCGCACCGCAGCGCTCTCGCCGAGCTGCTTCCCCGGCTATCGCAGTGGCGTCGTCGCCGTCAGCAAGAGAGCACCATCGACGGGTGGCGCTACCGCATCGTGTGGAAACCTCTCGACCGGGGCGAGACGATCCCGCTCGCGGGCACGTGGCTCCTCGTGGTTCCCGCGCGTCTCGCCGATGACCCGGGTGTCGACGCCTTGCGCGCAGCCCTGATCGAGCGCGGCGCCTCCGTGGTGACCGTCACCGACGACGCCGTGGATCGCAAGGTCCTCGAGGCGGCGTTGCAGCAAGCCCCGCGCGAGCTCGACGGCGTACTCTCGCTTTTGGCGCTCGACGAAACGCCCTTGGCCGACCGAGTGCCCGTCGGACTCGCCCTGACGGTGGCCCTCGTGCAGGCGCTCGGCGACGCAGGCATCGGCGCGCCCTTGTGGCTGCTCACCCGCGGTGCGGTGGCACCGCAGGCACCTGAGCGCGCGACGGTCGAGCGCCCGCTTCAATCCATGATCTGGGGCCTGGGGCGCGTGGTGGGTCTCGAGCACCCCGAGCGATGGGGCGGCATCGTCGATGCGGGCGATGCACTCGATGCGAAGGTGCTCGACGTCCTCGCGGCATCGGCACGCACCGGCGAGAATCAACTGGCGCTGCGCAACGGCAGCGTGTACGCACGCCGTCTCGTTCGCGCGCCCGGAACCGAGCCCGCCTCGGCCCAGGCCTTCGCGATGCGGGGCACCGTGCTGATCACCGGCGGCACCGGTGCGCTCGGTGGTCACGTCGCGCGCTGGTTCGCGGCCCGTGGCGCGGAACACGTGCTGCTGGTGAGCCGGCGCGGCCCCGACGCCCCGGGCGCCGCCGACTTGCAGGCGGAGCTCGGCGCGCTCGGTGTTCGCGTGACCCTCGCATCGTGCGATGCATCGGATCGATCGTCGCTCGAGGCCGTGCTGGCATCCATCCCCGCCGAGTACCCGCTGACCGTGGTGGTGCACGCGGCGGGGACGCTCGACGACGGGCTGCTCGGCTCCCTCACCCCGGAGCGACTCGCATTCGTGGTCCGTGCGAAGGTCGATGCAGCCGTGCACTTGGACGCGCTCACGCAGGCGCACCCCGTCTCGGCGTTCATCCTGTTTTCGTCCGTATCCGGCGTGATCGGCAGCCCCGGGCAGGCCAACTATGCTGCGGCCAATGCCTTCCTCGACGCCCTGGCCGAGCATCGCCGGGCGCGCGGGTTGCCGGCGACGTCGGTCGCCTGGGGCGCGTGGGCCGGCGGTGGCATGCTCAACGAGCGGGCCGCGGCCGAGGTGCGGCGGCGAGGCATGTCGCCCATGGATCCCTCGCTCGCGATGGCCGCACTCGGCCGCGCCCTCGAGCGGGACGAGACGAACCTCACCGTGGCCGACATCGCATGGGCACGCGCCGGCGCGGCCCTCGCGGCTCCGCTTTTCCGCGACCTGCCCGACGCGCGCCGGGAGGCCTCGAGCGCATCGGCACAAGCCTCGGAAGGGGAGCTCCTCGCGCGGCTGCGATCGCTGCCGGCCGACGAGCAATTGCGCCATCTCGTCACCCTGGTCCAGTCGGAGACGGCGGCGGTCCTCGGCCACGGCGAGCCGGCGAAGCTCGACGTGCACAAGGGCTTCTTCGACCTGGGCCTCGACTCGCTGACCGCGCTGGAGCTGCGCCGGCGGTTGCAAAAGGCAACGGGCGTCAAGCTGCCGAAGACCCTGACGTTCGATCACCCGACACCGGAACACGTCGCGCGCCTTTTGCTGGGCGGCGTCGAGGCCCACGTTCGCAGCGCCCGGCCGGTGGTCCTCGTCTCGGGCAACGAGCCTGTGGCCATCGTGGGCATGGCCCTGCGGCTGCCGGGCGGCGCCGACGACGCGCAGACCTTCTGGAAGCTGTTGGAAGAGGGACGCGACACCGTGGGTCCCATTCCGGAGAGCCGCTGGGACAACCTCGCGGTCTACGATCCGAATCCCGAAGCGCCGAACAAGAGCTACGTCCGCGAAGCCGCCATGCTCGACGGCGTGGACCTCTTCGACGCGGCGTTCTTCGGCATCAGCCCGCGCGAAGCCAAGTACGTCGACCCGCAGCATCGGCTGCTCCTCGAGGCGAGCTGGGAGGCACTCGAGCGCGCGAGCATCGTGCCCGGTTCGCTGAAAGACTCACGGACGGGGGTGTTCGTCGGCGTGGGCGCAGGCGAGTACACCCCGCCGCAGGATTCCCCCGAGGAGGTGTACGCTATCCAAGGGACGCGGTCATCGTTCGCCGCGGGCCGATTGGCCTTCACCTTGGGCCTACAAGGCCCTGCGCTGTCGCTCGACACGGCGTGCTCCTCGTCGTTGGTGGCGCTTCATCTGGCCTGCCAGGCGTTGCGCCGTGGCGAGTGCGATCTCGCCCTCGCAGCCGGTGTGCAAGTCATGGCCGCCCCCGAGGCGTTCGTGGCCCTCTCCCGCGTGCGGGCGCTCTCGCCCGACGGTCGCTCGAAGACGTTCTCGGCCAACGCCGATGGCTATGGCCGCGGCGAAGGCGTGGTGGTTCTCGCGTTGGAACGGCAGGCGGACGCGCGTGCGCGCGGGCACCACGTGCTCGCACTCGTGCGTGGAAGCGCCACCAACCACGACGGCGCATCGAGCGGCATCACCGTGCCGAACGGAACCTCGCAGCAGAAGGTGTTGCGCGCCGCGCTGGGCGATGCAGGCCTCGAGCCGCGCGACGTCGATGTCGTGGAGTGCCACGGCACCGGCACGGCCCTGGGCGATCCCATCGAGGTGCAGGCGCTTGCCGCGGTCTACGGCGAGGGTCGAAGCGCCGAGCGTCCGCTGCTGCTCGGTGCCGTCAAGACGAACGTGGGCCATTTGGAGGCCGCGGCCGGCCTCGTGGGCGTCGCGAAGATGCTCGTCTCGCTGCAACACGGCCACCTGCCCGCGACCTTGCACACGACGCCGCGCAACCCGAACGTCGAGTGGGATGCACTTCCGATTCGCATCGTGGATGCCCTGAGGCCGTGGCCGCGGCCGGAGGATGGCAGCCCCCGACGCGCCGCGATCTCGTCGTTCGGGCTCTCGGGCACCAATGCGCACGTGATCGTCGAGGAAGATCTCACCCCGGCACCCGTTGCGCCGGAAGCGCGCCCGGACATGCCCGTCGTGCCCGTGCTGGTCTCGGGCAAGAGCGAAGCCGCAGTGCACGCGCAGGCCGCGCGCCTGCTCGAGCACGTGATCGCGCACCCCGATCTCGATGTGCGCGACGTGGCCCATTCCCTGAGCACGACGCGCTCGCACTTCGAGCACCGCGCCGCCTTCATCGCCACGGATCGCGCCGAGCTGACCGGTGGCCTCGAGGCTTTCGTGCGCGGCCTCCCGCACCCCCGTGCCGTCATGGCACGGAGCAGCGAGGGAGGCCGCCTGGCTGTGTTGTTCACGGGCCAAGGCAGCCAGCGAGCCGGCATGGGCAGGGAGCTGTACGAGGCGTTCCCCGTCTTCCGTGACACGCTCGATGCGATTTGTGCTCACCTCGATCGGGAACTCGGAGAGCGGCTGCAGGCCGTGCTGTTCGCCGAGGGGGAGCGGCTCGATGAGACCCTGTTCACGCAGACGGCTTTGTTTGCGCTGGAGGTGGCACTCTATCGGCTGCTCGAAAGCTGGGGCGTCCGAGCGGACGTGCTCCTGGGGCATTCGATCGGCGAGCTCGTGGCCGCGCACGTGGCGGGGGTGTTCTCGCTGGAGGATGCCTGCACGCTGGTTGCGGCCCGCGCGCGTCTCATGCAGGCGCTGCCCCGAGGTGGCGCCATGGTCACGGTGCAGGCGTCCGAGCAGGAGGTCCTCGAGGTGCTCGCCCGCATCACCGGAGCGTGCATCGCGGGCCTCAACGCGCCCATGTCGACGGTCATCAGCGGCGACGAGGCCGCGGTGCAGAGCATCGCACGCGACTTCGCGGCACGGGGTCGCAAGGTCACACCGCTGCGCGTCAGCCACGCGTTCCACTCGCAGCATATGGACGGAATGCTGGAGGCCTTCGGACAGGTGGCCCGGCGCCTCACGTACTCGCCGCCGCGCATCCCCATCGTGTCGAACGTCACGGGCAAGGTGGTGTCCGAGCACGAGCTTGGGTCGTGGGAGTACTGGACGAAGCAAGTCCGCGAGACTGTGCGCTTCTCGGATGGCATCCGCACGCTGCACGCCGAAGGGGTGCGCACCTTCCTCGAGCTGGGGCCGCACGGCGTGCTGTCGGCGCTGGGGCGCGAGTCCTTGACGGGCGACGCCGCCGAGGAGACGGCTTTCCTCACGGTGCTGCGAAAGGATCGCAAGGAGCCCGAGACCTTGGGCCTCGCGCTGGGCAGCTTGCATGGCCGCGGACAGCGCATCGACTGGAGTGCGTTCTTCGCACCGTGGAGCGCTCAGCTCGCCGAACTACCGACGTACGCGTTTCAGCGTGAGCGATTCTGGTTCGACGTGGACCGAACCGCGCGCAAGGGCGAAACCGCGGATTTGTGGGACGCCGTCGAAGCGCTGCAACTCGAAGGCGACGACGATCGCGCAGCGTTGGCGACGTTGCTGCCGAAGCTGTCGAGCTGGCGCCGCCGTCGCCAGGAGCAAAGCACCGTCGATGGATGGCGCTACCGCGTGATCTGGAAGCGCGCCGCCAAGCGCGCAACCGTATCCCTTTCCGGGCAGTGGCTGCTCGTGGTTTCGCCGGCGAGCGATGCGTTGGTTGCGGCCCTGAGCGAGGTGCTCGGCACGGTGAACGTGCTCGAGGTGTCCGACACCGCGCCGCTGGCCGAGCAACTGCGCGCCGCGGACGTGGCGAACATGCGCGGTGTCCTGTCGTTGCTCGCCCTCGACGAGGCGGCGGGCCTCGGGCGCACGTTGTCGCTCGTGCAGGCGCTCGCGGAGCTAGGAAATACCGCGCCTCTCTGGCTGCTGACCCAAGGTGCGGTGAGCGTTGGCGCCTCGGATCGATTGGAGCACCCGACGCAGTCGATGGCTTGGGGCTTCGGCCGCGTTGTCGGCCTGGAGTACCCCGCGATGTGGGGCGGTCTCGTCGACCTGGACGAGGCGGGAACATGGAAGCAGACCCTCGGCGCGGTGCTGGATGGCGGCGACGAAGATCAGGTCGCGCTGCGCGGGGGAGACATCCACGTGCGCCGCTTGGTCCGCGCTCCCCGTTCGCGTGCGGCGACGACGGAGAAACCGGTTCGCGGTGCGGTCCTGATCACGGGCGGGACCGGCGCGCTGGGAGCCCACGTGGCGCGGTGGTACGCGGAGCGCGGCGCCGAGCACATCGTGCTGGTGAGCCGCCGCGGCGCGGATGCACCGGGGGCGAATGCGCTGAACGGCGAACTGGAGGCCCGCGGCGTACGGGTCACACTCGCCGCGTGCGATGTCGCGAAAAAGGCGGACATCGCGCAGCTCCTGAACGAGCTGGACGCCCAAGGCATCGCGCTTCGAAGCGTCGTGCACGCGGGCGGTGTGGCGCAGGAGAAGCCGCTGGCGGCGACCACCCCGTCGGATCTCGACGAAGCGCTCGCGGGCAAGGTGCACGGAGCGCAACATCTGCACGAGCTGCTCGGGGAGCGTCCGCTCGACGCCTTCGTGCTCTTCTCGTCCGCGGCCAGCGTTTGGGGCGGCGGACGGCAGAGCGCTTATTCCGCTGCGAACGCGTACCTGGATGCGCTGGCCGAGCATCGCCGCGCGCACGGGTTGCCTGCCACGGCCATCGCGTGGGGTGCGTGGGCGGGCGGCGGCATGGCCGACGCACGCGCCCTTGTCGAACTGGGCCGCCGTGGCATGTCGGCGCTGCCGCCGGCGCTCGCGATGACGGCGTTTGGCCAGGCCCTCGACGACGACGAGACGAACCTCACGGTCGTGGACCTCGATTGGGCACGCTTCGCCCCGGCCTTCGCCGCCGCGCGCGTGCGGCCGCTGTTGCACGATCTTCCCGAGGCACGCGCCGCCATCGACGCCGCTCCGGCGACCGAGGCGGACAACGCCATCGTGCACGCGTTGCGTCCCCTCACACCGGCGGAGCGCCTGCGGCACCTGGTCGCGGTGGTCCGCACCGAGTTGGGGGCTGTGCTGGGCCACGCCGATGCGTCGCGGATCGATCCGCGCACCGGCTTCTTCGACCTGGGACTCAACTCGCTCACCGCCGTGGAGCTCCGACAGCGCCTGCAGAAGGCCATCGGCATCCCGTTGCCGGCCACCATCACGTTCGACCACCCGACACCGGAGCGCGCAGCGCTTTACGTGCGCGACACCCTGGCGCCGGCGCTGGGTGAGACCGTGGTTCGCACGCAGGAGACGCGGGCACGTGTGTCGAGCGACGAGCCGGTGGCCATCGTGGGCATGGCGCTGCGCCTGCCCGGCGGCGCGACCGATGCGGAAAGCTTCTGGCGCGTGCTCGAGCAGGGCACCGACACCGTCGGCCCCATTCCGGAAAACCGCTGGGACGCGACGATGTACGATCCCGATCCCGAAGCTCCGAACAAGAGCTACGTGCGCGAGGCCGCGACGCTCGAGGACGTGGACCTCTTCGATGCCTCGTTCTTTGGCATCAGCCCGCGCGAAGCGAAGTTCGTGGACCCGCAGCATCGGCTGCTGCTGGAGACGAGCTGGCAAGCGCTCGAGCGCGCGGGCATCGTTCCCGGGGCGCTGAAGGACTCCCAGACGGGCGTGTTCATCGGCATCGGCGCCGGCGACTACCCCTCCGTGCAAGGAGGCGCCGAGGAGGCCGAGGCGTATGCCCTGCAAGGAACGGCGCTGTCGTTCGCGGCAGGTCGTCTGGCCTTCACCTTGGGCCTGCAGGGACCGGCCTTGTCGGTGGACACGGCGTGCTCCTCGTCGCTGGTGGCATTGCACCTGGCCTGCCAGGCATTGCGCAGGGGCGAGTGCGAGCTTGCCCTGGCGGCGGGCGTGAACGTCATGGCGTCGGCCGAAGCCTTCGTCCTTCTCTCGCGAACGCGGGCGCTGGCGGCCGACGGGCGGTCCAAGACATTCTCGGCCCATGCGAACGGCTACGGGCGCGGCGAAGGCGTCGTGGTGCTCGCATTGGAGCGCCTTGCCGATGCTCGGGCGCGCGGGCACGAGGTGCTCGCACTCGTGCGGGGCAGCGCCACGAACCATGATGGCGCTTCGAGCGGCATCACCGTGCCGAACGGCACCGCGCAACAAAAGGTGCTTCGCGCGGCCCTTCACGACGCGGGAATCGGTCCGAAGGACGTGGACGTCGTGGAGTGCCACGGCACCGGGACGTCCTTGGGCGATCCCATCGAGGTGCAAGCCTTGGCCGCGGTCTACGGCGAAGGACGGAGCTCCGAGCGCCCGCTGCGGATCGGCGCACTCAAGACGAACGTGGGGCACTTGGAGGCTGCATCGGGCTTGGCTGGCGTGGCCAAAATGGTCGTATCGCTGCAGCACGGGCATCTGCCCGCGACCTTGCATACGACACCGCGCAATCCGCACGTCGAATGGGCGGCCCTTCCCGTGCACGTCGTCGATGCGTTGCAGCCGTGGGCGCGCCACGAAGATGGTACGCCGCGCCGTGCGGGCGTCTCGTCGTTCGGCCTTTCGGGCACCAATGCCCATGTCATCCTGGAAGAGGCGCCCGTGCAGGCCACGCCCGCCCTCGAGGGCCCGAAGGCCGGAACGCCCGTGCCGGTGCTGCTGTCGGCAAAGAGCGAAGCGGCCCTGCGTGCGCAAGCCGCGCGACTCGGAGAGCATCTCGCCGCGCACCCCGAGCTCGGGCTCGAGGACATCGCCTACTCGCTGGCAACCAGCCGCACGCACTTCGAGCATCGCGCGGCGCTCGTAGCCGCCGACCGCACCGAGTTGGCATCGGCGCTCGCGTCGCTCGGTCAAGGCGGTGCGAGCCTGCGCCCCTCCACGGGGCGGCTCGCGGTGCTCTTCACCGGGCAGGGGAGCCAGCGGGCGGGCATGGGGCGCGCCCTTTACGACGCGTTCCCGCTCTTTCGCGAAACCCTCGACGCCCTTTGCCGTGAGCTCGACCGCGAGCTCGGAGCCGATCGGCCCTTGCGCGACGTCATGTTCGCCGCGGAGGAAACCGACGACGCGGCACTTTTGGACCAAACGGCGTTCACGCAGACCGCGCTCTTTGCGCTGGAGGTCGCGCTCTTCCGGCTCGTCGAGAGCTGGGGCATCGTGCCCGACCTTCTCCTGGGCCACTCGATCGGCGAGCTCGTGGCCGCACACGTCGCCGGGGTTCTCAGCCTGGAGGACGCGTGCAAGCTCGTGGGGGCACGGGCGCGCCTGATGCAGGTCCTGCCGGGCAAGGGCGCCATGTTCGGCGTGCAGGCCACCGAGGACGAGGTCCTTCCGCTTCTCGGCGGCGCTGACATCGCAGCGCTCAACGGCCCCTCGTCGACCATCGTCAGCGGCGACGAATCGGCGGTGGAGCGCATCGCGAAGCACTTCGAAGCGCTCGGACGCAAAACGACGCGGCTGCGCGTCAGCCACGCCTTCCACTCGGCGCAGATGGACGGCATGCTCGAGGAGTTCGCGCGTGTCGCCGGCGGGCTCACCTACCATCCGCCGCGCATCCCGATCGTGTCGAACGTCACGGGCCGGCTCGCGGAGGCGGGCGAGCTTGGCTCCGCCGAGTACTGGGTGAAGCACGTTCGCCGGGCCGTGCGCTTCGTCGACGGCGTTCGCACACTTCGCGAGGAACGTGTCACCACCTTCCTCGAGCTCGGTCCGCATGCCGTGCTCTCTGCGCTCGGACAAGAGACCGCCTCGGGCGACGGCCACGAGGCCTCCATCTTCGTACCGTCGCTGCGCAAGGGCCGGCCCGAGATCGCCACCTTGATGGCCGCCGTCGGCAGCTTGCATGGTCGCGGTCAGGCCGTGGATTGGGCGGCCTTCTTCGCGCCGTCCCAACCGCGCCGTGTGGCGCTGCCCACGTACGCCTTCCAGGGCGAGCGATTCTGGCGCACCGTATCGAAACCATCGTCCACCGCGCTGGGCGAACCTGCGAGCCGGTACTTCCTCGCGGGACGAAAGCTCGATCTGCCCGACGGCTCGGTTCTTCACACCGTGGAGATTGGACCGGCGTTCCAAACCTACCTTCGCGACCACATCGTCTACGGGCGCGTCGTCGTGCCGGGTGCGTTCGTCTTGGCCGTGTTCCTCGCCGTGGCGGAATCGCATTGGCCGGAGCAGCCCGTCGAGCTGCGCGATGTCGAGTTCGTGCGCGCCATGACCTTCGAGCAGCCGACGGAATTCGCGTTGGCCCACGTCCAACTCACGCCGGCGAACGACGGCAGCTCGGGCTTCTTCGCCACCATCGCCAGCCAGCGTGAAGGCGTCTGGGTCACCCACGCCCGCGGCCGCATCGGGCCCGTGGCCTCGGGCCAGCTCCAGCCGGCCGCGCCCTTGCCCGACTACCCCGCGGATCGGCCGTCCATCTCGTTCCCGCAGGTCGTCGAGCACTTCCACGTGCGCGGCATGGACTGGGGGCCGCAGTGGGGTTGGCTGCGCCGGGCCACGGTCCTTCGCGATGGGGTCGGGCTCGCATACCTCGAAGTGCCCCCCGGCGTGCAGGTCGGCGACGCCCCGCTTCACGGCGGCTTGATCGACAACGGCTTCGGCATGGGGGCCGTCTTCTCCTTGCTCGGCGACGGCGTTCTCGACACGGAGAACGGCTCGCCCATCGTCCAAGTGCCCTTCTCCGTCGACCGCTTCGTCTGGCGCGGACGCAGCCTGACGCCGTCCTGGAGCGAATTCGTCATTCGCAGCGACCGCGCGCAAAGCCGGTTGGACGACCTCGCGGTGGCCGATATTTCGTTTTGGTCCGAGGGCGGCGAGCAGGTCGCGCACATCGAAGGCATCTCCCTGCGCAAAGCACCGGCGGACCAGTTCCTCCGCAACCAGGCCACCAATCTGTACGCGGTGACGTGGGGCGAGCATGCACCGGCTTCGTCGTCGACGACGCCCACGTGGGCGCTCGTGGGTCCGGACGCCCTCGGCCTGGAGGCGACCTTCGCCGCGAGCCCGACCTGGCAGGGGCGCCATGCCGATCTCGGGGCCTTGGCGAACGCGCCGGACGCCGTCGTGGCCACCTTCGTCGTGGAAAGCGACGACACCGTCGAGGCGGCCCACGATGCGGCGACGCGTGCGCTTTCTCTCGTGCAGGCGTGGCTCGCCGATGCGCGACTTGCGGCGGGCCGGCTCGTCATCGTCACACGCTCCGCGATGGCCGTGCAGCCTGCGGAAAACGTCCCCGGCTTCGCGCTGGGAACGCTCTGGGGCATGGTGCGCTCCGCCCAGGCGGAGAATCCGGATCGGCGCATCCTGCTGATCGATACCGACGGCAGCCCCGAGTCGCGTGCGGCGCTTCCTGCCGCCCTCGAAGTGACCGAGAACCAACTCGCCTTGCGCGAGGGGCGTCGGTTGCTGCCGCGGCTCGCCCGCGTCGCGCGGACGTCGCAGTCGATGGCCCGCCCGCTGGATCCGGAAGGCACCGTGTTGATCACCGGCGGCACGGGAAGCTTGGGCGCGCTCGTGGCGCGGCACTTGGTGCGTACCCACGGCGTCAAGCACCTGCTGCTCACCTCACGCCAAGGTCTCGCGGCCGACGGTGCGGAGGCACTGCAGCGTGAGCTCACCGAAGCCGGCGCCACGGTGACCATTGCAGCATGCGACGCGAGCCGGCGTGAGGCGCTGGAAGGGCTCTTGGCGTCCGTCGCCGCCGCACATCCGCTGACCGCCGTGGTTCACGTCGCCGGTGTGCTCGATGACGGCGTCATCGGTTCGTTGACCCCCGAGCGCCTGCACGCCGTGCTGCGTGCCAAGGTCGATGCGGCCACGCACCTGCACCAGCTGACGCAAAGGCAGGATCTCGCCGCGTTCGTTCTCTTCTCCTCGATTTCGGGTGTGTTCGGCGGCGCCGGGCAAGCAAACTACGCGGCGGCCAACGCCTTCCTCGATGCGCTCGCCCAGCACCGGCAGGCGCGAGGCCTCACGGCGCTTTCGCTCGACTGGGGCTACTGGGCGCAAAAATCCGCACTCACTGCGCACCTCACGGACGCCGATCTTCGACGTATGGAGCGCGGTGGTCTGCGTGCGCTCTCCTCCCTCGAAGGCCTGGCGCTGCTCGATGCGGCGCTCACCCGGTCCGACGCCGCACTCGTGGCGGCGAACTTCGACACCAAAGCGTTGCGTGCGCGGGTCGATGCATTGCCGCCGCTGTTCCAGGATCTCGTGCGCGGACAAGATCCACGGCCCGCGTCCGTGAACACCGCGGAGTCCAGTGCGGCGGTCCAGTCCCTCAAGCAGCGGCTGTTTGCCCAGCCACCCGCCGAGCGCGAGCGGACCTTGCTCGAAATCGTGCGCAATGACATTGCGCCCATTCTGGGTATGACATCGCCCAGTGCCCTCGAAGCGAACCGACCGCTCTCCGAGCTCGGGCTCGATTCGCTCATGGCCGTCGAATTGCGAAATACGCTGGGCCGCCGCGTCGGTGTGACACTGCCGGCGACGTTGGCCTTCGATTACCCGACACCTGCCGGGCTGGTCCAATACCTTCTATCCGACGCACTGAACGTATCGGGGGCGGAATCGGAGCAAAATGGATCCAAGGCGAAGATTGGTGACGCCGAAATACGTAATGTAATGCAATCGATTCCACTCGAGCGTTTGCGCGAGGCGGGGTTGGTCGACGTCTTGCTGCGCCTCGCGAATGTTCCAAATCACGAGGACAACGGCGCCAGCAAGAACGCCGCACCCGCCATATCCGCAATGACCACGAACGAATTGGTCAAGTTGGCACTCGACGCGAGCGCCGACAATTTCGATGACGAGGAAAGTGCCCTTTATGAGTGATCCGAAAGACGAGGTTTCCGAAGCGCTCCGCGCCTCCCTGTTGACCGTCGAACGTCTGCGTCAACGCAATCGGGAGCTCGTTCGTGCATCGCGTGAACCCATTGCCATCGTGGGCATGGGTTGCCGCTTTCCGGGCGGCGTGCGCACTCCGGAGGATCTCTGGCGGGTCGTGAGCGAAGGCCACGATGCGATTTCGGCTTTTCCGGAGAACCGCGGCTGGAACCTGGAGCCGCTGCGCAATCCCGACCCCGAGGCCACGAGCGACACCTTTGCGCGCGAGGGCGGATTTCTTCACGAGGTCGACCGTTTCGACCCCGCCTTTTTCGGTATCAGCCCGCGCGAGGCGCGCGAGTTGGATCCGCAGCAGCGCGTGCTGCTCGAGACGACGTGGGAGTCGATGGAGCGGGCGGGCATCGATCCGGGAACGCTCCACGGTTCGCAGACGGGCGTGTTCGTCGGCGTGATGTACAACAATTACGCCAAGCACGAAGTCCCCTTGCCCGAAGGGCACGAGGGCTACATCAGCATGATCAGCTCGGCGAGCATGATCTCCGGGCGCATTGCCTATGCGTTCGGCCTGCACGGTCCGACCGTGACCGTGGACACCGCCTGCAGCTCGTCGCTGGTGGCCATCCACTTGGCCTGCCAGGCGCTGCGCCAAGGAGAGTGCTCGTTGGCGCTGGCCGGCGGCGTCAGCGTCATGGCGGCGCGCAGCGCGTTCGACGAGCTTTCGTTCTTGATCGTGGGTTCGCCGCAAGGTCGCTGCAAATCATTCGCGGGCGACGCGAATGGCCCCGGGTGGTCGGAGGGCGCGGGCATGTTGCTGCTCGAGCGCCTCTCCGATGCCAAACGAAACGGGCACCCCATTCTCGCGGTGGTGCGCGGTTCGTCGGTGAACCAGGATGGCAAGAGCCAGGGCCTGACGGCACCCAACGGACCGGCGCAGGAGCGCGTGATCCGCCAGGCGCTGGAGAATGCGCGCTTGAAGCCCGAGGAGGTCGACGCCGTCGAAGCGCACGGCACCGGCACGACCCTCGGCGATCCCATCGAGGCGCGGGCTCTGTTCGCGACCTACGGGCGGGCGCACTCCAAAGAGAAGCCGCTGTGGCTGGGCAGCCTGAAGTCCAACATGGGCCACACACAGGCCGCGGCGGGCGTGGGCGGCGTCATGAAGATGGTGCTCGCCCTGCAGCACGGGGCGTTGCCGAAGACACTGTACGCGGGGAATCCTTCGCCGCACATCGATTGGTCGCAGGGCACGGTTCGCCTCCTGGGCGATACGGTTCCTTGGCCGGCGAATGGGCAGGCTCGGCGCGCGGCGGTGTCGTCGTTTGGTTTGTCGGGGACGAACGCCCACGTCATCGTCGAGGAGGCCCCGGCCCGGGAAGACGTCCGCGAGGCCGGCGAGGCACGAAGCGCGCTGCCGATCGCGGTGTCGGCCAAAAGCGAAACGTCGCTGCGTGCGCAGGCATCGCTTCTTCGGGCACACCTCGAGGCGCATCCCGAGGCCGCGCTGGCCGACGTGGCGTACTCGCTGCTGACGAGCCGCGCGCACTTCGAACACCGCGCCTCGTTCGTCGCGACGGACCGAGCTTCCCTGCTCACGGAGCTCGAGGCCTTTGCCGAGAACCGTCCCAACGCGCGCGCCTTCGTGGCGCGAAGCACGGCGGGCGGGCGCATGGCGGTGCTCTTCACGGGGCAAGGCAGCCAGCGTGCGGGCATGGGGCGCGCGCTCTACGAGGCATTTCCGGTATTTCGCAGCGCGCTGGATGCCATTTGCGCGCGCTTCGAGCTCGGGCGGCCACTGCGCGAGGTTCTCTTCGCGGCGGAGGGCAGCGAGGATGCGGCGCGGCTCGATCAGACGATGTTCACGCAAACGGGCCTGTTTGCGCTGGAGGTTGCGCTGTACCGGCTCCTGGAGAGCTGGGGCGTCAAGGCCGATATTCTCCTGGGCCACTCCATTGGCGAGCTTGCGGCGGCGCACGTGGCGGGGGTGCTCTCGCTCGACGACGCGTGCACGCTGGTGGCAGCGCGCGCGCGTCTGATGCAGAACCTGCCGCAGGGCGGGGCCATGGTCACGGTCCGAGCGTCGGAGGCGGAGGCCTTGGACGTCCTCGCGCAGGTCGGGGATCGTGCATCCATCGCGGCGCTCAACGGCCCGCTCTCCACGGTGATCAGCGGCGACGAGGAGGCCGTGCTGGCTGCGGCGCGCATCTTCGAGGAGCGAGGACGCAAGACGTCGCGCTTGCGCGTGAGCCACGCGTTTCATTCGCACCGCATGGACGGCATGCTCGAGAACTTCGCCCGCGTGGCGAAGAGCCTGACGTACCATGCGCCCGAGATCCCCATCGTTTCGAACGTCACCGGCAAGCCCGCGACCGAAAGCGAGCTACGCTCCCCAAGTTACTGGGTGGAGCAGGTCCGTCGGGCCGTGCGCTTCGTCGATGGCGTGCGCACGCTGCACGCCGAAGGCGCGCGCACCTTCGTGGAGCTCGGCCCGCACGGCGTGCTCTCGGCCTTGGGCGAGGAGGCTCTCGCGGACGAGGCGGGCCTCACCTTCGTGTCCGTGCTCCGCAAGAACGAGTCGGAGCTCGCGACGCTGACCGCGGCCGTGGGCACCCTGCATGCGCGCGGCCGGTACCTGGACTGGAAGACGTTCTTCGAGCCGCTGAAGGCGCGCCGGGTCGACCTGCCCACGTACGCCTTCGAGCGCGAACGCTTCTGGCTGGATGCGACGAAGAAGAAGACCGAAAAAGCAACCGCCGCCCCCGACGAACGCGAATTCTGGCACGCCGTCGAGAACGACGACGTGGACGCACTCACTGCGGCGCTTCGCGTGGACGATGACGCGCACCGTTCCGCGCTGGCAACGTTGCTCCCGGGCCTGTCGCGCTGGCGAAGGCAGCGACGTGAGTCGAGCACGATCGACGGCTGGCGCTACCGCGTCGCGTGGAAGCGCGCTGAAACGACGTTGCCGGAGACGGACTTTCATGGCCTCTGGCTCCTGGTCGCGCCCGCCGACGACGCACTGACCACCGCGCTGGGACGCGCGCTCGAGGAAAAGGGTGCCACCGTGAAGGTGGTCTCTGCGGACGGCGCCGATCGCGAACGATTCGCGGCGCAGCTTCGCGAGCTCGAGCCCGCGCGGGGCGTGCTCGCGCTGGCGACGTTCGACGTTGGAACGACCTTGGCGCTCGTGCAGGCCCTCGGCGATGCGGGCCTCGATGCACCGCTTTGGCTCCTCACCCGGGGTGCCGTGCGCGTCGACCGAAACGAGCCGATGGCGAATCCCTTGCAGGCGATGACGTGGGGCCTCGGGCGGGTGGTCGCGCTGGAGCACCCGGAGCGATGGGGCGGTCTCGTCGACCTGGACGCCGAATTCGACGCGGGTCGCTTGCTCGAAGCGCTCGCGGGCGGCTTGGGGGAAGAGCGCGAGTTTGCGCTGCGTCGCACCGGCGCGTTCGTGCGGCGGCTCGTGCGGGCGCCGCTGGGCGAGGCCGCGGAGCGTGCCCCGCGCGCGGTTCCTCGGGGGACGGTCCTCATCACCGGTGGCACCGGTGCACTGGGTGCTCATGTTGCGCGTTGGTTCGCGACCCGCGGTGCCGAGCACCTCGTGCTCACCAGCCGTCGCGGGGTCGAGGCGCCGGGCGCGGCCGCCTTGCAGACGGAGCTCGAGCAGCTCGGTGCCCGTGTCACCGTAGCGGCCTGCGATGCCTCGGATCGGGGCGCGCTCGAGGCGCTGCTGTCGGCCCTGCCCGGCGAGTACCCGCTCGCGGTGGTGGTGCACGCCGCGGGAACCCTCGACGATGGCCTGCTCGCGTCCCTCACGCCGGAGCGGCTGCAGTCGGTCCTGCGGGCCAAGCAGGAGGCCGCGGTTCATTTGCACGAGCTCACCCGAGGGCATTCGCTGTCGGCGTTCGTGCTCTTCTCGTCCATCGCGGGGGTCATCGGCGGGGCCGGGCAGGGGAACTACTCCGCCGCCAATGCCTTCTTGGACGCGCTCGCCGAACGCCGGCGCGACGAGGGCCTGCCGGCAACGTCCATCGCATGGGGCGCGTGGGCCGAAGGCGGCATGGCGCAGGGCCGGGCCGGCGTGGCCTTGCGGCGTCAGGGCGTGTTCGCCATGGCGCCTTCGATGGCACTGGCCGCGTTGGGCCAAGCGCTCGATCACGACGAGACCAACGTCACCATCGCCGACATCGAGTGGAAAGCCTCCATCGCCGGCGAACGCGTGCCGCCGCTCTTCCGTGATCTTCCCGAGGTGCAAGAGGCCCGCGCCGCCGCACCGCCCGCGTCCGCCTTCGAGCGCGAACTCATCGCGTCCCTCCGCATCATGTCGGAGGGCGAGCGCCTGCGCCACCTGGTGTCGATGGTCCGCGGCGAAACCGCGGCTGTGCTCGGCCACGCGGAGGCGAGCCGCATCGAGGCCGAGAAGGGCTTCTTCGACCTGGGCCTCGATTCGCTGACCGCGCTGGAACTGCGGCGCCGGCTGCAGAACGCGACGGGCATCAAGCTGCCGACGACGCTGACGTTCGACTATCCGACGCCCGAGCACGTGGGGCGCTTCCTCCGCGAAGCGTTGGCCCCGGCGCTGGGCGATCTGGCCCCGAAGGGCGAGACTCGCATGCGGGTCGCCGCGGCGAGCGACGAGCCCGTGGCCATCGTGGGTATGGCACTGCGTCTGCCGGGTGGGGTGTCCGATGCCGACTCCTTCTGGAGCCTGCTCGAACAGGAGCGCGATGCCATCGGACCGATCCCCGAGAGCCGTTGGGATACGGGCGCCTTCTACGATCCGGATCCCGATGTCGCGAGCAAGAGCTACGTGCGTGATGCGGCCATGCTCGACGGGGTGGATCTGTTCGATGCCGCCTTTTTCAGCATCAGCCCGCGCGAGGCGAAGCACCTCGACCCACAGCATCGTTTGCTGCTCGAGGCGAGTTGGGAGGCGCTCGAACGCGCGAGCATCGTTCCCACCGCGCTGAAGGATTCGCCGACGGGCGTGTTCGTGGGCATCGGCGCCAGCGAATACACCTGGCTCGAAGGCAGTGCGGCCGAGCGCGAGGTGTACACCATCCAGGGATCCGGTGCCTCGTTCGCCGCAGGCCGTCTCGCCTTCACCTTGGGGCTGCAGGGTCCCACGCTCTCGGTGGACACGGCATGCTCGTCGTCGCTGGTGGCTCTTCACCTCGCGTGCCAATCGTTGCGCCGCGGCGAGTGCGATCTGGCGCTGGCCGCCGGTGTGCAGGTCCTGGCCTCGTCCGAGTTTTTCGTTCTCCTTTCGCGCGCACGCGCCCTGGCCCCCGATGGTCGATCGAAGACGTTCTCCGCGAACGCCGACGGTTATGGGCGTGGCGAGGGCGTGGTGGTCCTCGCCCTCGAGCGCCTCGACGACGCGCGCGCGCTCGGTCACGAGGTGCTGGCCTTGGTTCGCGGAAGCGCGGTGAATCACGATGGCTCGTCGAGCGGGATCACCGTCCCCAATGGGACGTCCCAGCAAAAGGTGGTGCGCGCGGCGTTGCAGGATGCAGGGCTCGAGCCCAACGACGTGGACGTGGTGGAGTGCCACGGTACCGGCACGTCGCTGGGCGATCCCATCGAGGTGCGGGCCCTGGCCGCCGTGTATGGCCAGGGGCGGACTGCACCGCTGCTGCTTGGCGCGGTGAAGACGAACGTGGGGCACTTGGAAGCGGCCGCCGGCTTGGCGGGCGTGGCCAAGATGATCGTGTCGCTGCAGCACGAGAGCCTTCCCGCAACGTTGCGCACGACGCCGCGCAATCCCCACTTGGAGTGGGACGCGCTTCCGGTCGACGTGGTCGATCGCCTTCGACCTTGGAGCCGCACGGACGGAGCGAGGCCGCGTCGGGCGGGCGTTTCGGCGTTCGGAATTTCCGGAACGAATGCGCACGTCATTCTCGAGGAGGCGCCGGCCCCCGCGACCGCAGCGCCGATGGCCGAGCGGGTCATGGCGGCCGTGCCGGTGTTGTTGTCCGGCAAGACCGAGGCGGCGCTGCAGGCGCAGGCGGGGCTCTTGCGCGCGCACCTCGAGGCGCATCCCGAGGTTGCGGTGCTCGATGTCGCCTACTCGTTGGCGACGAGCCGGGCGCACTTCGAGCATCGGGCTGCGGTGGTGGCGCAGGACCGCGCCGAGCTGCTCGACGCGCTGGAGAAGCTTGCACGCGGCGAGGCCGCACCGCGGGCATCACTCGGGCGGGACTCGGTCACGGGCAAGGTCGTCTTCGTGTTCCCGGGGCAGGGATCGCAATGGGCCGCGATGGCGCGCTCGCTGCTCGAGACCTCCGCGGTCTTTCGCGATCACATCGACGCCTGCGAGCAGGCCTTTGCGCCGCACGTGGATTGGTCACTTCGGGCTGTCCTGGAAGGCCAACCCGCCGACGCCCTCGAACGCGTCGACGTGGTGCAGCCCGTGCTCTTTGCCGTCATGGTCTCACTGGCCGCGTTGTGGCGCTCGATGGGCATCGAGCCCCATGCCGTGGTGGGCCACAGCCAGGGTGAGATCGCCGCCGCCTACGTCGCCGGCGCATTGGCCCTCGAGGATGCCGCCAAGGTCGTCACCTTGCGCAGCAAGTCGCTCACGCGGCTCGCGGGCAAGGGCGCCATGGCCTCGGTGCAGCTCGCGGCGGCGGAGCTCGGGGCCTACTTGGAGCCATTCGGCACGCGGCTGTCGGTGGCGAGTGTGAACAGTCCGCAATCGACCTTGATCTCGGGCGATCCGGACGCGATCGACAGCTTGCTCGCGCAGTTGGGCGCGAAGCAAATCTTCGCGCGCAAGGTGCGGGTGGACTACGCGTCGCACTGCGCGCACGTCGAGGCCGTGGAAGCCGAGCTCTTGGAGCGGCTCGCGGGAATCTCACCGCGCGCGGCCACGATTCCTTTCTACTCCACGGTTACGTGCACGCCGCTCGAAGGCACCGAGCTCGATGCGGGCTATTGGTACCGCAATTTGCGGCAGACGGTCCGCTTCGCCGAGACGTCCGAAGCGCTTCTCGCGAACGGCCATCGCTTCTTCATCGAGGTAAGCCCGCATCCGGTGCTGTCGCTCGCCTTGAACGAGATGCTCGAGGGGCAGGCAGCATCGGCCGGTGCCGCCGTCGTGGGCACGCTCCGGCGCGACGAAGGTGACTACGGTCGATTCCTGCTGTCCTTCGCCGAGCTGCATGGCTGGGGCCTCCACGTGGACTGGGCCGCCTTTTTCGCCTCGCACGGCGCCCGACTCACGCGGCTCCCGACGTATCCCTTCCAGCGCGAACGATTCTGGCTGGACGTGGACCAAACGCCGCGCAAGGGCGAGACCACGGATTTGTGGGACGCGCTCGAAACGCTGCAACTCGATGGCGACGAGGATCGCGCGGCGTTGGCGCTGTTGCTGCCGAAGCTGTCGAGCTGGCGCCGCCATCGCCAGGAGCAAAGCGCCATCGATGGATGGCGCTACCGCGTGATCTGGAAGCGCGCCGCCAAGCGCGCAAGTGTCACCCTTTCCGGGCAGTGGCTGCTCGTGGTTTCACAGGCGAGCGATGCGTTGGTTGCGGCGCTGAGCGAGGCACTCGGCACGGTGAACGTGCTCGAGGTGTCCGACACCGCGCCGCTGGCCGAGCAACTGCGCGCCGCGGACGTGGCGAACATGCGCGGTGTTCTGTCGCTGCTCGCCCTCGACGAGGCGGCGGGCCTCGGGCGCACGTTGTCGCTCGTGCAGGCGCTCGCGGAAATAGGAAATACCGCGCCTCTCTGGCTGCTGACCCAAGGTGCGGTGAGCGTTGGCGCCTCGGATCGACTGGAGCACCCGGCGCAGTCGATGGCGTGGGGCCTCGGCCGCGTTGTCGGTCTCGAGTACCCCGCCACGTGGGGCGGGCTCGTCGACCTGGACGAGGCCGGGACGTGGAAGCAGACCCTCGGCGCGGTCCTGGATGGCGGCGACGAAGACCAGGTCGCGCTGCGCGGGGGAGACATCCACGTGCGCCGCCTGGTCCGGGCTCCCCGTTCGCGTGCGGCGACGACGGAGAAACCGGTTCGCGGTGCGGTCCTGATCACCGGTGGGACCGGCGCGCTGGGAGCCCACGTGGCGCGGTGGTACGCGGAGCGCGGCGCCGAGCACATCGTGCTGGTGAGCCGCCGCGGCGCGGATGCACCGGGGGCGGATGCGCTGAAGAGCGAACTGGAAGCCCGCGGTGTACAGGTCACGGTGGCTGCGTGCGATGTCGCCAAGAAGGACGACGTCGCGCGGCTCCTGAACGAGCTGGACGTCGCAGGCATCGTGCTTCGGAGCGTCGTGCACGCCGGTGGCGTCGGGATGGAGAAGCCGCTTGCGGCGACCACCCCGTCGGATCTCGACGAAGCGCTCGCGGGCAAAGTGCACGGGGCGCAGCATCTGCACGAGTTGCTCGCCGAGCGGCCGCTGGATGCGTTCGTGCTCTTCTCGTCCGGCGCAGGCATTTGGGGCGGCGGCGGGCAGGGGGCTTACTCGGCCGCGAACGCGTACCTGGATGCGCTGGCCGAGCATCGCCGCGCGCACGGGTTGCCTGCAACGGCCATCGCGTGGGGTGCATGGGCGGGCGGTGGCATGGTCCACGACCGTGCCCTCGTCGAACTGCGGCGGCGCGGCATGTCGCCCATCCCGGCGAACCTCGCCCTGAGCACCCTCGGTCAGGCCCTCGAGGACGACGAGACGAACCTCACGGTCGCGGATCTCGACTGGGCCCGCTTTGCCCCTGCGTTCGCCGCCGCGCGTCCGCGTCCGCTGCTTCACGATCTTTCCGAGGCGCGGCAGGCCATCGAGGCTTCGAGCGCCCTGGCGCCGGCCGGCACCGACAACGAGCTGGTCACCCGGTTGCGTCCTCTCGCACCGGTCGAGCGGCAGCGCCAGCTCGTGGCGGTGGTTCGCACCGAGGTGGGGGCGGTGCTGGGCCATGCCGACGCCGCGCACATCGACGCGCGCAAAGGCTTCTTCGATCTGGGCCTCGACTCTCTGACGGCCCTGGAGCTGCGGCGTCGTCTGCAGAAGGCGACAGGGATCAAACTCAAGGCGACGGTGACGTTCGATCACCCGACGCCCGAGCGGCTGGCTGCACACCTGCGCGATGCGCTGGCGCCTTCTTTGGGCGAAGCCGTCGCGCACGAGCAGGTTGCCGTGACCCGTGCATCGAGCGACGAGCCCGTGGCCATCGTGGGTATGGCGTTGCGCCTGCCCGGCGGTGCGAACGATGCCGAGAGCTTCTGGCGGCTGTTGGAAGAGGGCCGCGACGCCGTCGGTCCCATCCCGCCTGCGCGCTGGGACACCGCCGCGACCTACGATCCGGATCCGGAGACACCCAACAAGAGCTACGTCCGCGAGGCCGCCATGCTCGATGGTGTCGACCTGTTCGACGCGTCGTTCTTCGGCATCAGCCCGCGCGAAGCCAAGTACGTCGACCCGCAGCATCGCTTGCTCCTGGAGACCAGCTGGCAAGCCCTCGAGCGCGCGAACATCGTGCCCGCGTCGCTCAAGGACTCCCGCACGGGCGTCTTCGTCGGCATTGGTGCGGGCGACTACGTCACCTTGCAAGGCGGCTCCGACGAATTGGAGGCCTACGCCATCCAAGGAACGAGTTCGTCGTTCGCGGCGGGCCGTTTGGCCTTCACGTTGGGCCTGCAGGGGCCGGCGCTGTCGGTGGACACGGCGTGCTCCTCGTCGCTGGTGGCGTTGCACTTGGCCTGCCAAGCGCTGCGCCGGGGTGAGTGCGAGCTCGCACTCGCGGCGGGTGTGCAGGTCATGTCCTCGCCCGATACATTCGTGCTCCTCTCGCGCACGCGCGCCCTGGCACCGGACGGGCGCTCGAAGACATTCTCGGCGAACGCCGACGGCTACGGGCGTGGCGAAGGTGCGGTGGTGCTCGCGTTGGAGCGCCTCGGCGATGCGCGCGCGCATGGTCGCCACGTGCTCGCCGTCGTACGCGGCAGCGCCACGAACCACGACGGTGCCTCGAGCGGCATCACGGTGCCGAACGGCACGGCGCAGGAAAAAGTGCTTCGCGCGGCGCTCCAAGACGCCGGCTTGGCACCGAGCGACATCGACGTCGTCGAGTGCCACGGCACGGGGACCTCCCTCGGGGACCCCATCGAGGTTCAGGCCCTCTCCGCCGTTTACGGTCAAGATCGACGTAGCTCCGGCCCCTTGCAGATCGGCACCGTGAAGACGAATGTCGGGCACCTGGAGTCGGCCGCGGGGCTGGCCGGTGTGGCCAAGATGATCGTCTCGCTGCAGCACCAAGCGCTGCCCGCGACATTGCACACCACACCGCGCAATCCCCACCTCGAGTGGGACACGCTCGGTGTCGAGGTGGTGGATGGCCTGCGGCCCTGGACGCGCAACGACGGTGGACGGCCGCGTCGTGCTGGCGTTTCCGCGTTCGGCCTTTCGGGGACGAATGCGCACGTCATCCTGGAAGAGGCGCCCCACACGGAGGCTGAAAAGCCGGCCGCGGTCGCGTCTGGCGCGCCTGTCGCGTCTGTCGCGTCTGGCGCGCTTCCGGTCCTTCTTTCCGGCCGGAGCGAGGACGCACTGCACGCGCAAGCGGCCCGGCTCGCCGAGCACCTGGCGGCCCATCCCGAGCTGGAGTTCGCCGACGTCGCCTACTCGCTGGCGACGGGCCGCACGCACTTCGAGCAGCGCGCGTCCTTCGTCGCGCGCGATCGGAACGAGTGCATCGACGCGCTGACGAACCTCGCCGCCGGGCAGCTGGCCCATGGCGAAACGGCGCACGGCGACGGCGGCAAACTGGCCATGCTCTTCACGGGGCAGGGGAGCCAGCGCGCTGGCATGGGGCGCGCGCTCTACGACGCATTCCCCACGTACCGTGAGGCCCTCGAGGAAATTTGCACGCACCTTCAGCGCGAGCTCGGCTCCTTCGGGCCCAAGTTTCGCGAGGTGCTCTTTGCGGCTGCCGGAACCGAAGGCGCTCCGTTCCTGGAGGAGACGCTCTACACGCAAACGACCCTGTTCGCCGTCGAGGTTGCACTCCATCGGCTGGTGGAAAGCTGGGGCGTTCGCGCCGATATCCTGCTCGGTCATTCCGTCGGCGAGCTCGTGGCCGCGCACATTGCAGGCGTCTTCTCCCTGGAGGATGCGTGCAAACTCGTGGCGGCACGCGCGCTCCTGATGCAGGAGCTGCCGGACATCGGAGCCATGATCACGGTGCGCGCCACCGAGGACGAAGTTCTCGCAGCCTTGGCGCAGCTCGACGTGCGTGCCTGCATCGCAGGGCTCAACGCGCCGTCGTCCACCGTGGTCTCCGGGGACGAGGCGGCCGTACGCGAGGTGGCGAAGCACTTCGAGGACCTCGGACGAAAGGTCACGCGCCTGCGCGTCAGCCACGCCTTCCACTCGCACCACATGGACGGCATGCTCGCGAAGTTCGGCCGGGTGGCGCAGGGGCTCACCTACCACGCGCCGCGCATTCCCGTGATCTCCAACGTCACCGGCCGCGTGGCCAGCGACGATGACCTTTGCTCGTGGGAATACTGGGTGCGCCAGGTGCGGGAGCCCGTGCGCTTTGCCCAGGGCATCGCGACCCTCCATGCCGAGGGCACGACCACGTTCTTGGAGCTCGGCCCGCACGGAGTGCTCTCGGCCCTGGGGCAGGAGTGCCTGCCCGAGGGCGCCTTCGTGGCCTCGCTGCGCAAAGATCGCGACGAGGTGGACGTGCTCCGCTCGGCGCTGGCCGCGTTGCACACCCATGGCGTGCACGTGGACTGGAGCGCCGTCTTCGAGCCCTTGCAGGCGCGACGGGTCGACCTGCCCACGTATGCCTTCCAGCGCGAGCGATTCTGGCTCGACGGGGCGCGTGCAGGCCGGGGCCCGATCGCCTCGGAGGAGACCGAGTTCTGGGCGACCGTCGAGCGCGGAGACGTCGATGCCTTCCAAGGCATGATGCTCGCCAAAGACGAAGACGACCGCAGCACGCTGGCGTCGCTTCTGCCGCGGCTGTCCGATTGGCGCCGCCGCAGGCACGAACGAAGCGCGCTTGACGGCTTGCGCTACCGCATCGTCTGGGAGCTTCTCGCCCAACCCGCCGCGGCACCTGCCGTAACCGGCACGTGGCTGTTGCTCGTGCCCATGTCGCTCGCATCCGATGCCCTGGTCGGCGCGCTGCAGGTAGCGCTCTCGAAGCAGGGAGCCCGCGTGGACGTCGCGCCCGTGGCCAACGACGCCGATCGCGACCGCCTCGCGGCCGAGTTGCGCGACCGCGCCGCCGGTCCGGACGGCCTGCACGGTGTCCTGTCGCTTCTCGCGATGGACGAAACAGCGCGCGACGATGGATTGCCCGCGGGGCTCGCGTGGACGATGTTGCTCACGCAAGCGTGGGTCGACGCCGACGTCGAGGCGCCGTTGTGGCTATTGACGCGCGGTGCGGTGGGCCCGGCGCTTTCGCGCCCCGTTCAATCGATGGCGTGGGGCCTGGGTCGCGTGGCGGCGCTGGAGCATCCGTCGCGTTGGGGTGGTCTCATCGATCTGGGCGACACGCTCGACCCCGCGGAGCTCGAGGCCTTGCTGCCCGCGCTTTCGCTTCGCACCGAAGACCAGCTGGCCTTGCGCGACGGCAAACTGCACACACGCCGCCTCGTGCGGGCGCCCTCGGCGGAGGGGCGCGACTTCCAGGCGCGCGGAACCGTCCTCGTCGTAGGCGGTGGCCCGGAGCGGCAAGCCTACGTGGCCCGCTGGTTCGCCGAACGCGGTGCCGAGCATATCGTGCTCGCCCGTCCAGCCGGCACCGACGCCGCGGCCTTGGATCTCGCCGCCCGCGTCACCTTCGCCGCGTGCGACATCGCGGACCGTAGCGCGCTGCAAACGCTGATCGCGGACCTCGACGCGCAACACGCCGACTTGCGGAGCGTCGTGCATGCAGGCATCGTCATCCCGGAGCGTGCGCTCACCGCCACGAGCCTCGACGACCTTGCCCAAAGCGCGCACGCCGCCGCAGGGGCCGAGCACCTGCACGCGCTGCTGAACGAGCGAGCGCTCGATGCCTTCGTGCTCTTCTCCTCCGGCGCGGGCGTCTGGGGCGGGGGACAGCAGGGCGTCTACGCCGCCGCCAATGCCTTCTTCGACGGCCTGGCCGAGCACCGCCGCGAGCAAGGATTGCCCGCGACCGCGCTCGCCTGGGGACCGTGGGGTCGCGAAGCTTCCCATGGAAGCGAAGACCCGCACGTCACCGAGATGCGCCGTCGGGGCCTCTCCCCGATCGAGCCTTCGCGCGCCATGGCGGCCGTCGGGCAAGCCCTCGCACACGGCGATGTCAGCATCGCCGTCGCCGACATCGACTGGGCGCGCTTTCTCCCGCTCTTCGCGGCGGCCCGCACGCGGCCGCTGTTCCACGGCATCCCGGAAGCCCAACAGGCCCTGGCCGAGGCCCCGGCCGTGGGACCGTCGGAGAGCAAGCTCGCGGCAACCCTGCGACCGCTCTCCGCGGACGAACGACTTCCGCAATTGATTGCGCTCGTGCAGGCCGAAACCGCGGCGGTGCTCGGCCACACCGATCCCCTTCGGATCGATCCGGAGATGGGCTTTTTCGATCTGGGTCTCGACTCGCTCATGTCGGTCGAACTCCGTCGTCGCCTGCAAAAGGCAACCGGCGCCAAGCTCCCGACGACCGTGACGTTCGATCACCCCACGCCCGCGCGCGTGGCGACGTACTTGCTCGAAACGCTGGCGTCCGCCCTTGGCGAGGCCTCGACGCGCACGGGCCAGCTGTCCCGCGCGCGCGCCTCGAACGACGAGCCCATCGCCATCGTCGGAATGGCGCTGCGCCTTCCTGGGGATGCCAACGATCCGGACGCCTTCTGGGCCCTGCTCGAACAGAATCGCGACGGCATCGTTCCCATCCCCAAGAGCCGCTGGGACAACGATGCGATTTACGATCCCGAGACGGCCACGCCGAACAAGACGTACGTGCAGCACGCCGGAATGCTCGATCGCGTGGACCTGTTCGACGCGTCGTTCTTCGGCATCAGCCCGCGCGAGGCCAAAAACATCGACCCGCAGCATCGCCTCCTCATCGAGGCGAGCTGGCAGGCGCTCGAACGCGCCGGCATCGTTCCGGGGTTGCTCAAGGACTCGTCGACGGGCGTCTTCGTGGGCGTCGGGCCCGGTGACTACGCCACCCTGCCGAGCGAGACGGACGAGACGACCTACGCCATTCAAGGCGGCAGCCCTGCGTTTGCCGCAGGCCGGCTGGCGTTCACCCTGGGCCTTCAGGGGGCCGCGCTGTCCGTGGACACCGCGTGCTCTTCCTCGTTGGTGGCGCTGCACCTGGCTTGCCAAGCGCTGCGTCGCGGCGAGTGCGATCTCGCCCTCGCGGGTGGTGTGCAAGTCATCGCCACACCCGACTTGTTCATCGTCCTCTCGAGCACGCGCGCCCTGGCGCCCAACGGTCGCTCGAAGACGTTCTCCGCCGACGCCGATGGCTACGGCCGAGGGGAGGGCGTGGTCGTCGTGGCGTTGGAGCGCTTGAGTGACGCGCAGGCACGCGGGCGCGAAATCCTGGCGGTGGTTCGCGGCACGGCGGTCAACCACGATGGAGCCTCGAGCGGCATCACGGCGCCGAACGGCACGTCGCAGCAGAAGGTGCTTCGCGCAGCGCTGCTCGATGCGGGCCTGGCACCGGCCGATGTCGAGGTGGTGGAATGCCACGGCACCGGCACGTCGCTGGGCGATCCCATCGAGGTGCAGGCCTTGGCCGCGGTGTACGGTGAGGGGCGAAGCGCGCAGACGCCGCTGTTGATCGGTGCGGTCAAACCCAACGTGGGGCACTTGGAAACGGGCGCCGGGTTGGTGGGCGTGGCCAAGATGGTGCTGTCGCTGCAGCACGAGACGTTGCCCGCAACGTTGAACACGACGCCGCGCAACCCGAACCTGGAGTGGGATGCGCTTCCCGTGCGCGTGGTCGACACGAACCTCGCCTGGAAGCGCCGCGACGATGGCACCCCGCGGCGGGCCGGCGTTTCGTCCTTCGGCTTCTCGGGGACCAATGCGCACGTCATTCTGGAGGAGGCGCCCGCGCACACCCGACCCACGCCCGCGGCCGAGGCGACCGGCGTGGCCGTCCCGGTGTTGCTCTCGGGCAAGAGCGAGGGGGCGTTGCGCGAGCAGGCCTCGAGCTTGCGTGAATTCCTCGCGGCGCGGGCGCACCTTTCCCTCGTCGACGTGGCCTACTCGCTGGCCACCACGCGGTCGCACTTCGAGCACCGCGCGGCGGCCGTGGTCCGCGATCGCGACGAGCTCATGGTTGCATTGGAGGCGCTGGAGCGCGGCGATGGGACGCCGAAGACCGTGCGCGCGCAAAGTGCGGGAGGGCGCGGCAAAGTCGTCTTCGTCTTCCCGGGCCAAGGCTCGCAGTGGGCCGAGATGGCGCGGCCCCTGCTCGAGAGCTCGCGCGTATTCCGCGAGCAGATCGAAGCGTGCGAGCGCGCCTTCGCGCCCTACGTCGACTGGTCGCTCGTGGCGGTGCTGCAAGGCGCGGCCGAACGCGGCGCATCCCTGGAGCGCGTCGACGTGGTGCAGCCGGTGTTGTTCTCGGTGATGGTGTCGCTGGCTGCTCTGTGGCGATCCATGGGCGTCGAGCCGCACGCCGTCGTGGGGCACAGCCAGGGCGAGTTGGCGGCGGCCTACGTGGCCGGTGCCCTTTCACTGGAGGACGCCGCCAAAGTCGTCGCCCTGCGCAGCCGGCTCCTGACGAAGATTTCCGGCAAGGGAGCCATGGCCGCCGTGGAGCTGGGCGCCTCCGAGCTGGAATCGTACCTCGCACCGTTTGGCGAGAGGCTCTCGGTGGCGGCCATCAACAGCCCGCGCGGCGTGACCGTCGCCGGTGAGCCCGAGGCCATCGACGCGCTGCTCGCCCAACTGGTGGCGGCGCGCATCTACACGCAAAAGGCGCGCGGCGATCACGCGTCGCATTGCGCGCAGGTCGAAGTTCTCCGCGACGAGCTCCTGGCTGCACTGGCCGGGGTGACTCCGCGCGCGAGCCGCGTACCGCTCTACTCCACAGTCACGGGCACGCGGCTCGACGGAAGCGAGCTCGATGCCGGCTACTGGTACCGCAACCTGCGGCAATCGGTGCGCTTCCAAGACGCGGCGGAGGGCCTCTTCGCCGATGGGCATCGCATCTTCGTGGAGGTGAGCCCGCACCCCGTGCTGGCGTTGCCGCTGCACGAGGCCCTCGAGTCCAAGGGAGATCCCGTCGTGGTGGGCACGCTCCGCCGCGGCGACGGGCACTTCACGCGTTTCCTGCTGTCCTTCGCGGAGCTTCACGCGCGCGGGGTGGCCGTCGATTGGAACACCGTGTTCGGACCGCTCTCGCCCCACCGCGTGCAGCTGCCGACGTACGCGTTCCAGCGTGAGCGATTCTGGCGCGACGGCGTCCGGGCGCACCGGTCCGACGTCACCTCGGCAGGTCTCGACTCCGCAGAGCACCCGCTCCTCGGGGCCGCCGTGGCCTTGGCCGATTCCGATGCGTTCCTCTTCACGGGGCGCCTCTCGCTGCGCGCTCAGCCCTGGCTCGCCGGCCATGCGGTTTTCGGCACAGTTATCGTGCCCGGCACCGGCTTCCTCGAGCTCGCACTCGTCGCCGCCCATCGCGTTGGCCTCGACCAGGTCGAGGAGCTCACCCTGGAGACGCCGCTGGTGCTGCCCGCCGATGGTGATGCGGTGCTGCTCCAGCTCTCGGTGGCCGCGCCCGACGACGCCGGGCGCAGGGCCATGGCGCTGTACGCGCGCGCCGAGGGTGCGGCGTCCGAGGCTCCGTGGACGCGGCACGTCAGCGGCACCCTCGGCCAGGGCGCGCCCCGCGGGCCGGCCAGCGACCTTCGCGTTTGGCCGCCCGCCGACGCCACGGCCATCGCGCTCGACGGCTTCTACGAGCGCATGGGCGATACGGGCGTTTCGTACACCGGCGACTTCCGCGGCCTGCGCGCCGTTTGGCAGCGAGGTGGAGATCTCTTCGCCGAGGTGGAGCTTCCCGAGGCAGCCGCCAAAGAAGCCGAGCGCTACGCCCTTCACCCGGCGCTGCTCGATGCCGCCCTCCACGCGCTCGCCGCCGAGTACGTCCAAGGCGCGCCGGCCGATGGTTCGCGCGGCGTCGAGCTCCCGTTCTCGTGGGAGGGCGTCTCCTTGCGCGCGGTGGGCGCATCGCGCCTGCGGGTGCACTTCGCACGGACGGAAAACGGCACATCGCTCGTCCTGGCGGATGCCACGGGCGAGCCCCTGGCCACGGCGGACTCGTTCGTCAGCCGTCCGACGTCCGCCGATCGCGTGCAGGCTGCCGCCCCGGCGCGCGACAGCGGCATGCTCCGCATCACGTGGACGGCGGCGGACATGCCCGATGCCTCCGCCCCGCGCGACGTGGCCATCGTGGGAGACGATGCCCTCGGCCTGGCGAAAGCTTGGAACGAGGCTGCAGGTCGCCTCGAGAGCTTCGCCGACCTCGATGCATTGAAGCAGCAGCTCGATCGCGGCGCGGGCGTGCCCGACGTGGTCATCGTTCCCTGCGGCGCCCGCAGCCGCTCCGGCACGACAGCTGCCGCGCTGTCCGCGGATCTCGTTGCAGCCTCGCACCAGGCGACGGCGGCGGCCCTGGTGCTCCTGCAAACGTGGCTCGCGGACGAGCGGCTCGCATCGCGGCAGCTCGTGCTGGTCACCCAAGGCGCCATCGCCACGGAAACCGGCGAGGACGTACCCAACCTGACGCACGCGGCGATCTGGGGCCTCGTGCGCGCCGCCCAGCTCGAGAACCCCGAGCAGCGCATCCAGCTCGTCGACATCGACGACAGCGATGGCGCGCGCCGCGCGCTCTCGGGTGCGCTGCATGCGCCGGAAACGCAGCTGGCCCTTCGCGAAGGCCGGTGCCTTCTTCCGCGCTTCGCAGCGGCCCGCGCCGACGACGCCCTCGTCGCCCCGGCCGATGCGCCGTGCTGGCGGTTGGACATTCCGAACAAGGGCACGCTGGAGAGCCTCACCCTCACCGCGCACCCCGATGCCGCGGCGCCGCTCGCGCCCGGATACGTGCGCCTCGCGGTGCATGCTGCGGCCCTCAACTTCCGCGATGTGCTCGACGCGCTGGGCATGTACCCGGGCGATCCCGGCGCGCTTGGCCAAGAGGGCGCGGGGGTCGTCCTCGAGGTGGGCCCCGGCGTCACCCACGTCGCGCCTGGCGATCGCGTGATGGGCATCATCGGCGGCGCCTTCGGTCCCACGGCGGTGACCGATCATCGCCTCCTCACGCGGATGCCGGCGGGGTGGTCCTTCCGCGACGCGGCCAGCGTCTCCGTCGTGTTCCTCACGGCGTATTACGCCCTCGTCGATCTCGCGCGGCTTCAGCCCGGCGAACGCATCCTCGTGCATGCGGCCGCAGGCGGCGTCGGCATGGCCGCCACCCAGCTCGCCCGTCACCTCGGCGCCGAAGTCTTCGGCACGGCCAGCCCGGGCAAATGGGAAACGTTGCGGGCGCTCGGCTTCGACTCGGCCCACATGGCGTCGTCGCGCACGCTCGACTTCGAAGAGCACTTCCGCCGCTCCACGGGCGGGCGAGGGGTGCATGTCGTGCTCGACTCGCTGGCGCGCGAGTTCGTCGATGCCTCGCTGCGCCTGATGCCCTCGGGCGGTCGCTTCCTCGAGATGGGCAAGACCGACGTTCGCGATCCCCGCACCGTCGCCGCCGAGCATCCCGGCGTCGCGTACAAGGCGCTGGACCTCATCGCCGACGCGGGGCTCGACCGCATCCAGGAAATGCTCCGCGAACTCGTGGCGCTGTTCGAGCGCGGGGCGCTGCGTCCCGTGCCCATCACCACGCACGACGTTCGCTTCGCCCCGCGCGCATTCCGCGCACTCGGGCAGGCGCGGCACGTGGGCAAGTTCGTCCTCACCATCCCGCGTCTGCTGAATCCCGAAGGCACGGTGCTCATCACCGGCGGTACGGGAACGCTGGGCGCGCTCCTCGCACGGCACCTGGTTCGTGCGCACGGGGTGCGGCACCTCCTTCTCACCTCGCGCCAAGGCCCCGAGGCGAAGGGCGCGGCCGCCCTGGTGCAGGAGCTCGCCGAGGCGGGGGCCCAGGTCACCGTGCGCGCGTGCGATGCGGCCGATCGTGGCGCGCTCGAAGCGACACTCGCGTCCATTCCTGCGGAGCACCCGTTGACCGCGGTCGTGCACACCGCGGGCATGCTCGATGACGGCGTGCTGGGAGCACTCACACCCGAGCGCCTCGACGCCGTGCTCCGCCCGAAGCTCGACGCCGCCGTGCACCTGCACGAGCTCACCCAATCGATGGACCTCGCGGCCTTCGTTCTCTTCTCGTCGCTGTCCGGCGTGATGGGGAGCGTGGCCCAGGCGAATTACTCGGCCGGCAACGCCTTCCTCGACGCCCTCGCGCACCACCGCCGGGCACGCGGCCTCGCCGCCCTCTCGCTGGCGTGGGGCTACTGGGCCGACAGGACCGGGATGTCCGCGCACCTCAGCGACGTCGACGTCCAGCGCATGGTCCGAAGCGGCATCCTGCCCATCTCCGCGGGCGACGGCATGGCGCTGTTCGATGCCGCCTTCGCCAAACCCGACGCGCTTCTCGTGCCCGCCCCCTTGGACCTCGTGGCCATGGGCAGGCAGGCGCTGGTGCATCCCTTGTTCCGCGGCATCGTCCGCGTGAAGGCTGCACGGGCGCGTGCCGCCAACACGGAAAACGGCATATCCCTCGAGCAACGCCTGCAAAAGCTTCCGCCCGAGGCCCGCGAGGAAGCCGTGTTCGATCTGGTTCGCACGGAGGTGGCCACCGTCTTGGGCATCGCCTCCCGAGACAACCTCGAGCCGCATCGCCCACTGCAGGAGCTCGGGCTCGACTCGCTCATGGCCATCGAGCTGCGCAACCGGCTCTCGACCGCGACGGCGCTGCGCATCCCGTCCACCGTGGCGTTCGACCATCCGACGCCCGCCGCACTCACCACGTTCTTGCTCGGCAAGGTCGCACCCAGCGGTGAACGAGCGCCGCTCGTCGCCGCCGCCTCGGAACTCGACCAAGTCGAGCGCACCCTCATGGCGCTCTACGCCAAAGACTCGTTGCGAGAAACGCTCACCCACCGATTGCGTTCGCTGCTGCGGACATGGTCGGCCGATGGCCAGGACGATTCGACCTTCAACGAAGAAGTCGATGCGGCCGATGCGGACGAGCTTCTTCGCATCATCGACAACACCCTCGGAGAAACTGCGAATGTCATCCGTTAGTGAAGCAAAGCTCACTGAGTACTTGAAACGCGTGACTCAGGAGCTGCGTGCGGCACAAACCCAGGTGCGAAAGCTCGAAGAGAAATCGCACGAGCCGATCGCCATCGTGTCGATGGGCTGCCGCTTTCCCGGTGGTGTGCACGAGCCCGAGCAGCTCTGGGAGATCTTGCGCGAAGGCCGAGACGTCATTTCGGATTTTCCGGACAATCGAGACTGGGACGTCGAAGGCATCTACGATCCCGATCCCGAGGCCCTCGGCAAGAGCTACGTCCGCCAGGGCGGTTTTCTGCACGACGCCGATGCGTTCGACCCGGGATTCTTCGGCATCAGCCCGCGCGAGGCGCTGGCCATCGATCCGCAGCAACGGCTCCTGTTGGAGACGTCGTGGGAAGCCATCGAGCGTGCCGGCATCGATCCGGAGGCCCTTCGCGGATCGCAGACGGGCGTCTTCATCGGGGTGATCTACGACGACTACGCGATGCTCGACGCCCCGCCCGATCTGGAGGGCTACGTCGGCATGGGCAGCGCGGGCAGCGTGGCCTCCGGGCGCATCTCGTACACGTTGGGCCTGCACGGTCCCGCGGTGACCGTGGAAACGGCCTGCAGCTCGTCGCTGGTGGCGATTCACCTGGCGTGCCAGGCCTTGCGGCAGGGCGAGTGCTCGCTGGCGCTGGCCGGCGGCGTGTCGGTGATGGCGACGCCGGGCGTGTTCATCTTGTTTAGCCGCCAGCGCGCCCTGGCACCGGATGCGCGGTGCCGCTCTTTCTCCGCCGAGGCCGACGGATCGAGCTGGGCGGAAGGTGCGGGCATGCTGCTGCTGGAGCGGCTGTCCGATGCCAAGCGGAATGGGCATCCCATTCTGGCGCTGGTGCGGGGCTCGGCCATCAACCAGGACGGCCGCAGCCAGGGATTGTCCGCGCCGAGCGGGCCCGCACAGGAACGCGTGATTGTGCAAGCCCTCGAGAACGCGCGCCTTGGACCGCAGGACATCGACGTGGTCGAGGCACACGGCACGGGCACGAGGCTGGGCGATCCCATCGAGGCCCATGCGCTGTTCGCCACCTATGGCGCGGCGCGCTCGACGGAGACGCCGCTGTGGCTGGGCAGCTTGAAGTCGAACGTGGGGCACATGCAGGCGGCGGCCGGTGTGGCGGGCATCATCAAGATGATCCTGGCCATGCAGCACGGGACCATGCCCAAGACGCTGCACGCGGAGAATCCATCGCCGCACATCGACTGGTCTCCGGGCACCATTCGGCTCTTGAACGAGGCGGTGGCATGGCCCGCGCGCGATGCGACCCGGCCGCGACGCGCGGGCGTGTCGTCGTTCGGCGTGTCGGGAACGAATGCGCACATCGTCCTGGAAGAAGCCCCCGCCGCACAGCCGGCCCCCGAACCGGCCGCCGAGCGGACGACCAAGGCGGTGCCCGTGTTGTTGTCCGGCAAGAGCGAGACCGCATTGCAGGCGCAGGCCGCACGCCTGCACGAGCACCTCGAGAAGCATCCAGAGCTGGCGCTGGTCGATGTCGCACACTCGCTGATGAGCGGACGCTCGCAGTTCGATCATCGGGCCGCGCTGGTGGTGCACCATCGTGAGGAGCTGCTCGGATCCCTGGCGACGTTGGCGCAGGGCGATGTGGCCGCCAACACCGTGGTGGGACGGAGGGCGACGGGTGGCAACAAGGTCGTCTTCGTGTTCCCCGGGCAGGGATCGCAATGGGCCGGGATGGCGCGCTCACTGCTCGAGACGTCCGCGGTCTTCCGTCAGCAGATCGAGGCCTGCGAGCAGGCCTTTGCACCGCACGTGGATTGGTCGCTCGAGGCCGTCTTGCAAGGCCGTGCCGGCGAGGCGCTGGAACGAGTCGATGTCGTGCAGCCCGTGCTCTTCGCCGTCATGGTCTCGCTCGCCGCGGTGTGGCGTTCGCTGGGCGTCGAGCCCCACGCCGTGGTGGGCCACAGTCAGGGTGAGATCGCCGCTGCCTTCGTCGCTGGGGCACTGACGCTCGAGGACGCGGCCAAGGTCGTCACCTTGCGCAGCAAGTCGCTCACGCGGCTCGCGGGGAAGGGAGCTATGGCGTCGGTGCAGCTCGGGGCGGCGGAGCTCGGGCCGTACCTGGAGCCGTTCGGCGCGCAGCTGTCGGTGGCGAGTGTGAACAGCCCGCAATCGACCTTGGTGTCGGGCGATCCGGATGCCATAGACAGCTTGCTCGCGCAGCTGGGCGCAAAGCAAATCTTCGCGCGCAAGGTGCGGGTGGACTACGCGTCGCACTGCGCGCACGTCGAGGCGGTGGAAGGAGAGCTCCTGGAGCGGCTCGCGGGGATCTCACCGCGTGCGGCCTCGGTTCCGTTCTACTCGACGGTGACGGGACGCCGGCTCGGCGGGGCCGAGCTCGACGCGGGCTACTGGTACCGCAACCTGCGGCAAACGGTCTGCTTTCGGGAGGTCGCCGAAAGCCTCTTTGCCGAGGGCCATCGCTTCTTCATCGAGGTGAGCCCGCATCCGGTGTTGGCACTCCCCCTCGGCGAAACGCTCTCCGAGCTGGGTGAGCCGGTCGTCGTGGGCTCCCTCCGACGCGACGATGGCAGCTTCGCACGGTTTCTCCTGTCCTTCGCCGAGCTGCACACCCGCGGTCTCGCGGTGCCGTGGAGCGCGGTCTTCGAGCCCCTCGGTGGCCGTCGCGTCGACCTGCCGACGTACGCCTTTCAACGGGAGCGATTCTGGCTCGACCCGCCGCGCATGTTCGCTGCACGCGCATCGCACCAGGAACGCGCCACCGAGGATGCCGAGTTTTGGGAGGCCGTCGAAAAGGGCGACATCGAGGCCCTGGGCAACGCCCTTCGCGCTCGTGACGACGTGCATCGCAGCGCCCTGACCGCCTTGATGCCCGCGCTGTCGACCTGGCGCAGCCGCCGGCGTGAGCAGGCCACCATCGATTCGTGGCGTTACCGCATCACGTGGAAGTCGCTGCCGCACTCCGAGGCCAGGGTGGATCTCCGCGGCCGCTGGCTCTTGGTCGTCCCCGAGCGCGTGGCCAGCGACGACGGTGTCGCATTCGTGAACGGTGCGCTCACCCAACGGGGCGGCAACGTCGTCGTGCTTTCGGTCGGGGATGACGCCCTGGAACGCGAGGCGCTGGCCGCGCGGCTGCGTGAGATCGCGCAGAACGAAACCCTGCGGGGCGTCGTGTCGCTCTTGGCGTGGGACGAAACACAGCTGGCGTCGCACGGAAACGTGCCCGCAGGCCTGGCGCTCTCCCTCAGCCTCGTGCAAGCCCTCGAAGACGCGGGCATCTCCGCGCCCGCCTGGTTCCTCACCCGCGGCGCGGTCCGCGTGCAGGACACCGAGCCGCTGCAGCACCCCGTGCAAGCGATGCTCTGGGGCCTCGGCCGCGTGGCCGCGCTCGAGTACCCGGCGCTCTGGGGCGGGCTCCTCGACATCGACGCCGCGCTGGATCCGAAGGCGCTCGCGCCCTGGCTCGCGCGTTTGGGCTCCGCGAACACCGAAGACCAGCTCGCACTGCGAGATGGAAAGCTGTACGCACGGCGCCTCGTTCGCGCCCCGCTCGGCGACGCGGCGAGTGCGCGCGCCTTCCAGGCGACGGGCGCCGTGCTCATCACCGGCGGCACCGGCGGCCTGGGCGCGCACGTGGCGCGCTGGTATGCGCAGCATGGCGCCGAGCACGTGGTGCTGGTCAGCCGCCGTGGCCCCGATGCCCCGGGCGCTGCGGACCTCACTGCGGAGCTCACGGCGCTTGGCGTCGGCGTCACCGTCGAAGCGTGCAACATCGCCGACCGCCCCGCCGTCGAGGCGCTTTTGCAAAGACTCCAGGCGCGGGACATCTCCGTGCGTGCCGTCGTGCACGCGGGCGGTGTCTTCCCGCAGATTGCACTGCGCTCGACCCGCGTGGCCGATTTGGCCGAGGTCCTCTCGGGCAAAGCGCTCGGCGCGCAGCATCTGCACGAATTGCTCGCGGACGCTTCGCTCGACGCCTTCGTGCTCTTCGCCTCGGGCGCCGGCGTTTGGGGCGGCGGCAACCAGGGCGCCTACGCCGCGGCCAACGCCTTCCTCGATGCCCTGGCCGAGCATCGCCGTGCGCTGGGCCTGCCGGCGACGTCGATTGCCTGGGGTGGCTGGGCTGGCGCCGGGGGTGTGGACGAAGCGGACGCCGAAAGGCTTCAACGTCGCGGGGTCGCGCTGATGGAGCCCGCGCTGGCCGTGTCGGCTTTGGGCCAAGCCGTCGCGCACGAAGAGACCAACCTCACTATCACCAACATGGATTGGGCGCGCTTCGCCCCGGTCTTCGAAGCGGCCCGCGCCCGCCCGCTGCTGCACGATCTCCCCGAGGTCCAGCACGCCGCCGCGAAGCAGCCCGACAATGCCGCGGCCAAGGGAGAGCGCCTCGCCAAGCTGCAGGCCATGCCCGCGAACGAGCGAACCGCGCACCTCGTCTCGGTACTTCAATCACACACCGCCGCGGTGCTGGGCCACTCCGACGCCTCCAAGGTGGACGTGCACAAGCACTTCTTCGATTTGGGGCTCGATTCGCTCACCGGCTTGGAGCTCCGAAATCGCGTCGTCGCCACCACGGGACTCACCGTGCCGTTCTCGCTGTTTCTCCAGGCCACCAATGTCCGCAACGTGGCCGACCTGCTCGCTCGAAAGGTGCAGGAGACGCATAGCCCGCAACCGGCGGAAGCGCCCCCCGCAGCTGCGGACAACGACGAGGAGAACCTGCGTGCGCTCGTCGCACAGGCCAAGCGCCTCTGCCAGAACGACGCCTATGAGACCGGCGAAGAGCTGCTCATGGTCGCCGGCCGCATTCGCCGCGAGCGCGAGGCCAAAAACCCCGCCCAATACCGAGACTACCCCTCGGAGCCCATTCCGATCGCCCGCGCCGGCGCCGCGTCTTCTTTGCCTTCGCTGTTCTGCATTGCGCCCATCGTCCCCATTCCGTCCGCGGTCACCTATGCCCGATTCGGCACGGCCCTCGACGGGATCCGCAACGTGTGGGCCATGCCGCACCAGGGCTTCGCCCAGGGCGAATCGCTCCCCGCCGACCGTGCTGCGCTCGCCCGGGCGACCGCGCAGAGCATCTTGCGCACGGCCTCGGACAAGCCCTTCGCCGTGGTCGGCTTCTCCGCCGGCGGCTGGCTCGCCCACGACGTGGTGAACGAACTGGAAAACGTTGGGGCATCGCCCGCGGCGTTGATCATGATCGACTCGTACCGCCTGAACACCGTGCCGGCGCAGATGATCGCGTCGTTCCGGCATTCCTGGATGAAGTACTTTCCAACCCTTCCCTGGACGGACTCGGAATTCACCGCCCACGGCTGGTACCTGCGCCTGTTCATGGATTGGGCGCCCTCGAAAATCGCCGCGCCGATCCTTCTCGCCCGCGTCACCGAGCCGGTGGACGGGATGGAGAATCAAACGGTGCAGGGGAGCTCCGACTGGCGCGCCACGTGGGATCAGCCGCACTCCCTCGTCGAAGTGCCCGGGGATCACTTCAACGTGCTGCTCGAGCATTCGAACACCACCGCGCGTGCCATCCACGAGTGGCTCTCGGGGCTGCGCACCGCGGAGCATCCCGCGCCGCGCCGCAGGGAAGGAATGGTGGCCATCCCATGAAAACCGGAATTCGCATTGCCACCATCGGCACGTACATTCCTCGAACGCGCGTGCCGAATGCCGAGCTCGCACCGGGGCTCGAAATCCAGCCGGCATTCCTCGAAAACAAAATTGGCGTACGCCAGCGTGCCGTCAAAGACGCGACGGAACGGACGAGCGACCTTTGCCAAAAGGCATTCGAAAGCCTTCTGCAGCGCCGCCACGTCGACCTCGCGGCGGTGCGCCTGGTCTGCGTGGTGACGCAGAATCCCGATTGCAGAATCCCGCACACCGCGGCCATCGTTCATCGCAAATTGGGCGCAGGAAAACAATGCGCCACCTTCGACATCTCCCAGGGATGCGCGGGTTACGTGCACGGAGTGGCCATCGCATCGGCCTTTCTCCAGAGCCTGGGCGAGGGTGACGGCCTGCTTTTTACCTGCGATCCATACTCGGTCATCGTCGACCCGAAGGATCGCGGCACCGCCCTCATCTTCGGGGATGCCGCCACGGTGACCTATCTTTCGCGAAAAGAGCCGGGCTACACCGTCGTCGACTCCGATTTCGGAACGGTCCCCGAAAGCACAGAGTGCCTTTTCGACGATGGCCGCCGCCTTCACATGGACGGGCGCCAGGTATTTTCCAATGCCGCGCGCGAGGTCCCGGAGAGCATCCGCCGCATCCTCGGGCGAAACGAATTGACGAACGACGATGTCGACCAGTTCTTGCTTCACCCTGGTTCGAAATACATCGTCGACTTCCTGCGCGGGGCCTTGGGCCTCGACCACACCAAAGTACCGTTCGGAATCGAGGATTACGGAAATACCGTCTCCTCGTCGATTCCCCTCATGCTCGAGGGGTGCCTGACATTGCACAAATACCCGCGGATCGTTTCCAGTGGATTCGGGGTCGGATTTTCGTGGGGGACCAATCTCGTCGAGTGGCGAACCTGAAGGACAGAACCGATATGATTACGAGAGACAACATCGTTGAATTGTTTGGCGCGGCCGAGATCCACGTGTCCATGGCCGATTTGAAAGATGGTGAGCCCCTCGCCATGCAAGGGCTCGATTCGCTGGATATGGCCAATCTGCTCTTCCAGATCGAGCAGAAGTTCGGCCTCACCATTTCTCCGAACGACGCGTCCAGGCTGCGCACGGTGCAGGACATGGTCGACTACGTCGGAAGCAAGCGCCATTGACGATGAAGCCCACGACGACCGAGGCCTGGGTTCTGCGAAAAGATCCCGGCCTACGCAACGGCGAACGCGCCCTCGGCCCGCTGACGCTCGAGTCCTTCGACCTGACGCCCCTCGGTGAGGACGACGTGCTCGTCCGCCCGCTCTACGGCTGCTGGGAAGGAAATATGGATCATGCCCTGCGCAGAAGCCCCGTCGACCTCTGCACCTTGCGCGGGGAAGAGACCGTGGTCGTCGGCAATGCGGGGGTCGTGCAGGTCGTCGAGACGGGCAGGAACGTCACCACCTTGCAAGAAGGGGACGTTTGCATCGTCTTCTGCAATGGCACCTGGGACGAGTATGGGTACCCCATTCGCATCTTCGGATACGACGCGCCCGGGACCGTGGGGGTTTTGGCCAAGACGACCAAAATGCACCACCGCCAACTGGTGCGCGTACCGACGCCGACGTCCCGCGCGGCCCTGCGGCAGTGGGCCGCGTTTTCGCTCCGCTACGTGACCGCATGGGCCAATTGGCGTGTGGCCTATGCGTGCTGGCGCTCGCAGATGATCGATTGCCCGCACGAGGACGCCTTGGTGTGCGCCTGGGGCGGCGGCGTAGCCCTGGCCGAGCTCTCGCTGGCCAAGACGATGGGCTTCGAGGCCGCCATGGTCACCTCGACACCGGAGCGCGCCGCCCTGCTTCGCCAGCATGGCATCGAGCCTATCGATCGAAGCTCCTGGACCGAGTCGACCTTCGAAAAGGAGTTCCTCGGGGCCGTGCAGTTGCGAAGCAAAGGTCGCGGCGTATCCATCTTCGTCGACAACTTGGGCATCTCGTACAAAACGACGCTCAAGTCCCTGGCGCGGCAGGGCGTGATCACCACGTCGGGCTGGAAACACGGAATGACCTTGGCCGCTTCACGCGCCATGGAGTGCATTGGGCGCCATATTCACGTGCATACCCATTATGCGCGCTACGAGGAGGGGGAAGCCTCGGTTCGTTTCGCCCACGAGAACGGCTGGCTGCCGCCCGTGGACGATCGCGTAACCACCTGGAATCGCATTCCGGACCTCGCGCAGGAATACGCTCGAGGCCGCGTCGATTCCTATTTTCCCATTTTTTCCGTCAACGAAGATCTATTGGCCTCGTACGACGAGGTCTGAAATTCGTATTTGAAAGAGGTATTTCATGCAATCGAATGAACAACAGCGCCCCGCGGGCAGCCTCAGCCCGGAACAAGTCGCGAATTTCGAGCGCGATGGGTTTCTCGTCGTCGAAAACCTGGTCGATCCGGAAAGCTGCGACGTGCTGCTCCGGCGCGGAATGGAGCTCGCGGCCGGGTGCGATCCGAGCACCTTCATCGCCGCTTTTGCTTCGTACGGCAAAGGCAAGAAGTACGAAACGGACAATGCCGCCGCGCGCTACATCCAAGAATCGGCGGACAAGGCGAGCTTCTTCTTCGAACCGTCGGCCTTCGACGGCCCCGGACAACTCAAGGTGTCCAAGGAGCAGGCCATCCTCAAGATTGGCCATGGCCTGCACGATTGCGATCCGGTGTTCGACACGTTCTCGCGCCAACCGCGGTTCAAGGCGCTCGTGGAGAGCTTGGGCCTGCGCAAGCCGCTGCTCGCCGAGAGCATGTACATGTTCAAACACCCGAAGGTGGGCGGCAAAATCGACATTCACCAGGACGGCACCTTCCTCTTCACGGAGCCGAGCAGCGTGATCGGCCTGTGGACGGCCCTCGAAGATGCCACCGTCGACAATGGGTGCCTCTGGGCGCTGCCGGGCGGCCACAAAGGCGGATTGCGATCGCGATACATTCGCACGGAGCAGGGCGACAAGTTCGACGTGTACGATGCGACGCCGTTCCCGGAGAACGAGTTCGTGCCGCTGGAGGCGAAAAAAGGCTCCGTCGTGGTGCTGCATGGCGCGGTGCCCCACATGAGCCGCGCCAACGTCTCGCCGCGCTCGCGGCAGGCGTACAGCGTGCATTTGATCGATGGCACGCTGCCCTGGCCGGCGGGGAACTGGCTTCAGCGGTCGGCGTCCAATCCGTTCCGAGGCTTCTAGACCATGCCCGCCTCTACGCAGCCGGCTCGGCGGACGCTGTCGCCGAGTGAAGCCGTTTATATCCGACTACGAACCTTCATCGTATACAGCGTATGCGTAGATGGTGACATCGACCTTTCGGCCATGCGCCGCGCCTTCGTGGCGCTCCGGGAGGCGCATCCGCTCCTCGGATGCACGCTGAAGCAAAACGGCGAAGAGGCCTATTTCGAATCGGACGACATTGGGCAGCCGACGGTGCTCGTCTCGGAGCGCGAGCCGGATCCGCTGGCCCTTCCGGGGCTCGAGCTCGATCAAGCCAGGGCCCTCAGCGGGCTCGAGATCGTTCGCCGCGGGCACCGTGCGCGGGTCGATTTGCACGTGCACCACAGCATGGCCGATGCGGCCCATGGCCTTACGCTCCTCGAGGAGTTGTGGGCGCGCTACACGGATTGCGTCACGAACGGTGACACCGCGCTGGACGTGGTGGAGGTTCAGCCGCTCCCCGCCTCGTACGAAGAGCTGCTCGCCGCGCGCGGCGTTCGCAAAGGAGAGCGCACCGGGCTCGAATGGCTCGCCCCACCGTCTCCCGCGACGCCGTCTCCCGCGGCGCCGAAGCCGGAGCCCATTCGCCACGAGCTCTCGATGACCCGAGGCCGCATGCGGCTGACCAACGAGACCACGGCCGCACTCGAGCAGGCCGCCCGCGCCAACGGCACCACGCTCGACGCGCTGGCCTCGGCAGCCATTCTGGCGGCGGCCGCGAGCTTTCACCCGGCCGCGGCGACGCGCTCCGACGCATCGCCCACGCCGTTGCCGTTCATCCTCGCGATGAACGTGCGGCCGCACCTGACGCCGCCCGCAAAGCCCGCCGACGGGACGACCATGATGGGCCTCTCCACGCACCTGGCTCTCTTCGGCCCGCGCACGTCGCTCCTCGACGTGGCCCGGGGCATCGACCAGCGACGGAACGCCGAGTTGTCGGAAGGGCTCATCCAGCAGGCCGTGTTGCACGAAAGCTTCACCAAGACGCCCGAGAAGGTGACCCCGCCCACCGAGGTCGTCGCCGTGTTCTCCACCAATTGGGGAATGATTCCGGACGTGCGCGTGCCCGATGGCCTCGTGGCGACGGACTTCGTGGGCATGCTGTTTCCGCCGGCCCGTACCCACGCGGGCGTTCCCATGTTCCTGCTGACGACCTTCCAGGGTCAGCTGAGCATGCAAGCCATGTTCACCGCTGCGCGCCCGGGTCTACCCACGACGCAGCAGATTCTCGACGCCGTCAAATCGCAAATCGACGGCTTGCTCCGCAACAACGAAGTCGCCCGGTAACGAGGTTATTGTCATGGGTTCGGTACTCCAAATATTGAAGCTCACCACGAATTCATCCAACGCGCTGTCGCAAGTCAATGTCGGCGGCGAGGGAATGAGCGAGAGCGAAAGCGACAAGATCAAGCAGAACATCGGGGCGAGCTACGACTTTTTCAGCAGTTTTGGCAGCAGCTTCTGGAACTGGGGCATGGATCAACATGCCGTTCACCAGAAACTCGCGCGCGAAATCCCCAATTACGATCAATACGGTTCCGACGGTTGCTCGGAGCAGCTCTATTTCTACACCTTCAACAAGATTCCGCGGGTGGCGGGGCAGGTGAGGAAGGTGCTCGAGGTGGGATCCGGCACCGGCGCCGGCCTCAATTTCATCTCGAGGCTCGAGGCAGGGAGCGAATTCGTCGGTTTGGACATTTCGCAGAAAGCCGTCGCGCGCGCCAATGGCACCTTTGCCCGCCCCGGGGCACTCTCCTTCGTTCACGGTGACGCCGAGCGCCTTCCGTTCCCCGATGGTGAGTTCGACGCGGTCATCAACGTGGAGAGCTCGCACAATTATCCGAACTTGGGCAAGTTCATTGCCGAGGTCGCGCGCGTGCTTCGCCCGGGAGGGTACTTTTCACACGTGGACATGTATTCGACGCAACGCCGCGAGGCCATGAATCAATGCAAGACCCAAACGAAAGACCGCCTCGTTTGGCTGGAGGAGGAAGACGTCACCGATCACGTGAAGGCCTCCATCCGCAAGCGTCTGAGCCCCAACAGCGTCTTTCTGAAGCGATTGAAGGCCAACACCCCCCGCTCCGTTCGCCCGCTGGTCAAATCGGGTATTGGCGCGTGGTTCGTGAAAGACCGAAGTTCGATTGACATTCTCTCCAAGTTGCTGAGCCGGCGGGACGACCGCTCGACCAATCTGCAAGCCGAAATACGAACGTACGCGCACACCCTGGCCAAGAAGGCGCCGTGAGGAGCACCACATGAACGGGACGACGAAATCGAACAACGCCATCTTGATGATCCACGGCCTCTGCTGCGGGGCCGAGGTGTGGGACCGCATGGCGGGCGCATTCCGCCAGCTCGGTTGGCGGGTGGAAGCGCCCACGTTGAGCCCGCACCTCCGGGTGAAAGACGCTCCGTCCGACGAGCTGGCGAAAATGAGCCTCAAGGACTACGTCGACGAAATGGAGGGCGCGGCCCGGCGCCTCGAGGCGGATACGGGCCACCGGCCCATCGTCGTTGGGCATTCGCTGGGTGGGCTCATCGCGCAGAAGCTCGCGGAGCGCGGTGCGGCGCGCGCGGCCGTGTTCATGACGCCCCTGGCGCCGGCCGGGGTGCCTCCCAAGCTGTCGCTCGCGCCCTTCGTGACCTTGGGCAATATTCTCTTTTCGCGAAACCTGGAGAAGAGACCCGTCAAAATCTGGGAGACGGGATTCAAGTGGGGCATGTTGAACGGCGTTCCCGCGTCGCGGCACAAGGAGATTTACGCGACCATGCGCTATTGCTCGGGCATGGTCTTCCGCGATCTCATCATGCCGGACAAAAATCCGGAGCGCGTGGCCTACGTCGACGAAACGCGGATCAACGTCCCAACGTTGACCATTGGCGCGGTCAAAGATCGTACTGTGCCCGTGGCCACGCACCGCCTCGTGGCCGAGAAGTACAAGCGCGTGGGCGGCGACTACCTGGAGTATTCCGATCGCGCGCACTGGGTGTTGGACGATCTCGGCACCGACCGCACCGTCGCGGACATCACCAACTGGCTCGAGTCGAAGCAGCTCGGTTTGGCGTAGCCGCACACTGAAAAAAGCCCCGCCGCCCAACGTGAACGTGGGCCGCGGGGCTTTTGCGTTCCATCAGGGAAGTGCCATCGCCTTCGTCAGGGCACGAGGATCGCGCGAAGATGTTCCCGCGACGAAGGTGTAATCGCCGCCGTTGACCTTCCACACATGCGTCGACGTATCCCACGTGGCGAGTCGCTGGGCGGGCACCGTAAGCTGGATCGTTTGGGCCTGACCGGGCTCCAGCGACACTTTCTTCCAGCCCACGAGGCGATTCGGGGGCTCTCCCAAGCCCGCGGGCAGCTTGGCATACACTTGGGCCACTTCGGCTCCTGCGCGCGTGCCGTCGTTGGTGACCGTGAACGTCACCGTCACGTCTCCCTTGGCCTCACGGCGGGCGTCCAAGTTCGAATACGAGAACGTGGTGTACGACAATCCGTGGCCGAACGGGAAAAGCGGCTCGAGCTGCTTCGCGTCGTACCATCGATACCCGATCAGCAGGCCTTCGCGGTAGACCACGTTGGGATCGCTCGGCGAGATGACCGGCTGCGGCAAATCCGCATCTTGCTTGGGAAAGGAGAGGGGAAGCTTGCCCGACGGATTGGCATCGCCGAACAGCAAATCGGCCACCGCCTGACCGCCGCGCACGCCCGGATACCAAACTTCGAGAACCGCGTGGACGCGATCGATCCAAGGCATCAGAACGGGGCTTCCCGTTTGCAGAACCACCACCACGCGTTTGCCCTTGGCCGCGATGGCCTCGATGAGGGCATTCTGATCGTAGCTTTGATTGTACGGATCCGTACGCGTATCGGGCAGGGCCAGACTGGCGAGATCGTTTCCTTCGGTTTCCCACTGGGTCGCGAAGACGATGGCGACATCCGCCTGGGCCGCCGCATTGGCCGCGGCCACCGAGTCGTTTCCATCGAAATACGTGACCTTCGCCCCCGGCGCCTTGGCCTGGATTGCCGCAAGTGGCGCCGATTTGTACCACGTTGCACAATGCGGAATGAACACGGGGCCGGGCGGCTCTTGGCATCCGCTGACGGCATTGCCATCGGCCGCCGGAACCGCGCCCGAGCCACCCCCGGACAGAACGCCGGCGTCGGCATGGCCGCCAATCACGACGATGGACGACACGCCCGTCGCGTTAGTCGCGTTAGTCGCGGCGAGCGGCAGGGCCGCGGATGCATTCTTCAACAGCACCGCCGATTGGCGCGCGACAGCGAGGGCCGACGCATTGCCGGCGTCCTGGTCGATGGCGCCGGAGGGGAGCGGCGGCGCATCCATGATCCCTACGCGCGCCAAGGTGCGCAATTTCCGGTGAACCATGTCGTCGAGCCGCGACATGGGCACCGAACCGTCGTCGACGGCCGCCCGAAGCTTCGTATTGAAGTGGGAGCCGAGCATTTTGAAGATGGGGTGGGTGCTGGCGTCGTTGGAAAAGCCGGGTTGCTCCTCATCGAGCCCGGCGAGGGCTGCCGGTGCCGTGCTGTGCGTGGCGCCCCAATCCGATTGAACGACACCCCGAAAGCCCCACTCTTTCTTGAGAACGTCGGTCAAAATATACGGGTTTTCGCAAGCATACGTGCCGTTCACTTTGTTGTACGCGCACATGACGCTACCGGGTTGGCCTTCTTTGATGGCGATTTCGAAGGCGAGCAGCTCCGTTTCGCGCATCGTGCGCTCGTCGACCTGCGAATCCGAGGTCATGCGGCTCGTCTCGTGGTCGTTCATGGCATAATGCTTGACGGTGGCAATGACCTTTTGCCCCTGCGTGCCGATGGTGCGCGCGGCGAGCATGGTGCCGCTCAATACCGGGTCTTCGCCCATGTTTTCGAAGGTGCGGCCGCTGCGCGGTTCGCGGGCCAGATTGGTCGCGCCACCGAGCCCTTCGGTATATCCAAGTGTGCGCAATTCGATGGCAATGCGTTTGCCATATTCTTGGGCAAGATCCGGATCCCAACTGGCCGCCAGCGCGAGGGGCGCAGGCAGGGCCGTGGCATGCGTGTCCTTGAGATTGACCCCGCAGGCGGAATCCGCACTGGTCACTTGGGGAATACCGAGCCGCGGAATTCCAGGGATGTAGCTCGCCCCGAGCAAGGCCTCGGGAGGAAACGTGCCATATCCCGCAATGGGCATTCCCGTGCCATGCACGAGCGCGATTTTCTCGTCGCTCGTCAGTTGCGCAACGAGCTTCGTGGCCCGCCGCTCGGCCACCGAGTCGGGGTCGTTTGTCGCCGGCGGCGCATCGCCGTCGTTGCTCGTACACGCTGGCGCGATCATGGCACTGCATGCGAGCGCAACGGCCGTGCGGCGGAAATACATACGACTCATGATTCCTCCATAAGATGTCATCTTCACTTCATGAATGGACCCATCGCGCCAAAATGAATCTCGATGGGATGGGACCCTGAGTTGAAATCGAATATGCCGTATATAGCTTAGCGAGAGATCATTACGAACATTGAATGTGGGAACGACTTCAAAGTAGACGAAAATCATTCACGACCGCAGCGGCGCGCCTGCTCGGGGTCGGCACGTCGCATGAACGGCTCGCCGCGCAGCACACCGTGGCACCATGGGACTCAACGCTGCGCCCCCATGTGCGCGGGGAACCGTCCTCGTCCTCGATGCCGAGCACTCGAACGCCGTCGCGTCGCAGGCAAACCATCGGCTGGACCGCCCCCTACGTGGACGACGGCGCAACCTATGCTTTGGCAAGCAGCCAAACCGTTGGCTGCCGTTCATGACGGCGTGGAGCGAGACCTGCCATGTCCTACGAAGAGAAGTTCGCTGACTTGATCAAGCTGTGCCAAAACGCGACGCGCGACGGTGCGAACCTCGTGCTGCTCCCCGAACCCGAGATCCTCGGCGATACGTACGAGGAGCTTGTCGAGAGTTTGAACCGAATTGCCGACGCCGACTTGAAGGTGTCGATTGTGCCGCGCCGGCAGCGTGCCAGCATCAACTTGACCATCAATTAGTGCGTGTCGACCACGGTCGGAGCGTGGTCGCTACCGCCTCGATCACGTGGGTCGTCGAGAATCGACGCCGAGCGCACGTGAGGGACCAGGTCCTCCGAGACGAGGATATAGTCCACACGCGCCGCATCCAGACGGCCAGGACGAGCCCGGCGATTGAACCAGGTATAGCGACGCTCCTCGGGATGGAGATGCCGGTAGATGTCCACCATTCCGCTCCGCGCCAGGAGCTCCGCGAGCGCGGCCCGAGCTCGCACGTGGGGTTCTTCGGTTCGCAAACGCGGGTACGTGTCGAGCTTCGTCGGAGAGACGTTCCAGTCACCCGCCAGGATCACTCCGCCGGAGGCGCGGAGCTCGTGCGCGCGATGGATCACCCGCTCTTGAAATCGTCGTTTGAAGGCGTGTCGATCGCCATTCATCATCCCGAGCTCGTGATCGAAGTACGGTTTATCGGTGCCGTTGACGGCATAAACGTTCCCGATGACGCGGCCGCGCAAATGCGTAAAAACGATTCGCCCTTCGAGATCCCACTCGGGCCTCTCCATGTTCGCCGGGCCGAGCGATTCGCGGATGTAGGTAACGACGCCGTAAGCGCGACCGCCCCGATAGGTCACGTTGCGCGCATCGCGGTTCAGCGAAAAGTGGCAGCGATATCCGGGGAGGGCTAGTTGCATATTCGCAATGTCCTCCGTATCGCACATCCGTATGCGTGTTTCCTGAAGGCAGAGGACTTCGGGCGTCCCGAACTGCGCGAGAATGGCCGGCAAGCTCGCCAGCCGCGAACGGAGATTTTCGATGTTCCAGGAGACCAGCTTCAAAGCGGGACACAACGATAGTACGCAACGCCATCCGACATGAATTTATCGGCGTGCGACCACTCCGCGGCGGTCGCCGTGAAATCGATGCGCGCGGCATGGTTCGAGGAGAGGAAGCCGGCGGCCGTCGCATCCGTGGGCACGTCCTTGTAATCGTCGTAGCGCAAAAGCGCATAACGCCGGCCGGAGACGAGCCCGGATGCGGTGACCGTGGCATGGAGCTGCACCGGTGCCTCGCCCTTGGAGACATTGGGCTCGTCACTCCGGTCGACGGACAGCCGAACGGGCAGGGTCGCTGAGCGTTCGTCCACGATTCCGGTCACCGCGGTGCCGTAATCGACATCGCGCGGGATGCATCCGCCCGCCGACGAATCGTAGGTGCACTTCTTCCGTGTCGCGGAAAGGGTGCCCATGGTGCGGTGCAAGCGATGTCCGAAGTTGGAATGGAACCAAAGCGTGTCCGCCGGATCGTACGACGACGCGCTCTCGTACTCGATGCCCACCGCCGGTACGATGTGGTCGTAGTCCGGATCGTCGGTGCCGTCGGCGAGGTACACGGCGAAAATCGCCGGGTGACCCTGGCGCAAATGAGACTTGAGCCAAACCGAGAACGCTTCGAACTGCGGCTTCGGTTCGTTGGAATTCCAATTCTTGAACCCGAAATGAAGGCGCTCCAGGGTTTTCGACTCGTTGACCCCGAGCAGCACCTCGCCGCCGGCCACCTTGCGCACCACCTTCTGCGAGATCCACGAGCCGTAGTGCAGCGCAATCGACTGGATCGACGTTTCACCGCAATAACCGTGGCCATTGGGCCACTGGGCGCGCGGTGGAATGTCGATTTGGTTCGAGTGCGAGGCAAGAAGACTCGCAGCAAGGCACAAGCCAAAACGCAGCGGGGCGGTCATTTCCTTAATGACGCCTCGTACCAGCGTTTCGCGCGCGAGAAATTACAGCCGCGAGCACTCTCGAGGGGCCGCGCGTCGATGATGACGGGCCCCGCTTCAAGAATCCACGAAAGCGTGGAGCTGCAATTGCCCCACGGCGACGCTTCGGTCGGCCGTTTGGAAGGTGTTGTAGAACCGAGCCGGAGGTGGCGGTCGGTCCTCTTGAGAACGCGTTGTACCTCGCCGCGGCTCCAATCGGCCTGGCACGCGACCCCTCACTCCAGGAGTTGCGAGAAACTCTCGAAGAACTCGACGTCCAGGGCGCCGAGAACGGCGTCGGAGCGGAATCAGCCCGACCATCATCGGCGACGAGCCCTGGGTTTAGCGGAGCCATTGTCATCCCCCGCGATCGTTCACCTGGGTACGCAACGATAATAGGCGACGCCGTCCGAGTCGAACGTATCGGATTCGGCCCATGTATTGCCGGTGGCCGTGAAGTCTACACGTTTGTCGTATTTCGAGGCCAGAAAGCCCGCAGCCATGGCATCCGTGGGGACGTTTTTGGCCTTGTCGTAGCGTAGGAGCGCGTAGCTTCGCCCCTTGGTGAGGCCCGACACCGTCACCGTCGTCTGCATGGTTTCCGCCGACTCGCCTAGCGACACATTGGGCTCGGCGTTGCGAGCCATGACCAACCGGACCGGCAGCGTCGCCCTCTTTCTGTCGGTGATCCCCAGCACGGCGATGCCGTAGTCGACGCCTTGCGGAATGCACCCCCCGGCGTTGCTGTCGTTAATACAACTCTGCCGGGTGCCCCATGACGCACCAAAGGTGCGGCGGACCCTGCCACCAAAGTTGGTATTGAACGAAAGGGTGTCCTGGGCGTCGTAACCTGATGCTCGGCGAAAGTCGATGCCCACGGCCGGCATGATGTGGTCGTACTCGAGGTCGCTGCTCTCACTGAGGTAGGCTGCGAAAATTACGGGATGGCCTTGGACCATCTGGCCTTTGAGCCACGTTGCGAATTGTTGGAACTGCGGCGCGGACGTCTTTTCGTAATCCCAATTTTCGTAGTCGAAATGCAGCGCATCGAGGGCTTTGGTCTCGTTCACCGCGAGCAGGAGCTCGCCCCCCGCGGCATCGCGCACAACCTGCTGCGAGACCCACGCGCCGTAGTGTAGTGCGATGGACTGCAATGACGTTTCCCCGCAGTACCCGTGTCCGTTGCGCCACTGCTCGCGGGGTGGAATATCGAGCTGGACCGAGCCGATTTTTTCCTCTTCGATCGAGGCATCCCCGCATGCGCACGCGCCGACTAGGAGAGCGCCCGCCGTCACGGCCGGACCGAATATCCGCGCACCCAATATCCGAATGAAAATCGGGATGCCGTTACACAGGTTGATTGTCATGCGAAATTTTACTCGTCATTGCAAGAAAAATTGCCTCGAATGATACGGTTCGATACCGTGACTTTTGTTCGATATGTCGGATTAGTAACGGTCATTTCGTGTAATACGGACGCGTGGCGGCATCGATTCGAGCCAGGAGGTCGTCCATCAGCATCGCCTCCGGGCTGCCGGCCGGCAAGCTGGTGCGCACTTCCGCCAAGTTGGTGCGTGCGCTCAGGAGAGCCTCGTACGCCGACTGCGTTTGCAGTTTCTTCAAAACGTCCACTGAGGTGCGACGCGTGTTCCATCCGCGGTATTTGTCGCTGTTGACGGTCACGCCTCGGAGCTCGGTCACGATCGCCTTCAAGGTGTCGCCAACGAGGACGGGGATCGCCGGAATACCGCCGTTCGGAGTGGGGGGTGGCTCGAGGAACACACGGTTGAGCATCCAATTTTGGAATTCGCTCAATCGATCCGTGTAGCCGGGGTACTTGGCATTGTCGGCTGCATGATCGATCCCGACCGCCAGAAGCTCATTGAGCTGTTGCCACGCTCGGCCCTGGTCGATCGTGGAGCCGGCGCGTAGGAACGCTGCCGTACCGTCAAGATAGCGCTGCTCGATGTTACGCTGGTGTTCGGTTGCACCCTCGCCGCGCAGAATGAACTTCAGGTGCTCGTTGTAGTTGGCTCCCCAGTATTTCATCAGTGGATCTTCGGTGCGATCGAACGTCGCGCATGTGGGATCGATGGACGGGATCCGGTCGGTGCAGAAGGGCTGCGTAGGCTCGCTCTTCGACAAGCCATACAGGAGCTTGACGGCGGCATGATCGTAGGGGCCCGGGGGCGCGGGGTCGGTCGCGGCAGCGTCAGAAACCTCGATGTAATCCATCACCGAGCTCTGTTGAGGAGGCGGCACCAGCGAGCCCTTGAAATTGTGCCGGAGGCCCAAGGCGTGGCCAATTTCATGCAGCGCGATGTGGGTAATGTACTTATTCACCGCTTGCGCCCCCGTCAACTTGGCCGCTCGTGGCCCATCCTCATCGTTGCGTTCATCCGAGGCCCCAGCCCACAGCGCGCACAATCGGGTGGGCCGGAAACTACCCCAAGTCATCTCCCGAATGCGCGGCGGTGTCTTAGGCTGGATCGTGCGTTTGAAGGCTCGCGTGGGCGGGTCCAATTTCTCGATGGCATCCCTGAAAAAGCCGGCGGAAAAGTAGACACTGGCGCCTCGGATTTCACCCGTATTCGGATTCAGTCGCCAATCGGCGTACGCGATACCGTTCGGATTGGGATCGTAGATGAAGTAGTTCTTGTCGTCGTCGCCAAACGAGTCGCCGGGTCCAGCTACGCTGGCCTCGAAGACCTTGAAGCCGAACACCTGGTTCCAGTTCTCGATGCCCGCCTTGATGGCGCCGACGATATCGTATTTCGGGTGTTCCTTTGCGACCTGCAACACTGGGTCGGAAATGAACCACTTGATCGGCGCCATCCCCGAGTTGATGTTCCATTTGATCGCGCGCTCCAAAGTGCCCCCGGTGTTCTTCACGAGAAGGGGCGGTGACCGGTAGTAGTACTCCTGTGAGACCTTACCGGCATCGAACGGCGTGAAGCCCTTCCCTTCGGTGTACCTCCGCAAAGCGACGCCAAGTGTGCCAGATATCCTGTACCAATTCTCGTCATAGTCTGGAGAGCCCGTCGTCGTGTCGTTGAGCGCGCCGGTAAACACCTGCTCGAACGTGGCTCCGTCGTTGACGCGGCGGAAGTTTTGCAAGTACGAGAGATCGACTTGGAAGTGCAGTGGTTTGTCGCCCTTCGCGTAGGCATCGGAGACGATGCCAAATCGATTGAGACCGCCCGCCGGGTCGAAGAGTACGTAATCGTCGTGCCCGCGGAGTGAGAGGAATGGTTCGTAATCGCCCACCAGCGGGTAGGCTTCGATGATCGACGACGGATCGAAGATGTCGCTGGAGGCGAGTCCGTCCTGAGCGTCGAACACGAACAGCTTTCCATTTTGCACGCGAAACGTGACCACCCGTGTCCCAAGCGATGTCGCTGGAAACGGGCCAGGTTGCGGGTTCGCTAGAAGCTGCTTCGCGTAGGCCGATAGGAAGTAGCGGCGATTTAGTTCTTTCTTGTTGATGGCGACATAAAATGAATCTTTGGCATGGGACGATGGGACCGACAGCGCGGCGCCGCCCGATGTTGCGTCGGCCTTTTGGGTCAGTTCCTTCGAGAGTGTCCGCGCGATGGAGACGAATGCTTGATCGCGCGCCAGCAGGTCGGCGTCGCCGGAAGGTGGCGCACTCTCGCTGGCACACCCTGCGGCTGCGGCGAAAGGAAGAAGAACGACACCCCATACCGTTGCGCCGAAGTTGAATGTAAACATAAAGACCCTCCAGGACATAGCCCCGCCCCAAAAAGCGGAGTTGTCCTCATACAAGCAATCACCAAGTCGTCTTGAAATAGAGACGCGCGGCGAACGGGGGTGGCGCAAATTAAATTCGTACCACGAGAACGTCGGCACTTGGACCTCCGCGCCGTAGGCTTGCTCACGTAGCTGAAACATCCTTGCAAGCCGCCGTCGAGTCGCTCGGTGTCATAAGGCGAGCCAGTCTGCGGCCGGTGCGCCGAAACTCCGCGCATAGCGAACAGTGCACATGGTTAGAATGAAATAGATCCGACCTTCATGCATCAACATCGATCCCGCCGTGCCAATGGGAGGGCCGGGTTTATCGCCCACCGCAGGGTATCTACACATCGCGCGTGGAATGCGGTCAATGTCGCCCATCGTCGTCGAGTGAGATGTCCGATGTTTGACATCAACGGTAATTCACGACTTCGTAGACTCATTCGCGTTCATTCCTCTCTAGAGCGCCCAATGGAGGCCACCTCCGCATCGTTCTTTTACAACGACGCGCGCCAGCGCGAAGTGACGCAGCGTCGCGCGGTTTTTTTTCGGCTGCCAGCAAGCTTGATGTCGTCGGGGCGGCAAGTGCTTTTGCGATATAGACGAGCTCCCGGCTACTTACGCACTCATCGTAGATTTGTTGATCGATTCGCGTGCAGCCGGGAATCTTGTCTCCCGAACCTTTTCGGAGACTCGAACATGCGTTTTCAAACGAACTATCGACCGGCTCGTCTGTCGGTCGCGGTCCACAGGATATCCGCAGTCACGCTGGTTGGTATCGTGACAGCGGTGTTGGTATTTGCGTGTGGCAACGACCCGTCCCCATCGCAGCCGGAAACTCCAAATGCATCGCCGGAGGCTGGGCCTCGCCAGGATGCCGGAGGTCCGCAAACCGATGCGCAACCCGATCACGTGTCACCACCACCCAGCGCCGGTATCGCGCGCCCGCAGGCCGGAGGCGAACCCACCGCCATTGCACTCTTCGATCATTGGGCGTACATCACCGTCGGTCCTCGCATGATGATTTGGGACGTGACCAAACCGAGCGCACCGTCGTTGCGCGGAGAGACTGCACCGTTCGCGAGCATTCTCCATAGCGTGGCCGTCGAGGGTACCTTTGCATACGTCAGCGAGGCCACACCCGAGGGTGACGGCCAAGTGCGTGTCATCGACGTACACGATCCCGCGGCGCCTGCCGAAGTCTCGTCGTTTCACCTCGGACCGTCCACAACCCCCGAGCCCGCGCGTGGAATGGCAATTGTTGGAAAACAACTTTTCGTTGGCGGTGACGCGGCAATCTGGGTGTTCGACCTCACCAACCCGGGCACGCCGGCACCGGTCAAGTCGATCCAAGGCGGCGCTGAGCATCTTCGCCTCGTCGGCAATCGCCTCTATTATTGGCGCCGCGACATCACTGGCGATCTAGCTCTGGGAGCGCTCGATACCACCGCGAATCTCGCGAACCTCGGCCAGGCGCGCTATTTGAACGCGCTCGGTGCCGACGTTGCGGACGGTGACTTGGTCATCGTCACCGGGGATGGCACACGAGTCTTCGACGCTCGCAATCCCGCGAGCCCGGGCTCGCCGTTGTTCCAGAGCGGTACGCAATCACGCACCCTTGCAGCCCGCGGCCGCACGGCTTGGGTCCCCGGCTGGGACGGGCTGCACGTGCTCGATCTATCCGACCCCAAGAAGATCTCCGACACGGGGCCTACCACGATGCCATCCGAGGGGATCAACGACGTCGCCATCTCGGGCAACGCCCTTGGTGTCGTGACCGACCGCGGCCGGCTGCTCACCGTCGACGTCAGCCAGCCGCGCGCGCCCGTGTCGAAGGCGGTCGTGGATATTTCTCTTTGCGGTAGCTGCACGAGCGTGCACGCCGCGGCGGGAAATTTGTTCATTGGCGCCGGCTCCGCCGGCCTGCGCACGGGCCGTGTTTCGGATTTGTCGTTCCTGGGCAGCGCGTACCCTGGCACTGCGCTCGACTTCGAGCAGGTCGTGGTCCAAGGCAACATCGCGTACGTTGCGGATTGGTACGGGGGAGGATTGCGCATCTACGACGTGTCCGACGCGGCTCGCCCCAAGCAACTCGGCCAGCTACAAGGCGGGAACTTCCACGCGGTCGCCTACTCCAATGGTCGCGTTTACCTCGGACAGCGCACCAATGGCGGCTTGCTCGCCGTGATCGACGTGGCCGATCCGGCTCATCCCACCGTGCTTGGATCGGTCGAGACCGAAGGAACATGGGACATCACCTTGCGGAACTCGCTTGCCTTCGTGGCCGATGACGGCGGGTTGAAAATCTTCGACGTCTCCAATCCGGCGTCGATCAAGAACGTCGGCCAGTACGCATGCTCGTACGCGAGAAGTGTAGCTCTGTCGGGAAACATCGCGGCGCTGGCATGCACCGATGGCTTCCATTTCGTGGACGTGTTGCAGCCATCCCAGATCGTGAAAAAGTCCGTGTGGGCGCCCAAGTGGCCCGGGTCCTCCGCCGCCGTGGCCGCCTTGGGAGCTCGGATGTACCTCGGACACGGCGGGGGCGTCACCGTCGTCGACGTCACCGATGCCGCCTCGCCCAAAGTGCTCGACGCATGGCCGACCTCGTACGACGTCCGCAGCCTGACTTTGTCCGCGCCGGACCAGTTGATTGCCGCATGCGCGATTGGCGGTGTGTACCGATGGAGCCTTCCCTCGAAGTGAGTGGCGTGTAGCTTGCTCACGGCGCCGGGCGTGCTGCCTCTCGCCATCGAAGTCGACGTCGTTTGCTCTACGGACGTGACGTCCGCGTCACCCTTTCGGGCACAACGTGGCGCACCTCCAATGTTCAGCAAGGCACGGTTCCAGGCCGGCATGGAGGTGCACGCGGAGTTCGTGCGGCGATCTCTGCGACGGCTCGGCGTCCCAGAGAACTTGGCCGATGATGCGCGGCAGCAGGTCTTCGCGATCTACGTGCGCAAGATCGGGCTCGTTCACGCGGGCGCCGAGCGAGCTTTCCTGTTTTCGACATCGAGCCACGTCGCCGCGCACATTCGTCGAGCCCTGGCGCGACGCCGTGAGCTCTTCGGGGAAGCCGTCCAGGAGGTCGCCGACCCGGCGCCACGCCCGGACCAACTCGTCGAGCAACGCCAGGCCCGCGCGCTCCTCGACAAGGCGCTCGATGCATTGCCCGCCGACCTGCGCGCCGTGTTCGTGCTGTTCGAGCTCGAGGACCTGTCGGCGCCCGAAATTGCGAAGCTCACCGGGCTACCCACTGGGACTGTCGCCTCTCGTCTGCACCGGGCCCGCAAGATATTTCACAAGGCCGCCCGTCGCTTGCGCGAATGAGGGCCAAGTCGAGTTAGCCCGCTGCAAGTCGGCTCTGAAGCGTATCCAATAGCCATCGCCCTGCGAGACCGAGAACCTGATCGCGCCGATGTGCCGCGTAAATGGTCAAGGCGTCGGGGGGGGCTGGGTCATCAGCGATCTCCAACGGCAGCAGCCGGGACGCAGCGATTGACGCTGCGACGATGTGCTCGGGCATGCGGCACCATCCAAAGCCGGCGAGCAGGAAGTCAAGACGTCGGCCAACATCGACGAAGCGCCAGAGTCGCGCGCTTACGAGCCCGTAGTTCTCCCCTGAGGGGGAGGCCGGGTCCGATAGCACGAGCTGCACGTGCTGCTCGAGATCAGCGCGTGTTGCCGGCCGCGCGAGCCGCGCGAGGGCGTGATGAGGCGCAACGACTGCCATCAGGCGGATCCGCAACAAGGGATATGCAACGATGTCGTCCGGAACCGCGGGCAGCAATAGACATATCGCCAGCGCTGCCGATCCTGCGCGCAGCCGTCGCAAGGATCCACCAAGACCTTCCGTCGAGAAGGTGACCGCGAGCTCGGGAAATTCACTGCCGAGCGCCCTCATGCTTTCGATCAGGGGCGCTGTCGGTACCAGCGGGTCGATGGCGATGGCGAGCTCGGGTTCGACACCTCTGCGGCTGTTCGCTGCCACCGCTTCGAACCGTGCCGCACTCGCCAATACCAGACGCGCTTGATCCACCAGCACCTTCCCTACGTCGGTGAGGCGCGGCCTGTACCCCTCCCGATCGAAGAGGGTGACGCCTTGATGTTCCTCGAGCGTGGCGACCGCCTGGCTGATTGCGGATTGCGCGCGCCCGAGGGCCCGTCCCGCAGCCGAGAAACTGCCCGAATCGGCGATGGTCACGAGAACACGCAATTGGTCGAGGCTGAGCGATCCGAGGCCGGCAAACTCCATCGTGTTTGCCGATGAAGATCATCACAACTTCACCACTTTCTCAAGATGGGCTCCGGCTGCAAATAGACGGGAGTCCCTACGCGTCGCCCACCCGCGTCGCCAAGCAAGTCCTTTCACTCGAAGGAACCTCCCATGCCCAAACTCCTCGTCGTTGAAACCAGCCCCCGTGGCGATCATTCGATTTCACGGAACATGACGCGAACCTTCGTGAGCCAGTGGCGCGCCGCGCACCCGAGCGGTGACGTCGTCGAACGCGATTTGGCGGAGACTGATCTGCCGTTCATCACGGGTCCGTGGCTCCAGGCGTACTTCACGCCGCCGGAGCAACAGTCCCCCGAGATGAAGGAGATTCTGGGTCTATCCGATGACCTCGTCCGCGAGCTGCTTTCCGCGGACCACATCGTGATCCACCCCCGTATACAACTACAACGTTCCCGCATCCCTGAAAGCTTGGATTGATCACATCGTTCGCAAGGGAATGACCTTGGGTTTCGACGGCAAGGGACTTCTGGAGAACAAGAAGGCCACCATCCTGCTTGCATCGGGCGGCGTTTATACGGAAGGCTCTCCGATTCGTGATCGGGATATTGCCACCAACTACCTCCGTCTGATTCTCGGAGTTATCGGCATTACCGATGTAAATATCGTCGCTGGCGGAGGTGCCAAGGCAGTCGATATGCGCGAGGCCACGATGGAAGGATTTCTGGCGAAGCTCCAGCCCGAGATCGAACGCGCGGCCACGGACCGGACGTAAGATGTCGGCAACATCAGTGCTCTGTGCTTCGCATTCTCCTCTTATGTACTGCCGAGCCAGGAAGCCACGTCAGGAATCGGAGCTCCTTTCGGTTTTCGCCACGCGAGCGGAGGGCGTTCGCCGCCTTGCTCCGGACGTCATCTTTGCCTTCGGGCCAGACCACTACACCTCGATGTTCCAGCGACTTGCTCCCGCCCCACAGCCATGAGGATTTCGAGCAAGGTTCTCTGACCATCACCGGTTCGTTCGAGCATTATCTACGGACCCCATGGGGCAGGGATCGCACAGCATGGCGCGATGATCGCGTGGCAAAGTGCGACAGTCCCTCCGTTGCCATCATCCCGGCGGGCATGATCCACACGACGGCCTGGTTCGGTGGTGATGGTCGCATGATCGACATCTTCTCGCGCCCCCTCGGGCGGATTTTTCTCAGCATGCGGGTCGGGTTCGCAACGAAGACGACTACCCCCCTCCGGATTGGAGTCCAGATTCGTGGATACCCTAGCTCTCGACGCGGTTCTGTCGCGACTCAACATCGACTATTGGTACGATGTCGACCACAACGCCGGGCGCAATGCCCACGAGTTCTTCGTCGACCAGGACCCGGTCTATCAAATTCAGGACCGAGTCTTTGCCGGCCGCGAGGCGATCCGAAGATTTTACGCCTGGCGCGAGGGGCGCGGAGTGAGAGTTTCGCGACACTGTATTTGCAATGCGCGGGCGGTATTCGACCCGGATGGATCGGCAAGAATGACTTCAATCCTTTTGCCGTACGCGGCGGATGGAGAGCCGGTCCTTCCCACTACGGCTCCCATCCAGATTGCGGATGTGGAAGACGTATGTCGGATCGTCGATGGATCCTGGCGGTACACGTCCAAGCGTTTGACCACGATATTCGCAGGCGGCGTTCCCATCACTCTGCCGACCTCGCGAGACTGGCATAACCATCGTAACTCAAAAAGGAGTTTTTCTCATGCACCATATCTCCGAAGGCGAGCTCCGCGCCGAGCTCGTGTCGCGCGCACGCGCGCTGATTCCTTTGCTCGCGAAGAACGCGTCCCAGACGGAGGCGGGCGGACGTGTCGTCGAGGACAACATGACCGCGATTGAAAAGGCCGAGCTCTTCAAGCTCATGGTTCCGCGTCGTTTCGGCGGGCTCGAAACGGACTTTCGCACCATGCTCGAAGTCTCGCGTGCTCTCGCCATGGGGTGCCCTTCGACGGCGTGGGTGACCACGCTCATGAATACTTCCGCGTGGTTCGTCGGCCTCATGGGTGCCCAGTCGCAGCAAGACGTCTGGGACGCCAATCCGACGGTGCGGATGGCGGGAGTCATCACGCCTTCCGGGAGGAGCCGCCGGGTCAAAGGTGGATTGAAGGTGACCGCCAAGTGGCCATGGGCCAGCGGTTGCCTCCATGCGCAATGGGCATTCGTCGGCCTCCCCATCGTCGACGAAAGTGGCGCTACGATCGAGCAAGGGATGGCGATCATCCCGATGAAGGACCTCACCATCGAGAACACATGGTTCGTCGCCGGGATGAAAGGGACGGGAAGCAACACCATCGTAGCCGAAGACGTCTTCATCCCCGAACATCGCATCATGTCCGCGTCCAAGGTGCTTGCGGGGGACCGACCGACGCCATACAAGGAGGAAGCTCTTTATCACGCGGCGTTCGTTCCAGTGACGGCGCTGGTGCTCGTCGGTCCTCAACTCGGTATGGCGCAGGCTGCACTCGACTTCGTCATCGAGAAGGCTCCGAAGCGCGGCATCTCCCATACGACATACGAGAATCAGACGACGGCACCGACGGTGCAGCTGGCTATTGCCGAGGCGACGATGCTGGTCGATACGGCCCACTTCCATGCCTATCGCGCGGCCGCCGATATCGACGGCGCTGCACGCCAAGGCCGGCAGATGAAGTACGTCGAACGAGCGCGCGTCCGCATGGACGCAGGCTACGTCGCGCGCGCTGCGCGCGAAGCGATCCGCATCCTTTGCTCCGCTCATGGTGCGTCGAGCTTTGCCGAATCGAGCCCGCTGCAGCGATTCTGGCGCGACTCCGAGGTCGCGAGCCGCCACGCCATCGTGAATCCTGAGATCAGCGCCGAGATTTTCGGTCGTTCGCTTTTGGGAATTTCGGGGGGCGTTTCACACCTGGTCTGAGGTCTGAACAGGCTGCGTAGGCCTGTGCGTAAACCCTCCTTACATGAAATCGGACTCGTCATGACTGAACCTTCCTCCATCGTGATTGTCACGGGCAGCCCGACCCGCCCTTCGCGCACGACCGGTCTCGCGCAGCTCGTCGGTCAGCGGCTTTCGCGCGATGCCTTTCGCGTGCGCGTGCTGCACGTTCGCGACCTACCCGCCGAAGCGCTGCTCCACGCCGATTTCAGCCACCCCGATATCCAACGAGCGAGTCAATGGGTGGCCCAAGCCGACGGCGTGATCCTGGTCAGCCCCGTCTACAAGGCTGCGTATACCGGCATGCTCAAGGCGTTCATCGACATTCTGCCTCAATTCGCGCTGCGTGATAAAGTAGTCCTACCGCTCCAGGTCGGCGGTACGCTCGCGCATGTGCTCGCGATCGACTATGCGATGCGCCCCATGCTGCAGTCCCTCGATCCGCGGCTCATCGTGAGTGGGCTATTCATGCTGGACAAGACGATAGAGGTCGGCGCGGACGGTGTGACGCTGTTCCCCGACGTCGACTCGCGGCTCGAGCAGGTCACGCAAACGTTCATCGAGGGGCTGCGCGCGCACGCAATGCGCACGCGATGTTAGCGATAACGACCTTCTCCCGGTGGGGGATGTAGCCGTCCGGGGTGGCAGCTCGAGCGCGGCGGCATAAGGGGACGAGTGACGTGGCACGGTCGCAGCTTCTGCAAAGAGCGCATCGGCATCCCCAGCGGAATGCACCTATCGCCCTAGATAGACTGTAAATTCGTTTCCACGCCAGTGTTCGAAGGGCAGGGGCAAGGAGCCGTAGCCGTTGGCGGGATCTCTAACGTAGGCGAGATATTCACCAGATTGCTCAAATGCATTCTCCGCGAGGATTATGGCACCAGTCCTGAGATGAGGCTCGATTAGCTTGAGGATCGGCATATATAGCGTGAACGCGCCATCGAGATGCAGCATGTCGATCTCGCCAGGTAGCTGGGCCAAGGTGTCGCGAGCGTCGCCTTCGCGGATCTCGACGTGCTTCTCCAAGCCCGCCGCCTCGAGGTTGGCGCGTGCGCGTCGCACCTTGCTAGGCTCTAGCTCCGTGCCGATCAGCCTTCCGGCGCGTCCCGCGTCCTTGAGCGCCGCGGCGAGGTAAATGGCAGAGATGCCCATCGATGTTCCAAACTCGACGATATGCTGGGCATTTCCGGCGCGGGCACATAGATAGAGCATGCGGCCGAATTCCGCGGACACGTTCAAGAAATTGTCCGCAAATGCGCGATAGGTTCCTCGTAGATCCTTCTTTTCGGATTCCACGAGCTCTTGCACGTAGTCTTCGAGCACGTAGTCGCGCCGCGAAAGGTCCTTCTGGAATTCGCCATCCGCGGCCGCCGCCTCTTGGAAAAGGCGGCGGAGCGTGTCCGCTACGGGACCTTGATCGAGAGAGTTCACCGCAATGGGACGCGGGAGATTTGGATTCGTCAGGTTCATGGGCGCTCACCGTAGGTTTCCCCAATCGATCCGTCCAAGACATAGATTGCCCGTTCTATGATACCTTCTGGGCAACGATCCCAGCTCGATGGAACTCCGACACCTGCGCTACTTCGTCACGATCGCCGAGGAGCAGAGCTTCCGCCGCGCGACCACCAGGCTCCACATCTCACAGTCTCCGCTGAGCCGGCAGATGAAGGACCTCGAGGAGGAAATGGGCGTCGAGCTCTTCGAGCCCGCCGGACGGGGCATCAAGCTCACTGCCGCAGGCCGAGCCTTTGCCGAGAGGGCTCGGGGAATCCTTGCGAGCGTCGAGGCAGCCGTGGACGAAGCCAAGGGGATCGCCGAGGGGAGGCTCGGCACGGCGGTCATCGGCTTCGAAACAGGAGCGACCTTCATGGGGGCGTTATCCTCCCTCGTCGCAGTGTTTCGCCGACGAATACCTCGTGTCGGCCTGCAGCTTGTCCCGATGAGCAGCGTCGAGCAGTGGACGGCGTTGCAACAGGGAACGATCGCCTTTGGCTACGGTGCCTACGCCCCCAGTGACGATGCCCTGAGCTATTTGGAAATGACGCGTGACCGACTTGGGCTGCTTGTCTCTCGCGAGCATCGACTCTCACGGCTCGAGAAGATTCGGCTTCGCGATTTGGAGCGCGAGCGCGTGCTGTTGCAGCCACGTCAGCTTTATCCGAGGCTCCACGCCGACATCATCACGGCAGCTCGGGGGAAAGGCATCACCCTGCACGTGACGGCGGAGGTGGCTGATCTCGAGGCGCTCCTGGCATTGGTCGTGGTTGGCGACGCGGTCACCTTCCTGGCCGAGAAGTTCTCGGAAGCGGTTCCGCAGCCTTCGTCAGTGTGGCGTCCCGTCGAAGACCTCCACATCAACCTGAGTGAATTCGTCACATGGCGCACCGCCGACGCCGACGCGCCGGTAGTCCGGGCCCTGATTGAGAGCGCACGAGAAGTGAGCCCAATCCTGCAACGCGCCCCAAGCCGTAAGCGCTCTTCCCCGGCCACCAAGCGAAGACGTCGAAGGCGAAGCAAGACATCACCCAGATCTTGAACGAATCCGCCGCGCTCTCGAAAAAGTGGGGCTTCTTGCCCCTACGGAGCCTCGAGAGCTCTCCCGTCGCGTCGTGGGCATACGCACGCGGCGGTGCGAGCGATCATCAATCGCTCGCGCAGGACACGAGAACTACCAGCCGCCCCTCATCTACACTCGGCTCGCCGAGATGGTGGGCCAAGGCGATTTGGTCAGATGTTTCGCGAATTACCGAAACGGCTCACGGGAAGGGAAACTCACGGTTCAGCTGCCGGCCAATTGTCCGGCAATCGTCCAAACGTCTGTGAAGTACCCCAATTTTCCCGATAAATTCGTGGGCGCAACAGGATTTGAACCTGCTGCAGAAATCCACGAAAGTACGCAAGAAGACGAAGAAAGTCGGGCGGAGGGGGGGCCTCAATTGTCCGCTGGCGACCCTTCGCCAGGACCATTGGAGGTTGTTGTAGAGCTTGCTGCGGCGGCATCTCAATGGTCGCTCGTCAGCATGGTGGCGCGCGAGCTCGCTTGTCGGCGGAACGAAGTCGATGTAGCCGTCGGCCCTGTCGAGAACGCTTTGTATCTGGCGGGTGCCGCGGGACAATGGGCAATTGTTAGCGAACTCTTACGGGAGCTCGAGGCTCGCCGTAGAGATCGGTTGCGCGTCAGCGGACCGGAACTGCGCCTCCTCCTTAAAGAGGCGAAGGCGGACGGCAGTGAGGGCTGACAGTGGGCAGCATAGCTATGCTGGCGCGGTCCACATGCCGCGCCGCTGTTCGCCGTCGGCACGCGCTGTGGGCGCGTGCCTTCGCCCAGGGGATGAGCATCTCGCAGATCGCTCGCCGGTGGGGCGTGCACCACACCACCATCGCGGCCGCGCTCGACAAGCCGCACCGATCTGACGACCACGCCGGTCTCGAATCGGACGGAGGTGCCTCGTGAGCGCCCGCAGTCGACAGATCACGTACGAGATTCCGACCGGGAGCGTTCCTCGACGGTGCCGGGGGAGCGGGTGCACGGCGCTCATCTACTTCGTCAGGACGGAGCATCGCTCGATGCCCCTGAACTCGGACGGCACCCCGCACTGGGCAACCTGTCCAGCGTCCAAGGAGTTTCGGACGCGCGAGAACCTCGAGCGCCGGCTCGCCGAGCTCCGCGCCGACGAGCCCGCGCGGAGGAGCCGATGATCGCCCTCCCGTGCGTGAACGACGTCCTCGACGGACGCGCGCGTTGGACCGTCATCAATGGAGACTGCCTGGCGCTTCTCCCTGGCATCCCGAATGCGGATGTTGCGATTCTGGACACGGCGTACTCCCGTCGTGTTCACGAGGGAGCCCGCACGAGCCGGCGCCGCGACTTGCCCGACGTCGCCAAATGGTCGTGCCGCAAGAAGCGACGCCTGGATCTCGGATTCGAGCACCTCACCCCGAAGCTTCGTCGCGGCCTCGCGCGTTGGTGCGGGGAACGCGTTCGCCGGTGGACGCTCGCGTTCAGCGACGCGGAGAGCTCCTGGCTGTGGCGACTGAGTCTGGTCGCCGCAGGGCTTAATCACCGGCGCACCGGCGAATGGGATCGGTTGGGTGGTGCGCCGCAGTTCTCGGGCATCGAGCCCGCTCCTGCGAGCGAACACATCACGATCTGCCACCGGCGGGGAAGGCGGCGTTGGAACGGTGGCGGGAAGGCGGCGCGTTGGTCTCACCCCGTCGTCGCCAATCGCCTTGGTGCGCGCGGCTCGCGCGTGCACCCCACGCAGAAGCCCGAGGGTCTGCTGGTCGACCTCGTGTCCGACTTCGCCGATCCCGACGACGTCGTGATCGACCCGGTGATGGGCTCGGGCACGACGGGCGTCGCCGCGATCCGTCTGGGTCGACGGTTCATCGGTATCGAGCTCAATCGGGTCTGGTTCGAGATCGCTCTTGAGAGACTGCGCGCCGAGGAGGCGCAAAGCACCCTGCAGGCGGCACGCGCCGGGCAGCAGGCGCTCTTTGAAAATTGGAGGACGTCATGATCGTACCGTGCCCTGGGCACCTGGTTCCGCAGGCTCGCCGTGCGCTCAGCCAAGGGCTCGCCGACATCCACCAGCGCCTCGCGCTGCTTGTGCGCGGCGCCTATGAGCTCGGCGATGGCGACACCGTTATCGCGCTCCTTCGAGCCTCGCACGAACTTCGAGCCGCGAGCCTGAAGGCCGACGTGGCGACGGGAAAGGAGGGCCGACCATGATCGAGATCCTTCGCCGACGACCACACCCCGTCGTACCGCGTCCGCCCAAACGACCGCGCACCAAGCCGAAGCCGCGACGCCGACGCGGGTGGCGGGACCTGCCGCAGGAGGTTCTTCGCGAGTTCGCCCAGCACGGCGAAACCGAAGCCATCGACATCTCGGACCTTCGCCAGGAAGAGAACTTCCGCTTCTGGGAGAAGCCGTAATGGCACGCATCCGCACGCTGAAACCCGAGCTGCTTGAGGACGCGGTGACGGCGGGTCTCAGTCATGGTGCCTTTCGCTTGTTCGTGGGGTGCATCTTGCTCGCCGACGACTACGGAAACCTTCGCGCCGATCCTCGTCGGTTGCGCGGCGAGGTGTTCTGGGGCTCCGACGCGACCGGTCCGACCGAGGTGACGCGCCTGCTCGGCGAGCTTTCGGAGGCGGGCCGCGCCGGCCCCCAGTCGGGCCTCGTGCAGCTCTACACGGTTCGCGGGCAGCTCTACGCCCATATCCGAAACTGGGAGAAGCACCAGAAGGTCGACCATCCCGGTCGACCGCGTTGTCCCTCGCCCAACGATCCGGAAACCGAGGAATATTCACCAAATAGCCAATCCTCGCGAGACCTTCGCGAGCCTCTCGGAGGCTTCTCGCAGAGCAGAGGCTCGCACTTCGCGCATCACCGCGACGAGCCGGCACATGCCGTCGACCGTCTTTTGGCGGAGGGCGAGGAGAAAACGGAGCAATTCTCACTAAGTGGCGAATCCTCGCGAGACCTTCGCGAGGGTCTCGGCGGCGCCTCAGAGTCGTCCGAATCGGCGAGCACCCATAGCGTCGTGCAGAGCGGGAATGCTGCCGAAGCAGCGTCGACCGCCAGCGATGAGAAATCGGAGGAGTTCTCACCAAATAGCGAATCCTCGCGAGACGTTCGCGAGGCCCTCGCGCCTGACATGGACCAGTACCCCGACCAAGGAATAGGAATTAATACGTCGGCTTTGCCTCCTGCCGGCTCCGACGAGCCGGCGCCCATTCCGGAGAGTTCGTCACCGAAAACGGAAGAACCTCGCCCTCACCGACCCACGAACAGCCAGGCCACCTTGCCCTTCGCGCAACCCACGCCTGCAGCATCGTCCTCGCATGAGCGCGCCGTCTTCGACCACTGGCTCACGGGCTGGCGCAAAAACGTCGGCGGCATTCGGGAACCAAAGCTCGATCCCAAGCGACGTGGGCGAATCAAGGCCCGCCTTCGCGAGGGGTTCACCGTCGACGAGTTGAAACGCGCGATCGACGGTCTTTGGTCGAGCGACTGGCACCTGGGGCAAAACGAAACCGGCAAGCGGTACGTCGACATCGAGCTCGTCTGTCGCGACACGAGCCACGTCGAGCGATTCCTCGAGATGACCCGCTCGGAACCGAGCGCGCCAAGTGCGCGGGTGACTCGCATTTCCGAGCCTGATCCATCCGAGTTCGTGCCGCCCCCTGCGGGTTTTCGCGAAGCCCTTGAGGCGATCGCTACGCGCATGTCTGCCACCCGGCCTGCAGGCTCGGTCGTGAAGGCCGATCCCGAGCGGGGCGCCGACGTGCGTTGGTCGTCGAAGCGTGAACCCCGAGTGGAGAGCGGCCATGCAGGCTAGCCAGCACCTGCGGCTCGTCGGCGCGCGATCGACGCCCGAACCCGTCCACGATCCGGAATCGGGACGGATTCCGCCGCACGACCTCGACGCCGAGGTGGCGGTGCTCTCTGCGCTGCTCCTCGACGACCAGCGCATTCGTCAGGTGAGCTCGTTCCTGCTGCCCGAGCACTTCTACGCCGAAGCCCATCGGCGGATCTACGAAGCGCTCACCCACGTGGCAAAAACCGATGCGCCCGACGGCGAACGGGCCTGCATCGTTCGGGTGGGCTCATGGCTCAAAGACCGCGGAAGGATCGAGCAGATCGGGGGAATGGCCTACCTCACGGAGATCCTGAATTACGCGCCGGCCATCGCCAATGTCGGGCAGTACGCCATGATCGTCCACGACAAATGGCGTGCTCGCCAGGTGATCGCACGTTGCCAGGAGTTTGCCGCGCGCGGATACGTGGACTACGGCGATGCCCAGGCGTTCGCGGACGGCGCCGTGCGTGCACTCTCCGACGTCGCACGCCGGAACATCGCCGGTAAAGTCGAGTCGAACCTCACGGCGCTCAAGCGCATCGTGAAGGAGATCGCCGCTCGAATGGAGGCTGCCGGGACGCGGCCGGTCGGCATTCTCACGGGATTCGCCGGCTACGATCACGAGACCGGCGGCCTTCACGCGTGCGACAAGACCACCATCGCCGCGCTACCCGGCGTGGGGAAGACCGCGTTCGCACTGCAGATCGCCGTCAACGTCGCCATGCAAGGGATCGGCGTCTTGATCCTCTCCAACGAGATGGGCCGAGATCAGCTGCTTCTCCGGATCCTCGCACGGCTCGCGCGCGTCGATGGACGGCGCTTGCGAGACGGTAAACTCACGCAACCCGAGTGGGATCGGGTCATTGAGGCCGCGGGGAAGCTCGCCATTTTGCCGATCCTCATCGACGATACCGAGGGCATGACGGTCGGCTACGCCATGCATCGCGCGCGGATGGAGGTCGGTCGGATGCTCGAGGAGTTTGAGGCGCCCCTGGGCCTCATCGTCCTCGATTGGGTCCAAAACTTCGGTCGAGATGCCGAGATGCACGGAGCGAAAGACCACGAGGTGGTCAAACACTCGACGCGCGCATTGAAGGACCTCGGCAAAGAGCTTCGTCTCCCCGTCCTCGAAGTTGCTCAGATGAAACCCGCCGAGATCGACCGCACCACGAAAGTGCGACCGCGGCCGACGAAGGGCTGCGTCGCCGATAGCTCGTGGGTCGAGAAGGTAAGCGACGGTGTTGTCTACCTTCACCGCAATCCACTTCGCGAAGGAGAGCGCATCGTGGGCGAGGACCCGAGCTCGTTGACCTTGTGCATGACCAAGAACCGTTGGGGAGACGAGGGATGCCTGCAGCTCCGTTTCGATCGGCCTCTGCAGGCATTTGAGTGCATCGACTCGAAATTTGGAGAAGCAGCATGATCTCAGTGTCACTTCCGCGAGCGATTCTTAAATTTGTGGTGTCGGGGTCCCCCGTGATCGCGGGGGACCGCCTCGAGGAGTATGAAGCCCGCGTCCGAAATGCGGGGTCGGCCATGGTCCGGCAAGCCGGATGGAAGATGGTGCCGGGGGACACCTATGGCCTTCGTCTTTTCCTGCACCGCCGCCGGAATCAGGGGGCTTGGGACGAGTACGCCGCCATGATGCAACGCGCTCTGAAGGGGATCGTGATTCCGGGGCGCGAGGCCGTCGTGGATGCGCAGGTCCGCGTCATGGTCAACCGGGTCAACCCTCATGCCGAGGTGACGGTCACCGCGTTCGCCGGGCGCGCCGACCCGGAACGGAGCTCGTCATGATCAGCGTTCCCAATCGGACCGACGTGGCGCCGGTGAGCCGGACCATCGCCGCTTTCGATCCAGGGCCGAGGTGGACGGGCTTCGCGTGCGTCACCATGCACGGGGGAGCCGGACGTCCCGTGAGGTTCGTCTACCGCGAGGGTCGGAAAATGGAATCGACTCCGGAGCAGATCAACTGGTGCTTCGCGCTTGGCGTCGACCTGGTGGCCGTCGAAAGCGTCGACGGAGTTCCGTACGAGGATGTGCGGGCTGCGAAGCTGATGGAAACGAACGGCGTCGCGCGGGCGATCGAGTGGCTCGCGCTCGGGCGCGGCCTGCCCGTCGAGCGGCTCAGTGCGCGAGCTTGGCGGTCACCGCTTTGCGGCCGGGGCAACGCTTCTGACGATCAGATCGCGCGCGTCGTGGCGCTGCACATCCGCGAGCTTCCGCGAAGGACGAACGTCCATGTTCGCGATGCCCTCGGCCTGGCGGTCGTCGCGGGTTGGCGGTTCTTGCAAAGGCGCGAGGCGCGAGCGGCCGGCACGGGTGCAGCCCGCGGCCGCGCGAAGGGAGCAATACGATGAAGACGGTGGATTTTGTCCCGGAGGAGGTCGAGTGCAGCGACCTGCGCCCGGAGGATTGCGCGATCACGCTGCTCGTGGTGGTGAGCCGCTGTGCGGGATGCCGGCGGCCGATGGTGCCGCTGCATGCGCAGTTCCGCGGGGTTGGCCATGCCGCCGAGTTTGCCCGCCAAGCCGTTCGGGCGAACTTCCCAATCCAGGATCGGCTCTTCCGTGACGAGAGCGGCCATTTGCAATGCGCAGACTGTGCGGCGAGGGAAGGGGCAACCTTCGTGTGCGCGCTCTGCGGCGCCCGTCGCAGCTTGAGCGAGGTCAAAGAGGAGTTTGGGACTCGGTCGCGCGAATTTCTCTGCAAACCCTGCTACGCGACCGTCCCCGCCGTCGAGTGGGTGGACAAGTGCACGGAGCTTCGCAACGCCCACCGGGCGGAGTGATGGCCCCGTGGTCGAAGGCAAGGGGGGAAGTGGGCATCGATGGCTCGGCGCCGGTCGCCGGGTCGTAGGAGGAGCGATGATGATTCGGACAGTCACACAAAACGCCGCGCGTAAGGCAACGCCGCGTACCCATTCGTTCGGAGGACGCCCCGAACACACCCCGCTGGGGCTCTCCGTGCTCGAGCGCGAGCGGCTCCACGCGTTCTTCTGCGAGTACGAATCCGCCATTGGTTTTCGCAGCACGTTTCGCGAAATGATCGTGGTGCTCGCCTGGGGCGACGTTCCGTCCGGCATGGCCGTTCACGCGTCGCGGCCGGCAGTGAACGACGCCGAGGACCGGATGCTCGAGCGGATCGCGCTCGGTGTCGTCGGACCAGCGCGCAAAATCTATCAAGCTCTCTCTCTCATGGCATCGCGTGGGGAGGGGGCTCTCGTCAGCGTACTGTGGTTGCTGCACGGTCACCGGCACCCGACGGCCGCCTACCACGTGTTCTCCGACGTCGCGCCCATCGTTCATTTGACCGACGCGGCGGAGGAAGTCCGCGAAAAGCTCGCCCTGCACGACGGCGATGAGCGATACGACCGGGTCACGCGCGACTATCCCACCGCATTGGCCGCCCAGCGCGAGGCCATCACGGCCGAGTTCTGGCGAACCGTGGGTTTGATCCACCGGGCGGACGAGCGAGTCGGACGATGGACACGGCGGCCCTTGCCGCGCAAGAAAGATGAGTCGGACGAGGCCTACGCCGGGCGTAGCAAGGAGCGCGAGAGCAAGGTGCAACACTACACGCGAATGCGTTTGGCGTGGTGGCGCCTGCTCGAGCAGCTCCTTCGAGCCTACGACTACGACGGAACCACGTCCGCGAGCAATTCGGCCGTGGCCGAGGCGGATCGCGAGGCCACGCCCCAGGCAGCGATTCGGTGGCGCCTTGCGTACCGCGGGCCACGCGTCAACGGGCGACCTGTCCATCAGGCCATGAAGGCGCACCAGATAGCGCGGGCGGCCTTCGTCGCGAGCGCAAGGCGAAGCGCGGAGAAGCTCCGCATCCGCGCGGCGCTCGCGTACCGGAGCGCTCTCGCCGAGGTCTCGGAGAAGGCATGAGAACAGCCGTGCGCGGAATCGAGACATTGTCTCTCTTCCCCGATGAGGAGAGAAAGGTGCGGCCGTTGCGGCCGACGATTCCGCGCGGCCTCGTGCACATTGGTCTGCTTGCCAAGAGCGCCGACCACAAGACCAAGAACCTTCTGGCCGAGCTGCAGAGGCTCGAAGCGCTGACCGGTGGGGGCCTGGTTCATCAACTTCGACCCCGTGGTCACCACTACGTGGATATGATCAAGCTCGCCGAGCGCTTTCCGAAGTTTCTCCAGCCGAACGACGACGAGGTCGGCGCTGAACCTATCATGAAGGGGGCCGACGTTGAGGAGCTTCGCGCGGACGTTGCCGAGCTTCGGGCACTGGTTGTGCAACTGCTCGACGCGGTGGGGTTTATTCGGGATCTTCTCGCCGACCGCGTACGGGCTGGCGAGGGATAGGCTCGCGAGTCCGAAGAGCGTGTTGCGCGTCAGGCCCAGCTGGCAGGATGCCTTCCCCTGGGGAGGCGTGCCCCATTCAGAAGCCCGGGAGACCTCGCGCTCGCAGCCACTCGCGAGCGAGCACGGGAGGGATGGCGGCGTCCTCGAGCCGATCCACCGCCACGAAGTCCCGTAGGACACCGAGTTCTCCGTCGGGGCTGTTTATGAGCTCCTCCGGCTCGAAACCGGCGAGTACCCCAAGCTCGGCCAGCATCACCGGCGCGTCAGAAACGAAGAAGGGACTCGTGTCGTGCTGGTATTCGTGTTGCGAAAGGTGCAATCGAACGAGCGCGCCGATCAGAACCAAGTCCACCAACAACGCGGCCTGCGTTGGGCTGGTGAGCGTCCCCCGCCAGTCCAGCGGAGCGATGATGTGGCGTCGGTCCAGTGGTCTGACGGAAAGCAAAGAGGCAGCGTCGTGCCACAGCGCAAAGAGGTCGTCCTCGTCATAGTCAGTCGGCAACCGACCCGCACGCGCATAGTCTGCAATAGAAATGGCGTTCGCAAATAGTCGTGTTTTGCGGGCGCTGTCCCCTGTAATACCTGTTACCCGACGGTACGGGTACACGGCCGCACTGAGCCTCAAAAGCATCTGTTCGAAAAGCTCGATGAGCGCGAGGCCGAATTGCTCTGGAGCAACCTCTTGCAGGGTCCTCGGATGATCGGGAGGAGGGCCAAAGGCCGCGCACGCCGTCATGCACAAGGTGCTCACGCGATTTAGATTTTGGTGGTGCTCGTCCCCATGAAGGGCAGCCAGGATATTCGAGCGCGCGCCGTCGCGGGCGACGGCCGATGCGCCGTACTCGTAAACGACGGTCCCATCGCTCTGGGGCACCTGCACAATTTCGAGCTCGATTCGCTCCGTGAGTGCAATGGGTTCCGATAGCGCCACGCCGTGCTCACGCAGCCAATCGACCAGCACGCACCGGGATGCGACTATTCTTCTTGCTTGTCTCACGCCTGCCTCCATCGTGAATGCGAAGCTGAACCCCGTATGAGATTGCCGGGGGCAAGGTTTAGATGGGCACGCGGCTTTTGGGGCATGGAATGCGGCACGCCAAGGGGCGGAAGGCGTATTGATGGGTAGACGGGCGGGATTCCCGAACGACGGCACGGTTTCGCGAGCTGTAAACGTATCAAATCGGTGGCAGGGAACGCCTCTTTCCGGAGAATCGTCCTCCTCTGCTGCCTGGTTGCTAAGAGATTTCCCGGCCGCTTCTGAGCCGACGAGACGACAGCGGCCCTTCTACCTGCCGGGGCGCCTCGTGACGATGAATCTCGTGTGGAACGCGTACCAATCTCCCCCGGGCACGTCGTCTCTCGCGACGTTCTGCCGTTGAAGACCAGATGTATTGACCCGTCTTGGTACGCGCAATGGCAGGCTGAACTATGGCCTCGAGGTTCGCAACATTTTCGGCTGCTGGTCGACGTTCAATGGCGTGAGCTTTAGGAAGGCCCTTGAGGGGGAACGGGAACGCATCGATCAAGAAACCCAAGCTCTTGATCGCCGTAGCGCGCACTTTGAACGCGCGGAGATTCAGGCGCTTCTGGATGCGCTCTACCGGCGTCGAGCTCGACTGGATCGACTCGCTGATGGGTACGTTGCCCATACGACGCTTCTCGACGCATTTCGAGGGAGGCGACGACGTGGCTATCGAAAGATGTGAGCGTTCGAACCTCGAGTTCCTCTGGACGCGCAGCCGGAACACACGCGCCGGCGACTCGCGGTCGTCGGGTAGCCCTTCGTTCGGAGTCGGTCGATCCTGCGCGCTATTCGATTGCCGCGATTATGCAATTGCGTCCACCATCGGGCGAGCCAGGTCGGTTTTCATCAACCCGCGGCGGAAAGCGCGAGCATCATCGTGATGCGGACTTGGTGAGGACGTTCCTTCAGGGCGCGGGTGAGCGTTCGGAACTCCTCTTTGGTGAAATCGCTCGCCCAACAAAGGGTGGCGAAGTAGTCGACGAAGTCCCGGTCGTAACGGATCTTGATGTTCGTATGCGCGTCGCGTAGGACGCGTTCGCGCTCCTTGCGTGCGCTTTGCGTGTCCAGCCCTGTCCGCCCACACATCTTCCGATCCGCGTAGGCCTTCGCGACGCGTAGGATGAGGAGGTCGACGGATTCGAGCCTTGTCGATCGAGTGTTCATCAGGTCTCTCCTTGCGACCGGCTTCGCCGGCGCCGCGAATGAATCGCCCGAGGGCAATAGGGACGGAGAGCCACGGCGGAGGGTGATAGGGCCGCGGGCCGGGCCGAGCAAAGGTATCCCGCGGCGGGCCGGCGGCTTGCGCTATGCGGCCGTCGGAAACTCGAATTTACCGACTTCCATAAATGTCCGCAGCTCGAGGGCGGCTTGGGACAAGGCGTCGGGGCCGGTGATCATCTCGCGAGATACTTTGCCTACAATCTCCGCGGGGACACGCCAGCGCATCGTCTGGGTGTCGGACTCGTAGCTCCACACCTTGTCGAGCCGTTTCAAGTACTCCTCGGTCGGGATCGGCTCGCCCCCAAGCCCGATCTCTCCGGTCGACTGGTGACGCCCCAATCCGGCCAGGCCGTAGCGCCGTGCACGCTCGGCCATCGTGATCTTGGAACGCAGAAGAATCCCGACCTCCTCGTCGCCGGCGGATCGGAGAAAGACTTCGACGACGTCCTCCACGACGCGGTTTACACCACCAAAATTCTGTCTCCCCGCCGCTTCGACAAACCATTTGGCGTCGTCGTTGAGTTCGTGCAGCGCCACCTTCACCGTTACTTCCTTCATGGATGTCCTCCGTTGCTGGCTTTCGTCATTTGCGTTCCTGCCGCGGCGACCAAAGCCCGGCACCCCGCGGGCTTCAAGCCAACGGGCGGCGTCCGCGTGCGGGATCTTTCCATCTTCGATTTTGAGCTCCCCGTTGCGGGCCAGAAGTCGCACGTTCGCCGCGGACATTCCGACAAGGACGGCCAGCTCTCGCGGCGTGACATCCTTCCGCGCAGCGAGCTTGTGACGTGCGAATGCGCCAACGAGCACGAGACCGATGGGCGTCTCTTCCACGTCGCCGTCTTCAAGGAGATCGCCGACACCAAATGTGCCCGGCTTTCCAGCGCACGAGTACAGGAGTGAGCACGCCTCCTGAATGGCGTCGATGGCGCACCCATCATCGGGCCAATCCGTCGCGTCCAGGCCACGTTGCGCGTAGTGGGTGAGCAGCTCACCGGCCCACTGAACGTTGCTTGCGTCGTCCGACTCTCGGACGACGGTCAGTTTCGGCGCGAGGCCGAAGACGAGTCGACCGACGAAGTGCTCGACGAGGTCGGCCATCTCCCGGCCCACGTTCTCGGGGGTCAGATCCGCCAGTTTCGGTGTTTCGGAACGTCGCGCCATGTGCCTGCCTCCGTCGGGTCGCTTCGATATTCGTTACGGAACGAATAATAATATTTGTTATTCGTCGCGCAACGAATAATGTACCGGAGACTCGTTTGGCTGAAATATTCGAGGATTAAATGATCAGGTCGTTTTCCCGCCACTGGCTCTGCCGTGCGATATTGGGGGAGAAAGGCCGCCGACCCGAGTCGCCGCTTTTGTTTTGGAGCGGGTGGGTCCACCACCGGGCCAGGTTGGTTAGCCCAGACGCTGGCGCTCCGGTCGGCGTCCTGTCGTGCTGTCCCGGGCCCCGGGTGTCGGTGTTCGCGCCGCTTCGAGCACGTGGGCCGCGGCGCGCCACACCCCGTCCGCACGCCCGCGGGCCTGTGGCCGGACCGCAGCTTGGCTCGCACGTCAGGTCGACGCGTCGGACCGAGCCGCGTGCCAACGTCCCGGGTGCCCGAAATGGTTTGGGTTGCTCATCAGGGGCGATGGAGACAGCGTCGGGGGTGCAGGAACATCATCAAGGCAAGCTCGAGGTGGCAAAGATGCCGCCCTCGCTCCGCGCTGATGTCTCTCGTCGGAGGACAACGTGGCTGGTGAGAATTCAATGAACTTCGAGGCGAACATCATGCTCCTGGCCGACGGCCGGCGCGTCGCGCTTGTGAGCGACTTCTTGGGGGTGGAGGGGCAGCAGGCACTCGATACGATCGACGTGACGCACATCGCTCCGCCCCGTTCGGCGAGGGCACTCCTTCGAAAGGTCGACGCACGCGATGGGACGTATCGGATCGTGGGCTGGAACTTGGGGCCGGGGATCGTGGACGCCACCGAGGAGGTCCGATCGATGGAACACCCAACCACCGAGATCACGTTTCGCACGACCCGCGTGGCGGGCTGATTCACGTTCCAGCGGGCCGTCCCAGGCGGCGAGCCTCTGATATGTTCGGACGCAATGGCCGTTTACACGACCTTCTTCGTCGCCACGGTGGAGGAGCTCTACGCTGCCCTTCCGAACTGGGTCAAACCACTCGAGCACCCCGTGAAAAGGACGCGCACGAACCCGTTTACGGGCGAGTCCGTCACTTACGATTCATGGGAGCCTGAGGACGTTTTTGCCGCGGCGAGCGGCGAGCCGCCCGCCGAGCCGCGGGCACCGAGCATCGTCACGGGCGCTGGTGACTACGAGGCGTTTCTGCACGCGCGGCTTCCGAAGGGCGTGCGATCCCTTCCGCATTTCGCGGGCAAGAGCATTCTCCCCCCTCACACCCAGCAATTGCTCGCGGCCATCGCAAGCCGCGAGGAAGAGGCTCTCGCGCCCGCCTTGTTCCCATCGCCGTCCACGCGCTCTGGCGCCATGCTGGACCGTCTTCCCGCGTGGGGCATCGAGGCGCTGGCCGCGGTTCGCGACGAGGAGCTCAGGGCGCTCGGCGAAGTGCTCGCGGAACGAGAAGGCTAATTTCTCGATGATGGCTGGCCGGCGGAGGCTTGCGCATGGCTTGTTACCGAACTCCGAACCCTAGGCCGGACTGCCTGCGAGGGCGGAGGTCACGTCTATCTGCTCACCGAGCCGTAATCGCAGGCGCCCCGCGCGAGATACGCTTCATGCATCGAAAACGGCATGCTCGTCGGTTGCGCCGATAGCGCGTTCGAGCCAACGGGCGAATGCACGCAAGTCCACACCGTGCATCACCGCCGTCCGATTGGCTTCGTTGACCGGGATCGATAGCATTCCAAAAAGACAGAGGGTGACGTCCCGCAGCACCCGAAGGGGCCGTCGGTCGGTATGTTGGAGAAAGCCTATCCAGTCGTCGAGCATGTGCTCTGCGAGCCGTGCACGCTCGAATCGGGCGAATGCCGCTGCGCCGCCTTGGGAACGTGCCGCGGCCGAAGCGGCGGTACGCTCTCGCGCGGCGTGCTGGCGCACCGCCATCAACAACATCAGAACGGCGTCGTGCTCCCGCGCTCGCCCTTCATGCACTTCGGTTTTCGTTCGTGTCGCCCCCCCGACCGCTGGGTGCTCCTTCATACCAAGATAGTCGTCCGCGGCTTCGAGGAAGTTTCCGTCCATTTGTCGACGGGCCAAGCCTGAGCGCTCGAGTGCGTCGTCTCCCTCGGGATTCGCGTTCACGGAGGTCGGGTGGAGTGAGCTACGGACCGCTTGTCGTTGACATCGCTGGACTCGGGGATAAACATTACTGCAACGGCGGCCACCCCCGCCGAACCTCGACCGACCACCCCCCGCGTGGTCATCCTTCGGGGCAAAGGGGCTCAGTCTCGGGTGGGGCAACGTCTTTGCGTTTGCCGTGTCGACGTGAGCGGGGGTCATGCGGTGCGGCGACCGGAGACGAACGATGACCCAGAACAAGCAGCTGAAGACGGAAGTTCGTGCGCGCATGGCGCGCACGGGGGAGTCCTACACCGCCGCGCGCACCCACATCCTCGCGCCCGCGGCTGACGAAGGAAAAGGACGCCACGGGGCGCACGCACCCCGGGCCGATGCGACGGAGCCCGATCGTCATCAGAACGAGACGATGAATCGGTACGAGCAAGCCGTGATCCGCCTCACGATCCGGGCCTCCGATCGCGTTGTTGCCGTGGATGACGGCGTCGACAAGTGGCTTTGCCGCACGTCCGAATTCGAACAAGTTGAACGCGACATGCGGAAGCAACCGGCGATTGAGGTCGATGATCCGGACGACTTCGATGATGCCTGCGTCGACGCGTACAATGACTTCTGCGGGCGATTCAAGACGGTGGCTACCGTCGTGGGCTCGAACCGAGGGGAGTGGTACCCCCTCGTCCTCGCCGCCATCGACGCTGACTTGATCGCCCAAGAGCATGCCGGGGCGTACGGCACGCCGCCACCGTCCGCCGGGGCATCGGACGGGAGCGGAACCGAACGGGCGCACAAGCAAGGGCACGCACGTTCGGATCGTGCGGGGAAGCTCCCGGTGAGTTCACGGCCCCACGTCGTTGGCCGCGAAGGACAGGATAAGAAGGGCCGCGAGACGAAGTCTGAATCGGCCGATGACCGACCGTGGTCCAAGATCCCCTGGCGAGAGATTGTGCTCTACCATCTTGACGGCTCGGAGCTCACCTATCGCGCCGACCGCCGGCGGTTCATCGCCGCGCTGAACGAGTTCCGGCGCAGCGAGAGCATTGCGAACTACTTCCTCGTCGAACATGATCCGTCCAATCTCGACGACTGGGCTTCGTCCCAAGGCCTCGAGGTCGATGACGTCGACTGGGCGGGATTCCGGCAGGAGTCTGAAACGACGTGGGGCTTGGGCCAGGACGTGGCATCTCCCGCCAGGCAACGATCGCTTCGGTTGCTCGAGCGCCTCGAGGAGGATTTTCGGGTTTACGCCAAAGTCCTAGGCGTCAACGAGAAGACCTACCTCGCGGTCTACGACGGGGGCCCCGTGGCGTGCGCGCACGAGGAGGACGCCGTTCGTCGAGCGCTGGGGCGCGTCGCGAAAGGGGACTGGGAAGCACTTCGTCGGCTCCTGCCCGTCTGCAACGACCGGATTGTCGCGGGGTTTGCGGCGCGGCGCGGGCTCACCCTGCACAATGACAAACTCGAACGGATCCTTTCCGACGAGGAGTTGGATAGGGTCTTTTACATCGACCCCTGACGTGTTCGTAGCGATCGGTGAGACGCCCGTCGCCCTCGGCCGGGCGAGCTGGGACCACTGCGCGGGCAATGCGCCGCGGCGCTAATGAACACGGTGAGTTCCAGAGGCAGAACGACGACGTCGCCGTGGGCGGCGCTGGGTATTGGCGGGACGCGCCCCGTGAGGGGCGCCCATTTACGGCGAGGGGATGAGAACGGCGCCCCAGTCCTGCCGCGTTCCTATGACGCTTCCGTGGAGCGTCGGAGCCCGCCCACGGAGCGCCGCAGCGGGCTTTCGAAATCGTCCCCTACCCGAAAGCCCGGGACATCGCGTTTGATGAGCCAGCGGAGCGCTTCCCTCCACGGGATGCGTTGAGGGCGTGTCCCTTTTTTCGGGCGAAGGTGGCCTTCCGCGATATCCCGTTGCACGGTGCGGATCGCGCATCCCGACACCGCGGCGAGTTCGCGTGGCGTGACGTCGTGGCGCTGGTCGACGGCGATGCGGCACTTGCATGCCAGGAGTACGACGCCGATGGCGTCGCTTGGATTGACGTCATCCGGCATGTCCAGGATGCGGCCGCCGCCGTTCGGATTTCCCGGCGAGGTGTAGAGAAGGTCGAAGATGGTGGTCATCCCATCGGCAACGATCCCGGTGTGCGTCCAGTCCCCGATCGGCAGACCGCGCCGCGCGGCGAGCGTGAGCCACTGGGCCGTCCTTCCGGGATTGCTTGTTGCCGCTAGCACCTCGGCCCTTGGTAGGGGGCGTATGCCGACTTCCTCGAGGAACTGCAGCTCTTGGTGAAGCCGATGGTCGATTACTTTCTGGCACACGTCGATGGCGACCTGACGCGGGTCGAGCTTCGACAGCAGGATGCGCTCGCCGCCTGAGTCGTCCGCTATCTTCCGTCTTCTCGACATCGGCCTCGAAGTGGCCTCCCGCAGGACCTTCGTCGGGCGCGTAGTCGTTGGCTTCGTTTGTCTCTTCGGCATTCGATTCGGCAAAAAAGGCAACGATGAAAGCTCGTTGCGTTTCGTCAAGCGCAACATTGCGTTTGGTGAAACGCAACATTGCGTTTGGTGAAACGCAACCGATCCCGGTCGCGATTCACGGACCGACCTGCGCGGCCTGGAGCACCGAAAACGGCAAGCGAGTGGCGGACGAAACGCTGCAAGGGAGGATCCGTAGTTCGACGTCGGTGCTCACGTGAGGTCGAAGAACAGGAAGACGCCGTGGTGCACGGGTCAAACGTGCCGGTCGAACTTGGACATCACTGAGCGGACTAAGACTTGTTGAGGCACCGCATAGCCTCGTCCACACGCCATATTTGACCATTATTTTGGCGATACTGCAGTGGACTAGATCGACAAGATGATTTGACATGGTAGTCCGCGTGTGGCATGAGTCTGCCAAACCATGCGACTCGATAACGGACGACGATGAGCGACATCGACAAGGATACCGTCCACCTCGTGCGACTCGCCCTTGAGGGTAAGGCAGACGACGTGGCGGCGCTCTCCCGGCGATTACTTCGAGCCGTTGTTGCGCGTCGACCTGATCTGGCATCTGTTGCGAAGGACGTGTTGGAGGCCGCAGCAGCTGGGCCGACGCGCGCGGCGCAGCCGCTGCCCGTGGATCTGGACAGCCGGCTCGAGTTGCTCCGTCGGGAGCAGGCCCCAAAACTTGCATTAGAACCTACTTGGCCGGTCCCAGTGCGGGAACAACTGGCCGCGGTGGTTGCGGAGCGCGAGCACGAAGATAAACTGGCAGATGCTAATATATCGCCGACTCGCTCGCTACTCTTCGTGGGGCCGCCCGGCGTTGGGAAGACGCTGGCGGCCAGGTGGCTTGCGGCTCACGCCAAGCGCCCCCTCCTGACCCTCGACCTTGCCGCGGTGATGAGCAGCTTCCTTGGGCGCACGGGTAACAACATTCGTGTCGTCTTGGACTTCGCGCGCCGTATACCGTCCGTCCTGCTTCTCGACGAATTCGACGCGATCGCCAAGCGGCGTGACGACACCACTGAGGTCGGTGAGCTGAAGAGGCTCGTGACCGTGCTACTTCAAGCCGTCGACGATTGGCCCGCGAGTGGCATTCTCGTTGCGGCGACGAATCACCCGGAACTTCTTGATCCCGCCGTCTGGCGCCGGTTCGATCGTGTGGTCGAGTTTCCGAATCCAACGCCGGAAGAAATCGCCTCTGTGATCCGGCAACTCATAGGGACTGATCACGTGTCCGAGGAGCGCATAGGGCTACTCGCGGCCCTGCTTCACCCTCGCTCGTTCGCAGACGTCGTACGTGTTGTCAACAGCGCGCGCCGCGCGGCCGTTGTAAGCGAATCGTCAACCGCGGCGGCCCTGGAACGTGTCATCGCGACCCTGTCGGAGAATGGCGATCTCGAGACGAAGCTGCGCGTCGCGGCGTGCCTGGTTGGCTCGGGTAAATCCCAGCGGGAGGTCGCGAGCATTACGGGGCTGTCGCGCGACACAATCCGCAAGCATCTCGGTGGAGTAACTACTTCGCGCGCGAAACGCTCCAAAGGAGCCATTCGTCGAGAGGAGGAGCACTGATGGCACGGGAACACAACTTCTTGCTGGGTCAGGGTGAGCGTCTCGTCTCGAAGGTATCTGTTCGGAAGGCAGGCGGTGAGAAGGGGCTGCCTTACGACCTTAAGACAGCGAAGGATCGAATCGCAGAGCGGCTAACGCGCGTCGATTCGCAGATCACGGGCCTTCCGGACGACGCGTGCCCGCGCGGAGAAGCTGTCGCGATCGTCACACTGCACCCGCGATTCCTGTCGAAGAGCGACTACCCGGGCGAGCTTTTCTCGGCTGTTGGATTGCGGGCCGTCGGAAGCCGATCGCGTAGCGTTCGGCCTGAACGTTGGGGGATTGAGAAACACGGAGAGGACGCGATCACAGAGGACATCTTCGTTGCGGGGGCGAGATCGGCGTTTCACCGTTGGGCGGCAACGGTGAAACGGTGGACCGAGGACACTAAGGGAGCCGTATCGCTAAGTCACATCGAGGATCTCACTGCATTCGACGCGAAATCAAAGCTACGAGGCATTCCTGATGGGAAGGGCGTGTTGCTGGAGGTCGTGCTCCACAACTCGGGCAGCGACGAGGTAGTTCGCGCCTTCATCAGGTACGCGAAGGACCATCGTGCCGAGCCGCTCATAGAGCGCCGCCGCGACGTGCAGGGGTTAACCTTCCTGCCCATTCGCGTTGATCCTCGGAACGCCGAGGCCATTGCGCGCTTCTCGTTCGTCCGCGTCGCACGTGGAATGCCCACGCTGCGGCCGTTCCGACCTGAGTTATTGCGAGGTACGTCGGGCTTTGAGGTGAAGCTACCGAAGGGACCGCCGGTCGATGCATCCTCGCGTGCAGTAATCTTCGACGGCGGATTGCCCGTGGCGGCTCAAAATGCCTTGGCGCCGTGGGCTAAGCTCATCCAGCCGGTGGGGCTCGGCCCAGCGGTTCCGGCCTTCGAAGAACACGGTCTCGGCGTGACGACGGCATTTCTGTTCGGACCGATCCCTCGAAATCAGTCTCCGGCGGCCCCGCTGTGCGCCGTTGATCACGTGCGCGTACTCGATGACAAGACGGGCAGCGCCAACGATCCGGACTACTTCGACGTGCTCGACCGCATCGTCGGACATCTGGACAAGAACCTCGATCTCTACTCATTCGTGAACATCAGCCTCGGTCCTGCACTCGCAGTCGATGACGACGAGGTGACGCTATGGACTGCCGCTCTCGACAAGCGATTTGCCCACGGGCGTTGCATAGCGACTGTTGCTGCGGGGAACGACGGTGAGCTCGATGAAACCACCGGCCTCAATCGTATCCAACCCCCCGCAGATGGTGTGAATGTACTCTCCGTGGGCGCCGCAGATCGACTCGGAGCTGGCTGGCAGAAGGCTACGTATAGCTGCGTTGGACCTGGTCGAAGCCCGGGGCTCGTGAAGCCGGATGGTCTTGCCTTCGGTGGATCGACAGACGAGCCGTTTGGAGTGCTCACGTCCCAGCTTCGTGGCGGCTCGACGCGGGGCACGAGCTTCGCGGCACCGTTCGCATTGCGCTCAGCCGCCTCAATCGTCGCGCAGTTGGGAACACGCCTCTCGCCACTCGCAGTGCGCGCACTGCTAATCCATCGAGCGCACACCGAGGATGGGCACGAGCGGAAGTACGTCGGGTGGGGGCGATTCGAACGCAATGCGCTGCAGCTCGTCACGTGCGATGACGACGAAGCCCTGGTGGTATTTCAGGGAGAACTCCCCGTGGGAGAACACCTGCGCGCACCCATCCCCGTCAACAACGTGCAGTTGAGTGGTGACGTTGTGTTGTCGGCGAGCCTGGTGATTGCTCCCGATGTCGACCCAGAGCACCCGGGTACGTACACGCGGAGTGGCCTCGAGGTCTCGTTCCGGCCGCACAGTCGCAAGTTTCCGAAACCGCGTGACGGAAAGCAGTCGAAGCACGCCAAGACGCGCTCGTTCTTCTCTTCGTCGCTTCTCTACGGGCAGCCAGAGACCGTGCTACGCGAGGATGGGCACAAGTGGGAGCCGTGCCTCCATCACGAGGAACGCTTGCGCGCGACCTCGTTATCGGAGCCGTGTTTCGATATTTACTACCACCACCGTGAGAGCGGCATGAAGGTCGTGGATCCCCAACCAATCCCCTACGCCTTTGTTGTGAGCCTAAAGGCGCCGAAAGTACCCGACCTCTACGATCGCGTGGTGCGCGCCTACGCAAACGTCCTCGTCCGGCTCCAGCCTCAGACGAGGATCCAGATTCCGACGTAAGCGCCATCATGTTGGAGCTGCCGGGTTCAGCGCGAATCGTCGACGTGATGCTCGCTGCGCCGAACCTGCTCGACGTGCCATCGAGGCAGTGGGGCAGGTCTCTTACGAGCCCGACGCTCCCGATGGGCGCGGTCCGCGGGCTCGGTTTCTTCGGTGCGGCCGGTCATTCGCCAAGGGTGACCCGGCAGCACGCGCCGCGGAACTCATTAGGGAAATCCGGTTGTGGACGCGCTCTAGTGAAAATCACGACTCATTGGCGGGACGGCGCGGTTTCCTGGGCGCGAGAGGGCAAGGCGCTTCAGCGCGGCTACGATCAAGTATACGCAGGCGCCATCGCGCTCGATGTTTCCGTGCGCCGTGAGCATCGTGCTGGTCGTGGCCACGTGGTGCAGGAGCTCGAACACCCTGGCGTAAAGGATCAAGTTGATGAATCCCTCCTCGTCCTCTAGCGTGATGAACACCACGCCGCTGGCTGTTTGCGGGCGCTGGCGGCAGATCACGAGGCCAGCCGTCGTCACCCGTGCCCTGTGCGGCATGGCCATGAGCTCGGAGGAACGCTTCACTCCAGCCGCAAGCGATGGCCGCGCGAGCCGCATCGGGTGGTCCGCGACCGACACCCCCGTGCTTCCGTAGTCGAGGACGAGCTGCTCGGCGCGGGTCAGGTGGGGCAGGGCAGGGAGAGCGTCGCCAAGGTCGAGTCCCGTGAAGAGCCCTGCGCCGCGCGGGGCGCGCACCTTCCAGAGCGCCTCGCGGCGACCCCCTTGCACGAGGACGTCGAGCGCGCCCGCCGCGGCCAAGACATCGAGCTCTTTTTTCTGCAGGGCCGCGCGCGCGGCGAGCTCCTCGATCGACACGAACGACCCTCCCGTCTTCCGCGCCTGTTCGATGCGTTTGCCGCCTTCCTTGCCAAGTCCACGTACCTGCCGGAGCCCGACCCGAATGGCACCATCTTCGACGGTGCAATCCCAATCGCTTGCATGAACGCAGATTCTCCGTACCTCGATGCAGTGTCGTTTGGCGTCTTCGAGAATCGTCGACGCCGAATAGAAACCCATCGGCTGGCTGTTGATCAGGGCCGTCGCGAACTCCGCCAGGTGGTGCCGCTTGATCCACGAGCTCGCGTACACGAGGAGCGCAAAGCTCGCGGCGTGGCTCTCGGGGAAGCCGTATTCGGCAAAGCCCTGGATCTGCGCGTAGAGCTGGTCGGCAAACGCCTCCGAAATGCCTCGCTCCGCAAACCCTTGCGTGAGGCGCGCGCGGTGACGCTCAAGCGTCCCACGCCGCTTCCAGGCGGCCATGTCACGCCGGAGGGCATCGGCTTCGCCGCCCGTATAGCCCGCGCCGACGATCGCGATTTGCATGACCTGCTCCTGGAAGATCGGCACGCCCAGCGTGCGGTCCAGAATCGGCGCGAGGATCGGGTGCGGTGAGTCGCACGGCTCCTTCCCCGCGCGTCGCCGGAGGTACGGGTGGATCATGCCGCCCTGAATGGGCCCCGGCCGGACAAGCGCCACCTCGACCACCAGGTCGTAGAATTTCCTCGGTTTGAGGCGCGGGAGCATGGCCATCTGCGCACGGCTTTCGATCTGGAACACGCCAACGGTGTCGGCCTTGCAGAGCGCGTCGTAGACCTCGGGATCTTCGGGCGGGATCCGCGCCAGCCGATCGATGGCCGTTGCAGCGTGGACGCGCGCATCGTGCTGGACCAGATCGAGCGCTTTGCGGATGGCGGTGAGCATGCCGAGGCCGAGGACGTCGACCTTGAAGAATCCCAAACTGTCGATGTCGTCCTTGTCCCATGGGATGATCGTCCGATCCTTCATCGTTGCCGGTTCGACGGGGGCGACGTGGACGAGCGGCTCGGCGGAGAGGACGAAGCCGCCGACGTGGATCGAAAGATGCCGCGGAAAACCTTGGATAGCCTGCGCCATCGTGAGCACCATTTGGATGCGCTCGTCGTCGCGGTCGAACCCGGCGTTCTTCAAGCGCTCGGCCCGCACGGCGCTGGCCGAGTCCCAATACGACACAACCGAGGCCAGTCGCCCGATCTGCTCGAGTGAGAGCCCGAATACCTTGCCGACCTCGCGGAGGGCCGATTTGCCGCGGTAGGAGATGACCTCGCTCACCATGGCGGCGCGATCGCGGCCGTAGGTCGAATAGATCTCCTGAATGACCTCCTCGCGCCGCTCGTGCTCGAAATCGATGTCGATGTCCGGAGGCTCTTTGCGCTCGGCGGACAGGAACCGCTCGAAAAGAAGGTTCGAGCGGGCGGGGTCCACCGCGGTGATGCCCAGGCAGTAGCAGACCGCGCTGTTCGCCGCGCTCCCTCGGCCTTGGCACAGGATGTCGCGGCGCCGGGCCATCGCCACGATCGATTGCGTGCTGAGAAAATACGGTGCGACCTCGAGATCGGCGATGAGCCGCAGCTCCCGCTCGACCTGCTCGCGGACCTTCTCGGGAATCGCGGCACGATAGCGTCCGCGCGCGCCGTCGTAGGTGAGTCGGCGAAGTGCCTCGTCGGGCGTCTCGTTCGGGTGGGCCGGCTTTTCGAGCTCGAACGGGAACCGGTACGCCAATTCCGACATGCGGAAGTGGCACGCATCGGCGATGTCGCGCGTGCGGGCGAGCCAGTCGGGATGATCCGCAAAGATCGCTCGCATCTCCGCCGGCGACTTCAGGTGCGCCTCGGCGTTCGGAGCGAGGTCCCGTCCGGCGGCTTCCAGCGTGGTGCATTCGCGAATGCAGTGCACGACGTCGTAGAGCGGCTTCGTATCCCGGCGCGCGTAACGCACAGCGTTCGTGGCGACGATGGGCGCGTTGAGTTCCCTGGCCAGGCCCTGCGCACGCGCGCCGCGTGGACCGTCGCCGCCATCGAGGTGCCGTCGCACCGCGATCGAGAATCGTTCGCCGAATGCCTCGCGAAGGGATCGCGCATCGGCGTCGGAGACGTCTTCGTGGATCATGCACCAGAGCCCCTCGGAGCGATCGCATACAAAGGTCACCGGTACGCCGGCCGAGCAGTTGCGCGGGACGCCGTCGGTGCGTTTGCGCGCAACACCTTTAGGGTGCAGGCGATGGCTCTCCGTCAGGATCTCGCACAAGTGCTTGTAGCCGCCTAGCGTTGCCACGTGGACCGTGATGCTCGCGTGCGGCGGGGCTGCGCGGGTGGTCAATTCGCAGCCGACCACGAGCCGGACCCCCTGCGTCTCGGCTTCCTCGTGCGCCCGGACGATGCCGTAAAGCCCATCGCGGTCGGCGATGCCGATGGCGTCGTACTGGAGTTCGGCGGCACGTTGGACGAGCTCCTGGGGGAAGGACGCCGCTTGGAGAAAGGAAAAGTTCGAGCGTGCCCCGAGCTCCACGTAGTCCGACGGTGGGTGGAGGGGCGGGCGATGAGGTGCAGACGAGCGGCCGAGGCCCATCGGTCAATCCATCCATCCGTAGAGGAGGGCTTGGCCACTCTCCCGATCCCGCGCGATCCACGCCATTCGTCGCTCATCCGCGTGCCAGGCGGCGATGAAGTCGCGTCCTCGGATTCCGCAACGCCACCATTGAACGGCTTCGAGGCGCACGAAGGTGCGCACCGGCCTGTACCCGTCGGCCAAGATGATGGGCGATGCGAGAAGCCTCGTCGGGGCAGGGGAGGGCGAGACCCACGGGCGGATCGTGGAACGCTCGGCGTACGGCACGAGTCGGGTCTGCTCCTCCGGAACCCAGGTGTTGGCAATGCTCAAGACGCCAACGCACCCGTCGCCGAGGTTCGCGGAGAGCTCGGCCACGAGCCGGGGCAGGGTGCGTTCGGCGCGCGCTTCGGCGACAAAGAGATCGAGCGGCACGCCATTCTTCCTCGCAAGGTCGGTCGCCCGAAGCGCCACGGCGAGGATCGGCGCCTCGATCGTCCACGCCTCCGCGCGGGCTCGGGCCACAGCGAAGAGCTCGCCCGCGCCGGCGACGGGCGTGGGCAACGTGAGTGTGAGCGACGCCGAGGGAGGCACGCCGCGATCGCGGCAAAGGGCTCGGTCGAGCGAGAGCACGAGCTCGAGCGTGGTCGTTGCCATGGCGCGGCCGGCGAGCCGCGCCGCGAGCCGGTCGCAAAGCCGCTTCACCACAAACATCAGCTGCTCGGTATGCTCGATGCCGTATTCGAGCTCGGCGCGTTCCTCGGGAACCTCCGGGGGCTCGTAGGGTACGAGGGGGGCGCGGTCGTCGCCTGCCAAGAGAGCCATCACCTCGGCGTGCGCGGCGCCGAGGCGTACGGCCAGTCCACGCGGAGGAAGGCGCTGAAGGTCGCCTACGCAGCGCAGGCCGAGGTTTTCGAGCCAGGCCCGATCGGCCTCGTCGACGGGCAGCGCGCGGAGCGGGAGATCGTGGATCGCGACCGCATTGCCCTCAGGCGGTACGACGCACACGCGCTCCGTCTTTCGGGCGTGCTGCGCCACGGCGGCGGCCACGCGGGGGCCGTCGGCGATCGCCACGCGCGCGGCATGGTGCACGTCCCGGACGCGATCGCGCAGGGCGGTGCCAAGGGCGACCTCGCCCCCAAACAAGTGGGCCGCACCCGTCACATCGACGTAAACGACGTCGTACCTCTCGTCGATCGAGGCCGGGCGACCGTACGCCAGCGCCGCCTCGGCCACCGTTTCGAGGACGCTGCGTACCTCGTGCTCCGCCACGACACGCACGAGGAGCGACGCGTTCCGGGCGCGTGCGGAGGCGATTGTGTCACCCGGGCGAATGCCGCACGCTCGAACTTCGCGCGCGACATGATCGAGCCGCGTGTTGCCGAGAAGGGAACTCTCGTCCGTAATCGTCCCGCCGGGTCGTGCGATGACGACAGCGAGGGGGCCGGTGGCCTGCTCGGGAGCGAGGCGCCCGCGAGCGAGCTCGAGCCGCACCTCCGGAAGGTGAATCGCGGCGACGCGCATGGCTAGCCGGCGCTCCGACGCTGTGGCCGCGATCGCAGGGGGATCGTTTTCGCCATTCCGACGCGGCCGCGGGCGTCCTTGCCGACGCGCAGGACCATCGCATCCACCGTCCGCGCGAGCTCGAGCCGGAGGGCGACGGGCCAAGGCTGCGCGCGCGGGGCGGCGGCGTCCGTGAGAAGCAGGGCCGAGGTTCCGGCCTCCGCCGCGGCAAGGGCCAGCTTGCGGATGAACACGACCTCTGGCCACGCACGCTTCTTGGGCGCCGAACGAGCAGGCCCGTTCGCCTCGATAGCGCCAGGAACCGCGTGGTAGTCAACGACGAGGACCTCGAAGGCCTTCGCCGACGCCGTGGTCACGGCCACGCGGGCGAGTTCCGAGCGGGGAGGGCGTACGACCAAAAGGCGCGCCAGGTCGACCCCGGCTTGGACGACGCCGGGCGCGTGAAGGGTGCCTTCGGGGTCGACCCACGCGCACCAGGCGCGCGTATCGCGGGCGTGTGCGGCGCGCACCGCGGCCAAGGCGAGCGCGGTGGTCCCGCCGAGCCCCTGTGGGGCGGTGAGTTCAACGACGCCGTGTGGGAGGCCGCCGTCAGGCAAGAGCGCATCAAGTTCCGGCCAATCGAGGGGCAGGGACGGAACGTCCCGAACGAGGTTCTCGGCCGCCTCCACGCGGGAGCCGAGACGGGCAAGGAGATCAACCACCGCGGCGCGCATGCGTACTGAACGTTCTAGCAGTAACGCGTCGGCGCCGGCGAGGGGCACGCGCGCCCGAGCTCCGTAAGTCATGGACACTCGACATTAAATTCGGCGGACAAGATTACCGGGCCCGGCGGCGGCACGCCCGCGGACGACCGGCTGCTAAGTCTTCCGCGATCCCCATCTCCGCTATATCCGACGTGGCATCTTGCGGCCCCGCGCGACCGTCCTTAAGTCGCACCTTGGAGCTGTTTTCCCCCTTTCGGGGGCAGCCCGAAGGAGGAGGACGCCCACCCAAGGAGTCCAATGTGCGAAAAGATTCTCGTGGGCCTCCAGAACGCGGCCGTGAAGGCCGTAATCACGTTCGCGAACGAACTGGCCAAGGAGCTACCAAAACGAGCCGCTAAGAAATTGGCTTCCGTCTTGATCCCCTCGTAAACGACCTCTTTCGGACCTCTCTTCGAAGAGCGTCTGCTGGAAGGGCGTCGTGCAGTCAAGTCGCTGCAGAATGGGCCGCAGCGCATCGCTCCCTCCCCCCGGTCGAGCGTACGATTTTAAGACGGCAACCCCCCGGAAGGTTCGAGCCGTCGCGGCAGGTGCCGCGTAACCTATGGAGCCCGCGTGGAGTGCACCCACGCGGGCTTTTTTCCGATTTACCTTGCGATGCCCCCAGCGGGACGTTCCCGAACCGAAGCAGGCCTATTGTGAGAAGACGTGCCATCGGGTTTCTCTCTCATGGCCCGCTCGACATCTCCTTTTCGGTGCCGAAGACAAAGCGGAAGGTATCGTCCTGGATCGAGCGAATGAACGCTTCGATGGAACGGCACTGCACGATGGAGTCCTCCCAGCTCACTTCCACGTTGTTCGTCAACGTCACGGAAGTTCGGGGATCGCGCTCGTCGAGCGTGAGGTGCTCGCTAGCCCCGTCTCCACCGATCACGACCATGCCAGGAGGGGCAATCTCTAGGTCCTTCCACACCAGCACGATGTCCGCGCTCTCGGCCGGGGTGTAGAGCCAAACAAAAGCGCCCCCATCGAACGAGCCCCTGGGCAGCCAACCCTTGCAGAACCAGACGGGGCTCTGAATGTACGCGCGCCATGCCGCCGGGAAGCGGCGCCCCATCGCTGCCTCTGCGCGCGCGATCTCATCGTCCTCTACGCGCCCCCGATACTTGGTCTCCTCCATGATGGCCGTCGCGAGGGCGCGGTCGCGCGATAGCGAGTCGATGTCCAGCGCGTCGAGTGCTCGCTCGTCGGGATCTATCTTCAGGTCGAAACGGACGACGTATCCAACGCCGAACTCTTGTCCGTACGCCATCGCCGCGGCCACCGCATCTTCGCGCCGTTTCGTCGCGTGTAGGTTCACCCCCGGGGGCCACGAGCGCCATCCAGCCTTCGCGATGGCGCTGTGGCCGTCACCCGTAACCGCCGTCCATAACGTACACACCCGCTCCGCCTCGTCGCTCATCCGCCCAGGCTACCGCATGGAGAGGGGAGCGCGGTTAGGAGCAGGAGCGAGCAAGGAGGGATCGTTCCTCGGCTACGCTCCCGATGCCAGCATGGTTCGACGATCGGACGGGATCTACGCAGGGTCACATGAGGAGTACCTCTCCTCCGACGTTGAACGTCCGCTGGCTCGCTGGCGGTTGGAACTTCTCGGTTCGCGCCGCCGTCGGTGCAGCGAGCCATCGAGAGGAAAGTCGCCGACGGTGGGATTCGGCCTGGTCGGATTGTGACCAATTGGAAGTCCCTCTTTTTTGCATTTTCGATCGCAATTGGTCACTTTTAAGTCAATTGGACAATCTATTTAGGCACTTTCGGACCAATTAGGACGATCAGTGCCGGCGATCGTCCTAAGGGGGCGACCGTCGTTCGCGCGCCCGCTCTGAAGGCGCGGTTCGCCTCTCCGTCTCTTCGCATGGAGCGATGGCTTGCGTGACCGTGACGGTCGAAGGCGCTATTGCCGGGCGTGCGGCGAGAAGCATCGAGCTGCATGTTGCGGCGATGACGTAGCCGACGAGGTGGTTGGTCGAGCGCGGGCGCGGGATCTGTTTCATGAGGCTTTCACCTATTTGGCGCGGGTTCGCACGGCCGTCATTCGTTTACGGGCCGCATGCAAAGCTTCTCAGCAAGCCAGATGCCATTCAGCAAGTCCGCCGAAAATACCCAAATCGAGCAGTCCCCCGTCTCCGTAAGTGGATCCTAGGGGTACAGCCCTTGAGCCCTGAGGGTACAGGCCCTCGCAAAGTGGTGAAAATCGCTAGATAAATTCGTTTAGCTAAGTGAGTTCCGCGAGGACACTTACGGCGGGCTCCAATGCAGGACCGAAATTGCGAATTGGCATCGCCGTTTCCATGTGGCGGTCAGTAATGGTCACGCCGTTTCCATTGACGCGACGCTCTGCAGAAATACGCCATGGTCCGGCGTTGGCGTGGGTGGAAAGGGCGTTACCAGCCTTGACCTCCGAAAGCTTTGACGCCTCGTCCGCGCGAGGACGTGCACGCGACACCCAGCGGCGCGCCGCGATTGGCTCACGCACGTCATCTGCGGCGTTCTCCTCGGCCCCCGCTCCCTCGCCAAGGCGTGCCGCGCCTGTCCGCCGAACGGCGTGGTCGACTCCATCCACGCGCGCCCTCTCGTGCAGGCGAGAATGAGCGTTGAGTTGGCAAGCGGACGTTTCTTGGTCACGATGCGCCGATGGCAAAGTACTCCGTGGACCTCTCCAAGGTACCCAAAGGTCATAAGGTGCCCGCGTTACTTTCCGAGCTCGGCGCGTGGGTCCGCACGCAGAAGCATGGCTCGGTCGGCTGGTTCGATGGGCTCTTCATCCGGCCGGCCCCCGAAGAATGGAGCAAGGAGGCCGCAAAGCGCCTTCGCCGCGATGCCTTTTGCTTTTTGACCCTGCCGGAGGGCTCGGAAGTCGTGCTGGTGAAAACGGGAGATGCCTCGCCGCCCGCCGTCGGGGTGCTCGGCTCCGAGGGCGGCGCGGGCACCGTCGCAAACAGCTTCGAAGAGTTCCTCGTGCGATGGTCGTGCGGCGATACGGGGATCGAAGAGCTCGATGACGAGGAATGCAAAAAGGGGCGGCGGGCTCTCGCCGCATGGCTGAAGGAGAGGAAGGTCACGGCCCCGAAGGCCGAGGACTTCGACTTCGAGGCGTGGCTTGACTGCGGCGACGGAAAAGCCAAAGCGCTACCCGCCATGTCGGCTTCACCCGTTCGGAAGCCGACGGCGTTGATGAAGAAGCTGGGCCCCAAGGTACGCGCGCTGGCCTCCATCATAGGCATGCGTGCGGACGCCCCCGAGGTCATCGACTACGTCACAAAGGTGCTGGGCAAGAAGCCCATCTTATCGACGAGCGACGCGGACGAATCGGACGGCTTCGACGTGGCCAAGGCGGGCATCGAATTGATGTTCTCCCACCACATTCTCAATGAGGCCTATCCACCGATTCGCAAAAATGTGAGCTCGTTCCTCCCGTATCTTTCGCATGCGTGGGTACGCCCCAAGATCGGGGAAACCGTGCTGGGCATTCCTTGGAAGAAGCCAACCGAGGCCGACGTCGTCAAGGTGCTGGGTGCTCCAGACGGAGCACCGGTGGTTGCGAAGACTCGCACAATTCAGAAGCGAGTCCCATTGTCGAATAAGGTGCTCGACGAGGGCGCAAGCGTCGAGCTCCACGTCTCCTTGGACGAATCGCTCACGATCGTGCTGTCCGTAATGGAAGCGTTGGGGCTGGACGAATACCCCGACGCGGCCACGGGATTGTTCGTCGCCTGGGCCGCCATCCACGGGCTCCTCGATGAATCGCGGTTTGCGGACCATGCCTCCCTTCTGGCCGCCGTAAAAAAACGGAAAGCCAAAGGTACCGAGCTGGTCAAAGCGGCCATGCCGCGCGGCTTGTGGTCCGACCATTTGATCGACGACGATGAGCTCCGAAAGTTCGCCTTCGGGTGGTTCCGAAATATGGGCGGCAAGTGGATCACGGCGGACCTCAAGAAGCTCTTTGGCAAACGCAAGGGCCCCCATGGCCACGACGAACCGAAACTCGACGACGATACGTGGGACGCGGTCGAGAAGGCCGCCCCCATCTTTACCAAGCGGTTCGCACCCTGGCTGAAGTGATTCGACGAACGAGGCTCGGCACGGTGCTCTCGCGACGTCACGACGTGCCTCTCCCTCGTCATCCTGCAACCTCCAGGACGAGAACGCAGGGAACTCCCTTTCGAAACTCGAGACCCTCGGACCGCTACGACGCCGAGGACGAAGGCCTTTGCGACCGCCGCGATTCTCACCGGGGCACGTCCATGCTGAACTTCGCTCCCATGCCGACACGGGACGAAATCTTAGCCAGAAGGAACGAGCTCCTGGATCGGTCCATTGCCAGCGAGATCGCAGCATACGACTTTCTGCGGCCGCCCTGGGTCCTCTATCCCGGCGAGCATCCTTTCAGCATCGCGTGGCGCATGGGGAACGGAGAGCATCAAATCATGTGCTGGACGCGCTGGTTGGAGGGCCGCGACGCCGGCGAGGTCGTTGCGGCACTGCAGCACTTCGGCGCAATCCCCGCCGACTGGGCGTGGTGGGCGGCCGAGGTGCTACGCCTCATGGCGCCCGGTGACGGCTACGTCGAGGACGCCTACGAAGTCCCCTTCCAACAGGTTCGCGAGAAGCTTGCGGCCATGGGCCTTGCCGTCAATGGCGAGCCGTCATCGGAGTAGCGAGAGCTTGCTCGAGCGCAGGGGGCGGCGCGATCACGACGTCCACGCGCCCTCGTCGAATCGTCCTCGGCGCCGGCTTCGGCGCTGCCGCTCGGGCGCGGTCCTCCTCAGGCCGTTCCATTCGACCGTGCATTGATGCGCACGTTCTCCGGCGCACCCGACTCCGGTCTGAGGGTTGCCGGATCAATGCTGAAGCCTTCGCCCTCGGGCTCGAAGTTCACGAGGACAGGGCCCCGACTTGTGGCCACGATGATCTGGGCCACCCCGTCGCGCTGGCGGTCCGCCCATGCGGCCTGCATGTCGTGGACGGCACCGAGCGCGGCGCGCGCTCGAGCGCGATCGACGCCAAACACACGCGTCGTCCCATCCCACCCCATCTCGGTGAGGGGTTCGCGCAGGTCCCCCGACACGGCGCCCATGTCGTAGACCATGACGGCAATGTCGTTGCGCCCCCAGATCCGAACCGCGGCTTCGCCGTTGTTGAGAATCACTTCGGGGATGCGGCCCAAGTCAATGAACGCGTCCATTCCTGCGACGTTGTTTGCATCTTGTCGCGTCGACGAAGCTGTCTTGTTCGCCATGGTACCCCTCCCGTGGAAACGCGCCGGCGCGCGCAGCCAGGTATCGTTGGCACAATCGCGACTCCCGGCAAGCTGGGCCTGTCCATCGCGGGCGGCCGCACTCGACCCGGTCGCGCATGGCCGTGTTCTTCGCGCGAAGGCGCCCCCGGTTACTCCCCCCGCAAAGCGCGCGCCCGCTCAAGCAGGTCCGCCTCATCCGCGGCGTCCCACGAGCACCCCACGGCTCTGGACATCACGGCATCCCATGCGGCTCTCGGCACTCGGTAACCTGCGGTCCAGACGCGATGATCATCGAGCATTTCGGCGGTCGCCTCCGCGAAAATGTCGACCTGGTCCGGGTACTCGCGCACGAGTTGCTGGACCGCCGCAGCGGCCTCCTGATCGGTACCGGGATACAAGTCGCGCCAGCGTATCGGGATCTCAATATGGCCGGCGGAGACCCGAAAATTTGGAGCGAGCCGCCGAAGTAGCAAATCCTCAACACGTGGCTCCGGGGTGCCATCGATCCACTGCCACGCGTTGGGGCCAACTCGAACGAGCGTACCGTTTAGCGCCGTGATGCTGCTCTCCGTCATGATTCACTCCGTCTCCATTTTGAGGTAGCGCGTATGCTACCTCGCGTCGGTTCCGTCGACCATGGTCGAGCCTCGCTCTGCGCTCGGCACGGTGGCCGTCGGCATCGCGAGGCTCACTTGAAATACAACGCCCGCGTTGATCTCGTCTTGACCGGCCGTCCGGGGCGACACAACGCGCTCAAGCGAAATCAAGCCGGGTGTGGGGGCAGCCAGCGATCATCCGCGCGTGCACAGTATCCCTCAAGGTGCAGTATGGTAGTCCCTTCGGTCCAATTCCGCGAGAACAACATCAGCCCGAGGCCGTAGACGAAAATGGCATGCTCCATGGTCACCAATCGGCCGAGCGACGTATATTCGCATTGCGGAGAAGCATCATGGGACGCGCGGTCCTGATCTGATTTCAGGAGCCGCTTCTTTCCAACGGCGCAATTGGAAACGCTTGCTTGAGAATGGGGTGTGATGCCTGATTCAACGCGGTTCGGAGTCCCGCCGGTGTTGATTCAAGCACGACGGCCGACGCGCCGGGGCCAAGGTAGCCTTCCTCAGCGAACTTACTCTCAACCTTACTGGCGGTCCTACTGTCGAGAGCGACAATTACTATCGCTACTTCGGCAAACTGGCCCGAACGAAAAGCTGCCAATGCTCGCTCAATACCCAAGATTACGCTCCGAGAAGAGTACTCGACATCAGGGGCGACGATGATGTCCACGCCGATGCGCTGACTCGGCAGCTCAACGATAATGTCCGGAGTACCAACCTGGGTCGCTACGATAGCAATCGAACCAGCGACTTCCCGCAGTCGTGCAACAATCATCGATTCGACAAGGCGTGCGAGCTCGTTCGGTGGAACGTAATGCTGCGGCGTCAAGATACGTTCAGACGAGAAGAGCCAAGCTTCCGACTCAGTATGCTTGACCTCTTGAATGACGGATTCCTTTGCTCCAAAGTAAGCAAGAAGCCCGGATAACGTTAGGTGGGAGACGATCTTGCCCGACGTCGCGGAGCGGTACTCCTGCATCAACTCATAACGGAGGAATACGGGTTCATTATCCGCTCGATGGAACCAGTCTGCTTTTGTCTCCTCGCTCACAAATATAGTATCGAGTTTGGCGGTGGTGGCTGCTTCAAGGATCGTTAGCCAGATCACAAGATCGCCACCGCCACCATCGTCCTTGGATTTGTCCTTATATCCTGGGGGGATTCTGGTCTCGTATCGGGACCGGCGAATCTCTTCCACGGTCTTCGCGTCGAGAGAAACCTCACGCACTACCGTCGAATCAAAGAGCCGGTTGTATACCTCGAGGACGGGGTCGGAGTGATGCCAGCTAGCAATTTGCTTTGCCAGCGCATCGAGGGCTCGGCGGTGCGATTTCAGTGCCGCATGGATCTTGTCCAGTTCGTCGGCAGCTATCCTGTGCTCGGGCATCCCACGAACGGCGGGAGGAAGCTCATAGCTGCCATTCAACCCGACTGCGCGAGCGTCGCGCACCCGCTTGTACAAGGCGGTGATCAGATTGGGCCGATTCCTTGCGAACTCTCGCGCTGCTTGCGCGGGAACGATTAGTCGTCCATCCGCACGCAATTTACCGTAGATGCGCTCGATCTCATCAAGCGTCGCGGAGCTTGTCTGATACGGGGCCAGGAGAACGTTCGCGTCGAGGACGACGAGGGCGGTTTCTCGGTCCACTCTTCCGATGACGGGGACAAACGCCTCCTCAGCACGCTCGGCAAACGGATGGAATGAGGAAAATGGGTGCCTTGTCTGGCTCACGAGCGAGAAGGTATCAGAGTCCTTCCAGGCCGTCCCTGATCGAGAGAGAGAAAGCCGCTTCCGCCGGAAACGCCGGTTCTGTGCACCGAGGTACCGCGTCGTATCTACAATCCCATGGTGTTGTTGGCAGGCGCGTCGCAGCTTCGTGCGTCGACGTTGCGCTCGAAGGCGTCCGTGTCACAACATCTTCAATGTGCGGACGCGGCGAGGTCGACTACACGGCGGCGAAGATTGTGAATGCCTTTCGGCAAGCCTTCGGCGCGGAGCTCGACGTGCAACTTGATCTTTCGGTGCCGAGGCGCAACGTCGTGCCGTCCGCAAAGGTGCCGGTGCTCCAGCGCGTCGACGGGCGGTTCGTGCTGGCCGATCAGCGCTGGGGCGCGGGCATGTACAATGGAGAGCCGATCGTCCTCACGCGCTCGGAACGCTTGCTGAACGGCCAGTACGAGCGCCTCGCGCGCGGTCTGGTGGCCTTCACGAAATTTTACGAATGGCAGGGTGAAAAGCCGAACAAGATTCCCTACGCGGTGAGGGACAAGGAAGGCGCGGTGCTGATGCTCGCAGCGCTCTGCATGCGCGAGGTGACAGCCAATGGTGAAGTGCGTGAAGGCTGTCGTGTGGTGACGCAGCCCGCGCTCGGCCCCCTCACAGCCATTCACGAGCGTATGCCGGTGCTCGTCTCACCCGACCACCTCGCACGTTGGTTCGATGCGGCGAGCACGCGCTCGGCGATGGCCGCGGTGCTGCCCGACCAATTCCGAATCTCGGCGGCGCTCGAGGTGTACGTCGAGGATCCGCTGGTCGCAGCGGGGCTGAAGGCATCGGCGCCGGCGCGGACCAGGCGCAACCCCAGTACGCCGGGTTCGCAGGGGACCCTATTCTGATGGGGCATGGATGGCCGACGATGTCCATTCCCGTGGCCGGGGTGACGAGGTCTCCTCAGGAGTCGCGTCCATCGCGCTGAACTTTCGAGCGTGGTGTGCGCCGTGGCCGAGGAGTTTGGCCGGCGTCCACGATGGGCTTCCAATCGAGATGAGCCCTTTGGCCATTGTCCACGGCGCGCTGAAGGCGCCGACGGGACCCCTTCGCGTTCTGCAGCATCGCACGCGCTGCATCCAATAGCTCTCGAACCAGAAAGGCCTGTTGGATGGTCATGCTCCTACTTCGAACCAAAGGCCCGAGATGTTGCCCACTTTCGTTCGTTGGCGTCCCGCGGGGACCCGCGATGGTGACCATGTTCCGAAAGAGCAAGAAGACACCTGCTCGAAACTCATGGGTGAATGGTCTGGCGGCGCCGAGCGTCCATCACGACGCTGGAGGTACTTTCTTGAATAACGTGCACGAGAAGGAGCCGCGTCAAAACAACAACAAAGCCGGGAATCCGACGATATCCGCCCTGCAGGGCCCTGACCTCCTTTGCGAGGAGGCGCACGGAGACCTCGAACGACTTCACGATGCCCTGGCACGATGGCAGGACATGCGCGCACAACATCAGGCGAAGCCTTGGACCTGGCTGCCGGCCACGGTCGCCTCGGAGCGCGAACAGAGGACGTTCGTACTGGGCAATGTAGAGCGTGCGAAGGACCTTGTTCGCGCGGCCGGACTCGCGGTCGAGATGGACCTCGATGGCCAGGCCACGCCGATTTTCGACACCCTGTTCGATCCAGGCATAGGACACAAAACACGGCCGTTGGCACTCGCGCAGATCCAGCGTGCCATGGTCGAATTCAAGAGGTCGGAGGTCCGGGCCGAGGGGTTGGAGTCGAAGATACGGCGACCGCGGAAAAGCGCCCCTTCGGCAGCCGAGGACACCGCGCTTGAACAGGTGCTCCGCATGCTTCGGCGCTTTCCTGAAGTGGCTCGTCGGCTTGGCCGCCAGCACCGTACGCGCGACGGGTTCCCGATGAATGACGAATACGACGTGCAGCATCTCCTCCACGGCCTCCTGAGCGTCTTCTTCGACGACGTTCGCCCTGAGGAATGGACGCCGAGCCATGCCGGAGGCTCCGCTCGAATGGACTTTCTACTAAAGCCGCAGCGTATTGTCCTCGAAGCAAAGATGCCGCACGAAGGACAGGCGGACCGCGATGTGGCGAACGGCCTCCTTCTCGACATGGCGAGATATGGAGCGCACCCGGACTGCGGAACGCTCATCTGTTTTGTGTACGACCCTGAGCATCGCATTCGCAACCCGGTGGCACTCGAGCGCGACCTAGCGAGGGCCACTGGTCCCCGCGTGGTGGTTGTCGTCGAGTCAAGATAACGATGGCAAACGATGGCGACCCGCGTGGCGCGGCCAGCGGCGCTCAGGTCGCGAAAGGAAGCCCGACTGCAATTGCGCGACGTTTTCCGTCCGAAGGTAGCATGTTGAGCCGTAAGCCCGCTCCCGAGCCCCAACCCGTGTATGTGTGAAGGTCCACACCGGCCAATCCGAATGCTGCGGGGATAGCGGTGGGGCCGCTCTTCCCGTCCGGACGAAACCCCTTTGCCATCCTGATGGAACTCGGCCTCGTCCTTTCCAAGGCCCCACGTTGCGAGCAACCCATGCGCAGCATGGCTTCATCGGTCCCGATCGAGCGGCCTTTCCCTCTTCGATCGGCTTAGTTTCGGAAAGAGGACCCTCCAACGCCCAAGGCCGAGGGTGAATTAGCGGGTGGCGCGAAAGCCCGACACGTCCTCTGCTGCCACGGTGAAGATGTCTGTACGATACTGCCCAGTCCAAGCGAGAAAGAACACGACCCCCTCGCGCATATCTTGCTCAATCGTGCGGAGCGCATCGTCCTTGTCCCCCCTTCCTATGGGAGAACTCGATAACTCCGTTCCTAATGCGTCCGAGCGTGACGCTAGGGTCCCAGAACGGACATTCCTTCGGAATTGACCTCGCGGGTTCTAAAGCCATGCCGCCAGAATGCTCTGCATCGCGGGGGAACGCCACGGTCATGAGGGGGCCGAGCCGGATAAGGCCAGCCACCGCGTAGGCGCGTTTGACCGTGTGGGGAGCGTCCAGGCCGAGGCGTCCCTGTGCGCCTCATCCGGACAACTACATCGTCAACTCCAAGAAAAACGTCGATGGCGATGTACACCGGACCTATGTGCGGTCGCCAAGGGGCTGCTCGCCGCGTCGTGAACGAGGGGAGAAACCCTCGGGCACAACATGGGTGGTGACTCTGGTGAGTCCGTTCCAGGATCGCCACTGGCCTGATCGCCCCATGGCCTCCAAAGCAAGCTTCCGTCGCGACGAGTTGGATCTGCCTCATTGAGTCCCATGCCCGACAGGAAATCGCCAGGAGCATCCCCGAAGCGTGCAATGGTGGTAGGACGCATCGCGTTCTGCGCGCACTAATAAAGCTCGTACTCCCCCTCGACCGCAGCCGCAAATGACCCGGGAAGCGTGGATTAAGGGCAGTCGTGCACCCACCACGCAATGAGTTCATCGTCGTCTTGATTCGTCGAGACGACGAGCTTGCACGACCTTCACTCCTTGGGCAACTCAATGCACCCCGGGCGCCAACTCGTACCTCCCGTCATCGAGTCGTTCGACCTTCTTTTCCTGAAAGAGCCGCGACAGAAACACGCGAACTTTGGTTTCTGGATCGGGAGAATTCGCCTTCCAGCCAGCTTTCTGGATCGCGATGGCGACCTCCTTCACGGTCAATGGCCCCGAGCGACTCAGGGCCTGGATGATAAAGTCCGTCGGAAAGATGGCTCTCGTTGTCACCGCGGCCTGCGCCATGACCGGCTGCGCTCGAGGAATTTCCTTGCTGTTCGGTGTCACCGGTCGAGCCGGGCGCCGGGCTTGGCGGCGCGCCGACGGGACGAGGAAGTCCCCATCGCGACGAACGCGCTGGGCGAGAACCGCCTCGGCCACTGCGCGGCCAAACAGCGCGACGTCCATGCCGAAATACTTCCGCACTTCGTCGGCGGCCATGCCCGTCGGGAATTTTTCGACGAACGCGCCGATACGGTCCCCGGCCAACTGCGCCTCTCGGGTGGTGCTTCTCGGCGGCTGGCCTCGCATCTTTTCGAAGGTTTTGAGGACGCTGGCCTCCGCCTTCCAGCGACTAAGCTGGTGTGGCGGCCGCTTGGACTTACGCTGGATAGGGACTCTTGCCCCCTCGCGCGACGGCTGCGCGGGCGTGCCATGGACGCCTTCCAATTCCTGGAGTGCTTCTTTGCTTCGTTCGATCTGGAGCTCGAGGCGTGCAAAGAGTTCCTGCCACAATTCGTGGTCTGAGAAGGACTCCAGTGATTTGCCCTTTCGCGGCATGGTCAGCCTACGAGGTGGTAACGCCCGTCATCGTCGAGGGTCACCTTGTTGTCCCTCTTCAAGAGATAGAGCGTTGTGTTCAATAAGGCCCGTGGGTTCTTTGCTCTCGTCGTCCAACCTCGCTTCTCGAGCGCCACGTGCAGCTCCGCGACACGAAGACCATCCGATCCCCGCAATACGTCACAGACCAATTCATTGGTGGTCATTTCGGTCGGCAACGGCTTTGGGCGCTCTTCCTTTCCGCGTGGGGAGACTACGGGTTTGCGCTTAGGTTCGGCCGAGACGGCGGTGGCGCGAACGCTCCCTTGCCCGTTTAGGGCACCTGTCGCTGTGGGACCGTCCGTCTCAGCATCCATCAACCCTTGAAGGACCTCGACCTCCTTCTCCCACTTCGCAATGGCGGCACGTCGCCGAGCGATTAGCTCGTCACGGATCTCGTCGAACGAGAAGTCCTTCAGCGCGGGGTTCAGGTGGACGGGAGCCATAACCCGAGCGTACCGGGGGGCGCTTCGGGCTGCATCCCTTTCCGGAGCGTAGGCTATTTCCGAGAGCGTTCGTCGACGTTGAGGATGGTGGGCGAGTCGGGCATCTCCATGTTCACCGGGATCGGCGGCATCCACCGAAGGTCGAGCCTGCGCGACTCACCGGAGCCGATCCAGAAGTTGTGGTAATGCATCTTCCGAATGTGGGGACGAAGCGTACGCCCCGTCTCTCCGGCCGCATATGTGTCGCGTGCGCGAACCATGGCGGCCCCCAGCCGGAACCCCGTCTCCCACACCTCCGGGATGCCGGGCGGTTGAACCGGCCCTTTCTTATCGCGCTTGATGCCGGGGTGTCCGTGAACGCTTCTTCGGTTGCGCGTGGGGCGGGTTTCGGCATCGCCTACGCACAGATAAAGCAACACGGCGATAAGGGGTTGCACCACCTGGCTTCCGAACGAAATCATTTCCCCCTGCGGAGGAGGCGAGGTGAGGGAGCTCGGAACGTCTGGAAGGAGGTTTTCGCGAACCCGGTTGGCTTCCTCGAAAAAACCTGCAATGGATTCCTCCAACGTCCCACCCAAATGAACCGGTATGGCGGCGAGTCCGGCGTCGGTATCGAGGAGCAATCGGAGCTCCGAGCGACCGTCGTTCGCGTCATGCTCCAAGTGAGCAAAGAAGCCATGAAGATGCCCGACAAGCGAAGGCATATCGAGCTCGATGTAAACGCACCACTCGGGCAGTCGGTGCAAATGCGAGGCTGGAAGGTCGCCAGTGAGCTCCGTCTGGCGCAACGCGGAAAGCATCTCCGGGTGAAATCGATAGATACCTTGCGTGGGCCGCCCTGCAGCCAGAGCGGCCACCCTGGCGATTTCGCCCGACTCACCGAGCCCAACGCGATTGCTCCCTCCGCCCGATACGCAGGCATAGGCCGCCGCCATGGGGCAGTAACACCAGGACGGCCAGTCGCCGAGCTGACGTCGCTGGGCGATGAGCTCCGCATACTGTCGCCAAACACCCGGGTAATCGCGCGACACGGACTCAAGGTGGGTTACGGGTCGAAGAACGGGCATGGCGATCTCCTTATTTGCGAGAGCGTTCGTCCACCTTCAACACGGTGGGCGCATTCGGCAATTCCATGTTCACGGGGATTGGGGGCATCCATCGAAGGTCGAGTCTCCGCGACTCCCCGGATCCCACCCAAAAGCTGTGGTAGTGCATCTTTCGGATGTGCGGCCGCATCGTCCGGAGGGGCGGCCCGTCGTAGTCGGAGCGTGCGCGCTCAAGCGCCGTTCCAAGGCGGAAGCCGGTCTCCCATACTTCGGTTCCGAGAACGGGCTGGTATCGGCCGACACCGTGTTTTCGTTTTTGAAGGCCCGGCTTCGAGTGAACGCGTTTCGCATTCAACGTCGGCCGCGTCTCTTTGTCGCCCGCACAGAGGTAGAGGAGAACGGCCACCGCGGGAGCGAAGACATCCTTCAGCATGCGATGGACGTCTGGCGCGTACTCTTCCTCGCTCATCCCGTCGGGTCGACCGGGCATGGCATACGCCGAAAAGGATTCCTCGAGTGTCCCCCTGAGCGAGAGGCCGACAGGAATCAGTCCCTCGTATCGATGGTCCATGAGCAGACGCAGCTTGGGAGCCTCCTCGCGCGGGTAGTCAAGATGGGCGAAGAAGCCGTGCGTGCGTTCGTCCTCGTTTTCGATGTACACGCACCACTCGGGCAACCGATAGAGGTGTTCGACGGGGATCTGGCCCGACAGGTCGGTGTCTTTGAGGGCGGACAGCAATTCCGGGTGGAAGCGATAGTACCCCTGCGTAGGACGCCACGCGGCCAACGCGGCCAACGCTGCCGCGTGGAGTGATAGCTGCTCGACCGCGGCCGCGTGCCTCGGGTCGTGCGTAACCATGGGTTGCTCCCGCGGCAACTCGTAGCCGCTGGCTTCCTCCACGATCGTGGTCGCGCCCACCCCCATCGGGCAATAGCACCATGAGGGCCAGTCCCCGTGGAGGTGTCGCTGGACGAGGATCTGGTCGAATCGGCGCCAGGCGTTCGGATACGCGCGGATGATGTTCTCGAGGTGGGTCACGGGGCGGAGCGTGGCCATGGCGTCACCTAGCCTACAACCGCTCGATGCCGAGGGCGACGGCCGAGCGGCGCCCACCGCACGGCCGCGTGGACGCTGCGCATCCGGGTGCGCTCGTCCTACCGAGGGAGGCCCAACGGCCGTCTGGGCGACGGGGGCGTGACGGTTCGCGGACTTGGTGGCCCGAGAGCGCTTGCGGGCTTCGTGCGGCGTGCGGGCGCCTCGGCGGGGAGTCGTCGTCCTACCTGCGGCGGCCGGGCCGACGATACCGCGTTGGGACGGAGTCGACTAGCCGTGGGAGTCCACGTGGAGAAGGCTTCGCATGGCCTCGAGGTCGTTCTGCCGCTTGACGATCACCGATTGCCAACGAGTGATCAATTCCTGGCGAAGTTCTTCGAACGAGAAGTCCTTCAGCGAAACCTTTCGCGGTCGAGCGTCAAGGGGACGGCGGGCGGAGCCTCGGGGTGGCTCGCACGACCTACCCCATGAAGATGCCAAAGGGCCGCGCCATCCTGGACCCGCACCGACGAGACCCGTGGTGGCCGAGACGGCCATACGCCGTGGGCAACGCGAGCCAGCGCGAGCCAAGCCTCCGGCGGTGCGGTGGATGGTGCCGTGACCGGACGGACGACCGGCTTGCGGCTCCCGCATGAAGCGCGTCGGAGGCGTTCCCTCACGCCGTCGGCGAGACGCCGAAGCTCCGTAGTGTACGCATCGCCGGTCGCCCCCGCATTCCATCGGGCGAGCCACATCGGCGCGCGCGATGAGCGATGGGCGCATGCGAGACACTCTCGCATGTCGTGGTAGGAAATCACGCGCGGATCTTTGGTCGGATCCATGACAGCTCGTGCCGCATACGCAATGTGCTCGTCATGAATCGCGTCGTCTGCGTCGCGCAGCGCGCGCACGAGCGCCGCGAGTTTCGCCGAATCGTGTCGTGCCGTCGCCAACTGTTGTCGGACAAGGTTCCGCCGCCGTATTCACCTACTGCCTCCCTTCGCCATGTACGCGGCTTTCCCGCGCTCCGACTACTACGAAGGCTCTGCCCCTCCGACGAGACGTCACCGGACTTGGCGGCTTGCCGGGCGTTTCGGTCCCGGCGCTCGGCTGGAGGTTCCCGTGTTCACGAGAGGTCCCCTTGATGCTGTAGGTGTTCAGCTTTTCCCCTGGCAGACCCGGTCGTCGTCGTTTCAGGACAAGACGAACGACGTGTCGACAAAACATCGAACACTCCAGACCAACGGGCAAATGAAGGTCCAGATCTCTCTGCGAATTCCGCCTACGGCGGTTTGCCTTGCGTACAGAGGGTTCCAACGCTGACTTCAACCTGCGTGTCTGGTGTCGAGCACGCGTGTTTCACCATGGCATCTTTGGTAGCCCGTCAACGAGCAGCGCGAGCGTTGTTCGTTACGAGCAGTTTACGCCACTCGGCTTTTGCAGCCCGCCTTTCCAATCTAGGCGAGGTTCGTGGCGCCCTTACCGGCTCGGCCTGACCCGAGTTGGTGATGAATCTTTAGTTCATCGGGACCTCCCGTGCTTTGCACGGCGCACTCGCCCGAAGGCATCGCATCGATTCCGGTAGGGTGCTCAGTGCAGCGCGCCCGAAGGCGATAGAGAAAAGGCCGGAGTCCTGTTCCCAGAAGGGAGGCGAGACCTGGCAACTATCGTGCGGGGGTCATCAGGTGTCGACCAGGGCCGAGCGACCCGCACGCTGGTGCACAGGCACGCGGGCAGCCGATGAACCGTCACGAAGGCGCATTCGCTTTATTTTACGCGGAAGTCTCCCTCGGCGTTGGCGAGCACCCACACAGCCACCGCGAACGCCAGCGTGGCCGTTTCGAGGTCGGCGCGCTCAACGACCTCCAGCACGTCGCCCTCGGTGTGACGCAGCTGGAGGTAGAGACTCGTGTCTTGCAGTACATCCACGATGGGCACGCCGAGTTGCCGAAGCGGTGCGATGTCGTCGGCGCCGCGAGACGTGCCCGAATCAAGGGCAATGCCGAGCGGCGCAATGTTCTCGCAGAGGGCCTTGGTCAAGGCGTGCTCACCCGCGAGCGCCGGGACCCGCAGCGTCAAGGGCACACCGCCTCCTTGATCGGCTTCCAGGGCCACCACATGGCGTGGCGCCTCCGCGGTGTGCGCTGACGCATAGGCCAGGCCTCCGCTGGTGCCCATCTCCTTGTTGGCAAAGAGCACTGTGCGCACGGTGCGTCGCGGGCGATGCGGCAGCGCCGCGATGAGGCGCGCGACCTCGATGGCAATGGCGCAGCCTGCGCCATCGAACGCACCCTGGCCTAGATCCCAGGAATCAAGGTGGGCCCCGAGGAGCACTATCTCCTCGGCGAGGTCGCTGCCTACGACCTCGCCGATCACATTCGCCGACTCGCCCGGGGGCAGGTTGAAGCAGCTCAGTGTGAGCCTGATACGCACGCGCGCGCCTTTACGGAGGAAGTTGTCGAGCGCAGCGAAGCTCTTCACGGCCAGTGCCGCGACCGGGATATGGCGGGCCCGCCCGTACGTGAGCGCACCCGCCTGCGCGGCCGCTGAAAGATTGGCTGAGCGCATGAGCAAGCCCATGGCGTCCTTGTTGGCAGCGCGGGAGGGGCCAGAAATACGCACCTCCGACGACGCAGCGTCGTAGCCAGTGCCGTCGGGTAGATACTGAATAGGGTGATTCAGATAGACGATCTTTCCCTTGACCTCATCGATGGGGGCTGCGTCGAGCGCTTCGAGAGAGCTGAACGCGATCACCTCTTCGAAAATCCCCTCCGCAGGCGTGCCGGCGCTGCCGCCAAGCGCGGCAATCTCCAGGTCCAAAGTGCGTGGTTCCACTATCATGCACCGCTCCTCTTTTTCCCCGCGCGTCCACACGGGGGCAGTCACGGTCTCCGCGTGCACGTTCGCGAGGCCAGCGTCGAGCATGGTCGCCTTTGCCCAGGCGATGGCGGCCACGTCTCCAGGTGTGCATGGCATGCGGGGGCCTTCGTCGGCGCAGAGCTCGCAGAGTTTCTCGAGGTGCTCAAACGCGCGGCACTCTTTGCGCGCCAGATCAATGAGACGGTCGAGGTGCGGAATCGAGGGGACGGTGTCCATGGGCAGCAACTATACGGACCTCGATTCACCCTCGCACAAGGATCGTGGAACACCGGCGCCCCGCGCGGCCGTCAGCTTCTCAGCCGACGGATGTCGTTTGGACCTGGAATCCTATGCTGTCGGCCGTGGCCTCGATGGCGTGACATCGCCGTGCGAACGCCCCGCGCCGAGATCTTAAAGCTCTTCGCCGAGGAAGGAGCTCCGCTTTGCCCTCAAGCCCACAACCGCCTCGACGCGTGCACCGATTCGAAAGTCCTTGAGCGCGGGGACGAACGCGCCCTGGTGGCCGCTCATGCCCGCCCCTCATTCGAGAACTGTTTCGAGGACCGCGAGCAGTCCTCGTTGATCCGTGAGTGCTCGTTCGAGGGCCGCAGCTTCCTCGTCGCACTGAGCAGCCAGATTCCCACTAAGCCGTTCCTTCCGTTCGAACATGCTTTGGCGAAACGAAACCAAGTCCAGGGTCAATCAACGCCGATTTCGAACCACATGCTCTCGCTAGTGCATACAGAGCAGAGCCTCGTCGGGTCCAGCCAGCCTCGATGACGCATCAAAGAGTCTCTCCCTGTCGCCGTTTGCCATCTTATCGTTCAGTCTCTCCGGACCGCCACCAAGGCGTCGAGACCGTTTGGCACGGCGTCTTCGCCGATCCACTCCTCCGTGAGCCGATCCACGTTGATCGTCATAGGTTCCGTCCTTCGCAATGCGATGTCACCCCGCCTTCGACGGCGAGAAGAAAGTGAGTGACCTAGCGTGATTGGGCCCGACGCTTAAATGGTGTACAAGCTCGAAGGGCTGCTATCGAGTGCTGTCAATGGGAGTGTGCGTTCGCCGGAACTCGTCCAAACGCGGCCGACGCCGGTCTCGACGTGTATAGCGCCGGAGCCATTCCGATTGGATGGGATGAACAAGGACGGTCGATACTCTACGACCCACCGATCCGAACGTGAGTGGGATGTCCCCATGGTGACGGCTCATTCCGGCGTCGATCGTGCGATCGAGCATCCCCCCGTCCGCGTACGAGGACGGCTTCTCGAGTTGAAGCGTTTGAAAGGCCGAACGATGGACGGGAGCTTGGTGCGCTCGGCGGCGGCCCTTCACACGCACCGAGGCACGACGGGGCGAAGGTTCGGCGGCGCGCCGCCGCGCACGACGTAATGCCGCACGGCCTCGCGGACATCGACGAGGACCGGGCGCTCGACGCGATAGAGCCAGATCCGCAGGTCCCGGGGTTTCTTTGGCTTCGCCCGCTCCGCGACGCCCGCTTCGATGACGCTTCGGTGCCCCGGCGAGTTGAGCTCGAGGCAGGTCCCGACGAGCAGCCGGTCGAGAAGGGCGAGCATGCGCTCGTCCATGCTCTCGAGCGTGGAGGTCCGCGCGCCGCCCGATACGTCGTCGATGGACTCGCCGAGGCTTGCGAGCCGGCGGAAGGCCGTAGCCCACACCACGCCTTCACCGCTCGACCCAAAGAGTTGGACGTTTCCGTCACGGACGAGCACATGGGCCGTTGTCACCGATGCGGCGGCGCCCCGAGGGTCGCGGGCGAGAAGCATCCCTTCGGGCACCTCGATGGCGAACGCGTGCCATGGTGCGACAAGGCTCTGGAGCTTGGGCCTGGCCGGTGTCGCCATCAAGCGGGCGGCATGAAGATCCGAGAGACGCACGAGAGGAAAGTTCGCCCTGGACCATTCGGTGGCCCATTCGGCGGTCGCCGTGATGGGGTCGATGTCCGCCTGGAGACGATCCGCGGACACGCCGTCCGCGGGGATGCTCGCTCCTCGGGCATTCGGCCCGGTCCCTTGGCGTCGAAGCTGGTCTCCGACCAGCATGAGCGACTCGCGGTAGTGCCAGGTACTCATGGCACTACCTCGGCCCGAGGGGCCCCCTCGCGCCAGCCCGCCCCGGTCGGCCGCGCCGCGAGGAAGCGCTCTGCCGCGTCGCGGGCAGCGCGTTCGTTTTGGCAGACCATCACGTCGTACGCCCGTGGCGGGTCGGGGTCTCGGAACACCAGCACGTAAAGCTCGCCGTCGCCCTGATCTCCCAACTGCACGTGGGCGCGCGCCGCCTTGCCGCCGTGCCTCCAGATCTCGGACGCGGGCCCATCCACGAGGGCCGGCGCGGTGGGGCCGTTCTCCGTCACGCGCGCCAAGAGTTCGTAGCCGCCCTCCACCCTCGCCGATCGCGCCTGGATTGCGAGCATGAACCAGCGTCGCGCCGCAGCGCTCAGGGACTGAGGCGGAGCACCATTGAGCCGAATGCATCGCGCGTTCGTGACGACGCCATCGCTCCAATATGCGAAGGTTCGGCCCTCCACGTGGAGCAAGTGAGCGTCCTCGATCTCCACTGCCAACTTCGGGACGAATCCCAGAGCCTTCGCGCGATAGGCCGCAATCGCCCACGAGTTCGTGATGATGTCGTCGATTCGATATCGTTTCACTGAACATTCTCCTTCCCGTTTCGTCGCCGTGCCCGCAACGGCCATTTATGGCGACCATTCGTTGGTCCGAGGCGAGGTGTCCTCGGCTCGAGGGGCCCTCGGTAGGTCGATGCTGCTCGACCAGCCCATTCCGGCCGCATACCAATCCGCCCAGGGTCTGCGCGCGAGAAAACACCCTCGCGCTTCCGTGCGCAGGATCTTTCTCGCGACGTGGAGAAATTTCGCACGTGTCGTTCGCGTTGCCATGGCTACCTCACCAGGTTTTATTACATGTAGTCGCGAATTGAATATAATCTAACTAGAGAAAGTTTAGCTGCAATATCAAAATAACAACTTCGCGCGCCGTTGATGGGTTGATCGGGCGGACGGCCGCTGGACGATCCAGAAATCCCTGGAACGGGGTCTCAGGACAGTCCAAGCCCACCGCAAGCAATGCTCGACAGATCCAACGATGTTGCGTGCGGCCGCCGTGCTGCCCTACCGTGGAGAGGTGCCGACGACCCATCCGTTTTATACCCTCTACAACGACATCAATCAGCGGCTTGACGAGACCGGTGCAAATGAAGAGGGGCGCGACGTGATCATGCGAAAGCGAGCCTTGCTCGCCAAAGAGATGCGCGAGGAATGGACGAAACTTTGGGGGGAGTTGTGGAAGAGCAACCCCGAGGCGGTACGGGACGATCCGTGCTTGTTGGCGTGCGGCGACTTGCTATGGGTCCTGAGCCTTGTAGGTGGGAATGAAAGACCCAAACGGCTTCTTCAACTGGACATATCCGCGGAACGGCGGTCGGAATACGACGCCGAATGCGCTCGACTCACCGGCCTAGCGCGGGCTGCACTCGACGTCGCATAGGGCGCAAAGGGAGAGCCAAACGAACATTTTCAGAGGGATATGCCCGCGCGTCTGAGGCCAGGGTATCCGTCGGTCGATCGAAGAGGGCACCGAGGGCGGTGTAGCGCGTCGCGGGGCTCTGTACGAGGCACGTGTGATGCGGGCCAAAGTGATCCCCCCGTCGCCGCGACCTTCGATAGCGCTCGATTAGTCCCGTGGCGCTCAGTGGGAGGAAGGCGCCACCTCGCGAAAGACCTCGGCCAGAACCGGCCTCCGAACGCTCACCACGACGCGGTAGAGGTCCGTGGTTCGCCCGTCTGAATCGCACTCGGTGGTGAACCAGTCCGAATCGCCCGTGTTTTCGCTGGTTAGCACCAGAGAAGTGCCCGCGAAGGGGACGACGTCTTCCGCGAAGCCGTAGCCCAATCGCTCCACGGTTTCGAATGCCGGATCGCCTTCCTCACCTTCCTCGAGAAAGGAAAGATCGTCGGCGCGAAGGAGTTGCTTGAGAATGCGGACCGCCATCGGTTTGAGCCGCGTCTCGCCATCGGGGCCCATGGTGTTTCGCGCGACCGAGGAGAGTGCGCGGGCCGCCCGCGGTCCACTGTACTGTAGAACGCCCTTCTGAACCTCGCCCAAGATCGCCGCTGCACCCCAGGGTCCCTCGTCCGCCGCGTAACCGAAACACATCTGGTATGCCTCGGCGTTGGCCTTGGAGACGCCCTCGAGGAACCCGGCCATGGCACGGCGGTAGGGGAGAGGTGTGCCCAATACGATCTGCGCAAGGGACGCAATGTCCATCGGCTCGACGCGGGTTTCGGATTCTGTTTGCGTTGTTTCAGTGAGGTGGGATTGCATAGAGATATCCTAATCCACAGATACCTAATTGCCATTGTCGGTGGCTTTATTTGCCAATTGATATTCTCGTGTCGCTTGGCCACTAATCATCGCGATGGTCGTCCATGAGCTCCTCACGCTTGGCGAGCCACTTCTCGGCCGAGGCGCTTTGGAAGCAGGTACGGCATAGGTAGTCCGGCCGAAGGCCACCGACGCCAAACGCTTCTTGCACGTCGGAGAAAGGCCGCTCGTTCCCGCAGAGCGCGCAATCGAAGCGCGCGTGCCCGAGCTCTGCGCATCGATCGCAGATCGCCCTTCCATCGGCATTGTGCGCGTGGGTTCGAGCCGCCGGCCAGCCCGCGCGTCTGGCCTGGTCCCCAAATGCCGCCTCGCGTACGAGGGGGAGTCTGCACGCCGCGCACCTCGGCACGCAAAGCGCGACGGTGACGATCGCATAGCCTGTGTGCTCGCCCACGGCCTGGGGGACGAAATCGTCGATGTGCTTCATCTCGATGACGATAGGCGCCGGCGCGCCGCGGGCAAGCCGAGTGGGCTCGCGAGGCAATGGCCACCGGCGTCGTGAGGCACGGATCTGCGCTCAATCCACGGCGTGTTGGCGTGGAGGCGGCCTTGCGCATCGAAAGCACTCCGCGCGCGAGATGCCCTGAACTGCCCCGAGCCGCCCTCAGGCGGATTTTCTCGCCTATGGGTGAGAGGGCACGACGAGGCGACGCTCCCCCCTCGTAGCCTCGTCGTGTCCCGCTCACCTTGAGCTCACGGCACGGAAGTACGAACGGCAGCCCCAAAAGGGGGGCTTCTCGTTCTCCTATCGCCACGGCCGTGCGCTGAATCGCGGGCGGCACGGGCTTCCTAGCCCGCCCGCGCGGCGGTGGTTGATGGGTTTACCGCGAGAGGGAGCAGTTGGGGCTCCCCCTTGTTCTTCAAGAACCCGAGTCACGGCAACGCCCGTGTACTAATTGTTTATCGCAACTTCCGTGCGGCTCAGAATCCTCAATGCCACATTGGCCTCGGCGTCGGTGCGCTTCATTCGGTGCGCGTCCTGCGCCGCAACGGGGTCGATGCCCGCGCCTACGGCGTCTGGACCTTCGAACATGTCCGCGAGCGCCTTTGGGAAAACAACGGCGTTACCCACTGCATCATCGAGGCGCCCTGGCTTTCGGCCGCCGAGACGGCGACCCTCTGCCACGAGTTCCCCGACACGCACTTCCTGGTCCGGACGCACTCGAACCTCGGATTTCTCCAGGTCGAGTCGGGTGCGATCACGATCATCAAGGAACTCCTGCTTTTGCAGGAAGGCGTCCTTAACCTCACGGTCAGCGCCAACAGCCAGCGGCTGACGCATTTCATCGAACGAACCTATCAAGGTAAATGCCTCTACCTTCCCAATCTCTACGACACGGAGCGCGTTTCGCGAAAACGCGACTTCCCAAGCCAACATCGCCTGATTCGAATTGGCTCGTGGGGTGCGCAGCGCCTCATGAAGAATCACACGACCGCGGCGGCAGCCGCGATGCTCGTGGCGAAATCCCGCGCGTCGGACCTCGAGTTCTGGGTCTCGACGGATCGCGAGGAATTTGGCCGCGGCATCATGGCGTCCCTACGGGCGATGTTCAAAGGTTTGCACTGGGCGAAGCTCGTCGAGCACCCTTGGGAGGACTGGGCGGCATTCCGAAGGACCGTCGGATACATGGATCTGAATATCCAAGTATCGATGTCCGAAACATTCAATATTGTGAGCGCGGACTCTGTCGCGGAGGGCGTTCCGTGCGTCGTTTCTCCGATGATCGAATGGGCACCTCCGCATTGGATGTGCCACCCCGACGCGGTCGAGGAGATGGCTCGCATCGGGACGGAGCTCTTGGCGAGCGTGGACGGCGCCGCCGATGGCCTCGCGGCCCTTTTGCGGCACGTTCGGCACGCCGTGCGCCGGTGGCTTCGATACCTCGACAGCCAGCCCGACGCCATCCAGTCCGACGACGATTGACGCTCTGCGGGAGGAATTCGCTTTGGAATGGATATTGGTTTTGATGCTTCTCGTGCAGCCGACGGCGCCGTGGGCGAACACCTACGAAGAGACAGCACGCGCCATTGCGCACGTCGTTGCGGAGGAAGAGCCGTTGTTCGATGGGCCCGATGGCCGAGCCCAGACGGCGGCAACTTTGGTGTCACTCGCATTTTTCGAAAGTCGATTTGACCAGCGAGCTCAAGGTGACGCAGGTCATTCTACGGGCTTGTTTCAGTCATGGGGTGGGGGAGCAGCCTTGTTCGATCCGACCCGCGCGACGCGCGCGGCCCTCGCAGCCATGCGCGAATCGCTGCATCGCTGCCGCCATCGGCCCTCGGCCGAGCGCCTGGCGAGCTACGCGTCTGGCTCGTGCGACCGAGGCAGGGCGGCGTCGCGCGTGCGCATGGCGCTTGCGGCGAGGCTGCTCCGCCTTGCCCCACCACCCCCCGAGCCACCCATGCTCTAATCGTGCTGTGCTCCGCGGGGCGTTCCAATGTTGGCCCGCATCGCCGAAACAATTTGGTCCGGCCGAAGGAGCCCGATGTCGAGGACGGCTTCGAGGAGCCCGGCGCGCGCGGTCTTCACCCCGTCCGTGGTGGGAGGGAGCGCGAGCGCCGCCTCGACAAAGGCGACGACCGCCGCACCGAGGTGGCTCGGTGAAAGACCGGCCGCGGGCTGGCCCTTGGCCAACACGAATTCCGCGGCCTTATCCAATTGCGCGATCGCCTTGGCGGGGACCGTCGCCAGAGCCTTTGACGCGCCATTGGACTTCTTGGCCTTCGGAGCGGTGCGGGCGCCCTTCTTCTTCTTCGCGTCCCCACCACGGGTCGCATAGACGGTCTGCAGCGTGAGGGGGATACCTTGGTCCAATGCCGCCTTGACGACGTCCGGTGGCGACGCGTTCGGCATCGTTCGGACGAAGGCCGCCTTGTCTCCTCGTTTGAGACGCCGCTTGCGTGGCGCCGCCTTGGTGGTTTTCGCCTGCGCCGCAGGACTCTTTTCCTTCTTGGGTGCGGCGTTTACGTGCGCTGCCGATTTCCTGGCCTTCGCCCGCGCGCCATAGACGTAGCTCTTCGAGAACGCATAGCCCTCGTCTTTCCCCTTCTGGATAACCTCCGACGCGCCCAACTCGAGGGGCAGGCTTTGGATGAATGCGATCTTCTCTTCCGGAGTCTTTTGCGTCTCGACGTCGGCCATCATAACCCCTCCTCGTGAACGGGCGTGGGCGGTGAGCATACCGGAACGGAATGCGTAAGCGTCAATAGTCGTGCGCGCCGGTTCAATCGCATTCAATCGCCTACACCTCCTTTCCGCGGAGCATTTGCATGGAGTCCTCCAGCACCCATCACTCACCCGCTTGTTCAGAGGGCAAAGCGCGCCGCGCGCGCGCCCTCGAGTTTCGACGCGCGGGCGTCTCGTACGAAGCGATTGCCACGCAGCTCAACTACACGGATCCGCTGGCAGCCCGATGGGACGTTGCGCAGGGCCTCCGCGGCGCCGTGCAGGACGAGCCCGATGACTGCGCTCGGCTCGAGCTCGAGCGCCTCGATGCCATGCTCCTCGGTCTTTGGCAGCGTGCTCGCCAAGGGGATGAAGCGGCCATTGATCGCATCCTACGAATCATGGAGTCGCGCGTTCGGCACCTCGCCGAGCTCCGCGCGATGTCTGGGCAGCGCGTTTGAAGGGCCGCCAAGGAGGTCGCGCCCCGGTTGGGACTCCACCGGATCCCGCACGCGACGCGGTTCAAGCAAAGCCTCGACAATGGGCTGCCGGTTAGAGCATGAGCAACCGGACCGCATAGAGGTCCGGTTGAAGAGGACGCGCTTTTTATGGGCGCCACGCACGTGGTGCATCGCGTTCCCCCGTCGCCGGAAGCTGACAAAGAATGAATCTACCGTGTACGCCGGGAGCAACCGGACCGCATAGAGGTCCGGTTGAAGAGGACGCGCTCGTTCGCGTCGTTCGCCGATGGGGAAATGACGCCTGGAGGCAAGCCATGAGCAACCGGACCGCATAGAGGTCCGGTTGGAGAGGACGCGGATGGATATCGTCAAGTTCAAGTTTCATGGCGATGAGCTCGAAGGGGTGCGCGAAGTGAGCGGCGTCTGGTTCCCACTCCGCCCGATGTGCAGGGCGCTCGGCCTCCAGCCGAACCCCCAGAGCACCAAGCTCAAAAGCCAGCCATGGGCGACCGCACCGCTGCTCCGTGCCGTCGGAGAAGATGGGAAGAAGCGCCAGATGCTCTGTCTGGACCGGCGGACCCTACTCATGTGGCTGGCGACCATCGATGCGAATCGGGTCGCAGAAGCCGTGCGACCGAAGCTCATTGTCTACCAGCTGGAGATCTCCGACGTGATCGAGCGGGTCTTCGGCGGGGGCACGCGCAGCACGCCGGCGCCGAGCCCTGAGAGCTCGCCGGCAACCCTGGCTGTCGCGTTCTCGACAGCGCTCACAGAGGTTCTGCCGGCTCTCTTCGAGCAACTGGATCGCCGGATTCAAGCGGCCATCGAGCGCATGGACCAGCGCATCGAGACGGCGCTCGACGCGCGCGCGCGGAGCCTCACGTTCACCATCGGGCGGCAGCGCGCCCGTACGCAAATCTTGTCGCGTTTGCGTCTCATTTCGGAGCGTCGTGCTGTGGCGTGCCACGAGAGCGTGCGGCGGCACCGCGGGATTGTGGACGCGGAGCTTCGAGCGCATTTGGAATTCTTCGGCTCGGGGCCCGCGTGGGCCAACCTGCCCGAGTCGCGACTCCCGAAAGCCATTCAAGAGCTCGACCGGATGGCCGTCGAATCGGAGCGACTGCTGTGCGCGGTCGACCGTGCGCGCGCCACGCCCCAGCAGCCATTGTTCAAGCATTGACCGGGGATGCGGAGGCACTCCGCCCGGGAGCCCACCAAAGGTGCGGTCCAAATCCAACGCTCTATTCCCGAAAGGCAAACGGCATGTTGAGCAGTGCGACGTGCGCGCAAATTCTCTTTCTGCCGGGACTCCTGGCGATCGGCGCGTGCTGGGCCGGCCCCCCGCCGGATAGCACCCACGAAGACGCCCGAGCGAGCCGCAAAGCCCTCGAGGCACCACGCGCCGCGAGCGCCGTGCAGGTCGGGACCCGATGCCAAGAGGACTATCCCGCCGAATGGGAACCGACGGTTCCCGACACGTGGAGGCAATGCGAGAGCTTCAACAGTGGGATCGCGCCGGCCAGCCCCGTGAAGTTCTATTACAATCTGCACGGCGCCCAGCCCGCTTTCCAGGATGAAGACACCTGCGGTTGGTCGTGCGGCTACGTCGATTCGGTCGACTTATTTTACACCCTAACCCACGGCGGAATCGACAACGGCGACCAACGCCTCGAAGCGCGGTGGGCGATGTGGGACAAACGAACCTACGCCCGGTCGCAATACATGCGCCTTGGCGCCAGCGGTCGCCAAAACATGGTGTTCGTCACGGGCGCCTGCGACACGCACCGCGTGGATGCCTACGTCCTCGAGCGGTGGAAAACCATTTTCGCCGGTGGGCTCATCCTGACGCTCGGGGGCCATCACCTCATTTGGAGTGGGCACCCCGGGCAAGGCGCCGACTTCGCGAACCGCATGCGTAATGGGGAGCCTATTGGCCAGGCGTGGCTCGAGGCGACGTTTTACGCCGACAACGCCAACACGCCGGCCGTTCTGTCCACGGGCGGATGGAACCGTTCACCGGGCGACCCCCTCGAATGCTTCACGCGCCAGGACACCACCGTTCTCGACAACCTGATTACGCGAAGCCCGATTCGCGATGGCGACGTCGGCGCTCTCTGCTGGACCACCTGGAATTGACAATGATGAAACCGCGAGGCTTCGTTGTTCCCGTCGCAATCACGACGTTGTTCGGCGCGATCGCCATGGCGAGTCCCTCGCCGCACTCCGATGCGTTGGCGGCGCGATCACTCACCTCGGGCATGGCCGTCAGCTCGGTGCCCGTCCTTGTACGCGACGGCGGGCCTGGCCCGGACGCTGCCCTTCGGGGGCTGCTCACTCGGCTCGGCGTGTCCGCGAGCACCCAAGCCGCACAACCCGGTCGCACGCGCGCCGCGGGCCAGGGGTGGCACCTCGACGTGTTCGCGGATGGATCGGCGGCGGAGTTCGTCGACGAGGGCGCCACGACCCGCCTACGCGCGCAAGGCACCGACCCTGCGGTGGCCATGGCCCCGCTCGACCTCGAGGCGCGGGCGCGGGCGTTCATCGCGGCGCATTTGGCGGACGTCATCACCCTCGGGTCGGGCGAGAGCCTCCTCGTCGACGCCACGTCCACCCAACAGCAGGGCGGCATGCGCGCTGACGGTACGGCGCTGCCGACGACGATCCTGGCGAACCGGATTGTCTTCCGCCGGGAGATCGACGGCATTCCCGTGGTCGGAGCCGGCTCCAAAGTGATCGTCACGTTCTTGAACGACGGGACCGTGCAGTCATTTCGGTACGACTGGCCCCGCTATGCAAAGACGGGCAGTACGCAAGACGCGGTCCCACCCGGCGACATTCTTCAGCGCGTGCGGCACGTCGTTGGCGCGCGGACGGGCAGCAAGACGCTTGCGCAGGTGGAGGTGCCCTCGGTCGCGACGGGGACGACGACCATGGACCTCGGCAGCGATGTGATGCTCCAGCGCCTCGAATGTGGCTACTACGACCCAGGTGTGCTCGTTCGCGATGCCCGCGCTCCCATTCAGGCCGGCTGCTACTACCGAGCTCTCCACGTCGTCGCACCGCAGGGCGCGCCGATGCGGGCCGGCGTGGCTGGCGCGGTTCCCGCCGGCGCGATCCCGGAGCCCGACCCGAGGTGGCCCGAGGAGGCCCTGCTTCGTGGGGTTCGCTCGAGTGGCCCAGTGCCCGCGCCGACGGCGACAAGGGCATCTGCCGCCTCCCCGGCGTCCCGCTCCAAGTAGCGACGCCGCACGGCACGGCGTTCACGCGGTCGCGGTGGGCTCGTCCTGATCGATCGGGCCATCCTCCAGGGGCTCGGCCTCTGCCCTCGCTTGCGCGACCTTCGCCGCCGTGAAGGTGGCCCACGCCGTGGCATTCTCCTCGACCGTTACGGACCATGAGAACCGCGCGTTGTGACCGTCCGATTCCAAATCGGACGAGTCCCAGTGGTAGCCGTCCACGATGGCGTTGAGCTTGTTGAGCACGAGCAGCGCCTGCGTCGTGTACTTCGTGACGTAGTTCCTTCGGTCGAACGTAAGGTCCGCGTCCCCCTCGCGCACCACGAAGGCCTCGCGCAAGAGCACGTCGAAGGGGAGGTTCGTCGCCGTCACGGTGATGGCCGCGTGGGTCGTGTTCACACGGGCTCGGACAGAGTACCGGGCGCGGGGCAGCTTCCCGGAGGCCACCGCCTCGCCGATCTCCCGACGGATCTCGCGGGCCACCTGGGGGGTATCGAGCCCGATCCCCTTCGTCTGCAGCCGCTCCTCCACCGACCGGCTCCGTGCTGCCTCGCGCACCAGGGCGATGGCGACGGACGCTGCGTCGTATTCGGGCTCGCCGGGGGGCAGGTACGCTCCCAGGGGCAGCTTCGCGCCGTTCTCGCTTTGGACGAGAAGGTCGCGAATTTCTCCGAGCGTGTCCGATGTGAAGGCGGCCCCCACGCGTCGATGGCTTCGGCCGAGGGTGTTGCGGCCGAGCAACCAAGCGACCCATTCGGCGAGCACCGGATCCGCGGGCAGCCCTTCCGCCGCGGCCAGGATCTCCGGGGACGTGCAGAGGCGCTGCTCCTCGTCGGTGCGGACCCCACGCGCCTGGATTTGCTCGGTCCGTGCCTCCATGTTGATGAACGAGATTCGCTGAAGCCGGTCGGCCGCATACCCCCGGACCTCGGGGGGAACGACGGCCACGATGCTCGCCAGGTCGGCTGCCCCGAGCCGTACGACGGTGTCCGTTGCGAGCCCGACCGCCAGCCGGAGAAGCCGAAGGCCTCGTGCCGATTCGGGATGTAGAAACCGCCTACCGTCCTCCAGCCTCGTATTTCCCTCAAGCCGCTCGACATCCCCGACGGCTCCCTCCGGGTGAAGGACAACGAAGCGCGTTGCTTCGAGGATGCTCTCGGTCCCATGCGGCATCTTCGTGCGGTCCCGCCGCTCATGCCGGACCGCGAGGGCATTGGCGAGTGAGCAACGGGCCAAAACGCCCGCGGCTGGAAGATGCGCCTCAGAGGGAAGGGCCATCACGACATTGGCGAGAAACCCTCGGCTGACCATCACGACGCCCATGACACCGCCTCCTCGATGCGGATGCCGAGCCAAGTCCGCTCGTCCTCGTCGGTGAGGGAGACGACCTTCTGCCCGGGGGCCAGGCGCACCAAGAGAAGGGGACCGATGAGCAACGCGTCCTGGAACTCGAGGAACTCCTCGGGGGTATGCCCGTTCCAGTCTCGCCGCTGCCTCACCGCATGGGGATTGCGCCAGATCTCCAGGCCGGACCCAATCCGGCCAAGCCGCTCGAGGTGGCCCCCCATGAGCACCATGAGGCGGAGAAGGTCCGAGCGCTCACGGAGCTCCTCGATGCGCACCGCGCCGTCGACGGGAAGGAGGAGGACCCGAATGCAGATGCCTTGTGCGGCCATTCCTGTTTCTCCTGTCTGCAAGGGCACGGCGCCGCCTCCGTGGTGGCGACCGGCCAGCAGTTCTTATGCGTCCGGCGAGAGGCACGCCGGCGCGCAGCGGGGCTCTACGAAGCCTGGACGGTCATCGAGGCCCGCCGGTTGGCGGGGCGAGAGGTCTTCCTAGTCTCCCAGCGGCCCGGATGGGGGCCTCGGATGGTGCCGCGAAGGAAGGCTCGCGGCGGGGCCTGTTCGATGGCAACGTCGGCAACTACGCGACCGACGCGCTAAAACACTCGGTGCGCGAGTCTCTCAGCGAGCTCGCTGGGCACGCCCTTCACGATGCCGTTCACCCACGAACCAGGCGGTGCGGGTTTCCGCCGCGGCCATTTCGATGGGATCGGGGACATAGCCGCGGCCCAAAACGCGGCACATCGTGAACTCGATGATCCGAATGCCGTTCTCGAAAAGCACGGAGACCTGAGGTGCGTGGGCTCGTTTCGCGGCCTGGCTCAATCCGGCGCCGCGGTCGGGAGCCTGGAACGTAAAACAACCCGATAGAAACTCCGCCAAGCTCATATCCGGGTCGTCATCGAGGGCGAGCTCGATCTCGTACCCGTTGGCGACGTGGTATTGATTGAGCTCATTCACCGTCTTGTTCATAGAGATAACCTAATACGTATACCGGCCCGTGCCATATCAATAGCCCCGCTGAAGCCTTATTTTGCCGCGTCCAGCGCGTCAAACCGAATTGGACGCGACGCCGCTTGATGCGGCATCCTGCCGAATGCCACCCCGCCCGAGCCGAGCGCGAAAGCGCTTTAGGACCTCGCGGGTGACGTCGTAATCGGGGTCTCCTGCGACGACCGAAAGCCGTCGTTCCGGCCCGAGTCTCGAGTGCCAGAGCGAATACACGGCAAAGATGCGGCCCTCGAAGCCCACGGCCACATGACAGGCGCGGGCGTACTTCGTCTCGCACCACGGGCTTGCCGCGACTTGAAACCGCTCTCCGTTCACCGTCTCGAGCGTCTCTTCGCGCAGATGCGCGGCTTCCGCTTGCCGGCGATGAAGCTCAAAGGCGAGGGCAGCGCTCATCTGATCACCAGTCCTTTGCTGATATGGCCGAATACCTATTGCTGATGAGTACGTCAGCGGCGCCTTTCGCATTCATTGCGAATGTTGCGACTTAAAAAAGGGGCGCTCTGAGCAGCTCAAGCCGCCATGGGCTGGGCGATGCCTGCTCGACCGAGCCAATTTCGAACGAAGGGGATGGGGCGTCGACGCCCGATCCGGCCTTCTCTCACGCTTTCCGAACGCGCTAGGCGAAGACGGGGATCTCGTTGTGGGAACGCTGCCAACTGGAGAGCATCACGCGCTCGAGGCGCTCCAACGGTTCCGCAAGAGGCGAAAGACCGAGGCCCCGCCAAACCGCAAGGGCGGCCGCCACCGCGACCATTGTCGGGTTGGTATCCGTGCTGAAACCCGATATCCGACGAACCGTCACGCGAGAGGTGGCACCCACGGCCCCGAGGGCGAACACGATTCCGGCACGGGCACCATTGCGCCAGTCATCGTATCCCGTGGCGGGAACATCCTCGATGTACCCTTGAGGCGAAGGCCTTTGCCAGAGCACTCGAACACGATGTCCTGCCGCGCGTCGGCGGTGTCGACGTCGAGGACCACTTCCGCGAAGTAGCCGATGCAATTCCGGAATCTTCCAACGCTGGCGTCGGCCATACCCAGTGGTACTATGCGCAACGACGGCGGCCCGTGCGCGGGGCGCGCAGGGCGAAACCCGCCGACCCTCGGCTACGGGACCTTCTGAATGGTGACGTGGAACTCGGCGCCTCCGACCTTGATCACAAGTCCCCTTGCTCCTTGGCCCACGCCCATCCAACCGAACGTCTCGACGAGATCGAGGGTTTCCCCACGAGCGGTCTCGGCTTTCCCGAGGGCTTCGGCCATGAACGCTTCAAGGTCCGTTTCGGTCACCGGATCAAGTAGTTCGCTGTGCATATCGATATCCTAATAGCGACACTGGGAAGTGCCATGGCGATAGGTTCAAATCGCGGATTCGGTCAGCCGCTCGTCGCGCGCCGGACGAGCCCGAGATGGCGACGCGCGTCCATGAAGCGCGCACACGCGACGTCAATCGCCGCCCCGCGGCCCTGCACGATCCCATCGGGATTGACGTCGGCGTCTACGCCTTTGTCCTCGAGACGGTCCGCCGTTTCCGAGATGAGTTTGGCGAACTCGCGGAGGTCGCCCACGAGCACCGCGTGCTTCTGTTCGACGTCGTACACGGCGCGCTTGAGAAGGACGTTGGTGGATTCGTTGTTGGTGAGTTCGTTGTTCATGAATAGAACCTGACTTATATACCGGCATATGCTAGTTCAATAACCCCGATAACGCTCAATTGATATTCGTCGGGTTCTCGGCTTTGCGTGGTGACCGCCCCCGCTGGTCCGCGCTCTCGGGGCCTCATGTCCTCATTTCCCTGCATGGGCTGCCCGCGCGAGGGCTATCCCAGACGGGCGCGAAGATGCTCGAGGACGGCCTGGGTGACCGCCCAGTCTGGGACACCGGCGATGAGGGCAAGTTTCCTTCGGGCGCCGTGCCAGTACTCCCAAAGCGTGAAGGCAGCGAAGATGCGGCCGTCGCGTCCCGCGGCCACGAGGCACCCCGATGCGCTGCCCTGGCGCGTCCAGGGCGACATCGCCAGTTGGAACGTGTCGCCCTGGGCGGTGGACAGGGTCCTCTCCCGAAGGTGCTCGCGCTCGCGCATCCGAAGCCGGCGCTCGAATGTGCGGCCACGCGGAGTGGGAGGCGGCGGGCTGGCCGTCAGCGGCGCCATGAAGCTCCCGTTGCGCGCGCAAGGAAGCCGGCGGCTTCCGCCGTGGTTTGATCGAATTCGGCGGCGATGGCGAAGAGCTCCTCGGGGATCGTTCCGTCGTCATCCTCGTAGAGCTCGAGCTTCTCGGCCGCGACCTCGGCCAGCCGCGTGTGATCGATTTCACTCGTCCTGCGGTCGATGCACCGGGCGAGACTGCGCCGCATCACCCTCATGACGGCCTCGCGGTCGATGTCCATTGGAAACCTCCTGCCGCGCGCAGGGCGCGGTCACGTTGACGTATAGGCGTCCAGAACGCCGAGTTCTTCGAACGCGCGGGATCCTCGTTGCCCCCGGCGCTCAGTACCCCGCTCGACGGCGGCCGCTGGCCTGCATCGCTTGCGGGACGCGGATCATCCAGGCCCCATGATGGAAAGCGGAAACAAGCCAAGTGGATCAAACGATCCGGCCATTCGCACGCATTCTATATTGCTGGCCTAGGGCAGGGTGCGGGTGAGGCTGCTTTCTTGAATAAAACCTAACCGATATACCGACCGATACCAGTCAATTAACCTCATATCGGTCAATTGATATTCGTGGCCACCCCTCCCTCAACCTGCGAATGGTGCCCTCAAGAGAGCAGCGCCTTGAGCCAGTCGCTGAAGACCCTCCGTGCCGGGACCGGCTCCGATGCCCGGCGCGGACGCCCGCGCCCACTCTGCGCCGCCCACCACATTTGCGGCCGCGCGCAGACCGGCTCAGACGAATCCCAGATGATCCCGTCGTCGTCCGGCAAATTCTCGAGCTGAAGGTCCACGATGATGGTGTGCTGCCGCCGCGCAAGGTGGCAGGCGCACCGATGGGCCATGCGGAGGTTGGGCAAGGCAAGCTTGCCGCGCCCGGTGCGAACTTCGAAGTCCTTTTGCACTTCCTCCTCCTTTGAATCCACGCGGCTTTCGGGTCGCACGTGCTGCTCGACGCACCCGCCGCCTGCCTTGGGTGTGCCGCGCCACAGGACGCCGTGGTCGCTTTCGTCTCCCTCGCGGCGGCCGGCGAGCAGGTCGACGATCTCCACGCGCTTTTCGCACTCGCGGACGAGCGAGCGGGCGAACGCGAGCGCCTCCGACCAAATTTGAAAGAGGCCTTGCTGGCGCATGACGCCCTGCAGGGTCCGCATGCGGACCTCGAACGGATGAATCATTACTTTCTCCCCTTGGTGATGCCGTGATGCTGGGCGGGCCCGAAGCTCGCCGAAGTTGCCGATAAATTACTGGCGCGCGACCGCTCGCAGGACCGACATCGCGCGCGCGGCCTCGGCGCCATCGCCGCGACGGCGAAGCTCGAGGTAGACCACGGCGCGGCCCTCGCAGAGTTCGCGGGTGAAGACGCGCCAGCCTTCCTGCCTTGGCGTCGCACGCTCGACCTCGAGGGCGACGAGGTGGGCGGCGGCGAGCACCTCGCGGCGCCCCATCTCGTGCGCCGAGAGCAGCAGCTCGGGCTCGAGGACCCCGCTCTCGGAGTGCCCGAGGTTCGCGCAGAGCGCCTTGGAGGGGGCTTTCGGCACGTCCTTGGGGGAAGCCCCGAGGAGCGCATCAAAAATCGCGCACGCCTCCTCGTAATCGTCCGTGTTGCCGAGGTGAATCGTCACCCGCGCGACGTCCGCATGGGGCACGTCGACATCGACCACCCAATCCTTGCCGTCGGGCACCGCCAGCTCGGCCTGGGCCGCGAGGGTTCGCGCCACCGCCGCGATGCTGCGAATGTCGTCCTGGTGCTCACACGCCCCGATGCGAAAGAGCGGCCCCCAGAACCCCTGCCACTTTGCGAAGCGCTCGAAGACGATGAACGTCTGTGCCGCATGGGCCGGGTTGGTGGAGATTATCGCCTTATCCATGAATATATCCTAACCAATGTACCGATCTGGACCATATCAAAGCACCCAAATCCAAATTAATTTGAGGTGCCGCGGCTGCCGCGCCAATCCAATTATTTATCATTCCTCTTATTGGAACGACCCTTCGGCTCTGCGCCTCCGCCGAATGCCTCTTTCGCCGCCGCCTCGCTGACACCCAAGGCCGCGGCAATCGCCGGCCACTCGACGCGGGCTTCACGCAGCTTGTGTACGTGCCCGTCGATCCAGCCTTCGAGCTCCTGAACCGCCGTCGAGAGTGCCACCAGGCCGACGAGGTACTCCGCGTCGGGGATCCCGGCCGGAAACCGACGAACCTCGCCGCGGAGGAGGCTCTGCGCGATGGGCGGGTTCCGGAACGTGGCTTGGCGACGGGCGAGGGGTAGGAGAAGGGGCCGAACGTGCTCGTCGCACCATTCGGCCTGCGCGTCGGACTGGCCTTTGGCGTTCGGAGGGGCCTCCTTCACGCTCTGCCAACCGCAGCTGCAGGAGCCCACGATCGCCGCGAAGCGCTCCGGCACCTCTCCCGGCTGCCCGTTGTACTCCCAATACCGGCCATCGTTGAGCAGGCGGACCTCGCGCCATTCATGCACGGCGCCCGCGTATTGAAGTTGCGTCATAGGTTTTCTTCTCCTTCCTTCGGCGCGAACCCTATTGGCTCCGGCCCTTTGCTGCCGTGCGTCCGTTTGCGGGCGCGCGATGCGCGGGGCGCACGACGTCCGCGTCGAGGGTCTATGGACCAAGGCGAGCGCCCCAGGGCGCCCCGCGGCTCGGTCGGAAAGGTAGGGGCTCGCGGCGACACCGGCCGCGCATGCCGGAGGGCGGTGGACCTCGCGCGCAGCCTCGATGTCTCAGGCTCCAGCCGGCGGATGCGCACGACCGTGGCCGCCGCACGTGGCGCATGCCCATGTCCAGTACCGCTTGGCCGTGACCTTCATCCCCACGCCCGCCAGGCTGCACGTCGTAGGGTCCGCCGCGGCAAACCGCTCCACCACATCGAGCCCCTTCGCGCCGCACTTTGGGCATGGTGCAGCCACCGCAAACCGGCTACCGACGGGACTCTCGTCCATGCCAAGGACCGTCCTCGTCATCAGATCTCCACGTTCACCGTCCATGAGGCCTACGTTCGTCCACCTCGCTGGCACAACGGATGCAGTTGATCTCAGCTCGCGTACCTCGAAGGTGTTGTTCGACGATTGCGCGTGCATGGTCCATGTCGCTGGCGCATACCCAAAGGGTCTGAGGCTCAGATTCGTCCACGGTGAGCAGGCCGGAGAGCACCGGACGTTTCATGAATGCCGCGACGTCGTTCACGTTGGCGAGGTCGATTTCAACTTCGAAGTTCAGCGTCTTGTTCATGAAGAGAACCTAATCCCCATGCCGACCCGTGCCATATCAAAGTACCGATATTCGAATTAAAGCGCGACGCGCTCGCGACCCAAGGTCGGCGCCTGCACGAGGCGCCGCCGCCCGTGCGGTGTTGCTCTCGAGAGGCCAATCCGCGGGACTCGAACCCGCACCTTCTCGTCAGGCGTGCTCCCATTACATCAGAATTGGCTCGGCACCGTTTGAGGCCGAGTTCCGCAGAGGATTCGACCTTCTCGGTGGGTGCCATACCGGCCCCGCGGCCCACGTCCGGCCAAGGGGCTCACGCATCGGGCTGGAGGAAGGCGGGCTTCTCCGGCGCGCCCTGACCCCGGTAGTGGAGGACCACTTGAAAGTGGGCGCGCTCTTTGAGCTGGGCCCGCCGAAGTTCGGCCAGCTGGATGGCCGTGGCCTCATCGGCTTTGGCTTTGCGGATTTCCGCCGTCTTGCCCTCGGCCGCCTCGATGGCCTCGCGGTACGCGAGCGTGTGGGCGAGCTCGAGCTCGATGGCCTGCAGACCGGCTTCCTCGTAGTGCTGAAGCGCTTCGAAAAAGTTGAGCGCAATGAACATGGTTTTCTCCTGGTGGATGATGGCGATGACGGGGCTTCCGTTCGGCCCCAGGGCTAGCGACGCGTCACGATGGTGACCTGACACTCCTGCGAGCCGACGCGGGCCACGCGGCCCTTGTTCAATGTGAGAAGCCCGGCTTGCTCGAAGGTGCGGACACGCGGGCGCTCTCCCTCCTCCGTCTCGCTCTCGGAAAGGGCGAAGCCCACGAATGCCGCAAACTCGGACTCGCTTACGGCTCCGCAGCTCTCGATAGCCTTGTGCATGATTCCCTCCTACGCGTCGATGACGTCGTCTTTGAAGTGGGAGAGCGCCTCGCGGGCCGCGACGAACGTGGCGCACGAAAGGTCGACCGAGACCCCCTGGCCTTGCACTTCGCCCAAGCGGTTCACGACGGCCTCCAGCCCGAACTCTTCCAGGTCCGCAGCAAGCTTCGTCATCTGCCGCGCGAGCGTCCGGACCCGGGCGTAGAGCACTTCGTGGTTGGATTCGACCGCCAGCTTGAGGCGGCGCAGGTGCTTTTGTTCGGGCGTGAGCTGGCTTGCCTTCGCGGACGGATTGGCGAATTGGGATTGAGCGGGAAGTTCATTGTTCATGCGATATAACCTAATCCACATACCGGCCTGGGCCATATCAAAGTACCCATAATTCAAATGAAATTCGAGCGCGGACCCTCCGGTTCGTTTCGGCGGTCCGCCGCGGCATTGTCCTCGCGGCGGGTAGGCTCGAACCTCGCACGCGCTGCTTCCTCGTCCACCTCCAGGGCGGCCGCCACGGTCCGCCACGGCAACCCCGCTTCGAGCAGCTCCTTAATCCGCCCCTCAAGCGTCCGCTCGATGGCGGCGGAGAGGGCCGCGAGCGCGACCGCGTCCACGAAGGCGCGCGCGCCGTCCGCATCGCCGGGGAGCGCGAGCTTCAGCGCCACCGACAAGGCGGCCGGCTCGAGGGCCGCCGCGTGCGCGGCGAACGGCTGGACGAGCGGTCGCAGATGCCCTTCGCACCATTCGGCAAAAACCGACGCGGCGTCGGCGTGCGTCCCCGTGCGCTCCACCGGACTTTGCCAGCCGCACCGGCACGCCGCCGCGAAGGCGACAACGGCGTGCGGCGGCTCGGACGCCGAGTGCCAATACCAACCATTGACCAGCCTGCGCACCGCGCGCGGCTCGTGGTCCGTGCCCGCGCACCGAAGAAAGCTCATTTCGACTCGTTCCTGTTCTCGGAAGAGACCCTGCGCCCCCGAGGACTGCGCCGCGCACCAATGCGCACGCCGACCGAAGTGGGCCCGGCCTCAACGCCGTCTTGCGGCCGAGGCGAGCGCTCTACGCGCCCTGCGTCTCGACCGGGGAGGGGGCAGGGAGATGGGGGACCCGCGGCCCGCGTTCGCCCGTACGCCCCGCATACGCCCTCAGCTCGCGCGTCCGTTCATGCCTTTCGGCCTGCCCTCCGACGGAAGGGATTCGCGGGCAACCGCCTGCGCGCCCTCCATGGGCCGCGCCAGCGCCAAGGCTCATGCGCGCCTCGTGCGCCGCACTCAGGCCTGGCTCGCCTCGAGGTGCGCGACCACCGCCTCGTTCACCACGCTCTCGATGCGCTCCAGGTTCCCGCCGGTAACCCGCACGCGACCGATTTCCGCACCGAATACATCCTGCTCGATGTTCCACGTCTCGCCGGCGGGCCGCGCGCGCTCGAGCACGTCCGCGTACTCCTTCACGGCTTCGGCCATGGTTTGGCCCTTCAGGCCGCCCTTTGCGAAGAAGATGAGCTCGTAGCTCGGGACATCCCCGCTCGGGTACACCCACGGGACAATGACTAAGTTGTGCGCCTCGGCGCTCTCCAGGTACCCCTCGTCCTCGAGGTTCTTCCGGATTTCGTTCAACTGGAATTCCTGCCATTCCCCGCGCTCCGCGGCCTCTTCCTCCGCGCCCTTCTCGGGGGCCGCCCCCGCTTCCTCCTCCAACATGTAATCCCAGGTGCCGGGTGCAAACATGGGGGCCTCTTCACCGAATTCATTCTTCACGGGATTCATCCTCTTGTTGATGAATTGAACCTAATTCACCTACCTACCCAGGCCAGTGAAATAGCCCCATTCGACATTTAATTTGGATTCCCCACGGACCCAGTATCTTCCATTGGGAAGAAGCTCACCGATACTCGACGAGGTAGGGCGCTGCTCGCTCCGCGGCCCCTTCGAAGAGGGGGCAGGGACCGGGCCGCCTCATGACCCGTTGCACGCCGCCTACGGTGGAGAGTTCAATTCGTGGCGAGGCCGCAGCCGCGCGATGCGCGTGATGCACGACTTCCGCGTAGAGGGTCTTTGGACCAAGGCGAGCGCCCCAGGGCGCCCCGCGGCTCGGTCGGACGGAGGTGCCCGCCCCAGGTGGCAAAACGTCCATCGTTGGCTACGCCGCCGATACGGCGATAACGAAATCGGAGCTCCAGCTCGCCCCTCACGCCGCTACGATGCGGGGGCTTTGGCGGTCCGCCAGTGGCCCCTTACGCAGAATGGACACGGTGCCGTCGGGGGCAACCGTCGCGACCGGGGGGCCATAGCCGTTGACATAGACGTAGTCAACTTCGCTGCAGCCGCTCGCCTCGAGTGTCACGGAGTAATCCTCCCGGAGCGACACAAGACCGTTGTAGAAATCGTGTTTGAGCTGAAAACAAACCAATCGGTGCGTGGTCGGCACTTGGTCCGTATCTTCCTGGTTAATGCCATTTACAAGTTTGGTGTCGCTCATGGGCTTATTCATGAATAGAACTTAACCCATATACCCACCTAAACCACAAAATAAGCTCTTCGCCCGCCCAAATAAAATGCGAAAGGTTCGCCCCGCAAACCGCGATATCCCATCACGCACGGCGCGCGATTTCTGTTCCAGGGTTCGAACGTGCCGAAGCTCGAATCTTCATTCCGCCGCACTCGGGCGCTTGGTTCAATAAAGGGCCTTATGGCCCCGATCTCGAGCGGCTTGGGCCACCCCTGGGGCCAGTGGCAGCTGGGAATGCGCGCGCTGTGAGCTCGGCCCCCGCCGGGCTCCTCCCGCTCGCAGCCCGTAGCGGAGCGGAGCCAAGGCACTAGCCCTCGTCGATGAACTCCGCTCGGAAACTTGCGAGCGCGTCAAGAGAGGCCGAAAAGCGGGCGCACGCGAGGTCGATGTCCAGGCCTTGCCCGCGCACGGCGCCGTCGCTGGCGACGCGCCATTGCACACCATGCGTTTGGAGGCTCGCCGCCAGCCGGGAGAGCTGCCGCGCGAGCCCCTCCACGCGGATGAGGAGCGTCTCGTACTCTCGATGGACCTGCTTCTCCAGGTGGCGAAGGTGCCGTTGCTCGGCCGAGAGCGGGCTCGGGCTCGCCAATGGGGGAGCAGCCGCTGCGGTGAGTGCATGAATCTCATTGTTCATGAGATAAAACCTAATCCACCTACCGGCCTAAGCCATGAAATAGCCCTTCGCCTCCGAAATTTAATGCGAAAGGTCCGCCCCTCGAACCGCGGAATCCCCGCGTGAACGGCGCGTAATTTCTATTCCAATGTTGATAACGCTCGGCTGATATCGAGCGAGGTGCGGCGCGCTGTTCATCGGGACAATCTCTAGTTCCGCACTATTCGGATGTACCGCGGTCATCGGCGGAATCGGACGCGGCACCTGCGTCGACGTTCGGATTCGAGGCATCGGTCGATGGGCCGGCGGATGCCCCGTCCACCCGTTGGCAGGCGATGGAATACGGGTCCAGCCCGACGAGGCGCAGGGCCTTGTCCCAGGCGAGCGCGGAGGCATGGCGCTGCCACGCGCCGACCGTGGGCGAGTAGATGAATCCTTCGCGGCGAAGCCGCTTGCGCATGGCCTCGTCGGGTTTTGCGTCGAAGTAGATCCGCACCCGATTGTCGTCTTCCTCGACCTGCGCGCCATCGCCTCTCACCGGCGGACGCGGTCCTCGTTCGGCCTGCGCCTCGAGCTCGGCGATGCGCTTGCGGAGCCTGCGAATATTCGCGCTCGAGTGACTCAAGGAGAATCCCTTGTTCCCCATAGGGTCCGGAGCGATGGCGCGTGCAATCTCGTGGACCGAAAAGCCGAGGGCGCGAAGGTCGGCGACCGGCGAGGTGCTGCATCGGATGATGCGGTTTCCCTTGACCATGAGGGCGTGGGCTCGCTCAAGCTCGAGCACACGTTCCCGGAGTTTGGGTAACGCGTCGGGATCGTCCGAAAAGATCGCCCGATTGTCCTCGGCGCTGTCCGCTCGCCGTCGGAGGTGCTTCGCCTGCTTGTCCAATTCGTAGGCTTTTCGCAGTCCGTTGTCGGCGCGTGCAAGGTCGCGTCGGTGGCGTTTCTCCGAGTGGTGTCCTACAAGAATTGGCTGCCCAGCCGGGATTCCATCGAGGATGGTGTGCGCCCGCGCGTGGGCGACTTGAGCTTCTGCCTCGCGTCGGTCGGCCCGCTGCCGCAGGCGCTCGATGCGGACCGCCCGCTTGCGCTCGTAGGCATTGAGGATGGCCGCCCCCGAGGTCTCGCGGGACACACATTCCGCGACTGTGCTCTCCGCGGGCACGTCGACGCCGACTGCGGGGGAAGTCTCCTCGGCGCTCACACGATCATCGTGTGGGCTGGTCGCCACCGGCGACTGTGTCTCTTGCGGAAGTTCGTTGTTGCTCATGAAGGTACCTCCTCGCGGACGCGCTGTTCAATTTCATGTTGGGGAGCTGGTTGCTATCGAATGAACGCGTCGTGCCCGACTGAAAAAATGCAGAAGGTCCGCCCCTCGATCCCAAAAATCCCCTCGCGAACGGGGGCGGCGACCGAATCGCCCGTTTGACCGTTCTCGGTTCCTGCGAGGGGAAGGGGGTGCTTCGTGCTCGTGTCCGAATCAGACGGAGCTCGGGGCGATCGGGGCGGAACTCGAGGCGCCTCCAACCGTTTCGAGGCCTCTCTAAGCGGGGTTGCTCTCTTCGCTCGAGGCCATGGTCATCGGGGTAGCCTCGAACTCCGGCGGCGCCGGCGTGTGGACCGACTCGCGCGGAGGAAGCAGCGCGCGGAAAGCTTCGACGGCGTCCACGTCGACCTCGCACACGTTGGCGCGGAAGACGTCGAGCAGGAAGTGGGCGAACAAGGCGTCCGCCTCGACGTGCCGCAAAGCCGCGAAGATCGCCTCGGGCGCGGCGTGCGCGGCGGCATCCCACCGCACGCCCCGGATGCGCGCCTTCTGCAAGGCCGCGACGTTGGCCCGGGATAGGGCCGCAAGTCTGTCCATGAGCCCTGGGCTATCGGACGTGGCGGCGCGCGCGATCCACGCGAGTTCGCGCGCGCTGAGGCGGACCTTCGTGCGCTGCATGCGCGCAAACGCCCACCGCAGCATGGAGACCTCGCGCGCGCGCCGCGCGTGCAAGAAGGGGTGGCCGTCGCTCGTCGTGGTCCATTCCTCGACCCCATCCAAAGTGCGGTTGCCCTGCTCTAGCACCAGCGGCCGGCAGCGCCCGACGGCGGCCTCGAGCTCGGCCACCGTGACCGGGAGCGCCTTCCGATCGTTGCGCTCGAAGCGGTAGGCGAAGACGTTGGCCGTGGAGAGCGCAGCGAGTACGTTGAAGGCCCGGTCCCACCGGGCCCTGGGCACGCCAACCACGACATTGGCGAGCTGCATGGCATGGAGGACACGCACGGCGCTCACCGGTTACCCGGCCCCATCCAGGACCAGCCGCCGGGCGCCTCGACGTCGACCTCGAATTCGAGCGTGAGCCCGAAGACATCCTCCGGGATGACGTAGCGCAGGTGGTCCTCGCAGAGGTCGAGCTCGGACGTCGCGTCTTCGGCGAGTTTGGTGTGGTTGATTTCACTGCCCTCGATGCAGCCCGAGACGAGGTGGCGCATCATCTGGCGGGCGGTGTTGCAATCGATCTCCATAACGGTCCTCGTGATTCTCCTAACGGCTGATCGCGTTTGCGCGAGCCAGCAACGCAGAACGGGTGATGGTCCAAAGCTCTGGAGAGTTCCCCACGGTGAAGCCGGCCGCGCGCAAGGCCTCTCGCCCGGTGGCACTCGGCGGGTCGGCGAGGTGAAGGAGAGCCCGACCCCGGCCGCTGCCCGCCAGGCATGCGCAGGCGCGGCCGTCGGCGAAGATCATGAGCAGGGACGCGTCGGGATCCCACGCGGCCGTGATTTCGGAGGCGAGGGACTGCACCTCGGCGGGGTCCACGACGTTGAGAGACCAGGGGCCCCCAAGCGCCCGACCGCTGGCGATGAGTGCATCGAGGGTGAGGTCCCAGTGACAGGCCGTCGCGAGTGTCGTTCGGACAATGTGGAATTGGGGTTCTCGCGTGGTTGAATTCATGATTAGAGCCTAATTCGAAATAACGGCTATGCCATATTGCGATTCCGTTATTTGCCAGTAATTGCCAGTGCGTCGAGGTTTAGCGTGGACGCGTTTCCCTATCCGCGGCGATCACCCAAGCGGCGTAGCATCGGGGTCGGCCCATTCGAGTTGCGTGCGCAGAAGCTCGACGTTGGCCCAAAGCTCGTCTGCCGGGTCGTCGTCCGGATCGCCGAGCGCGCTTGCGAGTCCCTCGAGCAGTTGCCGCGCGTGCGGTACGTGGGGCACGGTGAACTCGATCGCGGCGGAGATCTCGTCTTCGGAAAAGCGGCCGAGCCCCAAGATGCGGGTCGGATGGCGACGCTCTACGCATTCGAAGTTGGCTTTCGAGAGCGTTGCGAGGGCGGGCAGGGCGACCCACCGGCCGTCTTTGTCCACGGCGGCGGCGATGGCAGCGAGGTGCTCGTCGCGGAAGAGCGGCGTGGTCTTCGTGTGCGCCGCGAGGGTCACCCGCAGCGCCTGCAGCTCGCGGCGGTCGGAAACGTCGAGAAAGTCCTTGCCCTCGGCGCGTGTAAAGGTCTCGAGTTCGTCGAGCGCCGCGTAAGCCTCCTCCACGTTCAGCCTCCGAACGGCCCAGGCCTCGGCGTCGATGCGTTGCCAGGTGCACGACGGCGGGGGCTTCGTGGCCTCTACGACCACGGGCCTTTGGCTCGGCGTGAGCAAGGTGAATCCGTAGGCGTAGCCATTGGCGGTCGACGCGCGCTCGAGCACGTGGGCGAGGTTCATGCGGTCGTCGGGCGGCAGGGATGCGAGGAGGTTCGCCAGTGCCTCCAGGGTCACGAGTTTCATGCAAGTCTCCTTCTCGGGCGGCTCACGGCCCGGCGCCTGCCCTCGACCGGTCCGAGGGCAGCGCGTCGGCTCGCGAACCGTCAGTTCGAAGCCGACGGCGCGTTCTTCGCGAACCGCAGCGCAATGCGCACGAGACGCTGGTTGATGCGCGCCCCACGGGCGAACCAGAACGAGTCGAGTCGCCTCTCCTGGTTCTTGCCCATCTCGTAGCCGAGATACTCGTTGGCGCCGTTCACGAGCGCCCACCATGTCCCGCGCACGCCGGGCCGGTCATTGCCGCGCCCCGTCTCAAACAGGCGCCGAATCTGCTCGCCCAACCAATATCGCTTGGCCTCCGCCGAAGGGATGAGGGGCGCGGGCGGTGCGCCGGGGGGAGCATCCCCACCGGGTGCCGCACCACCTTCTCCGCCGAGCCCGCCGCCTTCGTCCGATCCGTCGTCTGGGTCCCCTCCCGCAAAGGCGGCGCGGACGTACTTCAGCAGGTCTTTCTCCCGAACGCCCTTGCTCGCAAGGAACCGATACTGCTCGGCGGAGACCTCGAACGTCTGATCGGCAAGGTTCATGATCTCGGGCATGCGTTTGAGCGCGCCCACGACATCGCCCTTGTGCGGAATGCGCAGAAGGCGACTCGCCTCGGCCGAAAGGGCAGCACCAAGGGTATTGGCGCACACGACCCGAATGGGGACGAATCCCCATTTGACCGAGCGGCCTTGCTGGTGCCCGTGCGCAAGGAGTATGAACTTTCGAACGATGTCATCCGCCTTGGGCACGATCGTGAGCGGATCACCGAGAAGGCGCGCGAGCACCCAGATGAGGCTTCCTCCGCGCAGGCTGCCCGCGGTCTCCAAAACCGCCTTGCCCGTGTCGAGAAAGGGCTGGAACGCCTCGAATGCCTCACGGTTCTGGAGCGGCTTGTATTTCGGCCCTACCTCGCCAAGCTTCGCGCCGTCGCTCGTGCGGTAGATGCCGCGATGCCGCGCCTTTTCACCCGTGTGCGTGATCAGGTGCCTGGCTTCGACCTCCCAATCCAGCCCTGACTTCTTGATAGCCTCCTCGACCGTGGGGGCGGACTCGCATGAGACGCCGAGGCCATGCCAAGGGGTCTCGCCAACGTACATCATGCTTTCGACTTCGTCGGACATGGTTGCTCTCCTTTGTCTTGCTGAAATTGAATGGTTGCTGGTTCAGAACTGCCTATGCGGCGAGTGTCAGTCACACGCGCGAACTTCCCGTCGCGTGGCGGGTGCGAAGCCCGTAGCCGCTCCAATGCTTCGTTCGCCGGTTCTCGATCGTCGCGGACGACCTACACGCCGGAAGTGGTGCGCTCGAAGGCACGCGAAGACCCAGCGTGCTGGCGGCCATGACGGGAGCCTGGCGATTCCCAAGATCCGGTGAAGACCTGAAAACCGTTTGGGCCGTGTTTAGAAGATAAATCTTAGCCGATTACCACGAATAAACCAGTTGATTAGCGCGCTAGTTTGATATTTGCGCCGACGGGCGCTGGGCCGTTGCGGGCTTGGATTCCGAACTAGGTCCGGCGTTGAGGCGCGCTGTCGCCGAATGGCAGCGTGAGCGACTCGCCCACGGCCACGCCCTGGGGCTCGCTCCCGAGCTCCGGCACCTTGACGCCCAGGTGCTTCTCGAACCACTCCGCGACGATGCGACGGTGGCACCAATTCTCGGTGGTGAGGGGCGGCTTTTCCCAGCAGAGGAGAATGGGCTCGTGCGGCGCCACGAGGGCGTGCAGAGCATCCCACGTGGCTTGGGGATCCAGCCGCCCGAGCATGTCGCGGTCGAAGAGCGCACGGTATTCCTGCTCGCTGACCTCGTTGAACCACGGACCCGGGGCAAGGCGGTGAAAGTGGCGGAAGCCCTTCGGCACGCCGCGGGTCGATCGCGCGATGCTGATCCGTCCCGGTCCTTCGTATTTGAAACATGCCGTTTTCATATGCGGTTACCTCTTTCGTCGAAGACGGGTCAACCCTCGAAAGGTTCTAGGGCTGGGCGAGGCGCCCCAACAGGTTCGCGCGCTTTGAAAAAGACGCTTTGCTCGCGCTCGACAGCTCGGAGTAAGGAGGCGGCGGCGAGGTGATGGCCGCGATGGACATCCTCGGCGGATTGCACGCCCGGTGCGTCCTCGGTTGACCGCGGAAGGATGTCCCCGTTGGGCCCGAACACGACGTGGTCGACGGGAAACAATTCCCCGTGCGCGTTCCTGCAGAACACAAGCTTCTCGATGGGCTTCGAACCCGTCGGGGTCGTGATCGACCGCGCGAGGACGAAGATCGACTCCCGAATCCGCTCGACGAAGACCGTGACATTGCCGTTTAGGTTGGCGATCAGTTGCGCGGACCCCACCTCGCGAAGATCGCGCGTGAGCGTCCCGAGGATCCGCGCGTCGTCCCCGGCAAACGGCTGGAGTCGGAGCGTCATAGGCAACCTCCGTGTTCCCGTGCCGCCGTGACGATCGCTTCTCGGATTTCCGCCTCGAGGGTAGGCGAGGCACCGAGGGTTTCGCGCACATGGACGCGGCTGTGCCCCAAGGGGACCTCGCCGAACGAGAGGTGCTTACCGGCGCAACGTAGAACGTCGAGCCGTGCGCCGAGGTCGAAGAGCTCTCCTAGGCGGTCGACACCCTCGCCCCACCGGATCTCGAACTCCGCTGTGGCGAAGGGGGCTGCGTGCTTGTTCTTCACCACGGTGGCGTGCACCTGCGCCCCGAGCAGCTGATCGCCGCGGCGCACGTCGCCGACGCGCCGGAGCCAGACACGCATGGACGTGTAAAACTTGAGGGCATTGACGCCCACGGCCGGCGCGAACGGCGCGCGGGCGGGACGCTCGGGCTGCATGGGGTTCAGAAAGAGCAGCGTGGTGCGGGTCCGGTGGGCCACGGCCGTGAGCTTTCGGAGGGCCTTGGCGAACACGCGGCCGCGAGCACGGTCGTCGTCGCCTCCATCGAGTTCGTCCGTGGATACGAGCCCGCCGACCGAATCCACCACGATGAGTGGGACGCGCCCCGAGCGCGCCAGCAACTCGATGATCTCGAACGCGCTCTCGGCCGTGTCCGGTTGCGCAATGAGCGCTTCACCCGGTGCGACGCCGATGCCGCGCGCGTAATCCAGATTGAGGGTATGGTCTGCGTCGATGAACGCGCATGTACCGCCGCTCCTTTGCACCTCGGCCATGGCGTGCAATGCGAGCGTCGTCTTGCCACTTCCTTCAGGCCCAAAGAGCTCGATGACTCTTCCAACCGGGTAGCCATCGATGCCGGTCGCCAGGTCGAGCGCCAGCGAGCCGGTGCGTAGGGCTTCGGTCGCGAGGGCGGACCCTCGACCCATGGGCCGAATGGTGCCGGGCCCGCAGTGTCCTTCGACGGCGGCCATGATCTGCGTCAGCGTTTGGGATGTGATGTTCACGGTTCGGTTCCTTTCTTGAGATGGGGCACGCGGCCCGCATTCGATCGAATGGCGCGCGCCTCGGCCTGCGCCGTCGGGGACCACGTCACCACAATGCGCGAAACGGACGGGCGCTGAGGGGGATGCACCCATGGCACCGTGATGCCCGATGGCCCCCTGGGGTCGGGCGATGGGGCCGTCTCAAGGGAGGCTGCGGCCGGACGCGGGGCCGGGGTCGAGAGAGCTCCTTGGACCAGCAAGAGCAGATCGCCGGCGCACGCGATCTCGGTCGCGGAGCGCTCGATTTCCGGAAGCCAGCGTTCGGCGAGCTGCCAGTCGGTGAGTGCACAGCCCCACGAGCCTGTTCGTTCGATGGCGTCGGCCAACTGCGTGGCGGCCGCGGCGATCTTGCGCGCGGCATCCGCGAGGGAGCGTTGATTGCGTCGGATGCGCCTTTGAAGCATGCGCACCATCAGGTCGGCGCCCGGCGCATCGAGCGCGAGGGTCCGGCCCGACTTCGAGGTGCCCGGCCGTGTAGTCGCGGGCGCACTGACGCCGCTGCGCACTTCGTATTTGCCGGATTTCATGCTCTCACCGGCGAGGCGTGAACGGCGCCCAGCGGGTGCCGACGGGCAATCCTCGCGAGCCACCGGCCCGCGAGCACGCGACGTCCCTCCTGTTCTTCCGCAACCCTCGCGGGCGTCCAAGGTCGCAGAGCCTCCAGCTTTTGGCGAAGCTCGGATTCGTAGCCGTGAGGCTCGATATCGATGGGGAAGAAGTGGCCTCGTCGGTCGACGAGCACGGTTAGCGTATCCAACTTTCGTCGACCAACCCACACCCCGTGTCGGAACGTGAGGATCGTAAAGACACTCGCCGTAGGCCGTGCGATGACGACCGAGTATCGGGCGGGGAGATCCGTCCATGTTCGTCGTGAGCCGACGTGAAGACCTTGGGTGAGCGTGCGCAGAATGGCCTGCTCTTTGTGCGCGAAGCGACGCGAAGGCATCGTTTCGATTCCTTTCGTGGGTGGCGACGATGGTGTCGCAGATGCCTAGAGGTCTTGCAGCCAATGTGCCTGTACTGGCACGTATCTGGCTCTGAATTGATAAGTACGATGATGCATTTACGCGCCTCGCGCGATTGCGTCGGCGTCGGAGTAGGATCCTACCGTCATGGTTTTGCGCGAGATCGTTGCGTGAATATTCCTAAGTCGATATGTGCATTGTCGAAATAGCTATACCGTTGGGTATGCCATCACCGTCATAGCGATGCAGGATTTGCATGTTGTTCGTCGGCGCCATTCCACGCCCGTTTGCCGAGCAGGCCCTGCGCGTCTTCGATCTCCAGGGATCGACCGAGGTCTTTGTCTGCTGCTCCGGCAGCTTTCGGTTCGAGCAGGGGCTGATGGCGCGAAGCCCCGACGCGGTGGTCCATTCGAACGACGTCAGCCTTCTTTCGTGCGCCATCGGCAGCCTCGCAACGGGCGAGCCCCTTGCGTACCACTTCAAGAATGACCTCGAGTTCCTCGAGGAAGCCGTCTGCGGTGGCAGCCCGCTCGAGCGCCTCGCGGCCCTCAGCTTGGCCGTACGGATGTCGCATTTCCACGGTGCAAGCGACCATGCGCGGCGGCATCGCGAGCATTTCCGCGTCAACGTCGGCTACTACCTCGGGCTCTCGAAGGACCGCGTCGCCAAGTACATGGAGACCATCCGTGTCCGGCACTTCTTTGCGGGGGACTTTCGGGATCACGCCGCCCAGGCGGTGCAGAAGGGGGCAACCCTTTTCGCCTGGCCGCCGACGTACCGCGGCGGCTACGAGCGCCTCTACAAGTTCGTGGACCAGAACACCGAGTGGTCGCCGCCCTCGTACCGGGTCTTCGATCCGAAGGATCTGGAGGGCTGGGTCTCTACCTTGCGCGAGCTCGGCGCGCGCTTCGCAGTGTGCGCCGACCAGCGGCTCGAAGGGCTGCGCCCGGTCGGCATGTATTCCGCCGGCCGGAGCAAGCCCCTCTACCTCTACGCATCGAGCGGGAGAAACCCTTCGTTGCGCAAGCGGCCGGAGACGTCCGACGCCATCCGCTACGAGCCCTGCGATCCGTGCAAGCTGACGGAGACCTCGCGGGTGACGGTCGCCCTGGCCGACAACCGGGTAATGAATGCCCTGAAGGACAAGTACTTGCTCGCGGGGCTCGTGCACGTGACCGGGCAGATGGGTTTCGTCGTCTTTCTCGATGGGGCCCTCGCCGGCGGATACCTCTACTCGGACCTTCGCAGCCTTTCCGGGTTTCGCGACCCACGCCTGCAGCGCAACACGGGCATCTACCTTCTTTCGGACTTCGCCGTTTCCCGGAAGCGCCGTCTCTCCAAGCTCGTGTGCATGCTGGCATCGGGCCAGGAGTCCGTCGACGTCTACGACCGCCGACGCCTGCAGCGCACGGTGGCGCTGGTCACGACGGCGTTCACGGAAAGGCCCGTGAGCATGAAGTACCGCGGCGTGTTCGACCTTTTGACCCGCCGCCCTGGGGTTCTCAACTACATCTCCGAGGTGCGCCGTGCCGACAACCAAGCCATCTACCGCGAGTGGTGGCGACGATACGCTCTCCACCCGGATCGTCCGGCGACCGGTTCGCTCGCTGCGGAAAGCTGAGGTCAACGCGCGGTACATGACCGCGGCCCAGTTCCAGCTGCTCGTCGACAACGTGCGGCGCGATGGTGGGCTCACGAGCCTGCCTCTGGTCCACGGTGACGAGATCCTCAGCGGCAACCACCGCGTGGCCGCGGCGGAGAAGGCGGGACTCGAGGAAATCGACGTCCTGGAGGTGCTCGGCCCGCTCGATGAGGCGCGGCGCACGGCCATTCAGCTGTCGCACAACGCCATCGTGGGGCAGGACGATCTGTCCATCCTGGTCCAGCAGTACAAGTCCCTCGACTTCGACAACAAGCTCTACTCGGGCCTCAACGACGATGTCCTGAAGCAATTCGATGACTTGAAGGTTGCGTCGCTGGCCACAGGGCAGACGGCCTATCAAGACATTGTCCTGACGTTTCTTCCCGAGGACGCCGCGCAGTTTCTCGCCATGCTCGAGCGGCTCGGCAAGCACGCGAAGAAGAACACCGTCCTGGTCAATGCGCTCTCGTCGTTCGACGCGGTGTTCGACGCCGTGGTGCGCGTGAAGAAAGATCTCAACATCGTGAACACGGCCCTCGCCGTCCGCGCGATGGCCGAACTTGCGCTCGAGCGCCTAGGTCAGCTCGAGAAGCAGCATCAGCAAGAGCAACCGGAAGGGGCGGCCCATGAATCCGAGTCTCAAGGTGACGGTGGCCGAGGAAGTCCTTGATGAGTTTGGGGTCATTGGCCACGAGCTCCGACTCGCCATCGCGCGATGGAAGGACGTCTGCCGCGAACTCTGGTCTTGGGCCCCCACAGAGCGACGCACCCGGTTGATCGAGGAGCGCGAGCGGCTCGTTTTCCGAATCAGCAGGATGGTCGAGTGCTACCGCAGGTGCGCCGTCGACATCAGGCGCGATCTCCGCGGCCACATCGCGAACGACGTGTGGAATCGAACCGACGAGGCCTTCGCCGTACCCAACAAGGACTACTTCCTGGCCACGGTCATCCGCATGCGCGGAGACGATACGGGCGAAGGGACGCCGGCGCTGCACGAGTGGCGCATGTTCATGTACGGGCCGGCGCGCCGGGTGGCGGATGGCGGCTAGACGGGGCGGGCCCGAACGCTTTCGCGTCGAGCAGGTCGCGGAGGCACTGCGCATGTCCGCCGGTATCTTCACGGCCGCCGCCAACAAGCTCGGATGCGCCCCCAACACCATCAAGAACTATGTGCAGCGCCACCCGTCCCTGCAGGCCGTGTGCGACGAGGCGCAGTTCAAGACGCTGGACCTCGCCGAGTCGAAGCTGCTCGCCGCGATCGGGGAGGGGAACCTCACAGCGGTGATCTTCTATCTGAAGTGCCGAGGCAAGGCGCGAGGCTACGTTGAGCGTGCGGAGATCTCGGGTCCCGATGGAGGCGCCGTGCCGGTGCTCGATGTGACGCGCCTGACCGATGAGCAGCTCGAGAGACTCGCAGCGGGGGAAGACCCCGCTCGCGTTGTCGGCGGAGGCGGAACTTGAACGACGAAGCCGGGCACGTGCCCAGCTCCCGCTGCTCGAATTCGTCCCCGCACTCACCCCGCGTTGGTCATCGCCCGCGCATCTCGGGCCGATCTGCGAGTTCTTCGAGCGCATCGAGCATGAGCCTGTCCGCGCGCTCTTCAGCGTACCGCCGCAGCACGGAAAGACCGAGGCGCTTCTCCATGGTGCGGCCCGATACCTTCGCCGTCACGGCGCGAACACCGTGGCGTATGCGAGTTACGCGGCAAGGTTCGCGCACTCGAAGAGCCGCCTGGCGCGTGACTACGCGCGCCAGGCCGGCGTGCGGCTTCGGACGGACACGCAGGCCGTCGACGAATGGCGAACCACCGAGGGCGGCGGCTTTCTGGCCGCCGGCATCGACGGGCCGCTCACGGGCTACGGCGCGCAGCTCATCATCGTCGACGATCCGCACAAAAACCGTGCGGAGGCCGAGAGTGAGGTCCTTCGAGACGGCGTTCAGAGCTGGTTCCGATCGACGGCGCTGTCCCGGTTGCATCCCGGCGGCTCCGTCATCATCGTGCACACGCGGTGGGTGGAGGACGACCTTATTGGTCGCCTGTCGGCGGAGGCGCGTGCCGATGGCGGGCCTGCGTGGGAGTACACGAATCTCCCCGCGATCTCCGACGCGGGGGCCCTTTGGCCCAGCCACAGGCCTCTCGACTGGCTCGAGACCCAGCGGCTCTCGCTCGGCGAGTACGACTGGTGGTCGCTCTACCAGGGCTCGCCCCGGCCGCGAGGCCTCGGGCTCTTCCGCGGAAGCTTTCTCTTCGACCCCGCGAGCCGGCCCACCGAGGGCTTTCGGGTCTCGATCGGGGCCGACTTCGCGTACAGCACGAAAAAGCGCTCGGACTACTCCGTGGCGCTGGTGCTCGCGCGGCTTGGGCGTCCACCGCGGGCACGCTACTACGTGCTGGATGTGGTGCGCGTGCAGGTGCCCGCACCCGAGTTCCGCGACATCGTCGCGAAGCTGTGCGCCACCTACGCCGCGCAGGCCTTCGCCTTCATCGCGGGCATCGAGCTCGGTATTGTCGACTTCTTCCGCGTCTCGGACGTCGACATCCAAACCAACACGGCGAACAGCGACAAGTACGTGCGTGCCCAGCCCGTCGCGGCCGCATGGAACGACGGCCGGGTGCTCATTCCGCAAGGAGCCCCATGGGCGAGTGAGCTCGTTCGCGAGCTCATTCAATTTCCCACGGCGCGGCACGATGACCAAGTCGATGCCCTCGCCGCGGCGTTCACCGTGCTCGAAGCGGACGTGGGCTCCGTCCAGTCTCCAGTCGTCCTCACCGATCTCGAAAGCGCTGGAATTTTTGGCTAAGGGCCACCTCTTCGTCGTGCTCATCCCGCATGAATCGCCGTCAGCGCCGGGCATCCGCCCGCGCGCGCAAGGGGGATCCCCCGAGGCCCGAGGAGGCACCGGTTGCACCGTGGCCGCTCGTCGACCGCTTCCCGGCGATTCTCGGCTCGTCGATCAGCCTGCAGACGATCTCGTCCCTGTTCCGGCTGTCGCAGACAGGGCATCGACAAGAATACGTCGATCTGCTCGACGAGCTGCTCGAGCGTGAGCCCCACGGCTATTCGATTGTCGCCCAGCGCGTCCTCAACGTGGCCGGAGGTCGGCTCGAGATCGTTCCCGCGCCGTGCCCTCCGGGCAGCGCCGATCTGGCGCGCGCCAAGGAGATTGCCGAGGAGGTCTCCACCGACGTCAAGGCGATCGGCAACTTGCGCGAGGCGCTCTCGTCGCTCCTTTGGGGAATCTACTACGGCGTCTGCGGTGCCGAGATCGGTTGGTCGCGCGAGGAGCGATGGCGCCCGGCGTGGCTCCACTTCATCCACTCCCGCCGCCTCTCGTATCCCGATCCCGCGACCTGGAAGGTGCACGTCTGGGACCAGGGGATGGTGCGCGCGTGGAGGCACGGGGCACCGTCCGAGTCCGAAGGAAGTTTCGGGCTGTGCGTCGAGGACTGGCCCGGCAAGTTCATCGTCCATGCGCCGCAACTTCGTGCCGATTACCCGACGCGCGAGGGACTCGGCCGGCAGCTCGCGTTCTACATCGCCCTGAAGGCGCTGGGGGCGCGGGGAGGCGCCCAGTACATCGAGCGGTTCGCCAAGCCGTGGACGTTGGCCTACGCAGCGACCCAGGCCGACGGCAAGCCTCGCGCGGCGAACGACGACGACCTCAAACAAGCCGACGCCACGGTCCGCGCGCTCGGGCTGGGGAGTCTCGCCGGCGCGGTCCTCCCGAATTCCATCTCGCTCCAAATGCTCGGCCCCGCGCTCACCGCCGGCCGATCGGGCATTACCCACTTGGAATGGGTGGAGCTCTGCAACAACGAGATGACGAAGTGCGTACGCGGCCAAACCTTCACCACCAGCCCTGGGGCGTACGGCTCGCGCTCGACGGCGACGGTGGGTCAGTCCGGTGAGCTGCGCATCGCGGCGTTTGATGCGGACTGTTTGGCGCAGACGCTGCGGCGCGACCTCATCGCGTGGATGGTTCGTCTGAACCACCCGAACGCCACGCACCTCACGCCCCGCGTGGTGATTCATGTCGAGGAGCAACCCGACGCGAGCGAGCGCCTCGACATCGCCAAGAAAGGGTCCGAGGCCAATCTTCCGATCGACGCCGATTGGCTCGCCGAAGAATTGGGGCTGCGTTTGGTGCCCAAACCCGCGGGAGAGGAGCACAAGCCGCGGCGCATGGTGCCGATCGCCCCGCTCCACCCGGTGGATGTCCAGGCCCTCGCGGATCCCGACGAGCTTCTGCGTCAACAGCAGGAGGAGGGGGAGCGAAGCCGGTCGGAGGCGAGAAACCGTTGGCGCCCCTACGACAACGACAAGGCGCGGGGAAAGCCTGGCCAGTGATGCCCGGGATACCGCGGCGAACCGGCGCGCGAGCCCCATCAGCGAAGGTGAATGATCCATGGCCAACTTGACATCCGCACCCGCGGCCGCGGCGGGGAAAGCGAACCGGCGCGCAGGCCCGGCGCGTCCCACGGCGGATCCGGGCGCACATGCGCGTCCGAAAAAGAAGCGCCTCCACGTCCGCGTGGATCTCGCGGAAGGCGGCGCCCTCCACGTGCGCCACTTGCGCGGCACGGATCCGGAGGTCTTCCTCTGCGGCGGCGTTCCGCTCCCCGCAGGGACGCCGGCGGAAGGCGAGCCGGTTTGGATCGAGATCGCAAAGCCGGGCCGGTTTCTCGGACACCCCGCGGGCCCCTTCGAGCTGGATGACCGGGTCTTTCGCGAGATCATCGCGAATTTCGAGTCGACCGAGAACCGAAGCGTCCCGATCGACTTCGAACACGCCAGCGAGTCGGATCCGACCAGCGGCTCGATCCCGAGCGAGGGTGCTCCGGCGCAAGGTTGGATCCGAGGGCTCAGGATCCAGCACGGCAGCCTCTGGGGGCTCGTCGAATGGCTTGCAAGAGCCCGCGAATACATTCGCTCCGGCCAGTACAAATACTTCTCGCCCGCGATTCGCTTCCGCTCGAAGGATCGCGTGACGGGTAAGCCTGTGGGAGCGCGCCTCACCTCCGGTGCGCTCACCAACGTGCCCTTCCTGGATGGGATGGCGCCCCTCGTGGCGCGCGACCGCGGCGGCGCGGGCGACTCGTCGCGACCGGGCAGCGCGCCATTCGCGTACTCGGCCGACGAATACATGCCGGTGCTCCGAGCGGCGCTCCGGCTTCCCGAGCTGTCCACTGCCCAGGATTGCGGCGAAGCGCTCGAGCGTCTGGCCCTTCTGCACGAGGCGCGCGGAGGACGCGATCTCCATGGTGTTCCGGTGACGGCCTACGTCACCAGTTTGCGCGACGCCGTCCGATGGCCCCTGAGCGGCACCGCCTCCGAGCTGTTCCATGCGGTACGGGCCATGATCTGTGCAGCTGCCGGCGAGGGGGCCGCTGATCTGGGCGACGAAGAGGCCGACGAAGAGCGCGGCCGCGCCGAGGAGGACGACGCCGGCACGGACGACGAGGCCGTGGGGGACGGCAGGGACGACAGCGCCGGTCAGGGCGGCGAGCTCAATGCCGGCGAGCAGGTCGCGAGGGAAGGGGGCGACGAAAGAGAGGAGATCATGACAGCCGAGCGAGTCAAAGAGCTCGAGGGAGAAAACACACGCCTGCAAGCCGACAAGGCGAAGCTCGTGGAGGAGAAGGCCGCCCTCCTGAGCGACAAGCAAACGCTCTCCACGGAAAGCGCCAGCTTGACCTTGCATTTGAAGGAAGCACAGAGCCAGGTGACGAAGCTCGAAGGCGACGTGGCCCGGCTGGAGGGCGAGGTGAAAACGTTGAGCGACGCTCAACGCGAGCGCGAGGAGCGCGACATCCAAGAGCGGGTCAATCTGGCCTACTTTACGTACAAGGACGCGAAGAAGCTGAGCGAGGCCGACCGTGAGGCCATGCACACGGTGTGCACCACGAGCCCGGCAGCGTTCGAAAAGCTCTATCCCCGGATTGAACATCCGCACCTGCTGCGCGAGCTCACGACGCAGCGTGAGCCCGGCGGCCGTGGGGCACCCCCGACTCCGCGCACCGAGACGATTTCGTCGCTCACGCAGAAACTCATGAGCGAGCGCCGGCTCTCGTATCCCGACGCGCAGTGCGAGGCCGAGCGTCTTATCCGCCAGCAAGGCGCCTGAAAGCTCGCGCCCGCGGCAAGGGGCCGGAGGCCGTTCTCCTCGGCGGGCCCGAACTAACCCGAATCCTCGGAGCAACGCATGGCAAATTCGGATTTTGACTGGGGCCGCGTCCCTACTGGACCGGACCTGCCCGTCACCAACACGGGCGACGTCGACATGGTCGCACGACAGATCGTCGTGCTTGATACCGCGCAGACCGCGCCCGGCACGCACGCCGTCAAGCTGCCCACGGCCGATGGCGGTGGTATCGCGATTTTGGTGGAAGACATCCCCCGCGGGCGCACAGGGCGTGCCCAAATCTACGGTATCGCGGTAGGCATCGCCGATGGTGCCGTCGGCAGGGGGGCACGCGTGCGGGGCAGCAACACGCGGCCCGGCGGCGCCAAGGCATGCACGCCCGGCCAAGCTCAATTTGGTTACGCACTGCAGGCTGCCGCGGACGGCGAGCCCGTGCAGATCCTCATCGATCGCGCGAACAACGCATAAGGATTCCATTCCAAGGCGCCTCCTTGAAAAGGAGGGCATCGAGGCGCTTTCCAACAGAAATATCGAAATAACAGCACCGGCTTGACGAAAGCCCCGCGTGTCTTCGGAAGCATGGAGACTCACGAGGCTTTCGCCTGCCCGGCGCACGGAGTCATCCATGCAGGGCAGCATTGTGCAGCTGCGCGACGAGCACGATCGCGCGACGGGCAGGCGCTTGGAACTCGCCACGGGCCGGGTTCTCGACCCCAACGGAAGCGTAGTCGCCGAATACGAGTACCAGAACGACGTTGCGCTCTCCGAATACGCGGCATTCCAATACCACCAGGGGCTCGCGCGTACCGTGCGGCACCCTGTCCGCATGCGGGCCGCCGATGGCAACTCGATGCTCGTCACGATGGACCTCGCGGTCACGGACGTGCACCAAGACGCGCCGCTGCCCAATTACGCGGCGGGCTATCGGCAGGAGGACGGGGTTGCCGACATCGCGTGCCCCGTCGTCTTGGTCCCCAAGCCCTCGGACAAGTATTACACCTGGAACGCCTCGAATGCGTTCGCGCGCGTGATGCCGAACGTGCAGTCCGCTGGCACCGGCATCCCCGAGGTCAGTCCGACGCTCTCTCTGGGATCGTTCACGACGATCGAGTACGCGCTCGCATCGTTCGTGCCGACGGAGCTCGAGGCAGCGGCCGATGCCCCGCTGCGGCCGTTCCAGGCCGCCGTCAATCGCGTGATGGCGGCGATGAAAATCGAGCGCGAGTTCCGGGTGGCGTCGTTGATGTCGAACCCGGCGAACTTCGTGACCCCTAACGTGATCACGCTTGCGCCGGGCGCACAATGGAATGGCGGGCCGAACTCGGATCCCATCGGGAACCTGCAAACCATCATCGAGAACTCGTTTGCCCCCATCACGGGAATCGTGATGTCGCGGCGGTTGCGCAATGCCTTCGCGAGGAACCCGCAAGTACAAAAATACTTCTCCTACAAGGACTCGGCGGCAGCGATTCCGTCGAACCAACAGCTCTCGGCGATCCTGGACTTGCCGCCGATTTACACGGCCGAGATGAAGTACGCCCCGCCAACGGGAAACCCCATCTACGTGTGGGGACCCGACGTGGTGCTCTTCCACCACCCGCCAGCGAACCCGCCGGCGGACGGCCAGGACGTCAGCACGGCGTATACGTTCCGCTGGACCGGGGCCAACGGCGTCATCACCGACGGGCAGTACGTCTCCGGCTGGATGGTGCGGACCTACTGGGATGCACGGCGCGGTGCGCGCGGCGGTAAATCGGTCGTCGTGGTTGTTCAGGATGCGGAAGTCGCGACGTCCAGCCTGGTCGGGGGCGTGATCAAGAACGCATACCAATGAGGTTTCCATGGATTCGAAGAACGAAGGGCAACCCGAGAACAAGGCCGCGTCGGCGACCGACGCGAAGGCCGCCGCCGAACCCAAGGGACAGCCGCGGTCCGGAAAGGCCGAAAATGCGACCGCTGCGGTGAGCGAAGTTCCGACGCCGGCGCACAAGACGTACCGCGTGAAGCATGGGCAGCTTTTCGCAGCCCCCGATCGCATTCACCATGTCGGGCAGGCGGTCGTGATGGCGCCCGAGCAGGCCGAGCTCCTGGTTCGGGCGGGTCTGCTCGAAGAGGTGTAATGGTTGCCACGGGAGCCGTGGATCGTTGCTTCCTAGTCGGAGTCATCGACCTCTATGGTTAAAGACTCCTCATTCACGTAGATCTCGAACTGCAAAGTGACCTCGGTTCGTGTGGAGATGTTGTCACCGAGGACCTGGGCGGTAACGGATAGGTCGCACGGGGAGGTACTCCCCAACCAAAATGGAGCACTCCACGAGGTTGCGTTTGGTTGAATCTTGCCGATATCCGCGGTGACTTCCCACGACTGCAGGGTCTCACGCACGGTGGTAGTCGGGGCGTTTCGTGATCGCGCGAGTACAGAGGATATTTGGTGAATTCCACCGCGCGGCTCCGCTGGAATCTCGTCGACGATGGAGAGGCCAGGGGATTGCGCGAACGCCATGATAATTCGGGCGTCGGAAACTAGGACACGTCCAGCGTTATGTACGCGGAACACCAATCCACTCAGGAGCGCCGTCTTCTTACGATACTCCGCGACTTGTTTTGGGTCCGGCGGCGGCCAGGGATCCCTCCGGGCCGACCGCTCTAGCTTTTCACGACTTGCTCGCAAGACCCTTGCGTGCTGTGGCATGCTGTCGAGCAGCCGTTGCCTGTCGGGATGAACAGCGCGAGACCGAGGGGACGGGATGGTCTGAATTGACGTGACCGTTGACGTGAGCCTCGCGACCTTCCCATGGATCTGTTGCTCCGGATAGCGAGCGAGATCAATTTCGAGGATTGGTTCCTGGGTGGTTGATAAGGCCGCGGCGCCCATCCGGGCGATCTCGTCCGGGGCGGCCGTGGCGGTGCTGCTTCCCCGTCTCAGATAGACAGCGTTGGGTTCCAATCGTCCAAATTTCTTTCTTAGAAAGATTGGCCTTTGCTGAGTCCTCCTAATACGAATGATCGCGATCGATACTCCCTCGAACGTCAGGGCTACGTATTCGAAAGCGACGGGGTGATTGGTTTTCGAGTTGACGAGCTCCTGAATCCTGGCATCGTCGAGATGGCTGGAGACGCCTGTCAGTGTCGCCCGTCCTCCGGGATTCTCCTTTGCCCCAATGACGATATACGCGTCATCCGTTTTCCACGCATTTGCAAATGCAAGAATATCTTTCACCAGCTCGGACTTCTGGTCTTCGGTTGCTCCCGAAAATAGATATTGTGCCGATTTGAAGTCCAAGACGTCGCTCTCGGACATGTTTAGAAGTGTTTCAATCAGCATTGGGTCTATTTGTGTCACGCGTCTGAGTGTAGCCCGAGCAGTTCTTCGTTCGCGGACGAAGGGCCTATGTGTCGCACGTGCCAGCAGAACCGTTTTTGACACGTCCCGCGAGGCCTTCGACGACGATCGGGGTCGCGTGGACACGGACGAAGATTCCGCCGTCGACGATGTTGCTTGAGCGCGCACCGGGCGAGGTGCGGTCGTACCCCTGGAAGGGTTCACGGGACGAGCATGGGCGTCGGCCGGAGTTCGGCGGCTCCTGAAGAACGCCCCGTGCCCGAGCGTCGAGGCGCTAGCGCGTGGGCATCGACTCAGTGCAGAGCGTCTAGGCCGGTCAAGAAGTCGTTTACCGCGGCGCCGCGGGAAAATAGCACCGTTGCCTGGATACGGTCCCCCCGCTCGTACCGGACAACGTCCGTGTAGCGCCGGAATTCAGGGTACCTGTTGGCCCAGGGGCGACGATGGACCTCGATCGCCTCGCCTTGAAGGTCCACGATCCAATACTCGCGAACGCCCGCGGCGGCGTACAGCACCGCCTTGATGTGGCGGTCCTTGTCGAGCGAGGCATCCGCGACCTCGATGAGTGCGAGCGGGTTGTCCTGCTCGATTTGCGGGTCGGGCGGAAGCACGATCTTTATGTCCACGAGCGGCATGGAATCGACGGTAAGCGGCACGTGTCCATAGCTGCACCAGGAGGCGGCCTCCGGGATCGCCGCGTCAAGTCGATCGCAAACGCGCTCGACAACCGTATGGTGCCGCTCGCTGGCATCGCCCATCTCGATAAGGACGCCCGAGAGAAGCTCGACGCGGTAGTCCTCCCCGCGCTCTGCGCGTCCCGGCCTCTCCTTTTGCATCAGCTTCTCGAACTCCTCCCGATACAGCGGGCGCACAACCGAATCCAGGTCCTCGGTAAATCGATGGATGGGCGGCGACTCCCGCAGGGGCGGAGTCGACATGTGCATCCAGCCGTAGAGAAGCTGGATCCCGGGCCGATCCCCCCCCGATCTCGAGCGCATGAAATTCCGCTCGATCGAGGGTGCGAACGCGCTCGGGAGCCACGATGTGCGGAACCTCGATGTACGGATGGGCCATGCCTCGAGCATAGCCTGATTCTAGGGTGGCTGGCTCGTGGCCGCGGATAGGGCCCGAGCCAAGGAGGGTTTCCGCACCGGGGGATGAGCTCAGCGCGCGCGACGTGCTCGTCACGTCGCACGCCGTCTGCGGGTTCGCCCATGGCGCCGTCGGCCTTCTACATCACACCCTCCGACCTCCGGCTCGCGCTGACGCCCGACACGTTCCTCGAGATCTTCGACGACGATAGGGATCGCGTGGTTACGGACGAGGACCCTGCCGTCGAGCAGGTGCTCGAGCGGGCGCAGGGTGACGTCGAGTCGTACCTCTTGAGGATCTACGGGACGCTTCCGCCGCCGGCTGCCGGAGTTCCGCGGCTCTTGAAGAGTGCTGCGCTGGACTACGCGATCGCTTACTCGTTCGAGCGACATCCCGAGTACGTGCGCTCCTTCGGTGAGGAAAAGCGCGCGGAACGATGGCTGCGCGCCGAGCGACGCATGGAGCGCATCGCACAGGCCGTGCAGATCTTGGCCGACCATGCGCCCGAGCCGAAGCCGCGCATCCTGCTGCCGCATATCTACGACAACGCTCGGCGCGTGGTGACCGACGATCCCGATGGCTCGTCGAACGGCGGTGACTTCGGGTGACCCCCGTCTAAACCTTTCACGCGCCGATTGAGCGCCCATTCGCAAGTATGAACACCAACGAAGCGGCCGCGATCCTTCCCGTCGGTCCCAATGTCTCCAATGTACGAAGGTTCGGCGCCATCGGCGATGGCGTCGCCAATGACACGCTTGCTGTCCAAGCGGCGATCGAGGCCGTGCCGCGGGCCGGGGGCGTCGTCTATTTTCCCCCGGGGATGTACCGCCTCACATCGCCGCTGCGCATCGCCCGCGGGAGCATCCGGTTATGTGGGGCCGGGCGACACCTCTCCACGTTGCGGCAGAGCGGGTTCTTTGGCCCATTGATGCTCGGTGGGCCCGTGCTCGAGCCGCTCCCAACGGCACCTTCCTTGGTGAACGGCCCCGGCGCGGCCCTCGATTTCCGTGGATCGAAATTCGATCACTACTTGAATCTTCGGGATTGCCCCTCCCTCGAGGTGGATGGCCTTTCGCAATTCTGCGCCGAGTGCTTTTTCAAGCCTTCCGATGTCAGTACGGTCGGGCAGCTCTTCGGTTCATACGGCCGGCTGTTCTCGACGGCGCCGTTCACCAGCGCCTTCTCGCTCTTCAAGGTGGGAGATCGCATCGTGGCGCACGTCACGGTCAATGGGGTGATGCACTCCCTCCTGTCGCCACCGGGAACCCTGGTGATGGGAAAGGTCTACCACGTTGCTGTGACGTTCGATGGTGAGGGCGCCGATACCACCCTTCGCTTGTACGTGAACGATCCTGGCACGGGCCCGAACGAGCCGATTGCGTCGCTCACGTTGTCCGGAAAGGGCGTCTTGACACAGAGCGACTACGAGAACGTGGTGGTCGGGTTCTCGTTTTTCGGCTGGCCATGCACCGGTGGTGCCTACTTCAACATGTGCGGCGGCGACCTCGATTCGATTCGGATCAGCCATAGGGCCGTATATGAGCGAACCATCAAGGCGCCGGACGCGAAGCTCCCGTTTGTTTCCGGCCAAACGCTCGTTGTGGTCAACGGCGACCGCGTGAACGACTCCTTCGTCGTCCTGGCCACGAGCAGCGGACCGTTCTACTGCGCCCTTCGCCGCATCTCGATGAAGTCGATCATCACGAACGTCGAGGTCTCGGACCTTGGCTTCTCGGGCGGCGGCCTGGACTTCTTTCTCACGCCGGACGGCCGCTATCGAAACTTGTATATCGCCTCAGCGCGGTACGGGATGCGCCTGAAGAATAATTGCTTCTTTTCGGCGGGTCACAACATCGACATGCTCATCACGTCCGGCAAGGGCGGTGAATTCGGTATCGAGAACAGCGATGCGTCGGGCGTGAATCATTGGTCCCAATTGAAGATTCTCGCCAAGCTCGGATTCGTCTCCTATAGCTCTTCTGTCAGTCTGGTGGACGCCAATTTTCAGGTCTGGAAGGACTACGCCGCCGTCTTCTCCGGTGCAGGTGGATCGAACGCGACGATCGATATTCGCAATCCGATCATCAACGATGAAGGTTGCACCACTCCACCGAAGAACGCCATTCTTGCGTTCGACAGCGTTCTAGGGGCGCATATCTCGGGCGGCCTCCTTCAATACATCTGGTCCAAGGCGCCTCTTCTCTCCGTGACCGGCCCGAGCCACGTCGGAATCGTTGGTACCACCCTCTCTCCCGCGCTGGACGCGGAGGAAGTCGTCCACGGCCATCCCGATGGCGCGCCGAAGAATATCTCGCTCCTCGCGGCCAGGATGGTGCAACCGATCAGGCCCGTCCCCGTCACCAAGTCGGGCCAAATGTCCATCAACATGCTTCCCTAGGGCGGCGAGTTCGGGTGATCTCACCATGAACCTTCACGTGCGCATCGAGGGCGTCGAGGAGCTTCAGCGGGATTGGCGGCGCGCGCTCTCGGAGGTCGCCTCGAGCATGGCCACCGCGGTCCAGAAAGGGACCGAGGAGGCGGCGAGGGACGCGCGCGGCCACCATCGTTACAAGGACCGCACGTACAACCTGACCAAATCGGTCGCCGGGCGCCTGACGGACCGAGCCCTTGGCGCGGGCGGCGCGGCCCTCGGAGAGCTGGTCGCCGATGCGCCCTACGCCGGGTACGTCGATGCGTGGTCCGGCTTCATGGGTCTCGCATATCTGCAATGCGAGCGGGTGATGGTGCGTGAAATTGAGCACGGCATCGCCCGGGCACGCGTTATCGTTGAGGAGTAATTCGTGGGAGACCGATACGGGCTCGTCACGGCGCCCGTCGCGCCGGCGGGCGCCGACGAAGCGGCCGGCGATCCCGCGCTGACCCATCTCGCCGAATTTCTGCGAGCGTGGCTCAACGCCAACGCGATGGAGGCGTTCGGTCACCTCATGCCGCGCCTGCCCCCCTGCCGCGAGGCCTTCTGCCATGACCCTGAGGAGGTTTCGTTCAACGAGCGCGACCTCCCCGCGATCTTCGTTTGGCGCGAGGGGGGGAACTCCGAGCGCATTGCGGACGACTACCACGTCGAGACCAGTGAGCTCGCGCTGCTCTGGGTCGTTCCGCCGTCCCCGCAGGCAAAGCAGCGAATTCGCCAGCCCTTCGCCAATGCGATTTGGAAGCTCGTGGACATGGGCATCGAGCGGGGAAGGGCGCCGGGCTTTGTTGTTGCCGGCGACAGCGATCCGCGCGCGGCCTCCGAGGGCTCGCTCATCTATGGCTACCTCGGCGCCTGGTCGATCGACTTGCGGCGGCGGCGGCGGCGCACGTTTGTCGAAGCGATGTCCGATTCCCCAGCGCGTCGCTACCCCGCCGTGGAGATGACCCTCGAGCTCCGCGAGCTTCAAGAGTACGACCTCGGCCGCTACGCGCCGATGCCGATCACGAACCAGACCACCGCGTTCGACCCGAATGGCGAGCCGCTCGTGAAGGTTCGGTACTGACCGCGTCGCCGGAACGGCGCGTGAGTCCATTGCCCGTTTGGAGGCGCGCATGGCGCACCCCGACACGCTCCTCGTGTTTGTAAATCCCTATGCCGCGCCCCTCGATCAAGAAGGTCGGCCGACCGCCGTCTACCCCTGGGACCCGTCGCACAATCCCGGTCGCGGGTGGGTGGGGGCGCGGCTCGAGGCCCGCGGGGATGCCATCGTTCCCGTCTACGACGAAGGGCCCGTCGCCATCCCGTTCCTCATGGCGTCGAACCACTATCGACGCGGCATCGCGCACGGCGATCTCATCGCCGCAGACGCCGAGACGCTGCGCCGGTGCGGGTTTCCCGACGACCAGTTCCAAAACCCCCAAGCCGTCCTCGCTAACGCCCGTGCGCGCGCTCTCGCTGAGTGGAAAGCCCACCATCCCGGTGAGGTTCCCGCCATCGAGTCGGCACAGGCCGTGGCCTCGTCCCCGCCGACGCCGCCGGCGGCGGCGGCAGCCGCGAAGCCGCCGGGTGATGCTCCGCCTGCGGTGCAGGCGAAGCCCGAGGCGCCCGCAGCGGACGCTCCCGCGCCGAAGAAGGCCGCGCCGTGAACGTTGTTATCGCCGGGTTCTCCCCGAACGACCGCGTCCCCGGCGCCTACGGCGAGGTCCTCTATGGCCAGGGCGCCATCTCCGTTGGGTCGATTCCGCTGCTCCTCTTGCTCGTCGGGCAGATGACGGACGATGGAACCGCGCGCACCAACCGCGACGTCAAGACGGTGTTCTCCGCGCAGCAGGCCCGCCAGTACTTCGGTGGAGGTTCGCAGCTCGCCCGCATGTGCCTCGCGGCCCTTTCCGTTTCCGGCGTGAACATTCGGGCCATCGCGGTCGCGCAGCCCGACGGCGCCGTGCCGGCGGCGGCGAAGATCACGATCGGCGGAACGTGGGACACCAACTGGAACTTCGAATACCGCGTTGGCGGTGAGACGTATGCCGGCATCATCTCCTCGACCGATACTCCGGCCACCGCCGCGGCGCGCATCGCAAGCGTGTTCAACTCGGAAGCCGATTGTCCTGTCATCGCCGCGCCAGCAAACGGCGTCGTCACGCTCACGTGCAAGTGCAAGGGCGCAATCGGCAACCGTTTTATTCTGATGGATGCTTCGGTGCTCGCCCCGGGGGCGACTTCGGTCGTGGCGGGGGGCGTCGCAGCCTCCGGTGGCGGCGTCTTCTTTGGCGGCGGGGTGGGCGCGGAGGACGTCACGCAGGTCCTCAGCACCATCGAGCCGATGGCCTTCGATCGAATTGCGATTGGACAGGGCGACGCCACGAATCTCCGCCGCTGGCGTGCGCAGATCAATTCCCAAGCCGACGTGCTCGTCGGCATTCTGCAGCACGCCGTGTGCGCCACGAACGACACGTTCGCGACGGCGGTATCGCTCGCCCAAACCACGCTCAATGCCGAGCGATTTCAGGTTTGCTGGCAATACCTCGGCGAGACGCATCCGTCCGAGCTCGCCGCCAACATGGCGGCGCTGAGGACGCAGAAGGAGCAGGTCGACCCGGCCGCAGCCTACGACGGCGCCATCCTCGCCGGCGTCGCGCCACACAGCCAACCCGGCGACATTCCGTCGCACATGACCCAGGTGGCCGCCTTGAACAGCGGCGTGACGCCCATTTCGACAACGGGCGACGGATACGCCGTGGTCGTGCGCGCGATCACCTCGCACAGCTTGCGCGGGTCGATTCCCGACTACTCCATCCTCGACACCTCCGACGCGGTCGTGCCCGACTACGTGTTGAAGGACCTGAAGCTCACGTGGGTCACGAAGGTTGCCCCCGCCAACCCGCGCATCGGCCCCGATCCGGCTCCCAACGAACGCAACCCGCCGTCCGGCGTGCTCACGCCGAACGTGTGGAACTCGATCGTATACGGACGCTTGAAGGGATTTGAAGCCGGGAAGGACCTGCCGGCGCCGATCTTGATGCGCGTCGACGACAACCTTCCGGTCTCGAGTTTTGACGCGCAAGCCCTGCGGATCATGACGTCGCTCCGGATGATTTCCGCGGCCAATAATCATCAGATTGGCATTTCGGTGCGGCCATCCAGCCTGGCGGCCGCCTAATCGAAGCACGACCACGACCAAGGGGGTGGAAGCAGAAATGCCTTGGCCAACGTTAAGGTCCGCTCGGCCTCGATCTATGTGTCCGGGCGAAAATTCGGCGAGTGTTTCGAGAACACCTACGACGTCGAGTCCGGCGACGAGCCGCAGTTTGGTGACGGCGTGGTGCTCGGATTCTCCGACGGCATCATCCAAACGACGCTGAGCTGCAAGAGCGTCATGCCGGTCGGCGGATCGAGCGTGAACATGCTGGTGCTGATGAAGAACAAGACGGACCTCGATGTCGCGCTCGCGACCATCGATGGGAAGATTCATCAGGTGAGCATGAGGGTCACAAAAGCCAGCGTGCAATCCACCCACAAAAACGGAACCCAAGAGGGAACGTTCACCCTCTCGGGGGGTGAGCCGGACATTATCGGGTGAACATTGAACCTGTCCATCTTGCGCGCGCGCCTTGGAAAGAAGGCGGAGCGCAAAATCACCGTTCCTCTACCCCCACTGTTCCATGAGGGCGACGAAGGTGATGGGGCCGAGGAGCCCCCGTGCATCGTCGTGCCGCTCAGCGCCGCCGAGGACAGCGAGGTGCTCGCCTTCGCGGCGGAGTATGCACGGTCGAACAAGGCCGAGCCCAAGGAGGGCGATCCACTCTACGACCTCGGCATCATGGCGAAGACAATCGCGCTGGCCGTCCGCGACATCGACTCTCCGCCCGAGGCGCGCACGCCGTTCTTCGACGGTGGCACGGACCAGATCTTCGAGCTGTTGCCCCGCGAGACCATCGTCTACCTCTTCGAGCTTTGCCAGATCTGGCAGGACGCGTGCTCGCCATCCGTGCGGCGCCTGTCCGTGGAGCAGCTCGTCGGCCACATCACCGAGCTTGCGGAGGCCGAGGACGACGGCCCTTTCGTGCGATTGTCGCCCGCTACGCGGTCGATTTGCATGCGTATTTTGGCGCGCCTGCAAGTTCTCTCACTCGGGGACAAGTCGCTTCCTACTTCGTTGACCGAGCGGGTTGGGAGCGTTTGGTCACCGAGGAGCTGAAACGGCGCGCCAAGGAAAGCCCGTGAACGCATCGACCGCGCGCGAACAAGCGGCGAAGAGACCTCGCCGGTGCATCGTCCTGTCACCAGCGGCCTTCGCGGACACCTGGTCGGAGCGCCCCAGCGAGGACGTCGCGGTGGGACTACGTCTGCTCGCGGAGCGAGACCTACAAGCGGCGAAGCTCGAGGCGTCGCGTTGGGTCGAGCGGCTCTATTCCCGTGATGATGGGACGCTGCGCGATCCGGAGACGGCCACCGAGGCGTGGAACGACGCGCTCATCCGGTGGGCGTGTGCGCTCGCCATGTGCGATCCGAACGATGTCACTCGGCCGTACTTCCGCGCAGCGGAGGACACGATCGCCATCGCGCTCACTCCGGACGCGATCCGGCGCGTGTGGGACGCGTTGGAGGCCTTCCACGCCGAGGAAAGTCCGGTGGCCCCCGAGGCGACGGACGACGAGATCGAGGAACTCGGCTGGTCGCTCTTGCCTCTCGAGGGCGTGGTTGCACGCGTGCTCGATCGAGCCCGGGCCATGGGTCCCGAGGCGACGGTCGAGAGCATCGCGCGTGCCCTGCAGCAAGAATTGCAAGCCGATGGTCGGCGATCTTTCCCGATGCCCCCCGGGCGAAACGAGCGGCGCGTACGCCGGCTTCTGGCCCGGGTGAAGGAGCTCGCATGCGCGGGCTGACCGCGCATGCCCCGGCAGAACGCGAACATTCGCATCGTCGTTGGCGCGTCGCTCGATCGCGACGCCCAGTCGGTGCTGACGCCACTCGTCGCCTCGGTTCAGAGCGCCCGCGCGAAGATCGAGTCCGAGTTCCGGCGTGCAGGACGGACCCTGCTCGTCGAAAATCGCAAGGCCACGAAGGCCGCGGCCGCGCACTACCAGGAACTCGCCAAAGGCGTTGGCATCCAGGCCTCGGGCATGGCGCGGCCCATGCGCGAAGCGTCCGCGCAGATGGTCAAGGATGCGCGCGAGCACACCGGGGCCATTCGACGCGAGTACTCGAAGCTCACGCATGCCATTCAGGAGGAGCTCGAGCGCGTCCACAAGGCCGAGCAGAAGACGTTCGGGGGCGCGGTCGGAGCGCCCGGTGGCCGCGGCGGGGACGGTGGTGGGTTCTCGCTTGCGAGACGCCGGAACGGGCGAGGCGGTGGAGGCGGCCTTGGGCCGGCGCTCAACCTGGCGGGTGCCGCGTATGCGACGCGCGCAGCGGTGCGGTTTGCGACGCGGACCGCGGCGGACATTGCCGAGGGGGCAGGGGTCGACTTCGGGCTCTCCTCGCACGTTCAAAAGAACGTCGAGCTCCAAAGCCATACGGTCAACCTTTCGAATCAGGCCTACATCGAGGGGGCCGACGGAGCTGCCGGCACCCGCCAAGACCCGCGCGACATCGAGGCTGAGGTACGCAGCGTTGCCGCCGCGACGGCCTCCGACACGACCAAGGCGGTCGAGGGACTCGAAAAGTTCGTCGCGAAGACCGGGGATCTCGAGACGGGGCGCAAGATCTTCCGTGAAATGGCCGTTCTTGCGAAAGCGATGGGGGCCGACCTCTCCGACATGGAGGATGCCGCTGGCGACGTCGCCAACCAATTGGGCAATATCCCCAATAAGGCCGCGATGATCTCGTGGGTCATGAAGGGAGTCGCCGCCCAGGGGAAGATCGGTGCCGTCGAGATGCGCGACCTCGCATCGCAAATGGCAAAGGTCGCGTCGAGTGCGGGCCAAATCGAGGGCGACCCTGCCCGCAACATCAAGACTTTGTCCGCCCTCGCCCAAATCGCACGTGCAGAAGGCGGCGCCGCGAACGCGTGGCAAGCCACAACCAGCGTCCAGGCGTTCGTGAACACGCTCAAAACGCCCGCCCGCGCGAAGGCGTTCCAGGCCGCGACCGGAAAGAGCATCTACAACGAGCAAGGGCTCATTCGAGACCCCGAGGAGATCATCATCGAGGCCTTGCGCGCAAGTGGCAAGAATCCCCTCGCGTTCAAGCAGATCTTTGCGAACGTGCAAGGCGCCAAGCCCGCGGAGGCCCTCGCCACCATCTACCGCCGTGCGGGCGGCGGTGACGAAGGCGAGAGGCAGGTTCGCGAGGCCTTCCGACGTTTTGCGCAGGCCGCTCTGGACGACCGGGAAATCCTCGAGTCGTTCCACCGCGCGATGGGGACGAGCGAGTCGCAAGCGCAGACGTTCAACTTGCAGCTGCAAGCCGTCGTGGCGGAGATGCAGGCCCATCTGCTGCCTGCGCTCGTCGAACTTGGCCCCACCGTCATCGCGGGCACGCGCGCCATCGCGCAGCTGGCGGCGCTCATTTTTGGAATCACGCCGAACGAAACGACGGATCCGGCGTATGCGGGGGCCGACCGAGCCACGCGCGATGTTCGCCTTACGCACAGCCAAAGGGAGCGGGGATTCATCGATCCGCGGCAGCTCACCAAGAACAAGCACGACGAGGACGAGCTGCGCAAAGCCATCGATGTCGAACGGGCTTCGCTCGACGTCGATACACGAGAAGCCATCGCGAAGGGGCAGAATCCGTACCACATTCTCAAGGACTTCGCGATCGGCACCGTAGGCGGGATGATGGAGGGGAGGCTCGATGGGGGAACGCGCTACACGGAGAATAAGGCGCAATCCCTCGTGGACCGAAAGAAATTGCTCGAGGGCGACGAGAAGCGGCTTCAAAACCTGGTCAACGAGAACGCGGAGGTTGCGGACCTTCTGCGCACCGGTGTGATCCGCGTGAAGGTCGTCTCGAGCGATCGCCCTCCGCCGGGCGCGGACCGGAGTGGGACGGCGAAACCCGAAGCCCACGTTGGCCCATGAAGCCAGGAACATGCAGCCCGCGCCCCGCCATTCGGCCCCGAGAACCACCCCGTGTCGGCCTCCGACAAGCTGCCCCCGGCGTCGTTCGCGGGGATCCGCTATCCCCTCGAGAGCCAAAAGATCCGAGGTGGCGTTCGGCACCATGTCCACGAATACCCGCACGCGGCAGGTGGGGCACCGGAGAAGCTTGGGCGATCGCTCTACCGCGTCAGTCAGACGGCGGTCTTTCTGGACACGTTCCGCCGCTACCCAAAACTCTATCCGTATGATCTCGACCGGCTCCGCGTCCTCTTCGAAGCCCAGAAGACGGACGTGCTCGTGGTGCCGGGACTCGGACCGGTCGATGCATTTTGTATCTCGTGGGAGCGGGATCTTTCCGCGCACAATCGCTCGGGTGAGCGTGTCACCTTCGAGTACATCGAGGACCAGAGCGCCGATTTTGTCGTCGAGGCCTTCACCGATCTTTCGCCGCGGAGCATGGACACGCACGCGGCGAAGCTCGCGCGCGAGTTGGCCATGGTGAAGGCAGACCTCGCCGCGCGCGATGCGCGAAACAACACGGGGTTTCTGGCGAAGCTCCAGAACACCCTCAACCGCATCCAGGACACAGTCGGTCGCATCGCAGCGGTCGGCGACCAAGTGGGGATGTACGGCAACCTTCTTGAAGCCGAGCTGGCGCGCCTCACCAACCTTTGCCACACGTTCGACCGCGTCGAGGTGTTGCACGCTCCGATCTATTTTCGTCTGCTCGACGCGCTGCACGACCTCTGGGCCGCATCCATCGGCCGCACCCGTGACCTGCTGAACACCCGCGGGAGACTTCAGACCTGGACGGTTCCTGTGACCATGGCGATCCAGCAGGCGAGCGTCGGCATCTTCGGGGATGCCACCCACACGGGAGACCTGATGACGCTCAACGTAATCTCCGATCCATTCCGCATCGCCGCGGGGACCAAGCTTCGCTACTACCCGGCGACGTAGGCCGCACGAGCCGCTCGTCCTCCGGCCGTTCAACCGTGCTCCGGCTGGACGCCCACAATAAAAAAGAAGGCCCCGATGGGTTATCGAATGCGACGAGAGGACGCTGAAGGGCGGCCCGTGACGGTGACCGTGCGTGTGCACGAACGCGTGCTGCAAGAGTTTCGCACGCTCGGGGCCGAGCTCCGAATGGCGCTGACACGGTGGAAAGAGGTATGCCTCGAGCTTTTCGCCACGGTCCGGCCCAGCCCCGAGCGAGCACGGCTTCTCACCTTGGAGCGGCGACGACTCGAGTACCGGATTGCGATGCTCGAGTGCGCGTCGACAGACCGATCCATCCAGGTGGGCCTCCATTACGATCGGGACACGGAGCACGAAATCTGGAGGCAGGTACGCGAAGCCGAGGGCCTGTCCCTCGACGAACGGGGGTTGGCAACGACCATTCGGATCAACGGGCTCCCGGGCACCGCGGTCAGCCGCAAGGAGCTCTACGACGAGTACGCGAAGGAGCCGCTCCCGCTGTAAAAGCAGCGTGTGCTGCTTTGGAACGACGACCCAGCTGGAGCACGCGCGCGCCTTCCTGCGACGGTCGACGTGGTCCGAGACGACATGGGGTTCTGGCTCGTTGGAACCGCGTACATGCTCGATTGGGTGGTCGCGCGGGGGCACGTGAGGCCGCGCCTCGGGCCTTCCCAGGACTTCGGCAGCACGGTGTAATTCAGTGCCCCACCGCGATGGGAAGGCTCCATGCCCCGGACCAAGGCTGGTGGCGCTTGGGACTCGGGGAGCGAGTCACTGGACGTCGACCGCCGTCGACATAGCAACCGCAACTGACCAAACGAAGACGACGCGCGCATGGGCGATGTCGCCGCCCACGAGCGTGGCGGCCTTGATGATCGTGTACGCCTCGAGCTCGGCGGACAAGAAGTTGTTGTCGCCGAGAGCTACGAGGTTCGCGCGGGCATTCTCTCGCAGCCCGCCGCCTTTGGCGTACGCCTTGGCCACGGTGACGTTGCCGCGAAGCTGTTCAAAAAGTACCCGCCGAAGACGCCCTTTCGGCTGTACATCGGCGATGTTCTCCAGCAATGCGGGGAGACCGACGGGTACCGCGCGGAAAGCTCGGTCGGCGCGACGGAGGTCACCCTCCGTGGCCGCGATTCGCTGGCGCCCCTCTACGACGGCTACGTCGAGCGCGAGCGCAGCTACCTCGATTCGACATTTAGCGAGCTGGTTCGCTCGGCGCTACGCGAGGTCGGGCTCGACCCCGCCAAGCTTCGGACCTCAGGACGCGCCGACCGCAGCATCCGCGCGGGAGTGCCGATTACGGAGCTCGGCCCTCCACGCACGGTCGACGAGATCGCGCTTTCTTCCGGTGGACGAGCTCCGAATCCCTCCGGGGAAACCAACTACGCCGCCAGCATCCAGACCAAACTGGGCGAGCGGTGGTTCGAGTTCCTGCGCCGCTACCTCGACCGTGGGGGCCTATTTCTATGGTCGAGCACCGATGGCGGGTTTGTTCTTTCGCAGCCGAACGCGAATCTCAAACCCACTTACCGCATTGTTCGCCAGCGCGGCAAACATGACAACTCCGTCAACGTTCTCCACGCGGAACTCGTCCATGAAACGACCCATCGTCATTCGGAAGTCGTCATATATGGGCGCGGTGGTGGGCGCAAATTTGGGCGCACCAAATCTCGAGGATCCTTTGTCGACAACGAGATGTGGCAGGGCTTCCGGCAAGGGCCGGAGGCCGCCGGCGGCCCGGACGCCCAGGGCTACCGGCGTCCCCTCGTTCTGCGCGACGCGAACGTCAGCACGCCCGGCCAGGCCGAATTTCTTGCCCTACGCCGTTTGGCCGAGGAGCGCCGCGCCGGATGGTCGCTTGTCTACCGGCTCGCGGGGCATACCACGCCCGCGATCCAAGGCGGCGGTCGGGCGGTCTGGACGTTCGACACGCTGGTCGAGGTCTCGGACGACGAATTCGACCTTCACGAGACATTTTACATTGAGAACGTTGAATACGTTCGCGGTAGCGACGGCACAACGACGACGATCCGATTGATGCGTCTTCGCGACCTTGTGTTTGGCGGGATCGACGAATGAAATTCGGGAAACATGATGATGTGAAACGGACCTCGATCCGAGATTGCCGCACGGGCGATGGCGGCTTTCATGAACGCCGCCACCACCTTTCGACGGCACTTCGCTTCACGCATTGAGGTCCTCTCGTCCGGGGCCACCCGACGGGCGCATATTCGCTTCATCGCGAATTTCCGCGCTGTCCCTCGGACTCCCGTGGGGCCGCACCGCAGTACGAATGCGTGTCCGCGGAGGACGAAAAGGCGGCGTTGCGGCGCTGTCCGTGTTGCGCCCCCTCACTCGCACCCATTCCTCACCCGTGATACGTGACGAGCTCGAGCCGTTTGCGGGAGGTGCACAGTCATGTTGCTCATCGTCGGTGTGGTGGTGCTCATCGCTGGAGTCGTGGCGATCGGAATTGGGGTGTATCAAAAGATCAGGGCGGGACGCGTTGCTGACGCCCCATTGGTACGCACGGGCGATGCTGCACAACGCGGTGCCCAGGTTGCGGCCCCGAACGGTGCCATCAGCGTGCAAGGAAGCGTCTATTGCCAACAGCCCCTGTACTCGCCGGTTACGCGCCAAGCCTGCCTCCACTACAGCGTCAGCACGCAGGTGCGGTGGAAGGATGGGGACCAAGATCGGAGCGAGAGCCTTCCCAATATCGAGCAGACGGCCAGCTTTGCCATCGACGATGGCAGCGGGGCCGTGTGGATTGATGCGACCCGAGGCGGCGACTTCGATACGCAGATTTACAGCGAGATTAAGGAGCCGGGCACGTTCGGATCGAGTCTTGTATTTGGCGATCACCGCGTTTCGACCGGTTCGTATCCAAGCGGAGCCCGAGTCGAGGTCAGCGAGCACGTATTGCCGCTCGTACCGCAACTCTATGCGTGCGGGGCGGCGGCTCCTCAAGCCATTGCATCACCGTCCTGGCGCAGCCTCATCCTTTCCACGAAGTCGCGCGATGAGCTACTCAGCTCCGCGACCCAGATGGCGAAGGTCTGCCTCGTGGCCGGAATCGTTGGGGTGGCGGTGGGAGCAGGCCTGGGTATCGCGGGTGCATTCCGGGACGGCCTCGTGATGCGTGCGATGCGCAAGCCATCGTGATCGAAACGACGGTAGGCGCGCTCGGGCGCGCCAGGGTTGCACCGCGACGCGCCGTTCGTGATGGCCGCATCCGGCGAGGAAACGGCGGTGGGGGTCGTCGGCTGAGCCGACATCGTGCGTCGTCGTGTCGGCTGGCCGGATCCCACCCCTGGTTAGACGAGGCGCGCGCCGAAACCGCCGGTCCGACTTCACCTCGGCGACGTTGTACAGAACATCCCGCGGTGCGGAGAGACGGCTAACCGTCGATCCCAGCACCGTGGCTGCGGCCATTTGTTCATTGTCAAGGTTCGGTTCGACGAACTCGTGCCTTGTGAGATTGACCATTGAATGCACTGCAGTTCGACATCGGTATTGCCGTTCTTTCGGAATATGATCGGGACGGTTTCCTTGGCCTTCAGATCGATGGGTATGGAGAAGGTGAGGCGGGCCTTCATCCGTATGAAGCCCACACGCTTGGTGGATTTCTGTATCGCCCTGACGATCCCGAGCTGGATGCAGCGGGCGAGCCTGTTGCTGGAAAGGGGTGCCAAGTCCTCTATGCGACGGAAGGCGGGCGAGCGCACGCCTTTTGCCTTGCGGATCCTCGAAGCGTGGGCCGCCTGCCACCATTGCGAAAAGGCGGATCCATTCAATTTGGAAATCGAGGGTTCTCGTTCCACGTCATTGACGGTCAGACTGGGTCCCATCTGATGTACATTCCCTATGGATTCGATGGGAAGGGCGAGAATCCGACCAAATCATGTTCCATATCGGTGAACGTCGACAATCCTGAGACCCCTTTCATCTCGATTGTGCTCGGAGATGGCGCCGCGGTGCAGATCCAAGGTGGGGAGGTGACGCTGCGGGGGGCGGGCGGAACGTCGCACGTCACGATAGGCCGCGATGCCACGCAGATCGTCGGCGAGCTTCGCGTGACGGGAGGCGTTTCGCTGGGATCGGAAGCGGCGATGCCGCTCGTTCTCTACGAGGCCTTCGCGGCATGGGCCATGGCGCTGGAGGCCAAGATTTCGGCGAGCGTCGTGGGGCCGCCGGCCGTGCCCTTTGCGAGCCTCTCCGCCTTGATGAAGACGAAGTTCACGAAGGCGGCGTGAGCTGCGCCTTCCCGGACCTCACCTACGAGGTCCTTGCGGTGAGCGTGCCCGTGCCGCGGCGGCCGAAGCTCCCGACGGTCGTCGAGCCTCGACTTCCAGGGTTTCGGGTGAACGCCCCATCGCTGGCGTGCACGGTCGGCCCACCGGCCGTCCCCATACCGATCCCTCCAGCGCTCCGTCGCCTCGGTCAGCCAATGCTTCCGGGTTTTGCGCTGAAGGTACCGCCGTTGGGCACCGGCGTAAGGGTACCGGCGATTCCGTTTCCCCGTGGGCCGAAGATGCCGATGGCTCCCGACATTCCGTGCCCCTTCGACTGAGGTATCCCATGAGAGGACTCGGCGCATTTCCCGCCGGAAAAGGGCCCGCGGGCTCGGCGCCCGTCGCGTCGCCGAGCGAGGCCGTCGTGTACGGCGAGCCTCCATCCGCCGCCTACTTCGACCTGACGCTCCGACGAACACGCCAACTCGAGGACGGATCCCTCGCGGGCATGGATCCAATTGACCAGCGCGCGATCGTTTTGGTCGGCCTCGCCGCCGGGGACATCAAGAGCACGCCCACGCTGGGCCACCCGTTCCGTACCACGCTGCGCAATCCGTTCGATCCGGGCCTTCAGGCAAAGGCCGAGGCGGGCGTGGCGCACGCGCTCTCGGCCCTCACCGGTGAAGGCCACGTGCGCATCCTCGGCGTCGTCGCCCGCGGCGCGCGGGAAGGCCGCGTGGAGGTGGCCGTGAACTACCTGAATCTGCGCACCGGCCGCGCGAAGACGCTCGGGTTCTGACCATGCCGCTCGACGATTTACCTGGGGAGATCGTGACCTTCGGTCGCGACGAGGTCCGCGATCGGTATTTGCGCGACTACCTGCTGCGCAACCCCTCCGCCGATACGGGCCCGGGCTCGCTGCCGTATGCGCGAGCGTCGGTCATGGCCGACACGCTCGCGCCCATCTATGCGAATGCCATCATCATCGGGCGCAACGTCGCGGGCTCGACCAAGACGGGCAGGGCCCTCCTTGAGGAAGCCGCCCGCCTTGGCACCGCGCCGCTGCCGGCAGCGGGGGCGAGCGGCGCGGTTGAGATCACGGCCAGCCAGGGAGGGACGAAGATCTTCGCGGGCGACGAGCTGCGGGTAAGCGGTCGGCGTTACCAAGCGATTGCCACGGGCGTCTACGCCTCGGGGGCGCAGGTGCCCGTCCAGGGGATCGACACCGGTCCATCGACGAACGTCGCGGCGGGCATGGCCCTTTCGTGGACGTGGCCGCGGCCCGGATGCAGCCCGACGGCCATCGTGATTCGGCAGTTCGACGGCAGCGGTCTTTCGGGCGGACGCGACGCGGAGACAGAGAGCGAACTCCAAGACCGCCTTCGGTCGCTGCGCAGCAATCCGCCCGCGGCGGGCAATGAAGCCGACTACATCCAGGCGGTCACGAGGACCCCCGGGTTGTCGGTCGAAGCCGCGTTTGCGTTCCCGGCAATCAAGGGCCCCGGTACCAAGGGCGTGATCTTCACGATGCGCCCGGGGACTGCGGGCGCGAACCGCAGTCCCAATACAGCCCAAATTGCCCGCGTGCTGCAGCACCTTCGGGGCAGGTTTCCCGCCGACGACGGTATCTTCGTCGGGGCCATCGTGCCGAAGCCCGTCACGATCGCGCTGCGGGTCGACTGGAGGTCCCAGGTCCCCGGCTGGGTGGATAGCTACCCGTGGCCGGAGCCTGGTGGCGCGATGGTCAAAGCCGTCACGTCGGCCGTCGACTTCGTCGTCTCGGTTCAAGGGCGGCCGCCGGAAAGGGGCCTGAGCTTTGGGCTCTTCGATCGGACCGCGGCGCAATTTCGTCCAAAGCGAGTCCTGACGGCCGCGCCCATCGCTGCGGGCTCCACCGACTACCGCATCGTGGCCGATACGTCGAATGCGACGAGTGATGTGAACTACACGCCCGAGCCCGGTCAGGCACTCTGTCCGTGGTCGGACTCCCTCGATAGCCTTGTCGCATCCGTCATCGCGCTGTTCGACCGGCTCGGGCCTGGCGAGCAGTGCGCGACGTTTTTCGATCCTGGCTTGCGTCAGCGACGCATTCCCATCGACCCCGAAGCATGGCCGAGCGCGATCACGAACCGCATGCTTTCGACCCGTCGGGATCTTCCAGCGGGAGAGCCCGTCGGCGTGTTTGATGTTCCGACCGTGCGCGATGCGGCCCTCATTTCGCCCCAGGTGCCGTACGGGCCACCACCCGGCGCGCCGGGCATGTTCTCGCACCTGCTCGTTCTCCAGGATCTCGTGGCGTACGCGTAATGGCCGGCCAATCCACGTTTGACGAGGCACCGCCGCGCCGGCCGGGCCTGTCCACGTTCAACGGCGCGGCAAAGGCGGACGACGCGGAGTTTCCCCCCGACCCGAAGACGATGCCGAGCGCCGCGGAATACAACGCTCTCTGCCGCCTGGTGATCGCGTACGGAAAGGTCGTGCCGGTGGCGATCGTGGACGTGGCCTTCACCGGGGGCGCCGCGTCGGTCCAGCGCTTCGTTGCAGCAGGGAGCCACGTGACGACGGCGTCCTTCACTGTGCAACGGACCGGGCCCGGCGACACCGACGTGCTCTGGCCCGAGGATGCTTTTCCGGCGCCCGTCGTCGATGCCGACGCCACGATCACGGAAGACGTCGACGTGGATCGCGTGCGCGTCTTTCCACGCGTTTCACCGCCGGCCGGCACACGCGGCGTCACGGTGCGCACGCGGCTGGGGGCCGCGGGGGTCGATGCACGCTTTCAGCTGCGGATCTACTGACCCATGCCTCGGTTTAGCTGTTTTGCACCGTTCGGCATGCTGGACTTCTCGTCGAGGGCTACGCATACCGAGAGCATCTACCGCTCGATGGTGGCATCCCTGCGCGACGGAATCGACCAGTCTCCGGGATCCCCGGACGAGGCTGAGACCTACGCCGATGCGATGTCCATCGCCCGCGCCCTTTACACGCTGAATCGCGCGGAGAACTCGACCGATCCGCAGCGGGCCACCGAGCTCCTCCCCGAACTCGAGCGCGACTACGACGTCCGCCCGGGCCCCTACGACGACCTCCACGCGCGTCGCACGCGTCTTGCGGCGCTAGGACGCCTGCCGCGTGGCCCGACCTACGTCAACGTCCGCGCGGCACTCGCGGAACTCCTTGGGGACGACTTTCGCGCCTACTTGCTCGTTGCAGACGGCGTGACGGTTCCCGCTCTCGATGAGCTACCCGCGGTCACCCGCTTCCAAAGGGGCGATGCGCCGCCCAAGTTCGCCCAATTGATCGATCCGGTGACCGATCTCGGGATTCCCCTTCGTGTGGCCTACGCGCCGCTCGAGGGGCTCGGCGGCGACACGAACTTCGCCACCGGCGAATCGATCCTGGTCTCCGCCGAGGGTACGAGCCAGGTGGAGCGCGTGACGGTGAGCGAGCCCGCAACTGGGTCCTTCATGGCGACGTTTCGGCGCGCGCACGATCGCGGCTCGCTCCTGACTACCATGGACTTCCCCGCATGGTGCTCCACGCAGCGCACGGCCCTGGTGGTGCTCGCGCCGCGCTCCGCGTACGACCCCGAGCGGCGCCGACAGGTGCACGAGCTCTTGAGACGCATGGTCCGCGGCGTCTCGACGTGGGCGATCGTCGCCCCCTCGTCGGTCACCGAGACGGAGGCCGTGGTCGGGCCCTGGCGCCTTCCGGCGATGCTCGGCGCCACGGTCCTAGGGGTCCGGCAGGTGAGCCTCTTCCCGTAGGCGTGTTCGCCATAACCGTGTCAACGGAAGCAGCTAAAGTCGTGCGTCATGAAGAAGGCGCGCGCGGTGGTCGACCTCAAGAAGCTTCCGACCGAAGTCGAGGAAATGGCCAAGCTCGACGTGGACTTTCCGCGGCTGCCGGAGGACTCGCCGAAGGGGTGCCCTTGGTCGATGGCCGACATCCGGCGCTACCTGCGCGCCGAGTGCTGCGGTGGAACGCACGACTTGTTCTTTGGTCGCACCGCCGTCATCGGAAACGTACGATTCTGGCTTTGGGGCTATGTCGAAGGCGGTCGGACGTACTTCGTCGAGGTTGCCGATAGAGGCGGCGGTGATGCCGTGCTCGGCATGGGAGGGGAGCAAGGCCTCACCCCCGAGCAATACATGGCCCTGTATTACGCTCGCTGGTGCCGCAAACCCCAATGGCGCCCGCGCGTGCTCTGATCTGAGCTGTTTCCCGCGCCCTGAACTCCTGGCGGGACCGCCATCACCGAGATTCCTTCAAGCGCGTCGCCGTGGGCAATTTTCAGCGGACCTTTTCCGATGCCGTGTGGAACGGCGCGGGGTTCATTGTCCCGGCGACCGCGTTCGAGGACTTTGAACGAAAGCTGGCGGCAGGCGTGAGCGGTGAGGGAGGCGCATACGCGCCGACCGCGCCGATCACCATCGCGGGCGCGGGCATGACCGTGCGTCCGGTGGTCGTGCGCGGCGCGCGTGGGCGCGTGCGGGTGGCGAGCAATGGGGCATTCGTGATCGCGAGTGGGCTGCCGGAGCTCGGCCCCGACCACGTTGGGCGGACGCGCATTTGCACCACGCCGTGCCTCCTCGGCTGGACCGACCCGCTGGGCATGGCCTTCTTGCGCCGCGAGATGTGCTCCGTGCAGTTCTTCGCGACGCAATTTCTCAACCCCCAAGGGCGCGTCGTACGCGCGCAAATGTTCGTGCCGCTTCGCGTGTGCGATGGTGGCCTCATCACCAAGGCTGTCCTGACGTTTCGCGTCTCCACGCCCCACGCGACGCCCCCCTCGACCACGGTGTCCGTGCGCATCCTGCGAGCGGATGCCGGCGGGTACACAGTGCCCCTCACGAGCACGCGTGCGGGCGCCGATGCCGACGGCTTCGTGGCGTACGTGCCCGCGCCGTCAAGTGGCTCCGCCTGGTTTGACGGCGGCGCCGTGAAGGAGCTGGTCGCTCCGTGTGATCAGAACCATCGGGTGGATCTCGGGCGCTACCACTACCTGGCCCACATTGTCGACGAGCAGGGATCAGTGGACTCTCCCTTGATGGCCAACCTGTTTGCGCCCGTTGGATCGGTCTCGCGCTTCGGGAACTTCAACACGGGGCCTTACTATTCGAGCGACGTCCCGAAGGGGCAGCGAATCCTGCTAACGGCGCAAACCGATCCGCGCGAGAACGGCGTCTGGTACTTCGTGCCCAAGGAACCACCAACCGGCAACCAAGACGCGTTCTACCAGCCCGCCAACGATGGTGCCGGCGATCCACGTCCGGCGGTGGCGACGGTCGGGGATGTCGATAGCCATCATGGCCTCTACACCCGCTGGTACCTTCCCGCGCCGGGCGTTCCGCAGGAGCCCAAGAGCGCGCCCCAGCGATGGACCTCCGAGCCCGACGCAGCCGGTGGCAACATTTTTCACGCGGTGACGCTCGAGCACACCGACGTCGGCCACTTGGGTTTCACATGACATTTGCACGCGTGCGCCGCGATGAAGCATGGGTGGATGCCGTGCCGATCGCAGGCTCCGAACTCGCCGCACTCGATGGCAACCTCACCGGGGCCATCAACGGCAACGATGGCAGCACGCATGCTCCCACGGCGCCCATCCAAGTCGCAGGGAGTGGAGGCATGGCGGCAGGCCTCTGGGTGCTGAGCGGCGGCGCCAGCGTTCAGCTCGACGAGCTGGGAAGCACGCCCAGCCGCGTCGTCCTTGCCGACGGCGACTTCCCCGTTCTCGGACCACAGCATCCGGGGCGCGCACGCAAGCTCGCGACGCAGCTTGCCCCGGGTTGGTCGAATGGGGACTTCCAGGACGCCGGCTTTGCTGAGTTTCCCGGCGCCCGCGGCACGTTCGGGCCACTCGCCGTGCACGATCAAGCGCGGGTTACCGACATCGTCGTCACCTTCCAGGTCGTCGACTTCCACGCCGCTGTCCCGGACATGCCGCGCTTCCGGCTGTTCTCGATGGACGCTGGGGGGCGCCTCACCCAGCTCCTCGCCAATGCATCGGTGGGCGGCTGGCTGCCCTACAGCCCGAAGCCGACGGACCCGACTCTTTGGGGGCCGGACGGCTACACGCAGGACGCTCTCAAAATGCACTACTTCCGAGGCACGGCGGTCGATGGTGCGGTGATCGATGCGCAACGCTGTTCGTACTGGCTCGAGATCATCGATGAATCGGGGCCCAATGCCAAGTCCGGGTATCCGGCGGTGGCGGGTGGCAACTTCTACATGTTCGCTACGCTGAGCTTCGTCGATATCCTGGACCTTCGCCCGGGCTAATCGTTGTGCGGCACGATCACGTGCGCCCCTACGGGCGGTGGCCCGATTCGTTCGTTCCGACGGCGCGCGACTTGAGGGAGTTCGATGCCCGTGCATCCCGCTCGATCGACCCGGCGCGTGGTGGCGCCTATGCGCCGACCACACCCCTGGTCGTGGGCGGAGCAGGGGGCCTCCTTCTACCGTCGGCCGGAAGCGCGTTGCGTGACGTCGAGACCCGCGCCGGGGGGCGGATCGAATTGGACTCGGGGTACCCGAGGTTTGCAACCCCTCGGACACGCACGGTGCTTTGGCCGCTCGGCGCGCAGCGGTTTTCAAATTTTCGGCCCCTCGTCCCTGCAATTGCATCGGACGGTGCGCTCGGATACTTGGTCCGGACCTACGAGGTCTTCGTGCCGATTCCCAAGCGCTACATGCACGACGGTGCCACGCTCAAGGAAGCTCGCTTCCGATTTCGAACGACCAAGCCGCACCCGATGCTCCCAACCAAGGGACCCGTCTTCATCATCATGTACCAGCGGGGCGACGCCGGTCCGGTGCCCGATCCGCCGTACCTCTTCGGCGTGCTCGGTGGTGGCGAGTTTCCGCTGCCGGCGACGGCCGAAGCGTACGAAAACGACGGCAATCCGCACGAGATCGTGAGCACGACCATCACGGGCACCCACGTCGTCGACACGGATCTCTACTGTTATTCCCTCATCGTCCACGACGAGGAACCGGCCGACCCTTCGCCCGGCACGATGGTGCACTCGCTCACGATGACGTTCAACGCGAGCGAGCTCCGCCCCGCCTGATGCTATTCGAGAAATCGCCATGGGCGGCCACTCGTGAAATGGACTCGATTGGCACCAGCAACTTCGCAACCACGGAGTCCACGTTAGCAACGTCGCGCGAGACTTGTTCGTGCGTCGTTCGCCTGGACGCGCGCATCATGAACACCGTGGATGCGGCAAACAACAAGAGGCAGACAGCGCGTTCCCATTGGTGGTTGATGGCATGGCGGAGGGACGAGACCGACGAAACCATCGCGGATGCGCAGACAATCCACCAGTAAGCATTGGCGATGATCAGGCGCCTGCGTGCATGCCGCAGCGTGCCAAGCAGCTCGAGCCGGACCTCGCGATCGAGTGCCGCGATCCGGAAACGCTTGATGAGTTCTTCGGATGTTGGATCAGGGAGGAGATCTGGTTGGCCGGAAACCATGTCAGCCATCGTAGATGCCTCCGCCCCTCCGCGCAAAATAGTGATCCGAAGCCGCCATCTGAGCCTTGCTCGTGCCTCGCCGTGACGCACGTGCGCGGCCCGCGTAGGCGCGGCATCGTGTAAGCGCCCGCACTGTACGGCCTTACCGGCGCGGACGGCATGCGCGCCGTGTGCTCGTCATTCCCGAAAGCGCGCGGCCAAGAACACGAAGAGGCCCGGCACGAACAGAACGAGCCCAAAGGTCAGCGTCGAGCCTGCGCCGTCGATGTTGTTCGCGCCCTGGATGCAACCGACGATCGCCGCCCCGCCACCGATGAAGATGAGAATCGCTCCGACGACCTTCAAGAAGACCGTGGTGGTGCGGCCGCTGCTCGAGAGAGAGGGCGCCTTCTGCCCGTTCAAGGGGCGACCGCAGCGCGGGCAGCTAGGCGCAAGGTCGGAAACGGTCTTGTTGCAATCGGGGCAGGACGTAAGCGCCACAATGAAATCCAATGTAGCCACCCACGGGTGGAATTGCCATTGCCCAAATCGGCATGCCTGAACCCCCGTACGCGCGCGTGCTCGTGCGCATCAACGGCGGCGCCCCCCAACGCAAAGGCATCACGGCTCCGGGAGGCGCGTCGGTGCAGTGCGTGGCCGAAAGCACGGTCGATTGGCGTGCCTGGCGCTGGGAGCTCACCGACTATCCCGAAGGCTTCGCGGCGCCCGCCGGGTGGGCGCTCGATCCGGACGGCGTGATCTTCTCGTCGGATATTTCGCCCAAGGCCTTTTCGCTGCCCGACGCACAAAACGCCTTTGGCAAGTGGCTCATCCGTTTGACGGTGAACGACGGTGTCGACGAGCGAGGGCTGTTCAATCCCACGCGCTTGGTCGACGAGTCGACCGCGATCGAAACGCTTTCGCCGTTCGGGCTGCACGACCTGGGGGCGGGGGAGAGCGAGCAATTTGGTGGCGCGAGGAAGCTGTGGGTCGCGCACTGGCAAGCGAACCTTCGACGCCTCAATGCCATGCTTGGGCCGGTGGCCACCCCGTCCGGCAACGGGTTTGCCCACATTACCAACGGCGTCTACGACGGCGAGGCGCGGCTGGTCCGCGACGCGGACATCGTCGGCCCCATCGACCCCGCCAAGGTGTCGATGCGCGCGCCCACGGGGACCGGCTTCGCGCATGTGACGAATGGCGCCTACGATGCTGCGGCGAAGCTTGTTCAGGATGCCGACGTGGCGCCGGCCGCACAGATCTCCTCGGGAAAGGTGAACTTTGGCCAAGGGATCCTCTTTCCGAGTGGCGCCGGCATCGGCGCTGTCGGAGGCGGTACGAGGCGCATCCTGATCACTGGCGAGGTGCGCGGCAACGATGTGAACTACGAGCCGCTCAACTTTGGCGGGACCATCAAACCGATCACCGGCGGGACGGTCACGCTGACGCCGGCCGAGTACGCGACCATGAACATCGCGTTCACCGGTGCGCTCACGAGCGCGGCGGAGATCGTCTTTCCCGCGGTTGCCGGCTATTCGAAGCTCATTCTCAACGCAACGACGGGCGCCTTCACGCTCAGCGTGAAGACCCCGTCGGGGCCCAGCATTCCGGTCCCGCGTGGAGGCCTCTGGGTCTTTTGCGACGGCACCAAACTCATGCCGGGCGCGCCTGCGAACGGAATCGTGTCGGTGCAGGCGGCACACACAACCGAAAGCTCGAACTACAACATGACCAACTACGCCGACGTGCCGGGTCTCGCCCTGACGATTCCGTGCTTGGCAGGCGATAAGCTGAAGATCGAGTCGAGCATCCGTCTTCGTCCGAATAGTGGTTACCAGGCCGAGGCAATCGTGGCCGTCGTCGACGGCGCGGCCACGGTAACTCTCCCCGAGACGTATCGCTCCCGCACCCAGGCTGAAGACGAGGTCCACTTGTGTGCGTCCACGATCTACACGGTGGTGACGGGCGGCAACGTGACCGTGAAGGAGCAATACCGCTCAAGCACGATCCAGATGTACGTCGCCATCAACCCCCCTTCGAGCCTCCTCGTCACGCAGATCCGGCCCTGAACTTCGCCGGCCCGGCGTAGGCGCGCTTCCCACGCGCGGCGCCGCGCTCGAGCGCGCCTGCTCTCTCGAAGGCGACCGGAGGTCCGGCCGCCCCGCTTTCCATCAACACCGAGGACGAACATGAATCGCACCATCGACGAGTTGGTCGAACTGTTGCTCGACCACAAATGGGTGCCGTTTGCCGCATTGGCAATCGGCGCCGTCGTACGGGTACTCAAATCGGATACGCCGCTTCCCACGGTGCCCACGGCATGGCGCCCTTGGTTGGCGCTCGGGCTCGGCGCCGTCGCGGGCGTGCTGCAGGCGGTCGTCGGCGGGACCGCGTGGAGCAAGGCTCTGCTCGATGGCCTGACGGCCGCCCTCACGGCCATTGCGGGTCACGATCTCGTCATCGAGTCGCTCCGTGGAGGCAAGGAGCTCGGAACGCGTCCTCCAAGTCCACCGCGACCCCCGGAGCCGCCAATCCTTCGCGAGGTGTCGTCGTGAGCGCGGCTCGAGCTTCGTGGATCATGGCGTTCGGCTGCGCGACGCTCCTCGCGACGTCGCAGGTCGGATGCTTGAAGCGAACGCACGACGCGGAGAGCCCGTCACGTCAAACGGCGCGCGCGACCATCGTGCTCGTCGCGAAAGCGGTTCTCATCGCGGACCAAACGTGCAGCGGAGTAGCGAAGAAGCAGGAGAAGGCTTCCATCGCCGCCACCTGCGAGCAAGCGTACAACGTCGCCCGCAACTCCCTCTTGACGGCCGAATCGGGCGTCGACGCATGGGACAGTGTGGCGCAGAAGGACATCGCGTGCGCCATCATCGAATCGGGGCGCGCGCTCAAGCGAACCGCCGATGCCATTCAATCTGCAGGCGTGGAGCTTCCGGCCATCGTCGTCGATGCCCTGAAGCTCGTGCCGGAGTTCGGGAGCGTGTGCCATGGATAGTGGGCTCGATATCGCACTGGGCATTCTCGAGGGTCTGGTGAAGCTCGTGCCGGAGTTCGGCGACTGGCTCGCGGTCGTCACCCATGGCAAGAGCGACCCCGTCACCCAACGCGTGCGCGACATTCTGCCCGAGGAATCCCTCTCGGCCGCGGCTCGGCGCGAGCTCGAGGACTAAGGCCCGGAGTTCGTCATGGCAGGTCAGTACGTCGTGCCCATGCGAACGCGCGTGGCGCACGAGAAGCTGCGCGCGTGCCTCGAAAAGGCGTGGCGCAACCTACGCGGAGACGAGCCGCCGCCGGATGCGATCGCGATGCTCCTCGGGCAGTCGGCGCTCGAAACCGGTTATTGGGACTCGTGCAAAAATTGGAACTTAGGCGGTGTGAAAGCCCCAACCGCCGAGGGCCTTTTTACATATTACCCAACGCTTGAGGTACTGAGCCGCGAGAAGGCCGAGGCACTAAGGGCCAAATCCACGGCGCAGCGTCCATGCGAATTTGCATTCGACGACGGCGGACCGAAGGTGACCGTGCGGTTCCGACCGTCACATCCTGTCTGCAGATTCCGAGCTTACGCCTCGCTGGATGAGAGTGCGGAAGCGTACCTGTCGTTGCTGATGGCGCCTCACTACGCCGGGGCACTCGACGCTGCAAGGGCAGGGGACGTCGGCGGATTCGTGCGCGTGCTCTCCGCTGGGAGATACTTCACGGCGCCCGAAGAGCAGTATCGATCGAGCGTTGCGTTCCTCTTCGACATGTACCGCTTGCCTTGCCTTGCGGGCGATTCGGAGATCCTTGCCGCACTGGCCTTGCTCGACATCGTGGTGGATCAAGGCTACGAGCGCGCGGTGCGAGAATTCCAATCTCGCGAGCGGTTGTTCGTGGACGGGCGCGTAGGACCGATCACCCGCGGGGCGATCCGCACGGCCCTCTCCAATCGCGCTCCACCCGTTTCGCCGTCTACGGTGACTTGAAACGGCGCTCTTAGAACATCGCAGGGCACAAACCAAAACCCCCCGCCGGGTTCCTCGACTCGAGGACCCGGCGGGGGGTTTTGGCGTTTTGTACTTCGGCTCACCGCGATCGGAGTTCGACGTGAAGCAGTCCGCGATATTCATGCCAGGGTCCCCGCTGAATGATTCGGCGACGTTGATGGGGGCATAGGAGCAAATGTGCGCAACGGCGCAGCATCGATGGACGACCTTCTTGGAGTGGGAGAAGGCATGAAAAGAACGTTTGATTTGGTATTCGGTGACTTGGTCGACTCGTTTGTGCGCGATGTTTTGAGCACGATTCACGGTTCGCTGGTGCGTGAGCTTCTGGGCGAAACAGAAAACCCTCCCGCACGTGTCGCAGGGCCCGCCCTCGTGGCGCGCAAGGCGGTTCCGAGGAAACGCCGCGGGCGCAGGCCGATCGACCCGAGTCCGGTCCAACATGCCGTCCCGGGAACGGCGGTCGAGAGCGTGAGAGTACCGAATGGCGGACATGCCGATGTCCAGCTGTCACGGCGAACCATCGAGCGGAAAGCCATCTCAAATCCCGCAGGCATTCCAACGGCCGATAGCTCGATCGCCGAATTGGACAAAGCGCAACCGACAACCTCCTCATCATGGGTTGCCGGGGCGCGCTCGCCATTGCCGGCGGCGGGTGCCCAATCAACTCCTCGCGTTGCCGTTACGGTGGAGGCATTATGATCGGCTCCAGGCTCCTTCGCATTGGAGGTCCGGTGCTTCTCTGCGTGAACGCGTGCAGCCCGGGGCCGAGCACGCGCCACGCTCGGGACCCAGTGCATCTGGGAGGCTCGTCCGTGCCCCGGGGCGTCGAATCAAGGAATACCGCTGTCATCACGCGAACGTTTACTCCGCCGCTCCCGGCCTCTTCGCTCGCCATGTCCAATGAGACTTGGGGGCGCGAGCGCGTGATTGCTCACATCGGCCGGCTCGACGAGTGTGGGCGCAAAGCCGATCGGCGCCGCGACAGCGCGCGCGAATATATCCTTACCGTTCGATTCAATGAGGATGGTGACGCGGTTCAGGCCCTGCTCTCTCCGAGCACGGACCCGATGTTGGCGGAGTGCGTCGACTGGCAAATGCGTGAGTTCGCGCGACCCGGCGACCGGCCCCCGCAGCGGAAAACGTTTCGGGTGCATGTCCCGCTTTCCTTTAGCCCCATCGGTGGACGGGCGACCCCCGCCCCGGAGCAGCCCTTTGCCGATGAACTCACAACGCGCGATTGAACGGTCAGGCGATGCTCTCATCACGCCGACGCCCTCGGCCCGCAATTGTAGGACCGACCTCGACGTATCGAGATGGTCGTGCGAGGATCGTTCGTCGTGAGTACCGCTCGCGTCGCCCAACTGCTCGAGCAGATTGACCAACTCTCGGATGCCGAACAGCTCGAGTTCGAAGATGCCCTGGAACAGCGACGGCTCGCATCGATGCGGGTCGCCGCCGGGCTTCGCACTGCGGAGGCACATCGCGAGCTTGTCGCGACATGGGGGCGGTTGCAGACCGCGATCCGCGCCCGACAGATCGCTGGTCTCACCTTGGAGCCATCAGGGACGGAGCTCGCCGAGCGCGGCTTGCTCGGCCCCGAGGAGAGCAAACGTTATGTCGCCATCGGACGGCTCGTGCGAGATCCGACGACGACCGAGGCACCCGGTTTTTTTCTCCAGCGGTGCACGAAGGAGCTCGAGTATCTCATCGACGACGTGGAAGCGGGCGCCTACGTCTAGCTTCTAGAAGCGGCCGACGTAGCCAAGGCCGGCGGTGCTGGGTGAAATGAGCGGCATGAATCGACCACCCGGGGTTGCTGTCTGAGGAGTCGCAGGCTCGTTCTTCGTCGTGTTCGGCCACACGAAGAAGAGCGTCGTCGCTAAGGCGGCCAAGCCCGCCCCCGTCGCAAACCCGATGGTCGCCCACATCCGGTCCTTATCGTACGTGTCGCGCAGGGAGTGCAGCTCGTTGCAGTCCGCCGACGACACGCCGTTGCACCCATTATCCCCCAAAGACGAGCGGTTTCTAATGGCGTCGGCATCGTTGGACCGCGCCTCGCCGTGAAGGGTAAGCCCAATTCCCAAGCCCACGCCCACCAGGGCCACTCCGTACAGCGAGACAAGGGTGATCGTACGTGCGCTCGAGTGGCCGGGGCGATCAGGACGCATGGGGGGCGCCTCCTCGCGCCGGTGCGCGTCGGGGTCGACGAAGGTGACTTTCGCCGTCTGGCCTTGCACGAGCCGAACGTTTTCCTTGAGCACGTGCGGCCCGAAATGGGCTTCGACGACGTGGTCGCCCAGGGAAAGGTCGATCGGGTCACTCAGCGGAGCATCGCCGATCTCTTTCCCTTCGACGACGATGCGCGCGCGCGGCGGTGCCGTCACTTCGACGTGGCCCGACCGTGCGAAGGATGTCTCGTACATTCCTTTGAGCTTCGCGAGCATTTCTTCGGTTATATCGCCCTGACCGGAACCGCTTTTCAAAAACTCTCGCAAGTGCGTGGACGCGTCGGCGTAGCGACCCATCTGATACTCGGTCAACCCGAGGTTCTTGAAGCAATTTGCGGTGCGACGCATGGCGCACGCTTGCTGGAACTTCACCAAGGCATCGCCGAATCGTCCTTGGGTAAACAGCGTCCGGCCTTCCAGGAAGCGCCCTTCGGCTTCTTGGATCTCGGCCGTCGTCGGCCCTTGGGCTAATTCGCGCACCTGAGGCGTCGAGGGGGCTTGGGCTGAGGCCGTTTGGGGGAGCAAGGCAACGAACGCCGCTGCAAGAAGGGTCGGAAATCGGAGCGCGGGTCCGAGCTTCATCGAGGAGAGGAGAGCCACGCTCGGAGGATCGCTTAAAGTCCCGACGGCTGTAAGTAGCTTAATGCCCGGTCAGCAGGTCCCTGGCCGCGGGGCGGGTGTGCTCCGTGGGCCTCATTGGCTCGGTATCGAGCCCGTCCTTCGGCGGGGCCTTCGTCGGTTTGACGCGCGGCGGAGCTTTTGCGGTCTCGGCGATAGGCGGCGCCTGCGTTCGCGACGACGCCGACGGCCGACTCGCAATCGAGGTCGCGGCCACGCCCGCCGAGGCCTCCGGCGGTGGATCGGGCGTCCCGGTGCCCGTCGCGCCATCGTCGGTGGACGTCGCCGGTGCCGGGACCGACGATGTCTTTGTGACGGGCGCACTGTTTGCGCCGGCGACATTAGGGATGTTGGGGGGCGCGTTCGTCGAGCGCGCGACAACGTAGGCTCCTGCCACCAGCGCGCCCAGCAGACCGATCGCGATCAGCGTTGAACTAACGGGTCGCGGAAGAACAACGGCCAAAATGGATCCCGTAACCGTACGTGCATGGCGCCTTTCAGGCGCCGATGCGACGTCCGGTCCGGGTGCCGACGGGCCTTGTTCCGTGAGACGCTTGCTCAGTGGCGGGATAATCGGTCGGCTTGGTTCCTCGTTCGTTCGCCGACGCCGCTCCGGCCTTCGTCGCGGTTCCGAAAAGACGACATTTTCGAGCAGCTCGTCGATGGTTTCGGAGGAGCGCCGGGGAACATCCCGCCGGACCGTCGTCGCATCTTCGCTGATGTAGCGCTCCTGCAAGCCGGATTCGTCCGGTACGTAGGCGGACGCGATTGCGCCGAAAGGACCTGATTCTTCGCCGCGGTGACCTTGCGCCGCGTCGTCCGTCGGGGTCCCTGGGGGTTGGTCGACCTCGGGTGACTCCCCACCCTCCGGAGCCACGGCTTGCGCGGTTTCAAGCGGGCGGTTCACCACGTTGAGGAAGTCAACATTGGTCTTTTCAAGGCGTGGGGTCTTGGCGTTTCGGACGGCACCGCCGCCGCCGCCGCCTGCCGCCCGTTCACCCAACCGTGACGGAAAGCTCGCGTCTGTCTCGAATCCGGCTGTCTTCGATCCAGGCGGCCCGCCTTCTCGTTGTTTCATTGTGCTCCCTCAGACGTAGCGCAGTTGTTTCTGCACGCCCACTGGTTGCGGCGCAGGCGTTGGTGTTCGTTCGACGGCCGGCCGCGTACGTGAATTCGCACGTTTGTTGTCATGGCACGGCAAGCGGGGTTCCGTCTTCCTCGAGGCGAGCTTGCAGCATCAGAGGCCTACCCGCGTTGCCGACGCGCGCATGGGCGATGGCGAGCAAATCCTGATACTCCGCGCGCCTTGCCGGCGGAAGAACCGTGTTCGCGAGTACCCCGCGCAACGAATGCAGAAGTCGAGTCTCTGCGTCCTGGTCGCCGTCGACGTCCCGATAGTTGCGTAGGCTGTCGAGCAACACCAAGGCCTCGCTTTGCGAGAGGTCGAGCACCACGCGCCCTGGGAGCGACGTTGTCGCCATCACGTCCCGCACCATGTCGGCGAGGGAGTCTTCGGGCGGGCGAGATCTTCGGTTTGGGCGAAGGGTACGCTCGGCCGCGCTCTTGTATCGTTCGAGCTCGCTGAAGCCGAAGGCGACGGGATCGTAGAGCCCCAGGACGACGGGGCCGACTTGGAGCATGTCCATCCACTCCCAACGCACGCGATCGCCGGGATGGAGCTCCCGGGGCCCAAGCTGGGACGTCTGCGAACTCAACTGGGTTACCCAGACGCTATCGTTCTCGATGTCGACCGCGACGTGTTCGTCGGCGACGCCGTCGCACGGGAGGTGAATGCGGCAAATGCGGTTCGATCCAATGCGGTATGGCTTGCGCGGCTGGAGCGGGCGCAGTTCGATCTGCGCATGCAAGCCGCGGTTGCCTTCATTGAGGACCGCCGGTGCGTCGATCACGAAAAGGGAAAATGGGAGCCGCTCGCGTTCGCGCCGCTCTCGCTCGAGGGCCGCAGCCGCCCACTCATATTCACCGCGCGCCAGTTGGTGCTGCAGGGCGGATCGCCCACGTTGCCGCGCCACGATCTGGACGTCGCCGATGTGGATGACGCACTCGGGAAGCAGAGGGCGCTCTTCACCTGGGGCTAGGGAAAGGCCACCCAGGCGTGTGCCTCGACCGCTTTCGAGATCGCGCACGTAATAGTCGTCGCCTTGTCGCAAGACGTAGGCGTGCTGTGCATCCACGGAGCCGTGCTGGATGCAGATATCGTCATCGCCTAGGAATGGGCCGTTTCCAATGACGCAGGGGGTGGCTCGCTGCACGCGAAACGTCCGTGGTCCCGTGGGCAGCATCGCGGATAGCTCGAGAAAATGGCGCTGGGCCCCCATCACCGCGCCCCCGCGTCCCGCCGCGGGACCTCCCACGAGTTACCCAAAAGATCCACGTTTGCCGCTGGCCCGGGCCCCTCGACCGGACGCGGAGCCGGAGGCGGGGTGCCCGGCGTGGGGGTCGATCCGGAGGAGGCCGTTGTCGGAGCGCTGTCACCCCCGCGACGTACGCGGGGACGCGATGGCGTCATGACGGGAGAGACCGCGCTGGCAGCAGGAGCGGCGGAGGAAGCGAAGGTGCTGGCTGCCCCCGACGAAGGTGGAGCCGCGAGCGCAGCGCCGATGGACGCGGGCGGGGCCGTTGCCGACGTGCTCGATGCCGGCGTCATCGAAGAGGGCGCCGAAGGCGCGTTTACCGCGGCCGCCTGCGGCGGCGAAGTCGGCGGCATAAGCTTGATGTAGACGACGATGCTCGTGACGGCGACGAAGAGGCCAACGCCCAGCACCATCGCTCCAGCTTTGGCGTATCGGAGCCAGGGTCGATGGACTGGGAGCTCAGCGCCGACGCTTTGGGCAATCCCACCGTGCGATGAGATCGACGATGGGTGAATCGGGGCGCCCGTCGGCTGGGGTGTTGGGCCGGTTTGAAATTGGGGGGCTGGCCACGGCCCGGTCGATGAAGCGCGGGGGATCCCGTGCGGTTGCTCAACCGTCGCCGAAGGGCCTGCCGCCGATCTGAGAGACCCTGGATCGCTGATGGAAAGGGGAGGACGCGCGGCACCGCTCGTCGCAGAGGGAGCTGGGGCCGTCGACGCGGCACCAATGCGCGCTCGGGCCAAATCGATCGAAGAGGGAAGATGCGGAGGAGGCGATTCGTCTCCGACTGGTGCGGTCGTCTTTCCGGAGGCGTCGTAGACGTCGCGCACCGCCAGATCGATGGTCGCTCCGGTCAGATTCCAGTTCTTGTCCTTCTCGATGAGCGCACGGATCCGTACGAGCTCCGCCGCCAGCGCCGACGCGCTCGGGGGTCGAAGTTCGGGATCGGGATCGATCGCCCTCATGATGGCATCGCGAAGAGCCGGGTGGATGTCCGGGCGGTGCCGCTCGATGGAAGGAGGATCGGCGAAGGAGTTCGCCCACGCCTGGTATTCGGCCATCGACTTGTGCTGGAACGGCAGCTTGCCGGACAGCATGTAGTACAGGACCAGCCCGATGGAATAAATGTCGGTTTTGGGCCCGATCTCGCGGCAGGCGATCTGCTCCGGACTCGCCCACAGGGGCGTGCCCATGAACCGTCGTTTCGCCTGGGGATCCTGATTTTGGCCATCCTCGATCAGCTTCGCGATCCCGAAATCCAGCAGCTTCACGCGCGTCTCGTTCGGAAGCACGCCCCCCGATGCCGTGCCAAGATCGGCGAGGTGGAGAAAGATGTTCTCTGGCTTAATGTCCCGATGAACGATGCCTCGCTCGTGGGCGCACTCGAGCCCGCGAAGCGCTTGGACAACGAGATCGATCACGGTGAGAACCGGGGGACTCTCTTGTCTCTTGTAGAGATACCCCTGAAGGGTCGAACCGGTGAGCCGGTCCATAATGAAATAAGGCGTACCGCCGGCGGTTACCCCCGCGGTGAAGACGCGGACGATATTTTCGTGAATGAGGTTGGCGAGCGTGCGGGCTTCCTGCCGCATCAGCGCGACGGCGTTCTGGTTCTTGATCAGATTTGGCAGGAGCGTTTTCATCACGTACGGCGCATCCACCGTGATGTCGCGGACCTCCTGAACGGCCCCCATAGCCCCTTTGCCCAGTTCGCGCACCATCCGGTACGAGGTGCCGGGAATCAAGTGGCCGGGAACGAATTCATCCTCCATCGGAATCATCGCTTGAGAAAGGGCTCGAGCAAACGCTCGCAGCGGGTTTCACAGACCTTGTCCTTCTGGTTTTTGCAGATGGTCTCGAGCAATTCGATCTCTTCGCGCGTTGGATGGCTGCCAAACACGCTCGGCTCGAGGATGTGTCTCGCCGACATGGGATCCTTCAACATCACTGCGCGAGCCTGATCCGCCGTACTGAGAGGGGCACGCCCTGATGGCGCCGAGCCGGTGCTCGTCGAGCGCGCCGTCTCGAGTCCGGAACCAGGAAGTCCCTCGGGAGCGCTATCCTTGCGCACCTTCTCACGGCGAGAAGTCTCGGCGGACAGCTTTGCCGCCGTAGCGCTTTCGCGACCGCCAGGTTGCGCGGTAGGCGCGCTCGTCGCCGTTTCCGCCACGGGGAGGGGGGCCGGCGCCTCGGTCGAAGCTGTCGCCGTGGGCGCGCTCGTGGCGAGGGCGCTCTCAGTGGGCGCGAGCTGAGGAGCCACGGAAGCCGACGGAGACGCATTGGTGGCAGCCGGTTGCGAAAGCCGCGGCGCGACGACCTTCGTGACCAAGAGAAGCACCCCGGCCACGAACGTCAGCATGATTCCCAAGACGAGGATGACGAGGGTGGCACGCCGGCTCCACGAACTCGCCCCCTTTGCGCCCGGAGAGAAGGTTCGCGCCATCTCACTGTGCGAAGGATGCGCGGAGACCGCGACCTCCACGTGGCCAGGCGGGTGCGCCATCACCTCGTCGGTCGAGCCATTGGGACGCACAGGTGAAGCCGATGCAAGGGTGGGGGACGCGAGCGTGCCCGTGCCGGGGGCCGCCCGAAGATGTGGCTGGGGCTGGGAACTTACGGAAACGGGGCGAGGCGGGTGAAGCTCCGGCCCGCGTGCATGCGGCAATAGGGCGAAGCCGTTCACCTGCGCGGCGGGAGCCGTCATCGGAACACTGGGCCAGGAAAGAGGAACTGTAGGGCCGCCGGTCATGGCGCCTGCAGGGCCGGTCATGACCGCCGCAGAACCGGAAATGGGGGCGGCACCGCGTGCATTCGGGATGGCTGGAGCGGTTGCGGGCTTGGAAGGGTCGGCAATCGGGGCAATCGGGGCTGGAGCGGGCGCCGCGAAGGCGACGGGGGCCGGTGCGGTTTCGCCGTACGAAAGCGCCTGGAGCGCGTGGTCGTGCACCGTGGGCGACGGCGCCAACGTCTTGCCGGAGGCCAAATAGACGTCGCCGCCCGCGAGATCGTAGGTCGCACCGGTAAGGTTCCAGTCTTTGCTCTCATCGAGAAGTCGACGTGCGCGAAGAAGCTGGGCGATGAACACCGCCGCGTCCCGCGGGCGCTTCTCGGGATCGGGGTGAAGCGCGCTCGTAATCGTATCGCGAAGTGCAGGATGCAGGTCCGGAATCAATTCCTGGACTAGCGGGGGCTGGACGTAGGACTGCAGCCAAGCCACCGCCTCGGAATACGTCCTGTGCTTGAACGGGAAGGAGGCGGAAAGCATGTAGAAGAGCAGCACCCCGACGGAATAGAGATCGCTTCGAGGGCCGATGTTCTTGCCGACAATTTGCTCGGGCGAAGCCCACATGGGGGTACCCATGAAGCGGCGTGTCTCGGGGCCGTCCTCGAGAAGCTTCAGAATCCCGAAATCGAGCAGTTTGACCAGTGGCTCGCGCGGAGGGACGCCGAGCGCCGGTGCACCGAGATCGGGAAGGTGAAGAAAAATGTTCTCCGGTTTGATGTCGCGATGAACGATCCCTCGATCGTGAGCGTGCTCGAGCCCGCGCAGCACCTGGATGACGAGATCGATCGTCGTGATCGGCCTCGGTGCGAATCCCCGCGTGCCGAAATATGCTCGAAGCGTCGCCCCGGTGAGCCGATCCATCACGAAGTAAGGCGTACCGCCGGGGGTCACGCCTGCCGTGAAGACACGTACGATGTTTTCGTGACTGAGGTTGGCGAGCGTGCGCGCTTCGCGGCCCATCAACGTCACCATGTCGCGGTTCTCGAGGAGGCTCGGCAGAAGCGTCTTGATCACGTATGGCGCATCCACCGAGGTGTCGAGCACCTCGTACACCGCGCCCATGGCGCCCTTACCGAGTTGCTTCACGACACGATACGGGGTGCGCGGGACCAAGTGGCCGGCAGCAAATTCATCACCCATTCGTCGGCGGGAGCTTAGCAGCTCCGAATGGTCAGCCCGGCTGCAAAAATCGGGGCTGAGCTTCATCTCGAACGACCACACGTCGTGCTGCACGTCGGAGGTTGTGTGATCGTCATCGAGTCGTTCCTCGCCCGGCTGCTGGTGGGGTCGTTGGTTTCGAGGTCCTACCGCAGGGAAGGGCGCTTCCGGGCTTAGTTCACTCGCTCATCAAAAATCCAGCGCGGCGGTCCCTTTCGTCCGACGAACGGTGTGGGTTAGGATCACGCCGGCCTCTACGCTCTCGGCCCTGAAAATTGATTGATGAGCAAACGACACCCCCCTGGCAGCGCTAGTCCTCCGACGTCAAATCGGACGCAGCTGGGTTTGGGGGATCCGTCTCCGACGATTCGCTCGATGCCCGCAACACCTCGCGGAGCAGATGCGACGGAGGTTGAGCCCCCGAGCACCATCCCGGGAGCTACGCAGATGGGGCTCGGACCGGGAAGCGTGTCGGAAGCGACGGAGCCTGGGCCCGAGAGCTCGGGGAAGACGGATGTCGATGCACCGATTCCACCCGCGGGAGCGTTGGCGAAACGACGTGCGAGCGAGCCACCGTTGGCCGTCCCCATCGACAATCGAACCGAGCCACCGCCCGATCCCGATGATCTCCTACGGGGCTTGGACGATGCGCCAAGTCAACCCACGGTCCGCCGCGATCGCGCGAAGACCTCGGCGCCGCCGCCCCGGGAGGTGACACCGAACCTCACGCCCCCGCCCCCGGACCCCTCCGAGCTCATCGCAGGCATCGGGCGCGAGCCGTCGCGTGCAGCTCAAAAGAGCATGGGGAGGGGCCACGTTGCGGTGGGGCATGCCGTGGCGCGGTACACGCCGCCGCAAGATCAGCCGCTTGTCGTGCTCCATGCGCCGACGGATCCGGGCACGCGCAACCCCACCGTGATCGCGCCGCCCCCGCCTCCTCCCCAGAAGGCACCGTCCAAGGGCCTGCTCATTCTCCTGGGCGCGGGTTTGGCAGGCGTGGCATGGATAGGAATCGTCGTGGTGACGAAGTTTTTTGGCGTCTCGGGCCCTCCGGCGGAAGCCCCGAATGCCGAGGCGGCGAGAATGCCACCGGCTTCGACAACGATCGAGCCGGAGAGGCCGAGCCCTACGGTTTCGACTCCACCGCCACCAACCTCACGGCCGACGGTTGCCGCGACGGGGACGGCCCCCACCGCGGCCCGATCCCCGTCGACTGGGAGTTCCGCGAACCTGTCGCAGGCGCCGGGCGCGTCGCGCGCGAAAGCGCCGAGGCCAAGCCAAGGAACGACGAGGAAGCCCTCTCGTCCGACGGACGAGCTCGAGCGAGGCATCCAGTGAGGATGCGAACGCAGGCTCCAGAGAAGCCGCTTCCGCGTGCCGTCATGCTCGCAGCGGTCGCACTGGCGCTCGAGGGCTGCGCGCCCGCGGCGGTTCGAACTCCCGTGCAGATGGGCCGCGGCCAGGGCGCGCCCGCGGCCGCGCCGATGGGTACCGCGGCGGCCGTACAATGGAGTCGGTGCAGCACGCTGGATAGTTGCACCGTCGCTTGCAAAGCGGAGGACAAGCAGGCTTGCGCCATCGCCGCCGTCCTCGCAGCCCTGCAAGGCGTGGAAGTCAACACGTGCGTCATCACCGACCGGGGCGTCGAGACCTGCGACTACCGGCCGGCGTCCCCTGCACCGCAACGCGTGTCCGAGACCATTCCCAAACTCGATTGCGAGCCCTTTGTTGAGCTCGAGACCGCTCATACGATTCGGCCGGCGGGCCTCGCAACGTCTGGCGGTTTGACGCCCTGCAAGGCACGCTCGCACCCCAAATCATTTGCCGAGAGCGCCATGTGGCTCACACACGAGGACGGCGGCGTGCGGGCCGTGGATCGCTTGATCGAAATCGCCGTGGCCCAGTGCACGGGAGCTTCCGAGGCCCGCGTCGCGTGCATCGGGGCGGTCACTCGTGCGGAAGAAGCGATCCATCTTCTACCGATCCTGTCGGTGCATCAGCTACGGCGCCCCATCGTGAAACACGGGACCCTCCATGATCGCGTATGCGCACGTGTCGGGACCACGTATTTTCCCTCGTGGACCTTCTGCGGGAACCCGCTGATGCTGGAAAAAGAAGTGGACTAGACCACGCACGAAGGATCCGCGGGCTCGAACCCTTTCACCTTGCCGCAACGTCACGAAAGTCTCTAGCAGGCTCGTTTCGACGGGCGGGATCGCGCAGGATGTTGCTCCGACGCTTCCCGGTGGTTGGCCGACGCGCTGGTCGAAAACGGGTGTCCTGGCGTCGGGGGCTCGCGCTCGAGCTCATTCTCGCGTGCCATGGTCAAAATGCGGTAGGCTGCGACTCCTCGGGTCGAGACGGGCTGTCTCCCACCCGCCTTTCTTCCAACCCCACATCGATTGCCATGCGCCCGCTCTACTTCTCTCTCGCCCTCGCAACCGCCACGTTCGCCATGTCGTCTCGCGCGCAAGCGGAGGTGGACTGCGACGCCAATCAGATCAAGGCCGCGAACGCGCGCAACGACGAGGCGTCAAAGCACTACAACGCGAACCCTCCTCGCTATGACGCGGCACTCGTTTCGCTCAATCAGGCCTACGGCGCGTGTCCGAGGGCGAAGCTCCTGCGAAACATCGTCGTGGTCGAGATCAAATTGGGCGCCAACAATCCGAAGTCTATGGTGAGTGCGGCGAGGCACGCCCACCAAATGGCTGCCGAGGACCAGGCGTGGATGGATGGTCCGGGAAACCTGGCGAAGTATCAGGAATGGTTGAAGGCCGCGCGAGAGTCGCTGGGAGGGATCATCGTCCGGGCCCCGCAAGGGGCACGCATCCTTGTCGACGGGCTCCAGCTTCCTGCGGGCTATGGGCCGGATGATCTCGTCGAGGTCGAGCTCGGGCGTCACGTGGTCGCGGTCGACGTTTACGGGAAGCGCACCGAGAAGCCGGTGGACGTGCCGACGAAGACAGTCGCCGTCGAGGTGAATTTCAACGATGCGAGTGACAAGCCGGTGGCGGAGACCGCAAAACCGGAAACTCCTCCGCGCCCGACCGAGCCGATCGCTCCACCGCCGCCGAAACCCGAAAGCGGCGGACTTCCTTGCTTCCACTCGGGGGGCTGCGTCGGCACCACCGTGGCGCTGGGGGTGATCGCGCTCGGCGGGGTCGCCGGCGGCTTCCTCTTCGATCAAAAGGTCAAGAGCGCTGGCGACGACGCACAAGCCATCGTGAACCGGGAGGGAGGCTGCAACGGTCGCACCTCGCAGGGCTGCAACGATATCAAGAAGCATGAAGACGATGCGGATTCCGCAAAGACGCTCCGCAACGTCTTCTACATCGGCGCCGGCGTGAGCGCGGCTGCCGCGGTGGGCGTGCTCTTCCTGTGGCCCAAGCCCAAGTCGGAGAAGGCGGGCAGCGCGCAGATCGTGCCCATCCTTACGCCAAACACCGCCGGCGTCGGCATGAGCGGTCGCTTCTAACTCGCTGTCCTGCAGTCGCTGCCTTCGTTCTTGTTCTTGGAGAGTCTCATGAAACGCTGGTTGGTTGGTTCGGTCGTGGTCTTTGGAGCCGCTGGGCTTGCATTTCTCGCATGCACGAATCCGAGCGAGTGCGCCTTCGGCCATTGCGGTGGTGCACTGGACGGCGGGCAGGACGCCAATCAGGTTGCTTGGCCGGCGGGCTGCGATCCGTCGGCCGATCCGACGAAAAGCCTCGCGTGCGTGGATGACTCGGTGGGTGTCTTCGTCTCTCCCAATGGCAGTGAAAACGGAGCGGGGACGAAGGCGAGTCCCCTGAAGAGCATCAACAAGGCCCAGGAGAAGGGGCCGTTGAAGCCGCGAATCTACGTTTGCGTGGGCGCGCCGTACAAGGAGCACGTAAAGCTGCAAAGAGCCCAGAGCATCTACGGCGGGTTCGATTGCGGAACCTGGCAGGCGGCCACCGGCACGGAGACGACGCGGGTCGAACCGGACGATCCCGGCTACGCCCTGGAAATCCCGGGCGTACCGAACGACGCCACGGTAGGAGGTGATGCCTTCACGATTGCCGACATCGCGTTCACGTCGAAGGATGCCGTAAACGCGGGGGAATCGAGCATTGCGGGCTGGATCACTCAGTCAAAGGGACTGACGTTGAAGCGGGTGTCGTTGACAGCAGGCAAGGGCAAGGACGGAGTTCCGTCAACGGAGCCCACGATAGATCCTTACAATCCGCCCACAGCTCCAAAGGGGGTCGATTCCGACGGGGGCGCGCCGGGCGGCGAGCAAGTGAACGACTGTTCCGGGCTAGAAGGCCCAAATAATCGGAGCGTGGGAGCCGGAGGCGGAGAAAAAGGTGCTCCGACGGACGCTCGCGGCGGGGACGGCGGGACCGGGCAGCGCCAGATGGACACGGGGTCCTCTCCCAACGACGCATACAACGGTGTCGGTGGGCAGGGAGTCACCCCAAGTGGCTTTTGCGGAGGCGCCGGAGACACTGGAGCGCATCTAGGGGCATACGGTGCGGGAGGGACAAAGAGTGAAGTCAGTCCTCCTCTCGGAACGGTAACTGCGACCGGATATCGGCCTCCTAACGGCCAAAAGGGCGGCGATGGCCTAACGGGTCAGGGCGGGGGAGGAGGCGCAGGCAAGAACGGGAGCTCGGGCGGGCCGGGCGGAGGTGGTGGGGCGGGGGGCTGCGGGGGACGCGGCGGGGGTGGCGGACAGGCCGGTGGTTCGTCCATTGCGTTGCTCACGTTTCGCTCAAAGGTGAACGTCGTTGATTCGACGTTGGCGGCGGGCACTGGCGGCAAGGGAGCGCACGGCGGCAAGGGACAGAAGGCACAGGCGGGAGGGGCTTTTGGCACACCTGGGTCTGGCGACGGTTGTCCCGGAGCGCGGGGGGGCCACGGTGGCTCGGGTGCAGGCGGTAATGGGGGAGCCGGCGGATCGTCAATCGCCCTTGCCTTCGCAGGCGATGCACCGAGCATCAATGGCGCGGCCGTCTCGGGCGACGTAGACACTCAACCCGGCTGGATGACAACCCCCTCGACCAATCCCAATCATGGTGTCGCAGGAGCGGGTGGGGATCCGGTTTCGTCTGATGCCAAAGCAGGCGCGCCAGGGAACGATGGTCCCGACGGCATAGTCAAGGCCGTCGCCACGATGCCTGCGGCACCATGAGAGAGCATTGCCGGGCGGTCGACTGGAAAGCGGGTGGGACTACCGCGTAGCAGCGAAAAGCTCATCCCCGACGAGCTGTCTAGGTAGAGGCTACGGCACACCGGGAGCGAACCGGAAAGCGGAAGCCCTGAGATCGCTCCACGTGGCAAGGGCCCGGACAACGTTTTGCCGACCTGGCCGAAGAGGATGTCATGAACGAAGAACGCAAGCGGGCCCTGTGCGAACGTCTTCGCCGTCGTGAACTAACGGGTGCAGCGCGGTGGAGGGGGGAGAATCGCGGCGTGATGGCAGGCGCCCTCTTGCTCTTCGGAACTGCCGCTCTCGCCCTTGCTCCCGCGAGTTGCTCGGAGGACTCCCCGTCTTCTCCGACCGATGGGGGACCGGATGGCCCTCCGATCGTTTGGCCAACCGGCTGCGATCCGGCAAAGGATCCGAAGGATAGCCCGTCCTGCGTGGACGATTCGGTGGCGGTGTTCGTCTCCCCGGCGGGAAGCGACACGGGGGGAGCGGGGACGAAGTCGAACCCCGTGGCGAGCATCACGAGGGCCCAGGAAAAGGGCCCTCTCAAGCCGCGAATCTACGTTTGCGTGGGCGCGCCGTACAAAGAGCACGTAAAGCTGCAAAGAGCCCAAAGCATCTACGGCGGGTTCGATTGCGGAACCTGGCAGGCGGCCACCGGCACGGAGACGACGCGGGTCGAACCGGACGATCCCGGCTACGCCCTGGAAATCCCGGGCATACCGAACGACGTCACTGTCGGAGGTGATGCCTTCACGATTGCCGACATCGCATTCACCGCGAAGGATGCCGCGAACGACGGAGCGTCTAGCATCGCGGGGTCGATCCGGCAGTCCAAAGGAGTGAGGTTGAGGCGTGTGACACTGACGGCCGGCAACGGAAAGGACGCGAAATTGACCGGTGCGCGTGAGCCCTATGCCGATCGCGGTGACAACGGCATCAATGGGCAGGATGGCGGTGCCGCCGTCACCAACGATTGTCCAGTACCACTCGAGTCGAGCACGGGCGGCGCGGGTGGCCAGGGGAGTGCGACGCAAAAGGCAGATGGTGGAGCGGGGCAGCCGATTTTGCCACCGCATCCGAACGCCGGTGCCAACGGAGTCGGTGGTGATTCCAATCAAGATAGTTGCTTGGGCCCAGCACACCCAGGGGCCAACGGTGAGGGCGGGGAGCCGGGCACGGGAGCTCCCGTCCCCGGCCACGTGACAGCTAACGGCTGGACGCCGGAGGTGGGGGCCGTTGGTGGAAATGGGAAGACGGCGCAGGGAGGAGGCGGTGGCGCGGGTTACACCCAGCCCGGTGGCGGTGGTGGATCCGGTGGGTGCGGCGGAATGGGTGGCCTTGGCGGTGCGAGCGGTGGTTCCAGCATTGCGCTTCTTGTGTTCGACACTCCCATAGCGCTGACGGGCTGCACGCTGAAACGCCGGGGATGGGAAGGCCGGTGGCAAAGGGGGCGTGGGCCAAGTCGGCCAACTTGGGTCCAACACAGCGGGAACTGGCTCCGGAAATGAAAGCTGCACGGGCGCGAACGGTGGCAATGGTGGCTCAGGAGGTGGTGGGGGTGGCGGAGCGGGTGGCTGGTCGATAGGCATTGCGTATGGTGGTCAGAACGCTGCGCCCATGATCGACGGTCAAGTGGTTCCTGAAGCCGATCGGGTCGATCGCGTGAGACTCGGGAGTAAGGGAGGGGGCGGAGCGGGTGGCGATTTCGGTCAACCAGCGAAAACAACGAACCCAGCGAGTAACCCGGGCAAGGGCAACGGAACGCCCGGGGCGAACGGAGAAGCGAAGGCCGTCAAAGCGTTTCCTTAGCGAAAGGCCCCCTAATGTCGACGGATCGGATGTATCGCCGACGTCGTCCCCTGATCGCATGACGGTGACGCCGCCAGCAGCGAATGGTGGTGATCCGGGATTGGAGCGTGCCGGCGCCACGCCGAACGGGATCAAAGGGGAACGCGGCAATGAAGGCCCGAAGGGCGTAGTGCAGGCTGTTGCGGCTTTGCCGAGCCAATGAAAGGCGCGGCGCGTGCAAGCACCGCCATCAACCAACATTTCTCCCTGGCTCCTCGTGCGAAGGTGCTGGCCATTCCGTGGAGGTGGCGGGGAAAGCGGCGCGCCCCTTGATCGAAGTCTTCGGATCAATGCAAAGCCGCTGACGAGGCGGAGACGAAGACCGCCTTGGGCGCATTGCACGCGACGCAGATCACCAGCGGCGGTAGGAGCACGACGAGCCAAAACGCTGACGCAGAGTCCACCTTTTGATGTTGCGACGGTCTTTTTTCAAGCACTTCGACGGCAGCGGGGAGCCCGTCGAATTTGGCTCTGAGGCGTCTTCGGGACGATGGATACGTCGGCATGGGCGTGATCGCCGGGGCCCGTCCGGGAGCCGGCGCGGTCTTGCTCGTACCAACCGCCAACGGATTTGCGTTGCATCCACTGGATCGTGCGAGCCCTACCGGGCCATTCGATCGGCCCTTTTCACAGCGGGCGATGACCATGCTCGTCAACGATTGGCCAGAATGGATCGCGCCGGACCGCCCACAGCCCGCGCGCAGGTGCCCACGAGCCCATCCAACAGTTCTTTGGGGTGCCCCGCGGCAGTGGATGCCTCAAGGATCGATCGTGGGACTCGGCTCGACGAACGAACCGGTGGCCACTTCGGCGCCGACGCCATACGTGACCTAATTCACGCATACGGCGCGCGAACGCACGATACTCCGCTCGTCAGGGAGACCTGGCGCCCCCGCGTGCTGGTGACCCAGCGCGATGGATCTTGCCCGAGCACGGGTCCCGACGCTGTGGCGCTCACTACTTCCGCGCGCGACACGCGTCGCGTCTTGATTTTACAAACGAGGTTCCTTCGCCGATTGGCCGCTCGCCGGAAGCAACGGAATAGCTATGGCACACTCGCTCCCATCCAGGGTTCTACCGGATGAAGGACGCCTTCCTCCGGTCCTCTTGATCAACGCGGAGCTCGATGCGCTTAGACACCCCTCGGGATCACCCGCGGGGTGAGGTCTCGGCGCCAGTGTCGTCGGTGGTTCGCGGACATCGCGCTATTTCACACTGGACTGTTTCAGGGGAGTTTAGCCCTCCCCGGACACGTGTCCTGACGTCGGCGCCGTGCGGTTGGAGGAAGGTTTGTTGCACTCGCGCAACAAATCACCACCATCCAGCTGAGCGCGACTTCTCACGCAACGTGGGTGGGTGTGCGACCGATGGAAGGGATGACGACGAACGAACGCGAGATCGACTTCGGCTCTTGGCGCCCGCCGAATGCGGTGTCCCCCCGAACGTTCACACGGCCCCTGTGCCATGCTGTCTGACGGACAACGACGTTCGAATCGAATTCTCGCAACTATCGAAACAAGAAGGCCGAAGAGCTAATGTACCCGGGCGATGACGATCAGCCCGATTCGGTTACACGAATTTGAGTGCACCTTAGATCGTCCAAACCGTTTTCGCACCTGGGAGCGCGGAGTGAGACGTTGATCGCTCCGTGTTTGTTGATGCTGATGAGAAATGCCTTTTGCTCTTTTCCTCTGGCCCGAAGGACTGTTCTGGGAGGCGTTCTTTCGATGGCAGCTTTCGTTGCCATGACTGCATGTGGCGGAGATTCAGGCAACAGCGGTGGTGACCAGCAGGATGGAGGCACCATCAGGCCACCGTTACCCTTCATCTCGTCCGTTAGAGTTGAAGGCCGAGACTTACCGCAGATCAGGCAGGGAATTGGTGGCGAGCCGACCAACTTCGCAACCGAAGTGTACCTCGAAGGCGCCCTCCTTGCAGGGGCTACCCGCGTCACCGTTGGCGACATCGAAGGGACCATTCGGGCGAACACCGAGAATTCGCTTACCTTCAGGATTCTCGTTCCCCACGGCGCGCGCCTCGGTCTCCAGCCGGTCACCGTCACCAACGGCCGTGGAACTGGAACGCTGGCCCAAGGCATCACAATCACTCCCATCACGGCGGCCCCCTCAGGACTTGATGCGACGGGGATGGGGACGGACGAAAAGCCCTATCGGTCGCTCTCCGCCGCCATGTCCGTGGCTGGAGCCGGCGATACCATCCTTTTGAAGAATGGCACCTACGACCAGCAGCATGGCGACGCATTCGCGACGCCTTTCGAGCCCAATGTGCGGGCAGGCGTCACCATAAAGGGCGAAGGCGCGGGCGCCACCAAGCTTATTGGCACGGGTAAGGTCAAGTGCAACGACCCGACCGCGCGGGTCGGGCTCGTCCTGGGGGCCGACACGCGGATTGAATCCGTCGAACTCTCAAACTTCTGCCTCGGCGTTTACGCGACGACTGGGAACGCCACGCTCAGCGCTGTATCCGTGCACGACAATGGATCGGATGGAATCCAAATTAACGGTTCGTCCAACGTTTCACTCGATACCGTCGATGTCCATGGAAACGCGGCAACGGGCGTCTCGATTCGCGACAGCGCTACGGCAAGCGTCAGCGGGGGACGAATCTTTGCCAATGGCGACTTCGGGATTGTTTCGACTGGCAGCATGCTGACGGTGAGCAAAACCGAAATCGACAGCCATTTTCGTGACAATGCTCCATACCCACCAGCCGGTACCGGCATTCGGGTTACCAGTCCGAAGTTCATCCTAACCGGCTCGAACATCCATGGTAATGCAGTCGGAATATCGCTCGAGGGCGGAAGTTCGAGTGCAACCGTCACCGATTGCACGCTTGAGAACAATTACGGCATCTTCATCGTCGGAAAGTGGTCTCTGAAGGTTCGCGGAACCACGTTACGCGGCAACACCCACCTATATCTCAATGAGCTCGACGGAACAACTGCTGTCGACCTGGGCACCGGGATCGATCCAGGCAAGAACACGTTTGATATCCCAATCGCAGGTACCGCGATTGATAACCGCCGTCGGGACTCCCTAGGTACCAAGTTGCTCGCCCCCGTCTACATTGCCGGAAACACGTGGATCGGAACACCGGCGCCGCCTGCGGGTTGCTCGACAGCCGCATACAATCCACCTTACAATGGAGGCGATCCAAACGCCCGTTACAACTGGTATATTCAGACTCCTGGTATTTGCTCGTCAACAGGCAACGTCATTATCAACTAGGATCGTCTCTCCTGCGCCGATGTTATCCACCGAAGGCTTCGTCCGCGAGACAGGCATTTCAGCGCGCGGCGGGTGCGCTGCGCGCGGGCCATCCAAGGCTCGACCCCTAGGCGATGCCTTCGTCCGTGCAACGCGCGCCCCGTCCCGGGTTCGCATTGCCTCCCACGCGGCAGCAAGATTCAAGCAACGTCGGATGCTGTAGGCCCGATATAGGGGCACGAGGCGGACGAAGGTCGACATTGTGGAGCTCCACAGCCATGGTGGTTGCTCAAGAACCTCGGAAGGGAGATGGTAGTTTGCGAAACGTGCGATGCATCTTGGTCGGCCTGGTGGTCCTGGCTGGCTCCCGAGCGGCCGTTGCTCAGTCAACGCCATCCAAGGCCGATATCCAAACGGCGCGGACCCTCTTCTCCGACGCGATGGCTGATGAAGACGCGCAACGATGGCGGGAGGCACTTGGAAAGCTGGAACGCGCTGGCGGGATCAAGCTGACCTCGGGAATCCTCACCCACATCGCGGTGTGCAAAGACAACCTTGGCCGCCTCCTCGAAGCCCTAAGCGACTACGAGAAAGCGGGGCAGATGGCCCAGGCCGAGCGCAACAAGGAAGTCCTCAACACGGTGAAGGAGCGGCTGCCGAGGCTGCGCGCTCGAATCCCCTCGATCAAGGTGACGACACCCGAGCGCGAGGGGCTCGAGGTGGAAGTTGAACGCGTCTTGCAGAACAGCGGGGGCGAAATGTATCTCACCCTGGGCACCCTTCCTCGATCGGCGGAGGGAGATTTTCGCCTCCAAGTCGATCCCGGGCAGTACGTGGTGATCATCCGGGCTCCGCACACGGAGCCATATCGCACGAAACAACAGGCCTCCGAGGGTCAAGTTGTCAGCATCGAAGCCGCTCTCGAGCCCGAGCGGGTCGCGCAGCCCGCTCCCGTGACGAAGCCCCTTTCGCCAGCTCCGCCCGTTGAACACGAGCGTGAGCACTTTTGGACGACCCGAAACACGGTGGCGATCGCGCTGGTCGGTGCAGGCGTGATCGGCATCGCGGGAGGCGTCGGCTTCGGGCTGGCCGGGCAATCGGACAAGAATGAGGTGGAGCGCCTGCGCGCTCAGCTTCCTCCATCGGCAACACCGTCGCAATGCTTTCAGCCAACCGGCCCTGTGAGTGACACCTGCGCGCAGCTCGCGGACGCGATCAGCTCTCAGAACACAAAAGCCGATATGTCCCTCGGATTCTACATCGGAGGAGGCGCGCTCTTGGCGGCAGGTGCCGCGACGTGGCTCCTTTGGCCAAAAGCGAAATCCACCACGCAAACGGGTTACCTCGCGCCCGTTGTTGATTTTCATAGCCGGTCTCTCGGTGTGCAAGGAGCGTTTTAATGGTTTCGGTCCGCACAACATCGATCGCGTCGCTGGCTGCCATTTTCGCTGCGATGGGGGTGTTACCGCTGGCGTGCGTTGGGAAAGCGGATCCCTTGCCGGACGAGCCCCCTGCAACGGGGCAGCCTCCCGGCCCACAGGGATGCCCCACGGCGTTCCCTGTCGACGACGCGACGGGGATTGCGGACGGCTGTGGGGTGTTCGTATCCGCATCCAGGGGGCAAGACGCCGGAGATGGCTCGCAATCGCGACCCCTCAAGAGCCTTCAAAAGGGCATCGATGTGGCGAAGGTGAGCGGTAAGCGTGTCTACGCGTGCGCCGAGACCTATCCCGAGCAGATCGTGCTGGCCGCAAATCTCTCCATGTTCGGCTACTTCGATTGTGGCTCGCCTTCTTGGAAGACGGGTGGTTTGAAAGCGAAGATCGCGCCTTCTGCGAGTCCAGTGATTAAAGCGACGGGGATTCGCAATGCCCGCGTGGAAGGATTCGAGGTCGTGGCTCCGGACGCGGCGGACGGAAGCTCGGTTGGCATCACGGCCGCATCATCGGAGATCCACATGGCCAGTTCCACCATTCGTGCCGGCAAGGGCGGCAAGGGCGCGGACGGCGCCGACGGCGCGCAGCTCACGCTGGCCGATGGTTCCCAAGGAGAAGCCGGGCTCGCGGGCGAGGAGTGCTGCGCCTACCGCGACCCAAGTACGAACAATTGCGACAGCCGGTGGCACGATGCGAAGGTTGCCAACCATCGCCGGCCTAGGAACGGCGGTGCCGGGCAATGCGTCGGCCCAAATTCCACGTCGAGGGCCTCGTCGCCCGGCGGTCCTGGAGGCCGAGGCGGACTTTATTACAACAACGGCGACAACTGGGTAATCCTCGCGGGTGACGACCCCGCGCCAGGTGAAGCCGCCAACGCGTCGCACGCGCAGGGCGGAGCGGTCGAGAGCAACGCCAGCCTCGCGCCTGGAAGTGAGGGCGCGTCGGGCAAGACCGGCACGAGCGGTAGTGAAATCGGTGGACTATCGGCCGATGGTACCTACCTCCCGAGCGACGGAACGCCCGGAACGGATGGTGCGCCGGGAATCGGTGGAGGCGGTGGCGGTGGTCGCGGTCCCCAGGGGACCCCCGCGCTGCAACAAAAGCACTGCAGCGCAGTGGGGGCTGGTGGGGGAGCTGGCGGATGCCCTGGGCTGGCCGGCGCCCCCGGACGAGGGGGCGGAGCAAGCATCGGCATCATCTCGACGGATAGCTCCATCGATTTGACCGATTGCATCGTGGCGGCAGCCGACGGCGGCGCCGGCGGAAAGGGAACGAACGGAAGTCGCCGCACCAATGGTGGCGCTGGTGGTGTCGCTGGGAGCACCGGGGGCCAGTTTCCCGGCCTGGCGGGTGCGCAGGGTGGCCCGGGGGGGCTGGCTGGCGCGAGTGGTAGTGGTGGCGGCGGCCCCTCCATCGGAATTGCCTTCCGTGGAACCGCGCCGATTCTGTTGCGTTCGTCGGTGACGGTCGGTGCCGGCGGCCCAGGCGTACCAGAGGTCGCTGCCGACGGGCGTCTAAGCATACCGCCATCGAAGAAGGGACTCTCCGTGGAGATGCGGTCTTTCTGACCCAACTCGGCTGAATCCGGAGAGAGCAACCGTCACGGCACACGCGCGGCGTGGCGGTTGGCCAACGTTGGCGCTATGCACGCTCCTCAAGGGCGTGTCGGTGACGGGATGACGGGGAAGAGAAATGTTCTTTTCGCGAGTAGGCTTCTTGGACGGACCTTGGGAGTTCTACAGGCTACCTGGAGGCGAGGACTATCGCATCACGCCCGCATCGATCAGTGCGTCGTTTAGCCCCGAATCCAGCCCCTTCGAGGGCGAGCGTCGGATGGCGGCAATCACGTTCTGGTGCTTCAACGAAAGTGTCGCGCCCGATCCGTCGGTGGTGGACGGCCTACTCGAAATTCATCAATGGGTAAAGCCAAACGCTCGGCGCGTGCGAGCGCGGGACGTCCTGCGTGAGTGGCGGCATCGCGACTACCTTCACGAGGTGGCCCGCGATCTTCGTTGCGCGGTGAAGACGGGGCTCCTACGGGTGGAGCTCATCCCCCGATACGGGATTGCGTTCTCGAGGGACAAGACGCCGTCCGAGCGCCCACCCGAACAAGCGAAAGGCGAGGCCAGCGACTGGGTCGCATTCCGCCTTGTCGACCAGGATGGTGAGCCCGTCGCGCGCCGGCGATTCGTGCTGACCGGAGCCGACAAGGACGAGCGCCAAGGGGTGCTGACGTCGGCGGGCCGCGAGCGATTCGAGCGAATGGCCCCCGGGGAATGCAAGCTTGTCTTCGGCGACTTTGACGTGAGTGATTTCAGCGAGCCGCGCGCTCTCGCGGGCAAGCAAGCCGAGGATACCGAGCTGGTCAAGAGCGAAGGCGCGGCCGAGATTCATGTGGTGAAGTCCGAGGACACGCCCTGGAGCATTTCCGGGAAGTACGGCTTCGAGAATTTCGAGACGATTTGGAATGCGGCGGAGAACAAAGGGCTTCGCGAGAGGCGCGCGAACGCACAGGGGCTGGCTGCGGGCGACGAACTCGCCATCCCGGAAAAGAAGCCGAAGACGCTCACGCTGGCCACGGCCAAGGAAACGTCCTTTACCGTGTATCTGGCGAAGCGGCAGGTGCGCCTCTGGCTGCTGGATCATGAGGGCCAGCGCGTTCCTGTGGGTACGCCGTACCGATTCACCGCGGGCACGGTCGTCCGCGACGGGAAGACGGTGGATGCGCCGGACGGGAAGGGCGGGAGCATCCTCATCGAAGAACGGGTTCCCGCCCATCTCGAGCGGGCGTTCGTCGAGTGGGGGACGAGGCAACCGAGCGAGAAGTCTTCCGCCGCCGATCCCAAGGACCAGTGGCTCAAGCGCGGCATCGAAGCGCTCGCCGCGGATTCGCCGTCGCCCTTCATTCTTGGGTCCACGGACTCCAAGTCCGCGACTGGCTTCCCATACGCAGGATACGTCAACCTGCAAATTCTTGACGGTAGCGTTGTATTGGACGCTGCCGTGGAGGGCCGTCTGCGAAACCGCGCGCTTTTTCTCGGCGATACGCGCATCAGCTTGGCCCTATTCGCACGGGAATATGGAATAGCGTCTGGCACCGAGGAAGAGGAATTGCGAAAAACGCTCCGGAACGTTCACCGTGATGGAGAGCCGAGCAGAATCGACACTTCCGGGTACGGCGACTGGGTTCCACCCGATTCCGAAGAGATGCCGGCATGAGCGATGACGCAAAAAGCAACGCGGTAACCGCCACGGTTGGCCCGCAATACCCCGATTGGCTAACCGAGACCAAGGAGATGGGCGAGAAACCATTTCGCAAGGAAACCGTGAAGCTCTATGGCTTCAACTTCCTCGGACGTCCTTTCGCTTCCGGCGTGAATGACGAACTTCTCCAACGGCTCCTGGTCGTCCAAAAGAAGATGTACGATCTGGCAAAGGTCGAGCTCGAAAAGCCAGATAAGGATCTGACGCAAGAGGAATTCACAGCGTGGGTGTGGCTCGGCCAAAATCCGGTCTGGCTCGACAAAGGCGCCATCGAAGCGCACGTCGGATTCCGGAACGGTGATGGATTCCACGCAAGTGGGTCCGCGGTCGACATCAATCTGTTGTTCAACCCATATATTGCTCTTCGAAAAGGCGATCAGTATGGCGGCGAAGGCCATACGATCCCCGACTCGCTGAAGTTTCGCAAGATGCGTGAACTCGACCAAAAGAAGGAGCTTCCCGCGGACGACAACGACCTTCGTGCGTTGCTCGTCGCCAAGAAACAGGTGGCCAAAGCGCTGGAAGCGCAGGCATCCCGCGATATCCTAACGCGGCTGGTTTGGAAGCCCGGCGTGGATGTTTATGACCGCGCGTATTCCCTCTACTACGGCACACCTGCCGATGTGAAGGACGACCCTAAGGGGACGGCCATCGAAGACACCGTGAAGCGCTTTCAACGCGTACATTTCGCGTTGATGCTCTACTTCGGATACGTCTTCCAGCGCACCAAGCAGCGCACGTTCGACGAATTCTCCGCCCTCTTCTTAGCAAGCTACGATGGCAACAACGGTATTCATCCGGAAGCTTCCGGCCCCGGGGGGAAAGGATTGCTGTCCGAGGCGATGGCCGGCGACCAGGATGGCACTCTCCACGCGATGTACGACCAGATTGTCCGCGATCGCGACAACATCCGCCTCGTGACGGTCGTAGGAAAGGTTACGATCACCGACGACGGCAAAGACGGAATCGCCACGCTGCCGGGTGGGACGCAGCGGGATCCGACCCGCGGCATCATGAACCTGCGCGGGGAGCTCATCGTCGAGCTCGTACAAACCGCCAAACTTCGCTGGGGGGGCGTGATGTTCGGAGCCGTTGGCACCTACGGAAGCGGCGACATGATGCATTTTGATCTAGGCACTCATCTTGGAAAGTGACGTCATGAACCCGACTCGTTGGACCGCATTACTGTTTCCTTTCGCATTGTCGTGCCGTTCCGGGGGCCAGACCGATACCCCGTCGCAACCCGCTCCCATCGCCGTGCCCGTGCCCGCTGCGGCTTCCCGTAGTTCCGAAGCGGTATCGAATGGCGCCGACGCAGGGCGTTCCGAGTCGAGCGCGAGCGCCTGCCCACCCGACATGGCTACCGTTGAGGTGGGAGGAGGAAGTTCGGCAGCAGGGCGCCCCGAGAAAGCATTCTGTATCGACCGGACCGCCGTCTCAGCGAAGCAATACAGGGAATGCCTCGAAAAGGGCAGTTGCACTCGCCTCGGCAAAGCGACGGTCCCCGCATCCGGACCATCGTCCGACTTTTGTGTCTACGGGCACTACGAATACGATCCGGCGCCCATTAACTGCGTAACATGGGCCCAAGCGAAGACGTTCTGCGAGGCGCGCGGCAAGCGCCTCCCCACGGAAAAGGAGTGGCGGTGGGCTTCGAGCCGCGACGCAGATGCGAGGCGCAGCGGAAAAGCAAGCGCGATTTGCTGGAACCGCTTCGACTTGGGCGGGCCATGCCCGTTCAACGAAGACGACAAGGAGCGGCAGGACCAAGTCGGTCTATGGCGCGCCGCTGAGACCCTTCGTGAATGGTCTGCGGACGCGCGTTCGGGGACCGCTCGAGAGCGAAGGATCGTCGGCGAGACACCGGACCCCACACCCGGTGAACAACATCAATCGAAGTACGATTGGGAAGGACTTCCGGAATCGGCGGCCTCGGTGAACGTCGGGTTTCGGTGCGCGAAATAGAGGGACCGACGCGTCAAACTGAGATGAGGTCATGGTACTCGAGATCTCCTTTCGTCATTTCGGCGATTGGGCTTTTCAGCGCGGCCACGGTCGCGTGTTCTTCGCCGCCGGCGGCATCGCCTGCCGAGGCCACCGCTCCTGCGCCGAGCTCCCAAGGCCCCGCAGGCGCGAGCGGTATCGGGTCGGGGCCTCGGGGCGATGCGGCTTGTGGTGTGTCTAAGGAAGAGAGCAAGGCTACGGTCTTGCATGCACGCCTGGGCGCAGGGGAGTCCCGGTTGGTGGAGCAATTTGGCGGCTGCTGGTCGGATAAATCCGGCGCGTGGTCGTTCGTCCTGGAGCGATTGTGCCGGGCACCCTCTGACGTGAGCGAGGCGACATCGGTCGCGTGGCTTGGTCGATGGGTCCTTAACTACGAGTCCGGCTCGAAGCCCGCCCTCCGCTATGCCCCGAATGCCGCAGCTGCAAGCAGTCTGTCAAATACCTGCATCGGCTCGACGGAGCATCCTGGAGATATTGCGGTAAAAGATCTTAGCGAGCTGCGGATCACGGCACCGAAGGTGTTCGACTACGACGGGGATGGGCGCGCCGAGTTTCTGCTGCGCGCCACCTCGAGCACGCTTGAGGATCGGCGAGACGGCATCGAATCCGAGGAGTACCGCATCGAGGAACTGCTCTCGGCGGGAAGCGGAAAAATCGAGCCCTACGCGCCGGCGGTCAAGATCCTCGGAACGTCACGTTTGATCGATATTCGCGATGTCGATAACGACGGCCGCCCGGACCTGCTCTTCACGTACAAGGCACTCCCGAGCGGTCTACCGCCTCACCGCGTCGCTCACAGCCTGCCGGACGGCACATTCGCCTTGGACGCTGCGGCGGTGATCGCCGAGCGAGACCAATGTGCGAACGTGGCCCGTCTACTTCCGGTACTGAAATCCGACGGAAAGGTAGACCATAGCGAAACAGAAACAGCCTTTGCGTGCGCAATCGTCGCCGGGGAGAAGCCTGCGGACGTACACAAGCGCCTCAAGCAAGGATGCGCAAAGAACGATTGTGGCGCAGCGGTGAGCACGTTGCAGGAGATCGTCGCTCGGCAGGGTTTGAAGTAAGCGATGGCATGGCGACTCGGCAGCCCACGGCAAACACGCTCGACACGGCAATCGGCAGAACGCGCCTTATCCAGCCACCACGAGGACGGCGAACGACGGGCCGCAGGGAACGGAGGCGCAGGGACCGGGTCATCGTTGCCATCTCCTTCGGATTAACGCGCAACGAGGTTGCGTCTATTCGACCCGCGGAGCGGTGCTGACCGAAGCATCGGAGTCCCGCTTTTCCGAGAGAACGACGGTGACCGTCTCGCCCACTCGAACGTTCACGGCGCGCTCGATGCGCTGCGCTGCTGTTTCTGCCACGACGACGTGACCACCTAGGTCCAGCTCGACAGACTCGTTGATGGCGTAGCCGACTGGAAACGGCTTGCCGTCGATGAACAGCCGCGCGCCCTGCGGTGCTTGAATCTTCACGAGCCCGAGTACCTTCCGGGCGTTCTCGAGTTTTCCACGGGCTTCCGTCTTCCGTTCGGGCGTAGCGGCGGGGTCCGCCGATGCGAGGTAGACGTGGATGTTGCGGGTGGCCTCGAGCGTCCTTCCCACTTTCAGCTGCGTTTGAAAGAGATTCCAGAGGATCTTCGCGCTCGGGTAAATCGCGTACGCTTGGGTGAACGAGCTGAGTGCGCCGTCCATGTCGCCGGCGTTGTATCGCCTGATACCCTCTTCCTGACGCTTCTGCGCATCGATGCGCGGATCGGCGGCGCCGCAGGGGACGGCCGACGCCGTGAGCGCACAGGCGAGAAATACCGTGGTGAGCGAGATGCGGATTCGTTTCATCGCCGCGGGGAGTCTATCGCACTTGACGATAAGCGCGGCACGATGGGGAGCGCCTTTCCTATTGCCTCGATGTCGATGTAACACCCGCCCTGGGCGCGAGCGTAGCCTCGACGTCACACGGCGCGAAAACAGCATCTTCCGGCCAGGCCGAATCCTTCATTGCGTGACCGCGCTTAGGCGTTCGCGACCTTGGAGGACGGAGTCAAGTCAGCAGCGGCGACGCGGGAGCTTGCCAGATTCGACGACGCTTTCGCGGGTCGTCGGGGGCGGCTCGCGGCGCAAGGGTGGTCGATTTTCCTGAACGGAAATGGAGCCGTGGTCGAAGGAAGTGCAAGATGCTCGCGATGAAGACGTATGACCTTTCCTTGCCCCAGCGCGCTCGCCCTGGCCGGGCCCTCGCTCTTGCACTCGCCGCGGCGTCCGGCTTTACGGGAATGGGGCTCGCGTGCGGAGGCTCCGATTCCACGCCCGCAGCGGATGCTGGCACCGACCGCGGTATCATCCAGCCTCCACCGCCGCAGGGCGACGCCAGTGCGGAACCCTCGATTCGCTTGTCTGTGGGGCGGGCGACCATTTGCGCGACCCGGAACGATACCGTGAAGTGTTGGGGCACAAATCGCGCCGCGCTGCTTGGGCAAGGCTCCGAGGATGATCTGCCGCACCCTCCACCGGGGAATCCGCTGCCTGGAACGTGGAGGACGATGCCAAGCATCGACGGCCATGCGTGCGCCGTTACCGCCGCGGGGGAGGTATCGTGCTGGGGCGACAATGCGCACAGTGAGACCGGTGCCCAAAACGCTCCTGACGGGGGAACGGTGACCCGGACACCGTCCGTCGTTAGCGGCACCCAAGGCGCGTTGCTGGTATCGACAGGGGGAGGCTTCAGTTGTGCCGCCTTTGAGACAAAGGTTTCATGTTGGGGGGACGCTAACGACGGCCGGATCGGACCGTCTCCTGGTGTGCAAACGACGCCGACGCCGAACCTCGTGCCGGGACTCGAGGGGGTCGCAACCTTGGAGTCGGGGGCCGCGTTTTCCTGCGCGCGCAAGCACGATGGGACGATCTGGTGCTGGGGGTCCGCAGGCCAGGCCCAAATCGGCATTCCGGAAGGGAGCTCGGACGCCGGCGGAGACAACGAGCGTCATCCGATCCCGCGGCAGGTCGCCTGGCTCAGGGATCCGCGGTCACTTGCCGTCGGATCCTCCCATGCGTGCGCAGTGCTTGCCGATAGGACGGTCGCCTGCTGGGGCGATAATTCGTCCGGCCAGCTTGGGCACGATCCTCAGCTCGATCCATCGTGCGGCAGCGGTCACGAATGCAACGGCAAGCCGACGGTGGTGCCGGGCTTGGCGTCAGTTCGAGAAGTCGCGCTCGGCGGCATTAATTCATGTGCCGTCCGCGACGATGATACGGTTTGGTGCTGGGGGACGAACACCAACGGCGTTCTTGGGCACGATCCCGCGCTCGATGGCCCCGGTTCCATGGCGTTTACGCCTACGAAGGTGGCGGGGCTGTCGAACATCGCCCATATCGCGGTTTCTGGAAACTTCGCCTGCGCGGTCGGGCGGGACGACACGGTTTGGTGCTGGGGCGCCAATTCGTATGGCGTCCTCGGCCTTGCCGATGGGAGCACGTCGACGCATACGCCAGTGCAACTCTCTGGCCTTTGAGCTGGAGTGGACGACGCCTTCGCACCACGAGAGAGAAACCTCCGCCGTCGCGAGTATCCGGCCTTGATGCCCCTTCGCGAGCACGCGACGTCTTCAAGTCCGGCCGCTCTGCGATTATACGACGGGTAGCATGGCACCGCCGCCAACGCCTCAGCTGTTGCGCGATGTCCAGCTCGCAGAGATTTTTGGCTGGTCCACCGAGCGCGTGCGCGAACGGTTGGCTTCCGCTCGGGCTGCCAAGCGCCGGCATCTTTACGATTGGTGGTCCGTACGAGAGCTCGTCTCCCCGGGGCTCTTGGCATCGAGCAAGACGCGCTGTCTCGCCATTCGGACGTCCGATGAATGGTTGGCGGGTTACCCGGAGTTGGTGGAGCAGTGGCACGCCGAAAAGAACGGCGGGATCCTTCCTTTCGAGCTGCGCTATCGCTCGAACCGGCGATGCTGGTGGCGCTGTGCCCTTGGGCACGAATGGCAGGCCCTTGTAAGTGAACGAACACGCGGCTCAGACTGCCCTACGTGCTCGAATGACCGCCGTAAGGAGCGCAAACCCTCCTCGGGCGATTCTCTGCAAGAACGGCATCCGGGGATCGCTGTCGAGTGGCACCCGACCAGCAACGGCTCCGTGACTCCTCTCGATGTCCGCGCGCAATCCCATCGTCGGGTGTGGTGGAAGTGCCCGACCTGCAACAGCGATTGGCGAGGGACCGTTGCCAGCCGAGCCCTCAAGAAGATGGGCTGCCCGGCGTGCGCCGCGAAGGAAAGAGGCGCGCAACGAGCGCGCGCGAAGCCCGAGAACTCGCTGGCAACATGTGCACCGAACGTTACAGCCGAGTGGGATCAGGCCGCCAACGGCTCGCTCACCCCCGACGATGTCAATGTCGGCACACGGCGCAAGGTCACATGGACTTGCGCAACGTGCGCCCGATCATGGGTCGCGTCGGTTGCGGCCCGCGCAAGGGTAGGGCAGGGCTGCCCGTGGTGCGCTCGAGAGCGCCGAACAGGCCCACGTCCGCCCCGACCTGAAAGCTCGCTCGCCGCGTGTGCCCCACGTGTGGCGCGGGAATGGGATCACGAAAAGAACGGAGATCTCCGCCCAGAAGATGTATCGCGGGGCTCGAAGCTTGTCGTGTGGTGGCGGTGTTGGAAGGCGCACGCGTGGCGAGCGGCCATCGACCATCGAACCGTTCAGGGAAGCGGATGTCCCCTTTGCCCTCGCGCACGGCCGGGGAGGACCACGCCCGCTTTTGACGAGTCGCTGGCGGCGCGGGCCCCCGAGATCGCCGCCGAGTGGGATCACGAAAGGAACGGAGGGCTCTCGCCGGCGACCGTGTTCGCGAATTCCAAGCGTCATGTCTGGTGGCGTTGCAACTGCGGGCACTCCTGGCAAGAAGCAATCAATAAACGTGCGCGGAGCGGCTGCGCAGCGTGCGCCATGCCGAAACGAGACGTGCGGCGGGAGGAATCTCCTGCGGTGCTCGCGCCTAGCGGTGCGCAGCTCCCCGAAGATTCCTTGGGAACCTTCGCTCCCGAGATCGCGAGCGAGTGGCATCCCGAAAGGAACGGTGCGCTACGGCCTTCGGACGTATCACGAGCTTCCAGACGTGTCGTGTGGTGGCGCTGCTCGCGCGGGCACGAATGGCAGGTGGCGGTATCCCAGCGGACGGCCCACCGAACGAGATGTCCGGCTTGCCCACGCATGCCGGCCCCCAAGCAGTCGCTGGCCCAGCGCGCACCCGACATCGCAGCCCAATGGGACCACGACCAGAACGCTGGTCTCTCACCGGAAGCGGTCTTCGGGGGCTCCAAGCAGCGCGTTTGGTGGCGATGTGCGCAAGGGCATTCCTGGCAAGCCGCGGTGCGCGAGCGCGTGGGCCGCGGAAGGGGGTGTCCCCGCTGTCGCACTGGCCCATCGGCGGAGAAATCGCTGGCGATGCAAGCACCGGAGATTGCGAACGAATGGGACGCTCGGAGGAATGGCACGCTAACGCCCCTCAACGTGTTCAAGGATTCCAAGCAGCGCGTTTGGTGGCAGTGCGCGCGTGGGCACTCGTGGCAGGCCGAGGTCCATTCCCGCACGCGCACGAACGCAACCGGTTGCCCTCGCTGCAATCCTGGCAACCGCGCTCCGGCGGACTCCCCGTCCCGGTTCTAGAATGCCTTGGACCGGTTCGTCCCCTAGGTCGCAAGCGAATGGCTTCCCGAAATGAATGGTGACAGGTCGCTGCAGACAAAGCATCCAAGGGTCGCGGCCGAATGGCATCCCACCGCCAATGGCCAACTGACACCGCGGGATGTACCCCCGCACTCGCATCATCGTGCCTGGTGGAGGTGCCCGGCCTGCGAGCATGAGTGGCAAACAGCAGTCGGCAACCGCATCTCGCGCGGCAGCGGGTGCCCGGCATGCGCCACCAAACAAAGGGCCGCGCGACGTGGCAGCGCAAGCCCAGAAAATTCGCTGGCCATGCGGGCCCCAGCGATCGCAGCAGAGTGGGACCAGGCCGCCAACGGGACGCTCACGCCGGCCGATGTAAACGTCGGCGCGCAACGCAAGGTTTCGTGGAAATGCGCCAAGTGCGCCCGTACTTGGGTAGCGGCAATCCACCAACGCACGGTCAAGGGTAGCGGGTGTCCGGGATGCGCGAGGGAGCGCCAAACCGGCCCGCTTCGTCCACGCGCCGCGAACTCTCTCGCCACCTTCGCACCGGACCTTGCGCGTGAGTGGCACCGCGAACGAAACGGCGCTCTCTGTCCAGAGAGCGTATCCCGTGGCTCGAAGGTCGTCGTGTGGTGGTGCTGTTCGCACGGCCACGAGTGGAAGGCCGCGATCTACAGCCGTACGGGCCAAGGAACGGGGTGCCCGGAGTGCGCGCGCGCACGTCTTGGAAAGCGTCCTAGCGATCAGCGTTCGTTGGCGGAGCAGGCGCCCGGCATCGCCGCGGAATGGGACCATGAGAAGAACGGCAGCCTCTCACCGGCAACCGTTTTGGCGGGGTCGACCCGACGCATTTGGTGGCGCTGCGTTCAGGGGCACGCCTGGCGAAGCGGAGTGATCGACCGTGTGGCCCGCGGAAAGACGTGTCCACACTGCCGGCACACGCCCCCACCCGAGAGAGCACTGGCGCGGCAATTCCCCGAGGTGGCGAGAGAGTGGGATGCGAGGAAAAACGGAGATCTCGCGCCTCTCGACGCCTTCGTTGGATCGGATCAACGCGTCTGGTGGCGATGCACCGCGGGACACTCGTGGCAGGCCCGAATCAAGAACCGCACTGTCAACGGGAGCGGTTGTCCACGCTGCAAGCGGGGCAATCTCACCCAAACGACCAGCGGCACGTCCGGCCATACTGCCGAGATGCCGGGAGGGCGAGGGCGTACGGGGCCACGCTAGCGCCGCTCTACCGTGCAGGGTGGCCATCGCCGTTTCGACCGGAAAGACCTCGACAAGCGAGGTCTCATCGTGACCGATGTTGCCCTGCCTGCGGGCGGGGCTTCGGCCAGCCGTTCTCACCGGTTGAGAGGAAAAAGTGATAAGCCCCTCGGTTCCCTGCGCCCATGCCATCCAGCACGGGCGCTCGGGTCAATGGGTGCGGGGAGACTTTCCTTTTCTCGGACTCCGTCTACTGCTTTTGCGGATCGTTCGGGTCAGCGTCCGTGTCGTCGGGGGCGATGTCGCCATCGACGTTGCGTACCGGAGGAGTGAACCCGGCAACCGGATTGTTCGCCGGCGGCGGCTTCACGTAGACCTTGGGCGGTTGACCCGCTAGCCCCTGCGAGATGAAGGAAATCGCCATGTTCTGAAGCTGCAAGTACTGCGCGCCCAGGACAATTTGATAACCTTTCTCACCCGCCGGAGCGAGCGGGAAGGGCTGTACATCGTTGAACCTGGCGTACGGCGCGGCGTACAAACGGAGGGTTCCCGCCGACTCCAGGTCGGAACCGTGCTGCGATGGGGAGACTTGTAGGAGAACAGCGGTGGTCCCGTTGACCGGCGTGTTCTGGATGTACCCGTCGGCGTCGGGCGATACTTCCGCGAGCAACTTCGGGTCCCGGCCAGCGAGCGTCTTCACGTCCGTGACCCCCGCGTTCGAGCCGACGTTGGGCGTGCCCAATCGCCAGCCTCCCGCGCGGGCGAGCGCCTCGTTCGCTTCGTTCGGGACGAGCTCGTCGTAGATGACCTCGATCTGGAGAATGTTCCGCGGAGTGACCTGCACGCCTCCCACCTTTCGGGGAGCTGAGACGAGGAGGTCCGCGTAGGCCAGCGGATCGCCCGGCTCCGCCACGGTCTGCAGCAGCGTCACCAGCGGGTGGAACTCACTCAGTTTGTCACCGGTCATTCCAAAGTTTGCACCCGCGGCGGCCACAAGGCTCGCCGAAATGCGGGGGGAATGCGTCGCGAGCTCCGTGATAAGTCCACCGCCCGCGACGTTGAGAACCCATTCACGGATGTTCGGCTCGATGGCGGCCGCCGTCGCGCCTTGAATGCCACCAAGCGAATTGCCAATGTAGGCGATCTTGCTTGAGTCAAGTTTCGGCGGCGAGGCGGCCGGCGGAACTTGAAGCGGCCCGAGGACGCGGTTTGATTCTTTTCGAAGCACCCGCACAAGCTGAGTTGTATCGAGTGCCGCCTGGCGCATCTGATCGCGCAGTGCTCCGATGTTGATCAAGCTGCCAAACAAATCCGTCGCGCCGTTGCGTGTATCGGCGATGCCGTCGCCCTTGCCGTACGTCGAGTCGTTGTTCTTCGCAGGATCGGTGTTCTTTGCGTTGATGTAGTCGGTCGTGCCGTCGGTCTTGCCGGATGCCGCGCGGGCGCCGAAGGTGACGCTGTCGATGGCTGCGGTCACGTAGCCGGCGGCGGCCAACGTATTGGCCAGCGCGAAGATGTAATCGCGTGACCCTCCGAGGCCGTGCTGTAGAATGACCACCGGATACCCGGCGTCGGACGCCGGTGCCCGCGTCGGAACGGTGAATGTCACCCAAATCTTTTCCGTCGTGCGCTGTGCGACGTCGAGGTCGTTCTTGCCATCGGTTGTGCGACCAAAGGTCGCATGATCGATGGTGCGATAGCCTCCCTTACTGCGCAGAAAGCTTGTGGACTCGAACACGGCCGTTCCGATCGACGCAATGCGGTCATGGGCTCGGATTGGAAAATGCGTGGACGGATTGTCCATCGCTGCCGGTCCCGTCCCCACCTTCGGCCTTGGCGTCTCCGTCTCTGGCTTCACATAACCCAAGTAGGCATCGATGGTGTCCGTGAACCCAGTGGGAATCGGATTTCCGGCAGCGCCCGCGAACTTCGCGTTCGTCATGGGCTTGACGCTCTCCTCGTCCCACTTCAAGTCTGGGGCGGTTGCGTCATCGGTGCCAAGGGCCTCCCGGAGCGTGAACAGTTCATCGCTCATCTTGTTCGTCGTGAAGGGGGTAAGCGCGACGATTTCCGTCCCGCTCAGCGCGGAGCCCAGGGCCGACGTAGCCTTGTCGATCGCCTGGCCATACAGTGCCGCCAGTGCACCGCCACGATCGCCTTTGCGGATGCGATCGAAATCAGGGCTTGCGGCGAGGGCCTGACCGGACGCGAGCTTCACCCGATTCGTCAGAACGGCCGCGTACTTGTGCCCTTCCTTGAGCACGATACCACGTGCCGGACCGACGGCGAGCGCGGAGCGGGAACCGGTCCGGGTATTGGTGTGGAACTGCGCGCGACAGCCGATCCGTGCCTGGGCAGCGTCCGTCGCCTCGAGATCGACCAGGAACACCGCACTTGCGTCGGCCTTGCAAGCGTCTTCCGTCGCTGGGAGGCTTGCCTTGTCGACGTCGGCAGCGGCGGGTTCGCCATCTTGCAGTTTAGTAGGATCATCGACGTAGAAAATGGACATCGCGATGCGCGAGAAGCCGTTCATCACAGCCAGATCGTGCGAGAGGGCTTGCGCCCCCGCCGGAGCCGGGATGTATGCCTCGATTCCCGGGAGCGGGTCGACGATGCGCCCGTTTGTCCCTAGATAGGCGTCGCTCGGGAACGGAACGTCGAAAAGGTTGGGCGGCGTGGTGGCCCCAGCGGCCAGACGAAATCGGGCCGCGGCCGCACCAGGAGTTGCACCGTCTCCGGCGTCGGGGTTGACCGAGACGTGGTCGACCTTGTCGACCCAGTCGCAACCCGCGGAGCTCGCGAGAACAGGGACAAGCAAAATGGCGAGCGGAAAGAGTACGCGCTTGGTGGAAAACATGGAGGATACCTTGGCTTATCGTAGGGACGAGGCAGACGCTAGCGGCAACGCATCCTGGGAAGGGCGGGAGCTCCCTATGGCAGCATGCCCGGAGCGCCGATCCGGTTCGCGCCAGGGCGGCCGGCCCTGTGCGGGTCGGCCCCTGGTCTCATGCGCGTTGCGGCAACAGCCACCGGCGTAGCTCCCCATTTTTGCGAGCAACGCCTCGGAGCTGTCGACGGATGGGGGGCATCCAGCGGAGTAGCGGCGCGTGCCGCGCCTGCCAATCCCGCGAATAGCCAAACCCGGTTTGGTGCGTCGATTTACGTGAACGGGACATCGGGCGCGGCCGAACGAACATGCGATGCTCAAGGCGAACATGACGAACGGTTCCTCGCCCGTGCCCGGGCGGTCGACCCGCGAGCCAGCCCCTCGGCTGGGCGGGGCCCACCGCCTCTCTGGCATGGCTCTGACGCTCGGAGGGCGCCCTCGTGTCACCCGGCGAGCTTGACGCGTTCCTGGAGAGCGTGCGCTTGGGCGTTTCGGCCCTCGCGCAACTCGACAGCAAGCACACGCTTTTTGCCGCCAGTGCCCACCGATACTCGTTTGACACGGTCATATCAGAAGCCGAACTTGATGCCATCGAGCGACGGCTTGGCTTTGCCCTGCCCGACGACTACCGGGCGTTCATCACGCGAATTGGCAACGGCGGCGCGGGTCCTGGGTATGGCGTCATGGGGTTTCAAGGGGGCGATCCGGAGGACCGAACAAGCTATGAGAAACTGGCGGCGCCTTGGGCGTACACCGAGAGCTACAATCCGACGGATCTGCTCTATGCAGATGAGGACAGCGCCGGTGAGGACGAGTTGTCGTCGGAACGCTATTGGGACGCCTTCAAGAGCGACGGTAGCCTTTGCCTCTGCACCCATGGATGCGGTTCATACACGCTGCTCGTTGTGGCCGGCCCATGTCGTGGGCAGGTATGGTATGACGGTGTAGCGGACGACCATGGATATTATCCCGCGACGGATGCCTCGGGGCAGCGCCACACATTTCGGTCGTGGTACCTCGAATGGCTCGCGGAATCGAAGGCGAAGCTGGGCGGGATGGGATAGCGCACTGCTACCGCGCTCATAAAGTGGTTGCGGGCACTGGTAACCGTGGTCGCACGTTTCGCCAAGCACCCTCGCCGTCTGACAGATTTTCTGCAACTCTGGACCCATGAACGTAAGTGCAGATGAGATGCCGACCGACGATGTGAACGCGGTCGAAGCGCGGTTTACAAGCATGCTCGCGCAGATATTTGCCGACGGAATCATTACCGACGAGGAGCGCGTTACGCTGTGGACGGCGGTGACGGCCGGTGGGCTCGACGCCGCGCGCGTCGATGTCCTTTTGCTGGACTTTCTGAGAGCGCAGTTCACCGAATTCGCCGCCGATGGTTTCATCTCCGCTGACGAGCGCAGCCGGCTCACGCTTATGGTCAATGTGCTCGGGATTTCGGATATGCATTTGCCCCCGGAGATCCGACGGGCGCTCAAGGACTAAGTTGTCTCAGGGATGCAATAGGAGGACGTATGACGACCAAAAGTCTGTCGGATCTGATGCGCGAACTTGAGACACTGCGCCAGAACATGCGCCCGGAAGGCTACCAGCAGTTCAAGGAACAATTCGGAAAGCTGATGCTGGAGGTGGTGCCGGAATGCATTGAGGAATGGCTCGTCCAGGCGAACCAGCGAATCGCGGATCTCAAGGCGCTTGCTGAAAGAAGTCCGAGGGTTCGGGACAAGGCTGTCAGTGCCATTCAAATGTTGGAGGAAGCCAATCTGCAGCTCGGTACGGTGAACGCGGCAACGTCCCTTCCCGAACTTGCGAATACCGTCATGATGCACCTAAGTGCCCAATCGGCTGCCGCAAGTGTATTCGCCATCAGCGAGCTCTTGTCGAAAGTAAACTAAACCCAATTTCAACTGTGACAAGCAGGAGGAGACTGAAATGAGTGGAACGAAACTGGGGGGCTTGATAACGGAGATCGCAACGTTGAAGAATGACGTTCGCCCCGAGACCTACGTGCAGACGGAGGCGCAGATTCGCAATCTCATGAGGGGGGTTCCCGCGTGCGTTCGCGACGACCTAGCTCTCAGTGCACAGCGGCTCGCGGATCTAAGCGCGCTTGCGCAGCGGAACCCAAAAATTCGCCACAAGGCACAAGCCGCAATTCGCACTCTGCAGGAAGCGCAGCAGCCCTTTGCAGCGCTGAACGAGACGACGGGTCTTATGGATCTCATGGACGGATGCGGAAATCTGGACAGCGCGTTGTCCGATGCGAACACCCTGTTCTTGCTCAGCGAATTGCCGGAGTACCGCTGAACCGTAGTAAGTCTGCGAGGAAAGCCTGCCCCGGATGCGGATCAAGAACCTTCGGTCGAAGGGGGGAAATTTCTGCAAGCTCGGCGGCTCCGCGCTCGATGATTGGGAGCACGCGCGTGAGAGTAGAAAGCGTCTGGGCCGCGGGCTGTCCGCGTCGCCATGTCAGGTCATAAGACGTCTCAACATCCCAACATCGATGGATGCCGATGGCGACGCGTGCCTCCGAGTCCAAAAAGGTGCTTTCTACCGGGTGTCGAACCGAAGGGCTGACCCCGATGGCCACTCGCGGCACCTCCGAACTAGGTTCTACAGAAGAGCCGGGGTTTGTGCTTCCGAGTAGCTCTTCGAGCTCGCGGAGGCGACTTGGCCGGACGTCGACGGCGCCGTTCGAGAATCGTTGCAGCAGGAGTTCACCGGTGCCCGGATGGTGAACTCGCGTCTCTACGGCCTCGCCTTCGACGAGCACGTGCAGGATGCGTTCGTCGTCCCAAATAAGCTCGGTGCGTGTACCTGTGCTTGATCGTCTGTCGATAAGTCGGCCAAGGGCGTCGTATCGATAGGCGTAAGAGAGTCCCAGCGGGGTCTGGACGTGCCGAAGGAGGTCCCAACCGTCGTATTCGTAGCGCCACACATCCTCTTCGTCGCCAAAATGGACGACCTTTTCGGTGGCTCGACCGAAGTCATCCCAGCGATATCGGATGGTCACCGGTCCAGTGCGGAGTGTGTCTAATCGACCTCCGGGAAGCGCAGTCGCATAGGCGGTTTCGTCTGCGTAGTGGGAAAGGATTATCGGTGCACGGTCCCAGCCCGCCGACTCTAGCCGGGGTAAGAGCTCGCGGCCCCGAAGGCTACTCGCGTGCAGCGTCCAGTTACCGGCGCCGTCGTAGACGAAGAATCGACTCATTGAACCTTCACCTTGCGACACGATGGCACGGACACGGCCGCGCCCGTCCGAGCGAATGAGGGCGGATTGTTCTCCGTGGGCAGTCACCACGCTGAGGTGGGATGGAAACGGCCGACGCGAACCGTAGCTCGCCTGGATTCGGGCGGGAGGCTGACCGTCAATGTCGTAGAGCCACTCGGTCTCCCGCCCGTCGCGGTCCCGTTTCATGAGGAGCCGCATGCCGGATGCGCGTCGCTCCGTTTCCGCGCCGCTTTCGCTCCGCTTGTAGTCCACCCGAACGCCGTCGACATCCACGCACAAGGCCCGTCCGTTCTCGTCCCATTCCATCATCACCGTTGGTGCCCCTCCGCAGACGAACTGGGTCGTGCGACCCAGCGAGTCCACCGTCCCATCGATGTGCAACATGATGCGCTCGGGGGCGCCGGGCGCCGCCCGGGAGTACACCCCTTCATCCGTGCGCCAGCCGTCCTCGTTGTAAGTTCGAGTGACAACGATCTCCTCGGTTTCGAATCGAACGACCTGACCGCGGAGATCGTATTCGAAGCGGCGCACCTGGTCCCCGCTTGTTGCTCGGACGAGCCGGCCCTGTCCATCGTATTCGAAGGAAGCTCGCCGTGATGCAGCGAACTCGGTCGACCCACTCGTGGGATTGTGCGTCGTCGCCGACGACGCCCCGAACTCGTCGTATTCCAGAACGATCAAGCGGCCGTCGCGGGTGCGTACTTGGACGATCCGCTGCTCGGCGTCATACAGAACGGTCTCCTCATGTCCGGCGCCGTCGATCATGCTTAGGATCTGGCTCGGCTCCGACCCCCAGCGAAGTTGGCAGACCAACCCCTCGCTGTCCCGATGCTCCAGCGTTCGCCCGTATGCGTCGCGACGAAATGAGCTTTTCGCTCCAGTCGCGTCGACGACGATGCTGTTCTCACCATCGTGATGCGAGCGGGAGAGAGTTCCCGACAGCGTGGACGTGGTCACCCGATCAAGCTCGTCGTAGGTGCGCTCCTCTACGCCCCCCGTCGGACCAGTGGTCTTCGTGCAACGGCCGAAATCGTCGTATTCAAAGTGCGTGTAGTTGCCGAGAAAGTCGCCTTCGGCGACGCGGTTACCGCACTGATCGTAGAGGATTGACCGTGTGCCCCCTTTAGGATTGGTGATCGAGACCCTCTCGCCCAAAGTGTTGTAGGCGAAGGTCCAAAGGGCCCCAGGTCGCCCGACAGCCATAAGATCGTGCTCGTCGCTATACCGTGCAACGAGTACGCCATAGGGATCCACTTTCTCGGTGATTCGGTGCCATGAGTCGTACTCCCAGTAGGTCGTAGCGTTTGCGTCTCGTTGCCCATAGAGGCGACCATGCTCGTCGTAAAAATAGGTGCTCACGTGGCCATGCACGTGCACCCGCTGCTGCAAGAGGCCGCCCCTGTCGAATACGAAACATTCTTCTCCACCCAGCGGTGAGACCGTCCGCGAGAGATTGTCGTTGACGTCGAATTCGTAGAGCCAGGATTCTCCCGTGCTATCGGACATTCGGGTGTAGCGTGCTGGGGGGTCATAACTGAAGTGGCGAGTTTGATAGCCGCTCTGCCCACCAATGCGACTGCAGCGCCCTTCCCGGTCATAGGAGAGAACGAATATGCCACCCTGATGCTTGTCCTCGCGGATCAGACGGCCGTCGTTGTCGTAGGCGTAGGCAACTGCACACCCGGAGCGGTCGTGCACCTCAAGTAGGAGTCCGCTCGGGTGATACTTGTAGCCGAGAACAAAGTGGCGTCCGCCTTGCTCGGTGTGAAGGTCGACGCATGCGACTTTCCCGCCCAAGTAGCTGACAACGAGTGCGCATCGTGCGCGGGAATGCTCGAGACGGAGGACGCGCCCCGTCTCGTCGCGTATGACGACGATGCGATTTCCAGAACGATATTCGATCGCTTGCAGATCCCATTTCGCCCCATTCGCTGTGGAGGCGAACACATGGCTTACGTGGGCTCTCCCGCGAGCATATTCGACGAGCCGCACATGGTTGCCATCGATTCCCTCGAGCTCAATGCGGTGGCCAATGTGCTGCACGCGACCATCTAGGCCCGAGCGAAGCTCGATCTCGTGACCATCGGGTCGACAGTAGAGAAAACCGTGAAGCGTTCGGCGCAGCGAATGGTCCCAGCTGCTGCGCCAGCCGGTGCCGAACGCGCTTGACGTCTCCATCTCGGCGGCTCGGCGATATGGTGGCTCACGATGGGCCTGCGAAGAATAGAAGCGTTCGAGGCACAGCGGCAGTAGCCCATCTCGCCGAAAGTCCGTGGCGAGCTGGGTGACTTCCCCGGTTCGGATGTCGACGCTCGGGGCCGTAGGGGTGCCTTTCCAGAGGGTCACTTCGGAACCGCTTTGGCGCCTTGAGATGCGGCATCCTTAGCCTTCTGCGCGCTCTCGGCCGCTTCGCGGGCCCGTTGCGCGTCCTTGATCTTAACGGCACTCCCTTCAATCCTCTTTTGCTTGGGCCATGTCGTCATCTGCTTTGGCGGACCCCCATCTTCTCGATTTCTGCGCCCTCTCGACTCCCTAATCCGATCCGTGGCGTGTTTTTCTCGAATCTCACGATCTTTAAACCCCTGCTCGGTCGTGAGCTCTCGTTCATTCGACCTGCGCTCGGCCTCACGCGTGATGGCTGCCGCCTCCTCTTTGGTTTTCGGCTCGCCTCTCTCTCGAATGATTTCGGCCTTCTCGGCGTGAAAAAGCTCGTGCTTCCGTCGCCGGGCGTCTTTCAGACGCTGTGCGTCCATGTTCTCCTTCATCGCTGCGGCGAAGGCATTCGGGTTCCCCTCTTTCTTGGGCGCCAACGCTTCCTTCTTGATCTCCTCTTTCTTCACCTCGTCCTTCGTGGCTTGCTTGGCGGGTTCGGGAGGGCTTCGTTTGGAAGGCTTCTTCGGTTCGAGCTTTTTCTCCTTCTGGGCATCGTCTTTCTTCGGCGGTCGAAGCTTCTTTAGCCCCTCCCGAAAAACCGACGACTCGGGTACGGGAAAGCCCGCAATCCATACGCGAGGCGCGCCGTTCAAGAGCATCCCGTAAGGCGGCGGCACACCCGGATCTTTTCCAAGAAGGTTTTCGAGTACCTTACGAAGCATGCCCATCGCGTTGGATGCGAGCGCCGCCGCGGTCAGTTCTGCATCGGCGAGCGCGATGGCCGTCGCGTCCTCGGCGGCGGATTCGGCGGCGGCCGCCTCGGCCTGCGCCTGTGCGTCGTCGGGGGCTTCGGTCGCCGCAGCGCGCTTTTCTTCGGCCTTGTCCTGCGCGGCTCTCCACGTATCGTACTTGGCCTTGAGCTCTTTCCCTTTCTCGAGGGCCTTCTTCGAGTTCTCCTTGATGCCGGCCTTGTAAATCTCTTCGATCTTGTCGTCGCGCTTCTTTTTGAGATCCTCCTTGAGCGTCTCCTTCAGGGTATCAAGCGATTGCTTGGCTGTTGCGCCGGCTGTCGGCGCTGCCGGGGCCTTCTCGCCTTCGGGAACCTTGGGGCCGGGTTGGCAGTACTTGACGACATCGCCCATGCGAGCCGCGCGCTTGCCGCCGATCGAGACCTTGTGGGAACCGGTGAAGACCTTGAAGTACGGGGAGAGGCTGCAGCAGCCAATCGCCATCCCCAACTCTCCAGCCGTCGCAGCCGGGAGACCGCCGATGAGAACGGTGGGGTTGCCAGTCAGGATCGGGCCCGCGGCCATGACGGGAATCGGCACGGGATTCGGGGGGGTGAGGCTCGGCGGGTGCTGGTGCGTGTGCGGGAATCCAAGAAAGCACGACCCCACGGTGGCCGCGGGGGCAATCATCGAGAGGGGCAGGGGGAGGTTCCCGCGAAAAAGACCGTCAACCGCGCGCCCGAAGACCTGCTCGGCGAAGTCGACAATGAGCTCGTCCATCTTGTCGGTTTCGTCGGTAAGCTTCTTGATCTCTTTGATGTAGTTCCAAGCCTCGACGTACCGCTTGTCCTCAGCACGGATCTGCTGAATGCGCTCGTAGCCGTGCTTCTCGGGACCGAGATCCGGCTCGACATAGAAGTCCTTCAACTTGCCGACGTCGGGGGCCATGCTCTCGGCCTTGTTGAAGATGTTCGTCCACTCGTTCTGCTCTTCGTACTTGTCGAGCGCGCTGGCCTGCTCCTTGAGGCTCTCGCTGATTCGCTTGTTCACGGGAGCAAGCGGGTTCTCGATGGACATCGTGAGCGGATTCTTCATGCCGATTCCCCGGTGGCTCGAATGCGTTGAATCTCAGCTGCATATTGCCTCGCGGTGTCCGGATAGCCGGCACGGGCCGCATAGTCCTGCAGGCGACCGAGGAGCTGCAGAAGCATCGCCTGACCTGCATGGTCCCGTGCGAAGGTCGCGCCGTCCGTCCACGACGTGATGGCACCGGCCCAATTACCAAAGCCGGCGCGCGCATCGCCGAGACGCAGGAAAAAGTCCGCGTGCAAGTCGTGCATCTTCAGCGCTGCTGCGGCGCCCATGCCGACGCTGCTCGCCGATTCGACTTCCAGGTGGGCCGCTTGCGCCGCAGCAATCGGGACCAAGGCGTGCGTGCTGGTGGCCATCATTCCGAGATCGCCGTTCTTCGTCGCTAGATCGAGGGCGCCAAGCAAGCAATTGCGTGCGAGGCCAAGCGAATTCGCTCGCCGAAACGCCTCGGCTACCTGGAGGAGCACGAGCCCCTGCATTTGGTGAATCCCGTGGGCCGCGTAGTGCTCATAGAGCGGTGCAAATTTCGCCATGGCCTGCGGTAGACGGCCGAGGCTGACCTCCACCATCGCGCACTGTAGAAGCGCGTTCAATCGCTGCCCGAGCTCGAGATCGTTGTTGTTCGCGTCCTGAAGCAGGGACTCGACGTGATCGGCTGCCGTGAGGCGTGTGTCCAAGTAGACGACGCCGGGGAGGCGCGCCCTGCACGCGGTATCCACGACGAAGGAACTGGCCTTGTCGTCGCGCACGATGAATCGCGTCCGCGCGAGCCAGGGTTCGAAGCCGGCTTGCGGCAGGAGCCACCCGACGACGTGAGCGTGTACCTGACGGTCGACGATGGTATCCGGGAGCAAGGCGACAACGAAGTGACGGTTGTCGTCGGGTAGCCATGAGGTCGCGAGGTGCCCGAAGGCCGTGCGGAGCCGCACCATGGGCTCGACCATGCGATTGAAGCACACGTCCGGAAAAGGCGGCAGCGGAGGCTCACCGTCTTCCTGCAGTTCGACCTGGACCTCTTCGGCGGCCTTCACGAGGGAGGTGAGCACGGCCTCTACGTACGCCAGAAGATTGCTGCCAAGCGGCGTTACGTCGACGAAAAGGACGTGCGGAATTCCGGCGTCGAGTTCCCGCAGGCAGTGGGCCACCGGGGCGAGTTCCTCGTCGCGCGACCTGAGCACCATCACGGTGGCTTCATCCTGGTCGATGAACTCGGACAGCGCTTCGTGCAAATCCTCGAGGTTTCGCATCTTAGTTTATCTTTACGAAGGCACCGGAGACGTTGCAGACCCCTTTTGCCGAGATGGTTGCCGTATTGCCCTCGATCTTGCTCGCCTTGGTGTCGAGCGTCAGCTTCGAGTTCTGGCACGTCATCCCGATCATCTTGGTCCCGTTGATCGAGACGGTGCCATCGGCCTTGAGCGACAGCGATGCGTTTCCGCATTGCAGGACGAGTTCCTCGGTCGCGATGACCGAGATCTTCTTGTCCTTCAAGTTGATCTGTTGGGATTCGTTCTGCACCGTAATCCCTTTGGGCCCGCTGGCGGCAATGGTGCCCGATTCCATCTTGACCGCGCCCTGTCCGGTATTTTCCGTGATCGAAATGGCCCGCACCGCGTCGAGCTTGTAGTCCTCGTCGCAGGCGATCTCCATGTCCTTGGTCACGAACCGCGTGAGGTATTGCACCACGGTGATCTGATGTCCGTTGCGGACGCCAATCTGCCGCGTGCCATTCATCACCGTCAACTCATCATGGCCCGTCGAGATCGTGTGCTCACGGCCCATGCCGATGGTGACCGTTTCCTTTTGGCCCACGGTCTCCGTTCGATTGAGCCCGATGTTGGTGTGCTCGTCGCCCCCAACGGTCTTCGTGCGCAGCGCGCCGACCGTGATCGTCTGCATGGCGCCGACGGTGCTCGTCTGCGTGGCGCCAATCGTCTCGGAATGGCTGGCCAAGACCGTCTCGCGAAGGTCGCGCTGGGCGTGAAGGTAGATTTCCTCGCCACCCGATGAATCCTCGAACGTCAGCTCGTTGTGGCCCTTGCCACCCGGAATGCTCCGCGTCCGAATCGTGCTCTTGGTAACCGTTTGGGCGGGGAGATACGTATGGCCGTTTTCGCCGTTGTACATGGCGCCGGCCACAAATGGACGGTCGATGTCCCCGTTGAAGAAGTTCACCACGACCTCGTCACCGACGCGCGGAGCGAACCAAATCCCGCGATCCCCTCCAGCCGCGGGCGTCATCACGCGCAACCAGCACGAGCTGTTCTCGTCCTGCTTGTCGTAACGATCCCAAAAGAAGTGAACCTTGACGCGACCAAACTCATCGACGAATGGCGTGCCAGGTTCGGGGCCAACGACCAAGGCGGATTCGGGGGCGGCCGTGGGCTTTGGCTTTCGGGTGGGCCGTAGCCGGATGTCACTGGGAGCCGCCACGAAGGTTGCCACGAATGCGGGCCCGCCGGCGCCCCCCGTCTCGGCGATGCCGGCGCGCTGGCCGCGAAGGCCCATCTCCGTGAGGAGAAGCGAGCGATTGAACAAGTCGTCGTCGTGCCCGCTGAGGGTGAAGGTCCGTCCAACTTGGAGACGCACGCACGAACTCTTCCCCGAGAAGACAAACGCGTCGCTGCGCGCGAGCTCGAGGCGCCGCTGCGTCATTCCCGCGCCGTCGGGATCGACCTTGTCGTAGTCGCCGGGGTAGAGGTAGGTCTCGCGGGCCGGCCGATTGCCGGAGTGGTGCGGCTCGCGCACCTCGGCACGCGCCGTGAGATCGAGGCGCGGGCGAGCGAAGTTGTAGTCCCGGAGCGCGACGGACCCGGGACGGAGCATCTGCTTGCGGTCGATGTGGCCCACGTGGTCGACCGTCACCGCTCCGCCGGTGGCGCTGAACGGCAGGTTGGCGTCACCGTCGATCGCCACGTAACCGCGAGGTGCGTCGACAAATACGATTTTCGTCTTTTCCTCGTCGTGGGCGAAGAAGTAGTGAATGCCCTCTTCCGCAAGAATACGAGCGAAGAATTCAAAGTCTGTCTCGTTTCTCTGAACGCAGTAGATCCGCTCGGCCGGACGTCGTTCGAGACGCCAATCGAGTTCGATGTTGTGCGTCTGGACAAGTTCCATGACGATTTGCTGCACGCTCTTGCCCTGGAAGATGCGCGAGTTCGTCATGAGGTCGAGCTCGAGAAGCTTCGGCATCAAGGTCAAGGTGACCTGGTGCTGGCGCCCCTTCGAGGTCGTGCCTTGGGATGCGACTTGGGCGATGAGGCCTCGGACGATCCTCACCGGTTCGTCGTGCCGAAGGATACGAAATTCCGCCGGTTGACCCTGCAAGTCCTCAAGGGTCTGGATCTCGTCGCCATCGACGATGACATCGATGTCCCACGAAAAAAGTTGGGACAACCCCTCGCGGCCGTCGAACCGAGCCACCACGAGCTGCTGCTCGTCGCGCTCTCCCGCCCGCAGGGTGTAGGAGAGTTCATCGACCGCGTTTTCGAACATCGACATGACCATGCGGAATTCCCTTATGGCGATTCTTGGGTCGAGTTAAGACGACGCTTTCTACTTCGACCTAACCAGGCAACCGGTTGCTTGGATTTGCGAATTGGAGACTTCGATTCATCGTACTAGAACGTGCCCTGCAGGCTTACCGACCGGCTTGGGATGTCGATGGCAGGGGTGACACGAATGCCGAGCGATTTGGTTTTGGATTTCGGCTCTGGCCATAGAAACCAAACGGCTACGCTCGTCGCCACAAGCCCAGCGGCCGCGATGTAAAAGCCGCGCTGGAGATTGTATTGGGTTCGGTGCGTGTCGATGGTGTCATTGAGCTGCTGGCAGGTACTCGCCACTTGAGGATTGGCTGGTTGTGCGCATGCCTCCGAAGGCGTGCCAAGCTGCGCCCGTAGCCGGTCCGCTTCGTCGCCGTTGCTAATACCTTTGAGCGCGAAGTACGCACCGCCGCCTGCGGCGAGCAGACCGGCGCCGAAGAGGGAGATGGCGATGGTGTGGCCCGGAGTCCAGAATGGCTTTGCCGCAGGAGCGGACGGAGCTGCGGGCGGCGGTGTCGCGGGGCTCGGAGTTGCAGCTGCGCGCGCGGCCTTGGGTGCCCATTCGAATTTGACCTCGATCGTTGCTGCCTCGCGCTCGGCCAACGTTCGGCTGGCGCGGTAGGGGAGGGTGCCCGTCGCTTGGACGAGGACGTCGTGCGTGCCGGGGTTCACCCATGTTGCGTAGCCGCCATCGGACGGCGCAAGCGGCTGGGCGTCGACCAGGACCTCGACATCGCGCGCGTCGGGAACGAGGATCCGAAGGGAGGGAACCCGCGGACGAAGCGCGGCAATCGCGTCACTGGACGACTGATTGACCTCGCGATTGTTCTCGAGACGCGCCTGCTCCTGCGCCTCGGTGTAATCTGCCAGGGCTTCGACAAGGCGACCGAGGTGCTCCTCGCAATAGGCGATGTGGAACTTGATCCCCGGTGTCATCTTGATCGTTCCTGCGCGAAGGAAACGTTCGAGGGCGGTGGCCCAGTCTTGTGCATCCTCACGGGCCGCGCCTTCGGCAAACAAGGTTCGCGCGTTTTGGAGCTGCGCCTTCGAGGGCTGCGGTTGTGCGAGTGCCGCGCCCGGGACGACGAGGCCCTGGACGACGCCGGCCACGACCAACGAGCGAAGCAGGATCGCGGTTCGGGAGGGCCTGTGGGCGCGGGAGAGACGTCTACTTCGATGAATCGGATCCATTCGTTGTCGGTGGGGTGTTTTGTTTCGTTGGGGGAGCGGGTTCTTGGAAGTGCGGTGGGATTCAGATAGTCGATCGGGATCGGTCCCGAAAGGCGCGCTGCATGTTCTCACGGAGCCACTCGAGCTCGATGGCGGCAATGACATCCGCCTTCATCGCGTCGCGGAGGGCGACGCGCACCATCGCCTGCAGATGGCGGATCGTCTGTTCGCGCGCGTCGGCGTAGGTCGCGCACGATAGGACCTCGGCCGGTGCTCCGTCGGGCACCATCAGCCGGCGTGCCACGCGTTGTGCAATCTTCTCGAGCTCACGGGCGCGATCGGCTGCGTCGCTCTTTTTGGCCGCATCTTCCTCCATCCAGAGCCAAACGAGAAAGTCGTACATCGCGCGCACGAATGCTTTGCGGGCCTCGGCCTCGCGGTCCACCACCATACCCCAAAGTTCGGCCTACGGTGGCGGGTGTTGTGTGTGATGTATGCCTAGGAAGGCTTTTTCGTGCGGGTGGACACCTTTAGTCCCACCTCCGCTTCGTATTACAGAGACAGACGACTCGTGCCCCCTCCGCCTCAACCCTTGCGCGATGTTCAACTCGCACACATCCTCGAATGGCCCGTGGAGAGTGTGCGGGCGCGTTTCAGTTCCGCTCGTATCACCCATCGCCGACACGTCTACGACTGGTGGGCAGTTCGAAGGCTCGTCACGCCACGCCTGCTCGTCTCGTGCATGCCCCGGATCATCGCGACGCGGACCGCAACCAAGGAGTATCTCTCCGGCTACCCGCGCGTCGCGCGCGAGTGGCACCCCGAAAAGAACGGCGAGGCTACGCCGCTGGAAATCAGGCATCGATCCTCGCTCCGGTATTGGTGGCGGTGCGCCGAAGGGCATGAGTGGCAGGCAACGGTCGGAGCCCGAACGATAGGGAAGAAGTGTCCACACTGCCGACGCCTTCCACCACTGACTCGTTCGCTCGCGAAGCGCTACCCGAAGGTGGCCAGCGAGTGGCACCGATCCGCGAACGCCCCGCTCACACCGCGCGACGTTGCGACGGGATCGCTGCTCGCGGTTTGGTGGAGCTGTTCAACTTGTCGTCACGAGTGGCGCGCAACCATTAAGAACCGAACCGGAAGAAGCAGCGGTTGTCCTGTGTGCGCCACCAAGCGGGGAGCGGCAAAGCAGGCTCGGGCCACCTCGGCCAACTCGCTCGCGAAGCTCGCGCCGGCGGTCGCCACAGAATGGGACCATGCGGCCAACGGAGATCTGAAGCCTGGGGACGTCAAGGTCGGCTCCTCTCGTCGCGTGGGATGGCGGTGCTCTCGTTGTGCCCGGACATGGAACGCACGCGTGGCCGACCGAACGAGCAAACGCAGCGGCTGTCCGTGGTGCGCTGCTGCACGCAAAACGGCGCCACTCGCTCCACGTCTTGGACAGTCGTTGGCTCGCTTCGCGCCGGAGGTGGCGGGTGAATGGAACCAGGGGAGGAACGATGGTCTCCACCCCGAGGTCATTTCCCGCGGTTCGAAGCGGATCGTGTGGTGGCGATGCGGGCGTGGCCATGAATGGCAGGCGAGCATCGTGAGTCGAACACGGCAACGTGCCGGGTGCCCCGACTGCCGCCGTGCAGGCGCGGGGAGGCCGGCGTTCGAGCGGTCCCTTGCAGGTCGCGCCCCACGGATCGCCGCCGAATGGGATGCGGAGCGCAACGCGGATCTGACCCCAGAGGAAGTCTTTGCTGGATCGCCGCGACGGGCCTGGTGGCGCTGCGCAAAGGGGCATTCTTGGCAGAGCGGGATAAAGGTCCGTGTGACGGGTCTCGGTGGTTGCCCACGGTGTCGACAGGAGCGCCCTCCGAAGGACCGATCGCTTGCGTATCGCGTCCCGGAAGTTGCGCGCGAATGGGACGCCGAGAAGAACGCCGACCGCACCCCCCTCGATGTGTTTGCGGGCTCCGAGCAGAGGGCGTGGTGGAAATGTTCGGAGGGCCATAGCTGGGAGGCCGCCATTGTCATGCGCACAGGCGTGAATGCCACGGGGTGCCCGCGATGCAGGTACGAGCGGCGGCGCCGCGATTCGACAACAGGTCGGTTCGCCCCGAAGAAGAAGCCCGCCGAGAAGAGGGCTCGCGGCAGCGCAAAGGCGGAGCTCAGGCCATAGCCTCCTCCGACGCGGAAAACAAAGTCCGCGCCGCGAGGCCACTTCCGGCCGGCCATGGACGCCATCGATGCCGGACACGCGTTGGTTCTCCACCGATGACGCCCTTCGCGTTCCTCGCTAGCGCAAAGTACGCTGCGGACCACGGACCGTCCGCGGGAAGAAGCGTAGCACCTGCATGTGGTCCCCATCCTGGACGAGGGTTGGACCATGAACATTGTCGTCCGTGTGGAGGGCGGCCCCACAGCTTATCCAACGAATCGCCGTTATCACGATTACAAATGAAACCAAGTTACCTCCAGCAATGAGCCAAAATCGCGACACAAACGCACGGCCCCGCGGGGAGCCGAAGAAACATACTCCCCTCCAACAAGCGTTCAGGCATCGCTCGTCGGGCTCTCCTCTAGTAGGAACCGAGAGTTCGGATAAACGGATATCGTGACCTGACGGAGAGCTGCTCGAAACGACCCGCCGGGCCGATGCGTCCCCGCGAAGCGGCCTTGGACGACACTGCTCACCCAGAATTCAAATAATTCTTCTCGATCGCCCACACATCGCCCCTCAAGGTGCACATCTAGCTCCGATGGGTGGAATTAGAATCCAGTGCACACAAATGTAAGCAACACGCGGTCGAGCGGGGACGACTTTCTCTTCGTGGAGAGGAAGGGTGACATGAGGTGGTGGTGTCCGGGCCCTCTGGGGGCGAAGCTCGCGGTCTCACGTATCAGGCAGGGGGGGGCAGCTCGACGGCGGACGAATGGCCACCGTTCCGTCCAAGGGAAAGGTCGCGCCAGAGCTTACGGTGTCGGCTCCTGCCGGTTCCATGGGCAGCCCGGTCCGCGCCTCCGTCGTCCCCCCCGGGCGCGGCCACGGTGACATCAGCTGACCGGAAGAGGTGCGCGGGCCTCCCCTAAAGCGCGGCGCCGCCGCCGAGGCTCGCGAGTTCGCAGCCGGGGTCCGCCAGAGAGACCCGTCGGGGGCAACCCAGGCGTGAGGCCGCGAAGGAGTACAGAGTCCCTGCGGATGTGATCTCGAGCTGTCTTCAAACCCGCGCGTCCGCGCCGTGCGTCGCGAGCAATTTCGAACTTGGCAAGCGCGCTGCACGTCGTTGTAGAAGCGAATGGATCGCCAACGAGAGCGTCCTATGCGCTCGAACCCATCCGCCGTCCGACGAGTGTTCCAGCGATTGCGGCCTGACTCTGCCTCTGCGCAGCGTGAGAACCTTGAACGTTCGAACTCCCGCGCGGCGATTCCCGCTCCCGCGGCAAGCCTACGCTCACCATTTGCACCGAAGATCCGCGGCGGCGCCCTGTTGCGTTAAATACACTATTGAACTCAATATTAATTAACATAACAGCCTACCATTAATCGCTTGACGACAGATATTGCCACATCTAGTTAAGCTGACTATCAAATACCGCGCAGGAGACGAGGATAATGCCTACCCAGCGTCCAGCCGCAAATCGAAAGCAGAGCAACGTTATCCTTATGGATCACCACGAGGATGGATTCGATCTCGATGCGTGGCGATCATTGGAAGTTCGCCGAACAAGGAAACCATCGCCGCCGTCCTCACCGGCTGGCGGCCGGTTCGGATCCTACTGGGCCTTCGCCTCGATGTACCTTCTTCTTCGCTAATTCACTTCCAAAATACATTGAGGCGCAAATGTCTCAAACGATGAAACCCGTGGGTATGCCGTCCGCAAACGGCCGCGCCACCCACTTCGATGGACGAGGGAAAGACATGCTGCCCGGCTGGCGACAAGAAACCATTCTCAACGGCGGACGCGTCGAGGCTATATTTTATTTCGATCCGGACCTGGAAAACAACGAACGAACCGAAATCGCCTCTCGGCGAATTCGCGCGTCGGCCGACGGGGTCCTTATCACCATAGGCGCACTTCAGCTTGGGTCCTTTTTGCAGGTCGGCAGTTTCGAATACATGCTGTGGCACGCCTACTCGAGCGCCAGCAAGATCCGTGGAAGCGAAAACGTCGATGACACCCCGACGGGGGAGGGCGAAATATTCGTTAAGGCCTCCGGAAGCGGGATCGCGTTGGTGGCCGACGCCGTGCGCGTAAAGTCTGCCTTGGATGTTCTTCAGGTCCTGCGCCCCGTGTGGTCGGCGTGGCGTGAGGTCGAGGAGATCCGCGGGCGAGCAGATGTCGAGCGCCGATTCGCATCCGCGGGCATGATGCTGGAGCAAATTGCCGTGGTTGGAGCGCGTGAGACCCGTCGCTGGGCCGCGGACACGAAGGACAGCTCCCTCGCCGTCGAATGCTGGGCCGCCGGCGTTCGGACAGCCGCAGAAGTCCTGCTCCGCCTGCCGGGAATCGCCGGAACGGAGCGCGGCCGGCTGGCACTGCAGAAACTCGAGCGGTCGAACCATGGCTTCGCGTCGAAGCAAGAGGGCCGCGCCGAGAGCACGCAGATCCTAACGCAGCTTAATACCTATATACAGGACGCCGTCCTGTTTGGATCGATTGGCCTTGGTTCCCCAATGGGCTGGTGAGCGCACGAGCCGCGGAGCGCGAGCGCGCGCCCGCACGGCGTGAAATCTATCGAAGGAAGGGGAAACATGCTTTCCAATTGGGTGCGTGAAGAGAGGATGTTCTCGGTCCTCTATTCGCACGGAACGTTCGATGTCGTGGCGATGCACGATCGAATCCTCCTCCGTTGTGCGGGGCTGATTCTCCGAACGGAAGAACAGCAGTTTCGTTTCTTTAGCATGCTCGCCGCCGCGGAAGAGGACGCGCGGATGGTGACGGCGTCGAGCCGTATGCGGTGGTCACTTCCTTCGATCGGTGGATCGACGTTCGAGAGCACTGTCATCGCTGAACCCGATGGGGTGCGGTTTGTCGAACCAGAGATTTGTCTCCGGCCCCCGGGGCAATGGAGCGCCCTGATGATCGCATTTCGAAGGTGCTGGTGGGAAACCGATGTTTTTGATGGCCATGCGAAAAAAAGGAGCTATCCGCGTTGAATTCTCCGGACGAGCATTACTTGTTGGCGCAATTCTATCGATGGTTTCAGTTCTACGAGCGTCCGATAACCGAGGATCGAGTGACGATGCAGACAGAACTGCTCGACCCACTCGTGGAAATCGTCACCAGCGCATGGGTGGGGAAAGGACACCGAGCGTACGTCGCGGCGGCGCGGCGCCTGCCTCGCGGCGATCGTCGAGCACATCATGTGTTGCACACCAACGTCATCCCCATCTCCAACGATACGAGTCGCATCGAAGCCAACGTTCTCTTTCAGTCTTCGGAATCGACTGGGACCGGACGCGCCCTCGAGCTCCGCTACGACGTGCGATTGCGCCCACCGCGCGACCAAGGCGTATGGCCGGTCATTGAGTGCCTGCACGCTTCGCCCGGCGACGATGAGAAGGACGCACCGGGTGAGCCGCCTTCATCGACGGTCCGCGCCTTTCGAGATGCCTACCCAGCCAACCGTGCCCGGAGCTTTCTGCACGCCTGGCTCGCGAGCGTAAGCGCCTACGCCGGGACGCTCGAACCAGTGACCGCGCTTCTGGAGCCAGGCTTCGCGCTCGACTTTGGCAGTCCGGGCGGGCGAATACGTTCCGTCCAGGAGCTCGACACGTGGCTCCGGACCACCCGTGAGCAAACGCCGCGTGGAACTTATCGCGTGGGACGAACCGCCGTCACGGTGCTACGCGACGACACGTACACCCTGGACGCGGACGTCATGTGGGTGGACGCCGCGACCGACGGCGGCCCGCGAAGCACGACGACACGCCATCAGTGGACTCTGCGCGAAACAGGGGAACGCTTCGTGCGAATGGCCGAGGCGCGGTCTCGGATCGTTACCGCCTCTTGACAGCGCCATGAGCAAACATCGCACTTTGTTCGTCGAGCTCGAGGAAGCGGTAGGGCGGTCCGACCTTGTCACGGTGCGCAGGCTGTTGGGCGAGGGCGCGTCTCCGATGCGGCCCATTTCCTCGCGGGGCGGTGGGCCTCCACTGCTCTACCTCGCGCTGGACGGGCCGACGGAAATCGTCGCCGAGCTACTCCGCGCTGGAGCCAATCCCTTGGAGCGCCTTCCGATGTCGGAAACGGTGCTCTACAACACGCTGCGTACAACGCATCGCGACCGTCCAAAGTTGGCTGAGTTCGAAATGATGCGCCGGCACCTCGGAAAGAGCTTCGACGCGCTACGAGCGGATCCCGTGTTGTTGACCCTTGCGGCCGGCGCGGGCCACATCGCCTTGGTCCGAGAGCTCGTATCGGATGGTCGGAATCCGGATGTCGCTCTGGCCTCGGCCGCCGTGCACGGACGGCAGGACGTCGTGGCATTCCTTTTGGACCGCGGCGCGGAAATTGACCGCCATGGATCCGATCGCGTGACACCGGTCATGGCCGCCGCAATGCGGGGCCATGCAAGCCTCACGCATCTTCTTCTGGCGCGTGGTGCGAATCACGCTCTGGGTCATCTCGACGATTCGAAATGGACGCTCCTTCACGCCGCCGCTTCCGGCGGCCTAGCCAGCGTCATCGCCGAGTGCCTCGACCGCGGCGACCAGGTCGACGCGCTCACGAAGGATGACGAGACCCCGATCCGGATCGCCATTCGCGGAGGGCACACCGAGGCCGTGCGCACGTTGCTCGAGCGAGGTGCTGCCGTAAACCCTTCGGCCGGCAAACGCTCGACCCTCATCGGCCTCGCGTACATGGCGAAGCGCGAGTCGCTCATCCCGATCTTACGCGAATACGGCGCACGAGCCCCACGGCGACGCGCCCCCGGCGACAAGACCGCCTGGGGGATCTCCTCCGCCTTGCGAGACCCGGCGACCACGACCGCGCTGGTCGTGGACCGCATCCCTGACGATTTCCCGTTCGAGCGGATGCCTCGGTTGAAGAGGGTGAAGGGAAGGGTTTCGCGCTGGAATCCGAGCCTTGGGCGACTCCCCCTGCTCGAGAAACTTCACCTGCCAGGCGGAGGAATCGAAGCCATCGGCCCGGAGATCGGAGAATTCGGCCGGCTCCGGGAACTGCTCCTCCAAGGCAACAAACTCGTCGACCTACCCGAGGACTTGGGAAATTGCACGGCGCTCCGCGTGCTGTCTCTTCATACGAACCTCTTGACGGCACTCCCCGAGTCGTTGCGCCGATTGGTGAACGTCACGGCACTACATCTCTCCGAGAACCGCTTGAAGCGATTTCCGGAATCGGTCACCGGGCTCGGGAAGCTCACGCACCTCTGCGTGAGCCGCAACTTGTTTCGCTCGCTGCCCGAATCCATTGGAGCGCTACGAGCGCTGCGCGAGCTCCTCCTGAGCTCCCTCCGCCTACGCGAGATCCCTGCATCCATCTCTGACCTTCGGAGGCTCGAGGTGTTGGACCTGTCCTACAACGAACTCGGCGAGTTTCCACGGCCCCTTCTCGACAACCCGCCTCCAGCGCTGACGAAACTGGACCTATCCGGAAACCCCGTTCGGGTCGTCCCGTCGCTCGAATCGATGACGAAGCTCACCAAGCTTGTTCTCGACCGAACGTTGATCTCGGCGCTGCCCGATCTCTCGGGGTGCACCGAACTCACGCACCTGAACCTCGCGGGTTCCGGTCTGCGCGCCATCCCCGCGTCTATTGGAAGCCTATCGAAGCTCTGTCGGCTGGACGTGAGCGATACGCCCATCGACAGGCTTCCGGAATCGATCCACGGACTGGCGTCGCTCAAGTACGTAAATTTGAACGAGACCAGAGTGCCAAAATCGCATGTGGATGCGTTGCAGGAGAGTGCGCCGTGGGTGGAGATCGTTTGGCATGCTGAAGACGAATGAAGACAGCGCCCTGGCTTTCAGTCCGTCGCTAGAGACGACCGAGGTTTCTCGATCGTTATTTGGCTGAACGAACTATTTTCTTAATTTCATTTGAAGCCTTGACCATGCAGTTCGAGAACATTAGTTAACGACGACTGTATTCGTTATTTGATGCGGCGCTTCGAGCTGCGGCCAGGGCTCACGGTAACGGCAATACGCCCACGAACTATGAAACGAGCCTATGGGCTCCTCTTACGAAAGAGCAGAAGGCTATGAAAAATTCCTATGTTGTGTTGGTTTCCGGGGCAAGCACGGGGTTTGGCCGACTACTTGTCGAAACGCTCGCGCGACGCGGCCACACTGTATTTGCGTCGATGCGGGGAATCGACGGTAGAAATGCAGCGGCCGCGTCGGAGCTCTCCGCACTTGCCTCAACGGAGCGCCTCGCCATTCGCCCCATCGAGATGGATGTGACCGACGACGCCTCGGTAAACGCCGCCATCGAGCAGGTCATGACCGAAGCGGGCCGGCTCGACGTCGTGGTGAACAACGCCGGGGGCATCGCATTCGGACTCCTCGAGACATTCAGTGAGGAACGAGTGCGCGGGATACTCGAGCTAAACCTTTTTGGTTCGATGCGGGTCAATCGAGCGGCACTTCCCATCCTGCGCGCTCAAGGATCAGGGTTGCTTGTGCAGGTCACGAGTGCCGGCGGGCGATACGTCGTGCCATTCTTTGGACCGTACACGATCGCGAAGTTCGCGGCCGAGGCCATGGCCGAAACGTATCGCTATGAATTGGCCCGGGAGGGCATCGACTCCGTCGTCGTCGAGCCGGGCGGCTATGGAACTTCCCTCGCGAAGAATGCGGTCCGCGCCGACGACGACGCACGCGTGCAGAGCTATGGGCGCGGAAAGGAGCTTCTCGACCTTGCCGCACGCGCCATGACGGCCGTGGCATCCACCGGCAACCCCCAGGAGGTCGCCGACGCGATCACTGCGCTTATTGAAGCACCCGCCGGCACGCGTCGCTTGCGAACCGTCGTGGGCGAATTGGCAAAGCCTTTGCTCGAGCCGTTTAACGCGTCGGCGGAGCGCATTCAGGCAGACCGCTTGCTCGCGCTCGGCTTGACGGAGATGTTGTCGCTACGACTCGTCCCATGATTCGGCGCGGACGTCCGCGCGCAGCCGAGAGTGCGCTTACCCGACGTGAAAGGGAGGTTCTGGATTGCCTCCCGTGCGGCACAACAAACCGGGAAATCGCGGGGCTTCTCGGCGTGTCGACGAAAACGGTCGCGAATACCCTTCAACAAGTCTATCGAAAGCTCGGCGTTCCGACGCGAACCGGGGCCAGCGTCGTCGCGATTCTCGTGGCGATTCTCGTACAGAGAGTTCAGGTGCCCCCAATCGTATTTGAGGAAGCTCTCACTTCACGTGAGAAGGACATCCTCAAGGAGGCCGCGGGCGACCATACGAATAAGCAAATTGCGGCGTCGCTCGACATGCCCGTTAAGACGGTCAAAGCAACCCTTCAGCGGGTCTATCGAAAGCTCGTCGTGTCGACACGAACGCGGGCTTGCGTCGTCGCCATTCTCCACGGGTTGATTGAACCTCCCGAGCACCTTTCAGCTCAAGCACGCGAAATCGTTCGACAGGGACCAAACGACCTATAGAAAAGACCTCGGAAAGCACCTATGACGGTAAAAACCTGCACCGACCCGCCGCAAAGCGCGAGGTCAAAGCCCCCCTTGTCTGGAGATGTTGGTCCGCCGCGCGGTTGACCAGCATCTCCCACTCGATTGGATTGCAGTCGGACAGTGCAGCCGGCGAATTGTAGCTCCTTCTAATGCATACCATCGCGCCGAAACGCGCGATAGCGCGAGACGAAATGCGAAATTGCAATTCCTTGTTACTGGTTATTTGGGGACTGACCGCGTGCACGCAGCAAGATGCGTTCACGGAGACGGGTACTGCGCACGTTACGACATCATCCGAGGATGCGGCGGTGGCGACGCTCTCGGGCCTCGGTAAAGCCGAAATTCAACACCAGAGCATCCGCGTGGGGTCGAATACCTTCGACACCTACGTCGCGGGACCCGACGGCGGCGAGTTGGTCGTCCTTCTTCATGGCTTTCCCTCGTCGGTCAGCGAGTGGGCCCATCAGTTCGTCTCCCTATCGCTCGCGGGATACCGCGTCGCCGCCTGGCACCAGCGAGGCTATTCTCCCGGTGCGCGCCCCGCGAACGTCGCGGAGTATGCGGAGAGCGCGCTCGCGCAGGACGTGCTCGACATCACCCGCGTTCTGGGGGGCGACCGGTTTCATCTTGTGGGACACGATTGGGGGGCGGCGGTTGCTTGGAGGACCGCCGCCATCGCCCCCGAGCGAGTCGCAACGCTCACGGCGATTTCGATGCCTCACCCCGATGCCTACCGCGCCGCGCTGGGTGATCCGACGTCGTGCCAGGCCGCCGCGGGTTCGTATATCGGTCGGTTCATTTTGCCGGGATACGAGTATGTGTTGCTCGCCAACAACGCGCATGAGCTGCGAGGGCTCTACGATCCGCTGCCGCCGTGGCAGATCGATGCTCACTTGCGCGTCGTCGGAACAGCGGCAGCCCTCGGTGCGGCGCTCAACTGGTATCGGGCGGCCGTTCTCCACCCGTCGCCCGCCGTTGGGCCCGTGCGAACCCCCGCCACTGCGATCTGGGGACGCGCGGATCGCTATGTCTGCGGCGACGGGTGGGGGCGTACACCGCCGCTGGTCACGGGGGAATACGAGTTTCGTGTCCTACCGGACGCGGGCCACTGGCTACCCGAAACGCATGCGGCCGACGTCACCTCGGCGATCGTGGCCCGCCTTCACACAGTACACACCCGGTAGGTAACATCGCGATGGATCCGTCCAAAGGCTATCAGAGCGGCTACATTCAGGGGGAGGACAGCGCGAAGCTATTTTGGCAGCGATGGTGCCCACCCGAGCAGATGAAGGGCACGGTCATCATCGTCCACGACCTGAAGGACCACGGAGCGCGTTACGCCGAACTTGCCTTGGGTCTTCTCGTTCCCGCGAAGTACGGCGTCTACGCGCTGGACCTGCGTGGCCATGGCCAATCGGACGGCGAGCGCGGATATGTGGACGATTTCGACAGATATGTTCGAGATCTCGATGCATTCGTGCGGCACGTCAAGAAGGAGGAATGGGCAACGGCGGCCGCGAGCACCCCGTTTGTGCTGGGCCACGGGACGGGCGGCACCATCGCCGCGCACTATGCGACCACGAGCCCCCCGATTCGCGGCGTCGCCATCAGCGGCGCGTGGCTGCGGCAGAACATCTCGGCGTTGGTCCTGCAAGGCCTTCGGATGGCGGACACCCCGTCTCGGGAGCCGGCCAAGGCCACCTTCTACGGTCTCGATCTGAACGATTACTCATCCGACCCAGCCGTCGTCGAACAGCTCCGCAAAGACCCTCTTGTTCAGAACGGGCGACTGCCCGCCCGGACGGCCCTTCAAATGACCAAGGCGATTAACCGTCTTCGGGAAAAGGCAAAGAACATCTCGTTGCCGCTGCTCGTTCTCCACGGGGAAGGCGACCGGATTGCCCCCATTCAAGGCGCTAAGGACGTTTTCGACACCGCCGGCTCCCAAAGCAAGCTGCTACGAACCTATCCCGGTTGCGCGCACGATCTGTGGCACGAGCCCGAACCAAACCGAGCACGGATCCGGAGGGACCTTGTCGCATGGCTGAATGCAACCGCGTAGCCATGGTACCGGCGATCGTGTACCTGCCGTCGATGCCGCTCGCCCGGGCGCATGCCCTCTCGGCGCATGGCCCCATCTATGCGCTGACGGTCATTGGCCTTGTGCGCGGGACGCCGTCCCTCTGCCACACAGGGTATTCGCTCGAGACTACCGTTGATGCGAGCCAGGACGACTACGAGCGCATGGTGACCCTTCGCCAATCGCTTGCTCATCACAAGCTCGAAGTCATGGGATTCTTGGGTGAGGTCTCGATCCGGCTCGTTCCGAGTGCTCGAGGCTTGCGGCTCTGCGCCGATGCGCGTGCTTGGAGCGACCTTTTGCGACGACGCGCGGCCGTCCGCGTGGAATGGTATGCACTGTCCGAAATCGAAGCAGCGGTACGTCTGTGGTTGAACAATCTAAATTAATAATCGTCTAACCTTCAAGGCAGCAGCGAATCGCAAGCCTCGACGGTGGACGCGAAATATCTGAGGGTGGGAAGTGACGTCATTTCTGAAGAAGCTGTGTGAGCAGGGATCGTCCGCTACGGGGACTGTGCGGCCCGATGCGTTGCGATTGCGCAGGATGTTTGGGGATAGCGCGGCCGAAGCACTCGCGTGGATTCTCTCGGCCAAGAATGGGTTTTACGCATTTTCGAACGCCCTGCATGTGCACTCGGACACGGATACCGACGAGGGCGTGAGCGTTTACGAATGGAACGATCCAGATGGCTGGCAACGTTCCTATGGGTCTCTGGCCCCGGCCGGCGTCTGTTTCGCCGAAGATGTGTTTGGCAATCAGTTCGTCTGGCATGACAACGGTATCCTCACGTTCGATGCGGAATCGGGAAGGCAGGAGGCCTTCGCATTCACGTTGGAGCAGTGGGCCGAGCGGCTTTGCCAAGATCCAAACCGGTGGACCGGCCGGAGTGTGGCGATGGCGTGGCAAGAGGAGCGCGGAGCTCTCCCGCGAGGCTACCGTCTTGTCCCGAAGGTTCCCTTCGTGCGCGGCCGAGAAATACCGACCGCTCACCTGGACATCGTCCCGGCAGCCGAAGCCATGAAGACTCGTGGCGCTCGAGCGCTTGCACTCTACGCGCGGGGGCCTCGCCGATGAGTATCGGTTCTTGGGAACGGCGCGTGGATGCGCGGGGCGTCACGTATTTGCACAGCGCAATGGATGGACAGCGCGTCCACCGACATTGCCTGGTCGCACGCGCGTCGGGGCTCTGGGTGGCGCTCGACGAGTTCGCGCTCCGAACGCGCGCGGACCTGAACGTGTTCCGCGGCCTGTTGGTCGACGCGTGGTACGAGGCGGCGGATCTCTCCTGGTACGAGGCCATGGAGCTCGCGCCGCCGCCGGTTGGGACGAACGAAGGGGACCAAGAGACTCGGCGCCAGCTGACGATCGTGCCCGTCGGCTATGGCCTGGTCCTGCATACGCAAGGAACGGAGTTCCGTACACCCGTGGAGATGCGTCAAACGGTAGCGGAACTGCGCAGACGGGGGCAGGCATGCTGGCCGGCCTAAGACATCTCTGGGCCGCCAATTTTGGTCACGCGTTGGCCCGACGCTTCTTGAACGAGTGGGCGAGCGTGCACGTACGTTTGCTCTGCGAAAAGGGGGCGAGCGAGCTGGCGGCGGCGTTGTTGTCGGTCGTCAATGATCTGCCGAAGACGAGGTTCGGGGGCAGCTTCACAAACGGATTCGTCGACGCCATTCATCGCACCGCACTGGTCGCGCAGGCCGAGGCAGCGCGCGCTCGATCCCGCGGGGAGGATGCGCGAGCCGCGGAGTACATCAGGATTGGGCTCGTGCTCCGCCAATGCCGATTCATTCCTTGGTGGGCGCGGTGGATGCGTGAGGCCGTTCGAGCGCGCCTGCGTGCCTATTGCGCGGACCTTGTCCGTGGCGACGTCAACGCCGACACCGGCAGCGAGGCGCCTATCGCCGAACGCTTCCGAGGGAATGTCGCAGAGGCTCGCGCAGGGCCGCCGTCTGCCCCATCAACAACGGGTTACAGCCGCACCGTCCGCGCCTCCGCGAGCGAGCATTCGTGACGGCCACTTTCACGCCCAAGGGCGGAGATGCAGAGAACCTGGCGAAGCAAGAAGATCCAACTCATGTACGGCACGATCCGGATCCCCGCTGCCGTCTATTCGAACCCTGTCGCACGCATCGAGCGACGAACCCAATTGGCCATATGGCGTCTTGTCGTCATCTCCGCCGAAATACAAGTGCATTGCCGCGGCTTTGTCGTCAAAACGCAAGAGGAACTGTATGCATTTTTGAACGCACTCGCACGAGCCTCGGCTCGCGCGACGGAATTGGGAATGTTGAGTGGGACACGACCGAACGCTCCACCCGTCGAGGCGTTGAAATACGCTGATTGGATCGAGTCGCGGCACGACGGCGTGCATTTCCTTCGAAGCAGAATGACTCTTCGCCCGCCGTCGGAGGCGAGCGCGCTTATCAGACTCGTGCTGGAACGGTGGTGGGCCTCGGGGGCTTACCGAACCAGATAGGAACGACATTTTTCCGGTGATGAGCATGAAGACATCGAGCAATAAGGACGACAGTACCTCGGCTGCCGAACCAGAGTCCGCTGCGGCACGGATGCAGTCATGGTTTGAGAGGACGGCTGCGCGGGAGGAAGGTCAGGGCCGATGGGATATCGCAGAACGGTTGCGCGGCATCGGGCAGACGTTTGCCGAATCCGCCGGTCGATTGCCGTCGAATGGCGTCGCCGCCGCGAGTGATAGACTTTTTCGGGGAGTCTTCGACGAGCTCCGGCAAGTGGCCTACGCCGCTTATGGCAGCGGGACCGATTCCGAGGAGATCGTGTCGCGTCATTGGAAGCTGCTCGCGGCGGACTTCCACCGCGAGTTTCTCTCGCAATGGAGCCCGCGATGAAGGCTCGCGACATGGGCGGTGCAAGCCTTGCGCTTAGGCCCATCGGAGCGCTCGGTGGGTCGGTGCCTTGTTCAACCGATGTTGAACGGTGCTCGAGCCACGCGTTGGGTGGTCGAGAATGCAGCCGGAAGCCGGGGATGGCGCTTCGATACCGACGCATTCCCCGGCTTCTCCTTGCCCCACTCCGCCAAACGTCGATGGACATCGCCTCGGCCGGCCGTCGCGTCGGCCTCGATCTCGGGTTGCGACGTCCTGTGCCGGAGGAGCAAATCGATCGGTGGCTCGCTTACATGGCCCCTTCGCTGCCGTCGGAGTTTGGCCTGCTCTTGGGCGCGAAGGTGCGGGCCGAATCCCTTGGGCTCGTCGGCCTCGCGGCGAGATTCTCCAGGAGTCTGGGGGCCGCGCTGGCGGTGCTTGCGGGGCATACCATGCTGGAAGACGAGATTCAAGTGCTCCCCGACCAGCAGGACACCCTGCTTCTTATTCGAAGCCGCGGCGACGTCCCATACGCGCGCAAGAAGGCCGACTGCGTCGCCGCGTCCATCCTAGCGATTGCGAACCAAATCACGGGTGAGCGGCTCGTGCCCAAAAGCGTCGCATTTGCGTTTCCCCCGCCGGAAACGGTCCGGTACCACCGGCAGTATAAGGATACATTCGGTTGTCCGATCCAGTTTGACCGCGGGGACACGTGCCTCGTCCTTGCGAGTCGGGACCTGAGAAGGTCGATTCCGGGTTCCAGCCGAAAGCTCGCCACGATGTTTCATCGCCACGCCGCAGAATCGCGCCTCGCGATGTCCGGAGTTTACGATCTCAGGTGGCGGGCGCGCGCCATTCTGCGCGCCCACCTCTTCGAGGAATGCCCGACAATTCCGGAACTTGCACTTCTGATGGGCGTGTCGGAAAGGCTATTGCGTAGGCGTCTGGACGATACGTCGCCGCGCTTTCTGGCAATCGTCGACGAGGTCCGAAAGGAGCGCGCGGTGCTCCTGCTGCGCCGCTGGCCGAAGTACACGAACGCGGAGCTCGCGAGCATGGTCGGGCTGGACGAGGCTAGATTCTCCGCACTGTTTCGGCGGTGGACAGGCATGACGCCAGGCCAAGCGCGGCAAGAGGCTTCACGATGACATCGGTTCTCGTGGCCATGGACGGCGACCCCGGAGATCGCGTGGTCCACGTCGTCGAATCGCTCGGATCGCCATTTCGAGTCACTCGAATCGCTCCAACCCGCGCCCTACCCGTGCTGTTTCGCACCAGCCTTGTCGTCGTCGACAGCACCATGGCGACCGAACGCCGTGAGACCCTGGCCCGTGTTTATGCCGCTCCAGTTCTCGTGATCGGGCAGGACATCGATAGGTCATTTCACGTTGCCGGACTGCAGCGGTTAATCAGCGAGTGCGTATCGCCGCAAGAGCACAAGTCGGACAGTGAGCTCGTGGCCATCGATCCTCCGCTGCGAACCGCCCTGCGCGTGATTGCGCAGGTGGCGAGAAGTGTCAGTAGTGTGGTCATCACCGGCCCCACCGGCGTAGGAAAGGAGCTGCTCGCTCGCCGGCTGCACGAAAGGTCGGGGCGGTCAGGACCGTTCGTGCCGATCAATTGCGCCGCCATCGCAACCGGGCTCGCGGAGGCGATGCTCTTCGGACATGTCCGTGGTGCGTTCACGGGAGCCATCTCAAACGCAAAGGGCGCGTTTGTCGAAGCCGCGGGCGGCACACTCTTCCTCGATGAAATCGGCGAGCTTGCCCCTCTCGTCCAGGCGAAGCTGCTCCGGGCCATCGATCAGCGCGCGATCCGTGCGGTGGGCGCGCACAGGGACACGGCTGTCGACGTTCGTGTCGTGGCAGCGACTAACCGGAACCTCGAGGAAGAAGTGGCATCCGGGCGATTCCGCGCCGACCTGTACTATCGACTCGACACGTTTCGCATCGCAGTGCCGGCGCTGCGTCAACGGCCCCGCGATCTGGTCACCCTCGTCGATCGGTTTCACCGCGGCCACGTTCGCAGCTCGGTCGTCTCGCTGTCCAAGGGAGCACGTCAGTTGCTCGAGCTTTACCCGTGGCCAGGGAATGTTCGCGAACTCCGCAACGTGCTCGAGCGCGTCATGTCCCTCGCTTCCCCTGGAGCGGTTTCTCCTGCGGCGCTGATCGCCCTCGCCCCCGAACTTGGTAGTCGTGCATCGGCCCCCCCTGACGTGACCGGGAAGGGCGACGCGAAGCAGTCACTGGCCCAGGTTCACGCGGAGACGGAAGAACACACGATTCGTTCGTATCTCGCGTCAGGGTCGGGAAGTCGGCAACAGCTTGCTGAGGAGCTCGGCATTCATCGATCGACGTTGTGGCGAAAGATGAAGCGCATCACGGGGCTGCTACGGCCCATTCGTTGAATATCGCATTCCATCAAACGTATCCCTTTTTGCCACTATGATTGGAGAAACATTATGAGATGGCGCCGTTTGCGTGCGCTTGCATTTGCAGGTGCGCTTCCTGCAGTGGCGGGATGGAGTTGCCGCAGCTCCGACGACGTCGGGAGTCGTACTGGACTCGCCGATGGCCTCGCGAGCGCGGTTCCAGAAGACGACTGGCCCGCCTACGGGCGCGACCTGGGTGGCGCGCGGTTCTCGCCGCTCTCGCAAGTCAATCGCCATAACGTTGCACAATTGGAAGCGGCGTGGACGTATCAGACGGGGGATGTCGCCAATGGCACGACCCCGCCGAACACCACGACGTTCCAATCGACACCGATTTATGTATTCGGCACCCTCTACCTGAGTACGGGTTTCGATCGCGTCATCGCCTTGGACCCGGACACAGGCAGAGAGAAATGGTCGTTCAACCCTCAGCTGGACGTCAACGTACATTATGTCCCAAGCATGACGTCCCGTGGTGTCGCATCGTGGGAGGATGCAGCAGCCTCCAACGAGACCGCGTGCCGCCGCCGCATCTTCGTCGCAACGCTCGATGCACGGTTGATCGCTCTGGATGCGTTGAGCGGCCTCCCATGCGCGAGCTTTGGCCAGGCCGGCACCCTTGACCTGAAGCAAGGAATCTCGGACGTTGTGCCGGGACAATACGGCATGACGTCCCCGCCGACGGTCGTGAACGGCGTCGTGGTGGTGGGGTCGATGGTCCAAGACGGCATCGGAACCCGCGTCCCCGAGGGGGTCGTTCGCGGCTTCGACGCACGCACTGGTGCACGGAGGTGGAGCTGGGATCCCATTCCTCGGCGGCGTTCGGACGAGGGGAACGATGCATGGTCGCCGGAGGATGCCCAACGCGCGCGCGCCGCCAACGTGTGGAGCATCATTACCGCCGACCCCGAGCGCGATCTGGTGTTTCTGCCAACAAGCTCGCCCGCGCCGGATTATTATGGCGGCCTTCGCAAAGGCCCCGGGCCGCACGCGAACTCCGTCGTCGCGCTGCGAGCTTCGACGGGCCAATTCGTGTGGGCGTTTCAAGTGGTCCACCACGATATCTGGGATTACGACATCGCCGCGGCGCCTGCACTCCTCGACGTCCCTCGCGACGGCCGAAAGGTTGCTGCCGTAGCCGTGGGAACCAAGAATGGGCACCTCTTCGTCCTGGACCGGGACTTGGGAAAGCCAGTGTTTCCTGTCGAGGAACGCCTGGTGCCGCCGAGCGACGTTCCAGGGGAGGAGGCAAGCCGAACGCAGCCCTTCCCTGTGGCGACGCCAAATCTTACCGGCGAGACGCGGGTCACCCCTGCGGATGCATTTGGCCTGACCCCGGTCGACTTGGCGGCCTGCCAGGCGACGATCGCCACCTCGCGCGCCGAGGGGATGTTCACGCCGCCGAGCATTCAAGGGACGCTGATGTTTCCCGGTCCCCTTGGTGGGGTGAACTGGGGAGGCCTAGCAACCGATGCGCAGAATGGGCTCCTGATCACCAGCGTGAACCGGTTTCCGTACGTGGTACGGCTCATTCCGCGCGACAAGCCCTACGTGCGACTGCCGGGTGAAGAGATCGCGGAGCAAGCGGGCACGCCGTATCGCCTTGGACGCCGCGCACTGCTTGGCCCCGTGTTCCCACTGCCATGCACCAAGCCACCGTGGGGCAAACTGGTGGCCATTGATGTCAGGACGGGCGCGATCCGGTGGGACGTGCCGATTGGACGCATCCCTGGGACGGAGCTCATTCCCGGATCGGATCATTGGGGGTCCATGCTCCTCGGAGGGCCGATCGTGACCGCTGGCGGGTTGGTGTTCATCGCGGGCACCATGGACAACGTGCTTCGCGCCGTCGACAGCGCGAGTGGGCAGGAGCTCTGGCACGCGGCACTTCCCACCGGAGGACAAGCGACCCCGATGACGTATCGATCGCCCAAAGGGAGGCAGTTTGTCGTGATTGCTGCGGGTGGAAGCGTCTTTCTCGCCAGCAAGCCCGGCGACACCCTGACGGCGTTTGCTCTGCCCGAACCATGATGTGCACCCCGACCATGAACGCTTCCGGCGGCATGATGGCGTTGAGCGCCGGCGCGGCACCGCTCGAGGTCGCGCGCGAGGCGATTCTCGGAAGTGGTACGGTCCCGTTGACCACAGGTGGAGAGCCATGGGGGGTACCGCTCTCCGTCTGCGTCGTGTGTGGGCTTCTAACTCTCGCAGTGCTCGCCTATGTCACGGTGAAGGCTATTCGCAATCTGTTGCCACATCGAAGGCTCAAAGAACTCGTCGCCTTTGCCAATGCGAATGGCTTCATCAAAGTATCGTCCTTACCGCAGTACCCGGAGTTTCACGGTACCGTTCATGGCGTCAACATCGTCATTCGCACCTTGGTTCCCACCCGCCATGCGTCCATGGTATGCGCCGAGGTTCTTGCGGATGCGGCACCATGGCCGCACCGGGTCGCTGCGTACCATCCATACATCGTCGATGACGACTACCATTTGGCTGCGGATCTGCCGGAGCGCCCGACGGGGGAGCCCCGCATCGATTGCCGCTTTCTCGTGCGCTCCAGTTCAGAGCGGGCTTCCGTGCTTCTCATTCCATGGGTTCGGCAGGCGCTCTTGCATCCGGGAGTGATGGCGTTCATTGACGATGGGGCGAACGTGCGCGTCCTGATTGCGTGGAGGTCGATGCACATCCCCGTTGCTGCAATTGAAACCATGTGCAGATTGCTGGCCGCGCTGGGGAATCTATCCGAGCGCGGTGGGTGCCAGACCAGCCCCCTTTTCCGAGGAAGCCCGCCGTGATTTGTCCGGACGAGTTCCCTGGCAAAGGAGGTCGCCCCGCGCCCACGAGCTCGCGTATTGAGGAGCTGGACGTGATCCGAGGGGTCGCCTTGTTGGGCGTGCTCCTCATGAACATCGTGGACGGGTTTCGTCTCGTACCCACCTACGCACCGGGCGTTGCCGCCGAAGAAGCGCTCTCGCCCGCGGAGCGCTTGGTGGACGACATCCTCTATATCTTCGTTGCCGATAAAGCCATGACGATGTTCTCCATGCTCTTCGGCGTCGGCCTGGCCATTCTCCTTGAACGCGCCGACCGTCAAGGGCAGGGGGTCCAGCTGCTGTTGCGGCGTCTCCTCATTCTTTTTGCGTTCGGTCTCGTTCACGCCGTGTTCCTTTGGGAGGGCGACATTCTCATGCCCTACGCGGTTGCGGGGCTTGGTGCTCTCTTCGTCATTCGCCTATCCCCTCGACTCCTTCTCGCTCTGGCCCTTGTGCTTCCCGCCGTATATCCGCTCCTCCTGTGGCGCTGGCCGCACCTTTTTCCGCAAGGCGGGCCGAGCGCCAGCGCACATCATCGACAGGCACTCGCGGTCTACGCGCATGGCACCTATCTTGAGGTCGTCGCCTTCCGCGTGCCCAATGTCTTCGGCGTGCACGCGCAGTTTGTATTGCTTCGCGGGTTCGCCCAAATCCTTGGCAATTTCCTTCTCGGCATTTTCCTGTGGCGGAACGGGGTCTTGCGCCGCCTCGAAAGCTTGGGCACGTGGCACGTGGGCCTCGCGGTCGGTGGCATGGTCATCGGTGCGGGATACGCCATTTTCCGCGTGGTGCTGCAGCCCGCTCGCCCGCCGAGTTCCATGCCGATCGCGCTCGTGCGTCTCGGCTGGAACATGACGCTGCAGCTCTATGCTGCGGGATACGGCGCTGCGCTGCTCAGGGCCTTGCAGAGACCTCGTGCGCGCGCATGGCTCATTCGGACCTTTGCGCCCGTCGGCCGAATGGCCTTTTCCAATTACCTGGCCCAGTCCCTCCTCTTCACCACGGCGTTCTACGGTTACGGTGCGGGGCTCCTTGGACGAGTCGGCATCGTCGGTGCCGTGGTCCTGGGCATCGCGACCTATGTCGTGCAAGTCGCCGCCAGCTGCCTTTGGCTTCGCCGGTTTCAATATGGTCCATGCGAATGGCTGTGGCGGGCGCTGACGTATGGGTGGCGGCCGATGGTCACGGCAATCCGTGCACCCGGGAGAGCGTCGTGAAGGAGCGTTCGTTGTTCTCCCGCACGATTAGCCGGTACCTCGAGGCGGTGTACGACGACCCAGGCAATGATGAGGCCCGCATGCGTTACGCCGTGTGGGCGTGCGGAAGGGGGCTTGCCCACGGTGCGCTCGTGGACCTTCAGATGGCCGCTACGACGCGGCCACTCACACCCGCGGAAAGGGCGACCGAGTCCGCACTGCTTGCGGACCATGGTCGCATCTGGCTTGGCCCACTCGCCCCGGTCGTTCGGAGCGTGCGCTTCCAGCGCGGATTTCCCGCCCACCTGACCATCTCCGCGAGCAGGGAGGCCGACCTGCGGGCCATCGAGGGCCACCCCGCATACGCGACCGTCGAATCGATTGAATTCGAGCACGTTCAAGGAGGCTTATGCCGACGTACGGGCTCCGTGCAGATCGGCCTTGGACATGCTGCCTTTCGCGGGTTGCGCTCCATATCGGGCGTCTATGGGGCCACGCTTCTCGAGGCGAGCCGCGTGCACCGCCGTCTTGAGGCCCTCGCGTGGTTCGTTCCACCGGAAGCAACAGGATCGATGCCGCCGGCACCGCCCCCAGTCGTGGTCGCTCAGGCGATTGCAGAATTCTCCGGGCTTCAGCACTTGCGTATTGGGAACGACGCCGTGACCACGTCGGACGACGTCGATGACGAGATCGCAGCCACGTTGCTGAGCGGCCAGCGGCGGCCCGCGCGGGTGAGCATCCGGTCCGATCACCGACGAATCCGCGGGTGGATTCGTCGCATGAAGAAGTTTCCCGTTGGCGAGCTGGAACTTCGGTCGGACGGCTGCGGGACCATGCAGCACGCCGGCATGGCTCTCACCCTGCATATCGTCGATCACAACGTTCAGCCGCGGGCCAGGGCCGTGTTTGACACCGAGACCCTTCAACCGGAACGTTACGAACTGCGCACGTTTGTCGCGGCGCTGCCGATCCTCGCGCGCGAGGGAGTCGAGGTCGTCGAGGTGATGCTTCCTGACCCCACACGCGATGGGGCTCTCCTCCTGCGGGCGATGTCGAATGCGCGCCATACCGTTCCGAATGTTGATATCCGCCAGACATAAACAATACGCAATGCACCCTTTAAACAGCCGAACATGACATATAGCAACAATGTCAGTCTCATTGAGTCGGCCAATTCTATAAAGTTCAGCGGGAAAGATAACCAACATGAGCGCGAGCGATCACTGTGAACCCGGCGGACAATCTTTGCCCATTTTGATGGCGCCCGAAATGCGCAACCTTCTACATCGCGCCGATCTCTTTGCGGCCTCCAGTTTGACAATACTGATATTGGGCGAAACTGGCGTCGGGAAAGAGCTCATTGCGGAACGGGTCCATCGGCGTTCGCCGCGCCGTTGTGGCAATATGCTCAAAGTCAATTGCGCTTCTTTGGCCGAAAGCCTTGTGGAGAGCGAGCTTTTTGGGCATGAGCGAGGAGCTTTTACGGGAGCACTTGCACAACGAGAAGGCCTATTCGAAGCGGCTGACGGCGGGACGCTTTTCCTGGACGAGGTAGGGGAGCTGTCACCCGTTGTTCAGGCCAAGCTCCTTCGTGTTTTGGAATGTGGAGAGATCGTAAGAGTCGGCGCGACCAAACCGGTTCGCGTCGATGTCCGTATTGTCGCGGCCACGCATCGCGACCTTGCCCAACTCGTGAGGATTGGACGTTTTCGTGAGGATCTCTACTTTCGGCTCACCGGCGCAGAGCTCCACGTCCCCCCGCTCCGAAAGCGTCAGCTCGACATCGAACCTCTCGCGATCCACTTCGCAGATCGAATGGCGCGTAGCCTCGGGAGACCTGTCCCGCAAATTAGCAGCAAGGCAATTCATATACTCTTGTTGCATCCGTGGCCTGGCAACGTACGTGAGCTGAAGCTGGTCATCGAGCGTGCCGTCGTCGTCTGCCAGGGAGACACGCTGGGAGCGGAGTGCTTGGAATTTCCCCGTCGGGATGTGCGGGTAGAGGAGACGAAAGACGGTCACGACGAGTTTGACGAGCGATCTCGAATCATCAAGGCGCTTCAGAAGACGAATGGGAATCAGACGAGGGCCGCGGAGTTGCTCGGGATGACACGGCGTTCGCTTGTGAACAAGCTCGACCGGTATGAGATCGCTCGCCCCCGAAAGCGTGCGCTGGACGAGCGGAGCGCTACGCGCATCGCAGGGGGTGGCGTTCTCGTCGACGCAAGCCTCACGCGCGGCGTCGCGCGCAACGAGTCGACATAGCGGGCCATGGCTACGTCGTTTTCTCGGACCTTGCGGTCCCTCGAACGGGATGCTGGACGGAAACGCTGGCCGACGGCGCTGCTGGCCATCCTGATCTTTGGAGGGTGGGGGACATGGCTGACGCTCGCCCGGGTAGCCGTCTATGCGGTGACGTCGAATGGTCGGCTTGAGGTCGCCGAAATCGCTCACCCCGTGGCGGCAGCCGACACCGGCCGAGTTACCGAGATGTACGTCGCGCTCGATCGTGAAGTCCAGAAGGGGGACATCCTCCTGGTGCTCGACACGACGCTCGAGCGGAAGAAGCTCGACGAGGCGACAGCGCGCCTTTCATCCCTACAGCCCCGTATGGCCGCCGTACAAGAACAGCTCGCTGCAGAGTCGAGCGTGCGAAACCTGCAATCGAAGAGCAGTTTGGCAAACGTCGAACGGGCGCGGATCGAGCAAAGGCGCGCGGAGGCTCTCGCTTCGAATCAGGAGCACATCCTGAAGATCAAGGGGCGGCTTCGCGCCGAGGAACTTACGACGGCTGTGGACGCCCTTAATGCGGAGCGGGAGGCCGCCGAGAGCCGACATAATGCGCAAAGCGCGAAGGTAGACGTGGACCGCCTTCGGGTGATGGGGCGATACGACGATGAGCGGGCCCACTCGCGCGTCGCCGAGCTTCGTCGCGAGCTTGCCGACATCGAGGGGGAGCAGGTGACCACGCAAGCCCTTGTCGAGACAACCCGTGCGACCATCGAGCTGAAAACGGTACGGTCTCCAGCGTCGGGGCGCCTCGGAAACATCACAGCGCTTCAAATTGGAGCTGTCGTTCGCGCGGGAGACGTGGTCGCCACCGTGGTGCCGCATCAGAGGGTTCACGTCGTGGCGAACTTTGCTCCGGCCGAGGCCGTCGGACGCATCGTGCCCGGACAGCGCGCGCGCGTAAGGATGACGGGCTTTGCCTGGACGCAGTACGGTCTGTTGAGCGCGACCGTGGGGCGGGTGGCGAACGAGCCACGCGACGGGACGATTCGCGTGGAACTGGGGCTCGACGCCGTCTCGGCGGCGCAAGGCATTCCAATTCAGCACGGATTGCCAGGGGCCGTGGAGGTCGAAGTCGAGCGCGTCGCCCCCTGGCGATTGCTCTTCCGCGCGATCGGCTATGCCGTTGTGGACGGTGCCGCGGTGCGGCCGGCGGATAGCTCCTCGACGCCAGGACCTGGGGAGGCTCGCCGATGAATCAACGCGCGGGGCGTTCCCTTTTCGTTCCCGAGGTGATTCAGACTTCGTTGACCGATTGCGGTCCTGCCGCGCTGAAGGCGGTGCTGCACGGTTTCGGCGTCGACGTAAACTACGAGTGGCTTCGGTCACGGTGCCAGACCGACGTCGACGGTACGTCCATGGACGCACTCGCGGCGCTCGGTCGCGAGCTAGGCCTCGTCACCTCCGAGATTCTTATCTCCCGCGACAGCCTTCTGTTGCCCGAGGCGGACTGCCTGCCGGCGATCGTCCCAACGCGCAGCGCGGGCGGTGCAACGCATTTTCTCGTTCTCTGGCGCACACTGGGCCCGTACGTGCAGGTCATGGATCCCGCCGGGGGAAGGCGCTGGATGAGAGCAGCCACGTTGCTCGAGAGCATCTCGCTCTATCGCTTTCCGATGTCGACGGAGAAATGGAAGCGTTGGGTCCGAACCCCCGACGCGACACGCCCCCTGGAAGCGCGAATGTCGCGCATCGGCCTCAAGCGTTCCCGACGCCGGCATCTACTCGAACCCGTGTTTGCCTTGCCTCGATGGGGAGCGTTTGCTCGATTGGACGCTGCGGTCCGGATGGTGACCGCGCTGGTCCAGGGAGGAGCGATTCGCCCCGGACCTGAGGCCGCGGCAATGGTGGAGTTGCTCGTCGCCCAATCGCGCCAGGGCCGCGCATACGAGGCTATTCCAAAGGACTTCTGGTGGGCGAGCCCTGGGAATGCCCCGGATCAACTTGAGCTGCACGGTGTCGTCTTCGTGCACTTTGATCTCCCGCGCCGGAGGTCGGCTCTCATCGCGCGCTCCTGGCCGCCGAGCACGCCGGAGGTATCGGTTGAAGGGTCGGGCAATCATCGGGCGTGGGCCCCAATGAGGCCGCGGCGGAAACACGACGACGATCCCACACGCAGGGCTCTTCCGAGCAGCATTGACGACGAGCTTGGGCAAGCGAAGGTCTTCCCCCTGCAGCTCCTCGTGCGCGCCGTCCGTTTTGATGCGCCATGGGCGATGGCGCTCCTCGCCATCGCCGGTGTGCTCGCGAGCGCAGTGGCCCTTGTCGACGTTGCGCTCTTGCGGGGCATCTTGGATATCGCGACCTACTTGTCGCTGTCCTACCAGCGCGTAGCGGGAGTCGTCATGCTCCTCGCTTTCACGCTAGGAGCGATGGCCCTGGAGTACTACGTGGGCACGTTGCTGGCGCGCGTTGGCCGCGGTCTCGAAGCGAGACTGCGCGTCGCCATTCTTGAAAAGCTGCCACGGTTCGAGGATGCCTACCTCCGAAGCCGGCCGACGTCGGACATGGCATCGAGAGCACACGCATTGCACATGATCCGCCAAGGCCCCCCGCTCGCGTCACGTATTGTCACCGTCGTTGCGTCGTACCTTGCAACGTTGACGACGTTCGTATGGCTCGAGCCATCATCGCTCGGCCTCGCCGTTGCCGCGGTCCTTGTCGGCGTCGGGCTGCCGTATGTCATGCGCAAGCCGCTCTCGGAGAAGGTCGCGCGTCTGTGGACCCACACCTCGGCGCTGGACCGCTTCTATCTCGATGCGCTGAAGGGTGCCGTTCCGCTCCGCGCGCATACCGCAGAGGCTGGGCTGCGGCGCGAGCACGAGTCGCTCCTCGTGGAATGGGCGCGCACCGCCAGAGGGGTTCTCGAGCAGAGCACGTGGACACGCGGTGCGCAGGCGCTGGCCGGAACGTCCATTGTTGTGGCTCTCGTGACCGCCTACGTGGCGTCGGGGGGAACTCCGGCCCGGCTTCTTCTGATCACGTTTTTTGCGCTGCGCCTTCCGTCGTTGGGAGAGGAGCTCTCCGGGCAGCTGCTCGGGTCACACGAGACGCTGAACGCGGCGCACCGCATGTTCGCGCCACTCGCAGGCAAGGAGGCGGAATCGTCGGAGCAAGCGCGCCCCAGGCAATCACCGGACTCGAACTCGGGCGTTGCCCTTGCGATGCACAACGTCACGGTCTGTGCCACGGGGCACGACCTGCTTCGTCGCATCAACTTGACCATCCGCCCTGGGGAGCACGTCGCCATCGTCGGAGCGTCCGGGGCGGGCAAGTCGTCACTCATTGCCGTTCTTCTTGGATGGCTGAGTGCAAAGGAGGGCGCCGTACTCGTCGATGGGGACTCCCTTCAACCGTCCACGCTGCGGCGAAGTACCGTGTGGGTCGACCCGCAAGTCGCGCTGTGGAATCGTTCGCTCCTCGATAACATCACCTACGGGGCGCCCGCGGACGCTTTGGGCGGAGCTGGGAAAGCGATTGGCGCCGCCGAGTTGCGCGACGTGCTTGAGCGCCTTCCAGACGGTTTGCAGACCCGGTTAGGGGAAGGGGGATCGCGGCTGTCTGGCGGCGAAGGGCAGCGCGTTCGGATCGGACGTGCCCTCGTACGCGAAAACGTGCGGCTGGTGCTGCTCGACGAAGCATTCCGCGGGCTTGAGCGACCTCGGCGACGTGCCCTCGTCCAACGCGCCCGCGCAGCGTGGCCGCACGCAACGATGCTCGTTGTGAGCCATGACGTTAGCGATACCCTCGACTTCGACCGTGTGATCCTGATGGACAGCGGTGCGATCGCAGAAGAGGGTTGCCCGGCCGAACTCCTGTCGGCCCCCACGCGCTACCGAGCTCTCGCGCTCGCGGACCGCACTGCAAGGGCCAACCTCCTTTCGGGAACCGTGTGGAAACGACTGCGTCTCGAAGGCGGGCGGCTTCGCGCTGCGGCAGAGGAATCGGTGGAGCGGTGATGCACCGGTGGCTTGACATCGCATGGGCGGAAGAGCGGGTGGAGGAGGTCCTTACCTTGCTCGCGCGCGAGGCGGGGATCCCGACTCGCACGTCCACCGGACGCGAAGGCGCGGCCCTGACCAGACTCCCCGCGGGCGCCGACCGGATCGGACTCGCTGCCGACACCCTCGGCCTCGAGGCGGAATCCGTATCCTGTACGTACAGCGAGGTCTTAGGGACCTTACGGCGGATAGGTCCGGGGCTCATTCGGGTTTCCGACCGCGAAAGCCCGCGCCTGCTCGCCGTCATTCGGTGCGATGCCGACGCGGCCGTCATTCTCACCCCAGCGGGATCGAGAGTCCGGGTGCCGTACGGGCCTCTCGTCGCCCGACTCACTGCGCCGTTGGAAGGGGGGCCTGGAAAACGCGTGGACCAATGGCTTGCCCGAATGCAACTCTCCCCGAGACGGGCCGTCCGCGCACGCGACCATCTGCTCCGTCACGTCATCGGCGGCCGCCGGCTCGAGGGGCTGTGGATACTCCGAGGCCACGCGTCGACGAGCTTTCTTCGCGAGCTTCACCACCATGGGGCATCGCGAAGAGTCCTGTTCTTTTCCGGGGCGGCCATCGTCCAGATCCTGCTTAGCGTTGGCGGCTGGATCCTCCTCGGACGCGGCGCGCTCGACGGAGTTGTGCAAACGGGCTGGCTGGTGGCCTGGGTGCTCGTGGTTCTCAGCGGCGTCGGAGCCCAACTCGTGAGCTCGTGGAGCGCCGGGCAACTCGCGATCGATATCGGAGTCCAACTCAAGAGGCGCCTTCTCACGGGCGCGCTCTGCATCGAGGCCGATGAGATCGTGCACCGAGGCTCCGGCGCCCTGCTCGCGACCGTGGCCGAGTCCGCGACCGTGGAGAGGTCTGGATTCTCGGGCGTGGTCGGCACGCTGACGTCAGCCATTCAGCTGATTGCCGCAGCGCTCGTCCTATCCGTCGGCGCGGGGGGCAGACCGCACGCGCTGCTCTTGGTCGCGTTTGTCGCAGCGATCATCGCGGGTAACCTCTACACAGCACGACGCAGGGCTCGTTGGAGCGCGCAGCGCTTCGCAATGACGAACGACTTCGTCGAGAAGGTGATCGGCAATCGAACGCGCGTGGTCCAGCAAGCCCCAGAGGATTGGCATATCGAGGAGGACCGAGCACTGGAAAGCTACATGGCAGCGTCCGAACACCTCGACCACGCACAGCACTTACTCGCGCGACTACCTTCGCGTGCATGGTTTGGGATCGGGATGCTTGGAATCCTGCCAGCTTTGCTGTGGGGACAAGACGATCGCGCTGCCATCGCCATTTCCGTCGTTGGTATTCTCCAAGCGCAGGGTGGACTCGTTTCGCTCTCCGGGGCGCTGTCCGATCTCATGGCCGCACTCGTCGCTTGGCGCGGCATAAGCCCCTTGTTTGAAGCGGCGACCCTCGCCGATCCCGCCGCCTCGCCCGCCGCCGTGGCTCTGACGCGGAGCGCGCCCGTGAACGCGCAGGTGCCGATCCTCGAGGCGCAAGGGCTGACCTTTTCGTACCCCACCCTTGGCAATGCGACGATCACCGAATGTGACCTCGTTTTGCGAGACGGTGACCGCATCCTCCTCGAGGGGGCATCCGGTAGCGGCAAGTCGACGTTGGTGTCCCTTCTCTCGGGACTCGAGCTACCAACCAGCGGACTGCTGTTGCTACGAGGCTTCGACCGATCCACCTTGGGCGGACTTGGCTGGAAACGGTCCGTATCGAGCGCTCCGCAATTTCACAAGAATCACGTGTTTGCCAACACGCTCGCCTTCAACCTCCTCATGGGGCGCTCCTGGCCCCCGGCCGAAGGGGATCTGAAGAAAGCGGAAACGATTTGCCGAGAGCTCGGGCTCGGCCCACTTCTCGATCGAATGCCTTCGCGGTTGGATCAGGTCGTTGGAGAGACGGGGTGGCAGCTCTCGCATGGTGAGAGAAGCCGGATCTTTCTCGCGCGCGCGCTCCTGCAGGATGCAGAGGTCGTCTTTTTGGACGAAACCTTCGGTGCACTGGACCCGCTGACGATGCAGACGTGCATGGATTGCGCAAAACGGCATGCACGAACGCTCGTCATTGTGGGCCACCACTGACGCGACCTCGCGTCTTCACAAATTGAGAAAAGTCTTCTCAACTCCCGATCTTCGATCCTCGGCGAAAGCCTTCAACGACGCGGCACCTGAATTGCACGGCCGCGAGCTACACCGGAAGGCTGGAGCCTTCCGTGAAAGAGCAGAGGCAACCCCTTGAACCTGTCCGAGTTCTCCGACGTTTTTCACCGACTTGATTTCCCCAGGCCACCCGATCGAACACCCCCACCACGTGAGCATGTGCGGTCCGTCCAGTCTCTCCTGGAAAACGCGTTGCAAAGCGACGAGTTCCTCCTCGACTGTCTCAAACGCGACATCACGCGACTGGAGAAACACGACGTTCGGCCCGGACTGCCGCCCTTCTTCATCGTCCCCGACTTCGGCATACGCATGGCGCTCGGATATTGGGCGCCCGACCAAGACGCCCGGCCGCACGAACACAACGCGTGGACCGTTACGGCCGTCTGCCACAACGAGCTCGAGGTCTTCACCTACGACCGGGAGGAGGCCCTTGCAGGCCGCTTTCCCGTGAAGAACCGATACCCCGCGCCGACCGGGAAAGCGGGGTACATCTACGACCCCTGCGTCCACAATCCCCACAATCCGACGGGGTCTTGGTCGCTGTCCGTTCACCTCATCAGCCCCTTTGACGGTACTCCCGATGCGAACGGGACACTCCCCATCGGTCTACTACCGCCGTCGAATGCACCCGCCGAGCCCAGCGCTCTCGCGGCGTGCGCTCGTGCGCGACGAAGGCAGTCCATGTATCGACTCGCTCTCGAGGTACTGGGTCGAATGCGGGAAGGGGAGACCTTTCCTTTGGTGGAGCGGATCTTCGCCAACGGAAATGTCGGGACCAAACGGCTTGCTCGGGAGATGGCTTCCCTGCGTCACGGCGACCGTCTTCGCAGGTCAGATCTCCTCCGTCAGGACACCGAAATCTCCGGCCAGTCTCGGGCTCGATGGGGGCAGCAGGGCTTGCGGCGGCTTGTGCGCTCTCGAGATGGCCGTGCCGAGTTGGTCGTGACCGAATCGTGGGGCGAGCGCGTCATCCTTCGGGTCAGCAGCTGGGCAAGACCCGCGCTCGAGGTGCTCGCGCGCGAAGAGGAGCTTCTCGTTCGCGACTTGCCGGGCCCGATCACGGACCATGAGCGCATCAGCATTGCGGCAGCGCTCGAGGAACACGGATTCATCACCGTCAACGATCCCCTAACTCTAGCCTAGGGCGAGGAAAACAATGCTTACCGCTCATCCTGTTCCGACTGAAGTCACCCCGCTCCAATCGCGCACGTTCAGAGAAGACGAGCTGACACGAATCTATTCGTTCGAGGCGCCCTACCTGATCGACAAACTCATCAAGGAGCACATTTTCGAACACGCCGACGACGCGCGGCTCCACTTTCGAGAGTTGAAGCGCTGGCTCGTCGCGTGCCAGATGGACCGATCCCGAGCCTGGGATATGTACTCTCGAATGATCGATGAGGTATGGCACCAATTTGCGCTCTTCACTCGGCAATATGTCGATTTTAGTATCGAATGCTTTGGTCACTACATTCACCACGCGCCGGGCAACTCACCCGACATGAAGGAATTTCGCGAACACCGGCAACCCGCAACCATCGAGGACTTCGCACAGTACTACGCCAACCTGTTCGATGAACCGCTGCCCGATGCGTGGTACAACGATCGATTTGTCAAGATAAACACACGACTAATCAACAACCGCGCCGGTCAAATGAATGTCCGCCTGGCAGAAGACCGCGCTGAGCTTGTCGGTGCGAGGGGTGCTATCTTGGTCCAGGTGAATCCTTGGGCAAAGGAAACCCTCGACTTCCTCGCAAAGAACGAGATCTTTTTCGTGCGCGAAATGCCGGGAAAGCTCCGAAATGACGATCGCGTCGCGCTTGCCGCCGTCCTCATGCAACAGGATGTGCTGCGGTTGGCGCCCTAATGACAACACGCGCTGGATCTCCGACCCCTCCCGCGGGGAGCGATTCTCCCCGTGCTCCGCGTCGGTTCGTCGGGCGCATCGCTCTGGCGAGTACCGCCTTGGCCCTGGGCGCAGGGGCGGTTCTCGCCTCTCGGGGAAACGCGGTACCGCAGCTCGAAGCCACCCCGCAGTTCGTACCTAATGTCGCGGATCGAACCAGCGACGCAGCTGCGGCCCTGGTTCCAATCACCTACCGAAACGGCGAATACACCCTGCGGGGGAATGTGTTCAAACCTGAAGGACGTGGCCCGTTTCCGACGCTAATTTACAATCACGGCAGCGAGCGGGACCCGTCCCTGGAGTTCGCGGGCGATCTTGGAAAGTGGTTTCAAAGTCGCGGGTTCGTCGTCTTCTTTCCCTATCGCCGCGGATCGGCGGGGTCGGAGGGGCCGTATTGGGAAGACGAGTTAAGCCGTCGTCCAGAGAGCGAAGTGGAGCGCGCGCGCGTCGAACTGATGGACGCAGAGAACGCCGACGTCGTTGCCGCAGTATCCTGGGTCCGACAGCAGAGATATGTGGATTCCGATCGCCTATTCATGGCCGGATGTTCTTATGGCGGAATCCAGACCGTCCTGAGTGCCGAGAAGGACATCGGGATCCGCGCGGCGGTCGACTTTGCAGGCGCTTCGATCACGTGGCAGCAGTCCGTGGTTCTTCAGGACCGCCTGAAGGCCGCTGTACGACGTTCAACCGTCCCTGTATTCTTCTTGCAAGCGGCGAACGATTTTGACACCACCCCCAGCCGCGTCCTCGACGAAGAGATGGAGCTTGCGGGGAAGCCCCACCAGATCCACATCTTTCCACGCTTCGGAAAGAGCAAGATGGAGGGGCACGCGCGGTTCTGCAATCACGGCATGGATGTGTGGGGGCAGGAAGTGCTTGCGTTCTTGAAAGGTTCACCGAAATAGAGAATCGCAGCCATCGGAGCCCTTAAATCGAACGAGCCTCCCGTCGCATGTGACGGGAGGCTCGTTTCATTTGGGGCGCTACCAGGCGCGGGTGGGAACCGCTTGCGAGGCCTTCATCGAGCCGGGTAGTCAAAGCAATCGAGATTGCAGTGGGATTGACACGTCACACAAATATGGCCGCGAGTGCCGCATGGGCTAAAGCAAGGAGGGAGCCCCCCTTTGATCGCGGTCGGCACGTCGATGGTGAGTCGGGGTCGGTCGTCATCGGCGGGAGGTTGAAGGCATTGTTCAGGGCTGCTGAAATCCTTCCGCAAGTTATCCATGTCAAGCATTTCTTATTACGCAGTGGTCAAATCATCCCGAACGGGGGGCGCTTATCTCGCGGCCACTGTCGGGGTCATTGTTTACTGATGCTATTCTCGCCCACACGCGACACGTCGCGTATGCGCGACTCCCGGCTTCTGGAACTCGAAAGGAGCTTTACCGCAAGGGACTGGAACACACGCGGCAGTTGGTAGTGCAATTGCCTGGCGTCGTGCAGGGGGCGCAGTTTCCTTGGCACCGCGACTGGCACGCGCCGCACGGAGACCAACAAGGAGGAAGGCCTCCCTTGATCAACGTTGGAACCTCGATGGTCAGTCGAGGTCGGGGTGGATCGTGTTCGAAGTCACTGGCTTGTAGCACGGGATTGGGAGAGCTGCTTTCTTGCGAGATATCCATGTCAATGATTCCCTTCTAAGGTTCGTGGAACCAACGGTCACGGACCGTTGCGTTTGTAGCTCGCCACTCGCACCCAAGGCTTGCGGGTGGCGGTGTTTGGTCGTTGGCCTTACGCGCGGCGCCTTCTGCACGAGTTGCGCCATCGACTACCGCCCCTGGATTCTCGTGAAGGTCGCCCTGCGCCGTTCCCTCATGAGAAGAGATTTCCCAACGAGCGGAGGCAAATTGAGAATGCATTTCTCAGTACCTCCCACCCGACGATGCACGGAGCCGCGCCACGCAGTCGCCGGCGTTGCGGCTCGCTTCTTGCGTAATGCCGGAGCCGATGAATCTCGTATATCAGGACGCCCGCGTTGCTATTTATGACAACTTCCTGCCGCGGAACGAGTATGACGACTTGTTTGAGGCGACTCGGCACTCGCCATTGGAGAGCGTACACGCTCGACGCCGTCATGCCGTGTGGAGGATTCACGACGGTATCCCCCTGCGAGGCGAGGGGCTCGTGCTCGATGATGCCGCGGCTGCGCCGGTTGCCACGCAGCGATCACCGCTACGCGATTTTCTCGACCGCACCGTAGCTACCGCGACCGAACGCCCCGACTTGCTGGGTCAACGTGGCAGCGCGTGGCGATTCGCATCGGTCACGCCGTGGGTGTATCCAGCCGGGACGGGGCTCTCGTTGCATTACGACGGCGGGAACTACACGGGTGCGTTTACGTATTTTCTCCACCGAACGTGGAATGTGCAATGGGGGGGACTCTTGCTCGTGTTGGACGCTGAGCGGCGGCCCAGCAAAGGTCCCGGAGAGGAGAGGCCGGTCGCTTGGTTGGATGACGACGTGGAATCGAACGAGATTCTCGAGCGTGGCCTGGCCCAGTGCATCCTACCGAAACCAAATCGCATTGTGTTTCTCGCCGGAGGCACACCGCACATGGTCACACGGGTTGACCCGAATGCGGGACAGATCGTACGCGTATCACTCGCGGGCTTCTTCGGCACCGAGATGACGGTGAAGGTAACACCGACGAGTTGTCTTGGGCGTGTCAGCGAGGTGCACCGCGGGCCTTTCGCGGCGAGCATCGAGGGAGGGCGAGCCGTCCTGAAGGCGGGGGAGGGCGACGCCGCGGAAATTCTTATCCGTACGGATCCGTGGGGGTTGTCGGCGCTCCAGTATATCGCAGAGCGCGAACACTTCGCGGTGAACGAGATTCCCGGCAGCCTTAACGATGAGGAGCGCCTCGCAATGGCGAGCGCGCTACTGCGGGTAAAGGCCTACAAGGTCGAGGTTCGATAGGGAGTTTCATCGGCGGCAGTACGGGCTGCATGTCCGCAGGGGTGACGAGCCCCGGACGGGTGAAAGGGAACATGAGCACGTTAGGACGGATGGCCGTGGCGGCGACACGCCACGTTAATGCACGGCGTGCCGGGCTCAAGCCCGGCACGGTGAGGGTGAACGAAAGGCAGGTAGCCTACTTCTCAGGGGGAAGGGGCGAGCCGGTCGTGCTGCTCCACGGGCTTGGTGACGATCGGCACTCATTTGTCGAGAGCGTCTCGGAGCTGACTCGGCACACCCGGGTCATTCTTCCGGACCTTCCTGGGCACGGCGACAGCGAAGGGAGCGCCGAGGACGCCGGAAGCATCCGCGCTCTCGTGCAGTGGCTCGCGGCCTTTCTCGATGCGTTGGCCCTCGGAAGCGTGAGCCTCGGCGGCAATTCCATGGGTGGACACGTGGCCCTGGCATTTGCACTCTCCTACGGTGCCCACGTGAATCGTCTTGTGCTCGTGAACCCCGCCGGCGTGGGAATGCCGATGGAGAAGATCTACACGGGCTTTGGTGCTCCGCTCGGTGGGCGAGAGGACCTCGAGCGAGTATTCCGCCGAGTCTTTTACAAGCCGCACCGGGTACCGTCGTTTATCGCAGCCCACCTTATCAAGCAGATAAATAGCGCCATGCCGAGGTACAACGAGATGGCCCGGCGTCTGCGGGATGAACCTGGGATTGGCCTGGACCACCAGCTTGCCTCTATCCGCGTCCCGACGCTCGTCCTCTGGGGGGTACACGATGTCGTCCTTCTTCCGTCGGTGCGCGAGGCTTTACGAAGGATTCCCGACCATCGTGTCGTGGAGCTTCCGGCGGGCCATTCACCCCAGTTGGAATTGCCGGGAGCCGTAGCCACGGAGCTGATCGCGTTTCTCCATCCTTAGGACGTGTGGAGCTATGCAGGGCGACTTGCGAATCGCTGGCGTCCCGCACGGCAGATAGCGAACGGCGAAATCGCCTGGGCCAAAGACGAGGCCTGCGCGCGGAAACAGCGTAGCCTTCCAGGACGCGGTTGGCGCCGCGGGCGGTCCTCGCTGTACGCCCGCCCTCTTCGCGATAAACGACGAGCCTCCCCGCGATGCCGAGGGGAGGCTCGTCACTATTCATGCCGTGGGGGCCGCAGGCACGTGTCTTTCAGCTGTGACAAACGGCAGGACACGACGAATAGCAAGTTTGACTACAAGGCGACCAGCAAGGTGGAAGGCCGCCTCGGATCTGGGTTGGAATCTCGATCGTCAGTCGATTGCCTTCAGGTTTCTTTGCTTCTGAATCCGTCTCGGTCGATGGAGTGAAGCTCGGCGATTCGTTCGTTTGCATGAGATTCCTCGAGGCAGTTATGCCCTATTGTGCAATGGCGTTTTCCGGAGAGACGTTTGACCACCATCGCTGCCATGAGATGCTATTAATTCGTTGTGATATCAACTCAAAAGACAGCCAATGAACGTGGGCCGGCGGAAGGTCGAAAATGCTGCCGGCCACGCCCTCGGCTCTTCATGCATGTTCTTTGCCAGGTATTGGTTGTTTGCCCGTTCAGAACGAAGGCCATCGGGTGCACAACGGGGTTCGACGAGTGCCGGGCGCACATGGAGTCAGGCTCGCCTCGAGCAAGGTTGCGGGTGCGTTCGAAACGTAATCCTTGAGCAATTTTTGCTCTAATAGGCATCTCTATTAGAGAACTCAGTTCCCAATCGAGTGCATTGTCATTTTTGATGACACGCAGCGGGCCGGCGGAAGGTTTGGCGGTTGCACAAGCATGAGCCGTTTGCACGCGTCGGGTATGCGGTTTGCACTCGGGCAAGATCCGAAGCCCGAACGGTCTAAAAGCACGGGGGCTACAGGAGAGAGCCATGACAGAGATTGCTACACATGAGAAGAAGCCGGTCCTTGCCACGGACAGCGAAAAGGATGCGCAATGTGAGCGGCTTACAATCGATGTTCCTGCTGACATAAGAGGAGGTATTCCGCCGTGCATCAGCCCTTGCGTACCGACATGCAGATCCCGTTGCCACGGCCCGTCCTGCTATGACCCGTGCCACCGACCTTGTACTTAGAAATGAAGAGCCCCGGTACGAGGTCCGCGCCATCAAAGAATTGCGCCTGGCCTCGCGTGCGCCAACAGCAATAGAGTGCTCTGTAGGATCGTGGCCGACGTCGGCAGGGATTCGCCGCGTGTCGCTCCATACCCTTCGGGTGTAGACGACGCGTCACGCGTCGCGGCGGCATCTCGCCCCAAAGCAATTGCTGACCCATTGGGTCCCTCGCTCGCCGGAAGCGTGCTACCCTCGCCGAGCTACATCTAGACGGCACGGCGAGGGTTCGGAAGATGAACGAGCAAGCAAAGCTCTCTCTCGAGAGAGCACGGACGGCGGCGGGGGCGGGCGCGGTCGATGAGGCTCGGGCGGCGTACGCAAACGCCGCCGTAGTCGACCCCGAGGACCCATCATTGTGGAGCGAGCAAGGCATCTTCTTGCTCGATGTCGCGCGTGACCCCGAGGCCGCGATTGTCGCCTTCCGGCAATCTTTAGCCATCAGGCGAACGTATGCCGACCATTATAACCTCGGTAACGCGCTCCTCGCCGTCGGACGCATGGAGGCCGCGCTCGAAGAATACGATGCCAGCATCGAGTGCAAGCAAGATTACGCCGAAGCCTGGACCAATCGCGGCATCGTGCTTTTCAACCTCACGCGGCACGAACAGTCGCGCGACTCGTTCGAGCGAGCACTCGAGGTGAACCCGCGCCTTGCCAATGCGTGGCGTTGCCTCCGCATCCTGCTCGAGGAACTCGACGAGAACGAAGCCGCCGTCGAGGCCTCCCGACATTTCGCGGAGATTGTCGAGAACGATGGCGAGGCTTGGCTCAAGTACGCTGCAGGGGCAGGGAAACTGCTCGACGAGCAGGTTGTTCGGCATGAGGTCGAAGGCCCCGAGGAGCGGATCCTCGCAGCCGTGGAGCGCGCCTTGGACTTGCCATTGGCGCCGGAGTCGCGGCGGTGGGCGCTCGTCGAGCGCATCCGGCGACTGCAGCGCCTTGCCCATGGGCGTCAATCGATGGCGCGCGCGCTCAACGTGCCAGGGCTGGAAGTTTTACGCACCGTGCAGCGCTATCGAGAGGCTGCAGAGCAGGCCGCCCGCGAAGTTCCCGACGACCCGTGGTTGGCCGAGCAGCTTGAGGATGCGCGGGAGCTGGCGGGAGTGCGATCGGAGTAGTGCTGGCGGCGCTTCGGCCGGAGGCCAAGAGCGAGGGCTGCACGGCAGGCTGAAGGAGACCCTCGCGAACGCGCGCACGGTGCCGCGGAGACTGGCACGCCCATCCGGGTCCCTTTGCAAGTCTCGGCGGTGAAGACATCCCGAGCGGATGCGGTGTAGGGCCCGAGCGATCCAGAAGGCCTACGCCGCACCGAAGCGCACCTTGCGTGGGATGGCGGTCACGCCACTACCCCATTACGGCGCCGATGGCGTCGGGACGTCAATCGTCTTCTGGGAAGGCCGTTTTGTGTGCAGCCATGCACAGCGCGCATGTGCGCGCTCAGTCATGATGACGAGTCCTCCCGATCGTTCCTTTCCAATTGACGGGCGAACGGCCCTTGGACCTAAGCTGTTATGCCAATAATCAACCTACGCGGCGAGTCTGGGTATATCGAATGCTTAGGCCATCGCCAGACGTCTGTCGAATCGCGATGATGGCAGCGGCGATTCACCCCTCCACGTGCGAACGGGAATCGCACGTCCTCATCGAGAAGGGGGCAACGTCTTGCTGATGATCAGAGGCCTGGCCCTTTTTTGGGCGCGGTTACAACTGACTCAGATGAGCTCTGGCCCCGTGGGCATTCAAAGAAGTCGAACGAGGTGAATCATGTCCCGTCGAAATCGAACGAGTTGCTTGGTCGTTGTAATTCCAAGTACGAGATCCCTGCGCGCTTCGTCCCACCGCTCGTATCGCATCAGAGCTTTGGCTCTCGATGGTACAGTGCAGGGTGTCGCGTTCGCGGTTCACTCGACGAGGGGGGAGGGGTGGCTATTGCCGCAGCAATGACCCCCTCGAGCGGACTGGTCTCTCGGCCGCTCGCGCGGATGTGCAGCGCGGCGACATCTTCGAGCGCGTCGATGGCCTTTCGCCGGCGGATGTTCGAACTGCGCTCGACCACAAGCGCGCGGAACGTATCTCGATATCGTCAAAAGCTTGCCGAAATCAAGCCGCGCGCGCACTCCAAAGGAGGGTGGTTGGCGATGAGTATGAACACCATCGAACCGTCTAGGAACCGTTGTCGCCGGCCACACGCGCCGGCGGAGCATCTGCCAAGGCCCAATGGCAGCGCACCGCGAGCCATGGATGGGGCCCAAGCCTCGAGCGCAAGGACGCTCGAGGCTCAGCAAACAAATGGGGTTCTCATGCCAACCGACACGTTCATGCGTGTGAGGGCGAGTGGACTTTCACTCCAAGAAGTTGCAGGCGAGTACGCTCAATGGGCGCTCGGCCTGCAGTCCCAAGCGACTCGGAGCCGCCGCATCACCGAGGGTATTCGGGAGCGTTGGACCGCGGACGATGTGCTTTCGCAAGGGACGCTCGTGGGGGACGCCGGCTTTCGGATCGACATGCGCCTCACGCGGGACCAGATGGTCTTCCGCCTGGTTCATCGCGATGCCTCGAACGGCGCCGTCTTTTGGCATGCCGTCGCGCGTGCGCAGCGTGGGTCGAAGGAGCGCGACGTACTCGTTCTTGAGCATGCCGTTGCACGGGATGCTCCACGAGACTACGCACTCCCCCCGGTCGCGTCGCCATCTCGCGTCGTCCTCAGCCTCATCGAACGCGATGGCATTGACGTCGTACCGCGGGACCTGCTTCTACCGCCGATGAACGTGCATTCGGGCGAGACGGAACGATTCGTCGATCACGTCCTGCTGCGAGGCGACCGAACGCTGCCCCTGCTGGTTGTCTCTTGTGACCGCGCGAGCGGTTTGCCACTCGTGGATCCACGCATCCTGGCAAAGCGTCTGCGCGGTACTTTCGCGGTTGCGACGCTGTACGAGGCTTGCCCGTACGAGCTCTCGGACATCCTTAACGCTCGCGGATTTGGGAGGGAGTTCCGTTGCTACGGAGGCGCGATCCACACCTACGGAGCCCCGAGCAACCTGCCCTTCGACCATCGCCTCTGGCTCGGCGAACGCCTGCAGGCTGTCGCATCGTCACCAGTCGAGCGCGCCGAATTTGTCGCCGGCGTGTTGGCCGCGAGGCACGCGGTCCGTGAGATGCCTCGCGGATTTTTGTCACTCGTCGAGGACATTGATCGAGACGAGCGAAACGCAATTGCGCGGAGGCTCACCCAACAGGAGCCGGTGCCGGCAGAAAGGTCAAAGGAGGTCTCGGCAGGCTATGTCGCGGAGCTCGAGACCCGAAATCGGGAGCTTGTCGCAACCCTCCGACGAGCGGTTGCCGACGAAGACGCTTTGCTCGCCGCATGTGTCAAGGCCGATGACGAGAAGCGAGCCGCAGAGAGCGAGCGCGAGAAACTCGAGGCACAGCTCGATAGCGAGCGGGCCCAATCCTCGGAGCTTCGCCACCAGCTCCAGCGCTCAAAGCATGACCATCGCGGCGGTCATGACGCCGTGCTGCTCGCGCCACTGCGCGAGCTGCTTGCGAGAAGGTTGACGCCGGAAACGATCCTCCGCGTCCTCGAAATGGCGTATTCCGAACGAATCGTCGTCCTCGATAGCGCGCTCCAATCGGCGGCGAGGTCCAGCGACTTTCGCCACTGCGAAAAGCTCATGGACCTGCTCCGGATTCTGGCAACGGACTACTGGAGTGCCCTCGCCGGCGGTCATGGCGATACAGTCGCCTTCCGCGTCTTTTCTCCCAATACCTTCTCGCCAAATGAATCGGAAACTACGCGCACCAACGCACGGGCCATTCGAGAGCGTACGTTCACCTACGGCGATCGTACCCTGGTTATGTGGCGCCACCTCAAAATCGGCTCTGCCGAAACGACGGCAGAGACCATTCGCGTCCACTTCGATTGGGTTCCAGACGAAAAGCGCATCGTTATCGGCTGGTGTGGCGAGCATCGCTACCGGCGGGAACGCTAGCGGCGAAGGGCCATTCAGTCTGGGAATGCGCCACCGAATTGCAGCATGCCACTGTACCGTTCGACGGAGCCACGATGCTGGCTAGGTGACGCTTGTGCGCCGATGCGCTGTAGCAGAGCTGACGTGAGGTCAACGCAGCACACGCCAGTGCCACGCTCCGCCCGAACCGCCCACCGACAGCGCCGGAGTCCCCCGTGCATCGAAGCACGCATGCCCCGCGCTCCGAAGCCCGCCGCCCGACGCCCCGCATCGCGGTTGACGCGCGGCGATGCGGCGCCTCTACCTTCGGACGGCGCCGCGATCGTGGCCGCGCTCTACAAGGCCATCCCGCCTCCGCCGCAGGCGCCCGTCCTGGTGGACAAGTTGGCCGACGTGTATGGCAAGGCCTCCGACTGGCAAGTGCAAACGAAGTGGGACGGTTATAGGTGCCTGGCCTATTGCGACGGGGACTACGTGGAGCTCCGCTCGCGAAACGACACCAACCTGACGAGCGACTACCCCGATGTCGTGCGCGAGCTTCAGGCCCTTCGCCTGAAGGCTACGGTCCTCGACGGCGAGGTTTGTGCATTCGATGATCGCGGACTCACCTCCTTCGCGCTCCTGCGCAGCCAACGCTCGCACCCGGTGCCCATTGCCTACGCGGTCTTCGACGTGCTCGGGCTCGATGGCTCCGATCTGCGGAAGCTCCCCATCGAGCATCGGCAGCAGGCCTTGCTGAAGCGCTTGGGCCCTCGCCGCGAGGGGGCGAGCGTGTTCGTGTCCACCGGCGGCATCGTCACCGATCTGTCCGTCGCCGCGGACGTCGCGCGTGAGAACGGGTTGGAGGGGCTGGTGTTCAAGCGCCTCGGCTCGACCTATCGCGCGGGCAAGTCGCGCGACTGGCTCAAAATCAAGTTTCGCCTTGAGCAGGAGTTCTCGATTGTCGGCTACACTCCACGAAAAGGTAGCTCCGTAGTGGGCGCGCTCCTGCTCGCCGTCGCCACGCCCGATGGATACGCGTATGCGGGGAAAGTTGGCACTGGGCTCAATGCCGAACAGGAATCTGCGCTCGCCCGCGAGCTCAATCGCGATGCGAGCCCGGTCCCCACGGCCGCGGGCGCTCCGACGTCGATCCTAAAAAGGGCGCGCTGGGCCTTTCCGCGGTTGGTGGCGCAGGTCGCCTACCTCGAGCGCGACGGCTCGGATCTTCGGCATAGTTCGTTCATCCGATTGCGTGACGACAAGCTGCCCGAGCAATGCGTTTGGGAGGTCGCCGGAAACGAAGCCGAAGACGCTAGTCCTCGGGAAAGGCGGGGGACTTCCAAGGCGCGCTGCAACTCGTCTGCTAAACGCTCATCGGGGCCTCGCCAGCGGCGGTCATAGGCGCAGAGGAGGCGATTCTCGGCGGCTGGTGACCGTCAGGGCGGCCCGCATCATGCCGCCGGAGAGTCGGCCGTCTTGACCTGGCTTCTCGCCCACCCAGGTGCGGAAGATGTCCAGGCCCGTCACGGCCCGCCGCTCGGCCGCGAATTCCGATACCGATTCCACGCTACGCCGTCGAACCAATGCATCGGGTCGAGCGCAATAAGCTTCCCGTCCGTCGGCGAAATTTGCTTGAAGCCCATGAAATAGACATCGCCGTTGGTAATGCCCCCGTCCACGCGATCTGCCCAGGACCACATGCCGAGCGCATCCTTCTCGGGGGCCGTCGTGAAATGCGCGCCCTCGTCGAGGGCGCGGTAGCGAAAGACCCACGTATACGTAACGTCTTGGCGGTTCGAACCAAGGTGCGTGCCGTGGAGCCGCAAAACTCTCTCCGCCAGCCAGGAGATGGCCTCCAGGCGCCGCTCCGCGGGAAGTGTGAGCAGGTCGATGCCTGGTCGATGCACATCCACCCGCATTGCATCGATCGTTTCGCGGATCGTCACCGTGAGTGCTACCGGCGGCGCGTTCGCCTCGTCCGGGACGGACACCGCGAACTCGTGCCGTAACACGTCCGGCGACCCGTCGGGGAGCTCGCCCACCGCACGATGAACGCTTCGGCGCACGTCGATATCGCGTCGATAGGGATTCAACGGGGCCGTAAGGAACCGGCTGGACCATTGCTGTGATTCGGCAAGGACCCGCGCGCCGTCGGGTAGGGCCGTGAAGTCCGTAAGGGACTGGTAGCCTTGCGTGTCGGCATCGGAGAACCCGCGATCGAACGAGCGCACCGCTTTTAGGCTCACGTCCTCGACCCCAGGCTCCCATGGCTTCATGATCCGCGTGCCTTGTTCCGTCATCGTCTCGTTCCTTCCGCGGCAGCCGCCGCCGCGACCTGATTCCGAGCTATGCCCGCATCCCAATGTCGCGACCAGCGCGCCGAGCAAGAGGGAAGTTCGTCCGCGGGCGCGTTGCCGATCCGCCGTCATTTGTAGCGGGTCACGATCTGTTGAACGCGGTACTTGCCGCGCTCACGGGTGATCCAACAGAGGCCCCAGAAGCATCTCCGCAATACGGAGTCCTTATCGTCGTAGGTGCCCGCGCCTCCACCGTAGTACTTGGTTTCCTTCTTCCCGGAGGGTCCTGGCGCAGTCACCTTGAGGCACGCTTCGAAATTGTTCGGTCCTACCTCACCGTAATCGTAGACCTTCCCAACCTCGACGGGGTTATCCACCAACACCGCGTACCAGACGTCGCCGTCCACTCGCTTCCACTTGCTTTCGAGCCCGGCCGGAGCATCGTCGGTCCAGTCGTCCTCGAGAGCCTTGGTTCCGTTCTCTTTCCCGGGATCGGCGTAGACGACGACGATTTCGAACTTTCCCGGGCATCCGACTTGGTAGAGGAGAGCCCGGACGAATCGGCAGATCGCCTGGCACTCGGCGCCCTCGCCAATGTGATCTGCCAGCGGCCAGACGCCGCCGACGTTGTTGAGGTAATTGGGGTGTTTGAACTCCGCCAGAGCGGGGTTCGGGGTGAGCATGTAGCCGTCGAAGAGCTTCATCAGCCCACGGACGAGTTGGAATACCTCGTTCACGCCGCGGGCCGCCACAAGCTCCACGGCCTTCTCCATGCGCTTGAGGGTAAAGCCGGCCTCCCGCCCGCCTGCATCCCTCGGCTCGTCAAAGGTGACGAAGACGGTGTGCCCCCAGGACGCTCCCGCGTTCCAGGTGCTGCCCCCGGGGGTGGACGCCCCGCCGGAAGAGTCGGAAACCTGCCACTTGATATCGCCGCTCAGTTTCGCGACCGAGTCGGGAGCGGGCAGCGTCAACTTGACTGTCTCCGCGGTAATCTCTTTCTCTCCGCCCGAGAAGCGTTGGTAGGCATCGAACGTCAGCCCTAGTCCCGTTCCTTGTGCGTGGTGGAGCGCGGCAAAGGGCGGACTTGCATTCTTCGGTTCCACCTCGAACACGGCTTCCACCTCGACGGCCTCGCCCTTCGAGATGGAGACTACTGCGCTCGGGTGGCCAAACGTCCAATGTGGCTTGGGCGACTTTTCCCCGCCCTTCTTCCAATCCGCCGTGTAATTGGTGACAACGTGATGGTCTCCCTTGAAGGTCAACTTCAGGATTTTGACGGCAATAATCGCGACGTCGGGAAAAAGTCCGAGTAGGGCCGTATTCGTGTGGGCCAAACCCGCGGCGGTCCGTGCCACCCGCAACGGTCCTTGCGTCTCGGCACGCGGGGGATTCGGCAATTCGCTTTCGGACTCGTCGTCACCCATGGCTCGGCGCTCCCATCAGCATCCGTATTGATCGCGAAGCACCCCTCGCGTCTTTTCATCGCACGCGCCGCTCACCTCGAGCGGCGGGTTGTCGGTCTGAAACGCACGGAGCGCGGCACGGGTCTTCGGCCCGAGCACACCATCGACCGCGCCGCAGTCGTAGCCGAGATTGAGGAGCCTCGCTTGGACGCCGGTCGGGCTTTCGATCGGATCGAGCGCCCCGAGTTCGATCGCCTTCGTCACACCGTAGTCGTCGAAGGCTAGTTCGGCCGCCGTGGCGTCCGCCGGAATCTCTTCATCCACGAGCCCGTCTGGCTTGGTCTTTCCCTTTCGCTCGACACTCCCCGCGCGAAGCGTGTAGGCGATCCCGGCGAGGGGCTTTCCGTCGGTACCGTGCAAACGGAGGCGAAGTCGGACCACGGGGAGCCGCACGACGAAACGATGCGTCTTGCCGGTCGCGACCTTCACCGTCTTCGGCGTCTTCTCCGGCACGAACAGGACATCCCCGGGCTGGATCACATTCGGGTTCGGCCGCTTTTGGCGAAAGTCGGCATTCTGCGGGGCGTCGTATATTTTTCGCCAGTCGCTAAACCCGAATCGACGGGCGATCGTAGAGAGGCAGTCCCCCTGGACAACGGTGTATTGCATCGCGTTTCCTACCCGGCCGACCAGGCGCCGCCTTCGAGCTCGGGAAGGGTCAGGTCGAACGTTCCCGGCTCCACACCTTCCACCCGCACCTCGCCGGCCTTGTTGGTGGTGCCCGAATGAACTTGCCCGTCGGGGCCCGTCAGGTCAACGCGCACTCCGGCGACAGGCTCGCCCTTTGGGTCGACCAATTGGACCACCACGAACGTGGTCTCCTCGCGCGGAGCCTGCTGCTGCGGCCGCGCCTCGGGCCTTTCGTCCTTCTCGGGAAACGGCCACGGAACCTGATACCGCTCAAACTGGAGAACGCCTTGTTCGAGGGCTGCATAGAGGACACGGCTGAGCTCAGGCAGGAACCCGCGCAGACGACGGCGCCGATCGCTCGTGGGGATCGGCAGCTCGTCGGCCCAGCAGGAACCGGTCAACGCGTCATATATGGAGAGCAGATCGCGTGCTGCCTCATCGTCGCGTGCACCCCACTCGTCAAAGGCCTGTGGCAAGAGGTGAAACAGGGGTTCCCGCGGCAAGTCCCAGCGCGAAATCCGTTTGACGCTGGCGCGCTCGCCCACCGCGACGATGTGGAAACGCCACTCCTGACAAAACGTGTCGGCGATCAGCCACTGGTTCAAACCCCACCGCACGCGCGTGAAGCTATCGATTCCCCCCACCGGGGCCAAGATCGTGTCCTGCTTTTTTGCACTCCGGCTCAACCCCGGTGATGCTCCCGCCCTATGGCCAGCCCTGGCGACCTCGCGAGCATCTTCGGCGCAATTCACGAAGACATCACGTACACCCTCAGTGTCACAGACGTGGACGCCTCTCTCTTGCGTGTGGCCTCCTTTCGTTCCGTCGAGGAGCTCAGCACGCCGTTCAAGTACACGATCGCCGTGGCCACCGACCCCGAGTCCACGGCGACGCTCGAAGAAGCTCTCGGGCGCGACGCCAGTTTCACGATCGAGCGTGACGGCAAACTCGTACGCGAAGTGCGCGGTATCATCACGAACGTTGCGCCCGATGGGACCTTCATCGGCAAGACACAGGCCCGGGTGGTCTTCGTCCTCGAATCCTGCCTCGCGAATCTCCGATATAGCGGGGGATTCCGGATTTTTCAAGACCTCGCCATTCATGAAATCGTCAATCAGCTCTGTGCACCCGAGCAGATCGACTGTTTTTGGTCGGTGCACCCGACACCGCAAAAGCGCGAGTACTGCACGCAGCTCGATGAGAGCGACCTCGCCTTCATCACCCGCATCGCGAGCGAAGAGGGCATGCACTACTTTTTCAAACACGCCGACGGCAAGACGACACTCGTATTCTCCAACGAACCGAAAGGATACGAGGAGATCGAGCCCGACCTATCCATCGCGTTCCACGATGACCAAGGCGCCATCACGGACGAACACGTGCGAAGCATTCAACGGGGTAGCGGGATTCGTGTGGGTGCGTTTGAGCATCGGGATTACAACTTTCTCGAACCGGGCAAGGTGTTGGTCGCGCGAGCGGAAACGCCCGGCAAGGAGACCACCGGCAATTCCCACAAACGCGAGTGGCGCGACTATCCGGGTCGGTACATCGCTAAGGACGGCGTCGGCAAGGCGCTCGCAACGCAACGCCTCGATGAGGCTCGCTCGGACGCCATCACCCTCACAGGAACCGGCTACTCGCTGCGCTTCTCGGCTGGCCGAACCTTCACCCTTTCAGGCCACCGAGACGAGAGGTTCAACCGCCCTCTGTTGTTGACGCGCGTCGAAATGGCCGGTGCTGTGCAGGGCGCAAGCCGCGAGGCAGGCGGATTTCGGGGAAGCATGGAGCTCACCTCGTTCGTGGCGGTTCCCGCGGACGTCGTCATCCATCCCCGGAGAATCGCCAAACCGCCGAGCCGCGTTCAGAGTGCGCGGGTTGTGGGGCCAAAGGATGGCGATCCGTTCGTCGATGACCGCGGCCGGGTGAAGGTGCAGTTCTTCTGGGACCGCGACGGCAAGTTCGATGAGAAAAGCTCGTGCTGGGTTCGCATGATGACGCCGGTTGCCCACGAGGACGAGGGCTTCTGGCAAGCGCACAAGGTCGGCTCCGAGGTCATCGTCGGCTTCATCGACGATGACATTGATCGGCCCCTGATCTTCGGCGCCGTCTACAACGCCGTCCAGCCCCAACCGCACCCATTGCCGTCCGAGGTGGCCAAGAGCACCTGGAAGACGAAAAGCATTCCGGGGAACAAGGGGTTCAACGAAATCACATTCGACAATACCGCGGGAAAGGAAGACCTCTTCACACACGCGCAGCGGAATCGCACGACGAAGGTGCTCCAGAATCACTCCGAGACCGTCGGAGCGAACCAATCCTCGACGGTCGGCGCGAATCAATCGATTACGGTAGGCGCCAACCGCACGAAGACCATCGCCGCGAACGAGACGACCAACGTGGGGGGCGTTCGCACGGAAACGGTAACCAAGACGGAAGGGGTAACGGTCCACAAGGGGCGCGTGCACAACGTGCTCGAAGGCGACGACGTGTTGAACCTTCCGCAGGGGAGTCACACGGTCAACGTCTCCAACGGGAGTCTCACGCACAACGTCAAATACGTGGACAAGACCGAAGCCGACTTTGTACAGCACCACGCGAGGTTCGAAGCCAACGCCGTCGGTGACCAGAAAGTCTACCTCGAGCAGAAGGGCGCGACCTACTCGATGGAGAACGAGACCATCGTGATCAAGTGCCCATCTGGCACCGTCAGCGTGAAGGAGAACACCGTCACGGTGGATGCCATGGCTGAAATCGTTCTTCAATGCGGCCAATCGTCCATTTCGCTGAAGAGCGATGGGACCATCACGATCACCGGGAAGAAAGAGGTTTGCGTTTCCTCGGGGGGCAGTTCCTTGAGCACCACACCGCAAAAGGCGGCGTTGAATGGCCCCAACACCGACGTGACCAGCAAGGCCATCACGACCGTCGGCGGCGCGTTGGTAAAAATAGGCTGAGCTGATGCGCAAATTGCTCGACGAGCTGACGGAGCGACTGCGGTCGTTCATCACCCAGGAGAAGGACAAGGTGCTTTTGGTCATCGAGCTCCTCGATGCGTCAAACGGCCTTGTGGTCAAGACAGTCGACACACTCGACGACGAGGTGGGCGACATGCTTTGGCTCTTCGTCGATGGCTTCACCAGCAGCGCCGACTATGCGGATCGGATCGCCTGGCGCGTTTATGAGAAGCGCGAACGAGCATCCAAACTGCTCGAAAAGGCGAAGGAGCCCCTTTGGCCTTCGCTTCCACGGGAAGCCTTCGAGCGCTCGCTTTCGCCCGTGGCTCGTGTGCGGAGCTTGATGCTTTACGTGAGGGCCCTTTCTCCCGATCTCGATGCCGTTCGGGTCGTGTGGGGGATGTTTCCCGGGCACATCGCCGACTCGGCTGGGTACCGCGCGTTCGTCTTCGAGCTGATGGCGCACGAGTTTCCGAATCCGTGGTGTCATCACATTCGGGTGCTCATTCGGGATGATGCAGTTCGGCCCGCGCTCGGGGATGCACAGACCCAGCTACGCGGTACGCTACTCTACACGCCACGCCTCGGACCCGAAGATTTCGAACGAGCCGTGGAGGACCACGCTGCCGACCCCAACGTGGCTCTCGAAGAGCGCATGCCGGCCCTCTTGACCTTGGCAGGGCTCGACTATGCACATAAGCGCTTTCCGCAAGCGATCGACAAGTACCAGCTCGCCGCCCGCTACTACGGCGGGACGGGGCGACTTGCGCTGCACGCGCTGGCACTCAACGGCGTCGGCGAGGTGCACGCGCGCGCCGAGCGACCGAATGAAGCGCTCGCGTACTTCGAATCCGCACTCACGCCTGCGTTTCAGCGCCTCGAGCAGGCCAACGATCCCGGGAAGGTGGATGCTATTCCGGTTCTCCTAAACATCACCCTGAACCTGGGGAACCTTTACCTCTCGCAGAGGCGGTGGACCGAGGCGGGCGGATACTACCAGGCAGCAAAGGACATCGCGCACGCGATGGCCAACACGCAGGTCGAGGTACAATGCGCCGAGAACATTGGCGTCTGCTACTTCGAGCTTGGCCAGCACGTCGAGGCGCTCCAGGCGTGGGAACAAGGAAGCGCTGTCGCGCGAACGTTCGAAGCCTACGAACACTTGCACCGTCTCCTCGTGCGTCAACGCGACGCATGCGGCGCCCTGCGCGCCGCCGAACGGTACGAAGCCGTGAGCGCTGAGTTGCACCAACTTGATGCCCATCTCGCGAAGGCGCGGAGGGCATCATGAGCTGGCAGTCCTTCACCGAATCGGCGATGCCCGCGCTCACCCAAAACGTGGAAAGCGCGATCGCACCGTTCAAGTTGGCCAGTCCGTCGCCGGCGGCAGGCGGAGCTGCCGGCGCGGGTGGTGGTGGTGCTGGCGGTGGCGGAGGAGGGGCTGGTAGTGGCGCAGGGGGAGGGGGTGGTGCCGGCTCCGGAGGCGGCGAGCAGACGCCGCCGCGACCCCCGAATGCACTGCGCAAGGCGCAGGATGTGGCGGGGGCAGCCATGGGGCTTCTGAGCCTCCCCATCGAAATGATCAACACGGGCGTGGCGATGGCCACGGCCCAAGTGGCGGCTCTTTTCCCTCATCTCCCCGCAGCCACTATGGGCTCGATGTACGTCGCGCCTCCTCACGGCCATACGCACCCACCGAGCTTTACACCGCCGGCGACGCCGGCGCCGGTGCCTCTCCCCAGCTTTGGGGTCGTCCTCTTGGGATGCACGATCAAGGTGCTCATCAACTACATCCCGGCGGCCCGGGCAGGGGACATTGGCCTTGCTCTGACGTGCGTGGGGCTCCTACCCATGTTCGAAATAAAGACCGGCTCCTCGCAAGTCTTCATCGGAGGTATGCGCGCGGCGCGCATGCTGGATTTCGCGCAGGCGTGTTTCCCATCGGAGGGCGGCCCGGTACGCGCGGCGTTGAAGGGTATGCTCAGCGTCGGTACCGCCGTGGGGGTCCTCGGCATCGCCGCCGATATCGCGGACGCCAAGGAAGAACCCGATCCCGAGATGCAGAAGGCCGACGCGATCGCGGCTGCCATTGACGCTGCTGCAATGGCCGTCGATACCGCAGCCATGGCGATCAGCGCATCGATGGGCAGCGACATGGCAGTGCCGCCGACGCGCGGCGTCCTACTCACGGGTGCTCCGAACGTGCTTATCGGCGGATTCCCCATGCCCAACATCCCCGACCCTATGCAGAAATTGATTCGAAAGATTAAGGGCAAGTTCAAAAAGAAGACAGGCGAGGAGGGCGGGGGAGCCGACATGCCGGGTGGATGCCGCTGCAGGGCTGGATGACGATGACCTGTCGCTTTCGCGAGGACGCGCTTCGCTACGTCGGCGATCCGGTCGACGTCATTACCGGTGCTCTCATCGACGCCACTTACGATTTTCGGCTCGAGGTGCCGTTCCCGTTCGAGTTCGTCCGGCACTACAACAGCAACAATTGCGAGGAGAACCGGGGCCTCGGCTGGGGACATCGACACGACTTCGACCACGAGCTCCAATTCACCTACGACAACACCGTCGGGTACGTCGGCCCCGACGGTACGCGCATCTCGTTTCGTTTCCCACAGGAGGACGGAGCCCGAACGACGCACGCTGGCTATCAACTCGAACGTGTCCGGCTGAACGCCTACAACGTACACCTTCCGGACGAACGCATTCTCGAGTTCGAAATGTGGCGCGCGGACTGCCCCGCGCGCCTGGTAGCGATGGCGAATTCGGCCGGCAAGACGCACATCTACTACGACGGGACGACGGCACTGATTTCGTCGTTCTCGGACTCTCTCGGACGAACGATCCGAGTTGATTGGGTCCAGGTGCCGGACCCATTTCGCCCGGGTGTGACGCGCGCACAGATGGCTGCGTTCGTTCTGTTGCACACTTCACAGCCATCGGGGCCCAGCGAAGAAGTACTCCTCTGGTACAAGTACGACCCCAATGGGCACCTCGTTGGGGGAGCCGACCGATATCGTGGGTCGTTTGCCTTCGAGTACGACGCCACGGGGCGAATGTCGAAACTCGTCGACCGTCGCGGCTACGCATTCCATTACGCGTACGACAATCGAGGACGGTGCATCTACTCCGGCGCGGAGGACCAGGTTGAAGAGGTCCGGCTCCAGTACCTGGATGGCGCCACGGTCGTCTTTCTCGCCGACGGTGGTCAGTGGCTATACGAGCACCACGATGGCTATCTGGCCCGAATGGTGGATCCATACGGCGGCGAATATCGCCGTGAACTCGATGACGCTGGCAAACTTGCAGCGGAGACCGACGCGTCCGGCCGACGCTTCGAAATAGTCCGGGATGCAACAGGGAAAGCGATTGGTCGCGCCGATTCCGCCGGACACATCTGGCCGCTCGACAGCTGGCCAGGGCCCCCCGCGCACTACGTCGCGGCGACCGCTAGAGAATGGGAATACGGTTCGCTCCTGTCTGGCAACCACGGACTTCCCATCCGGCGACATCTCGAGCTTGATCTCTTGCCGGCGTTCATTATCGACGCCCTCACTCCCCCCGCGACCGGCAAATTCTCGGTGGACTTTGCCGAAAGGTGGCAAGAAACGACGGTCCACGATCCGCAAGGCCTTCGCCTCCGCGTCGAGAGAAGCAATGGCGAGCGCCGATCTTGGTCGTACGATGCATCGGCGAACCGAACGCGATTCACAGATTTCGATGGTTCCTCGTGGCGATGGACCTACGAGTCATGGAATCGTATCAAACAGATCATCAACCCATTGGGAGCAATCGTCGATGTAACGCACTCCCGACGATTGATGCCCCTCCGTGTCATCGACCCGAGTGGCTTCACGACAGAATACCGCTACGATTTGCGAAATCGCTTGTCAGGAGTGTTTCGCGACGGCGTTGTGCACGAGACGTACAGCTACGACGCCGCTGATGAGCTCGCGGAAAAGAGAGATCGCCACGGGCGGATCCTGTTGCGGTTCGAGCGGGAGGACGACGGACGACGCGTTACCATCGCTTTCGGTGATGGTGGCCGACACGAACTTGTCTACACCGCAGGACGACAGATTGCCTCCGCTTCGGCAACGCAGGCTGGGACGAGTGATACGTATGCATTCGAGTATAGCATTTGGGGTCAACGTGTGCGGGACGAGCGGAACTCTCGCGGCGTGCTCCGCGGATTCGATGGGGGAGAGCTCACCGAGATTCGCGTTCTCGATCGGTTCATTACCCGATACGAAAGAAAACATCGCAATAGGATTGACATCACGGACCCTACTGGGGCGACCCACTCGATTCAAACCTGTCAAGGAGGTGTGGTGCGTCGCCGCATGTCGAATGGAGTGACCGAGGTCACCCAATTTCATCCTGGTGGGGACTGCCTTGCGAAGTTTGTCTATACAAGTGCGCCACACACTTGGACGAGACTCTTTGAGCGCTCAGGCGAGGGTGATGTGCGTGCCATTCATGATAGCGCCCGCGGCACTCATCGTTATTCGTATGATGCGGCGCATAGGCTCATTGGAGAGACGCTGCCGAGTGGCGAGACCCGTACGTTCCGGTACTCGCTCAGCGATACGCTGATCGAAGCGCCCGGCCTAAAGGGGGCCACGGTCGGCCGCCAACGCCTCTCCGATGCGAATGGGAGCCGGTTCGAGTACGACCATCGCGACAACTTATCCGTTCGCCATACCTCTGCGGGGACCTTTCGCCTTACGCACAACGCGCGCGACCAACTCGTTTCCATCGAGGGCCCGGCCTTTAGGTGGTCTGCCCGGTACGACGTACTAGGGCGTCGAATTGAGACGGACTTCAATGGGACAATTACGACGTTCTACTGGGACGTTGACCGCCTTGCCGCGGAGGTGGAGTCGACAGGCCGCGTGCGTGTGTACGTGTATGCCGATGATTTGGCAATGGCGCCGGTTGCCTTCATCGACTACGAGCATATTGACGCCGATCCTCGGAGCGGCAGGCGATACTTCGTATTTGGGAATCACCTCGGCGCTCCCGAGATAGTTCACGACGACGCTGGCAATGTGGTCTGGCGGGCCCGGTACGAGGCGTATGGCGCGGCGCATGTGGAGATTGGTCAGAATTTTCATCAGCCGCTCCGATGGCCGGGTCACTATTTCGATATACCGACCGGACTTCATTACGTCCGGTTTCGCTACTATAGCCCGGAGCTTGGACATTTTCTGGAAACAGATCCGCAGGGACTTCGCGGCGGATTTAACCTTTACGGTTACGGTTCGGCGAATCCCGTGCGGCACGTCGACGTGCGTGGGCTATCAAACGCCTGCCCAGAGACATCCAAGCCGCAGGATCAAACAGAGGGCGGCCCCGATAAGCAAAGCGAGCACTTGCCGCGTCCTCTTGACGAACACGAGAAGGCGCTAAGCGAGCGCCTGAAGAAGATGTCCGACGGCGAGCTCCGGGACTATGTTAAGGAGCGCTCGAAGGCTCTGCGAGATGCCTATGATAAAGCTCATCCGAAGAAGGGAGAACAGTCGGACGACCCGCTGCAAGAAAAACGAATCTGCTTCTCGGTCGGTGTTACGGAAGATGCGCATGGAAATCGTCGCGTTATCGTCACCTCGAGCTCGAACCATCAGCAGGTCCCCAATAGCGTGAAGGACGCGATGCATCCCGGCGAGCGGGTGCGGGAAGCCCCTCCCAGGCTCGTAGAGGAGGGGCGCGGGCCAAATCCAAATCATCGGAAGGGTGGACCCAAGAGTCGACTGACGAATCCGGAGTCCAAACAGAAACTCGGAGAGTACGACAAAAATGGGAATCGTGAGGGAGACTATTCCAAGAAACTGCCGAACGACCCGAAAGGCGAAACAAGGCATCACGCCGAGCAGAGGATGGAGAACGGGGCGGACGAGAACAACGAGACGGTTCTAACTCAGCAGCCAACATTACCCTGTTGTAAGGGGACGGGATCCTGTACGGAAGCACTCGGAAACGCGGGGAAACTGGATAAGATTCCGGAACCAGTGAATAAGCTGTAAGTTCGGCTGAACAGCGAGGAGATGGCAAAAGTGGATATCATCGATTCGATGGTGGAGAGACTGAAGAGAGCGCGTCATCCCGTCCGGGTTGCCTTAGCAGCGGCGGTAGGGGACCGTGTCCTGCCGGTATTTGAGGAGTACTGGCGCGAGCCTCCCGCTGACGAGATCCCTCGAACGCTTGAGCTCGTATGGGCTCACGCTTGCGGAGAGGCGGTCGACAAGGGCGAGTTTGCGGCATGCGTCCAAGAGGTCGAGGAGACTGTCGAGTTTCTTGAGGGAGAACAGGTAACAGTTGCCACTGAAGCCGCCGTCGTCATCCAGCGCGCGGCGGAGGCGACGAACTCGGACGAAGGGGAGGCAGTGCTCGCCGTTGCGCGAGCCCTCGTAATGGCACTCGATGCGGCGGAGTTTGCCGAGGGTATGGCCAATCGCCAAACACCAAACGCGAGAACCGAAGCCGCACTGGCAGAGGAGAAGGCTTGGCAGGATGCCGCGCTGGTACTCATCGTTGGATGGCGGGGCGTTCCCAACCGAAGAATGTTCGATTCGATCGGAAGCAGGCCGCCGAAGTGGTTGAAGGACTGGAGCGCGCGAATCGCCCACCTCACCTAAGGTGCTACCGGAAGCAGCCCGTGCGCGACCGACGTCGGTGCTCAGGCGCCGAGCCACGGCGATGGCGCCTAGTAGGCGCCGACCCTCATAGTCCCAGTGCGGTATTCCGGGCAGAGTCTTGGGGACGGACGCAAATCCTCCAGCGGCCAACACTATGTTCACCCTACAATCGTTGCCACTACAGTTAAAGAAGATCGAACGGCTAAATCGCATCGCCCTCGCCGCAGAGGAAGGCGCGCGGGTCTATCCTGTCTACGAAGAGTATTGGGTGGGCGATTTCTACAAGGACGTCGCTCGCGGCATCGAGCTCGGTTGGGCTTATGCGTGCGGAGAAGAAGTCGCGGCCGAGGAGGTGAAGGAGTGTCAAGCAACGCTCGAAGATCTGAACGATTACTATTCCGAAAAGGAAATTAGCATTTTGCAGCAAGCGGTATCGGCGGTCCTCTTCCTACTGCGCTCCCTCACAACGGATGAAGAATCTTCGATTCAGGCCATCGAAGGCGCGATCTGGGTCGGGCAAGGCGTAGCGCAGGCAGCAGAAGATATGGCCAACGAGTTCGAACATTCGCCACCTCCCGAGGTCGCGGTTGACGAGGAAAAGGCGTGGCAGCAGCGCGCTCTGAATCTGGCCGAGACGTGGGAGGGTCCTCCCCACCGTCGAATGTTCGAGCCCCTGAGCCCCAAGCCTCCCACGTGGCTATCGGATTGGCTAACTCGAACGGCGGATAGTCGCGGGACGATCGAGTAGTAAATCGCGCGCAACGCGCCCGCGTCGGCCGGAGCCGAAAGCCGATGGCGTTGACGTGCCGCCGATGAAATTCGGCCTGAAGCACAACGCTGGCAGCGAGCTCTAAGGAGCAGGCGTTCCAACACCGTGGTCACCGGCTCCTTGCGGGGCGACGACGGTGGATGGGGCCAGCGAGCTTGGGCTCCCCGGCAAGATCTGACGAGTGCAACAGGCGACGCCGATCATAACGAAAGATCATGCCGCCGTGACCCCGTGATTACCCGGAAAAAGTTGCAACACTCCGATCACCAGGGGCGAAATTGTTGTCGGAATCTCCAGGCCGGCATTGTCATCGCCTCCCGCGCGGCGTTTGCAATATCGGGGTAGGGGAGCTGACCGATGTGCGAAAGAATCGGCTGCACCTCAGGCCACCTGGCGTGCTCGCACAGTCCGTAGATGATGGGCCAAAGATCGTCCTCTCCGCGCGCCTGCGCGAGACACTGCCCATAGTAGGCGGCCGCCTCTTTCGGCTGCATGAGGGCTCCCATGGATCCGAGAGCTCTACGCCGCACTTTGGGTGACGGATCATGTTGGGCCATGTATTGGACGACCGGCAGCAGCTGCGGCGTGTCGCTCATGTCGGCAAATTCTTCGGCGAGCGCATCGCGCACCGATTCCTCAGGATCCTGTGCGAGACGCTGGACGATGGCAGCCGTGCGCTGTACGGCATCTGCCGGAATGTAGCTAACGCCGTAGGCAATTTCCTTCCGGACCAACGGGTGCGGATTCTGCAGGTGCTTCTCGTAAACGGCGAGTGAAAAGTCCAGCAGGCCGTGGTGACTTCCGAGGTGCAGGGCCTTGATGCCGGCGGCTTGGACCTCGGGTTCCGGGTCCGACTCGGCGCGCTGTACGAGCCATTGTGCGAGCCCCTGTTCGTCCACGAACTGCGACAAGCCGCGAACCGCCTCCGCCCGCACGGCCGGACTGGCGTCTTGTGATAGCTGGAGAAGGAGTTCGCGTTTGCCCGGAAACTTCTCCGCGGCCCGTGAATACAGGTTCCAGGCGACGCGCTCGCGGACCTCCGGATCCGGGTGGACCGCAAGCTGCTGCACCAGGGGAAGGGCGCCTTCCTCGGCGAACTTCGCGGCGGCGACGATGACCTCGGTGAACATGTCTTCATCGAGGCCAGGAGAGTTGGCCAACGAGTAGAGCACGTGAAGATGCTGCGGCTGCACGCGGTTGTCGACCAGGTGGGCCCATGCCTGGAGCGCCAGATGGCGCACTCGCGGAGTGCCGTTCATCATGTGGTAGCCAATGAGCTGTTCGCCCTCCATCAGCTGTGGCCCGTCGTTGAAGCAAGCGTTGTAGAAGCCACGAAGGGCTTCACAAAGGCGCTCTTCGTCGGGGCTGTGCAGGTCAGGAAAAAGCTGGACGATCTCCTGCAGGGTCAGCGGCCGCGCTTCGTGCTCGCTCGCCTCCACGATGGTGACTTGCACGTTGGCCTCGGGGTCCACGACGCCGGGGATGTCAGCCGTGGCCATGACCTGGTAGCTCGTTCTTTCAAGGCGTGCGCTCGGCTCGAGATCGTCCGGCACCCTGAGACGAAATGTGAAAGGGACTTTGGCGCCCGCAGCGAGCTGGATGCCGGCGGCCACGCGTTGAGACTCGAGCACCTCGATGTCAACCCTGGGCTCGCTCTCACCCTCGACTGTGTACATCTCGACACTGCACAGCTTTACGATGAGCTCAGTCAGCTGCCTCGGCTTCGCTCCGCCACTGAGCACAATACGCCCCCCAATGATGGATCCGAGGGATGCAACCTGGTTGTCAACATTGAGCAGGAGCTCCGTCCCGCCACCGAAGATCGAATGAAGTAGTCCCATGCGTTCGCCTCAAGCTCCACGTTAGGCAACGTTCCGCGAAAAGGGAAAGAGCGTGACGAGTTCCTCGCGGCGTCGCGAAAGGTCGCCGCGGCAGCTCAGCATTTCGCGAGAAGCTTTGGCGATACGAGAGAGAGGGGCACCGCGCCGCATTCACGCTTTAGACGCTGACGCATCAATCGTCCCGTGCGCCGGCTCGTGAGCGGCGGCATCTTTGCTCGACCCTCTACCCAGCTCCCCATCGAGGCGTCGGTTTCTAGCCTTCGGGCGCGGCGATCGGTACCGTCGCTAAAGTGCGCCGCCGATCGTTCGCCCTCTGCCTCGTGTCCTTGGCCTTGCTGCCGACGCTCGCCAGCGCCAAGCAGCGGGTCGCGCCGCGAAAGTGGCGATATATCGTCGTGCATCACAGCGGAACGCAGGGAGGCAGTGTTCGAGCCTTCGAGGCCTACCATCGCGGCATTCGGGGCATGCCGCGCGGAATGGCGTATCACTTCGTCATTGGCAATGGTCACGGCCTCGCGGACGGTGCCATCGAGGAAGGGCCGCGCTGGGCAAAGCAGCAGCCGGGGGCCCATGTCGCGTCCGCGCTCCGCGACCCCCAGACCGGCGCGGTGCTGGACGAAATCGCGATCGGCGTTTGCCTAATTGGCAACCTCGATACGACTCCGCCGAGCCCGAAACAAAAGCAGGCCCTGTCCGGTCTCCTCGCCCGACTGCAACGGGAGTTCGCCATTCCTAGGGAGCACGTCCTCGGCCACTCCGAGGTCCGCGGGGCTCACACGGCCTGCCCCGGCAGAAACCTCGCGGTCGCCGATTTCGCCCATGGCGCGACCGCGCAGGGTGTCCGATGATTCGTGTCTCCTCCACATCGGAGGAGCCCTCTCCGAGCTCCAAGGTGTGAGCTCCCCTGGCGAGCGATCGGGCCGGCGAACTCCAGCGTGAGCGGCAGTCATTCGCCCATGGGCGTCATTCGTGAGGTGGCAACGAACCAGCGAAGCGCTGCAGGTTCCGTGAGTGCCAGGTGCACACGCGCTCTAGAGGAAGGCTGTCGCCAAATTGCGCAAAACTCGCACGCGTTGGTGCGGGTAAATCGCGCACGCGGAGTCCCGTTCGCGCAAACGTGCACGCGTTCAGCTCCCATATCTCCGTCGAGAGTTTGTGGGACGCAGGGATGCTGGCGCGCACAGCCGGGTCGACATACGGCAGCGCGTAAGGTGCTCGCCCGATGCCGCCTCCCGGTAGCGCGATGACCAGCCCCCCGTGATCCGCCCCAAGGAGGAAGTCCCGCGCATCGACGACGTCTTCGTTGGCCCGCTGCCGTATCGCGAGGTGCGTGTCGTCGACGATGACGTGGGACGGCAGCAAGGCTCTTGCGGCTTTGAGGGTGCTTCCCGTGACGCTGTCGTCGTCGCGTAGGGCATAGCGGCCGGGGGCAATGCATGCGATCTGCTCCGTCAGGGGCGGAGCTCCAGGACGGCGGACATGGCCAAGTAGCTCGTAGCCTCCAAGGGAAAAGAGCCGACTTATCGCGAGCTGGTAGGTCGATGGCACCATTGCGTCGAGGCTGATGGTGGGCAGCGTGGAAACCGGAACGGACGCAGGTACCATCCGCTCCGTGCGTACGTTCACGTAGGGGGCCAGGAGACTAACGAGCTGCCGTTGGAATGCGGCGAATCGTGCACGGTCGAACCCGAGGGAGCGCACCGCGTGCTCGTCCTCGCAACGTAGGACAAGGTCCCGCTTCGGCGGCGCGCTCCAAACAGCGGCGCGAAGGTCGCGTGACGACCTGGCGTGAGTCCCATCCGTCCAGAGGACGCGAGGATGCTTGCCGAGGCGCGCACGCCAATGTGCATATTCTGCGCTGGCGCCGGGGCGCGCGACGACGATGCACCCGCCGCGTTCCGTAAACGCCTGAGCGAATCGCGCGTTGTCGCCGCCACACACGTAAAGGACCTCGATGCGCGGGTCGACGTGGGTACGCAGATAGGCGCGAAGGCGGGCGGCCACGTCGGTGAAGTTCACCGACACGCGGCGATGCATGGATTCCCACGGGTCGACCGAGAGCCAGTCGCTGGTGCGCACCGCCTCGGCACAAAGGCGAAGGCGCTCGTGCGCGGGCATTGCCGCGGCCCCGCACTTCTTCTGCAAGTACGCATCGTGGCCGGGCGAGAAATAGCCTCCAATGACGTTCCAGCCCGCCCGTTCCGCGGCCAGCTTGGCGCGTTCCATCATTGCGAGATGGCCCTTGTGGATCGGACAGAACCCGCCCGTGGAGAGGAGCACCGCGGGGCTCGGGCCGCAGACTTCTCGTTTGGGGCGTGGGGTACAGAGCCAATCAACGTCGTCGAGCGGCGCGTCCTCGTCGTCATCATCAAAGAAGAAGCCCGCCGCCCAGACCGCGGCTTCGCCGTGCCGCGCCCAGAGAGCCGCAAGGTAGGGATCACGCTGAATCTTCCAGTGCATGGCGTCTGGCATCACGTGCTCCGACCATCGGGGACGGCTTCGTAGACCACGTCGGCGCGGATGACGATGCGCGCGTCCGGCCCTTCCCATTGTTGAACGTCGTGGCAGAGGCGATGGTCGAAGACCAGCGCGTCCCCGAGAAGAGGCGCCACGGCCACAACGATCTCGTCGTCGCGAGCCTCGCGAGTCCAATCGTCGAAGTTCCGTTCGTCGGTAGGGAGTCCCTCCTGACCATCGCGCAGAAAGCGCGTCGCGCCGCTGCCCGCCGCTCCTCGCAGGTAGAAGACGACCGAGAGCAGCGTTCGCCGGCCATCGCCGTAGTCGAACGCGGCGTCGTAGTGGCCAAAGTGCCGCCCGCCGCGCTCGTAGCGCATGAATCGGAGCAGGGGAGAGAGCCCGACGACCCGCCACGTGCGGTGGCTTGCTCGCTTGGTTGTAGCGAAGCCGTCGGTCGGCGTTGTCGCACCGAGGAAGCGCACGCTCGGTACGGCCGGCGCGAGCCTCGCCCATAAGGCACGCGCAAGCTCCGGTGACCATGCGGTCGCACGCGTCGAGCCGACGCCTTCGGCGTGGCGTGCGGAGGGGATCCCGGTGACGTCGACGGGCTCAGCGATACCGGATTGAGCCATGGCGTCGCACAGGGCCGTGCAATCGGCAGGCGTAAGCACTTCGGGCACGCGCAGCGCGAACCCCTCCACGCCGGCCAGCGGCTCTCCAAACGATAGCCTCGCCAGGGGCGAGGGCTCCAAATCGATCGGCGGTGGATCCCATGCTCCGGGGATCGTGCTTTGTGCGGGACGCCTCTCGGTGCGAGGGGCGAGAGGCTCGTCCGACCAGCCGCCTGGCACGCCACGTGGCATGACGTCCAGATGGACTGCGGGGTTTCCGACGCGGTACTTGTGGGCGTTTAGGGCGTGCTGTCGCGCGATCGCGCCGTGTGGGTCGGCGACGGTCGCGTCGCGCCCGAGTTCGAGCAGGCGGAGGTAAAGCTCGACCGCGTCGTAGGAGACGCCAAGCATCTCTTCGTCGGAGCGGCCGTCGTGCACGTCGCCGGTGGGCACCGCGGCGACCACGTCCTTGGGAACGTGGAAGTGGGCTGCGAGCGCGCGGACCTCCGATTTGTGCAAATCCGAAATGGGTTGGAGATCGACCATGCCGTCGGAGGCTTTGCCGAAGAACCCGAGGTAGGCGCCCTCATCACGGTTGGTGGTGCCGCACACGATCGAACGATATCCGTGGGTCTGAAGAAGTGCCGCCGCTCCGTAGAGGGCCGGTGTTCGCGCAACGCTGAGCGCCTGCCCGTCCGACCACGCATCGAACGAAAGCCCGGAGGCCGCGGCCAGCGCATCGAGGGTCGCGGCGTGGGCGCGCGTGAGGGGCGCTTCCCATGCCTCGGCCCCGAGCGCCTCCGCGACGCGGCGACCTCGCGCGGTCGCTTCCTCTTGTCGGGTCGCGCCCAGGGCGTGGATGGGCAAAAGAAGGGCGACGACGCGCCGTAGGATGCCGCGCTCCTCGAGTGCACGAAGAAGTGCGAGAACGAGCGCGGAGTCGATACCACCGCTGACCCCCACCACCGCAGCGTCGATCGCCTCCGAGGAGAACCATTGAGCGAGCCGACCGAGCTTTGCCTCAGCGACCTCGCGAATCTGAAACCCTCGCGACGCTCGGACGAGTGCGAGGAGGCTTTGCAAATCCGGCGACATGGTTGATTGCATGTGTAGTGTTGGTGCCTCTGAAAGGACACACTCTCGGTTATCGAACATGTGATTGCAGCAAGGGGGGGTTCGGGCGATCGAGCCCCCACGTTCCCATCCCCGCATCGCGCAATAGAGACAACCGGTGTCACTTGGTGGGCGACCTCTGGTCACGAGCGACATATTCGGCTTTGGTTTCGTCACCGAAGAACGAGAGTCCTCGTTCCAAGCGCGGATGCCGAGCCAGGAGATGGAGTAGAGACGGGCGCATTCAATATCGCCCCGTGCGCTGCCACGGGAAGGTGCGGCGTTTCTGCTGGCCTTCCCGCTTAGCGTCGTAGTCCGAGCCCCGTTTCTGGGCGTCCGACGGCCGCCTTTTCTTGCACAGCAGGTGTGCGGGTCTCGGCTCATGCATTGCAAGGGGCTTGACTGCGACCCCGTGCACGCCGAATACGCGCCAAACGATCCGTTCGTTACAGGGGAGACCCCCTATACAATCACGAGGATCCTTTCGTCCGGTCCGGCAGGCGGCGTCTATGAAGTGCACCACCGCAGGCTGGGGAAGCCTTTCGTCGCGAAGGTCCTGAGTCGCTCGGTGGCTGACGATCGCGAGATCCGCGAGCGCTTTATGCGCGGCGCGCGGGCGCTCGCCCACCTCGATGGCCATCCGGGCATTGTCACCATCGTCGACCTCGGAACCATCGGTAACTGGCCACCGGTTCCGTATTGCATCATGGAAAAACTGGAAGGGGAGACCCTTCGAGCGTATCTCACACGCAAGAAGGGACAACTTCCACCGCGAGACGCGCTCCGGATCGCAATCGAGATCTTGCGGGCGTTGGGCTACGCACACGAACGGAACGTCGTTCACCGTGACTGCAAGTGCGAGAACACGTTCCTCCACCACCAGGTCGACCACGGCCGCGTGACAAAGGTGATTGATTGGTTTGATATCAAGATCATCACGGACCTTGACCCAATGACAACGGCAACGTTCGTCGGGACGCGAACCAACGCGTCACCGGAGCAGATCGAGGGTGGTCGCATTACGCCTGCGACCGATCTCTGGTCGGTGGCAATCGTCCTCTTCGAGATGCTCACGGGTCGTCATCCAGTCACGGAGGGGTGTCGCACCCAAGGACAAGTTAACGCGGCTATCGTGAAGCGTACTCCCGATCGCCTATCCCATTTCATGCCTGATGTTCCGGACTTCCTCGATGAGGAGGTTTTCACCGCGCTCTCACGGGACCCGACGCTCCGGCCGCGTGACGCCTTCGCCTTCGCCCGCGTCCTTGAATCGGCGCGTCAATACTATCGGCTACGCGCTCCAGGGCGGAACGAGGCGACGATCGAGCAGGCAGCGCCCGCGGACCGAGGTCCGCTCGACAGCTCCGGGATGGCCAGCCGCGAGTGGCCTATTGCTGCTGGCCGCGGAGAAGGGGAAATGCGTCCGTTGACCAAGAGTTCCCCGGACGATACGCAACCGATCGATGCGGCTGGCCCGGACGAGCTTCCCACGCTTCCACCTCTCGCGCGCCGCAAAAGCGAAAGCACGGGATGAAGAGACGACTCGAATTCAGGCGAACGAGGCTCGTCGTTAGGATGGAACTACCACTTCGGCCCCGAAGCGAACTTCGGGCTACGGAGTCGAGCGCGGCGTTCCATTCCCCGAGCGAGGAGTCGCATGAACTCCCGATGCCGAGGATCGCCATCGAGGAGCCGTTCGAGATGCCGCGTAACCTTGGCATCCAGTTCGATCTGAACCTGATTGTGGACGCTGGAAAACGGAAGGTTTGACCACGGGTGGGAATAGCTCTGGTGCGCTGCGAGCCACAGGCTCGAGGTCTTCGGCGCGAGCCACACGGGCGCGGCCCCGACCTGCGTCACCAAGTGGCCATAGCCCACGAGCCCCGTTTTTTGGAGCGCATACGCAAGAGTAGGAACCTCAGGATCCTCGGCGGGCTCGCCAGTGGCAACGTAGTGCACTCCTAGCTCGTCAGGAGGCGCCTCATCCCGTAGCTCCGAGATCCGAACGATCCCGCCACCACGGGGGCCATGGCGTTCGAGCGTTGCAGGCAAGGTGACCAAGGCATCAAATTCGAGCTCGAATGAGTAGACTCCCGACATCGTCGCTCCAGGCTGAACCACCACCCGTCGTGACCGTTGATGTACCTGCGACTCACTCGCCGGCAACCGGCTTTCGCCAATTTTTTTGACATACATTGGAAACGCTCGAACGAGAATCGCTAGAGGTCCAAGTGTAGGTCAAGCTGCGTTTTGTTGCTCTGACACCGAAACGCGACCATTCGCGACGTCGAGACGAACGTCCGCCAGTTCTTGGATTTCCGGATTGTGGGAGACGAACAACACCTGCCGCGCGCCCGCGAGGTCGGCAGCGCGGCGGAGCATCTGGATGTAGCGACGCGCGTTTTCGGGATCGAGCGCGGCACCGCTCTCGTCGCGCACGATCGTGCATTCCTGCCAGCCGCGACGCCGGCAGTCGAGGACCACGAGAGACAGGGAGATGGCCTCACCCACGATGACCTTTTCTCCGCCGCACAACGACTCGGGCGTCGCCTCTCGTCCTGATTCGGTGTCGAGTACTCGAAGCACGCAGTCACCTGCCGCGTCGAAGATGGTCGTCCACTGGGGTCCCACGCAAGTGTGGAGGAGGTGGTTGCAGATCGCGGTGAGCTCGGGTCCCACCGCATCGATCTCGAGAGATTGAAGACCGTGACGGCCGAGGTCTTCGCCGAGCCGCGTCCAATCGCTCACGTCGGCCTCGACACGGGCACGTTCCGCACGGAGCGCCGCGGTCCGCTCGCGGGCCTCGGTCGAGTGCGCAAGGCCGGCCTCGGCGACGGCCAATTCGCGCTCGGCGCCGCGCACCCGGCTCTCAAGGGTGTCAAGCGCCGCTGACAGGGACGCGAGGTTCGAGGTTGGCGCGGCAACTACCATTTCGGCGAGGCTTGCCTCGACACGTACGAGCTCCTTGCCTCGGTCTTCAAGCTGTGGCTCGAGTTCGGCCAAGCGAGTTTCGGCGTTGGTCAGCGGTCCTACCTTGGCGAGTGTGCCCTCGAGGGCCGCGCGCTCTCGCCTAAGCGTCGACAGGGCTTCCGAGGTGCTGCGGCGACGTTCCTCGTCGAGGCGCAGGCTTTTTTCGGCGAGGGCGACGGCCACGCGCTCTGCGTCGAGCTGATCCTGAAGTGCCTTGATCTCGCTCTGCGCTTCTGCCGCGTCACCTTCGGCCGCCGCGACTTCCGGACCGCGCCGAACGAGGATGGCGAGTTCGGCTTCGCTCGCAGCGAGGGCCAAGGCCTCCGCCTTTGCCGCTTGCGCCTGCGCCGTCAGCTGGGCTTCCCGTTCAGGGCTCGAACGTGCCCGTTCGACAAGCTCCCGATCGCGGTCGAGAGCCCCCCGAGCCTCGGCTTGCGGCTCGGGAATCCCCGATGCTACGGCGAGCAGGCTCGCCTCCATGCCATCGATACGACGCTCGGCGACCCCGAAACGCTCCTCGCGCACGCGCTCCATCGCGGCCAAAAGCTCATCGCGCCGCAGAGTCGCCGCCTGCAGTGCTTGCTGGACGGCCGGAAGACTGACGGCTGCCCCGGCAACAGCGTCTCGGTCGGGCGCCCGCCTGAGCGCGCGGTCGCGTCTCGCTGCGGCACGCCCCATCTGAGCGTGCAGCGACACAATTTGCCGTTCGTGGCTTTGGAGGACCACGCGATCCGCGGTGACCGCCTGCGTTGCTGCGTCGTGTGCGCTTACGAGCTCCGCCAGATTCGCGTCCAAGCTGCGAGCTTGATGGGCGGCCCGTCGGATGGTGTCGGCTTCGGCGAGCACCGCCCGATTACTCTCCACGCGCTGCGTGAGTCCGGCGACTTGGTCTTGCAGGAATTGGTGCCGGTGCCGGAGCTCATCCTGGCGCGAGGATGCGACCCGGTATTCCTGCCATGCGTTGCGCGCGTCCTCAACCGCGGCGCGGGCCTCGGTGATCCGAGGCAGCGCGTCGGCCAATACGTTCCGTTCGTGGGCGATGCGCTGTTCCCATGTGGCAGGATCACCCGCTCGCCCTTCTTCATCGCGGAGCCGCGCCACCACGATTTTGAGGGCAGACTCGGCCTTCGCGGCGCGTTCGCGTGCAAGCTTGGCCAGTGCCTCGAGATGCTGGATCCCCAAGATGCGGAGGAGAACGGCGCGTCTCTTTGCGTGCTCCATGCCGAGGAACCCATCCGCCCCCTGGGCGGCGAACGCGGACGCGAAGACCACATCACGAGGTGGCACCGTACGGCGCGCCCATTCGTCAAATTCCGTCACATTTGACGTCTGTAGGACCGTCCGGCCTCGCTCATCGAGAACCACGGACGTTCCAGTGCCCCGATCGACGTTCTGGCGGATGGTCCAGCGGCGGTCGGTCTTTAGTCCCACCTCCAGGTACGCGTGCGAATCGATGGCGAGGTCGTTGATGCGTCCTCGGGTGGGCGTGCGGCGATACAATGCACCACCGACAAGAAGCTCGAGGAAGATCGACTTACCCTGCCCATTGCGACCTGTGACCGCGATCAGCCTCCCGGGGAGCTCCGATAGATTGACGGTTATCTCCTCGCGATAGGGCGGAAAACCCTTCATGGTAATCGATTCAAACAACATGGTTTCCAGTCCCTTCCTGCGTCTCGGTGTTCGTGCGCTCTGCGAGGGGCGCGGCGAGCGCCCGAGCCATGCCACCGCCGCGTACGATGGGCATCTCCGGGATCGAGTCCCGGTGCTCTTGGTCGAGCTCCGCGTAACGCGCCAATAGGCGCGCGGCTCGCGGCTCGCTGACGGGCCTCTTCTGAGTCTCCCAGAGGAGGCGCAACTTATCGTTCATGGTCAGACCAACGAGCGGCTCGGTCACTCGAGGTGTCAGCCTCGGTTCGACCTGGCGCTCCACCTTGATGGTGGCCGCCCCTGCCTCGAGCAAGCGCTCGCAGACGGCCACAGCACCGTGCCACGCGGCGGCTTGCTCCTCCAGGGAGACGACGTATCGGAAACGAACATCGGCCCGTGCAGGTACTGCGTCCAAGCCAGGGAGGCCGCCCTTCCATAAGCCGGCCTCCCATTCGCCGACGAGGAGCACCATAGGTCGAGCAGGACTGGGAATCCGATCCCACCGAACGACGCCGCGATTCGGGCATGTTGGGCACGAGCCGCGGGGATAGGCCTCGACGCAGCCGCATACGTTGCTCGCGGCATCGAAGTCGATCCGGAGCAAACTCTTGTCCTCGGCCTCCCCGAAATCACGGCGGTAGGGCGACCCGGTGTAGACGATCGCGCGCCCGGCATGCTCGAAATGCTGTGGCATGTGAACGTGCCCGGCGATCGTGATGTCCGCGCGAGCTAGGGCAAGATCCTCCGGGCCGACGACCATTTGGGAGCCGATGAGGGGCTGCCCCGTGCCGGCCGTCGATCCGCGAATCATGGCGTGCGTGACGAGGAGACGTGGGCCGGAGTGCTGCTCGAGGTGTTCGCCGAGTCCCCGTAGCACGTCCTGATAGCAGGCTCGCGTGACGTTGTCGGTGGTACCACTTGGCAATCGCCGGTCGACCATCGAAGCGATACTCGCTCGATTCGGCCAGGCGACCGCAGCAATCGCTGCGCCGGCGATCACGTAAATCCCGCACCGCTCTTCCACGAAGATGGGGTTGCGTGCCCGCAGCTGGCTGAGAATGGCGAGGTCCAATCGGCGATCGTGGTTTCCCTTTGCGATGAGCACGGGGCACGTCTCGGCCACGCGCGTGAGCCAATCGGCAACCGCGGCGCGTTCGCATGGCGTGGAGGCCCGCTCATAGATGTCGCCGCACGAAACGAAGAGGCTCGGCGCTTGACGGGCCACCTCCTCGGCCATCCATGCGTGAATGCGAAGGCATTCCTCCCAGCGCTGGGTCTCCGCGAAATGATGATCAGCGGACGCGATGATTCGCATAGGAACCTCCGGCAGCTGGGTGGTGGTCTTCGCGGCTGGGCGTCGTCGCTTGCGCGCCGACCATCGGTGCGCCGCGTTGTCTAAGCTCTTCGTTTGCCGCCCTGAGGTCGTCTTCGTTCCGAGCGCGATACCGCGTTTTGGCCGGATTCTCGATCTGACGTCGCAGCGCTTGCGCGTACCACGTCAGATCGATTGTTTTCGCTTCCGAGAACGGTGTGCCCTGAGCGTCGCCGAACTTGATGATCGGCTCGAACTTCGAGGGCGCCGCCGTTCGTCCTTTCGGAACGGGTGCCGAGGGCGGGGCTGCTGGTACGGACGCCGTCTCCCGCGTCCTGGCGGGGTGATGAAGTCCCGGGGAAGGGGAAAGCGGCGGCACCGGCAACGGGGACGTCGATACAAAGGGAGGCGGCGGGCCGTCGCCATAGAGTACGTGCGAGCCACGCAGCATGAGTTCCATCTGGCGAAGCGCGAAGATGCGGCGCAGTTCGGGATCGTTGGTAACGCCCGTCCAGCGAAGCCGGGCGACGATGAACGGCAGCCGCAGCTCCGTCTCGGAGTATCCCGAGCGAAGGCCGAGTGTTCGGATCGCGCGGAGCATCGCTTTCGTCTCGCAGTCCGAATGGCTATGGATCCGTGCATCTCGAAGCTGCTCCTCTCCGGTGCCCTCCGTGTTCGAGTCTAGGATCAGGCGAGTCAGCTCGGAGCCGTCACGGAGGTCGACTTCTTTTGAGCCGTAGAGGGGGATCTCTTTGCCATCAAAAAGCTTCACCTTCCCAAATGCGCTGAAGCTGCAGTAGTGCGGTTGGCTCGCATCGTCGGTGCGCCGCGTGAACCTAGGGTCCCAGTCGATGCCGGCGGCGTTACCAATACGCTGCAAAGCTGTACGTTTAAGCCCGTAGGAATTCTCCGCTTCCTTGTGCGGGAAAGCGTCGTATTCCAACTGCACATGCACCGCCGAAAAGACGACGCTGCATCCATCCGGGATGACGCTCGGGCTCGTCTCGACTGGGGAAACGAGATGAAATTGGCGCCGCGCGGCGTCGAGTCGCTCGTTGATGCTGGCGGCGTCGGCGAAGTCTCCCGTGATCTGCGCAAGCGACATCGTCGGCCCCTCTTCCTCGGGCACTGGGCTCGAAACGGCGCCGGCATGGGTGCCGTCGTTCGCGGGGCTCGTCGGGATTGAGCGCGTTCGCTCAGAACGGCCATATCTCTTCGTGGCTGATGCTTCCGTCATGTGCTTCTTCCTTTCTCCGAAAGATTTGCGGGTTGACTGGTGACCACCTTGACGTGGACGATCTGGACGCGGTGATCCGCTGCGATCGCGTCGTTCGCGCGGTCCGCGAGCGCGTTCGTGACGCCCTCGATGTCGTCGGTCGAGAGCCACACGTCGAAATCGATGAGGAGCTTCACGCGTTGCATGGGGACCACCTCCATTGGGTTCGCCGCGCACTTCAGCGCGACGCCCCATGGCGCTGGGTATCTTCACGGACCACGTCGAGCGTTCGATCAGCGTGGAGCGCACAGGCGCAGGTGACGTTCTTCGCGGGATCAGTATGCGCTCGGGCAGACCACGTCGTCTTCGCTCGGGATGCGCGAGAGTTGTGCGCCAACCTGACGCCACCAGGCACTCTCTCCCGCACCAAGCGCGTCCCGGGCAAACCCACCTGCCTCGCCCTTGGCAGCAAGGGTGTTGCCTTTGGCGCGCTCAAGGAGCCAGCCAGCTCCAGCCGGTGGTGTGAGCATCGGCAATCCTCCCAGGCCACCATGGCGTCGCGCGGTATGCCAGGAAGCAATGAAGGCCCGCCCGAGCGAAGGAAGGACTGCCTGCGCGTGCGGACCTATCGAACTACTCGTCAGCTCGATAAACACCAACCCGTAATCGGGAAGGCGCATCACCTCGAGTCGAAGATTCTCATCACGCACGATGGAATGCTCCCAAGCCTGCGACGCCTGGCGTGTACGCCCTGACGTTCGCCGTGCCACCCACAGCGCATGCAGGCATAAACGTCCTGCCAGTCCTTGGCGTAGACGCGCGAGCGTCGCCGGAGGGAACGTTTGCACGCTCGGCAAATGACCGGCAACGTGCAATGCACGATACGCACGCCGGAGTACGGCCCCGGCACCGAACGAGAAGCCGCACGTCGGCCTACCGCGTTCACGATGTCACCGGGTCGCTGTCCGGATCGCGCCCGAGCGCGCGCTCGCTCGCGTCGAAATACTGCTCCAGCGTTTCGTGCACCACCGAGCTCGCCAAGGCGACCATCGCCTCGGCGTCCATCCGGTCAAGGGGCTGCCCAACCGGCGCCTCGTGCTCGACCTTCTCGAGGGCCCCTCGCGCGAGTACCTCGGCGGCGCGCGCATCGAGGACCGCTTGGCGCTGCGCGAGGAGATGGGCAGCGCCGTGGGCCTTGGACCCCGTGCCGGTCACTGGTAGACCACCGTCGCTGGTGGTTGCGAAGCGGCCTCGGAGCGCCTCGCCATCAAGCGCGCGCGTAAGGCCATGGCCTTGCAGTAGTGACTCTTCGCGGCTGCTAGCCTCGACTCACGCATCGCGATTCGGTCGGCCAATTTCCAACCGCGCGAATTCTGCGCCAGAGCGTCCCACGATGCGGCCTGGCTGGTTGCCGAATGCAGCAATCGAAACTCGACCGCAATCTCCCGTTCGATGCCGTCGCATTCTTCGCAACGTGCCTTGCCGGGCGCGGTCGTGGAATTTCTGCACACGCCACACGTACCGATGGTTCCCGTCGTCATGCTTCAAACCTCCGTGACGGTTATAATCCAAACTATATAGTTTAAACTATAATTGTCAATTGGAAATCGAGGCGACGCAGTCAAAGAACAATATCCGACCCTCTCCGAACTTGTGACGGCCGTTACTCGGGCTTGCGCTCCCGGTCGGCGAGGTTCGCGACCGGGGCAATGGGGGACGGAGGCTCCGGCATCCGCAAGCGGGTGGGGAGAGGTTCGATAGAGGCTATGACCGTCTCGGTCGGCGGTTCCAGCCTTTCCGCCAACTTGAGCTGATAGAGCGTGATCTCCGCCAATAGCTCCCGCCACTGGTCCATCGTTAGGTCGTTCTTGATCGGGAGACCACGTGCGATGGCGACCGCACCCGGGGAGTACGCGCCCGGGTTCTGAGCCACAAGGCGCTCCAAATTCGGAAATCGCGAATCCTCGGGCGGGAGGACACGGCCGATAACTGTGTCGAACGAGACTTTCGCGTAATCCGCAATATTAAGGATGGACGTCAGCCCAATGGCCTTGCCCTTCAGAATTAACGCAATCATTGGCTGCGATAGGCCGAACGGCTGAAGCACTTTTTGCGCTTCTACCGTCCCGTAGCGCCCCTGGAAGTCGCGCTTCAGAAGCCATTCGAGGTAGCGAACGACGAAGTGGATGATCGCTGGGGATGCCGACCTGTTGGACATGCATGAAACATAACTCGCCTTGTAATATCGCCCAACTAATAGCGAGCCCGAGCCGATAAGAGGCTTCCCAAGCACCACGTCGATTTCACGCAACGGCGCAGGGGCCACGGTCGATTCGTCGCCTCCCACGTCGAGGGCGCTCAACATTAGAGTGATATCCAGAGCACGCATATTACCTCGGTGATACGCGATGCTTGGACGCGCGAATGCGCGCTTTCCCCTTGCGCACCAAAACAACATAGTTAGAAATATGTTCATGCGACCGCACGAATTTCTGCGCCATTGGCGCCGGGCGCACGGCATCACGCAGATGGCCGCCGCTCGAGCGGCGGACGTGAGTCAGGCCGCGTGGAGCGGCTGGGAGCGCAATCTCACCGTTCCCCAGGCGAACAAGCTCTTTCTTCTCGAGCGAATGACCGAGGGACAACTTCCCGCGAGCGCTTGGTCGACGCTGGGGCCGACCGATTACGAGCGTGTCGACGAGTTCCTCCGCCGCCTGGCAGGTCGCCCCGACGTCGAGGAGGATTCATGCATGACAACGTAACGCCCATTGAGGCTGCCAAGCGCAAGAGGGGCCGGCCGAAGAAATCGGCCGTAGCGAAGTCCGATCCCACCACGAGCTCACCGTCACGCCCCAGCCGCTGGACGGAATCACTCGCCGTGCGGTTGACGGAAGAAGAGAGGACGGAGAAGTCTACGCGGCTCGCCCAGACCGTGAGCCGCATTGAAGACCTCGAGCTCGAGCGCAGGGAGTGGATGGCATCCCAACGGACGGTCATTCGGGAGGCGCGGAGCGATCTACGTGCGCTCGCGCGCGCTGTGCGCCTGGGCGAGGAGACCCGGGACGTCGAGGTGGCGGAGCGCCCGGAGTTCAGCGCCAACGTGGTGCGGATCGTGCGCGTCGACACCGGTGAGTGCATTCGGACGAGGCCGATGGATCCCGGCGAGCGGCAGGTGCAGCTTGCTCTCGGAGCTCCCGTTCGGACGCCACTGGAGACGCCGCACGACGCCGAAGGCGACCGGGAAGGCACCACGGAGCCTGCCGAGCGATCCGACATCGCATCGACACTGATCCGCTTCGACTTGTCCTCGGCTTCGCCAAAAGACAAGGGCGACGTGAGCGCGGAAATCGAGGATCCCCAGGCCGTTCTCGATGCGGCCGATCAGGGATTGAAGCCGGAGATCTGATCCAACGAATGGTCCACACCGATGAAGCTCGCGGCGCGGGCTTGGGAAGCACGGGAGTCACCGATGAGTCGTAGTACAAAGAGCAAAGTCGCCCCTCTCGCCGACTACCACCTCGTCAAGGACGCGGTGGGAAACGTCACCCTGCAGCCGCCGACGGACGAACAACAGCGCGCGGCCGCGTTCCGGCGCGAGCTCGAGACGTGGATCGAGCTCGCCAAGGACGCGCCGGACCCGATCCGTGAATGGTTCAACGTCGGCCCCATCGAGGCGCAGGTCCTCTTGTCGTTCTCGAAAGGGAATCGCAAAGAACCGAGGTCGGTCGTCGCCATGTATGGGCGGGACAGCCTCGCGGCTTGGCGACAAACGCACCAAGGCATGGCGTTCGCGCGATCCGGGTGGCTGGGGGATGGGCATCATCGATGCTACGGCCTCATCGAAAGCGGGGCAGTGATTCGTGTCGCTATCGACTTCGGCGTGGACGATGCGGCCTTCGATGCGGTGGACATGGGGCGGAGCCGCACGCTCGCGGACCAGCTTTCGCTCGTGCACGGCATCAAGTGCACGTCGAAGTTCGTGGCCGCCGTGCGGATGTGCATGGCGCTCGCCGAAGAGAAGCTCTTCGTTCCGAAGTGGTCACTCCCCGAGGTGCGCGCAGGATACGAGCGCCACAAGTCATCCATCGAAGCTCTCAAGGGACTCTCCCGCGCCAAGTACCCGGCCGCCTTCTGGGGCGCCATGGTGTTCGCTCATCCGAGGGCTACGCACAAGATCGAGAGCATGACCCATTTGATCCTCCGGGGCGAAGGGCTGGTTGGTCCCGCGTACACCTTGCGCGAGTACGTGGCGCACGCCGACGGCCGAAGGCGGCCGTTCGAAGTGGCCGTCCGGACGCTCTACGCCGCGCGAGCCTTCATCGAGGAAAGACCGCTGGCGAGGTTCAGTCCTCGTGATGAGCACGCCATCATCCGTTGGTTTCTTTCGGAGAAGGCGGCATGATCGACCTCTATGCGCTGCCGTTGCATCCGGCCGCAAGCATCTTCCCAATGCTCTTTGGAAAGGAGCTCGAGGAACTCGCGCACGACATCCAAGCCAACGGATTGCGAGATCCCGTCGTCGTGCAAGAGCAGGCCGGAAAGAGAAGCATCCTCGACGGGCGTAGCCGCCTCGCGGCGTGCAAGAAGGCCGGAGTCGAACCGAGGTTTATCATCGTTACGAGTAGCGACCCGATCGGGTACGCGACGTCCGCGAATCTCCATCGAAGGCATCTGAACGAAACCCAGCGGAGCTTCCTGGCCCTCGAGATTGAGAGGCTCTATGGGTTGGAGGAAAGGCGACGCGGACGACCAAAGAAGGCCGCGAGGAAAAATCCCCACGCGCGAGGGGAAATTCCGTCCGAGCAGGGTCAGGCGGGCGACTTGCAAAATCCCCTCACGCGAGGGGAAATCTCTTCGCGGGATCGTCACGCGAGAGAATCCAGTGCGAGGGCGGGCGCACACGTTGGAGTCTCGCGCGCGCTGGTGGAGCGTGCGAAGAAGGTCCAGGCCGGGGCCGCGCCGGCGGTCGTCGCGGCTGCACGCGCGGGCAGAATCACCGTCAACGACGCCCTCCGGGCGCTGCACTATCCAGAAGAACGCCAAGTCGAGGCAGTCGCTCGGGTTGAAGGGGGTGAAGTTCGAACGCTGAAGGAGGCGTTCTGCGCGACCGACGGAGGCTCGTTCGTCCATTCGGGGCCCCCCGCGTCGAACGGGGCCGTAGCGAAAACGCGTGAGCACTTTCCGCCTCAAGATCACGAGCGTGACGCGGTACCCGTGGGGCCGGCTCTCGCGCGAGTTCCCACTCGCTATCTGCCCTCGCCGCCGGCGGACGACGTCAGGGAAGACCGGCAGCTTCTTGAAGAGATTTGGAAACGCGCGAACCGCCTCTCTCGCGTGGCCAAGATCATGTTGCACCGCGATCTCGGCCGGCACCTGGCCGACCTCGAGGCGAGCAACACCCCGACGACCTCCCCACGGCCCCTCGCGGGATCCCGCGCGCCGGGCGGGGCTACTCCCGCAACCTTGGAGAGAACCGCATGACGCGCCGGCCTCGCGTGTACGTCGCCGCGCCGTACGAGGACGCGGCTCTGGTCAGGGAGGTGCACGAGCGCCTCCGACTTCACCGCGCCCATGCCACGTCCGAGTGGGCGCGTAACGCGCGCGGCGCAGACGATCTGGCGAGCCTGCCGCGCGAGCGCCGCCGCGCCCTCGCGTTGGCGAATGACTTCGCGGTGAGTACCAGTGACGCGGTCATGGTGCTGGCGCGTCCGGGGGCGGGAGGGGAAATGTTTTGCGAGGCGCGCCTCGCGATCGCGTGCCACGTGCCCGTCTTCTGGGTCGGGCGCGAGATCCTGAGTACGTCACGTGAAGGCGTGTCGGTCTGCGAGGACGTTAACGACGCGCTCCTGCGGGTCGGACAGCTGCGAACGGAGTCGAGGTAGTCATGCAGGACTTAGGAAATTCAGTCTCTGGGGCCCCGACCACGGGGGTCGACATCAAGGAGCAAGAACGCTCATTCGAACAATGGTGCCAAAGCCACAAATGGATGCTGTGATGAGCGCGTTGATGCCGGACCATGTCGTCGAGAACCTGCTGAGGAAATTGGCGGAGCTGCTGATTCCGCACATACGTTCGGCGGGCGCCACGGTGGTGTATTCCACCTCGAAGCGTGGCCCCCATTGCCCTGGGAAGTCGCGTTCCTGGATGCTCCGTCATATCAAGACAATTCCGGGCGCGCGCCAGATCGGGCGTGACTGGGTGATCGACGCTGCGGACTTCGACCAATGGGCGCGCGCGAACGACGCTCGTCGATTTCGCAAAGCGGCTCCCGTTGCTGGTGACGCTCAATCTCTTGCAACTCAATTCCTGAGGGCGGCGGGCTTTCGGCCGACGAAGGGACCGGATCGATGAACTTGAACTACCGATCGGCAATTCGGATGGGGCTTGTGCTCCAGGCTTTGCAGCGAATCCCGCCGTCCTCGACGGCTCGAGAGCAGGCGAGTGTAGCGGAGGTGTCCTAATGCGAGAACGCAAGGGGACAGTGGAGTGGTTTGATGGTGACGCAATGTGGAAGGCGCGCATCTCCATGCCGGATGGCACGCGTCCTTGGATCGACATGCCGGGCATTCCACAGCAAGACCGGCCACAAGCGGAAATAGTCGCCAAGGTTATGGCGAATGACGCCTTCAAGACCGGGCTTGTCCCGATCGCGCGAGGCGAGACCGTTAGCGAGTACAACGAACGGTGGTCCGATTGGAGGGAGGATGAAGGGCTTCCCGTCGCCGGCGAAAGCCGACGAGGGATCCGCTATCACTTCTGCGGGGGCTACAAGCACGGTCACCTTCCCATCCAGGTCGTGGAAAAATTGGTCCTCGAACGATTCGTCCGCTACCTGGATGATCTCGTCGGAGATGACGAGATCTCCTGGAAGACCGCGGCCAACAACTGGTCCCACGTCAGCGCGCTATTCCGCGACGCCACTCACGCGAAGAACCCAGCGCTTCGCATCCTGAGCGTTAACCCGGCCCAAGGCGTTGCACCACCGGACAAGGGCATCGCGATCCAAAAGCAGTTTCTCTACCCGAACGAATTCCTGCAGCTCGTTTCGTGCCCCGACGTGCCGTTGGAGCGGGCCGAGCTCTATTCGTTCAGCGTCTATGAGATCCCGCGGGCCGGGGAGCTAGTCCCCCTGGCCTGGCCGGACATCGACTTGATTCACGGCATCGTCAATTTCTACAAAGCGATCGATCGCGTCCGGAATCCTACCGTCATCAAAGGGCCAAAAAACAACATCACGCGCCGCATGCCCATCGAACGAAACGTTTTGCCGATGCTCGAGGCAATGAAGAAGCGAGCAGAAGGTCGGAGGACCGTCTTCGATTGGGCCGTGTTGCCACGCGCGGATGGCGAATACGGGCTATCGGCTGTCTTGAAGAGGGACTTACTTGCCGCCGGCGTCCGGCGCCAAGAGCTTCACGTCAAAACCCCTCATAGCCGCCCCATTCGGTTTCACGATCTGCGTGCGACCGGAATTACGTGGGAGGCGATTCGTGGTGACGATCCGGCGAAGATCCACGCACGCGCCGGCCACGAAAACTACCAAACGACCCTCATCTACACTCGCTTGGCCGAGACACTTGGCCAAGGGGACTTTGGTCGCGTGTTTCCAGAACTACCGAAACGGCTAACTGGGAGAGAGGTGAACGCTATGGCTCAGGTGCCAGTCAATTGTCCGGCAATTGTCCAAACGTCTGTGAAATACCCCGTTTTCTCCGGGAAATTCGTGGGCGCAACAGGATTTGAACCTGTGACTTCGTCCGTGTGAAGGACGCACTCTACCGCTGAGTTATGCGCCCCAGCGAAGCAACGTTTCGTGGGAAAGCTCAGTAGCCTAGCTGTTCGAGACCTGCAAGAAAATGTGTCGCTAAACGTTCGGAGCGTCGCCCGAGGTCGCAACGGACGGAGACGCGGGCGAACCAGATGCTTGGGGAGCCGCATTCAGCGCGGTGCTGTGACGGCCCAGGGAGAGGGTGCCGAAGAAGATGCCCAGGGTAAGAGCAAGAACTGCGAAATGGCCGAGAAACGCGCCGGAGCAGCCGGCAACGGCGATGGGGGCAAGAGCAGCGAGGCACCAGGGGGTAACTTTCATTTCGGTCTTTCTTCTCCGGGGGAGCATCGCGGCGCCTTCACCTGAAAGCGGACCGCGCGACATGCCTGGGCGTAGGCGTAATGGCCGTGGTGGTTGGAACTTGGTACGTGAAATGCCTGTTACGGTCGCCCTACATGTAAGATAAGATACGACGCCCTTGCGAAGCAGGCCAACTTCTACCGAGCTCGGTCCCGCTTCATCAAGTGAAAGCGACACGGCCCGCTCCATCGCACCTTTTATTCCGTGAGCCGCTTCTAGAAAAGTTGGCTCATTTCAATAGGTTGCCGGTGCGCACTTTTTTTCACCGTGGGCGTGGGGCCAACAGCCTGTGTGCGTGGGAACACAAAAGCCCTGACGGGCGCGAGACGTGCGGGCTATGGTGCGGGAGGCTTGGTCCCTCTCGTGCGAGCGATCCCTCTGGCGGTGACAGCGGTCACGACGCTCACGTGGATGCTGTGCCTCGGCTGCCGTGCGGTCGATCCGGGGCCCAACTTCGTCGTGGCCGAGGAGCACTTCAACGAGGACTACTTCTACTGCCACATCGAGCCGTCGCTCATCTTCAATAAGCGGTGCGGCCCCGGTGATCCGGCGGCGGGCGATCCGGGCAACGGTTGCCACTTCAATGCCTCGGCGGTCAGCGGCATGGTGCTCGTCGAGCATGAGCCCATCGACTGCGCCGGGGGCGATCATCCCGTCGACCGCACGCGGGTCGGGGCAGGGAGCCCGGCGCAGGGGAACCTGCAATCCGTCTCGCTCGAGATGAGCCGGGACTACCTGACCGCCCCGCTTCTCGTGCGCCCCACGGGGGCGAACCATCCGCGGATCATCTTCCAACGGGACGACGCGGTGGTCGACGCCATCCGCGCTTGGGCAGACCTGCCATGAGCGGACTTCGGGGGCTTTTCGCTGCGGCGCTCCTCGCCGGCTCGCTCTTCATGGTGACGCCGGCCCGCGCGGCCGCGGACGACGTGGAGGCTTTCGCGCGTGTCATCGTGGACTCCGCCGAGTTGCGCAGCGGCCCCGGCATTTCCTATCGGGTCGTCACCAGCGCGCACCGAGGCGAGACCTTCGCCATCGATGGCCGCCCCACGAGCGGCTTTTGGCTGCGCGTCTTTTTGCCCGACGGCCGCGCGGCCTACGTGCTGGGCGACCAGGTGCAGCCTTTCGCGGTGAGCCCGGACGCCCCCGAAGGCCGCCCATCGCGTCCCGGGTTGCTCGCGCCTCCTCCTCTAGAGGGGGCACGCGGCGGACTCGCCATCGTGGGCGGCGTCTTCTCGGGCCCGGTGGACGACGGCTCGCGCGCGTCCTTCGGCTACATGGAGATTCGCCCGCAGCTGGTGCTGCACAAGACCATCAGCCTGGACGGCTTCTTGGGCGATGCGCTCACCGCCGATGGGCAACAGCTCCTCTACGGCGCCGGCGCCACGGTTCATTTTTTCCCGAGCTGGCCGATTTGCCCATTCGGCACCTTGGGTGGCGGCGGGCTGAGTTCCTTTCCGACGTCCGACTCGTTCGTGCTCAAACGCCACGATTCCTTCGTGGGGCGCGTCGGCGGGGGATTGCTCCTGGCCCTGCGCAACCGCATTCTCGTTCGGCTCGAGGTGACCAACCTCACGCTGTTCACCGCCGACACGTACAAGAACGCCCAGACGTATGCGGGTGGCTTGGGGGTCTACTTTTGATCATGCGCGCGCTTCTTCTTTCGCTTCTCTCGCTTCTCTTGCTTCTCGCAGGCTGCGCCACCGTCAAGCCGCAAGACCGCGCGCTCCTGGCCGATCCCATCATGCAGTTCGACGGCGATCCGCTGGCCAACCCGCGGGTGCAGCACGCCATCGACAACCGTGAAGGATCGCACGGTGGCACGGGCGTGTCGGGCGGAGGCTGCGGGTGCAATTAGCCACCTCCGCCTCCGTGTTTTTCGCGATTTTCGCGGCCACCACCGCAGCGCGGGCCGATGGCGTGCTGCAGTTCGACACGTCGCACACGCTTTACCACGAGGCACCGACCCGCTCGAACATGACGGTGTACACTCCGTCGGTCGATCTGCGGGCGAGCCCATTCTCCTTTCTGGACGTGCGTGGCGGCTGGGAGGCGGACGTCGTGTCCGGCGCCAGCGTCGCCGTCAAAGCGGGGCCCACGTACCAAGCGACGCACGCGGGCGCGGACGTCATCAGCTCCGCCAGCGTGAACGACGTGCGCAATGTCGCCAAGGGTGGATTCACCATCAAGCACGACGCCGTATCGCTCTCGCCGGGCTACACGTATTCGACGGAGAAGGACTACAAGTCCCACGCGATCGACATTGCTGCGAAGACGGAGCTGTTCGAGCACAACACGCAGCTCGAATTCTCGTACGCGCACGACTTCGACCGCGTATGCGATCGCGTGCAGGGTCGTAACGACGCCCCCTCGCGCTACCGCGCCTTGGAGAACTCGAACGGCTGCTTCGGCTCGGACCCGCTCCGCACCACGCACGACATCGACCGCGACGGATTTCAGGCCAGCTGGTCGCAGGCCTGGACGCGGACCTTCGCCACGCAGCTGGTGTACTCGGCCGAGATCCTCCACGGCTTTTTGAGCAATCCGTACCGCAGCGTCATTCTGGGCGAGGGCCTCAAGGCGCAGGAGCACCACCCCGAAAACCGCGGCCGCGAAGCGCTGACCCTCCGCGCGAACGTCTACCTCAAGCCGCTGCGCAGCGCCCTGCGCCTGAAGACGCGTGGCTATTGGGATACGTGGGACGTCAAAAGCCTCACGGTGGAGGCCGAGTTCGAGCGCTATTTCGGAGAGGCCCTTCGCGTCGAACTCCGCGGCCGCTACTACCGCCAAAGCGCCGCGTTGTTCTTCAGCGACGACTACACCGGAGGCGACTCGCCCCTCGGCCCCAAAGGCCAATACTTCACCGGCGATCGGGAGCTGTCTCCCTTCAGCAGCATGCTGCTCGGACTGCGTGCAACCTACACCTTTCTCTCGAGCCGAGGCCGCGTGCTCGGCTTCATGCAAAGCCTCAAACTCGGCCTCGGCGGCAACGTCATGCAATTCGACTACGACGGCTACACCCTCGGTGGCTCCGCCATCGGAAATGCGCGCGCCTACATCGCGAACTTCTCGGCGTCGGCCGTGTTCTAAGAGAGAGAATTCACATGAAGGCGGGAAGGCGGGAAGGACTTACGGCCCAGAGGGCGTGGGGCGGTTTTCGAGGTTTTCAGTTCGCTCACTGGGCGAATTGAACCCCAAAAAATCTTCCCGCCTTCCCGCCTTCATGTGATTCTTCTCTACCCGTCGCTTTCGCCGCGCAGGCCGTGCTTTTTGGCCATATCGTGCAGGTGTTTGCGATCCATGCGCGCTTCGCGGGCGGCGGCGCTGACGTTGCCGTGGTGCCGGCCCAAAAGCCATTTCACGTAGCGGCGTTCGAAGTCGGCATCGTACTTGGCGCGCGTTTCGCGGTAGCTCTTCGACGGCTCGAATTGGAAGGGACTCCCGCCCTCCGGCACGGACATCGACAGCGGGAAGGTGATCGCCGATAGCTCCGTGCCGCCGGTGGGCTTCACCATGTAGATGGCGCGTTCGAGCACGTTGCGCAGCTCGCGCACGTTGCCGGGCCAATCGTGGGCCAGAAGCGACTCCAGCGACTCTTTGGGCAGCACGAGATCCGACGCGCCCGCGCTATTCAAAATGTGCGAGATGAGCGGCGTGATGTCGTCGCGGCGCAATCGCAGGGGCGGAATCGTGATGGGCACCACGGCGAGCCGGAAATAGAGGTCCTCGCGGAATTTGCCGGCGGCCACCTCGCGCTCCAAATTGCGCTTCGTCGCCGCGATGACGCGCACGTCGGCCGCGAACGTCTTGTTGCCGCCCACGCGGCGGAACTCGCGCGTCTCCAGCACGCGCAGCAGCTTCGGTTGCACGTCGAGCGGCAGCTCGCCAATCTCGTCGAGGAACACGGTGCCGCCGTCGGCCAGCTCGAAGGCACCCTGGCGCGCCGACACCGCGCCCGTGAAGGCTCCGCGCTCATGCCCGAAAAGCTCGCTCTCGATGAGCGAATAGCTCACCGCCCCGCAGTCCACCACCATGAAGGGCTTGTTCGACCGCGGGCTCTCTTTGCAAATCGCGCGCGCCAGCACGTCTTTGCCCGTGCCCGTCTCGCCCTCGAGCAGCACCGTGGCATCCGTCTTGGCGATGCGCTCCAGGATGGCGAAGATCGTCCTCATCGCCACGCTATGGCCAATGGCCCCGCCGAACGATTGCGACTCGCTCGGCAGCACGTCCATGCGCTGCGGTGCGGGCCGCAGACCGATTTCCACCTCGCCGACGCGCAGGATCGTACCCGGCGGAAAGATGCCTTCCTGCACGCGCGCCCCGGAGACCACGATGCCGTTCGTCGACTCGAGATCGCGCACGAGCACACCGGCCACCGTGCGTGAAAGCTCGCAGTGGTGGCGCGACACCGTGTCGTCGGTGAGAACGAGATCGTTGTCCGGTGCCTTGCCCACGCGCACCTTGCCCTTGAGCGGCAATGTCGCGCCCTTGCTGGCGCCGGAGAGGACGGTGACGACGACTTCGACGGCAAAAGGCGAAGGTCCGCCGAACGCGCGCGTGTCGGGCGATTTCATCGCGCTACCTCGTTGATGGCTGCCACCACGTCGATGGATGTGGAGCGCCCCTCCTCGAGGTGCACCTGGCGTGAGACGGTGTTGTTTCCAGCGTCGGTCGAGACGGCGATTTCCACGACGTAGTCGCCGTCGGCGAGGCGCGGCGCATGGTCGACGATCCGAGGGGCGATCACCCCTTGGCCGTAGCGGAATGTGGCCTCGCGCGCAAAATATCCGCCGGGTTCTTCGTCCGGCAGCGGACCGTAGTAGCGGACCTGAAGCTGGCTCACTCGGCCGGCCCCGCTTCCAAGGACGATGTGCACGGTTTGATCGTGCGGCAATTTGGGAGCGAGGACGATGCCCACCACGACCAGGATGAGCCCGAAAAGAATGATCAGTCCGGAGCGACGGCCGAGGCGAAGGCCCGCCACGGGCCCCGCATGGGGCGCCCCATTGGAATGTGAGTCGGGTTCCGGAAGGTCCGGAGGATGAGGAGAGCTACTTTCCACGTACGGCGCGAACCCGGGCAACGAGACCGGCTACGACTTTGTCCGAGAGATCGAATCGCGGCATCTGATTTTTGCCATTGCGAATCACGTTGGCGATGTCCGCGTCGCTCACCTTGGCTTGCCATTCGGCGCGGGTGAGATCCGGCGCCTTCAACATCGGGCCGTTGGGGCCGTCCCCGCGCCCGCCAATGCCGTGGCACGATGCGCACTGATTGTGCCACGTGAGGGCAACCACGGAGTCCTCTCCAGCCGGCGCAGCGGCTCCGGCTTGTGCCGCGGCGCTGCCGCCCGCTTTGGCGGGGGGAGCGGCTTGGGCGCCGGACTGCAGCCGGCCCCGTTCCTCGACGCGGTCGTGGTCGGCGGGGGTCCACTCGCGGGCATCCGAGGCGGAGGGGGCGCGATCGCAACCGGTGGTCAACGCAACCGTGGCGGCGCCCAGCGATACCGCGACCAGGCTGATAGATAAGCTGCGGAAATTATTGCCGAAATAAGCTCTCAACGATGCTCTCACGTCGGGTCTTTCGCCTCGCCGTCGCGGACGTTAGCACGTGTGCCCCTCGACACGCTGAGGGAGCGACGCTACACCTGAACTAGGCGTGGACCGATTCCCGAGTAGGGGTACATAGCCGGCCGCGACCAGGAGGAACATGTACTCGAATGCAGGGGCCCCCGGTAAGGCGGCTGGAAAAAAGATCACCGTCCCCGATCTGCGCGGACGCAAGGTTGCCCAGGGCGGCGACGCCATCGCGATGGTGACGGCGTACGACTACACCATGGCGCGTCTCGTCGATGAGGCGGGGGTGGATGCCATCCTGGTGGGCGACTCGCTGGGCATGGTGGTGCAGGGTCTTTCGAACACCATCCCGGTCACCTTGGAAGAGATCGCGTACCACGGCCGTGCCGTTCAGCGCGCAGGGGTGCGGGCGCACGTCGTCGGGGATCTGCCGTTCATGAGCTACCAAGTTTCCGTGGCGCAGGCCGTGGAGAGCGCCGGGCGCCTCATGAAGGAGGGGCTTTTCGAGAGCGTGAAGCTCGAAGGCGGGCTCGAATTCGCCGAGCAGGTCTACCGGCTCGTGCGCTCGGGCATTCCCGTGATGGGCCACATCGGGCTGCTCCCGCAAACGGTGCACGCGCTGGGTGGCTTCAAGGTGCAGGGCAGGGGAGACGAAGCGGAGCAGAAGCTCATTGCCGATGCCCGCGCCATCGAGCAGGCTGGCGCGTTCGCCATCGTGCTCGAGGCCATCCCGCCGGACGTCGCCGCCCGCGTGACCGCGGAAATCGGGATCCCGACGATTGGCATCGGCGCGGGCGCGGCCTGTGACGGGCAGGTTCTCGTCTGTACCGACTTGCTCGGGCTCACCTCGGGCAAGGCTCCCAAGTTCGCCAAGCGCTTCGCCGACCTGGGCGAGCAAGCCGTGCGTGCGGTCGCCGAATACGTCTCCGAGGTTCGCGACGGCACATTCCCCTCGGCCCAACACAGCTACAAGCCAAACCGCCCCGCCGGCGATCACTCGGTCATCGCATCCAGCGACAGCCAAGAGCGCCTCCACGCCATCGACGAGCCCCTAGCCATCGATTTCTGGAACTGATCTCTCCCGGAGGATTGAACAGGGAGGGGGGGAGGCGGGGAGGGATACGGCACAAATCCCACCGCGCACCGAAGTTTTTTTGTTTTCACTGTGCTCAGTGGGCCAACTGAAAACCCCAAACATAAGCCTCGGTGCGCGGTGGGATTCGCGTGTTTCCCTCCCCGCCTCCCCCCCTCCCTGTAAAATCTTTGGCCGTTTCCTATTCGTGAATGCCGCCAGGGACTTTGTCGCGGCCCTCTTGCACGCGACGGTTCCAGGTGTCGCCGGTTTCGTTCGAGGTTTCGACCATCGTGATGCAACCGGGGACGGGGCATACGAGGGCGCATAGGTTGCAACCCACGCACTCGGGCTCGTCGACCCAGGGGACGCGGTCGCCGGCCTGGGTGCCCAGGATTTGCGGGCGCGGGGCCTTGGCGGTGCCGGGGTAGTGCGCGTGCGGGGGGCGCTGTTGGTCGTTGGGGCCCGTGAAGATGCATTGGTGGGCGCCGTCCTGGCAGGCGGCCACGCAGAGTTGGCAGCCGATGCACTTGTTGGCGTCGATCTTGGCCACGATTTGGTAGCCCAGATCGAGATCGCCCCATTCGCGGAAGCCGGGGATGGCCCGTCCCACGAGCTGGCGCACGCTCGTCATGCCGTGCTCGTCGAGGTAATTGCTCAATCCGTCGATCATGTCCTCGACGATGCGGAATCCGTAGTGCATCACCGCCGTGCAAACCTGCACGCTGGTGGACCCGAGGGCGATGAACTCGGCGGCGTCGCGCCAATTCGAAATACCGCCTATGCCGCTAATCGGAATGGTCACTTCCGGATCGCGCGCGAGGGAGGCCACCATGTGCATCGCGATGGGCTTCACCGCAGGTCCGCAGTAGCCGCCATTGGTCGAGGCATTGCCCACCCGCGGCTCCGGCACCATGCGGTCCAAATCGACACCGATGATGCTCTTGATCGTGTTGATCAGCGAAAGCCCGTCCGCGCCGCCCTTCACCGCGGCAATGCCCGGATCCAAAATGTCACCGATGTTCGGCGTGAGCTTCACCAGCACCGGCGTTTTGGCAAACTCCTTCGTCCACGCCGTGATCTCTTGAAGGAGCTTTGGCTCCTGGCCCACCGACGAACCCATGCCGCGCTCGCACATGCCGTGCGGGCAACCGAAGTTGAGCTCGAGGCCGTCGACACCTGCGTCCTCGCAGCGGCGGATGAGGACCTTCCAGTCCTCCTTCGTCTCCGTCATCAACGAGGCGATGACCGCGTGCTTCGGGTAGCGCTTTTTCACCTCGCGGATCTCGCGGAGGTTCACCTCCAGGCCGCGATCGGTGATGAGCTCGATGTTGTTGAAGCCCATCACCTTCTGCCCGGCGTAGTCCACCGCGCCGAAGCGGCTCGACACGTTCACGATGGGATCGCCCAGCGTCTTCCACACTGCGCCGCCCCATCCCGCGTCGAAGGCGCGCATGACTTGCTCGCCGCTGTTCGCCGGCGGTGCCGACGCCAGCCAGAACGGGTTGGGACTCCGGATGCCCGCAAAATCGATGCTCAAATCCGCCATGACTTCCCCATGTCCCTCGCGCCTATTTCCAGGACTGCTCCAAATACCGCGCGGTGTTTCGACCATCCGCCACGGCGTTCACCACTTCTTTGCCACCGTTGATGCAATCGCCACCGCTGAACACCTTGGCGTTGCCCGTTGCTCCGTTCGTGGGGTCCGCCACGATGCATCCTCGGGCATCGAGCTCCACACCGGGGAACTCCGCCGCAATGGCGTGCATCTTCGACTGCCCGATCGCCAGGGCGACCATGTCGCAGGGGAGCACCTGTTCGGTGCCGTCCACCGCAACCTTGAGCCCCGTCAATTTTCCCTGCGCATCGCGCTCGAACGCCACCGGGGTCGCCCGCGTCACCAGGCGCACTCCCTCTTTGCGGGCGCCCTCCATCTCGTGGTGATACCCACTCATCGACGCGGCGTCGCGCCGGTACACCATGGTGACCTCGGTTGCACCGAGCAGTGCGCACTCACGCGCCACGTCGATGGCCGTGTTGCCGCCCCCGACGACCAGCACGCGCCCGAGTTTCCGTCCCGCCGTCGGCGTGAGCTTCATCGCCTCGATCCACGCCGTCGCGCCGTAGATGCCGTCGCCCTCTTCTCCGGGGATGCGCAGCTTCGTGTCCTCGCCGAGGCCGACGCCCAGGTACACGGCATCGTAATCGCGAAGTAAGTCCTTACCGAATATGTCTTTGCCGAGCTCCATGCCCGTCTTCACCTCCACACCGAGGGACTGCACCCATTCCACCTCGTGCAGCGAATCCTCCGCGTGAAGCTTGTACGGCGCGATGCCCGTCGTATTGAGCCCGCCCGCATAAGGACGCTTTTCGAAGATGACGGCCGCGTGTCCCTGGAGTGCCAAATAGCCGGCACATGCAAGCGACGCCGGGCCCGCACCGATGAGCGCCACCTTCTTCCCACTGGGCGGTGCCGACGTGAACAGCGGCGGCTTACCCGGTTGGGTGGCCTTCTCCGTCGCGTAGCGCTGAAGTCGCCCTATCTGGATGGGCTCGCGATGCCATGCGTTGTACACGCACGCCCCGACGCAAAGCACTTCCACAGGACAGACGCGCGCGCACGAATAGCCAAGCAGGTTTTGCTCGAAGATCGTTTTGGCACTGCCCCGCACGTTGTCGGTCGCGATCTTCTTGATGAAGGTCGGAATGTCGATCTCCGTGGGACAGGCTTTGATGCACGGCGCATCTTGGCAATACAAACAGCGGTCGGCCTCGGCCTTCGCTTCGGCCGCCGAATAGAGCGGCTTCTTGTCCTTGAGTTCCAGCTCGTCGCGTTGTTGCGGAAGTACGGATTTCACGGTGAAGAAGGCACTTTTGCATTCAGGCAAGAACGGGTCAAGCTTCGCAGACGAGCTCGGTGCCGACGTTGTATGATGGGCACCATGGGACGAACACTCATTCAAGGCGGTATTGTCGTCACGGCGGTCGATACCTACGAAGCGGATCTTGCTGTTGTCGACGGAAAGATAGCAGCTATTTTCGGCCCTGGCGCAGCGCCGGCCATCCAGTTCGATCGCACCCTGGACGCGAAAGGCAAATACGTCTTTCCGGGCGGCATCGATGCGCACACGCACTTGGACATGCCCTTTGGCGGCACGACCTCGAGCGACGACTTCGAGACCGGCACGCTCGCCGCGGCCCATGGAGGTACGACGAGCATCGTCGACTTTGCCATCCAGACGAAGGGTGACGCGCTCCGCAAGGGCCTCGATGCGTGGCACGCCAAGGCCGAGGGCAAGACCGCCATCGACTACGCGTTCCACATGATCATGACCGATGTGAATGAGTCCACCGCGGCCGAGATGGGCACCCTGGTCAATGAAGGTATCACCTCGTTCAAGCTCTTCATGGCCTACCCGGGTGTGCTCTACGCCGATGACGGGATGATCTTCCGCGCCATGCAGCGCGCGGGTGAGATCGGCGCGCTCATCTGCATGCATGCGGAAAACGGAATACCGATCGATATCCTCATTTCCCAGGCCCTCGCCAAAGGGCATACCGCGCCCAAGTACCACACGATCACCCGCCCGCAGATCGCCGAAGCGGAGGGCACGCACCGGGCGATCTGCCTGGCCGAGATGGCCGGCTCGCCTGTATACATCGTGCACCTATCGGCCGAAAGGGCTCTTAAGCAAGTGGTCGAGGCGCGCGATCGAGGTCTGCCGGCGTACGCGGAAACCTGCCCGCAATACCTTTTCTGCTCCGATGACGATCTCGCACGGACGGAGGGTGAATATGGAGCGTTCGAGGGGGCCAAGTTCGTTTGCACACCGCCGCTGCGCCCCAAGGCCATGCAGGAAGACCTCTGGAGGGGCCTGCGCACCAACGATTTGCAAGTGGTTTCAACCGACCACTGTCCATTTTGCATGAAGGGCCAGAAGGAGCTCGGCCGCGACTCGTTCGCCAAAGTACCGAACGGCATGCCCGGTATCGAGACACGCCTTTACCTCTTGTGGGATGGCGGCGTACGCACCGGCCGCATTTCGATGAACCGCTTCGTCGAGATCACCAGCACCGCCCCGGCGAAAATTTTTGGCCTTTACCCGAGGAAAGGTACCATCGCGGTTGGGGCAGACGCCGACCTCGTGGTGTGGGATCCCGAAAAGAAGCATGTACTCAGCCAGAAGACCCTGCACATGCGCGTCGACTACTCGCCCTTCGAAGGTCAGGAAGTCACAGGCGGTCCTGCATATGTTCTTTCCCGCGGCAACGTGATAGTTGAGGACGGAAAGTACGTCGGAAAGAGGGGGGACGGACGATTCATTAAGCGATCAACCTTCGGATTGTGATACCCGCCCGGCGGCTTCCTTGATTTTGGTGAGGCCCCGCAAACAGGTAGGCGGGGTCTCGCCGGAGAAGTCCACCGGTCAACTGCAGCCCCAAAGCAGGGCCTAAGGCGACCAGCGCAGTTTTCCAGTTCAACAACCGGATCCAATCTTCCAGAAGGGCACACCCATGGCACGCTCGATTCTTTGGAAAGCCTCGTCGTTGTCGATTCTCGTTTGCGGTCTCGCAGCCCCCGCCCTCATGAACTGTGGCGGCAAAGCTCCGGGCGGAGCCCCGGGCGGGTTGACCAGCGGCATCCCGGGCGCGGGAGGCGGCTGCCCGGATTTGGGCAGCGCGGAAGCGGTGGGTAAGGTCGACTTCGTCGATCAGTTCAAGGTGAGCGCCGAGAATGCAGCCAAGCTCAAGGCGGGTCTGCAGGCGTCGGCCGAGATCCAGGCCTTCAGCGCGAAGCTCGATGCGGATCTCAAGGCCGCGTGCGGCGGTCTCGCGAAGGATCTCGGCGTGACCGGCGACTTCAAGTCCGGTGAGGATTCGTGCAAAGCCGCCGCCGAAGCGATGAAGGGCGCGCGGGCGAAGTTCGGCGCGAAGGCCAAGCTGCAGATCGATACGACGCCGCCGCGCTGCGAAGCCTCGATGAACATGGTGGCCGACTGCGCCGCCAAGTGCGATGCGAGCGTGACACCCGGCAGCGCCAAGGTGGAGTGCGAGCCCGGCAAGCTCTCGGGCCAGTGCTCGGCCGAGTGCTCCGGCTCGTGCGAGATGAAGGGCGCCGCCAAGTGCGACGGCACCTGCTCGGGCAGCTGCGAGGCGAGCTTCAAGGGCGCCTGCGGCGGCACCTGCGACGGCAAGTGCGACGGCAAGACCTCGAAGGGCGCCACCTGCAACGGCACCTGCGAGGGCACCTGCTCGGCGAACGCCAAGGGCAGCTGCGGCGGCAAGTGCAACGGCTCGTGCGAGCTCAAGGCGAAGGCCAAGTGCGAAGGCACCTGCACCGGCAGCTGCACGGCCGAGTTCAAGGAGCCGAAGTGCACGGGCGAGGTGACGCCGCCCAAGATGAGCGCCGAGTGCAAGGCGCACTGCGACGCCGAGATCAGCGGCAAGCTGGAGTGCAAGCCGGCCCAGGTCATCGTGCGCGTCGAGGGTTCGGCGGATGCATCGGCCGCGGCGCAGTACAAGGCCGCGCTCGAGAAGGCCCTCCCGGCCATTCTCGTTATCGCCGAGGGCCAGGCCAAGCAAGCCAGCAAGACGGCCGCCAACGTCAGCGTCGTCATCGAAGGCCTGCAGGGCAGCATCCAGGGCATGGCCAGCGGCGGCGTTGCAGCCGGCGCCAAGCTCGCCGGTTGCGTGGCGGCTCCCTTCAAGGGCGCCCTCGACGCCGCCGCCAGCGTGAAGGCCGACGTCAAGGTCTCCGTCGACGTCAAGGCCAGCGCCTCCGCCAGCGGCAGCGCCTCCGGCAAAACCGGCTGATTCGCCGTAACGTAAATTGAAACGAGCCGAGGGCATGACGCTCTCGGCTCGTTTTGCTTTGTGAAGACCCGCAGAAGAAGGAAACCGCCAAGACGCCAAGGCCGCCAGGATCGCCAGATGAATCGGCAATAAACCCCAAATGAGGGTTTATTGTTGGTTCAGCTGGCGATCCTGGCGGCTCTTTTGGCGTCTTGGCGGTCACCTTCTTCTGCGGTTCGAATGACGAACGCCAGGGGCCAGATTCGTTTCAATCTGGCGATCCTGGCGGTTTCCTTCTTCTGCGGTTTCTAAATCTTGGTCATGTCGCCGTACGTTTCGGGGCGGCGGTCGCGGTAGAATTGCCAGGTCTTGCGGACTTCCTCGATTTGGTCGAGATCCGTCACCGCGGTGATGAGCTCGTCCTTGTCCTCGGAGGCCGTCGCGAGGAAGTTCCCGCGCGGGTCGACGATGTAGCTGGTGCCGTAGAAGCGGCCGATGTTCCAAGGGCCTTCGGTGCCGACGCGGTTCGAGGCCGCGACGAAGTAGCCGTTGGCGACGGCGTGCGCAGGCTGCTCGAGCTTCCACAGGTACTGCGAAAGGCCGGCGACCGTGGCCGACGGATTGAACACGATTTCCGCGCCGTTGAGGCCCAGCAGGCGCGCGCCCTCCGGGAAGTGGCGGTCGTAGCAGATGTACACGCCGACCTTGCCGAAGCGCGTGTTGAACACCGGGTAGCCCAGATTGCCCGGCTTGAAGAAGTACTTCTCCCAGAAGCCGTTGGTGTGCGGAATGTGGTTCTTCCGGTACTTGCCCAGGTACGTACCGTCCGCGTCGATGACCGCGGCGGTGTTGTAATAGACGCCGGGCAGATCGCGCTCGTAGATGGGCACCACGATCGCCATGCCGTACTTCTTCGCGTAGCCGGCGAGCAGCTCCGTCGTCGGTCCCGGACACCCCTCAGCCGCGTCGTACCACTTCGGATCCTGGCTCGGGCAGAAGTACGGGCCGTTGAAGATCTCCTGCAGCCCGAGGATCTGCACGCCGCTCTTGCCCGCCTCGTCGATGAGGGGGAGGTGACGCTCCAGCGCGTCCTTCTTGATGCGCGCGATGTCCCACGCCGGATCGAACGGCGTCGCCATTTGAATCAAACCGACTTTGACGTTTCTCGGCATGTCTTCTCCTACTGTTACCCGTCCACGTACACGTTCCCGTTCCCGATCTTTCTCGCGATTTTCGAGAGCGTGTACGGGAACGGGAACGGGAACGTGTACGGGAAAAATTCTTTGAACTGAACGGTACTGCTTCGAGAATGACTACTTCTTCTTGCTTCGGAAGGCTGCGAGCAGCGAGAGCCACATCCATCGCAGCCGATTGCCGAATCGATCGAGGGAGCGCAAAAGTGCACCACGCCCGCCGCTGGCCCGCGCCATGCGCGCCAAGTTCTGCGGCCTGGCCATCGGGTGCACGCCGAAGACGGTGTAAAGATCGATGAGCTCCTGCACCAAGTCGCTGATGCCGCGCGTGTCCAGATCGTGCGCCTGGCAGTAGCTATCGGGCTTGTTGCGGATCATGCACTTGGCGATGATGCGCATCACGTTGTTCTCGATGAGCTCTCCGTTGCCATCGAGGTAATGCTTGTACGAAAAGAACCGGTCCGCCGGCGCCACGTCCGTGCCTTCGCCGGATTTGGGCGCGCGCATCGAATTGATGACCGAGTATTCGTGCGCCAGGTACGCCTCGATGGTGTTGTTCTCGTCGGGGCGCTCGTATTCGATGAACTTGTGAAAATTGTCGTAAAGCGTTTTCGGATTCGCGTAAGCGCCAGATATCAAATAATAGAACAACGCACCGAGCGAATAGATGTCCGCCGGCCGGCCAACGCTCTTTTGAATCTTGGCTCGTACGTTCGACTCGCTGGGCTCCCGCCAGGGGCGCGCCAGGAGGATCTTCTTCTTCGCGCGGTCGGCATACAAAATGGGATATTGCTCGGCGCGGTTGAAGAGCGAAAATGTGTCGTTTTTCGCAATTTGAATATAGAAGTCTTCGAAGTATTCCACTTCGGGAGAGCCAGTGGTGACATTCACCAACAGCTCGATCACGTTGGTTTCCTGCTCGGGGCTCTGGAAGAAGAGGGTGCCGGGCACGCTCTTCATGCGGGTCATCCCGATGTTCAGCTCTTCGTCCTGCACCTTGGCCACGTTGAAGTCGGCCAGGCGTACCTCGAGTGTCGACCCGCGCAAATTCGGATCGGGCAGACCGATGAGGATGTTCGCCGGCTTGATGTCCCGGTGGCTGATGTTCTTCACCAGGTGCGCGAATTCCACGGCGCTGGCGATGGGAATCATGTAATCGAGCACGCGGAAGACGCGCTCGTTCATGCTGCAGGCGAGAAGATCGTCCTGCTCGCCCTTGGAGCGTGAGCCTTTGAGGCGCTCCTCGAGCGACATTTGCAACTTCTCGAGGATGACGAATTCGCTCTCCACCTTGTCGCGGATGCTCGCCGGGAGAAACTCGGGATCTTCGCCCTCGCCGGACGCGAAAAGCTCGACGATGGACGGGTGGCCCTGCACGCGCTCGAGCAGTTCTTTCTCGAGCTGGAAGCGCATCAAATCCTCGTCACTGACGCCCTTTTGCAGAACCTTGATGACGACCTGGCGACGAAAATCCGTTTTCGAATCGAGCCAGCGTTCCTCGCCCAAGTACACTTTGCCGAAGCGGCCCGACCCAATTTCGATGGGGTTGCCATTGGCATCGAGCACGAAGGCATACGCGCGCCCGCGAACGACGTGAGCATGGGCGGCGCGGAATTGTTGCGGAGCATGCGCATGCACGCCGATGCCCGCGGCCGGCGCGGGGATCGGTGCTGGGGGTGCGGCGTAGGCGACGCCTCCGGGCCCTTGCTGTTGCATGAACGGCGAGGGGCCTTGCTCGGGCGCACCCCACTCGGGCTTCACGCCGCTTTCACGGGGATTGCCCCACCCAGGCGTGACAGGCGTGACAGGCGTGACAGGCGCGGCAGGCGCATACGCTGCAGAGGCCTGCGGCGCGGCGGGCGGGGAGGGGGCGTTCGGTGATGCGGGCGGCATGGGCGTGGTGATGTAAGCCCCCGATGACGAGGGAGTGACAGTCTGTTGGACCGGACGCGGAGCCTCGGCGGGCATGCCGGCGGCCGGACGCGGGCCCGGGGCCACCGGCGCGTTCTGCGCGATCGCGCCAGTCATCAACGCTTGATGCAACGGGTTCTGCGGAGAGAACGGAGTCGTGGGTGTGTTCGGCCTTTGGAAGCCCGCACGTCGCGGCGGTACCGGAGCGGCCGCTTCGGGCTCCGCGCCCACGCCTTGCTTGGACTCCGAAGGCGCGGGATTCGCGGGTTTCTGCGGCGGCACGGGCGGCGCGTTCCTTTGGCTCACGAACGAGGATCTCCTAATTCTTTCGGCACAGGATGATCGCATCCCGCTCGGAGCCCAAGAACAAGGCCACCGATTGGGTCGCTTGGGAAGAGGCTATCATCATCTCGCCTCCGTCTAGACGAAAGACTCGTCCTCCTTCGGGTCCTGACGCCGCTTGGCCAAATGTCCAAGCCACGGTCCCGAGCTCCTCCCACGCGGTCGAAACGAAGTGCGCCGCCCCATCGGAATCCGTGGCGATAGCCGGGGTAGGCCGCCCCGTCGGGGCGCGAATGAAGCAGTTTAACCCTTTGATATTTATACGAAAATTGCCCTGCGACGGGAGGAATGACACCCGAAAGCGAACGTCGGTGCCCTTGGGGCTGGGGAACGTCAAATCGAGTTTCTCGTCCACGTCCACGAGGCGCGCGCGGGCAGGCCCGGCCGCGACTTTGCGCTCGGGGGGCGGAACATTGGCCACCTCCTGCATGGCAGGCACCGCGAACTCGACGGACATCGTGATGTCCGCGCGCGGCTTTTTCCAGGGAAATGCTGCGGGCGGGCGTGCAGGGCGAGCGCCGATGAGCGTCCGGCGCAGGGCATCGAAGAAGGTGAGCGAGCTCCGGTAACGCTTTTCCGGGAAGGCGCTCAGCGCCTTCAGCAGTGCCTTGCGGGTGGCGTCGGAGAACTCCATTTGCCCCAGCAAGCGGGTCACCAGATCGTCACCACGGATGCGATCGGCGAACGTCCCGCGGACATCATTGCCCTCGAAAATGGGACGTCCTGCGAGCATGTACACGGCGACGAGACCCAGGGCGTAAATATCCGTCTCGGGTCCCTGCGGCGAGCCGGCGAGCTGCTCGGGCGAGGCCCAGCGCGGGGAAAACAATGTGACCGCGCTCACTTGGTCGTTCGTCTCGTCCTCGAAGCCGCCGGGCACCAGATCTTGCCCGCCATTGTCCGCGGTGCGTCCGAGCTTGGCCCGTTTCACCACGTTCGAGTGGGCAATGCCGAAGTCGGCGAGTTTCGGCATGAGGTAGTCGCCGACGCGCGCAAAGAGAATGTTCGAGGGCTTGATATCGCGGTGGATGATCTTGTGCTGGTGCGCCTCGCCCACGGCCCCGCAAATGCGCTCGAGGATCGCCGCGGTTTCCTCGGAGTCGCACGCACCGCGCGAGCGCACGTGCTGCTCGAGATTTCCGCCGTCGAGAAACTCGCTGATTTGAAAGGGCCGGCCGCTTTGCGCGAGGTATCCAAAGTCGTAGATGCGCAGCGTGTTCGGGTGCATCAGGCGCGAGAGGGTCAGCGCCTCCTGCAGGAAGTGCGAATACGTCGCCTGATAGACGCTGCGGCCACTGGTGCTTCCGGAGCCTTCCAGCTCGATGCGCAGCAGTTTGACGCAGACGACGCGATCGAGACGTTCATCCATCGCGCGATAGATGGACGCCATACCGCCACTGCCGATGCGATCGATGATGGTGTATCGATCGAGTAAGCGCATCCCTTCCGGGAGCTCGGTTGAGTCGACTTGCGGTGCCAAGTGTTCCAGTAGCCTACCTCCACAGCGCCTTCACCGCGAGCCTCGTAAAAATCAAACGGCGCTGCCCGCGCAGGATTCCATCTCGCTACATCGCCGCTCATCTAGCTTTCGTCCCGAAAAGCCCTTTCTCTTCCCGTACACGTACACGTTCCCGTTCCCGTCCCCGAATGCCTCGGGAAAAGAAGGGTCGTGTACGGGAACGGGAACGGGAACGTGTATGGGAAGAGGACGCTCCGGGATGAGAACTCATCTAGCTTTCGGCGGAAGTAGCCCCACTGCGCGGCCCGAGAGCTTCGACGAGGAGGACGACGGAGCGGCCTCCACGCCGCGCCGCAACACGATGCGTCGTCCGGCTTCGCGGCCGTGGGTGAACGACTCGTTCTTTCGGGTGCCGGTGTAGCGCACGTTGCGCACGTACGGATGGCGTCGCCGGAAGTAGCCGTGGAGATCACCGTCCTTGACCCAGACGAGGCCTTCTTCTTTGTGGGCCGTCGACTCGCGGGCGAGCTTGTCGGCGAAGCCGGCCATGACGCCCGAGAGGAAGGTGCGCCGGTCGCGGTTGCTGCGGATGGCGTAGTTGCGGCGGTGCTCCTCCCAGAGTCGCTCGGAGGTGTGCGTGAGAAAGGCATGCACGTACTCGGCGATGGCGAGGTTCGACGGCGTGCCGCAAATCTCGAGAACGCTGCCGCGCTTTCCCTCGGCGGGGCGATAAACGGGAACCCAGATCACCTCGACGAAGAAGAATCGGCCGAGCAGCATGGCGAGAATGCGATCGCTCTCGCCGACGCGCCCCGAGGGCTTTCCCACGTGGCGAAAGCCGTAATCGCGCGGGATGCCGCCGCGCGACTCCAGATTGTACTTGAGCATCAGCCGCTGCGCGGCGAGCGTCGCGGCCTCCGCCTCGTGCACGTTGGGGCTTTCCGCGAGGGCGAGCAGGCGCGCAATCCGCTCGACGATGCGTGCTTCGCGGTCATCGGCGAAGGTTTCGCCCCAGCTTCCCGTGCCCCCCGAGCCGTCCGGCGCCTTGGGCATGCCGGTGGCCTTTGCATCGATGCCGTGGCGGCGGCACGTCTCGCGGAAGGCAGGTCCGTGCGGCGTCTCGTCCGAGGCCCCGAGCACCTCCGAGACGTATTGGTGGGCCATCTCGTGCTTCAGGACCTCGACGACGATGCCCCACGGCTGGGAAAGCAGCAAGGGACGCGAGATCTCGAGCGTGCGCGTGGCGTGCGACCAACGCCCGAGAACGGATTGGGTTCGCGTCAGCTCGATGGTGGGCGCGACGAGTGCGTCGCCGAAGTAGGAGGCGTTGATCTGCTTCCACACGGCAAAGAGCTCGCGCACCAAGGCCGTTTCGAGCTTCGTCGACAATTCGTTGTTCGCGTTCGATTCGGAAGAGGGCACCGGCGTGCGATCTTGATGAACGGATGTGTCCCGTCAAGTGCTGCACGGCATGGTGAATGCACTTTCTGACGACGAGGACACCGAAAAGGAGAATGCCATGCCGAGAAAATCGACCATTGCAAAGGCACGCCAAGCAAAACGAGAGGGAAAGGCCCCCACGACCCAAGCGGGTGAGTTCGTTCACGAGGAGATCGAACACGTCCGCGAAGGCAAACACGGCGCACGCTCGGCCAAGCAAGCCATTGCCATCGGTCTCAGCAAAGCGCGGCGTGCCGGGGTGAAGGTGCCGAAACGCACCACGAAGAAGAGCAGCGCGCCGAAGCGCGCGAGCGCCAAGCGAGCCACTCCGAAGCGCGCGACGTCCAAGCGCACCTCGCCCACGTCGCGCACTCGTTCCCGCGCCACGACGCGTGCCTTGAAACGCGAAGGAAAGAGCGCCGTTTCGAAGCCGGCACTCTCTCGGCAAGCGCGCAGCGCCGCGCGTGCCCGCGGACAGAAGACGCACGCGCCGAAAACGGCGAAGCGTCCGACGCGCCGCACGCGTTCCACACCGAAGCGAACGAGCCGTTCGAAGCGCGCGTCCTAGACGCAGCGGTGCAAATTGCCCCGTCCGATGCGTCTTACGTAAACGGTGCTAGATAGGACGGCGTGCAGACGTACATCCTCGAACATGCCACGCCGCGAAGGTTCGCCCGCGCGGAATACGATCGAATGCTGGACCTCGGGTTCTTCCGCGGGGAACGTGTCGAGCTCATTCGCGGCATGCTCCTGCAGATGACGCCCACGGGGCCGCAGCACGCGAGTCGCGTGACGGCCCTCATGGAGGCCTTCGTTCCGCCGCTACTGAATCGGGCGACGGTTCGTGTGCAGCAGCCGTTCATCGCGCACGACGAGTCGGAGCCTGCGCCGGACGTTGCGCTGGTTCCGTTTGGCCGCTACGCCGGCATCCATCCCGAGCGTGCCTTTCTCCTCGTCGAGGTGTCCGACGATTCCTCGCTCGAATACGATCGGACCACCAAGGCGGTGCTCTATGCCGAGTCCGGTGTCGACGAGTACTGGATCGTGAACCTGCGCGACGGTGTCGTCGAAGTGCACGGGGCGCCCCTGGATGGCCGGTATGCACGGGTCGAGCGCGTCGCCAAAGGAGCGATTTTGGCTCCCTTGGCGTTTCCCGATGCGGTGGTTCCGCTCGAGCGGCTCTTTCCGTGACCGCTACTTCTTGATCGCGTAGACGACCTGAATCTGGCCGTGGAAGGTCATCTCGCCGGCTTCGACCGGCGTATTGACCGAGGACTCGGCCTTGGCGGCGGCGTACGGCATGGGGGGCGGCATGTCGCGGCCGGAAACGACCTCGCTCACGGAAACGATGGAGCCGACTTCGACGCCGCTCAACTTGGCAAGCGCTTCGGCGCGGGTCCGGGCGTCGGCAACGGCCTTCTGGCGGAGATCGGCCTCGACGGCGTCCTTCTTCTCGAGCTCGAAGTTGATGCCCCAAATGTTGTTCGACCCCGCTCCCGCGGCCGAATCGATCACGTTGCCAACTTTCGTGACGTCGCGAACGACGATCTGGACGTTGTTGCTCACCAGGTAGAACCCCGCGGGGCCGGTCTTCGCCGGCGGTGACGGGGGAATGCTCTTCGCGGCCGTCGTGGGGGCGGGCAACGTTTTCGGTCCTTTGGGCGCGGCGCCCGGCTTGCCCGGGGCCGGTGCGGGCGCGGGAGGCGCAATTTCCGGCACGCCGGCGCCGCCGACGTAGGGCTGCGGCGGTATATTCAATTCGCGCTCGAAACGAACATTGAAGTTGCTCGTTTGAATATCCTTTTCGGCGATCCCAACGCGCTTCAGCGCGGCCACGAGCTGGGTCATTTGAGCCGAATTGCGCTGCATCGCTTCGGTGACCGTCGGAGCGCGCTCCTCGACCCCAAGATTGATGTACGCGATATCCGGTTTGGCGTGCGTCTCGGAATGGCCGACGACCAGAATGGACGGCGGCGAGGAAGGCGATGCGGCACCGGCGCCTTCGCTGTTGTTTGCACAGCCGCCCGCTCCCACCGAGAGTGCGAGCGTGGTGGCAGCGAAACCGATTTTGGCCAGCATCGAGAACGAACGCGTGAAAAGAGTCATGGGAGGATCTCCGGTCAGGTCTTTCTTGGCAGTCCTTCTACATCAACTGCACCTACCCGAACGCGATTCTCGTACCCGTCTTACAGTTGGGTTTCTCGAAAAAACGAAAAGCCCAACAATGGAAGAGGCGAGAAGAGCGGCGAACGGTCTCGTCCGTTCGGCCGGCTCAATCGGCGTCGCGGCAGCAGCGGAAGCCAGTTTGATAAAAGGAGAAATGCTCGTCGTGCGCGCGGGTCACGACGCGACATCGGTTACGCACCGGACCCCAATAGCCACCCATCGACGAGGACGCATGCCCGGATGCGCGCCCGTCGACCCATTCGTCGACGTTGCCCGTCATGTCGAAGACGCCGAACGGACTTTGGCAACGTGGCCGCGATCCCGAGGGCTCGCGCTGATCGATCGGGGTGAGCCAATGCGCGGGCGCCGATCGGCCCTTCGGGCTTCCCGGCGGACGAAGCGGTGCATCGATGTGGCACGCCGACGCATCCCTCGTGAGCCCGTAAGGGTAGGGCAGGAGCTTGTCTCCCTCGCAGGCGAGCATCCATTCCTCCGCGGTGCAGAGGCGTTTGCCCCGGCTCTCGCAGAGCTTCGCGGCCTTCGGCCAGCTCACGTCCACCATGGGCAACTCGCCGGCGCGGCCTGGGTATTCGTAACGATCCATATAGAAGGACATGTGCCGCGTCTTCGTCTTGCACACGCTCGGGGCAAACTCCGCGCAGCGTAGCGGCTCGGGGCTTTTGACCTCGTCCGTGTTGGGCAACCAACGACGGCAGTGTTGCTCGATCTGCGGGCAGAACTCGCCGTCCACGCGAGCCGCCTCGACCGGCTTCTGCTGCTGCGGTGCCGTCCGCGGAAGAATCGGCAGGGCCACGAAGGCGACCCCGAGCATGCTCTTCCACCGATTCACGCGCGGCATTCTCCCGTTAGCTTGTCCCGACCTGCGCAAGAAAGCCACTTTGATCGAGCAAGCGAACACGGCTTGGTGTACGCTCCCGCGCAAGCAAACGAAAGAAAACGAAAACATTGCGAAGGTGACCTCATGGATCGACGAGAATTTCTTCGTACGGCAGCAGCAGGTTGCACTGTGGCAGCGTCGGGAAGCGCGATCTCGTGCGGCGATGCGCCCGCGGCATTGACGGAGCGAACGGCCTTGGCGGGCCCCGTCGGCCAGAATGCGCGCCGCACGGGGCTGACCGTCGAGGGAGACCATTTTCTCCTCGACGGGGAGCGATTTCGAATCATCTCCGGGGCGATTCACTATTTTCGGATTCACCCCGATCAATGGCTCGATCGACTGCAGCGCCTGCGCGCGATGGGGCTCAACACCATCGAGACGTACGTCGCGTGGAATTTTCACCAGCCCACACCCAGCGAGGCCGACTTCAGCGGATGGCGTGATTTGGGACGCTTCATCCGCCTGGCCGGCTCGCTGGGCCTCAAGGTGGTGGTGCGCCCGGGGCCGTACATCTGTGCCGAGTGGGACTTCGGCGGTCTGCCGGCTTGGCTGCTGGCGAATTCGAAGATTCAATATCGGTGTAGCGATCCGGAATACGAAAGGGCCCTGGACCAATGGTTCGATAAGTTGATTCCACGCCTCGCGCCCTTGCAGTGGAGTGCGGGCGGTCCGATCATCGCGGTCCAGATCGAAAATGAATACGGTAGCTTCGGCAACGATCAGGCGCATCTGAAACACATCGAGGGCGTGCTTCGCCGGAATGGCATCGACAGCCTTCTCTTCTGTTCCAACGGGACCGCCGACTGGATGCTGCGCGGAGGGAATCTGCCCGGCGTGCTCGCCACCGCGAACTTCAGCGGCGACCCGACGGGCGACTTCGACGCGCTACGGAAATTCCAGCCGAATGGCCCTCTCTGGTGCACGGAGTACTGGGATGGGTGGTTCGATCACTGGGGGGACAACCACAATCGGACCGACCCCGCGGAGACGGCCGCGAACGTCGACAAGATGCTGGCCATGGGGGCCTCGGTGAATCTGTACATGGCTGCGGGTAGTACCAACTTCGGATTCTGGGCCGGCGCCAATTACGGGCCTCATTATCAGTCGACGATTACCAGTTACGATTACGATTCACCCATCGGGGAGGCGGGCGAGCTCACGGAGAAGTTCACCAAGCTGCGCGCGGTGATTGGCAAATACGCTCCGCTGCCCACCGATCCGCTGCCGGATCTTCCCCCGCGCCTCGCGCCCCAAACGGCCACGATGCGCAGCGCGACCACCCTGTTCGGGTCGCTCGACCGACTCGGCCACGCCGTGCATCGTGGTGCGCCGGTGCCGATGGAGCAGCTCGGGCAGGCGTACGGCTTGATCCAATATCGAACCCGCATTCAAGGACCGCGGGCCAAGGGCAAGTTGACCATCCAGGGGCTCGCCGATTGGGCGCTCGCCTATTTGGATGGCAAGTTCGTGGGCCGGTTGGATCGCAACACGCCGAGCGTGGGCCCCGACATTGCCGTTGCCGGCGAGTCGAGCCAGCTCGATCTTTTGGTGGACTGCCACGGGCGCATCAACTTCGGCCCGAACAACCGCGATCCGAAGGGGATCAACGGCAACGTGCTGCTCCACGGGCAGCATGCTCTGTTCGGCTGGGACATTTGGCCGCTGCCCCTCGACAACCTCGATGTCCTGCAGTTCGGCGCCGTGCCCGCGAGCTTCACCGGCCCCACGTTCTACCGCGCGAGCCTGACCATCCCGAGCACCGCCGACGGCTTTCTCGCTTTCCCGAATTGGCAAAAAGGCATGGTCTGGCTCAATGGCTTTTTGCTCGGCCGCTACTGGGACCGCGGCCCGCAACGCCGTCTGTATGCGCCCGCGCCATTGTGGAAAGCGGGTCGCAACGATCTCGTGCTCCTCGAGCTCCACGGCGCCGGCTCTCAAATCGAGCTGCACAGCGGACCCGATCTGGGTTGATCGGACATCCGCTTGACGCGGAGGATCGCCCCCCTCATCATGCGAGGGCCTCGGCAAAAGGGGGGCGATGGGCGCGTCGAACTTGCAAGCTCCGATTCCCGCGCGCGTCCTCGCGCGCATCGGCGCCACGGTTCAAAATAAATACCGCATCGACCGGATGCTCGGCATGGGCGGCACGGCCGCTGTGTATTCGGCGGTCCATCGCAACGGCCACCGGGTGGCCATCAAGTTTCTGCTCGATCGCTACGCGGACGATCCCGAAATAAGCCAGTTGTTCAGCCGCGAGGCCTACGTTGCCAACCAAGTGGGCCACCACGGCGTGGTGCCGGTGCTGGATGACGACGTGGACGAGAGTGGGTGCCCGTTCCTCATCATGCCCCTGCTCGAGGGCGAGAGCCTCCGCTCCCGCTGGGAGCGCGCTGACAGGCGCCTGCCCTTGGACGAAGCGCTCGTTCTCATGGCCGATGTGCTCGACGTGCTGGCTGCGGCGCACGCCCAGGGCATCGTCCATCGGGACATCAAGCCGGACAACCTGTTCGTCACGACGGCCGGCCACGTTCGCGTGCTCGACTTTGGCATTGCACGCCGGCTCAATGCCGATGCCACGGTGAGCATGACCGGTCGCATGGTCGGAACCCCGACCTTCATGCCCCCCGAGCAGGCCATGGGCGAGCGCCGCCGCGTCGGTTCGCATAGCGACTGCTGGGCCGTAGGGGCGACCCTCTTCGCGCTCCTCACGGGGCAGTTCGTTCACACGGCCGAAAGCGCCGAGGCCCTACTGGTGGCCGCCGCTACGCGAACCGCCCGTTCGCTTCGAGAGCTTCTTCCGGAGGCGGCCCCCGCGCTCGTGCACTTCGTCGACAAGGCGCTGGCCTTCAACCCCGAGGACCGCTGGCTTTCCGCCCGCGAAATGCGCACCGCGCTGCCCGAGGCCTTCGAAGCCGTTGCCGGCGCCCCCTTCAGCACCGCCGTCTCCCGCATCCGCGCCGACATCGTCGACGAACTGTCCCCGCGCAGCAACGATTTGCGAAACCAACCGACGCTCCGGCCTCACCAGCAGGAGCCCCCCGATACCGACGTGGATCCCGCCAGAGCGTTCAAAACGGAGCAGATCCTCCCAAGCCTTCCGCCGACCGAAGCGCCCCGTCGCGACCGAACGAGCCACATGCCAACGATGCGCGCCGGAGCGCCTCGTTCCCAGACGCCGCCCATGGTGCAAGGCGCCTCTTCAATGGGTGAAGACCTGGCGAGCGATCGCTCAGGGCGACTATTCCATTGTGCGAATGGCATTGCGGTTGGACATTGGGGATGCGTCTCGTTCGTCGTGTGGCGGGAGGGAGTTACACGCGAGAAGTTCGCCGAACAGAGCGACGGCCTCGCCGAAGTCGTGAGGAGTCATCCCGCGGGAGCGGGATTCATGTGCATCATCGAAGCGGGGACCAAACCCCCCGACAACGCTTTGCGGAGAGCTTCGGCGGAGATGCTGGCCTCACACGAAAACAAGATAAAGTGCGTTTCCATCGTGTTGGGAACCGACGGATTTTGGGCTGCCATGACCCGCAGCGTGCTCATTGGAATGGGGCTGTTGCTCCCACGCTTGCCACCGGCCACCGCCTCATCGCGTGTCAAAACCTCCCTCGAATGGATGCGCAGCTACCTGACCATTCCAAATGTCGACCGTGGTGCGGACTTCATCGAGCACGCGCGTAAGCAGCTGCGCGAGCAGAAGGCGGATCTTTGAGCCGCTTGCTCGGTGTTTCTCTAGCGCGATCGTTCAATGCCTTTCGCTCGATGGCGATGCTTTCCATCAGATGCCGAATGTCCATCTCGGTATTATTGATTGACACGGTGAATCGGATACCCTCCTGACCCTTCGGCACGGCTGGAAATCCACCAGGGCAGGTATAAATGCCGCGTGAGCGAAGTCCTTGCGCAAAGTGAAACATCGCTTCCAGCTCTCCGCAGGGAACGAAGAACATCGGACTTCGGTCTTCGGCGACGAATCGAATGTCGAGTTGGCGTGCGAGCGACAAGACCAAATCGATACGATCGGTCAGCTGCGTCTGAAGATCCGAAAAGTCGGAGCGTAAGTGAAGGTCTGCGGATGCGACGGCCGCACCGAGCATGGGCGGCGGGACGGGGCCGGAGAACAGCATGGGCCCGCCGCAAAGACGTACGCTGGTCCGCATCTCCGCGCTTGGAAAAACGATGGCGCCACCGCCGGCGGCAAACGCTTTGTTCAATGAAAGAGCGACGATGACGCGGCGTCGATCGGAAAACTGTTCCAATATCCATCCCCGGCCGTGCTTGCCGAACCACGAGGTGGAGTGCGCATCATCGACGTAAAGATGGAGAGCTGGATACTTCTCCATCAGAGCCGCCAAGTCCGAAACCGGAGCGAAGTCCCCATACATCGAATACAGTCCGTCGAGAAGCAGCCAGACTCGTCGATGTTTGCAGGCGAGCCTTGCGAGCTTTTGATCGAGTCGATCGATGTCAAAATGAGGCACGGTCGCCACCGGCATGCCATCGAGCAAGCACGTCGCCATCTTCACGCTGGCATGGGTAAACACGTCCACGAGAACAGCGTCCTCGGGTTGAACGAGGACCGGCAGAGCGGCCATATGCGCGAGCGTAGTGGACGGCGCGACGAGCGGAAAACCACCGGTCATCGCTTCGAGAGCGCTCTCGAGCTGCAGATACAGCGCCGACTGCAAGTACGCCCGCGAATACGAAAATTGCGTTCCGTAGCGACGAATCGCACGGACCGCGGCATCGTTCAATTCAGGGCGTTGTTCCAGCCCGAGGTAGCTGCATCCACCGAAGTTGAGGAGGACCTGACCACCGATCTGAACCTGCCGACCGAAGTACTCCGTGTCGTCGGCGGTCTGCATCATCAGACCGGCCCGGGCAGTCTTGCCGATCCGGCGTTCGACGAGCGGGAGAAGGTGCGACGGAGCATAGGCTGTCATCATTTCCTCTGACGGCACGAGAACAATGCTCTAATAAGCAGCGGAGTATTCTCTCTCGCTGAACAGGGTGCGACATGGCAGACGCCTTTCAAAAGCCAGCCACTGGGGTGCAAATTCTGCATCGAACCAGTGGAATGGCCGTCGCACAATTCGGTCGCTTGTGTGTGGTAATCTGGCGGGACGCCGTAACACAGCCCACGTTCGACTTGCAGCGGGCCGGCCTGGAGCACGTCGTGCGCAGTCATCCCGATGGGGTAGGGTTCTTGTGTGTGATCGAGCCGTCGACCAAACCTCCGGATGATGCTTTGCGACGGGCGTCGGCGGAGATGGTCATGTCCCACGGCGCTCACTTGAAGTGCACGGGCGTGGTGATTGAAGGTGAGGGGTTCCGCGCTGCCATTACCCGGGGTGTTTTGTCAGGCATGGCTCTCTTGCTCTCCCGCAAGGTGCAGGCGATGGCCTTTTCGGACACCTTGAGCGCGCTCAAATGGATGCGCAGTTACGTCCCAATCGGTCCCATCGACAGGCCGACGACGTTCATCGAGCAAGTGCGACAAGAACTTGCGCCCTTGGCCGATCGATAATCGCTTCGCTGTCGCGTTGCGAACATTGGATTAGGTATATTCAAATACGTGTCGTTGTTGACTGCGTAATATACCTGTGATCGTTCGCGATCACGCGCTCGGGCGCCGTGCCGAGATACTATATATACGTCTAACGGCTCGAGAAGTTTATAGTCTTTATCGGAGTTGCCAAAAATCAACTCCCTTACGTCAAAAAAGTGTCGCTCGGGCACCAACGGAAGTGGCCGGAGACGGGCAGTGGTGGTCACCTTCAAACACACGGGGGGACAGGCTCTCCGTTAGGGTTCCGCGGCCCGGCACCGCGAACGATGTGCGAGTGAATACGAAGGTATCGCTGCAAAATTATGAATGCCGATCACGAACGGCTCGACCTGCTTCAAAAACCCCTCTATATCGCGATCATGGGGAGGTGTACCGCACATGATACGATGGAAGTGGGCAGCACGGTTGCTGGTATGTACATCGCTGTACGCATGCGGGAGTCCTTCCGACGCGCCGGCGAATGAATCGAGCCGCATCGAGCAGTCTTCCGCGGCCAGCGTCGGCGAAGTCCCTCCGGGTGTCGAGCGAGGGAAGCCGGGTAACATCGGCGTCAGCGTCGACTATGCCTACAGCGATATACCCATTGCGGGCGTGGCCGGCGGGAAAAACGTCGTTTTCGTAGGTCAGCCGATCAACGGCAAGGTGGTGGCCCTCGATCGGTTCACGGGGGAACCGGTCGGTGAGTTACCTTCGCCAGCCGAGGGCTTCGCTGTCCCATTCATCATCCACACCGTGGGCGATCCCGACGAGGGAAGGGTCACCGTCCTCGGGGCCGGGGGATACCCGAGCCCGAAGCCGTTCGTTCCGGCCAATCCTACTTTGTACGAGTTCACCTATCACTACGATCGGCTGCACGGATTCGGCGCCACGCGCACACGCGACATTCCCTTTACCAGTGTGCTGGTGGGCTTCGCGGAGGACTTCGTGCACCTCGACGATGGCCGATACCTCGTTTCCGACGCCATCCTCGGCAGCATTTGGGTCGTCCAGACCGACGGCTCCATCACTCCCGGTATCGTTCCGAAAACGTGGCGCGCCGAAGATCGCATTCCACAGTTGGCCTTCTGCGAAACGGGACCCACCACGCAGGTCAACGGTTATCCCTTCCGCTTCTCCGGTGCTACCCAGCCGGGCGTGTCGCCCCTCGCTGTACGACGAGGTACGGTTTACTTCAACACGACCTGCGGGCGCGGCCTCTATCGATTTCCGTTGCGCAGTCTCAGCGACCATCGCCAACCCTACGAACGTGCGCGCGACATCCGCCTCGTCCAGGCTGTTCCGCCCCATGTCGTCATGGAGGAGCTCCTCGACTTCACCTTTCACCCGTACGATCCATCCGATCATTGGCTCTATGCGGCCGACGCGCTAAAGCTCCGAATCATCCGCATCGACGTGGACACGGGGCGCCGTCAGATCGTCGCCGAGGACGCGAGGCGCTTCGATTTTCCCTCGTCTCTCGGGTTTCTTCCGCCCATTGCGGGGATCTCGCCGATCGTCGTGGTTTCCAACCAGCAGGAGCGGACTCCTCTCACCAACGATGCCGTAACCACCACCACGTTTCAGTTGCCTTTCATCGTTGCAAAGGTCTTTGTGCCGTAATCGGCTCTACGGTGCAGACCTCTGCCGAAGTTGATTTTTGCGTCAGATGCACCTAGGCAATGGGCCCCGAGATGATCGGTATTCCAATAATGGTACGCTGATATTCAACTACGCCCACTTGACTCACCGGCGAAGCGACCGTATGTGGTCGATCTCGACCAAGCCCGTCAAGAAAACATCGGATTGGCGCGAGTCTTCCATATAGGCATTTGGTATCTCTCGGTGATACGTGTCAGGCCGCCTCGCCCTTCAGCTTATTTTAGTGCGCTACGAACTTTTGCAGTGCGGCAACCAAGGGGAGACAACGAGAGAGGTCAATGTCCGAAATCGACGTCAACGATGTGGCCATTTTCGTCCGCGTGATCGAGCTAAGTGGCTTTGCGAATGTGGCACGAGAGCGCCGAGTCCCCACGTCTACCGTGAGTCGTGCCGTTTCCCGCCTCGAGCAGGCGCTTGGGGTTCGTCTGGTTCAGCGCACGACCCGCAACATGATGCCGACCGAAGAAGGCCGGATGTTCTACGAGGACGTGGCGCCAGCGCTCACCGTCGTCCGAAATGCCGCACGCGGTCTGGAGGGAGCGGGGCGTTCGCCGCGCGGACGGCTGCGGTTATCCGCCCCGCACGACGTCGGCACGACATTCCTCCCGCCGCTCGTCGTCGAGTTTGCGCAGCGGTTCCCCTTGGTCAACGTAGAGGTTCATCTTTCGTCGCGCATGGTCAATCTGGTCGAGGAAGGGTTCGACTTGGCCGTGCGCGCGGGTCCGTTTTCGGAGACCAGCTTGGTGTCGCGGCGGGTCGGTGACATCGAGTGGGATCTCTACGGCTCCGCATCGTACGTCGAGCAAAACGGGACACCGCGAACGCTCGAGGACCTGGACCATCACACGTGCGTTCTGTTTCGTCCGCGCGGTGGCGAGACCGAGTGGCGGCTGCACAGCCGTGATGGAAAAGAGCCGGAGACGCGCAAGGTGCGCGGCCGCATCGGCGGGGACGATTTCGAATTCGTGCGCGCCGCCATTCTGGCCGGCGGTGGCATTGGGCTTCTGCCGCGCATCACCGCCTCGGGCGACGTGGCCGCCGGCAAACTGGTTCGCGTTCTGCCTCAGTACGAAGTGCACAGCGGCGTGCTGCACATCGTTTATCCGTCGGCGCGTCAGGTACCGGCCAAGGTCGCGCTGTTCAGCGACTTCGTCATCGATATTTTCGCGCGGCTGGACCTGGGCGATGGCATCCCCGACGGGCACGTGAACCATCACGCACCCCAGGCGGAACTCCTCGAAGGCGAATAGCGAGAGGCGCCCCTCACGGAATGATTCGGCGGCGACGGAGGTCGCCGAAGATGCCCAGGAACATGGCCTCGGTTTCCACGTACTCGTGAAATCCCGCGCGGCGGGCCTTCGAGCCGTCGGCGAACATGTCGTAGTCCCACGAGAAAACGAAGTCCCCAAAGCGCCACGACGAGACGGCTTCGTAGGGCAGGGGCTCGAGGCCGTGCTTCTCGATCATGCGCTTCCAGAGCGGCGCCTTGTCGGCCATGACGACGTCGAGCGACATGGTCAATGGCGGTGCCACTTCCAAATCGAAGAAGCGCGCAATCTTGGGCCACATTTCGTTCCAACGGAAAAGATCACCATTGTTGATGTTGAAGGCTTGATTGGCGCAAGCCTCGCTCGTGGCAGCCCAGACCGTTGCCTTGGCAAGTAGTCCGGCGTCGGTCATCTCGAGCAGCTTGTCGTAGGCGGCCACCTTGCCGGGAAAGCGCAACGGCACGCCGAGCTCTTTCGAGATGGATGCATACACGGCAATGACCATGGCCAAGTTCATCGGGTTGCCGAGGCCGAACCCGCACACGACCGAAGGTCGGATGGCCGACCACGTCCAAGCTTTGCCCTTCTGCCGAGCCTCGAGAAAGCTCTGCTGGTCCACGTTGAACTCGGGCGGCATGTGCCCGGCGTCGCTCTCGCGTGCGGGCGTCTTGAACGGTCCGAGGTGGGCGCCGTAAACCTTGTAGCCCTGCATCAAGCTGATGTGCCGCAGGCCGCGCGCGACCGGCTCGATGGCCTCGACGACGTTCACGAGCATCGCCAAGTTCGGCGGCACCAGTTCGGCCCATGTCGGACGATCCTGGTAGGCCGCGTAGAAGACGTGGGTGACGTGGGTCAGATCGGAAAGCTTGGCGCGGACGTCCTTCGGATCGAGAAGATCGACGCTGACGTGCTTCACGTTCGGACGCGACGGCGTCGCAGCGCGACGCGAAAGACCGATGACCTCCCAGTCCTCCAAGGTCGAGAGATGCTCGATGAGATTCCCCCCGATGACCCCTTGTGCGCCAACGACGAGGGCGACGTTCTTGCGTGTGCTCATGTTCCTGAAAGTGGGGGTGCCGGGCCGCGGCCGTTAGCCGGGCCCAGGGCACATCATTTGTGAATCGAAGTCACGTGGGCGTGTTCCAGCCGCCCACGGATTCCACGAGGCGATCGGCCTCTTTCGGTCCCCAGGTGCCAGGCTCGTACGCGTGGAGCGGGCTCGGTCCATGCAGAATCGGGTCGACGATCGCCCAGGCTGCCTCCACCACGTCTTGCCGTGCGAAGAGCGTCGCATCGCCGGCCATCGCATCGCCCAGCAGGCGCTCGTACGCTTCCATGCGCCCGCCGTGGCCTTGCTCCGGCTCCTCGACGATGGAAAGCTCGATGGGCTTTCCCACCATGCGATCGCCGTACTCCTTGGCGCGCGCACCCAGGGCGATGACCACGTTGGGGCTGACGCGGAAGCGGATGTAATTGCCCATGCTGGGCGCCGCCTCCTTGAAGACGACCTGCGGCGGGTTGTTGAACTCGATCATCACCTCGGTGACCGTCTTCGCCAGCGACTTGCCTGCGCGCACGTAGAAGGGCACGCCCTGCCAGCGCCACGAATCGACCCACAAGCGCAGCGCGGCGTACGTGCCGATGTACGAATCGGGCTTCACCCCGGGCTCGCCGCGGTAGCCGTTGAACTGCCCGCGCACCAGGTTCTCGACGTCCAGCGGACGGATGGTGCGCAGGACCTTGGCCTGCTCGTCGCGAATGGCCTCCGCGTAGGTGCTCGAGGGCGCCTCCATGGCCAGGTAGCTCACGATCTGCAAAAGGTGATTCTGCACGACGTCGCGGATGACCCCCGTCTCGTCGTAGAACTTGCCGCGCCCCTTCACGCCGAAAGATTCGGCCATGGTGATTTGCACATTCTCGACGTAATGCCGATTGAGGATCGGTTCGAGGAAGGCGTTGGCAAATCGGAAGTAGAGGATATTTTGCACCGCCTCCTTTCCCAGGTAGTGGTCGATGCGGAAGATCGACGACTCGGGAAACACTCCGTGCAGCGTCTGATTGAGCTTCTTCGCGGTCTCCAGATCGCGACCGAACGGCTTTTCCACGACCACGCGTGCGTTGGTGGCATTTCCCGATTTGGCCAGCTGCTCGACCACCGTAGGGAACATGCTGGGCGGGATAGCCAGGTAGTGCAGCGGCCGCTGGGCACCACCGAGGTGCGTGCGCACCTGCGCGAACGTCTGCGCATCGGCGTAGTCGCCATCGACGTAGCGAAGTTGGGATACGAGTTTCGCGAACGCCGCCTCGTCGAAGTCGCCCGCGGCGTTCAAACTGTCGCGCGCACGCTCGATCAATTGGTCGCGCGTCCAGCCGGACTTGGCCACACCGACGATGGGCACATCGAGTCGCCCGCGCCGGATCAGCGACTGCAGAGCGGGAAAGATCTTTTTGTAGGCCAGATCGCCGGTGGCGCCGAAGAACACGAGTGCATCGGAGTGGGATTCCTTCTCGTTGCTCATGTGCATCATGTAACCGGTTCGGTGCATCAAGGTACAAACGTTTCGATAGGGCTATGCACGTGGGGCCACGGGGCGGCCGCGATGCCAGACGGTCGAGATGGCTTTGCTGTTCGCGATGGTGTGCGATGGATCCGCATCGAGCACGATGAAGTCGGCTCTCTTTCCGGGCCCGAGCACCCCGCGGTCGCCGAGCTGGAGCAGAGCCGCGGCATGCTGCGTGGCCAGGCGGATGGCTTGCAGCGGTGTAAGCCCGGCCTCGACCATCAGCGCGAGCTCGCGATGCTCGGACACACCGGGCACGCGCAGCGGTGTGCCGCCCGAGTCGGCGCCGAAGCCGATGGAAATGCCTGCATCGTGCAGCGTTTTCAAATTGCGAAGGTTCGTCGCGAGCGAGGCGCGGGCCGCGGCGGATTTGGGCTCGCCCTGGGTCCGTGCACGCCACGCGGGATCCTCGAACCGCGCGCGAAGGGCGGGCTGAAGCGCGCGCTGGGTGAAGGACTCGGTGGTCCAATCGGGTCGCTCGGCGTAGGCGAAGGTGGACTCGTCGAGCGCCAAGGTGGGGACGTACCAGGTGCGGTTCGCTTCGAGCAGGCGCACGAACGCGTCGTCGACACGCGCATCGCGCACGCCGTGGGCAATGAGGTCGACCCCGGCGCGGGCGACCGCTCGGGCGTCTTCCAGATCGTGGATGTGGGCGGCCACGCGAACGCCGCGCGCGTGGGCTTCGTTTATGACGGCCTCGTAAATGGCGGGCGCCATTTTGACGGGAAGCGCGCCGGCGAAGTCGTCGAGCCAGAGTTTGACGAAGTCCGTGCGCCGATCGGCCATGTCGCGCACGGCGGCGCGGGCCTCGGCGGGGGTGCGCGGACGCACGAGCTGGTCGTTGCCCAAGGGAAACATGGCCTCGGGCGGCGCTCCGTTGGGCACACCGATCCCGCGGTCGACGCCGAACAAGTCGGCGCCGGGGTGCTTGCCCGCGTGCATCTCGTCGCGTAGCTCGCAGAACAATGCGCCGTTCAGACCGAGGGACGTGACCGTGGTGACGCCGTAGGCCTCGTACTGCGCCAGTTGGCGAAGGATGTTCGGTCGCGTGTAATGCCCCGGGCCGACGTCGGCCCCATCGACGAGCCCCACGTGGGCATGGTTCGAGACGAGGCCGGGCATGATGGTCTTGCCCTCGCACGCGACGATGCGCGCGCCCTCGGGGATCGGGCCGGCGTCGTCACCCGCGGCGACGATGGTCTCGCCCCGCACGACGAGGATCGCGTTGGCGATCGGTGCCCGATCGGTGCCATCGATGAGCGTGGCGCCGCGCAGAACGACGGTGTCGCTCATGCCGTTTGCCCTCCGTCGATGACCACGAATTGGCTGGTTACCGCGCGCTGCGTGGCCAGGTTGTACACGAGTTGGGCCACGTCCTCGGGCGTGGTCGGCTCACCCAGGAGCGAGCGCTTTCGAACGCGCTCGGCCACGTCCTCGCGCCCGGCCCACCATCGGGTCATCACGAAGCCGGGAACGACGCACGACACGCGCACCTCGGGCGCGAGGGCCCGCGCGAGCGACTTGGTCAAACCGTGCAAGGCGGCCTTGGAGACGGCGTACGGCAGCGACGAACCTTCGCCGGTCAGGCCGGCGATGCTGCCGATGTTGACGATGGCCCCGCGGCTTGCGCGCAGGTACGGCGCTGTGGCCCGTGCGGCGTGGAACGCACCGCGCACGTTGACGGCCAACACCGTGTCCCACACGTCGTCCGGGATGGCCTCGAGATCGCTCGCCGAGCCACCGGGTACCGGCGGGCTCACGGCCGCGTTGTTCACCAGCCAGTCGATGCGCCCGTGCTCGCGAACTGCCGCGTGCACCATCGCGTCGACGGCATGCGCATCGCGCACGTCCGCGCGAACCGCCCGCACGCGCAGGCCGCGCCGTTCGGACTCCGCGACGGTGTCCTCCGCCTCGCGCTCCGAGCGGCTGTAACTGAAGACCACCTGCGCGCCCGCCTCCGCGAACCGCAACACCGTGGCCCGACCGATTCCCGTACCTCCGCCCGTGACGATGGCGACGCCTTCATGCATGCGCCGTAATTAGGGAACGATCGGTTCCAAATCAAGGGCCTCCTCGTTCGACGGCGCCGGAAGGGCGTGGAGATCGCGTTCCAACGCCTCGGCGATGCGCGCGGGCGGCAAGGTTCCCGTGAGCCAGCCGAGTTTCAACCCGGTCATGCTGCGCACCATCTCGCGGTGCACGAAGGGAATGCGCGAGACGGCGGCCATAAAACGATCGCGCATCCACCCGAGAAGGCGCGCGTCCGATTGAAAGAACGGCGTCAGCGCCCGCGTGGCCAGTTGATAAAAGCCGAGATGCCGCCGCCGCTCCTGGGTGTAGCGCTCGAGCGGGGCGGGGCCGGTGAAGCAGTCGGCCAGGATCATGGCATCGTAGAGCGCGAGGTTGCAGCCTTGTCCGAGCTGCGGACTCATCGCGTGCGCGGCGTCGCCGAGGTAGACGACGGAGCGCGCGCCCCAGCGCCGCATCGTGACATCGCTGTACGACGAAAAGGTGATCTGCTCCGCGCCCTCGATCTGATCGAGCACCGGCCCGGCCATCGGGGCGTGCGCGCGGACCTCGCGCTTCCACGCGCCGAGATGCATGCGCACTTCGTCGAAGCGATCCGCGCGCAGGCTCCAGAACAAGGTGACGAGCGGCTTGGCCTTGGTGCCCCGTGCACTCGGGCCCAGCCCCGTGGGCAGAAGACCGAGCATGCGCTCCGTTCCGCGCACGATCTGGTGCAGCCGCCCGGTGAACTGGCCCTCGGGATCTTCTCCGATGAACCAGAGCGCGCCCCAGCGGTACGGCCGCACGCGCGCCTCGGCGTTTCGAAGGCGCGAGCGCGCGCCGTCGGCCACCACGACGAGCTGGTACGGGCCATGGCGGCGCCCCTCCTCGTCGATCACGTGCGACGTGCCGTCGGCGTTTTCATGGATGCTCTCGATGGAGACGCCGCAGCGAACCGTGATGTCGCTCCGGCGAACCGCATCGAACAGCGCCTCGAACAGGACGCCGCGATGCAGGCCATAGCCCGTGAGCCGGGGCTCCAACGTCGCATACGACAGGTCGAAGATGGCGCGGCCCCGCTCCGTCTCGCAGAGGAGTCGCTCGACGCGCGCCCCGCGTGCGGCCACCTGCGGTAGAAGCCCCAGTCGACCGAGCACCGCCTGACCAATGGGCTGCAGCACGATGCCGGCGCCGACGGGACCGGGCTCGGGCACCCGCTCGTAAATGGTCACGCGGTGGCCGGCGCGCGACAAAAAGAGCGCAGCGGCAGGGCCCGCCGTTCCGCAACCGACGACGGCGATCTCCAACGGAGCATTCTCGGGCATGGTGAGCTCTTGTCTTTTACGTGAGGAAGCCTAAGTTACTACCCGTAGCCGTCGTGGCTACCCGGACGAGGTGCGCCGTACCCGGTAACGATAAGACGACGCGATTCCAAGGAGGAACGCGTCATGGCATGGGTGTATCTCGTTATCGCAGGTCTTCTCGAAGTCTGCTGGGCCATCGGCATCAAGTACACCGAGGGCTTCACCAAGCTCGGACCGAGCGTGGTCACCGGGGTGGCCATCGTGGCGAGCATGCTGCTCTTGGCCTACGCATCGCGCACGCTGCCCATCGGCACCGCCTACGCCGTCTGGGTCGGGATTGGCGCCTTTGGTGCGGCCGTCCTGGGCATGGTGCTTTTCCACGAGCCATTCACCGCAGGCCGCGTCTTCTTCCTCGCGCTTTTGGTCATCTCCATCATCGGGTTGAAGCTCACGAGCCCCCAGGCCTCCTCGTAGCGACCGTGCTAGAGTCGCCGTAGCATGGCGGTTCCCGCGTTGGAGCTTCGCGAGGTCACGAAGCGCTTCGGTGACAAGGTTGCGGTGGATGGCCTCTCCCTGTCGCTCGAGCCGGGGGCCTTCCTCGGGCTGCTCGGCCGCAACGGGGCAGGGAAGTCCACCACCCTCAAGATGGTCACCGGCCTGCTCCGTCCCACGCGGGGAAGCATCCGCGTGCTGGGCTTGGACATCGAAAAGGAGCCGCTCGAGGTCAAACGCCAAATCGGCGTCATGCCCGAAGACATGGCGCTGCTCGACATGCTCACCGGCCCTCAATACCTGCGCTTCGTCGGCCGCATGTACGGCCTCACCGACGACGTCATCGATGCGCGCGCCCAGGAGCTTTTCCTCAAGCTGGACCTCACGCCCGGCCCGCGCGCATTGCTTGCAGACTACAGCTTTGGCATGAAGAAGAAGGTCGCGCTCTGCGCGGCCATCCTTCACGGTCCGCGCCTGGTCTTCTTGGACGAACCCTTCGAGGGCATCGATCCGGTGACCAGCCGCACCATCAAGGACATCCTCGTGGCCATGCGCGAGCGCGGAACCACGCTGGTGCTCACCTCGCACATTCTCGAGGTGGTGGAGCGTCTCTGCCCGCTCATTGCCATCCTGCACGATGGCCGGCTGCACGGGTTTGGCCCCGTCGAGCAGCTTCGCGCGGGCGGCGCCTCGCTCGAAAGCGTGTTCGTCGATCTGGTCGGCGGCGCCCGCACCGGGGAGCTTTCTTGGCTGTAGCCTCGAACTTCTCCTTGGTGCGCGCCGTCATCGCGAGCCATGCGCAGGGTGCGGCCAACCGCATGCGCCGTGAAATGGGGCGACGCGGCCTGGTCATCATGGTGCTCTTGATGACCCTCCTGGTCACCGTGCTCGTGATCCCGCTCGTCGGCTGGGCGGCGACCATCGGCTACTTCGGCGGAAAGTACATCACGGAGCCGTTCATGCAGCGCATGCTCGGGCTCTTTCTGCTCATGGTCTCCTTCGGCGGCGGGGTGCTCAGCGGCACCACCGGCGGCGGGCGTCAGATCGCCTGGGAGAGCTACCGCGCCTTTCCCGTGCGCCACGCCGCGCTCTTCGCCGCGGAGCTCGTGGCAAGCTTGCTCGATCTGGTGCCGCTCATGCTGTCCGCGATGGTCATCGCCCACGTGGTGGCCCTCGGCATCGCATTGCCGCGCGCGGTGCCGGTTCTCGCGTTGGTAACCTTCGAGACCATCGGCTTCGTGCTCATCACCCAGACCGTGATCTCCAGCCTGGCCGCGGCACTTCTGCGACGGCTGCGCATCGCGTTTTCCGCGCTCATGGGGGCCATTGGCTTTGCCTCGTTGATCTTCGCCTCCGCGGTCGAGGGACCGGCACCCAGCTTGACCGCGAAGGCCGTCATGAGCCGGATGACGCAGGCGCGGGCGGCCATCGAGGTCGCGGCCGAGTGGTTCCCGGGCACGTGGGGCATCCGCAGCGTGCGGCATGCCGCGAATGGGAACTACCTCGCGGCATTGGCCGAGCACACGTACCCGCTGGGGGTGCTCTTGGTCGGCGTCTTCTTCGCGTCGCGTTTGATGGCGCGCGAGGTGGCCTCGGGTGGCATCGTGGCCTCGGCCCAAGCTTCGCGGCTGTGGAGCTTCCGCTCGCCGGCCTACGGCGTGGCGCGTCTCACCTGGCTCACCTTGATGGATAGTGCGCTCGGGCGCGTGGGACTCATTGCACCGCTGCTCACCATCGTCCTGATCCGCCTTCCGCTCCTGCACTGGCTCGGCACCGGCTTGAGCACGCCCGGCGCGTACGCGTACGTCGCGCTATCGACGTCGGCCATCCAGCTCAATCAATTCGGCCTCGATGGCCATGGCATCAAGTCGCTCTTCCTCCTGCCCGTCTCCACCGAGGATCTCTTTCGCGGAAAGAGCTGGGGCCTGGCGACCTATTTTCTTCTGCAGGCCGTGTTGCTCGCGCTGCTCTTCGCGCTCGTGCAGAAGACGCCCACGATGGAGATCGTCGCCGGAAGCTTCCTCGGAGGGGCCTTCTTCCTCACGCAAAACATGGTGGGACGATGGACGTCGGCGTGGCTGCCGCGCCGACTTCCTCGCCGGGACATGCGCGGTACGGGGGCACCGGGCGCGTTGCTCTTGGTGTCGCTCGCCTTGACCGTGAGTACCGGCGCAGCCTTTGGCGGACTGTACGCGGCCTGCCAGCGTTTCGCGCCCGCGTGGCTCGTACCAGTGAACGTCACCGTGTTCACCGGTTTGCTCATTCTCGATCGGCTCACGCGTCCCATCGCCGTGCGCTACTTCGAAGAACGCCGCGAACGTGTGCTCGAGGCCATCGGCTAGCCATGGGTTAGCACGCCACGTGCTAGACCTGAGCCCAACATGCGTGAAAAGCGGCCTCGGGCGCAGGTTCATCCAGTCCTCGCGAGCATTCGACACATGATTCGCGATCGCCGCGGCGTCTCGGCGATTGAATTCGGTCTTCTCCTCGTCGCCATCCTGCTGCTCTGCGCGGGCGGCTACCGAATGCTGGCCAAGAGGGACCAAAAGGCCACGCAGGTCGCCGAGGCGACGATCGCCGGCAATGCCGATTGGACGCCCTCGGGTGGAGGCGGCGAGCGCGGGATCGGCGGCGGGAGCAATCCGCCCGGCGGTGAGAGCAGCCCGAGTGGAGACTTGTGCGATGGTCGCTCGTGCGGTGCACCGGGTTCCTGTTTCGTTGCCGGCACGCAGGTGGCCACGCCCTCGGGCGATCGCCCCATCGAGAGCCTGCACGCGGGCGATCTCGTGGTGGCTCGCAACGAGGAAGGCGACGTCGAAGCGCGCCCCATCGTACGCACCTTCGTGCGCCCGGCCCGCGCATTGGTCGACGTGCACACGGTCACCGTCGACGACGCCCACGATCGCGTGCGCTCCACACCGGAGCACCCGTACTTCACGCTGAACCACGGTTGGACGGCGGCGGGTGCCCTCGCGGCGGGCGAGACCTTGCTCGATCCCGCGGGGCACGAAGTGCAGGTGACCAAGGTCGTGCGCATCGCGCAGGAGGCCGAGGTTTACAACTTCGAGGTCGACGTCGACCACACGTACTTCGTGGGCAGCCATACGAAGGTGCTCGTCCACAATGCGTGCGGCGATCCCGACTTCAAGGATTACCCGCGTCCCACCGGCACCACGGGAACCGATGCCGTCAAAGCAGAGAGCGATGCCGTGAAGGCTGCGCAGAAGGCCGCGGCCGACGCGAAGAAGGCGGCGGACAAAGCCAAGGCCGAGCAAAACAAGGCGGACCGCATGGACGCCAGCGTGGCGGCGGGCGCCAAGATTCCCCCGGAAAGGGTCCAGAAGGTCAAGGACGACGCGGCCGCGGCGCAGACGACGGCGGACAAGGCGAAGCAGGATGCGGAGGACGCGAAGAAGCACGCGGAGAGTTTGGCCCCCGCCGCGGAGAACCAGCATATCCACGATACGCTCGACAAAATTCCCGGGAAGGGCTCGACGGATTGGGGAGCCAATGCGCCGCCCGGCAAGATGGGGGACAACTGGGGCGTGCAGTACGGCAACAACGGCGGAGACCTTCCGCCCCCGGCGAAGGCCGACCCAAGTCCGTACCGCGAGTACCGCGTCGATCCGGGCGGGACGGCCATCGACGGAAAAGCCGGCAATCGGCGCATCGTCATCGACACGCGCAATGGCGATGCGTACTACACGTGGACGCACTACGGCTCGCACGGCGATCCGGCGTTCGTGAAGATCCGCAACGGGTGGCCGTGAAACTCGATCTCAAGGTGAGCGGGGTCGTGCACGTGCCGGACTTGGACCTGGACGCGGTGCGCGCAGCCGCCAAGGTGCACGGTGCCATCGTCTACGCGTTGCCGGATACGGGCATCACCGATCGGGAATCGTTCTTCGGGTGGTTTCGCGCGAACGTGCCGCAGGATCCGCCGCTGGTGAGCGCGCGGAGTTGGGACGCCTTCCGCGACTCCATCCGCAGCGGTCTGCTCGACGAAAAACCGCGCCGCTTCGTCATCGTGTGGCCCAACTCCGCCGCGATGGGCCCTGCGGAGGAGCGCCAGAACGCGCTCGACGTCCTCGCCCAAATCGTGAGCGATCTGGCCGACACGCGCGCAACCCGCGGCCGCACGAAGCACGTTAGCGTTCTCGTCGGGTAAAGCGCCCGGCGATGGGCGATGCGATCGGTCGAATGCGCGACTCGCACGCGCGTTCGACCGATTTTGTCATTCCATCATCGAAAGATTGAACGGAGTGACCGAAGGGGGGCACTGCCTTCGCTGAGGGCCTTTCGGCCGCGGATTCGGGTCGAAAAATCTTTGCAATTATTAATGGCGATGATCGCAACTTCTAGTTGCGGTCCGTATGGCCCGCCTCTAACAAAATCGCAATGCAACTGCGCCTCACAGCCGCTTTTCTTTTGCCGCTTGTCTTCACCGCATCCAAGCCCGCGAAAGCACAGATGGCCGACTCGCTCGCGTCCGTCAGCTACGAGCACTACCCGAACGTGGACTCGCCCAGGGACTCGGGCTCGACGATCGGTCTCGAGGTCTTTCGCTTTCGAGCCGGACTTCCCATCCCGCTCACCGAATCGAAAAAAACGATTCTCCTTCCCGGCCTTTCGTACGAACTGCTCGGTTTTCACGGGGAAGGGGCCAACAAGCCGAACATCGGCACCTTGCATGCACCTTCCGCCTCGCTCGGACTCCTGCAGGTCTTCGGCGATCGGTTCATCGGCATGGCCATGGTGGGCGCCGGCTTTGCCTCGGACTTTCGCGACCCCGTTTCGGCCGACGATCTTCTCTTCACCGTCACCGGGATGTTTCTCTACAAGTTCGACAAGAATTTTACCCTCGGCGCGGGCGTCACCTACGACCGCCGCTCCGGCAATTTGCTGCCGCTGCCCGCCATCGGCGTCAATTGGCAGATCAACAACGAGTTTCGCATCCGCGGCTTCATCCCGGCGAGGCTCGACGTGGAGTACCGCGCGCTGCCATGGCTCACGGTGGGCTTGCGCGGCACCTTCGAAGGCAATCGCTTCCATCTCAGTGAGAAGCAGTATGGCGCCTCGGATCTCCAGCTCGCGTACTCGATCATCACCGTCGGGCCCAAGGTCACCTTCCGCCTCGCGGACATGATGCATCTCGATGTGTACTCGTCCGTTGCCGTCATGCGCCGCTACGAAGCTTTGCGGGATGGCGACTCGCTGGGCAGCGCCTACCTGCATCCCACGGTGCTCAGCGGGATTCGGCTTTGGTTCGGTCCCTCGGGTTGGCGCACCGACCAAGACCCCGCGCCCATCCCCCCCAAGGAGGGAGAATCGAAGTAAGTCGTTGGACGACTACCGATTCGCGGTTCGACGGCGTGGCCTCGCGCTACCGGCGCGTTTCTCTGGCGGAAGGAGGCCCGTAAGCAGGGCGTCCACGAGCCGCACGATGTCATCGCGCGCCGGCGCTTCCCGTTTGGCGAGGCTCCTGAACATGAGGGTGCCCCGCACGGCTTCGCGGAAGGTCACCCAATCGAAGGTCCTCGGGATGTCGCCCCGAGCGATGGCGCGGTTCACGATGGCGTCGATGCCGCGGGTCTCTTCGTAGGCCATCCATGCGGCGCGCACGCTCGGGAACACGGGGGTCCTCTCGCGATCGTCGAGCAGCGCGACCCGCAGCATCGCCTTGCCGCCCACGGTGTCGACGAAGCGGGCCATCCCACTGAGCCACTCGATGACATCGGCCCGGAACGAGCCCGCGTTGGGCAGGGGGCCAAACTGCGCGGGCAGCGATGCGAGCGCTGCGGCCACCAAGGCGTCTTTGGTGGGCCAGCGCCGGTACACGGTGGTCTTGTTCACGCCCGCGCGCGTGGCCACCTCTTCGATGCCGAGCCCCGCGTACCCCACGCGCACGACTTCCTCGAGGGTCGCCTGAAAGATAGCCTCCACCACCGGGGCGCCGCGCAGGGCAGCGGCCTTCGCCTTCTTCGTCATTCGGAAGCTCTCGTTCCCCGTCTTCGCATGGATTTTCGCCCGCCGGAAGCCTCCAGCGCCCGCAGCTCGTCACGCAGCCGATCGCACCATGCGAGCTCGTTTTGCCAGAGACTTTCCAGGTGCCCGAACGTGGAGGCAAAGAGCACCCTCTGCGGCGCATCGATGGCGTACTGCTCGGCGTTGCGCGCGAGCTCCTCTCCCTCCCGCGCGATATGCGCAATGTGCGCTTTGCAGAACTCCGCGTAATGCTCCACGAGCATCGTCCGCTCCTCCGGCGCGAGCAGATCGAAGGCCGTGACCTTGTAAGAAAAGAGCTCCCGGTATTCGCGCGGGCTCGACTTCGTATCGAGCATCAACTCGCGAAAGCGCAGCGAGCCCCGATCGGTGATGGCATACGTCGTGGCTTGTCGCCCGCTGCGCTGCGCGGCCGGCACGCGCTGCTCGGTGATGTGCTTGTCCTTCTCGAGGGCGGCCAAGAGCGGGTAAATGCGCCCGTTGCTGGCCTTTGCAAAGGGCCCGATGATGTCGTTGATGATCTGCGCCATGAGGTAGCCCGTGGTGGGCTGGCGCATCAAAAGGGAGAGGACGATCAGCTCGTACATCGCGTTCGGTTCCACCGTACGCGACGCGCGGGCGCGCGGCCATCATTGGGGACAATGGCAATTGCCGTCGCAGAAGAACACGCGGGGGCAGGCCGTCGGGCGACAGGCTTGGTCGCAGGCGGCCTTCAGCGTGTAGTACGTCCCGTTGTCGTCGCAGAACCACCGGGAGGGGCAGATGATCTGCGTCGAAAGGACCTCGTCCAAAACCGTGCTTGGCGATTCCGAATCACCATCGGGGGCAGTGCTGCAACCCATCGCGACGGCGAGGATGACGCCCGCGAAACCGAGAATTCGCATGATTGGCTCCTTCGTTGAACGTCCAGCCGCTGCTCATGCAACGCGGGATCCACGCGAAATTGCCGCGAAATTCGACGAATTGGGCCGCCGATGCAACGTTGCATGTTGCACGATGCAACGGCGGTCAGCCGTCGCGTGGGTCGCGCGCGAGCTTGCGTAGATCGGGCGCACCCACGGGGGCCTCACCTGCGTAGGCGTCGGTGACGAATTCGAGCTTGTTGCCGAAGGGATCCAAAAAGTAGAGCGAGGCTTGTCCGGGCGGGCCGAGGCGGCGCGGTCCATCGAAGGGCACGTCGGCGGCGGCCAACACGTCGCGCGCCCGGTCCATGTCTTCGCCCTTCACGGCGAGTGCGAGGTGCGGGTGCCCGCGTTCGGGCGCGGGCTGACCGTCCCCCTGCAAGAAGAGATCGACGCGCGGCCCGAAGCCTTTGCCGAAGCGGAGGGAGAGATGCAGCGGGCTATTTCCCTCGTTCTTCAACTCGCCCGCACGCTCGGGCCGGCGCTCGCGGAAGGCCGCCGCCTCGTCGAAGCGGCCAATCACCGTGGCGCCCAGGAGATCGACGTAAAAGCGCTCGGCCAGCGCCAGATCGCCGACGGGGAGGGTGAGATGATCGACACCGCGAACGACGTTTTTCAGGGAAATGGACATGCAGGGCTCCTTGAAGACAGGTCTCAATGACCTGTCATGATGACTTATTGGATCCCACGAGCCTGCTTGTCAATGCGGGCCCGGCATGTTCCTCTGCGCCCGTGCTTCGCCGTCTTGCAGGAGTTCTTCTCTTGGCCGCCGCAACGACGGCGGCGTGCGGGGGGACCGAGCCGCCTCGCACGGTCTCACTGCGCATGAAAGGGCAGCCCCCCGCCGCCACCGTGACCATCGACGATCAGTGGATCGGCACCCTGGCGCGGGTGACCCGATTTGGAGTGGCCCTGCCGCCGGGCCGGCATCGCATCACCGTGGAGGCGCCCGGCCACTTTCCCTGGGACCGCCTCGTCGAGGTGAAGGAGGGGGATGCCCCCGTCCAGCTCGACGTCGCGCTGGTCCCCGTGCCGGACTGAGACGACGTTCACAGCGGAAAATCGTTGTCTTCTTGACGAAACCGTGGCACTTGTCCGCCCCCTACCACAGGAAAGAAGGATTGACCGAATGGCCAACCGCGCAATTTGGAGCATGAGAAAGCGTCACGAGTGGCTCGCCAAGCCCCCGAAGACCCGTCGCATCAAGCGCGCCACGCGTCTTCGCTGCGGCCTGCAGGACGCGATCGACCGCAAGAACACGGGCTCGCAAGAGCAATCCTGATCGGCCTCGCGAGCGAGTCCGGGGCCTGATCGGCCCCCGAGCGGGTCGGGGCTGATTTGTCCGGGCCACGCCCGTCGTCAGGAGTCCGCGCGAAACTTCGTCGCGGCATAAGCGAGCAGCGAGAGGGCCGGTACGATCGCCGCGGTGAGCACGATTCCCCGCGATGACCGGCTCGCCGCCGCAGCGGCCGCATGAAAGAGGAAGATCGTCGGAAGGATCGCGAGAAGCACCGCTGCCGCGAAGCGCAGCGTCGTGCCGCCGTCCTTCCTTTCGGTGCGTCGGACCGACGCCGCCAGCAGCGTGAGCGCGCCGCCGGTGAGGGCGGTCACCGCCGCTGCGACCGAGCGCCCCGCGGCACCGGGGCCGCTTGCTTCCTCTTGTTGCACCGTGGCGGTTGTCCCCGACGCGACGCTCGCGCCGTCTTTCGTGACGCGAATGCCACGCGTGTGATCGACGAAGTCGCTGCCATCGAAGGTCCAATCCGAGCCGCGGGCCATCGTCGGGAAGAAGCCCTGCAAGTCGATGCGTGGGCAGGCGACGAGCAACGCACCCGCCAAGAGGGAAACGAGAAGCCCCGCCGCCACCGGCCCCGCCGCATTCCGCCGAGGGCTACGCCCTAGCGCTTCCAGTGCAAGCCGCTCGCTTCGCGCCCGCACGCCCGCGAGCGAGGCCCATACACCTACCCCAGCACACACGGGGGCGACCGGCCACGTACGCCCGACGCGCACCAGCCAGGCGACATCGCCTTCGTCGGTGGTGGCCGTCAGCAGCAAGGCGAGGGCCAGAGAAAGGCCCGCGAAAACAAGAGCCCGCCGAGCTCCCCGGAGATCCCATGTCCAAGCCGATCCGACGGACATTCGGGCGGGGAATCGCGCGAAAGGTGAAAAGCGCGAAAGCTTGGAAAAAACTCCGGGCATCACGTGTTACAGTAGCGAAAGGCGTCGTGCTCGGATGCTACTCAAGTCCAGCGATAATGCGGCAAGGGAAAACCCTGGCGGGCACGGCACAAATCGGGCTTCGCGCAAGCGGCCCATTACGGAAACACTCGCTGCGGCGGCGGAATCCCCGTTGACCCCCGAGTGCCGGCATGTCCGGAGGAGGAAAAGCGTCATGCAGAGTACCTATGGTCCCAATCCGAAGGGGCTGTCTCGGTAAAATCTGACGCAGGACCACCCTCGACAACGCCAGCCGATGGTTGCGACGCAGCCATCGCACCGCGCTGCGCGGGAGCCTGCCGCATCGCAGGGGCCATCACGAGAGTGTACGCCCAACGATGCGCGGCAGCGGTCATCCGTAAGCGTCCCGAACATCCCCTGATTCCGCGGCCTCAATGGTGAGGTTGGCGGATTCGGGAAGGGGCCAGTACCGGCGGCCCGGGTGAACACAAACCTTCACCCGGGCCGTTGACTTTTCAGAGGCCACCGATTGCCCGATCTGGCATATTGACGAAGGCCACACGACAGCGCTACGAAAGCGCTTGCAGCACGCGGGAATAACTCAGTTGGTAGAGTGCAAGCTTCCCAAGCTTGATGTCGCGGGTTCGAATCCCGTTTCCCGCTCTGATTCTTCGAGAAAAGCGCTGCTTTCGCGGACAGCCCGACAAGGCGCAGACTGACGAAGCAGGCGCTCAGGCAGGGAAGCCGTCAGCGACGCGGTCGCGTACGGCGTCAACCGCGCGGGTTTAGCCCTGCGTGGTGGTGAAGTTGGAGTGGCCCGCGCGCTGCATGATCTTGAGCGGCCCATCGCCGCGGATCGCCATCCACGTGATCCCGGAGCGCGTAGGTCGTGGAAAGTGATGGCTTCATCCTCGTTGTCGTCGTGAAGAGCTCCGCATGCTTGGTACCTGCCCGGTTAAGGTCCTTCCGGAAGAGGGACACGAGCCCACCGTTGCCGGCCGGCGGGGGCATGTACGGGAAGAGTGGGCCTTTGCCATCGCGTTCACGGTGCAGGGTGACCACGACGGGCAAGAGCGCTCTTCGAACGAGAATCGTCGTCTCGTGCCGTTCTTCGGCATAGCCACGATGTCGGGCCCGCGGATGCGGTCTACGGCTTGGTGGATGAGCACCACCCGATGTCGAGGTCTTCGCAGGATAGAGGACCGAGCTGCCCACCGCGGGCGTAGAGGTAAGTGGCAAAGGTGTTGCGCTAAACATGACTGATCGACAGCGTGAGCTCTTCGGTGCAGAAGACGCGTGCGCGGCTCACGCCGAGGCCTAAACCGGGCTCTGTTCGAGGCGGCTAGCGCACATGTCCACACGAAACTTCTAACGTTGATGACGACCGCGCCCGTGGGTTCCTTCAGCTTCGCGCTCGATGGCTCGCCCAACAAGGCAAAGTAGAGTGTTCGCGCGAAGGAAGCCACGCCGTAAGGTAAGCCGCGCCCCGGTGATTCGGCAATATTGTGATCGGTACGCAACGGACCACGGGCATAGGCCGAACCACGGCGAAGTGTGTAGATTGCGGTTCATCCAAAAGGGCAATGCAGTGACCCAAGACCAGATAGAGATTTGGAATCGCGCCGCGCTGGATAAAGGTGGGGCCAACCCGCGCGCGGGTGACATTGCACTGAGCTCCCTCCTCCTTGCCCATGGCACCGTCTGCAACGGAGGAGTTTTCCACGCGGTCGTGGACGTGTTGGACGCCGAGGAGGTACGAGCCTCGTGCGCGGGGTACCGATTCTTCGGTTTCGATGACGTGGCGGAGCTTCTCGAACTCGCGAGGGAGCGGGCCGATTCGTGGCGAGACGAAGACAGCGCGATCTTCGATTCTCGATACGGACGGTCTATCCCCCAAGACCATGCCATCGTGGAGCGCTTTGAGGCGCACCTCGCTGGGCATCCTGACTTGTACGCGCCCCCGGACAGAGTCGAGAGGCGCGCGCTTATCGATCCCGAGTTCGTTAGCCGGCTCTTCCGCCCTCGTTCCTGATGATCCACGTCCGTCGGTTCTCTTCGATGACACCGGCCTCGCAAAGAGTCTAGACATCGTACGAGGTGACGCACGCAGCATCGGCCAGCTTGGCCGCCGTGAATTTTTTTATGGGTTCTTCCTGATGACGTCCGTCCGCGCGTTCGTCGCTCGTCGGGGCCGTTTGAGGAGAAGTGGCTTCTCGTTTCCACTGCCTTTCCCGTAGGTAAGATCGCCGCGGGCGAGCATGGCCTTGACCTCGTGGCGGACCTTCTGCTGTTTCTTGCCGAGGAGTTTAGCAAGATCGGTCACGCCTACATGCCCTCGTCCGTGGAGATACAGCTTGATCGCCTTCTGGAGCTCCTCGGGAGATTCTGCATTTGCGCGCCGCCTGGACGGCTTCCTCTTCGACGAGGACCAGCCCCTTCTCGGCCATCGAAACTTCGAACGGCGCCGGCTTCCTCCCCGTACGCGTCTTGATGCTGGCGATGCGCATCTTCTTGGACGTTTCTCGTCGGTCGATTCGAAGCCGCAGCAGAAGTCGAGTGCCGCGAAAAGCGCCGAGGTGCCGCGCACCTTCTCCCTTCGTCGCCCCGATCTCCCTTGTTGGCGTGGTGGATGAACAGCACGGTGGCGCCGGTATTTTCCGCGAGCGCTTTCGCCTTCAGTAGTGGTCCGGCGGCGCGTACGTGGTTCTCGTCGGCCGCCGGGGCCGCGGATGCCAGGCCGTCGATCACGACGAGAGGGGGAGAAGGTTTTCGAGCTCGGTCCCGAAGGTCTCATCGTTGGCGTAGACATCGGGAATGCACAGCCGAAGTCCTCGTTCGCTCCGCCGAGCACCTTCACGCGCCGATGCACCTCATGCCGCCCGTTCTCGTAGTCGACAAGGATCGTCTTCCCTTGCTTGACTCCGAACTTCCCGAGAAGCCTCTCGAGCCATCCGGACGCGTCGATGGCTCGAATCGATTGCCGAAGTCCAGCGCCGACCGCGGCAGCGAGAACTTGCGAGTCCGTTATGGTCAATCGACGTTTGCGTTTAACCTGCTTCGGTGAGAAAGCGACGGATGTGCGCGGCGATGGCCGTGTGCTCCTCCTCTAGGGCGAAGTGGCCGGTGTCGAGGAGGTGGGTCTCGATATGGCGCAGATCCTTCGCGTAGGCCTTGGCGCCTTCCACCGTGAAGATCGGATCGCCCTTTCCCCAAACGACGAGCGTCTTGGGCTGGTGCTTGGCGAAGTACGCGTGCCACTCCGGGTAGCGCGCGGGGTTCGTGTGGTAGTTCGCGTGCAGCGCGTACTGGATATCGAAATTGCCGGGGCGATCGAGGCCGGCTTGGTCCATGTTCCACGCGTCCGGGTTCATGGCGTCGGGGTTTTTCGCGCCCGTCTTGTATTGCGAAATGGTGCCCTCGCGCGACATCAGCTTGCGTGCCGCCTCCTCGCGCTCGGCGTTGCGAGGGCCCGCAAGGGACGAGAGAAACTCGCGCGCCATGGGGGATAGGCCCTCGTCGTAGGCATTCGCGTTCTGCACGATGAGCGCGCGGATCCACTCGGGGCGGCGCGTGGCCAGGCGAAAGCCCACGGGGCCGCCGTAATCCTGGACGTACATGGCGAAAGGCGGAAGGCCGATCGCCTGGACGAAGTGCTCCATCACGTCCGCGAGATGATCGAACGTGTACGCGAAGCGATCCGCGGCCGGCGCATCGCTGTTGCCGAAGCCGGGGTAGTCCGGGGCGATCACGTGGAAGTCCTGCGCAAGCTCCGGAATGAGATCACGGAACATGTGCGAGGACGACGGGAAGCCGTGCAGGAGCAGAACCGGCGTCGCACCCTTCGGGCCGGCTTCCCGGTAGAAAATGGAGAGTCCGTCGACCTTGGCGGTCCGGTACGCAACGAGGGAAGCAGACATGGCCGTGATCCTTTCGGTGTCATCCGTGACACCATCAAAACAATGTTTTGACGGTGTAAGGTCGGTGGCGTAACCTGTCAATCGTGATATCGACGGTTACAGCGCCGTTCCTCTTCCTTGGGAACCATCCAGCGCTCGACTTTCTCAACACGGCGCCGCGGGATGGCGAGCGGCTCATGGACTACCGCACCCTCGCAGCGTGGACGGAGGAGGCGGGCCTGGTGCTTCCGGAGGACGCGGCCGTTGCCGCCTCGCGCTGGGGAAGCACCGCGGAGGCCGCGGCGGTCCTCACGCGTGCCCACGCCCTTCGCGAGCTTTTTCGCGACGTCGTCCACTGCATCATCTTCGGCAGCACCGTCGCCGCGGAGTTGCTCGTGCAACTCAACGCGGCCCTGCGCGAGGAATCGGGCGCCTACATGGAACTAAGCCGCAACCCCAAGACGGGCGGCTTCCAGCGCATCACCCGGCTGGCCCTCGCCAACGCGAGCGATCTCCTCGCGCCCATCTTGCGAGCGATGGGCGCGTTCCTGGCCGAGGCGAACCTGGATCTGCTGCGCGCGTGCGAAGACCCGACCTGCGTCCTCGTCTTCTATGACGTCTCCAAGAACCACGCCCGTCGCTGGTGCAGCATGGAAGCCTGCGGCAACCGCCACAAGGTCAACGCCTACCGCGCACGAAAGTAACGCGACTCATGCTCTCGAGCTTGCAGGTCGCAGAGGCCAACGGCTGCATCGTCGTCACCGACAATGAACGCGATTTCAACGGCGTGCAGGTCCTCAATCCACTCCGGGGTGGATAAGTTTCACTCCACCCGCGTTCCGTGACACCGGCCCGCAACCTTCTTCATACGATGATGGCCCGCGGCAACCGGAGAAGGCAATCTGTGCTCTCAAACCAGCATCGACTGCTGGGCGAAGATACCTGCCATCGCGCCGTGCGATGATGCCGTGGTGACCGAGGCCATGAGGGGGTTGGCGAGGTCGCCGGCGGCGTAGATGCCGGGCATGCTGGTTTCGCGGCGCTCGTCGACTTTGAGGGCGATGCCGAGGGGCGTATCCACCGTGGCGAGGCCCAGTGATTCGTGCAGGCTTGCGGACGGCTTGTTTCGCGGATGGGCGAACAGGATGTCGACTGCGACATTGCGGCCGGTATCGAGATTGACGGTGGCGATATGGCCCCCGTGATGGGCGATCTCGGTGATCCGGCCATCGACGACAGGTATGTTGCGGCGCGCCAGATCGGCCCGGATATCGGGTGGAATGTCGTGACCATCGGCGAAGAGCGTCAACGTGTCGGTCCAATCGTGGTACAGCCTGATATAATTGTGCGACTGCGGGCCGGACCAGATAAGGCCCCAATGCTGGCCGGCGACTTCAAAGCCATCGCAATAGGGACAGGGCACGATGGACGTGCCCCAGCTTTCGGCAAAGCCCGGAACATCAGGCATCTGGTCGGCGACGCCATAGCTCAGGATCAGGCGGCGCGCGCCAAGGCTTTCGCCATCGGCAGTGAGGACGGAGAAATCGTCGATAGCCCCGGAGACGCGGTCGGCCCGGGCACTGACCAGCCTGATCGTGGGATAACGCGCCAGCTGCTGCCGTGCCTCGGCCAGGATGTCCAGCGGTGGCTTGTGATCGTGACCGAGCAGGCCATGCGAGTGGCCCGCAAAGCGATTGCGCGGCAGGCCGGTATCGAGAACGGTGACCTTGCGGCGGGCACGGCCTAGCTGCAGGGCGCCGGCGAGACCGGCAAAGCTGCCGCCGATGATGATGACGTCATCCAAGGTGATAAGCTCCGTGTTGTGGATGGAGGGGGTTGGGCTGGGCCTGGCGCGAAATATCGTCCAAGCGATACGCGCCGGAGACGAGCAGCCAGCAGGGCTTCGGCATCGACGAGAAAGTCGCCCATCGCCGGCGCGGCTCGGGGAAACTTGTTTTGGAGGACAGGTTGAAACCTGCCCATTGCCTTGCACAATTCAGATACTGCATGGTATCGTAATCCAAGGATTAGGATACTGTCAAGTACTGGAATTGCCGTGACCGAAAACAGCCAGGGCCGGCGCGGCCGGCCCGTCAACGAGGCGCTTGGCCAAACGATCGTCGACGCCGCGTGCGAACTCTTTGTGGAATTGGGCTTTCAAGCGACGACATTGGACAAGGTCGCCCAGCGGGCGAAGATATCCAAGCTCAGCATCTATCGGCACTTCGAGAACAAGGAGGCGCTGTTCAGCGCGGCCATCGCGGCCCGCTGCCATCAGTTTGCACCACAGGCCCTTGTTGAAGGCCTCGACGGTTCGGCCGAAGATCAGCTCATGGCGGTGGGATCATCCCTGCTTCGCACGCTGTTGAGCCCGGACGTCCGCAGTGTCGAAGCCATGATCATGGCCGACAAGACGAATCAAACGTCGTTGAGCAAGCTCCATTACGAAGCCGGCCCCGCCCATGTCATCGCCCAAATCGAGGCCCTGCTGCGTCAGTTGCATGCGAAGGCGCTTCTGAACGTGCCCGATCCTCTCCGGTCCGCCCGCTTGTTTGCTGCGCTTTTCAAAGGATCCGATCTCCTGATGATCGCACGCTTCGATGAGGCGAGAGCAGAGGACGACAACGAAATCGAATCCTATTGCCGGTCGGCCGTCGCCATGTTCATCGCCGCGCACGGTGGCAACGACCACGCGGGCGGATAAGCATTTGATTGCTCCGGCCGTTTCCCTCACTCCCACTCGATGGTGGCCGGCGGCTTCGACGAGATGTCGTACACCACGCGGTTGATCCCGCGCACCTCGTTGATGATGCGGTTCGAGATGCGCCCGAGCAAGTCGTAGGGCAGGGGAGCCCAGTCGGCGGTCATCCCGTCCACTGAGCGCACGGCTCGGACGGCGCAGGTCTCTTCGTAGGTGCGCCCGTCGCCCATGACGCCGACGGACCGCACGGGGAGTAGCACGCAGAAGCTTTGCCAGATCTCCTCGTGCAAACCGGCCTTGTGGATCTCGCTGGTCACGATGGTGTCGGCGGCGCGGAGTACGGCGAGGCGCTCCTCCGTGACCTCACCGAGGCAGCGAATCGCCAGACCCGGTCCGGGGAACGGCTGCCGGTAGAGCAGATCGCGCGGCATGCCCAAGGCCTCGCCGGCGGCGCGCACTTCGTCCTTGAACAGCTCGCGCAGGGGCTCGATGAGCTGCAGGTTCATGCGCTCGGGAAGACCGCCCACGTTGTGGTGGCTCTTGATGACCGCACTGGGGCCCTTGAAGGAAACGCTCTCGATGACGTCTGGGTAGAGCGTGCCCTGGACCAGGTAGCGTGCGCCTTTGACCTTGGCGGCTTGCTCCTCGAACACGTCGATGAAGACCTTGCCGATGATTTTTCGCTTTTGCTCCGGATCGGTCACGCCGCGCAGGGCGTCGAGGAAGCGCTTTTTCTCGTCCACCGCGATCAGGTTCAAGTGGAAGTTCTCGCGGAAGGTCGCGACCACTTGCTCCACCTCGCCCTCGCGCAGCACGCCGTTGTCGACGAAGATGCACGTGAGACGATCGCCGATGGCCTTGTGGCAGAGCACCGCCGCCACCGAGGAGTCGACACCGCCCGAGAGGCCGCACACCGCGTGCTCGTCCGGGCCGACCTTCGTGCGCACGATCTCGATGGCCTCGTCGGTCCACGAGCCGGGGGTCCACGTCGGGTGAAGTCCCGTGACGTCGAACAGGAACGAGGCGAGGATGTCCGAGCCGCGCGGCGTGTGCACGACCTCCGGGTGGAACTGCACGCCGTACACCTTGCTCTCGGTGTTGCCCACCGCACAGAAGGGCGTGTTGCCCGAGACGCCGATGGTCGCGAAGCCCGGCGGCAGCGACACGATGCGGTCGCCGTGCGACATCCACACGTCCAACGTTTCGCGCTTGGAGAAGCGATGAAAGATCCCCTCGGGCCGCTCGACCACCACACGCGCGGCGCCGTACTCGCGCGCGTTCGCACGTTCGACCTTGCCGCCGAACGCCTGCGCGATGAGGTACAGGCCGTAGCAAATGCCAAGAACGGGAATGCCCAGCTCGAACACACGCGAATCGACTTGCGGGGCACCTTCGTCGTAGACGCTGGAGGGGCCGCCCGAAAGGATCAGCGCTTTGGGATTGAGCTCACGCACCTTCTCGAAGGGAACGGTGCAAGGATGGATTTCGCAATAGACGCGCTGCTCGCGGATTCTTCGCGCAATGAGCTGCGTGTATTGCGAGCCGAAGTCGAGAATTAGGACCAGCTCGCGCTTTTCACTCACACGCGCGGCATAGCAGGAGGGCCGTCCGCACGCGACGGAAATGCGACGGAAATCCGCGGAAAAGCCGACGGGTGTGGTACGCAGTCCCCATGGTCCCCGACTTGATGATTGCGGTAGCGCGCACAGGCCCGGTCCAGGTTCCGCTGCCACGGTACCAAACAGCGGGTTCGGCAGGAATGGACCTCGTGGCCGCACTCGAAAAACCCGTGCGCATCAAGCCCATGGAGCGCGTGCTCATACCGACCGGACTGCGCTTTGCGATCCCGCCTCAATTCGAAGGGCAAGTGCGGCCGCGCTCCGGGCTTGCCGCCAACGATGGCCTCACCGTGCTCAACGCGCCGGGCACGATCGACTCCGATTACCGCGGCGAAGCAAAGGTGCTCCTGGTCAACCTCGGTTCGAAGGCTGTCACGATCGCACCGCTCGATCGGATCGCCCAGCTCGTCATCGCGCCCGTGGCACGCGCGCAGCTCTTCGAGGTCGCAGCCCTGGATGAAACGGCCCGCGGCGAGGGCGGTTACGGCTCGACGGGCAAGTAAGCGCCAGCCTATGTGCCAACTCGAGCCACGCGCTGACCGATCTGTCCGGAAGAGCTGGTTACATCGTCAATTATTTCAATTGGTTGCGTAAAATTTGTTCGTGGCTCACCGCTTGCTGAAAGGGTGGGCCATGAGGAAGACCCATTCGCTTTTTTGGACGGCTTGTTTCGCAGCAGCCGGCTCGCTGACCATCGGCGGTTGCGGAAGTAGCTCGGGGGGCCAGGCGGAGGAGGAGACGGGCGAGATCAACGCCTCCCTTCACCGCGCGCAGGGATGCGGCGATCTCCTCGACGACTTGAAACGCGACACGCGCCTGAAGATGGAGAAATCCATCGACCAGCAGATTGCATCGCTCCAGCGCTGCTTGCTCACGGACTGCAACGGCTCCGGCGGCGTGGGCATGGACTCGGGCTCGAACGGTGCCCCGACGGACGCCGGCGGCGCCGGGGGAGGCCGCGGCGGTGAATCGGCCAAGTCCTACTCGCAGACGAACACGCAGGTGAAGGGCGTCGACGAAGCGGACTTCGTCAAGAACGATGGCAAGTACATCTACATCCTTCACGGGCGCGCCTTCAAAGTGCTGAATGCGTGGCCTTCCAAGGAATTGAAGGAGTCCTCCACGTTCGACATCGAAGGCAACCCGTCCGAGATGTTCGTGGCCGACGGCAAGGTGGTGATTTACTCGTACGTGAACGGCGTCGATGTGTTCACCGCCGCCGGCGTGTCGCCGAAGAATCGCATGCCCAACTACTATGGCTACGGCTTCGCCGGCGATGGGCGCGCAACGGACGTGGCCGGGGCTCCTGCGCAGGGCGGAGGCTCCAGCACGCCCTACGTGCCGCTCACCAAGATGACGGTGCTCGCCCTCGAGGGGACGACGCCCAAGGTGGCACGCGAGGTCTACTTCGAGGGAAGCTACCTCGATGCACGCCGCGTGGGCCCGCACGTGCGCACCGTGCTGCAGGGGTACGCGTATGGCCCGCGACTCAAATACAGCTATTACGATTTGGTTCCGCCGACGGCGCAAGGCCAAAGCAATTATCCGAAGACGATCCCCGAGCAAATTGCGGTGCTCCAGCAGATTCGCGCGGACAACGAGGCCATCATCGATGCGAGCACCTTGGCGGATTATTTGCCGTACACCTTCGTGAAGAGCGCCGAGGGGACGAAGGCGCAAAGCGTGGCGTGCGAGGACTTCTACGTGCCCACCGTGGGAAGCACGGAAAGCGGCGTTTCCGAGGTGGTTTCCCTCGATTTGAACGATCCCCATGCGGTCCCCAAAGAGACCGCGATCCTCGGCCGCGCCGATACGGTTTACGGCGGGACCGATACGTTGTACCTCGCTGCGCGCGCGTGGAGCTGGCCTTCCTTCGCGTGGCGATCGGGGAGTGTGCCGTGGGGCGAGCAGCCCGCGCTGCCGGTGAGGGCCATTTCGTCGGCGCGCACGCACATTCACAAATTCGAATTCAAGACGGATGCGAAGTTCCCAAATTACCAAGCATCCGGCACGGTCAAAGGAGCCATCAAGGATCAGTTCTCGCTCGATGACCAAGATGGCTACCTGCGCGTCGCCACGACGGAGTCGCGCACGTACATCGATGGGAAGGGCCGGTATTTCTGGCCCAGGGCCACCCTCGATGCGAACGGCGAGCCCACACCCGATTCGCAGACCAACCAATGGCCCACCGCGATGAATCAGCTCGCCGTGCTCCAGCAAAAGGACGGGCTTCTTCTGCCAGCGGGCAAGGTGGAAAACCTGGCCCCGAACGAGTCGATCTACAGCGTGCGCTTCGTCGGCTCGCGCGGGTACGTGGTGACGTTTCGCCGCGTCGATCCGCTGTTCGTGTTCGACTTGTCGTCGCCGCAGAATCCCAAGGTGCTGGCTGCGCTCAAGATTCCGGGCTTCAGCGAGTACATGCACCCCATCGACGATCGGCACATCCTCACCATCGGGCGCGATGGCGACCAACAGGGCAGGGCGCGTGCGTTGCAATTGCAGATCTTCGACGTGGCGGACGGCGCCAACCCGGTGCTGAAGCATCGCTTTACGTTCGAAAGCGGCACGTATGGATCCAGCGAAGCGGAGTACGATCACAAGGCGTTCACGTACTTCGCGGACAAGAAGCTTCTCGCGTTCCCGTACTACAATTACGGATCGTACACGGGCACCACGACGAGCACCCTCGAGCTCTTCAAGGTCGACGTGAACACGGGCATCACCAAGTTGACGAGCCTCGATCAGTCGCCGCTCGTGGCGCAGCAGCATGGGCAGGGCTACTGCGGCGGGTATTACCAACCCGGTGTTCGCCGCGGCATCTTCCTGGAAGATTACGCCTACTCCATCTCGTACGGCGGACTGGTGGTGCGAAACGCGGCCAAGTTGGACGAACCGCCCGTGACCCTGGCGCTTCCCAGCCCGCAGATCAACAGCGGGTACGGGCCGGCCTGCTATTAGAGCGACAAACAATTCGACTCCCGTCGGCTTTCTGCGGATTTTCGTCGCATCGCTTCGTTGCTCCTCCTCGAATTGGCAAGAGCAGTTATCGTCGGAGCGCCTCGCGCTGCTAGAAACTCCTTGAAATCCTCGGTCCGTCGAACTGTTTGTCGCTCTAGGCGATTCGAAGCCGAGCTGAGAATCTTTTTCGCCGTTCGCACGTCTCTCGAGGGTGCGAACGGCGATCGTCTTTTTGTCGGCTTTGGCGCTGGGGGTCGGCGGCTGCAGTTCGGAGCCCGAGCGGCCTGAGCCTCTCTTCGTTCGGGTGGCGCTGGTTGGTGCCACGGTCGGGCCGGCGAAGTTCGATGGCACGCGTTGGGATGCGCTGACCGTGCTGCCCAACCTCGTGGCCGGCGTCACCCGCGAGGCCGGGGGCGAGACGGGTACCGCGATCATCGCCGCGCATATGACGGGGGAGGTGCTTGCGCCGTTCGAAAAGCCCGATCCTGCGGGCTGGGCCGAGCTCACGGGGGTGCGCCGCCCGCTCACGGGTTGCGGGAGCGATACCTTGACCCCCGCGTGGTCGTCCGCCGAGTGGCGGCACGTGCGCCTTTCCGATGCCACGCGGCTTCGTGTTCACCTCGTCGATCGCGACGACATCGGCAGCGACGAACCCATTGGCGACGTGGACGTGCACGCCGGCTACCTGCGCGAGGCGCTCGAAAAGGGCATCGTCGTGCAGGTGCCCGTGTCCGATCAGACCCACGGGCAGCTGCTCTTCGTCGGCGTTTCCGTGGCCCCCGAAGCTTAACTCGTCGGCGTGGGGCGCGGGATGCGCACGGCCGCGCTGCCCAGGCCGGAGGGGAGGAACGCGAAGCCTTTCTTCGGTGCTTCGGGCTTGGAGCGGTAAACGCGGCGGAGATCCACCTCGGTGTAGCGCACGCAGTGGCGGTGCCACTCCAGGATGCCGGCCATCCAGGACTTGAGATGGTCCGCATGGCGCTGAAGCAGTGCTCGCAGAGGCGCATCGAGCTTGAAGTCTTCGAACAAGGCCGGCAGATCGTTTTTGACGACGTGCTCGAATTGCTTCATGCGCTCTTTCATCAAGCGCACCACGATGTCGCGCGCCTTCCAGCGGTCCACGTCGAGAAAGTTCTCCACCACGAGAACGATGTTGTGCACCTCGCCCTCGAACTCCATTTCCTTTTGGTACGAGAACAAGTCGTTGGTGAAGCAGGCGTAGTCTTGCGCCGCCGTCTCGAGTTCGCGCAACACGCGCGTGTGGCGAATCTCCTCGGGGATCACGTCGAAGTGGGCCAGGCGCTCGAGGGACAGGGTCAGATCCGAGCCAAACGTCTTGCGGCGCATTTCGACGTAGTCGATCGGATCGGGGATGCGGTTCTGCGCCTGGTTGGCGAGCTCCCAGAGCCAGCTCGCCAGCATGTCCTCGATGGACTGGCGGAACACCTTGCGCGCCGCCGCGCTCATCGGACCTGCGGTGCGATGCCATAGGTTGCCGAGGCCGCGTTCCAGCGGGTTCGTCGGCTCGGGGGTGGCACTGGCATCGAGCGGCATGAACAGCGCGAGCCGGTCGTTGCAGGCCTTGGCCCCGGCGTGGTTGCGCGGCACACCGAAGACCTGCGGGTAGAAATCGTCCGCGTAGGTCCCCCACGAGAGCCAGTCCGTCGAGAGGAAAACCTGCTCGCGCGTGCCCTTGGCGTGGATCATCGCCGCGCAGTGCGCGAGATCCAATCCGAGAAAGCGCCGCTCGTCCCAGATGCCGCGCTCCAGGCCCGGCACCGCCTCGAAGAGGCCCATGCTCTGCGCCCATCCCACCGAGTAACGACGTGCCGCTGCCAGGTGTTGGCTGGTTTGGATGGGGAAGGGCATGTAGAGCTCGGGCAGCTGGAGGTGCCCGACGGGCTGCAGCGGCTTGTGCGAATGCTGGCGGGCGTGCCCCCGGAGGCCTGGGCCGAACGACAACTGACTCGCCGAGATGCCGATGCCGGTGGGGCCAGGCAGGGTGGGCCCGGACGAAGCCTGCAGGCTCTCGTTCATGTAGCGGCTCGAGCGCGCGTGCCACTCGTGGCCACCCGATTGCCAATCTTGAAGGCCTTTCACGTACGCCGCGACGCCAAGCTGCGCGTTCGCCGGGACCGCGTGCTCCACGAACAGACCGGGCACCTCCGTGAGGGCGGTGTTCTCGAATTGTTGCAGGCGCGAGGTCAGAAGATCGTTCACCCGATCCGCGGCTTCCTGCGTCGAGCACTCGAAGAAGCGTTCGAACACGAGCACGGCATTGGAGTTTTCGCCCTCCTGCTGCACCTCGCGCTGGTACGAGAACAAGTCGTTTCGAAGGTGCACGGCATCCGCGAAGGCGTCGGAGAGCACCTCCATCGGCCGCGTGCCCGCGAGGTTGGCCGGGATCTCCGCCCCCACCGCGTATTCCACGAGGTTCGCCGACCAGGGCGCGCCGCCGACCCTGCGGCGCATGTGCATGTACTCGATGGGGTTGGCGATGCGACCGATGTCGATGTTGATGAGCTCCCACATCGACTCGACCATGAGATTGTGGGTGCTCGTGATGAAGCGGTCGCGCCATGCATCGGACATCGCCGGTGTGGTGCGCGCCCAGAGATCTTTCAGCCCGGCCTCGGCGGGGTTGGTTGGCTCGGGCGATTCGTCCTTGCCGCGGGTCATGAAGCGCTCGAGCTGGGCGAGGTAGGCTTGTGCGCCGGCGATGTCCCGGGAGTGCTTGAAGTGCTCGAGAAAATGGTCGTCGAAGAAGAAGACCCAGACGTACCAATCGGTGATCAAGTCGAGCGCAGGCCCGTCGCAGTCGGGATGGGTATACGCGCACATGATCCCGTAGTCGTGCTTGAGCAAGTCCTCTTCGGTCCAGACGACGCCGCCCCCGGGCTTGGGCGCATCGAGCATGCCCAGCTGCCGTGCCCACGCCGTGCTGTGCTCGCGCGCCCTCTCCAGGTTCGGGTTGAGACGCGCTGGATACGGCATATAGAAATCCGGCAACCTGAATGCCTGCATGACGAAAAGCCCTCCCGACGGTCCTGTTGCGCGCGTGTGCGGCGCCCCGACGCAAACCTGCGAAAGCACTCGTATCATCGCGCGCGCGCCCTCGTCCAGGTGCGACGTGCGCCGTTGTTTCGATGTCACCCTTCGCGAAATTCAATATTGCGAATACCAACTTCGCACTGCGCTTGCGGGGTGGTCCAAACATCGCCCGAGACTCTCGCCTCAAGCGCATCGTTCGTGTGCGCCGAAGTGCGCTCGATGGGCGCCGCATCCTGATCGAGGGCGCGTGGTGAGTCGGTTGCGCTTCGCTCCGACCCGCACCGCATCGCAGGCGTGGATTCGCGGTCGCGCTAAAATGCTTGAGTAACCTTTTTTTTGCGCACGGCATTGAGGCCGCACGAACGATTGTTATCGTTCAATGTATTGAACTGCGTCATGGGCGAGATACCGCTCGTTGGGAGCACGATCCGGGGGTGGCGTCTGGTTCGGTTGCTCGGCGTTGGCCCGGTCTCCGCAGCCTACGAGGTCTACGACGACAAGGGGCAGCACGCTGTGCTCAAGCTGTGCACCATCCCCGAAAGGGACGCGCACAACCTCTTCCTGCGCGCCGTCTACGCAGCGAATCGCTTTCACCATCCCCGCGTGGTGCCGATCCTGCAAGACGGTACGGACGAGAGCGGTGCGCCGTTCGTGATACGGCCGTGGCTCGATGCACAATCGCTCGCGGAGGTTGCGGCCGAGCGTGACATCACCGAGAAAGAAGTGCTGCGTATGGCGGAGCAGCTGCTCGATGCGCTCGAGATGGCGCACGCGCATGGCCTCACGCACGGCGCGCTCACGCCGCACAACTTGTTGCTCACGCCCAAAGGGTCCGTCCGCCTTTGTGACTTTGCGATGACCCCATCGGTGGGCATCGATCGCCCATCGAACCGCGCGAGCCACGCCGAGGTCCGCGATCGCGTGTCCGAAATGCGCGCGGGCCCGTACACCGCGCCCGAGCGGACGAGCTGGACCGGCGGACGCGCCACCGAGGCAGGCGACGTGTGGTCCGTCGGCGCATGCATGTACTTTGCACTTTGCAAGCGATCGCCCAAGGGCGAGCGGACGTCGCAGAACCTACTGAACGAGCTGCCGCACATCTCCAAAGCGACGCTTGCCATTTTGAACCACGCGCTCAACCCCAATCCGGACGATCGCTACGAGAGCGCCTACGCGATGCTCGGTGACGTGCGCCGCGCCATGCAGGGGCGCCGGCCGAAGCTCTCGTTTGCCGAAAAGCCCATCCCGTCCGGCGGCTACCGCGCCCTGTCGGTGGTCACGGGCGAGCACGTGGGCGCGGCGCTGACGCGCATCGGCCGCCCATCGATGACCGACCTCGACGTCCGCGCCCAATGGCGCGGCAACGCCGCCCTGATTCTCGCCATCGTCGCCCTCGTCGGCGTCGCCACCGCGGTGATGGTCCACGAAAAACTCACCGACCCCCCCTCGGACCCTGCGTCGAGCGAGTCGAGGTAGCTCCCAGAAGAAGATTCACAGGGAGGCGGGGAGGCGGGGAGGACTGACGGCAAGGGCGGCACAGAAGGCTTTTTTGGGGTTTCCAGTTGGCCCATTGGCCCGATCGGGAACCAAAAAAACTCCCCGCCTCCCCGCCTCCCTGTTCAATCCTCTCGAGCCGTTAGCCCTCGCCGCGCTTGATGGAGAAGGCGCGGATTTTTTTGTGGAGGTTCGTGCGCTCGACGCCGAGGATGACCGCGGTGCGTGAGATGTTCCAGCCGGTGAGCTTCAAGGTGTCGACGATGTACTTGCGCTCGGAGAACTCGCGGAATTCGCGCAAGGTCATGTAGGTACCTGGGGCGGGGGGGCTCGAGAGGGTGCCTTCGTCGTGGTCGCCGTCGGGCGGGGAGGGGAGGATCGACGGGCTCTCCGTGCCCGGTGCATCGCGCTCGTCCTCCTCGCCGAAGGGGCTCTCGTGCGGGTCCTCGGGTAGATCGGCGATGGTGACGCGGTCGCCGGACAGAATGGCCATGCGCTCGACCACGTTTTTCAGCTCGCGCACGTTGCCGGGCCACTTGCGTGCGATGAGCGCCTTCACCACCTCGGGGTCGATCGGCTTTTTCTTCGTGCCGTTCTCCCGCGCGAAGGCCTCCATGAACGCCTCGGCCAAGAGCGGAATGTCCTCCACGCGCTCGCGCAGCGCCGGGCTGCGGATGGGGAACACGTTGAGTCGGAAGAAGAGGTCCTCGCGGAAGGTCTGACGCTCGACCGCCTTGGAGAGATCCTTGTTCGTCGCCGCGAGAACGCGCACGTCGACGTGCATCACGTGCTCGCTGCCCACGCGGGAGATTTCACCCGACTGCAGCGCGCGGAGCACCTTGGCCTGCGCGACCAGGTCCATGTCGCCAATTTCGTCGAGGAACAAGGTCCCGCCGTGCGCCTGCTCGAAGAAGCCGCGCTTGCGCGCCTGGGCGCCGGTGAAGGCGCCGCGCTCGTGGCCGAATAGCTCGCTCTCGATGAGTTCGCGCGGGATGGCCGCGCAATTCACCTTCACGAACGGCCCGTCGGTGCGGGGGCTGAGTCGGTGGATGGCGCGGGAGATGAGCTCTTTGCCCGTCCCGCTTTCGCCCGTGATGAGCACGCTCGCCTTGGTCGGCGCCACCTTCTCGATGTCGTGGAACAGACGACCCATCGCGGGGCTCTGCCCGATCATCTCGTAGCGCTGCGACTGCAGGCGCGTGACCTCGGCCAAGGCGCGGCGGGTTTGCGCCGCGTCGAGCACGTTCTTGACGCTGACCAGGACGCGCTCGCGGGCCAGCGGCTTCTCGAAGAAGTCGCTCGCACCCAGCTTGATGGCCTGCACCGCGTCGTTCACCGTGGCATGGCCGCTGATGACCACCACCGGCAAGTCCTTCGTGGCCTCGTCGCGGCGGAGGCGTTCGAGCGCTTCGAGCCCGCTCATGTCGGGCAGCTTCACGTCGAAAATGGCCAAGTCCACCGGCGATTCCGGGCTCGCCAAGATGCGCAGCGCTTGGCCCGCCGTTTCGGCCAGGAGCACGCGGTAGCCTTCGCCGGCGAGCACCAACTCGAGGGCGCGGCGGATGTTTTTCTCGTCGTCGACGACGAGGACGGTCTTGGCTCCGGGGGCCCCCGAATCGGCCGTCAGTGGTTGTCCCGATGATCCGCCGACGCTCATGGTTTTAGACTCCTCGAGCCTTCATGAATTCCAGAAAATTGTCCGCCTGCAGAACCAGCGCGCTCTCCGGGTAACGCTTTTTGAGCGTGTTGAAGGCCTCGCGCGCCTCGGTCCATTTTCGCATTTTGAGGTACGTCTCGCCGAGCAAGAGCAGCGCTTCCGGGATGAGGCCGAACTCCGTGCGAAGCTCGCTCGGCTCGCCTTTCTGCAGCGGATCGGGTGTGGTGTGGCGGCAGGCGAGCTCGCCCCCGAAGTTTCGGATGGCGTACTGCACACGGCCGACGGTGGCCTCGAAGTTGTTCTTCGCCAGGTAGAAGCGGCCGACGCTCAGCTCGTGGCCGACCAGCTTGATGGTGACCTTTTCGAGCAAATCGCAAATGCGCGGGCTCTCCTTCGCCTCGGGGTAGTCCTGAAGGAAGCTTTTGAGCTCGCGATACGATTCGAGGGTGGCGACCTGATCGCGTTCTTCGCTGGCGGGCAGCAGAAAGGAATCGCTGATCTGATTGTACTGCGCCTCGGCGATGCGGGAGCGCGCGTAGCCCACCTCCGCGGTGAGCGAGCGGTGGTCGTGCACGAATTGCTTGTAGCCGCGAATGGCCTCCCCCAGCTTGTCCTGCTCGAAGTCGGCATCGGCGATGCGGAGCTCGGCGAGCGGGGCATACCGCGAATAGGCGTACTTGCGTTTCACCTCGCGGAAGAGGGCCTGCGCCTGCAGCCAATTGTGCGCTTTGAACTCGTCCAGCGCCTTGTTGTAGTCGCGCTCTGCGTTGGCGGCGTAGGAGAGGCCGGTCTTCGACTCGGGGACCGGGCAGCCGGTGAGGCCGAGGGTGGTGGCGCCAAGAATTAAGGTGAAGAAGGTAGATTGGAGGAGACGCGACATGATGCCGGCCCCACGTTTACCGCGTTCAGGCATCTGGACGCCAGCGCAGGATCCGCCTCGGGGGGGCGGTTCCTTCGCTTTCGGCGTGCCGGACGAACATACGCATCAAAAGACGGGTCTTGTCCTGGATGTCATCGGGCGCATCGCCCCCGATGTCGACGGTCCCGTCGGCTAGAACGTTGACCACGAGGCGGTGCTTCTCTTTGGCCGTGAACGCGAACCCTTCGTAGCGGTACGGGGGTGCGTAGGCTTGCGTGGGGGCAATCTCGATGCGGCGTACGCTGGCGGGACGCGATGCAACGGGGATGTTCGAAAAGGACTCCGGGGCCTCGGGAATACCGGTTGCTTCCGCACGTTCCGCGCGTGCGACATCGTCGGGCGGCAGACGGGCGTCCCGTTCCAGGATGAAGCGAATTCCCCGTTCGGGGTGCGCACCGATGATGGCCATGGTTCCCCTCCAGCTATTTGACCTTTACCTGCTCGGGCGGCAACTGGCCATAGACCTATGGTAAACCTCTCGCCGTGGAAAAGAACCCGATAACCCCCGAGGGCTATGTAAGGCTGCGTGACGAACTCCATAACCTCAAGAGCGTGGAGCGGCCGAAGATCATCCAGGCCATCGCCACGGCGCGAGAACATGGAGATCTCAGTGAAAACGCGGAGTACCACGCCGCGCGCGAGAAACAGTCGTTCATCGAGGGCCGCGTCAAGGAGCTCGAAGCCAAGCTCGCCCTCGCCGAGGTGATCGATCCCGCCAAGCTGTCCGGCGACAAGGTTGCCTTCGGCGCCACGGTGAAATTGTCGAATCTGACGACCGATGAGGAGGTGCAATACCGCATTCTCGGCGCCGACGAGGCCGATCTCGCCCAGGGCACCATCAGCGTCACGAGTCCGCTGGCGCGCTCCCTTCTTGGAAAAGAGGTGGGGGACGAGGTCAAAGTTCGCATGCCCGGCGGCGACCGCACCTACGAGATCCTGGAAGTCTCGTTTAAGTAAGTACTTGCTGAATTTCTTATCGTTGCAATGAGCGCCGTAAGGCCCGAATGAGTGCCGCTCAACTCTCCTGGAGCGATCCGGTCGAGAGGCTTCCGGGAATTGGCCCCAGCTCCGCGAAGGTTCTCGCGGAGCAAGGGGTGACGTGTGCTGGCGATCTCGTGTGGACGTTGCCGATCGCGTTCGACGATGGGCGCCATCCTTCGAGCGTCGCGGAGGCGCTGGCGGGCGATCCCGCAAGCCGTGTGTGCGTGCGCGGGCGGGTGAAGTCGGCCGGGCCCGTGTTCTTGCGCGGCCGGCGTGGGGTTCGCGTCATCGTGGAAGATGAAGAAGAAAAGAAAGAATCGGGAGGGGGATCGGGATCGAGAGGGGGGAGAGGAAGAAGCAAGAAGCCGACCCTGACGGCGTGGTGGTTCTTCATGGCGCACGCCGTCGTGGCGGCGGCCAAGGTGGGGGAGTTTTGTCTTCTGACGGGCCGCGTGAACCCGGAAAAGCGCGTGATGGCGCATCCCGACTTCGCGATGGATGTTCCGGGCGCGCGCACCGTGAGGGCGCGCTATCCGCGGTTGGGCATCTCCGAAGGGGCCGTGCGCAAAGCGATCGCCGCGGCGCTGGAGGGCGACGCCGTGCCGGATCCGGTGCCGCCGTCGATCGCGGCGCGTGAGAAGATGCCGGCGCTCGAGCCGGCGATGCGCGCGGTTCATGGGCGAGGGGGCGTGCTCGAGGAGCCGGCTTCGGCGGAGGTTCTCGCGTGCCTGGGGGAGCGCCTGGCATGGACGGAAGCGTTGGCCCACGTGTGGGCGCGTCTTGGTGCGGAGGAGCAAGGGCCGCAAGGTGGCGCGCGGCCGCTGGCGCGCGACGAGACCGTGCTCGCGCGGCTCCGCGCGGAATTGGGCTTCGAGCTGACCGCGTCCCAAGAGCGCGCCATCGCGGAGATCGGCGAGGACTTGGCGGGAACGGCGCCGATGCGGCGGCTGTTGCTCGGTGACGTGGGAACCGGGAAGACGGCGGTGTTGCTGGCGGCGGCCGCGCAATGCGTGGCGGCAGGGGCTCAGGTCGCCATTTTGGCGCCGACCGGGGTGCTCGCAGAGCAGTACCTCGATGCAGCGCAGCCTTTGGTGCGCGCCACCAAGGGCATGCTCGCGCTGGTGACCGCTGCAACGCCCGCCACGGCGCGACGCCGGCTTGCGGAGCGCGTGGCGCGGGGCGATGTGCACATCGTCGTGGGAACGCATGCGCTTTTGTCGCAGGATCTGCAATTTGCGAGGTTGGGCCTCGTCGTGGTGGACGAACAGCACCGTCTCGGGGTTGCCCAGCGCTTGGCCCTCGTGGGCAAAGGCAAGGAGCGCAAGGAGCGGCCGCATTTGCTCACGGTGAGCGCGACGCCCATCCCGCGGACTCTGGCCCTGGCTTTGCGCGGTGAGCTGGCGACATCGCGGCTCGAGGAACGGCCGATGGGGCGCCCGCCGGTGACGACCCGCACGTGGCCGCGCGCCGGGATGGCAAAGATCATCGAGCGGCTGCGCGACCGGTGTGCGCGCGGGGAACGGGCCTTTTTCGTCTCGCCCCGCATCGAGGTCGATCCCGACGATCCCGCGGGCGATCCATCGAGCGCGGCCGTCGTGCGCGCGGACGAGCTGGCGAAGGCGCTTGCGCCGCACACCGTAGCCCTGGTTCATGGAGGGATGCGACCCGACGAGAAAGCGGCGGCGATGCGCGCGTTCCGTCGCGGTGAAGCGTCCGTGTTGGTCGGCACCACCGTCGTGGAGGTGGGGCTCGATGTGCCGGAGGCGACGATCATCATCATCGACGGCGCCGAGCGATTCGGCCTGGCGCAGCTTCATCAGATGCGCGGGCGCGTGGGCCGCGGCGCGCAACCGGGCACGTGCGTTCTCCTGCACGACGAACCGCTCGAGGGCGAGGCCAAGCGCCGGCTGGAGGCCATCTGCCGCCTTTCCGATGGCGCCGATGTCGCGCGGGCCGATCTGGAGCTGCGCGGCGCCGGTGAGCTCGGGGGCACGCGTCAATCGGGGGTGGAAGAGGAGTTGCGCTACTTGGATCCCACGCGGCCGCCTCCGTGGCTCGATCGCATCGAGGCCGATGCGCGCGATCTCTTCGCGCGCGATCCCAAGCTGGAGAAGCACCCGTACTTGGCCCGCGCCGTTCGGCGGCTCGGGCTGGCCATGGCCGTGCGCGAGGAGGCCGGATGAACGCGGCATGGACCTTTGCCCGAAAGGCGGCGCTGCCTCGCATCGGGGCCATCTTGCTGGCGTGGATCGCGCTCTTGGTCGTCGAGCACGTGGCGGTGGGTTTCGGCTACCGCGCGCTGTTCGTGGGCACGTGGGAGATGGGCGCGGCGCGCAACTTCGTCAGCCCGATTGCGCTTGCCATGCTGCTGCCGGGCGCGGTGCTCGCGTACCTCTTCGCCGAGCTCGCGCGCAACAGCGTCATCGATCACGCCGCGCGCGTGGCTTGCGGCGTGTTCGCCGGGCTGGCCTCGGCGGCGGTGGCCATCGGCGTCTCCGGCGGACGGCACATGGAGAGTCTCGCCGTCCGGGCACCGTTCGTGGCGCTCCTCACGCTTCTCGGGGGCGTTGCGTCGTACCTGGCGGCGCCGCGGCTCGTCGCGCTCGCAGCGCGGGCGCCCCGTGCTTTCGCGGCCGCGGGTGCGGTGGGTGCAGTCCTTTTCTGGGCGGCGGACGCCTTCGTGCTGCCGCGGCTTTATCCGGCGTTCCACCTCGGGCTCTTCGTGCTGATGCTCGCCTCGGCGGCCTTCGTGGCGCGGCTCGTGTGGGATTTCTGGCGGACGGGCACCGTCGTGCTGGCGTTCGCGCTGGCCTGTGCGCTGGTCACGCCCTGGGCGGCGAAGCGGCTCGCGACCGTGGACAATTTGCGCGTGGTGCTGCTGGAGCATGCTCCGCTGATGGGGCGCGCCGTGCTGCTTGCGGCGGCCATTGCGCCGCCGGCCGAGGATCTGGACGGCGGCGATGGCCCGGCGAGCCTCGATAGCGTGACCAGCGCGAAGCTGGTCACGGCGCAAACGGGGCAGGTTCCGCGTGCCCTGGATTGGACCGGGCGCGACATCGTGCTCATCTCCGTGGACGCGCTTCGGGCGGACCACGTGGGCGCCTACGGTTACGATCGGCCGACCACCCCGAACATCGACAAATTGGCCGCGGGGGGCACGCTCTTCGAGTCGGCGTACTGTCCCACACCGCACACGTCGTACTCGATCACGTCGATGATGACGGGCAAGTACATGCGCCCGCTGCTCCTCGTCGGGCTCGGCGAGGATTCGGAAACGTGGGCCAAGTTGATGCGGCAGTACGGGCACCTCACCGCGGCGTTCTATCCGCCGGCCGTGTTCTTCATCGACGCCTCGCGCTTTACGACGTTCGAGAAATCCGGTCTGGACTTCGAGTACCGCCGCGTCGAGTTCTCCACCGCCGACGAACGCGCCGACCAGGTGGGGCGCTACCTCGAGCGCGGCGCGCAGCCTTCAAAGCCGCTCTTTCTGTGGGTGCATCTCTTCGAGCCGCACGAGCCCTACGTGATGCACCCCGAGCACCCATTTGGCTCGCCGGATGCCCTGACGGACCGCGATCGCTACGACAGCGAGGTCGCCGCCGCGGATGCGGGCATCGGGAAAATCTTGGCGCGCGTGCGCGAGAAGCGCCCCAACGCCGTCGTGATGCTCACCGCGGACCACGGGGAGGAATTCGGCGAGCACGGCGGTCGCTACCACGGCACCACCGTGTACGACGAGCAAGTGCGCGTGCCGCTGATCGTGGCCGGTGCGGGCAGCCCGAAACGGGTCGCGTCGGTGGTGCAGACCATCGATCTGCTCCCCACGACCTTGTCGGCGCTGGGGATCCCCCGGCCGGCCCGCCTGCGCGGACGCGATCTGGGCGCTTTGATCGCCGATCGGCCGTCCCCGGAAGCCGCCGCGGGTGGCCTGGCCTTCGTGGAAACCGACCATTTTACCCTGCTGGCGCGCGGTCAGGACCGCCTCGTGTGCGCGCGCAAAGCCGGGGCGTGCACTCTGTACGACGCGAAGAGCGATCCGCACGAGGAGCACGACGTGGGCGCGGCCCACCCGGAGACGGTGAAGGAGCTCCGTCAATTGACGTCGGCCATTGCGCGCGAGCACGGCCGCCTGGAACGCGGGGAGGCGCAAGGTTGGCCCGAGGCGCTTCGCCGCGGAACGCAGGGCGATGTGGAGGCCGCAGCCGATGTGGCCATGCTTCTCGATGACGTGCGGCTCGATGTGCGCCGCAAGGCGGCCGAGGTGCTCTTCGATCTGCGCGCGCCGGCGACGGCACCGGCGCTGCAGCGGGCGCTCTCCACTGCGGAGGATCCCCAGGTTCGCGCGGGTTGCGCGCTGGCGTTGGTCCGGCTGGGCGAACCTCCCTCCCACGCGGCCGAGGATGCGCTCAAGTCGCCCTTGGAGTGGAAGCGCCGGGCGGCGCTGGCCTTCGCGGAGCGGGGCGATGCGCGTGGGCTCTCGGAGCTGCTCGCCTGGTGGAACGAAAGCAGCGGCGAGCGCGAGATGAAGCTCGATTTCGAGCGCGCCAAGGAGTTGCTCGCCGCCTTCGCCAAGCTGCGCGATCACAATGCCGTTTTGCCCTTGGTGCGGGCGCTGGGCGACGTGCGGTTGCGGCCATTCATCGCCGATGCGCTGGCCGCCATCGGGGAGCCTTCGGCCCGGCCGGCCTTGTTGGCGGCGTTCGCCACCGAGCGCTACGTTCCCACGCGCCCGCATTTGGCCCGGGCGCTTCTCGCCCTGGGCGCCTCGCGCGAGGAAATGCGCGCGCCGCTTCTGCGCTTCGCCGGGTTGCCCGAGCCCATGCCCGAGGCCCTGGGGTTTGCCATCGAGGCGAAGATCCTCGACGAAGCCCACGGAGGCTGGGTGTCCCCATCCGCGAAAGGCGGCGCCCCGAGCCCCGAGGTCGCGCTGATCTTGCCGACGCCGCGGCAGAAGCGCGCTGCGCCGTTGCGCTTGCTGGTGCTCCTCGAAAAAGAGGGCGACACCGTCCAGGGCACCGCCGAGGGGCGGCCGGTGTCCTCCGCCTCGGGCGAAGGCGCCCTTCGCGTCCTGGAGCTGGGGCCCGAAGCTCTGGAATTGCCCCGAATCCACCTCCAGCTTGCCGCCCCCGGTGGCATCCGGGCGCTCTGGCTTTTGCCGCATACCGAAGAGATTGAGCCGCCTCCTCCGGAACCATGGGATGCCGGAAGCGTTGACCCCGCGGATTCCGGGCAATAATACCCTCGACGGCAAGAAGCCGGCCTCGCCGGGAGTATTCCGCTGCCGCGGTTCGACTTAGGCGCGGATTTTGATTCGAATCGTATCATCTCGCAGTAAAGGTAGTCCGCGCATCGGAGGCGAGACCGTGGCCGAGAATCCCAAAGAAGAAGAGAAGACGTCGGAAGCGAAGGACCAAGCCGAGGGCACCCACCCGGAAAGCCCCGCCGCCCCCGAATCGCCTGCTGTCGAGGAAGCCGAGAAGCTCGAGGAAGCCGAGAAGGCGGAAAATCCGGACGAGCAAGGCGACGAGGACGACGAGGACGAGGAAGACCAGGCCGCGACCCAAGAAGCCATCGCCCGACGCGTGGCCGCCCTCGGCGAGGAAGACGCCATCGAGCGCATCGCCCGCGCCGAAGAGGAAAAGCTCGCCGAACGCCGTCGCTTGCAGCGCGAGGCCAAGAAGGGCAAGAAGAAGACGGGGCTCGAGGCTGCGGCGTCCAAGCGCCTCGCCAAGATTGGCACCAAGGCGCCCGGGCCCAAGCGCTCCGTCGCGACCGCGGTGGACGCCGATCCGCTCATCGAGAAGACGGCCGAGTTCTCCAAGTGGGTCAAGAAGAACCAAAAAGGCGTGGGCATCATCGCCGCCGCCGTGGCCGTTGTCGGTATCGGCTTCGGCGTCTATGCGTACATGCAAGACAAGCGCGAGAACAATGCCTCCGTGGCCCTGGCCGCCGCCGTGGCCGACGAACGCGGACGCATTGGCGATCCGGCCAAGGAAGACAACGATCCGGATCGCCCCAAGGATCCGCGCCCCATCTTCAAGACGGCGGTCGAGCGGCGTGATTCCGCGCTCAACAAGTACCGCGAGATCGAGACGAAGTACGCGGGCACCGGCGCCGCGTTCCTGGCCCGCCTGGGTGAGGGCTCGCTCCTCCTCGACAAGCAGGATCCCGAGGGCGCCATCGCCGCCTTCAACGATGCGCAGAATTCGCCGCTGGCCAAGGTCGATCCGGAAGTGCGCGGCCGCGCCCTCGAGGGCCTCGGCTTTGCGTACGAGCTGAAGGCGCAAGCCGCGTCCGGCGACGAAAAGACGAAGTGGCAGGACGAAGCGCTCAAGCGCTTTCACGAGCTGGAAAATACGGACATCGAGGGCTTCAAGGAGTTCGGCATCTACCACCAGGCCCGCGTTTCCCAGGACAAGGGTGACAAGGACAAGGCCAAGGAGCTGCTGAAGACGCTGAACGAGCGCCTGAGCAAACCCGGCGAGGGCAAGGTGTTTCCGGCGCTGCAGCAGCTCGTCGAAGATCGGCTGCGCGCGCTCGATCCCACCGCGCTCCCGCCGAAGACGCCGCTCGGCGCGTTCGGTGGCAACAAGCCCACGGAGGCGCAGATTCGCGCCATCCAGGAAGCGATGCGCAAGGCCCAGCAGAAAGGTGGAGGCGCACCTCAGTGAGAGCTTGGAAACGAACCGCGCTGGCAGCCTTTGGATTGCTGGCGATGGGCGCCGGCTGCGCAACGTCCGAGACCGCCAACGATCGCGTCAGCCCGGAGGTTCCGCTTTGGTACCGCCGCCCGGCCAACACCATGTCCGTGTTGCTCAAACGCTCGCTCACCGCGACCGGGCGCACGACGGGTGAAGACTGGGAACGCGGCCGCACGGAGATCGATGCCGCCCACGGCCGCATCTTCCTGGGCACGGCGGATCGCGGCTTCTACGCGCTGCGCGCCGGAGATGGCAGCACCATCTGGCGCTTCGAGACACTCGGCGTCGTGCAATGCGAGTCGCTGTACGATCCGGAGCTCGACCTCGTGTACTTCGGCTCGCACGACGGTGCGCTTTACGCGGTGCGCGCCTTCGATGGTTCGCTCGTGTGGCGCTATTTCACCGGCGCCGAGGTGGCCCGCCGGCCCGTGCGCAATGGCGAGATGCTCTACTTCGCCAACGGCGCGGACCAGCTCTTCGCGGTCGATCGCCGCACCGGAAAGAGGAAGTGGCAAGCCCAGCGCACGTCGGCGCTCGGCATGGAGATCGCGGGTTACGCGGGTCCGGCGCTCGCGAACGGCAAGGTTTACCTCGCGTACTCGGACGGCCACGTCGTGGCCTATGACGCGCGCGATGGCAGTGAAAAGTGGACGCCCGTCGACCTGTCCGCCGAGGCCGAGCAGAACACGAGCGCGGGCGAGGTGCCGCGTTACCTCGACGTGGACACGACGCCGGTGCCCAACGAGATCCCAGGCTCGGGCAACGTCGTGTACGTGGCGAGCTACGCGGGCGGCGTCTTTGCGCTGGATGCGGAGACGGGCTCGCGCGTCTGGGTGAACGATCAGGCGCGCGGTGTGACGGATCTCACGCTCTTCAACGAACCGGCGCACGCGCCCGATCCCAACGGTCCCGATCGCGACGGTCCCACGGTGCCCGCGCGCAAGCTGCTCCTTGCGTCGAGCGGCACCACGGGCCTCTGGGGACTCGACCCGGCGACCGGAAAAATGGTGTGGCGCAACGACGTGCCCGAGGGCGGCGTTACCGCGCCCGTGCAAGTCGCCGGCGCGCTGCTCGTAGGCACCACGCGCTATGGGCTCTTTCTTCTATCGCCGCGCAACGGCCGCGTGATCGACGGCTTCGACATGGGCACGGGCGTGGCGCAGACACCGGCGGCCTTCGGCAACCGCGCCTATGCCATGACCAACGTCGGCACCTTGCTCGGTATTCAAATCGACCCGCCGGCCCGTGTCGCGTCATCGTCGCGGCGAGCCTACTGGTCTCCGTAATATCGGATTACGTCACGCTGGGGGCCTTCGCGCGGAACTCCAGCGTGTCGCCGTTGATGAATCGGGTCAGTCGATCGAATTCATCCGTCTTCTTGAAGGCACGATAGAGCGCGGTTCCTTGTTGGACCGCGCCATCGATGAGCGGAACGCCGTCCTTCACCGGCGGTAGCACGTCATTGCCATTCGGGCTGTGCACGAAGGCGGCGTATCCGAAAAGCGCAATCTGGTCCTTGCCCGCGCCACCGGTGCCCGCGTAGTCGAGCTCGATCTTCCCATTCTGATCGGCATCGAGCACGAGGACCATGGCCCCGTAGGCGATGCGGTATTTCGAGGCCGGCAGACAGGGGCACTTGGCCTCGTCGTCGCAGGAGCGCTCGCAGAAGAAATTGGCCTCGCTGGGCAAGGGCGGCGCATCGAAGGTGATGCTGGTCGATGCCAAATCGAAGGGCACATCGATGGCAACCTCGGGGAGGGGATCCGGATCGCCCCCGGCGAGCTGCGCCCAAATGACCCCGAAGCGGTACTTCTTCGCCGGATCGAGTTGCGTCTCGAGGGAAATGGGAACGGTGCGCGGGAACGTGTTGCTTCCATTGCCTGCGTCCGGGGACGGATCCGACGAATCGTCGTTCGAGCTGCACGCGGACAGCGTGGACAACGCGAACGACGAGACGGCGGCACCGAGCAACGTAAGCAAGAAGGAGCGGAGAACCATCGCTCGAAGTTACCACGCCACGCCGCGAGTCTTTTCGCGACGATGCGACGATCCATGGACTTTCACGGGCTCACATTGAATCCGGACACCTGGACGTGTGGGATGCTCCCTGCGAGATCGGAACGTCGGTAGTCGGCGCGCAACGTGATGGCCTCGCCGGGCCACAAGGTGACGTAGTTGTCCGACCATCGCACCGGTACGACCTCCGCACCGTCGCGTCCTTGGCGCAAACTTGCACGCAGAGCCAGGGCTACGACCTGCGATGTGTTGCGCAACGTCACCTCGGTGGCGAGATTCTCTTCACCCGTAGCGAACGTCTTCGACGACGATGCAACGGTGGCGGGCGCCAAGCTCTCGAGGCCGGTCAGATCGGCATACGATACCGTGGGCGTGTACCACCACGTCGATTGCGGATAGTCGAGAACATCGGCCTTCGTCGAAAGCCAATACACGTTGCGATCGACCTCGCGCCCCGACGCGTCCCCATCCCCATCCCCATCCCCATCCGAGAGCAGCAGCCGGACCAGGTACGTGCCCGTCGCACCCGATGGCGCGGGTAGGGTGAGCACCCGCTTGGCGGCGTTGGCATCGGCCACGATGGCGGACGCCTTTTCGTCGGAGAGCACGGTGCCGTTCATCGCGAACGCGGTCGCGCGAACCGTGAGCCCGCCCTTCGCCTCGAGCCCCGTGTTCACGACGACAATCGAGCGATCGTCGTACGAGTACTGCACATGGAGCGGCCGCAAAGCCTTTTTGGCGCCGAAATACGAACCGGCCGTGGCCAGATTGTGGTCCCAGAGATGCCAATAGAGCGTGGGCCACGCATTGTTCAGCATCCAATAAATGACGCCGGTGGCCGGATTCGCCGTATCGGAAAAATCGCGCCCGAACGCCTCGAATTGCGCGCGGTTCGCTTCGTAATTGGACAATTGCGCTTTGCGCAGAAAGTCCGCCTGGTCCTTGGGTGCACCGTACCGATTGGCGAGCGCGGTGGAGAACACGGCCAGCTTGGAGAACACTTCCTTCTTGGCCAGGTGGTAATGCGCCTGATTCGGCTTGCTCCAGAGGTCCTCGATTTCCGTCGGCGTGAGGAATCGCCGTAGGCTATCCAGCTCGGGAATCGTGGGCCCGGAGCCCACCTCGGATGCGAATCCGTAGGCGCCACCCAGCTTGTCCTCGTACCAGTAATGCGGCGGGATCCACCAGTACGGGCCATCCATTTTCATGCCCGAAGCCCCGAGCTGCGGCGTGGATTTCGCGGCCGCCGACGGGATGATCGGTGCCTGGAAATCGGCCGCGCGCAAGGCATCGATGTACGTCTGCTCGACGCGTGCGGTGGCGGCGTTGTCGCTGCCGATGAAGAAGCCGAGCACGCTCGGGTGGTTGACCATACGTTGCGCCTCGGCCAACGTCGATGCACCGGCCACGCGGTAATCCTGCTCGCTCCACGTGCTGTACTTTTCCCACTTGGTACAGCACTCCCAGCCCGGCAAAAGCATGATGCCCAGGCGGTCTGCGAGCTCGAGGAGCTCGTGGTCTTCTTCTTTGCCCTCCATGCGGATCGTGTTCAGCCCGAGATCGCGCGCGTAACGGAGTTCGTCGGCGAGCCGTTCGGGCTGCGGGCGCAGGAACAGATCGGACGCCCATCCGCCGCCGCGCACGCCAAAGGGTTTGCCATTGACCAGGAAGCGCCGGTAGCCCTGGGGGGTCAGCTCCGAGCGAACATCGCGGATGCCGAACTGCGTCGTGGCACGGTCGGAGCCGTACGAGGTGTCCGCGGAGACGGTCATCGCGAGCTCGTAGAGCGGTTGGTCGCCGAACTGCGCCGGCCACCAGATGCGCGGGTGCTCCAGCCGCAAGCCGGCATGGGTTTCCGGTGCGAATGTGACGGTCTTCGTTTCGTGGGGACCGAGTGCGATGCGTTGCTGGATGCGGATCGGGCGGTCGGCACCGGTGATGATGGCGGCCACGGTGGTTTCGGTGGCCGTGTCGCCGTGGTTCGAGACTTCCGCCTTGATGGTCAAGCTGGCGCGGCCGAGGCCCGGGAGTTCGAGCGACGGGAGTGCGCGCGGGTTGGCGACGGACACGGGGCCGGTACGTACAAGGCTGACGTCGCGCCAGATGCCCATGTTGTTGTCCGGCGCCAGCGGGCTCCAGTCGAGAAAGCTGACCGTGAGATCGCGGAACGGGTCGGCCGGCATGGCCTTGATGGCGATGGCGTTGCGGCCGGGCCTCAGGAGATGCGTGATTTCGAACTCGTACCTGGGGTACGCGCCCGCGATGTCGTCGGTGCCTGAGGCGCCCGAGACGCCGGAGACCTTGGTGCCGTTGACCCAGAGCTCACCCCGCGAGATGACGCCGCCGGCGAAGCGCAGGAACGTGTGGCCTGCGGTGCCTGCCGGGGGCGCGACGAACTCCTTGCGGTACCACCAGGGCACCTTGAAGTCGGCCGGGTCGACCGAGTCGCGCAAGTTGGTCGAGAAGTTCGGATCCGGGTAGCGGCCGTTGGCCACGAGGCCGGCCATCACGGTGGAGCGCGCCGGCACGGTGAGCCAGGTGCGGTCGTCGAACCGGGGTGCGGAGAGCACGTCGCCATCGACGTCGAGCGACGCCGAGGATTGCATGCGCCAGTTCTGGATGACGTGGGTGCCATCGCGCAGCGTGATGATGTCCAGTGCGTCGGTCCGAGCGTCCGCTGTCTCGGCCGGCGTCCCAGACGTCGACTCACAGGCCGGCAGCGAGGCGCCGAGCACACCGAAGATCAATCCGCCCGCAATCAAGGATCGATGTCGTCGCATGAGGGCACGCTAATGCCATCATCACGACGACGACATCCGGAACGTCTCGAAACGGATCACGATGTCGCTGCGTCTTCGCGATGACATCCCACGCGGCGCACGTGGCCATGGTTCGACGTGCGCGTAACGCCGTGACGCGATCTCGGTGGCACCGGGGGCGGTGAGCGTGGGCCGTACGAACCGGCAGAAAACCCCGGGCTTTGCCCCGCTCGAATGTCGCATAAGATGCATTATGTAAACTTTTCGAAACCCCGTGGAGAAGCCCGCCGGAAGCCTGACGGAAGCCTGACAGAACCTAGCGGGAGCCGCCCGCGGAGGCCCTGGGAAGACATGTTTCGCTCTCTCGCTTTCGAGGGAGCGCCGGCATCATGACCGCCGATGAACGTGCATGATCCGATTGCGGTCGTCGGTATGGGGTGCCGGCTGCCCGGCGGTGTGTCGTCGCCCGATGCGTATTGGCGATTGCTCTGCGACGGGGTCGATGCGACCTGCGAAGTCCCGAACGGACGCTGGCCGGAACTCGAGGCCTTGTACGATCCGAACCCGGGTGCCGTCGGCAAGATCTACACGACGCGCGGAGGCTTCCTGGTGGCGGACGTCGAGGCGTTCGACGCCGGCTTCTTCGGCATCTCGCCTCGTGAGGCCATGGCCATGGACCCGCAGCAACGCTTGTTGCTCGAGGTCGCGTGGGAGGCGCTCGAGGACGCGGGCCTGCCGCCCCGAGGCCTCGCCGGCGGACGCACCGGTGTCTTCGTGGGCATCTGCGCGAGCGACTACGCCGAGACCAAGGACCCGGCCGACGTCTACTCGGGCACGGGAAACTACTTCAGCGTCGCCGCAGGCCGGATGGCGTACGTGTTCGACTTCCGGGGGCCGGCCATCGCCATCGACACCGCATGTTCGTCGTCGCTGGTGGCGGTGCATTTGGCCTGCCAGAGCCTCCGACTCGGCGAGTGCAACGTGGCGCTGGTGGGTGGCGTCAACTTGCTCCTGTCGCCGAGCAACACGACGTACTTTTGCGCACTGAAGACCATGGCCCCGGATGGGCGCTGCAAGACGTTCGACGCCGCGGCCGACGGATACGCCCGCGGCGAAGGATGCGTGGTCCTCGTGCTCGAGCGGCTCTCGGATGCCGTGGCGAACGGCCACGACGCGGTCGGGCTCATTCGCGGTTCGGCGGTGAATCAAGACGGCCGAAGCAACGGCTTGACCGCGCCGAATGGCCTTGCGCAGCGGGACGTCATTCGCGACGCGCTTCGGGCGGCGGGCCTGGAACCTGGCGATGTCGCGGCCGTCGAGGCGCATGGAACGGGCACGCCGCTGGGCGATCCGATCGAGATGGAGGCGCTGGCGACGGCGCTGGGCGAAGGACGCCGGAGCCCGCTCGTGGTGGGCTCCGTGAAGACGAACTTCGGTCATCTCGAGGGTGCGGCGGGCCTGGCGGGCCTGCTCAAAATGCTGCTGGCCGTTCGTCATGGTCGGATCCCGCGGCATCTGCATTTCCGCGATCCGAGCCCGGACATCGCGTGGGACGAGCTTCCGGTCGTGGTCCCGACGCAGACGATTTCGTGGCCGCCGGGCCGTCGCATCGGCGGCGTGAGCTCGTTCGGGCTCAGTGGCACGAATGCCCACGTCATCGTGGAGGCTCCGCCGGAGGTGGCGATCCCGGACCGCCACGAAGGGCCTGCCGAGCGGCTGCTGTTGATCTCCGCCTCGAGCGCCGCGGCTCTGGAGGCCCGCGCACGGGCGTTCCGCAACACGGTGGCCTGTACGGACCTCGCGGATCTCTGCTACACCGCCGGCGCCCGGCGCGCGCACCTCACGCACCGGCTGGCGGTCGTCGGCACCGATCGCCGCGGTTTGCTCGAAGGCCTCGACGCCTTCGTCGCCGGCCAGCCCCTCGCGACCGTGGCGACTGGGCGTCACGAGACCGGCTCGAGGCAGCTCGTGTTCGTCTTCCCAGGACAAGGCGGTCAATGGCGCGGCATGGGTCACGGACTCTTATCCGAGCCGGTCTTTCGCGACGTGCTCGTGCGGTGCGACGAACGGGTTCGTCGTGAGGCCGGCTGGTCGCTGCTCGAGGAGCTCTCGCCGGACAACGCGGCCAGCCGAATCGATGCAACCGAGGTCACCCAGCCGGCGACGTTCGCGCTGCAGGCCGGCGTGGCGGCGCTCCTCGCGTCGTGGGGTGTCGTGCCCCATGCCATCGTCGGGCACAGCTTTGGAGAGATCGCGGCCGCGCACGTGGCCGGTGCGATCGGCCTCGAGGACGGCCTGCGCATTGCGCTCGCCCGGGGCCGCGTGATGAAGGCGTCGTTTGGCAGCGGCCGCATGGCGCTCGTCGAGCTTTCCGTCGCCGAGGTGCAACGCGCCGTGCCGCACCTCGGAACGCGCGTATGGATCAGCGGAATCAACGGCCCCAAATCCGTGGTTCTTGCCGGCGACGGCCCTACCCTCGTCGACGTCGTTCGAGGCCTGGAGGAGCGCGGCCTGTTTGCTCGCTTGCTCTGGGGCGAATACCCGTCGCACTGCCCGCAGATGCTGCCGTTCGCCCGCGATCTCGCGCAGTCGCTCACGGAGCTCGACGTTCACGCGCCCAAGGTCCATCTGGTGTCGACGGTCTCGGGCCGCACCTACGCGCCGGGCGATTTCGAGCCGGCCTACTGGGGTCGCAACCTGTCCGAACCCGTGCAGTTCGAAGCGGCGATCCGGCACCTGGCCGCGACGGGCGCCGACGTTTTCCTGGAGATCGGTCCGCACCCGCAGTTGACCAAGTCGATGCGAGATTGCCTGCCGCCCGAGACCGTGGTCGTCGGATCCTTGCGCCGCGACGGCGGCGAGCGGCCGGCGGTTCTCTCCGCCGTTGGTGCGCTGTATGCCGCGGGGTGCGACCATTCCTGGGAGCAGCTCTTTCCAAAACGTCGCCTCGTGCCGCTCCCAAGCTATCCTTGGCAGCGCGAGCGGTACTGGCAACGCCGAAGTCGACCCGGGCACCGCGAGCCCATGGAGCACCCGCTCCTCGGGCGGGTCGAGTCCACCGCCGGGGGCTCGTTTCGATGGCGCAACCGTTTGACCGCGGACGGGTTGCTCGGCGATCACCTGATTCACGGCGAACCCGTCATGGCGGGCGCCGTGTACGTCGAAATGGCGCTCTCGGCCGCCCACGAGATTTTCGGCAGCCTGGATGGCGTGGCCGTGGAGGATCTGCGTCTGCTCTCGGTCTTCGTTCCGCCGCGCGAGCTCGAAGCCGTGGCCGAGCGCGAGCCATCCGGAGACGTGCTCTTGCGATTCGGCAGCCGCGGTCTCGATGCCGAGGCAACCGCACGCATCGAACATGCCTCGGTGCGCCTCGTTGCGGGGCGGGTGCCTGCGCAGACCGTCGCATCCCAGGACATCGAGAGCATCCGCCAGCGTTGCCCCGAGCACGTTCGCCAGGCGGATTGGCTCGCGTTCCTCGGCGGCGTCGGCGTAGAGCTCGATCGTGGCTTCGTGTGCCTCGAGCAGCTATGGCGCGGCGAATCCGAGGCCGTTGCCCGTGTCGCCATCTCCAGCGATCTGCGCTCCGAGGCTCGAGGGTTCTGCCTCTACCCCGCATTGATCGAGGGCGCCGTCGAATGCCTGGCCGTCGCCTGTTTGTTCCAGCGGCCCGAGTTGGCGATACCCGTTGGCATCGACTCGATTTGCTTTCATCGCGCGCCAGGCTTCAAGGCTTGGGCCCATGCCGTCGTCCGCTACGGTGCGGACGGTTCGCCCGGCGGGGATACCTTTCTGTTCGACGAGAACGGCGACATCGCGCTCGAATTGCGCGGTGTCCGACTCCGCCGGATCGACCCGGCTGCGCCATCCGGAGAGCGGGTGGCGGACTGGTTCTACGAAGAGGCCTGGGAACCCCTGCCCTGCGCCCCGCTCACGACCGACTCCATTCCGAGCAAGGCGAAATGGCTGGTGTTCGCCGATCGCTCCGGAACCGCGACCGCACTCCGTGCGGCCCTGGCCGAGCGCGGCGAAGCCTGCCTTCTCGTGTACGCCAGCGATGGGTACGAAGAGATCGAACCGGACGCGTACCGAATTCGACCGACGCGGGCGGACGATTACGCGCGTCTGTTGGCCGAGGGCTTCGCCGATCGTCCCTGCGCCGGTGTGGTGCATCTCTGGAGCCTCGATGTGGCGCCGTTCGAGCAGACGACCGTCGAATCACTGGAGATCGCGACGGATCTCGGGTGCATTTCGGCGCTGCATCTCACGCACGCGTTGCAGGCCACGCAACCGCGGCCGAGACTCTGGCTCGTCACATCGGGGGCGGTGCCTTTGGGCGATGCCCCTGTCCAGCCTGCGCAGGCGCCGCTCGCGGGGTTCGGCAAGGTACTCACGCTGGAGCACCCCGAGTTCTCCTGCAGCCGCCTGGATCTCGACCCGCGCGCCCGAAGGGACGTTCGCCCATGGTTGCAGGAGCTCACGCAACCGGGCCAGCGCGACGGCCGAATCGCGTACCGCGATGGCATGCGCTACGTGGCTCGATTGGCGCGCGCGAACGTCGGGTCGTTCGCGCCGGACGACGTGCACGTTCGGCCGGACGCCACGTACCTCGTTACCGGAGGCACCGGCGGGCTCGGTCTCGCATGCGCGCGGCGGCTCGTTGAGCGGGGGGCTCGTCATATTGCCCTGCTCGCGAGGGGCAAGTCGAGAGCTCGCTCGGATGTCCTCGAGGGCTTGCGCGAGCGGGCAAACGTCGAGGTGTTCCATGCCGATGTCGGACATCGCGACGAGCTCCGCGCGATGCTCGCCGAGATCACCGCGCGCATGCCGCCCGTTCGCGGTCTTCTTCACGCGGCGGGAACGCTGGCCGATGCCACGATCGACCAGTTGACCGAGCCGCGTTTCCGCGCGGTGTTGCCGGCCAAGATCGCGGGCACGTGGCATTTGCACGAGGCGACCCGGGAGCTGCCGCTCGATTTCTTCGTCCTGTTCTCCTCGGGGGCATCGCTCCTCGGCTCGGCGGGGCAAGCAAACTACGCCGCCGCCAATGCATTTTTGGACTGCCTCGCCCACGCACGACGGGGGCTCGGACTTCCGGCCCTGAGCATCAACTGGGCTGCTTGGTCGGAGGTGGGGATGGTCGCATCGCGCGCGGAGGACGGCACGCTTTCATCGTGGGCGGGGACGTCGCTGACCACCGAACAGGGGCTGCGCGCTCTCGAGGTGCTGCTCCAGTCCCGCATCGCTCAATGCGGCGTTTTCCCCTTCGACCCCATCTCGCGGGCGGCCTCCAATTCGGACAGCCCTTCGAGCCTTCGCCAGCGGCTCCTCGCCGAGCCCCTTGCGGGACGAGAAATACTCGGGCAATTCGTGCTCGACAGCGTGGCCCGCGTGCTGAGGATCGCGCCGTCGAAGCTGACGACCGATGCCCCGATCAACCACTTCGGGCTCGATTCCCTGACGGCCATGGAGCTCAGGAACGCGATTCAAGCGGAACTCGGCATCGCCCTCAATACGATTGCCCTGCTGCGAGGTCGCAACATCGCCGACCTTACCGTGGAACTTTTCGAGCAGTTCCTGCTCGACCACATCGACGAACTTTCTGACGCGAATGTCGGGGCCCTGACGCAACAGCTAGAGGGATGATCCCGCCACTCTGGACCACGCGCTCACGAAGGGCGGCAGCATCAGGACGCCGTGTTGAGCCAGGGTCTCGTCCCGCAGCCGCGCCGCGAACGTTTCGATGCCGACGTCCGCGGCGCTGGCCAGCTCGAACCTTTCGATCACCGGGAGCATGCTGCGCAGGCCGGCGGCGATGTACTCGTAGCCCGCCCAATCGGTGCCACCACCCGCGGGCGCTTCGACGTGCATTCGAGGAGCAGGCAGCCCGGCATCGACGAAGGCGCGAAACAGCTTGAGCCCCATCCGCGTTTCCAGCCCCGCGCGCTCGAACGCCGGAGGCGCCCAGTCCCACACCCGAGAAAGCAGGGACGATGGCGGAAAGGCTACCGGTCCGATGGACCATTCGATGTCTTGAAATGCCACGATTCCGTTCGGGCGAACGTGGGCTGCGAGGTGGCGCACCCACCGCGCCGGCTCCGGGATGTACGTTAGAACGAGGCGTCCCACCACGGCGTCGAAGTCATCGTCCAGCGCGATGGTCCGTATGTCGCCTTGGAGGAAGGAGACGTGGTCGAATCCGAGCTGCCGAGTCCTCGCCCTCGCCTTCTCCAAGATCGCGTCGTGGCAATCGACACCGATGACCTGCCCGGTGGGCCCGACGAGGTCCGCGAGGAGCAAAGCCACGTCACCGCCTCCGCTGCCCACGTCCAGCACCTTCATCCCCGTCGAGATCCCCGCCTGCTCGAAGAGGCGGCGGGTCGTAGGGTCGAAGAGCATCGACTGTGCGCGCAGACGCTCCGTTTCCGCGTCGGAGCGTCCCATGACATAAACCGAATCGTCGCTCATGGACAGGCGACGGTTCCGGTAATGACTCCGTTCCGATAGAAGGCGCCGGACGGCCGGAAGTTGGCCGCCCGACCACTGTCATCGGCTCCAATGCAGATGATCTGGATGTCGTTCGTCGCTTCCCCCACGGCGGGATTGAAATCGTGCGCGCCCATGGCGCCATCGTAGTCGATGCTCTGATTGCGCGTCAGCGCGTCGAATGCTTTCGAGATGCTGTCGGCGCCCGTCGCCACCACCGGGGCCGGCGGAATCAGTCGCTCCAATCCCGTTGCCAGGGCCGTGCCGGTGAGCGGTTGATCCCCCAGCGCAACGATGGAGTAGGCCAGGAGATAGGTCGCATCGTATCCGCCGGCCGCATAAAAGCTCGGCGTCGCGCCCTCGTTGGCCCCTTGGTAGAGAATCGTGAACTTGGAATAGAGAGGCCCGGTTCGGCCGGCGGCCGTGGCCACGATTCGCGTGCGCAGGCCTTTCGACGCAGGCTGCGCGTTGACGGTGGCGAGAAGATTTCCCGTGAGCGTGGCGCCGGTGATGTTCAACCATCGAGGCCGATACGTGGCCGTCCAGTTGGATTCGGTGGGGCCCAGGATCTTCTGGCTGATTTCATCGGCTCCGCCCGCGAGGATGATATGGGGCGCGAAATCTTTCAGTCGCGTGATGGCCTTGGCATATCCGGTGTCAGGATTGGGGTCCGTGCTGGGATCTCCATAATCGACGTCGGCGTACTTCTCGTCGGCCAAGTTCTCGGCGGCCGTCTTGCCATTGTTGAATCGCATGTTGTCGAAGACGGTGCTCGCGAGGCCTTTCCCGAAATTGTCGCCACGGTGCAGGAGCGCCACCTTCATGGCCTCGTTGGCGGCGATGACCCCGGCGTCGCGAAGCTGCTTCTCGATCACGGGGACGAGCGCGGCGTGCGTGCGTGCGTGCTCGGTGTCCGAGGGAACCGTGCGCCAGACGAGCCGCTTCCCCTTCGGGCGCACATCGAGCGTCGTGATGAGCGCCGCACCCCCGGTGGGCCCCATGAGAAGCACGTCCGCACCGGCTGCGTAGTCGGTCGAGAGTTTGGCCACGTTGGAGCTGAACGAGGGGCCGATGATCGCGGGAACGTGGACATCGTCGATCAAATGATGCGCCGCCCGCATGAAACTCACTTGTTCGTCGCAGACGATGAACGCCAGTGGACGCCGAGGCCCGCCCTCTTTGGCGGGCGGCAACCCCGTGTTCGAGTTCAGCTTGAAGTCCTTCCGGGCGAGATCGACGGCATTGATGATCGGCGCGGCGGCCGAGGCTTGCGTGCCCGTCATCGGCATCATCAAGCCGAGGTAGATCGTGCTGTCGTTCGCGTAGTCGCTGGAATCCGCCAGCGGCGTGGTGCAATCCTCCGAGGTCAACTTGACACAGCGATGCGTTTGCTTGTCGCAGACATGCGGCGCATCCGCCCCATACCTTGCCATGCAGGTAGCGCTCGTGTCGCATCGGGTTTCATCGGTGATGGCCTGGCAGAGATGATCGCTGTTGCAAACCGTCGAGGCGAAATCCGGTCCGCGCGCCGTGCAATCGGCCGTGCTGTCGCATTGGGTGGTGTTCTGCCCGAGCAGCGCAACACACGAGCTCACGGTGAGCGTGATGAAAGACATGGCCGTAAGAACGGCGACACGAGAAAACGTTCGCACCATGGTAACCCCCATATCGCTAAATCTTGCGCACGTACGCGAGCAATGGAATTACGTCGGCGTCGGACAATTCGGGAAATGGATGTTTGAGCCCTCGCGCGAAGAAACGAAAGAGGCGCTGATAGTGAATCATGACATCTTCGAGCGTGGCTGCATTGTTGTTGTGAAAGTATGGCGCAGTCTTGCTCACGCCATAGAGAGGAGGAATGTCGAATCGATCGAAGTCTTCGATCTTTCCCGTCATGAGAATCCGCCCCGGGTCGTCGGTTTCCCTGATCTGCTGACTACCATCGGGCAGCGTGATCGTATAACGGCGAATCGGGAGTCCGTTGTTCTGGGGTAAATCGAACCCGGGCGGTTCAGGGGCGGATACGCCGGCATTCGTGAAGGTGGGAAGATTCGACCCGTCGTACGGGGGGACCAATCGCTTCTCGCGAAAGACCGTCTGTGTCGGGCCGTTGTGGCAACCGCCGCAGAAGTCCTTGAAGAGCTCCTTGCCCTTTTGCTCGAGGGGGGTGAGCGGCGGATCGGGATCGTGCGGGGTCGGATTTCCCGCCGACAGCTCGCCCTCCAGGATTCGTACGCCGAACGACGAAAACTGAGTGCGCTCGAAACGCGCGATCCGACGGAGGAACTCATCCCCGGGTTGTCGTTTGATCTCGGCATGCGATTGGAAGGCGGTGAGTGCTTGCGCTTCCAGAGCGGCGACCCTTCCGTCGAATTGAAAGGGTTGGCTGAATGCCGTATTGCGAATCGTGGGCACCGCGCGAAAGATGTCCACTTCGGTCGCCGCGGGATCGTCCGTGAGCCGCACATTCGGGGGAAGCGGAACTCTGACTCGAATGAGTCCTTTCGTGCGCAGTGTGGTGAAGTCGTTTCCAAAGTCATCCGCGTCAATCGACCGGAAGAGCGGATCGTCCGCCTTGGGATCGATCCGACGGGCTCGCAGCAAGGCTTGGTAACGCGCCTCGGCCGTTTGAGGCGTCAGCGCGAAGTCATCTTCGGGCCGATGGCACGTCGCACACGATCGCCGATTTCCTTCGAGTTGCGGCACGTCCGTGAAGAAGAGGAGAGCACCGCGAAGCGCATCCAATTTATCGAGCGGGTTCGGTAAGTCGATGTCGACGGAAATGCCCAGGCCCTGTAGCTCGCGCTCGGCGGCCACGATGGGATCTTGCTCTTCACGGGATTCGTTTGCACATCCCCCTGCCGCCGCCAAGACGATGGACCACCCCAACATCGAACTTCGAAGATTCGATATTCCCATGCGCCCTCTATTGCAGCATCCGCCGAGGTGGCGTCCACTAATATTGTTCGCAAATCTTATTTCCGGTATTCAATGCGTCCGCAGGGTATGCACGACGATGGCCGGGGCGACCCCCAATCGGATCGGCGGCCCCGAGGTGCCCAGGCCAGGATGGACGTACAATGAGGAGCGGCGCCTGCGATAAAGGCCCGAGGGAAAGGGGTGAAGGAGATGAAGCAACGAGAGGTGCCCCTTCGAAAAGGGGATGGCGACCTGCCCTCCGTGCGTGTGCCCGCTCAATGTAAGCGGGATTCCAGCTTTCTCCGCCTGATCGAAGCGCTCGGGATCGTGCGATAGAAGCACGGAGGGTACGCCAGCCGGGCAACCGGCCATGGCGCGTTCGAGATTGTCGCGTTGGGTCCAAGTATCGTCGATTCCGGCAAGGTAGAGGCGCGCTTTATCGCGGATGAGAAGCATTCCCTCGTTGCGAAGTACGTACGCACCGCGATGCCGAAGTGCGCACACCAGGCGTTCGGCGTCCCCGAAGTAATCGTGATTGCCCAGCGATACGAAAACGCCTCCCGGAGCGCGAATCGCGCCGACCACGGCGGCGGCATCCTCGAGGAAATCCGATCCGCCCACGATCAAGTCCCCCGTAACGACTACGATATCCGCCGCGGAACGATTGACCCGCGCCGCCCAATCTCTTCCCCACGCCTCCGGCGTCATGTTCCCAATATGAAGATCGGAGAGGTGCGCAATCCGGTATCCGTCGAAGCGCCGATCGAGTCCTCGGATGGGAACATCCAGTTCATGCACGACGATCCGCCGCCGCCGCACGAAGATGCCATAAGCGGCAATTGGGATTAGGAGGAGGTAAATCCAGGTATAGAGAGAAAGAATGGTTCCCGGATGGGGGCCCTGATACCCGAACGTGCGAATGGCGAATACCAGGGCGCACGGGACGATGCCGAGTGCACACGCATTCCAGTGCACGAGGAATGGAAGCTCGATGAAGGTCACGAAATGAGGATTTCTCCGTGGATCGTCGATCCATGCCCCGATGCGCAGGGCGAAAAAGAGCACACCCGCCAGTGCGCACGCGAGCGATGCCGTGCAACGGAGGCGCTCTTCCGTGCCGTCCAATGCGCCATGCACGGCGGCGGCGAAAACGGTGTGGGAGAGCATTGTCGCAAGAATCGTCGCGACGCGGATGCGATTCTTTTTCTTCATGAGGAGAGCGCAAATGCGAATAGCTGCGCATTGCCTTCTCATGATAACTTTCGAACATGAGCTCTTGGACGGGAAAGTCCGAGGAGACGTCGAAAAGCGTCGTCTCCTCGGATGCCCGAGCGAAGTTGCGGAGGTTGCTCGAGCAGCGCCGCGGAGTTACCCGCGAGCGATTCGCGCCCGCCGGGGCGGATGCACCGGAGCTCGCGTGGACACCGCTGTCGTTTGCCCAGCGGCGCATGTGGATGGCGCAGCAATTTGCGCCCGAGAGCACCGCCTGGAACATTGGCTACGGGATTTATCTGCGCGGCACACTCCGAGAAGATGCCTTGCTTCGCGCCTTTGGCAATTTGATCACCCGGCACGAATGCCTCCGTATGTCGTTCGGTCTGCACGACGGCGTGCCCACGCAGACGCCACTTCCCGATGGCCTCGAGCTCCTGGGGGCCGCGGAGGATCTCACGGCCATCCCCGCCGGGGCCCGAGACGCGGAGGTGCGCGCGCGGGTCATGCGGCTCTCGCGGCAGCCGTTCGACCTTGCCGCGGGGCCTCCCCTTCGAGCGCGCCTTTTGCGCGTGGCCGATGACGCGCACCTTCTCGTGGTGATTGCGCACCACATCTGCCTGGACGGCTGGTCGATTCTCCGGATCATGCTGCCCGAGCTCTTCGCGGATTACGCAGCCTTGGCTTCCGGAAGCGCCCTCCCGCGCAAACCGAAGTTGCCGCGCTGGCGAGACCTGGTTGCCGAGGAAGCGGCCCGTCTTGGCGATGCCGATCGCGATGCGGCCTACTGGCGCGATGCGCTCGCCGGCGCCCCGGCGCACATCGACTTTCCCAACGATGGTCCGGCACCGGAATTCGCCCGCGGCCGTGGAGACCGACGGCGTCTCCCCATGGCGAACGACCTTTCCCGCGCCCTCGACGATTGCGCGCGGCGCTACAACGTCACCCTCTTTCCCCTTCTCGTCACGGCGGCGTGCGCGACGTTCGCGCGATGGGCCGACCAGGACGACATGGTGATCGGGCTGGTGAAGTCGGACCGTTCACGCCACGACCTCGAAGGCAGCGTGGGGCCCTTCGTCAACCACCTCCCCTTTCGTTGCCAGGCCGCACGCGATCTTTCGCTCGGCGCTTTACTCGACAAGGTGAACACGTCATTGATGACCGTGCTCCACGAGCACGCAGGCCTCCCCTTCGAGCGGGTGGCCGGCGCGGTCGTGGCAGCCCACGGCGTGCGCGCGGCGCCGCTCTTCAACACCATCGTGCAAGTGCACGCGTTTCCACTTCCACAGGGGCGACTGGGAGATCCCGAGCTGCACGCGCGACTATCCGCGCTGGGGATGAGCGAGTTCGAGCACGACTTCGGGCGCCTGTCGTTCGCGGGGCTCGAAGGTGGATTCGGCCCCATCTACCACGGTTGGTCGCCGCGCGATTTTCGCATCCTCCTGCTGCGCCACGACGATGCGGATACCCTCGGCTGCGAGTTCGACGTCGATCGATTCGAGGCGCGCACGATCGATGCGCTTCTTCGCAGCGTCACGACGACGCTCGCCGTTCTCGCGTCGGAGCCGGAGCGCCTCGTGGGCAGTCTTGCCCTCGATCCAGGCCTCGAGGCCAGCAAGACCGAAGGCGCGAACGTCCCCGACTCACCGGAGATGCTGGCGCACGTCGCCTCGGCGCTCGCGCAGAGAATGGCCGTTTCCGTTCCGGCGCATGCGCTCGTCCGGTTTGCATCCGACACCCTGGGCGTCGACGTCACCGCGCTCGACGTCTCCGTCGGCGAGATTCTCGCCTCCCCTCCCCTCGCCCGCGCCGCCCGATTGCTGCGGCGGCCCGCTCACGGGCCCCTCGTTCGTCTTCGCGAGGGGGCTGGCCCGCCGCGAATCTTGGTTCATCCCCTCCTCGGGCGGCTCGACGGGTATCGAGAGCTCGCACGCCGGTTTCCAGGGGATGGCGCCGTTTTCGGACTCGAACCTCCGGCCGTTCACGAGGGGCTCGCATCGCATAGCTCCGTGGAGGAAATGGTCGTCGCCTATGCGGACGTACTGCTCGACGCGTTTCCAGAGCGTCGATACATACTCGGCGGTTGGTCATTCGGTGCACTCGTGGCGCTGGCCATGGCGCAACGTCTCACCGTGCAAGGCGGTGTCGACATCGAAGGCGTGGTCCTTTTCGACCCATGGCTCCCCAGGCATTCCGCGCCCGACGAACCTCTCGCCGGATTCACGCACGAGTTGTGGTGGTCGCTGAGTGGCAGTGCTCCACCACCTCTGGGGAGGGACAATCCGCCAATCCGATTGCCGGATATAGCCGCACGTGCCGTGGCCGAACGGATCGTTGGAAGTCCCGATACGGTTTTTCGTTATTTCGATCTTTACCAGGCACACGAAAAGATCGCGCTGGCCCATACTGTTCCGGTCTACACCAACGAGGCCATGGTGTTCTGCAGGCAACCAGACGGTACGCCTCCTCTATTTGGAGCCGCGCTGGACGAGGTGATTGCATGCCTGTCGTCCTAAGCGTCTTGGGTGTGGATAGTCCGTCACCGTCAATGCCGAAGAGTTTCGATTTGGAGCCCAACTTTTCGCAGTGGAGTTAGATTCGGAACAAATGAAGAGGACCTCGCATTACGTCGCCCTGGTGTTGGCGGCTTCGCTCGTTTCTTCGCCGATCGCCGCCCGTGCCCAGGGCCCGGCGCCGTCGGCCACGGTCGATCCGGCCAAGCTGGACGAGGCACGGGAACGTTACAATCGTGGACTGCGGCTTTACGAGCAAGGCAACCCCGTGGCCGCCCGCATCGAGCTCGAACGCGCCTACGAGCTCGCGCCGAGTTACCGCATTTTGTACAACATCGGCCTTTGTTATCAGGCATCCAACGACTATGTCGGCGCCCTCCGCGCCTTCCAGCGCTACTTGGCCGAAGGTCGAGACGAGATTGCCGAGGAGCGCCACGCATCGGTGAACAAGGAAATTCAGAGCCTCAGACCGAATATTGCCTCGCTCACCATTTCGAGCAGCGAGCCTGGTGTGGCCATCTCCGTCGATGACGTTGCGGTGGGGCAGACTCCCCTACCGGAGAAGGTCTTGCTCAATCCGGGAACCCGGAAGATCACCGCCAGCAAGAACGGCTTTTTCCCCCAGACCAAGTCGATCGTCCTGGCCGGCAGCGACAATGCATCGCTGGGCTTCGAGCTGGTTGCGCTCCCCGCACCCGGCGCCAAGGAGAAAGAGGGCGGCGGCAGTGCCCTTCCCTACGTGGCGTGGGGTTTGACCGGAGCGCTCGCCGTTGGTGCGGGTGTTACGGGGTATTTGGCCCTCAGGGCCAACGCGGATCAGAACGACATCATCGATCGTCCCGGGGCAACCAGCGGCCAGGTGGAGGACGCCCGAGACAAGACGCGAACGTTTTCCATCGCGGCCGATTGTTTGGTCGCAGCCACGGTCCTCACGGGGGGCATTGCGCTCTATTTCAGCTTGCGCAAATCCGACAAGGCGGCTTCCGGAGAGACGGCCGCCCGCGTGACCCCGGGCGGCATCAGCATCGTCGGCCGCTTTTGAACGGGCGAGCACGATTCTCGAACAGGAAGAAGGAAACCGCCAGGGCGCCAGGGGCCGCCAGGATCGCCAACTGAACCAACATAAATCCCTAAAAGTCGAGAGTTTATTGTTGGTTCACCTGGCGATCCTGGCGCCTCTCTTTTGGCGTCCTGGCGGTTTCCTCTTCTCTTGGTGACGCTCGCTGACTTTAGCGCCCCAGCTAACGGAACTCCCCGGCGGAAATGGCTCGGAGCGGATCGGAGAGGCGATCGCGAACATCGCGCAGGAACTTGCCGGCTGCGCGCCCGTCGAGGGCGCGATGATCGAAGGTCAGTGCGAGATAAGCCATATTGCGGACGGTGAGCTCGTCGTCGACGACGGCGGGCCGGCGTGTGGGGCGATTCAATGCCAGAATCGCCACCTGCGGAGCATTGAGCAGCGGCGTCGCGAGCAAACCGCCACCGTGCCCGGCAAAGGTCACGGTGAACGTCGCCCCCGCGAGATCGGCCGGTTTGAGGCGACGCTCGTGCGCTTCGGTGGCCAGCGACACGAGACGCTCTTCGAGTTGGTCGAGCGTGAACGTTTGGGCGTCGGCGAGAACGGGAACCAGCAGCGCATCGTTCGTTTGCACGGCGACGCCGACGTGGACATCGTCGTACGCCAGCAGCTCGTTCCGCCCTTCGTCGAAGACGGCATTCGCCAGCGGCGTTTCTCCAAATGACGCAATAGCAGCCTGGATCAGGAATGGGATGTAGCCAACCCCCGAGGCCCCTTGAATGCGATCGAGCGTCGTGAGGTCGGCCTCCTCGACCACGGTGACCGAGGGAATGCGCTGGGCGAAGGTCAGATGCTCCGCGGCCGCCCGTCGCGCTCCGCTCAAAGGGATGCGCTGGTGAGTGCCCTTCGGGGGCATGAACGACAGCGGCTGGACCGACGACGGTGGCGGCGGCGGCGGCGGAAAGCTCGAGAGAAGCCCGGCGTACTCGCCCTCGTTGTGGGACGCAAACCGCACCGTCTCCTCGAAACGAGCCTCGTTTGCCTGGTCCGCCGCACCAATGTCGACGAGGATGCTACCCACCGCAACGACTTGCTCGGGCGCGGCAAAGATGCGCCGGACGATGCCGCCGCATGGCGCCGGAATGTCCACCGTGGCCTTGTCGGTCAGCACGGCGAGCATCGGCGTCTCGGGCTCGATGTGTTCTCCCTCGCGCACGTACCAATTTACGATGGATGCCCGGCTGATGCCCTCACCGAGATCGGGCAGACGATACAACGTTCCCATCTTTCCATTCTCCCAAAGCGCGTTTGACGGCATGAACGACGCGCGCCACGTTCGGCCGGTGATGTTCTTCGAGTTCGGGAAAGGGGTACGGCACATCGAAGCCGCAGACCCGTTGAATGGGAGCACGCAGGCGGACGTCCCTGCTTTCGGCGATGCGTGCCACCACTTCGCTGGCCACGCTGCACGATCGCGCGGCCTCCTGAATGACGATGATCCTCCCCGATGCGCACGCCCGCAACATCCCGATTTCGTCGAGGGGTGAGAGCGTGCGCAAATCGCATACGTGGCATTCGATACCGCGCTGGGCCACGAGCTCCGCCGTGTTGACGGCTACGTCGACCATGCCGCCCCACGCAATCAAGGTAACGTCTTTGCCGGTTCGTACCGTGCGCACCCTGCCCAGCGGCGTCGTATGATCGCCATCGGGCACCTCGCCCTCGAGCGAGCGATAGAGCTTCTTGGGCTCCAAGAAAACGACGGGATCCGGATCGCGAATGGCGGATGCCAGGAGGCCTTTGGCATCGGCCGGGGTGGAAGGAACGACGACCTTGAGGCCCGCGGTATGGCAAAAATAGGCTTCGGGCGACTCCGAGTGGAGCTCCGGCGCGCGAACGCCGCCGCCGCTGGGCATGCGCAGCACCATGGGCATGCTCACCTTGCCCCGCGTTCGCCAGCGATAGCGACTCACGTGCGCGATGATCTGATTCATCGCCGGATACGAGAACGAATCGAATTGTATCTCGCAGACGGGACGCAGCCCGGCCATGCAAAGTCCCACCGCGGTGCCCACCATGCCCGCCTCGGAAACCGGGGTGTCGAAAACCCGCTCCGCGCCGAATTCGCGCTGCAGGCCTGCCGTCGCTCGAAAGACGCCGCCCGAGCGCCCGATGTCCTGTCCCAATAGAACGATGCTCGGATCGCGCGACATCTCTTCGCGCAACGCCGCGTTGATGGCTCGAACGAAGGTGAGAACGCTCATCGTGCCCGCCTTGTCGCCTTGTCGGCCAAGCGGCGCACGAGCTCACGATCGAGCGCGAGTGCGGGTGGAACCTCCGCCAGGGTGTTCTCGAAGAGCAGATCCACGTCAGCGGCGGGCATGGCCTCCGCCTCGGCGATGGCCTCGTTCATGCGGTCGCGCGCCTCACCGTGGAATGCGGCGAGTTGCTCGTGAAGGGCAATGCCATCGCGCACGAGTCGTGCTGCGAACGCCTCGACGGGATCGTGCTCGCGTGCCCGTGCCATTTGTGCTTCGTCGCGGTACTCGCCCGCGTCGTCCGAGACGGCGTGTCCAGAAGGGCGGTACGTGACGCATTCGATCAACGTGGGCCCCTGGCCGCGACGTGCACGCTCGGCCGCGTGGTGCACGGCCTCGTACACCGCAACGACGTCGTTCCCATCGACGCGCTCCGCGGGGATGCCATAGCCCGCGCCCTTGTCGGCAATCCGCGCGGCGCGCGTTTGTTTCTCCAGCGGCGTGCTGATGGCCCATTGGTTGTTGCTGCAAAGGAGGACCACCGGCGCCTCGGTCAGTGCCGCGAAGTTTGCCCCCTCGTGGAAATCTCCTTCCGACGTGGCACCATCGCCGAAAAAGACGAGGGCGACCGTATCGCGCCCGCGCAGCCGCTCTCCCCACGCGAAACCCGCGGCGTGCGATATATGCGATCCCACGGGAACACTGAGTGGGGCAACGCGATGAAGATGCGGATCCCAAAAGCCGCAATGGTGCCCGCGGGCGGCGGCGAAAAGAATCGAGGGGGACAATCCGCGAAGCATTCCCACACCGCCTTCACGGTACGAGGGAAATATCCAATCGGTGGGGCGGAGTGCTCGCGCCGCGCCCACCTGAACGGCCTCGTGCCCGCGGAGCAATGGCCAATTGCCAACACGGCCGTGCCGATGAAAGACGACCAACCGTTCGTCGAACGTGCGAAGAAGAATCATGCATCGCGCGAGGTCCAGCAATAGTTCGTTGGAAAAAGCCAATTCCACGCGATTCATTCGGCGACTCTCTGGTTGTTGCCTTGGCGACTGGAATTGAAATGCGTTTGCGCAATCTTTCAATATCCCAACGGGATGATGCTAAATGATTCGATTGTATGGACGCGCGCAATGAAATTCATTCGTCGAAGTTAATCCATCTCTCGGCTCAGGAGCGGCGTGCACGTATTCTTCTCTTCATCGAGGAATGCGTGGGGTCGATGCTCGGTGCCGCAGGGCCTCTTCCTGAATCCATTCCGCGCAAGAAACCATTGCGTGAAATGGGCGTCGATTCCTTCATGGCCGTACGTCTTCGACATGCGCTTCAAGACGCGTCGGGCGAACGCCTTCCCGCGTCGCTCCTTTTCAATTATTCCACCATCGAAGCTCTGGCCGAGCATCTCACCGTGCGATGGGCGTCGGCTCGCCCGGCGATGGCCTCCCTGCGCGGTTCGGAGATCGTCGCCCGTTTGAAGGATATGTCCGAGGATGAAGCGCAGACCTTTCTTGCTGCCGTGAAGTCCTGACTCGGAGAGATTCACTTTTTCCAGGGGTCGTCCTTGTCGAGCGCGTGCGTGGGGCCCGACGGTTCCACCACCCTCGGCGATGGAGGAGGAGGAGGTGACGGTGACGCGGGGGGCGGCGGCGGCGCTGGCGAGATCGGCGCGGCGACCGGCACCGGCGCCACGCGCGCTCTTGCTGCTTGCGGTCGCGCCTGTGCGGCGGGCGTGGGAGGCGCAGGAGCTGCGGCCCGGCGTTCTTTTTCCAAGGTCACCTCCACGTGGACGCTCGAGGCCCCGAACTTCACATCCGACGTTTTCGCGGAAAAACCCGGAGATTCCGCGCGAATCTTGTGCTCGCGACCGTCCTGCGGGAAGGTTCCTCGCGGCGGCCGCCCAAGCAAAAGGACGTCGTCGACGAACACCTGCGCATTGGTCGGAGATACATCGAAGGTGAGCTCCGTCATTGGCGCCGTCGCCAAAACGGGTGCGGCCGATGCGCTCGCCGCGACCTCCGGCGCCCCTGCCGAGGGAGCGCGCGCAATGAGCGCCGCTGCGACGATGCCCACAGCTATCGCCGCCCCCGCCCCTGCCAACCCCCAATTCGTCCGTGATGGGCGCGCCGGGACGCTGGGGGGCAACGGAATGGCGTCGACTTCGACCGTTCCCGTCGCCGTCGATGGCTCCAGGCGCGGCAGTTGGGCCACATGGGTGATCCCCGTCATGCTCGGGCTGGCGGAGAGGCGCGCCTCGATGGTCGCCTTCACCTCGCGCCGGCGTTCCGCGAAGGCCTTGCTCACCATGTCCGCGACCCCCGCCGAGGTAGCACCGCCGAGCGATGCAATCACGCGTTCCAGCTCCGCGTGCAGTGCGATGGCCGTCGGATACCGCGCGGCGGGATCGGCCGCCATCGCTTTTTGGCAGATGCGCACCAGCTCCGGAGGGATACCCCGCTGGGGCAATGGCGGTGGAATGTCGCGTCCTGCGAGGGCGTGAAGTGCTGCAACCTCGCTCGTTCCCGCCCAGAGACGCTTGCCCGTGACGACGCGCCACAAGATGGCGCCCACCGAAAAAATGTCGGCGCGCCGATCGAGCTGGCCCGACATGGCCTGCTCCGGCGACATGTACGCGAGCTTACCCTTGATGATGCCAACCTCGGTGCGGCTCTTCGAGTCGCTCGCTTTGGCGATGCCGAAGTCGAGCAGTTTGGTCGTGCCCTCGTAGGTCAGAAAGATGTTCTGCGGCGACACGTCCCGGTGAACGACGTTCAGCGGTGTACCGTCGAAGTCTTTGAGCTCGTGGGCGAAATGGAGTCCGACGCACGCGTCGGCGATGGCCCGGAGCACCAGATTCAGCGGGCGCTTGTCGGCGGGGATGCGGCGCAGCACGTCGTCGAGGCTGTGGCCCTCGAGGTACTCCATGGCCATGAAGTACCGAGAGCCATCGAACCCGACCTCGTTCGTTTGCGCGACATTGGGATGATTGATCCGGGCGGAGAGCCGCGCTTCCTCCAGAAACATGGCGCAAAAATCAGCTTCTTCGGCCAGCGAAGCACGCAGGAACTTCAGCACTTGCAACTTGTTGAAGTTTCCGGGCCCTTGAATGACCGCGAGCACGACATCGGACATTCCACCGTGTCCGAGTTCGAAGATGAGACGATAGCGTCCTGCGGTGCCCGGAGCGCTGGGGACGACGAGTGATGACCGCGCGGAGGACGGCCCCTGCGCCATCTCGATCGGAACTTCTGCGGAATGCCTGCTCACTCGATCGTTCAATCGGGGACGATACTAGCATGATCTGCATTGCCGATTATCGGGCAATTTAGCCGGGCAACTATGGTTCTCATCCGGGAAACAAAAGATCTCGAATATGAAATCAATGATTCTCGATGGGTGAATTCTTCCTCCAAAGTCGCATTTCGAATGCGCGACTCGTGTCATGGGGATGTCCCTGCGCCAACGCATTCATGATTGGGGTGCGCCGGGCGATGGCATTGCGGCCATCACTCGCTCCAAGGATCGCCGGTATCGATCGTGGCACGGGCCGAGGCGGGCCTGTGCACTGCGGGCTTCGACGGCGGTGACGCGGGCGGAATCGCGGGCGCGCTCTCTGCGGTGGCCGCGTTGGGCGGCGGGGCGGAGGCGACGCGTGCACGATTCATTGGCGCGTGCACCGGGGCGGGCGGAGGCGGCGTGGCGGCCGCTTGGTACCGCTCCTTCTCGAGAACCACCTCGACGTGAAGGTTTGCGCTGCCGAACGCCACCTCGAGGAACTTGGTCGCGAAACCGGCGGCCTGGACGCGCACCACGTGCGAGCGATCATCGCGTGGGAATGCACCGTGCGGCGGCCGTCCGATCAAGAAAATGTCATCGACGAAAACCTGCGCCTGGGGCGGCGACACGTCGAACGTGACCTCGCTCTGGAGCACGGCGGCCGCCGGCGGCGTCGTTTCGGTGGCCGCAGCAATGGGACGAGGCCCGTCCGGCGCCCCTCCCGGCGCACGGGTCACGACGACGGCTGCCGCCACGAGTCCCAGCGCCACGGCGACGCCCGCCCCCACGAGACCCCAATGGACCCGGCGTCGGAACGCTGGCAGCGGCGTCGACGACGACGGCGGCGCAACGTCCATCTCCGGTGGAGGTGCCGTCGACGGCAGCAACCGCGGAAGCTGGGCGGTCTCGATCGCCGGAATGCTCTGCGTCGAGGTGGAGAGGCGCGCGTCGATGGCGGCTCGCACCTCCTGCCGGCGCTCGGCGAAGGCCTTGCTGACCATGTCGCCGACATCGGCCGACGTGGCACCGCCGAGCGACGCAATCAGCGCTTCGAGATCGACCCGCAGCGCGGTGGCCGTGGGGTAGCGCTCCGCCGGATCGCAGGCCATCGCCTTCTTGCAAATGCGAATGAGCTCGGCCGGGGTTCCTCGCGAGGCTATCGGCGGTGGAATCTCGCGCGACGCGAGCGAATGCAGCGCCGCCACCTCCGTGGCGCCCGCCCAGAGGCGCCGCCCGCTGATGATGCGCCACAGAATCGCCCCCATCGAGTACACGTCCGCCCGCCGATCGAGCTGGCCAGTCGACATGGCTTGCTCCGGCGACATGTACGCGAGCTTTCCTTTGATGATGCCGACCTCGGTCCGACTGTGCGAGTCGCTCGCCTTGGCGATGCCGAAGTCGAGCAACTTCGTCGTGCCCTCGTAGGTCAGAAAGATGTTCTGCGGCGACACGTCGCGGTGAACCACCTTCAACGGTGTGCCGTCGAAGTCTTTGAGCTCGTGCGCGAAGTGCAGGCCCAGGCAGGCATCGGCGATGGCGCGAAGCACCACGGCGAGCGGTCGCTTTTCGGCTGGGACGCGGCGCAGCACGTCGTCCAAGCTCTGCCCCTCCAGGTACTCCATGGCCATGAAGTACCGAGAGCCGTCGAAACCGACCTCGTTCGTTTGCGCCACGTTGGGGTGATTGATGCGCGCCGAAAGCCGAGCCTCCTCCAGGAACATCGTGCAAAAGTCGGCTTCTTGGGCCAGGGACGAACGGAGGAACTTCAACACCTGCAGCTTGTTGAAGTTGCCCGGGCCCTGGATGACGGCGAGCACGACATCGGACATTCCGCCGCGTCCGAGCTCGAAGATGAGGCGGTACCGCCCAACGACGCCCCCTCCGGCGGCACGCGCCGGGGCTGCCGCGCTCGAAAGCATGGCGACCGGCCGAATTGGCGATTCAGGGTTTTGCGCAATCTCGATCGGGATATCCACCGACTGATTGTTCAAGTGATCATCCAAGCACGGTGAGCCTAGCACCGTCGACGTTGCTTTCAGGCGCCGGAGAGCCACATTTCGACCGAGAAGGCGCAGATCTCCAATGCGTAAACAGGAAATCTTCCAATCGAGAGAATAATCCGTTCCACATCGTATTTCAGCTCACCGGTAGGGCGTCCGTGCGATATCTCCGCGCCACCGAAGCCTAGCGACGCGCATGAGATGCAATGAGATGCCATGAGGCCGAGCGTGACAGAGCGCCCCAGCGGTGCGAAACAGCGCCATGTTCGCACGCGCCATTCACGCGCCCGCGCGCGAAGCTGCGGCGTCTCGTCGTGGTGCCCGGCATTGGGTCCACAAGATGCAGCGCGCACGTCATCATGATGCGCACAATCTTTGGATGCCTATTGGGATTGGCCGGGCTCGTTGGTGTGGCGTCGTGCTCCTCGCAACATCGCAACACCGCGGCCGTCGGAACGACGCAAACCACCAGCGGTACCATCGTTCCGAGCAAGGTCGCCGTCCAGTACGTCGCGGCGACGCGATGCAACCGCGAACACGTGTGCAATCAGATTGGGGCCGGCAAGCGTTACGACTCCGTCGAAACGTGCACGCGCGAATCTTGGCGTGACACCCACGCCGAATTGGGCGTCGAACGATGCCCCAACGGTGTCCACGAGTCCGCCCTCGACAAATGCCTCTACGACATTGGGACGGAAGTGTGCTCGACCTCCGTCGCCAACGTGCAACGCGTGGCTACGTGCCGCCGCGAGATGCTCTGCCCTTGACGTCTACCACCAGGTAATGTGGTACGTGCAGCTCGCATCGCCCCGTTTGCGGCACGAGCCCGACGCGTGTTCCACCAACGCATGGGGCTCGTAGCGGCGCGCGATGAAGAATTGCGCGCCGCGCTGCATGTCGCACGGCACCCAATTGTCGCATTCGAGGGCGATGAAATTCTCGCCGGGCTCGCCGTGGTATCGGATATGCCCGATTCCCTCGAGCATCCGCCCCGAGGTGGGATCGTACATCGGCTGCCCCCCCTTTCGGTGGGAAGCGTGAAAGCGGGCATCCGCCATGGCAAAGGCCGTGTGAATGTCTTCCCCGCCCGGATCGCCTTTTCGGGAACTCACGTGTCGATAGATGAGCTTCTGGAGCTCGAAGGTCTTCGTGGAGCCATCCACCGCCGCAATCTCATGGAGCGCGCGGGCGTAGGGCACCACGGGCCACCACGGGCCGGGATTGAGGACGAGCCCTTGCTCCGTGAATCGACCCAACCCGTGATCGGCATAGATTCGACGAGCCTTCTCCGTGAGCAAAGGCACGACGCGTCCGATATCGCGAACCTTGACCTCGACGTCGGCCAACTCCAGCCGATAGACGCTCGCAAGGCCAGGACGCACGGCCTCGTCGCCCGTTCCCTCGCCTGCCCCGCGCGTTTTTTGCTCCGTGGGGTGGGCTTCGGCTGCCCATGTTGCGACGAACTCGATGCGCGCGCGCCTTGCGACGTCGGTGACCGGTTGGCCAAGCACGTTCTCGAAGGCGGCGCGCATCGCGTCGCGCATGGCACGTGCGGAAGGCCATCGGTCGGCGGGATCGAACGCGAGCGCCTTGTCGATGAAGGCCACGACGGGAGCCGGTATGTTGGGCGCCGCCTCGGCGAGGGATCGCGCGGGCCGTGTGGCGGCGGCCGCGAGTTGTGCGCCTGCGCTGTCCGCCGGATGGACGAATTCTCCCGAAAGAAGCGCAAACATCGTGGCTCCGACCGCCCAACAATCGCTGGCGGGGCCGACGGCATCGCGATTTCCGATCGCTTGCTCGGGGGGCATGAACGCAGGCGTGCCGATCATCATGCCGGTGATGGTGGGGCTGCCTTGGCGGTCGATGCGGCGTGCAATGCCGAAGTCGAGAACGCGCACGTCGCCCGCCGCAGTCAAAAAGAGATTCTCCGGCTTGATGTCGCGATGGATGATGCCGCGGTCGTGCGCGCTCGTGAGAACGTCGAGCACGTCCGACATGAATACACCGACCTCGGCGATGGGAAGCCGCTTGTTCGCACGTTGCCAGCGTGCGTGCAGCGTCTCGCCTTCGAGCAGCGGCATGACCAGAAACGGAGAACCATCGTCGTCCACGTCGTGGGAGAGCACGGGAACGGCCCCGGGATGTCCAACTTGATTCGCGATCAAGGCCTCGCGCCCGAACAGTTGTTCGATGTTGGGATCGTCGCGAAAGTGCTCCAGCATGAACTTCACGGCGACGCGATGGCCGTCCCGATGGGTCGCCGCATAGACCGCCGCCATCCCGCCCACGCCGATCACGCGTTCGAGTCGATACTTCCCCACGATGCGCCCCACCCGCGCCAGCGCGCGCTGCCCCGCGGAGCTCATCAGAGCAGGTGCTTGCGCACCAGCCGGTGCATGTACGTGCGATCGAGCCCGGCCTGGCGTGCCGCCGCGGCGATGCTTCGCGAGTGCTGCGCCAGCACGCGCGAGAGGTATTCGCGTTCCCCCACCTCCAGCCATTGATCACGGAATTCGCGAAACGACTGCTGAAACGATATCGCTTTGAGCGATGCCGGATTGATCGCGGCCGTCGTATTCGAGCTGATCGGCGCTGCGGCACGCATCGTGGCGGACGGTGATGCCGTGCCCGTGCCGTGGTGCCCTGCCATCTGGAGAGCCTGCTGCGCGCCCACGGCACGAGCCCGCTCGATGAAATTGCGCAGCTCGCGCACGTTGCCGAGCCACGGCCGATCGAGCGTGGCCGCAAGGAGTTCCGCCGAGGGGGCACGCCCCAGGATGTGCTCGACCAGAAGCGGGATGTCCTCCGGCCGTTCGCGGAGGGGCGGAACGAGAATCGGCACCCCCGCCAATCGGAAATAGAGATCCTCGCGAAAGGCCCCCGCATTGACCATGGTTCGCAGATCGCGGTGGGTCGCGGCCACGATTCTCACGTCGACCCGACGATGTTCGCTCGATCCGACGGGACGCACCATGCGCGATTCGAGAACGCGCAAGAGCTTCGGCTGCATCGCGATGGGGAGCTCGCCGATCTCGTCGAGAAAGACGGTGCCACCATCGGCGGCCTCGAAGGCCCCTTCCCTCGTGGCCACCGCGCTGGTGAACGCGCCTTTCACGTGGCCGAAAAGCTCGCTCTCGAAAAGGGCATCTGGGATCGCCGCGCAATCCACGATGACGAACGGCCCCTCTTTTCGAGGCGAGGCATCGTGAATCGCCCGCGCAACGAGCTCTTTGCCCGTCCCCGTCTCACCTTGGATCATCACGGCGAGATCCGTGGCCGCGAACTTCGCGAGGCACGCGAAGAGCTGCCGCATCGCCACGCTGCCACCGACCAACGGCCCAAACCGATGCGCAGGCCAGAGCGGCGCGGCACCATCCGTCGTCATCTCGGAACCGAGTTTGAGCGTGGTTCCGCCCATGCGGATCGTCGACCCCGTTTCCAGGCGAGCTTCCCGCACCATCACGTTTTCGACGAACGTCCCGTTGCGGCTTCCGAGATCGCGCACCCACAGCCCGCGCTCGTCGAAATGAAACTCGGCATGGAGGCGTGAGACCGTGGGATCGGCAATCACAATCGCCGATTCCGCGGCCGACCCCACCAAGGTGCGGTCTTGAAGCTGTGCCGTATGCTCGCCCGAAGAATCGCGCCACGTCACGATGGACCGCTCTCGCGGCGGTGCTTGAAGGCTTGCGAGCGAGTGCACCAGCGTCTGGGGCGGAGGAGGAGGAATCGACGGCATCCTCGGACAGCTTAGTACATCCGTCGAGACAAGCGGTCGCGGAAGACCCTTCCCCTCGCGGCCAGCGGCTCCTCACGTGGCCATGGCGCGTACAGTACTGAACCCAGAGCCCGGGCTCGTATCGGCCGATGTGGTCCTCCCGTTCGGGGATCCCTACGTTGGAATTACTTCTTGTACGGAGACGTCACGTCAATTTCGAAGGGCTTCGGCTTTGCCGAGGGGGCCGGCTTCGTCGGAGGTGGCGCGGGAGCGCTCGGCGGCGGCGCCGGCGGTTCGGCGGTTTTCGGCGCCTCGGGCGGGGCAGATTTGGAAGGCGATGCCTTGCGCGGCGGAACCCACACGGGTTTCGTCTTCTCCGGAATCAAGTCCACGTGAAGGTCAATGGGGTCCGTGCCGGAAAACTCGACGAAATCCGTCTGGGAACGATACCCGGGGGCCTCGACGCGAAGCCGATGGGATTGGGCATCCGGCGTGACCGTCCCCACGTGAGGATTTTTCGGAAGACGCACGTCGTCCACGTAAAGGACGGCCGTGCGAGGGGTTGCCGAGATGCGCAAGCTCAAGGTCTTCGGGGCCGGAGCTTCCGGCGGGGCCGCATCGTCCGAGGTCAGTGGCACCGAGGAGACCGCGGTTGGGGCCGTGGCGGTCGGCGGCGACGTCCCCTTCGTCATGAACACGGCCGCCGCACCCACGCCGCCCACGAGCAAGACCCCGGCGACTGCGAGCGCCGTGCGCTTGGACCTGCCGCTCGGGGGCGTGACGTTCGCCTCCACCGCGGCCGCCGCCGTGGCCGCGGCCACGGGATCCATCGAGGCTGGTGCCGTCGGATCCGGCGCCACCGCCACGTAGCCTTCGTTGGTGGCCACCTGCGCGGCGGCCGCCGCCTCCTTGCGCAGCGCGCGGAGCTTTTCCTCGATCAACGTGTTGGCCTGCGCGCGCTCGGCGGTGAACATGTCCGAAACGACGAGGCCGATTTCCTCGCGGGTGGGACGCCCCATGTCGTCGATCAAATCATCGAGATCCGTTCGCAGCTCCTCCGCCGTGGAGTAACGCTGGTCGCGGTTGAACGCGAGCGCGCGCATGCAGATGGCCTCGAGCCTCGGATCGACGTTGGGCGCGACCGCGCTCGGCGGGGGAATGTGACCTTCGGCCAGGTGCCGGAAAATCTCCACGTCGGTCAGGCCTCGCCAGAGGCGCGTTCCGACGGCCGCCTCCCAAAGTGTCGCGCCCACGGCGAAGATGTCGCATCGTCGATCGATGCCGGAGTTCACGAATTGCTCGGGCGCCATATAGGCAACTTTGCCCTTGAAGATACCGGCGCGGGTCGAGTTGCTCGAGTCGGCGGCCTTCGCGATTCCGAAGTCCAGAACCTTCACCTGACCTTCGTAGGTCACGAAAATGTTACTTGGCGCGATATCACGGTGAATCATATTGAGCGGGTTGCCCGCAAAGTCCCGCGCCTCGTGCGCGTAGTGCAGGCCGGCGAGCACGTCGGAAATCACCTGGAGGTGCATCGCCAAGGTGAAACCGGAGGCCGCGGCGTGCGGCATGTGCAGAGACCGCGAAAACCCCTCACGCGTCGAGACCGGCCCGCCATAGGAAGGCCGCGTATCAGGCGGTCGGCCCGTGTACGAGGGCCGGCTACTCTCCGGCATCGGGCTGAAGGATGAGCCAATTGCGGCGGAAATGCGGGCGCTTCCGGCGACATCTCCGAGGCGCAACTTGCGCAAAATATAGAAAAGAGTCTGCCCTTCGAGGTATTCCATCACCAGGAAGTGGGCGTTTCCGTCGACCCCTACTTCCTTGGTCTGGACGATGTTCGGATGATTGAGGCGACCCGCGAGCCGTGCCTCGTTGAGAAACATCTCGATGAAGCTGTCATCCGCCGCCACGTCCTGGCGCAAGCGTTTCAGAACGTTGAGCTTACTGAACCCGCCCGGACCACGGGCAACCGCGAGAAAAACCTCCCCCATTCCACCTTGGCCGATTCTATAGATGCACTGATATTTTCCTATGGTGACGGGATGCGTCAGTTCGCTCATGCTCGCTTGGCCTCCGACGCTCGTGGGACGAAGTTTACGCTATCACGTCCGGCCGGCCCAGATCGTTGTGTGGCCCGCCTCGAGCGTATAGACTTGAGGACAAGATGATGCTTTCGCCTGTTGGAGCTCCGGGCAAATACGAGCTTCTGTTCGAATTGGGTAGAGGCGGCATGAGCCGAATCTACTTGGCTGTGATTCGGGGTCCTGCGGGCTTTAGCAAGCTCGTGGTCGTCAAGCGGATGCACGAGGAGCTGGCGAACGATCCCGAGTTTCGCACGATGTTCCACGAGGAAGCGCGGCTCTCTGCGCTGCTCAATCACCCCAACATCGTGCAAGTGAACGAAGTCCGACAGGATGGCGTCCATTTCGACATCGAGATGGAATACCTCGAGGGCCACTCGCTGGATGCCCTCATGCGGCGCGCTGCATCGCAGGGCGCCGTGGTTCCCCAGGCTCTGCATTTGCGCATCCTGAGCGATGCGCTGACCGGTTTGCACTACGCCCACGAACTTCGCGATTTCGAGGGCCAACCGATGCACTTGGTCCACCGTGACGTTTCGCCGCACAACATTTTCGTCACCTACGACGGCCATGTGAAGCTTCTCGACTTCGGCATCGCCAAGGCGGCCGATTCCGCGCAGCAGACGCGCACTGGTGTGTTGAAGGGTAAGTGCGCCTACATGGCGCCGGAGCAACTGCTCACGCTGCCCATCGACCGCCGCATCGACGTCTACGCGATGGGCGTGATCCTCTGGCAGGTCGCCACGGAGCGAAAGCTCTGGAAGGGCATGTCCGACATCGAGATCTTCCAGCGGGTGGCCGGGGGCGAGATCCCCAGGCCCTCCAGTATCAAGCCGGACGTGCCGCGCGATCTCGAGGCGATCGTGCTGAAGGCTTTGGCGCGCGATGCCGACGAGCGCTATGCGTCGGCCGAAGAGTTGCGCTTTGCCATCAACGACTACCTCAACGCGCACTCGGGGCGGATCGACGAGCGCGATGTTTCGCAATACGTCGTGAGCAAATTCGAGAAAGAGCGGCGCGAGATTCGCTCCGCCGTCGAATCGCAGATGCGCAAGGAGACGCGCCCCTCGCAGCCGGTCGTTCCGGCGGTTCCGCGCATGCCCATCATGACCACCACGGGCACGATGGAGCTGCTTTCGCGGGATTCGGACCCACCGAAGAGAAAAGCTGGATCACGTGCCGTGTACGTCCTCGCCTTCTTCGGTGCCGCCGCGGTGGCGGGGGGTGGCGGCTATTACTACATCCATCGGCTCGCCCCGCAGGAGACGGCGGCCCCCGTGGCGTCGGCGGTGCCCGTGCCCGCGGTCTCGTCCCACGAGCCGGAGCACGAGGCCAAAGAGCCCCATTCCGCGGCCGCCGTGGAATACATCGAGCTCACGATTTCCGGGACACCCTCCGACGCCCGCTTTTCCGTGGACGATGTGCGGTTGTCGTCGAACCCCGTGCGGCAACAATTCGTTCGGGACGGAAAGGTGCATCGGATCGCGGGGTCTGCGCCGGGTTATGCCACCGCGGAGCAGTACGTGAAGTTCGCTGCGCCGACGGGCAGTGTGCAATTGGCGCTCACCAAATCGCCGACCACGGCTCCCTATCGGCCGTCCAGGGGTTCTTCCAAGACGGCGGTGGAATCGAACAACGACAACACACCGGCGCCGCCTCCTCCCGTGGTGAATCCACCGACCGCACCGGCACCACCCGCCAGTTCTCCACCCAAAAAGACGGGCATCGGTATCGATCAGGACAATCCGTATAAGTAGTCTTTTGCTCGTAAATGAGCGAAGATGACCGGCGTCTCTTACTTTGGATACGAGCAGAGAGGGCTGTCATGAATACAAAGATGCTCGGGCGGGGTTTGATCACCATCACTGCAATTGCCGCTCTCTCCGTTGCACCGGTGAAAGTCGCCTTTGCGCAAGATGCGACCGCTGCGTCCCAGGAGGAGGCCACACCGGCGAACAAGCTCGAGTCCGCGCGGCTGCATTACGAGCGCGGGGTCGAGCTGTTCAACGAAGAAGCCTACGAGGCCGCGCTGGTCGAGTTTCAACGCGCCTATACGCTCTCCCCCTCGTACAAAGTGCTCTACAACATGGGCAAATTGCACAAGGCCCTCAAAGACTTCGCCGCCGCCCAGCGCGATTTCACGCGCTACCTCGAGGAGGGTAAGTCGGAAATCGCGGCCAGCCGGCGGGCGGAGGTGCAGAAAGAACTCACGTTGCTCGAGGCGCGCGTGGCGCGGGTCGAAGTATCGAGCCCCACGAAGGGCGCCGATGTTTCCGTCGACGACGTGGTCGTGGGCAAGACGCCCCTCACCTACTCCATCGTGGTCAACCCCGGCCGCCGCAAGATCACCGTCTCCAAAGAGGGATACGCGCCCGCGAGCAAGGTCGTGGAGGTCGTCGGCTCCGATTCGATGGCCGTCGAACTTCGGCCTGTCAACTTGAGCGTCTCCGCGCCGGATCAGGGACCCGAAAAGGACTACGCCCCGCGCAACCGCGCGATTGTCAGCTGGGCGGCCACGGGAGCCCTTGCCGCGGGTGCAGGCGTGTTCGCCTACCTCGCCTCGCAGAAGTCGAGCGATCTGGACGATCTCAAAGGCCAGACCCAGCAAAATCGCAATGCCATCGACGATGCGCATAGTGCCATGCGGCGCGATGCCGTGATTGCCGACATCCTCGGCGGCGCAGCCATCGTGGGCGCGGGATTGTCGATCTACTTCACGGTGAAAGCCGTCCAAGCCGACTCCGAGCCCGAGAGCTCCAAGACGCCGGCCGCAGGCACCGTTCGACTGAAGACGGGGCTCGGGTCCGTACACCTCGTGGGCACGTTCTAAGCTGCGAGCTGCCATGGCTCGGCCGTGGAGAACCGTCGCGCTGTTGGCGACCCTCAACGTCGTCTGCTTCGTCGATCGACAGGTCATCTTCGTTCTTTTCGAGCCGTTGAAGCGGGATCTCGGACTGAACGACGCGTCGCTTGGCCTTCTGGGCGGACTCGGATTCTCGCTGGTCTTTGCGGTGGCCGCCCTTCCCTTGGGGCGTCTCGCGGACGTCTGGAACCGGAAGCTTTTGATCACGCTCGGCCTGGTGGCCTGGAGTGGAATGACGGCGGTTTCGGGCCTGGCGCAGAGCTTTCGACAGCTTTTCGTGATGCGCATGGGGGTCGGTATCGGCGAGGCTTCCCTCGGTCCTGCGGCGCTGTCCATCATCAGCGATCTCTTCCCCCCGAACCGGCGTGGAATGGCGCAGTCGATTTTCGCCGCCGGTATGCCCATCGGAGCGGGGCTGGGGCTGTTCATCGGCGCATTCGTCGCGGCCCGCTTTGGCTGGCGCGCGGCGCTCGTGACGCTGGGGGTGCTCGGGCTCGTGCTCGCGTTGCTCGTGTTGCGCTTGCGCGAACCACCGAAGGCGGCGGATGCTGCGCTCCCCACCGTCGCTGCATCCGGATCGGGAGCCGCTTTGCGGAGGGTTTTTGGCATTCGACCCCTGCGCTATCTCGTTTTGGGGATGGCGTTTCATGCGCTCGGTAGCAGCGGTTTCGCCGCGTGGTTCCCGAGCCTCCTTCTGCGCTACTACGGATTGAACCTGCGCATGGCCGGCCTGCTTACCGGCATCACCTTCGCTACGGCCGGGCTCATTGGAGCGCCATTGGGTGGGTACCTCTCCGATCGGCTTGCCAGCAAGCGCGCCGACGGCCGCATGTTGCTCCTCACGCTGGCACTGCTCCTCTGTGCGCCACTAGCGCTCTCCACGATCTTCCTGCCGTCGACCGCCCTTACGATGGCCTGCTACTGGATTCTCGTTTTGATCAGCGCGATGTCGTATGGCCCCGCGACGACGGCCGTGCATGACTGCGTGCCGCCGAACGACCGCGGAACGGCCATGGCCATCCACATGGCTTGGCTCAATGTCTTCGGCTACGCCTTGGGGCCACTGGCGATCGGGATCCTGAGCGATCGACTTCATGGACTGCGCGGTGCGATGTGCCTATCGCCAGCAGCCGTTCTTGTCGGTGCTGCACTCCTGCATCTCGGCTCACGATCCATCGTTCCTGCCGGCGTATCCGCCGCGCAAAGCCCGACGTACTAGTCGGCGTAGCGCGATGATGCACGATCCCCTGCCCGGCTCATCGCGATCGACGGTTGCGAAACGAGGAAAACTTCGTCACGCTGGCGTGCTTGGATGGGACTTCACGCGCTCTTTGGCCGCGCCCGCGAACTGACCGACCTGCAGACGGCACTCCGTCGTGCACTCGCCGGGCAGGGCAGTGTTTTCCTTCTTTCGGGTGAAGCCGGCATCGGCAAAACGCGGCTGGCCGAAGAGAGCGCTCGCCTGGCACGCGATGGTGGTGCCAGCGTCATCTGGGGGCGCGCCTGGGAGGTCGAAGGCGCTCCGCCGTGTTGGCCATGGGTGCAAGTGCTGCAGGCGTGCCTCGAAATGGCCGAAGGGGCAGCCTTCGCGACGAACCACGCCCGCGGCACCGATCTCGCACCGCTTTTGGGCGCGGCTGGGGCGGGTGCGGTGGATGCACACGAGCCCTCGCTGGACCCGCTGCGCGTGGGGTCAGCCATCGTCGCATTGCTCGATCGGCTGGGTCGCGATCGGCCGTTGCTTCTCGTGTTCGACGATTTGCACGCCGCCGACGTCGCCTCCCTTGAGCTGCTCTTGGCGGTCGCTCGGGAGCTGCGACGGCTTCCCGTATTGCTTGTTGGCACGTACCGTGAGCTCGAAGCGCGGCGCATCCCCAAAGTATCCGCGCTCCTGAACCATATCGCGCGCGAGGGGACCCTTCGCCCCTTGGGACGCCTCGACCCTGCCAGCGTCACGCAAATTCTGACCGAGGTGCTCGGTGACGAGCCGGCCTCCGATCTCGCCGCAGCGGTGTTTGCTGCGACCGAGGGCAACCCGCTTTTCGTCGATGCCTTGGGCCAACTTCTCGCATCGCGCGGACGAGTTTCACTGCAAGACGGCTTTATTTTGCCCGACAGCATCCGCGAGACCGTCCACGAGATGCTGCGGCGTCTCTCGGACGAGAGCCGGCGCATCCTCGATGCGGCCGCGGTGCTGGGCCGCGAGTTCTCCGTGGTCACGTTGCAGCTCGTGTGCGGGCAGCCGGCCGAGGACGTACTCACGGCCGTGAGCGAAGGGCTCGCGGCCGGTGTGCTGGGGGGTGAGACGAAACCGGTCCGCCCCGTGCGGTTTGCGCACGTGCTCATCCGCGAAACGCTGTACCAGGACCTCTCGCCCACGGAGCGTATGGGGTTGCACGCCAGCGCCGCGCAAGCCCTGGAGAGAATGCATGGGGCCGATCTCGATGCGCACCTCGCCGAGCTCGCGCATCACAAATTCGAAGGCGCGCCACTTGGCTCGTGGCTCGATGCGGCGGATTTTGCGATCAAGGCGGGACACCATGCGATGAACCTCTGCGCCTTCGACGACGCGGCCCGGCACTTCGAGCGTGCGTTGACGGCACTGGAGCACGGCCAAAGTCGCGACGATGCGCAGCGCGCGGATCTGCTCTGGCGGCTCGGTATCGCGCGCATTCGCGTGGGCCAGGCGCAGGTGGGAAGGGAGCTTTGCGAGCGCGCCGCGGTCCTTGCCGAGCAGGCGATGCAGCCTCGCATCTACGCGAGAGCCGCCTTGGCCTACGGCTTCGAGAGCCAGCGGGGTCGCGTCGATCCTCGCATGGTCGAGTTGCTCGAAACGGCGCTGCAGCTCAATCCCGAGAAGGACGCGCTCCACGCGCAGATCATGGCGCGGCTCGCGACGGCGATGACCCCAACCTTGCATCGCGAGAGGCCGTTGAGACTCGCCCGCGAGGCAATGTCCGTGGCTCGCTTACTGGGAGATAGGCGCGCGTTGCTCACGGTGCTCGCCACGGCGCGCGGTACGTTCGGTGCGCCTGACGAGCTGACCGAGCTCGTGCCCATCGATCGAGAAATCGCAACTCTCGCAGCTGAGTTCGGGGATAAGCCTCTGGAGTTTCACGCGCACCACCGATTGGCCTTCGCCGCGATGTACCTAGGCGATCGGGATACAGGGGAACTCGAGATTGCAATACAACAGCGGCTTGCCAACGAGACTCGCGTCCCGCAGCACCAACTGCAAGCCGCCGGCATCCGCCTTCTCTGGGCAATCGCCTGCGACAATGCGCCCGACATCGTGACGGCCGAGGCCGATCTGCGCGAGCTTGGCGAACGTCTTGGGGATCCGTTGGCGCTTGCCTTGATCGAAGCCAATCGGTTCGTTTGCGCCGAGCGTCAAGCCGACGCGGCCGGCGAGGCCGCGGCCATGAGAGGGCTGCAGGCCTTGGAAGCAGCGCACCCATCGTTTGCCTCGTGGAGTCTGCTGGGAGTGCCCGTGATGGGGTGGTGGCGCATGTTCCGCGATAAGGCGTCGATGGACGACCCGCGTTTGCGCGAGGAGCACCGCATCTGGCTCGAGCAACTGACCCCCGAGCGCACCAAGGTGATGCTCGGCCCTTTCACCGCTTTTATGGCTCCTAGGTTCATCCGTCTTCGCGATCGAGATGGGATGGGGGCGCTTTACCGGACGCTGCTTCCCTTCGAGCTGTGGATGACGGGAGCTCCCGGGCTGTGGGCGGTCCTCGGACCGGTCTCCCACGTGTTGGGCGCTCTGGCGGCCGCCCTCGATCGAACCGACCGCGCCGGCGCTCATTTCGAGCAAGCCATCAGCTTCTGCAAACGCGCGCGCTTCCCCGCATTCGAGGCGCATGCGCGCGCGGCGCTTGCGGCGCTCTCGTCCTCACGTCCTCGCTTTCAGGAGAGCGCGTTGGCACGCGTCGGGACGTTCGTGCACGGCTATCGCATCGAGCGCATCCTCGGCACCGGCGGAATGGGCACGGTCTACGCCGCATCGCACCACGATGGCCGTCGGGTGGCCATCAAGTTTCTGCACGAGCGGCTTCGTGACGATGAAAGCGCACTCCATCTTTTTCACCGCGAGGCTACCCTCGCCAATGACGTGGGCCATCCCGGCGCGGTGCCCGTGCTCGCGCATGACACCGACGAGGGCGGTCATCCTTTCTTGATCATGCCGCTGCTCGAGGGCGAGACAGTCCGGGCCCGTTGGGAGCGCGCGAACAAGCGCCTGCCCGCAGGCGAAGTGGCTGTCATCATGAGCGCCGCGCTGGAGGTACTGGCCCATGCCCATACCGCCGGCATCGTTCATCGCGACATCAAGCCCGAAAATCTGTTCATCACATCGAGCGGCGAAATCCGCGTGCTCGACTTTGGAATCGCTCGCCGCCTCGATGGGGATGGGAGCATCACCATGACCGGCCAGGTGATTGGCTCGCCCGCCTTCATGCCCCCCGAGCAGGCGCTCGGCCGGCGCGAGGCGATTGGCCCGCACAGCGATTGCTGGGCCGCAGGTGCCACGATCTTTACGTTGCTCTCGGGGGAGTTCGTTCATCCCGCCGACAACGCTCAGGCCCAACTCGCCGCGGCCGCAACCCGTCCTGCGCGCTCGCTCGGGCCAGTGATGCCGTACTTGCCGGTCGCCATCGTGGCCTTCGTCGACAAGGCCGTCGCGTTCGACGCGACCGAGCGCTGGCCATCGGCCCGTGAAATGCGTGCGGCTCTCCACGCAGCCTTCGGGGACGCGTTGGGATGCCCCGTCGATGCGCTTGCCGAGCGCTTTCGCACGGAGCCCACCGTGGAATGGTCGAACTTGACGACGATGCGCGGCCCTTCGTAGCTTTTGCGCGGGCTCGGAGCGGGACGGTTGCGAAAAGACGAAAATTTCGCCACCCTCTCGTGCTTGAATGGCACGCCATGCGCTCATAGGCCGCGGCCGCGAACTCAGCGATCTCGAGACCGCGCTCATCCGCGCTTTGGCCGGGCAAGGGAGCGTCTTTCTACTCTCGGGTGAGGCCGGCATCGGCAAAACGCGACTCGCGGAAGAGGGCGCCCGTTTGGGGCAGGAGCATGGCGCCGTCGTCGTCTGGGGCCGGGCGTGGGAGGTCGAGGGCGCCCCGGCGTGTTGGCCTTGGGTGCAAGTCCTACAGGCGTGCCTCCAGATGCCCGAGGGCGCAGCCTTCGCAGCGGACAACCCTCGAGCTGCGGATCTCATGCCGTTCGTGGCGGCTCCGAGTACGGGCGCGGCCGATGAAGGGACCCTCGAACCGTTGCGGGTGGGCTGGGCTATTGTCGCACTGCTCCAGCGGCTGGTTCGCGAACGGTCCTTGGTGCTCGTATTCGACGACCTGCACGCCGCGGACGTTGCCTCCCTCGAGCTGCTCCTCGCTGTTGCGCGTGAGCTTCGACGGCTTCCCGTGTTGGTGGTCTGCACTTACCGCGAGCTCGAGGCGCGGCGCATCCCGAAGATATCCGCGCTTTTGAACCGACTCGCGCGCGAGGGGACCCTTCGTCCCCTAGGACGCCTCGACGCGGCGAGTGTCACGCGATGTTTGACGGAGGCGCTCGGGGACGAGCCGGCACCAGATTTGGCAGCGGCCGTATTTGCTGCAACCGAGGGCAATCCGCTTTTCATCGATGCAATCGCCCAGCTTCTCGTATCGCGCGGCCGTGGAGCATCGCTGCCCAAGGGCTTTGCCCTGCCGGACAGCATCCGCGAGACGGTGCACGAGATGCTGCAGAGGCTCTCCCCCGATAGCCGGCGCATCCTGGATGCGGCCGCGGTGCTGGGGCGCGAGTCCTCGGTGGCCACGTTGCAGCTCGTGTGCGCCCGGCCCGCAGAAGACGTACTCACCGCCCTGAACGAAGGTCTCACCGCCGGTGTACTGGGGGCCCAATCCACGCCGTCCCACCCGGTACGATTTGCGCACGTCTTGATCCGTGAAACGCTGTATCAGGATCTCTCCGCGAGCGAGCGCGTGGGGCTGCACGCCAGCGCCGCGCAAGCGCTCGAACGACTGCATGCGACGGATCTCGAGGCGCACATCGCCGAGCTTGCGCATCACAAATTCGAGGGCGCGCCACTCGGATCATGGCTCGATGCGGCGAATTTCGCGTTCAAAGCGGGGCTTCACGCCATGAGCCTCTGCGCTTTCGACGACGCGGCCCGGCACTTCGAGCGTGCGTTGAGCGCCTTGGAACATGGCCAAAGTCGTGACGATGTACAGCGTGCTGATCTCCTGTGGCGGCTCGGCATTGCACGCATTCGCGTGGGCCAGGCGCAGATCGGCAAGGAGTTGTGCGAGCGCGCCGCAAGCCTCGCCGAGCAAGTCAGGGAGCCTCGCATCTACGCGAGGGCAGCGCTGGCCTATGGCTACGAGAGTCAGTCAGCTCGTGTCGACCCTCGCATGGTCGAGCTGTTGGAGACGGCGCTGCAGCTCAATCCAGAGAAGGACGTCCTGCACGCGCAGATCATGGCGCGTCTCGCAACCGCCATGACCCCGACCGTACACCGCGAGAAGCCATTGAGCCTTGCCCGCGAGGCGATGTCCCTGGCGCGCTCACTGGGAGATCGGCGCGCGTTGCTCACAGTGCTCGCCGCGGCGCGCCCGACGTTCGGAGCGTCGGACGACATCATCGAGCTCATGACGCTCGATCGGGAAATCGCCGGGCTCGCGTCCGAGCTTGGAGACAAGCCCCTGGAATTTCACGCTCACCAACGCTTGGTTCGTATCGCGATGTACCTAGGCGACGGCGACGCCCTGGAGTACGAGATCGCGATCACACAGCGGCTCGCGAACGAGACGCGCGTGCCGCAGCATCAGTTGGTGGCGGCCAACCTGCGGCTCGTCTTGGCAACGCTGTCCGACAGTCCATCCGAGATCGAGAGCGCCGAGAACGACTTTCGTGACCTTAGCGAACGCTTCGACGATCCGATGGGGCTCGCATCGATTGAAGCCAATCGGTTCATTCGCGCGGAGCTTCACGGCGATGCGGCTGGAGAGATTGCCGCGATGAAAGCGCTGGAGTCATTGGAAGCCGCCCACCCATCGTTTGCCTCGTGGAGCCTTCTTGGAGTCCCAGTGGTCGAATGGTGGCGCATGTTCCGAGACAAGGCATCCATCTCGGATCCGCTGCGGCGCGAGAAGCACCGTACCTGGCTCGATCAATTGGACCCCGAGCAAATCCAGGTGATGCTCGGCCCGCTCGTCGCCTTCATGATCCCGAGGTTCGTTCGCCTTCACGATCGGCCTCGGATGGACCAGCTATACCGCGCGCTCCTCCCTTTCGAGACGCGCGTCCCCGGCTTTCCGGCGCCACTGTCGTGCCTCGGGTCGGTCGCCTACAACCTCGGCGTTCTGGCCGCCGCCCTCGAGCAGCCGGAACGCGCAGCGGCTCACTTCGAGCAGGCCATCAACATCTGCAAACGCGCCCGATTCCGCGGATTCGAGGCCCGCGCGCGTGAGGCGCTTGCATCACTTTCGTCGTCGCGCCCTCGTTTTCAAGAGAGCGCGTTGGCACGCGTCGGGACCATCGTCCAAGAATATCGCGTCGAACGCATTCTCGGCGTCGGCGGGATGGGTGCCGTGTACGCCGCATCGCGTCCCGACGGTCATCGTGTGGCGATCAAGTTCCTCCACGAGCAGCTTCGCGATGACCCGGGCGCTCGGCGTCTCTTTCAGCGCGAGGCCGTCCTCGCCAATGACGTGGGTCATCCGGGCGCGGTGCCGGTGCTCGCGCACGATATCGACGAGGGTGGCCATCCCTTTTTGATCATGCCGCTGCTCGAGGGCGAGACGGTCCGCGCGCGCTGGGAGCGCGCGAACAAGCGCCTGCCCGCAGGTGAAGTGGCCGTCATCATGAGCGGCGCGCTCGAGGTCCTAGCCCATGCCCATGCCGCTGGCATCGTTCACCGCGACATCAAGCCCGAAAATCTGTTCATCACCTTGACCGGCGAAATCCGCGTGCTCGATTTTGGCATCGGGCGCCGCCTCGATGGTGATGGCAGCCTTACCTTGACCGGCCACGTGATCGGCTCGCCCGCCTTCATGCCTCCCGAGCAGGCGCTCGGCCGGCGCGAGGCAATCGGCCCGCACAGCGACTGCTGGGCTGTCGGTGCCACGATCTTCACCTTGCTCTCGGGTGAATTCGTCCACCCCGCCGACAACGCGCAAGCGCAACTCGCGGCGGCGGCAACCCGTCCCGCGCGCTCGCTTGGGGAGGTGATGCCGTACCTTCCCGCCTCCATCGTCGCCTTCGTGGATAGGGCCGTCGCCTTCGACACCGCTGCTCGTTGGCCATCGGCCGGCGAGATGCGCACCGCATTGCACGCGGCCTTCGAAGACGCGCTGGGTTGCTCCGTGGATTCGCTCGCCGAGCGCTTTCGCATGGAGCCGACCGCGGAATGGTCCAATCTGACGACCATGCGCGGCGCCTCGTAGCCGGTTGCGAAACGAAGAAAAGTTCGTCAATCTTCCGCGTTTGGATGGCACTTCAAGCGCTCTTTGGCCGCGCCCGCGAGCTCACCGATCTGGAGACCGCACTCAGCCGTGCCCTGACTGGGCAGGGCAGCGCCTTTCTTCTCTCGGGTGAGGCTGGCATCGGCAAAACGCGGCTCGCGGAAGAGGGCGCTCGTTTGGCGCGAGAGCGTGGCGCCACCGTCATCTGGGGCCGTGCGTGGGAGGTCGAAGGCACCCCGCCGTGTTGGCCATGGGTGCAAGTGCTGCAGGCGTGCCTCCAGATGCCCGAGGGCGCAACCTTCGCAGCGAACCACCCCCGCGGCGCGGATCTCACGCCGCTCTTGGCCGGGCGAAGCGCGGGGGACGAACCGTCGCTCGAACCCCTGCGGCTGGGCTCAGCCATCATCGCGCTGCTCGAGCGGCTGGCGGGCGAAGGGCCGTTGGTTCTCGTTTTCGACGATCTACACGCGGCCGACGTTGCCTCGCTCGAGCTGCTCGTGGCGGTGGCGCGTGAGCTTCGACGGCTCCACGTGTTGCTCGTCGGTACCTACCGCGAGCTCGAAGCGCGACGCATTCCGAAGGTATCCGCTCTCTTGAACCGTCTCGCGCGGGAGGGGACCCTTCGCCCCTTGGGCCGCCTCGACGCGGCGAGCGTCACACAATGCCTGGCGGCAACGCTTGGTGTTGAGCCAGCGCCCCATCTAGCGGCGGCGGTGTTTGCCGCGACCGAGGGCAATCCGCTTTTCATCGATGCACTGGGCCAGCTTCTCGCATCGCGCGGACGCGGAGCCTCGCTGCCCGACGGCTTTACCTTGCCCGATAGCATCCGCGAGACGGTGCACGAGATGTTGCGGCGGCTCTCACCCGATAGCCGGCGCGTCCTGGACGCAGCGGCGGTTCTCGGACGCGAGTCGTCGGTGGTTACGTTGCAGCTCGTGTGCGGTCGGCCGGCGGAGGACGTACTCACCGCCGTGAGCGAAGGGCTCGCCGCCGGTGTGCTGGGAGCCCAGTCGGCGCCATCCCATCCGGTGCGATTTGCGCACGTCCTGATCCGTGAGGCGCTGTATCAGGATCTCTCCGCCACGGAGCGTGTGGGATTGCACGCCAGCGCCGCGCAAGCGCTCGAGCGAATGCATGCGACCGATCTCGATGCTCACATCGCCGAGCTGGCGCATCACAAATTCGAAGGCGCGCCGCTGGGATCGTGGCTCGACGCGGCAGATTTCGCGTTGAAAGCGGGGCTCCATGCGATGAATCTCTGCGCTTTCGACGATGCGGCCCGGCATTTCGAACGCGCGTTGACGGCGCTGGACCACGGCGAGAGTCGCGACGACGGCCAGCGCGCCGATCTTCTGTGGCGACTTGGTGTTGCACGCATCCGCGTCGGTCAGGCGGAGGTGGGAAAGGACCTTTGCGAGCGCGCGGCGGCGCTGGCCGAGCGCACGGGCGAGCCTCGCATGCACGCGAGGGCGGCGCTGGCCTACGGCTACGAGAGTCAGACCGGTCGTGTCGATCCTCGGATGGTCGAGCTGCTTGAAACGGCGTTGCGGCTCAATCCAGAGAAGGATGCGCTTCACGCGCAGATCATGGCGCGTCTCGCGGCTGCCATGACCCCCACCGTTCATCGAGAAAGACCATTGAGACTTGCCCGCGAGGCGATGGATCTCGCGCGCTCGCTGGGGGACAAGCGCGCCTTGCTCACAGTGCTCGCAATGGCGCGTCCCACCTTTGGGGCACCGGAGGATCCGACCGAGCTCATGACGCTCGACCGAGAAATTGCTGGGCTGGCAGCCGAGCTTGGGGACAAGCCCCTGGAATTTCACGCGCACCACCGCTTGTATCGCGTCACGTTGTATCTGGGCGACCGCGATGCGCTGGAGCTCGAGGTCGCAATTGGAGAGCGGCTTGCGAAGGAGACGCGTGTGCCGCAGCACCAGCTGCTCGCGGCCACCGCGCGGCTTATCTTGGCAACCTTCTCCGACGGTGCGGCCGAGATCCTGAGCGCCGAGGACGACCTGCGTGAGCTGAGCGAGCGCTTCGACGACCCGTTCGGGCTTGCGTCGATTGAAGCCAATCGATTCGTGCGCGCGGAGCTTCATGGCGATTCGACCGGCGAGATCGCGGCCGTGAAAGCGCTGGAGGCGTTGGAAGCCGCCCACCCATCGTTTGCATCGTGGACCCTCCTTGGTGTGCCGGTAATGGAGTGGTGGCGTATGTTTCGCGACAAGGCATCGATCGCCGAGCCGCGCCTGCGCGAGAAGCACCGTGCCTGGCTCGATCAATTGGATCCTGAGCGGACCCAGGTGATGCTCGGCCCGATGATGGCATTCATGATCCCGCGATTCGTTCGTCTTCGCGATAGAGCCCGGATAGAACAGCTATACCGCGCGCTCCTTCCCTACGAGGCGCGCGTGACGGGCTTTCCGGGCCCACAGTCATGCCTCGGCCCGGTTGCCTATAGCCTAGGCGTGCTGGCCGTCGCCCTGGAGCGGCCCGAACGCGCGGCCGCCCACTTCGAGCAAGCCATCAGCCTATCCAAGCGCGCGCGGTTCCACGGATTCGAGGGCCGCGCGCGAGAGGCGCTTGCGTCGCTCTCGTCGTCGCGTCCTCGCTTTCAAGAGAGCGTGTTGTCACGCGTCGGGACCGTCGTACATGGCTATCGCATCGAGCGCGTCCTCGGCGTCGGTGGAATGGGTGCGGTCTACGCCGCATCGCATCCCGACGGCCGTCGCGTGGCCATCAAGTTTCTGCACGAGCAGCTCCGCGACGACGCGAGCGCGCTTCATCTTTTTCATCGCGAGGTCGCCCTCGCGAACGCCGTGGGCCATCCGGGGGCGATCCCGGTGCTCACGCACGACACCGACGAGAGCGGCCATCCCTTCTTGATCATGCCGCTGCTCGAGGGCGAGACGGTCCGAGCACGCTGGGAGCGCGCGAACAAGCGCCTGCCCGCGGGCGAAGTGGCCGTCATCATGAGCAGCGCGCTGGAAGTGCTGGCCCATGCCCACGCCGCTGGCATCGTCCACCGCGACATCAAGCCGGAAAACCTGTTCGTCACCGCGACCGGGGAGATCCGCGTGCTCGATTTTGGCATTGCGCGCCGCCTCGATGGCGATGGAAGCATCACCGTGACAGGCCACGTGATCGGCTCGCCCGCCTTCATGCCGCCGGAGCAGGCGCTGGGTCGGCGCGAGGCCATTGGGCCGCATAGCGACTGCTGGGCCGCGGGGGCCACGATCTTCACCTTGCTCTCGGGCGAGTTCGTCCACCCCGCCGACAACGCGCAAGCCCAACTCGCCGCGGCCGCAACCCGTCCTGCGCGCTCGCTCGGAGAAGCGATGCCCTATCTACCGGCCTCCATCGTCGCCTTCGTGGATAGGGCCGTCGCCTTCGACACCGCTGCTCGTTGGCCATCCGCCGGCGAGATGCGCACCGCATTGCACACGGCTTTCGAAGACGCGCTGGGTTGCTCCGTGGATTCGCTCGCCGAGCGCTTTCGCATGGAGCCGACCGCGGAATGGTCGAATTTGACGACCATGCGAGGCCCTTCCTAGACTAGCCTTCGCCGATCAGCGCCTTGTATTGCTTCTCGAGCTTCGACTCGGCTTCGGGGTCATTCGAAGGGGCACACGGTGAGGTGAACATCCCCTGCCCCGGCGTGAGCACGTTCTCGCGATCGTAGATCTGCTTGGCCAGGCAGACGGTAGGCCATAGCACGTCGAAATGGGTTTCCCAATCGGCGGGCGAGTAATTCGGTATGGCATTAATCGGATATTGCTTGCCGCCGAGCCTCACGATTTGGTCGTACGTGCGCCGGTTCGTCTCGACGACGGCCGAAGCACGGGAGGGGTCGACCAGCAGCGTTTTCAGTATCACCGCCATCCAGATGACCTCTTCGTCCCCCACGGGAGCAAAGCGGAGAAGCGGCGCCTTGAACTGCGACCGCTTCATGCACCAAATGCGAAAGAACGAAACGGGCGCGCCGTTGGGAGCTGTCGCAAATGCACCTTCGTGGTTGGCAGGTGCCGAGAGCAGGTCCAAAAGCACTTGCTTGCCGACGGACTTCGGCACCGAAAACGCGAGGAACGGAGCGGGCCGATCGAACGACTTTAGCGCCGCGAAGGCCGGCGCGCCGCGATTCTGGAAATCCGTGTACGGGAGCGATACGACCTGGGGCTGACCGACGAAGTGAAGACCCGCCAGCAAGGGCGCCTGATCGGGCGGATCTCCGCTGAAGAACGAAGTCGCCTCGATGGTGAATACGAAACCGTTCTGCGGAGCCGGTACCGCACCGCCGAAGAGCGCCTGGAAACGGCGCTCCCGGACGCTGAGAAACTCGTAGTCTGCCATGTACGCATCGATGTCGTCGTAGCTGAGGATGAACATCGTTGCGTTCGTGGGGGCCGCGGTGAGCGGAATGCGGGCCCTGACGATGACACCAAATTGACCCAATCCAGCCCGCACCGAGTGGAACAACGCCGGGCGAAGTGTGGCGGAGCACGTTTGCAGGGTTCCGTCGGCCAGCACCACGTCGAGTTCGAGGATGTTGTCCGCAACCGACCCGTTCGTGAACGACGTGATCCCAAGCCCGCCGACACTCAGCATGCCGCAGATCGTGAGCCCCGTGTGCTCGGCCCAAACGGGGAGCGTGCGACCCGGCGCCGCGGCATGAACGGCAGCGAAGGTGGCCCCTGGTTCGACATCGACGTAACCGTTACCAACGGAGATGCCCGTGAGCGACTGGGAGTCGATGACCAGGCCTCCTTCCACTTGGTCCTGTCCGTAAACCGAATGCCCAACGCCGCGCACGGCGAGCTTGACGCCGTTCCCATGGCAAAAGGCTACGACCTTTTGGACATCGGCCACGGACTCGGGTCGAACGACCGCCCACGGCTGCCGGCGAACGACGTTTCCCCAGTCGTCCGCCGCGGCCGTTAGCGCGTCGGTGTCCGTAACCACTTTAGCATCGCCAATCAGCTGGCGAAGATTGGAGGATGCGAGGTCCCTTTCCAGCGCCATGCGCAAGAACGCTACCGCACGCAGGGGCCTTTCTCAACCTTACAAATCGTCATGCCACGCCAATTGCGGTTTCGCTCCACGCGGCTACACGAATCCACATCAGCGATCGGGTGTGGTTCGCTTTCGCGCTTCGTGTGATGGTGCATCCATCTCCAGCTCGGGAATCGGCTGCGCACCTCGCCGACGCAACATCGCCGCGCCAAGCCCCAATGCTCCCAGGATCAACGCGGCGAACGAAGAGGTTCCGCGCGGACTCGCGCTGCAACCTGAGTCTTCCCGAGAGGAATCTCCCTCGACGGAAGGTGCCTCCTCGCCGAGGAGCGCACCGTATCGACTCTCGAGTGTCGACTCCGCTGCGGCCTCCGTGCGCAGTCGGGCTTCGTCCTGGTCATCGGCAAAGATGCCGCACGGAATGCATTCCGAGGTGAACATCCCCTGCCCCGGTGTGAGTACGTTCTCGCGATCGTAGACGAACTTGGCGAGGGAGACGACCGGCCATAGTAGGTCGAAATGCTTTCTCCAATCCGCAGGCGAATAATTCGGTATCGCGTTAATCGGATATTGCTTGCCGCCAAGTGGCACGATCCGATCGTACAATTGCCGGTTCGCCTCGAGCACGGCGGGAGCACGCGAAGGCTCGTTGAGCAGCGTCTTCAACATGATCACCATCCAGATAACGTCGTCGTCGCCTCCGGAAGCAAAGCGGAGAAGCGGCGCCTTGAACTGCGATCGCTTCATGCACCAAATGCGAAAGAAGGAAACGACGGCCCCATTCGGCGCGGTGGGAAATGCCCCCTCGTGGTGCGCGGGTGTCGCGAGCAGGTCCGAAATGGCTTGCCTGCTTGCAGATTTCGGTAACGAAAAAGCGAGGAAGGGAGCCGGCCGATCGAGCGCCTTGAGGTTGGCGAAGTTGGGCTGGTTTCGGTTCTGGAAGTCGGTGTATGGCGCCGATACGACCTGCGGCTGACCGACGTAGTGCAGGCCTGCCAACAACGCCGCCTGATCGGGCGGATTTCCGGTGAAGAAGGCCGTCGCCTCGATGGTGAATACAAAACCGGTTTGCGGAGCAGCGGCGGGCCGCGCACCGCCGAAGAGCGCCTGGAAGCGGCGATCCCGGACGCTGAGCAGCTCGTAGTCCGCCATGTACGCGTCGATGTTGTCGTAGGCGAGGATGAACATCGTCGCATTCGTGGGTGCCGGTGCGAGTGGGAGGCGAGCCCTGACGATGATGCCGAACTGCCCTAGCCCGGCCCGCACGGAATGGAACAGCGCCGGACGCCGCCTGGCCGAACACGTTTGCACGGAGCCGTCCGTGAGCACCACGTCGAGTTCGAGGATCGTGTCCGCGACCGATCCGTTCGAGAACGAGGTGATTCCAAGCCCGCCAACGCTCAGCGCACCACATATCGTGAGCCCCGTGTGCTCCGGCCAAACGAGGAGCGTGCGACCAGGGGCCGCCGCATGGACCGCGCCGAACGTGGCCCCGGGCTGGACATCCACATACCCGTCGCTCACGGAGATAGCCGTAAGCGACTGAGAGTCGATGACCAATCCCCCCTCCGCCTGGTCTTGCCCGTAGACCGAATGACCAACCCCGCGTACGGCGACTTTGATGCCGTTGCAGCGGCAAAACTTCACCATTTTTTGAATATCGGCAACGGACGCGGGCTTGAGGACCGCCCACGGCTGACGGTGAATGACATTTCCCCAATCGTCTGCGGCGGCGGTCAACGCGGCCGAGTCCATCGTGAGCTGGCCTTCGAGAGGCGGTATGGCATCACGCGATGGACAGGACTTGCCTGCAGCCTCCGCGACGCTGATCCACTGACGCGTGCGAACGTCGAAGGCGCCGACCACGGTCCCGGCTACGACCGCAGAAAAGCCCTGCATCCACGCGCGTCGCGAGTGAACATTCCGAATATCATCACCCATTTGAGCCACACCTTTGTCTGTTGTGGTTGGAATAAGCCGGCTGCGCGCGGAACGCTCTTTTGTCCAGGCGTATTGCCCCTCGTCCGAGGGACCGCACGAGTGTCATCGTCGTTGCAGCCCGAGCAACGAAAACCTCACGGTGGGCCGGAGGTTGCAGCGCGTGTACCAGCTTCGTTCGAGCCCCATCGAGGTGCGTGGAAATGTGTCGAGCGATGTGCATGAGGGATACTCCCCGTCCGGCCGAGAGACGCCATGGGCGAGTTTTGGCGTGATCTTCGGCATCATCGTGATTTCGTGTCGCCGACCGTGCGCACGGTTACTGAAATACCTGTACGGGTGTCGCGGAACTCTTGTTGCGGGAGCGGCCACGTGTTGCTGCTCCTGCAACACATCGACGTTGCGGGCTATGTAGCCAATTGGACTCTTCCCGACTCGTACACCGAGATGAATCGAATCGATAACATACGATCTACAGCATTTCCCGAATGCGGGCTTCGTTCATTCGAACTTTCACACGAGTGTCATGAATCGAGATGTCATCGCATTGCGCAAAAGCAGTGTCGGTAAGCGCATACACCCGCGCGGTTCGCGGGTGGTCGTTCGGACAACACTGTGGTGCTCTGCGTGGGGGGACAATGCAACGCCGACGGCCCCGCGACACGGCGAAAAGAGGGCCGCCGTGCATGACAAGCCCATCTAGCAAATGAATTTGCCCCATGGTATCGCTCGATCATAAATTCTTGTCCGGAGGCGAAATCCAGGTGAGGCATCTTCGTGGGGGCTTGGGTAGCGGAGTGCCGTACCGGTGCTCCTGGCGAGCTTCCGATGCGCCCGAGACTGCGGAGGGCGCAGGCAGGCGCGTCCCGAAATGCGGGCCGTACGTCGGGCTGACCGAGCAAGACCGAGAAGCGGAGGAACGATAGACCATGCGGTACAGATTTAGCTTTGGTTCGATTACCGCGAGCCTGTTTGTCGGTGGACTGATAGCGCTTAGCGTAACGGGCAATACGGGCTGCAGTGTCATTTTCAAAGACAGCGCCGAGCAGTGCTCCACCGATGGCGACTGTCGCGCGCGAGGACTCGTCGGGGCCATCTGCTCCGACCAGGTTTGCATTGCAGGGTGCACCAGCGCCGATCAATGTACGTCGGAGGCCGGCGGACGAGCTGCGATCTGCGGTTCGAACAACAAGTGCACGGTGCTCGAGATTGACGGGTGCACACTACCTCGGGATCAGGGGGTTCTCGTCCCCACCTACAAAGATCCCAATGCCATCTTCATCGGCGAGCTTTCGGCGACGACCTCCACGCAGATTCCGGGTGCCGGCGCGCACAACCAATTGGTGATGGCGAACGACGACCTGCGGACTGTCCAGGCTCCGGGGGTGCCGGGCGGACCGGGTGGCGTGCGGCGCCCGCTCGTGCCGATCAGCTGCGAGACGGGAGACGACGCGGCCAAGATGACCGCCTACGCGAAACATTTCGTGGATGTCGTCAACGCTCCTATCATCGTATCCACGTGGAACCCTCACGCGATCCGCGTGCACGCGGCGGTCACCGCGAGCCAGAAGTCCGTCTTCGAGTATTGTGTGACGTGTTCGGCAGACATCCGCCGATTCGCCGCGGGTAGCGGCGACGTTTCCACCATCTATTCGGGCACGGCGGCCGCCGTCGACCTTGCCGCGGGAATTGCCGCGAAGGCGTCGGAGCTCGAGACCGACGTTCGCGCGACGCCGGGTTTTTCCGGCAACGTCCGCCTGGCACTCCTCATTACGAGCGGGCTCGAGGGAGCTCCCCCGGACCAGACCGCCGACGAAGTGTTGAAGACACTGAGGTTCAACGGCAAGTCGGCCGCCGACAATGGGGATGATTACCGCTTTTTCTCGTATGTCGCTTCCGACTCTCGCGACGCCATCGCGGAGCAAGTGGCCGCGTTCGCTCCGCACATCATCATTCCCATTACGCTGGCGGAGGCGAATCAAAGCCTGTTTCCGCTCATCGAAGGCAAGTGGCGTGGTTCCATTCGGCCGCGGTACGTCGGTAATGTCGGGCAGCAGCAATCTTCGATGCTCACATTCGTGCAAGGAAACGACGAGCGGCGGAAGCGTGTCGTCATCGTAAACCAGACCCCGACGCCGACCGATGCCGCGAAGTTCAACGCCTGGTCGGCACTCTATTCGCAACGATTCGGTACCAACAGTGGGCCGTCCATTGCCTACGACGCCTATTATGCGCTGGCCTACTCCATCGTGGCTGCAGGGGCGCCGGCGTCCGGCAAACTGACGGGCACCGACCTGGTTCGTGGCTTGTTGAACCTCAAAGGTGGCTCTTCGTCTTATTTCGTGGGCAACGGCGACCTCGTGGTGGGAATGGCGGCAGCCCTGCAAGGAAAGATCGATCTGTCGGGCTACGTCTTGCCGCTCAATTTCAGCCCCGACACGGGCCGCATACCCTTGTCGAGGATCCCGATCTTTTGCATCGGTCGCCAACAAGCAGGGGCTCCGCCAGCGTTCTTGCCGTCGGGGCAAGAGTTCAATGTTGCGACCCAGCAGCTGCAGGGTAAGTACAATTGCCCAGGGGACTAACGCGTGCAACGATAGGGAGGACGCTATGGTCTCCTTTGGGGATCTCACGAGTAAGGGTTACGTCCTCCTACGCTCCTTTTTGACGCAAGAGGAATTGCAGGCGCTCCGCAGTGACTTCGAGTCACTGCGGCGCACTTCGCGCGGTGCGAGCGAGGTGCAGATGGTGGCGCTCGATACGCAGCGCCAATTCGAGGACAAGTTGGCCGCCATCGCGACGGCCGTGCACGCGGACACGGGAATTCGCGCGGACGCTCGGGCGGAGGCCGGTTACTTTGCGACGTCGACGGGTTTGGCTTTCCCGTGGCATCAAGACTACGGGAGCTATTTCATCTTTCAGCAGCACACTGACTACCTCAACTTTTACATCCCGATCGTCAAACCCGATCTGGAGACGTCGAACCTCAGCATTGTGCCATTCGATGCCCTCACGAAGAGTGCCCCCGACGAGGGCGCGAAGCTCGTTGGAGGCGGTGCGTGCCGTTTTTTGCCCATGGCCGAGGACGGAACGACGCGGGTCGTCGACGATGAGGTCGGCCAATCGTTTACACTGCCGGTCCATCTGGATGCTCTGGCCGTCACACCGAGGCTCGTTGCCGGGGATCTCTTGCTGCTCCGCGGCGACATGATTCACAAGACACAGGACGGGGCCACGGACCGAGTCGCGGTGTCTTTTCGGAGGGTCGGTACGCATCGAATCCTCAAGAGATCTCGATTGCTCCAGGGCGGGCCGACCAAGCAGGCCATCCTCGCCGCAAGTCGAGCGCTGTATGGCCCGATTCAGCACTTCTTTGCGCGCACGCGGAAGGACGAAGCGAGCACGGGGGAATACCTCGCCTTCGCCGAGAGGCTCATGTCAACATCGTTTGCCGAGCCGCATTACGTGCAGAGCCGCTCGGTGCACCACATTGCAAACGAACGGATCGTCGGCTGAGCAAAGAGACTGACCACGGAGACTTTGAGGTCGAAGGTTTGCTCGACGGCTTGGCGAAGGCCAATGACACCCAGTGAGTCCAAGACGGACTGCAACGGAGCATCGCTCGAGATGTCGCCCATAGGGGTACCGGTGATGCTACTCAATATTTCCAATAAGGTCCGGAGAACCAACTGCGCGCGATCATCGCCTTGAACGCGCCGGAGTTGAGATGCGAAGTTGGTCGTGCCATCGACCCGCTGCGCATCCATCCAGAGTTCCGCAAATGACTCGGAAAGAAGCAGCGGCACAGACGAGCCCAGGGCGAGTTGGAGAAGCTCCAAAGGAGCTGCGGATGAATCGGGCATGGGGGAGAGGTCTTCGAGGCGCCACGCTTCGCAGGCGACGCTTTGGGCGGGCAGCCCGCGTGCAATCCGGTAGTGCGTGAAGGCGTTCAAGAACGCCATCATCGCCCCGAAGTCAGCCTGATTCGGTGCACCAAAGACGTCCGATGTGAGAAACAGCGTCGTGAAGAACTCGAGCGGTTGCTCCAAGGTCAGCTCGTGGAGATTCCATACGGCTCGCAGGCTCGGCTTCATGTCCCGGAGGACGTCGTCGCGATCGACGATGCCCGTGTCGGTGCCGGCGGTCGTAGCATGGACGATGCCTGCGAGCGGCGGGATTTGCCGCGAGAGTTCGACGAGCGCATCGTGCAGTTCATCGCGATCGTCGGCGGCGAGCTCGACGACGCGAACGTCGACCCCCTGGAGAACGGGCGCGGAAATCTGTTCGGCGCGCCCCCTTGGAACCAAGACCACGACGTGGCGGGCTCCTCGCGCCGCGAGGCGTCGCGCCAGTTCCGCCCCGCCCAGGGCCGCGGCAACGAGGTACGTGCGATCCGAAAGAAGATGGGCATCACGGGATGGCAAGAGCAGCGCCCGGTCCACGCTTGCGATATCGAGCCTCGCGCGATCGATCGGATCGAGCCGGATCCCCGAGCTCCGGCGATTCAACCGGAGAGGCATCGCACGCGGAACCCATCGCTGTCCTTGGCGCAGGGCCACGCGATGCACGGGCTCGTGCGCGCGCAGCTCGTCGACCAGGGCATCGAGCGTTTCTGTCAGGCCCCAATCGACGACCGTGCATGCGAGCTCCGGAAGCTGCCTGTGCAGGATCACCCCGATGCCCCAAACGAGTGCGTCCTCCGGCCTCGTCACATCTTCGGCCACGGGCTGATTGCTCCTTGCCACCAGGTACAGTCGAGGCGTGTTCGCCCATCCCGTTCGTACGACGCTCTGGACGAGTCGTTGGATATGCCGGGCGTCGCGCATCGCCGGCTCGAGCCTCGGAATCGCTTCACCTTCCGCGGCGAGGTCGCGCACGAAGATGACACGATCCGGCCCTGTCGAGCCGAATGCCTCCTTCAGCAGAGCACGAACCTGCTCGAATTCTCCACGGTCTACCTCGTAGGAGTTTTCAGAGATCCGCGCCAGTGACTTTCCAGACTTCGCGGTGACCACGCGGTACGTGCGAGGAAGCTTCGCACGCACGAGTTCTCCGAGCTGGCCTTCTGCCACGACCAACCAACACTCGGATCGCCCGGTCGGAATGCGCGACCGCGTCGGCTCCCGTTGCCACCCGAGTGTGACGAGCCCAAACTCGATGCCATCTTTCTCCTCGCCAGCATCGAAGACGGCGCTTTTGGGATCGACCGGCCGCATTTGCGCGCGCTCGAAATCGAGAAGCACATCACCGTCGGCAGAGACAATCTTCAGGCAAGCCTCGAAGTCCGTCGAGCCATCTTCCGGACGGCTCGTTTGAACCCACGCGGCCTCATGGCGATGGCCCGTAACCCGCACGCGGCCAAGCCGAACGGGCCGAGGCAACGTATCCGGCGCACGGGAGTCGGCCAAAGCAGCAAAGCTGTGAAACGCTGCTTCGACCAGGGCGGGGTGCGCATAATGCTGTCCCACATTCAGTGACAACGCGCGTTCGCTTACGAATCGGCCGAGAATGAAATCCAGACCTCCGGCCAGCGAGTCCAGGGCTTTGAATCGCGGGCCAAAGTGTGCGTGGCGGTCGGCAAGCCTTTCGTAGATTTGCTCACCGTCCACGGTGCTCGAACAGCCTTCTCTGAGAGCGGCAAGATCGAGCTTTCGGGGTGGTTTCTCGTTGTCCGGAGCAATGTGTCCCGTGGTGTGAGGCACCCACGGACCGTGACGAACACGCGAGGCGACCTCGAATCGATACCCTCTCGACTCCTGCCTCAGCGTGATCTGGAGCGTCGTCGCACCATCGTCCCCCAACGTCAAAGTTGGTCCAGTGAGATCCATGTCCTCGATCACGAACCTTCGAGCTCCGAGGAGCGTATGGACCGCCTCGATCACCATTTCGAGAAACCCGGACATCGGAAACCGAGCCGACTCGTGGATCGTGTGATCGCGTAGGTAGGCGAAGCTTGTGTCCCGTAGATCGACCGATGCCTGCGCAACGTGCGTGTCACCCGGAGAGATGGCCAGTTGCGTGGCGACGAAAGGATAGCGCACGCTGCGTGCGACTGCGAGGGCTTGTGTGGCCCTTTCTCCAGTCTGGTGGGCCGTTGGCCAATACCGCGTTTGTTCCCACGAATACGTCGGCAATGTGCATACCCGGCGGTGTGCGGGGTAGAGCTTCTTCCAGTTGACCGCACCGCCGGCGCAATGGACGCTGCCAAGTGCCGCGAGCAACGTCGCTTGCTCCGGTTTCTCTCGGCGCAGGGTTCCCACGGCGACGGCCGATGCCTCGAGTTCTTGGAAAATCTCGGTCATCGGTCCAATCAGCACCGGGTGCGGACTCACTTCCACGAAGACGTCGTACCCGCCCTTTGCCAATTCTTCGATCCGCTCGGCGAAGCGGACGGGTTGGCGGAGGTTCTTCCACCAATATGCGTTATCGAGGGAGGCTGGCTGCTCTTTCACGGCGGTCGACCAGAACTTCACGGTTCCGGGGCGGGGCGAAATTCCCGAGAGACCATCCAGCAGCGGTGCCCGTAGCGCATCCACGAATCGGCTGTGCGATGCGCCTTGGACGTTTTTGATCGGGCGTGACGAGACGCCGTTTCGTTCGAGAAGCCCCTTCAATTCGGAGATCGTTGCGGTATCGCCTGCCACGACGGTACTTCGCGGACCGTTGCTGGCGGCGATGGTTACGCGATCGCCGAACGAGGCGATCGCCTGTGTCGTATCTCGCCTGCCGAGCTCGAGGAGGAGCATCGCGCCGCCGGTCGCCCCGCCTTTGAGCAGACGGCTGCGTAGACAGATGATCCGGGCCCCATCGTCGAGAGCAAGTCGCCCAGCGACGTAGGCTGCTGCGACCTCGCCCAAGCTGTGGCCGACGACGGCGTCGGGTTCGATGCCCCACGAACGCCAAACCGCGGCGAGACTGGACATGACGGCAAACAGGACCGGCTGGAGCACCTCCAGATCATCGAGGCGTGACGCCGACATGGTCTCGAGTTCGGACTTCACCGAAAACGGAGCGTGCCTTCGGATCGCCGCATCGCAGGCCTCGAGCTCGTGGCGAAAAACGGGATCGTGGCGTAGAAGCTCGCGCCCCATCCCGGCCCATTGTCCACCTTGTCCGGGAAAGACGAACACGATGCGGGGCGAACGCCCGCCATTCACGACGCCAGAAATGGCTCCCGCCGAGGTTCGCCCCCCTGCATACGCCGCGAGCACATCCCGCCATTCGCCAGCATCGCGTCCCAGCACCGCCAGCCGATGATCGTGATGTGTCCGCCGCAGGGCGGCGGTATACCCAATGTCGTCCTCGGTCGCTGGCGGCGTCGGGCCCATCCCGAGCCACTCGGACACCGCGCGGGCCGCGTTGCGGAGGGCTTTCGGTGTCTTGGCGGAGAGAACGAGCACGCGCTCGGGCGGGTTGGCGGCTTCGGGTTTCCCTGGTTCGGCGGTCGTCTCAGGAGGCGGCTCGCTCACGACGACATGGGCGTTCGTTCCACTTTGCCCAAAAGCACTGACACCTGCAATGAGGGGTTCGCCAGGGTTGGGCCAATCGGACAGCTCCGCCTGAACCCTTATCGGAATGTGCTCCCACGGGATGTGTGGGTTCGGCGTTTCGAAGTGGAGGCTGGGCGGTAGCTTTCGATGACGAATGGCCAGGATCGTCTTGATGAGGCTCGCGATCCCCGCCGCGCCGAGCAAATGCCCAATGTTGGACTTGACGGAGCCGATACGCAGCGGTTGGCAACGATCGGCAAAGACGCGCGACAAAGCCTCGACCTCGATCGGGTCGCCAAGCGTCGTTGCCGTTCCGTGTGCTTCGACGTACTGCACGTGCCGCGGTGCCGTCCGTGCCGCACGGAGTGCTTCGCGAATCACGAGCTCCTGAGCGTCGGGATTGGGAGCCGAGAGACCGTCCGAGGCACCATTGTGGTTGACTGCCGAGCCGCGGAGGATGGCCCACACGACGTCTCCATCCTTCACGGCGTCCGACAGACGCTTGAGAACGACGAAGCCGCAGCCCTCCCCTAGCCCGACGCCACTCGCGGTGGCATCGAAAGGCCTGCATCGGTCGTCGGCGGCAGGGATACCGGCCCCCTCGATCTCCGTGAGAAATTCCGATGAGAAAATGACGTTGACGCCGCCGCAAAGCGCGACGTCGCAGGAACGTGCACGGAGATCGGTCATCGCAAGATGCACGGCAACGAGGGATGCAGAGCACGCCGTGTCGATGACGAGACTCGGCGAGGTTGCTCCGAGGAAATGCGAGATACGCCCGGCGGCCGCTCCGACCATCTTTCCGGTCGTGATGAACGGAGCCGACGAAGCCGGGGCGCTCGAGGGAGTGGGAAAAAATTCGCCTGGGGAGGTGACCCCGACGTAGACGCCGCAGCGACCGAGCTGCGCCATGGGCAGCCCCGCGACCTCGAGGGCCTCCCACGCCACCTCGAGGAGCATCCGCTGCCGCGGATCCATCACGCAGGCTTCCGCCGCGGTCATCCCAAAGAACGCCGCATCGAACCTCTCCACATCGTCGAGGAGTGAGGCAACGTGCGACGTCGCCTCCCCCTGCCAACGTCCGCGAGGAATGGTCCGCGGCGCTTCGCGCGCGTCGACGAGCATCGACCAGAAACGCTCGCTGCTGCCGTCCTCCGGGGGAAGGCGCATCCTGAGGCCAATGACGGCAATCGGCTCGCGCAAAGCGTCGACCCGCGTCCGCAACTTTCGCAGCGTGGTCAGGACCCGGTCGGCGTCACCCAACTCGTGCGCCTCAGTCATCGTCCTGCGCCTCGATCTCCGCGAGCTCTCGTTCGATCTTGCGAAGTGTCTCGTTCGGGCGACTCTCTTCGTGCGTCGTGTCTTGGGACTTTGTTGGCGCTTCCAGTGTGGCCTGGCATTGCGCGCTCACGCGCGCGTTCGACTCACGAGTAATTTGGGTCAGCAGCATCGCCGCAAGCCTGCGAACGGTGGGGCTTCCAAAAATATTTGCCATTCGTATCGCGATGTCGAATTCCTCTTCCAGCATCGTCTTCAATTGCACACCGCGGAGGGAATCAACTCCGAGTCTCGTCAATGGCGCATTGGGATCGAGGGTTTCCGCGGCGCGCCCCGTGAGCGTCGCCACGATCTCCGCGACGGCGCTTTGGATTGCGTGCGGCCAATCCTCCTTTGGGAGATCCGGCAAGATTTCAGCGGCCCTCGGCCTCGTACCATGCTCAGCGTCCATCTCCTCCACGCCCGCGTAAGACGCTTGCTGTACGACGCGGAAGCTACCGTCTTGGTAGCGCTGCTTGCAGACGCTTCTTTGGATTTTTCCGCTCGAGGTCTTGCTAATGTCTCCCTCCTCGACGAGGAGGATCGCATGCACGGACAACTCGTGCTCCTCGGCGATGGATTGGAAAATGTCGGCGAGCACCCGCTCGAGATCGACGCCCTCACGATCTCGCTTGATCTCTTGCACGACCACGACGCGCTCCTCGTCGTTCTCCGAAATGGAAAACGCCGCGGTGCACGTGAGCCTCAAAGCCTGGTGTGCCTCCCCTACGGTCCTCTCGATGTCCTGCGGATAGTGATTGCGCCCCCGTACGATGATCAGGTCCTTCATCCGCCCCGTGATGAACAGTTCATCGTCGTGCAGGAAGCCGAGATCGCCGGTGCGGAGGAAGGGGCCCTCGTTGGTATCCTTCAACATGGCCCGAAACGTAGCGGTTGATGCTTCTGGCCGGTTCCAATAGCCCTGCGCCACACTCGGGCCCTTGACCCAAATCTCTCCAATCTGATCCGGATTGCACCGCACGTGGTGATCGGGATTCACGATGGCGAGCTTTTGATCTTCCGCCGCGGGACCGCAGCCCACGATGTGCTGCACATCCTCGTTTTGGTCCGCCGCATCCTCCACGCGATGTTGCTCCAATGCCGCCTTGCGGATCGTTCTCACGTTGGGGCCGTTGGGTAGCCTGTGGCCGGTGGTGACGAAAACTGTCCCTTCCGCAAGCCCGTAGCCCCCGCGAAATGCGCGTTTCTCGAAGCCGCAAGGACCGAACGTCTCGGAAAAACTCTCCAGCGTTCGCACGAGAATCGGCTCGGCGCCGTTGATGACATTCTCCAAGCAACGAAGGTCGAGCGTCTCGCGCTGTTCTGAGGTGATCTTCTGCACGCAGAGTTCGAACGAGAAGTTGGGACCGTACGTGACCGTTCCCCGATAATGGGAAATCGCATGGAGCCAGCGATAAGGCTTTTGAATGAACGCCGTCGGCGCGAGGAGCACCGCTTTGTAGCCAACGTATATGGGAAGAAGAATACCGCCGATCAGCCCGAGATCGTGGAATTGGGGCAGCCAGGATACGCCGATGCTGGACGGCGAATAGTCGCAGCGGTCGCGGCTGCACTGCAAATTGTGAATGAGGTTCCCATGAGAGACCATCACCCCTTTGGGGTTCCCCGTGGAGCCGGAAGTATACTGCAGAAAGGCGATGTCCTGCCGATCGATGACGGACTTCTGCCACCGCGATTCGACGTTCTCTTGCAGTGCGTCGGTGGCAATCCAGCGCAGCTCGGTCGAATGCTGCCACCGGTCCCGAGTGGACCTACCGATCTGCGCGGTGGTCAGTGCGATCTCGGCCTGGCAGTCCTCGACGATCGCGTGCACGCGTGACAAATTCCGATTCGCGCGAGGTGGATACGCTGGAACCGCGATGACTCCGGCGTAAAGGCAGCCGAAAAAAGCTGCCACGAACTCCAGCCCCGGCGGGTAGAGCATGATGACCCGGGCACCTGGCCGGCACTGCGCCTGTATCGTGGCCGCAACGGCCCGGGCCTGCCGATCCAGCTCGGCATAGGTCACCCTGATTTCGTCGAGCTCACCACCTCTCAGATAGATGTAGGCAGTCTGCTCGGGTTGCTGGCGGGCCCGCGCTTGTAAGATGTCGCCCAACACACCATCCAAGGTCTCGCCAAGGGTCGAAATTTCGCGCGTCATTGTTGACCTTTCCAGACCATGGAACGGACCCCTCGAATTGCGAGTTGCTGTGCGGCTTGGCGATTAACTCGCCGCAACGTCAGTGTATAGATACGACCGCCATAAGTCGACCAGACGGGACGGATAAGAGCCTGTCGGTATGCTGTGGTGGGAAATAACCGGAGGTGGTGGATGAGCAAGGCGGATGCGTGGTTTCTCTATGCTGGTGATGGCGCCGGAGTCCGTGGCCATCTCGTTCGCGAAACCATCGAACTTCCCGCCCTCCGAGAGGGCGAAGTCCTTGCAGAACCGTTATTTGGATGTTGGGAGGCGAACATGGCCCACGCGCTCGAGCGTGTGCCGGTCGATGTGTGTCGGCTGCGCGGCGAGGAGAAGATCATTCTTGGGAATAGCGGTGTCATTCGGATTCTCGAGGTCGGGCCGGGGGTCGACGGCTTGCAACCCGGCCAAAACGCGTTGCTTTACGGCACTTACGGCATCATGGACCGTCACGGCTATCCCCAAAAGATCCTCGGTTTCGATGCTCCGGGAACCATGGGGTGCCTCGCAACCCGGGTGAAGCTGAATCAGCAACAAGTCATTGCGCTGCCAGAGGGGACGCGATTTTCCCTTCCGCAATGGGCCGCCTTCGCCGTTCGCTACGTGAGCGCATGGTCGAATTGGCGTCTTGCCTGGGGCACGTTTTGCTTGCAATACGAAGACACCTCGGTGCCGGTCGCCAACGTGTGGGGATGGGGCGGCGGGACCACGCTTGCAGAGCTCGACCTGGCGCGACGTTTCGGTTGCAGGACCGTGATGCTCTCGGGAACGGACGCTCACCTCCGAGAGATTCAGCGTTACGGCATCACCGCGGTCGATCGGCGTCCGTTTGGCTCTCTCGAATACGATGTCACGCGCGCCGAACGCGATCCTGCGTATTTGGCGCGCTACCGTGCTGGCGAACAACGATTTCTCGATACCGTGGCACGTCTTACGGAGGGCGATGGTGTGCAGATCTTCGTGGATCACATCGGTGGTCCCCTCCAGCGAGCAACCATCAAGTCTTTGGGCCGCGAATCCGTTTTGGCGACGGCCGGGTGGAAAGCAGGTAAGCGTCTCTGGTACCTGCGCCCTTCGGCTTGCATCGCGCGCCAGCAGTTCATTCACACACACGGTGCAAGCCGTCCCGAGGGAATTGCCGCCGTGGCCTACGCGGAAGCCAACGGCTGGCTACCTCACGTCGATGAACGCATTTACGCATTCGACGAAATTCCAGAGCTCGTCGAGACGTACTTTGCCAACGAGACGGGGATGTTTCCGTGCTTTTCGGTTGCTGTCTGAGAAAAGGAGCCATTACACACTTACGGGCACTCGGGCGGCGCCGCGCAGGTTGATGCGGTTGTTCCACGCGACGTCATCCGCAAGAGATAGGTTGGGAAACCGTTTGACCAAGCGTTCGATGGCGATCCTGCCTTGGAGCCGCGCGAGGGCGGCGCCCACGCAGCGGTGCGGCCCAACGCCAAAGGATATTTGGCTGCGGGCCTCGGGCCGTTCGATCCGCAGCTGGTCCGCGCTCGATCCGAAAAAGCGCTCGTCTCGGTTGGCCGAGCCGAGACAAGGGATGATCAACGAGCCGGCCGGGATCTCCTTGTCTCCTATCGTGTGAGGGGCGATCGTGATGCGGCGGGTCAACTGGACGGGGGTGTCGTAGCGCAGAACCTCTTCGACGGCGTTCGAGGCCAGGTGTGGCTGCGACCGCAGCAACTCGAGCTGGTCGGGGTTCCGGAGTAGGGCGACGACGCCATTGGCGATGAGGTTGACGGTCGTCTCATGCCCCGCCACATAAAGGAGGACAACCTGGGAGACGAGTTCGTCTTCGCTGAGCACCGTGCCTTCGTGCTCGGCCGCGATCAGTGCGGTAAGCAGGTCATCGGCCGGATGGCGGCGCTTCCAGTCGATCAGCGAGCGGATAATCTGCATCAGTTCCGCGCTCGCGTGAATGAGCGTGTCCATGATCTCGCTGTCCGCAATGGGCTCCCACGAGCGCACCAGGGCTCCGCTCAGCTCGCGGATTCGCGTCGAATCGGTGGGGGGCATGCCAAGCATTCGAGAGATCACCGTAAACGGCAGCGGGAAAGCCAATGTCTCGACGAGGTCCGCGGTACCGGCGCACGCCAGCCGCTCGAGTGCATCATCGACGAGGCGCGCGATCTCGGGTTCGAGTGCAGCGACTGCCCTGCGGGTGAACACCTTTGCCACCAGAGAGCGCAGCCTCGTGTGGTCGGGTGGATCCCGTTCGAGCATGGAATGGTTGTCCACCAACGCACGCGTCCCGGATAGCGCTTCGCTCTGTTCGAAGACGTCACCCGTGGTGAGACTTCGCGCCTCGACGGACAGCCCGGCACGGAGCACGGCGGACACATCCTCATACCGAGTTAGGAACCACAGTCGCAGCATCGGATGCTCGTGAACCGGATCCTCGTCCCGCAGCAATCGGTACTGCGGATACGGATCGTCGAAGAACCCCGGCTCGAACGGATCGAACATCGGCGGGATGGTATCGCTCATCGCCATCACCCCACCCCCTGAAGCTCCAGCACCGACGTCGCTTTGCCCGGTCCGAACGTCACGAGAAATACCGTGCTCTCGAGGGGCACGCCGCGCTCGAGGCCGCGGGCGAGCACGCGAAGCACGGCGGAACTTCCGAAGTTGCCATCCTCGAGATCCGTTCGCGCCAGCTCGGTGCCGACGATTCCTGCATCTTGCAAGTGGTCGAGCAGTGCGCGACCGCCGGGGTGCAAGAACACCGTGCCGGGATCTCCTTTCAGGATGGCACTGGCTTCGGGGACCACCCTATCGCGGATTTCCTTGGCAATGCGGAAGTCGAGGCTGTTCTGTGTCGCGCGAAGGACGTTCCAGTCGAGCGTTTCGGTGCCCCACAAACGCGTTCGCAATTTGCAGGCGCGGTATGCGAAAAGGCTTTTCTCTCGGGTATCGGTCGCGTGGAGGACCACGGCGGCGGCGCCGTCGGAGCCGAGGCAACGCGCGACGATTTCCTCGACGGATGGCGATGGCGACTCGATGGGGGAACATGCCATGGCGCCCACCGCATCGCTTGCAACGACGCACACGCGGCGGTGACCGCGCTGAAGAAGCGCGTCGGCCACGTACCAGCCTTGTGTCGCGCCCACGCAGCCCGCGTTGCCGATATCCAGGCAGGTGCACTCCTCGGGCAATCGCAGTGCGACCTGCAGGCGCCGCGCCAATCCTGGATAGCCAAAGAACGAGCTGCTCACCACGACGAGAGCATCGAGATTCATGAGATCCGGAACGCCACCGAGTGCGCGCAAGGCCATGCGGTGCGAGGCCTCGCTCAATACCGTGGCCCAATCGGTGCGGCCCTCGAGTTCCTCCGGGGCAATCTCGAAATGCCGCCGCAGAATGTCCGCTGTTTCGCCGATGACGCGCACGATCCGCGCCGACCGACGTCCAGGCAGTCGGGACGCTACCCTCTCCAGGAAGCGCTCCTGTTCGATGCAGTGAGAGCCGGCTACGATCTCAAGGTGCTCGACCGAGACCATCCGATGTATCCCGAATGCGCACGGCGAGGTCTGCGATATTCTTCAGCGTTTTGAAATTAGCCGCCAGAATGTCACGTCCGTGGACGAACACCCCGCATTCCGTCTCCAGGAATGTGAGCAATTCGATCATGCGCATCGAATCGAGGATGCCCAGCTTGAGCAGCGGCGTATCGTGATCGAGTTCTTCCCCTTCCCCTCCCAGATAATTTTCCACGATGAAATCGTAGACGCGTTCGTAGATTCGCTCGTCAATCATGGAGCTCACCGCCTGCCATTCTTGTGAGAAGGTGCAAGTCGATTTTACCATTCGTGGTCTTCGGCAGCTCGTCGAGGTAGGTCACCTCGTCGATGATCATATATGTCGGAAGGCGTTCGGATAAGTACGATTTGAGTTCCAGCAATCGCAGCGGGCTGCTTGCCACGACGAAAGCTTTCAGGCGGGCCGAAACGCCCCCGCCGCGAAGCATGACGACAGCCCGGGAAATCGAGGGATGAGTCTCCAGGGCTTTCTCGACTTCGCCGAGTTCCACCCGATATCCGCGCACCTTCACCATGGAATCCCTGCGCCCGAGGAACTCGTAATGGCCGTCGGATCGTTGGCGACAAATATCCCCGGTGGCATACGGTCCGGAGTGCGGCGGAAGGCCCCAATATCCCAACATGACCGTAGGTCCTGCGACAATCAGCTCTCCGATGTCCGTGCCCTCGCCGTGATCTCCGCCTTCCCACGCGGTCTCGAGGGGCTGGAGCCACACTTCGTCCCCGCTCGCCGCGCGGCCGATGGGAACCGGTCGATCGATCACCTCGTTGCGATCGACCTCGTATGCGGTGCACACGTTGGTTTCGGTCGGGCCGTAGAAGTTCCACAGTCTGGCCGATGTGAATCCGGCACGTAAGTCGTCGAGCTCGCGCGTTGGAAAGCGTTCCCCTGCGAAGATGAGTGCGCGCAATGCGGACTCCGGCGCCACCTCGAGCAGACCTCCATGTCGCATCATCAGGACGAGGGCGGACGGCACGGAGTACCAAACCGTAATGCGGTTCGATAAAACGAAATCGACGAGCGGCCGGGGCATGTAGGAGAGCCCCTCTGGGACGATGAAGGTCGTCGCCCCCGCCAAAAACGACGCATAAAGGTCGAAGACGGACAGATCGAACACGAAAGGAGCGTGGTTCGACACCCGGTCTGCCGCGGTCAGGCTTACCTCCGCGGCCGCCCATTCCACGAATGCCATGGCATTCCGATGGCTAATGCAAACCCCTTTCGGGACGCCGGTGGAGCCGGACGTGTAAAGGATGTACGCGAGATTGGTTTCCGTGGGCCCGTCACCGGCAAGGTCGTCGCCATCGCAATGCTGCACTTCCTGCCAAGGCGACGCGGTCTCGAGGAGCACCGATGCTCGAACGACACCTCCGGCCGCTCGAAAGTTCGCGAGGTGTTCGGCCGTGCAAACGACAACCGCCACGTCAGCATCGTCGAGGATTCGAACGAGGCGTGCCTGAGGCCAACCAACATCCAACGGCACGTACGCAGCTCGGCACCGCAACGCGGCTTGCATGGCCACGACGGCGCGAACGCCCTTGTTCAGCAGGATGCCCACTCGATCGCCCGGTCGTACGCCAAGCTCGAGAAACCGCCGCGCAAGTCGATTGGCGGCGGCATCCAGCTCCCCGTAGGTCATCTCCCCGTCTGGGGCGACGATTGCCACCTTGCCCGGCGTGGTGCGGGCCCAAGCTGGGACGATTTGGTCGAGGGTCATCGCGCGGACCTGCTCAGGCTGTTCGCGACGATGTCGCGTTGAATCTCCGAGGTCCCCGAGAAGATGCGCGCCGCGACAGCGTCACGAAGTCGCTTTTCGATGGCCGCGTCGCGGACGTAGCCCAAGCCGCCGAAAATCTGAATGGCGTCCAGGCCCGAGTCGACCGCCGCTTCGGCAACTGCGATCTTCGCAAGCGAGATCGACATCGTTGCATCCTCGCCCTGCTCAATCGCCCAGGCGGCACGATAGAGTAGGAGGCGGGCTGCCTCCAATCGTAATTTCATATTGGCGAGTTTGTGCGCGATGGCCTGATTCGAGCCAATGGCCCGACCGAATTGCTTGCGCTCACGCGCGTACTCGACGCATTCCTCGAGCTGCAGCTCCATCTGCCCGACGTAGGCGCCGAACAAGCATGCGCGCTCCCATTGCATCGACGTCGTGAAAATGCGGGCGCCGACGCCCTCCCGCCCGAGGCGACGTTCCACCGGGACGCGGCAGTCTTCCAGCATCACCGAGGCCAACGACGCGGATTCCAGTCCCATTTTCTCGATGGGGGAGCCCACCTTCACGCCGGGCGAATGGCGATCGACGAGGAAGGCGCTGATGCCCAGGTAACCCGCGTCGGGTTCGGTCTTGGCGTACACCAGGATTTCGTCGCACACTGCCGCATTGGTGACGTACGTCTTCACCGCGGAGATGACGTAATGTTCGCCCTCGCGACGAGCTGTCGCTTCGAGTGCGAAAGCATCCGAGCCCGCCCCTGCCTCGGTGATGGCGTTGGCTCCGATGGCTTCGCCCTGTCGAAGGCGCTCGGCAATCGCGCGAGTCACGTCATTGTCGCAAAAGAGTTGTGCCGGGACGGTGCATGCGAAGGTATGCGCCGCGAGCCCGAACACCGCCCCCATATCCGCGGCGCCGTAACCGAGGGCCTCCATGAGTCGGGCCGCTCGCAATGCCCCCGACAGCGGGGTGGTCGCGGTGGGGACGCACGCGTCGAAAAGGCCGATGTCGCCGCAATCGCGCCACAAACGGCGTGCCTCGTAGTCTGCCGAACGCAGTCGTGCGCGGGCAAACCTGACGCACTTGTCGAATATCGCCTGGTCCTCTTCGCCCCATGAAAAATTCATTGGCGCTAATCCACTTTCCGAAACGCAATTGCGTTTCGGCTCCACCAAGCATCAGGTTAGCACGCGCCCATGCTCCGAGTTAATCTCCCGGATTCGGAAACGAATTTGTTCGCCCTCCCATAGCCTTTCGCGCCAGTCTGCTTCCCGGCGCGCCACTCAATTCTAGTGGGGGTGTCAAAGACATCGGATCACCGAGGCGCGTGAAAAACATAAGACAAATAAAGAAGCGTATCGCGAAGATACCTTCTTTAGTTCGGCTGCCCGACCGATAGTTGTGAGCATGGGTGGGTGACGTACATCTTCACCAACCGCCGACACCTGCTGCTTTTCCAGGCGGTGTCTGCGGAGTGACTGCGGTGTTCTGCTCGATACGTGGCAACCCCGACGGGGGGCTTCAATTCCGGCTCAGCCAAAACCGATCAGTGTCATCAGAGTTTGCGCATACAAGCGAACAGGAGCACCGTCGTTGACATAAGCCGTATTGGAGTTTCTTGCGCGCAGCGCCCGGCTTTCGACGATATGCAACAATGTAGAAAATATCGTCGTGCGCGGCGGTGCAAAGTAAGTACGTTCTATATTCGAGTCTGGAACAATCGATATCCGCATGTCGCGAACGCGCGCGGGAGTAATCGCGAATGCGCGCGAGGACGGTCGCGAGCGCGCGCGAGAGCACGTGAAGACCAGTGTCTCGACCAAGTCTTCGCCAACGCACCTGCCACCCCACCTGAATGAGATCGCGCTCGTTGACGCGTGAGGGCAACGCGTTTTGCACGAGCGCCCCAGCTCGCCAATGCTGCCGAGCCGGACCGACCGAACCGCGCCAAGGAGCCACTTCGCGTAGCCTTTTTTGCAGTGCGTAGGGCGCCACGGGCCATCGCTTAAATGACGCACCTACCTCGGCGCCTCGTTGACGAAGCGACGGCGGAGTAGGAAAGATGCACGGCTGATGAAGTGCCGCCGGCGCAGGATTTCACTCCTTCTGATCGCAGCCATCACCACGGCGCCCTTCGCGGCGCTCGCGCAAACGCCTCCGACATCGGCCTCTCCGCCGCCGCAGACGACTCCTGCGGCCCCCTCCCAGGGCGCGGGCAAGTCCGGTGGTCAACCCGCGTGGATGAGTCCTCGCATGGAGGAGGCGCGCACGCGCTACACGCGCGGCTTGAAGTTGTACGACGAGGGCAACACCGTTGCCGCCCGCGTGGAGTTCGAGCGCGCGTACGAGCTCGCACCGAGCTACCGCATCCTCTACAACATCGGGCTTTGCTACAAGAAGACCAACGACTACGTGGAGGCGCTGAAGGCCTTCGAGCGCTACTTGCTCGACGGCGGTGACGAGGTCCCCGAGGACCGTCGCACTGCAGTGAACAAGGAGATTCAGGACCTGCGGCCGAACATCGCCACGGTGACGATCACGACGAGCGTACCGGGTGCCTCCATCACGGTCGACGACGTGCCGGTGGGTCAGACGCCGCTTCCTCAGAAGATCCTCGTCAATCCAGGACGCCGCCGGATTGCCGCGACGAAGCCAGGTTACTTCCCGGCGACCAAGTCACTCGTCTTCGCGGGATCGGATGCCGAGCAGGTTAGCATCGAGCTGACCGAGCTCCCCAAGCGCGACGTGGCCCAGCGCGAGGAGCGGAGCGTGCCCTGGGTGGCATGGGGCATCACCGGTGCGCTGGCCGTTGGCGCGGGCGTCACGGGCATTCTCGCCATCAAGGCCAACTCGGACCAGAACGACGCGCTGGATCGGCAGGCCGCGAACGCGCGCGACCAGATCGACGATGCGCACTCCAAGACGAAGACGCTCTCCATCGTGGCCGATGCCCTCACCGCCGCCACGGTCGTTGCGGGTGGCATCTCGCTCTACCTCACGCTGCACAAGCCGGAAAAATCCACCTCCGCCCAAGCCTCGGCGCGCGTGACGCCCGGGGGTGTCAGCATCGTCGGGCGTTTTTGAGCCGAGCACGGAAAGAACGATCATGATTCGCACTCCCCTCCTCGTAGGCACCTTGGCCATGGTGCTCGGCGGCTTCGTGGCGTCGAACACCGCGTGCACCGCGACCCTCGGCAAGGACGTCGATCAGTGCAACGTCAATCAGGACTGCACGCGGTTTGCGGGCACGAACTTCTGTCGCAAGAGCGACAAGACGTGCCAACCGCTGACCAGCAGCGACTGCCCCTACATCTACGGCAACCATCAAGATGACAATGCCGTGTACATCGGCGCTGTGATCTCCCTCACGGGGGACTACGGCGACAATGGCCAGTACAAGCCGTACGAGGCCGCCGTTCGTACGGCCATCGACGATTTCGAGAAGGAAACGAAAGGCCTCCCTCCGGTTGCCGGTTCGGGCGGTCGGACGCGTCCGGTCGTCGCCATCGTGTGCGACGACAAGAGCGCGTCGGAGAACGACAACGCCACGGTCTTGCGCAGCGCGCGCCACCTCGTCGAGCGGGTCAAGGTGGCGGCGATCATCGGTACGCCGTCCACCAGTACGACGGTTGCCATGGCAACTGACGTGACCATCCCGAACGGGGTGTTCACCATTTCGCCATCTGCCACGAGCGACAACATCACACTGTTGCGCGATTACGGTCCTGGGGAGACATCGGCGCAAGGGCTTCTCTGGCGCACCGCTCCGTCGGACACGTACCAGGCGCAGGCCATCGCCACCTACGTGCAGCAAAAGCTCATTCCGGGGGTGCGCGCGAAATACAACCTTCCCGCCCAGAGCAAGGTGCGCATCCTCACGTTGCTCCGCGGCGACGCATACGGTGAGGGGCTGAATGCCACCTTCCGAAATACGCCCGCATTCACCACGGGAATTCGCACCGAGGACTACCGCGACTACAATTACGGGACCAGCGAGAACGCGCCCACGCAGTCGGAAATTCAGCAGCAAATCCGAGACTTTGCACCGCACATCATTCTGACCTTCGGGCTTGCAGAATCGAGAACCCAAATCATTCCGCAAACGGAACAATTGTGGGGAAATCTGCAGAATACGAAGAACCAGCCGCGCCCCTACTACGTGGCCACCGAGGGGCTGGTGACCGATCTCGAAGGCCTCATGCGCGATTATCCCACCGTTGCATCGCGCACGTTGTACACGTCGCCGAGTCTCGGCTCCGTGGAAAATTCCGTGTTTTCCAACTTCAGAGACAACTACTTTGCATTCGTCGACAACAATTATCCGGCGGAGAAAGACAGCATCAAAGGCCGCGTGAATGAGTTTGGCCTGGCGGGCACCTACGATTCAACGTACATTATTGCTTACGCTGTCACGAGTGCGAGCAGCGGCAATAGGCCGCCGAACGTGACAGGGCGAGACATCGTGGCAGCCATGAAGAACCTCGTGTCCGGCGACGTTGCGGATCTCTATCGAAGGCGAATCGGCGTGGCGCTGACCACGTTGGGACGCGGCCAATCGGTGGACATCAACGGTGCCTCCGGTCCACTGAACTTTGACCTGAATACCGGGGACGTGGCCGCTGACATACCTTTTGCTTGCCTCAAGAGCCATCCCAACACGAGCCAGGGAGAAGGCTTCTCGCAGGATTCTCTGCTCGTTTATCGTTCGGAGCCGCAGAGCATTCAACAGGGCACCGGCACGCCCAACTGCGACTACTCCCTCTAGCTCTAGATTTGCTTAGCGCCCGTCAGCACGCCCGCCACCCAACGCGAAGGGGATTTCCACCTCCATGATGAATCGCCTTTATGCCCTCACCACGGTCAGCTCGATCACGCTGTTCTCGGCCCTCGCTGCTTCAGGTGTTAGCGGGTGTGCCGCGTCCACCAATTCGGATCCGACGACGCAGCAATCGCTCGACGAGGATCTGAAGAATCACAAGTGCGATGTACGCACCGCGCCGCGTGGGTCGACACCCATGGTTTCGACCGAGCTGATTTTCGGGCTCGATCGCAAGGGCACGCCGATCCCGGAGACGGACTTCGCGGCGTTCGTGGACGCAGAGATTACCCCCCGGTTCCCCGATGGTCTCAGCATCATCGACGTGAAGGGCCAGTACCGCATGTCGACGGGCCAGATCATCAAGGAGCCTTCGAAGCTTCTCCTCGTCTACCACGACGGATCGCGACAAAATTCGCAGAAGCTCGAGGATATCCGCACCGCGTACAAGACGCAGTTCGAGCAAGAGTCCGTACTGCGCACCGACGAAATCATCTGCGTCGCGTTCTAACGGCGCAGAAGAAGGAAACCGCCAGGACGCCAGGGTCGCCAGGTGTCGAACGGAAACGACCCTGGTCCCTGGTTGTTTTGTTTAAGAAACAGAAAAACCAGCCGTAGACCCCTGGCGGCCCTGGCGTCCTGGCGGTTCCCTCTTCTATTTCTTCCAGGGATCGTCTTTGTCGATGGTGTCGACGCCGGGCTTCGCCGTTTTGGCGGGCGGGGGCTCGGGCGGTTGGACCGGCGGCGGGGACGAGGCGGCGGGCGGCGGGGACGGGGCGGCGGAAGGTTGGGAGCCCTTGCCCTTCCCCGAGGGGCGCCAGGTCGGGGTGGGGCGGTGCTCTTTTTCGAGCGAAAGCTCCAGGCGGACGCTCGCGATATCCAACGCGACGTCCTGCGTTTTCGCAATGTAGCCTTCCGCTTGCACGCGCAGGCGGTGCTCGCGCCCATCGCGTGGGAAGGTGCCGCGCGCAGGACGGCCGGTGAGCATCACGTCATCGATGTAGACGGCGGCTGTCGGCGGGTTCACCTCGACGGTCACTTCCGTTTCGGCCCTCGACCCCGTCGACGGAGGAGGAGGCGCCGCGGACGACGGCGGGGGCACGCTCGTGGGCTCTGCGGAAGGTGCGGATCCAGGGCGCGCGATCAGCGCAGCCGCCACCAGCCCGCCCGCAACCACCACCGCACCAATGAGCCCCCAATGGCGCTGCGAGGACGGCGGCGGCGGCGAGACGCCCGACACCTCGGGATTCGACATCGAGTTCCCGGACGTGTCGAGCAAGCCGCTCGCGGTGGCCGTGGGCTCCAAGCGCGGAATCGACCGCGTCGTCGTAAAGGGCATGGGCTCCGACGTCGTGAGCCGCGCCTCGATGGCCGACGCAATCTCCTTGCGGCGCTCGGCGAGCAGCTCGTTCACGAAGACCGAGACGTCTTCGTGCGTGCCGCCCGGCATCTTCGTAAGCAACGCCTCGAGGTCGCTCTTCAACGCGGCCGCCGTGGGGTAGCGCTCGGCCGGATTGGCCGCGATGGCCTTCTTGCAGATGCGCACCAAATCGTCCGGGATGCCCGGAAGCGGCACCGGCTCCGGAATGCGATGGTTCGCCAGGCTTTGGAGGATCTCCATCTCCGAGGCGCCGGCCCACATGCGCTTTCCCGTGATGGTGCGCCAGAGCACCGAGCCCGCGGAGAAAATGTCCGCCCGCCGATCGATGTGGGCCACGCCGAGAAGCTGCTCGGGTGCCATGTAGGCAATCTTGCCTTTGATGGTCCCCGCCTGGGTGCGAATGTTCGAGTCGCTCGCCTTGGCGATGCCGAAGTCCAACAGCTTGGTGATCCCGTCGTACGTGACGAAGATGTTCTGCGGCGAGACGTCGCGATGGATGACGTGCAGCGGTGTGCCGTCGAAGTCCTTCAGCTCGTGGGCGAAGTGGAGGCCAGCGCACGCGTCGGCCAGCGCCCGCACCACGACGCCCACCGGGAGGGCGAGTCCCCTCGCCTTCGCGCGACGCATCAGCTCGTCGAGGCTCTGCCCTTCGAGGTACTCCATCGCGATGAAGTACCTCTCCCCATCGAAACCGACCTCGTTCGTTTGGGCGACGTTGGCGTGGTTGATGCGGGCGGAAAGCCGGGCTTCCTCGAGGAACATCGAGCAGAACTCGGGCTCAACCGCGAGCTCCTGGCGCAAGAGCTTCAGCACCTGGAGCTTGTTGAATCCGCCGGGCCCCGAAATGACGGCGAGCATGACATCCGCCATCCCGCCCCGTCCCAGCTCGAAAATGAGACGGTACTTCCCGGCGATCGAAGCGGTGGAAGCCGTACGGTTAGATGCGGGCGCCGTAGACATGGTGGAGTTCATCGTCGTGGCATTGGTCAGGAGCCCCGTTCGAGTCCACCGGGACGATAGCACGCTCCCGCAAGCATTCGAAAGATCCGCTGCCGGCGCGAACGCCGAAGTTTGCTAGGTCGCCGGCGGCGTTGCCAGAGCCTCGGTGACCACGGGCGACGGTTTGTCGCTGGCGATGCACCAGAGTTGATGCGCTGCGCGTGTTGCACCGACATAGAGCGCATGACGCGCCTGCGAGGTTGCCGGGTACGTGGTCGCTGTCGTCTCGAGCAGGATCACTTCGTCGAACTCGAGGCCCTTGGTCTGGCGAACGTCGGTCACGTCGAAGCCGGGCTCCCAGCTGAAATCCTGCTTGGCCACGCGCCGGACGCGGGGCACCTCGGCGCGTTCCAGGCCTTCGTAGATCACGTCGGCCTGCTGCGGGAAACGTGCGACGAGGGCCACGTTGGCGTTGGGCTCGTCCTGCGCGAGTTGCTTCAACGCATCGGCGAGGAATGCGACCGACTCGCCCACCGACGCAAAGGTGAAGAGCTCCACGTCGGGCCCGCGGCGGGTGGTGATGGGCTCCGCCTCGTGGGCAAACGGCCCCAGCACACCGCGCGCGAACGTCGTGATCTCGGCAGTGGAACGGTAGCTCACCTTGAGCGGCTCCAGCGTCGTGGCCGCCATGCCGATCTCGGCGAGGAGGCCCTTCCAATCGAACTCGCCGCGCGAATCGTCGTCGTCGAGCATACGTTGGGCGCTATCGCCCGCCAGCGTGATGGAGCGATCCTTGTTCGCCAGGTCGAGCAAGACCCGGAGTTCGACGGGGCTGTGGTCCTGCACCTCGTCGATGAAGAGGTGCGCCATGCGGATCGGCGTACCGTCGGGCGCCGTGAGCGGCCCGCGCATCACCTGCCACAAACGCAGCAGGATCGGGATGTCCTCCACGTCGATGGCCTCCAGCTCGCCGTCGCGCTCCCCTTCTGCGCGGATGCGCGCCTGGCGAACGCACCACTCGTGTACGCGATCGAGCTGGCCCGAGCCGAAGTCTTTCTGGCCGCGGAAGGCTTCCCCGAGCATCTCGCGCGAGGTGAGGATCTCGTCCCACGCGCCGATGACCGAGCGCGCACGACTGCGAAGCTCCTGCCCGAGGCGCTCGACCGCGCCCCGCGTGACCGGGGGCAACATGGAGGCGAGGCCCACGCCATCGATCGAGCGCTTGCCTGCGAGCCACTGTGCGAACGTGGTGACGCGCTGATCGGCCACCGGTTCTTCCTTGGTGCCCGGCGCGGGGGTGCCCCCAGGCCCCGCTTTGGGGGCCGCACTTGGCCTGGTTGCCTTCCAGGCGGTGACCACCTTTTCGCCCATGGGCCACTTCTCCATGACCTTGGCGACGCGGGCATCGAGATCGTCGTTCAGCCGCGAGCCATAAGCGTGGATGGCCCGGAGCATGGCGGAGTGCGTCTTCGCGCGCACCACCACGGGCGGGGTGTCATCGTGCAGACGGTGCGGAAGCTTCGGGAAAAGCTCCGGCAAGAGGCGCCGCGCAAAGCGCGGGAAGGTCGAAATGGGCACGCCCTCGACGCCGAGCGAAGGCAACACGCGCGCAACGAAGTGCATGAGCGCTTCGTGCGGCACGACGACGAGCATGCGATCGGCCCGGAAGCGTTGCGGCTCCGCAAAGGCCAGGTAGGCGATGCGGTGCAAGCCGACGGTGGTCTTTCCGCTGCCGGCGCTGCCCTGGATGGCGATGAGGCCTGCGCCCGGTCGCGTGATGAGGTCGAACTGCGCCGCATCGAGCATCGACGCGATGGCCGGCAGGTGCTTGTCTCCCGCCGCGTGCGCGGGCAGCTTTTTGGCGCCCGATGCTTCCGAGCGCGCATCTCGCGCTTCCGTGCGAAGGCGCGCGGTGAACGCATCGAGGCGCTTCCAGCGCCCATCTTCGCCGCGCACGAAGGTGCCCTGCGGCGAGGACACGCGCACGAGCTCTCCTGCGGAGATGGCGACGCCACGGCGGGCGAGCACCACGCCCTCGACGGGGCGACCGCCGAGGGTCTCCTCGTAATCGTCGTCCTCGCGGTAGCGGTAGAAGATGCGGCTCACGGGCGCTTGGCGCCAGTCGACGATCTTGATGCCCGAGTTGGAGTCGACGTACGACTTGCCGCCGATGAGGATGTCGCGGCGCTTGCCGTTTTCCTCCAGCCGAAGGTGGCCGAAGTACGGATTTTTCGGGTCGACGGAGCCCACCACGCCTTTTCCGCGCTGGGCACGCAACGAGCCCAGGTGATGCATCTGCTCGAACAGCGCGGGCAGGTCTTCCGGCTTGGCGACGGCCACGTCCTCGCGCAGCTCCAGGAGGCGCGCATCGTCGAGCTCGCGGCCGCGGAGGGCGGCGGTGTTGGCACTGGCCTCCGAACCGAGCGCAGCTTGCACGGTGGCGAGGAGCTTCAGTTCTTCTCGCACGACACGGGAAGCGACTTCATCATCCTCCAAACCGGGGATGGCTTCGTGTTCCAGGGCGCGAGCGGGGGTATGGGACATCTTGGTAGGGGCAGTGATCACGTAAGCCCCAACGTTTGATACCGCGCGCGCACGAGCGCAAGGGAAAGAAAACGCGTGCGCGTAGAATGCCTAAAGAATGAAGTGTTCTCCGAGGTTTAGGACCGTCAAGTTGAGGCCTTTGAGCTTGGCGCACTCGCGCTCCACCTCACCCTGGAAAGTAGGTTTCATGTGATAGAGTAACGTCGCGAGATCTTTGGGGTTCTTGTACTTGGCAAGCTCCGGACCCAAGGTCTGCGGCGTGTGGTGCCCGCTGATGGTCGCGAGCTTCTGTTGCGCGTTGGGAAAACTGACCTCCATCAGCAGGGCCCGCAAGCCATCCAGCTCGTTCAGGACCTCCCAGAAGCGCGTCGTCGGGCCGGTATCGCCGCTGTACGCGAGGGCGCCGCCGGGGTACTCGATGACGAAGGCACTGCAGTCGATGGTGTGGCTCACCAAGATGGCACGCACCGTGAGGCCGGCGACCTTGGCGGGCACTTCGGGCTTGAGGATCTGGTAGACGATGGTCGGCTTGGAGGCCGTGGGGATGGTCGTGAAATCCGGCCAGAGCTTCCCGTTGAAGAAGTGCTTCTTTAAGAGCTCGATGGTGGGCTTGATGCCGCACACGATGAGGGGCTTCGAACCGTTCTGCGCGCGGTTGTCGGCGATGGTGGCCAGGTCGCGGATGTGATCGAGGTGCGCATGGCTGACGAGGACGGCCTCGAGCCGGCACTGCGCCTCCAGATCCATGCCGCTCGTGAGCGAGCCGGCGTCGATCGCCACACGATCATCGAGCAAAAATGCGCTCGTCCGATGGCGCGGCGTTTCCCCTCCATGGCAGCCGATGACCCGTAGATCCATTTCTTGGCCCGTTCCGCGCGCTTTTGACTGCGCCGGAACGTCCAAATGAGCTTACCGTGCCGTTTTGTAACAAGTCAAAACAAGGGCGGTGCTTGTAAGCCCTTTTTGCAAGGGACCGATGCGCATTCTATCGACGCTGTTCTTCATCTCGGGCTTCGCAGCCCTCGTCTACCAGGTCGTCTGGCAGCGGACCCTGTTCGCGATCTACGGCATCAACATCGAGTCCGTGACGGTTGTGGTCACCGCATTCATGCTCGGCCTCGGCCTGGGAAGCCTCGCGGGGGGCGCGGTTTCGAAGGATCCGCGGCGACCGGTGGTCCTCTTGTTTGCGGCCGTCGAAGCGACCATCGGGCTGTTTGGGGCGGTCTCCCTTCCGCTCTTTCGGGGCGTGGGGCAAGCCACCTTGGCCTTGTCGCCGGCGGCGGTCGCCTTCGTTACGTTCCTGTTGATCCTCGCGCCCACCATGCTGATGGGATCGACGTTGCCGCTGCTCGTGGCGCATTTCACCCGGCTCTCGAAGAATGTCGGGCGGTCGGTGGGGCTGCTGTACTTCATCAATACGCTGGGCTCGGCGTTGGCGTCGGTGGTCTCCGTGGTGGTGCTGCTGCCGCGTCTCGGTCAGGGGCACGCGGTGCACGTGGCCGCGCTGCTGAATCTCGCGGCGGCGGCGACGGCGTTCGTGCTCCACCAGCGGCAAAAGGGCGCGTCGGGCGAGACGTCGTCCAGCAGCTCCAGCTCCTCCAGCTCCTCCAGCTCCTCTTCCAACGCCGCCGAGCTTGCACGATGAGCCGGCGCTTTTCGTTGACCCTCGTCGTGGCGTTGATGGCGGGCTTCATCGCGCTCTCGTACGAGATCCTCTGGTACCGGGCCTTTTCCTTCGTGAGCTGGGGGCGGCCGACGGTGTTCGGGCTTTTGCTCGGGTGCTACCTGCTGGGCGTGGCGCTGGGCTCGTCGGGCAGCCGCCGATTCTGCCGCGAGGACGACGGGGATGAGCGCGGGCGCGAGCGGTCGCTCCGGGCGCTGGCCGCGTTCGTGTTCCTCTCGGACGTCGCAGGCTTTCTGGTCATTCCGATCCTCGCGCGCCTGGCGCAGTACACGTGGTTCCCGGCGTTCGGCGTGGTGGCCATCTCGGCCGGGCTTCTCGGTGCGGTGCTGCCGCTGGTGGCACACTTCGGCATCCCGGCGGACGACCGTGCTGGGCAGCGGCTGTCGTACGTGTACCTGGCCAACATCCTTGGCTCGGCGGCGGGGAGCTTTCTTACGGGGTTCGTGCTGATGGACGTGTGGTCGACGCAGACCATCAGCGCCTTTCTCGGGGCGGCGGGGTTGGTGATGGTGGCGCTGCTGTTTCTCGCGAGCCGGCCCTCTCCGCGCGCGGCCGCGTTGGGGCTGGGAACGGTGGTGGTGGCTGGAGTGGCCTCGGTGTTCGCGTCACCGGTGCTGTTCGAGCATTTGTACGAACGGCTCCTGTACAAGGAGCTCTATCAGCCCGAGATGACCTTGGCCGACGTGGTGGAGAACCGACACGGCGTCATCGCGGTGAATCATTATCAGCAGGTGTACGGCGGAGGGGCGTACGACGGGGCGTTCAACGTGTCGCTGGTGGACGACAAGAATTTCATCGAGCGCGCGTTCGCCGTTTCCGCGATTCACCCGAGTCCGAAAAATGTGCTCATGGTGGGGCTCTCATCCGGTTCGTGGGCGCAGGTGGTGGCCCATTTGCCGGGGGTGGAGCATCTGACGGTGGTCGAGATCAACCCGGGTTATCTGGAGCTGATTGCGAAGCACCCGCACGTGGCGAGCTTGCTGAAGAACCCCAAGGTCGACATCGTGATCGACGATGGGCGCCGTTGGCTTTTGCGCCACCCGGAACGCAAGTTCGACTTCATCGTGATGAACACGACGTACCACTTCCGGGCGCACGCGACGAATCTGCTCTCGGCCGAGTTCATGGAGGTGGCGCGCTCGCATCTTCTGCCGGGCGGCATCCACTACTTCAATACGACGTCGTCGGATGACGTGCAGCGCACCGCGGCCACGTTGTTTCCCCACGCGATGCGCATCGTGAACTTCATGGCGGTGAGCGACTCGCCGCTCGTGTTCGATCACGCGCGCTGGGAGCAGACGCTCCGCGAGGTCTCCATCGACGGCGTCCCCGCCTTGGACCTGAACGCGCCGCACCAGCGCAACGTTCTGACGCGGCTGCTGGCCATGGGTCATTCGATCGAGCAGCACGCCTACGACAAATACGGCCTCGAGGGTCGCGACGATCTGCTGGCCCGCACCGCCGGCGCCCGCATGGTCACCGACGACAACATGCTTTGCGAGTGGGAAGACTTACTGAAGTTCCCGAAGGGCGCCGATTTGTGACTAGCCCACGGAGCGGAGGTGTAACGGCTAGAGGATCGAGCACGAGCGCGTGCACGTAGACGATCACGATCACGATCACGATCGCGTGATCGTGCTCGTTCACGTGTTCGTGATCGTGTTCGTCTACGTGCACGTGCACGCGCACGCGCACGCGCTCGTGCTCGATCTTCTAGCGTCCCCACCGCCGCTAATTGATGGCCCCGCCAACGAAGAGGGCTATATTACCCTGAAACGGCGGCAACGTCAGGATGGCGCCTCCCTCTCCGTAGCGGTGGTAGTCGCCCCAGTAGGCGCCGGTGGCGCGGGCGCCCAACAAGGCCCAGCGGGCGATGGTGGCGGAGAGGCCGAGGGAGAGCTCGGCCGCGGGGTAGTTGCGCGAGATATCGACTGGGGGAAGGCCGTTCCACCAACCGCCCGTGATGGTGGTGATGTGCAGGGCCCCTCCGATCCCCGGCTCCAGGGCCAAAATGGAGCCGAGCGGGATGCGGCCGCGCAGGGCCGCGGAAACGGTGTGGTCGGCGAAGCGCCCGAGGTAGCTCGGCACCGCGTCGAGGCACCAGCCCGGCCCATCTTCATAGCGGACGGCTAGGCCGAGCCGGTCCTCGAGGAAACGAGGCCAGAAGGAAACGGCGAAGCCCACGCGCGACTCGAAAAAGGTGCCCGTGGAAGCGTTGAGGCGCGAGCCGCCATCCAGCTCGAGGCGGAAGACCCCGGGGCCGCGGATGCGCGACTCGGCGCGCCCGCCCAACCGCTCTTGCGGAGGCGCCACCGTGCTGGCGCGAAGCAGCGTCTTGAGCGACAGCGCGATGGACGCGGCGGAGGCGTCGTCGATTTCGCCGGGGATGACCGTGCGGGTGACCGTCTGATCGTCGCGCACGTCGTAGAGCCAGATGGCGCGATCGCCTTCGTTCTCGACGAGCCACGCGATGGCGTCGACCTCCTTGGCGACGGCAATGGCGCGCGCATCGCGTGTGGCCAGGTAGCGCGAGTCGGGGGCTGTCTCCAAGGAGACCGTGTCGATTTCCCACGGCGAGAGCGCGATGGAAACGGCGTGCGCGAGCCGCTCGGGGGCACGGATGAAGCCGAGCCGCCGCCGCTCCGCCCACGCTGTGTTCGTGAGCAGGAGCACGACGGAGACGATCAGCGTGCGCAGGGCGAACGGCATCGCGGGGCTACTTTACGGTAGCTTCGGTTTTCCTTTGAGCCGATTCAGAAGATCGCGTGCATCGGCTGCGTTCGCGCCACGCGGAAAGCGTGCGAGGTACTCCTCCAGCGTCCGGCGCGCCGCTTCGTGCATCCCGCGATCGGCCTCGAGGCGCCCCGCGGCGAAAAGCGCGTTCGCGGCCCATGGATCCGAGCCACGCGCCAGCTCCCCGTACTGCGAAAGCGACGTCGCCGGATGGCTCGACTCGAGGCGCGCCGCCGACTCGAACAGGGCGCGGCGTGAAAGCGCTTGCGTTGCCGCCGGCGACGCGGGCTCCGGGGGCGGCTCGGCCTGCGGCGGCGTGGCCGCACGCGTTTCGGGCATTTCGCGCATGCCGCCCGAGACGAAGTCGTCCGGCTCGACCTCCGCAGGACGCGTCGACGACGCGGCGCTACGCCGATCGCGGGGGCTCGCTGGCGCCGGCGGCTCCACCTGCGACGGCGACGGCGTCAAGGGCGAGACGACCGCGGTCTCCAGTTTTTCACGAGAAGGCCACTGCTCGCCCGCGTGCACGTTCACGATTTCACCCGGCGTCCGCACCTCGACGGAGCCGCTCGCCACCTCGACGCGAACGCCGCCGCCGCGATCGACGGTGAAATGCGTGCCCGTGACGCTCACGCGTGCCTCGCCCGCCTGAACCACGAACGACGGCCGACCGTGGCGCGGTGCCACCTCGAACTCGACGTGCCCTCGCTCCAGGACGACCAGCACCCCGCGCGCATCGTCGCCGTTGACGACCAACGCCGTTCGGGGCCCCACGTCGAGCGCCGCCTCGCCGATGACCAGATGGGTGCCGCTCGCGCCGGTTTCCACCTGCGAGGTGATGGCCGGCGGCGGATCGGGGTGCCACACCGCGTGCGTCACCAGCGCGCCGATGGCGGCTGCAACCGCCCCAGCTACCACGAACGCCGCACTCGCGCGCCATCGCGTGCTCGGGGGCGCCTCGATGAAGTGCGGCACCGCCACGCGCTGGTCGTGCTCCAGTTCATGGAAGATGGCGCCCTCGATCCGTGCCCAGCGCGACTCGCTGAGCGGCTCGACGTCGATGCGAGGCTCGCTGGCCATCACCCGTCCTCCTTGCCACTCACGCGACCGATGCGCCCGGCCGAAACGAAATCGACCAGCGCTGCGTCTTTTCCGGCCTTCGCGGAAAGAGCGCGCCGCGCGCGCCATACGCGCGTCTGCGTTGCGACCACCGATGCGTCCATCAACTCGGCCACCTCGGCCAAGGACCGGCCATCGATCGCGTGCAGTGTGAACGCGGTGCGCTGCTTGGGATCCATCGCATCGAGCGCCGCGTAAAGGTGCCGCGCCGCCTCACGCGCCAAGGCGCGCTGCTCCGCCGAAGGATCCCCCGCCGGGATCTCGGGCACGAGCTCGAGCGACGGCATCCGCGCCCTGCGCTGCGCAATGTGCGCGTAGGCGACGCGCACGGCGCATCGATCGATCCACGTCGCGAGCAGTGCCTCCCCGCGGTACGTGGCGAGCGAGCGAAAGACGTTGATGAACGTCTCCTGCAGCAGGTCGTCCATGCTCGCGTTCGATCCCACGATGCGGTACAGCGTGGCATGAACGCGACGCCGGTGCGCGTGAAAAAGCTGGTGCTGCGCGGCCCGATCCCCCGCGACGCAGCGCTGCGCGAGCACGTGATCGTCGAGACGAACGCGCTCTTGCGATGGCGGCTGCGGTGGAATCGAGAGGCGCAAACCCATGCTAACCCTCGTTTTCGGCTCGTTCGGTGCGAGCGTTCCGCCGGCGGCGGAGGAAGATCGCCCCGATGGCCATCAGCGTACCCGAAAGAATCACGGACGCATCCGGCAACGCACGCCGAGGACTCACCGGGCTGATAGAGCTGCCGCAGCCATAGCTCGGGGTCTCCTCACCTGCCCCATTCGGATCCGTTCCCAGTCGCAACTCCTGGATGTCCGGCACGCCGTCGTTGTCGACGTCCGAGCCTTCGGCCTGCAGCGCGGTGAGCGCCGTCTGCAGTGAGCCCTCGTCCTCCGGCACCAGACCGCGCGAGCGCATCTTCATGCCGAACGGCTGCGTCACCGTGCCCGTCCCGCCCGCGGGGTTGTTGTGGCAAAGGGTGCATTGCGGCGGCGCATTCAGTTGGAGATCCCGCTGGATGGCCGATGGAAAGTTCGGTGTCGCCGACGCGGGCAGCGCGGCCGAAACCACCACGACGAACGAGGCGAGGCGAAGGCTCCAGGGTTTCATCGTGTGGCTCACTCAGAGATACAGGTGGAACTGCGCAAGGAAGGTGGTGGCCGTGACCGCGTTGGTCCCGTCGGTATTCAGGCGGTGCAGCATCCCGTCGACGCGCACGTCGGCGTGCGAGAAGAAGAACCAGGCGCACCCGGCCCACCCGCCGTAGGAGGTGCCCGTCTGGGCGAGACCATCGCGCTTCATCTCCCCCGTGAGGATGAAGTGCAGCCCCTGCCATGCCTCGTAATCACCTTGCACGAAGGTCGCGAATCCGGCGTTGGTCCCGCCCCTCTCCTTGGGCTGCGTGTTGACGAGAAGGTCGGCCTCCGCCGTGAGCACCAGGGGCTGAATCGGCGAGTAGCGTCCGAAGACGCCATGGGCCTGGCGGGTCAGCTCGGTGCCGAGGCGCAGGTCCGTCTTGGCGTGCGTCACGAGGCTGCTCGCGCCGAAGGCCAACGTCGTCATGGGGGCCCATTCGATGTAGCCGGCGTAGCCACGCTCGCGGTAGGCGTCGGGATTGAGCTGGTAATTCCCCAGGATGGCCATCAGCTCGCCGCGGATGCCCTCGGAGTTGTACGCGAGGGCGACGCCGTGCTGCTGCGCGGAGTGGTCGGCACCGCCCTTGGTGTCGGTGCGGGTCAGATCGCGCACGAACAGCGTGTGCTCGATCTGCCGGATGCCGAACGGCATGTTCATGCGCCCCGCGCGCACGAGCCACTGCTTGTCCTCGCCGAGGTCCATGCCCAGCCAGTGAACGCGCGAGATCAGGTTGTACTCGTCGCGGTGGGTGATGGCGTTGGTCTGCGCGCCCTTGTAGTCGAAGCCGATGCTGGCATTGGCGCGGAAGCGGTCGATCATCACTTGGCCGGTCAAGTCGGCCTGCATCGAGATGAACCGGTTGTCCGTCGCCGCCGGCCCGTTCTCCGGCTTTTGGCGCGCCGCGAGGTACGCGTTGCGCACGTCGCCGCCGAGCAGAATCGTGTTCTCGGGAAGAGGCACGATGCCCCAGAGAAAGTCCTTCAGCTTGCCCGGCTCCGCATCGTCCGCTTGCTTGCCATACTGACTGCGCAAGAGCAGCTCGCCCTGGGCGCGCCCGTAAGGCGTGAGCAAGCTGCCGCCCGACGGATCGGCGTGGCATTGCGCGCACGAGGTGTAGTCGTGGCGAATCATCCACGCATAGGCCTCCGCGGGACGCGTCCACGCGATCATGACGAGTGCGAACAGCACGCACGGAAGAAGGCGAACGAGGCGGAGCGCGGCTCCGAACGCAAGCTTCGAATGGCCGTTCCCGTCGCGCAATCCGTTTGCCGCCGAAGAGCGGCAGCGGAACAATCCCGGCGAGGCCGGCGCCCTGGTCCGTCCCCCGAGAAAAGCTCGCCGGACGCCGTCGCGTCGCTCGTTATCTTGGACCACACGTTGCGCCAGTCCCGCCGGCTTCGTCCCGCTGCCGCGCTCCTTGCAGGACGACGATTCGAAACTGGTCCGTTGGCGCGAGAGACGCGTCAGAGGCTGTTTGGTTTTCATGAAGGACGTGAACGGGAAGGAGGGAAAAGGAGGACGAGGAGATGGATGGTCGTTACTGATCTTTCGCAGAGAACTGCACGTCGATATCGATATCGGGTTTGACCGTCACCCCCAAGTAGCTCGGCACTTCGATCCCGAAGTCTTTGATGTTCACGTGCATGGTGCCCTTGACCGCGTACACATCGCCGTTCTTGCGGGCGGTGTACTTGGCGGTGGTGGGCTTGCTTTGCCCGTGGATGGTGAGCGTGCCTTGCGCATCACCCGAGGTTTCGCCGCTGGCGGCGGGGAACTTGATGTTCGCGCGCTGCACCTCGAAGGTGGCGTTCGGGTACGTGCCCACCTGCAGGTACTTCTCGCGCATGTGTTTGTCCCGCAGCGAGATGCCCGTGGTCATGTTGCCGAGCGGCACGATGACCTTGATGACCTTGTCGTCCCCATCCGTGTTGAGCTCGTTGGTGGTCCCGACGATCTTGAGCCCGGCAGGGCCCGACGCATTGAAGTGAACGACCGCGTCACCCGTACGCGCAAGCTTTGCGTCTGCCCCGAAGGCCACTGTGGCCAGAATCACCAGGAGCGAACACGACAACGCTTTCTTCATGTGGGTCTCCAAGGAGAAGGGAGGGAGCCTATCGGAACCCTCACGGTTACAGTGCAGCGTTTGACGGGCGGGCATGCAAAAATTTTCGTGCTTCTGTGGCACAGCCCGATGACAAAAAAATCGCGGGCCCAAGGCGATGAGCCAGGGCCCGCGAATCAGGCTGTGCAGTAAGGGCGTAGCCCTCAGTGAGGCTGCGGCCAGCGTTCCGACTGGATGGACGTCAGTCCATGTCGAAGTCGCCGCCCATGCCCCCCATTCCACCCATGCCGCCCATTCCCATGCCGCCCATACCTCCCATTCCACCCATTCCACCCATTCCACCCATTCCACCCATTCCACCCATGCCTCCGCCGGCGCCGCCTGCGGATTCCTTCTTGGGTCGGTCGGCCACGACGGCCTCGGTGGTGAGCATCATGCCGGAAACGCTGGCGGCAAATTCCAGTGCCGAGCGCACGACCTTTGCGGGGTCGATGACGCCAGCGGCAACGAGATCCTCGAACTGCTCCGTCTGGGCGTTGAAGCCGAAGGAGCCCTCGGCCGAGCGCACCTTCTCGAGGATGACCGAGCCGTCGGCGCCGGCGTTGCGGGCAATTTGACGGAGGGGCTCCTCGATGGCGCGGCGCACGAGCTTGACGCCGGCTTCCTGGCCTGCGGGAACCTTGAGCTCATCGAGCGACTTGCTCGCGCGGAGCAAGGCCACGCCGCCGCCGGGGACGATGCCCTCTTCGACGGCCGCGCGCGTTGCGTGGAGCGCGTCCTCGACGCGGGCCTTCTTCTCTTTCATCTCGGTTTCGGTGTGAGCGCCCACCTTCACCACGGCCACGCCGCCGGCAAGCTTCGCCAAGCGCTCTTGGAGCTTCTCGCGGTCGTATTCGCTGGTGGTGGCTTCGATCTGCTTGCGGATCGATTCGACGCGGCCCTTGATTTCGGCCTTGTCCCCTGCCCCATCGACGATGGTCGTGTTGTCCTTGTCGACCGTGATGCGCTTGGCGCGCCCGAGATCCTGCAGGGTGATGCTCTCGATCTTCACGCCGAGATCGTCCGAGATGACCTGGCCGCCCGTGAGGATGGCGATGTCCTTGAGCAGCTCCTTGCGGCGGTCGCCGAAGCCGGGGGCCTTGACCGCGGTGACCTTGAGCAGGCCGCGCAGGCGGTTGACCACGAGCGTCGCGAGCGCCTCGCCCTCGACGTCTTCCGCGATGATGAGCAGCGGGCGCGCGTCACGGGCGACCTGCTCGAGCAGCGGCAGGAGGTCGGCCATGGCGGAAATCTTCTTCTCGGAGATGAGCACGAGCGCGTCGTCGAGGACGGCGGTCATCTTCTCGGGATCGGTGACGAAGTACGGCGAGAGGTAGCCGCGATCGAACTGCATGCCCTCGACGACTTCGAGCGCCGAGTCGGTGCCGCGCGCTTCTTCGACGGTGATGACGCCTTCCTTGCCGACCTTCTCCATGGCGTCGGCGAGCATGTTGCCGATGGCCGAGTCGCCGTTGGCGCTGATGGTGCCGACCTGCGCGATGTGGGCCTTGTCCTTGGTGGGCTTGGCGATGCTGCGGATGGCCTTGGCGATGGCTTCCACCGCCGCGTCGATGCCGCGCTTGAGATCCATCGGGTTGTGGCCGGCTTCGACGAGGGCGAGGCCCTGCGTGTAGAGGGCCTGGGCGAGGACGGTGGCGGTGGTGGTGCCGTCGCCAGCCTTGTCGCTCGTCTTGGACGCGACTTCTTTCACCATCTGCGCGCCCATGTTTTCGAACTTGTCGAAGAGCTCGATCTCTTTCGCCACGGTGACGCCGTCTTTGGTCACCACCGGCGCGCCGAAGCTCTTCTCGATGACCACGTTGCGGCCTTTCGGTCCGAGGGTCACCTTCACGGCGTTGGCGAGGTGGTTCACCCCTCGCAAAATCTTGCTTCGTGCGCTGCGGCTGTATTGGATGTCTTTCGCGCTCATGAGCGGCTCCGCTTTTCCTTGAGGGCTGGGCCCAAAACCTGGGGCTTTCCACCGAGTTGGCACTCGAACGAAGCGAGTGCCAAGCGCCGCGCAAGCTAAACGTCCCGACGCCCACGTCAAGTCCCTACCTGCAAGGGGACGTGCGCGGCGCCTTCGGAAGCCTTCTCGACCGGCGAACGACGGCCCGATTACGAAATGAATGAGCCTCGGATCGAAATGCTTGACATCTGTTCTGGGAAAGGTACCCTGCGCATCCCTTCGCTTGAGCAGGAAGGCAAATTCTTGGGGGATCGTCTAACGGCAGGACGCCAGATTCTGGCTCTGGCTATCAAGGTTCGAATCCTTGTCCCCCAGCAAGGTCCACCAGACTCGTAAAGGACCTTTTCTTCTTCGATTCTCTTCTGACTTTTCTTCCGATTCTTACTTGATGAACTTTCGCGGTTGAAGTAGTCAAGGCTCCCTCTCGCAAGGGAGCATTGGCCCCATCGTCTAGCGGTTAGGACATCGGCCTCTCACGCCGGTAACATGGGTTCGATTCCCATTGGGGTCGCCCGCATGGACTTGAAGGTGAGATTCAAGTCAACGTTGATGACGCCCGTTGCGGTACTTCGGTACACAACGGGCGTTTTCCGTTTAAGCCATTCCAATGGCCCGATGGCCGGCAACGGCCAAGCTGTTCATCACGGGCTCTACAGTCCGTTCGACGAACTCGAACTCGCGTAGAGACATCCACGCGTCTCGTAGAACATGCAAAACATGAATGAGTTGGAGCGAGTGCTCCGAGCTCGATCTCACTAGGTCGATATCGTCGACGCGCAGAGTCACGTTGGGATTGCCCTGCCGCGCACGCCTGCTGGAGCGCGATAGGAAAGTTCCCTGGCACCCGCGAGGTGTATGCTGCGAGGATGTCCATCGAGGGCCATGGCGCACGCCGCGATGCGCGCGCATCGACGACGACTTCGAGCGAGCTGGCAACGCGAAGCGATTCGGGACGGGAGAGCCTCCTGGGCGAAACGCCCGCCGAGACGCAATTGGCCAAGGTCTCGGTCGATGGCCGTTGCAAGGAAGCCGCCGGCATCCCCGCAATCGTCCAGACGATGAAGTGCGGTCTGCGGGAAATGGGCGTCGCCCGCAGCACGCGATCGTTTTTGAAGGTCAACAAGATCGATGGCTTCGACTGTCAGAGCTGCGCGTGGCCGAGCCCCGACAACAAACGCAAGGTCTTCGAATTTTGCGAGAACGGCGCCAAGGCGATCGCCGACGAGCTCACGCGCCGCAAGGTCGAGCCGGCGTTCTTCGCCAAGCACTCGATTGCGGATCTGATCGAGCAGTCGGACTACTGGCTCAACGCGCAGGGCCGGATCACGAACCCGATGATCAAGCGCGAGGGCGCGACGCACTTCGAGCCCATTTCGTGGCCCGACGCGTTCGCGCGCATTGGCGCCAAGCTGCGAGCTCTGTCGAACCCCGACGAGGCCATCTTTTACACCTCGGGAAAGACGGTCAACGAGGCGGCGTTCCTCTTTCAGCTGCTTGCGCGACAACTCGGTACGAACAACCTGCCGGACTGCTCGAACATGTGCCACGAGGCGAGCGGCACCGCGCTCTGGGACACGATTGGGATCGGCAAGGGTACGGTCACGCTCGAGGACTTCGACCACTGCGACACGATTCTCATCATCGGCAACAATCCGGGGACGAACCACCCGCGGATGCTGACGACGCTCGAGGAGGCGAAGCACCGGGGCGCGACGATCGTGTCGATCAACCCGATGCCCGAGACGGGGCTGATGCGTGTCATCAACCCGAACCCGCAGGACTACTCGAACCCGCTCAAGCTCCCGCTCGCGCTGCTCGGAACGGGGACCGCGCTCACCGACCTTTTCGTGCCGGTCCGCGTGAACGGCGACGCAGCGCTGCTCCAAGGCGTGATGAAGCTCCTCGTCGAGCGCGATGGCAAAGCCCCCGGCTCGGTGATCGATCGCGCCTTCATCGCGGAGCACACGAGCGGTTGGGACGACTTCGTTGCAGGGCTCGAGCGATCGACGTGGGAAGAGATCGTCGAGAGCAGCGGCGTGGAGCGCGCGACCATCGAGCAACTCGCCGACATCGTCGGCCGCGGCAAGCGCATGATCGTGCTCTGGTGCTTGGGGCTCACGCAGCATCCGAACGGCGTCGAGAACGTGAAGCAGGTGGTGAACCTGTGCTTGCTCGGTGGCCACATCGGGCGGCAGGGCGCGGGGCCGTGTTGCGTCCGCGGCCACAGCAATGTGCAGGGCGACAGGACCATGGGCATTTGGGAGCGCCCGAAGGAGACGTTCCTCGCCGCGCTCGATGCCGAGATGGGGATCCGTTCGCCGCGCAAGCCTGGGTGCGATACCGTCGAGGCGCTGCACGCGCTTCATGACGGCAGCGCGAAGGTCTTCTTCGCGATCAGCGGCAACCTCTTTTCCGCCGCTCCGGACACGCACTTCACCGCCGAAGCCTTCCGTCGGTGCCCGTTCGTCGTCCACGTCTCGACCAAGCTCCACCGCGGGCACTTGTTCGGCGGCCAGGAGTCGATTCTCCTACCCTGCCTCGGCCGCGCCGAGCGTGAGGTGTTCGGCGGCAAGGTGCAGCTCTCGAGCGCCGAGGATTCCATGGGCATCGTGAACCCGACGCGCGGTACCGAGGAGCCGGCCGCTCCGGATCTCTTGAGCGACACGGAGATCATCGTTCGTGTGGCGCAAGCTACCTTCGGCAAGAAAGCGGGGCCGGTCGATTGGGAGTCGCTCCTCGATCATGACCGCGTTCGTGAGCGCATCTCGCGCGTGGTTCCAGGGTTCGAACGCTTCAACGAGCGGTTGCGCGAGGGCTTCTTCTACTTGCCCAACGCCGCACGCGAGCGAACGTTCCGCACGTCGACGGGCAAGGCGAAGTTTTCCTCCTGCGGGATCCCCAAACACGATCTCGCGTCCGGGGAGCTGCTCATGACGACGGTGCGAAGCCACGACCAGTTCAACACGGTCGTGTACGGCCTCGACGATCGCTATCGAGGCGTGTGGGGCGGGCGCCGTGTCATCTTCGTGAATCCCGACGATTTGAACGAGCTCGGTCTCGCCGATGGGCAGTGGGTCGACATCACCAGCCACTTCGACGGCGAGACGCGCACGGCGCACGGCTTCCGCGCCATCGCGTATCCGATCGCGAGGAAGAGTGCCGCGAGCTATTACCCGGAAGCCAACGTCCTGGTCTCGGTGCGCGCGGTCAATGAGTCCAATCAGCCGGCCCACAAGTGTGTACGCGTCACGCTGCGCGCCTCGGTGGCGCCTCCCGCCCTGGCCGCGAACGAGCCTCGAAGGCTTGCTTAACGGCCAATCCGCTCCGGGCTGGTGTAGATGGTCATCGCCTCGTCGCGGACGAAGCCGACGAGCGTGATGTTCGCGCGCTTCGCGAGGTCGATGGCCAGAGATGACGGTGCCGAGACCGAGGCCACGATCGCGATGCCGGCGGAGAACGCCTTCTGCACGATCTCGAAACTCGAGCGACCGCTGACCACCAGAACGCGGTTCGAACAGGGCACCTCGCCCGCGAGCACCCGCGAGCCGAGTACCTTGTCGACGGCGTTGTGCCGGCCGACGTCCTCGAACGTCGCGATCACGCGTCCGTCGAAGTCCACGAGCGACGCCGCGTGGCAGCCCCCGGTCCGACCGAAGATCCGTTGATGGTCGCGGAGGGCGCGCACAGCGCTGGCGAGCGTGCTTCGCTCCATCCCGAGGTCCGTCTGCGCGAGTGGACGGATGCTCTCCACGAGATCATCGATGGAGCGGCGCCCGCAAACCCCGCACGCACTCGTCGTGAGGGTTCCACGGCGGGTGAGGAGTCCCGTCTCGGGATCGACTGGCGGCTTCACACCCGGCACGAGCTTCACGTCGATCGTGTTCTCGCGCGCTTCGTCGCCGATGCGCCCGCAATAGGTTGCCGAGATGACGTCCATCGCCGACGTGATGACGCCTTCGGCGAGCAAAAAGCCCAGCACGAGCTCGCGATCATGGCCTGGCGTTCGCATCGTCACCGCAATCGTCTCGCCGGCGATGCGGATCTCGAGCGGCTCCTCGACGACGACGTCGTCGCGTTCGTTGATGGGGGGCGCGTCGCCGTTGAGTCGACGTGCCTCGATCGATCGAATACCAGGGATCACCATCGGATCTCGCGCGCCCTCGGCGAACAGTTAGCACAAAGCCGACGGGAGAAAGCCTGACGCCGCGCGGCGTCGGTAGCGGCGGTTGGCGCACGCCGTCGTGGCGCGGGTCGGCCCAGCCGCAGCGATGGTCACCAGCTCGCTTCGCGCTCGCGAGGGAGAGCTCTCACGGCTCGTTCGGGCAGTGCAAACTCGCACGCCGCGCACGCGCGGTTTTCGCGGAGACACTGCGCGGTTCCTTGCCCCACCGTTTCAGCACCACGTCGTAGGCGGCGCACGCACCTGCCGTGTCGCCGGTACGTTCGAGCGCCATGCCGAGGTGCAGATGAAGCCATGTGTGCTCGAAAGGCCGCCGCAGGGCCTGGCACCGGCGCGCCCCATGTCGAAAATATCGAACGGCCGTGTCCGTATCACCCGCGAGAAAGTACACCTTCCCCGCAGCGAGTTCGTCCTCGGGCTCCTGCCGAATGACATCCCAAACGGGCGGATTTTGCGGCAGAGCGCGAAGTGCGGCCAGGGCGTCGGCCTGCGTGACCGCTGCATGCGCGTACGCCTCGGTCCAGCGCGAGTTGAGCTCCTCGATGCGCGGCGGGCCGTTGCTCACGCGGTCCAGCCACGCTTGCCGGCGCGTTTCGAACGCTTGCCGCGACAACCCGCCGGCCAGGTATTGCGTGCGAAGCGGCACGATTTCCCAATCGTACATCGAGGCGAGCAACGAATCGCGTTGCGAGAGGTACTGCGCGGCGAGCTGCGCGGCACGACGGCGATCGCCGAGCTCCATGGCCAGGTTGAATCGCAGGCTCTCGACCGGCACATGGTCGATTTCGTACTTCTTGCCCGCGAGCAACTTGTTCCACGCATCGAGCACCCGCTCCAGCTCGGCGAAGTTGCCTGTCAGCACATCGAATCGGGCCTCGCCCCTCAACCGGGTCGCCTCACGTTCCGCGGGTGCTGCGGAGCGCCATTGCTGATCGAGTACGTTACGGACGCTTTCGAGCGTGCCGCCGCGGCCATAAATGGCGTCCGCCAGCCGTATGCCCCACCATTTGGGCGCGAGTGGCGTCGCCATGAGCAGGCGCGCGCTTTGCTCGGCCTCGGCGCATCGGCCTTCGTCCATGTCGAGCCACATCAGTTTGTCGAGGCAAGCGTCGGCATGGGCTGCGCGCCGAACGCACTCCTCGACAGAGGACCGCGTTTGCACGGCGTCACCCAAGAAGGAATGGGCTTCGGCCTTGTCGGACCATGCGAGTCCGACGGAAGGGTCCTCTCCCAGAAGCTCGTCGAGGAGAGGAAGCGCCTCGCTCCCCTTTCCGCTCTGGACCTTCAATCCCGTAATGGCGGTGATCACGACCCAGTCCTTCGCATATTCGTCGCGAATGGTGAGCAGGCGCTCGGCCGCCGCGTTGAGATTCCAAGGCACGGTCATCGCGACGCCAAACGCGTCCAAGATCGCTCGATCGCGTGCTTTCAGTTCATTGCGATGCGCCACCGCGTTCTGATAATGCTCGCGCACGACCTCCTCGTCGTTGAGGAGCAGCATGGCGTAAAAGTGCGCTTCGGCGAGGCTCGGGTCGAGCTCCAACGCACGGTCGAAGTCTTGCTCGGCAGCAAATATGGAGCCGTCTCGCCAGTTCTGAACGCCCGCCCGGACGTGCGCCAAGGCCGGATTGTTCACCGGCTCACCCGCCTCGCGCTCGGACGCGGTGACGGTGACCGGAGCGCCCACCGCGCCTCCCTGGTTCGTTGCGCGGCGGAGTCCAAACGCAGCGACGGCGATCCCGAGAGCCGCCGCTCCTGCGAGCAGCGCCTTCGTGAAGGAGCGAGATCGCTTCCGGTTGCTCCGCTCCATCGAAACCGCGCGCCCGTCGGGCAGACGCGCCGGTGCTTGTGTTTCGGCCGCCTCCGAACCATGGGCCGCGAGTTCCGCTTCGACCTTGGCACGAACTTGCGGTGCCAGAGCTTCCACGGGAGCTCCCAATGCGCTTTCGAGGGCCTCCAGCAGCGCCACGCGCATTTCGCGCGCCGAGGCCCAGCGGTCCTTCGGGTCGAATGCCAGCGCTTTGTCGACGAACTGCACCACGGCGGGCGGCAACGTCGGCATGACGTCGCCCAGCGAACGCGCCGTGCGCGAAATGGCCGCCGCGAGTTGCGCGGACGCACCGTCGGCGGCGTGCACGAATTCGCCCGACAGCAGCGTAAACATCGTTGCACCGACGGCCCAGCAATCGCTGAATGGCCCGATGGCATCCCGGGCTCCGGAGGCCTGCTCGGGCGGCATGAATGCCGGTGTTCCGACCATGCGACCCGTCACGGTCGCCGTGCCAGCACCGTCGATGCGGCGTGCAATTCCGAAGTCGAGCACGTGAACGTCCGCGGAAGCCGTCACGAAAAGGTTCTCGGGCTTGATGTCGCGGTGGACGATGCCCTTTTCGTGCGCACTGCTCAGCACCTCGAGCACGTCGCACATGAAGACGGCGACTTCGATCACGGGGAGACGCTTGTCGCTGGCGCGCTCCCACCGGCGGCGAAGGGTCTCCCCATGGAGCAGCGGCATGACGAGAAAGGCATTTCCATTGTCGTCGACGTCATGATCGAGCACGGGGACTGCGCGCGGATGCTCGACCTGGTTGGCGGCATGGGCCTCGCGGTCGAAAAGCTGAAGCACATCGGCATCGTCCGAAAATCGTTCGAGCAAGAATTTGATCGCGATCCGGCGTCCTTGGTCGTCCGTGGCCGCGTAAACGGCGGCCATTCCCCCGATTCCGACGAGCCAATCGATTCGGTATTTTCCCTGTACGATCGTGCCCACCCGCTCCAGTGCACGCTCGGAAACCGAAAGCCGAGGTCTCAACGTAGGCATCTTTCCAATGGGGGACGATAAGCCGATTCAGCATCGGCGCGCACCGAATCCGCTCACTTCACCAAATAGCGCGCAAGGCGCACGGACCCATCGCGCTCGACCCAAACGACGACGGGTTTTCCATCGCGTTGCACGGTGAGGCTCTGCGGGCCCATGGGGGCTTCGGCGATGGGGGTCATTCCGTTGTGGCCGAATGTCGCATCGAGGCCATCGGGTCCGACGCGGGCGAGGACGGCGACGTCGTTGCCCAGGGTGCGGTGGGCCGTGGCCAGGGCGAGGATGCGGCCGTCGGGCTGGGATGCGATGACGTTGACGTGGGCGACGGCGAGCTCCTGGGTCGCGAAGGAGGGAAACTGGAAGATGCCCCCGTCCCAGTGCGATGGATCGAGGCGCCCATTTGCGGCCAATCGCACGAGCAGCCCGCGGGCATCGTTGCGGGTTGCGCCCAGCAAATAGCCCGCGTCATCGGCCCATAGCGCTTCGGTCCGGGTGACGAAGATCCCGCCGACGCCGCCGTCCTCCCCAAATGCCGTATCGAGGCCGCCGTCAGCGTGGAATCGGAGCCAGAGGGGCGCGCGCGCGCTGTCCTGCGAGCCGGCCACCACGATTTGTCCATCCGCGCGCATCACGGCTCCGGCGACCTCCGCACTCGAGGCCGTTCCCACGGAAACGGTCCCTTGGCGGCCGAAACCTGGGTCGGCTCCGCCATCCTCGAGAAAGGCGTGAAGGGCCAAGGTCGATCCATTGGAATCGATCGTGGGATCCACCGTGACGATGCGCGAGGGACTCGCCGTGATCGCTCCCTGAGGAAGAGCGATGCTCGTGCTCGTCTGCTGGACCAGGACTCGGACGCCGCCGTCGCGCGCGACCTTGGCCACGTTCGTCGACGTGCCGGGTACCTCGGGCGTGATCGCTTTGAAATAGACCAGCAGGCCATCTCCCGCGGGGGCCAATTCGGCCGTGGCCACGAGCTGGGTGCCGGAACCTTGTTCGGAGAACAGCGTCGCCGGGTGCGCCGCGTCGCACACGCCGTCGCCGGTGCAGCGGAAGACGTGCAGGCTGGGTTGCTCGGTGGCCACGAGCAGGAGCAGATCGTCTCCATCTGCGATCACCGCGACGAAGCGCGACGGGAACGGCATCGAGAGGGTGCCTATCCCCTGCCGGCCGAACGTCGGATCGAGCGTGCCCGCCGCGCCAAGGTTGCCCGAATCACCGTCTCTCCGAGCATCGGGCCCGCCGTCCGCGGTTGGCGAACGCGGAGGAAGATCGTCCACGCCGAGCAGGGTGCTGCATGCGGCGACGAACGCGCAGGAAAGAAGCCCCAACGCGATCCCTCCCCGAAACGTGCGCGCCCGGGATGTCTTCATTCGAGCAGGTAACGGGCCACTTTGATGAAGCCGTCGGCGGAGAGCCACGTGATGATGACTTTGTGGCCAGCCTGCAAAGCCATGCTGGAGTGCGCCGCGACATATCCTTCGTCAACCACGATCTCTCCCACCTTACCAAAGGTCGGATCGACCCCGTTCCGAGAAACGCGGGTGAGGATGATCTCGGGCGCCTCGAGCACTGCAAACGTCGATCCCAGGATCACGACCGACCCGTCTGGCTCGATTCCGAGTGCGTCGAGGTTCGTGGGCGGAGGCACCCCCGCGTCGTCTTTTTGCACGAGCGAATAGACCCCGCCGTCCCAATACGAGACATCTTCGCGGCCGTCATGTTCGAGTCGCAGGAGTGCCCCCCACCCCCGTCGATCGCGGCCGCCGAGCACGTAGCCACCCTGGTGCAACGCGAGCGACTGCACCTCCGGGAGGAGGGTCGAACGAGCCACGCCGGCCTCCTGCCCGAAAGAGCGATCGATGCCGCCGTCGTCGCTGAAACGGAGCACCCAACTGGCCGCGTTGTCGATGACCGTACCCGTCACGACGATGCGGCCATCCTCCTCCATGAGCCCATCGAAGGGCGTGAAGTGCCCGGATGCCGGCGCGAAGGCCACGAGGCCATGGCGGCCAAAGCTCGGATCGGCCGCGCCGTCGGGAAGTCGGGCGCGCAGATTCACGGTGCTCGCGTCCTCCGGTCCGGCGTTGTCGATGGCCACACTTCGCCTTGCCCCGGCCGCAAAGGCCGTATCGAGCTGCGTGAACGGCGCCGGCAGCGTCTCGGTCGCGAGTTCGACGCTGCGGCCGTCGCGCGTGACCCGCCACAGATGCACGATGTTTTCCTCGTCGTTCCCCGGCTTGGTTTGCACGCCGTAAACGAGCACCCCCGAATTGCGCGGATCGGTCACGGCAGTCAGGCGACGCATGCCGGAGGGTGACGCCAAGAGCGTCGTGGGATGCGCGGAATCGCAGCTCCCCTCGTCCGAGCAGCGGATGGCCACGACGTTCCCGGCGGCGGAGTCGGGCACGATGAGCACGATCTCCTCCCCATCGAGCACCACGGACGCGGACGCTGGCTTCTCGAAGGGCACTGGGATGACCGCGATCCCATGGTCGCCGAACGAGGGATCCAAGGTGCCTGCCCGGCTCGGTGCGGCGTCCGTCGAGGCCTCCCGCGGAAGCTCGTCGCGAGCATCGGCCCCACCGTCGGCGCCCCGGGACATGGGCGGGAGCTCGTCGAGCCCGATGATGGCCCCGCATGCGACCCCCGCCGAGCCCACCGCCAGCACGAGAAGCGCGAGAAGGCACGTTCTCAGTCGGCGGTAGGCTCCCATCATCTCCGGGGAGTGTAGGCGGCAAGGGCCCCCGTGTCGATTCGCGCGCCTACCCCTTGCAAGCGCTCGATGCCGCGGGCTCGGTGGCGTTCGCCGATCGACCTAAAAAATGCGCAATCGGTGGTTTCTCGGGAACATTCGACGCGCGTTGCGGCTGCTACGTTGCACGTCGCATCTTGCAACGGGATGTTGCTCGCGCGCAGCGTGATTTCAGCTGATCGGAAACGGCTCGAAAGTTGAATTGGGTCTCCGCGACACGCCGGGAATTCCTCCCGGCCGGAGGTCGAGGAGACGGGCCATGGCGGATGGCGGAGATTTGCGTGTGAACGTAGGGGCCGGAGCGCAGGCCACGGCGCTGGCGCCGGCGGTCCAGACGGCACTCAGTACATTGCAATTGGAGATATCGCTGTTGTCGGGGGCGCTCGTTGCGTTGACCCAGATCCCTCCCCTCTTGCCCGCGCACGCGGCCGTGATCACCCCAATCGCGACGCAGCTCGCACAGATGGCGCAAACCGTTGGCAACGCCGTCAAAGCGTTGGAGTCGAAGCAGTTGTTCTCCGACTAGGCAGCCCTTGGAAAGGTACATGCTGCGATGGCAAACGAGCTTGCAATCGAAAATACGAGTCAGGCGCTGCGTCGAATCCTGATCGACGAGCTGAGCGTTCGCGAGTTTACCGAGGATCACGTCGCCATCGAATCCATCGATGCCATTCCTGACCCTCCGCGCGTGCCTCGCATTACCATTTTTCTATTCAACATTCGCGAAAACAGCTTCTTGAAGAATCGCGAAATGAGCTTGGTACCCGGCCCGGGAGGCGCGGCCGATCTCCAACCGCCACCCATCGTATTGGATCTCGACTACATGATTTGCGTTTGGCTCGCCGCAGGGCACACCGCCGACGAGCACGAGGTGCTGGGAGACATCGTCCGCGTGTTTTACGACCACTCGGAGCTGAGTCCCGCGCTGCTCGGTCCCAGCTGGAAACGCGAGGAATCCGTGCAGGTGACCTTGAACAATCCGAGCATCGAGGACCAGACGCGCATCTGGACGAGTTTTGGCTTCAAGCGCTTCAAGCTTGCCCTGTATTACCGCGCTTCGATCGTGCCCATTGCGTCGAAGCGCACGTTTGCCGAGTCGCTCGTGCGGCAGCGGGACTTCAGAGACTCGGTTCAGGATCCCCGGGAGGGCGCGTCCCCTCGGAAAGTGGGTTGAAAGATCGCATGCGCCCGGGACTCGTAAGCTTGCCCATCCCCGAATCGCACCTCGGCTTTGCCATATCGGATTATTCGACGGGGCGCCTTCTCGGCGGTCGCGTCGCGGATCTTCTCGTGCTCGTGCCGCGGCGGGATCGGGCCATGCGGCGGCGCGCGCAGGGGTCGATTCCGCCGCCGTCCGACAAAAGGCTTTTCTTCCGCACGGCAGCGAATGCCACCGGCTATGTCGTGGCCTTCCACGTTCCGGGCGGGGTTTACGACGTTCATGTGTCCGCGCGCGGCTATCTGCCATTCCACGGAACCGTGGCCGCCCCGTCGGAATCGCCGGTGAACATCACGATGTACCGCAACGTCGATTATCCGTTCGGGCCCGAGGATACGGTCCTCATTGGACGGGTGGAAAAAGCTTCGGGAGAGCCCCATATTGGCTTCGAAGTCGAGCTGCGCGACCCTGATCCTCGTGTGCCGAGCCACAGGGTTCCGTTGAATGCGCGCGGAGAATTCACCGTTTTCATTCCCGAGAAGCTGCCCCCGCCGCCCAATCCCCCACTCGGTCCCCCGTCCGTTGCCGTCATGTACGCCGGGGGCGAGGTTCTCACCGAAGTATCGAATTTCAAACTGAATCGCACGAATATCGCACCACTTACCAAGGTGCCGTAACGGAGGAGACATGGCTGAATATCTTGCTCCCGGAGTCTACGTCGAAGAGCGACCAGGACAACGGACCATCGAAGGCGTATCCACGAGCACCGCGGGTTTCGTGGGAATGACGGAACGGGGCCCGGTAAAGGGTTTTCCCATTCTGGTCGCGAGTCTCAACGAATTTCAGCGCGTATTCGGCGGCTATCTGCCCCTCAACGAGTCCGAATCGACCATGGGGGTTCATGGCTATCTGCCGATTGCCATTCAGCAATTCTTCGAAAACGGCGGCAAGCGGGCGTTCATTTCGCGGGCCTTCAAATCCACGAAAAAGTTCGAAGAAGACGACCTGCGAAGGATTTATCTGAGGAGCGGCGTCGTGGCGCGCCTGCGTGCCAGCGCCCCCAAGGACGCAACGACCCTGTATCTGACGACCCTTCGCGGGTTCGACAAGACGGTCGCAAAGCTGTTTCGCGACAAGGATCATGAAACTTCGCTCCTCGGTGATCCGGACTTGGCGAGCGGAAAGGTTACCTGCCCCGCGCTCGCCGACGAGCATCGGGCGGATACGGCGTTCGTCCGCATCTCTGCGGCCATCGGGAAGGAGAACGAAGGTACCGAGTTGCGGGCACGCGAGCCGGGGCTGTGGGGCGAGGACGTCGGCGTCGAGGTGCGCCCGACCAACGGCCCGTTGGCAGATATCCTCGCCGCGGTTACGCCGGCGAATGCCGAGGGCGATCTCGATACCCGAAATGTCACCGTTGGTTCGAGCGTCAGCTTTTACCTCGGCGCCACCGTGGAGCTTTCGTGGAACAAAAAGCCCGTGGGAACGCCGCCCGTCGGGGAGCTCGCGTTCGTTTACGGCACGGTGACGAAGATCGTCGGCAATGTGCTCACGGTCATCGCGAAGAAGGAATCGCTCAAGGACTTCAACGAGCAGGGTACCGCCAATCACAAGATCGCAGTGGCCGAGGTGAATGTCTCCGTCACGTGGCGCGCGCTCTCGGAAAGCTTCACCGGCTCCTGGTGGTCCATCCGGGCGACCGCCTCCATCCCTTGGTTGACCGATGCGCAAAAGGCGGAGTTCAACGCGGCGCACTCGGTGTGGCACGCCCTGCAGCGGGGTTCGCAGCTCGTCAAGCTCGACACCGAGAGCAATGGTGACCTCAAGGTCAAGCCGTTCATGACGACGGAACCACTCGCGTCCCATCCGACGACCCCCACCGGCGCGCGAACGACACTGGGGCCCGCGCCCACGCGAGATACGGAGGGAAGGCAGGAAGTAGACACCGCGACGGGCGATTACAGGCTCGCCGCACGCGGCGACGCCGACGATGTGCCCGGGATCCCCGAGTACGTCGGCAACCCCGGCGCCGGTCCCGGTGACCGTACCGGCATTGCAGCGCTCGAGGACGAGGAGGACATCTCGATCGTCGCGGTTCCTGGGATTACCAACGAAAGCATCCAGGGAGCGCTGCTCGGGCATGCCCAGAGAATGAAGTACCGCTTCGCCGTCCTCGACGGCCCGCACGATGCGGATATCGCGCGGATTCGCCTGCATCGCAGCAATTTCGATTCGACCTACGGTGCCATTTACTATCCGTGGGTCCAGATTGCGCATCCGCAGACCGGTAGTCTCATCAAGGCACCGCCGAGCGGCTTGACCATCGGCGTCTACGCGCGCGTCGACGGCGAGCGAGGCGTGTTCAAAGCGCCGGCGAACGAAGTGGCGCTCGGAGCGCGCGACGTGCTCACCCGTGTGCTCACCGGTGAGCAGGAGGTCCTCAACCCCGAGGGAATCAACGTCATTCGCGATTTTCGGCCGCACAACCGCGGGATCCGAATCTGGGGCGCCCGGACCATCTCCAGCGATCCGCAATGGAAGTACATCAACGTGCGCCGCTTGTTCCTCTATTTGGAGCGCTCGATCGACGAGGGGACGCAGTGGGTCGTCTTCGAACCGAACAACATCGACCTATGGGGTCGGGTGCGGCGGACCATCGAGGCATTTCTCGAGTCGGAGTGGCGAAAAGGCGCACTGCTCGGGGCCACCGCGGCCGATGCATTCTACGTGAAGTGCGACCGGACAACGATGACGCCGCAGGAGATCGCCAATGGCCAACTCGTTTGCGAAATCGGCATCGTTCCCACGCGGCCGGCCGAATTCGTCATATTCCGAATTGCCCAACTGACGGCCGATGCCCGCACGGCGAATTGAGGAGATGATTCATGGCAATCGCTAGAAATAACCCTTACGGCGTATTCAATTTCAAGGTCGAGTTCGGGAACGGGGTCACCGGCGCATTCTCCGAGATCACCGGCCTCGACTCCGAGCAGGGCATCATCGAGTACCGCACGGGCGACGAAGAGGTGGCGATGCGAAAGCTTTCGGGCATTCGCAAGCACCCCAACGTGGTCATGAAGCGCGGCATCGTCGGCACCGACGGCTTCTGGAAGTGGCGCAAGCAAGTCGAGAATGGCCAGGTCGAAGATGCCAATGTTCGCACGTTGGTCACCGTGCATCTCTTGAACGAGAAACGCGAGACGGTGGTCACCTGGAAGATCAAGAATGCGTGGCCCTGCAAGCTGTCCGGGCCTTCGCTCGCTGCTGGCAAGAACGAAACGGCCCTGGAGTCCCTCGAGCTCGCGCACGAGGGCGTCGACCTCGAGTAGACATGAGCCTCGCCCCCGGAATCGCATTCGTTCGCGCCGAACGGCCCCAGGACGCCGACGCCCTTCGGGCGGACATCGTCGGTTTCGCCGGGATTTTCGAGCGTGGCCCGCTGCTCGTGGCCTCGCGCATCGAAGATCTCGGCGAGTTCAGGGCGACGTTCGGCGATCTGGTTCCAATCGCCGGTGCAACGGAGGACCAGCGCACGCGTGAACCGCAACTCCGCGCCCACCGAGGCTTTGCGCTCACGCCGCTGGCCGTGCACGGCTTTTTCCAGAACGGCGGCGGAACATGCATCCTGTTCCGTCTCGCATCACCGAAGATGCGGGCGTCGTCGGCGTACGTGCGGGACTTCGCCACGGGGGCGACCATCGGGCTCGGCGCATCGTCGGCCGGCTCCTGGTCCGAGGGCCTCGAATTGCAAATCCCGATTGTCGTCCGAAAGCGCGCGGCGATTGCCAAGTTCCCGTTCGAGGCGCCGGGGTTCTCGGCCGGTGACTTGGTGCGCGTCTTCGGCAAGGACGGCTCGCTCGCCTTCGGGCGACTCGTCCCGGCCGAGGCGGGAGGGCTCGAGCTCTCTCCTTCCGCCGCGACGAAGGAGCTGCGAACCATCGAGTCCATCGACCCGACGGTGCACGTCACCCTTCGCGATGCGCGCGGGGGTGTGACGGAGCGCTTTCGCAATCTCTCGCTGCTTCCCGAGGGGCCACGCGCGATCTGGCGATTTTTCGCAGCCAAAGAACCGCTGGGGCCTTCTTTGCAACCGGAGGTGCCGCCCGCATGGCTCCCGCTCGACGATGCGCTGGCGCTCGCACTTCGGCTGCAGGCGCCGGGCGAATCCGCGCTGCTTCGCTCCGAAGCGCCTCGGGCATGGCCGAGTGGCGCGAGCACCGTGCTCGAACGACCGTGGGCGGCCCGCGAAGGTCGTCTGCCCGAGGGGGCCGACGGGGCGATGGTACGCATCGTTCTTCGTGGCGGTGACGACGGGACGGGGGCCATCGATCGGGCCGCGTTCGAAGCCGCCATGGCCGTTCTCGCGTCCCACCCCGCACCGAGCATCGTCAGCATTCCCGAGTTGATGCTGCCTTTCAGTGCCCAACTCGACCCGTGCGGGGAGCTGCCCACGGACATCCCCATCGAGAAGCCACCGGCGGCGCCGCCACCACCGTGCGCCGAGCCGTCACCGCCCCCTGCCCCGCCGTCGGGCTCGAAACCGCGCCCTGGTGTCGAAGGAGAAATCGACAACCGCATGCCCGACTTTGCGGCCAGCGTTCCGCGGCTGCAGGAGGAGCTTCTCTCCGCACTCGGAGCCACTCAGGAGGGCCGCGAGCGCATTGCGCTCATCGATCCGTTGCCCTCGCTTTCCACGCGCGGGGCGATTGCACGGGCGCACGAGCTCGGGACCTCTGGCAACGAGCAGCCCGGGGGCAGCCTCGGAGCCATGTTCTATCCCTGGGTCCACGCGATTCGCGCGCGCTCGGACGCCGGTGAAACGGTCTTCCTGCCGGCGTGCGGACACATCGCCGGAATCATGGCCCGCACCACGCGCGAGCGCGGTCCCTCGGCCCGCTTCGCCAACGAACGACTCGAGGGTGTTGCGGCGAGCGAACGCGCGCTGTCCGAGCAAGAGCGCGCCGATCTCAACGACGGCCAGGTCTCGGCGGTGGCATCGTTTGCAGGGCGCGGCGTGCTCGTCTACGGCGCCCGCTCCCTCTTCGCCGGCATCGGGCCGCAGAAATACGTGCCCGCGGCCCGCGTGGTCGCCTTCGTGCGGCGCATGCTCCGCGTCACCGGCGAAACGCTGGTGTTCGAGCCGAACGATCCGTTCCTCTGGATTCACGTTCGCATCACCTTGGAAGCGTCGCTTCACGAGTTGTTTCTTCAAGGTGCCTTTGCCGGTGCCACGCCCAACACCTCGTATGCGGTGCGCTGCGACGAGACCACGAACCCGCCCGACTCGGTCGCCTTGGGCCGGGTCATCGCGGAAGTCGACATCGCACCCAGCGTACCCCTCGAGTTTCTCACCATCCGCGTGGGCTTTTCACGCGACGGCTCCGAGGTGCTCGATCTCACCGGGCCGCGACGGCCAGAGGTGGCGTAATGCCCAATCCCCTTCCCGCATTTCGGTATCGCGTCGTGCTGGTCGACACCCCCGGTCAGGCATTCAAGTCGATTGGCAGCGGCCTGAAAGCGGTGGCCGGCGGCGCCGCTTCTGCGGTGGCCGGTGGCTTCACCGACTGCTCGGGGCTCGAGGTCTCGGTCGAAATGCTGCCCTACGCGGAGGGCGGCGTGAATGGCTATGTCCACAAGCTTCCGACGCGTACCAATCATACGGACATCGTCCTCAAGCGAGGGCTTCTCTACACGAGTGAGCTCTCGACCTGGATCAAGGACGTGGCGTCGGGAACGTACCAACGCAAGAACGGTTACATCGTTCTTTTGGCCGCCAACGGCAAGCCTGCGCAAACCTGGTGGTTCGTCCGCGGGCTTCCGACGAAGTGGTCGGGACCCACGCTGTCGTCCTCGCAAAACGGCGTCGCGACCGAGGCCCTCACCATTGCCCACGAGGGGCTTTTCAACCTTGCCGATGAAGCCGTCGGCGCCGTCACCGCATTGTTCTGAGGAGGAGATCATGCCGCTCATCATTGGAGAGCTCATCGCCCGCATCGAAGTGACGCCGCCCGCCGCCCGCCCGAACACCTCGGAAAACGCCACGGCCGAGGCCGAAGAGCAGCGACAGCGCACGCGGGCCGCGCTGCGGCTGGAGCGCGAGCGACGGTTCGATCTGGAAAGCCGCGATCACGAGGAGTACTGAGGCCGTGGACGACAAGCTCAAGAAACTTCGAATCACGCCCGATGGCGACAAGGCGGCGGAATCGAAATCGCGCCGTGGAGCCGCGGGCGGCCTCGCCGCGGCGGCAGGCCGTGTCGGCAGCGCGGTTGCCAACACGGTCAAGGGCGCCCTCGGTTTGCCTGGCGCCGGCCCGGGCGAATTCGAAGTGCCGTTCAATCCCAAAGAGTACGTCATCGAGCAGTCGAATACTTTCGCGGAAATTGCCATTCCGGGGCTCGAAGCGCCCATCATTCAGTTCGTACGTGGCAATACGGAAAAGCTCTCGTTCGAGCTGCTCATCGACACGACGGACCACCCGCCGGGCTCGAAAGGTCGGGACGCGAGGACCAAGGCGAACGAAATTTTGCGGCTCGCACGCATCGACGGCGAGCGCCATGCGCCTCCCGTGTGCCTCTTCGAGTGGGGCGAGGAGGTCATGCGCGGGGTCATCGAATCGGTGCGGCGGCAATTCGTTCTCTTCGATCCCGACGGCACGCCCACGCGCATCCAGGTGACCCTCGGCGTAAAGCGTTATCGCACGTTGGTCGAGCAGCTCGGCCCGATGAATCGCCAATCGCCCGATCGCACGAAAACGGACGTCGTGCGTCAGGGTGATACCCTCCCGGCGATTGCCCATCGCATGTACGGCGATGAAACGTTGTGGCGCGAGATTGCCACGCGGAATGGCATTCGCGATCCGGCGAAGCTCACGCCCGGGCGTGTGCTGGAGATCCCCAAGGTGGACTTCGTCCGAAGAGTGACGGAGGGCGGAACGTGACGAAAGATTCGCTTCTCGCCGTCAACAGCGACAAATACGCGCCAACGTTCTACGCGCCCGTTTTTTACGTCTACGTCGATGGACAACAGCTCCACGAGCACGGGTCGGACTGCCTGAGCGTGCAGGTCAAAGATTCCTTGATGGGGCTGACCAGCTTCGAGCTCGTTCTCAACAATTGGAACGACGGCGGCGATGGCAAGCCGCCTCGCTTCAAGTACTCCGACGACCAGAAGACCCTCAAGCTCGGCGCGCGTGTGGCCATCGAAATGGGCTACGCCGACGCCCCAGCACGGACGTTGATGATGGTGGGCGAAATCACGGGCATCGAACCGCAGTTTCCAGCGGCGGGCGGCCCCACCGTTCGCATCTCGGGCTTCGACCGCCGGCATCGATGGCAGCGGAAAACGAAGAGCAATCAATGGCCGAACTCCAGGGATTCCGATATCGCCAAGAAGATTGCGGACGACAACAATCACATGGCCTGCCGCGCCGATGAAACGTCGCCGGTGCATCCAGAGATGCCCCAGCACAACGTGGACGATCTCAAGTTTCTCGCCGATCGGGCTGCGGCCAACAATTACGAGATTCTCATGGAATTCGAAGGCTCCGGGAAAAACGCCCGCGAGGTTCTTCTCTTTCGAAAAATGCGCGAGGGCGAGGAGCCGACCATGGCGCTGGAGTGGGGAACGTCGCTCGCTTCGTTTTCACCATCGTTGACGCTCTCGGGGCAGCTCACCAAGGTCACCGTCGAATCGTGGCACGTGGGCGAGGCGCGCCTCATCAAGGCATCCGCCGACCGCGCGAGCCTGGCCGAGGCGCAGGGGGACAAGAACGCAGCCGAGGTATTGAACGTGGCCTTCGGCGAGGGCAAAGAGCTGAAGGTTACCCGCAAAGGGATCCAAACGGACGAGCAAGCGAGAAAAGAAGCGGAAAGGATCCTCCAGGAGGCGGCGAGGACCTTCGTCACGGGGCAGGCTTCCACCGTCGGCCTCCCCACCCTTCGCGCTGGGCAGAACATTTACCTGGGCGGTCTCGGCGAGCGCTTCAGCGGCGTTTATTACGTCACGGAAACGACGCACCGGATCGACGGCAACGGCTACCAAACCACGTTTTCCGTGCGGCGGGGGTACACATGAGTGCAGGCAACCGGCACGTCGGGCTCCTCATCGGCATCGTCGTCGACCGTGACGATCCCAAGAAGCGCGGCTATGTCAAATTGAAGTTTCCCGCCCTCGACACCGTGAGCGACTGGTGCCCGGTCATGACACCGTTTGGAGGCGACGGTCACGGCCAACTCTGGGTGCCCGAGGTCGAGGACCACGTGGTCGTCGCGTTTCAGCACGGCGATCCCGCGAATCCCATCGTTCTCGGTGCCGTGTACTCGGAAAAGCACGCACCGCCGGGCGACAAGGACGAGCGCGTATTCAAATCACGCACGGGACATCGAATCGTACTTTCCGAAAAATCCGGCGAAGAACGAATCGAGATTACCACCAAAAATGGCCAGACGCTGTCCATCGAGGAGGGCGGCGGCCTGATCACGCTCAAAGCCACCACCCGCGTGCGAATCGAGGCGGCGGCGCAAGTCGAAGTGAAGTCTCCGCGTATCCAACTTGGATGAAGTTCGAAAAAGGAACGAATCGATGCTTCGAAGAGAGCTTGGACGAGGCTGGGGTTTTCCCCTCCGCATCGGCCGTCATGGCGGATTCGTGCTCGTGGAAGGACAGGATGACATCGAAGAATCCATCCGCGTGATCATCGGCACACGCCTCGGTGAGCGGGTCATGCGCGCGGGGTTTGGCTCCGAGGTGCCCGCACTTCTCTTCGAGCCGGCGACCAGCGCCACCGCCTCGCGCATTGCCGATGCCATTGCCGCGGCCCTCACGCGATGGGAGCCGCGGATCGACGTGATTGCGGTCACCGTCATCCCCGATCCCGACGTGGCCACGCGGCTCACGGCGTCTCTCACGTACCGCATTCGGGAGAACAACTCCGTATTGAATCAAGTTTATCCCTTCTATTTGAACGAAGGGACCGAGGAGCCCTAGATGCCCTTCACGCCCAAAAATCTGGACGATCGTACGTTCAAAGACCTCGTTGATGAAGCCAAACGGCGCATCGTCGCGTACCTGCCGACGTGGACCGATCACAACGAGAGCGATCCTGGCATCACGTTGGTGCAGCTGTTTGCATGGCTCACCGAGACGACGCTGTTTCGCTTGAACCAGGTGCCCGACGAACGAATGTACGTTTCGTTCCTGAACCTCGTCGGCATCGGGCCGAGTCCCGCCATCGCGGCGACCGGTGTGGTGGAGCTCGAGGTGAGCCAGCCAAGCGACCCATTCACCCTGGAGCCCTTCGAGCTTCGCCTCAGCGCACCGGGCAAGGAGGACGACATCCCCTTCGAGGCGAGCGAACGGGTGCACCTGGTCGGAGCCTCGCTCGGCGCCGTACTCGTGGACGACGGGTTCAGCGCGGAGCGGCAAGATCTCACGGCGACGAATCAAGCGGGAAAGGTGGCGTTTGCGCCCTTTGGTTTGACCCGCCTGCGCGGGCGCTCCCTCTACTTGGGACTCGATGCCGAGCCGCGGCTGGTCAAGCCGGGTAGCTCCGCGGAGCTTTCGATCTTCGTGCGCACCGACGAGGCGGCGGTGAAGCTCGAGCCGGCGTCGACGTCGAATCCGACCGAGATCGTCGAGCTCGAAGGCGACGTGCGCTGGGAGGGCCGGACGGGCGCCTCGTCATGGAAGCGGCTCGAGCTGGTGCACGATGAAACGCGCGGCCTGCGCCGGAGTGGGTTCATTCGCGTGAAGGTGACCGACGACTTGGTGCGCACCAAAGAAGCTGGAGATCTCGAGAAGAAGGAGCGCTTCTGGATTCGCGCGGTATCCGACGACGTCACGGAGATCGAGACGCGCTCGGTGCGGTACGTGTCCATCAACGCGGCCCGCATTCGGCAATGGCGCACGTATGCCAACGAGCTGCTCGTACCGGGCAGCGACGGCACACCCGATCAAGTGCGCACGGTGCGGCACCCGCCCATTCTGATGGAGACGAACGATCCGCCCATCGTGGAGGTGAACGAGCCGGACGACAAGGGATCGTTCTCTTGGCAGGCCTGGCCCTACACCGTCGATCTGGCCTCACGAAAGACCGCGACGGAGGTTGCGCGCGATGGCTATCCGCTGCGGGCCTTCACCGTCTCGGAAGATCGGTCGCAAATTGTATTTGGCAATGGCATCGAAGGGCGCATCCCGCTGCGCGGTCCGAACAACCTGCGCGTGACGTACCGTTCCGGTGGAGGGACGCAGGGCAATGTGCAGGCGGAAGCGATTTCGCTGGCCACGTCGGTACCGAACCTGCGCGGCGTCACCCAGCGCGAGCCCACGGCGGGTGGCGAGGACGAGGAGACCATCGACCATGCGAAGCTCGAGGCTCCGCGGAGGCTGCGTACCGCCGAGCGCGCGGTGACCGCGGCCGACTTCGAGACGATTGCGAAGGCCCACGCCGGCGTGGCGCGCGCGACGGCGATCAATCGGCACCATCCGCTGTATCCGCATGCACCGCTCACCGGGGCGGTCACGCTGGTCGTCGTTCCGCCGCGAAAGGGTGAGGAGACGGCGCCGATGCCGACGCAGACGTTCTTGGACGGCGTCTCGGCGGCCATCGAGCCGTACCGCATCCTGACCACGGAGCTTTTCGTCGTCGCGCCGCGGTACCGCACGGTGGTGGTCGACGTCACGGTGCGCGTGAAGAGCGAGCAGGATGCCCCCGACGTGCGGACCGCGATTGGTGAGAAATTGCGCGCGTATTTCGACCCCATCCGGGGAGGGCCGGACGGCAGCGGATGGCCCCTCCAAGGAACCATCGTGCACGGCGAGGTGATGAGCCTCGTTCTGTCGGTGGACCGTGTGGCCGCCGTGAACGATCTGCACATGGCCATCGATGGCCTGACCGCGCCGGACTGCACCGACGTTCCGCTCGATTCGAAGCTGGATCTGCTCGCGTCGGGTTCGCACTCGGTCAAGGTGGTCACGGAAAGCATTCGGAGGTGATGCATGCGCCCGCTCGGCATCTCCGCACCGAAGTATTTCCACCTCGATGGTTGGAACGGATGGCGTCTCGCGTATCCGGAATATCCCGTCCCGCGTGATTGGGGCGTCGTGTTCGGGCCGGATGGCCTCACCCTGCGCGCGGGCGAGCTTCCCAACACGGAGCTCGCGCGCCCCGTTCATGCGCGCGCACGCGGGCTCGCCTTCGATGCGATGGGTGGCGCCATCGCGGTCCGTGACGATCGACGCGCCCTTTGCCTCGCCGGCGCGCGTGGTACGTGCGAACCCGGCGCACCCGCAGTGTGGGGGCTGCCCGAGTTTCGCAAGGCGACGTTGGGCCAGCTCGCGGTCGATCGCCGCGGACGGCTCTTCGTCGCGCTGCCGCGGCTCGGGGAGATTCGCGTGCTGCGCCTCTCGCCCGCCGGAGAAATTGGGCGGATCCGGACGCCGAAGCCCACCGCGATCGCCGTCGGCAGGGACGACACGCTCTATGTGCTCGACGAGACCGATGGCCCCATCCATGGCGACCAGCGCCTCGCACGCATCGTTCGGATCCGCAAGGCCGGCGATGCCATCGCGGTATCGAAAAGCGGAATCGTCGCGATCGTTGCCGCCGGCAAAGAGTCCGTGCTCATCGGTCCACCGAACGATCTGCGCGAGTTCCAGCTCCGCCGCCCCGCCCTCCCTGCGGTCGCGTTTGCGCTGGATGCCGACGACGTCTTGTACATCGGGGATGCGCGCTCGGGACGCGTGGTCAAATACCAACTTCGCGACGGACGACTCGACGCCATGGCTTGGAGCACGGAAGTCCGGGGTTGGAGTGCGCTCGCGTGGCGCGGCCAAACGCTGCACGGATTGTCCAACGAATGCCGCGTCGAACCCATCGCATTCGAGTCCAATGGGTTCTACGTCACGTCGGCCAGTGTCGTTCTGGGGCCGCTCGATTCCGGGCTGCCCGCGACCGAGTGGCACCGCATCACGGGCCTCGTGGACACGCCGCCCACCGCAGGGGTGACGGCCGAAGTTCTCGCGGCCGACGATTGCCACGCCTTCGTGCCCGAGGCCCAAGAGAACGACGCACGCTGGACGAGGCCGCGCGACCTCGTCCTCGCGCGCAAAGGACGGCCCGCAGAACTCGTTCTCGAAGGGGCTCGCGGCCGCTTCGCATGGGTGCGCCTCACGTTGCACGGCGACGGCCGAACGGCGCCACGACTCAATTGGCTCCGCGTCGAATACCCGCGCGATTCGTACCTTCGGTATCTCCCGGCCATCTATTCCGAGGATCCCGACGGGCGCGATCTCACCGCGCGCTTTCTCTCGCTGTTCGAGGCCGAGAACGTCGACATCGGTGCCAACATTTCGCTGCTGCGCCGATTGTTCGAGCCCTACGCAGGGGATCCCGAATTCTTTCCATGGCTCGCCGAGCGCATCGACCTGTTCCTCGAGCCGTCATGGCTTCCGGAGAAGCGACGCGACGTGTTGGCCAAGGCGCTGCCGCTCTTTCGCAAGCGCGGAACGCGCACGGCCATGCAGACGTTCCTCGAGTGGTACGGCGGTCCGAACATCCGCATCGTCGAGGCTTTCCGGGCACGATCATCGTTCGTCATCGGCGCATCGGGGACGAATGCGGTTCTCGGATGTTCCACGATCCTTCCCGGCGCGTGCGAGCCACCGCGCATGCAACTCGGACGCGGCCTTGCCCTCGGTGCCGCGCGCGTCGATGGACGGCCATTTCCCGAGCTCGATCCCATTGCGGAAAGCCGCGGAATGCTCACCATCTTCGTGCCCCCTGCCCTCGCGGCCCATGGCGAGATCCTCGAGCGCATCGAGCGCATCGCAAGGCAAGAAGCGCCCGCCGGGGCCGAGGTGCGCTTCGTCGCCGTGAGGCCGCGCTTCTCGCTCGGGCAAACCGGACGCCTCAATCTCGATGCCGCACTCGGGCGAAACCTCCCTTGGACCTTGCCTGCCGAACCCGCACCCGACACGGCGCCGGCAGCGCCTCCGGTCGCGATGCTTCTCGCACGCGAGCCGGCTTCCGGCGCCGCCATTCAACTTGGAACGGGGCTCCGGCTCGGAATGGACTCCACCCTTTGAAAGAACCAGGAGACAGAATGCATCCGCACGATCACGCCCACGGGGAGACTGGACATCACAAGCATCGTCCGCTGACGGGAACGAACGACGTCCACCGCAGCCGGTACTTCTACAGCATGCTCCTCGAGGCCGAGGACATGTCCGTGGAGCAGGATTTTCACCTCGGAAACATCCGCCGCCACAACGCCGAACTTCACGGCTACGGGACCGTCTGCGGTCTAAGGGTCGACGATACCGAGTGCAATGAACGCGTCATCCTCCGGAAGGGCGTGGCACTCGATTGCCTTGGACGCGAAATCCGCGTCGAGCGCGATGTCGAAATCGACCTTCACGAGGCTGCCGAAGCCGCGCTTCGCGCGCGTCAGCGGGGTGAAGGCACCCACGAACACCCGAGCGAGGACGACGACGACGAGGATTGCAAACCGGATCCGGTCGATCTCTATATTTCGATTTGCTACCACGAGAGCTTCGAGCGGCCGGTGCAGGCACTCGGCGGGCCGGAAACGTGCTGCGCGCCATCGTGTGAGCCCTCGCGCGTCCGCCATGGATTTCGCATCGAAGTCTCGCTGGAGCCGCCCGATCCGGGGCCGGAAAAGATCACCGAGCTGCTCGAAGACATCGACAAGTGCGAGCACAAGAAATTGTCCGAGTGGATCAGCGACTGGATCACCGACTGCTGCTGGTCGTGCCGTCCCGATCCCTGCGACAAAGACCATCATTGCTTGGGGCTGGCGCACGTGCGCGTCATTCCCGGCGGCAAAGTAACCGACATCGACAATAGGAAAGGGCGCCCGTTGGTGCTGCCCACGGTTTTGATTGCCGCACTTGCTCAATATGCCGTGCAGCACCGGAGGGCACGATGAACGCGATGACCACGACTTCGTCTTGTGGATGCTCGAAGAAGGGACAAGGACAGGGAACGGCGTGCAGTTCGTGCGCCGCTGCGGCGGGTCAGGCCGGCGCGCAGGATTGCACCTCGGGGACGGAGGAAGCCACGTCGCGCAAAGGCGTGGTGGCGCCGGCGTGCCTGAGCCCGCGACCGCGATTCTTCCCGGGCCAGATGGTCACCGATGCCGATTTGCGCGCGGTGGTGGATTACCACCGGAACCAACAGCGCGTCGCCGAGAGCGTCACCGGAGGTTGGGGCGTGTATTGCGGGTACGAGCTCACCTTGGAGCCCGAGACGTGCTCCATCGTGGTGCACTCCGGTGTCGCCTACGACGCGCGCGGAAGGGCGTTGATTCACCCCGCCGAAACGCGTCTTACCCGGCCGCTTCCCGCGGACGTGGGAAGGCCAAAGCGCGATCCTTGCGATCCGTGCGTGACCCCGCCGCAGAACGAGAGATTCTACCTCGCCGTGGTGTACGACGATTGCCTGGACGCGGCAAAGCCGCGCTACGGCACACCGTGCGGACCAAGCGCCGACCCCGGGTGCGATTTCTCGCGGGTCAAGGAGCGGGTGCGCTTCGTGTGGCTGAACGAGATCTCCGATTCGTATTGGACCTCGGGGTGCCTGGTCGACGAGTGCAAAGATCCTGCGCCGCCTCACACGACGTTCGTCGATGATTGCGCGTACACGGATCCGACACAGGAACCGGCAGAACGGCTGCTTGCCAAGTGCACGCCCGACGTTGGCATTCGGGGTGGCGTCGGCACGTACACGTACGCGCGCCACCTCGAGCATCGATGGAACCTGAGCAAGAACGTTTCCTTTCTGCAGCACGAATTGGCCCGCGATGGGCAGGGAACGCCGGAAAATCGCGGTGCGGCGGCGGGCGCGTTGCTCGACGTGATTTCCAGTGTGGGTTGCGAACCTTGCCCTGGGGAGGCGGTCGTCGTGTTGGCCGAGGTCTTTTTCACGACGCTCGCGGACAGAACCCCGCAGATTGTCGTAAAGCCTTTGCGCCGGCGTGTGCTTTCCAATGCCGACTTGACCATGCTGGTGGGCTATTTGCTCGGTCAGCTGGTGGGCCAACCGCCGCAGGGTGAGAAACCCGCCGCCGAGGGAACGGAGCCGCCTAGGCAGGACGCCCTGTGCACCGATCCGTGCGGCTCGTCGCTGATTGGGCAAATTGGAAAAGCCATTACGGCGATGGCGCCGAACATGACGCCAGTTCTCCAGGATACGGAAACCGCGAAACCGCTGACCAAGTCCGTGAAGCTTGCGCAATCGGATATGGCGTTGCGCGTGATTCAGCACGGGAAACGCGTGCCCGGGGACTTCAAGCAGGACGAATTCGAAGACATCGTTCTTCAAGCGATTCCTCAGGGCACGGTGGTTCCGGAAGCCGTTCGGAAGACGGGCTACAACATTTTTCTGGGCCTCCCGGAGCGCGTCGGCACCGCTCCCGATCCGGCGCCCGCTCTCGCGGACGTGCTGAAACGACTCGCCGAGGCCGAGCAGCAAGTGGAGCGGCTCAAAAGGGAGCAGGAGAAGCCCTCGTCCGAGCCCGATGAAAGCGGAGAGGCCGCCGCAGCGACCGCCGACGAGCCCCCGAGACCCGATGATCCGGCGAAGGCCGACGAGGCGCAGAAGCTTCTCAAAGGCGACAAGAGGAGGCGCTAGGCCATGGCCAATGCCGACAACGTGCGGGTTCTGTATCAAGATGGACTCATCCTGGGTGCCGACGAGCTGGCGGGCGATCAATCGTATTTTCGTGCGGCACTCGAGCGGCGTTCCCTGACGCGCGACGCATTTGGGATTGCGTGGGGGCTCGAGCTGGAGCAGGTCAAGAACACCATCCTGGTCAAGCCGGGCGTGGCGTATGGCGGCGACGGCAAGGTCATCGTGGTTCGCCAAACCGTGGAGGTCATTTCCCGAATCAAGTCGCAGCTGCGGGTCCCCTCGCCTGCGATGGTGTACCTCACGTACGCGGAATCGAGCGACCGCCCGAAGAACGTGCTGTCGTTCTGCGGCCAGGCCACCGATCCGCGCGTGGTCGAGGACTTCGATATCGAATTTGGCGATCCCCCGCCGTTCAATGTCGGGCAGCGCGAAGGGGCACGTGTCGAACCTCACGTAAACCTCGGCGGGCCCGGCGATGCGACGAAGAGCCGTGTGGCCCTCGGCGTCATCAAGAAGCTCGACTCGGGGGACTGGGTGGTCGACCCGAACAGTCCGCGCGACACGTTTCGGGATGCGCCGGCTCCCGTCGCCGGGACGGTCGCCCCCATCGACAGCGCACAGTACATCGGGGTTCTCGCGAGCTCCGTCGTGCACCCGTGGGCCTGGGAAGCCGGACGCGGTGGCCAGGTGAAGCCGGCCATCGAGCTCGATCCGCGTCTGGGCGTCACTTTTCATCACGAGGCGATTTTCCGCGAGCACGTCATCTTCCAATCGGGCGCCGTGGCGTACGAGCTTCGGGCCACGGAAGAGGAAAGAGAAAAGCAGCAAGCGGGGACCCTGCAGCTCAATGCGGTGGGCGCGGGCACGTCGAAGCCGAAATTCGTCGTCGGGGACAAGGTCCCGCTCGAGATTCGGGACAACCTCGCCGTTCGCGGCCAATCGGCCTTCACCGGCGAAGCCTTGTTCAGCGATGGCGTGACCATGAAGGGCCGGCTCGATGTCGACGGCAAAGTGACTTGCAAGAACCTCCTCGTCATCGAGGACGCCGAGTTCAAAGGAAAGGTCACCACGACGGGGACGATCAACCTCGAGGGCGACCTAACCTTGGGCGGCGACAACAAGGTCGTCACCATCAAGGGCACCACGACGCTCACGGGGCCGACGACCTTCGAGGACACCGCCACGTTCAAAAAGGGCATCAAGGTCGTTGCCGGCGCCGCCGAGCTCACGCAGGGTGCGACCGTGAGCAACGGGCTCACGGTGAACGGCGCTGCGAATTTGACCGGCGGCGCCTCCGTGGCAGGCAATCTTGCCGTAACGGGCACCGCCACGGCGGCAACGCTGTCCGTGAGTGGCGCCGCCAATGCGAACAGCGCGAACGTGACCGGCGAGGCGAAGATCGGGAGCAACGCCACGGTGGGCGGCACGCTGACCGTGGGCGGTGCATCGACGGTGAATGATCTGACGATCAACGGCCGACTCTCCGTGCCGAGCGGCTTCGCGGGCGCCTTCGTGCACGATTTTCCCGCCGCTGCAGGTGTGACCAAGGGCACGACGGTGTCCTCGGACGGAAGCGCCGTGAAGCCCGCCGGTGCCGACGACGACCCCATCGTCGGGGTTTGCGTCGATATCCTCCCCGGCAACATCGCGCGCGTCGCCGTTGCGGGAAAGGCCAGCGCGCGCTTCGAAGCAACTGGGAGCGTCAAGCCGGGAGCCTTTCTCCTCATGAAGGCCGGCACGCCGGGCGTTCTTACCAATGGCGCCGCTGCAACCGGCAAAGTCGTCGGCAAGTACCTCGGCGCCGACGGCGCGAACGCGCTCGTCGTCCTCGCCTTCTCCTGATCGCAATCCACGAGGAACCCCGATGGCCGCGGCCGCAGCGCAGGGTGCGAAAGCGAAGAGCGCGCATGTGTCCCCCTCCAAGGGGGACGCGGCCGCGGCGACTCCGGGAAAGGCCGCGAAGCGAGCCGCGTCCCCATCGGGGCGAATGACCGCCAAGCAGGCCTACGCGGCGGGGCGGGCCGATGGAGGCCCGCTGCTGCTCGAGGCCCATCGCGCGAACGTCGCGGCGAAAAAGACGGCGATGCGCGATGCGGCCACGCAGCGAACGTCCGCGATTCTGGCCAACGCGCGCGCGGACAAGGCTGCCGCCGAAAACGCCATCGAAGGCGAGGCCAGGCGCGTGGAGCAAGCCCTCGATACCACGCGCGGGCACGTCGATGCCGTGACGGACGCTGCGCGCAACGAAATCGAGAGCGCGCGCCAGACTCGCACCGATGCCTCCATCGCGAACACGGAAGCGCAGCTCGAACGCCTCGACGGCATGGTGCAGGCCAAGCAGGAATTCCTGGGCGGGACGAGCGAGTCGCGCGCAACGGCCATACTCGAGGAGGGACGCGCGCAAGCACGTCGGGCCACCGAAACGTGCGCGGAGAAGAGCAAGGCTGCATGGATTCTCGCATCGCGAAAGCGCGCGCAGTACGGGAGTGGCGAACGCGCTGATGAAATCGCGAATGTCATTCAAGACATGGCGCGCGAAGCTGCCGACGGCATCACCGCCGCGGGAAGCGAAATGGCGGATGCGTCCCGCGCCGATGCCGCGGCCCTGGCCGCCAAGTTTCGTCAGGAGTCGGCAGACGCCAAATCGGATTTTCCGAGTGTCCTGCGCGACACGTCGACCGAGATCGCGGATGCGCGCCAACGGGCGATCACGGACATCACGGAGACTGCGGCCAGGGCGCAGAGCCAGCTCGATGACGCGCATCAGGCCGCGGTCGCCGAATTGGAATCGCATCGTGGGAATCTCGCAACGCCGGTTCGCGAGGCCGCCGCGTTGGCGGGTACAGGCATCGATCAACAGGCCACCCAAGCCTGCGAGCAACTCGAGACCGAAGCCGACAACGCCACCGCGAAGCTCGACGAATTCGAAGCGACCGTCGTTCCGCGGCTGGCCATCCTGCGAGGTCGGGCACTCGAACGGAGCATCGCCGAGGCGGACCGCGAAATCGAAGCTGGTCATGGCGGCTTTTCCCAGGCCCTCGATCGATTCGTTGCAACGAGTCGTGAAGGCGCGCTGGACGGCGCGAACAAGCTCGTGGGCGATGCGCAACGCATGGCCGCCGCCGGCGTTTCCATCGCGGCGCTGGGAACGAGGTACGAGACCGCCGCCGCGAGCCTATCGGGCAAGGCCGCGGAGGCGATGGGCCAGATCGAGAGCGAGGCCACCTCCGGCGCACAACGGGCCATCGACAAGCTGGATGGCGAGTTGCAACGCAAGATCGACGACGCGGACGTTCGATGGTCCGAACAGCTCGAAAGCGGCAAACGCCAAATCGCAGCGAAGATCGATGACGGGCTTGCCGTTCAAGGGCAAACACTGGAGAGCCTCGCAACGAGCATCGACGAGAAAGCCCGCGAGATCCGCGACGAGAGCTGGCTATCCCGTGCGGCGACGTTCGTCGGGGGCGTATTCGCCGGCGTCCTCGAGGGAGCATGGGAGCTCCTGAAAGGAGTGCTTCTCGTCGCATTGGTCGTCCTGGCCATCGCGATCGTCGTGGTGCTCGTCTTCGTGGTGCTCGTCTTCGTGGCCCCGGAGCTCGCCCTCGCGCTCCTCGTGGGGGCCGCCGCCGTTGCGGGTGCCGTGGCAGGATTCGTGGCGGCATACGGCGCCGTGATCCTCGGCGTATTGGCCGTCGCCGCCATTGGGCTGGTCATCTACAATTTGTACACCGCATTCACGACCAAGGGCATTGGCGACTTCGATCTCGGTCGAGCCGTCGGCAAGGCCATTTTCGATGTCGTTTCGATTGCCTTTGCCGAAAAGATGTTCGGCTGGGCGGGCCGGTTGATCGCCAGGCTCGGGCGATGGCTCGGGTTCGTGGGCGAAGACGGTGCGCGGTTGGCGCGATTGCTCGAGTTGCTGGGCGGAGACGAGGCCAAGCTCGAAGGCCTGGTCGGTGCCTTCGGAGGCAACGCCGCTCGGCTGGAGCGCGTGCTCGGCTTGGTGAACAAGGATGCCGCCAAGCTCGAACGACTTCTCGCGCTGGTCGCGGGCGAAGGCGCGACGCTCGAGCGGCTGCTCGGTCTGACGGACAACGACGCCGCGGTGCTGGAGCGCATTCTCAAGGCGAGCGACGACGCTGCCCAGGCGGAACGGCTACTCCTGGCAGCCAAAGGCGACGCCGTACTGCTGGACCAGCTCCTGACGAAAGCAGGGGCGGCACGGGGCGCCAACGACGGTGCCAAACGAGTCGAGACGTTGATCCAGCGGGCCGAGGAAAAGAGCCTGGCTCTCGTCGAATCCGCTCTCGACAAGGCAGCAGATAAGTCCGAGGACCTCGACCGGCTGACCGAAACCACGGGGTGGCTGGGCAAGGGAGATTTGACACTCACGCCGCAGGAGGCAGGCGCCGTTGATGACTTTCTACGCACGGCCGCGGAAAATGAACCAAGCATCACCAAGGAGCTCGAAGCTATCCGTGGGAAGATCAACGGTGCTGAATTCGAGGGGTTTGCCAACAGGCTCAAAGGAGAAGACTCCCTCAAGCGCAAGGTCGCGACGGCACTAAGAGAGGACCCCAAACGATCTCTGGAGCGGGCCTTGAACAACATCAAGGATGCCGTGCGCTATACTCTGAGGATGCCCGCCGACGACTATGCACTGGGCGCCCAACGGGCGCTCGATGAGCTTCAGGCGCGTGGGTTCAAAGCCATCGGAAAAGACGTCAAAAACACATGGCCGGCCGAAGGTCAGCGGCCGACAGGGTACCCTGGCATCAATTCGCACTGGCGCGATCCGGCAAGCAACCAGGCCTTCGAGCTCCAGTTCCACACGGCAGAGAGCTTCGAGGCCAAGACGGTCAGTCACAAGCTCTACGAGGAGCGGCGTCTGCCCAACGTGTCCGAGGCCGACAAGAACAGGCTGGAGCGGGAGGAAGCAAGGATCTTTGGAGAGGTCCCTGTACCTTCGGGCGCTGCATCCGTTCGACTCAGCAAGTGAGGTAGGCTCGATGGAGAAGGTTACGTATTACGCAAAGTTCGATGAAGGTTATTCGCGCGCCAATCCTTGCGGCATCGTTCGTCGCCGGGTGGTGGACGGAATCAAATACGACGAGGCGTTCACGCGAAATCTGCGCTGGGAGCCTACCGAGTATCTCGAGCTCTATCGGCTGGGGCACAATGAGGTCGATCACGAAGAAATCACGAAAGAGGAAGCAGACGCCTTCATCGAAGAAGTCACCAAGCACATTCGAAGTCAGCGCGAGTAAGCGCAAAAAGGACGTCTCATCGTGAATCTCACGTTGGCCGAGGTCGAGGAGCTTGCTCGGCGGGTTCACGCTACCCAGACCGACAAGGCAGGCCGTCCGTACGTGGAACATCTCGCGGCGGTTGCTCATGGGGTCGCCGTTCGGGGCGGCTCGGTCGAACAGATCGCTGCGGCCTGGTTGCACGACGCCGTCGAAGATGGGTGTCTCTCCGCTGAATGGCTTGCCGGGGCGCCGTTGGCGCGGAAGACGAAAGACATCGTGCTGGCGGTCACCAAGCGACCCGGCGAGCCGCTAAAGGACTATGCCGCGCGCATTCTTGCCACCCCGGGGGCATTGCTCGTGAAAGAGGCGGACTTGGCGCACAATGCGGATCCTGTCCGACTTGCGGCGCTGGATCCCGCGGCGCGCGATCGATTGACGGCAAAGTACGCGATGGTCCGCGCGCTGCTTGGCGTGTAGCGTCTGCGTTGCAAGAGCAACGTTGCACGATGCATCGTGCAACGCGGGTTGGTCGGCGGCACCGAGAAACGTCGCGTAGAGCCTACGGGCCGCGCTTTGCATGAGATAGGCGCGATGGCCGCGGCCGCAGCGCAGAGTGCAAAAGCGAAGAGCAACCACGCGGCCCCTTCCAAGGGGGCGGCGGCGGCCGTGCCGGGAAAGGCTCCGAAGCGTCCCGCATCGCCGTCGGGCCGGATGACGGCGAAGGAGGCCCACGTCGCACGGGGCGATATTGTTGCGCCGGCAACATCGGGCGAGGCTGGCGTGGCGCCGGTACGATTGACGGCGAAGGAGCGCGCACGATTGCAGGCCGTGACGTCGCGTGCGGGTGAGCAAGGGCAATCCGCCAAGATGCACCAAAGTGCGCAGTCGGCCACCGAGGAGGCACGCGCCGCAGCCCGGGAGCCGAAGGCGGAGGCGGACGGCAAGGCGCTCGGAGAGCACGCGGCCAAGCTCGAGGACAGTGCGCCGCCCGATCCCGAGATCGTGAAGAAGGCCGCCCGCATTCGACAATTGATTCGCGAAAAGCGGCCGCTGGATGAGGACGATCTTGGCAAGGCAAAACCGCGTGAGATGGCCCAGGCTGCGGGTGAAGAGGTTGCCGGCGATGTGCGTGCGGCCGCGCAAGGCGTGAAAACCGGGTACGAGCCGGTTCACGACAAGCCGGAGGGGCACGTCACCAAGGAGGTGCTGCCCATTCCGCCGCTGGCCGCGGCGCCCCCCGCCCCCGCGGTGAACGCGGCAACGGCAGCGCCGGATCCCGTGGCGGCTGGGGAGGTGTCGCTCGAGGCCGACAAGAATGCGATGGCCTCGCGAAGCAAGGCGGCGGGCCTCGACCGACCCGAGGCGGCACTCGTTCAAGACGGGCCGGTGGCAGCAGCACGGGCGGCGCGCGGTGAGTTCGGCGAGCTCGCGATTTGGGGCCCGGCGCAGGTCGTCAAGGGAGACAAGGAGCTGCGCGCGGCGGCGACCGCGGACTTCGCGCAGGCCGAGGCGCAAGCCCTCGCCCGGATGAAAAAGGCGCGGGCTGACAAGCTGGCGGCCGTCGAGGGCGAAAAGATCGGGGCCATCTCCGCCGAGGAGAGGAAACGCGAGGCGCTTGGAAAGACGCTCGAGGCCATTTACGCAGTCGCCGAGGACAAAGTGCGCGCGAAGCTCGAGCCGCTGGCCGACCGCGCGACCAAGATGTGGGACGACGGGCTCGACCCGATCAGCAAGAACTTCGAGCAGACGCTCGCGCGCGTCGACCATTGGATCAAAGAACGGCGCGAGTCGACGCTGTCGAGCATCCGCGACTTCTTCGCCGGATTGCCGGATTGGATCGTCGAGGCCTACGACAAGGCCGAAACGGAGTTCGGCGAGCAGATCGGCGAACTGGCCATTTCGGTCAGCAAGTGGGTCAACACCGTCATTCGCGATTGCCAGCAGATCATCGCGGAAGCGCGGCGCGAGATCCAGAAGACCATTGCAGGCCTCGACGGCTCCTTCAAGGAATTCGCGCTCGACAAAGAGGCGGAGATCGGGAAGAAGTTCGACGCCCTCTCGACCGAGGTGGAGGGCGCGCGCAAGAACTTCACGCAGGAGCTCACGGGCAAGCTCACGTCCACCGTCGCCGAGAAACGCGCCAAGGTCGACGCGCTCCGCGAGCAGTCGAAGGGCCTCTGGCAGAAATTCGAAGATGCGGTCGGCGAGTTCATCGACGATCCGGTGCGGGCGATCGTCAATGGCTTGCTTCGCATCGTGGGCATCCCGCCGGCATCGTTCTGGGCACTGGTCGACAAGTTCGGCGCGGTCGTCGATCAGATTGCCGACAAGCCGATGGTGTTCGCGAACAACCTGCTCGAGGCGCTGAAGCTCGGGTTCAATCAGTTCAAGGACAACATCGTCTCCCATCTGGGCAAGGGCCTTCTGACGTGGCTCACGTCGAAGATGAAAGACGCCGGCATCGTCCCGCCGTCGGACTTCAGCGTGAAGTCGTTGCTGACGTTCTTCCTGCAGATCCTGGGGGTGTCCTGGCCAAAGATTCGCGCGAAGCTGGTCAAACACATCGGCGAAAAGAACATCGCGCGCATCGAGCTCGCCGTGCAGTTCCTGACGACCTTCATCAACGAGGGCTGGGAAGGCCTCTGGAAGCTGGTCAAGGACAAGCTGGATCCCGAACAAATCGTCACCGCGGTCAAGGAAGCCATCGTCAGCTACGTCACGCAAGCCGTCGTAACCAGGGCAGTCGAGTGGGTCGTCTCCCTCTTCAACCCCGCCGGCGCCGTCTTCCAAGCGCTCAAGCTGATTTACAACGCCGTCATGTGGGTCGTGAACAACGCCGCCCGCATCTTCAGCCTCGTCGAAGCCGTGGTGAATGGCGCGGCGAACATCCTCTCGGGCGCCATCGGCGGCGCCGCGAATCTGATCGAGAAGGCCCTGGGCATGCTGGTGCCGGTCGTGATCGACTTGTTCGCGCGGCTGCTCGGGTTGGGGGGCATTCCCGATGAAGTGAAGAAGACCGTGGGCGGGCTGCAAGCCGCGGTGGATGCGGGGTTGGACAAGGTGATCGATTGGGTGGCTGCCAAGCTAGCCCTCAGTGACCCACCATCGAACAGTGTAGCGAAGAAGGACGCGCAACTGGACAGTCAAATGGATGGGGAGACGGCTGTCGATCCAAACGCGCGAACGAACGACGAGCAAAGAAGTAGAGCCGTGAAGATCAAGGCGCGAGTCATGCTTTCCGGACCGATTGCGGCGAAGATCCACGATCGGGAGACGCTGCTGAATATCCTTGATAACATCTTGAGGTCGCTCCGTCCCGAGGGGCTCAAAACTCTGAAAGCAGCTCCGGTCGAAGGCCGATCGCAGGACTTCAGGATAGTCGCGAGTGCCAGTGCGGAGGAAGAGGTTGGCAAGGCACATTTCGAATCCGGTGAGACGATTAAGCTCGCGGAGGAAGTCAACAAGGCCAGCGACGATGCAAAAGCGCGCCGCTTTCTCTTTCGAGCGGACGACGAATGGGTCGTCGGGACTCCCATCGGGCTGCCTCTCGACAGTGAAGAAGCCAATACCGCAGATATTCAAACACCGTGGGAGCACGTTAGCGAAAAGAAGGGAACGATGACCAGCCGGTATGTGTCCTTCTCGGAGATCATCGGAAGCCACAAAGGTGGAGCGGCAAAATTCACTCGTAAAGACATTATCGCCAAAGCGGTATGGGAGGCGTTGCAGACTCTGCAGAAGGAGGGGAAAATTCGGATACTTACGCCGAATGACGTGGTTGCTATGATGCAGGCTGAGAAGCCAAAGGTCCGAAGGCTTGCAAGCGCTGTCAAGGCAGATATGGAGAAGAACAAAGAGATTCTCATCGAAGGTCAAATCCCCGCCGAATATCTCACGCGAGCAAAACAATGAAGAAGACTCGTACCCCCGATGCAATAGAACGCGAGAAGAGGTTGGACGAAGCCATCGCTCAGTCGGCGGATGGGCTGTTCGAACTTCTGTTGGAATCCATTTCGGATGTAGATTCTGAGGTGCGTGAGACCGCAGCATACGGGCTCGGTGAGTTAGCCGACGCACGAGGCATTCCTCTCTTGATCGAGTTGGTCGAACGTGATGTCGACGAAAAGGTCGTCTTGCACGCGCTCGTATCGATGGAGTCATTCCGGGACTCACGTATTCACCAATGCCTCCTTCGAGAGGCCGTGCGTATACGGGCTACGCGCTCGCCGCGTCAACATGTAGCACGACAGCTGCGCTGGTATGATTCCCAAGAATCCGTGGATGCATTGCGTGCTCTGCTCACGCAAGACGACGCCTTGGTGAGTCAGTTGGCCGAAGAGTCCTTAATCGTCCTACGACCGGCCGAACGCGAATTGTGGGAGAGGATTGTGGCCGGGGGAAAATCTTGAGTTGAAGTCGATTGTCTTGAACGAAAACTAGAAACAGTGCTGCAGCTCGAACCTGGGTGAGATATTGAGCGAACAGGTTGTCATAGCTTCCGCAGAGTTGGATATCAGGGGCCTCAACGCGGTGCCCTCGAGCGCGAATGCGTGGGTGCGGGCCATTCTTGTGGTGCTCGAGCAGGAACTCGATGCCGCCCTAGAGTTGAATACGTCATGGATTGCTATTCCCAGGCTCGAGCTCGATTTGCGAATCGACGCTGGAGACGATCCGCGGGCAATAGCCGATGCCGTGGGGAAGGCCATCGCAATGGAAGTGCTTTTGGCGGCATCGCAAGAGAGCGGGCCCGTGAACGGGCTGCGACGAGACGTTCGTCCGCCGATGGAGCTTATCCGCTTGGCGCAAAAGGTTCGAAGTGGGCGGGGGTTGGGTGATGTCGACGCCCTCGGCACGACGGACGACGAGTTTGATTTGGGCAATAAACTGATTGAGCCCGCGGAAGCGTGGCTCGGCTTGGCGGGAGCGCAACGTGTGCTCGAAGCCCTTGGTCAGCTGGCGCGGGTGGGGCGGCTCGGGGTGATCTTGGCGGCAGATTTGTCGGTCATTGTTGCGATTCTCGAACGGGTGCGTGGCCAGCTTGGCGATGTTGGTTCGGCGAGCTGTACGCCCGCGGACGTCGAGCGGGTGGCGGTTCGGTTCGAGCGTGCAGCGGATCGGGCACTTGCGCGCATCGGCGGGGCTCGCGATAGCGTTGGAAGCGGCGGGGTGGATGTGCACGCGTTGCGGCGGCTTCTCCTGGGGATCGCCGAGCTTTCGCGGATCTCGCCCGAGTTGATTCTTGCGTCGCCGACCACGGTGTCGGCGTTGTTGGTGCTTCTGCAGCGCGTGTTGCTGACCGATGCTCGCCCGCGCGGAAATGACGGAGAGAGCGCGCGGAGCGAGGTCGCGGCGCCGCTGGACGCCTCGCGAACTGCCGATTCGATCCGCGAGGCTGGGCGCCCGCTCCTCCCGGAGAGCGCAATGCCTCGCGACACGAAAACGCACGCGCCGGTTACCGCGGAGACTCCCTTCCCTGCACTCGATTCTCCCGTCGGTCCCATTTCCCTCGACGAGGACCCCCTCGCCGTCGAGCCCTTCATCTACGCCACGCGCATCGCGGGCCTCGCCCTCTTCGTTCGTCCGCTGCTCGATCTTGGTATGGCCCAGGCCCTCGAGGCCATTCATCCTGAGCCCACGTTTGCGCTCTTCGAGGTACTCCGGCGCATTGCGCTTTGCGTGCTCGGTCGCGAGCCCCATGATGAATACGCGATCGCGGCCCTCGCGGGGCTTCTCGATGTGCCGCCCGCCGACGAGCTCGCCCTCGACGCCGAGCAATGGCCCCCCGCCGAATGTGCCGCGTTTGCGCTGGCCGCGTGCGACCAGAACGAGAACGACACCGCGGCCCACAGCCGCGACACGGCATGTGACGCATGGGCGCGCGCCTGCGTCGGGGAGGTTCGCTCACGGCTCCAGGAGGTCGATCCCACCGTGGACCTCGCCCACGATGTTCTCTCCCTCGAAGGCCGCCTCGTCCCCACGGAGGATGCCCTCGAAGTGCACCTTCCCTTTACGCCCGCGTACGAGCCCCTGCTTCGCGCGGGGCTCCTGCTCGATAGCCCGTATGTGCCGTGGCTCGGTCGGCGGGACTTGAGGCTCGTTTTCGAGAATCGGCCTTACGGACTTCACGAACCATGAAACCCAATGATGAATCCCCGGAGTCCCCGCCCATGAGAGCCACCCTCGCGCTCGTCGTTCGGTTTGCCGCGCATGCCATTGCGGAAGCGCTCGCGCGTCGCAGCCCAGGAGCGGACACCTATTCGCCGCGTGCCGAGGTGGAACGGCTCGTGGCGGAGCTTTCCGCGCTCGATGCGGCAAGGACGGGGCTCGAACCGGGGGGGGCCGCGGAGCTTGCGCGCGACACACTCGATGACCTTGCGGAGTGGGACGGTGGCGATCCCCTCTTTCGTGCCGAGCGCGTCGTGGCAACGACCCGCATCGAACGCGACGTGTTTCGCCTCTTGCTCGCGTGCAGCCTCGACCCGCGCACGGGGATCCTCATGGCGCACCTGCACGACGCACTCAACGAGACCCGCCCCACCGTCGGAGCGCTCGCGGAAATACTTCGCGATCCCATCGCGGTGCTCGGGGCCTTCGACCCGGCCTCGGACCTGCGGCGATGCCTGACCGCCTCGCTCGAGCCCGATGCGCTTGCCCACTATGCGCACGCTGCGCTCGACCCGCGCGTCGTGCGCTACGTGACCTCAGGCGAGCTATCCCCGCACGTCACCACGGCGGGCACGTACACCCTCACCTCGGCGGTGGTCGTCGCGGCCTCGACGCCGCTCGCATCCCGGCAGCGCGCCGAGCCCCTTCCTCGATATGGCACCCTCATCGTCTCCGGTCCGCCGGGCATCGGGCGGCGCTCACTCGGGTTGGCGCTTGCCGCACGCGAACAGCGTGCGGCACTCGTCCTCCAAACGCGTGCCGCCGATGCATCGGCGCTCGTCACGCGCGCCATCCGCGATGCGCAGTTCGCGGGGGCGCGGCTCATCGTCTCGGGTCCGCTCGACCCTCCGTCGGCCGAGCTCCTCGCCGCCGCTGCGGTGCCCGTGGCCCTTGTCCTCGATGCAGGCGTCACCCTTCCGGAGCCGTTCTACCAGCGCCCCTTCACGCCCGTGGAGCTCCCCCTCCCCTCGGCCCTCGAGCGAACCCAAATCTGGCGCGATCTCCTCGGCGACGCCATCTCCGACGAGCGTGCCGCCGGCATCGCCGCGCGCTACGCCTTTACACCCGGGCAAATCCAGCGCGCGTCCATCCAAGCGACATCGTGCGGCCTCGAGAATGCATGCAAACTGCAACTGCACCATGGTCTCGATGGACTCGCCACCCGCGCGCAGCCGACGGAGGCGCGCTGGGACCGATTGGTCCTGCCGCCGGGCGCGCGCGAATCACTGCGCGCCATTTGCAACCAAGTCAAACACGGCGCTCATGTCGGTGAGACCTGGGGCTTCGCCCGCCATCACGCCCTTGGCCATGGCGTGAAAGCCCTCTTTTTCGGCCGGCCCGGTACGGGGAAAACCCTCGCGGCTGAAATCATCGCCAACGAACTCGATATGCCACTTTATCGAATCGACCTTTCGCGCATTCTTTCCAAGTGGATCGGCGAGACCGAGCAAAATCTGGGGCGCATTTTCGACGAGGCCAAGAAGGGCCAGAGCATTCTCTTCTTCGACGAGGCCGATAGCCTCTTTGCCAAGCGCACCGGCGTATCCTCCTCCACGGATCGCTATGCCAACATGGAGGTCAATTACCTGCTCCAGCGCGTCGAGGCCCACGAAGGTGTCATTCTCCTGGCCACCAACGCCAAGGCCAACATCGATGAAGCCTTTGCGCGACGCCTGCACTACGTCGTCGAATTCCCGGAGCCGGATGCGGCGGCCCGCGAACGCATTTGGCGCCTCGCCGTGCCGCCCGACGCGCCCGTTCATGCCGAGGTGGATTTCGCATTACTGGCACGCCGCTTCGAGATCCCCGGGGGCGCCATCAAAAACGCCGTTCTCTCCGCCGCCTATGGGGCCGCCGAATCCGACGCCCCGATTCGCCTCGCGCATATCCTCGTGGCCGTTCGCCGCGAATACGACAAGCTCGATCGGCTTTATCCCAAGGGCGATCTGGAACGCACCCTCGCGGCCGCCAGTTAGTCATTCGAAATACTGCTTGAAGCCGAATTGAACGAAGAAGTGCCGATCCGGATGGATCATCGTTCCCGCATCGAATCGAAGTAGCAGCTGCGTGAGCGACGTGGGAATGAGGCGCAGGCCACCGCCCGCCGACCAGGCCGACTGCGCAGTCATGGTTTCGGCGTGGGCGTCGAAGGGGCGAAACACGGCCGCGTCGGTAAAGAGCACGCCCTGCACCGCCCACCGGCGGGCGAACCGCCACGCTTGCCGGGCCTCCACGTTGACGAAGGCCTGCACCTGATTCCGAAAGAACGCGTCATCGAGGCCGCGCACGCCCTCGAGGCTGCCCAGGAGCGCGCTATGGTTCACGTTTCCCTTGGAAAAAACCTCTCCGCGCATCCGGACCATGAGCGCGGTCGTCTCCGTCGGGGCGATGGCGCCGATGAAGTTCACCTTGAGCGAGTGGCGCGGCTGGTTCGCCGGGAAAAATCCACCCGTGATTCCGTGGACCGTTAGCTCGACGCCGCTCGGGGCGAGATCGCGCCATGTGTAGCGATCCCACGTGATCTCGAGTGCCGAACGCACGGCGTGCCCGTCGCCCGGCGTGTAGGTGATATCGGGCTCGGTGCTCGTTTCTCGGTAATAGTTGAGAAATAGCTCGTAGCGAAGCGGTGTGCCGTACGTGAACGGTGGGTGCAGGCGGACCACCGCACCGGCGCGATTTCGGTACCAGCCATCGCCGGAATCGAAACGGAAGCCCGCACTTTGATAATACGCCTCCGCCCCCAGCATGAAGCTGTTGGCCGCGAAGACGTGCTCGGCGAAGCCAATTTCGAAGTTCGGTCCCCGCTGCTCGTAGCTCGCCTCGCCCCAAGCCATGAGCGCGCGGCCGAGAAAGTCGTATTCGGTGAGCCCGAGCATCACGTACGTGTCGGCCAGCGACTGCCCGCTGGAGAACTCGATCGAGGGCGTGAGCGTGAATTTGCGCCGCACCGCCACGTTCATCGTGCCCTTCGCGGCGTCGTAGCTCACCGAGACGGAATCGTAGATGCCCAGGTTGTTGATCCGGCGCTCGAACTCGACCATTTCGTCGCCGCGCATCGTCGCCGGCAAAGGCCGCGGTAGGAGCGACGCGATGGTGTCCTTGTGGGTCGTGCCACTCACCTCCAGGGCCCGCACCAGGGCGACCGTGGGAAACGAGACCACTTCGACCGAGGATTCGTCGTCGGCCCATGCGCTGCGAGGGGCCGCGCTCGCGGCCAACGCGAGCACGAACCCGAGCATTTTTTTCAAGCTAAGGTACATCGTGTACTGCAGGCCAAGGACCGGCTCAATCGAGGGGCGTGCTTGCCTCGATGAAGCCGAGAATCTTCTTCGCGACACCTGATTTCACCGGGTTCGTGCCATGAATCAGCTGCGAGCCCCAAAAGAGCGCCGTTCCCTTCGAGGCGCGGGTCGTCCAGCGTGTCTTCGGGATGCTGCGGAACCAATCGTTGTTGTAGGCAGCGAATGGAACGGTGCGGGGCGAGGCGGCATTGGGCATCCATACCTGCTCCGAGCCGCAGCTTTCCACGTAAAATTCGCCCCCCGTGAAGTCGTCCGCCAGCGTGATGCTGAAGGCGCCCGCCTTGCGTGGCGCGACATTGCCGGGAAGCCCCACCGAATCCACATGGGACGTGATGAGTTGTCCCGGCCCGTATTCGACGTACGTCCACTCGCGGGCCCAGGCTACCGACGGGTATACGCGGCGAATGTCCTCGATGCGCCGGTAAAAGGCCGTATCCAGCAAATCGAGCACGGATTCCGGGAGTTGCGACAGCTCCACCCGCCCGTTCGGCTCGAAGACGGACACCGTTTGCTTGGCGTTGAGTGCGAGGGGTCCCAGGTTGTGCACCGTCTGACCGTTTAGACCGGCCTGCAACTCGTCGGGACGGAGGCGCTCCTTGAGCGTGTCCATGCTCGAGAGCACCTTCGCGATCTCGTCGTCGGACAAGAAGCCTTCCACGCTGTGCGTGGCGAGTGTTTCACCGAGCAGCATCGACGTGACCTCCAGTCTGATTTGTCTGGTTTTGCGCACCGAACGAGGGAGCCATGCCCAATTGCGGAACGAGTTCCAAAAGCCCCGCTTCGATCTGCAGGCTGACCACCTTGCCCTGGCTCACGGAAAAGACGAACGACCCCGAAAACTGGACGGGCCGCCCCGTGGGATGAATGTTGAAAAGGCGCCCTCCGTGCGTGCCCCGCGCCACCCACCGGCAAGCCAGGCTGGAGCCCTGCCCTACCGTCTTGGTGCACTCGAAGACGAGATCCGGAAAGGCTGAACGGAAAAAGCCAACCAAGAATTGAAGCCCGCCGATTCCCGGCGGCAGCGGCGGAAATCCAAAGATGGCAGCGCTGGTGGCAACCTGAGGCGAAAACTCCGCGCCAGAGGCCGGCGGAGCTCCGTTGAACGTGCCAAAGATCAACGATTTTGCAGCATCTAGATCGAACATCGTGGGTCCCTTCTACATGCGACGAAGTGAATTGCTCATTTCCAACAAACTCGGAAGCGCGGCGGCCGCGCGGTTCTCCGAGATGTTCCACGCGGCGTCCAGATACCGTGCGAACGGCCCGGTGGCGTGTTTTTCCTCGACGATCTTCGCGTGGCAATCTTCCAGCGCCAGGGTGTGAAAGTACTTTGCCAAATCAGGATACGGCGATTCCTGCGATTGATTCATCCAGCGCTCCACATCCTCGCAATACCGAGTACCGCCGGGGCCCTTCATGTACCGCTGGAGCGCATCCACCGTCGGTCCATCCGATGAGGCGAATTCGACATAGTGCCGCGCAACGATGGCGTGAAGATCGGTCCGGTGCTCGAACTCGGCCCACGCGGGCTTGTCCTTCGCGTGGACAATCGACTTCAAATGACCGCCGAAATTCTGTTTGAGATGCAGAAGATGGTCGGGCACCCACGCATCGGAAAACGGTCGCACGGCCCGGCGCCCATCCGGAACGGGAACCAAGGTGAGCGCCGCCAGCGCCGCCGATGCGCGCACGTCGGTGGAGTGATTCTCCACGCGTGCGTAATCGGCCAACTCGGCGCGCAGGGCGGCGGGCTCCGTGGGCTCGGCAAAGGCGTAAAGGTGCCCGTGCAGAAAGAACTCGCTTTGAAAAAGCGAGGCAAACCCTGCGTGGAGCAACGATGACTGAAGATGCCGCGACGCGGAAAAGGCTTCTTCCTCGGCCAACCCGTCCGGAACGTAGTTGTCCATGAGGTTCGTATTCATGTGCAGGACGCCGTGGGGCGCGAGGCGCTTTTTGACGAGCTGCCAGAACTCCAGGGAGATGCAGTGCACCGGCACCTGCTCGCCGGCGAAGATGTCCGCGATGATGTAGTCGTACGTCTCCTGGGTCTCACGCAAAAAGACGCGCGCATCGTCGACGACGAACTTCACATGGGGATTCTCCAGCCGCGGAGCGTATTTCTTGGCCAAATCGACGAGCAACGGGTCGATTTCCACTGCGGTCACCTCCACGCTGGGGTCGAGGTCCATCAGGGCGGAGGCAACGCCACCGAGGGCGGTGCCGAGCAACAGGTACTTCTTCGCGCCCCGTACGACGCCCACGTTGATGTGCGCGGTGGTGAACTGATTCTTGAGCGGCTTTTTGGGGTGCACCTGCGAGTGCTCGTACCCGCGCCAGGGCATGAGCACCAGCTCCTCGTCGCCATCTCCGTCGAGCTCCCGAAAGACTTTGACGTTGCCGTAGTGCGACTCCGACTCGAAGACGAGCGTGCGCTGATTCTCCTGTACCGGCTCGCTCGACATCGCGGGGCGCGGTGCAATCACCAGCGCGATGATGGAGACCGCGGCGGTGATCGCCATGAGCGCGCGCTGCCGGCTTGCCGCGACCGCCCACCCCAGCACGAGCAACAACACGATGAAAAGCTTGAAAACTCGCATCGTACCGCCCACGCCGAAGTGCGGAATCAGCACGAACGACGGCAACAACGTGCCCACGATGCTCCCGATGGTCGAAATGGCCATCAAATTGCCGCTGGTGGCGCCCACGGCGGCCTCACTTGTGACGCTCGCATCCTTCGCATCGCGCGCCGCCACGACGGACATGACCTTGATCAGATAAGGCGATATCTGACTCAAGATGATCATCGGCACGAAATACAGAATGAACGTCGCCACCGACGGCGGAATCGATTGCGCCGCCAACAGGTTCGGCATGGCCTTTCGCAGGCCGAAGGACCAATCGAGGACCGGTTCGGCGAGCACGCCATCGACGAGAGCCGCGTAAAGCACCGCGCCCACGAGTTGAAGGAACAGCACGCCCAGCGACGAAGAGCGCTTGGAAATGGCACCTCCGAGGTAATAGCCCGCGGAGAGCGCAATCATGATCAGAGCGAGCAGCACGCCGGTCACGTAAATCGACGAGCCAAAGTTGGTTTGGAGCACGCGAAAGGCGCACATCTCCAGCAACATGACGGAGAAGCCGCCGCCAAAGGCGAGCAGGTAGCAATAACTGCGAAACAGTCCGGATCGGATCATGCGCGTTTCCCCATGAAGTTCGGGAGCCGGAGTTGCCGGCCATACTTGGCGACCCAATTGAAGGTCTCCATCCGCGCGCGATCGAGGCTTCGCCGGCGCTGGGTGAGTGCGGTAAATGCGAGCGGAATGCGGTGGCGTATGGGCAAACCGGTCGTGGAAGCCCAAATGCGCGCCGTCGAAGCTTGCACCGCAAAGGTGTTGATGTTGAGGGATACCTCCTCGGCGACCACGAAATGCCACCAGAAACGCGGCACGTACATCATATCCCCGGGCCGTAGGGTGGCTTTGACGAATTGGACATTGGCCGCGCGGGGATGACGCTCCAGATCGGGGGCCAGAGGATGAACGGGTGACGCGCTGAATTCGAACGGGTCGAGATTCGAATAATTGGACGGATGCGCGAGGTAGAACGTTTTGCTCCCGCACACCTGGAAATTCAGGTTCTCGAAGCCGAAATCGTGATGAAACCCCGACGTGCCGCCGGGGGGGGCGAGCCACAGATTGTGCATGAGAAAGGGCGCGGAAAAATATTCGCGGAAGTATCCGTCGCGTTCGAGTTCGTGGCGCAATTCGGGGATGATGTCGAGGAACTCGAGCGATCGCAGTCGGTACTCGCGGGAGCCCGACGTGATGTTGTCGATGACATCGGAAAGCTTCATCGGCACGTATTTGCGATGAACGGCGATGAATTCGCCGGTGTTCGCTTCGATCATGCGGTCGCCGAATCGTTGCTTGAGCAACTCCGGTGTCCAGCGCTCGCGCCAGCCGTGGGCATCGCCCTCGATGATCACGGGGCGGCCCGGTAGGAAATGCTCCTCGATGAACGTGGTTCGGCCCACGTTGGAGCGGCGTTCACACTCGACGAAAGGCAAGGCGGATAATTCGGTTTTCATGGCTCAAGGACTTCCAAGCTCGGGAAGCTCGTCTTCGATGTTGCGGATGCGCGGGTGGAAAAAGGTCACGCCGACCATCACCATGAGGACGAACCCGAGGGTGACGAACAGCAGGGAATTTCCGCGGGTATGGCCTCCCAGGAGGGCCACCAGCGGGCCGGCGGAGAGCTGCGCCACGGGGGCCACGCACCAGGCAATCATGGTGATGGCACCGAACACGCGGCCTTGCACGTCGGCGGCCACTTTGGACTGCCAAATGGCCAAGTTGGTGGTTTTGACCAAGGTGACGCTGAACATGATGGCGAAGCCCGCGGCGGCGATGAGCACCGCCGAACGCTGCAAGCCCGCCAGGACGAAGCTTGCGGCGTAGACAGCACCGAACGCGTACACGGCGAGGACGCGTCGGCGGGGGCCTCCCCAGATGCCCATGAGCACACTGCCGACCAGCACGCCCATACCGCAGCAGAAAAGTACGCGGCCGAGGATGACGCGGCCTTCCTCGGGCGACGGCACCATGTCGAGCACGTACGGCGTGAGCAACGTCTCGGCGGCGCACAAGGCGAAGTTGATCACCACGGCGAAGGAGACCAAACCGAGGAGTCCCGGGCGCTCGCCGATGTAGCGGAAGCCGAAGCGAATGTCGCCGAGGAGCCCCTGGGCCAAGGCGCCCTCGCCTTTCGGCGCCGCGGGGATCCGCACCAGGACGAGCGGCAGGAGCGCGACGGAAAAACTGACGAAATCGAGCAGGAGGACACCGCGCAGATCGATGGCCAGCAACAGGTACGGGCAAAGCAACGGCGGAACGAGCTGCTCGGCGGCCTGTGTGATGGTGGGCGCCACGGCGGCGCGCCCCAGGTCCTTCGAGGGCACCAAGACGGTGGCCACGGAGTTGAGGGCGGTGTTGCGGTAGGTGTGCGCGATGGCGCTCACCACGATGACGGGGTAGACGTGCCAGGTCCGGAGCCATCCCGCCGAGAGCAGCGCGAGGACGGCGAGCGTGCCCGTGGAGGCCAGCGACTCGGCCGCGATGAGGCCTTTTCTGCGGTCCCAGCGATCGATCAGCGAGCCCGCGAGCGGCGATAGCACGACGAATGGGATGGATCGGCATGCAATGGCGGCGCCGAAGCGGGTTACGGAGTGCGTTTCCTGGTAGACCCATACGCCGAGTGCGAAGGCCGTGAGACCGGAGCCCAAGAAGGACACGAACTGCCCGGCCATCATGGCGTAGAAGAGCGCGAGGCCGTTGGTGGGGCGGATGGTCTCCGAGCGGCTCACGCTTCCTCCTCGGGCATCGAAGCGCGTCGCACCAGGTCGGCCACGGCCTGCACGTGCGGCGATTTCACGAGACCATAGTGATCGGCGGCGAGCGCATGCGATTCGATGGCGAGGTCGGTCGTGCGCTGCCATGTGTCGCTCAGGATGGCGACGTGCGCGTCGGCCGCGATGAGCACGATTTTTCCCGTGTAGGCGCGCAGTTGGTAGTTCGAAAGCGCGCGCGCGTTGGCCTCGTACGTGCGCAGCACATGCTCGGGCGGCATGCCGGCTCCCTCGGGCAAGAGCTGCTGGAAGTCCTCGGCGATGGCCTCGCGTGAGGCCTCCTCGGACTGGAACGGGCGCGGATGGCTGTCCAGCAGCACGAGCGAGGCGACCGTTTCGCCTGCGGCGAGGAGCTGCTGCGCCATTTCGAAGGCGACCACGCCGCCCATCGACCAGCCCCCGAGATGATAAGGGCCTTTGGGCTGCGCGCGCCGGAGATCGGCAAGGTACGCCGCGGCCATGCCCTCGATGCGGTCGCGCGGCGTGGCTTCGCCGTCCAACCCGCGGGCCTGCAGCGCGAAGAAGGCGATGTCGGGCTTCAGCGCACGGGCGAGCTCGGCGTAGCAGAAGACGGATCCGCCAATCGGGTGGACCCAGAAGATCGCGGGGCCGGGGCCACCACCGAATGCGACCAAAGAGGAGCCGCGTGCATGGGTATCGCCGCCGCCGTCGATTTTGGCTGCCAGCTCCGCAAGCTGCGGGGCCGTGAAGAGGCTCCGCAGATGAACGGTGGTACCGAATCGCTCCTGGATGGCCGCGACCAGTCGCACCGCCAGGAGCGAGTGCCCTCCCAAATCGAAAAAGTCGTCCGTGCGGCCCACGCGCTCCGCACCGAGCAGCGTGCGCCAGCACTCGGCAAGCGCCACCTCGGTCGGCGTCTCCGGGGGCATGTGGTTCTCGTCGCCGGTCCGCCGCGGCGCCGGAAGCGCACGGCGATCGATTTTGCCATTGGGCGAGAGCGGCCACGCCTCGATGGCGACGAAGGCCGCGGGCACCATGTACTCGGGCAGCTGCCGGCGCAAAAAGCGACGCAGGTCCGTAGGCGAAGGCGCACCATCTTTCGCATGAAAATACGCGCAAAGAATGGCCTCCCCGCGATCGTCACGGATGGCCGCCACGGCCTCACCGATGGCCGGGTGCTGCTCGAGCACCGACTCGATCTCGCCGAGCTCGATGCGGTACCCGCGCAATTTGATCTGCGAGTCCATCCGGCCGAGGAACTCGTGCCCTCCGTCGCGGCGCCAACGAACGAGATCGCCCGTGAGGTAGAGGCGACTTCCGGGCGGCCCGAACGGATGCGGGACGAAGCGCTCCGCCGTGAGATCCGGTCGTCCCAAGTAACCGCGCGCCAGTCCGATGCCGCCCAGTGCGAGTTGGCCGGGAACTCCGACCGGCACGGGATCGAGCCGCTCGTCGAGGATGTACGTCTCGATGTTGGCCACGGGGTGGCCGATGCATACAGGGCCGGCGGCGGGGACCTCCGACGTGGTGGAGTAAATGGTCACTTCGGTGGGCCCGTAGCCGTTCCACACGCCACGGCCCGCGCGACTCCGAAGCGCGTCCGCGAGATCGCGGGACAGGGCTTCGCCGCCGCAGAGCACCTTGAGCTCCGGCACCGCGCCCAGGCCGGCTTCGATCAGCATGCGCCACATCGACGGTGTGGCCTGCATGAACGTGATGCCCGAGGTCTCGAGCACCTGCAGAAGCCGATGCGCATCGGAAACGGTGGCCTGGTCCGCCAGCACGATGCGGGCGCCCACCATGAGCGGCACATACAACTCGAGGGCCGCGATGTCGAACGCGAGGGTCGCCACCGCCAGGAGCCGATCGGCAGCGGTGAGCGCGAGCTCGTCCTGCATGGAGAGGATGACGTTGGTGAGCGCCTCGTGCGTCACCTGCACGCCCTTGGGCCGTCCCGTGGAACCCGACGTGTACAGCACGTACGCGAGCGAGCCGCCGGCTGGCGCCTGCGCGTGGTGGGGCGGAGCTTCCGCGTCCTCGTTCACATCGAGAACGCGCGCGCGGGTCGTTGCGAACCGCTCCCGCAACGATGCTTGCGTGATCAGCACCCGCGCGTTGGAGTCCTCCAGCACGTAGGCCGAGCGCTCCACCGGATGCGCCGGATCGAGCGGAACGTAGGCGCCCCCGGCTTTCAGCACGGCCAGAACGGCGACCACCATTTCCACGGATCGCTCGAGCGCAATGGCCACGGGCACATCCGGTTTCACGCCGAGTTGCACGAGGCGCCCCGCCAGGCGACGCGCGCGCGCATCGAGCTCGCGGTACGTGAGGGTTCGATCGCCAACTTGTAGCGCGATGGCGTTGGGCGTCTCGATGGCCTGCCGTTCGAACAGCTGGTGCACGCGAAGCCGGCTCGCCGGCGCATCGACGTGGGCGTTGGAGCGGCACCAGCCGGCGAAGAGTTGGCGCTCCTCGTCAGGCGGCAAACGGAGAGAGAGCTCCGAGACGCGATGCTCGGGGCGCGCCACCACGGCCTCGAGGAGTCTGACCAGGTGGGCGACCATGTCGCGCACCGTCTCTTCGTCGAAGAGCGCCGTGCTGTACTCGAGCCCACCTTCGAAACCGCCACCCGATTCGAACAGGACCAGGGTCAGGTCGAACCGGGCATTGTTCCGCGGCGGATCGATGGCCGCCACGCGCAGTCCCTCGAGGGCCGGCGGCGCGAACGGATAATTGTGGAGCACGAACATCGCCTGAAAGATGGGCGACGTCTTCAGGTTGCGATCGGGCTGGATGGCCTCGACCAGCTTCTCGAAGGGCAAATCCTGATGGGCATAGGCGCCCAGTGCCACATCGCGCACCCTACGCAAAAGCTCGCGAAAGCTGGGATCGCCCTCCAGATCGACCTTCAATGGAAGGGTGTTCACGAGCAGGCCGACGACGCCCTCCAACTCCTGATGGTGCCGGTTGGCGATGGGGCTGCCGATGACCACGCGCTCCTGCCGCGCATAGCGGCCGAGCAGCAGCGCATACGCCGCGAGCAAGGCCATGAACGAGCTCGCCCCTTCCTCGAGGCAGAGCGCGCGCAGCCTCTCGCCGAGTCCGGACGGAAGCGTCACCGGAAAGATGGCGCCGGGTTGGTCGACGGAAGCACCCCGGGGTCGGTCCAAGGGTAAATCCAGGACGCGCGGCGCCCCGTCCAGGTGCGCTTTCCAATACGCGAGGAGCGGCGCGAGGGCCTCTTCGTGCAAGGTCGTCCGCTGCCAATGCGCGAAGTCGCTGTACTGCACCGAGGGCGGCGGCAGTGGCGAAGACGATCCCGCGGCGAAGGCGCGGTAGATCGATTCGAGCTCGCGAACCAGGACGCCCATCGACCAGCCGTCGGTCACCAGGTGGTGCAAGTTGATGACGAGCAGGTGCCGCTCCTCGGCCTCGCGAACGAGCGTCACCTTCCAAAGCGGGCCCGCCTCCAAGTCGAAGAGCACCCCGGCCTCGCGTTCGAGGACCTGCTCCACCTCCCGCGCGCGTTCTTCGGGTGCGAGGGCGCTCAGGTCGACGAGATGAAGGGGGGCCTTTTGTCCCGCGGGATGAATGATCTGCCAGGGCTCGCCGCGCTCCGCCGTGAACGTGGTGCGCAGGGATTCGTGCCGCGCCGAAAGCTCGGCCAATGCGCGCTCGAGCACGGCCAGAGGCAGCAACCCCTCGAGGCGAAGCACCAGCGGGACGTTCTGCGTCGCGGTGCCGGGATAGAGCTGCTCGAGAAACCACATGCGCTCCTGCGGGAACGACAGGCGCGCGCGTTCGCGCGGAACCCGTTCGAACCGCCCCGCAATCGGGGCATCGGCCCCACGCGCCTGCTCGACGACGGTGGCCAGTCCCGCCACGGTGGGGGCTCCGAAGAGCGCGCGCAAAGGTAGCTCCACCTCGAGCTCGCGCCGCACCCGCGAGACGAGCCGGGTCGCCAGAAGCGAGTCGCCGCCGAGGTCGAAAAAGTCCTGCGTGACGCCGAGCCGGGAAACGTCGAGCACCTCGCTCCAAATCGCGGCCAGCTTCGACTCGAGCTCCGTCCGCGGTAAGAGCAACTCGGTCCCCGCCGACTCGGCCGGCGGCTCGGGCAGTGCGGCCCGATCCACTTTGCCGTTGGACGTAAGAGGCAACGCCTCGAGCTGCACGAAGACGGCAGGTACCATGTAACCCGGCAGGCGCCCCGCCGCGTGCTCCCCGAGCTGCCTTGCCTCGAGCGCGGCGCCATCGCGCCCCGTCACATAGGCGACCAAGCGCTTTCCTTTGACGAGAACTGCACACTCGGCCACGCACGGGTGCTGCGCCAACACGGATTCGATCTCGCCAAGCTCGATGCGAAAGCCGCGCAGCTTGATCTGATGGTCCACGCGACCGACGAAGTCGAGGACCCCATCGGGGAGGTAGCGCGCGATGTCGCCGGTCGCGTACATGCGTGCACCCGGCACCTTCGAGAATGGATTGGGCAGGAACTTCCGTGCCGTCAGGGAGGGATCGTTCGCGTACCCGAAGGCGACGGCATCGCCCGCGATGAAAAGTTCCCCCCGGACACCGATGGGGCACGGATTCAACGCAGCATCGAGAACGTGGTACTGCACGTTGGGCAAGGGGCGCCCGTACGGGATGCTCGCCCAGCCGGGCTCCACCCGGTCCACCACGTAATAGTTGGACCATACCGTCGACTCGGTGGCTCCGCCGATGTTGACCACCTTGGCACGCGGAAACACCGCGCCCACAGTCTCCGGCAGACGAAGCGGCATGGTTTCGCCACCGATGAGCACCCACCGCAAGGACTGCGTCTTCAGCCCCGGGGCCTCGGGCAGATCGTCCAGGAGCTGCACGAACAGGGCCGTCGCCGAATGCCAGACGGTGATGCCGGCATCGCAGAGGAGCTCGACGAGCTTTCGCGGCTCGCCGGTCACGGCGGGTGGGGCCACGACGATGGTTGCCCCAGCAACGAGGGGGCCCACCATGTCGTAAATGGATAGGTCGAACCCGAGGGATCCCGCGAACAGGAAGCGGTCCTCCTGCCCCAGCCCGAAGAGGCGGTTCGTGCAGGTGACCATGTTCACGAGGGCGCGGTGTTGCACGACGACGCCCTTCGGCTTACCCGTCGAGCCCGAGGTGAAGATGACGTAGGCCTCGCCTTCCGGCAGCGCGCTCGCGGGAAGGTCGTCCCCGGGGAACGCTGCGGACTCGTCCCCATCGAGCACGATGGCCTCGAACCGCTCCGCGCGGCGGCATCGCGCACGGGTGGTGAGCACCCGGCGAACCCCCACCGATTCGAGCACGTCCCGCAGGCGCGTGTCGGGCCACTCGGGATCGACGGGGACGTAGACGCCGCCCGCCTTCCACACGGCGAGAAGTGCCACGACGGCCCACGAGGACCGGTCCATGAGCACGGCCACCCGCTCCCCGGCGCATAAGCCGCGCGCACGCAGCGCATGGGCAACCCGGTTCGCGCGTTCGTTCAGGGTACGGTACGAGAGCGACTCGTCGCCCTCGACGACCGCCGTCGCATCGGGCGTGCGCCGGGCCTGTGCCTCGACGAGCGCATGGATGCACACGTCGTGCGGGTAATCGGCCGATGCGTCGTTCCACGCGTGGACGATCGTGTGGCGCTCCTCCGCGGAGAGCAGCGGCACGTCGAGCAGGCGCACGGCTTCGTTCGACACGACGGCCGTGAGGAGATTCTGCCAATGCGACACCATGCGGTCGATGGCCGCGGCATCGAAGATGTCGGTGGCGTACTCCAAATTGCCGACCAACCCGTCCGGCGTTTCTTTGAGCTCCAGCAGCAGGTCGAACTTGGACGTCCCCGTCGCAATCTCGATGGGCGCGAGCTCGAGGCCGGGGATCTGGACGTCGGCCAGCGGCGTATTCTGAAGGACGAACGCGGTCTGGAAGAGCGGCGTGCGGTTCTCGGCGCGCGGTACCTGGAGCTCGTCGACGAGCTTCTCGAGAGGCATGTCCTGATGCGCGTACGCTTCGAGCGACCGATCCCGAACTTGCCCGAGCACGTCCACGAAGCGGGGATCGTGCGCGAAGTCGATGCGCAGCGGCAGCATGTTCACGAAGTAGCCGATGAGGCCTTCGACCTCGGGCCGGTTCCGGTTTGCAATGGGCGCCCCGACGATGACGTCCGTCTGACCCGAGTACCGTGACAGCAGGGCGCCGAAACCGGCGAGCAACGTCATGAACAACGTCGCGCCTTGGCGCCGCGCCAAGCTGCGCAGAGCCTCGGTGAACGCCGCGTCGAACGCGATGTCCTTGCGCGCTCCCCCGCCCGACGATCGCGCCGGGCGCGGGCGGCTCGTCGGGAGATCGAGCACGCCGGAAGCGCCTTCCAGCCGCCGTTTCCAATATGCGAGCTGCCCATCGAGGCCGTTGCCCGCGAGCCACTGACGCTGCCAGACGGCAAAGTCGGCGTATTGGAGCGGGAGCTCCGGCAACGGCGACGGTGCGCCCGCCGCGTACGCGAGGTAGAGGGCCACGCACTCGCGAACAAGCACGGCCATCGACCATCCGTCCGAAACGACGTGGTGCATCGTGAGAAGCAGCACGTGCTCGTCGTGGCGAACTTTGATCAACCGGGCGCGAAAGAGCGGGCCCGCGGACAGATCGAACGGCGATGCCGCCTCGGCCTCGGCCTGCCGCATCATCTCCGCCTCGCCGTCGTCGAGCCCGGAGAGATCCACGTACGGCAGGGCGCGGTGCGATGGCGGGGCAACCACTTGCGCCGGCTCGTCGCCGATCAGTGCGAGGGTCGTCCGCAGCGATTCATGGCGGCGCACCACCTCGTCGAGCGCCCGTTCCAGCGCGAGGCGATCCAAGGTGCCGCGCAAACGCATGGCCTGGTGGACGTTGTACTGCGCGGAGCCGGGCTGCAGCTGGTCGAGAAACCAGAGGCGCTGTTGGGCAAAGGAGACCGGAAGGTGCTTCGGTTTGCGCGCGCGCTGTTCGAGCAGGCGGCGCAATGCGCTGCGATCGGTGGTCTGCATGGCGATTACTCTCCGGCGCTCCGTTCCTCGGCCTCGAGTTCCCGGAGGAGGCGGGCCACTTCTTCATCGGAGAGCTCGTCGACCTTGGCCAGCATGGCCTCGGAGGTCGATTGCGTGGTGCGCGCAAGCTCGGGGGCGCTGGGAACCGTGCCCGACTCGGGTGCGGCCGCCAACGCGAGCGACTCGAGGTACACAGCGAGGTTCGCAATGGTGGACGCCTCGAAGAACGTGCGCACCGTGAGATCGACGTCGAGTGCGGAGCGGATGCGCGAGATGACCTGCGTCGCCAGGAGCGAGTGCCCGCCCAGCTCGAAAAAGTCGTCCTCGACCCCCACCCGCCCGAGGCCGAAGGCCTCCGCCCAGATCGCGGCCAAGGTCTGCTCCAGCGGCGTCCTTGGCGCGACGTACTCCGCCGAGGCGGCCGGCGCCGGGCGCGCGGGGCTCTCTTCGCGAACGCGGCCCAGCGACTCGAGGCCGGCCAGGTCGATGTCACCCATGGCGCGCGCCGGATCGGCGGCCACGCCTTCGAGCAGCAACCGATAGGCATCGAGGATCCGCTCGGCGGTCGCCGCTTCGAAAAGATCGACCGCGTACTCCATCGAGGCCTCGAGCCGCCCGTCGTTCTCGATGCACGTGACGGTGAGGTCGAACTTCGAGGTTGCGCTGTGCACCGCAAAGGGCGTCACGCGAAGCGCGGTCAGCCCCAAGGGAGCATTTGCCGGCGTGTCGAGCAGGAACATCACTTGAAAGAGCGGCGTCCGGCGCATGTCGCGCGGCACGTTGAGCTCCTCGACGAGCTTTTCGAAGGGCAGATCCTGATGCGCATGGGCGCCGAGCACCCGCTCGCGGACTTGCCCGAGCAGCTCTTGAAAGGCCGTCTCGCGGGAGACGTGCGCGCGCAGGGCGAGGCTGTTGACGAAGAAACCGATCAACCCTTCCGTGGTCCCGTGGTGGCGGTTCGCGATGGGCGAGCCGACCACGATGTCCTCTTGCGCCGTGTACCGGGCGAGCAGCGCCTGAAACGCGGCCAGGAGCGTGATGAACAGCGTCGTTCCGTGCGCGTGGCTCAGAGCTTTGAGGCGCGCCGTGAGATCGGCGGAGAACACGGCACGCACCGTCGCACCTCGGTAGCTTGGCTCCGCCGGGCGCACATGATCCGTGGGCAGTGCCAGCATGGGCGGTGCGCCGGAAAGCTCCGTACGCCAGTACGCAAGCTGGGCCTCGAGGCGCTCGCCCGAGAGCCACGCCCGTTGCCAGGCTGCGAAGTCCGCGTATTGCACCTCGAGCTCGGGCAGCGCGTTCCCCTCGTAAAGCGAGGCCACCTCGCGCACCAACACGTCGAGCGACCAGCCGTCCGACACGATGTGGTGCATGGTCACGAGCAGAACGTGCTCCGTCGCCGAAAGCCGGAGCAGCCGCACGCGGAAGAGCGGGCCGCGCGCCAAGTCGAACGGGGCCCGGGCCTGCTCGTGCGCCATGGCGGCCACGTCGGCCTCAGAGGCAACGTTCGCCACTGGCAGGGACAGCGGCTGCGCAGGCTCGATGATCTGGGCGGGCTTTCCGTCCACCGTCACGAAGCGTGTGCGCAGCGACTCGTGGCGATGCACCACGCCCTCGAGGCTTGCCTCCAGCGCGTCGCGATCGAGCGGTCCCGCGAGGCGCACGCCGATGGGCATGTTGTAGGACGGATCGCCGGGTGTGAGCTGCTCGAGGAACCAGAGGCGCTGCTGGGCGAACGACAGCGGCAGCGGCCCCGTTCGCGGGCGCCGCACCAGTCGTGCGACCTGGGTCTCGGCCGTCGAACGATCTCCGTGCAACTCCACCGCCCGCGCGAGGCCGGCAACCGTGGGCGCATCGAAGAGCGCGCGAAGCGGAAGATCCACATCGAAGGCACGGCGGATGCGGGACATGAGCTGCGTGGCCAGAAGCGAGTGCCCACCCAGCTCGAAAAAGCTGTCCTCACGCCCCACCGACTCGGCACCCAGGAGCTCCCGCCAGAGCGCCGCAATTTGGCGCTCGGCCGGCGAGCTGGGGGCGGCGCTGCGCGATCCTTCGGCGCGCACGGGGGCCGGCAGCGCCTTGCGATCGATCTTGCCGTTCGGCGTGAGCGGCAACGCCTCGAGTTGCATGAACACCGCGGGAACCATGTACTCGGGCAAGGTCTGCGCGAGGGCAGCCTTGAGGATCGAAGCTTCCGGCGGCGTGCCGGGCGCCGCGGCCCAGTAGCCGACGAGCTGCTCGTCGCGCACCACCACCACCGCCTCGCGAACCCCGGGCTGGCGCACCAGGCACGCCTCGATCTCACCGAGCTCGATGCGGTAGCCGCGCACCTTGACTTGGTGATCGGCGCGGCCGAGAAACTCGATGTTCCCGTCGGGCAGGTAGCGCGCGACATCGAAGGTGCGATAGAGCCGAGCCCCCGGGGTCGACCCGAACGGATCGGGCACGAACGCGATCGCGGTTCTCTCCGGATCGTGCAAGTAACCCCGGCCCACGCCGATGCCGCCGACGTAGAGCTCCCCGGGCACGCCGACCGGCACCGGCTGCAGGTGCGCATCGAGCAGGTAGATGCGCATGTTGGCCACGGGCCGGCCAATGGGCATGTGAACGACGGAATCGGGCGGCGGCTCGTGGATCGCGTAGTGGGTGACGTCGTCCGAGCATTCCGTGGGACCGTAGGCGTTCAGCAACGGGATGCTCGGGTACTCGCCCAGCCAGCGGCGCGCGAGCTCCGGCGGCAGGGCCTCGCCCGTGGGGACGAGCCAGCGGAGCGCGAGCTGCCTTCGCGCGGGCTCGGCGAGCAAGGTGCGCAGCACCGAGGGCACGGTCTCGAGGATCGTGATGCGGTCTTGCTCGATGGCCTCGAGGAGCCTCCCCGGATCGGTGGCCACCTCGTCGTCGTAGACGTGGACGGCGCCCCCGGTCACGAGCGAGACGAGGAACTGCCAGACGGAGATGTCGAAGCATTGCGACGCGGTCTGCGCGACGCGGTCCTCGCGGGTGAGGCCAAGGTCGGCGATCTTCGCGTAAATGTGGTTCAGCATCCCGCGGTGCTCGACCATGGCGCCCTTCGGCAGGCCCGTCGATCCGGAGGTGTAGATCACGTAGGCGAGATCGCCCGGGCACGCGCGCTGCGGCACGTTCGCGAGGGATCCCGGACGCGCCAGGAGCTCCTCCAAACCGAGCACGCGCGGGCGCTCGCCCGGGAGCATGGCGAGGGCGGGTTCGAGGCGCGCGCGAAGATCGCCGCCGACGAGCACCCAGGGCGCTTGGCTCTGCCCCAGGACTTGCGTGTAACGATGCGCCGGATGCCGCGGATCGAGCGGGAGATAGGCGCCGCCGGCCTTCAACACGGCGAGCACCGCCACGAGAAAATCGTTGGACCGCTCCGCCAAGAGCGCGACGATCCTTCCCGGGCCCACCCCCAGCTCGGCGAGCTGCCACGCCAGCCGATTGGCCTTCTCGTTCAGCGCGCGGAACGAGAGTGTGTCGTGCCGATCGACCGCGGCCACCGCGGTGGGGGTACGCGCCGCCTGGGCCTCGAAGAGCGCGGGCAGGCACACGTTCTCGGGCACGGCCCGCGCCGAGTCGTTCCACGTGACGAGCTGCTCGTGCTGCTCGTCCGCGGTCAGCAGCGGCAGCTCGGAGAGCCGCAGCTCGGGTTGCTCCGCAGCGCCCGCGAGCAGCGTATTCAGGTGCCGTGCGAAGCGAGCCATCGTCGCTTCGTCGAAGAGCTCCGTGCTGTACTCGAGTGTACCTGTCAGCCCCGTCTCGGTCTCCGTCAGGAACAGCGTGAGATCGAGCGTGGTGTACCCCGTCGGCACCTCCTCGCGGCGCAGGGCGAGGCCGGGCAGCGACATCGATTGCACCGGGAGATTCTGCAGGACGAGCATCACCTGGAAAATCGGAGCACGGCTCGCATGCCGCTCCACCGCGAGGGCATCGACCATCTTCTCGAAGGGGACGTCTTGATGCGCAAACGCCCCGAGGCTCCGCTCGCGCACCTGGCGAACGAGCTCCGCAAACGATGGATCCGCTGAAAGATCGGCCCGAACGGGCAACGCATTGACGAAAAAGCCCATCATGGGCTCCGTCTCGGGGCGCGTGCGGTTCGCCACGAGGGTGCCCACCACGACATCACGCTGGCCGGACAGCCTCGCGAGCAGCGCATGGAATCCCGCGAGCACCGTCATGAAGAGCGTGGACCCCTCGCGCTTGGCGAGTGTGGCGAGGGCCTCCGCCGTGGCCAGCGGAACGTGCACATCTCTGCGCGCACCGCGGTACGTTTGCGCGGGCGGACGCGGGCGGTCCGTCGGGAGCTCCAGCGCCAGTGGTGCATTTGCAAGCTGCTCGCGCCAGTAACCGAGTTGCGATTCGAGCGCGTCCGGTGAGAGCGCCCGGCGCTGCCAGGTTGCATAGTCGGCGTACTGGTAGGCGAGCTTGGGCAGCTGCGACGGCTGCCCTCGGGTGAAGGCCGCGTAGAGCTCTCCGAGCTCGCGGGCCACGACGCCTGCGGACCATGCGTCGGTCACGATATGGTGAAACGTGATCGCCAACGCGTGCTCCACGTCGCCGAGCCGGTAAAGGGTCGCGCGGTAGAGCGGCCCCACGGCCAACGCGAACGGGCGGCCTGCGTCCTCGCGCATCCTGCGTGCGAGCTCCGCCTCCCTCGGTCCCTCCTCGAGCATCGAGAGATCGGCCTCGGATACGCGGGACAAGATCTCCTGCGCGTCGAAGGCGGCGATGCGCTGAACGGGGCGGCCGTCGCGCCCCTCGAACGTGGTGCGCAGGATCTCGTGCCGGGCCACGAGCTCCGCGAAGCTCCACTTCAACGCGGCGACGTCGAGCATCCCCGAAAGTCGGAGCACACTGGCGGTGTTGTACGCGGGGCTCTCAGGCTCGAGCTCCGCGAAGAACCAGAGCCGCTCTTGCGAGAACGACAAGGGCAGATCCCCGTCGCGGGCAACCCGCTCGAAGGGCACCTGTCCCCTGCCCGCGTCCACGAGCTTCGACTCCACGACGGCCGCGAGCTCCTCGACGGTGGGCGCTTGGAAGAGGCTCTGCAGCGGCAGCTCGATCTGGAACGCCGCACGCACCCGCGAGGCGAGCTGCGTGGCAAGAAGCGAGTGGCCTCCCAGGTCGAAGAAATCGTCGTTCGCCCCCACCCGGGGCCGGCCGAGCACGGACCCGAAAAGCTCCGCCAGCTGCTCCTGGACCTTGCCCTGCGGCGCGACGTACTCCTCCGAGGTCGCGGCATCGTTCGCATCGGGCGCGGGAAGCGCGCGCCGGTCGACCTTGCCATTGAGCGTCAGCGGAAGCGCGTCGAGGAAGACATAGGCCGAGGGGATCACTTGCGAGGACATCCGGTCCCGCAGGTGCTGCGTCAGATCCTTCGGCGAGGGCTCGGCGTCCCGGCTCACCACGTACGCCACGAGCCGCTTTTCCCCGCCGTCGTCGCGCACGATCACGGCGCAGTCGGCCACATCTGGATGTTGCCCAAGCAGCGATTCGATCTCGCCAATCTCGACGCGGATCCCGCGAATTTTGACCTGGTGGTCGGTGCGGCCCAAGAACTCGATGCTCCCGTCCTCGAGGTAGCGAACGCGGTCGCCGATCCGGTACATGCGGCTGCCCGGCACCTCCGAGAACGGATCGGGAAGGAATGCCCGTGCGGTCTTGACCGGATCTCCGAGGTAGCCCCGGCCGACGCCGACGCCGCCGATGAACATCTCGCCGGCGACGCCGATGGGCACGGGCTCGAAGTTCAGGTCAAGGATGTAGACCTGAAGATTGGGCAAGGTGCCGTTGATGGGCATGGCCGCCCAAGAACGCACGGGGGCGGTCTCGATTTTGTAGTGTGCCGTATCGTCGGAGCATTCCGTGGCGCCGTACGCGTTGATCATCTTGGCGTGCGGCACGCGCGCGAACCAGCGAACGCATAGCTCGGAGGGCAACGCTTCGCCGTTGACGATGAACCAGCGCAGCGCGGACAGATCGTAGGCGTCGGGGTTGGCCTCGAGTTCCTCGACCATCAATTTCATGTGGGCGGGCACCGTCTCGAGGATGGTCACGCCGTCGCGTGCCATTTGCGCGAGGAGGCGCGCGGGATCCCATGCGCTGTCGTCTCGGAAGATGGCCGTGCGGCCGCCCACGAGGAGCGCCGACACGAATTGCCAGATCGAGACATCGAAGCTCTGCACCGCGATTTCGGCCACCACGTCGGCCTGGGTCATCTCGAGGTCGAAGACCTTCGCGAGCAGGTGGTTCTTCATGCCCACGTGCTCGAGCATGGCGCCCTTCGGCGTGCCGGTGGAGCCCGAGGTGAAGATCACGTACGCCAAGCCGCGCGGATGCAGTGCGCGCGATGGCTTCGCGGAATCGGCGCCTTGGACGAGCGCTTCGACCGACGAGAGGCGGCCTGCACCACCGTCGAGCGTCCTCCCGAGCTCCGCGTGTTCGTCTCCGCAGAGGATGAGCGCGCAGCGGCAGTCTTCCACGATCGACCCGAGGCGTGCCGCGGGGAGTGCGGGGTCGAGCGGGACGTAAGCAATGCCGCTCTTGAAGAGGCCAAGCATCGCGACCAGAAATTCCAGATCGCGGTCGTGCAGGATGGCCACGATGCGCTCGGGGCCGATGCCCCGCGCCCGCAGGGCGTTGGCTACACGGTTGGCGCGTGCGTCGAGCTCCGCGTAGGTGAGCGACTCGCCCTCGCACGTGGCTGCGATGGCCGAGGGGGTGCGCTCGACCTGCCGCTCGAACATGTCCGCGAAGTAGCCCTCTTGGTTCCACTCGATTGCGGTGCGGTTGAAGTCGACGACGAGCTGTTGTCGCTGCTCGGGCGCGAGGAGCGGCAGCGACTCCATGGCGCGCTCCGGGTTCTCCACGATAGCCTCGAGCAGGACGCGGTAGCTCGTCGCGAGCCGCGCGATCGACGACGCATCGAAGAGGTCCGTGTTGTACTCGAACCAGCCCTCGAGGCCGTTCTCCGATTCCTCCAGCAGAAGCTCGAAATCGAACTTGGCCGATCCGCTGTCCGTGGGCTCGATTTCGAGGGAGAGACCGGGGGCGGAAATGCCGCGCAGCGGGGCCGGCTCGAGGCTGAAGACGACCTGGAAGATGGGCGATCGGCTCGGATCGCGCTCGATGCCGAGCCCGTCGACGAGGCGCTCGAACGGAACGTCCTGATGCGCGTACACACCGAGCGCGCGCTCGCGCGTCCGCTGCAGGAGGTGCGTGAAGCCGTGCGACGTGTCGACCTGCGTACGGACGGGAAGCAAGTTGACGAAGTGGCCGATGAGGCCCTCCGCCTCGGCGCAGCCGCGGTTGGCGAGCGGGACGCCCACCACGACATCACGCTGAACGGCATAGCGCGATACGAGGAGCGAGAACGCGGCCAGGCAGGTCATGAAGAGCGTGGCTTCGTGGCGCAGGCCGAGCGCACGCAAGCGCGCCGTCAGATCGGGCGGTAGCGCGATGCGATGGCGCGCGCCCCGGTAGGTCTGCACCGGCGGCCGGGCGCGATCCGACGGGAGGTCGAGGCTCGGGGGTGCGCCCTCGAGCTGCGTGCGCCAATAGGCCAACTGCGTCTCGACGACGGAGGCGGTCATCGCCTCGCGGGTCGCCGTCGCGACGTCGGCGTACTGCACGGGCAGGTCGGCGAGCCTCGCGGGGCGGTTCTCCGCCCGCGCCGAGTAGACCTCGACCAGCTCGCGAAGCATGATGCCCATCGACCAGCCGTCGCTGACCATGTGGTGCACCGTGAGCAAGAGCACGTGTTCCTCGGGGCCGAGGCGAACCAGCGCGGCACGCAGCAGCGGTGCCGTCGCCAGATCGAACGGCTCCGTGGCATAGCGGAGCGCCAGGGTTTTCAAGGACGCCTCGCCCACGTCGACCAAGGGCACGTCGAAGGGTGGCGCGGCCATCACATGCTGCAGCACCCGGCCATCGGGCTGCGCCACGAACGCGGTGCGAAGGGTCTCGTGCCGCTGGATCACCTCCCGGAGGCTCTCGATGAGTCCTTCGCGGTGGAGCACGCCGCGCAGGCGAACGGCAGCCGGCATGTTGAACATGGGGGAGCCGGGCGCGAGCTGCTCGAGGAACCAGAGACGCTCCTGCGCGAACGAGAGCGGCATCGCGCCTCCCCGCTCGCCGCGCGGAACGATGCCCGCCGTCGAGGTGCTGCGGGCGCTTTCGACGGCGCGCGCGAGGCGTTCCACCGTGCGCGCCTCGAAGATGGCCTGCAAGGGCAGCTCGACACGGAAGTTCGCGCGCAGCCGCGAGACCAGGCGCGTCGCCAGGAGCGAGTGTCCGCCGAGGTGCCAGAAATCGTCGGTGGCGCCGATGTGCGGGTTCCCGAGCAACTCGGCAAACGCGCGCGCGACGGTGCGCTCGGCTTCGGTGCGCGGAAGGATGACGTCCCGCTCGAAGATGGCTTCGTCGACCGCGGGCAAGGCTGCGCGATCCACCTTGCCGTTGGGGGTCAACGGCAGCGTATCGAGCGCAACGAAGACCGCGGGAACCATGTAATCGGGCAAGCGCTGGCCCAAGGGCTCGCGCAACTCGGCCGCGGAGGCGTGCGCGCCCGCGACACCGGGCACCCAATACGCCACGAGGCGCGGTGTGCCGCTCGGATCGAGGTCCGTCACCGCCACGGCGTCGTTCACTTGGGGAAGGTCGCGCAGCGCGGCTTCGACCTCACCGAGCTCGATGCGAAAGCCGCGGATTTTGACCTGACCATCACGCCGCCCGAGGCACTCGATGTCGCCCGATGGAAGAAACCGCGCGATGTCCCCGGTTCGGTACAAGCGACTGCCCGGCCGCGGGTCGAAGGCATCGGGCAAAAATCGCTCCGCGGTAAGTTCGGGACGACCGAGGTAGCCTCGTGCCAATCCGGCGCCGCCGATCATGAGCTCCCCGGAGATGCCCACGGGAACGGGCTCGAAGTGCTCGTTCACGATGTGGATCGTCGTGTTGTCGAGCGGCCTGCCGATCACCACGGGGCCTTCGCCAAGGCGCGCGGCGGTGGACCAGATCGTCGTCTCGGTGGGGCCGTACACGTTCCACGCACCACCCCCTGCCCGCGCATGAAGGGCATGTGCAAGATCCGGAGGCAACGCCTCTCCGCCACAGAGAACCTTGAGCGACGGCCGGTGGCCCATGCCGCTCTGCACGAGCATCCTCCAGGTCGACGGCGTCGCCTGCATCACGGTGGCTTCGCCGAGGCGCGCGAGCAAAAGCTCCGCATCGGAGGCGGTGCGCTCATCGGCCAGAATGACGCGGGCACCCACCGTGAGCGGCCAATAGAGCTCGAGCGCGGCGATGTCGAAGGCCAAGGTCGTGACGGCCAACAAGCGATCGCCGGGCACCAAGCCGATCGTGCGTTGCATGGCCGCGAGCAGGTTCACCACCGCGCGATGGGAAACTTGTACGCCCTTCGGACGTCCCGTCGATCCGGACGTGTAGAGAACGTAGGCCAGCGAACCGGGATCGCGCACCGGGAGCGGCTGCACCGGGACATCGCGATCGATGCGGTCCACGAAGACGGTGCGCGCCTCGCTCGCGGGCAGTCGCTCACGAAGCCGCGCCTGCGTGATGATCACGCGGGCGCCGCAGTCGGCGAGCACGAAGGCGATGCGCTCTTTCGGGTGGTGCGGGTCGACGGGCACGTACGTACCGCCGGCCTTCATCACGGCGAGCACCGCCACGAGCACCTCGACGGACCGCTCGAGCGCAATGGCGACCAGCTCCTCGGGGCCCACGCCCCGCGCGAGAAGGTGCTGCGCGAGCTGCTCGGCACGCGCATCGAGCTCCGCGTACGTCACGCGTGCCTCGCCGAATTCGACGGCCACCGCGTCGGGCGTTTTCGCAGCTTGGCGTTCGATCCACTCGTGGATGCACACGTCGCGTACGGTCGCTGCCGTGTCATTCCACGCGGCAAGCTGCCGGTACTCCTCGTCGCCGAGCAGCGGGAGCTGGCCGAGGGCGCGATGCGGGTCGGCGATGGCGGCGGCCAGCATGCGCGTGAAGTGGCCAGCCATGCGGGCCACCGCGGTGCCATCGAGGCGGTCCGCGTTGTATTCGAAGCTACCGACCAGTCCTCGGGCACCGCGCGCGACGTTCAGCGTGAGATCGAGCGGCGTGTCGTGCACGAGCGGCGGCATCGATTCGACGTGGAGCCCATGCAGGTCGAGCACGCCGCCCTCCCGCCCCACGGCAAAGGGCGCGAAGGCCGCTTCGTCGAAACGAACGCCGCGCTGGAGGCTGAACATCACTTGGAAGATCGGCGACCGTCCCGCCTCACGCCGCGGGGCCAAGCGCTCGACGAGCCGCGCGAAGGGATAATCCTGGTGTTCGAGCGCCGACGTGACCTTCGAGCGAACCTTGCGCAGCAGCGAATCGAAGGTCTCGCCCTCGTCGAGCTGAACGCGCAAGGCCAGCGGATTGACGAAGTAGCCCACCAGCGGCGAAAGCCCGGCATGGCGGCGACCGCTCGTGGGCATCCCCACGACGAGATCGCGCTCGCCGGTGTACCGATGGAGCAAAGCCTGGAAGGCCGTCAAAAGCACCGTAAATACCGTGCTGCCGGTTTCGCCCGCCAGGGCCTCCAGCGCGCGCGAAAGCCCCTCGTCCAGCGTGAAGGGCTCCGAGCCCGCGCGCTGGCTCGACGGGTTTCCGCCCCGGCGTGCGCAAAGGTTCAACTCGGGCAAGCTGCCGCCCAGTTCCTTTTCCCAGTAGCGAAACTGCTGCTCGGCGTCGTTGGAGGCCAGCCATCGAGCCTCGCCGAGGGCGTGCTCCTGGAAGGTCGTCGCGAGGGGTGGCAGCGCTCCGCCGGTGTAGAGGGTCCCCAGCTCGTCGAGCATGACCGTGAGCGACCAGAGATCGCTCACCAGGTGATGGACCACCAGGAGAAGGACGTGTTCGTCGGGTGCGGTGGAGAGGAGAAGGACGCGGAAGAGCGGACCATTTCCGACGTCGAAGGGCCTGCGGACCTCGGTCTGGAGGCGCAACTGCACGGCGCCTTCGTCGGAGCCGTACCGCACCTCGTGTGCGAATGCGACGTCGGCCTGGGCATGCACGCACTGCCGAGGTTCACCGTCGGCGGACTCGAAGGTCGTGCGCAACGCCGCATGGCGATCGACCAGCGCTTGAAATGCCGCCTTCAGGGTCGCGACGTCGAGGGGCGTGGTGATCCGCACGGCACGGGCAATCGCGTACGACGAGCTCTCCGGCATGAGCTCGTGCAAGAACCAAAGCGCGCGCTGGCCCTCGGACAGGGGCGACGCGGCCGACGGCGCAAGCTCGGGCGAGGGCGAGCGCGAAGGCGACGGAGACGCGGATGGCGACGCCCAGCGCTCCATGTCGGCGGCCAGCGAACCGATGGTCGCACCTTGCAGCAGGCTGCTCAGCGCCGGCGCCGCGCCGAGATCGGTCTCGATGGCGTGCAGCAGCTCGATGCTCTGGATCGAGTCGAGCCCGTACTGCGTCACCGGCACGTCGACATCGATCTCCTCCGGATCGACGCCCACGACCTTGGCGACCTTCAAGGCCAGGAAAAGCGCCATGCCGGCCGCGTCCTTCGGCTTGCGTGCTCGCTTGCCGGCGCGCGCTTTCTCCGGCGCGGTCACCTTCCACGACGCGAGTGGCTGAAGGTCGCCCCGCACGAAGGCGTCACGGCACGCGCGCCGCTGAATCTTGCCGCTCGACGTCTTGGCGATCTGCCCGGGTCCGAGCAGGACCACCGCCGCGGGTTGAAGCTCGTGCTCCTCGGCCACCGCGCGGTGTACCGCCGCGAACACATCGTCGAACCCCTCGACCCGACGCGGGTCGACCTCGCACACCACGACGAGCTGCTCGCCGTCGGCCGCATCGACGGAAAAAGCCGCCGCGCAGCCAGCCCGCAGCGCGGAATGGCTCGTCTCGACGGTCCGCTCGATGTCCTGCGGGTAATGGTTCTTCCCGCGCAGAATGATCAAATCCTTGCATCGGCCTGCGATGAACAAATCCTCGCCATCCAGAAAGCCGAGATCGCCCGTGCGCAGATACCGCTCGCCGTCGATGCGCGCTCCGAACACGGCCTCGGACTCGTCGGCCCGCCGAAAATAGCCCTGCGCCACACTTTCGCCACGAAGCCAAATCTCGCCGATGGCGCCGGGCGCACACGGTTCGTTCGTCGTGGGGTCGACGATGCGTAGCTGCTGCTCCGAGAATGATCGGCCGGAACTCACCAATGCCCGTCCATCGAACCGACGAACCACCGGCACACCGGTGCGCGGCCCGCCCGATACGATGAGCGTCGCCTCCGCGAGGCCGTAGCAGGGATAGTACGCCTCGCGGCGGAACCCAGAGGGCCCGAACGCCTCGGCAAACCTGTCCAGCGTATCGGCGCGAATGGGCTCTGCGCCGCTGAAGGCGACGGTCCACGAGCTCAAATCGAGCGTCGCGCGCTCCTCGGGCGTGCTCTTGCGAACGCACAGATCGTACGCAAAATTGGGCCCCCCGCTCACCGTGCCGCGATGCTTCGAGATGGCCTCGAGCCAGCGCAACGGGCGCTGCAAAAAGCTGATCGGCGACATCAGCACGGTGGGATAGCCGGTGAACATCGGCTGGAGCACGCCGCCGATGAGCCCCATGTCGTGATACGGCGGGAGCCAAATGATGGCGCGCGATTGCTCGTCCAGCTCGAAGCCGCGCTCGATGAGCCCAAAGTTGTGAAGCAGATTTCCGTGCGTGAGAACCACGCCCTTGGGCGAACCCGTCGAACCCGACGTGTACTGCAAAAACGCCACCGTCGCCGCATCCACCGCCGTCGGACGCCAATCGTCCGCCTCGCCCGCGTGGATCACGTCCGTGGCAATCCAGGGCAGCCCGGCCAACGCGCCCGACTCCGAAAAGAGCGCAGGCCCCACCGAAACGATGGCCTCGGTCGCGAGCAAGAAGCGCGCATCGGCATCCTCGATCAGCGAGAGCAGCCGCGGAAGCGTCCGCCCGAGGCGCGCGGGATCGGGCGGATACGCAGGCACCGCCACCACGCCCGCATAGAGGCAGCCGAGGAAGGCCACCACGTAATCCACGCCTGGTGGATAGAGAAGCACCGCGCGCTCGCCGGACGCCCCTTCGCGCATGAGACGCGCCGCCACCGCCCTCGCTCGGCGATCGAGCTCCGCGTAGGTGATGTCCACCTCGGAAGCACCTTCGAGGAAGGTCAGTGCGGTGCGATGGCCCATGTGGGTGGCCCGTCCACGAAGGAGGTCCACGAGAGACGAGACGGCGCGCGGATTCAAACTAGTTCTCCTGCATCTTCTCGCGGAGGCTCCGCGGACGCATGTCGATCCAGACTTCTTTGATATGGGCCAAACACTCGGTCTTCGAGCCGCTCTTGCCGGCGTCGCTCCAGCCGAGCGGATTCGCTCGATGGGCAGGCCAAATCGAGTATTGCTCCTCGTGATTGACTACGACTTTGTACTGCGTTCGATCTTCGTCATCGTGTTGCATGGGGATACCTTTCGATTGCCTTGCGCATGTCGCTGGCCATTTCGGCGAGCAGCGGCATGGGCGCCTTGAGGAACTCGTAGTGCGAGCCTTCGAGCACGATCTGGCGGAACGAGCCCGCCTCCGTGTACGCGTCCCACCCCTCCATCAGGCTGGGCGCCACCTCGCGGTCCTCCTCCCAGCCGAACACGGTGATCGCGCACGGTAGCTTCACCGGCGCATCGAGGCGGTAGCCCTTGTTGGCCTCCACGTCGGCGCGCAGCACCTCGAGCCCCAGTTCGACGAGGCTCGGATCGGGAACACCGCCCATGGCACGAACGAGCCCCTCGAGCTCGATCGCGAGCTCGCCATCGTCCATCGAGAGGAATCGTCCATAGGGTCCCCGGTGCGGGGCAACTTGCGACGAAATGAAAAGACACGAAGGCACGGGCGCGTGCTCCGACGGCCCGCGCTCCTGCAAGGCGCGCGTGAGATGCAGCGCCGTCGCGAAACCCGGCAGGGCGCCGCCGCAGTGCCCGAAAAAGGCGAACGGCCGATCGAGGTACGGCAGCAGCACCGGCACGAGATCGGCAGCCAGGGCCTCGTACGTGCCGTAGTGCGCATCACGCAGGCGATTTTCGCGCCCGGGGGGCTGCAGAAGGCACACCTCGGCGGGACCAATGCGTTCCGGCCATCGGCTGTACATCGAGGCGCCGCAACCGGAATACGGCAGGCAGAAAATTCGGGCCGGTGCGTCGTCTTTCGGGCGCCGCAAGAGCCACTTGCGCTTGTTTTGGTTCGGTTCCATCGAGGATCAGGCGCTCTCGAGCAGCTCGGCGGCGCCGGCCCGCAAGCGCGCCGCCACCGGCAGATGTTTGAGACCGGCGACGAAGTTCGACTTGAGGTGCACGGCCGGACCTCGCCCCTCGAAGGCCTCCACCACACGGACGATCTCCTCGAACAGCAGATTCAGCGCAATGCGGGCCAGCGGGGCGCCGATGCAATAGTGCGGACCGAAGCCAAAGGCGATGTGCCGATTCGGAGTGCGCCCCACGTCGAAGCGGTACGGATCGGGAAACGCGTCCTCGTCCCGATTCGCCGAGCCAAGCCAGACGGCCAGCGCATCGCCGCGCTGGATGGACACGCCGCGCAAGGTCAGATCGCGCACGGCATAGCGCATGAAGTGGTTCGCCGGTGACGCCCAGCGCAGTCCCTCCTCCACGGCGCTCGGTACGAGGGCGGGCCGTTCGAGCAAGCGGCGGTACTCGCCGGGGTGCTCGATGAACGCCTGCACGGTCGTCGCGATGGCGTGGGGCGTGGTGACGTTCGCGCCCAGCAGCAGGCTGTAGCAGTTGTACACGATCTCGTCGTGGCGGAGCCGCTCACCGCCCGCCTCCATCCGGATCAGGAAGTCGATGAGATCGCGATCGCGGCTGCCATCGCGCCGGTGCACCTCGTCGGAGAAGTACTCGAACAGCTCGTGGTGCGAGGCTGCCAAGGTGGCGCGGGAGCTTCCCTCCTGGAACTCCGAATCGTCGGGCGCGATCGCCATGGTGGTGAGCCGCGTGAGACGAGGCCAGTCGGCTTCCGGAAGGCCCATCAGGGTCCCGGTGAAGGCCATGGGAAAGTTCGCCCCCGCTTCCGCAATGTCCCAGGTCGCCCCGTCCGCGAGGGGCGCGAGCAGCCTGTGCACGATGCGGCGGATCTGCGGCTTGCGCTCATTCAACGAGCGGTGCGAGAGCATCTTCATCAGCGGCTCACGCATCGCCCCGTGGCGGGGCGGGTCCGTGGCGGCCATCATCTTTCCGCTGGCCGGATCGTCCTGACCGAGAATGCACAGCAAGGTGCCGCGTTGCGACGTGAAGCGCGTGTGATCGCGCAGGACATCGTTGGCGTCGTCGTACTTGGTCACCGACCAAAAGAAACGCCCATCGCGGAGCGTCTGGCGGTGAATCGGGGCGCGTTGCCGCAGCGCTTTCCACAGCGGGTGCGGATCGCCCGATGCGTACAGCTCGGGGTCGAAGAGATCGATCGCATCGAGATCGACCTCGAGCGGCTCTCGGGGCACGGAGATCTTCATGGCAGCGCGGCGGCTCCTGCGGGTGCGGGTTTTCGCTCGGACATGCTTTGGACGAGCCGCGCGAGCTCGGCGACCGTCGCATTCTGGTAAAAATGGCGAGCGCGGATGCTCACGTCGTGCTCCATGGCAATCTGGCGGGTGATCTCGCTGGCCATGAGCGAATGGCCCCCCAGCTCGAAAAAGTCGTCGTCGACGCCGACCTCGCCCACCTCGAGCAGATCGGCCCAGAGCGCGGCGAGCCACTCTTCCATGTCGCCTTGCGCCGCCCGAAAGGCCACGCCCACGTCGGGCCGGTCACGGATGGTTCGCGCTTCCAGCGCCGTTCGATCGACCTTGCCGTTGCGGGTGAGCGGCAAGGATTCGAGCCGCACGAAGGAGGACGGCACCATGTACGGCGGAAGCGATGCCGCGAGCCGGCGGCGAAGCTGCGGCACCGCGATCTCGTGCTCGGAGACGAAAAACGCCACCAGCCGGCGGCCCGTGCGCGCGTGCTTCGGAGCGACGACGGCCACATCGCCGAGCTCGGGATCGGCGCGCATCGCGCTCTCGATTTCACCGAGTTCGATGCGAAAGCCGCGCACCTTGACCTGGCCGTCGGAGCGGCCGACGAACTCGAAGACGCCGTCCGCATTCCGGCGCACGAGGTCGCCCGTGCGGTACATGCGTGCGCCGGGTGCGCCGTCGAAGGGGTCGGGCACGAATCGTTCGGCGGTGAGATCGGGCTGGTTCGCGTAGCCACGGGCCACGCCCTCGCCACCCGCGCAGAGCTCTCCGACTTCGCCGTCCGGCACGGGCTGCAGCTCGGCATCGAGCACGTAGACGCGGGTGCCCGTGATGGGGACACCAACGGGCACCGAATCGGTTTCCACGGCGCGGGAGATGACGTGGCAGCACGTGAAGGTCGTGTTCTCCGTGGGACCGTACCCGTTCACCAGGCGCGTTTTGGGAAGGGCGGCGACGGCCCGGTTGACGTGCGGCACCGAGAGCACGTCGCCGCCGGCGAGCAGGTAGCGCAGCCCGGCCAGGCGCTCGATGGGGCCTTCGACCATCTGGTGAAACAGGCCCGCCGTGAGCCATGCGATGGTGATCGCTTCGTCGTGGATGACGTTTGCCAGCTCATCGAGCGAAGGCTCGCCGGGAGGAAAGACCACGAGCCGCGCTCCGTGCAGCAACGGCGCCCAAATTTCCAAGGTGGACGCGTCGAAGGCGATGGGGGCGAACTGAAGCACGACGTCATCGCTCGAGACGGACAGGTAGTTGGGATCGCGCACCAGGCGAAGCACCGCACGGTGCGGAACGGCGACGCCCTTGGGCTTTCCCGTGGAGCCGGAGGTGTAGGCCACGTACGCAACGTGCTCGGGCCCCACCGCGATCCCGAGATCCGCGTCGAGCGCGGGATCACCGGCGGCTGGGTGCTCCACGATCACCGAGGCTGCAAGCCCTTCGAACGGCTCGCGGAGCGATGGCTGCGTGAGCACGACGTCGATCCCCCCGTCGTGCAGCAGCAAGGCATGACGCGATCGCGGCTGCTTGGGATCGAGGGCTACATAACTCCCGCCCGCCTTGAGGATGGCGAGCAACGCGACCATCATGTCCAGCGAGCGCTCCATGCAGATCCCGACGGGGGTCTCGAGCCCTACGCCGCGATCGCGCAGCGTGCGGGCGAGGCGGTTGGCGCGCGCATTGAGCTCGACGTAGCCGAGTTCCTCGCCCAGAAAGCGGACCGCCACCCGACCCGGCGCGGCGTCCTTCACCGCCTGCTCGAATGCTTCGTGTACCGTCGTCATCGTTCGTTCCTTCTCTTCTGACTTTGAACGTCCGCCGCCGCGCGCTCGAGGCGCTCCTCCCCTTCCCTCCACCCTCGCGCCAGCGCCCGAACAGCGCTTCGCTGCCGAGTCCACGCCGACGAGAGCACCTCGGTGCAATGCTCGATCGAGGCCGGCCCAGGCCCGCCGCCGAACGACGAGGCGTGGGCCACGCGGACGACATCGAGCCCCGAAATCGCCACGCGCAGATTCGACGCGGCTTGCCAGCGCTGCGCCGCCTGCTCGAGCGGCTCCCCGCCGCGCTCGATGGCGTCGTTGATCAGCGATCCTACGGCATGGTGAGCGCTGCGAAACGGCATGTGAGCGTCGACCACCAGCCGATTGGCGAGCTCCGTGGCCGCCGTGTAACCCTCCTCGGCGCGCCGCCGCATGGCTTCGGCCTCGGGCTTTGCGCCACGCACCATCCAGCGAAGGATCTGCGCCGCCTCGCCCACGGCCTTCACCGCGCCCCACACCGGCGCAACGGCCTCGGTGCCGACCGAAATCGAGTTCGTGAACGGCTTGGCATGCATCGATGTCGCCGAGCTGACGAACGCGCCCAGCGCCTGCGCGCTGCGGCCTTGCACGTGCTCGAGCAGGTACGGGTTGCGCTTTTGCGGCATCATCGAGCTTGAGCCGACGAGGTGATCGGGCAGGCTCAGGAAGCCGAACTCCACGGTCGTCCACGTCAACAGGTCGCCGGCGATGCGGCTCAGGGTGACGCCGAGCATCGAGGCCGCCGAGAGGAGCCGCAGGACGACGTGGCGCGAGGCCACGGCATCGATGGAGTGAAACACCGGCTCGGTGAAGCCGAGCAGCTCCGCGGTGCGCTCCGGCCGAATGGGCAGCGACGTACCGCCCACCGCTCCGCCGCCGAGCGGGCATCGATTCAAGTCGTCCCCGGCCTCGAGCACCGCGTCGATGTCCCGCGCGAGCGCCGTGGCCACACCCGCGAGGTAGTGCCCGTACGTAATCGGGAGCGCAGCCTGGAAATGCGTGTACGCCGGCATCACCACGTCCGCGAAACGCCGTGCCCGGACGAGCAGCACGGCTTGCAGCCGCAGCGCTTCCCGCAAGAGTCCCACGAACGGCGCACGAAGGCGCAACCGCAACGTGGTCGCGCCCAAATCGTTGCGCGAGCGACCCGTCTGCAGGATGCCGCCCGTGTCCATGCCCAGCTGATCGCAGAGGTGGCGCTCGTACAAGAGGAAAAGCCCACGCGCCGCCGGCTGCCCGCGAAGCGGCGCAAAGGCCTGCGCGCGCAGTTCGTCGAGACCATCGAGCAGCGCTTTGGCGTGCGCCCGCGTGATGAGGCCGGCCTCCGCGAGCATGATCAGATGCGCGCGGTCCACCTGCACGACGTGCGGGAGCTCGGTGTCGATCGCCGCATCGGCCGTCTCGCCGAACACGATGCGCCGGATGGACACGGGTACCGGTCGCGCGATCCGGCCGGTACCGGCGCTGCTCGAGTTGCCGGGGTCGTTAGGCTGACTCATGCCGCCTGTTCGAGCACTTGCTGCAGGGTGCGCCGATTCCACGCAAACGACGCCCAATGCCCGGTCGCCGTGCGCGGATCGTCCGCCACGAGCGGCGCTTGCGGGAGCGCGTCCAAAACGAGGTCTTTCTCGCGCAACCACGCGTCGTTGTAGACCGTGTCCTGGTAGCGGTATCCCTCGTCGGGGAAGATGACCACGGCCTTTTTGTCCGGGTGCTGCTTGGCCCACCACCGCGCGACCAAATAGGCCGTTCCGCTCGTCGGCCCCATGTAGAGCGCGTGCTCGCGGTGCAGGGCACGGGTCGCCGCAAAGCCGGCGGCGGCGCTCACCCAATGCGCCTCGTCGATTTGAGGATGGTCGACGTTCTTGGGCATGATGCTGTTTCCCAATCCGCGCAGCAAACGCCCCTTTTGATCGGGCTGCCCGAAGAGAACGCTGCCGAAGGTGTCGATGCCCACGACCTTCATCTTCGGAAAAAGGTGCCGCAGGTACGCGCCCGTACCGAATACCGAGCCCCCCGAGCCGACGGTGCCGAGCAAACAGTCGACCTGCCCCACCGACTCCGCCACCAACTCTGCAAACGGCGCATACGCCGCGGGGTTGTGCGGGTTCGCATACTGGGACGGCCAAAAATGCTCCGGATATTCCGCCTGCAATTCGGCCATGCGCGCGAGCCGCGCGCCCTGCAGACCACCGGTGGGAGCCGGGGTTCGCACGATCTCGACCCGGGCGCCCAGCTCCTCCAGCCGGCGCTGCAGGGGCGGCTCGATGGCCGGATCGCTCACGATGATGAGCGGATATCGACGAAGACAGCAGATCATCGCCAGGCCGAGCCCCAGCGTGCCCGATGTCGTTTCGATGACCGTCGTGCCGGGCTTCAGGCGCCCTTCCGCGGCCGCGCGATCGAGCATGAAGCGCGCGGGAAGCAGTTTCATCAACGTGAAGGCCGCACCGTACAGATTTTCCGAAAGGCGAATGATGCGTGGAAGCGCCTGCGCGTCCACCACCGACGAATCGGGATGACGATTTCTCATGGAGTTCTTTCGCTGGATCAACGAGTTGAAAATCGCGTCGTGCACGAGAATCCGAGCGCCTCGAGCCGCGCTTCGATGCACTCGAGCTGCTCGGCACCGCACGCTTCGCGCGGGTCGAAAATCAGCCCCACCACCGGCCCGCTATGCGCCACTTGCAGACCGATGGCCCCCACCTCCTCGACGAGGCGTTCGATCGCCTCGAAATGAGGTTTGGGCAGGTACGCCTGATTGATGCGCGCACTCGCCGTGGCCACATGGGCGACGAGCCGCGGATCCTGCGTGACCATGGCTCGCCGGAAAAGCCCGCGCAGAACGCGAAAACATTCAAGCTCGCGCCAGCCATACTGGGCGGGCGAAAGGCTCAATGTATCCAACCCGCCGCGCGCATCCGTGGTGAAGCCATGAATATCGAGCGCGGGAATCGACACACCGAAGTCTTCCAGAATGGTTCCATTGCGCTGGGCAAAGAGGACGGTGCGATCTTCGAACATCGTGGCGTCCGACGCCACCTCCGCACGCACCGCCAAATCCGCCACCCTTCGGGAGTCCACGTGCTGGCCGATGGCCTGCGACACTGCGCGGATCGTGGCAATGACATCGCTCGTGGACGAGCCGAGGCCCCAGCCGACGGGCGTATTGCTGTCGATAACGAGTTTCCCGCCCAGAGCCTCGCCGCCGCCCCAACGCAAAACCAACTCCGCGGCGCGGCGCGATTTCACCTTCCAATGAGGAAGTACCTCGAGTGGCGATCCGACATCCGGCGCAAACGTTACTCTGGAGGAATAAATGCCGCAGGCCAGCGTGACCAAGCCACCGTGAACTCCCCCGCGTTCGTCCTCGAAGACGCCCTGCAGGATTTCGCCGTGATGGCCGGTGGAGACTCCGTTTCCTACTCGAAATGCTACTCGTGACCTCGCCGATGCAATCGCGCGCGCCCCATCCGCCTCGAGAAAATCGGCGGGCAACCGACTAGTGGACATGCGTTGTAAACCCTTCGCCTGTGGGTGTTAGGCAGCACAAAATGCCGTGGCAATAAGCAATCTCGCTGCTGCTCGCGGGCGAGCGATCGCCCAATACGCAGCGGGTGAGTAACATGAAACGTTAATCAAAGTTCGGCAACCTGATTAATGTGACAAATGTTTGTCGCTTTATGTGCGCCATGAATCGAATACATCGTATCGGGATAGAGACGGCGAAACTTGGGCGATGTTGCGGCCAGAGCACGCAAAATGTGCGACCGCAACGAATTTACCTGCCAGTGCGCAAGTAGAACGATGCGCTTCTCCGTTAAGGGACCTCTACGCCGAGGTGGCGGGTTGGCGTACGCGCTCTTCGGGACTGGATTCTTCACAGAACGTCTTCATGTCCACCCGGCTAGTTAGTACGGAATTGCAAGTTTCATATTTCGAACTCGCAACTGGACCGCCTTGGCGTCTCGTGCAATGTTTCGCAAACTCGATTTCCTAGAATCGAGTAAAGACATGCTCCAAAGCGCAAATCCTGCGATGACCATCGTCATTCCTGCGCGGTACAACGGTCCCCCCCACTCGGCGAATGGCGGCTATGCATGCGGGCTGCTCGCCGGACGGGCGAACTTTTCGAACGAGCCTTTTTCCGCGGCCGCCGTCACGCTGTTGGTGCCTCCTCCTCTGGAAACACCGCTGGAATTTCGCGCCGGTGCGAAGCGCGCCTCGGCATGGCTGGGCGAGGAATTGATCGCCACCGTGGCCCCGGCGACGGGCGCAATTCCCGTGGTTGCCACGGTGCCGGCAAGCATTGCGCGTGCGGCCTCGGATCGGTATCCAGGCCGGTCCGCGCATCCTTTCCCTACTTGCTTCGTGTGCGGAACGCATCGTCCAGAATCGGATGGACTCTTCCTGTCACCGGGGCCGGTTCCCGATGACCCGGAACGTGTCGCTTGCACATGGACACCGGATAGTTCAGTGAGCAACGAGGAGGGGCACGTGCGGCGGGAGGTCGTTTGGAGCGTCCTCGATTGCCCCGGCGGATGGACATGCGACTTGGGAAACGCTCCCATGGTTCTTTCCCGCATGACGGCGCGTATTTCGCGCCTACCGCTCATCGGCTCGACCTGTGTCGTCGTCGGCCGGTGCGAACGGCAGCAAGGACGCACGGCCACCAACGTCACGGCACTCTATGACGAGGAGGGCACGCTGCTGGCGAGTGCCTCCGCAGTTTGGACTCGAACATGAGACACTTCACTTTCATCGAAAGCAACACGACCGGCACTGGACGTCTGGCGGTCCGGCAGATCCTCGAACGGGGCGACGCACTCACGTTCGTTACTCGTCAATCGGACAAATATCCGTTTCTGCGAGAACCTCACGCGCGACTTCGCGTGCTCGATGTCGAAACCAACGATTTGGACGCCACGCACGCGGCCGTCGAGAAGGTGCATCGGCGAGAGCCCATCGACGCCCTGCTGACGTTTTCCACCTTTTATGTGCCGCTGGTGGCGCGAGTTGCCTCGAGACTCGGCCTCTCTTATTTGAATCCCGAGGCGGCCACGCTCTGCCACGAAAAGCACGCCATGCGCGAACGGATGCGCCAAACGGGGCTGCCGCACCCTGAATTTTGGCTGCTCGCGTCCGAGATCGAGGCCGAGACGCTGGCGCCCTCCCTGCCCTATCCCGTGATCGTCAAACCAACGGCGGAAAGCAGCAGCAACGGCGTGGTGAGGGTCGAGAACGCCCAGGCATTGCTCGAGCATTACCGCACCCTCTCCGCGCGCAAGGAAAACGAACGAGGCCAGCGGGTCGACGGTTTGGTCCTGGTGGAAGGCTTGATCCAGGGGCCGGAGTTCAGCGTGGAGACGTTCACGTTTCCCGATCGGGGTACCGGCCGGCGAACGACCGTGGTCGGTATTACGGAGAAGCATCTCTCGCCGCCTCCATTCTTCGTCGAGATGGGCCATGATTTCCCTGCCGCCATCGACGCGGAGGCCCGCGCGTCCTTGGAGGAGGCGACGCTCGCGGCTCTCGACGCGGTGGGTTTCGATTTTGGGCCTGCCCATACGGAGCTTCGGCTTTCCGCACAAGGGCCCGTGGTGATCGAGATCAACCCGCGGCTTGCGGGCGGGATGATCCCGGAGCTCGTGCGCCTCGCCACGGGGATCGATCTTTTGAACGCGGTGTTGGAGCTTCCCTTCGGCCTGACGGACCTCCCGGCCGCCAGCCGAAACGATGTCGCGTCCATTCGCTTCATCACGTCGCGGGAGAGCGGCACGCTCGCGTCGGTTCGTGGCCTCGATCGGGCGCGCGAGTTCGACACCGTCTGCGAGGTCGCGGTGGAGAAGAAAACGGGCGCGCCCGTCCGGCCGGCGACGAGCGCGCTCGATCGACTTGGCTACGTGATCGGCCGCGGTGGGCAGCGTGCCCGGGTCGTCGCCGAGGTCGAGGAAGCCCTTCGCGGGATCGAGCTGGATCTGGGGCCGCGTTGAACCTGGCGAGGGCGGCGGCGGCGGCGATGTTCGCGGCTGCCGTATGGCTCGGCGCGGGCGCGCTCTCGACACCGGAGCCAGCGGGGCCGACGGCACCGTTGGAGAGCTTTTCGGCGGCGCGAGCCTTCGCCCACGTCGAGGCCATCGCGCGGGAGCCGCATCCCATGGGCTCTCCGGCGCACGAGGATGTGCGGAGCTATTTGCTCGAGCAACTCGGTGCACTCGGTCTCGAGGTGCAGACGCAAGAAAGCGTCGCCGTGGCCTCTCGGTCCGATGGCCGCTCACCCGTCGAAATGGGGCGGGTGCGAAATGTCGTGGCACGCCGGAGGGGAAACGGGAAACACGGCTCGCGGGCCATTTTGCTCGCGGCGCATTACGATTCGGAGCGGGCGAGCTTTGGCGCTGCCGATGACGGCTACGGGGTGGCAGCGCTGCTGGAAACGGCGCGCGCCGTCGCGGCGGGTGCGGCGCTGGATCGCGATGTGCTGTTTCTCTTCAGCGACGGCGAGGAGCGCTCGCTGCTGGGCGCGGCCGCGTTCATGCGGGAGCATCCGTGGCGGCACGACGTGGACGCGGCGTTCAACTTCGACGCGCGGGGCAATCGGGGGCCGGTCACCATGTTTCAATCGAGTGCGGCGAGCATGGATCTCGTCGAGCGCTACCTGCGTGCGGCACCGCACCCCGTGGCCAACTCGATCAGCGAGGAGCTTTACAAGCTTCTCGACAATGATACCGACTTCACGGAGGTGCTCGCGGGCGGGTTGCCCGGGTTGAACTTTGCCAATTTCCGCGGGGTCGACAGCTACCACGATCGCGGAGATCGCGCCGACGCGGCCGACCAAGGGACCCTGCAGCACCACGGCGAAACCGCGCTGGCCATGGTACGTGCGTTCGCGCCGGTGCAGGATGCCGCGTGGCGTACGCGCAGCGCGGTGTACTTCAATCTTGGGCCGCTCTCACTTTGTATGCCGTCCGTGTGGATGCTCGTGCTCGCCGTCGCGTGCGCCGCGGGTCTGGCGCGGCGGAATGCGATCACGGATCTCGTCGCGGGTGCGGGTTGGGCTTTGGGCGGCGCGGTGCTCGCACCTGCGTTGCTGCTCGGCGCGTTCGAGTGGCTCCTCGGGCGCGTGCTTCCCGATTTTTCGATGCGCCTCGCCGCGCATCCGGTGGCCGAGGCGCTTTACACGACGGCGGGGGCGTCGTTGGCGCTCGGCCTAGCGCTGTTCACCCTGCAACGCATGCAGCGTCGCTGGCCTCGGCTCGCGCAGGGCGCTGCTGCGCTTTGGTCGGTGCTGGCAGTGGTGACGGCCATCGCGCTGCCGAAGGCGAGCTACCTGGTGACGATTCCGCTCTGCGGCTTCGTCGTGGCATCATGGCTTCGAGAACGCACCGGCGCATGGCTCCTGCTGCACGCTGCGCTGGCAATCCCCGGTGTGATGCTCGCATCGCTCCACGCGCGGCTGGTGGTGGCGGCACTCGGATCGGACGTTCCCGCAGCCGCGCTGGTGGGCTTTGGCGCGACGTTCGTCCTGCCGTGGCTCGGTCCGTGGAGCGAGCGCACGTCACGTGTGTTGCTCCTGGGCTCGGGCGCAGCGCTTGGCGGTGCACTGCTCTTGCTCCTGGGGCGTGTGCCGCATGCTGGAGAGGGATGGCGAAGCTACACGGTGAGCATCGACGCCGGCTCCGAGAACGCGCGCTGGGTGAGCATCGGCGCGTTCGATCCGTCCTGCGGCCCAGAAGCACCCAGTTGGAAGCGCGAGCGGCTGCCGGAGCTCTTTCCAGGTCGGGACATCGAGATCCACTCGAGAGACGCGCGTGCGGCGTCTGTCACCCGCCCCACGCTCGACGTTCTCGAGGACGTCCGCACGGCGCATCGAGCCCTTCGCATGCACATCGGTGGCACCGCCTCGGGCGCCGCCGGCATCTACATCGGCCGGGACTTTAGGGTAACGCGGGCCAGCCTCGAAGGCCGGCCGGTTCCCCTCACCGCGAAGGGCGATCTCGCAGTTCGCTTTTGGGCGCCGCCTCCCGAGGGCCTCGACCTGGAGCTCGAGCTCGAAACGCCATCCCGCGCGACCTTGCGCGTGGTCACCGATACGCCGGGCGTGCCGGCGCATGACGATTTCGCCGCGGAGGCCGCGTGCTTCGTCGGCGCACGAACGATGGTGACCACGACGTTCGAGCTCTAGGCCCCTTTTACTCGGCGCAGTTCGGCGCGCCCTCCGAGCGCGGAGGACGGCCCGTCACCTCCGTTGCATGACCCGTCGGGTCGACGGCCACCGTCAACTCCATGGGCGCATCCGCGCACGTAAGCGCGAACGTCGCGTGCGTGGCGCCGTCGCTCTCGACGGCGCGCTCGATGCTGCATTTACCGTGAACAGCCGCCAATTGCGTGAACGCCTTTTTGACACGCGCAAGCTCCGCATCCTTCGCGAACAGTGCCGCGGCGCCATTGTCATCCCAGCGCCCGAGCATCTCGACGCTTGCCTCCCCTGCCCGGCGGAGCGCAGCGCTCGGCGGAAAGTCCTCGCGCATCTCGAGAGCCTGCACGCGCGGCTTCGATCCCGGTCCGAGCCCGGCCGCAAAGGTGATCGATCCCCGTTCGCACGCAACCTGCCATCGACCTCGCATGCGGTTGACGAATCGAGGCTCGCCTTCGAGCCGGCACGTGCCGTGTTCGCGCGTGAGCCGTGCGAACCGCTCTCGGAATGCATCGATGCTCTGGTACCGAAAGAACGTCGGCTCGAGCAGGTCGCGCGCACGTGCATCGTTCCAGTTCGTCATGAGCTGGTCGACGGCACCCGGCACCGCGGCCATCGCGGGCAAGGGCTCGACGCGCGGGGCGGCGAGAAGGCCCGCCTCCCGCAACCGATTCATCGTGCGCGAGATCACGCGCGTGCCGGCACGCTCGTCGTTGAGGAAGACGACCATGCCAAACCCCTTTTGCGGCAACATGCCCATCAGCGTGATGTACCCGGGAAGCCCGCCGGCGTGCTCGACGTAGAAGTCCTCCTCGCATGTGCGATGTGAGAACAGACCGAACCCGTACGCCCCCGCGTCGGCCTTCAGATGACCGTCCTGAAGACGTGCCATCGGCATCGGCGAACGCAGCGTCAGCACCCGCACGAACTCATTCGAGCTCGAAGCCCGTACCCCCTGTTGCATCTCCCGCACACTGCTACGCCGGAGAGGACCGCTCTCGGCGTCATCACGCGCGGGCCACGCCGAGACGTGAAACGAGACATAGCGCAACAGATCGCGCACCGTCGTGTGGATGCTGCCCGCCGAATCCAACACACCGAGCTCCGCGGGCGGTGCGATCTCCCGGGACGCGGTCATGTCTTCGTTGCGATCGCGCCCGCGGTAGCCCACCGCCACCGTGCCCTTTGCAAACGCACTCGGGCTCCAGTCGGTATGGGTCATGCCGAGCGGTTCGAACACCATCCGTCGAATGGCATCGCGCAGGGGCATGCCGCTTACGCGCTCGACGATGCGACCGATCACCCCCCAGGCGAGATTCGAATATTCGTACGCCACCCCGGGCGCGCGCGACATGGCCGCGCCGTCCAAAAGCTTCGCCATATCTTGCTCGGTAAAGTGCTCGGTCACGTCGCCCCAGGGGTTGTCCTCGGGCATGCCGCTCGAGTGCGAAAGCAACATCCGCAACGTGATGGCCGGCGAATCCCGCGTGGCGCGCGCAATCCGCCCCAGCGGCGGATAGTAGCGCTCCGCCGGCACATCGAGATCGAGCTTTCCTTCATCGCGCAGCCGGAGAATCGCCATGGCGGTAAACGACTTCGTGACCGACGCAATGGGAAATGGTGTATCGGCCTCGAACGGGCGTTTCCGCTCCACATCGCGAAGCCCGAAGCCCTTGGCATAGACGATCTCCCCGCCAAGGACGATGCCCACGCCCATCCCGGGAACGTGGCTGGCCCGCTGGTCATCCGCAAAGAGCTTATCGAGCTCGGGCACGAGCCGCTCGAACTTCGCGCGAGGGTCGGACGCGAGCTTCGAGGGCTGCCAATGTCCGAGCGGCGTCGCCGGGGGACCGGAAATGGATTGGGAGCAGCCCGCAGCTACCCCGAGAAACACGAAAAGCGAAGCAAAGAAGGCGTGGGTACGCATGCGAAATCCTTACCAGAACGTCGCCACACCCCGCGTCAAAAGGTGCACTGCATCGCATGACGGGGCGGTGGGGACTCGTGGGCCAACGCCGAGCGGATCGATTGGCAGGCGCGCAGTGCGCCGATGCGATCCTTGGGCGACGACGGCCCCACGGAGAGAAGACGTTTCACGACCCGGCCGCTGCGGTTTGCCACCGTGCGACAGAGGATGACCGGCCGATTGAGAATCGCTTCGACGCACGAGCGTTAGTCATTTTCCCAATGACCTCGCCCAAAAGATGAAGCCCGAACCGCGCTTCCCACTCTGCGAAATCTTGAGAGGACACATCGTTCGTATCGAATGTCACATTGAGAAAGAGCACCGGTAGCTTGCCGCCTGCAATCGCGAGGACTTCGTCGCTATCCAGTGCCTCATCCTCAATCTCGTCTCTGGAAAACAGCGCTCTGCCGGACCACCTGGCCCGCTTTCCCTTCAAGGGTTCCTTGAGCGCATCGCTAATTTCCCACAGCTGCTTCTGTACCTCGACCGGGTCGGAAGAAAGGTCCCACATCAGATATTCGCGAGCTGCTAACACGACTTCCACACCTCTCCCTTTGGGGCCGACAACCGTAGTGCCCTCGGGCTCGAATGCTCGAATCAGTCATCTAGCGTCTCCTTCGCTTCGGGCGTTGGGGGCTCGAAGCCGTCGGAAGTCACGCCGTCGCCTTCGTACTCGGATGGCGGTCCGAATTCCTGCTGCAAACGCTCAAGCATTCCCCTGAGGATGGGTGCATTGATGCGAGCAAGCTCACGATTGTCCATCCCGTCGCGGGAATGGGGCCGGAATAGCGTATGTCCTATTTCGAACCAGAAGCGAGCTTGAGAGTACTGAGAAGCTGGAGAAAATACTCCCTCCGTGCGGTCGCCGACCCAAACCATCTCCAATGGCCCGCTCTCCTTCGAGCGAGCAAAAACACGAAGTTCGAGCTCGAGGACGATTGTTCCCAATTCTCCGCGAAATGCGCGAATGTGAGAGATGGCTTCGGTGAACGTGACGATTCCACTCGACGGAGCGAGATTGAAGACGTCACCCTGATAGTGTTCGCAGGATTCAATACGAATGGCGCGAACACGAGCATCCTCTCCCAGACTTCGGTAGAAACGCCGAAGCGATTCTTCCGGCCACGCCTCCTCGTTTTGCGGGCTCCTAAGGCACCAGCCGACGGGGTACTCCAGGAGGCCCCACGTATCTCGAACGTAGGTCTTAAGTGGGGTGAATGTCATTGCGCCGATGCACACGCCGTTCGGGTTAGCTGTTTCTCACCGGCGCCACCAGGTGTGCGTTCTTGGAACGTAGTCTGGAGCATCGAATGCGAGACCTTCGGCTCCTTCTCGGAGGTCTCGATCGACCTCCTCGCTTTCGTACTCGGCGAGGAACTGGTCCGCGGAAGTGTCGCGAAACACCTCGCGAACGAATGCGTGCTGGGAGCGCCGTCTCAGCGCCCACTCCTTGAGTTCTTCGTCACCGTCGTCGAAAAGCCTGCCCGTCTCACTCTGCCACTCGTTCATCGTGAGAATCGACGCATGCAGCCGTTCAGCATGGCGGAGTGCCCACGGTCGAGCCTCGTCCCAAGCAGCGCCCCCTTTGGCGACCTCACGCGCAAGGCGCTCAAAGCAATACATGAATCGACTCATCGAGGCGAGCTGCTCTTTCCGTGGGCCCGTCAGCGACGCCTGAAGGGCGTTGTCAGCACAGGACAGAATCTCGTCAGTGATGGTTGACATGCATTGGCCGTCATGAGGTAGTCATCTATCAAAGAATATCACATCGACACGAATGGCTTCCACATTCAAACAGGTCCTCGCAGATCCACTTGGAGTCAGCCGTCGTCCATCGCGGGATCGGAGGAAGTTGGTGGCTCGAAGCCGTCCAACGTGACGTCTTCCCCGTCGTACTCGTCCGCTGGGCCGAACTCCAATTTGAAGCGCTCCAGTATTTGGCGTAAGACAGGCGCGTTGAGATGTGCGAGCTCGCTATTGTCGGCTCCGTCGCGCGAATGGGCACGGAAGAGCGTATGTCCTAGTTTGAACCAAAAGTGGGCATTGGAATGAGGACCCGTCGGATAAAAGATTCCTTCGGTACGCTCGCCGACCCAAGCGATTTCCAGTGGCCGGTTCTCCACCAAACGGACGAAAACGCGAAGCTCCAACTCGAGCACGACCGTTCCCAGTTCTCCTCGGAAGGCCCGCAGGTGGGCCATGGCCTCGTCGAACGAAATTGTCCGGTTTTCGGGGCAGAGATTGAAAACATCACCATGGTAATATTCGCCGGATTCGATGCGAACGGCGCGAACACGACCATATTCCCCCAAGGCTCGATAGAAACGTCGTAGGGATTCCCCTGGCCACGCCTCGTCGGTTTCGGGGCTGTTGAAGCACCATCCGACTTGGTATTCCAGTAGGCTCCAAGTATCTCGAACGTAGCTTTGGGATATCCGCGTCATGGGTCACAACGTACCTTAGCTCTCGCAACGCTTTGTCATTGAAGCGTCGGGATGACAGCACGCACGTAGAGGCCACGAATCATGCGGTCCGTGCGGGGTGCTCAGGCCCGTGATCCTGCCCTCGAACATTTGGACAATGTTGGATGCGCGGAGATCGACTCAAGCTCCGCGCGATACGCCGCAAGAAGCTCGAGCGAGGCCAGCACGGCGCAGCGTCGAGTGTCGTTCGGAGGAGGGGCACCGCGACGATGCTTGAGATTCGTTCGTCTTCTCCCAGCACGACGTGAGCGAACCTCCTTGAATTGCAACTGCTGCAATGCCACTCCTGCAAGAGCAGCAGCGGTCCTCGCTCAGGGAGCGATCGGAGCACAATCGAGTCGGCGATCGCTTCCATTCGAAGGTCCGGCACGAGGTCCCCGACTCGCAGGATAGCTCCGCCTGGCTCATCGACGATGCGAGTATCCATCACCGTCGTGGAGTCCTCCGGCGACAGGACCCCGCAGTACACACATTTCAACGCAGCGACAAGATATCCGGTGCTCATGGTATTATTGCGGCGCAACCACCGCGCTGATTCGGAATCTCCTTGCCCATGCACGTCGAGCCCCGCACCAGTTGGGGGTCCGCCATTCGTGAGGTGTGCATGTACAACGTGAACTCGATGCTCGCCATCTCGGCCTCCCTTGAGAGACGTATTCACCATCGCCACCAGGTGTGCGTCTTTGGTACGTAGTCTGGAGCATCCAATGCGAGATGATAGGCCCATTCGCGGAAGTCGCGATCAACCGATTCGTCCTCGTAACACGCAAGAAGCGCGTCGGCTGCCGTTCCATCAAACAACTCGCGCGCGAAGGCGTGTTGAGAGCGTCGAGACAGAGCGTACTCCCTGCCCTCTTCATCCGTATCGTAAAGTAGCCGGCCGGTTTCGTCCTGCCATCCCTCTAGCGCTTCACTAGCGCTGCACAGTCGCTCGGCGTTGCGCCTTGCCCATGGCCGGGCCTCGTCCCACGTCGCTTTTCCCTGAGAGACCGCCCGTGCGAAACGCTCGAAGCATTCCATGAACTTCGTCATCGAGGCAACGCGCTCACCTGCATCGCCTTGCAACGACGCCGCAAGGGAGTTGTCGGCGCAGGACAGAATCTCGTCGGTGATGTTTGACATGTGTTTGGCCGTACAGAGGGAGTCACCGTACCAAAGGTGATGAGCACAGGGCGATCCATGCGTTCTTCACGAGCACCGTAGAGATATTACACCGAAATGCCGGGTGACCGCGCCGCTTCGCGCAATCATGTGCTGACGAAATCGATCGTTCGAAGGTATCGCAACATGCTCGCAAGTTCGGCCCCTCTTGTCGTCGAAACCGACATCGCCGCGATCCCGATGATTTTTTTCGCCCTTTGCTACTTGCTAGCCTGTGGAGCGGACGTTCGGGCCATCACAGTATCTCCAGGAGATCCCGATCAAATTGCGATTGCAAAGTTCGTGCTGAGTGAGCTCGGTCTGGAGATCCCAGTTGGCGCCGGCGACCCACACGCAGCACATCATCGTCGGGAGGGATGCATTATCAATTGCTCACGAAGTACGGCTTCCCCTTGCGGGCGGCTCCAGATGGGCCTGGGCCGACATCTTGCTCGACGTGGCAAAGGACACCGTTCCCGAATTTTTCGCCTGCGGGCGGCTCGATAGTGTTGGCGAGTACCTGGAACGCGGAGGAACGTTTCGGCGTGCGACGATGCAGGGTGACTGCCTGCCTTACGAGATGCACACGCTCGCTGTCGTGAAGCTCGCCAGATTCGAAGGTCGTAACGCCGTCCCGACCTTCAGCCTCAATGGCAACCTTTCTGCCGCCGAAAACCGTCTCACGCGCAAGCATTTGTCGATTCTTCGGTTCCCTCGCCAAAAAGGTAAAGCGCGAACCGCGCTTCCCACGCCGCGAGATCTTGAGCAGTGACATCCCCCTTGTCGAATGTCACATTGAGAAAGATTACCGGTAGCTTGCCACCCGTAATAGAGACGACCTCGTCAACGTCCAGCGCCTCGTCTTCAATGTCATCTTTGGAAAATAGCGCTCTGCCGAAGCAACTCGCTCGCTTTTCCTTCAAGGATTCTTCGAGCGCCTCCCTGATCTCCCACAAGCGCTTCTGGACCTCGACCGGGTCGGAACAAAGGTCCCACAGCAGGTATTCTCGAGCGGCCAGAGACAAGTTCACATTCCTTCGTTCAGTAGGCGAACAACGATATCTCTCGTTGTTTCCCCGGGGCCAGGCTCAACGACACGTTTGGATGATACCATTCTCATCGAAGACGTAGATCGGCTCGCCGACCGTCGCCTCCAGGATTCGCTCGGGATCATCGCCGATCGCAAAGGTGACCGTAAAGAACTTGTTGTTCACATTGGACGAGGTTGTCTTTCGAGGAAGGCGCAACGTCGGGTAGCCCTCGAGCCTCGCCGAGACTTCAAAACCTACCTCCTCACGCATCCAAAAGCCCTGGAACTCACATTCCGGATGAAGCTCGGCCAGCGGAGTGAGAACATCCTTTTGGAATTTAATGTAGGCGGTACCGGAGAAGTACACGTCGGTGAAAGCAAATCGGGTCCTAAATCGTTGTCGTCGGCCGTGCTCGCCGAGTTCCGACGAGTGCTTGCCGAAACCTTGACAGCTTCTGCCATCGACAGGAAAGGCAACGGTTGCCGAGCGCAACGAATGGGGCGACCCGGCGCGGGACCCGATCTTCATTGTCGGTATGCCCCGGTCCGGCTCGACCCTGCTCGAGCCGAGCCTCGCAAGTCATCCGCTCGTCGACGACACACCCGACGCGCCTAAGGACGTGGAGCCCAAAAGAACACCAGGGCCGCGCCGCGACGGGCTCCACAGGTTCGAACGACCGTTAATTCGTCTAAGAAGAAACGATTTCGCTCGCGACTTCTTGAGTTTCCAACCCGACATGGTAGCGTATTACGAAATCGTTTTCGTATCCGCTATCGGACAAAGGTGATCGCCGGCCGATCGGGTTGGATAACTCGCCTCGGACCGTGACCCGGGCGTCTCAGCTTCGGCGAACTCCTCGAGGAAAAGGAATACATGATGATGAACCGTCGTCGGTTTCTGTACGCTGCCGCCGCAGGCGGGGCGATGCTGTCACTGCCCTATATGCCGAAGCTGTGGGCGGCAAGCTGCGACTTGATTGTCAGGGGCGGACGGGTCGTGGACCCATCGCTTGGCATCGACGGGATCCGCGACGTGGCGGTCGCCGGCGGACGAATCGTCGCTATCGGGGAGAACATCAAGGCTGATGCCCCGGAGACCATCGACGCGCGCGGCAAGCTGGTCACGCCGGGGCTCATTGACATTCATTGCCACGCAGCCCAGCTCAAAGACGGGCCGGCGCTCGTGCTTCTCGACGGTGTCACCAGTTACCTCGACGGCGGTTCGTACGGTGCCGATGGCATCGATCAGGCTGCCTCTCTCGTGAAGAGTGGACCGAACCTTGGTCGCCTGCTTGTCAACATCTCGCGCATCGGCGTCGACACCCAGAAAGGCGAGCTGCGCGATCTGAGCCTTGCTGACGTCGACTTGGCGCGCGCCGCCATCGCGCGCAACCGCGGTGTCGTCATCGGCGTGAAGGTACGGCTTTCCAACAACGTCACCGGCCCCAACGATCTCGAGGCGTTGCGGCGAGCGCAGGAAGCCGCCACCCCGTTCGGGCTGCCATTGATGATCCACATCGGCCAGTCCTACTCGCCATTGCCGGCGATCCTGTCGTTGCTCAAGCGCGGCGACGTGGTCACGCATGTATACGCGCCGGCGCCCAATGGCATCCTCGACGACAGCGGGCGCATTCTTCCCGAGGTGCTCTCCGCCCGCCGTCGCGGCGTCCTGTTCGACTTCGGCAACGGCACGCTCCAACACTTCAATTGGGACGTCTTCGAACGCGGCGTCAAACAGGGCTTCCTCCCGGACACCATCTCCACCGACTGGGTGGGCCCTCAGTCACGCACGACGAACGTTGTCGATTTGCCCAACGTCATGTCGAAATTCCTGACGTTCGGCCTGTCGCTCAGCGACGTGATCGCCCGTGTCACGGTCAACAGCGCGCGTGCGTTCGGTGCATTCAGCGACCGCGGCACCCTCAAGGTAGGCGCGCCAGCTGATATCACCGTGCTGGAGCTGCGCGAGGGATCGTTCCAGTTCCAGGACAATTACAAAGGCGTACGGACCGGCCGCCAACGGCTGTTCCCGTTTGCCACCGTAGTCGGCGGCAAGAAGGCACCGCACCGGGTGTGAATGACGGTGAAGCGTTCCTTCTCGCGATGCGCGCAGCTAGTCAATCGCCTCGGGGTCTCCGTTCGACGCGTACCGGCGTTGATCGAATAACGACTACTCTGACGCAAGCGGCCAACGCCACCAGGTGTGCGTCTTGGGAACATAATCTGGAGCGTCCAATCCCGCACGCTCGGCACCCTCATGGAAGTCCTCGTCAACGTCTTCCGCCTCGTAGGCGGCGAGGAATTCGTCCGCTGACGTATTCCGAAACACCTCGCGCGCGAATGCATGTTGGGAGCGCCGCAGCAGCGCCCACTCCATGCGTTCTTCCCCACCACCGTAGAAGAGTGCGCCCATTTCAAGCTGCCAGTCATCCATTGCGAGGCGAGCCATGCGCAACCGGTCGGCGTTGCGCAACGCCCATGGGCGAAAGTCGTTCCACGTTCCTTCGTCCACGGCGACCTCGCGCGCCAGACGTTCGAAGCACTTCATGAACCGCGTTATCGACCCAAGGCTCTCCCTTGGCTCGCCTTGCAGCGACGCGCGAAGCTCGGCTTCGGCCTCCGCTAGAGTCTCATCGATAACGAATGTCATTGGTCAGTCTCCTGCCTTACCATATGTCGAGATAGCCGCTTTCCCTTCGCTGGTAACATACACCAGTGCCCGTATCCCTCGGTTCGACGACTACGGTGCGCGAGTCCTTTGGGTTCTCGCGCACCTCGCAGGTCTCGTTGCCAATCAACTTTCGAGCGCACTCCAGGTACGCGGTAAGCGTCGACACATTTGTCCAAGAATCATTTAGTGCCTAATGCACGTATGGTGCCCGCTTTGGCCGGGTGAGCACGACGGCTCCGACTGGAGTCCAGTTTCGGGTATTGAGTGTCCATGGGCGTGGCGTTCCACGACGCGCCTGCTGGTCGAGGGCATGGCGTGCTGCCAAAAGTTCGACGTCACGTCCCGCGTGGCGGTCCGCGGGGGTACGTAGCGAATCGCGCCTATTCGGCACCTGGCTGCAGAAGGGCGATGTTGTCGTCGAGGCATTGCCGATGCCTATCTCGCCGTGAGACATCCGACGTTCGGGACCGCGCCCATGATCGCACCGATCATGGGCGCATGATCCCCATCATCATTCAGCGCCGCGATTTCGAACTTACTACCGATCGAACGAATTGAGATTCATCCGAGCTATGATTTAATTCGGTTATCTGCAACGGTTACGCATTTAAACGATTATGATGCGCGCACGCGCATGAAACCTATTCTGCCGCAACGCTCGATTGCCATTTTCGCAACCGCACTTCCCACGATTTTGGCGTTGGGCGCCAGCTTCGTGGCCTGTTCATCGACGGACTCTCCCGCTCGTTCGAACGGCCCGCAAGATAGCGGGAACCCTCCTGCGCTCGACGCTGCCAATAACGCACTCGATGGCGCCAATGACGCTTTGGAGGCGGAGGCGCCCCCGCCCTTCATGCCCCCTGCGATTCAAGCCTGGCGCGCGCCGGCGTATCCTCTCGTTGCCTCCGATCCGTACTTCAGCATTTGGTCCTTCTCCGACAACCTCTGTCAGAGCTGGCCGCGCCATTGGACGGGGGCCACGCAGGCCTTGCAAAGCATGGTGCGCGTGGACGGGCGGAGCTTCCGACTCATGGGCCTCGCCCCGAACGGCGTGCCTTGTGCGACGCAAACCAGTGTCAAGGTCACGCCGACCCGCACGGTGTACGAGTTCATCGCGGCCAGCGTCAACGTGAGGCTCACGTTTCTCACGCCGCGCCTCACCGACGATTTGGACGTGTTCTCGCGTTCGGCGTCGTACGTCACCTGGGACGTGCGGGCGAACGATGGCAAGTCGCACGAGGTCGCCGTGTACTTCGATAACTCGGCCGAGTCCGTGGTCGATTCGGTGTCGCAGCAGGTCACCTGGGATACGGTCGCCGTCGATGGCATGCTCGTTCGGCGCATGGGCACCGTCGAGCAGCCGGTGCTGCAAAAGAAAGGCGACAATCTGCGCATCGATTGGGGCTATCTGCACCAAGCCGTGCCCGCGGCGGCCGGCGTCAAACAGGTCGTCGCCGCCGACGTCGATGCGCGAAACGCCTTTGCCGCCAACCAGGAATTGCCCAGTAGCGACGACGCCCGCAAGCCCCGAGCCGCCAATGACGCGTGGCCCGTCATGGCCAGCACGTTCGCCCTTCCGGGCGTGGGCTCGGATTGGACATCGCGCACGTTGATTCTCGCCTACGACGACGAATACAGCATCGAATCCATGGGCACGCGTCTGCGCCCGTATTGGCGTCGGAACGGCGCCGGCGCGGTCGATCTCGTCAAGGCTGCCCAATCGGATTACGGCGCTCTGCGCGCACGCAGTGAGGCTTTCGATGCTGCGCTCGTCGAAGACCTCGAGCGCGCGGGCGGGCCCAACTTGGTGCGCATCGGCGCCCTCGCCTACCGGCAAGCCATGGCCGCCCACAAGCTGGTCGCGGGCACCGATGGCAAGCCGCTCTTCTTCTCGAAGGAGAACTTCAGCAATGGCTGCATCGCCACGGTGGATGTCACCTACCCGTCGGCGCCGCTGTACCTGCTCTTGAATCCGACCTTGCTCGAGGGCATGCTCGCGCCCATTGCCGATTATGCCGCTTCGGCGCGCTGGAAATTCGATTTTGCGCCGCACGATCTCGGCACGTACCCCATCGCCAATGGCCAAGTGTACGGCGGCGGCGAGACCAGCGAAGAGAACCAGATGCCCGTCGAGGAGTCGGCCAATCTGGTGCTCTTGTTTGCTGCCTTGGCGAAGGCACAGGGAAATACGGACTTTGCAACGCGCCATTGGAATTTGCTGGTCAAATGGAGCGCGTATTTGGAGAAAACCGGATTCGATCCGGGAAGCCAGCTTTGCACCGACGATTTTGCCGGCCACCTCGCGCACAACGTGAACCTCTCGGCCAAGGCCATCGTCGCGCTTGGAGCCTACGCACAATTGCTCGATGCCCGAAAAATGACCGAGGAGGCCGCGCGCGTGCGCGGAGTTGCCAAGGAATTCGCTGCCAAATGGCTCGAGCAGTCGAAAGATGGAGACCACACGCGGCTGGCGTTCGACAAGCCCGGCACGTGGAGCCAGAAGTACAACCTCGTGTGGGATCGCATTCTGGGGCTCGGATTGTTCCCCGATTCCGTCGCCCAAAAGGAACTCGCCTATGCGCGCACGCGCATGCTCGGCTATGGCCTCCCGCTAGACAATCGCGAGGTGTACACGAAGCTCGATTGGACGATATGGACCGCCACGCTCACCGGCAATCGCGCCGACTTCGATACCCTGGTGGCACCGGTCGCCCAGTTCTTGAATGACACGCCCGATCGCGTGCCCATGTCCGACTGGTACATGACCTCCGACGGGCACCAGCGGGGCTTTCAGGCGCGCTCCGTCGTCGGCGGTGTCTTCATCCCCCTCCTTTATGACGGCCCCACTTGGCAGAAATGGCGCCAAGGTGGCGCGCATGGTGGCAACTGAGCGTGGCGTGAGACGCGCGTGTGGTCACCACAACCGCCTCGAATGGGTGGGCTTGAAGACTACAAAAATGCAACCGCGGGCAAATTTGGCCGCCATTCATGGTATCCGTCGAGATGGGATGGGGTCGATGGCTTATGTGTTGATCGGTCGGTTGAGCGTAAATGTTTATTCGCCATCCTCACCGACCGACGAAGAATGGGATGCCTATTTGAAATACCGCGTCACGCACATGCCGCGCATCGATTCGGTGCTCGTGTACACGCAGGGTGGAGCATCGACCATCCCGCAACGCGAGCGACTGAATCGAATGCCGGCGCGGGTTCTCGGCGTGACGGGCGCGGTGGTGACGTCCTCCGTGTACGTGCGGGCCATGTACAAGGCGCGCCCCGAGACGCACTCGCTTTGGAAGGTGTTCTCGGAAACGGAGTGGGATGCCGCCTTTCGCCACTTGAGCGTTCGCCAGGAGGAGCGCTCGCCCATCCTGTCGATGGTGACGAAACTGGGCGTCGACCTCGGCCTGGCCATGCCCTTGCTCCCGTCCTAGAGCGGCACGAGCGGCACGAGCGGCACGAGCGGCACGAGCGGCACGAAACAGAGCAACATCTTCGGCTCGACGGCCGACTGGGTCTTCGTGGTCCCTTCCTCGCCGGAACGAAACATCGATGTCATCGTGCGCCCCGTCGACCGGTTTTCCCGCGCCAATGGCCGCCCGCTCAAGGCCGACCCGTCGCCGGGCCTCATTCGGGTGGTGGGCGTGGCGGCCCAGCGCGAGCTCGCCCCGCCCGATCCGAACACGGGCCTCTATTGGATCGTCACGGCCCTGAGCTCGGACGATCGGGTCGATTTTCAGATGTTCCGAGCGGCCCTCCGGCAGCGAAACCTCGTGGCCATGGGCGTCGTCGCCGGCGCCCCACCTGGAACGGGCGCCGTGCTTCTCGTTCCCATCAAGGAGGGCTTCGCCCTGCACGCGATCGATCGGTCCAACCCCACCGGGCCGTTCGAAACCCCCTTTTCGCAGCGTCACGTCCGCCTGGTCATCTACAACTGGCCCGATCGCATCGCCCCGGGCAGCAACCCAGGTAGCGGCGACGGCGGCCCCCCCGACGACGAAGACGGACGGACGAAACTCGGCGGCTAGCCTATTTCGGAATGTAGCTCACCAACAGATTCCACAAAAAGTAGTCCGTGCCGTGCGGATACGACGAGCCTGCGGGCGGCGTGTAACCGCAGCCCCAATCGGCCTGGCAGTTGTCCCCGACGACCATGAATTGCTGTTCCGACAGCTTGGCAATACCCATGTAGCCGCTCGATCCATGGTGGATCCAGAGCCGTCCCTCGGGCGCAATGCCATCGTCGCCGGCGGGCGGCGTCGGGGCATTGTCCCAACGTTTGCTATCGGGCCAGCCCTTGAAGGTCTCCCAGTGATCGCCTTCGCCGGTCGAATCGAATGCCAGAATGTTGCCAGGGCGGCCGAACGCGAGCATCAGCGCGCCCCCACCCATGCGTACGAGCTTCGGGGATACACCGTACACGGGCAGCCCAGAAACGGGGCCGCTGCCGCTGTTCGGAACAGCGATTCGCGCGGGCGCGGACCAGGTCGCGCCGTGATCGCTCGAAATCGATTTGTACAAATACGATCGGACATGCTGGTCCGGCGAGAGACGCGTGTCCAGGAACCACTGATCGCAACGGACCACGGCCAGGAGCTTTCCCGAGCGGGTCTCGGCGACCGTTGCCTCGGCGAAGCCATTTCCGCCGGCGGGTGCGGAGCCATCGGCCGGAATCAGCGGGCGCACGACCGCCTTGGGTACGGATTGGAAGCCCGGACACCAGGGGGTCTGCTGCGCAATCATGCCTTGGTAGGACCAGCTTTGGCCACCGTCGGTGCTCTTGATCAAGGCTTGGTTCCAACGCCAATAGGTATCGGCGTTGCGGTAATACATGGGGAGAAGCAAGGTCTCCACGCCCCCGACGGAGGTGACGGTGATGCCTTGATGAATGAGCCCGGGCGGCACACCCGCGGGGAGCGTGAGCGGCGCATAGGAAAGCTCCCACGAGACGCCATGGTCCGTCGATTCGTGCCGCACCAGCATCCATCGGCCGTCCACTTTCACAGGTCGGTAACTGATGGCCACCAACGTGTGATTCGCATCCTGGCGTTCGTAGACGTTCCCGAAAGATCCTTCGTTGCCCGGCGCGGTGTCGTGCAACCCCTTGGTCCAGTCGATGGTCGTGCCCACGCGCTTTCGAGCGAGGTGCCAGCCGCCGTTGTCGCCGTAGTCGCGCCAGAGAAGCTGCATCGACACCGAGGTGCCGTCCGCGTGATTGCTGAAGCTGAGTAGCTGACGCTTCTTCGCCACGCCATTCTCGACCCAGCTGGTAACGAACGTGGCAGGCATGGACCTTCGTGGATTGCCCGCACCGGCCTGCATCCAATTCGGGTTGGCGGCGCTGATCGTCGGCGGCCACCCGGGCTCCACCGAGGAAAGGTTTCCCTCGGTCGACGGGGTATCCACTGCGGTATCGTCCGATGCGCACGCCGGCAAGGTCAGTGCACAGAGGGCCAAAATCGAAAAAGAAACTCGGAATATTCCCTTCATGCATGGGACCTCAGCACCCACCATGCCAGGCGCTTCTGTCTGGCCGCCGAACGCGAATCGGGCTTGCTTGCCGCACGCAGCCCCGTCGCGATGGATGGAGGGCGGACCAGAATGATCTCGCCCAGCATCCCACGATGAGAAATCGTCAGCGCATCCTTCGGGGGGCGCGATTTTGCGGACGGCTACTTACCTTACGAAACTTTACGAGACCGGTCGCGCTTCAGCGCGGGTGACACCTGGGTCGATTTTGACGAAGATACAGGCCTGATGAGGCCTCGGACCTCGCTGTTACGGGCGACAGACCACGCCGTTCGTCAAAGGCCATGTTGCACACGATGGTGGATCGCCCGCACTGGCCGTGGCGAGGCAGTCGGCTGCGACCGAAGCCGGACTGCTGCAACTGGTGCTGCAGTAGGTGCGCAAGTCGTCGCAGCTTCGATCCGGTGTGGGATTCGGGTTGCCACCGGCATCGAATCCCGGCGATTCCGGCGGAGGCGACGTGACCGTGCAGGCGCCGCCTTGCACGATTTGGCTTTTCTCGCCGCACGCGATCGTCACGCCGCCCACGCAGGCCGTCTCGCCGCATGCGAGCGTGCGGCGCTGGCCGTTGTACTCGGCGGCGCAGGTGCAATCCGTGTTCGAGGACGAGCACGCACCGAGCATCGTCATGCACGAAACAAGCGCGACGAGGAGGGGTATCGCAGCGGAGCGCATGTTCGAAACATAATACGGAGAACGATTTCGTGATCTGGCAACGTAGTCTGTTGACGTTTCTCTTGTTGCTCTGGTCGAGCGCGGCTGCCGCCGAGGGCCCTCTGCGGCTCGAGGATGCCGTACGCCTCGCACTTCAAAACAACGAGCGCGCGCAAAAGGCGCCGCTGCGCGTGGAGGTCGCCGAGGGCCAACTCGACCGCGCGCGGGATGCGTTCTTTCCAACGCTGGCCGCGCAGGGATCGAGCGTGTATCGACCGGACGCGGCGGGACGCTCGAACCCGACCAACAGCGGCACCTTGACGTTGACGCAGCCACTGCTCAATCCAAGTGCATTTCCGCAGTATTCGCAGCAAAAGCACAATCGCGAGGCGGAAAAGTGGGGCGCTGCGCAGGACAAACGGCAGCTCGCGTTCGAAACGGCAAAGGCCTTCATTCAGGCCCTCACCACGGAGAATGTGCTCACCTCCGCACGGCGCAAACTCGATAGCGCGCGCATCAACCTCGAGACCTCGCAGGCGCGCGCCGATGCCGGCCTGGCCAGCACCAACGACGTGACGAAGGCCCAACTGCAGGTCTCCACCTCCGAAGGCCAAGTTGCCAATGCGCAAGGCAACGTTCGCCGGGCCTACATCCAACTTTCCTTTCTGGTCGGACAGACCGTCGCGGGGCCGCTCGTGCCCCCGGACAACACCACCAAGGCTGCCGAGCGGTTCGAACAATCGCGCGCCAACCAGGTGAAAACGGCCTTGAATCGACGCGAGCAGGGCCTGGCGGCGGCGCAGGATCGGAGGCCCGACGTGCAGTCGCTCCACGAACGCAACGAGGCGCTGCAAGCATCGGCCAAGGAGCCGCTCTACCGGCTCATTCCGACGCTCAATGCATCGGGGCAGCTTCGCTTCGTCCCCGATCCGCTGCCGGGCGAAAAAGGCGTCGACGAGCAAGTGGCGCTGAACCTTTCGTGGCAGATTTTCGATGCGGGCTTCCGCTACGCCGACCGAAAGCAGCGGCTGGCGCAACTCGAGAGCTCGCGGCTCGATGAGAAACTGCTGCGAAGGTCCGTGCAGAACGACATCGCGCTGGCGCTCGCGGCGCTGCATGCGGCGCGGGAAAATTTCAATGCCGCGTTGGCTGCAGCCACCGCAGCGCAGAAAAACTCGGAGGAAACCGCCATTCTGTACAAGCAAGGCCTGGCGAGGGCCATCGAGGTCAACGACGCCAACGACAAACAATTCGAAGCCGACGTCACGCGCGAATCGGCCAAGCTCTCGATGGAGCAGGCTTACCTGGATCTGCGCAATGCGCTGGGGTTCGGGCCGCTCGACACGGATCGGGGGACCGAGCCATGAGCCACCGCCTTCTCTTCGTCGTGGCGCTGGTCGCGTCCGTGTTTCTCCTCGGGTGCAAAAAGGAAGAACCCGCGCCGCCGAAGTCCGCCGGCGGAGCGCCCCGTGGAGCGCGCGGCTCGGCGGCGTACGCGGTCGATGTGATGCCGGTGCAGTCGAAAACCGTCGACTACATCGTGCAGGCGCCCGGCACCTTGGATGCCTTCGAGCGGGTGGAAGTGACGGCGCGCGTGGCGGGCGTGGTCGACAAGGTGGCCTTCACCGATGGGCAGCAGGTCAAGAAGGGCGATGTGCTCGTGGTCATCGACTCCGAGCGCTACCAGCTCGCCGTTAACAGCGCGAAGGCGGGCCTGGAGAAGGTGCAAGCCTCGCAGCACGACGTCGAGGCCATGGTCGCGCGACGCCAGGGCGCGAGCGACGCCCACCCGGGGCTGATCCCGGGCGAGGAGCTGGAGACCTACAAGACGAAAACGTTGACCGCCAAGGCCGACACCGCGGTGGCGACCGAGGCGCTCAAGGTGGCCCAGCTCAATCTGCGCGACGCCTTCGTGCGGGCCCCCATCGAGGGCACCATCCAGACGCGCACGGTGGAGACGGGCCAATACGTCAACACGGGATACCTGATGGCCACGCTCCTTCGGGCCGATCCCCTGCTCTTGCGCTTCCAGGTCGAACCGGAGCATGCCGTGCGGCTCAAGCCGGGCATGGTCGTCGACTTCTCCATCCGCGAGACGCAAAACCAGTACAAGGCGAAGATTTCCCTCGTGGCCGGCGCCGCCGATCCCGCGACACACACCGTGGCGGTCACCGCGCAGGTCGATGCGGACAGCAAGCGGTACTGGCTGCGCCCGGGCTCGTTCTGCGACGTCACCATCGACGTCGGTGCCCGCCGCGAAGCCCCCGTCATTCCGCGCGCCGCCACACGCGCGACCGACCACGGCTACGTGGTCTACGTCATCGAGGGCGACGCCGCCGTGGAAAAAGTGGTCACCCTGGGCATGAACACGAAGGATGGCTGGGTGGAAGTCCGCAATGGCCTTTCGGCCGGTGAATTGCTCGTCGTGCGCGGAGTGGAATCCATGACCAGCGGCGCACGCGTGACGGCAAACAAAGTGGACTCCTTGGATGCATCGGCGCCGGAGGTCCCACTGGAGCTCGACGCAGGCGCGCGCGACGGCGGCAAAGGCGGACGGAAGCGCGCGGCCGGAGATGCAGCGCCGTGAACATCACCGACGTCTCCATCAAGAATCCGGTGTTCGCGTGGATGCTCATGGCCTGCACGGTGCTCTTCGGCATCGTCGCCGTGACCCGCATCGGCGTGAGCCAGTACCCGGACGTCGACAACCCGAACATCACCGTCTCCCTCTCCTGGCCCGGCGCCTCCCCGCCGGCGGTGGAGCGGCAGATCGTCGAGCCCATCGAGCAGGCCATCTCCCAGGTGGAGGGCGTGCAGTCGCTTGCCTCCCAGGCGCGCTCGGGCAGCGCGCGCATCACGGCGACGTTCGACATGTCGCGCGACGTCGATCTCGCCCTGCAGGACATCCAGGCGCGGGTCGCGCAGACCCAGCGCTCGCTTCCGAAGGACGTCCAGGCGCCCACGGTCTCCAAGTCGAACCCCGACGACACGGCCATCCTGACCATCGGTGTTTCCGGCCCATTTTCGCGCCAGATGCTCGCCGATGCCGCGCGCTACCAAGTGCAAGAGCGCCTGCAAACCGTGCCCGGCGTGGGGCAGATCACCCTGAACGGCGTCGTCGACCGCAACGTGCGCATCTGGCTCGACGCGAGCAAGCTCGCCGAGAAGGGCATCGTGGCCAACGACATCATCAGCGCCATTCAGCGCGAGCACGTCGAGGTGCCGGGCGGGCAGCTCATGAGCGGCGGCCGCGCGCTCGACGTGCGCCTGCTCGGCGAGGCGCTCGATCTGGACAGCTTCCGGCGCCTGGTCATCAAGCGCTCCAAGCCCGCACCCGTGTACCTGGAGGACGTGGCGAGCGTCGAGGACGGCTTCGCCGACGCGACCAGCATCGCCTTGCTCGACGGTGTGCCGTTCCAGGCGCTCGGCGTGCTCAAACAGCGCGGCACCAACGCCATCGCCGTGGCCACCGGCGTGCGCCAGCGCGTGGCCGAGATCCAGAGCAGCCTTCCCGACGGGATGAAGGTCGACATCCTGTTCGACTCGACGACCTTCATCGAGGAGTCGGTCCACGAGATCGAGCTCGAGCTGGTCATGGCCGTGGTGCTCACGGCCTTCGTGTGCTGGCTCTTTCTCGGCTCGCTCTCCAGCACGATGAACGTCGTCCTCGCGATCCCCATGTCGCTGCTGGGCACCATCGCGGTGGTGTACTTCTTCGGCTTCACCTTGAACACCTTCACCTTGCTGGGCCTGTCGCTGGCCGTCGGCTTGGTGGTCGACGACGCCGTCATGGTCATGGAGAACATTTTCCGCCACGCGGAGATGGGCAAGGACCGAAAAAAGGCGTCCAGCGATGGCACCAAGGAGATCACCTTCGCGGCGCTGGCGGCGACGCTCGCGGTCATTGCCATCTTCTTGCCCGTGATCTTCATGAAGGGCGTCATCGGCCGTTTCTTCTTCCAATTCGGTGTGACCCTTTCGGTGGCGGTGATGCTCTCGTACTTCGAGGCCATCACCTTGGCGCCGGCGCGCTGCTCGCAGATGCTCTCCACCTCCCGCGAGGGCCGAAGCCGTGTGGGCAAGGCGGCCGACGCTGCGTTCTCGTGGCTCGAGCGATTCTATGCGCGGGTGATCGCCGGCGCGTTGAAGCGGCCGAACACGATCCTGCTGGCGGCCATGGTGGTGCTGGGCGGCTCGCTGGCGCTTGTGAAGCTCGTGCCCACGGAGTTCGTGCCCTCGCAGGATCAGAGCCGGCTTACGGTGCGCGTGCAGACGGAAGGAGGCTCGTCGATCGAGGCGGCGGCACCGCTTTTGGCGAAGGTCGAGGAGCGCCTGGCAAAGCACCCCGAGATCGAGCACACGATGGTGACCCTGTCGGCCGCCAACGGGCAGTACACGCTAAACCTCGTGCCGCCCGACAAGCGCAAACTGAGCGCGCAGCAGCTCATGGCCGTGCTGCGCAAGGAGCTCTCGGGCATTCCCGGGGTCAAGGCATCCATTCAGGATCCCTCGCAGCAAAGCTTTGGCGCCGCCAAAGGTTCGCCCGTGGCCTTTACCGTGCGTGGCTCGGATTGGGACCAGCTGGTGACGGCGTCGACGAAGCTGCAAGAGGATCTCGAGGCCAGCGGGGTGGCCGCGGACTTGAACTCCGACTACCGCATCGGCTCGCCCGAGCTGCAGATCATCCCGGACCGCGCGCGGGCGACGGAGCTGGGCATCTCGGTGTCCGATTTGGGAAGCACCGTGAGCGCGCTGGTGGGCGGCAACACCGTGGGCAAGTTCACCACGGAGGGACGGCGCATCGACATCCGCATGCGGCTGCTCGCCTCGCAGCGGTCGCGACCCGAGGATCTGTCGCTCATCCAGATGCGCACCGCCACAGGACAGCTGGTTCCCATGTCCATGGTGGTGTCCCAGCGCGAGCAGCCCGTGTTGCAAACGATTAGCCATTTGGATCGCGAGCGCGCGATCAGTATCAATGGCAACGTGGGGCCGGGGCATTCGCAGCAGGAGGCCATGGCCAAGGTGATGGAGCTCGCCAAGGCGCTGCCCATGGGCATTCACGTGGTGGCCACCGGGCAAGCATCGCAGCTCGAGGAGACGACGGGCGGACTCTGGTTCGCCCTCGGCATCGGCATCCTCGTCGCGTACATGGTGCTGGCGAGCCAGTTCAACTCGTTCCTTCACCCCGTCACGGTGCTCACCATTCTGCCGCTGGCCGTGGCCGGCGCCGTGATGGGGCTCGTGGTCTCGGGCAAGTCGCTCAATCTGTTCAGCATGATTGGGCTTTTGCTCTTGATGGGCATCGTGAAAAAGAATGCCATTCTGCTGGTCGAATATGCGAACCACGTGCGCGAGCAGGAGCCGCACCTCGATGCCGCGGAAGCGATGAAGAAGGCGGGGCCCCTGCGCCTTCGGCCCATCTTGATGACCACCGTGGCCACGATGATGGCCGCCGTGCCGCCCATCTTGGGGCTCGGCCCGGGCACCGAGACGCGCAGTCCCATGGCCGCGGCGGTACTTGGAGGGCTCACGGTGTCGACCATTCTGAGCCTGGTCGTCGTGCCCGCGTTTTACGTGGTCACCGATCGGGCCAAGGCGCGACTGGCCGCCCGCCTCTTCACGGCGCGAGCGCCATCGCCGTGATCGTGCGCAAAAGCTCGTCCTCCAACGCGAGCACGGAGCGGGCGCGTCCCGCCTGAACGGCCGCCGTCATCGGTGCGTTGACCGCGCCGATGATGGCCTGCGCGCGCACCTCGCTGATGGGCGGATATTCGGGCCAATGTTCACGCGCCGTTTCGCGGCCCTGGATGTAAATCCGTTCGGCGAGGCGGTGGGTGGCCATCATTTTTGCGGTGGCCTGGGGCCCTGCGGCAAAGGGCTCGAGAAGCAGGAGCCGCGCGCGATGCTCATCGTCGGCGACGAAGCGCAAGATCGCCCGCAGGGCACGACGAATGCGCTCCTCGGGACGAAAAGGGCCCGAGGTTTCCGCCGCCATGATTTTTACGGCTTCCCCGACGGCCCGTTCGTAGGCGGCGATGAAGCAGGCCTCCTTGTCGTCGAACAATTCATAAAATGTGGTTTTGCCCACACTGGCAAGTCCGACAATCTCCGCCACGGTGACCTGGGCAAATCCTTTGGTGGCGCACAATTCCGTAATTGCATCGAGCATACGCTCGCGCTGCGAGGCCTCCACCACGTCTCGACTCAAGTGGTGAGTCCCGCGGGGAAGCGCATAAGGAATTTTTGCCGCGCCGCGTTGCGACGATTTGGTCATCTGGATTCGAATTTTAGCAAATTAAGTACGCACGCGTACATTAATGATAAATGAAGTACGCGGCGGTACTTAAGGCCGGTACCACGAGGAGGGTGTCATGCGAAAGTACGTATGCGCGGGCATGATCGCATTGGGCATGTCGCTCGTCGGCGGCGACGTGGTGGCAGCGCAAGCAAGTGAGAGCGCAAATTTGCCCGTGGTTTACAATGCGCTTGCGGCGGCCCCCGGCATCGTGGCGCCGGATTCGCCGCCGCCGGGTGCCAATGACTGGAATTGTACTCCGAGTGCCGCACACCCCTACCCCGTGGTACTGGTGCATGGCACGGGCGCCAACATGCGCCTCAATTGGAATGCGCTTTCGCCGCTGCTGAAGAACAATGGCTATTGCGTCTACGCGCTCAATTTCGGCGCCAACGTGATTACGAACCTCAGCGGGGGGGTGGTGCACGCGCTCGGTCCCGTTGCGCAATCGGCGGGCGAGCTATCGGCATTCGTCGATCAGGTGCTTGCGGCAACGCATGCGCCCAAGGTGGACATCGTGGGCCACTCGCAGGGCGGGATGATGCCCAACTACTACATCAAGTTCCTCGGTGGGGCGCCCAAGGTTCATCATATGGTGGGGCTCGCGCCGGACAACCATGGGACGGACGTGGACGGCCTACTCCGCCTCGCCAATGCATTGACGCAAGCCTTTCCAGGGCTGGGCGCCTTCGTTTACGACATCGTGGGCGCGTTTGCTCCGGGCGCGGTGGATCAGAAATTCGACTCGCCCTTCATCAAAAAGCTCAACAGCGTGCCCGACACCGTTTCCGGGGTTCGCTACACGGTCATTGCCAGTCGCTACGATCAGGTGGTCACCCCGGTGGCATCCCAGTTTCTCGCGGGTGAAAACGTGACCAACGTCTACGTGCAGGACAAGTGCTCCCTCGATCTTGCAGAGCACATCGCATTGGCCTTCGACCATATCGCACTTCGCGAAGTGCTCAACGCGCTCGATCCCGACCACGCGAGCACCACCGAGTGCACCCCAGTCGCACCGTATCTCGGCGGCTAACGCCAAGGGATATTGAACAGGGAGATCTCCCTGTAGAATCCTACTCGTCACACGACGACAACGGCCGTCGAAGCGGGAATTCTCTCGCGTTCCAACGGCTCCCCGCTGGTGAACGAGGCGGTACGTCCACGGAATGCATCGGGCAGCGGTTTGGCAATGCCATCAAAGTTCACCAGCAAATGACGCTGCTCGGCGTCGCGCCATTGGTGCACGATCAGGAACCCGGCCTCGGTGCTGGCGCGGAGCCGCTCGCGCGAGCCGTGGCGAAATACGGGATCCTCTCGGCGAAGTCGTAGAAGCTTCCTGTACAGATCCAGAACGCGCGCATGCGGGGCTTCGTGGCGCTCCGGCCAGCGAAGACGGGAGCGCTCGAACGTCGTCGGATCCTGCGGATCGGGAAAATTGGCGAAGCTGGAAAACGACTTGAACTCGTTGCGCCGGCCCTCGGACACCGCGCGACCGAGCGGCTCCTCGTGGTCGGTGAAGAACAGGAAGGGCGTCGAGGCGGCCCATTCCTGGCCCATGAAAAGGAGCGGTGTCATGGGCAAAAGCAGCAACAGCGTGGAGGCTGCGCAGTAGGCGTCGAGCGAAATGGACTCGGTCAGGCGATCGCCGAGAGCACGATTGCCGATTTGGTCGTGGTTCTGAATGCAGTACACCAGCGCCTGGGCAGGCAACGCGCCGGCAGGTTTGCCTCGAGGTTTGCCCTTCGGCGCGTAGAATTCACCTTGGTAGAGCCACCCGCGGTCGATGGTTTCGGCAATTCCGGAAATGCCGGGCGTGTAGGCGCCATAATATCCATCGCGCTCGCCGGTGAGGGTCGTGCGCACCTGATGATGAAAATCGTCGGCCCAGACCCCGTTCATGCCCAGGGTCGTCACGATCGCCGGATCGTTGCGCTCATCCTCGGCAATGAGCACCTTACGCGGCTCGAGCGCCGCCACCATGTCCGAGAGCTCCCGCAAAATGGGATATGGCCCATCGTCCACGATGGCATGCACGGCATCCAGCCGCAGCCCATCGAAGTGAAACTCGGTGAGCCAGTAGCGCGCATTGTCCAACACGTAACGGCGCATGGCCGCATGCGAGAAATCCGGCGCATCGCCCCACGCGGTGCGGATGTCCGCGTTGAAGTACTGCTCGCTGTAGGCCGATAGGTAATTTCCGGACGGCCCGAAATGGTTGTACACGACGTCCAGCAGCACGTTCAATCCGTGGCCATGCGCTTCGTCGATGAACCGGCGCAGCTCGTAAGGCGTCCCGTACGGCGCGAACGGCGCATACAGGGCCACGCCGTCGTATCCCCATCCCCGCTGCCCGGGAAAGGCGGCCAGCGGCATCAGCTCCACGGTCGTCACCCCGAGGTCCACTAGATCACGGAGACGTTGCCGCGCAGCCTCGTACGTGCCCTCGGGCGTGAAGGTCCCCACGTGCAGTTCGTAGATCACCTGCTCCTCGAGCGGCCGAGCGCCCCCCACTCCATGGCGCCACGCGTGCGTCGAGTCCACCACCATCGCGGGCCCGTGCACGCCCTGCGGAAGGTACCGCGCATACGGATCGGGCAGGTCCCGATCGCCCACACGATAGCGGTACAGCGTGCCGTGCCCTGCACCTTCCAACACGATCTCGAAATGCCCATCGCCCAGCGCTGTCATGGCATGCTCGGCGATGAGATTCCCTGCCCCATCGTACAAACGAACCGCACACGTCGGGCTGGTCGTCACGAAGGCGCGAAAACGCGTTCCGGCTCCTTCGATTGCCGCCCCGAGTTGCACCGTCATGACGCCTCCGGTTCACGCAAGAGCAACGCCACCGGGAACGTCGCAAGAACGTCGGCCACCTTCACCTCCTCGCCGAGGCGCAACGATGTGCCGGTCAGCACATTGCGATAGGTCCCCGGCTGCGGTACGCGCAGTCGCTCCTGACCCCAGACGCTCCCAATGGGCCAAGGCGTCTCCCCGCGGGTCAGCAGGTACGAAAAACGCGGCACGCAGCAAATGAGCCGCTCGCGCTCGAAGCAGCGCACGAACGCCAGCACGTGCTCTCCGCACGGGAGACCCTCGTAATCGCCACGCAGGAACAGCTCGCGCTTTTGCCGGCGTGTCTCCAGTGCCACGTGCGTCACGTACAGCTTCACCGCACCATCGACGAAATTTGCGAGCAAGTCCCGGCTCAAGGCATCCCGATCGGACAGGCGCTCGCGAATGCCTCGCAAAACCCGCCGCCGCAACTCGTAATCCACGGGCTGCCGGTTGTCGGGATCCACCAGGCTCTGATTCCACATCTCCGATCCCTGGTACGTATCGGCCACGCCCGGCACGCAGAATCGCAACAGGCACTGGGCAAGCCCGTTGACCGCGCCATAGGTCGCAATGCGCTCGCAAAAGCGCCGCGCGTCCTCGAAAAAGGCATCATTGGCCGCGAGCCGCCGGATGAAGCGTTGCACAGCCTCGTCCTGCGCGGCATTGGGGGTGGTCCACGACGTTTCCTGCTTTGCCTCCTTGGCGGCTTTCAGCACGAACGCCTCCAGCCGCCGTGCGAACGCCTCGCGCCCTTCCCGGCCGTCCCACCCCACCGGCCATGCGCCAATCAGCGTCTGGTAAAACAGGTATTCCTGATTGCGGCTGGGCGCGGGCGCCCCGTCCACCACCGTCTTCATCTTGCTCGCCAGCTCACTGAATCGCCGCACGGTGCGCTGCCAAAGTTCGGGCATTTCGGTGAGCACCGCCATGCGCGCGGACGTATCCTCGCCCCGCTTCGTGTCGTGCGTGGACGTCGTCACCATCGACACCGGCCATGCCCGTGCGCGGTCGACGTTCTGCAGGTGGAACTCCTCGATCGTGGTCCCATACTTCGATGGCAACCCGCCCACTTCGTCCAGGCACAAGAGCCGGCTGTATCGATAAAAGGCGGTATCCTCGACGGCCTTGGCCATCATGGGCGCGGTGAGCTGTTGAAAACGCAGCGCAAAGCGCACGTGCTCCTGCCGCTCCTCCGGCGTGGCCTCCGCGCGCAGCAGCAGCACATCCTCGAGAAACGCGAACACCGTCTCGCTGATGGACGGATTGTTCCGCCGCGCCGTCGCCACGGCCTGCATGATGCGGCGCCGATCGTCGTCCGCCGGGGGCTCGTTCTCGCGCAGGTACGTGCGGTACACGGTGAAGGCCGCAATGATCTCGGTCACCGCGCGCGAGAGGCTCACCAAGGTAAAGTCCCGCCAACGCCGGTTTTTGCCCGCGATGCGCTCCAGATCGCGCGCGATGATCTGAATCTCGCTCGCCAAGCTGAAACGCATGATGTGGCGCTTGCTCTCGTAAACGTGCTCCTTGAAGGACCGCCCGTCCAAGGTAAATTGCTGATAAATCCGGGTGAGCGCCGGCTCCGAGCGCGGGTCCACCCAGAGCGTGCGCACCGCGAAGAGAAAATCGTACCCCGTCGTGCCATCGACGGGCCACGACGGAGGCAGCCTCTCGCTCGGCTCGAGGATCTTCTCGATGAGAAGCGGCAGCGGCCGCGCCAGATCGTCCGGTCCTGCCTCCGACAAATCGACGCCGGGCACCCGGTGAAAGCGCTGCTGGAGCCCTTCGAAGTAGCCGAACGGATCGTAGAGCCCGTCCGTATGATCGAGCCGCAGGGCTTGCACGCGGCCCTCGTCGAGCAGCTGAAACAATTGCGCATGCGCGCGCTCGAACACCTGCGGAAGCTCCATCCGGATGGCGGCCAGATCGTTCACGTCGAAGAATCGCCGGTAATTGATCTCCTCGGCGGCCACGTGCCACGATGCCAGCCGGTAACTCTGCTGCTGCAGAATGCCATCCAGCACGTCGAAACTCCGCGGATCGTCGGGCGAGCCGTTGATCTCCTGCAGGGCGCTGTCGATGGCCGTTTTGATCTCGGGCGCCCGCCCGAGCAGCTCCTCCAGCCGCCGCTTGATGATCTCTTTCTCCCGCGCCCGCTCCTTGCGCAGCTCCAGCGCGGTTTCGCGTCGATCCGGCAGATGGCGCATGGCCGAGAGGATGCTCTCGAACTCGAGCCGCGCCTCCGCATCTTCCGGCAAAGTCACCTTGGCCAGTGCCGACTCCATCAGGGGCATCAAGGTCTCGGGCGCCAGCGGAAGTCGTTTATCGAAGTACGCGACCCGGAAGAATCGCCCCTCCCAGACCAGCGTAAGCTCCCCGCGTTCCAGAACGACGCCGTATTGATCACCCAACACCGGCAAAAGCACCCGATTTTCCAGTGCCGCCTTGGGCGGGCACCAGTCGATATCGAAGTACTCCGCGCACAGCGAACTGCGCCCATTCTCCAATACGTCGTCCCATGTGCGATTTTGCCCGGCGGGGATGCCCATATGATTCGGCACCCAATCGAGCAACAAGCCCATGTTGCGCTTTTTGATCTCGTCGGACCACGCACGGAAATCGTCCTCGGTGCCCAGCTCCGCATTCAAGCGCTCGTGATCGACCACGTCGTAACCGTGAATGCTCCCGCGCGCGGCCGCGAAAATGGGCGACGCGTACACGTCCGTGACGCCCAGTTCGACGAGGTAGTCCAGAACGCTCGCGGCCTTTCGAAAGCCGAAATCGGGCGTGAGCTGCACGCGGTACGTCGTCCCCAACGTGTGCAGTGCGCCCCCATTGCGCACCACGCGCGACGGCGCTCGAAAGAGCTTCAGCGAGTGCGCGGCCAGGCGGGTCGATCCATCCGGCGCGCGCTCCTCTTTGGCCCGGTCGTCGGTGGTATCCACCAAGAGCTGCCATGGCTCGCGCACCTGCTCCAGCCGCGGCAGTGCAAATGTCGCCTCCGCCGGCGATGCATTGAGGAGCCATAGCAAATTGTCGTCGACCAGCCGGCGCCCCGTTTCGTCGACCTCGTCGATGTTGCGCCCCGCAAGGAACATGACCAGACGTACCCGTTCAGCGTTCCAATCCTTGTCGGACATGGGTTGCCCGTCCTCGCGGAACCAGGCCAGATCGGGCAACTGCGTGCCGTGGATGTCGCGGCCCTGGAAGAATTTGGACCGCTGCAGCGCCGGGTGCTCGCGCCGGATGCGCAAAAGCTTTTTCGTAAATTCGAAAAGCGCTTTTCCTTCGTCGGACCAATTCCAATCGAGCCAGCTTATTTCATTGTCCTGGCAATACGCATTGTTGTTTCCCCGCTGCGTGCGGCCGAATTCGTCGCCGGCCACGAGCATGGGTGTGCCCTGCGAGAGCACCAAGGTCGCCAGCAAACCGCGCAGGAGCCGCTGCCGGAGCGTGCGAACTTTGGGATCGTCCGTTGGCCCCTCCACCCCGCAATTCCACGATGATTCGTGGTTCGAGCCGTCCTGGTTGTTTTCCCCGTTGGCCTCGTTGTGCTTGCGCTCGTAGCTCACCAGATCGTGCAAGGTAAAGCCGTCGTGCGCGGTGATCAGGTTGATGCTCGCCGAAGGGCGCCGCCCATCCTCGTACAAATCGCTGCTGCCGGTGAGGCGATAGCCCATTTCGCCGAGCACCTTGCCGCTCCGGCGCAACCAGAAGGCGCGCACCGTATCGCGGTAGCGCCCATTCCACTCGGCCCATCGAATGGGGAAATTACCGACTTGATAGCCGCCCTCGCCCACGTCCCAAGGCTCGGCAATGAGTTTGACCTCGCTCAACTCCGGCGATTGATGGATCAGCGTGAAAAAGCTGGAGAGCTGGTCCACGTCGTGAAGCTGGCGGGCCAGCGCCGAGGCCAGGTCGAAGCGGAACCCATCGACGTGCATCTCCGACGCCCAATAGCGCAGCGAATCCATGATGAGCGCGAGCACCTGCGGGTGCCGCACGTTCAGCGTGTTGCCGGTGCCCGTGTAATCGAAATAGTGCCGCAGGTCTTCCGGCACCAGTCGATAATACGTCGTATTGTCGATTCCCTTGAAGTTGAACGTGGGGCCGAGGTGATTGCCCTCCGCGGTGTGGTTGTACACCACATCGAGAATCACCTCGATGCCTGCGCGGTGCAGCGCCTTGACCATCGATTTGAACTCGCGCACCTCGCTCCCCAGCTCCGTTCCGAGCCGGTAGCGCACGTCGGGCGCGAAGAAGCCGACGGTGTTGTATCCCCAATAATTGCGCAGCCCCTTGTCGAGGAGCATCTTGTCGTCGATGAAGGCGTGAATCGGCATCAGCTCGATGGCCGTCACGCCGAGTTCGCGCAGATGCCGCACGATGGCAGGGTGCGCGATGCCCGCATAGGTGCCGCGAAGCGCCTCGGGCACCTCGGGGTGCAGCTTGGTGAGGCCGCGCACGTGCGCCTCGTAGATCACCGAGCGATGCAGCGGGATACGGAGCGGTGTGTCCCCTTCCCAATCGAACTCACCGTCGATGACGATGCCGCGCGGCACACCGAGGGCTTCGCTCTCGATGGGCGCGAGATCGCCCGACGCCTCGCCGACGCGGTATGCGAAGCAGCCCGCCTCCCAGCGTTCCACGCCGTCGACGGCCTTGGCGTAAGGATCCAGCAGAACCACGTTCGGGTTGAAGCGAAGTCCCTGCTCGGGCCGATACGGGCCGTGCACGCGGTAGCCGTAGCGTTGACCTGGCCCCAAACCTGGAGCGTAGGCGTGCCACGTAAAGGCCGTGCGATGCGCCAAGGGAAACCGCGTCTCGGTTCCTGCAGCGTCGAAAAGGCACAGCTCAACCGCCTCCGCACCCTCGGAATAAAGCGCGAAATTGACACCGGAACCATCCCATGTCGCGCCCAGCGGATACGACGATCCGGGCAAGAGTTTCATGGGCGCCGACTCTATCAGCCTGCGAACAGTTGTCTCCATGTGCGTCGCAATACGCCGGACTTCTCACTGTCACCTTCGAGCAGACTCGTGCCGAATGCTTTCGCCTGCTTCAACGTGATGTGCGGAGGAAGTGGTGGCACGTCGGGATCGGTCATCATCTCCAGAAGCACGGGGCCGTTGGCCGCGAGCGCGGACTCCCACGCGTCGCCCACATCCTCGGGTCGATCGACACGGATGCCACGCATGCCGATCAGCGAGGCGTAAGCGGCGTAGGGGAACGGTGGAAGATCTTGCGAGGCTGCGAAGCGCGGATCGCCCGCCATGGCGCGCATTTCCCAGGTGACCTCGTTGAGGTCTCCATTGTTGAGAACGGCCACGATGAAACGCGGATCGCTCCACTCCTTGCGATGTCGAAACGCCGTGAGAAGCTCCGCATTCCCGTTCATCTGCATGGCGCCGTCGCCCACGAGGGCGATCACGGGGCGATCCGGGTGGGCGAACTTGGCCGCAATCGCATAGGGTACGGCGCAACCCATGGTAGCGAGCGAGCCCGAGATGCTGGCCATCATCGACGGGCGCAACTTCAAATTGCGGGCAAACCAGTTGGCGGCGGAACCGCTGTCGGCGGTGAGGATGCAGCCATTGGGAAGCCGCGGGGACAACTCGGAGAACACGCGCTGCGGGTTGATCGGGTTCGCCGGCGCGAGCGCGCGCTCGTTCATGAGCCCCCACCATTCCGCGACCGAGCCCTCGATGCGGGCGCGCCATTCATGGCGTGCGGCCTCGTGCGCGCTTTGTTGCGGAGGACGCAGCAGCGGCAACAGCGCTCGCAACGTTTCGCGCGAGTCGCCCACGAGGTGCACCTCCATCGGGTAGCGGAGCCCCACGAAGCGACCGTCGATGTCGACTTGAACACCGCGCGCTCGTCCCTCCTTCGGAAGGAATTCGCTGTACGGAAAGCTGGAACCGACGACGAGCAACGTGTCGCAGTCGCGCATCATCTCGTAGCTCGCGCGCGTTCCCAATAGACCGATGGCGCCGGTCACGTAGGGCAGATCGTCGGCCAGGACTGCCCGGCCGAGCAGCGCTTTCGCCACACCGGCGCGAAGCCGTTCGGCGACCGCCATCACTTCCTCGGCGGCCTGCGCAGCACCCGCGCCCACCAGCATGGCCACGCGCTCACCGGCGTTCAACACGTCGGCCGCGCGCTTCAACTCAGTTTCGCTGGGCATCACGTGCGCCGGCGCATAACCCACGCTGGTGTGCACCGTGTCGTGCTCGTGTGGCGGGACGGGCACCGCGGCCGCTTCCTGAATGTCCTTCGGCACGATGACGCAGGTGACCGTGCGCTCGGCGTGCGCAATGCGAATGGCCCGATCGATCACGTGGCGTGCAGCCTCGGGGCTCATGATGGTGTGCACGTATTCGTGCGCCACGTCCTTGAAGAGACTGGGCAGATCGACCTCTTGCTGGTAATCGCCGCCAATGGCGGTGCGCGCGGACTGCCCGACGATGGCCACCACCGGCGCATGATCCATCTTGGCGTCGTACAACCCGTTCAAGAGATGGATGGCCCCGGGCCCCGAGGTGGCGAGGCACACACCCACGCGGCCGCTGAATTTCGCGTAGCCGCAGGCCATGAGCGCGGCCATCTCCTCGTGCCGCGCTTGAACGAAGCGCACCTTCTCGTTCTCGAGACGCTGAAGCGCGCCCAACACCCCATTGATGCCGTCGCCCGGATATCCGAATACGCAGTCGACGCCCCAGGCCTCGAGGCGCTGCACCAGGAAATCGCTAACGGTTCGTGCCATGTCCTTTCTCCTTTCGGAACGTGGCGGCCGTCGTCTCGATGAGCCGTGCTGCCGCATCGGGGCCTTTCCAGCCTTCCACGCGTGCCTCTTTGTCGGTCATGAGCGTGGCGAGCAAAAAGAACTGCTCCAGCTCCTCCTGGATTCGCCGCGTGAACTGCGTCGCATCCTTCCAGCGCTCCTCGTGGGTCGGAACGACGATCAGGCGATCGTTCCGCTGCCGTTCCGCCTTTCCCTCGGCCGCCTGCGACAACTCGACGACACCGATGGCCCGGCATGGAACGACGAGCCCCGGAAAGCCCGTGCCGCCGTGGTAAATCATGGCATCGAGCGGATCGCCATCGGGTGCCAACGTGCTCGGAACGAAGCCCCAATCGTACGGATACGAAACGCCGAGTACGAGCGGGCGTCGATATCGAAATACGCCAAGTTCGCTGTCGTACGCGATCTTGATGCGCGATCCGCGCGGCGTCTCGATGACGATGTTGAGTTGCTTTTCGGAATCGTGGGTGGGTAGCTTCGACAGGTTCACATCGCGATATCCAAGCAATCGCCAGGCCGTCATGTGCATGAGGCAAAGCGGCACGCGCCATGCGTGGTGTGGCGATCATGAAGACGAATCTCCATCGCCGTGCCCTTCTTCTCGGTTCGGGCGCTTCGCTGCTGGCGGCATCCTGCAAGAAAGACTCGCGTCCGGCGGAGGGCAGCGTCGCACTTCCGCCGGCGTCGGCGACGAGTTCGGCCATGCCCATGCGGCCGCTCGGAAAGACGGGCGTATCGGTATCCATCGTGGGCATCGGTGGATTCCACATCGGTGAACCCAGCGAGCAGGAGGGCATCCGCATCGTGCGCACCGCGCTCGACCGGGGCATCAACTTTCTCGACAATTGCTGGGACTACAACGACGGCAAAAGCGAAGAGCGCATGGGCAAAGCCCTCCGCGATGGCTACCGCGACAAAGCCTTCCTCATGACCAAATTGGACGGCCGCACGAAACAATCCGCCCAGGAACAACTCGAACAGTCGCTGCGCCGGCTCGGCACGGACAGGATCGATCTGGTGCAAATCCACGAGGTGATTCGCGACAGCGATCCCGATCGATGCTTTGCCGCCGGTGGGTGCGTGGAGGCGCTCGTGGAGGCCAAAAAAGCGGGAAAGATTCGCTTCATCGGCTTCACGGGTCACAAGCACCCGAACATCCATCTCGCGATGTTGCGCGCCGCGGACACCCACGGCTTCGCCTTCGACACCGTGCAGATGCCGCTCAATGTGATGGACGCGCACTTTCGGAGCTTCGAGCACAACGTACTTCCCGTGCTCGTGGAAAAGCGCATTGGCGTGTTGGGCATGAAGTCGATGGGCTCGGGCATTCTGCTCGAGAGCAAAACCGTCACGCCGGTCGAATGCCTGCACTACGCCATGAACCTGCCGACATCGGTGGTCATCACCGGTTGCGACAGCATGGGCGTGCTCGAGCAGGCGATTTCAGCCGCCATCTCGTTCAAGCCGATGGACAAGGCCGAGGTCGCAGCGCTCTTGGAAAAGACCCGCGCGGCTGCGGCAGAGGGCAAATACGAGAAATTCAAAACGAGCGAGCAGTTCGATGGAACCGTAAAGAATCCCAAGTGGTTGGAGACGGCCACCATTTAGACGGCACGCTCTCTGCAGGTTTTCCAGAAGACACAGTGAGCCGTTGGCCTGGGGGAGAAAGGTACGTTTCTCATGCTGTATTGGGCGGCTGTCTTTTTCATCATTGCCATCGTGGCCGGCATCTTCGGTTTCTTCGGAATCGCGGCGAGCGCGGCGGGTGTTGCAAAACTTCTCTTCGTCGGCTTTTTGATCCTGGCGGTCATTTCGCTGCTCGTCGGGCGTAGGAGCACGCTGTGACGACACGCCACCATGCCGCGGATCCGGCTCGAGCTAGCGCTAAGGAGGTGCTGCGCGCCACGATGCCGCGGCACACGACCGCGGCCGCATCGGCGCGCACCGCGGTGGAAGGAGCCACGAGCCTTCTCGGACAACGGCTCTGGCTCCTCGCCGTAGGGCTCTGCGCCCTCGGCGTCGCGGCCTTGTGGCGTTCCGTGAGGCGTCACGCGGCCTGACGCGCAGGCGGCGTGCCCATGAGCACCGCCGCCACGCGTGCCCGAAAGTCCGCACCGAGGATCTTGCGCCGCTGCTCGTGCGCCTCGCGCAAAAGGCGCTTGTCGGCCCGTGCGCGTTCGACGAGGTAATCCTCGAGCGCACGGGTGCGCGGCAGGCGGCCGTCCTCGAGCCATTTGGAAATGCGGGACACCGCGACGTGGTGGTCGTGGAGATCGCCGAGCTGCGATTGGGCCCCTCGCAAATCGGAAATGACGGTCGCGGTATGCGCGGGCGCCTCTTCGAAGAGCTCGAGCAGGTACCGCAATCGCCGGCAGGCGCCGCGAAAACGATGCAGGCTCTCGTGATCGATCGGTGCCGTCTCGTACGCGAGCACCGCGTCGAACCCACGCGCGATCTCTTCGGGCCCCAGGTGCCGAACGAGCACCGGGTGAACTTTGCCCGCGCGCGGTGCGAGCCGAACGTCGGCATCCGGCTCGCACCGGCGCACTTTGCGCACCAGCGCGCGACCCTTCGACAGGGTACGCCGCGCCTGGCGCTCCTTCTTCTTTCGGGAGCGCTCGAGCCGTTTCACCAAGGGACGGAGGCCGTGCTTCGCGCCGGCATCCTCGCGCAGCACGTCTTCGTCGCGGATGTCGCCGAGGGCTTTGTCCAACGTGTGCAATCGGTCCTCGAGGCGGCGCATCGTCCGCGGGTTGGACGCGTGGCGGGCGAGTACGTCGAGCTCGAGCCGGAGACGCCGCACCGTGGTGCGTGCATCATGGACGCCCTCGGGATCTCCTTTTTTTGCGCGCCGCAGCCGCTTTCGGAGGCGCTTGGCGTGACCGTGCAGTTCGCCCGCGAGCGCGGGCACCATGGGCTCGTTCGCACGCATATCCTTCTCCATTTCGAGACACCGCGTCAGATTGCCACGCTAGCTCTTGCGCCACTCGATTCGGGGGTCCTTGATTTGACGCATCGGATCCCCGTCGGGCCCAAAGGGCGGGTCGCCCAATGGCGGAGGCGGAGGGAGCGGTCCCTTCTTCGGAGGGTCCTTCACGGGCGGCTTCTTCGGCGACGGATCCCGCGCGGGCGGGCGGGGCGGCTTTTTTTGACGCGATGCCATGCGAACCACCCAGGCATCGTGCGTGCCACCTTTTGCCGATTCGACCCTATAAATAGGCGATCATGAGTTCCGACGCACCCGCGATAAGCACGGCGCCCATTCGACGATTGACCCTCGACGACCTGCAGGGATGCTTTCTGCTCGCGACCGATCGCGATTGGCCCGTCGAAGAAAAGAAGTGGCACCTCTTGTTCGAGATTGGCTCGGTCTACGGAATCGACGACCCCGACGGGGGGCTCGCGGGAATGGTGGTGTGCACGCCGTACGGCCGTGAACTTTCCGCCATCGGCATGATGGTCGTGGCCAAACGGCACGAGCGACGCGGCCTGGGTGGGAGATTGATGCGCCATGCCATGGAGCAATCCGGCACGGCCACCACCTGGTTGACGGCCACGGCCTTCGGGCAACCGCTCTATGAGAAATTGGGCTTTCGCATCATCAGCCAAATCACGACGTACCTCAGTGAGGCTCACCTTCTGCCGCAGGGCGATCTCGTTTCGCGGCAGGCCACCCAAGCCGACCTTCCCGCGATCCTCGAGCTCGATCGGGCGGCGTTCGGCGCCCCGCGCGCGGAGCTCCTCACCCGGCTGCTCGCGCGCGCCGAAGCCTTTCGCGTCATCGACTCGGCGGGCGGCATCACGGGCTTCGGTGCCTCGTGGCAAACCACCGAGTTCGCGTGTCTCTCGCCCGTGGTCGCCGAGGACATGGATGCTGCCCTCGGCCTTCTCTCGGATCTCGCGCGGGTGACGCCATGCCGCGTGCGGATCGATGCGGACCATCGCTTTCCGCGCCTGCACGCGTGGGCCGAGGCGCACGGCCTCCAGAAAGGCTTCCAGAACGCCGTGATGATCCACGGCGAGCCCCTTCCCGGCGACCGTGCGCGCGTTTTCACCCCTACGATGATGGCGCTAGGCTGATCCGCGCGCGGTGTGCCGCCTCGACCATGTGGCGAAGGGCCGACTCCACCTCGGACCAGCCGCGCGTCTTCAGCCCGCAGTCCGGGTTCGTCCAGAGTTGCCCGGCGCGCAGCACACCGGCGGCCCCCTCGAGGCGATCGGCCATTTCGTCGGCGGTGGGAACGCGCGGCGAGTGAATATCGTAAACGCCGGGCCCAATCGCATTGGGGTACCGGAATCGCGCAAAGTCGTGGAGCAACTCCATGTTCGAGCGCGAGCTCTCGATGGAGAGCACGTCGGCGTCCATGTTGGCGATGGCCTCGAGCATGTCGCCGAACTCCGAGTAACACATGTGCGTATGAACCTGGGTCTCGTCGGCGACGCCGCTGGTGGCCAGCTTGAAGGCCTCCACCGCCCAACCCAAATAAGCTGGCCAATCGCGGCGGCGCAGTGGCAGGCCTTCGCGGATGGCCGGCTCGTCGACTTGAATCATGCCGATGCCCGCCGCCTCGAGATCGGCCACCTCGTCGCGCAGGGCGAGTGCGAGCTGAAGGCAGGTCTCGCTGCGCGGCTGATCATCGCGAACGAAGGACCACTGCAAGATGGTCACGGGGCCCGTGAGCATGCCCTTCATCGGGCGCGTGGTCAGCGACTGCGCATACCGTGACCACGCGACGGTCATCGGCCGCGGCCGCGACACGTCCCCGAAGAGCACCGGCGGCTTCACGCAGCGTGAACCATAGCTTTGCACCCAGCCGTTCTCGGTGAAGGCAAAGCCTTCGAGCTGCTCGCCGAAATACTCGACCATGTCGTTGCGCTCGAATTCACCGTGCACCAGGACGTCCAGCCCCACGGCCTCCTGCCGCTCGATGCAGCGGCGCGTCTCGGCCTCGAGGAACGCTTGGTACTCGTCCGCGGTCACACGGCCTGCCCGCCACGCCGCACGGGCCGCACGCACGTCACCGGTCTGCGGAAAGGAGCCGATGGTCGTCGTGGGAAAGAGCGGCAGCTGAAAGCGCTGCTGCTGCTTTCGCGCACGCTCGGGAAAATGCGACGCGCGCTGGAACATCGCCGGCGAGACGGCCAGCGCCCGCGAGCGCACGTGTGTGCGGCGCGTTCGCGGGGAGGAGCGGCGCCCCTCGAGGGCCTTGCGCGTCTCGAGCCGCAGCGACGTGTCCGCCGTGCCTGCGAGCGCGCGGATCTCCGCGAGCTTCTGCTTGGCGAAGGCCAGCCAGGTTCGCACCTCGCCATCGAGCTTTCGCTCCACATCGAGATCGACGGGCACGTGCAGCAGCGAGCACGAAGGCGCGACGAGAACGCGCGCCTCACCGAGCGCGCGAACGGCCCGCTCCACGAGCCGCTCCGCCGCATCGAGATCCGTGCGCCACACGTTTCGCCCATCGACGACGCCCACGGACAGCGCCATGGCCGATGGAATGCGCGCGAGCACGTCATCGAGCTGCTCCGGCGCGCGAACCAAGTCGACGTGCAAGGCATCCAGCCCCGAGCGCGCCGCCAACCCGAGGTTGTCCCCGAGCGCGCCGAAATACGTCGCGACGAGAACGCGCGGCCTCGATGTGCATGCGCCGAGCCGCTCGAAAGCACGCGCGTAGGCGCTTTTTTGGGCATCGTCGAGGTCGAGCACCAGGCATGGCTCATCGAGCTGCACCCAGGAAATGCCCTTGGCAACGAGCTTCGCAAACAGCTCGTCGTACAGCGGAAGCAACGCGTCGAGCTGCTCCAGCGCGATGCCGCTTTCCATCTTTGCGAGCATCAAGAACGTCACCGGCCCCACGAGAACGGGCCGCGGCTCGACGCCGAGCAAACGCGCCTCGTCCACCTCGGCGAGGATCTTCGAGGCATCCAAGGTGAACACCTGCCCGGGCTCGAGTTCGGGCACGATGTAGTGGTAGTTCGTATCGAACCACTTGGTCATTTCCAGCGCCGGCACATCGAGGCCCGCCTCGCGATCCTGAAGCCCCCGCGCCATGGCGAAGTAGCGCGCGAGCGGATCGCGGATGCCACGGTAGCGCGCCGGCACGATGCCAAACGACACGGCCGCATCGAGCATGTGGTCGTACAGGGAGAAGTCGTTGCTTGGAATATGGTCCAACCCCGCCTCCTTCATCGCCAGCCAGTGCCGGCGGCGAAGCTGGGAGGCGACGGCTTCCAACTCCGCGGAGGAGAGCTTTTTGGACCAATGGCCCTCGAGCGCTTTCTTGAGCTCTCGAGCGACACCAATACGAGGATGACCGAGACACGTTGCGAGCACGGTGACCGACCTTTTCCGCCTCCCGCGAGGCTTTAGGGGGGACCGGCGGCGGATTTCTCCCGGGCGCCGGGTGCTGGCAGGTCTTCGGGCTTACGAGCATCTCCGGCGTTTGCCGGCGTTCCTACTGTCCACCGCTTCCCAGGCTCCTACTAGCCAGAGCCCAGTGCGCTGCGTGGAGGTCGCTTCTCGATTACCGCTGCGGGGCAGCCCCGGATGTTCGCCGGGTTCCCTTTTCAGCCCGTGGCCAACGAGGCCAAAGGCACCAACACGGATCGTAACCTAGGGGCGTCCTGGCCTCGCCGTCAACTAGGAGCCTTTGCTCACGTAGGCGAAGAGCTCGGGGCACGTTGGAACCCGAGTAGAGGACGATTGGCTCCCTGCTGGTGGTCCTCTCGAACGGCGCCCACGCGCCGCTCGAGTCACCGGCTTACGGCGAGCTATGCTCCGCGGTGACGCGCTTTCTCGAGGCGCGCCTCTAGAAATCCGCGTCGCTGGGCCAGCCCTCGCGGGTGCCGCGGTGGATGACGCGATCGCTCGGGAGGACATCGCCCGCGCCGAACGCGGGAACGCCGCGCAGCCGCGCGTAGGTCGGCGACAGATCCGGCAGCGTGGCCTCGAAGAGCGATTCGAAGCTGTCGATGACGAAGTACGTCTTCTGGAAGCTGTCGATGCGGTACTTGGTCCGCATCACGCGCTCCAGATCGAAGGCGATGCGGTTCGGCGAAGCCGATTCCAAGCTGTAAATCGATTCGGCCTTCGAGCTCATGATGCCCGCGCCGTAGATGCGCAGTCCTTCATCGGTGCGCAAAAGCCCGAATTCCACGGTGAACCAGTAGAGGCGTGCGAGGTTCTGCAGCGCCTCCGGCCCGATGCGCGAGGCCTTCACGCCGCCGGCGCCGTACGCGGCGACGTAGTCGGCGAACACGGGATTCAAGAGCAGCGGGACGTGCCCGAACAGGTCGTGGAACAGATCCGGCTCGGCGATGTAATCGAGCTGCTCCGGCTTGCGGATCCACCAGGTGACGGGGAAGCGGCGCATCGAGAGGTGCTCGAAGAACGTGACCTCGGGCAGGAGCCCTTCCACGGCGATGAGCTCCCAACCGGTGGCGCGGCGGAGCACCTTGTTCAGTTCGTCGAAGCGCGGAATGCGATCCGCCCCCATGCCGAACCGGTGCATGTTCTCCACGAACTCGCGGCAGGCGCGACCGGGAAGCAGCTCGTGCTGGCGGCGAAAGAGGGCGGCCCATACCTCGTTGTCGGTCCGCGTATACGACGACCACGGCTGTTCGACGACCTCGGTCGCATAGTTCGGGACGAACCCGTTGTCCGTTTGGCGGTATTCGACGCGGCGGGGAGTAGACGGCGTGGCGGTGTTCACGATGAGGAGAACTTAGGGCTTCTCCCCCGCAATTTCCTTGCTTTATTGCCAGCCAATTCGAATCATGAGCAATATTATTGCTCGTTTAATAATTCGCGAGGCATAAAATGACCACAAGCCGACTCGACAGCACGGATGTTCGCATTCTCGAAGTGCTTCAGCGCGAAGGGCGCATCACCAATGCCGAGCTCGCGGAGCGCGTGAGCATCTCGGCCTCCCCTTGCCTGCGGCGCCTTCAACGGCTCGAAAGCGAGGGCGTGATCACCGGCTACCGGGCCCAGCTCGATCCGCGCGCCATCGGCCTCGGCCTCCAAGCCATCGTGCGCGTGCAACTCGAAAAGCACGGCACGGCCATCATCGAGCGCTTCGTGGCGCGCGTAAACACGTGGGACGAGGTCGTCGCCTGCTACGCGCTCACCGGCGACATGGACTACCTGCTCCACGTCTGCGTAACGGACTTGGAGCACTTCTCGCGCTTCTTGCTCGACAAGCTGCTCAACGACGCCGGCGTCGCCGATGCCAACTCGAGCTTCGTTTTGCGCACCGTCAAAGAGGCGCGTGCACTCCCGCTCGGTCAGGTGGAGGGCGGCCGCTAGTTTCGAATTCTTTCGTTTTCTTGCACCACGCGGTTCGGGGCTGCGTCTCTTTATCCGAGGAGAGCAGTTCATGAGCCGTAATTGCAAGACACTGAGCTTTATCGTCTTGTCTTTGGGCGCCACCGTGGCCGCCTGTTCGGATTCGGGGTCGGGGAACACGCCCTCCGAAGCGCCACCCTTCGTTGCCATTACGCGGGTGCGCGAGGTCAAGAAGCCGGGTGTGTCCTCGTCGGCACTTTCCCTTCGCAGCGTGCCGGGGGCCGACAGCCCGACCACGTTTTACCTCGCCATCAGCAAAAAGGCGCTGCATGAAACCTGGTTTCTGAGCGCCTTCCTCAAGCAGTACTTTCCCGGCGCCGCCGTCAACGGTGCGGCCCGCAGCCTCGGTACGCGCGTGGTGACCTTCCGCGAACGAAACGGGAAGGTGTACGTCTTCGATGCATCGAACAATTATGCGAGCTCCGATGCTTTCGATCCTGCGCTGATGATCGAGGCGTATCCCGTCGTATCGGCGGACGTGGCTTCGGCCGATGGCTACGTCGTGGTCGATCCTGCCGCGGGCCTGCATCGCTTTGGCGTGACCGAGGCCGGGAACCTCGTGAGCAACAAGCAAACGACCACACCGTTCAAAGTCGACTTGGCGTTTTCACAGCATTTTCGACAGCTCCCGGACGGCGCGACCTTCGAGGAGATTTTCACCGGTTCGAGCTCGTCGCCCATTCCGCGGGAGGATCTGCGAACCGACACCGGAAGAACCCCGAACCCGCTCGATGCGGAGCTCGAACGCGACGCCTTGCGCGCATCGGGAACTTTGGGTCTCTCGTTCCGGCGCTACGAAGAATCACCGTCGTTCGCCGCCATGTCGCCCCCGGACGTGCCCCATTATTTCACGGGGGACACGCACCTCGAACGCAATACCGACACCACGCAGAGGCGCGTGGCCCGTTGGGCCATTCACCCTGGAATGAGGCCCATTCGCTGGATCCTTTCGAGCGACTTCACGAAGGTGCAACAGGCGTATCCGGAGTACGACATCCTGGGCGCCGTCCGGCGGGGGATCACGAACTGGAACGAGGCTTTCGGCTTCGAGGCGCTCGCCGCCGAGGTCGCGACGGAGGGTGATTTCCTCGATGACGACGACAAGAACGTCATCTACTTCGATGCCGATCCGCGGGCAGGCTACGCCTTTGCCAATTGGCGCACGAACCCGAACACCGGCGAGATTCGCGGGGCGAGCGTCTACTTCAGTGCCGTGTTTCTCGCACCCGCGAAAGCTTCGAGCGCCGCCTCGAGCCCCCAACTCACGCAGTGGGGCGCCTTCGAGGCTCGCGGACTTTGCTCCATGCCGGTGCGGGCCCCGGCGAACCCGTCCGATAAGGCCGCGGTGGAGGCGGAGATCACGCACACCATTCTGCACGAGATCGGCCACACGCTCGGCCTGCGGCACAACTTCAAGGGCTCGCTGGTGCCGCCTTCCTCGTCGGTGATGGATTATCTGACGGCGAAGGACAGCGTCCAACGGACCGTCCCCGGCGCCTACGATCGCGACGCACTCGCGTACCTGTACGGCCTGCACCCGAATGCACGGCTGCCCTCGCAACCGTTCTGCACCGACGAGCACGTGAGCGCGGATCCAGAGTGCGCCCGCTTCGACGCCACCGACGATCCGCTCGCAAAGGACGCGGGCCCGAGCTACCAGGCGGCGTTGGTCGCGTACCTCAAAGGAGGTTCCTTCGGCGATTCGGAGACCAGCACGTTCCTCGCCGTGGCCAAGTGGTTAGCCGGGGAGCTGCCCCACGATGCGGCCGCCCGCACGCGCCGGCAGGATCAGAAGCTCCAGGCGTGGGAATACCTGCTCGCGCCGCTCCGACCGGGTGCGACCTCCGGAGCGACGGCGGACCGAATCGACCAGATGCTGCTGTTCACCTTCAAGGTGCTCTACGACTACGAGAAGTCGCCACCACCGCCGGCCGACGATCGCCTCTCGCCGAAGATCGCGCAGGACGCCAGCGATGTCCTGATCGGCGCACACGACATGGCGCTGCGCCGCCTGGCCGTGATCGTGCTGAAGAAGCTGCAGACCGAGGATGCGGATCTGAAGCTCATTGCCGCTCGAGCCACCATCGAGGGCCAGAGAGGCGTTGGCCCGGCCGCCGTCGCGGGCAATGCCAAGTTGGACGATCTCCTCGCGCGCATCGACCAGGCCACGCGCCCGTATTACGAGTAGCACCCACCGCAATAGGCTTGTTTTCAAATCTTTTGTTTTGCGGAGCAATTCATGAGTTGTAGTTTCACGACGATTGGTTTTTTCGTCTTGTCTTCGGTCGCCACCTTGGCGGCCTGCTCGGATTCGGGGGCCGGAAATACGGTCTCGGAAAATCCGTCGTTCTTGGCAATCTCCGATAAGTCGACCACGTCTTATCTCGCGGTCAGCAAGGAGGCGCTGCACGAGAAGTGGTTTCTCGATATCTTTCTGAAAATGGACGGCAGCGGCTGGGCCAATCCGAGCGACCTGCACGTGGTGACCTTCCGTGAACGAAATGGAAAGCTCACCGTCTTGGACGCCTCGGACGATGCGAAGGCCGGCACCTCCGAGCGGGTCATCGGGGATTACCCCATCGTGCCGGTAAACGTCGCGACGCGGGATGGCTACATCGTCGTGGACTCCGCGAAAGGGGACGGCCTGCTCGGTATGACGGACTTCTGGAAACTCCTGACGCCGCAGTGCAAACCCGCCTCGGTAAAGTCGGGGAACTTTCGACCGTTGAGCGACGGCGCCACGTTCGAGGAGACCTGCACCGGGGACTCATCGCCCGCCCCCTCGCGCAGCCCGGCAACGTTGGGTCTTTCGTTTCGGCGTTATGTGGAATCGCCTGTGTTCCAACGTCTATCCATGCCGTCCTCCGCGTTTTACGGTCCGGCGTGGCAGCGTGATGACGGTGGAATATCGAATTTGGCCGCGCACTGGCCGATTCATCCGGGAATGAAGCCCATTCGGTGGGTCCTTTCGAGCGAATTTTCGAAGGCACAGAAAGATCATCCGCAATACGACATTCTCGGCGCCGCCCAGCGAGGCATTACGAATTGGAATCAGCTATTCGGCTTCGAGGCTCTGTCCGCGGAGGTGGCAAAGGACGGCGAGCCGGTCGACCGCTTCGACACCAACCTCGTGTATTTCGACGCAGCTACGGCGTTCGGACGCCTCCCCGAAGCCTTCCGGCGGACGAACCCGAATACGGGCGAAATTCGACAGGCGAGCATCTATATCCCCTCACGCGTGCTCACCGAGGCCGCTGCGACGCGTTCCCCCACGATCCCGGCAGCGAAGGACCAAGTGGAGGCGTACATCACATTCATCATTCTCCACGAGATCGGCCATGCGCTCGGCTTGCAGCACAATTTCAAAGGTTCGCTGGTGGCGCCCTCCTCGTCCGTGATGGACTATCTGACCGTGGACGACGGGCGTCGCATGACCACCCCGGGGGCCTACGACCGAGACGCCCTGGCGTATCTCTACGGCTTGCGCCCGAATGCGGCCCTGCCCTCGCAGCCATTTTGCAACGAATCCCACGTGACGAGCGACCCGGAGTGCGCGCGTTTCGACACGGGCGACGACCCACTGGCCAAGGATGCGGGCCCCAAGTACCGGGAGGAATTGACCGCCTATCTCACCGCCAAGTCCGATGATCTCCCGCACACAACGCTCAACAAGGTCGCCAAATGGTTGCGCGCGCATCCGTCCGGCGATGCGGCGGCCCGAACCCGGCTGCAGACGCAGAAGCTCCTGGCCTGGGAATACCTCGTCGCCCCGCTTCGGTCGGGGGCGACGGCGGGTGCAACGCCGGAGCGGATCGATGCGGCATGGCAGCACGTGCTCAATCGGCTGTATGTCGATCCGCCGGAGCTGCGCGACGGAAGCGTGTTCGCCACCCACGATCCGCCCAGCGATGAGCGCCTCTCGCCGAAAATCGCGCAGGACGCACGCGACCTCCTTGGCGAGGCGCACGACGTTGCCGTACACAATGTGGCCGGCGTCGTGCTGAAAAAGCTGCAGACCGCGAACGCGCCGTAGAAGGCACCTAGACGGTGCTCTTCATCTCGGCGAGCACGCGCTGGACGCTGACGTCGAATTCGCTCAAGAGCACCCCCATCACGCTCTCGAATTCGGCTTGATTCAGCTGCAGCCGCTCGGCGAGGCGGCGGCGCATGCCGTCGAAGAGGGCATCGCGCGCGTTGGCGATGCGTCGCGTGATCGTGGCGCGGTGGACGCCGAAGACGCGCGCGATGGCCTCGGCCGGCAGGTGGTCCACGATGGAAAGGCGCAGCACGTTTCGCTCTTCCGACGTGAGATCCGCCAGCGCGTCGTGGAATGCGATGCGAAACGCGTCCGTGTACTTCGCGCGCAGGTGATCCAGCTCGGGGTTGTCCGCCGCCGCGAACGTGTAGAGCGCTTCGATGTCCGCATCGTGGGCTTTCGTGGTGGCGCTGCGCTGAAGGCTGAGCGCCACCCGCGTGGCCGCCACCCGCACCCACGCCGCGAGCGGACCGCGCCCGCCGTACGTCGATATTTTGGCCGGGCGCTGGTTCGCCGCGTCGGCCACGAAAAGCTTCTCCCGGAGCAACTGCTCCACGTCGGCCGGATCCACGTGACTCATTTTCGCGCTGCGCACGTGCACCGACGCGGGCTTCAAAAAGGTGCGATCGAAGTGCGCCAGCGCCCGCGGATGCCCCTGCGCGCAGGCCAGAGCCAAATACAGGTCGCTCGCAAAAAGCGCCGGCAAAGCTTCGGCCGTCTCCAGCACTGCGGCGATGTGCCGCATGAAAGCTTCCTCGGTCACCTCGAGATCGGGCCAGGTCCCACGCGCTTTCGCCACCAGATCCGCGAGCACCCCGTCCAAGTCGTCGACCTTCCGAAGTTCGTCGCCGAGTCCGCCTTTCGCATGCGCAAGGAGCGACGCTGCGAGGGACGAGACACCGGAGACGGAGACCATGCGTCTTAGTGTAGTACGCTATGAGGCTCCGATGGCTTCGTCTGCATGCCTCGATGACAACGATCTGATGGCTCTGTTCGAGAACGACGGGGCTGCCGAGACGAGTCGTCAAAAGACCTTGCAAGCGCACCTGGATGTGTGCTCGGACTGCCGGCACCTGGTCGCGGAGCTCGCCCGGTGCCTGGCCGAAGAAGGCAGCCTCGTGGCGTCCACGGCGGACCTGCCGGACGACGGCCAGGCGGAAGCGACCGACGTCCGGGCCCTCTGGGGCGGGGCCATCGTTGGACCGTACCGCCTCGAGCGATTCCTCGGCCAAGGTGGTCTTGGCATCGTTTGGTCGGCCACCCACGTGAAGCAGGGCGGCCACTTTGCGCTCAAGTTCCTCAAAACGAGCGAGCCCGCCCGGGCCAAACGCTTCCTTCGCGAGGCGCGGGTCACCGCAGCGCTTCGCCACCCGAACATCGTGCACGTTCACGAGGCATTCGAAGCGCAGGGCCTGCCGCCGGTCATCGTCATGGATTTGCTCCGCGGCGAATCCTTGCGCGCGCCCATGCGCCGCCTGGGAACGATTCCGTGGAATCAGACCTCGCTCCTGCTGCGTCCCATCGTGGCCGCGCTCGCGGCGGCGCATGCGCACGGTGTCATCCACCGCGACTTGAAGCCCGAGAATGTTTTTCTCACGGGCGACACCGTGAAGGTGCTCGACTTCGGCATGGCCAAGCTCACCGCTGTCGAAGGAGGGTGCGCGGCCACCGCGGAATTGACGCGCAGCGGTCACATCTTGGGGACGCCGACCTACATGGCCCCCGAGCAGCTGTTTGGCGAAAAGGACATCGACGTGCGGGCCGACGTGTGGTCACTCGGCGTGATGGCCTTCGAATGCCTTTCGGGGCAGCGTCCCTTCGAGGGCCGCACGTTGGGGCACGCCATCCGGGCGTTCGCCAGCGGCAGGATCCTTCAACTGGCCGATGTCGCACCACATCTACCCGGGCCGGTGACGAGCTTGGTTACCCGGATGCTTTCCGTGGAACGAACCCAGCGACCCTCGCTTGGGGAAATCGACGCCGTTCTTACCTCAAGCTAACATGACCTACCCTTGATGCCCGGTCGGTCTCCGTCTCCCTCGAGTGGCTCCATGGGCGCGACGATGCTCGCGCCCGGTGCGGTGGTTTATGGCCGCTACGAGTTGGAGACCGTGCTGGGCGAAGGCGGGATGGGCGCAGTTTGGGGTGCCCGCCACACCGTGACCCGCAGACCTGTGGCGCTCAAATTTCTCAAGCGCAAAGGGGCCGAGCACACGCGGCGGTTTCTGCGCGAGGCCCGCATCGTGGGGGCGCTCAAGCACCCCAACGTCGTGACCATCTACGACATTCTGCACGAGGGGGACGATCCGCCCGTCATGGTGATGGACTGGCTCGTCGGCGAACCCTTGAGTGCCCGGCTTGCTCGCGAGGGTACGATTCCCTTGGGCGATCTCGCGCGCATCATGACCCAGGTGGCGGATGCCGTGGAGACGGCGCACCGGAACGGGGTCGTGCACCGCGACTTGAAGCCGGAGAACATCTTTCTCTGCCGCGAATCGCCACCCAACCAGGGCGGAGAGGTGAAGGTTCTCGACTTCGGCATCGCCAAGCTCACCGCCGTTTCGGGCGACGCCGCCAAGACCGCGGGCCTCACCACCACGGGCGATCTGCTGGGTACACCTTATTATATGGCGCCGGAGCAGGTGTTCGGCGACAAGGAAATGGATCACCGGGCGGACATTTGGTCGCTCGGTGTGATTCTGCATCAATGCCTCGCCGGGCGCCGGCCATTCGACGGCGAGAACGTGGGCCAGATCCTCAAAGCCATCACCATGGGAGCCGTCGCGCCGCTGGCCAGCGTGCGCCGTGATTTGCCCGCCGACCTGACGACGTTGGTGGATCGCATGCTGGCCCGCGACAAGGAGCAGCGACCCAAGGATCTCTCCGGATTGATCCGGGTGCTCTCGGAGCTTTCCGGGGTGGAATCGACGGCCCCCACCCATGTGACGCCGCCCCGAAGGCCGCGTGCATCGCGTGCTCTGTGGGGGCTCGGCGCGCTCATCGCCGCGACGGCCATGGCGGGCGCCTTTCTCTTGCTGCCTCCGTCGCCGACAGTGGAACAAGCGCCGGTCGTCCCCTCGCCGCCTCCCTCGACGGCGCCCGTCGCGACCATCGAGCCAGCGGCACCTGCGCCATCGGTGGCCATGGCCGCGCCCGAAGATGCCGCGCCGCCCCCGGTGAAGGCGGCGCCGAGTCCGCGCGCCCATGCAGCCCCGCTCCGGCGCCCTCCATCCTCCGCACCGCCCGCGGGTGCGACCGCGCCGAGCGCTTCTACCTCACGCCTGCCCGGCGGGGTCTATGGAGAATCGCCTTACAAACCATAGCTTTTGGAAATTTGGATGCGCCCCCTCGTCGTCGTCGTTTTTCTCCTTCTTTCTTCGTCGTTTGCGTTCGCGCAATCGAAGACCGCCGAAGCGGATGCCGCGTTCGCGCAGGGCAAGGCCCTCGTAAACCAGGCCCAATGGGCCGGGGCGTTGGCGGCCTTCGAGCGGGCACGCGAACTGAGCCCGCACCCGATTGCCACGTTCAACATCGGCGCATGCGAGCGCGCCATGGGGCGCTACACGCGCGCCTTTCGCACCTTTGCCAGCGCGCTCGACGAGAACGCGGCCGCAGGCGGAAACGCCCTGCCCCGCGACCTCGTCTCGGATGCCAAAGGCTTCCTCGGTGAGCTCGATCGGCTGCTGGTGCGCCTTACCCTGGAGGTCACCCCCGAAGGCTCGCGTGTGACCGTGGACGGGCGCCCGCTCGAAAAAAATGCGAAATCGCCGGAGTACGCCGCAGGCATCCGCCCGCCGGGCCTGGGCGATCCCAGTCCGCGTGGCCCTTTCGTGGTGCTCCTCGATCCCGGCATGCACGTGATCACCTTCGCCCGTCCGGGCTTCGAGGATGCTGTCGTCCGCCAGAACTTTTCCCCGGGCAATTCCGTATCGCGGCGCATCGAGCTGACCCAGCTGCCGGCCCAGATCCACATTTCGTCGAGCCAGCCCCGCGCCATCGTGCGCGTCGATGGCATGGACGTGGGGCCTGCACCGGTGGACGTCCTTCGCCCCGCGGGCAGCCACAAAGTCGTGGTCAAGCATCCCGGCTTCGAGCCGTACGAGGCGCGCGTGAACCTGCGCGCCGGCGAGCAGACCGATCTTCGCGCCAGCTTGGTCGAGAGCAACCCATCGATCTTCAGCCGATGGTGGTTCTGGACCGGGGCTGCCATTCTGGTAACCGGTGCCGTCGTGGGCACCTACGCCATCACGCGCCCCGACAACCGCGAGCCCGTGGGCGGCGGGAGCCTCGGTTGGGGCGTGGTCGTCCCGTGAGGACGGCGCGTATCTTCGCCACGACGCTGCAGGTGTCCGCGGTGTTGGCCGTGTCGGGGGTCGCCTGCTCGGACAGCACGCAGGAAGGGCACATCGTCTTTTACATCGATACGGACGCACCGCTTCTTTCCAAGCCGCGAGACGCGCCCCTCGATTTGCGTCCGCCGGCCCTCTTCGACAAGCTCCGGGTCGAATTTTTCTCGCCGACGGATCAGGAGCCTTGCAGCAGCTGTGTGCGCGAATTCGAGGCGCGCGAGGACCTCTTCACCAACGCCGCCTCGGTCACCGTGCGCGGCAACGTCGACAGGGTGCGCGTGCGGCTTTATCGCGGCATGGATCTCGTCGACGGCGACACGTCCCCGCAGACGACGATCGATGTGGTGGCACGGCTGCCGCCCGTTCCAGCCGAGGGGGCCGTGTCCGTGAACGTCCTTCTCGAAACCGTGCGCGTCGGCTCACCGAATGGAACCTTGAACGCGCCGACCACGGCCTCCCCCGGTTCCATCACCCGCGGGCACGTGGGCACGTGGGCGCCGGCCCGTCGGACGCCATGTGCGGGGCCCGCGAACAAAGACGAAGTGTGCGTGCCAGGCGGCGCCTTCTTCATGGGATCGAGCCGAAGCTCGGGCGACCTTTTGAACCTCTCGCCACGCCTGATCGTGCTCTCTCCCTTCTTCCTCGACGCCCACGAGGTCACCATCGGCGCGATCGCGGACTGGGCCGCGCGAACCAAGAAAGATCCCAAAAGCTTTCTGGTCCTCTGGGATGAACAAAATGCTCCCGGTACGAACTTCTGCACGTACGGCCGCCCGAACCGTGACCTGCCCGTCAATTGCATTCTCAAGAGCGCGGCGCTCGAATATTGCCACGATCAGGGAAAAACCCTCCCGACGGAAGCGCAGTTCGAATACGTGGCCAGCAGCACCAAGAGCTCTCCCTTCGTTTGGGGACGGCCTCCGCCCAAATGCGGTGAAGCCGTGTGGGGTGTGCGGCCGGAGCTCCTCATTTGCCCGCAGTCGAGCACGGGACCCATCGCGTGGACCGACGATACGGTGAGAAAGCTCGATCGCCTGCCGCTGCGAACCGGCGCCATTCTCGATCTGGCGGGCAACCTCTCCGAGTACGTCCTCGACAACGTGAGCGTCGAGACGGATCCCTGCTGGCAATTGACCAACGGTGGATTTCTGCAGGATCCGCTGTGCACCCGCGAAAATACGCGACCCGATCCGCGGCTCGAGGACACCTATGCGACGCGCGGTGGAAGCTGGAACGACGAGTCCCCCGAACGTCTGCGCTCGACCGTGCGCGGCGTCACGTTCGCCTTTTCGACCGCCGAGCCTCCGGCCAACAGCGATGTCGGCTTCCGCTGCGCGCGAAAGCCGTAACTACGTGGCGGCGCCCACGGTTTGGTGCACGAAACGCAGCTTCTTCACCGCCTCCGTCGAGAGCACGAAGGGGTATGCATCATCGTGGCCCATCCCGCGGTTCAAATTGTTGAGCGCATAGGTCACGGCGCTCCAGCTCGTGATCATGCGCTCGAACGAGACGTCTTCCGCGATGGGATCGGGCACCTTTTTCACCGTGGGCTCGTCCCGCCGTGATGGCACCAGCGCAATCCCGCACGCCGCCGCCGTCTCCAAGGTGTCGCTCATGTGAAGGTAGTGCGCCCACGTCTCGGCCCAGTCTTCCCAGGGATGCATGGTCGCGTACGCGCTCACGTAGCGATCCTGCCAATCCTTCGCGGGCCCTTGCTCGTAATGGCGCTTCAGCGCCTCCTGGTAGTCCGCCTGCTCGTCGCCGAAGAGCGCGCGGAAGGCCCCGAGGCGCTTCGGATCGTCGCGGATCAAGCGGTCCCAATAGTAGTGCCCCACCTCGTGCCGAAAATGACCGAGCAGGGTCCGATAGGGCTCCCCGAGCTCCGTGCGCCGCTTCACGCGCTCGGCATCGTTGGCCTCGGCGACGTTGATCGTGATCACGCCGTCGGCGTGGCCGGTGAGCACGCAGGCGCCATTCCCGTCGGGCCCACCCGGTGCGTCCTCCAGGAACTCGAACGCCAGGCCCGCTTTGGGGTCCTCGTGCTTGGTCTGGTACGGCAGCCCGAGTTGATCGAGCGTGTAAACCAAGCGCCGCTTGGCCACCTCCAGCTTGTACCAGAGACGGATGTTTCCTTCGCGCGACAGGTTCGGAATGGTCCGCGTGAGCAGGCAGGCACGGCAGAGAGCGTTACTCGCCTCTCGCTTGTGGCCGCGTTTCGGAATGGGAATGGCCCAGTTGCATACATTGTGCTGCGAGTAATTCGCGCACAGCCGAAACATGGTCCCAGGCGCCACCGGCGAGGTCCAGCGATGGCGACCCGCCGGATCCAGCGACGTCAAGCCCACCTCGGGCACGTACGCGAGCGTACGCCTGCAGCGCACGCAGTTAACATTCTCGAAAAAGAGGAGCTGGTCGCAATGATCGCAGTGGAAAACTTTCATCGATCGCTCGGCTTTGCGCGTAGATTGACCTCAGCCGATGTCCATCCACGTCGCCCTGCATCATCGCACGAGCTACCGCTACGATCGTCCAATAACGCTGGGCCCTCAAAGCGTGCGCCTTCGACCCGCGCCGCATTGTCGCTCCCGCATCCTGGGCTACTCGCTCAAGGTCCTGCCGCATCCGCATTTCGTGAATTGGCAGCAGGATCCGCAGTCGAACTACATCGCGCGCCTGGTCTTTCCGGAGCGTACGGACGAGTTCTCCATCGAGGTCGATCTCGTCGCCGAGATGTCGGCGATGAACCCGTTCGACTTTTTCCTCGAGCCGTCCGCCGAGAAGTGGCCCTTCGACTACGATCCCGTGCTCCGTGACGAGCTCGCACCGTACTTGCGCATTGGGCCGGGGTCGCCGCGGCTCGATGCCCTCGTGGAGAGCATCTCGCGCGAATCGCGTTCGACGAACGACTTCCTGGTGAGCTTGAACCAGCGGCTGTGCGAGCAGATCGCGTACAACATCCGGCTCGAGCCGGGGCTGCAGACGCCCGAAGAAACGCTGGAGAAGGCATCGGGCTCGTGCCGCGATACGGGCTGGCTGCTCGTGCAGATCCTGCGGCGCCTCGGCTTGGCGGCGCGCTTTACGTCGGGTTACCTCGTCCAGCTCACCGCGGACGTGAAACCGCTCGAGGGCCCGGAAGGGCCGAGCAAGGACTTCGTCGATCTGCACGCGTGGTGCGAGGTGTACTTGCCCGGCGCGGGGTGGATCGGACTCGACCCCACCTCGGGTCTTCTCGCCGGCGAAGGCCATCTGCCGCTCGCATGCACGGCGGAGCCGCAGCTTGCGGCACCGGTGAGCGGGCTGCTCGAGAAGTGCGAGTCCACGTTCGAGCACGAGATGACCGTTACGCGCATCGTCGAGACGCCGCGCGTCCAGAAGCCGTACACCGACGAGCAATGGGGCTCCATCGTCGAGCTGGGCCATGCGGTGGATGCGGAGCTCGCGCAGGGCGACGTGCGCCTCACCATGGGCGGCGAGCCCACCTTCGTGTCGTCCGAGGATCTCGACGGCGAGGAGTGGAACACCGCGGCCATGGGGCCGACCAAGAAGCGCCTCGCGGCGGATCTGTACCACCGGCTGCGCGACAAATACGCGCCGCAGGGGCTCGTGCACTTCGGCCAGGGCAAATGGTACCCGGGCGAGCCGCTGCCGCGCTGGGCGCTGAACCTGTTCTGGCGACGCGACGGCGAGCCGCTCTGGAAGGAGCGCGCGCTCGTGGCCGACGAGCATGCGCCGAGCGGCGCGGACGATGCGGTGGCCGGCCGCTTCTTGCACGAGGTGGCCACGCGCCTGGGCATCGATCCCGGGTGCGCGTTTCCGGCATTCGAGGACGTCTACTATTACCTCTGGCGCGAGCGGCAGCTGCCCATCAACGTCGACCCCTTCGATTCGAAGCTCGACGATCCGCTGGAGCGTGAGCGCCTGCGGCGCATCTTCACGGTGGGGCTCGACAAGGTCGTCGGCTATGCGCTGCCCATCGATCGCGATGCCTACGGGGCGTGGAAAACCGGTCCGTGGACCTTCCGCGCGAAGCGCTGCTACCTCGTGCCGGGCGACTCGCCCATGGGCTTCCGGCTGCCGCTCGATGCGCGCACCTGGATTGCGCCCGAGGACCGCGAGGCCATTTCTCCGCCCGATCCCGCGCAACCGGTCTCGCGGCTTCCTGCGCGGGCGGAGCTGCGCTTTCAACGGCCGGATGCGCCGGTCGCCGAGGGCACGGGCGTCAAGCATGGGTACCCGCCATTCACCGCCTTGTGCGCGGAGCCGCGCAATGGGGTGCTCTACCTCTTTCTGCCGCCGACGCGAACCTTGGATGACTACGTGGCCTTGGTGGCGGCCATCGAAGCCACCGCCGAGTCGCTCCACGTGCCCATCCTCGTCGAAGGCTACCCGCCGCCACGCGATGCGCGCCTCGCGCAACTGAGCGTCACGCCCGATCCCGGCGTCATCGAGGTGAACATCCACCCCGCCACGAACTGGGACGAGCTCGTCGATCACACGACGCACCTTTACGAGGCGGCGCGCGAATCGCGGTTGTCGGCGGAAAAGTTCATGCTCGATGGCCGCCACGTGGGAACGGGCGGAGGCAACCACGTGGTGCTCGGCGGCGCGACGGTGAACGATTCGCCGTTCTTGCGCCGGCCGGATCTTCTGCGCAGCCTCATCGGCTATTTTCACCAGCACCCGTCGCTGTCGTTCCTCTTTTCGGGCATGTTCATCGGCCCGACGTCGCAGGCGCCGCGCATCGATGAGGCCCGCAACGACTCCATTTTCGAAATCGAGGTCGCCTTTCGCGAGGTCTCGCGCAAGCTGCGCGGCTACTCGGATGGAGGCGAGGTTCCCCCGCCCTGGCTGGTCGATCGCCTCTTCCGTGATTTGCTCACGGACGTCACGGGCAACACGCACCGCGCGGAGTTCTGCATCGACAAGCTGTTCTCGCCGGACGGCGTGTCCGGCCGGCATGGCTTGCTCGAGTTGCGCGCCTTCGAGATGCCGCCCCACGCGCGCATGAGCCTGACGCAGCAGCTTCTCTTGCGCACCTTGATCGCGCGCTTCTGGAAGACGCCGTACGCGCCGGAGCGTCTCGCGCGTTGGGGCACCGAGCTGCACGATCGCTTCATGCTGCCGTTCTTCGTCTGGCAGGACTTCGAGGACGTGGTCAGCGACCTGCGCGCGGGCGGCTATCCGCTGGAAACCGCGTGGTTTGCGCCGCACTTCGAGTTCCGCTTTCCCAAGTACGGCGACTTCGCGACCCGCGCCGTGGAGCTCGAACTGCGCGGCGCGCTCGAACCGTGGCACGTCATGGGCGAGGATGCGACGGCGAGCGGGACGGCGCGCTACGTCGACTCGTCGCTCGAGCGGCTGCAGATCATCGCCCGCGGGATGGCGCCCGAGCGCTATGTCGTCACGTGCAACGGCCGCGCCCTGCCCCTGCATCCGACGGGCACCAACGGCGAATTCGTCTCCGGCGTGCGCTACCGCGCGTGGCAACCGCCGCGGTGCCTGCATCCGCACATCGGCGTGCACGCCCCGCTCGTGTTCGACTTGGTGGACACCTGGATGAAGCGCAGCCTCGGCGGTTGCGAGTACCACGTGAGCCATCCCGGCGGGCGCGCCCACGACATTCGCCCCATCAATGCGCTCGAGGCCGAGGGGCGCCGTCGCGCGCGCTTCTTCCGCATCGGCCACACGCCCGGCCGCATGGAGGTGCGCCCCGCCGTCCCCAGCGCGGACTTCCCGTTCACGCTGGATCTGCGTAAAACCTAGGCGATGGGCGAGCACCGTTACGATGAAATGCTGGACGATGCCGGCAGCCCGCGGCCGCATTGGCGCGCGTTCCTCGCGCACCTCGACGCCCTGCCGCTGGAGACGATGCAGCGGCGCTGTCGCTTCGTCAACGATGCCATCGCATCCGACGGCGTGACGTACAACGTCTATGCGGACCCCAAGGGCGCGAGCCGCCCGTGGGAGCTCGATCTTTTGCCGCTCATCCTGCCCGCGAACGAGTGGCGCGCCATCGCCTCCGCGGTCGCGCAGCGTGCGCGCCTTCTCAATGCCGTGCTCGCGGATCTGTACGGACCGCAGACCTTGCTCGCGGAAGGGCTCATCCCTCCCGCGCTCGTCTTCGGCCAGCGCAGTTTTCTCTGGCCGCTGCACGGTGTGACGGCCCCCACGGGCCTCCATGTCTACGCCGCGGACCTGGCGCGCTCGCCCGATGGCCATTGGTGGGTCCTCGCAGACCGCACCGGCGGTCCCTCCGGCGCAGGCTACGCGCTGCAGAACCGCATGACCTTGGCGCGCGCGTTCCCGGACGCCTTCCGCGAGCTGCACGTCGAGCCGCTGGCACCGTTTTTCAGCGCGCTCCAGGACTCGTTGTACCGCCTTTCGCCCACGCGCGGTGGCGAGGCGCCGCTCGCGGTGCTCCTCACGCCGGGCCCGTACAACGAGACGTACTTCGAGCACTCGTTCCTGGCGCGCTACCTCGGCTTCCCGCTGGTCGAGGGCCAGGATCTCATCGTGCGCGGCGACTCGGTCTACCTGAAGACGCTGCGCGGCCTGCGCCGCGTTCACGCCATCCTGCGCCGGCTCGATGGAGACTACTGCGATCCCGTCGAACTGCGCGCCGACTCCGCACTGGGCATTCCTGGCCTCTTGCATGCGATTCGCGCGGGCAACGTGGTCATCGCGAACGCGCTCGGAAGCGGGGTGCTCGAGACGGGGGCGCTGGCTGGCTTCTACCCTGCGGTGAGCGAGCGGCTCTTCGGCGAGAAGCTCGGCATGCCGTCCATCGCCACCTGGTGGTGCGGCGAGGCGCCGGCGCTGGAGTACGTCATCGAGCACCTCGACGAGCTGGTCATCAAGCCGTCGTACCCGTCCATCCGCATGGAGGCCGTCTTCGGGCACACGCTCGACGAGCTTGCGCGCGCCCAGTTGATCGCGCGGCTGCAGGCGCAACCCCACGCGTACGTTGCCCAAGAATGGGTGCGCCTTTCGCACGCGCCCACGTGGGGGCGGGAACGCGAACACGAGAAGCACGACAAGGCACCGCATTCGCGGCGCAGCCGCATGCACGCACGATCGGCCACCTTGCGCGTCTTCGCGGTGGCCACCGCCAATGGCTACACCGTCATGCCCGGCGCCCTGACCCGCGTGGCCCAGTACGATGGCGACGTGGTCTCCATGCAGTGGGGCGGCTCGAGCAAGGACACGTGGATGCTCGCCGATCGGCCGGTGACGCGCGTCTCGCTCCGCCGGCCGCGTCTCGGCGCGGACGACGTCGTGCGCAGCGTGGCCTTCATCCCCTCGCGCGTCGGGGAAAATTTGTACTGGATGGGGCGCTACACCGAGCGCTGCGAGGGTATTGCGCGCTTGCTTCGCGCCGCCCTCGTGCGCCTCGCGGATGCCGATCCCGAGTCCGAGCCCGCGCTTCGATCGCTGGCGTCGGTGAGCGATCGGCTCAAGATTTTCGCCAAGGGCGACGAGCTCGATGCCCGCGACTTCATCGCCGCCGTGGTCGATCCCCAGGTGCAAGGCGGCCTCGCGGCCAACGTGCTGCGCTTGCACGCGTGCGCGAACCATGTGCGCGAGCGCATGTCCACGGACAACTGGCACCTCTTTCATCGGCTGCAACAGAGGCTGCCCGGCCCCGACGCCTCCCTGGGCTACGCCTTGGAGTCGCTCGACGACATCATGATGACCTGCGTGTCGCTGGCCGGTTTCGCGCTGGACGACATGACCCGCGACGAAAGCTGGCAATTCCTCGTCTTGGGGCGCCGGCTCGAGCGGCTCGCCCACGTGGCGGGCATCGTGGCGCACGTCCTCGGGGCCTCCGCCGCCGAGCGGGTCGACGCGCTGGAATGGCTGCTCGAGGCGACGAACAGCATCGTCACCTTCCGCGCGCTCTACCGCCGCACGCCCGAGCTTTTGCCGGTGCTGCACCTCGTCGTTCTCGACGACACCAACCCGCACGCCGTCGCCTTTCAGATCCGCGACCTTTTGCTCGTCCAAGAGCGCGATCTCGGGCTCCATGCCCTCGCGCCGTTGGGCGAGGCTTTGCGCCATACGCCGCTCGGGGGGTTCCAGGCGGAGGCCGGCGAGGTGCTCGAAGCTTCGTGCACCGAGCTGGCCGGGCTCCTCCTTCGCATCGAGCGCGCCGCCTTCGGCTTGTCCGACGAGCTGCAGCGCCGCTTTTTCACCCATGCGGGCACCCCGGTGCCGGTGGGCATCGAGGCGCAGTGATCCGCGAGTACGTCGTCGTCCACGAAACGCGTTACCGGTACGATCAGCCCGTGGGGCTCTCGCGCCAGATCGTCCATTTGGCCCCGCGCGAGACCTCGTACCAAGTTTGCCGCGCGCACACGCTCACGGTCACCCCGGAGCCGGAAATCCTGGCCATCGGGCATGACGCGTTCGGCAACCCCTCCACCTCGCTCTGCATCGAGGCCGACCATGCGGAGCTCTCGGTGGTCGCGGAGTCGTGGGTGGGGCTCACCGAGCGCATCTACCCGGACGACGAGGACACGCCGCCTTGGGACGAGGTCCGTGCCCGGCTTTCCTACCATGCCCGTCAACGCCCGCACCCGGCCGATCTGGAGGCGGCGCGCTTTCTCTTCGAATCGCGCCGCGTGCGCAACAAGCGCGAGCTCGCCGCCTGGACCAGCGCCTGTTTCCCGCCCGGCGCACCGCTTCTCACGGGTGTCCGGGCGCTGATGAACCGGATCCACGACGAGTTCACCTTCGACCCGAAGGCGACGACGGTTTCGACCCCCGTCATGGACGTGTTCGCCCTTCGCCGCGGCGTCTGCCAGGACTTCGCCCATTTGATGCTCTCGTGCCTGCGCTCGATGGGCCTCGCGGCGCGCTACGTCAGTGGCTACGTTCTCACCCGACCGCCGCCCGGGCGGCCGCGCATGGTCGGCGCCGACGCCTCGCATGCCTGGGTCTCCGTGTATTGCCCCGACGTGGGTTGGGTCGATGCCGATCCGACCAACGCGGTGTTCCCTTCGCTCGAGCACATCACGCTCGGCTGGGGTCGCGATTACGACGACGTCATTCCGCTCCGGGGCGTTCTCCTCGGGGGCGGAGAACATGCCCTGGACATTGCGGTGACCGTTGCACCGCGAGCGGACTTTCAAGCGATTTTCGGGCGCCCTCCCCCCGTTGCCACCGTCGCCGGTCGGACCTAGAAATATCGGGTGAGATGGAACAAGAACAGGCGAAATACGCGGCCTGGATCCACGAGCTAGAGACCAGGCGCGAGACCCTCGAGCGCAACCTTCGCTATTTCGATTACATGGTTCCGGTGGCCGCGGTCCTCGCGCCCTTCGGCTTGTTTGCGTCCAAATGGGTGGCGCTGGGCATCATCGCGGTCGGCATCGTCATCGCCGCGATCGGTCGCTACCTCATCATGATGTACCGCTGGGACTACAAGCTGCAGATCGAACGAGCGCATTCCGACGCACAACGGCTCGCCGAGTACCGCGCCGCCCCGCACAAGTTCGATCTGCCGCAAGACGCGGACGACGAGGAGCGCGCCCGCTACGCCAAACACCGCATCCCCCGCCGCGCCGTCTGGCGTTGATCGAAGCGCCGAGAGAGGCCAACCGCCAAGACGCCAAGAGCGCCAAGGTTTGGGGGTTGGTGTTAAACCAACCCATCTTGGCGTCTTGGCGGTTCAAATCAGCTACGGGTACAACTTCGCGACGGCGGAGAGGTCGCCGGAGCTCAGGGCGCTGCGTTGGCCGACGTCGGCGCCGTTTTTCGTCGTGATGGTGGGCTCCCCGTTCTTCGAGAACGCGGTCTCGCCGTAGTGCATGATCGAGCCGTAGTCGTAGCCATTGATATCGTCGCCGTCGGAGACGTGCTTATCGAAATTGTGCTCCATCCCCTCCTCGATGTTGTCCCAGTGGATGGTCACGAAGTTGTCGCGGTCCTCGCGCGATTGCTCGTGCCATAGACCCACGGCGTGGCCAATCTCGTGGATGGTGTTGCCCGTGCTGCAGCCGCTCCCGAGGTTCACGTACTGAACGCCGCCCTTTCGGCCGACTGTGGAGCTACACCCGCTGCTGCTGCGGAAAACGACATAATCGGGATACTTGCTGGCATTGGAGCTCGTTCGCTTCACGAAGGTGAGCTCCGTCTTGTTCTCCCAATGCGCAATGGCATCGGACACGCGCGCGGTATTGGAGAGGCCCGAATCGATCGCGTACGGGATCACCTTGTTCGGCCAGCGCCGCGAGCTGCCCGAGATGGCCACACCCTGCGGATCGAGTCCTTGCACATGCAACCCGCCCGCGGCCTCCGTATGATCCAGAATGATATCTCCCTCGAAAATTCTCTCTCCGTCGACGACGGCGTATGTCACCTTTTGAACGACGCCGTTTCGTCCAACTGGAAAGTAGCCGCTTTGCAGCGGCCCCCGTGCCGTTTCCGGCGCGGCGGGTCCATCGTTCGACGGCGCGGATCCATCCGCGGCGCACGATGCACTCATCAGGCACAGCCCGAGCAGAAAGGCCCCCATGATCGCGTTACGCATGGCACACAGCTCCTCCCTCGCCTGAGCGAGTCGGCTTGCTCTCCAGAGCGGTTGTTTTGGGCGCCGCACGTGCTCAGGGCCGGCACGAACCGTTTGCGCAAAGCACCACAAGAAAGAGTGAAACGATCGTTCCGCAAGGGTATCCGCAGCTTGTCGACGCGAGCCCACATCGCATCGCCGCTGCAAACCCGCTCATCCGGAACGACCCAATTCGCTTAGCATAGGTTGCTGCGGCCCTCAGCAACAAATCATCAATCGGTGAACTTTCCCGAATTCGGTTACGCCGTGCGGCGCAAAGCACACCTGCGCTCGGCCGCATCGCGTCAACGAAGGGCACATCCTTATAGTTGTCATAATTGGATATCCACCTGAATACAAACTCCGACTTCGAACTCGAAACATTCGTGAAATAATTAATCGACTAGGTGCAACTTATGCTAAACAGCGCAAGGCTGTTCCGGATGAGAGGATCTGCAGTGGTGCAATGTGAGCTCCACCCCAATTCTGCGGATGCCCTTGCGGGATACCCGGCATCATCTCGCGACAAACTCGCAATTTGCGCATCACTTCCCAATGAAGGCGGCATGCGGACCTGGGCGTGATGCAATGCGTAGCGCGAGACCTTGAGTGAATTATAGATCCTAGTTGGAATCTTTTGGATTCACCGAAAGAGTCGGGGAGGTTGTTTCCCATGAAGCTGGAGTCTTCCGAACTCGTCCCAAGTTCCGTACCGGGTCGGGGCCCCTCTTCGGCCCCAAGTTCCAGAGGTAGACGCAGAACGGCACGCGCCGTGTGGAAAGGCGTCATCTCGGCCATCACCACACCGTTCAATGCCGATTTGACGATCGATCACGGTGCGCTTGCCGATCATTGCCGCTGGCTCGCGGAGCACGGCGTCGTTGGCATCGTGCCCGTGGGCTCTTTGGGCGAGTCGTCGACCTTGTCGCACGCGGAAAAGCGCCAGGTGCTCGAGACGTGTGTCGGTGCCGTCGGCGAACGTGTACCGGTTCTGCCCAGAATTTCGGCACTTGGTACACCCGAGGCCATCGCGATGGCCAAGCATGCGCGCGCCGTGGGATGCCGCGGGTTGATGGTGACCCCGCCCTACGACCACGGGAACGATTGGCGCGAGATCCGCGCCCACGTCTCCGCCGTGATGGGTGCCACCGATCTGCCGTGCATGCTTTACAACCACCGCCCCCCGCATCGGGTCGAGTTCCGGCCCGAGCACATTGCGGAGCTGGCCGCGGAGTTCCCACATCTGGAAGCCCTCAAGGAGCCGGTCATCGATGCCTCGCGCATTGGTGCCATCCGGGATTTGCTCGGGCCCCGACTCGAGATTGTCGTCTGTGTGGAGGACACCATCGTCGAAGCCGTCCGTGCGGGTGCCAGTGGATGGATCGCCTGCCTGGTCAATGCCTTCCCCGCCGAGTCGGTCGCGCTCTATCGTTACGCGCAGGAGCGCCGCGAGCGGGAAACGTCGGAGCTTTACAGCTGGTTCGCTCCGCTGTTGCGGATGGATACGCTTCCCAAGTTCGTTCAGCTCATCAAACTGACGCAGGAGCGCGTCGGCCGCGGCACCTCCCGCGTGCGGCCTCCCCGGCTTCCCCTCGAGGGCGACGAACTTCGCGAGGCGCTCGCCACGATTGAAAACGCCCTCGCCACGCGCCCTCGCCTCGCCGTGTAAGACGGCACATCGTCAAGTCCAGATGGCAGGCCAGATGTCGAGGGCCCCGAGAAGGCCCTAGACTCGGCCCATGACGAAGCACGAGCGCATCACCGTCGACAGCGACATCACGCCTCAGTTCACCGCCTGTTACCTCCGCATTGCCGGCGACGAGTGCGCTTTCATCGAGGCGCACACGGCGCACGCGCTCCCAAAACTGCTCGCAGCGCTGCGCACCCAGGGAAAAAAGCCCGAGGATGTGCGCTGGATCCTGGTCACGCACGCCCACCTCGATCACGCCGCCGGTGCCAGTGCACTCGTGGCGGCGTGTCCAAATGCCATCTTGCTCGCGCACCCGCGGGCGGCGCGGCACCTCATCGACCCGGAAAAGCTCGTACAGAGCGCCACCGCGGTCTACGGCGAAGAACGCTTTCGCCAGCTCTATGGAGAGATCGCTCCGATTCCCAAGGAGCGGGTCCGCACCCTCGAGGACGGTGAGAGCGTGCCACTCGGCGACGCCACCTTGACCGTGTTTCACACCTCGGGGCACGCGAATCACCACTTCATCGTCGACGATCCGCGGCTCGAGACCGTCTACACCGGCGACACCTTCGGGGTCATCTACCCTGCCCTGCAGAAGCACGGCCTGTTCGCCATCCCCTCCACCAGCCCCACGAACTTCGACGCCGCGGCCGCGAAAGCCAGCATCGAGCGCGTCCTCTCGCTCGGAGAGCGCTACGTCTGCCCGACGCACTTCGGCCCGTTCGAAAACCCGCCCGCCATCGCCCCGCAGCTCCTTCGCTTCGTGGAGCGCGCGGGGGCTTGGGTCGAAGAGGCATCACGCGGCGACGAGTCGCTCGAACAGATGACCGCCCGGCTCGCGCGGGCCTGGGAGAACGCCATTGCCGAGGAGGCCCCCGCCTTTGGCGAGGCGGAAAAGAAGCATTTGGCCCTCGATGTGGAGCTGAATGCCCAAGGGCTCGCTTTCGTTGCAAATGCCCAGCGCGCCAAGCGGCTTGCCAAAACGTGAGGCTCCCCTCATATTGTGGCGCACCATGGATGACGTTCTGGATGCGAGCGCGCTCGAGCAAGTCGAACTCCTTCGAGACGGCAAGGTCTCCAGCGAGGAACTGGTCCGCGGCTATTTGAAACGGATCGAGCGGCTCGATCCGAAGATCAACGCCTTCGTCAGCGTCCAGGCGCGCCGCGCGATCGCATCCGCGCGGTGGAAAGATTGGCTCCTGCGCCGCAATGGCCGGCGCGATCTGCCCGTCTTTCACGGCGTGCCCATCGGCATCAAAGATTTGAACATCGTGCGGGGCACGGTCACGCGATGGGGCTCGCGTGGATCGCTGCCCGTGGTGCTTCCCGTGGACGACTACACCGTGCAGCCGCTACGGCGCGCGGGGTTCGTCTTCCTGGGCAAGCTGGCCACCTCGGAAATCGGTGCCATGCCGGTCACCGAGCCGGATATCCACCCGCCCACGCGCAATCCCTGGTCACTCGACCACAGCGCCGGCGGCTCCAGCGGCGGATCGGGCGCGGCCCTCGCCGCGGGCATGCTCCCCGTCGCACAAGGTTCGGACGGCGGGGGCTCCATTCGTATCCCCTCGGCCTTTTGCCATCTGGTGGGGCTCAAACCGTCGCGCGGGCGTTTGCGCAACGCGTTCGGCGCCCCCGATGAGCGGATCCTGTACACCTCCGGGCCCATGGCCCACACCGTGGACGACGTCGCCGCGATGCTCGACGTGATGTCCGAGGTCTCCTTCGGACGCCCGCATTGGGCGCCTCCCCCACCGCGTCCCTTCGCGGAGCTCGCGCGCGAGCGCCCGTCGGGGCTGCAGATCCGCGTGCTCACGCGCACGCCCCTCGCCGACACGCACCCCGAGATCGTCGCCGCGGTCGAACGCATTGCCAAAGAACTCCAGGCCCTCGGCCACCACGTCGAGCCCGGCCCCCAACTCGAGGGCACGGTGGAGGAGTTCGCGCCGCTCTGGCAAACCTTGGTCAGCACCTTTCCGTTCGCGCGATGGAAGAACACGCAGCCCATCACGCGATGGCTCGTCGAGTCGAGTCGAAAGCACCCGCGCACCGCCATGAAGGAGCTTCACGCCTCCCTCGACGCGCGCTGGCGCCCCACGCTCGAGAGCGTGGATCTCTGGCTCACGCCCACCGTGCCACAGCCCGCCCCGCGCGTCGGTGCCTTCCGCGATCTGCCGCCCGAGCAGGCCTTCGCCGCCGCCGCCCAAATCGCCGGCTACACGGCGATCTTCAACCTGACGGGGCTACCCGCGATCAGCCTTCCCATCGGCCTCACGCAAGATGGGCGCCCCATCGGCCTTCAGATCGCCGGCCGCATGTTCTCCGAGGGCCTGCTGCTCGCCGTCGCCCGCCAGATCGAAGAACGCTTCCCCTGGCGCCACCGCCGAGCCCCGGCGCTTTCCTGAAGCGTCGTAGAAGAGGGAACCGCCAGGACGCCAGGGTCGCCAGTTTGAACCGACCCTGGCCTCTGATTTTTTGTTCTTAAAACAAAAAAAAGCCGTTTCCCCTGGCGATCCTGGCGTCCTGGCGGTTTCCTTCTTCTGCGGGTCCGACGCAGGACAAAATAAAAAAGGCACCGCGCAGGGCCCGGGGGGGGAAGGCCGTCAACGCGATGCCGTCCGCCTATAGAGCGAAGGCCGTGCCAGGAGCGCATGCGCGAATTTCTCGAGGTTTAGCGATTGCGCTCGCCTTGAATCCTTTCAAAAGTGAGATTTTGCCTTCCAACTTTGCGAAACGGAACGACGGCTTGGAGCATCGCCCGTTGCATCTACGCAAGAGTCGGCAAACGTCACCCTTGCCCCCTTTGAGGAGACTTCATCCATGATTCGGATCCGAGAAATCGATCACCTCGTCGTGCGCGTCGTCGACCTGGACGCGTCGTTGCGTTTCTACTGCGACGTGCTCGGCTGTCGCATCGAACGGCGGCAGGACGAAATCGGTCTCATCCAGCTCCGCGCCGGCACCTCCATGGTCGATCTCGTGCCGCTCGACGGAAAGCTCGGTCGCGCCGGCGGTGCGCCGCCCGGCGAGGAAGGGCGCAACATCGACCATTTCTGCTTCCGCATCGATCCCTGGGACGAAAAGGGCATCGTGAAGCACCTGGCCACGTTCGGCATCGATGCCGGCGAGGTCGCGCCCCGCTTCGGCGCCGAGGGCGAAGGTCCCTCGATCTACGTGCGCGATCCCGACGGCAACGTCGTCGAGCTCAAAGGCCCTCCCTATCGCAAGTGAATTGCGGTCTCGCCTTGACGCTACGCAACTCGTTTGCTACGAAGTTCGTAGTATCGAGATGGCCAAAGTCGATCGCGACGTCGAAGAGCTGAACGAGGCCGTGCATGCGCTGCTTCTGCGCATGCACGTGGCGCGTTTGGACCTGTGGTCCGAAAAGCTCGCCGGCATTGGCTACCTCGACTTGCACGCACTGTCCTTCGCCGAGGAAAAACCCGACCACACCTTGGCCGAGATGCGGGAGTTTCTCCAGGTCCCGCAAAGCACCCTCACGAGCATCATCGACCGGCTCGAAAAGCGGGACCTGCTGCGCCGGGCCATCCACCCGACGGACAAGAGGTCCTACCGCATCGAGCTCACCGACAAAGGCGTGGAGCTCCAGCAGGAGCACCATCGTGTCGAGCGCATGATCATGCGCCGCATCCTGGACGCGCTGCCCAACGGGGACGATCGCGGCGCGTTCATCAAGTTGTTTCGCAAGATCGCGAGCAAAGTCTGAGCGCGCTGCATGCGCAAGAAGGTGAATCCATGTCGGGCAATAAAACGAATTTCGTACCTTCCGAATCTAGTGCGAATGAGCTGTCCTTCATCGAAACGACCGCCCTGATCGTCGCGTACCACCGCTCTTTGGAGCATGCGCGACCCGATCGCCTCTTCGATGATCCGTTCGCGGGGGCCTTCGTGGCAGCTGCGCAGGCCGAGGGCATGGCCAGCGACACGATGCCGGCGGCCCCCACGGATTACTTCGCCGTGCGCACGCGGTTCTTCGATGAGTACCTATTGAAGGCGTGCCGTGCGGGCTGCCGGCAGATCGTGACCCTGGCGGCGGGCCTCGATGCGCGGGCGTTTCGCCTGCAGCTACCGCGGGAGGTGCGTCTTTTCGAGGTGGAGCTGGCCACCATGCTGCGCTTCAAGGAGAGCGTGCTCTCGACGCTGCGGGCACGTCGCGACTGCGATCGCGTCCTCGTTCCGGCGGATCTGCGCGACAACTGGCCCGCGGCCCTGGTCGAGGCGGGCTTCGATACCGCGTCACCCACGGCGTGGCTGGTCGAGGGGCTCCTCTTCTACCTGACCAACGACGATGGCGATCGCTTGCTCGAACGCGTCACGCAGCTATCGGCACCGGGCAGTTGGCTCGGCGTGGAACACGTCAACCGAGCGACCCTCGATGCGATGGGGGCCGTTCTTTCGCGGCTCGCACAGGGCGGCGCCCCATGGCAGTCGTTCATCGAGAACCCCGATGCGTGGATGGCACGACTGGGGTGGGTCTCCCGCGTCTCCCCGCACGACGAACTCGCGCTTCGTTACGGGCGTTCTCTGCAAATCGGCCCCTTTCCGCAGGGCGAGCCGCCGAAGGCGTGGCTCATCGAAGCAACGCGGGCCTAAGGTGCCTTGGCTGCCTCGAGAATGTCGACCAGCTGCTGCGAATGCTCCGCCGGTGCGCGCCACGCGGCATCGAGCACCTCCTCGGCCTGCAAGGTGATGGCCGTGTCCGCGACCTCGAAGAGGTAGCGAAAATCCCAGTGCTCGTGGGCCGGCTCGCCCTTCTTCGGGTTGGCCGGTATCCCGTGACGGTCGATGTGAACCGGCACCTCGTGCCACACGAGCGGTACCCGCAGCGCCTCGGGCGGGAAGCCGACCTCCTCCGCCAGCTCGCGCGCCGCGGCCCCAAGCAAGGTGCGGTCGACCGCCTCCAGGTGCCCGCCGGGCATGAGCCATCGATCGAGCGCGCGATGGTGCACCAAGAGCACGCGCCCCTCGGCATCGCGCACCACCGCACCACAGGTCACATGCCCGCGAAACTCGTGGCGTGACGTGACCTCGCCGCCTTCCGCGATGAGCGCGCGCAAAGGCTCGAGACCGGCGGCACGCTCGGGGAATCGCTCGGCGTAGAGATCGACGATTTCGAGCACGTGGGCGTGGCGGATCATGGAATAAGGTGAATGCCATGCCCGCGGCGCGAATGAAAGTGCTCGGTCCACGCGCCTTGAACCGCGCCCTCCTCGATCGACAAATGCTGCTCGAACGCCACGCGATCACCGCCTCGAAGGCGATCGAGCGGCTCGCCGGCATGCAGGCGCAGTCGCCGTACGCGCCCTATTTCGGCTTGTGGACCCGCCTGGCCGGCTTTCGCCCCGACGCTTTGTCGGTGCTGATCGAAAAGCGCCGCGCCGTGCGCATCGCCCTCATGCGTTCCACGGTGCACCTGGTCACCGCGCGCGATTGCCTCGCGTTCCGGCCCGTCGTGGCCGCCGTGCAGGAGCGCGCGCTCAGCGTCGGCACGACGTACGGCCGCGACATTGCGGGCATCGACGAGCGCGAGCTCGTGGCCACCGCGCGATCCTTGCTCGAGCAACAACCGCGCACCTTGGCGGAATTGGGCGAGCTTTTGCGCGCGCGCTGGCCGAAGTACGACGCCCACGCGCTCGCCTACGCCGTTCGCCTGCTCGTGCCGCTCATTCAGGTGCCGCCGCGCGGCGTCTGGGGAAAGGGCGGGCAGGCCCTGAGCACGACGGCCGAGTCGTGGCTCGCCCGCAGCTTCGACAGCGCATCCTCCGAGCCCGACGCGATGATTCTGCGTTATCTTGCCGCCTTCGGGCCCGCCAGCGTGCGCGATGCCCAGATCTGGTCGGGGCTCACCAAGCTGCAGGACGCCTTCGAGCGGCTGCGCCCGCGACTGCGCGTCTTCCATGACGAGGCAGGTCGCGAGCTGTTCGACCTTCCCGACGCGCCTCGGCCGGATCCCGAGATCCCTGCCCCGCCGCGCTTTTTGCCGGAGTACGACAATTTGCTCTTGTCGCACGCGGTTCGCACGCATCTCATCGCCGAAGAACACCGCCCGCACGTCTACGTGGCCAACGGCATGCGCCCCGCGGTCCTCGTCGACGGCATGGTGAGCGCGACCTGGAAGCTCACCCAAACGCGCCGCCGCGCCTCGCTGGCCATCGGGCCCTTCGTGCGGCTCTCCAAAAAGGACCAAGCCGCCCTCGAACGCGAAGGTAAGGCCTTACTCGCCTTCGCCGCCCCAGACACCGAACACGACGTCCGATTCACGGAGGTGTAGTGCCCGCGGCGCTCTCGGTGGCCGGTTTGATTTGAACAGGGAGATCGGGAGATCGGGAGCAGTGATTTTTGATCAAAAACTCCCGATCTCCCGATCTCCCGATCTCCCTGTCCATTCCTCAGGTGGACGTTTCCTACTCGACGACTGCGAGCACGAAGCCGTCGTAGCCTTTGACGCCGACGGTCTGCAGCGCGGTTGCGTTCACCCGTTTTTCGTTGGAGAGGCGCTCGTAGAGGCGACGGACTCCGCGAACGGCGGCGTCCTTGCTCGATGCATCCACCACGGCGCCGTGGCGCACCACGTTGTCGACCACGATGATGCTGCCGCTGCGGGCGAGCTTGAGCGCCCAGTCGAAGTAGCCCACGTTGTTCGTCTTGTCGGCGTCGATGAACACCAGATCGAACGGGCCGCGGTTCTCGGCCGCGATTTTCGGCAATGTTTCCAACGCCAGCCCAAGCCGCAGGTCGATGACCTTGTCGAGGCCGGCGCGTGCAAAATTCGCGCGAGCCACCTCGGCATGCTTCGGATCCGCCTCCAACGTGACGAGGCGCCCATTCGGGGGAAGCGCACGCGCGAGCCAGATCGTGCTGTACCCGCCGAGCGTGCCAATTTCCAAGATGGACTTCGCCCCCGCGATGCGTGCGAGGAGATGCAGAAACTTACCTTGTGCCGGCGAGACCTGGATCGCCGGCAAACCGGCCGCAACACTTGCTTCGAGCGTGGCCTCGAGCGCGTCATCCGCAGGAATGAGCGCGTTCGCGATGTAGTCATCCACCACAGCCCACGAGTCGTTCGTCATGTTCGGGATGCTAGGGTCGGCCCGATGCTCTATGGAAGATGCATGCATCCGATGGTCATCGACGATCCGCAGGGGATCGAAGAGCTGCTCGCACGCACGCACCGCATCGCGGTGCTCGGCATCAAGACGGAAGCGCAGGCCAATCAGCCAGCTTTTTACGTGCCGCAGTACATGCTGAACGCGGGCTTCGACGTCATACCCGTCCCCGTTTATTACCCGGATGCAAAGATCATCCTTGGCCGCCCCGTCTTCCGCCGTGTTGCGGATGTGCCGCCACCGGTCGACATGGTGAACGTCTTCCGCCGCCCGGAAGATCTGATGCCCCATCTCGACGACATCCTCGCTGCCAAGCCCGCAAGCGTGTGGCTCCAACAAGGCATCCGCCACGATGCTTTCGCCGAGCGCCTCGCGGAGAGCGGAATCACCGTCGTGCAGGATCGCTGCCTGATGGTGGAGGCCAGGATGCGCGGGACGCGGCTGCGCCGATGATCGATTCGGTTCAAGCCCTCCTCGATGCCGCCGGCCAACATGGTCTCGAGCTCACGGCGGATCACGACGATTTCGACAAGACCGGGCTCGATTTCCTGGTGGTGCACGCCAAGGACGCATCGGGCACGTGCTGGGTCGTGCGCACGCCCCGCCGCCCGGAGCTCCTCGAGACCGCCCGCATCGAAGCGCGCGCGCTCGAGCTCCTCGCGCCCAAGCTGCCGGTGGCCATTCCCGAATGGCGAATCCACGCCGACGACGTGATCGCGTATCCGCGGCTTCCCGGCACCCCGGCGGTCACGCTCGATGGATCCGGTGCGCCACAATGGCATCTGGATCCAACGGCCCCATCGGAGTTGTTCCTCGATTCGTTCGCCGGCGCACTCGCCGCGCTGCAAAGTGTCGAGGAGGCCTCCGCCCGAGAGGCCGGCATTCCGACCAAGCCCATCGAGGCTGCCCGCATCGCCCTCGCCCGATCCATGGATGAAACGCGGGCCGCTCTCGCACCGAGCGATGCCATTTGGTCACGCTGGCATCGCTGGCTCGAGAACGATGGCTTATGGCCGGATTACTTGACCTTGGTTCATGGCGATCTCCATCCGGGTCACATGCTGCTGGACGCGGAAGGACGGCTTTCGGGTATCCTGGATTGGACCGAGGCGTGCGTCACCGATCCCTGCATCGACTTTGCGATGTTCTTCGGCTGCTTCGGACGCAGGCCCCTCGAACGGCTCGTCGAACGATTTGCGATGTGGGGTGGGAGAACGTGGCCTGGGCTCGTAGCCCACGCCGCAGAGCGTTGGGCATCGTTTCCTGCATTGGTGGCGGAGTGGGCATTACGAACCGACAACGAAGCCATCTTGGAGCACGCCCGAGCGCACCTCGCATCGGTGACGCAAAATCTGGAAAACCTGCAGAACCAGCAAGACCTGCAAGGCCAGGCCGACTTCGCAGACGAGATGCCAAACGAACCTTTGCCAATCGACTGACGGCAACTCGAGTGACCATCCGTGCGACATGCAGCCTGTTTTTCGAGGGTCCTGCGGTTCGGCTGCTCTCGATGCGCGTGGGCGACGGCCTTGGCCCGCCTCGGTCCGCCTCCCACCTCGAAAAAACTTTGGGGGTAGTCTGCTCAGCTTTTGAGCGTTACGGCGAATGTCGTGTTAGCCTAATGTCGAAGTTTTTTATGGGAAGTATCCCGAGCAGCTCCGTTCTAAGCGTTCTAGCGGCAGTGGAGAGGTGGCATGGGGGAGCCCAACCGGGCCAGTAGCAGCATGGTGCTTCCGACAATCGGTCGTTACCGAATCATCGCGCAGCTCGGTGCGGGCGGCATGGCCGAGGTGTACCTCGCGGTCATGATGGGGCAGCGCGGCTTCAACAAGCTCGTTGTCTTGAAAGTGCCCCGCAGCAACGTCGCAGCGAACCCGGGCTTGCTGGGCATGTTCATCGACGAGGCTCGGGTCGCTGCCCGCCTCAATCACCCGAACGTCGTCCAGACGTACGAAGTCGTTCACGAAGAAGAGCGGGACATCATCGTCATGGAGTACCTGGACGGGTACCCGCTCAGCAAAGTCATCGCCCAGGGGCGCAAGCTGGGGTCGCAGCTTCCATTGTGGATGCATTACGAGGTGCTCGTCCATGCGATGACCGGCCTGCACTATGCCCACGAAGCGAAGGACTTCGACGGCTCGGCGCTCAACCTAGTTCATCGGGATGTCTCGCCACACAACATCTTCGTGACGTTTGATCGGCAGGTCAAAATCCTCGATTTTGGAATCGCCAAGGCGCGCACCTCCACGCACGAGACGGAGGTCGGCACCTTCAAGGGCAAGGTGCGTTACATGCCCGCCGAGCAACTCACGGGCAACAACGTGGACCGACGGGCCGACATCTTCGCGCTCGGGGTCGCCATCTGGGAGGCTGCCGTCGGCGAGCCACTCTGGAAGGGCAAAAGCGACATCGAAGTCATGGGCGCTTGCCTCGCGGGCGAAGTTCCCATGCCGCGGGACGTGAATCCTGACGTGCCCCACGCGATCGATCTCATCTGCCGCCGGGCCATGGCCCACCGCAAGGAAGATCGGTACGCCACCTGTCTCGAGCTCCAGGCGGATCTGGAAGCTTACCTGGCAAGCCTCCCCGGCTCGAAGGGCCTCAAGCCCATCGTCGGCTACATGCAAATGCTCTTCGCCGAGCCCCGGGCCGAACGCCAGGCGTTGATCGATCGTCAGCTCGCCAAGGCGGAATTGCTCACGGGCGAATACCCGCATTTGGGCAGCACGTCGGCGTCCCAAGTGGGCATTCTGCCCTCGATTCCGCTCATTTCGGCGGCCCGGAGCGAAAGCGATCCGCACCTCCCGGTAGGCCAATCGCTCTATCCGGACCTGACGTCGGCCTCCGGCGCGACGATGAGCCGTTCGCGCATCACCGCGCAGCAGCCGCAGCCGCGGCGCAAGGTCGCCTTCCTCGCGCTGGCCGTGTTGGCCTTTGCCGGCCTCGTCGCCGTATGGTTGATTTTCGCGCGCAAGAACGAGCAGCTTGCGGACACGGGTCTGGCCAAGGCCGGCGAGCACAAGCTTCCCGCGACCTCGGAGATCTCGACGCAGGAGCCCAACGCGTTGAAGGTCACCGTCTTCGTCCGGGCGGAACCGAGCAGCGCAAAGCTGTACCTCGACGACAGCACCACACCGCTGGACGCGAATCCGCAGATCCTCTCGCTGGTGAAGAACTCGGTGCACACGATCCGGGCGGAAGCCAAGGGCTACACGCCGAAGACCATCGGCATCACGTTGGAGGCCGACAAAGAGGCCCTCGTCGTCCTGGAGAAGGACAAGTCCGAAGCCCCGTCCTCCTGGTCGCGTCCCTCACGCGGCAGCAAGGGCTCGGCCGCCGCCGCCAAAGAGCCTGCGCCATCCGTCGAACCTGCGCCCGCAGGCCCGCCGGGATTCCTCACGATCGACACCTACCCGTGGACGCACGTGTCCGAAAACGGCCGTGCCCTCGGCCAAACGCCGATCGTGCGCCTCGCATTGCCGCCGGGCGATCACGTCCTCGTGCTCGAGAATCCGGAGCAGGGTTTGAAACAGACCTACCCGGTGACGATCAAGAGCGGCGAGACGCTGAATCGGCGTCTTGGATTGAAGTAGCGCTTTTCAGCGGAGAGCTTGCCGCGTACCGCGCTCGATGTCGTTCGAGCGCGGTCGCGATCTGCACGAATATTCTACTGACACTCGCCCGCGCAGAACTTCGTCAACGCGGTGCACGTCGTGCCGTTGATCAATTTTTGGGCCGCATTCGGGTCTACGGGAACCAGGGTAATCGGCTCCGCGAAACTGCCCGATCCTAGCGTCAGCTTGGAGCAGCCAACCATCACGTCTTTGCCGTCTGCACCGAGGCCCACCACGCCGACGGCGACTTTGCCAAAATTGACTTCCGGCACCTTTACGCTGCTCGGAGCGCGAACGAGCGTGCACGTGTCGAAGGGCTGGCTCGACTTCGTCCACACGTCTCGCCATTTTCCGGTGGCCGTACGCCCGGTCACTAGGTCGTTGCACTGAGTGTCGCTGCCGTTGGGAAACACGAAAATCTCGAGCTTCTGCGTGACGACGGCCAGTTGGGGATTCGAAAAGTTAATTTTGAGCTCCCCTTGGGTGGGGGGATCCTCGCTTGAGCTGCAGCCCACCGCGACGAACGATGACGCCACCAGGATGGAGAACAGAAAGGAAGTCACTCGCACGGAACTCACCCCTTTTGCCGAACCTACCATAGTGCATCCTATCATTGCTGAAACTTGCGGCGGTGCCCACCTTTTGAGAGACTCCGCACTCTAGGATGTGTCGACTCTATACGCCCAACCTCGTGGGGACGAGGGGCGGGGCCTCCGAGGACGAGGCTTTCATCCCGGTGCGGAAGGTCTAGACGACATGAAATGCTTATCGATCCCAAGAAGAATCCGAACCAACACCTTCGTTGTCTTGGTCACGTGTGCATCGCAACTCGCGATGCCTCTCAGCTTCGCGCAGGGTGCACCCACGGCCGTGAGTGCCGCTGGCGTCGACGATGAATTGGCCGAGGCCGAAAAGTTGGTCGCCAACGTCGACTTCGAAGCGGCGATCCCGGTGCTCGAACGCATCTCGAAGCGCAATGGGCTGACGCACGAGCAACTCATTCGCACCTACCGCAACTTGGCAACCGCACATGCCGTCGTGGGCCACGCCAATGTCGCACGCGATATTTTCGTCAAGTTGATCGCCATCGATCCCGACTTCAAGATCGACCAGAACATGAGCCCGCGTGTGAAAGCGCCATACTTCGAGGCGCGCGGGTCCTGGAGTGCGCAATCGATCAAACCGGGCATCGAAGCGACGGCGCAAGTCCATCGCAGCAGCGATACCCGCGTCACGGTCACCTTGCGCGATCCCATGCGGATGGCAAGCAAGGTGGTGGTCGGCTACCACTGGGAGGGAAGCGATCCCTTCACGGTCAAAACCTCCGGGGCGACCGCCACGACGACCCTCGTGGTTCCGCCACCGAAGGACAAGTCGACCTACCTGGAAATCTACGCGCAAGGATTGGACGCGAACGACAGCGTGCTGTTCGAGAGCGGCAGCCCCGCGAAGCCTATCGTCATCGAGGCGCCGGCGTCGGCACCCGCCGGAGCGCTCGCTGGGAGTGACGGAGGCCAGAACGACCATTCGTCGTCGATCTTCGCAAGCCCAATCTTCTGGATCGTGGCCGGCGCCGTCGTCGCAGGTGGCGCCGCGGCTGCGTACTTTGCGCTGCGTCCGTCCGATCCCGCGAAGGGCCAGCAACTCGTCCCGACGGCTTATTGCGGCGGCGCCCCCTGCCCTTGAAATAACGGTGCAATCATGAACAGAAAAGTCTCACTTTCGCGCATTGGGGCGATCGTTCTCTTTGGGGCTTGTGGCTCCACGTTGCTCTTGGACCAAGTCGCGTGTTCGAAAGAGGACGTGCCTCCTGCGAGTCAGGATACGATCACGATCGGAATGTCGGCGGCGTTGACGGGCGGCTATTCGGGCGTCGGCAAGGCCATGGCACAGGGCGCTCAAACCGCCATCGATCTGATCAACTCGAAGGGCGGTGTTCTCGGCCGGCCGCTCCGGTTGGACGTGCAGGACGACCGAAGCAGCAATGCGGACGACAACGGCTTCGCGACCCTGAAAGAAGTGTTCAATGGGTTCCGTGACAGGAAGGTCTCGGCCATCATCGGGCCGGGGGCCAGCGTTCAAACCACCGAAGCGCAAAAGATCACCTTTCCTGTCCCGATTCTCCAGATTTCAGCCTGGTCCACCGGTGTAGGCATCAGCGATCTCCAGCAACCCTGGCCAAGCCGATACCTCTATCGCACGGCGCCTTCCGATGTTTTCCAGCGGATCGCCATGAAAAAGAGGATGCAGGAACAGGTGTCTGACGGAACGGATGGAGGCACCAAGGCGCGTTGCAGTGCACCGTTCCTCGTCTACGCGTCGGATCCATTGGGGCTCGGGTTTTCCGAGTACTTCATTCCCCTCATTGGGGAGCAGAACACGCTCAAGGTCGATACAGGTCAACAAAGCCAGTACACGCAGGCCGTTCAGAAGATTCGCGCGGCCCGTCCCCTACCGGACTGCGTGCTCTTCGTCACGTACGAGCAAGTTACGGCGGCCTTGATCATCGAGCTCAAAGCTCAATACAAACCGACGGAAAAGCTGCAATTGATCGGCACGGACGCGACCTACGATCCGGGATTCCTCCGGGACGTGGGCAACCTCAAGCTGGTCGAAAACATGATTGGCGTGGTGCCGGACACACGGCCTCGAACGCAATCCTTCGCCGCATTCAGCCGCATCTTCCACGCTCAGAGCGGTCCGGGAGACGCGGCAGATGATCCCCCGCCGTTCGCCTCGAGCGCTTTCGACGCGGCCGCCCTCATTGCCCTCGCCATTCAAAAGGCCAAAACCGCCGACAATGCCGAGGCAATTCGCAATGCGCTCGTCGAGGTATCGCGCGGATATCCGGCCGATAAACCCGGCAAGTCGGGCCAGGTGCAACTCGTGCGGCCCGACTCCATCGCCTTGGGGTTGAGCGTGCTGGCCGGGGGTGGAACCATCGACTACGACGGTGCGTCCGGCACCGTGGATTTCGACGAAAAGGGCGACATCCGCAGCGGTTACGTCAAGTGGGAGATCATCAACGGAAACTTCGTCGACGTCGACCGCTTCACACAAGACGAGCTCAACGAATAGCGATCAAACGACGTAGTCCGACGGCGCGGGTCAGGTATCCCTATCCAGCAGTGACGTCTTCTTCGTGTCGGTCATGCGCAGGTATGCGATGAGCGACACGAAGATGCACGCGCTCACGTACCAGTAGAAATACGGCTCGTGGCCTTTGTCTTTGAACCAAAGGCCCACGTATTCGGCGGTGCCGCCGAAGATGGCCACGGTGATGCCGTATGGGAGTCCGACGCCGAGGGCGCGGATTTCGGTGGGGAACAGTTCCGCCTTCACGATGGCGTTGATCGACGTGTAGCCGCTGACGATGACCAGGGAGATCATCATCAGGGCAAAGGCCACCCAGGTGCTCTTCGTCTCGCTCAAGGCGGTGAGAATGGGCACGGTGCCCAGGGTGCCGAGAATGCCGAAGCCGAGAAGCAGCGGACGCCGGCCGATGTGGTCCGAGACGAAGCCGAACAGCGGCTGCATGAGCATGTAGAGGAAGAGCGAAACGAAGGCGAGCAACGTCGCGGTGTCCTTGGGCATGCCCACGGAGTTCACGAGGAAGTTCTTCATGTACGCGGTGTACGTGTAGAACGCGACGGTGCCGCCCAAGGTGAGGCCCACGACCAGGAGGAGCGCCTTCGGATGGCGCATCAACTCGGCGATGGTGCCCTTGCGCTCGCGCTTCTCTCCTTGGTCCCCTTTTTGGGCATTGAACGATTCGGTCTCCTCGAGGCGGCGGCGCAGGTAGAGAGCCACGATGGCGAGAACGGCGCCGATGGCGAAGGGGATGCGCCATCCCCATGCGGACAACTCCGCGGGGGTGAGCACCAAGCGTTGCAACACGAGCTGCACGGCCAACGCGGCGAGGTGGCCGCCGACCAACGTGACGTATTGAAAGCTCGAATAGAAGCCGCGCCGATCGCGGGTGGCGACCTCGCTCAGGTACGTGGCCGAGGTGCCGTATTCGCCGCCGACCGAGAGGCCCTGAAGCAGGCGCGCCGTGACCAGCATCACCGGCGCGGCGATGCCGATGGTCGCGTAGCCCGGCGTGAGCGCGATCATCAACGAGCCGAACGACATGAGAAACACCGACGACGTGAGCGCAGCCTTGCGGCCGACCCGGTCGGCGTAGCGACCGAAGACCCAGCCGCCGATGGGGCGCATGAGAAAGCCCACCGCGAAAATGGCCGCCGTGTTGAGAAGCTGCGCCGTCTGGCTGCCCTTCGGGAAGAACGCCGGCGCGAAATACAGGGAAAAGGCCGAGTACGCGTACCAATCGTACCACTCGACCAAGTTGCCGATGGAGCCACCGAAAATGGCGCGCAGACGCCAGCCGACGTCATGGGATTCGCGCGCGCGTTCGGAGGGCGTGGCGTCGGCGGTTACCATAGGATTATGCCCCCTCACCTGCTGGTCCGGCGGCCGGCGCTTCCGGTGTGGCTTCTGCGGCTTCTGCGGCCATTTCGAGCCGCTCCGGATCGAGCTTCAGGCGCTCGGCGAGTTTGTCGCGGTCGAGCTCATTTTCCCATCGTGCGACCACCACCGTGGCCACGCTGTTGCCGATGATGTTCGTCAGCGCGCGGGCCTCGCTCATGAAGCGATCGATGCCCAGGATGAGCGCCATCCCTGCCACGGGAACGTCGGGCACGACGGCGAGCGTCGAGGCCAAGGTGACGAAGCCCGCCCCGGTGATCCCCGAGGCACCCTTGGAGGTGAGCATGGCCACGACCAAAATGGTGAGCTCCTGCCCCAGGGTAAGGTGCGTATTGGTGGCCTGCGCAATGAAGAGCGCCGCCATCGTCATGTAAATGTTCGTGCCGTCGAGGTTGAACGAATAGCCCGCGGGCACCACCAAACCGACGACCGACTTGGAACAGCCGACCCATTCCAGCTTGGTCATCAGCTTGGGCAGTGCACTCTCCGAGGAGCTCGTCCCGAGCACGATGAGCAGCTCCTCGCGGATGAAGGCGATGAGCCGGAGCACGCTGAACCCCGCCATGCGCGAAATGGCGCCGAGCACCACCACGATGAAGAGGATGCACGTCATGTAGACGGACCCCATCAGCTTGGCCATCGGAAGAAGCGACGCGATGCCGTACTTGCCAATGGTGAAGGCCATGGCGCCAAAGGCCCCGAGGGGCGCCACCTTCATGATGATATTGACCACTCCGAATATCGCTTTTGCGCCGAGCTCGATGAAATGCAAAATCGGTTTGCCGCGTTCACCGAGCGCGCTCACCGCGAAACCAAAGAGAATCGCGAGGAGCAGCACCTGCAAAATCTCGCCTTTGGCGAAGGCGTCCACCACCGTGGTGGGGATGATGTTCAGCAGAAAATCCACCGTATGCTGCCCTTTGGCGCGGGTGGTGAATTCGGCGATTTCCTTGGTGTCCAGCGTGTGCGGGTCGGCATTGAAGCCGGCGCCGGGTTTGATCACGTTGGCCACGACCAATCCAATGCCCAGCGCAAAGGTGGAAACGATTTCGAAGTACAGAAGCGCTTTGCCACCGATGCGCCCGATCTTCTTCATGTCCTGCATGCCGCCAATACCGGCGACGATGGTGCAGAAGATGACCGGCGCAATGATCATCTTGATAAGCTTGATGAAGCCATCACCGAACGGGCGCATCTCGACGGCGAGCTGGGGCCGCACGTAACCAAGCACCACGCCGCACGCGATGGCGAAGAGGACCTGGACGTACAGTATCTTGTAAAGAGGCTTCTTTTCGGCGGCGGAGATCATGGTCGGAAAGCGCAGCTTCTCACCGCACGTACGTTCGGGACTACCTCCAATTTCGCAATTTTCGCTGTTCCGACGAGTCGGGAGTGAAAACCGTCAGCTCGAAGATCCATACATCGCGCATGCCCACGCGCCCTTCGTAGACGTGAAGCTCACTCTGCAATCCACGACGCGATGCGACACCTTCGATTTGCTCCGCCAGCGTCGAGACCGGCGCGGGACACTTCGCCAATGGAGTGGATTGGGCTTCGTGCGAGAGCGTTCGCAAATCACGCGCAGCACCTTCGATTTCGACAGCGAGACGGGTCAACAATGGAGGCCAGTACCGACGCGGCATCATGCCCATCAACATACTGAACAAACGCCCAGCGTCAAATCCATCCACCGATCGCGGCGTTGTCGAGGGAGATTTCACATGAAGGCGGGAAGGCGGGAAGGTTTTTTGATTGGGGAAACCGGTCCCAGCGGAAATCCTAACCCCTTCCCGCCTTCCCGCCTTCATGTGAAATTCTCTTCTGGTTACCGAGCGCCTCGAGCTTTCCAACGAGTTCCTCGAAGCCCTCGAGGTCGCGCAGGAGCCAATAGCGACCCTGCCATGGCGGGGCTGGGGCGATTCGAACGAGCACGCGATCGCGAACGAGGAAGCGGCGCACGCGAATGGACGCGACCTCGTGCATATCGAAACTGTGACGACGTCCATAGCGACGGAATGTCAGTGTGGAATCGTCGAGCTCGATCTGACTCGGGAAGTGCAGCGTGAGTGCGCCCCAAGCGAGGACCAAGGGAATGGCCACGCGAAGGGCGACGGCTACGGAGCCGAGGGTGCCCTCGGGTGTCCACTCGAGCAGCGCCACGAACACGGCTGCGAGCAGCGCATCTTGGCCGACCAGCGATACGCAATAGTGACGCCGCGCGTACGAAAACCGATGCATCCCTCGCCCACGCTCAAGCGCTGAGAAGCTTGACGATGCGCTCGATGTCCTTGTCGATACCGATGCCGGTGAGAAAGCTCACGGTTCGAACGATGGGTTTTCCCTTGGAGTCGCCTACTTCCGTGGTGGAAACGACCAGATCGAAGCCCGAGATTTTGCTTTCCACTTCCGAGGCTTTGCATTGCTCGATTCGAACGAACAACCCGCGCGCACGAAGAAGCTCGCCCAGCTTTTGAACGACCACCGTGGAGGTTGCGATCCCCGAGCCGCAAGCAACCAAGATTTTCTTCACGCTCCAAGAATCGCCGAGCATGGATGCCGCAGCAAGGGGTTGTCACCGATTCCGTGGACCTTCGGTTTCACCCAAAGCCACCTTGACCGACGCGATGCGTTCACATGCCACGCTGAGAGCGTCTACGCCGAGGCCGACGAGCTGCCGTGCCATCTCCGGATGTCCTGCGAGTTCTCCACAAACCGTGACCTTTCGGCCCGTTGCATGGGCTCCGTCGACGATGGTGCGAATGACGACGAGGAGGCGCCCATCGTGCAACGACAACTCCGGCGATACTGCACGATCGACGCCAAGCACACTTGAGGCAAGATCGTTCGTGCCAACGGAGATGAAATCGGATACGCGCGCGATGGACTCGATGGCGCCTGCGGCCTCGTGTGTCTCGATCATCGCGCCCACCGGTGCATCGCTTTCCAAACCTGCGCGCACGCGCGCAATGTCCTGCGCCGATCGCGCCATGGGAACGAGAACCTGAACGTCTCCATGTTCACGCGCGCGATCGATGGCCCGCAGCTGCACCTCGAGCACGCGTGGGTGCGCGAGCAAAAGCTCCACGCCCCGGGCATCTCCGGGCAGCCACGGCAGCGGCTTGTCGCCGCCCGCATCGAAGAGGCGCACGATGCACGGCTTGCCCGAGACCCGGTTCGCCAAGGCCGCGTACACGCTGGCCTGCTCCGTTTCGCCCGGTGGGGAACGGCGGCCGCTGAAGAGGAGTTCCGTTCGCACGAGGCCAACGCCATCGGCGATGGACGGGATGTGCTCGTTCAAGGTGCCGACGTTGGCCCGCACCGGCGTGACCAGCCCCGTCGAGCACACGGCGTGCGCGATGGATTCGTCGCGGCGCTTCTGCGCGACCCATGCATCGTGCCGTGCGCGCGCGGCCTCGAGGAATTCTGCACTGGGGCTGCTCCAGAATTGGCACGATGTCTCGGTGCACTCGATGACGATGGTCTCGTCGCGCCGGATGGCCGAGACCACGTGCGCGGGCGCGAACACCAGCGGAAGCCCTCGCCCGCGTGCCAAGATGGCCGCGTGCGAGGTGTAGCCCGGGCCGGTGTCGCCTTCCGCGATGATTCCGCGAAAGGAACGCGGCAGGCCGACGAGCAGCGACGGCGTCAGAACGCGGGTGACGAGGATGCGATCGCCCTCGCCCGCGAGCAGCTCGGCGGTGACGAGATCGACACCGAGAAGCACCGCGCGCACGCGCTCCAGTGCATCGCGAACGAGATCGCTCCGCTCGGTGCTCGCCGAGGCCGCGGCCGCGTCGAGCGCGAGCACGGCGCTCATGCCCGCCTCCAGGTTCGGCAAGGTGGCGTTCATCAGCTCCGTCAAGATGACGAAGAGCGGTTCGAAGAGCTGCGCCTCGGGCGGCGGCAAGCCCGCGATCATGCGATGCAGTTCGCTCTGCGCGCGCGCGAAGGCAGCATGCACGCGGCGCCGGCTCGAGGGAATGTCGTCCGAGATGCTGTAACCGGGCATCGACTCCGGCGCGGCCTCGGCCACGGTGGTGAGGAGCAGCGAGGCGCGTCCGATGGCCATGCCTGGCGCGGCCGCCGTGGCGATTTCGGGCAGCGCATCGGTGGAGAATCCGTGGTGGATCAGATCGGACAGGCGCTCCAGCGCCAGGGCGGCATGTTCTCCGCGTGCGACGAGGCGCACGGTGCTGCCTCGAACGGCGCCCAGCTTGAGCACCTCGAGGATCTTTTTGGCATTGGCGCGCCGCTCCTCGAAGACGATCTCGATGGCAGCGCTCTGACGCGACGCGAGCCGCACGAGCATGCTCGCGGGGCGCGCGTGCAGTGGCTCGGGGAGCTCGATGTCGATCGCCTGCTCGTCCGTCACGAGTCCTCGTCTGTTTCGTCGATATCGTTCGTGCCGCCCAACTCGTCGATCTCGTTTCTGTATTGTGCGCGCATCTCCCCGCGTACCCAATACCAGGCGCCGGCGTAAATCACGCCGACGGCGAGGGCGCGCCAAAAGCCGGGTGTGCCCGGCTGAAAGAGGTTGAGCACGATCCAGGGCAGGATGTGGCTTCCCAGATCCAAGGCGGACCATTCTTGGTACTGCGAGGCCAGCTGCGTCGTGGCCTCGGGACGAACCCCGGCCGTGTGCGCCAGCTCGGTGGTCAACGGGCCCAGGCTGGTGCCAATCCAGAGAATGGGCACCATGACCAGGATGGCGTTCACCAGCCCGCGCACCATGTTCCCGCGCGAAGCGGCCACCGCCCAGAGGACGAAACATGGGAGCGTGGCCAAGTCGGCGAACGGAAGCAGGCGATTGCCCGGCAGGAGCACCGCAACGACGAGCATGATGGGCACGCAAAGCAGTGCCACGGCCATGTTGGCGGGGTGCCCGAAGACGACGGCCGCATCGAGACCGATGAACAAGTCGTGCCCGGGGAGCCGCTTGCGCAGGTATTCGCGCGCGCCCTCGGAAACCGGGATGAGCCCCTCCATGAGGATGGCCACGACCTTGGGCAGCACGATGAGCACCGCCGCCATGGTGACGGCCAGCGTGGAGACTTCTTTGAACCACGCGCCATAGCGGTGTTCCCGCCATAGCGAGATTCCGCCGAGGGCGCCGATCAACGCGCCGAGGGCCGCGCCCATGAAGATGGGCTCTCCCATGATGCCGAGTCGGCCGCGGATGGTCTCGGGACGGATCTCCAATTTGGAGAGACCTGGAATGCGCCGTTCGATGCGCTCGAGCGCGTACATGAGCGGGGCCCAATTCACGCTCTCCGTGTGCGGCAGGGAGATGCCGGGCAAACCGAAATGGTGCTCGATGGCCGGCGCGGTCCAATCGGCCAGCTTGAAGACGATGAAGGCCGTGATGCACGCCCCCACGACGCCCAACACGATGGAGTGGGTCGCCGCATGAATGAGGGCGCCCGTGTAGATGAAGTGCCAATAGTTCCACAGGTCGACGTCGACCGTGCGCGTGACGCGGGTGGCCACCAAAATGACGTTGAGGACGAACACCGACGGAATGAGCGCCGCCGAAATGGGCGATGCAAAGGAGACCGCGGCGCCCATGGGCCAGCCCACGTCGAGCACATCGAGCTTCAGGCCCAGCACGCTGGCAAAGGCCATGGAGCGCGGGCCCACCACGCCGATGAGAAGCCCCACCACGAGGCCGATGGCCACGAAGCCCACGCCGACGGTGAGTCCCGCGCGCAGCGAGCGCGCCATCCCCTGCTTGAGCACGAGCCCGAACAGCGTGATGAAGATGGGCATCATCACGGGCGCGCCCAAGTCCAAAATGTAGCGGACCGTCGCCTCCAACATGGTCACCCCCCCTTGAGAGCCTCCCCGAGCACGCGCGCGAGTTCGTCCGCATCGCCGGCGGCGGCGAGTGCCTCGCGCAGCGCTCGATCTTGCAACGCCGCCACCAACTCGGCGAGCTCGCGGGCCGTCTCCGTCGTCGCGAAGGCCGGCACGATGACGATGGACACGTCGAGCACCGTTTCCGGAGCGCCCATTTCGCGAAACGCCACGGGCGCATCGAGCGTGAGCACGGCCACGCTCGACGCGATGACGTGGGACGCGTCGACGTGGGGAAGCGCCACGGCGGGGGCGTCGAACGGCAAGCCGGTGGGCAAGTGTTTCTCGCGCAGGATGCACGCCGGTCCAAAGGACGGGCGCACCCTACCCCGGGCCACCAGCCGCCCGGCGATTTCCAAGATCGCATCTTCCGCGGAGCTGGCGCTGGACCTGGCGATGCACCACCCCGCGTCGATCATGAGCTCGTAGATTCACAGGAAGGCGGGAAGACGGGAAGCATTTTGTTAGGCTTCCACGCCGTAAACGCGGAGAAACGCGTCGGCCTCCGCACAGATGCGCCCCAGGGATTTCACGAGCTCGTGCCCATCGTCCACCTCCACGAGGCGCACGTGGCGCTTTCCTTTCGCCCACGCGCGGGTCAAGTCGATGCTGGCCACGTCGTCCGAGATGCCGTGCACGATCAACGTGGGCACGCGCACCTGCGGCCAGCCGCCCGAGCGCGTGTCGATGGATTCGAGATCGCGGATGAAGCCGAAGTCGACGGTGGTGCGCTTTTTCTCGGCGTGATCGTCGATTTCGAGCGCGTCGGTCTCCTGCCAACGGCGCCAATCGTCCTCTCCGAGGCGCGCGCGCCAGCGCGGTGCGATGCAAAACGCTGGCGCGAGAAGTACCAGTGCGCACACACGCGGGTCTTCTTCCGCCACGCGGCACGCCGTGAGCCCGCCGAGGCTCGATCCAAAGAGCACCACGCGATCGTCGGCGCTGCCGATGGCGTCGCGCACCACGCGCATCATGGCGGAAAGGCGCAAATGCTCCAGCGAGGGAACGCGCAGATTCAAACGCTCCACGGCGATGCCGCGCGCGGCGTAATGGTCGGCGATGGCGACGCCCTTCGACGATTGGGGACCCGAAGCGAAACCATGCAAGTACAACCAGCGGGGACCGGGATGGGGCTGCGGCGGAGTAATCGTGGTACGCATATTCGACTACTCATTAGGTCATATCGACATCGAATGCACTAGCTACTAGGGAATGTTCGCTTTATCTGTCGTGCCCGCGAATGCGGACTCTCCAAAAGATTTCATGGCTGGTTGCGCTGGTTGGTATCGCTGGATGCGCAGAAAAGGATATCGACCCGTCGGTCCAAACGACGTCGGACGAAATGACATCCAGCAAGCATTGCACGCTCTTCCACCACGGCAGGATCTTCACCGGTGAGGGGCATGCCGAGGCCATCGGCATGTGCGGATCGCGGATTGTCTTCGTGGGGAACGCGCGTGAGTTCCGCGAGCGACGCTACGACGCGGTCGACCTTGGCGGGCGCACCGTGGTGCCAGGCATCGACGATGCGCATGCGCACGTGCTGGGGATCTCGGGCACCCGATTGAACACGGGCGATTTCGTGCCCGGTCCGGGGCCCGATCTCGACGAGGTGAAGGACATCGTTCGCAAGGGAACGACGGCGCACCCGCCGGGAACGTGGCTCGTGGTGACCGTCGGCGAGGCCATTTTGGCCGATCCCGATGCGACGCGCTTTGCGCTGGATCCCGATTCGCCCGACCACCCCGTGGTTCTGCGTTCGTGGACCGGGCATGGCACGGTGATCAACACCCGGGCGATGAGCACCCTGGGCATCTCCGAGACGGAGGCCGATCCCTTCGGTGGCCGCTACGTCCGCGTGGCCGGCTCGAACGTCATCAATGGCGTGGTCCAAGAGTACGCCGAGCACCTGTTGAACCGCAGGCTCTTCGACCGAACGAGCGATGCGGATTTGGTGGCGTCGTACCGCGCGTTCGCCAACCAAGCCGTCAAGTTCGGCTACACGAGCATCCAGGACATCCCCCTGGGTCTCCCCCGTGCGCGCGCCACGAGCGTGCTATCCATGGCCGCACTTCCGATTCGAGTGCGATCCATTTGTTTTCCGCTCACGGTCGACGAGCCTTGCGACAGCCAATGGCCGGCAGGAACATCGCCCGGGAAGAACACGCTCAGCGGGTTGAAATGGATCACCGACGGCACGCCGCTCGAGCGCAACGCCTTTCTCGAAGCACCCTACGCCGACGCACCCGATTTTCGCGGCGTCTTCAATTTCTCCGACACCGCCCTCCGCGCCATGCTCCGGCGCAGTCTGCGCAGCCAGCGTGAGCAGCGCGAGCAGCCGATCTTCCACACCGTGGGCGACGGCGCGCTGGACGATGTGCTCGATGCGGCGCGGAGTTTCGGCCCGAGGGCGTGGCGCGGTCGCCGCTTTCGTATCGAGCACGGTGACCTCATTTTTCCGCAGCATTTCGCCTCGCTGCGCAGCCTCGAGGCGACGGTGGTTCAAAACCCTCTCCACCTGGCGCTGCCCGATCTGATGCACGAGCGCCTCGGCCCCCCGCGCGCGTCCACCATGCAGCCGCTTCGCTCCCTGTTGGAGCAAGGCATCGGCCTGGCCTTTGGCACCGACTCCATCGGTGCCGTGGCCTCGCCGTGGCTCGACATGTATTTCGCCATCACGCACCCCACGCACCCCTCGGAAGCGATTTCGCTCGAGCAGGCCCTCCTCGCCTACACACGCGGCGCAGCCTACGTCGAGTTCGCCGATCACGAGAAGGGCACGCTCGGACCGGGAATGTTCGCCGACTTCGCGGTGCTCTCGCAGGACATCTTTCGCGTCATCCCCAGCGATCTACCTGCTACGACCAGCGTACTCACCGTGGTGGGCGGTCAGGTCGTGTGGGACTCGGGCCAAATCACCAGGTGATGGAATAGGCGCAGCTGGCGCCACTTTGCTTGCGGCAGGTGTTCGTGCGGACGTGTTCGACGAACGCGTACGGTTCGAAGCGCAAGGCGAATCCGAAGAGGATGCCTCGGTCGATGTCGCACGGATACGGGTTTTCGCACACGATGGTGATGCGCTTTTCGCCCGGGTGCGGATGGTACCAATAATGGCCAATCCCCTCGGTCATCTTCCCGGTGGCCGTGTCGAACATGAGCTTGCCATTTTTGCGATGATTCAAATGGTACGCCACGTCGATCGACTCGAAGGCACTCTGCATGTCGACGATCGTCGGCGGGAGTGCGGCATTCTCGGGAATCCGCTTTCCAATGGTGAGCGTCTTCGACGGACCGACCGCCTCGCTGATCTCGAATAGAGCGGCCAGGTAATTCTCCATCGGCCACCAATTGCGCGGATCCGGAACGAACTTTCCCTCTTTCTCGATGATGCCCAAACCGTGCTTCGCGAAAATGCGATACGCGATTTTCGGTATCAATCGAAAAGCGGCGATGACATTGGCAACGGCGTCGTATCCGTTGACTTCGAGTCCGGGCTCCAGGCGCATGTTTCGGTCGGGAAAAGAAAGGATACGAAAGCTCTGTTGCCCTTCTTATTGAAGATGATCATCCCGGACAAGCGTGTTCGATCCGACCGCGCGCGCCAAATGCGCGAGGGCTGCGGCCACGCTCGTCGACAGCTCGACCAGGGGCGTCTCGCCGGTGCGCACGTACACGAGGAAGTCGCGCGCAATGACATCGTAGCGCGCGCGATGGCGCAGCATGCAGAGTGCGCTGCCGTTCTTCAACGTGAGGCGCGGACCCTCGAGGGCAATGTCCTCGGCGAGCGGCTTGCCATATCGAGCCATCACCTGGTCGAGCACGGCCAAAGGCAACTCCGCGTCGAGCTCTCCATCGATCACGATGCGAACGCCACCTTCACACGACGACAGGCGCGTCCCTTGGAGCGTGCCATCGGGACGAAGGTGCTCGTCGATGGTGAGCGCCGGGCTCTCAAGCGCCACGATAGACGCAGCCCGAGGTGCAGGTTTCGCGAACCACCACTTGGCTGAGGCCCGGAAGACCGGGCTTGAGGCGATCCCAGATCCAGCGGGCGAGGTTTTCGCTCGTCGGGTTCTCGAGGCCCTCGATTTCGTTCAAAAGGTAATGATCGAGCTTGGCATGGATGGGGCTGAAGGCCTTGGTGAGATCGGCGAAGTCCATCACCCAGCCTTGGGGCTGCGCGAGCGGGCCTTCGACGTGGATCTCCACGCGAAACGAGTGCCCGTGCAGCCGCCGGCACTTGTGCCCCTCGGGCGTGTGCGGCAGATGGTGTGCGGCCTCGAAGCGAAACTCTTTGAAAATCTCCACGATGGTTCTACTCCGTCTGCCGGCGCTCGATGGTGATGCCCGCCGCCGCGGCGTCGGGAAACACGTCGAGTTTCTCCAGCCGCACCCGCACCAACCGAACGCGCGGATCCTCCAGGCCGATGACGGCGACCTGCTCGGCGAGGGTTTCCAGCAATTTGACCCGGGCCGCGCGCACACAGGCCCGAACCCGCTTCACGATTTTCTCGTAGTCGACGACCGCGTGAAGCTCGTCGGGCAGCGGGCCGGGATCCTCGCGCACCGACAGGTCGATGTTCACGCGCAGGCGTTGCGCTTGTTCGCGCTCGGGCGCCGGCACGCCGATGAAGCAAGGGATCATCAGGTCACGGATGAAAACGTGGCGGAGCTTCTGCCCTGCATCGGCCATCGTGTGTCGCTCGTACATGGTCATTCCTCGAGGTCGTCCGGGCCGGGGGGCGCCCAACCCAAGTGCTCACCTCCGTCGAGCGCGAGCATCTGCCCGGTGACGGAGTGGGCTTCGATGAGAAAATTCACGGCCTGGCTGATCTCTTCCGGGCTCGCGCCGCGCTGGAGCGGAAGCCGCTCGACCTGGCGCGCGAACTGCTCGGGCGATTGATGCACGCTCGGCAAGACGGGCCCGGGCCCGACGGCGTTCACGCGGATGCGCGGTGCCAGGGCCTGGGCCATCGTCCGCGTGAGGGTCCACAAGGCCGACTTGCTGACCGTGTACGAGATGAAGTTCGGCGACAGGTTCCACACCCGTTGATCGAGCAGGTTGATGATGCACCCCGAGTGCGTCTCGGGAAGCGTCCGCGCGAAGTCCTGCGAGAGCACGAAGGGCGCGCGCAGATTGGTCTCCAAGTGGAAATCCCACGATTCGCGGGTGGCGTTGGCCACTGTGTCGTACTCGAACGTGGAGGCGTTGTTGACGAGGCAGCCCAGCGGGCCGATGGCCTCGATCGCACGGCCGACGACGGTGTGCATCTCCGCCTCGCGCGAAAGATCGGCGGCGAGCGCCACTGCCTGACCGCCCTCGCCGGTGATCTCTGCGACGACGGCCTCGGCCTCGGCCCGCGAGCGGCCGTAGTGCACTGCCACGCGAAAACCGCGGCGAGCCAGGCCGAGGGCGATGGCCCGGCCGATGCGCCGGCCGCCCCCGGTGACGAGCGCGGCGCGCGAGAGACGTGGAAGAGTCGCGTGCATGGGCGCAGGCATATAACACGGCCTTGACCAACGTCACTCTGTCGAGTAGAGCGAGCGCGCACTTACGGGCCGTTGCCGGCCTCCGCCGCAGGCCGTAAGCGATACTAGAAAGAGCAGATCCTTATAGTGACCCTCCAAACCTCGGCGTTTTCGCCGCTCGGTCTGTCCACGCCGCTCTTGCGCGCCGTTCTGGACGAGAAATACGCATCCCCATCCCCCGTTCAAGCGGAGGTTATCCCGCACGCCCTCGCAGGACGCGACGTGCTCGCGTGCGCCCAAACAGGCACCGGCAAGACGGCCGCCTTCGTTCTCCCCATCCTTCAACGCCTCGCCGCAGAGCCCCCGCCGGGGCACCGGCCCATTCGCGCCCTCGTGCTGACCCCCACGCGCGAGCTCGCCGCACAGATCGCCGAGCGCGCGTCCGTGTACGGGCGCTACCTCCGGGTGCGCCACGGCGTCGTGTACGGCGGCGTGAACCCGAACCGGCAGGAGGCCGCCCTCCGCACGCAGCCCGATCTTCTCGTGGCCACGCCGGGGCGCCTGCTCGACTTCCTTCGCCAGGGCGTCCTCCACCTCGACGAGGTCAAGCACTTCGTCCTCGACGAAGCCGACCGCATGCTCGACATGGGCTTTCTTCCCGACGTGCGCCGCGTCTTTGCTGCGCTGCCGGCGACGAAGCAGGTCCTCTTCTTCTCCGCGACCATGCCGCCCGCCATCGAGGCCCTCACGCGCACCATGCTGCGCAATCCGGCACGCGTGGCCATCAAGCCGGCGGTCACCACCGCGGAGCGGGTCGATCAGTCGGTCATGTTCGTCGACCGCGCGGACAAGCGAAAGGTCCTCGAGAGCGTGCTCCGCAAGGCCGACGTCGAGCGCGCCATCGTCTTCACCCGCACGAAGCACGGCGCCAGCCGCCTCTCCGCGCAGCTCGACCGCGCGGGCATCGCCGCGGCCGCCATCCACGGTGACAAAACGCAGAGCGCGCGCGAGCGGGCGCTCGATGCCTTCCGAAACGGCACCACCCGCGTCCTCGTCGCCACCGACGTGTTCGCGCGCGGCATCGACGTCGACGGCATCTCGCACGTCATCAATTTCGACCTACCCAACGTGGCCGAGAGCTACGTGCACCGCATCGGCCGCACGGGGCGTGCCGGCGCCTCGGGTCGTGCGATCTCCTTTTGCGATCGCGAGGAGCGCCCGCTTCTCAACGACATCGAGCGCTTCATCCAACGCCGTCTGCCGGTGCAGCAGCCCGCTCACGCGGCGACGGCGATGCCCAATGTCTCGCGCAAGTTGAAGTAGGGCTCGCTCACGCTGAAGACGACGAGCTCCTTCAATTTGTCCGAAGGAGCCATGTCGCCCGGAAGCTGCGGCTCGGCCATGATGACCTTCTTGGCGATCTCCAGGTCCGCGCAGAGCAAGAGCCCCGCGCGGATCGCGGTGACCTCCACGGTCTGAGCCCACTTCTTCAGGTCGACCTTCATCCCATCGTCGATGAAGCGCTGCACCACCACGCGAAGCGAATCGCGCTGGATCGGCTGCATGTACTTCGACAGCTCCTGCGCCGCGCCCTTCACGCCCTCGGCGATGTCGGCCGGCACGTTGAAATCGGGCTTCGCGATTTTGATGGCGGCGAAGAACATCACCTTGAGTTCGTTCAACGACGGGAACAAATTCCGCATGTAGTGCCCGCCGCGGTAGTACGCGAGGTGCTTGCCCACGATGAACGTGAGCTCCTGCGGCGTGAACCCGCTCAGGATCGTCTGCCCGGCGACGCTCGCCGGCGGCGAGTACGGCACCGCGAGCAGCGAGCCTTGGATGTCCGGACGGACGTAGAGCTCCGGTGCCGGCACGCCCAGCACCTGCGCCGCCCAGCCGAAGGTCTTCGCCAAGGTCACCGTGCTCGTGACCGGATCCTGCCGGTAGCGCCGGTCGAGCACCGGCAGCTGATTCTGCGCGCGAAGCTGGTTCAACTTGGCCACGATGGCCGCGGGAACGAGCATCTCGAAGATCTTGTCGACGTAGAGATCTTCCTCGGTGTGCAAGAGGCTGCGGACCCACTGCTCGTTGCCCAGGCGGCTGCGCACTTGGAGCATCCGGCGCGGGCGGTAGCTTTCGAAGAACTGCTGCTCGCCCTCGTCGGCCTTGCGCAAGAAGGACAAGGCGGCGCACAAGCACCACGCGCGATCGTACTCGTGACGGCGCAAGTACAGCTTGCACATCGCGCGGTACGGTTCGATGCGCATCGGATCCTTGGTGAGGATGCGCGAGTACTCGGCAATCGCCGAGTCGGTCTGATCGGTAGCTTCGAAAAGCTCGGCCAGGATCTCGCGATCGATGGTGCGCTCGGGGTGGGCGGCCTCCCCTGCCCTCGCCGCGAGCTTGAACGCTTCGATGGCGCTGGGTACGTCGTTCAGGCGGTCGCGGTAAATGAGCCCCAGGCTGTGCCACAGGTTGTTCTGCAGCTCCATGTCCGTGCTCTTGGTCAGCCGCCGCAGCATCTTCCGGAACGAGCGTTCCAGCGCCTTCCAGTCCTTGTTGACGGTGAGCATCTTGACGATGCGCTCGAAGGCCTCGAGCAGCCCTGGATTGAGATCCAGCGCCTCGTTGAAGTGCTCGATGGCTTTCCCTTCGTCGCCCAGCTTGTCGCGGTAAACCTGGGCAATCGCGTAAATGTATTTGCTCTTGCGCGTCGGATCGCGATCGAGCGACGCCATGGTCCAAATGGTCTCGATGACCCGCGGCCAATTCTCCGTCTGCTGGCAGAGCGCCACGATGCGATGCATGAGCGGATAGCAGTCCGGCTTGAGCTTGAGCGCGTCCTCGAGGCACTCCAGCGCCTTGAACAGATCCTTGGCCTTCTGCTCCCAGAGATCGGCCATTTCCAGCAGCATCTGGTAGCGCTTTTCGGGATCGCTCTCGCTGTCCAGCTGGCGCTTTTTGAGGCCGGCCACCTGCTTCCAGTCCTTTTGATCCGTGTAGAGCTTGATGCACGCTTCGAGCGTGGGCTGGTGCACCTCGTTCGAGGTAAAGGCCTTTTCGAAGTTGGCAATGGCCTGTTTGGCAAAGCCTTGCTCGCGCTTCATGCAGCCAAGTTTGAAATATACGTCGGCGCGTAATTCCTTTTCATCCTGCGGAAGGGACGTCAAAAGCTTGTGGTATCGGGTGAGCGCCCCGTTCCAATCGCGCATGTTGAACGCCGCATCGCCAAGACCGCGCACGGTCTCGAGATCGGTGACATCGAAGCGGTACGCCGAGGTGAAGGCTTTCAGCGCCTTGTCGTTCTTTCCGAGCGCCAGCGCCACCTGACCCTGCCGCTTGAACAGCGCATGCTGCTCTTCGCGCGGGCGCTTGTTGCCGCCCTTGCGAATGACCAGCTCGATCGGTCCCTCGGCCTTCGCCCACTCTTTGCGCTCGATGTACTCCTCGATGAGCGGACGCGCGGCCTCCTCGTTGTCGTCGTCCGCCTGGTACGCGGCCTCGAACGCCAAGAGCGCACTCTTCGAGTCGTTCATCTTGTCTTTGTGCAGATTTCCGAGCTCCACGAGAAGCTTGGAGCGCGTGCGCGCATGCGGCGTGTGACTCTGCTCCTGGTCGAGGTAGCGAATCGCGCGCTCGTAATCGCTATTGTCCATCGCGATTTTGCGCGCCGCCGCCAGGGCGCGGACGTGCGTCGGATCGAACCCGATGGCCAAATCGTAGCGATCTTGCGCCTCGAGGCGGTTGCCGGTCTTTTGCTCCAGCGCCTTTCCAATCTTGAAAAAGGCCTCTGCACGCTCCTGCGGATCGCGCGTGAGCTCCGCCAGGCGGGTCATGTGCTCGAGTGACTGATTGGAATTACCCTGCCCCTCGTACAGCTTGGCCAGCGCGGCATTGGCCTCGACGTTGGAATCGTCCATGGCCACGATGTGGCGGTAGGCGTCGATGGTCCGCTTGGGATCGGGCAGATCGTCCGTGTGGATCTTGGCGATGGCCGCATACAGCTGGACCTTGATTTCCCGGCTGGTGGCAATCTCCAGGTGCCGCTCGTACGTGCGAACCAGCTCGCGCCACTTGCGCGTCCGCTGGTACATGCGTTCGAGCACCGCGTACGCGTCCTCGTGCGTGTCGTCGATCTCGAGCACTTGCTCCAAACGGCGGGCCGCCTGGTCGTGGCGAACGAAGTGTTCCTCCTCCAACTTGGCCAGCCGGAGCAAGATCTCGATGCGCTCGGCGCCCGTCTCCGCCACCTCGACCGCCGCCTCGAGGACGCGTTGCAGCTCCGTCCACTGGTGAAGCGCCTCGTGCACGCGGGCCAGGCCGAGCATGGCCTGGAGGTTCGTCGGATCGGCGTGCAGCACCTCGCGGTAGACCTCGAGCGCGCCCGCGTTGTTGGGCATCATCTCTTCGATCTGCGCGTAATAGGCATGCGCGTATTGCGTATGCCCATTGAGGTTATGCCATTTGGCCAAATGCATCAGAATGCGAATCTGGTCTTTTGGCTCTTTGCGCTGCTCGAGCCACCCGGTGGCCGTGCGAATCAGCTCCTCCCATTGGCCGGTCGCACCGGCGACGCGCTCGATGTAGCGCGCGGTTTCGCCGTCGTGCACGTCCTCTTCGAGCGCGCTCATCAGGGCGACGAACGCCTCGTTGGCGTCGCCCAACCCCTCCTCGCATACCTGGGCAATCTTGTGCAGAAGTGCGATTTTCTCGGTCTTCCCGGGCCCGGCATCGAGGCGCGCCAGGAGCAGATCGATGAGCTGCGGCCAGCGCGAGGCGCGCCGGTGGCGGCGCTCGAGCTCCTCGAACGCTTCCGAATTGTGTGGGTCGAGCTCGAGAATTTTTTCATACGCCGCCGTAGCGCCATCGGGCTGACGGAGCATCTGAGTCCAAATCGTGGCGATGCTTCGGTATTCTTCGATTTTGGTGGCACGGTCCCGCAGGATCTCCGCGCGCATCATTTTGATCTGCACCACGTCGGGCCAGCTCTGCATGTCGCGGTACATGTTCTCCAGCGAATCCAAAGCCTGCGGATCGGCGTCGATTTCGAGGAGTTTGCGCCACGCCTGCGCGGCTTCTTGGTGCCGGCCCAGGTGACGGCTGTAGATCAAGGCAAGTTCGCGGTAGATCTCCTTGAGCTCCTCCGGATCGAGGAGGTGCGAAGCGCGCCCAACGATTTGATGAAGGGCGTGGACGAGCTGATTGGCATCTTGTTGGCGGCGACGGATGGCCGCAATCGATCGAAGCGCTACCAAGTTCGCATAATCGATTTCGAGAATGCGTTGGTAATCGACAATCGCCTTGTCGTCCCGGTGGAGCTTATCGAGGAAGATCCTCGCCCTCCGGGTCAGGATGTTGAGTCGGTCGTCCTCGTTGGGGACGAGGGCAAGCGACCGTTCGAGGACCTCGACGAGGTCCCGCCACATCTGCTGTTTTTCGTAGAGGTTAGCTAGAGCCGCAAGCGCTTCCGGGTCCCCCCACCTTAGATCGAGTGCCACTTCACCATGTACGATGGCGCCCTCTGGTTACAGGGTGCGACTCTGCGGCATATTTGCTCCGTCCCCCCTCCCGCTCCCGCTCCAGCTCCCGAGATCTCAAGTGGGAGAACCTCGGGAGGGGGAGCGGGAGCGGGAGCGGGAAGAACGGCTCCGGTTGAGCAATTGCCGCTCAATGCATGCGCAACCTTTGCCCACGGCACGCAACCATCGCGCAATACGAATGTGGATATATTCCGTATTCGTTAATCATGAATTTAAACTTTGACTCATCGAAGCTGCATGATAGTGCGAATTCATACTGAATCGCAGGCCCTCACGTTTTCACTTTTACACGACGAAGGAGAGGCGAATGACATTGCGTGTAGCTTTGGGTATCGGTCTATTGGTGCTCGCGGCCGGGTGCGCCGCGAACGGTGATGCGGATACGGGAAATACGACGGAGAATCCCATCGCGAAGCCGTCGAAGATGTGGATCGGCGCCGACGTGAACAAGCCGGACAACAAAATTGGCTCGTGGCTCGCGGAATCCGACGAATTCGGACCATGGCGTGTTCGCCGCTCGTTCAATTCGGGTTTGCCGAACCATATCGACAAATCGGCCGCCGCCAAGGACGCGGAGAACAAGGTCATTTCGTTCCTCTCGGTGAAGCCGCCGACCATCGGCGGTGTGGCCAAAGGGAAATACGACGACGACATTCGTTCGCTCGCCGCCTCGTTTCCCACGGACCACACGACGTACCTCACGATGTACCACGAGCCCGAAAATGACATGGACGGGCCCACGTTCGTGGACTTATTCAGGCATTTCTACAAAGTCGTGAAGGAAGCGAATTCACATATCCAAGTTGGATACGTCGCCATGTCCTATCAATGGCGTCCGGGCTCCGACTCCACGAAGAACCAAGATGACTGGTGGCCCGGCTCCGACGCCACCGACTTTCTTGGCGTCGACGACTACAACGAGGCCACCACGAAAAAGCGCACCCATGCGGGCAACGATCCGCAGTTCCAGCGCTGGTACGATTGGGCGAAGACCAAGGGAAAGCCGTTGGCCGTCGTCGAATTCGGCCGGATGGAAAATCCGGACGACCCTGGCGCGCGCGCAACCGATCTGCTCGCGACGGAGACGTACCTCCGCGACAAGGGCTTCTTCATGTTCCTCTATTGGGATGCCACCGGAACCGGAAACACCGACTGGCGGCTGAGCGGCGGGGCCACACGGGACGCCATGCGCGCCATCGCCTCGCGCGGTCAAACGGGCTGGTAGGCGCCCGTCCGGGAATGCGTTCGGAAACTTCGGCGTACCGACGCTGTCTGCCCTTCGTAGATCCTACGTCGGGGAGCAACGTACGAGGTTTCCGATGGTCAACCGGTACATCGTCACCAGTCTCACGTGCGCGTTGGGGGTGCTGTCCACCGTAGCGTTCTACGAGGGCAAGGAGGCCCTCGGAAAGAACCGGCACCCTTCCTCCATCTCGAAAGAACCCAAGAAGGCGCCGGCCGAGGCCGCCGGCGCCGCGGGCATCGAGGATGCGCGGCAGCAGTTGGCGGACTCGCTGATCCGGTGCCAAGACGAGCTGACCCGGACGCTGCACGGCGGCGCTTCTGACGAGCAGCCCACGGCTGAGCTAAGCCTCACGAGCGAGCCGCTTACCGGCCAGCCGGCCCAGCCGCAGCCTCCCGTGGAAGATCGCTTCGATCCGAGCCCGGATGAGTGGCAACGCCTTGCGCAGCGCGGTCAGGTGAAACTGAGTCGCCCGTGCATCATGGGCGACGACTGGGAGCCGGTGGAGGGCGATCTGCAGTCCGTGGGCCTGGGGTCGCGCGATGCCCAGACCGTGGCCGAGGCCTTTCGTGCCGCCAATGCGCGGGCCTGGGAAAGCACCCGCGCGAGCTGCGCCGAATGGCTCGGCGCCGATGCCCGGGTGGCGGAGCGCATCGGCGCGGAAACGTGTGAGTCGCTGCTCGACCAGCATGCCCAGGAAGACGAGGGTATTTTCCGCCACGTCGCGGAAGTCCGCGCGGGCTCGCGCAACGAGGGCACCACCCAGGGCCATCCCCTGGAGCGGTACTACCTCGCCAAGACGCGCGAATTGAAGGACTTCGAGGCCGATCTCACGCGCCGCGTAGGCGCGGACGCCGCCCGCCGCATCACGTCATCGACGACCTTTTGCATGAACCGCGAAGAGTGGCCCCCCACGGACCGGGAGTGAGCGGCTTCAGAATTTGAACAGGGAGAGGGGGAGGCGGGGAGGGATACGGCACAAATCCCACCGCGCACCGAGGCTGGTTTGGGTTTTCACTTGGCTCACGAAGCCAACTGAAAACAAAAAAAAAGCCTTGGCACTCGGTGGGATTCGCGTTGTTTCCCTCCCCGCCTCCCCCCCTCCCTGTTCAATCATCTCCAGCGCAGCTAGGGCGCCTTGGCGAGGTTTTCGACGATGGTGACGCCGGGCATGGTGCGGAAGATGGCGGGGTCGAGGCGCAGCTTCGAGGAGCGGCTTCCGCCGCCTACGACGACCCGCGCGCGGGACATCACCGCGGCGTCGACGAACAACGGTAGCTCGGGGGGCAGACCGAAAACCGTGACGCCACCGAGAATCATCCCGGTGATGCGCCGGGTCTCGTCCGCGTCGGCGAAAGAGGCGCGTTTGCATGCGAGCTGCTGGCACACGGCCTTGTTGACATCGAGCCGCGTGGTCGCCAGGAGCACGCACACCGCATATTTGCGCGGCTCGCCCTTGCTGGCCACCAAGATTGCATTGGCGGAATCTTCCATTTCAATTCCGTAATGGGCACAAAACGCAGCCGTATCCGCCAGGGCGGGATCACACGGCAGCACCTCGAAATCGGCACCGACGGCGCGCGCGTGGGCATGGACACGGTTCTCGATGGTCGCAATATCGTCACTCTTCTCGTGCATGGGCATTGTCGACTAGGGCAACGACCGCGGCGCGCCAAGTCCAACACGCTGTTAACGCAACTTTCGATGGTTCGTCCCGGGTCTGGCGAACATGTTGCAGTCGAGCAGCGGTAGCGGGAGAACCCCGGCGAGGCCGGCGCCCTCGTCCGTTTCTCGTGCGAGGATCGCCGGGCGCGGTGGCGATCCTTTTTTGCTAAACCACACATCGCGCCGGTCCCGCCGGTTTCCTCCCGCTGCCGCGGTTCTCGCACGGCGAGGAGGCAAGACCGCTAGATCTCATTTGAAAGCAGCCCTACGGAGGTGAAATTTCTCTACTGGCTGGAGCGAAGAGAGCGGCAAAACCTCTCGCCATCGAATTCAAACCCTTCGCCACCCGTCATCCACCCTTCGCCGTTCTTCACTCGACAGTTACTCGTCGTCGTGATTCTTCCCCATCATGCCCGCTGTCCTTCTACCCCTACTCTTTGCGCAAGCCGTCTCTGCCGTGCCGCCCCCACGAATTCTCACCCTTCGTGAGGCCATGGATACGGCGGCAACGAATCAGCCCCTCATGCGCCAGGCACGGGCAAACACCGCCGTCTCGAAGGCGCGGGTCGAGCAGGTTCGCTCGGGCTACCTCCCGCAGCTCACCGGCACCGCGACGTACCGGCGCGGAACCGCCAACGCGGTCCCCGGTCCCGCGGGAGGCCAAAACAACGTGAGTTGGACCGACACTTACAACTCGTTCAATTTCGGATTGAATGCCACGCAGTTGATATACGACTTCGGGCAGACCGATGGCCGGTGGCGCGCGGCGGATCGCACCGTCGATGCCTCGCAAGCCAACGAACGGACCGCGCGCGTGACGACGCAATTGAACGTCAAGAACGCTTACTACTTCGTGCGGGCCACCAAGGCGCTTGTGAAGGTGCAAGAGGAGACGTTGGCCAACCTCGATCGGCACGTGCAGCAAAGTCAGGCGTTCGTCCAGGTCGGTACGCGCCCGGAGATCGATGTGGTGCAATCGCGAACGCAATACGCCAATGGTCGCGTGCAACTCATCACGGCAAAGAACAACTTCGAGATCTCCAAGGCCGCGCTCAATCAGCAGATGGGCATCGTCGCCGATACGAACTTCGACGTGGGCGAGGAAGACGTCGGCCCGCTGCAGGACGAAGACCTCCCCGTCGACGCTGCGATCAAGAAAGCCATCGCCCAGCGACCGGAGTTGATGACCCTGGCCAAGCAGAAAGAGGCGCAGGAGCTGATCATTCGCGCCTCGAAGGGCGCGTACGGGCCCAGCTTGGTGGCCACGGCGGGGCTCACCGCCGCGGGCACGGAGATTGAGCACTTGGGACCGAATTGGAGCGTGGGCGCCTCGCTCAACTGGCCCATCTTGTCGGGCTGGCAGACCCACGGCATCGTGCACGAGGCCGAAGCCACCTTGACGAACATCGCCGCCCAGGTCGATCAGCAGCAGCTTCAGGTGAGCTACGAGGTGCAGCAGGCCTGGCTCAACGTGAAGGCCAACCGGGAGGCCATCGATGCCGCGCGCGAGGCGCTCACCAATGCGCGGGAGCAGCTTCGGCTGGCCGAGGGCCGCTACCAGGCCGGCACCGGCAACATCATCGAGCTGAACGATGCCCAAGTGGCGGCTACCACGGCAGCAGCCAATGTGATTACGGCGGATTACAATTTGGCAACGGCCCGCGCTCAGCTTCTTGCCGCCATGGGTCGATCATGAACGGAGCTCGCATGCGCGCGTGGCGGTGGATCGTAGGCTTGTTGGTGATCGGTGCCGTCGCCTTCGGGTACGTGAAGTACCAGGCGAAGAAGAAAGGTGCGGCTGCAGCGGGAGGTGGCCCGCCCGAGGCCGCGGCGTCGGCTTCGGCCGCCGCGAATCGCCCGGTGCCCGTGGTGCTGGCCAACGTCGAGTCGAAGGATATGCCGATTTACCTGTACGGCCTCGGCACGGCGACCGCCTTCTACACCGTCACGGTGAAGTCGCAGGTCGATGGGCGTCTGCAGCAGGTGCTCTTCAAGGAGGGGCAGGCCGTGAAGAAAGGCGACGTGCTCGCCCAGGTCGACCCGCGGCCGTTCACCATCGCGCTGCACCAGGCAGAGGCGGCCCTGGCGCGCGACACCGCCACGGCGAAGAACGCGAAACTCAATTTGGAGCGCTACCAGACCTTGGTGGGGCAGAAGCTCATCTCGCAGCAGCAGTTCACCGATCAGCAGGCCGCGGCCGATACCGCGGATGCGACGCTGCGGGCGGACCAGGCGGCGATCGAGAATGCGCGCCTGCAGCTCGAGTACTCGCGCATCACCTCGCCCATCGACGGCATCACCGGCGTCCGTAACGTCGACCCGGGCAACCTCGTTCAGGCGAACGGCACCGACGGCATCGTGATCATCACGCAGCTCGATCCGATTGCCGTCTTCTTCACGTTGCCGCAAGACGATCTGCCGCGCGTGTCGGAGGCCATGAGCCACGGCCCGCTCACGGTGGACGCGTTCAGTCGTGACGGGGACCAGTTGCTCGGCAGCGGCACGGTCATGCTCATCGACAACCAGATCAACACGGCCACGGCGACCATCCGCCTCAAGGCCAGCTTCCCCAACCCGGACAAGAAGCTCTGGCCGAACCTCTTCGTCAAGGCGCGACTGCTCTTGACGAACCGTCGCGGCGCCATCGTGGTGCCCACACCGGTGGTGCAACGCGGGCCGCAGGGCGCCTTCGCCTATGTGGCCAAGCCCGATCAGACCGCGGAGATGCGCCCCATCGAGGTCGACCTCACGCAGGGCGATTGGACGATCATTTCCAAGGGGCTGAACGCCGGCGAGCACGTGGTGCAAGATGGCCAGTTCCAACTGCGCCCCGGCTCGAAGTTGGCCCCCCGCGCGGCGGACAAGCCCACCGCCACCCGCCAGGGTGAGTCCAAACCCGCGCCCAGCAGCAGCGCGGTGGCGGCGCCGTGAGCATCTCCGAGCCGTTCATCCGGCGTCCGGTCGCGACGTCGTTGCTGATGGTCGGCCTGATGCTCGCGGGCCTCATCGGCTTTCGGCAGCTGCCCGTGTCGGCGCTGCCGCAGGTCGACTACCCGACCATCGTGATCTCGACCATGCTGCCCGGCGCGAGCGCCGAGACCATGGCCTCCGCGGTCACGACGCCGCTGGAGCGCCAGTTCGGGCAGATGCCGTCGCTCACGCAGATGACGTCGGTGTCGAGCTTCGGCAGCTCGCAGATCACCGTGCAATTCTCGCTCGATCGCGACATCGATGCGGCCGAGCAAGACGTGCAGGCGGCCATCAACGCCGCGTCGAACCTGTTGCCGCGGACCTTGCCCGTCCCACCCACGTACAGCAAGAGCAACCCGGCCGACACGCCGATCCTCACGTTGAGCGTGAGCTCGGACACCATCGCGCTCGATCAGGTCAACGACTACGCCGACTCGATTCTGGCGCAGAAGATCTCGCAGGTGTCGGGCGTGGGCCTGGTCACCTTGAATGGCGCGCAGAAGCCCGCCGTGCGCATCCAGGTGGATCCGGTGGCGCTTTCGGGGCTCGGGCTCGGCCTGGAGGACGTGCGCTCGGCCATCGTGGCCGCCAACGTGAACCAGCCCAAAGGCAACATCGATGGCACGCGCCAGGACTACACCTTGGCGACGAACGATCAGCTCTCCAACGCGGCGTCGTTCCGGCCCATCGTGATTGCGTACAAGGACGGCGCGCCGGTGCGGCTGCTCAACATCGCCTCGGTCATCGATGGCGTGGAGAACGCGCAGCTCGCGGGTTGGGCCAACGAGAAGCGGGCCATCATCCTCAACGTGCAGCGCCAGCCGGGCGCCAACGTCATTCAGGTGGCCGACGGCGTCAAGTCGCTGCTCCCGCAGCTCCGCGCCACCTTGCCGCAGGGCATCGACGTCAAAATCGTGAGCGACCGCACGGAAACGGTGCGCGCCTCGGTGGAGGACGTGGAGTTCACCTTGGTGCTCACCGTGGCCTTGGTCGTCGCGGTCATCTACCTCTTCTTGCGCAGCTTCCGCGCCACGATCATCCCGGGCATCGCCGTGCCGCTGTCGCTCATCGGCACCTTCGGGGTGATGTACCTGCTCGGCTACAGCTTGAACAACCTGTCCCTGATGGCGCTGACCATCTCGACCGGCTTCGTCGTGGACGACGCCATCGTCATGATCGAGAACATCGCGCGCTACATCGAGGAGGGCGAGCCGCCGTTCGAGGCCGCGCTCAAAGGCGCCAAGCAGATCGGCTTCACGATTCTGTCGCTGACCATTTCGCTGGTGGCGGTGCTCATCCCGCTCTTGTTCATGCAAGGGCTCATCGGGCGTCTTTTCCGGGAGTTTGCCATCACCTTGAGCGTGGCCATCGCGGTGTCCGCCGTGCTGTCGCTCACCCTCACCGCGATGATGTGCGGCCACCTGCTCAAGCCGCACCAGCCGGAGAACGAAGGGCGCTTCTACAAGGCCTCGGAGGCATTCTTCGAGAAGATGATCAGCGTCTACGACGTGGGCGTGCGCTGGGTGCTGCGCCACCAGTTCTTCACCTTGGTGGTCACCCTGGCGACGGTCGCGCTCACCGTGGTGCTCGCGCTGATGATCCCCAAGGGCTTCTTCCCGCAGCAAGACACCGGCATCATCACCGGCGTCTCCGAGGCACCCGCCGACGTGTCGTTCACGCGCATGCTGGATCGCCAGCGCGCGCTCGCCGACGTGGTGCTGCAAGATCCCGACGTCGCCTCGGTGGCCTCGTTCATCGGCGCCGATGGAACCAATGCCACGATGAACAGCGGGCGCCTGAACATCACGTTGAAGCCGCGCGCCGAACGCCACGCCAACTCGGAGGAGATCATCGCGCGCCTCCAGCCCAAGCTGGCCCATGTCGAGGGCATTGCGCTCTACCTGCAGTCCGTTCAAGACCTGCAGATCGACAACCGCATCGCGCGCACGCAGTACCAGTACACGCTCGAGGATGCGAACATCGAGGAGCTGCGCACGTACACGCCGCAGGTGCTCGCCAAGCTGAAAACACTGCCGCAGATCCGCGATGTGGCCAGCGATCTGCAGGTGGCCGGTCTCCAGGTGGCGCTCACCATCGACCGAGACACCGCCTCGCGCCTCGGCGTCTCGCCCCAGGCCATCGACGACGTTCTGTACGACGCCTTCGGCCAGCGGCAGATCTCGACGGTCTTCACGCAGCTCAATTTGTACCGCGTCATTCTGGAGGTGAAGCCCGAGTTCCAGGCGAACCCGCAGGCGCTCGACCGCATTTACGTGAAGGCGGCGAGCGGCGTGCAAGTTCCCCTGAGCGCGTTCACGCACTTCGAACCGAAGCCGGTGTCGCTCTCCATCATGCACCAGGGGCAGTTCGCCGCGGCGACGCTCTCGTTCAACTTGGCCGATGGCGCGTCGCTCGGGCACGCCGTCGAGGCCATCACCAAGGCGACGCACGAGCTCGGGCTGCCGCCGGGCCTTCACGGTGAATTCCAGGGTGCGGCGGCCGCGTTCGAGGAGTCGCTCGCGAGCGAGCCCGTTCTCATTCTGGCCGCGCTCATCACCGTCTACATCGTGCTGGGCATTCTCTACGAGAGCTACATCCACCCCATCACGATTCTGTCCACCCTTCCCTCCGCCGGCGTGGGTGCCCTGCTCGCGTTGATGCTGATGAAGGTCGAGTTCAGCGTCATCGCGCTCATCGGCATCATCTTGCTCATCGGCATCGTGAAGAAGAACGCCATCATGATGATCGACTTCGCCCTGGAGGCGGAGCGCGATGAAGGGCTTTCGCCGCAGGAGTCCATCCACAAGGCGTGCTTGCTCCGGTTCCGGCCCATCATGATGACCACGCTGGCGGCCTTGTTCGGAGGCATTCCGCTCGCGCTCGGGCAAGGCACGGGCTCCGAGCTGCGGCGGCCGCTGGGCATCGCCATCGTGGGCGGCTTGCTCATTTCGCAGGTGCTCACGCTGTACACCACGCCGGTGATTTACCTCTACATGGAACGCTTCGCGCGCTTCGTGAAGGGCAACCGGGCGCGGACGGCCGAGGCGGTGGCGGAGTAAGGCCATGAACATTTCGGCCCCGTTCATCCAGCGCCCGATTGCAACGTCGCTGCTGGCGGCGGCGGTGTTGATTGCGGGGATCACCGCGTACCTGTTTCTGCCGGTGGCGCCGCTCCCACGCGTCGACATGCCCAGCATCAACGTGTCGGCGTCGCTGCCCGGCGCAAGCCCGGAGACGATGGCCTCGGCCGTGGCCACGCCGCTCGAACGGCGCTTCGGGCGCATTGCGGGCCTGAACGAGATCACCTCGACCAGCTCGCTCGGTACGACGTCGATACAGTTGCAATTCGATCTCGATCGCGACGTCGAATCGGCCGCGCGCGACGTGCAAGCGGCCATCAACGCGGCCGCGGGCGAGCTGCCGAGCAACCTGCCCTTCCGCCCGAATTACCGGAAGATCAATCCGGCGGACCAACCGATTCTGATCATCTCGCTCAAGAGCGACACGATTCCGCTGTCCCAAATCTTCGACACGGCGAACAGCATCCTCGCGCAGAAGATTTCCCAAGTGCAGGGCGTGGGGCAGGTTTTCGTCGGCGGAGGACAGCAACCCGCCGTGCGCGTGCAGGTCGATCCCGCGGCGCTGGCCGGTATGGGCCTCAATCTGGAGGACGTACGCACGGTCATTTCGCAAGCCACCATCGACCAGCCCAAGGGCGGACTCAGTGGCGCGGACCAGGCGCACTCGCTGTCGGCGAACGATCAGCTTTTCGGTGCGAAGCAGTTTCAGGAGCTGGTGGTCACCTACCGCGACAACGCGACGGTCCGCCTCAAGGACGTGGCGCGGGTGGTCGACGATGTCGAAAACAACCGGGTTGCGGCCTGGGCCAACAACGAACGCGCGGTGTTGATGATCGTCCGCCGGCAACCGGGCGCGAACATCATCGACGTCATCGGGCGCGTGCGGGCCATTCTGCCGCATTTGGCGGATTCGATTTCGCCGGCGGTGAACATCTCGGTGACGCTCGATCGAAGCCAGACCATCCGCGCCTCCGTGCGCGACGTCGAGCAAACCCTGGTGCTCAGCGTCGGGCTGGTGGTGCTGGTCGTCTTTGCCTTTTTGCGCAATCTCCGTGCGACTGCCATTCCTACGGTGGCCGTGCCGCTGTCCATCGTGGCCACCTTCGGCGTGATGTACCTGCTCGGCTACAGCCTGGACAACCTGTCGCTGATGGCGCTGACCATTTCGACAGGGTTCGTCGTCGACGATGCCATCGTGGTGACCGAAAACGTCACGCGTTTCATCGAGCTGGGCGATTCGCCGATGAACGCGGCGTTGAAAGGCGCCAAGCAAATCGGCTTCACCATCGTTTCGATCACGGTGTCGCTCATCGCGGTGTTCATTCCGATTTTGCTCATGGGCGGCATCATCGGGCGCCTTTTCCGCGAGTTCGCGGTCACCTTGAGCATCGCCATTGCCGTGTCGGCCTTGGTGTCGCTCACCTTGACGCCGATGATGTGCTCGCGCCTTCTGCGGCACAAACACGAGGAGAACCAGGGCGCGTTTTACCGCGTCTCGGAGCGCTTCTTCGAGCGCATGCTCTCCATTTACGCGCGCGGGCTCAAGTGGGTGCTCGGCCATCACCGGCTTACCTTGGCCGTCACCTTGGTGACGTTGGTGGTCACGGTTGCACTCTACATCCTCGTGCCGAAGGGGCTGTTCCCGCAGCAGGACACCGGCTCGCTGGCCGGCTTCTCGGAGTCTTCGCAGGACACGTCATTTCCGACGATGCGCGACAAGCAGGCGCAGATCAATGCGATCCTCAAGGCCGATCCGGACGTGGCGCAGGCGCTCTCCTTCATCGGCGGCGGCGGTACGGTGAACACGGGCAGCGCCTTCGTGGAGTTGAAACCGCTCGGCGTTCGCAAGTCGACGGCGGACGAAGTCATCGCGCGCCTTCGTCCCAAGCTGTCGCAGGTGCCAGGGGTCAACCTCTACCTGCAGTCGGTGCAGGACATTCGCATGGGCGGAAGAACCACGCGCACGCAGTATCAATACTCGCTGCAGGACGCGAACCTGCGCGAGCTGCGCGAATGGGGTCCGAAGATGGTGGAGCGCCTGAAGAAGCTGCCCGAGCTGCGCGATGTGGCGTCGGATCAGCAGACCTCGGGCATCGAGCTGGGGCTCGACATCGATCGCGATACGGCGTCGCGTCTGGGCATCTCGCCGCAGAACATCGACGACACGCTGTACGACGCCTACGGGCAGCGGCAGGTCGCGACGGTGTACACGCAGTTGAATCAAAACCGCGTCATTTTGGAGATCAAACCCGAGCTGCAGAAGAACCTCGACGGTCTTCAATCGATTTACGTGCGCGCGCCCGACGGGAGCCAGGTGCCTCTGAGCAGCCTGACCAAGCCCGCATCGCGCCCGACGGCGCTGTCGATTCCGCACCAGGGTCAATTCCCCGCAACGACCCTGTCGTTCAATCTGGCGCCAGGCGTGGCCTTGGGCCAAGCCGTGGATGCCATCCATCGCGCCGAACTCGAAATCGGCCTCCCGCCCAGCGTGCACGCGGATTTTCAAGGCACGGCGCAAGCCTTCAAGTCGTCGCTGTCGAGCCAGCCGATTCTCATTCTGGCCGCGTTGTTCACCGTCTACATCGTGTTGGGGGTGCTCTACGAGAGCCTGATTCACCCCGTGACGATTCTGTCGACGTTGCCATCGGCGGGTGTCGGAGCGCTGCTGGCGTTGTTGGCCTTCAAGACGGAGCTGAGCATCATTGCGCTGATTGGCATCATCTTGCTCATCGGCATCGTGAAGAAGAACGCGATCATGATGATCGACTTCGCCATCGAAGCCGAACGCGACGAGAACCTATCGCCGCACGATGCGATCTACAAAGCCTGCGTCCTGCGCTTCCGCCCCATCATGATGACGACATTGGCCGCGCTGCTCGGCGGTCTGCCTCTGGCCTTGGGCCACGGCATGGGCTCGGAATTGCGGCGGCCCTTGGGCATTGCCATCGTGGGCGGTTTGCTCATATCGCAAATGCTCACGCTGTTCACGACACCGGTCATCTACCTGTACATGGACCGATTCTCGCGGCGAAAGGCGCACCCGATCAAAACGGAGAGCGCGGAGCCGGGGTCGACGTCGATCCCCTTCGCCACCGGCCAGCCGTAGGGGTGATAGTCCGCCTCATGGGATGAGGGGTTCGATCATTCTGGATCGCCGGTTCAATCCTTCGAGCGAGACGCGGGCGTGCCTCCCTCGATGAAGTCGCGTCGATACGCGGCGCGAGGGCGGGCACGACCCCTGCTAAGGCCCGCCCTTCATGAACGCAAAACGACTACTTGGAATCTCGTTCGCATTGGTCTTCTCGACCCTCACCATGGCGTGTGCCTCCGAGGCCACCATGTCGGAAGAGGAATCGGAACCCGCCGCGCAAGCGCTCCAAACCGAAACGGCAAACACGGGCGATGTCATCGCGCCCGCGCTCTACTGTCACGGGGTAGAAAAGCACGACCCATCGTACTGCCATACGAAGTCGTCGCTCATGCTGTGGGCGGACAAGACGTGCAGGAGCCTGGGGTACAAGACCGCCATCAACGCCGGCTACGAAACGCAGTTCTGCAGCGGCGGGAAGGTCGGCGCCGTCTACTATCAATGCTGTGACGAAGGCTGACGGAGCGCTCTAGGCTCGCATGGCGCGCTCGTCGCGAGTACTCGCCATGCGAGGCGCTCGAGACCGTGGGAAGCGTCGAGGCCGCGCTCGACGGCGAAGGCCAACAGGGCGCGGCCATTTTCCTCGAACGCGCGTCGCTCTGCCGTGCGCAAGCGCGTCAATTCGCGCTCCAGTGTGTCCCCATCCGGGGCGTAGCGGCGGCTGATCGCCTTGGCGTATTTCACGTGACGCTCTTCGTCGCGGGTGATGCGGTCGATCACGGCGGCGCTCTCGGGATCGAAGGGGCGCATCGCCTTGGCGATTTTGGGGAATTGCCGCACGCCGCGTTCCTCGATGACCTGCAGCAACAGGTACATTTGCATCACGGTCGCGCGGCCGTCGACGAAGGATTCGCCGACGCCGCCGGCATGGTGCCCGATGCGTGCCACCACGTGGAGCTCGGGCGGGACCGGCTCGGGCTCGAGCCCATTTCTCTGCAGGCACTCGCGCAGCATGGCGGCGTGGCGCGTCTCGTCGTCGCGGTGCACGCGGACCAGCTTGTTCAACTCGGGATCGTCCACCCGCGCGAGAAGCGCGTCGAAGACCCCCAGCTCGTCGCCTTCCTCGGCTTGGACCATGAAATGAAGCATGAAGGCCCTACCTCGCGGCGAGCGCAAAAGGCGCCCGAGGTACAGGCGCGCAATGGCGTCCATCATGACGTCCTCCTTGTTACAATCTTGTAAGTAGCTCCACTTACAAAATTGTCAATGACGGAGACCCCAGGAATGCCACGCCCGCGACGAAGCGCCGATGAGGCGCGTCAGATGATCCTCGATGCCGCAGAGCGGCGCCTGCGTGAGGCGGGTCCGGCCAGCATTCGCCTCCAAGAGGTCTCGGCCGACGTGGGCATCTCCCATCCCGCCGTGCTGCACCACTTCGGCAATCGCGAAGGCCTCATCCAGGCCGTCGTCGAGCGCGCCGTCGAGCGGCTGCAGAGCGATCTTCTCGCGACGCTCGCCGAGACGAAGGACGTGCCAAATGGCATGGCCCTCTTCGACCGCGTCTTCGACGTCCTTTACGAGCGAGGCCACGCGCGCCTCATCGCATGGCTCGTTCTCTCCGGCTACGATCCGTTCGACTCCGAGGCGTCCCGCGCGGGCTGGGAAAAGATCGCCGAGATCACGCACGCTCTCCGCACACGCGGGCGCAAGCGCGGTGATGCCCCCAGCTACCGCGACACCCGGTTCACCGTGATCCTTTCGGCCCTCACGCTGTTCGGGCAAGCCATCATTGGTGAGCCCACCCTGCGCGTGGCCGGCTTCGGCGACCGCACGCGCACGGGGCGCGAGTTTCGCAAGTGGCTCGCCACCCTGCTCGCGCACCACCTCGAGGGGTAAACGCGTTCAAACGGCCCCGATGCATTCGCGGGCGAATCTCCGCAGGATCCGGGCGAGCGCGTCGGGTGCTTCATCGGCCGAAAAATGGCCCGAACCCTCGACGAACTCGCCCCGCACCTGGGCGAGCCCACTGGCCGAAAGCCCCTGAAGGTAGTCGCTCATCGGCCCCGGCTCGGCGTCCCCGCGGACGTTGAGCACGGGCGTCGTCACCGCGATTCGTTTCTTGTTTTCCTCGGCATCGGCGGACATGGCACGGTACCAATCGAAGCCTGCCCGCAATGCATCGGGGCGCTCGTAGTCTCGCGCATACGCGTCGCGAGCTTCGTCGGGGATGGCCTTTCGATCGCGCGAAATCGCATCGAAGAAGAAATCGAAGTACGCTCGTTGATGGCCCAACACGAGCACCTCGGGGAGGTTCGGGATCGCGTGGAATGCGAAGTGCCAAATCCGAGGATTCGAGAGAACCTTCGACCACGCCGGCTCGAGGCCAGGAATGACCGTGTCGACGATCGCGGCGCCGCGCAGCTCGGAGGCGAAATGGCGCAGGTATGCAAACGCAATCATGCCTCCGACGTCATGCCCCACGAGAACGACGGGACGCGCACCGCTCGCCTGAATGACATCGCGCACGTGCCCAGCCAGCAGACTCTTGCTGCCGGATGCCGCGGGTATCCGCGACCCGCCCACTCCCGGCAGATCCGGCGCAAGCACGTAGAATTCGTCCGCGAGGTGCTGCATCACCCGCAGAAAGGCGCGGCTACTTTGCGGCCACCCGTGGAGCAGAACGATGGCCGGATCGTCCTGGTTGCCTGCCGCCCGCACGGCGATCTCGAGGTTGCCAGAACGCACGAGCTTGATGTCGACCATGCCGACGTTGCGAGGCATCCGCCATGCCCCGCAACCACGCGTGCGTCAACTGGAAGGCTGAACCCGGCCGACGTCCTCGGGGCGCAGCGCGCCCGTGAGCAGCCCCACCACTTCGTTCATCGTATGCGTGCGCGGTGAGACCAGGGCGATGCGCTTGCCCAATCGATGCACATGCACGCGATCGGCAATCTCGAAAACGTGCGGCATGTTGTGGCTGATGAGCACCACCGGAAGCCCGCGCTCGCGCAGACGCCCGATGAGCTCGAGCACCTTGGCCGATTCCGTCACGCCCAGGGCTGCCGTGGGTTCATCCATGATGACCACGCGCGTGCCGAAGGCCGCCGCCCGCGCCACGGCGATGCCTTGCCGCTGGCCACCGGACAGCGTCTCCACCAGCTGCGTCATCGAGCGAATGCCGATGCCCAGCTCGCGCAGCACCTTCTCCGCCTCGGCGCGCATCCCTTTCACGTCGAGCATGCGCAGCAGCGCCCCCCGCCATCCCGGCAGCCGCCGCTCACGCCCCAGGAACAAGTTCGACGCGATGTCCTGCGCGGGCGTCAGCGCCAGGTCCTGGTACACGGTTTCGATGCCGTGTTTGCGCGCATCCAGCGGACCGCGGAAGTGCACGCGCTCCGTCCCCACGCGGATCTCGCCCGCATCTGGCACCAGAGCGCCCGACAGCGCCTTGATCAGACTGGACTTCCCTGCCCCGTTGTCGCCGACCACCGCCAGCACCTCGCCGGGCAGCAGATCGAAATCCGCCCCGTCGATGGCCGTCACGTTGCCATAGCGCTTCAACAAACCTCGCGCCGAGAGCGCGGTTTCGTTTGCCGCCATGATCATCGCTGCCTCGTGGTGCGGGAGAATCGATCGACGGCGACGGCGGCGATGACCAACACGCCGGTGGCGACGTCTTGGTACAAATCGTCGATCCCCGCTTGCGTGAGGCCCGAGCGAAGCACCGCCACGATGAGCGCGCCCACCAACGTGCCGAACACGCTCCCGCGCCCACCGAACAAACTCGTCCCGCCGAGCACCACCGCGGTGATCGAATCGAGATTCCCCGTTTGGTAGGCATTGGGATCGGCGTTGGGCACGCGCCCGAGCGCCTGCCACGCGGCCACGCCGTACACGAGCCCCGCGAGCAAATACACACTGAGCACCGTGCGCGGCACGTGGATACCCGACAGACGCGCCGCCTCGGGCTCGTTGCCGATCGCGTACACGTGGCGGCCCCACGCCGTGCGCGTCAGCGCGTACCAGATGAGCACGAACATGCCCAGCGCCAGCGGCATGCCGTACGTGATCTCGATGCGCCCGAAGAGAAACTGCCGCGTCCCCAGAAAGCCGAGCACCGGATCGGTTACCCGCACGCTCTGCCCGCGCGAATAGATGCGCCCCACCGCCGTCACGATGGTCAAAAGCCCCAAGGTGACGATGAACGGCGGAAGCTTCACCCGCGTCACCAACGTCCCCGCGATGCCGCCGATGGCCGCCGCCAAGGCGAAGCCCGCGATCAACGCACCGAAACCCGCGCCCTCCGAGAGCGCGAGCTTCGACATGAGCAAGGTCGCCAGCACCGTCGTCGCCGCATTGGCCAGATCGATTCCCGCGGTGAGGATGACCAGCGTCTGGCCCAACGCCATCGTGGCGACGACGAGCGATTGCTCCGCCACCAGCGACAGGTTGTCCATCGCGAGGAACGTGCTCGTGGTCAGCGAGAAAACGACGATGGCCACCACGAGCGCCAGCGCCGGGCCCACCCCCGGCGTGCGCAGGACAAACTCGAGCACGCCCCCGCGATCGCGTTCGAGCCTCACTTCCAGCAGTTTTCCAGTCCCCACGCGGTGTCCTTGCTCTCGACGCCCTGCATCGGCTTGTCGGTGATGACCATCGACCCGGTGTCCTGGAAGCCACTCGGCTTCTTGCCGCTCTTCGCGAACTCCACGGCCGCGTCGACGCCGAGCTCCGCCATCTTCTTGGGGAACTGCATCACCGTGACCGCGTATTTCCCGTCCTTTACGTCCTGCACGCCCTGACATCCGCCGTCGATGGAGCCGACGACCACGGAGGCGGCGAGCCCTTTCGCCTTGAGTGCCACATTGGCGCCACGCGCGGTCGGCTCGTTGAGCGTGTAGACCGCGTTGATCTTTGGAGAGCGCTGGAGCAAATTCTCCATGCTTTGTTGCGCCTTGTTCTGGTCGCCGTTCACCGACTGACGTCCGCGAATGTGCGCATCGCCATCGGCCATGCCGATCCCTTGGAGGAAGCCGGTATGCCGCTGCGTGTCGACGGACGATCCCGGCGTGCCATCGAGCATGATGACCTCGGGCTGCTTCGCCCCCACGGCTGCCTTCACGTACGCACCCTGGTGGCGCCCCGCCGCGGTGTTGTCCGTGGCGAACGTGGCATCCACCGCGCTCGGCGGGTCGGTTTCCGTATCCAGGGCAATGACAAGTACCTGTTTGTCCCGCGCTTTTTTGATGGCCCCAAGCACGCCCGTGGAGCTGTTCGGCGTGATGAGGATCGTGGTCACACCCTGCTGAACCAGGTTCTCGATGGCGGTAACCTGCCCATCGTTGTCGCCGTCGAACTTGCCGGCCAGCGCGACGAAGTCGGCCCCCAGCTTGGCAGCTTCCGCCCTCGCCGCCTCGCGCAAGGTGACGAAGAACGGGTTGCTATCGGTCTTGGTCACCAAACCGACTTTGGCGCGTCCGGTCGGCTTGGTCTCTCCGCCCGAGGAAATCGACGCGGAGGCGCTGGCGGCCGGCGCCGTGTCCCCTCCGGTGCGTTCCTTGGTACATCCTGCTGCTCCTGCAGCAGCAAGGACCATCGTCAGCGCCATGGCGACCCGAATACACCGTTTCATCGTTACCTCCTTGCTGAGGGCCCTTTTCGGGCACGATATTTTCGTTATATGCTGGCGCAAACGTTTGCGCAACGCTACTAGGAAGGAACGACGGGCGCTCCCTTGGTAACCATGAAGGACATCGCCGCGCTGGCCGGCGTCTCCATCACGACCGTGTCGCACGTGGTCAACGACACGCGCGTCGTCTCCGAGTCGACGCGTTCCCGCGTGCTGGAAGCGGTGGCCCGCACGGGCTACACCGGCGACGCCATCGCACGCTCGCTGGTCACGGGCACGGGCACGCGCTCACTCGGCGTGGCCATCTCGCTGGTGGCCAATCCATATTTCGCAGAGTTAATAAAAGCCATCGAGGGCGCGGCGTCGGCGGCAGGACACACCCTGCTCCTGGTCGACACGCACGACGAGGCCCACACCGAGGCCGACGCGGTGCGGATGCTCAAGGCGCGCCGCGTCGATGGGTTGCTCTTGCTTCCCTCGCGCGCGAGCACGGTGCTTCCGGAGCTGCCGCGCCTCGGGCTTCCCGTGGTGCTGGTCGACCGCATCCCGGACGACTCGCCCTTCGACTGCATCGGTCCCGAGAACGTGGAATCGATGGCCACGTTGGTGCAACACCTGGCCGAGCGCGGGCATCGCCGCATCGGTCTGGTGCGCGGAGCGTCGGGCTTCAGCACATCGACGGAGCGCGTGAATGGCTACCGCCTCGGGCTCGAGCGCGCGGGCCTTCCGTGGGATCCCAAGTTGGTGGCCTCGGGCAAATCCGTGTCGAAGCTGGGCGCGACGGCGCTCCATCGTCTTTTGGATTTGCCGAAGCCTCCGACCGCGGTGGTCGCCGCGAACAACGCGATGCTCGTGGGCGTGCTGCACGCGGTGCGCGAGCGCAAGCTGCGCATCGGCAAGGACCTCGCGGTCGTCGGCTACGACGATGTCGAATGGGCGGATCTCGTGGAGCCGCCCATCACCACGATGGCGCAACCCATCCGCGAAATCGGCCGCACCGCCGTGCGCATGCTCCTCGAGCGCATCGAGGACCCGACGACCCCGCCGCAGATCGTGCGGTTGCCGCCGGTGTTCATGCACCGGCAATCGTGCGGCTGCTCTTAGCTATTCGTGCGCGTGATCCGGCGGCGGTGGGCCGGGGGGATGTGGGGGCGCGCAAAATAGCCTCGACTCGCCCGCGTCCTTGGGAGGAGCGAGGCATTTGCCGTCGAGCGACTTGTCGCGGAAGGTGACGGTGCAGGCGGCGCCTTCGGTCTTGCCGGTGCACGCGTCGAAGGCTTCGGGCGGCGGCGCATGCAGGGGTGGCTGTGGCGGCGCGTCGCCGGACGCCAGCACGAACCCGAGCATCGCGGTGCCCGCGAGGAAAGACAGTGCGTGAAACATGATCTCGTGACCTCCTTTGGATCACGAGCATGCATCGCCACATCTTACGTTTTCCTTACGGGGCCGCAGACGACATGGCGAACGGCACAAAATGAAAAAGGCACCACTCAGAGGCCCGGGGGGGGAGAGCCGTCTGCGCGATGCCCGTCCAACGTTATTGCTAAGATGGTGCCAAGTGCTCGCGCTTCGTTTTCTCGAGAGATCGCAACTCCGGGTGGCCCGCACTCTTCCAAGAATGAGATCTCGTCGTGCAACTCTGCGATGGTCACTCGTGTTCGTTCGCTGGCTCGATGGCAATGGCGTGACGAAGACGTTGCCAGAGGGCGTCGCGGCCATCGCCCGTGACCGAGCTGAAACCGATGATGGGCCCCTTGAATTGGCGCTTCACTTTCTCTAAGGCGGGCTTCTGTTGCGCCCGTGACAATTTGTCGATCTTCGTGGCGGCGAGCAGGATGCGCGGAGGCGTCTCCAGCGCGTGCAGAAAGTCCACCAGCTCCAGGTCGTCCTCCTCGGGGCCACGGCGAACGTCGACCAGGATCGTCACCGCGCGCAGCACGCCGCGCGTCGAGAGATAGCCCTCGAGCATGGGCCCCCAGCTCGACTTCTCGGTGCGCGATCGCTTTGCGTACCCGTAGCCCGGCAGATCGACCAGGTGCACGTGAAGACCGTCGGTCCAGGCCACCTCGAACAAATTGATCTGCCGCGTGCAGCCGGGTGTGCGGCTGGTGCGCGCCAGGTTCTTGCGCTGCATCATCGTGTTGAGCAGGCTCGATTTTCCAACGTTGGAACGGCCGGCGAAGGCCACCTCGGCGAGTGCAGGCGCGGGCAGCTTCCCGGGGTCGCTCGACGAGGCCACGAAGGCGGCGGAGACGATGCGTGGCTCGGTCATCGCGCTGCCTTACCACGAGCGAGCCGCCGGCGGAGCCCCGACACGAGCGGCGCGAGCTCTGGGGAGCCAAAGAGGTGCGCCCAGACCAAAAACGCCCCCACGAAGACCACCATGGCCGCCACCCCGGGCGCGGCATGCTCGAAGGTCCCGCCCGCTGGCCCCAGCATGGCCGTCCCCCGCGCCGCGAGCGCTCCGGCCGCCGCCGCCACCAGGGACGCGGCCAAGGTCCGCACCGCCGAGCGCCCGATTTCCCGAAGGTGCAGATCCGGCAGACGCCAGCGCAGCGCCGCGAACAGCAGCACCATCTGGACCGCGCTCGAACCGGCCACCGCCGCGCTGATGCCCGCATGCCCCATCGAACCTCGAAGCCCCACGGCCAGCGCGATGAACGCGACCAGATCGAGCGCGCTCACGATGACCGGAGTGCGCGTGTTCCCCAGCGCGAAAAACACGGGCACCAGCTGCCGCACGGCGGCCACCGTCCAGATCGCCCCGCCCTGCCAGATCAACGCGCGGGACGTTTCGCGCGCCGCGAAGGCGTTGAACTCGCCGCGCTGAAGCAACGTGGCCACGATGGGCTCCGCGAGAAACGCGAGCGCGCAGCTGGCCGGGATGGCCACGAACAGCGACAGCCGCATCCCGTGCGCGTACGTCTTTCCCAGCTCCTGCATGTCGCCGCGTGCCGCAAACGCGGACAGCGAGGGCAACGCGGCGGTGGACAGCGCCAGCACGAAGATGCCCTGCGGAAATTCGCACAGCCGCATGGCCCAGGAGAAATAGCTCTGCGCGCCCGGCCCGAGCTCCGACAGAAACCGGCGCGACAGGACCAAGTCGATGTAATAGACGCCGATGCCGAAGGTCATGGGCACCATGCGCCGAAAGACCTCACGCACCCCCGGATCCGAAAAATCGAAGCGCGGCCAGCTCGCGTAGCCAATGGCGCGGAGCGCAGGCCACTGCGCCAGAACCTGCAGCGCGCCGCCGAGGAGCGCCCCTGCGACCATCGCGTGCCCCGGGTCGATCCCCGCGCGCTCGAACGGCCCCGGAAGCAGGAACACAGCCAGCAAAAAGGCGACGTTGAGCAGCCCCGGCGCAAACGCGGCCACGGCGAATCGCCGCTTGGCGTTGAGCGCGGCCATGCCCAAAGCGGCCGTGCCCATGAAGAAAATGTACGGGAAGACGACCCGTGTAAATTGCACGGTTCGCTCGAATTCGACGGGCCGCGTGCGGTATCCGCCGGCGAAAAGCTCGGTCAGCGGCCGCGCGAACACGATGCCCAGCACCGTGGTCACCAGCAGCGCGATCAGCGAAACGCCGCGCACGTTGGCGAAGAAGGCGCGCGCGTTCTTTTCGCGGGCATCCTCCGTGGCGAGCTTCCCACTCAGCACGGGCACCACGGCGCTCGTGATCGCCCCCTCGCCCAGAAGCTGCCGAAGCGCATTCGGGATGGTGAACGCGACGAAAAACGCGTCCATCATCTCCACGCGAAACAGCGCGGCGCATGCCATTTCCCGCGCGAGACCGAGAACGCGCGACACCAGGGTCCCCGCCCCGACGATGCCGGCCCGTGCGACCAGCTTCTTCCGTTCCTCGCGGCCGTCCTCGCGTTGCCCCTGCATGAGCCCGCGTTCTACATCCGAGTGAGCTCGAGGCGCTCTTTTTCGGCGTAGTTCGGCTGGCACTCGTTGCAGTGGCAGAGCGCGCGCAGGTAGCGGTACGAGTAAAGGCCCGTGTTGTGGCCGTCGAACCATTTGAGCGCGAGGGCGTAGTTGCCCACCGGCTCGAGGTCATCCAACTCGATTTGCACGCCGCTGCACTCGATGAAACGGATGGTCGCCGAGTGGCCTTGGCAGCCGGCGCACGGGCAGTAGCCGCGCAGAATATCGTGCGGGTAGATGCCCTTGTGACCGTCGCCCCAGTCGATCTCGGTCACCGTGGCGCCGCGCGGCGAACGCACCTTGAGGCATTTGATTCTCGGGTCGGCCACGATCAGGTCCCTCCAAGCTTGGAAACGGCAATCACGCCCAGGCTATGCCCACGCGAAAGGGCGTCCGTCCAGAGATTTGGGTCACCCCACGCCGCAGAGCCTGGCCCCGCCTCCTTCTCGACGAGGTGCGCGAGCACGCCCGCGATGAAGGCGTCCCCCGCCCCGGTCGCATCGACGGGGGTCGTGGGCGTGGGGGCGATGGACACTCGCCCGGAGCTGCCGAAGTAAGCCGTCGCCCCCTCCGCGCCGCGCGTGACCAGAACGACGGCGTCGGGCGCGATGTCCTTCAGGTCACCGATGCCGATGCCGAACGCGACCAGGTCGCCCAGCGACGCTTTGATGAGCGCGCACCCGGGCAGAAGCCGCTCCAGCTCGTCGAGGGCCGCGTTCTGGTTGGCCCAGAGGTTCGGCCGCGCGTTCAGGTCGATGGACTTGTACGCGCGGTGCCGGGCGGCGTGCGTCTCGAAGGCGCGCGTGGCCTCGACCATGCCGTTGCTGTTCGCAATCAGGCTGCACGTGCCGAGATGGACCCACCGCGCCCGCGCCATCGACGACGTGATGTGCCGCGCCGCGAGCGCCAAGTTCGCCGATGCCTGGCGGTAGTTCGTGAAGTGCGGCTCGCCATTCGCATTGCGCGCGATGAAGGTGAGCGCGGTGCGCTCGGCCAGGCGCACCATGAACTGCGTGTCGACGCCGAACTCGTCGAGACGTCGGATCAGTTCATCCCCGAAGCGATCGCGCCCGACCCCGGCGACCACGGCGACGCGGCGCCCTTCGCGGGCAAGCGCCACCGCGACGTTGGACGAGCCGCCGCCCACGAAGCGGCGGTAGGTGTCCTCCCCATCGTCGAAAAGGTCCCAGAGCACTTCGCCAAAGGTGATGACGTCGTAAGGCACTTTCATTCGAGTCCCGGTGCGTGCACAGCCATCGTCGCGTCGACCAACACGAGCAGCTCCTCCGCTTCGTCCTTCGTCAATGCCGGGTTACCGCCCGCGGCAATCTCCAACGCCCGCTCGCGAAGATCGCCCCCCAGCCGCATCCGCGCTCCGCCGCACGACTGGCACACGAGCCCGCCGCGCGATGGATCGACGAAGGCCGCCTTGCCCGCCGGACAAGGCCTTCCACAACGCACGCACTGTTCGAGCTCCAGGGCGTACCCCACGTCCGCCAAAAGGCGCAACGCTGCGGCGGCCAACGCCGAACGTGGCGGCTGCTCGCGTGCGTCGAGCACATCGAGCAAGGTATTCATCGTGTCCCACGCGCGGGGTTCCGGCGTTCGCGGCGGACAGACGTGCCGAAGCCATCGAAGCGCAACGCCCGCCGCGTCCAGAGCATCCAAGTCACCCACCACGCCGGAACGCTGCCTCACGACCCGCGCCTCCTTGAGCGTGGCAAGCTCGCGCCCGCGATCTTCGAGCGACACGAGCAAAGTGTGGACCGGCTCCAGCGCGCCCCCGACCCGCCGCACGCTCTTGCGTGCACCACGCGATAGCGCGGAGATCTTCCCTTCGGTCCGCGTGAAGAACGTCGCAATGACATCACTCTCCCCGTATGCCACGGCCCGAAGGAGCAGTGCCTCCGTTTGAATCGCCTTCACGCGGGGAAAGTTTACGCCTTATTTGGCCGCACCAAAGGTGGCGAGTTAGCCTCGTTTTACGTGCACGATTTCGCTGGATGCGTCGTCCATCTGTAGGAACGACAGCTCCTTGGGCATGTCATGCCCACGCGGCTTCAGCACGATGGAGAGGGCCAGCGTAAACAGGATGAGCAGCAGCACGAACGCGATGGCCACGCCAAAACGGCGCCCCTGCCCTTCCCGTGCGGCATGCACCGGGCTCGGCGTGGGAAGCGGCGTCACGAAGACGACACGCCGGCTGGACGTGTATCGAGCAAGAACCTCGTTGGGAACGACTCCTACCGCTTGCGCGTACGACCTCAGGAACCCGCGGACGAAGACTTCTCCCGGCAAGTCGTCGAAGTGGTCGCTCTCGATGGCGGAAAGTGTGGCAGCGGGGATACGCGTAACGCGCGACACCTCCGCGATGCTCATCGCTTTGAGCTCCCTTTGACGTTTTAGAAAACTGCCGATCGATTCCGTGGTCACGCAAACCTCCGGTACTTCGGACGCATCATCCTGATAATGGCCAACCGCAACTCGGGAGCTCCCTTGTTTTTTGCGGGTTCCGGATTAGTCGAGCGGCCACGGCGCGTCAATCGCGAAAACTCCGAGTTAATATTCGCGTAAGCCCTTGTATTTGCAGGACAAAGTACCGTTTTTGGTCCGTAAGGTCAGGCAGAGACCGTGAAATTCTCGCCACACGAAGAGATGGAACGCAGGTTTCTCACAAGAAACTACGCGCACTTAGCGCTGCGTACTCTCTCCGTGGATCTCGTCTTTGGTGCCCAGAAGCACGTACAAACGCCGTAGGGCCTCCACATCGGGGATCTCGATGCGCTCGCCTACGATGCGCACGTACTGCTGCTCACGAAGTCGCTGAACGGTGCGCTTCACGGTGTCGACGTCCAACCCGACGCGCGAGGAGAGCTCCACGGGCGACATGGCAATCTCCGCCGAGCCCATGGCCCGTTGGGCGAGCTTCAACAAAGCGCTCACGACTTTGAGCTGCGTGTCGCGCAGCAGCATGATCTCGATTTGGTCTTCCGCGTCGCGCACCCGGAAAATGAGCTGCTCGATGACCCGGGTGGCAATCCCCGGGTAGTTCTCGAACATGCCGCGAAAGGCGCTGCGACTGAGGACCAGCAAGGTCGCGTCGGTCAATGCCACCGCCGTGGAATTGCGCGCGACCGCCCCCTCCGCGTGGCGGCGAATCATCGCGTCCTCGAGGCCGCCCGCCGCGGAAAGCGTGCCGGATTGCCGCAAGGACACCTCGCCAATGGGCATCGCCGAAAGCGGGGTGTCGCCGAGGAGCGCGGCCTCGCCAAAGAGATCGCCCGGCTTGAGGAGCAGCAAGCTCCGCTCGACCATGCGCACCCGTTTGAGGAGGCGAATGCGTCCGTCCTGGACCAAAAAGGCCTCGGTGGCGGGTTCGCCTTCGCGAAAAATCGTCTCGCCGGCCGAAACACGACGGCCATAGCGGCTAATGAGGCGGGCCTGTTCGGCTGGTCCAAGCTCCCCATCGACGGCGGGCACGCGCTCGCTGTAGCGCGGTCGACTGCTCTCCAACCTGCGATCCATACCAAGCGATAGACTACAAGATTCGGTTGGGGTTGGCACTGTGCGCATTACCCCAAATGAACGGAGATGGACTTTGCGGCCCTAAGTCTCCAGGGAGAGAGCGATGGCAACCAAACTTTATGAAGGCAGCATATCCCCCAACTCGCGCAAGGTGCGATTGCTAGCCGCCGAGCTGGACATTCCCATCGATTGCGTGACGCTGAATTTCGCGAAACGCGAATTCCGCTCGCCCGAGTACCTCGCCCGGAACCCCAACGGGAAGGTGCCCACCTTGGAGGAGGATGACGGCTTCGTGCTCTGGGAATCCGGCGCCATCTTGAAGTACCTGGCGTCGAAACGTCCCGATCGCGAGATGGTCCCCACCGACCCACGCGAGCAAGCGATGCTCGACCAATGGTTGCTATGGTGGACCGCCCATCCCGAGGCCGCACTGTACCGTTTGATCATGGAGCGGCTGGTGAAGCCGTTCCGCGGTGTGCGCGGAAATGATCCGACGATTGTCGCAGACGCCGAGGAAGATCTCGCCCGGTTCCTGCCCATTCTCGATCAGCACCTGCAGGTGCATGAGTACATCGTTAAGCGCCTCTCCGTGGTCGACTACGCCGTCGCTCCATGGCTCGAGGCCGCCCAAGGGCCACTCCACGTCGATCTCCGCGGCTATGGGGCGATTGCTGCATGGCTCTCGCGCATGCAAGCGCGACCGCGCTGGATCTCCCTCGAGGCCCGTTAGACGACAGTCCCTCACTTGCGCCGAATGGATCGATCTGATTGCCTAAATCAGAGAGAACACCGCGGGCGGGGAGGAGCAACGGGTGTATTCGGTCACCAATCGAGTAGGTCGTCTCATCGAGGCGTGGGTGGTAACGCCGGTGTCGCAAGAGGAAGCCAACCGGCAATTTCTAGAAACGCGAACGATGGTCAGCACCATCGCCGCCTCGGGGCGCAAAGTCGTCATCGTCGTCGACTTCACCCAGGTGCAGCTGTTCGGGCCGGAAGTATCGGAGAAGCTGCTTCAAATCATGCGCGGCGACACGCCCCACATCGATCGGGTCGGCTTCTGGATCAACGATGCGCAGCCGATGTTCAACCTGCAGCTCCAGCGCATGATCCGCGAGGCGGGCAGTCCCGCACGGCGCGCGTTTCCCCGTCGACTGGCCCTCGAATCGTGGCTCGCCGAGCGCCTCTCGCCGCCCGAACGCGAACGCCTGCACGCGTTCCTCGACGAGCGCGAGAGGGTGTTCGCGTCCTTTGCGGCGGGCGCTTCGTAGCGTCGTTTACTTCTTGGTGCTCTTCTTGAGGAGATCGGCGAACGTACCGAGCGATGCCGGGGCCGCCGCCTTGCCGCGCGCGGCTTCGTAATCGCCGCGTTCCTGATCGGCCAGGGCGCCCTTGATGGAGAGGCGTAGCCGCCCGTCGCCGGTCTCGAGCACCTTGGCGGTGACCTTCGTGCCCTCGGGGAAGGACTTTCGCAGATCCGTTCCACGCGGGACGCCGATCTCGGCCACGGGAACGAGGCCGCGCCCGGCCTTGCCCTTGGTGCCGTCGATTTGGACGAAGAGGCCGTACTGCTCGATGCGCTCCACCGCGCCCGAGACGATGGCGCCGACCTTCACCGTGCCCGTCGCCACCACGCCGCCGACCTGAGCATCGTCCGGTGCGGGCACGAGCGAGATCTTTCGCGACGCGCGATCGATCTTCTTCACGACGACGCGGATCTCCTGTCCTTCGGCGGGCTTGGTGCCGCGGCCCAATTCCGAGACGTGCACCAGGCCTTCGACGCCGGGACCGAGTCGCACGAAGAGGCCGAACTCGGTCTCGCGCGTGACGGTTCCCAGGGCGACGCGCCCTTCGACGAGCGCAAGCTCGGCCCACGGATCTGCGGTGAGCGCTTTGAGCGACAGCGTGATCTTCTTGGTCGCGCCTCGGGCAGTTGAAGCCTTGGCCGGCTCGACGTCCTTCACCTCGCGGACTTGCACCTCCACGGTGTCGCCCGGCTTGAGGGCGTCGTCGACGGAGACACTGCGGTCGTGTGCGATTTCCGAGCGCGGAATCAGGCCTTCGATGCCGCCCAGATCCACGAAGGCGCCGAAGTCGCGCACGCTCGAGACGGTGCCCGTAAGAACCGCGCCGGGAACGATGTCGACCAGCGCGCGGGCCGCCGCTTCGGAGGACTCTTGCTGCAAGAACGCGCGGCGCGAGACGACGATGTTTTTCCCGCCGTCGCGGATGTCCGTGACCACGAAGCGAAGCAGTTGGCCGATGAGCGCTTTGGCGTCGGCGTCTTCTACGCGGCGCACGTCGATCTGGGACATGGGGCAGAAGGCGCGCATGCCGCCCACGTCGACGTCGAGACCGCCCTTGTTGACGCCGGTGACCTTGCCCTCGACACCGAGGCCCGATTCTCTGGCCTGCTCGAGTGCGGCCAGGCTGCCGGGTTTGCCCATCGAGCGCCCGAGGCGGATGATCCCTTTGGCGTCGTCGGATTCCACGACCTGCGCGGTGACGCGGTCGCCCTCTTTGACGGAGATGGTGCCGTCCGGCGCGCGAAGTTCCGCGGCGTCGAAGAAGGCTTGCCGCTTTCCATCGAGCTCGACGAAGACGGAGTCGCGGCCAACTTGGACCACCACGCCATCGACTTTGGCACCGACCCTCGGGGCCCCTCCCCGCTTTCGGTTGCCCATGGCGGGGGCCTCGCGTTCGAACATCGCGGCAAAGGAATCTTCAGTTCCGGGCGTTTCGCGCTTCTCGCTGCTCATGACGGCACGCTCTGTAGCATGCCCCTCGAAAAAAAGGGGGAGGCTCGAAAAACCGGCATACAAGGAAGCCCGAGGGCCGAAGCCCCCCTAGGAAAGCCCTACGAGCGTAATTCCCGGGAGGCGAGCACGATATCGGTGACCGTGAGCCGGCCATCGCTATGGGCGGCCAGGAATTCCGCGGCTTCTTCCACGGTGGCCACGGTTTTCACTGGATAGCTGGGGCGGATGACCAGGGCCATGCTGGTCACCACCGCGCGCATGGTGGCGGCGCGGAAGCCGTCGCCCTCGACGGCGTTGGCCACGGCGTGAATCTGCGATCCCAGCCGCGTGAAGGCATTGGAAATAACGCTTCGAACGGCGTTGCTCGGCGCCGGGGCCGTGGGCGGAAGGACGGCCAATACCAGCACACGCCCCTCCGTCCGCCCCAAGGTCGAGAGGACCTCGGCCGCGTGATGTGCCTGCTCCGCAGTTTGCTGCGACTCCCAAAAGCTGATCGCCAAATTGCCGATCGAGCCCGTCGCAAAGCCAGGCGCTCTCGTCACCAGTCGCAGGTTCATCTGCTCTACTCGCCCCCCTAAGCGAGCCATCGTCACGAGAGCGGAACATACTCCATGTTACGAACGAGGACACGGGAAACGATTCACGCTCATGTACTTTGGACACGCAATTCCCGACATGAACGTTCCGTTTCCGCAGAGCTGGAATGGCGTCTTCAGGAGCGCAGTCCTGCCGCTGCTCAATGTGTCTTCAAGAATTCGAAGACGAAGTTTTTCCACTGATCGCTGTACGGAGAATTTTCGATGCGGGGAATGTGGTTCGCTCCTTCGATGCGTACCAACGTCGCCACACCCCCACCACGGCTTCCATAGGATGCGCGCAGATCGTCCGCGTCGGATTGCTCCGCCGTGTTGTCCAGCGTGCCTTGAATGATGAGCGCCGGCACACGCGCGTGCGTCGGATCGAACCAGGGTAGCCCTTTCGCCGGGGCAAGCATGGTTCCCACGGCGTACTTGCCAGGCTGCGTGGCGAGAATCGCGTCCTGCACGGGTTTGGGCGAGCGCGGTACGATGTTGAAGTACAGATCCGCTGTCGTGTTCATGTAGCCCTGCGGCTGGCCATCGATGAATGCGAGAAATGCGGGATCCAGGAACACCGAATAGAACATTGGCGTACCCGTGCGGTAAATCATCGACGAGAGCACACACGAGCGCGTGCGCCTCGCATCGTCGCAAAGCTCACTTGCGACGGCGCCTCCATTCGACTCGCCGAGCACGTCCACACGTGGGACGCCGCCGATGTGGCGGACGGCTTCGAGCACCCTGCGGCTCTCCTCGACGAGGAACCGATGCGTCACATCGTGCCCATCATCCGGGTACGAGCTCCCGCCGCTTCCTTCGTAGTCGGTGGCGAAGGTATCGTACCCCGCCTTGGCCAACTCGGTTTGGAACCGATACCCGTCGACATCGATGTCGTAGAAATCGGCTTTCACGATGGTGCCCGGTAAGAGCAGCACGGAACGCCGGTCCTGGCGTCGTGCGCATCGCTTGGTGAACTTCTGCACCACGTGCACCGTGCGGTGCCAACCCACGGGGACGTAGTGGTGCACGGTCCGAACCTCGTCGAGGTCGGCGTCGGCGGCCAGCTGCGGGTTCTTCTCGTCATCCTGTAAGACAGTGCTGAGCGGCCCCTCCCCCGTCCCGATGCGATCCACGCTCTCCGGTTGCGCAGGCTCGCCCGCCGCGCAGCCGACCAACGACAGGGCCCATGCGATGAAACATGTCGCCACCGACGCTCTCATGGTCTTACGCTCCTTCCTCCACGAACTCGATTCGCCCATTCGATCGCTCCCCGGGCCTATCGAGCCCGGTGAGCTCCAAGCTCACGTCCCACATGCGTGCGGCAAGAACCTCGTCGCGCGCGGCCGGCGTCACCTCCTGAATCTTCAGGTCCGTGAAGTACTCGCCGCTCACGTTCTCGACCTCGGGCGACGTCGCCAGGTACACGCCCGTCTCCGCCCCCTTTTCCGGGCGGCGAAGCAAGAAGCCGAAGTTCCTCCACATCCAGCCGATCCAGTTGGGTTCGTCCTGCGCCATGCGCGAGCGCGTCCCCCCCGGGTGAAAGCAATTGAAGCGAATCCCATCGCCCGCGAAGCGACGCGCGGCCTCGCGTGTGAAGTGGATGATCGCCAGCTTCGAGTTCGCGTACTGGGTCAGGCCTCGCCAGCGGCCCTTCGTCATCATCAGATCGTTCATGTCGAGGCGCGCCGACCGGTATCCGACGGACGATGTGGCCACGACCCGCGCATTGCCGGCCGCGGCGAGGCGATCGCGAAGCAGGTGCGTCAGGAGAAACGGCGCCAGATGGTTCACGGCGAAAACGACGTCGTACCCATCGACGGTCTGGCGCCGGTTGGGAAGGTAAAGGCCTGCATTGTTCATCAAGACGTGGATCGCCTCGAAGCGCCGGCGGAGCCGCTCCGCGAGACCGCGCACCTCGGCCAGGCTCGAGAGGTTCGCCACCTCGAGGATCGGTTCCTCGCGGTCGCCGCGAGCTTGCGCGACGGCTTTCACCTCGGCGAGCGTCTCCTGCCCCAGCGCCTCGGAACGCGAGCACACGACGACGCGGGCTCCGCGGCGGGCCAATTCGATGGCCATGGCTTTGCCAACGCCACTGCTCGCGCCCGTGACGACACAGACCTTACCTTGCATGATCACCCTCCCTGACTCGAGGCCTCGGTGGCATCGAGTGCACGCTGACGGTCGCCTGTTGGCGGCGCGATCGCAATGCTAGAAATCGCGACTTCGTCTTTCGTCGACGGCTTGGTCGGATATGGCCCAAGGGCGATGTCACCTGCACGCAGTACGAGTGCGCTCGAGGTGGAGGTGCTTCCGATGGAGTACATCCCAACGACATCACCCGGCTTGATGCGTTTCGCGTGAAGGTCGTGGTAGAAGGTCGTCGGCATCAACGCGGCGCCGATGTTTCCGTACGTCGTGTACATACTGTGATAACGGCCTTGCTCGACGCCCAAGGTCTGTGCGCAGAAGTCCGCGTACCAAGCATTGGGCGTATTGAAGACCCAATAGTCGACGTCCTTCATCGACATGTCGGCCATGGCGAGGGCGCCCTCGACGGTGGTCTTCAAATACGGCTGCGCCGTGTCCCGCGCGATGCGGTTTGCCTCGGGGTGCGCGGCCGTGCAGAAGCGCGTGCCGCCCTGCGGCGTGGAGACGGTTTGGATGACGAACATGTCGATCGTCTCCAGCGAGTTGATCGTCTTCCAGCCGAGTAGGCCATAGCCCTCGGGAACTCGTTCGACGATGAAGGCACCGGAGCCATCACCGACGAACCAGCCCAAGGTGTCGACGTCGGTCACCTGCACCGAGTTCGACGTGGAGACCACCACGAGGATGCGCCGGTAGTCGCCGCTACGAACGAGGCTCGCCGCCGTGTGCAGACCGACCAGCGATCCGGAACACGCGGTCTCGTAATTCCAAGCCGGGGTGCGCAGCCCCAGTTCCTTCGCGAGGTAAATCGCATTTCCCGTACCCAGCCGGTCGCCAACGAAAGAGGTCACGATGGTGAGGTCGATGTCGTCCGGCCCGAGCGACGCGGCTTCGAGTGCACCGCGCGCGGCCCGCAGCTCCATGCTCAGGGCCGTCTCGCCGGGGGCGCGCAACCGCCGCTCCACCGCACCGCGGAAGGGATCGCCCATGTAGGCGGCCGCAGATGCGTCGAATGCATCCGGCTTCTCCGCCTTGGCCCAGAGCTTCGCCAGCGAATACTTCTCCGCCTCGGCGACCATGGCCGGGTAACGCGTGCGCCAGTAATCGTTGGTCCGCAGGACGCTCGGAAAGCCAACCGCGAGCGAACGGATTCCAATGGGGATCTTGGGCCCTCTCATGCTCTCCCTCCTTGTTCTATGATTTCGAAAGCCAGTAGCCGATCAGCCTGAAGCGAAGTTGCTGATCTCTTGAACACGCGAGTTCATCGGAAAGGCCGCTGTCGGGTCGATGCGGGCGTCGATGACCGTGGGCACGTCGTTGCGTGCACGACGCAACGCGGAGCGGAGTTGGTCGACGTCGGCCGCCACGAAGCCCTGTGCACCGTGGGCGCGCGCGAGCTCGGCGAAATTGACCCGCGGACCGTGCATGGGGAGGGTGCGTCCGTAAATGCGATCGATGCCCGCTTCGACCATGCGCATGCGGTCGTCGTTCATGACCACGAATACGACGCCCAGACCTTCCTGGACGCACATGTTCAAGTCCATACCGTACATTTGAAAGCCGTAATCGCCGCAAATAGCCACTACGCTACGCTCCGGTGCGGCGAGCTTGGCCCCAATGGCCGCACAGATGCCCGACCCCATGGAGCCGAGGGCATACGAGGCCATGAATTGATCGGGATAGGACAATTGTAAGTAGTGTAGGGCGAACAGAAGGTGCTCGCCGATATCGGAAGTATAAACCGTGGTGGGAGGCATTTCTTCCTGCACCACACGCAAAACGCGCGCGGGCGCCAGGGGCACGCGATCGCCTTCCAGCATATGTGGGTCCAAATAACGGATGCCCGGAAGCGTCCGTTCCCACGGCGCACAATTGGCCAGCCGCCGGCGAATCTCCCGAATGACGTCGGCCGCATCGCCCTCTATCGCCAAATCTGGACGATAGTTTCTTCCAAATTGACTTGGGTCGATATCGACCTGAATCATCGTATGCGAGGCCTGCAGCAACGATGACCAGCTATTCGTGCTCGGCTCGGTGAGGCCGCAGCCCAATGCGAGCACCACGTCGGGTGGATTCTGTTGGACGAATTCGGTCGCCGAAGGATGACCGCCGTATCCGAATACGCCCACGCAGTAGTCCGCCATTTCCGGGACGATGCCTTTGGCCTTGGGCGATGTGATCACCGGGATGCGGAGCTTCTCGGCGAGTGCACGAATTTCGTACGCTGCCCCGCGAGCGCCCGAGCCGACGAGCAACAGCGGCCTGCGCGCATTGCGCAGGGCGTCGGCCACGTCGTTGAGCAGTGCCTGATCGAGTGTGGGGCGCGGACGTATCGTACGTGCGAACTGAATCGGCGGGGTGGGCGCCACGGCCACATCGAGCGGAAGGGACAAAAACACGGGTCCGCGTTCCGTTTTCGCGCGATCGATGGCGGTGGCGAGTTGATACGCGGCGTGTCCCGGAATGGTAATGCACGCAGCGGATCGGGTGACCGTCCGCACGATGTTGACCACGTCGATGGTCTCGGCGCTTCCCTCTTGCAGCGCGCGATGGCCAAACTTGGCCCGAGGCACCTCGCCGCCAATGACCACCACGGGAACGCCCTCGCCCAACACAGCCGCAAGGCCGGTGACCGAATTGGTCACCCCGGGGCCGGAGGTTACGAGTACGCAAGGAATGGAATTCGGGCGCACGCGGGTGTGCCCAATGCTCATGAAAATGGCACTGGTCTCGTGCCGGGCGTGGACGACACGGATGTTCGGGTGATCGTACAGCGCATCATAGATGGGGCTGATGGCCCCGCCCGGTACGCCATAAACGGTGTCGATGCCCGCCCCCTCGAGGACATCGACGAGCCGATCGGCACATCGGCTTTTGCCGACGGATTCCGCATTTCGCGAAGGACGATTCGGAGCCCCCGCCGTCACCACATTTCGCGGTGAATCCGGGGGCGGAGGATCGGAATCCTCCGTTCCGACACGCTCTCCGACCAAGTGTTCGCCACTCTCGTCGAAAATGCGGTCAGACTCATCGCTTGAGACGTCGGGTCCCTGCGGCGCCACGAGGCGACCGCGCTCATTCAGCGTTATTGGAACATCCAACGTCCGCCTGGGTGCTGCCATAACCCCCTCCGCCAAATTGCAGGTGGATGTGCGGCAAAACGCACGTGTTTCCAAAGTGCGTACGCCAGTCCGATTCCACCTACGTTAGCGGTCTTCTTCTCGGCGCGACACTCAAACTTGAAAAGAGGTTGTGTTCTAAGTGTTGGCAGGTCAAGGGTATTTGAGTTTAATTACCATTATTTGACGCCGACACTGGATCAAATAGTGGGTTCGACGACGCCGATGTCCATACCCGCGGGCGGCGAAATCGTTTGCTCTAAATCGAATATCGCAGCGACAGCATCCCTACGAAGCCGGAGCGTCGGTAATCGCCGGGCGCACCGTTTTGGGATGCATTGACCTGATCGCCGTGATCGATCAGCCACCACATGGCCGCGTCCACCAGCCATTTGTCGAACTTCACACCGCCTCCGAGGGTGGGCGCCGCATAGAAGTTCGAGGGCGGTGACGAGAACGGGCTCACGTACTCTTTTCGTGCGTTTTCGTTGCCGATGATAACGCCCGCGCGAAGTGCCCACTGCTTCTCCAACCAGTACTCGGCGCCCATCTTGGCCTCCCAAAACGTACGGTCGTTTGTGACCGTCGTACTCGAGGTTGGCGCACCGGGCGTGTCGATGGTGGTCGTGGTCGATTGATCGATCCAGGGACTCATGACCAGTGCGCCCTGCAGGTTCAACAGAAGCGCGTCGTCGAGAAGTCGCTGCGAGATGCCGAGGGTGAACTTGTCGGGCGTGGCCGCGTGCGAGTGCGTGCTGTAACTGCCCGTTGGCAGATCCGTGGTGCCGTCGATGTCCTTGGACATCTGCGATCGGTAGGCGAACCCGATTCCGGTGCCGCGAACAGGCTCGTAATAGATGCCGGCGGCCGCGCCCAAAAAGTTGAACCCGTCGAGGGTCGTCTTCATCTGGAAGACGCCGCCTGGAACGTCGAGCGGCGTTTTGAGCGTTTGATTCACGTAACTCGCGCGGTACTCCACGCCGATCCACAGGTTGTCGAGCAACGCAAAGGAGGCCGCGAGCTGCGCCTCCGCGGTGATGGCCGTTGCGGACAACTCCATCCCATTCCTTGTCCCATTTTTGAGCTCGTAGCGGCCTGCGGAGGCGGAGCCCGGAAGCACCGAAAGGCCGACGACGAACCGCGGCGAAAGTCGATATGCACCGCCGACCATTCCGAAGGGCGCGAAGATGTTCGACGTGCCTTTGGGCTCGTCCGGATACGGGAGGGGTGCCTCTTGATGGGCATAGAGTCCACTCAAGCCCAGGACGAAACTGGCCTTGGTCACGGCTTGCAACCGCGCGGGGTTGTGGTGCGTGGCCGACGCGTCCTCTGCCGCGGCGACGCCGAGACCACCCATTCCGAGGCTGCGCGGATCGGGCGTGACCAGCTCCGGGGTCGCGGCGGCCGTCATCGACCAACCCGCGGCAAGGGTGAATGCTGCGCTCCGTACAACTGCGTGAAGGCACTGCGTCGACCGCGCTGGGATCACAGTTTCGCGAATATCATGGTTGAGTCCTCTGCGCAGATTTCTGGCCGAGCAAAAGACAGGTGCCATGGTTGGGCTGTCGCATTTGACCAATGCGATAAACCCATTAGTGACCTGATGAGGTAACCAACTGGTCACTTGCGGGCAAGCAGAGAGAATTGAACAGGGAGGGGGGGAGGCGGGGAGGGAAACAACGCGAATCCCACCGAGTGCCAAGGCTTTTTTTTGTTTTCAGTTGGCTTCGTGAGCCAAGTGAAAACCCAAAACCAGCCTCGGTGCGCGGTGGGGTTTGTGCCGTATCCCTCCCCGCCTCCCCCTCTCCCTGTTCAATCTTCTGGGAGCGCTGACCGAACCAGCGCGGGCCTCGGCGACGGGAGCCGGGAGCGACAAAGCACGAAGGCCCCGCGGGGTCTTTCCCTGCGAGGCCTTTACCGTCGTGTCCGCGGTGCGAAGGGGGGGACTTGAACCCCCATGCCAATTACGGCGCTAGCACCTCAAGCTAGTGCGTCTGCCAGTTCCGCCACCTTCGCGTTTTGCGTCGTTCGTGTCGCTGTCGTGGGCGCGAAAAGACAATAACCTGAGTCGTAAGTCAAGCGTGCTTTCGTCGAGAAAGTGCTTCGACCACTTCGCTGACCTCGAAAGGCTTACGAACGCAGTGAATTTGCCCTGCAAGATGCTCGGGGAGCCGGTCGACGCTTCCGGTAATAAAAACGACCGAGGCGTGGGGCGAGCGGGCTCGGAAGGCCGCGAGGGCCCCTTCCACGTCCCCGGAGATGGGGGACAGGTCGAGCAGGGCGGCGTCGTGGTCCCGGCGGTCGATGGCCCTCGCCAGATCGCTCGCGTTGCGCGCAACGGTCACCTGAGCCCCCCGAGCCCCCAGGGAGGCCTCCAAGAGCGTGCAAACGTCGTCGTCGTCCTCCAGAACGAGGATGCGAACGCCCTCCAGGGTACGGGGGCGCGCCGTCGAGGGCGGTACGGCGGCGAGGTGGCCGTCCTGCGGCCAGAAAATTCGGAAGCAAGCTCCACGAGAAGGGTCGCCCGGTCCCTTTTTGGCGAGCAGAAGCTCTCCGCCGTTGGCCCGGGCCAGGGCGCGGGCATGCCGCAGCCCGACCCCGGCCCCGCCTGTGCGCGTGGAGACGCCGTCGAACAGGGTGACGACCCGTTCCTCGGAGATCCCCGGACCGTCGTCCTCCACGTCAATCTGGAGGCCGCGTGGGGCGATGAACGAGCGCACGCGCACGGTGCCCCCGGAGGGCGAGTGCGCCATCGCATTGAGCAGAAGGTTCGTCACGATCTGCGCGAGCTCCGAGGCGCCGGTGATGCGGGCACCGGTCGGCGGTGTCACGAGCTCGAGGGAGACGTGCAGGTGTTGCGCTTCCACCGTGAGCCCGTCGATCGTGTCACTCAAGGTCACGTCGACCAGCTCGAAGTCGTCGGTGCGCGGGATCTCCACGCCAATCGCGCGCCGCGCCAGATCCCGCGCCGCGCGCCCGCGCTGCTCGATGATGCGCAGCGCGTAGGCGACGGCGTCGGACGACGCACCGGGGAGGCGCGCTTCCGCGACCCAGCCGAGTAGGACCGTGAGCGCGTTGGAGACGTCGTGCAGCGCGCCCGCCAGATCATGTCGCGGGTCTGGGGCTGCACCCGGCATGCTGGACCTGCCGTTTGCGCCCTTGCCGTTCATGTCGTCGTCTTGCGCCAACCAATTCCTCCGTGAGCGACCACGCCGGCGTTGAGCCGGACATGCGAGCTAAGGATACACGGTGTCACGCGCCTGCCACACGTCTCCTTCGATTTCATCGCATGCCCCAAGGCAAGAGTCGAGGGAACGTTCTAGGCTTGGAATGACCTGGTGCTGGAACGGCGGCCGCGAGACGAACCGGCGGGACCGGAGCGACGTGTCGTCCGGAAAAACCGGGATCGCCATTCCGCCTGGCGACCCTCCCGGCTACGAACGGACTCAGCGCCGGTTCTTGCCCGCTGCCGCGGGCTCGACCGACTTAACCCGAACCTGAATACGAGTTCCGGCAGAGTTCCGGGGCGGCCTAATCTTCGACGAGGGTGGCGCCTTCGCCACCGTCGGTGAGCAGGACGAGGGCCCGCTTGGCAGCCTCGAGGGTGATATCGCGCGCCTCGACGATCATCGCGGCGACCCGCTCCACGACCGACCCCTCCGCCCCGGCGGCAATGGCCACCGAGCGCGCATGAAGGGCCATGTGGCCGCGTTGGATACCATCCGTCGCCAGGGCGCGAACGGCCGCCAAGTTGGACGCGAGGCCGACCGAGGCCGCGATGGCGGCGAGATCCCCTGCCCCAGGATTGCCGAGCATGCGCAGGGCCAGCCGCGCCGCAGGGTGCACACGCAGGGTGCCGCCCACGGTGCCGAGCGACATCGGAACCTCGATGTGGCCCACGAGGCTCGGGAGGCCTTCGCTTTCGCGACGCCAGGTGGCCAGCGGCGCATAGTGCCCGCTGCGCGCGGCGAACGCGTGGCAGCCCGCTTCGACGGCGCGCCAGTCGTTGCCGGTGGCGATGACCACGGCGTCGATGCCGTTCATGATGCCCTTGTTGTGCGTGGCGGCGCGGTACGGATCGAGCTCCGCGAAGCGCGAGGCGTTGACGATGCCGTCGATGACGTCGTCGCCATCCATCTCGTCCGTCGCCAGCTCCAACGCGGCGATGTTGCAGGTCACGCGCACTTTGCGCTTGTCGCAGAGGTTCGACAGGATGCGCAGACCCACCTTGCCGTGCGCGAGCTCGGCCAGGCGATCGCCCACGGCCTCGGCCACGCCGTTGACCAGGTTCGCACCCATGGCGTCGCGGCAGTCGACGATGATGTGCACGACGAGCATCTCGTCTTGCTTGGTGCCGATGCGTCGCACCTCGATGTCTTGCGTGCCGCCCCCGCGGGCGATGAGCCCCGGAATGGCGCGGTCGGCGAGCGCGATGATCTCCTGCTTTTTCTCGAGGATGCGCTGCTCGGCGGCGAAGGGATCCTTCACGCGCGTGAGCTGCACCTGGCTGATCATCAGCGGCGGATCGATCTCGGCCTGGAAGCCGCCGCCGCTGCGAATCATCTTGGCGGCGTTGGAGGCCGCGGCGACGACGCTGGGCTCCTCGACGACCATGGGGACGACGTAGTCCTTGCCGTTGACGCGCACGTTGAGCGCGACGCCGAAGGGCAGCGCGTAGGTCCCGAGGACGTTCTCGACGAATTTGTCGGCCGTCTCGGCCTCGAGCCCTCCCGCCTCGAGGGAGCGTTCGATTTCACCGATCTCGGTTCCCGTGACGTCGGCGACGAGGGCGCGGCGCTCGGGGACGGTAACTTTGTAGAAGCCGGGCAAGCGGGAGGTTCGGGCCATGGCGGGGGGGTTCCTTGTTTCAGTGGTCAGACGGGTACTTCGGCGGGAAGAACGCGCACGCCGTCCCGGTCGATGCCGAGCGTGAGCGCGTGCATGCCGAGTTGCGAGGCACGTTTGAGGAAATTTTCCGAGGGGGGCGCCTCCCCGAGGAAGACGCCAATGTCACCGCCCCCGGCCCCCGATGGTAGAAACGTCGCGCGCTCTTCGGCGGCTGCAACGGTGAGGCGCTTGAACGACAGGGGCACGATGACGCCATCGCCCGCATCGCTGGTGGCCTCGCTGAGCTCCTCCAGGGTTTGACCGAAGTAGCGCACCGCCGCGATGAACTCGGCCGCGGTTCCCGCCTCACATTGGCGCACGGCGTGCTCCGAGGCTTGCCCGAGCGCGAGGATGCAGCGTCGGTGGGCGTCGGGATCGCGCTCTTTGAAGGTGCGAACCTGGCCGAGAAGATCGCTCGTGCGAGCGCTCTGACCGCTGAAAAAAACCGAGAAGTGCAGCTTTTCGGGCAGCTCCGTGGTGAGGACGCACGGCACGCCGGACAGCAAGGAATACCGAAGGACGCCGCCGTACGTGCTCGCGGCCACGTCGAAGCCGCTGCCACCGCCCTGCACCTCGCGATGCACGTCGCGGGCGCGGCTGAAGATGCTCGAGCGGACCTCGGAATCGGCGAGATCCTGTCCGCGCGCCGCGTAGACGGCGCCGAGGGAGGCCACGAGCACCGCGGCGCTGGAGCCGAGGCCGATCTTCGTGCCCTCGTGAAACAGGTGACCGCGATCGCACGCCGGAGCGCGATCGCCCAGCGCGTGGGCGACCTCCGCGGTGGGATCCTCTTCTTTGCGCGCCGTATCGGCCTGCGCGTAGCGATCCACCGCCACGACGAGCGCCGGGGCGCCCTCGAGGACGGCGTAGGCGCCCGTGAGCAGGACCTTCCCCGGCGCGCGCGCTTTCATCGCACGATCACCGCGCCGCCGCCGGGGCGCGTTTCGATGATCCGGAGAACGCCGGGCACTTGGGAAAGCGCCCCTTTGACGCGCGCCAGGTCGGCCGAGCGCACGAGCACCTTCACGTGCGGGCCCGCGTCGGCGGTGAAGTACGCCAGCGTCCCCTCCTGACGGAGCTTTCGAACGGCCGCGAAGAGATCCAAGGTGATGCCGCGGATGTACACGAGCCCCGCGGCCATCGCCGCCGCATGCATGGCCAGCGCGCTTCGCTCGGTGAGATCGCCCAGCTTTTCCCAATCGCGGGCCTCGAGGGCCAGCTTCATGGCGGCGAAGATCGCCGGCGCGGCATCGAGCCATGCGGGATAATACGGGCTGGTAAGCGCTGTCGTTTGCATGCCCGACGTGGAGCCCACGTTCTTCGACGCCTCGGTGACGACGCACACGAGCACGTGCAGATCGAGATGGTCCGGCGGCGCGATGGGCCGCGCACCGGAGATGCCCTCGCCCGCGGGAAGCTCGACGAAGCCGCCGAACAGGCTGCGCGCCGCGCTGGCCGAGCTTTGCCGCGCGAGATCGCTCACGCGCTCGATGCTCAGATCGAGACCCGGCATGGCGTGGACGGCGGCGAGGGCGAGCGCCGCGAAACCGGAGGCGCTGGAGGCCAAGCCGCTGGCCGTGGGAAAATCATTGGCCGATTCGACCGAGGCCCGCAGGCTTTGGCCCGCGAGGGCGCGAACGCGATCGAGCAAGGTGACGACGCGTCCATGCACGTCGCCGGTGGCGACCGCGCCGTTGAGCACCACGTGATCGGCCTCGAGGCCCGCATCGAAGCGCACCGTGGTGCGTGTCGACATGCCCTCCAAGGTGATCGAGAGACTCGGTACGGCGGGGTAGTTTCCGGGAACGGGCTTCTTGCCCCAGTATTTGGCGAGTGCGAAGTTCGTGTGGGCGATGGCGGTGGCCGCGGTCACGGCGACCTCTCTAGCTCACCGAGGTCTCGGACGCTCGCCCGCGCAGGCGTTTCTCCACGTTCGGCCGGACGGTTCCTGTCCGGCGTTTCGGCCAAAAAGCCTTCGAAGCCCGCTTCTTTCCAGGCGCGGAGAATGCGATCGGCGACCTCCCGATTTTCGACCAAGGCCGCCACGCACCCTCCCCCACCGGCCCCCGTCAGCTTGGCGCCCAGCGCACCGGCATCCCGTGCGAGCCCGCACATCCGCTCGATTTCCTGCGTGGAAAGGAACAGACCGCTCAGGAGCATTTGATTCAGGTCCATCAATTGGCCGAGCGCGCGCACGTCGCCGGCCTCGATGGCCAGCCGCGCGTTGCGAACGAGGGAGCGAATGCCCTCGAACGACTTTTCGACCATCTCGGGGCGGCGTTCGCGCAGGCGCGCAACGGCCTCGACCATGGACTTGGTGCTCGAGATGGTGCCCGTGTGACCCACGCACAAGAGGAGCGGCGCGCTGGACTCCACGCGCTCGAAGCCACGCCCGCGTTCGAAGTAGATGCAGCCGCCCTCCGCGGACACGGCGGTGTCGACGCCCGAAGGGTTCCCGTGAAAGACGCGTTCCCAGGCCATCGCCCGCTCGGCGGTGAGTGCCGCGTTGGCCGCCGGATCGAGCGCTCGCGCAAGGGCGACGCCCAGCGCCGCGGAGCAACCCAGGCCTGCGCCCGGTGGCAAATCCGTGCGTGCCTCCACGACGAACGAGCCATGGACGCCCGCGGCCTCGAGCACCGCGCGAAAACCGCGCGCGAGATCGCGTTCTTCATCGTCGGCCCGCAGGTCGACGGGCAGCCCTTCGAGCCGCAACACGCTGGTGCTCTCGTCGCACGGGATCGCCCGCGCCATGGCTCCGCGGGAGATCCCCACAGCAATGGCGGGCACGCCGTACACCACCGCGTGCTCGCCCAGAAGAATCACTTTGCCCGATGCATGCGACCACGGCCTCGATTGCGTCATCGTCATCTTTCGCGCTCCCCCAACGCCGAAACGGCACCTGCGAGTATCGTTCGTGCTTCCTCCCGCAAGTCCATTCGCGCCAGGTGCGCGCGCGATTCGTCCAGCAGCGCGGAGAGGCGAGCCTCCACGCGCGGCCGGGCCGTCGCCAGGCGCTCGAGCACGCGCGCCACGTCGGCGGCCGGCGCATCTTTGATGCCCAGCACACGCTCGACCAGCGCGCGATCTTCGCCACTGCGATCGGCGGCGAGCAGCTCTTGAACGAGCGCCGTGCGCTTGCCCTGCTGCAGGTCGCCCGCGGCCGACTTTCCCGTCTTCCGCGGGTCGCCAAAGGTACCGAGTAGATCGTCGCGAACTTGAAACGCGAGCCCCAGCGGCTGCGCGAAAGCTTCGAGCTCCGCCTTCTGCGAGGCGCTGGCCCCGGCGAGCGAGGCTCCGAGAAGGAGCGGCCCGCGGACCGTGTAGCTCGTTGTTTTGAGGTCGTGCACCGTTTCGACTTTGCCGTCGTGGTACACGTCGAGGACTTGCCCTGCCACCACTTCCACTTGCATACGCGCGAGCTCGCGGGTTGCTTCCGCAAGACGGTCCGGTGTGGTGCGGGTTTCCAGCAAGGCCGTGAGCGAGTAGCCCATGGCCAGATCCCCCGCCAAAACGGCGCCAATTTCACCGGCGCGGGACGACGCAAAATGCTCACGAAGCGCCACGTGCACCGTCGGTCCGCCACGACGGACCTCGTCTTCGTCCATCCAATCGTCGTGGATCAGCAAGTAGGCCTGAAGAAGCTCGACGCTGAGCAGCGCCGGTAGGATCTCCATCGCCGATTGTCCGCCGTAGGCTTCGAACGCCGCGCCCATGAGCACCGGGCGCACGCGCTTGCCACCGCGCGTCACGAATTGCGCAATCGCGTCAGATACGGCGAAGGCGGTCCCGCCGAGCTCTTTCGCTTTGGCCACGTGGGGTGCAAGCCACCGCGGCAACTCCCGGTCGACGGCCTCCTTGATGGTATGGGCAAAGTCCCCAAAACTTCGGGACACGGAGGAGCCGACAACCACCTCTTTCATAGGCGCACCATCATCTATTGCCGGGCGGAGCGTAGGGCGGTAGAAAAAGACTGTCAAGCCGGACTTCCACGGATTTCTCGTTTCAAAACAATAACTTTCATGTTTCTCTGAAAATCCAAAAAGTCTCGAGAGCTTACAGAAGGAGCACCCATGTCCGGTTCGATTGGGGAACGAAAAAGCGATCACCTCACGCTCTGCGCAACGGAAGACGTCGGCTTTCGCACACGGTCGACGCTGCTCGAGGGGGTGCGTCTGGTGCACGATGCCCTCCCCGACTTCCACGCGGACGAGATCGATCTGAGGTGCACGCTCGCCGGAAAGACGTTGAAGGCTCCCCTCGTCATCGCGGCGATGACGGGCGGTACCGAGGAGGCTTTGCGGGTGAACCGCGGGCTGGCCCAGATTGCCGAGGAGCGCGGAATTGCCTTTGGCTTGGGCAGCCAGCGCGCCATGCACGTGCGCCCCAACAGCAAGGACACGTACCGGGTGCGCGAGGTCGCGCCCACGACGGTGGTCTTGGGGAACCTCGGGGTGGTGCAAGCGCGGGAGATGTCCACCGCGCAGGTGCAAGACTTGATTGGCTATGTGGGGGCCGATGCACTCTGCATCCATCTCAATCCGGCGATGGAGCTGGTGCAGCCCGAGGGCGATCGCGATTTTTCGCGCGGGCTGGAGACCATCGCGCGGCTTCGGCACGAGCTTTCCGTGCCCGTCGTGGCCAAGGAGACGGGCTGTGGGATCTCGCGCTCCGTCGGCGAGCGGCTTCGCTCCGTCGGGGTGGAGCACGTCGATGTCTCGGGTGCAGGCGGTACGTCGTGGGTGGGCGTGGAGACCCGGCGGGCCGAGAAGGCAGGCGATGCCCAATCCAAGAGCCTCGGGGAGGCCTTTTGGGATTGGGGCGTTCCGACGGCAGCCTCCGTGGCCGCCCTCGCCCCATTGGGGTTCCGCAGTGTGATTGCGACGGGCGGCGTCGCGACCGGTCTCGACGTAGCGCGGGCTCTCGCACTGGGTGCGACCCACGCGGGCATTGCCCGGCCCATGCTGCGCGCCTTCTCGGAAGGCGGTCACGATGGGGCGATCGCCAAACTGGATGCGATCCTTGCGGAATTGCGTTGCGCAATGCTGCTTACGGGCAGCAAAGATGTAGCGACGCTTCGCACCGCAAAGCGCATCATCGTGGGTGAGCTGGCGCTATGGATCGACCAAATGTGATACGTTAGCCCGTCATGGCGGACCGAAAAACCGGGGGGGGACAGCAGCCCGACGCCAAAGGCGAGGCATCCGGGGATATCAAAACGGACGCCAGCGCAAAGATCGAACGGGACTCGTTCGTGCACACATTCTTCAAGAAGGGCGCCGAGTTCACGGACGAGCTCTTGCGCGAAAACGACCGGCTGCGAAAGCGCTTGTTCGATCTGGAGAGCGAGAACGCTGCGTTGCGCACGCACCTGGCGAGCGACGAGGCCATCCGCGAGCTGCTCCGCAAGATCGAGTACTTGGAGCGGGAAAAGGAGCAGCTCCTTTCCCACGTCCGGGAGGCCGAGCGCAATTCGTCGCATCTCTTCACACGGTATTCCGAAGTGGAAGAGGAGCTGTCGAACCTCGCGCACCTTTATGTGGCGAGCTACCAGCTCCACTCGACATTGCACCTGCGCGAGGTGCTGCGGCACCTGAAAGAGCTCCTCACGCAACTGGTCGGTTCCCGTGCGCACGCCTTCTACTTGAAGGACGGCTCCGACCTCGTCCCCATCTCGAGCGATGGCATCGAGCTATCGCGCCTGCCCCGCCTGGCCATCCACGCGGGATCTCGAAAAGAGGAAGATCGCGGCTCGCGCGATCGTACGGGGGATTTGATCGAGCGGGTTTTCATGACGGGCGTGGCGCACATCGAGGAGGGGGAGCTCAGTACGGCGCCGCGAGACCAACCGGCCGCGTGCGTTCCGATGCGCATCGACGATGCCGTCGTGGGGGTGATCGTGATTTATTCTCTGTTGGATCAGAAAGAGCAGTTCTTACCCGTAGATTACGCGCTCTTCAAAATGTTGGGGGCACACGCGGCCACGGCACTCATGGGGGCGCTCCTTTTCGCAAACTCGAACGGCAAGTTTCCTGGCCTCGAAGCCATCGATGCGATCACACGTAACGTCGGAGACGACTTGAAATGAGCGCCGAGTACACGTGCCTGGTGGTGGAAGACTCCCCCATGATGCGGCAGCTTCTCGTCTTCGCGCTCTCGCGAGTAAAGAACCTGCGCGTGACCGAAGCCGACGACGGCGTCGACGGCCTCCGCAAATTGGCCGCTGGCCGTTTCGACATCATCCTGACCGACATCAATATGCCGATCATGGACGGTCTGAAATTGGTGAAGCGCGTGCGCTCCGATCCGATGCACAAAGACACCCCGGTCATCATCATCACCACCGAGGGCGCCGCCGAAGACCGCAAACGAGCCATCGAACTGGGCGCCAACGCCTACATCACCAAGCCGATCCAGGCCCCCCAGGTCATCGCCAAGGTGAAAGAGCTGCTCAAAATCGTGCCGTAAGGACACGTTGACGTCTTGCGTTGACGTTGACGTAAGACGTCGACGGGTACGTGGATGTTGGGCGGTGCTAGCCTTGGGCTGTGACCAAGATCAAGATTTGCGGCATTACCAATCCTGAGGATGCGCTGGCTTCCATTGAGGCGGGGGCCGATGCGATTGGGCTCAACTTGGTGCCGTCGAGCAAGAGGTACGTCACGCCGGAAGAGACTCGGTTGATCTTGCGCACGGTGGCGGCGGCGGCGCCCAAGTTCCTGACCGTTGCGGTGGTGGCGGATTTGCCCCTGGAGGAGCTGTTCGAGTTGCAGCACGAGTTCGGCTGTCTGCAGCTCCATGGACATGAATCGCCGCAGCAGCTCGTACCGCTATTGCCTCATGCATACAAAGCAGTGCGCATTGCGGATGCACAAGATGTTGCCTCCGCAGCAAATTATCCCGGCGAGCATCTCCTGGCCGATGCCAAAGTGACTGGGGCGCTGGGCGGAACCGGGACGGTTTTCGATTGGAACTTGGTGCGCGAGCTAGCTCGAGCGCGAAAACTCACCCTGGCGGGCGGGCTCGACGCGACCAATGTTCATGAGGCCATTTCGACCGTGAAGCCGTATGCGGTCGATGTGGCGAGCGGAGTCGAGCTCGTGGGGAATCCAAGAAGAAAAGATTCCGCGCGCATTCGCGATTTCGTGCGCGAGGTGAAGAGAGCAAGCTAAGAATTGGAAGCAACGCTACGGACGAAGAAGAGTCGAGCAGTATGAGCGGCCCAAATCGGGGGGGAACGTGGAAAACCAGGGGAATCTCCATCCCATGAGTACGCTGACGGTGGCCCCTGCGAGGGTCGACGCCGTCAGTCCGGATTACTGCATGGCCCGATGGAAGCAGTTCTACATCGATATTTGGCGCGTCCATACGTCGCTGGTCGCTCTGCGCATCCTCGAAAGAAGCTTCAACGAATTTCGCCGCGCCTTTCCTGAAGGCGTCGGTCTCATCACCATCGTCGAACCTGGGGCTCCGCTTCCGCCGACGGAAGCGCGTCAGGCGCTGGGGCAGCTCCTTGCCGACAACGCGAGCTTCATCCGCTATTCGGCGGTGGTCTACGAGGGCAGCGGCTTTCGCGCGTCCGCCGTTCGCGGCGTCGTTTCCAGCCTGACGCTTCTGGCGCGCCCGCCCTATCCGCACCGCGTGTTCGCCACCGCCACCGAGGCCTGCACCTGGTTCCAGCGCAGCTTCGGCGCAGACCAGGTGAATGGCAAAGAGCTCGAGACCGCCATTGCCGATCTGCGGCGCCGCATCGGCGTCCGCGCTCTCCGTTAGCGCCGCGGCGGGAGGGAGAGAGGGAACCGCCAAGGCGCCAAGAGCGCCAAGAACGAGAGAGGTGGCAAGGGTTCCCGAGGCTTCAGCACATCAAGCTATCTTGGCGTCCTTGGCGTCTTGGCGGTTTCCTTCTTCTGTTCGGTCTGGGCACTGTCGGCGTCGCTTGCGCGTCAAAGGTGCACTGTCGAGTCAGAGCTCACGGGGGGTGATGGCGCATCGTAGGTGCTGGGGGATTCGTGCTTACGCTGGCTCCTCACGCATTGACCGGAAAAGACCTCGACGAAGCGCGAACCTTTCGTGTTCTCGCCCTCGACGCGGAAACTCTCCAAGCTCGCATGGATGCTCCTTGCGAGCCGGGCCTCGGCTCGCGGCATCTCTTGGAGTTGCACGCCGATGTCGAACCGATACTCGGCGAGATCGTCGATGTCGTCCCCTCGCCCTCCGGCCCGGTGGTCGACTACGCCGTCAGAGAACTGCCGCTCCAAGCGGTGCGCGAGTTGCTCTCGCTCATCGACCGACTGCGCGCACGCGGGCTCGCAGTTCAAAATGACGTCGCGCGGCCGCGCGAGCGCGAGCTCATCGCCGATCCACGGCGGCTGCGTGAAGTGCTGCGCGCGCTCATGGCCAACCGCTGCCCGGCGCGCGCGGTGTCGGAGCAAGGGCGGCCTCTGACGAAACTGATTCCAGCGGACATCGTTCCCGATCAGGCCCTGCCGCTCGAGTGGCAAACCGACGATGTCTTTCCCGACCCACCCTTCTTCATCGAGATCGTCAGCCACTTCTCGGTCTTCCGTTTCGCCGTGCCCCGCACGGAGCTGCGCGGCGATCGCATGGCGGCGCCCGTGCCCCTCGAGATCGAACGGGCGCGGCATCGCGCCTGGGTCCGCGCGCGTCCACGCGAGGGCGAAGGGTTCATCACCTTCATCCACCCGCGCTGGCCCGAGCTGCGCATTCGCCGCCCGTTGTCTGACATATCCTTCGACGGAGTGGCATTCGACACCAAGCGGCTCACCGACGTGCTCTACCCAGGGCTCGCCATCAAGGATCTCTCCATCCAGTGGCGTGACCGCGAGCGCTTCGATTTCCGTGGCGTGATCCGACACGTGGGCAACACCAGCAATTGGTCCGGCGAAGACATCGCCGGCATCGTGCTCGTGCCCCACTCCGAGGACGACGCCGCACGGTGGCGCGATCATGTCATTCGCCTCCTGAGCCCGAATACGCGCGCCGATGGGCGCTTCGCCGAGCAAGTGTGGGAGCTGCTCGATCGCGCCGGATACTTCGGCCTCTCGGGGATGTCGCAAAGCGACTTTCTCTCGCAGAAGGTCGGCTTCGGGAAATTCTGCCGCCGCATTGCGCGGGCGCCCGATCTCGGCTCGCAGGTCGTGCGGCCTTCGGCGCGGGGCGTGGAGGGCTCGGTTTCCGCGGTGCGGCCGTACGAGAGGAGCACCTTCTTCTACCAGACGGCACGGCATCCGAACCACGTGGCCACGGCAGGCTCCGGGCGCGGGCAGATCCTGCGGGACATCCACTTGGACATCATGACGCGGACGTACCGCGATTCGCCGAACACCGAGTGGCTCATGGCCATGGTGCAGGAGTCGGCACGCTTTCCGCGGCTCGCCTACTACGATATTCCACGCCGTTATGTCGACAGCGGTCGCGCGTACATCCTGCCGATTCGTCCGCTGAAAAAGACCACCACGCCAGGGGCCCCGCGGACGGTGTACGCGGACACGACCTTCGACACGGCGACCGAGGGCGAACGCAAGATGGTGTGCGACGTGCTCGCGCGCACCAAGAATCCGATTTACCTCGAGGCGCTCGACTTCGTGCCCGATCGGTTCGATCTGGCGCAGATTGGTGAGGAGTGGCGCGACGCAGGGATCTTGCGCAAGCGCGAGGTGCTCATCGCCCGCGGCCCGGAGGGCCCCATCGTGGCGGCCATCGTGGAGCTCGTCGATGAAGGCGTTCACCTCTTCAGCCTCCTCGATGCGATCCGCATCGTCCCTCTGCAGGAGGGCGTACTGCCCAAGGAGCTTTTGACGAAGCTCCTCGAATTTGCGGGCGAGTTCTACGAAGCACATCGAAAGACGACGTTCACCTATCACTTCGAAGGGAGCGACGGGCGAAGCGACATCGGGCATGCCCTCGACGCAGGCTTTCAAGACATGGGGAATGCCTTCCTCATTCTGCTGCGCTGGGAGCTCGTGCCGGAAATGTTGGAGCAGATCTATCAGGTTGCGGCACCGCGCGACCTCCCTGCCCTGCCTCCTCCGCTACCCGCACCACCGTGACCTCGAGCTCGAGCGATTGGAAGCCGGATCGTTACGAGGCAGGCGCCGAGCTGACGCGCCTGCGCTCGACCGGCCATGTGCTCGTCCATGATGCGATCGATCTTCAGCTCGCCGATTTGATGCAGTTGCGCTCTCCGTCGCGCAAGCTGGGCGAGGACGAGCTGCGCCGGCGGATCGAGGCGCACCTCGGTGGGACGCAGCCCGAGGCGTACGGGGCGTGGTTTCTCTATCCCTGGTCTCGCAGCCTCGTCCACGTCCTGCCGCCGGCGGAGTTTCGCGAGCTTCGCACGGGGGTGAATCGGCACAAAATCACGGCGGCGGAACAGGAGCGCCTCGCGCGGTTCACCATCGGCGTGGTCGGGCTCTCCGTGGGGCAAAGCACGGCGGTCACCTTGGCGCTCGAGGGCATCGGGGGCACGCTCCGGCTGGCCGATTTCGATCATCTGACCTTGGCCAACATGAACCGGCTGCGCGCCAGCGTGCAGGGCCTCGGTGTCAACAAGGCGGTGCTGACGGCGCGCACCATCTTCGAGTTCGACCCGTACGCGAACGTTGCGATTTTTCCCGAGGGGGTCACCGATGACAACATCGAGGCCTTCCTCGAAGGGCTCGATCTCGTCTTCGAGGAGTGCGACGACCTTCGCATGAAGGTGCGCCTGCGGGAGCGCGCACGCGCCCGGCGCATTCCCGTGATCATGGGCACGAGCGATCGCGGGTTGCTCGACGTCGAGCGCTTCGACCGCGAGCCGGATCGGCCGCTGTTTCATGGCATGACGGGGCCGCTCGACGGCGAAAAGCTGGACGGACTCACCGCGTACGAGAAGCTGCCCATTGCCTTCGCCATCGTGGGTCGCACCCTCTCGAAGCGCGTGGCGGTCTCCTTTCTCGACGTGGGCACGAGCATCGGCACGTGGCCGCAGCTCGCCTCCGCCGTCGCGCTCAACAGCGCGGTCAACGCCGACGCCGCACGGCGCATTCTGCTGGGGCAGTTCACCGAGTCGGGGCGCTTCTTCGTCGATCTCGAAGAGCTCGTGCGCGATGGAGCCGGCGCCGAAACTCCCCGGCCCTCCTTCAGCGAGGACTCTGTCCCGCCGCCATCGCCCGATCCGGTGCCGGAGCTTTTGCCTTCCAGCGCGCGGGGCGAGCGCTTCTCCATCGACGAGGTGCGGACGCTCTTGGCATACGGCACGCGCGCCCCATCGGGCGGCAATTGCCAGCCATGGCGGTTCGTCGTGCGGGGCGGGCGGATCCTCTGCCTTCACGACGAAGAGCGCTCGCGCTCGGGGAGCATGCTCGACTTCGAGCACGCCGCCACGCACTTGGCGTTCGGGGCGCTGGCCCGCAACATCGAGCTCGCCGCGCGCGAAATGGGGCGGCCGGTGACCATCGTCCCCTTCCCCGAGCCGGGCATCGTCTGCTCCGTCGAGCCGCTGCCCTCGGCGGACACGCCGCAAAGCGAGCTTGCGGCCTTCATGGCGGACCGCACCACGAACCGGCGCATCGCGCCCTATGCGCCGCTGGAACGCTCCCACCGCGCGGCGCTGATCGAAGCCGCAAAGCGCGCCGGCGCGACCTTGCAACTCGCCACCGACGAAGACGTTCGCGCGGCGCTGGGCAACGTGCTCGGGCAAGGCGATCGCGTGCGGTACCTGTCGCAGGCCATGCATCGCGAGATGATCGGCGAGATCCGCTGGACGCGCGAGGACGCGCTCGCACGACGCGACGGCTTGGATCTGGCCACCTTGGAGCTCGGAGCCGGCGATCGCGTGGGACTGCACCTGGTGGCCGACGGCGATGTGATGAAGATGGCGCGCGAGCTCGGTGCGGGGCGCGGGCTCGAGCTGCCTGCACGCAAAGCGCTGCTTGCATCGTCGGCCGTGGGGCTCCTGAGCATGGCAGGAACCGATGCACGCGCCTACTTCGATGGGGGACGCGCCGTGCAGGACGTGTGGCTCACGGCCACGGCGCACCGGCTGGCGTTTCAGCCCATGACCGCGTTGCTCTACATGTTCGCGCGCCTCGAGCGCGGCGGCGGCGTGGGTTTCTCACGCGAGGAGCAGGCGGAACTCTCCACCTTGCGCCATCGCTTCCGCGAGCTCTTCGAGGTACGAGCAGATCACGCAGAGCTCATGCTCTTTCGTATTTCTTACGCCAACCCGCCGTCCGCGCGATCGCTGCGCCGACGACTCGGCGACGTGATCGCCGTCGAACCATGACGAAGAGCAGCAGCGTCGCACTCATTTGGTCGGGATTGACGCTTGGCGCACTCGCACCGAACGCCAACGCGGGGCCTTGCCGCGTCGCCGATGGGCCATTCACATCGATGCTCGATCATGGTTCCGCGTGCAGCGCATCACCCATCTGGACTTGCACGCATGGACGTCTCGAGGGCAATCTGGATGCGAAGTACGAGTTCACATTCAAGACCCTCGTCCCCGATGCAATGGAATCCGGTCGCCTGAATTACGAAGGAACGAGCGTGATCACCATGGCCAACGGTGCTCGGATGTTCGGCCAGGACAGCGGCTATTTTCAGCTTCATCCCGATGGCAGCGGTGCCTTCGAGACCACCGTGCACATTCAAGGCGGTACATCGGATTATTCCAATGCATCTGGCCGTATCGTTGCCAGCGGCTCTTTTCAACGAAGCGGTTCGGCAGTGGGCTCTTATACCGGTTTCATATGCCCATCAAGCGATGCTTCGGGTTGCAACCAATAGCAGTGCAGTGCCGATGATCCAGGGTGGGATGATCCACCCTCGTCGACGAAACAGAGAATCACGCCGAGTCAGCACTCACGCGCGACGGGCCGATCAGCACTGAAAATTGGCCTATCTGCCGAGAATCATGCTTCGGCCCGGCTAGTGCATAGGCGCAGCTTAGGCAACGAATCATGCTTTTCACACGACAACCACCGTCGCAGCCATGCGGGCGGCCGGGAGGAGGTCCTATGCGCTACGGCTCTTTATTCAACCGGGCAACCATCGCCGGGTTGGCATCCATCGCCGCATGGCTTGCGGTGACAGCTAGTTGTAAATCGAACAGCGGTGATCCCGCGATCACCGAAGATGAAGATGCGGGAGGAGGAGGCACCGGTCCGCAGTCGTACTTCGATTACCCGACATTCCAAACCAAGATCCAGCCGGCCCTGGACAACGCGGAAACCACGGGCTGCACGGCCTCGGCTTGCCACGGCGCGGACGAAGGCGCCGGAGGGTTCAAGCTTTACAAAGGCCCGGCTGCCGGGAGCGCCGAGGAGTTGGCGAACTTCACGGCGATGACGGATTTCAGTAGCCCCGACAAGAAGGTCGATCTGGATACGCCGAACAATTCGGAGGTCTACAAGCGGGCGAACCCCGCAACGGACAAGCATGGCAACGGCAAGTCCAAGAAGTTCTCCGAGGAAAGCACCGGAGACCTTCTTCAATGGATCCAAGCGGCCAAAGCCGCAAAGGACGCCCAGAACCAGCCGCCCACCCAGCCGGGCGACGGTGGCATACCGCAAGGCAACGGGTGCGTGGATCCGAGTGAGTTCAACTTGGGCACGTTTCAGGCCGACATTCTGCCGATTCTGACCGGGCAGAAGGACTACAACGTCAATGACCAAGTTGGGAATGGGAACGGGTGCGCGGGCTCCACGTGCCACGGTCAGGACAAACCGGGCGCCCTCACGATCAAGAAGAACGCGAGTGCGGCGGACAACCTCAGGAGCTTTGCCTGCTACGTCAATAAGCAAAATCCCGTTCAATCGCAGATTGTCGTCTGCCCGCTCGGCAAGAACAACTGCAAGAAGTCCCCGCACCCCGGGAGCACGGTCTTCCGAAATCCCGGCGACCTGAATTACCAGCGGATCATGTCGTTCCTCTACGCGACGAAGACCGCCACGACCCCCCTCGATTTTGCCTTCTTCTCGCGTCAAGTCGCTCCGATTTTCGAGAATACGCAGGTCACCGGCGGCCGGCCGTGCTCCGACACGACGGCTTGCCACGGGGTTGGGGAACAGACGCAGGCACCGCCGAACGGCTCGCATTTCCCCATGATCACGGGGGCCATCGACAAGGCCCGACTGGGGTTCAGTTTCAATGCCGCGTCGAACTTCACGAGTTTCCTGAATGCCAGGGACAGCTACCTGTTCTTGTATCCGACCAACGAAATCGCGCGAAACCCGGCCGTCGATCAAGGGGCGAGCAAGTTCGCGAAGGGCGTCGCACACACGGGCGGTAAGCTCATCGATCCGTCGTCCTTCGAAGCCCAACAGATTCTCACGTGGGCCCAAGGTCTGCGATTGGTCGGGAACGGCTTCAATCTGAATTGGCTGGTTGCAGGTGACTACGCAGGCACCAACAACATCAACCAGGAAACGCCCGCCGGCCCCGAAAAAACGACAAATCCCGCGATCTTCGACAAAATGGGTTCGAATACGTTCCAGAACGGCATCTGGGACGGGCTGTTCGAGAATCGCACGTTCATCAATTTCAACGAGCGTTTTCCCCGCGCCGTCGCGATCGATCGTGCTGCGTTTGCCGTCGCGTACATCGTGAACCTGTCGGGCACCGATATCAATGCGCGAATCACCGTCCAGTCCCCCAACGAAATCAAGGTTTACGTCGACCAAGACGAGAAAGCCGTCAAAGACGCACAACAAGACAGCACCCAGACCTCGGCGATTCTCACAGCGCCCAGGGCTGACAAGAAGAGCACGCGGATCATGGTCAAAGCCCTTCAACGTCAAGGGGGTTCGAACCAGTTCGGATTCGCCTTGAACATCACCGATCAGAACGGAAACGCCATTCCCGTAGAAGACATCGTCATCAAGCTTTCTCCCGACGGAGGCATCTAACATGCTGGCCAAAACGAGATATCTCACGATCGGTCTAGGGCTGGTCATGGCCGCCGCCGCGAGCGCACCCGGCTGCAAGACCCCTGCGCCCAATGACCTCTCCGAGGACCCCCTCTGCAAAGAGCCAACGGCCCAGGATTGCGGCAAGAACATCGGTACGGGCGGGCGAACGCCCCCATCGGCGCTCGAGCCGCCCAAGATCACGACGTACAAGCGTAGTTCACTCGTGGCCCCGTTCCAGCTCCTGCCCTTGGCCGCGCAGGGGCGCATCAACGAGGACAACCGGCCCTTCACCAATGCGGACTACACGACCGCCGACGTGACGGTGTCGACCGACGACAAGCTGACGGAGATCCAGGCTCAAATCAATCGGGAGCGCGCGGCAAGCCAGCTTCCGCCGCTCGCCACGGACATCGTCAGCGCCACCGACAAGTTCGTCACGCAGCAAATCCCATTTCGAGGCAACCCGTCCGACGTGAAATACGTCAACGTAAACGGACGCGGAAAGGCCTATATCCCGCTCGGAGGCGACGTCACCACCCCCGGTAACGAGGTCACCATCGTCGATGTCAGCAACAACGGCAGTATGCGGACACTCGACAAGCTCAAAGTAGGCCTCCGACCGCAGCGGCTCGCTCTGCACCCTGCGGGCGACCTGATGTTCGTCTGCAATCAGTATTCGAATTACATTTCGATCATCGACACCAAGACGGACAAGATTCTCGAGCAGGGCGGTAAACCCGTCGAGATTCCGACACATTACTATTGCGCGGACGTCGCCTTCGTTCCGGAGGACGGTGTCAACAAGGACAACGCCAAGCTCTTCGTGGCCAACCGCTGGCGCCACAGTGTTCTGGAATACCAAGTCAACATCGAGCGCGATCAGATCAACAACCAGCCTGTCGGCATCAAAGACGTCAAAGAGATCGCGGAGATCATGGACGTCGGCAACAATCCGTACCGCCTGGTCGTCGATGATGCGCAGAAGAACGTCTACGTCGCGAACAACAAAGGCGGTGAGGTCGCGAAGATCGACGTTGCGAACGGCAAGGCAAGCGGGCGCATGACCATCAATGGTGCGTCGACCGACCTCACCGTCATCAACGACTTGGTGTACATCACCACGACCACCATCGATCGCGGCCTCCCGGATACGAACGAAAACCTTCCTGCCCAAGTCGCCGGGTCTCCCGTCAAGGTCAAAGGCATCGACGGCAAGCAGTACACGGCTCACCCCGGAGCGCTCGGGGACAGAACGCGAAGCTACAACTTCGAAGATCTGCGCAACGGCATCGTTCAACTCCCGATCGATCTCAACAAAGATCAGCTGAACTACTACACGGACAACAACTCGGGTGAGCCCAACTTCGAAGACGCGGTGAAGGTCATCGACGGCGCCGTCCCGACGACGATCATCCGCAACAAGCGAGGCGATCGCATCTACGTCGCCCTCGGTGCGACCGACACGGTGCAGGAGCTCGAGGTCAACACGGCCGCCCAGCCGAACACACTGCGGGCCCGGCAAACCTGGCACCTCGACCACCGCCCCTTCGGGCTTGCGCTGGACGAGGACAATGGTCGGCTCTTCGTCGCGGACTGGGCGAGCGAGCGGCTCGAGGTGTGTGACCTCAATTCGTTCGATCCGCAGACGCGCCGGGGACGCATGCTCGGCAAGGTCAATCTCGATTACGCGAACCCGCCGTATCCGGCGACGACGGTGGAGATCGGCGAGCGGTTCTTCTACGAGGCATCGTGGTCGAACACCGGCCGCAAATCGTGCGCGACGTGCCACGTCGACGAGCTGGATACCGACGGCGTCGGCTACGCGAACGGTGCGACGGCACCGACGGCGTACCACCAGGTGAAACCGAATCACAACTTGGCGGAAACCGATTCGTACTTCTGGAACGGCTCGTTTGCGAACGGCAATTACACCTCCTTGGCCTTTGCCGCGCAGACGCGCCCGAACTGCCAGCTCATCGAGTTCGGCTTCATCGATGGTGTCTCGTCCGATCCCAAGACGCGCATCGGTGACCGGAGAGGCAACTTGGCGCAGACGGGCAACGACTTGGAGTGCCGTCCCATCAGCGCCGGTCCGCGGTCGTCGCTCATAAAGAACCAGGCGCGGATCGATCAAATCGTCGCGCAGGGTGTCGCCATCATGGACCAACGCATCGCGGACATCACGCGCGATCTCCCGGGCGGACCGTTCTCACGGCGTGCGCTTAGCCGCGCCATCGACGCCTATTCCGTCGCCGAAATGCGCCTGCCGCCGAATCCCCTCAAGTACGCGGCCGCGTCGAAGCAGCTCGACGACGCGGTGATCCAACAGATCACGAAGGGCCAGCAGGCCTTCCAGAACGCCGGCTGCGCGGGATGCCACACCCCGGGCAAGTTCGCCGACGGATTGGATCACGGTCGTGGCGCCGCGTGGCTGACCCAATTCGTGAACACCTATCGGAACGATCCGCGTATCCAAGCCGTCGAGATCAACATCAACGGCCAGATCCAGCGCGGCTTTGCGCAAACGATGACCGACGCGATCCGTCCGTCGGTGGCCGGCCCGGAAATCAACGTGCATCCGCGGCCGCTCGACTACTTCGTCCCATTCTGCTTCCAGGCCGACAACTGCGTCGAGTTCCAGGATCCGCTCGCAGCGGGAGCCCCGGGCAGCAATGCGGAGGAAGATCGTCGGCTCAAGCTCCTGATTCAGTTCAACTTGGGAGATCCGGACCGCACCTTCATTCCGGGCAACGTGGTGGGTCAGCCCCACATCAACACGCCGTCGCTTCGCGGTGTGTGGACCCAGGCGGCCTTGCTTCACCACGGCATGGCGACCACCATCCGAGAGGCCATCCTCGCACCAGGCCATCCCGCGCTGGGAGAGGGTGAAGCCGGCTGGGCCGTCCTGCAGGATGGAACGAAGGACGTCCACGGCGTCACGTCGAGCCTTTCGAAAGAGGACGTCGACGCCTTGGTCCGCTACGTGGAGAGCATCGAGTAGTTAGGTCGTAAACCCCGACGAAAAAAGGGAGCGCGTTCTTCGGAACGCGCTCCCTTCGTCGTTTGGACCAAGCGACGTCGGAAGGAACTTCGCCAACGGCGCGGAACCGAGCCGAAGCCAACGACTTCCCGACGCCTCTCCCACGTGGAATGCGGGACGTGATCAGCGAGCTAGCATCAAGTCGGTGCGCTCGACGATCTGACGGCGCAGATCCGGAGCTTGCGGATCAAGCCCCTCGAGGAGCTTGTCCGCCGCGGTACAGCCCTGGGCAACGAGCTCGCGCAGCGGGACGAGGTGCACGCTTTCGTCCTTGCCGCTCTGGCTCTTGCGATTGCGGCGATGCAGACCGCCTTCGGCGATGGAGATGAGCTGCAGTCCCCACTCCGAGAGCGGCTTCTCACGGAACATGGCCTGGAGGCCCTCTTTCCAGATGCGCGTACGCAGGGCGCTGACCTCGGCGTAGGTCCAATCGCGGGTCAGTGCCTCGGCCTCCGCCAACGCTTTCGTATCGTAGAAGATGCCCGTCCAGAGCGCGGGCAGCGCACAGGCGAGGCGCGAGGACGGCGCGTCGGCGCCGCGCACTTCGATGGTCTTCTTGAGGCGCACTTCGGGAAACAGCGTATTCAGGTGCGTCTGCCAATCGTTCTGCGTCGGCTTCAACCCTTCGAAGCCGTCTTGCCAGAAGCTGCGGAACGTCTGCCCGGTGTTGGCGAAAATCTTCCCATTTCGCTTTACCAAGAACATGGGGACGTCGAGCGCCCACTCGACGTAATGGCGATAGCCCGCATCGGGACGCCAGAGCGGCTCGACCAGGCCGGCGCGGTCGTTGTCGACGTCGAGCCACACGCGTGCGCGGTAGCTCTTTCCGCCGTGCGGCTTGCCCTCGAGCCACGGGCTGTTCGAGAACAGCGCCGTCGTCAAGGGACCGAGGGCGAGGGCCACGCGCATTTTGCGCATCGCATCCTCCTCGCTCGAGAAGTCGTAATTCGCCTGCACCGTCGACGTGCGCTGCATCATGTCCAGCGCGTGCGAGCCGCGCTTGGGGAGGTACTCGCGCATGATCTTGTAACGATCTTTGGGCACCCAGGGCAGATCTTCGCGGCGCGCGAAGGGGTGAAATCCCACGCCGAGCCAGCGAATCTCGAGCTTGTCGCTGATCGGCTTCAGCTCGCGCATGTGCCCGCGGAACTCGGCGCAAACCTGATGCACGTCATCCATGGCGGCGCCGCTCAGTTCGAGTTGCCCACCGGGCTCCAACGTGATGGACGCACGCCCGCGCTTCAGCGCGATGATGGGCCCCTGCTCGTGCTCGCGATCGGCCTGCCAGCCGTGTTGGTCGATGAAATACTGGAGAACCGCAAGAACGCCGCGATCGCCATCGTATCGAATGGGCTCGAAGGTCCGCCCGCACACGCCAGGCTTTTCCATCTCCGGACCGATTCGAAACTCGGAAAATGGTTTTTCGGCCTGCCGAAAAACGGAAAGCAGATCGTCATAGGATCGGAGCGGTTCGTCGAGTGTCGGGTCGGTCGTCGTAGCCACGGTGGCTTCTTATCACAGGAATTTCCGCCGTCGACCGTGCCGGAAGTCACGAACGCGCGGAAATTCCGCCCTCAGAAGCACTTGCCGGACCCAAGCACCGACCCTACGCGGCTCGAAGAAGATTCACAGGGAGGGGGGGAGGCGGGGAGGGATACGGCACAAATCCCACCGCGCACCGAGGCTGGTTTGGGTTTTCACTTGGCTCACGAAGCCAACTGAAAACCCAAAAAAGCCTTGGCATGCGGTGGGATTCGCGTTGTTTCCCTCCCCGCCTCCCCCCCTCCCTGTTCAATTCTCCGGCCGTTATCGCGACGCGACTGCGAGGCTGGGACGGGCCGTTTTTTTGCGGTCGAAGATGCGGATCCGGCGCAGGAGCAGGTCGAGCAGGAAGACGACGATGGCGGCCAGAATGAACCGGGACCACAAATCCTGGTGGTACGAGATTGTTTCGCCGGCCGGGTCGAAAACCGCCTTTGGATCGGGATTCAGTTTGCCCGAGGTCACCTCGGCGGCGCGCGCCAGGGTGACGGTATCGGGGGCGAGGGCGAGGTATTCGCGCGGGTACGGGTTGGTGACGTGGCCAAAGCTTTCGGCCACCACCGCGGATTTCGAGCCGCCTTTCCCGTCGTCGACGGATTTCTCCAAGGCGGCGTGCAGCAGGAACGACCCGTAGCGTTCCAACGGGAAGTCGACCTCGTAGCGGCCGGGGGCCGTCTGCCGCATGGCCGTCTTTTTGGTCTCGCCCTTGCCGCTCTTGTCGCCCGCCTGCACCTGGGCAGTCCCGCCCATCGGGCCCGTGATTTCGAATTTGCCGTCCAAACCATTCTGGAACTTGTCGTCGCTGCCGACGGCATCGATGGAGGCCTTCACGTGGCCCGTGGCCGGGTCGATTTCGGCGCGCATGTCCAGCTGCTGCCGGCGCTTTTGCCGCATGTGTTCGCGCACCAACTGGCCCCAGAATTGGCCGTAGCCCGGCCAGCGAAGCCACTCCACCGCCCAGAGGTTCTTCACGTCGCTGGTCCAGGCCAAGGACCAACCCAGGCCGACGTGCCAGCGCGCCAGAATGGGCTCCTCGAGCTCGGACTCGAGGATCTTTTGCGCCGGCGACGGCTTCATCTTGGTCGCGACGTAGCCGTGCAGGAAGGGCGCACTGCGAACGTCGACCCCGCGCAAAAAGTCCGCCGGGGTGGCCACGCGCGGCTGGAAATACTCCTCCACGGCGGCCGAGCGGCTCACCATTTCCGTCTCGCGCGTAAACACGCGCGGGAGCGACTGCGGGTCGAGCACCTTGTAGAAACGCCCGCCACCGATGTCGGCCACCATGCGGAGCAGGGTCTCGTCCACGCCGCCGCCCAACCCGACCGACGAAACCGTGATGCCCTCGGCCACCATGGCCTGCACCAGATCGCGGATGCCGTTGTTCGAGGCCTGGCCGTCGGTGAGCAGGATGACGTGCTTGCGCCGCGCCCGCGTCACCGTGAGCGCCTGGTAACCGGCATCGAGCGCGCTGAAGATCTCCGTGCCGCCACCCGGTTGAATGCGCGCAATGTCGTTCTGGATGCGCGCGCGGTGCTTCGCGGGGGTCATCTTCACGACGCGCGTCGGCTGCGAGTCGAAGGCGATGACCTCGAGCAGATCGTCGCCCGAGAGCGTATCCGCCGTGGCCTTGGCCGCGGCTTTGGCCATCTCCAGGGGCATGCCGCTCATGGATCCGGAGCGGTCGATCACGAGCACCATGGCCACGCCCGGCTCGTCGCGCCGCTTCTCCGAGTCCATGCGCACCGGCAAAATGCGCTCGATGGTGGTGTGGTACCAGCCGCCCAACCCGTAACCGTGCTCGCCGCCGGCGAAGAGGAAACCTCCGCCCAGATCGCGCACGTACTGCTCGAGCGCCTCCTGCTGCGTCAGCGACACTGCCTCGGCGGGGGCGTCCGACAGGATGACGAAGTCGTAGCGTTCCAGCTCGCGCAGGCTCGAGGGAAGCTCGCGCGGATTGCGCACGTCGACATCGAATTGCTGCGCCGAAAGGGCGCTCGAAAGGTAGTTCGCGCGGGCGGTGTTGCCCTCGACGTAGAGCACCGCAGGCCGGCCCGGCACCGCCGCGGTGACGGCGTAGCGGTTGTTCTCTTTGAAGTGGTCCTCGCCGATGTCGCTCAGGTCGAGGGCGTAGGTCACCTCACCGGCCACGTGCACGACGCTCTTCCAGGAAATGTCGTTGTCGCCCGGCTTCAGGTCGAGCATCTTGACGCCATCGAGGCCGTTGATGGCCTCACCCTGCTTGAGCACGCCCTTCACTTTTTGCGCGCGGCTCGCGAACACGGTCGCGTGCAGCTCGAAGGGCTCGCCCACGTGCACTTTGTCGGGCACGCGCAGCTCGCGCACCGCCACCTCGCCCGGCACGGGGCGGTGGTACGCGATGGTAAAGATCTTCACACCGAACTGGCGCGCGCGGTTGGCCTCGGCCAAGACATCGCCGTCGGTCTGCACGCCGTCGGACAGAATGACGGCGCGGCGCAGATACCCCGCGGGGTATAGGCCGTAGGCCAGCTGCAGGGCGCTCGCCAAGTCCGTGGCGGCTCCGAGCCCGGAGTTTTTCTCGCCGTGCCGCTCCAGGGCCGGCGCGGTCTTCGCATCGTCGGCGAGCTGCACCACGCGCGGGCGCCGCGCGAAGGTGATGACCCGCACCAGCGCATCGCTGGGTTTCGCCTCGAGCCCCTTTTGGATCTCCGCGCGGGCATCCTCCAGGGCCGCATCCGGCACCGAGTCGGACACGTCCACCAGGTACACGGTGCACACTTTTTGGGTCGTCGCCGTGCGCGCCAGGCGCGCGAGCCCCAGGGCCAGCAGCACCACGAAGGCCACGCGCAGCACCACGGAGAGCACGCGCTGGACCAGCGGAAGATCGGCCAGGGAGCGGCCGATCATCCAGAGGAAATACGGCGCCAGAAGGCCGATGCCGAGCATGCGCGGCGAGAGCAGCTCGTAATTCTTGTCCCCGCGCGCCCAGGCCAAGGTCGGCCCCGCGTACCAGACGTAACGCAGGTACAAGTAGAGCCCCAGCACGCCGATGCCCACGATCAGCGCGCCGAACCCGAGTTTCTTCACGCGCGGGCTCATACCGTGATCCTCCGGTGGTACGTGGCCCACTCGAGCGCGGTCAAAAGCACCGCCGCGAGGAGCAGGTAAATCCAGATTTCACGGCGCACGCCCACGTGGAAGCCTTCCACCTTGCCGGCCGTCTTTCCATCGACGACCAACTCCGGCACCGGAGCAATCGTGCTCTCCTCGGCATCGAGCAGGTTCGCCGCAAAGGCCGTCTTGTTTGCTCCACTGATGGGGGCAGGCTGCTCGGGCGTCGCCGCCGTGTCGCCCGCCGTCAGCTCGTAAAAGCCGGCCCGCTCGCCGAGGTAGACCGCGCGACCTTCGTGCACGGGCACCCGCTCGGTGCCACCGCCGGGCAGCGACAACGTGGCCTCCGTCGCCTGCGTGGAGACGGGCACGCGCCACACGTCGCCGGTGCGGAAGCTCGAGATGTAGCGCGCGTCCTCGTCGGTGAAGAAGTTCACCGTGTTGAGCAAGAACAGCGGCCACGCGACGCGCAACGGCAGATCGGAGTCGCGCACGTCGAACCCGAGGGCCACGAATTTGTACGCGCCCCGGCTGCCCGAGACCAAAATGGGCGAGGTGCCCCCGAAGGCCCCTACGATTTTGTCGCCCGCCGCCACGTCGGGCACCAGCTTGTGCCCGTGGGCGACGTTCACGTCGTCGAGCGCCGTGAAGCGCACGATGGGGTGCTTTCGGTCGATCTTGTCGAACCCCGGCGCGGTCAGCTCCGCGTCCACCTTCACCGGCGATCCCGGTCCGCGCGGATCCAGATACAGAGCGTGCGCCCGCGGCGGCGTCGCCGGCGTGACGCGATCGAAGACCACCACGTCGAAGCCGCTCCCGCTCGCGTGTTTGTTCACGTAGTCCAGCGGCGTGACCTGCGTCACCTCGAGGTATTCGTCGAGCAAGAGGGCCGCCTCGAGGTACGTGTTTCCCTCGGTCACCACGAGCACCTTGGCCCGGCGCCGCTCCGGCAAAAGCGCGTATGCGTGATCGTCGGCGGGCAGCTCGTCGTGCGTGCCATCGACGTTGGCGAGCTTCGCCTCCAAGGTGCGGCTCGCCCCGGACAAGTTCGGATAGAAGCGAGGCAGCCGCTCGCCCGGCATCAGGCGCAGCTTGGTCAGGTCGACGACGTTGCCGTCGCCCAAGAGCGAAAGCTCGATGTCCTGCTGCTCGGGGCCGGTGTTGGTCACCTCGAGCATCACCTCGTAGCGGCTCTTGTCGAGCGGGTAGCGCCGCACGGAAAACTGCGTAATGCCGACGTTGCGCTTTCCTTTGCCGACGGAGACGAAGCTCAATTTGTCGTCGCCCAAGTGCACCGGGCCCGAAGCATCCAATGCGGGGCCCAAGTTGCCGTCCGACACCACGACGATTTCGCCCAGCTCCACGTTGCGGAGCGTGTCCGTCGCAAAGCGCAGCGCGCGCGGAAAATCCGCCCGCGCGTCCGTGGCCTTCACTTGATCGAGGGCGCGCTCCAGCTCCGACGTATCCCCGCTCATCGGGCCGAGCGGCGTCACCATCGCGTCCATCTGCGCGATGAGCATGCGATCGGCGCCGCCCAGGCCGCGGATCATCGCCTTGACCTCGTTCTTGGCCACCTCGAGCCGGTTCGGCGACACGTCCGTCGCCTGCATCGAGGCGCTGGCATCGACCAGGACCACCAACGTCCGCCCTTTGACCAACGTCGCCGCCGCGCGCGGATCTCCCAGCGCGAACACCAAGAGCGCGAGCAGGGCCAATTGCAACAGCAGCGACAAAAGGCGCTTCAACCGCGAGAAAAGGGTCGTCGCATCCTTGTCCTTGAGGATTCGTTGCCAGAGCGGCGAAAACGGAATCGCCACCGTGCGACGCCGCAGGCGCAGCACGTAAAGTCCCACCACCGCCGCCCCGGCGATGCCAAAAATGGCGGCCAACTGGGCAAAGCCGAGCCCCGCGAAAATCACCGGAGAAACCCTCCGCGCCGGAAGACGCGCAAAATGAGCTCGTCGAAGGGCACCGACACGTCGGCGCGCACGTACGGCACTTGCCGCGTGGCGCAGAATCGGTCGATGTCGTGAATGTACTTCTCGTACTCCTCACGGAAGCGCGCGAGGACCTTCGGCGTCACCGTCACCTCGCGCTCGTCGCCCGTCTCGCAGTCGTACAAAAGCACGTCGCCGAAGAGCTTCGGCTTTTCCTCCGTCTTGTCGACGACGTGGACCACGAAGGGGTCGAATTTGTTGTAGCGCAGCACGTTGATCCCGCGCTCGAAGCCCTGCGGATCGTACAAATCGCTGATGAGCACCGCCAGGCCGCGGCGTTTGTGCTGCGCGACGAAGGTCTTCAGCGCGTCGCCCAAGTCCGTGGTGCCCGCCGATTCGAGCTCGCGCAAGAAGCGGAATACCTTGAAGATGCGCGCTTTGCCGCGCGTCTCGGCCATGCGCATCATCACGCGATCGCTGGTGGAGACGATGCACACGCGGTCCAAGTTGGCGAGCCCCACGTAGGCCAGGGCCGCGCAGATGCGCTTCGCATAGCGCAGCTTCTCGCCGGTGCCGAAGGCCATCGATCCCGAGGCGTCGACGATGAAATAGATGGCCAAATCCTCTTCTTCTTCGAAGAGGCGCAATAAGAGCTTATCGAAGCGCTGATAGACGTTCCAATCGAGGTATCGAAAATCGTCGCCCGGTTGGTATTCGCGATGGTCCGCGAATTCGACGCCGCTGCCGGTCTTCTTGGTGCGCCGCTCGGCGCGCATGCGGCCGGCGAACACACGCCGGCTCACGATGGCGAGGTAATCGAGCTTCCGCTGGAAGTCGTCGTCGAACAAGTCCTCGTCGCCGCGGCTGCCCCCGGCGTCGCTGCGGCGCGAAAAAGAGTTACGTAGGCTCTCAAGCAGCCCCAACGTGGACTCCCTTCTTGTCCGCGTCCTTCATTCCAGCCTTCGTCTCCACCACCGACTTCAAAATGGCCTCGATGACCTGGTCGCTCTTGATGCCCTCGGCCTCGCCCTCGAAGTTGAGCAGCACGCGATGGCGCAGCGCCGGCAAGGCCACCGCGCGCACGTCGTCGATGCTCCCGGCGAAACGCCCCTCGAAGAGCGCGCGGATTTTCGCCGCCAAAAGCACCGCCTGCGCCCCGCGCGGCGAGGCACCGAAGCGCACGTAGCGCTTTGCGATTTCCGGAGCTTCGGGCCCCTCGGGGTGCGTCGCCTGGAGCACGCGGATGGCGTAATCCTGGACGTGCCGCGCGATGGGAACCTGGCGCACCAGCTTCTGCATCGCCAAAATGGAGGCCTTGTCGAGCACCTCGCGGCGTCGCCCCTGCGACTCGCCCGTGGTCAGGTCGAGGATCTGGTGCAGCTCCTCGCGGTTGGGGAACGGCACGTACAACTTGAAGAGAAACCGGTCGAGCTGCGCCTCGGGCAGCGGGTACGTGCCCTCCATCTCGAGCGGGTTTTGCGTGGCGAGAACGACGAACGGCTCGTCGAGCGTGTACGTCTGCCGGCCCACCGAGACGCGGTGCTCCTGCATGGCCTCGAGCAGGGCGCTCTGCGTCTTCGGCGTCGCGCGGTTGATCTCGTCCGCGAGCACGATGTTCGAGAAAATCGGGCCCTTGCGGAACTCGAAGGCCTTGGCACCGTGCTGCGTTTCATCGATGACCGTGGTGCCGAGGATGTCGGCCGGCATCAAGTCGGGCGTAAACTGAATGCGCGAGAACGTGAGGTGCATCACCTCCGACAGCGTGCGCACGAGCATCGTCTTGCCGAGCCCCGGCACGCCCTCGAGCAGCGCGTGGCCACCGGCGAGCATGCACGTGAGCACCCCATCGACGACCTCGCGGTGGCCGATGATGGCGCGCCCGATCTCCTCGCGCGCTACGGAAATCTGCTGCCGAAACTGTTCGACTTGGGCGTGCACGTCCGATGAAACGTCATTCGGTTCGGTCATTGGGTTACCTGGTTTCTGATTGCCCGTACACGTTCCCGTTCCCGTACACGTTCCCGATCTTCCTCACGCCCGAGAGAAGAGCGGGAACGGGAACGGGAACGTGTACGTGTACGTGTACGGGGAGAGAGGACATGACCTCTAGTCTCGAGGCCGAATCAATTGGAAATAGCGGCGCACGTAGAAGCGATACCCACCGGGGATCTCGTCCTTGTTGAGCGACTCCTCGGCGACGTTGTGGTACTCGGTGTAAACTTTGGTGTAGCCGCGGTTGGCAAAGCCGCGCTCCGCGGCGCCTTGAATGACTTCGCTGCGGCTCGAGCCCTGGCCCGTGTCCTGGCCGGCCACCTGCGTGTCCTGCGTGCCCACGTTGGGGTTCGTCGCGCCGCCCTGCACGTTGGAGTCGTGACCCTGGCCCCAGCCCTTCGGGTTGGGCTGCCCCCCACCCTGCTGCCCGCCGCCTTGCTGGCCGCCGCTCCCTTGGCCCTGGCCCTTGGTGAGCATCAGGATCTTCTCGCCGTTCGGCCCGACGACCCAGACCTCGCCCTTGCCGCCGCCCTGGCCCTGGCCGTTCTGCCCCTGGCCCTGACCTTGGCCATTCTGGCCTTGGCCCTGCTGGCCACCTTGGCCTTGCTGGCCTTGCCCCTGCTGGCCGCCCTGCCCTTGCTGTCCTTGGCCTTGCTGCTGGCCGTCCTGCCCTTGGCCCTGGCCCTGCTGACCGCCTTGGCCGCGCGCGCGTTGTTGGAAGCGTTGCAAGCGCACCATCTGCTGCTGTCCGCCCTGCCCTTGTTGACGCAGCATCTCGCGCAGCTCTTGGATTTTTTGCCGCAGTTGCTCCTTTTCTTCCTGCGACATCTCCTCCTGGGCCATCCGGTTGATGTCCTCGGCGCCCTTGTCCAAGTCGTCGGCGGAGGCCCCCATGTCCTTCAAGAGATCTTCCGCGGCCTGCGCCAGCTCGCGATCCAAGCGATCCAGCTGGCGGCCGGCGTTCTGCTGCTCGCGCTGCTCGCGATTCAGGCGCTCGAGCTCGCGTTCGCGCTTGTTGAGCAGGCTCTTTTCCTGTTCGCTCACGCCGGCGTCGCTCTTGTCGCGTAGGCTTTGCTTTTGCTGCAAAAGCTGCTTTTCCAGCTCCTCGCGCTTCTGTGCGAGCGCTTCCTCGCGCTTGGCCTGGTTCTGCGAGGCTTGCTTCAAGGCCTCGCGCATCTTCTCGAGCTGCGCCTTGTCGACGTTCTTGCCCTGCTCGCGCAGCTTTTTCGCCAAGTCCTGGAGCTGCTTTTCGGCGTCGACGAGGTTCTTGTTCTCCAGCGCCTCGCCGGCCTTCTTGGTCAGCTCGGCCTTCTTCATCTCCTCGCCGATCTTCTGCAGTGCGGCCTCGAGCGCCTTGGCATCGGCCTCGCGCCCTTCGAGAAGCTTGTCCTCGAGCGCCTGCATGCGCCGGAAGGCCTCCGTGCGATCGAGCCGCTTGGCCGCGAGGTCTTCGATGAGTTGGTTGAACTCCGCCGTCGCCGCCTTGGTGTCCTCGCTCTGGTCTTTCTGCTCCATCTGATGGAGGAACTCGCGCATCGCATCGAGGTCGTCCGCAGTGACCTCGACGGCGTCGATGGTCTTCGCCTGCGTCGGCGCCTCGTGGTGGCGCACCTCGAAGAGCGCGAGCACGAGCACCGCCACGCCGAGCCCCAACGCCAGCGGGGCATCGCGCGGAACGGTGAGCGGCACGGCCTTCTTGGGCTCCACGCTCCCGGCAAAGGTGAGCGCGTCGGCGATGGCCGCGTCCATGAAGGGCGTGCGCTCCGACACGGGAAGGTCGCCGAACGAGAGCGCGCTCGAAAGACGGTCCGACAGGCCGTGGTGCCGATCCAACGCAACCGCGCCAGCCCGCTGGGCGAGCGGCCGCGTGTAAGCGAACAGCGCGATGGCCAGAACCTGAAGCGCCGCGAGCCCCAACAGAATGCGCGCGGGCCACTCCGCGACGATGCCCGTCTTGCGCAAGGTGAGCGTGATCGCCGCCACCAGGAAGCCTGCAGCCAGAGCCGTCGCCCCTTTGGTGAGGGCACGCCCGAATCGGATGCGCCTTTCGGCAGCGAGCGCGGCTTTGTGGATGTCGTGAAGGTCGCGCACGCTCATGATTGGTCAGTCAAGAAGGTTCGCCTTGGGCTGGTCCTAGCAGGTCTCAATACGTTCAGACGTTTCAAGCGCCGCAGGGTTGTGACGCATTCCTTGAATGTAACGAATTTTCTCAGCGGTGCATGGCAAGCCCTAGGGCAAACCCCACCACGAAGAAGATGAAGGCCACGAAGACCAACGTGAGGATCACCTGCGAGCGCGCACGACGCCGACGTGTGCGCACGTTGCCGATGTCACTTAATGAAAGGCGCGACACCGTCGCTTGCGACGCGGCTTGCGCCGAGAGGCTTGGGAAAGAACGCCGCGGTCCGGGTTCGTCCTCCCGCCGAAGTGCCTCTTGAACGACCGCCGCCGGTGCGATGCCGGTGATCGGCCCGAGCTTCTCCGGTGAAAAATCCGGAGAAAAGGGCTTCAACGCGACCGGTTCGGCCGCTCCTTCGCCGGACTCCCCGTCCCGCTCCACCGCCACCTCCGAATACCGTGATGTGACCTCCTTCGCGGGAACGCCGCCCTTGTTGCCGGTGCTGGATCCGTGATCGCCCTCAATGTTGAATCCGCCCATGGGCGTGGGCCGTGCAAGATCCTCGCGCACGGCGGCGAGCACCACCGCAAGGTCCTCGCGCCCTGGCTCCGTGTTCATGTTGGTCGATACCGCCCGGCGGAATTCTTCCGCCGTGATGCTGCGCACTTGCGGATCGGGCTCCAGCGCCCGCGCCACCGCGTCCGTCAGTGTCGCCGGCAGATCTGGCCGCAGCGCAGCAAGGGGCGGAAGCCGCGGATTTTTCATCGCGCGAAGCATCTCCACCTCATCGTTGCGGTATTTGCCGAAGGGTGCAAACCCCGTGGCGAGGCGCCACGCCAGGAGCGCGGCGGCATAGACGTCGGCACGCTCGGTCACCGGATCGCCGCGCGCCTGCTCGGGCGCCATGCAGCCCAAGGTTCCTTTGACCAAGCCGAGCTGCGTGTTCGAGGCAACCCCCAGCATTTTGGCCATGCCGAAGTCGGTCAACTTGGCGTCGCCGGCCCAATCGAGCAGCACGTTGCCCGGTGTGACATCGCGGTGAACGATGGGCGGCGTCTGCTGGTGCGCGTAATCGAGCGCCGCCAAAATGCGCTCCACGATGTGCCACGCCGCCAGATCCGACAGGCGCTCCCCCCGCCCCGAGAGAAAGCGCAAGAGCCGGCCCAGCGCCACGCCCTCGACGTAGTCGAACACCAGGGCCGACACCCCCTCCTCTTGAACGAGCGCGCGCACCTGGACAATGGCAGGATGCGACAGCCGAACGCACAGCGAAGCCTCACGCGCCAGGGTGGCCGACTCCTCCGGATCCGCCCGCGCGTTGTCGCTCAGCACCTTCACCGCGACGAGCCGCCCGCCCTTGCTGCGTGCAAGGTACACCTTTCCTGCGCCCCCCGAGCCAAGTCGCTCGAGGACCTCGAATCCGCCGATCGCAGAGGGGTGCTGCTCGTCCGGAAAAAGCATCAGGGGAGCCCGTGCCCCTGCCCGTGCCCGTGCCCCTGCCCGATCTTCTTCGGACTTCGGGCACGGGGACGGGCACGGGCACGTTTACGGGACAGAGAAAACGGGTGAATGTGTGTGAAATGTTACATCTACCATGATGGTCCGAATGCTCCCGCCTGCGATTCAGATCCGTGTCGACGACGAACAATCCCCCCACACGACGCCCGCTTTTCTGGAGGTGGACCGCTTGCGGCTCGTGGCGGGTTACCCCAACGGAACGACGAGCGAGCCGTTTAGCTACGACCTTGTACGGCGCCGTGCTCTCGATGCGGTCATCATCCTAGCCCACCACACTCATGCCAGCGGCGAAGTCCACGTCTTCCTTCGCTCTTCGGTGCGGCCCCCCATTTTGTTTCGCGACGAGCCGGCGCCCTCCGCGGTCCTCTGGGAGCTGCCGGCGGGGCTGCGGGAACCCGGCGAGTCGCCCCAGGTGGCGGCGGCGCGGGAGCTTCACGAGGAGCTCGGTGTCGAAGTCGACCCGACGGCACTGCACGAATTGGGGCCGTGGATCTATCCTGCTCCCGGGTTCATCGGTGAGCGCCAAATCTTCTTCCACGTGGAAATCGACCCTATTGCTCGGCAAACACCGCTCGAGGACGGCTCGCCGCTCGAACGCCACGCGACCATCGTCGACATCCCCTTGCGGGAAGCGCTGGATCTCGCGCGCCAAGGCCTCTTGCCGGACGGAAAGACCGAACTTGCGCTGCGAAGGCTCGCCGAGCTCGTGATCCGCCCATAAATGACGTACGACGTGAGTAGGCCTGTGGGGAGACCAAACGTGAAGAAGCGGGTGCTGGTCCTTTCGAAGCGCACGTCGTACCGCACGTTCGTCGAAGAGCAGAAGGACGAGCGCATTCAGGGGCTCATCGCGAAGGGCGATCCCACGGTGCTTCGCCTGCGCCGCTCGCACGAAGCCCACGAGGAAACGATGCGCGAGGTCACCTCCGCGCTGACCTCGCTGGGCGCGGAGGTCACCCTGCAGGTGGGCCCGCGCACGCCGTTCTCGGTGACGGGCATCGACATGGTCCTCACCGTCGGTGGCGACGGCACCTTGCTCGCGGCCTCGCACCAGATCGGACCCGGCGTTCCACTCCTCGGCGTCAACAGCGCGCCGGAAAGCTCCGTCGGTTTCTTCTGCGCCGCCGCCAAGGGAAATGTGCTCGAAACCTTGCGCGCGGCCTTCGAGGGAACCCTGCCCGCGGTGCAACTCGCGCGCATGCAGGTCGAGTTGAACGACACGGTCATCCACAAGCGCGTGCTCAACGAGCTGCTCTTTTGCCACGCCTGCCCGGCCGCGACGACCCGCTACATTTTGCGCCTCTCGCAACCGGACGGTGAGTTCATCGAGGAGGATCAACGCTCGAGCGGTCTTTGGATCGGACCTCCTGCGGGCTCGACCGCAGCACAGCGAAGTGCGGGTGGCCACGTGCTGCCCCTCGCGTCAACGAAGCTCCAGTTCGTCGTGCGCGAAGCTTACGTAAGACTCGGCACATCGCTGCGCCTGCCGATGGGCCTCGTGGAAGACGGCGGAACCATTTCGATTCATTGTAAAATTCGCGAAGGAAAAGCCTTCTTGGATGGCCTGCACATCGTGCATGACGTTGCCATTGGCGATCGCCTGGTGATGCGCCGTTCCGACGAGGACTTGACGGTGCTCGGCTTGACGCGTCGCGACGCCTAGCGGTTGGTGACTGCGGGTGACTGTCATGCCATTGTCATGACCCCGAAAGGGTTCGCCATTTGGCCCTGGCTCGGCTAGATCCCGCGCAAACGGATGGCGAAAATTGGATTCGAGATCATCGGTACCGGGCACTACGTCCCGGGCGAACCCGTAACGAACCATGATCTCGCACGTGTGATGAACACGTCCGACGAGTGGATCTACCAGCGCTCCGGCATTCGTCAGAGGCACTACGCGCCCGATGGTGTCGGCCCGAGCGACTTGGCATATGAAGCGGCGAAGCGGGCCCTCGAGTCGGCCGGCCTCACCGCGAAAGACATCGATTACATCGTCTTTGCGACGATGACCCCCGACTACGTGTTCCCGGGATCGGGCGCACTGCTCGGTGCGAAGCTGGGTATCGCGGGCACGCCGGCGCTCGACCTGCGCCAGCAATGCGCGGCGATGCTCTTCGGCTTGCAGATGGTGGACGGCCTCGTCCAAACGGGCGCGGCCAAGACGATTCTCTTCGTCGGCGCCGAGGCGCACGCCGGGTTCATGCCCTGGAAGGATTGGGGTGCATTGGACCCCAAGAATGGGCGCGAGGCCTCGATCGAGGACAAGACCAAGGTCGACAAGCACCGCAACTTGGCCATCCTGTTCGGCGATGGCGCCGGCGCGCTGGTCTTCCGCGCCACGGATCGCGACGCGGGCCTGCGCGGGATGAAGCTGCATTCCGACGGTCGGTCGGCCGAATTGCTCTACGTGCCGGGCGGCGGCTTCCGGGCGCGCCCCTACTGGCGGGAAGATAGCCACGAGGAAGAAGCCCACATCCCGCGAATGGACGGGCGCGAGCTCTTTCGCTTTGCGGTCACCAAGCTGCCGGCGACGGCGCGGGAGCTCTGCGAGGAGCACAAAGTCGGCATCGACGAGATCGACTGGTTCCTTGCCCACCAGGCCAATCGCCGCATCAACGAATACATCCGAGACCAGCTCGGTGTTCCCCCGGAGAAGCTTCCGTCGAACATCGACCGATTCGGAAATACCAGCGCGGGCACCCTCCCCATTCTGATCGATGAGCAGATGCGGGCTGGAAATCTAAAGCGCGGACAGCTCTCCATGATCCTCGCCCTGGGTGCAGGCATACATTGGGGCTGCGCTTTCCTCCGATTCTGAGCGTGCTAAGGTCGATCGCATGACACGCACTCGGTCGTCGTTCGCGCGCCGCGCGGCGATCATCGCCTTGGCTTTGGCACAGCTTTCTAGTTTTGGAATCTTGCTGAACGTCGCGACGAAGGATGCAGAGGCTTCGGTCTCCATCAGCGTTGCGTTCGATTCGCTCGTACAAGACTCGGTCAGTGCCGGGGTGATGACGCCCGTCGAGCAATACGCTGCTTTGGAAAAGGGCCGCATCTACACCTATACGAGGGTCAAGGTCGACAACGCGATTGCCGGCGACCTCGGGACCGGCGCAGAAGCGTGGGTCGTGACCGTGGGTGGCGTGATCGGCAACGTCGGGCAAACCGTGGACGGCGAAGCGGTGCTTCACGTCGGCGAGCCTACCCTGCTGTTCATCCGGCCCGATCCGAACTTCCCCGGCCTTTACATGGTGACCTCGCGCGGCCAAGGCCAATATGCCGTCGCGAACGATGCCGCGAAGAAGACCAAGGTTCTCCTCCTCGGCAATGGTCATGGCGCCGTTCTCCCGCCGCCAACGACTGCGTCGTCCAAGGCACCGCGCGTTCTCGCGCGCGATGCCATCGTCGGGCGCCCGCTCGACGAAACGATTCGCACCGTTGCAGCCGCGTGGGGACGGTTGCATGCGAAGTAGCATTGGTGTCGTAGGCGCTGCGTTTGCAGCGTTGATGTTCTCGGCCTCGAATGCAGATGCTTACTGCCGCACGACGACGGACGGGCTCATTTCGGGCTGCAACGTTGTCGGAAACCAATGTTGCTCGGTGGGCCGTCCACTCTATTGGGTGAGCAGCTGCGTCGGTTGGAGCCTGCAAAAGAACGGCACGCGGCAGCTCCCGTACAACACCGTCAAGAGCATCATCGGGGGCGCCTTCGAGAAGTGGTCGAAGGTGTCGTGCACCCGCACGAGCGGCACTTCGAAGGTGACACTGAACCTCGTGGAGCAGCCCGACGTCGACTGCTCCGAGGTCAAGTACAACAAGGAAGCGAAGAACCAGAACGTCATCGTCTTTCGCGATTCGAACTGGGACCACACGGACAGCAGCAACACGCTGGGCCTGACCACGGTGGTGTTCGACCCGAACACGGGCGAAATCTTCGACGCCGACATGGAGCTCAATACGGCGGACCAAACGCTGTCGCTCGATCCGGTTCCACCGAACGGGTACGACTTCGAGAGCATCATCACGCACGAGGCCGGGCATTTTCTCGGGCTCGCGCACTCCGGCGATCCGGAAGCCACGATGTACGCGCACTACACGCCGGGTTCGACGAAGATGCGCGACCTGTCCACCGACGACGAAAACGGCATCTGCAGCATCTACATTTCGGCCACCAACGATGCCAAGAACGGACGCCGGGTGACCGGGGACGGCGGGACGTACGTTCCGGCCGGTGACTGCGATCCCGAGGCGCGGCATGGCTTTTCCACCGCGTGCGCCGAGGCGAATCCGAGCAACAAAGGGTGCTCGATCGGTGCAACCGGAGGCGGGGCGGGACTCTTCGCCGCATTCGGGTTGGTCTTTTCGCTGGGCATGGCGCGACGGGCGCGCCGGGGCCGCCGGGAAACATGAAAGAACGCCGACGGGAATGAGCCGCCGCGACTCGCGCGGGGGGTTGCTCGTCGTCGCCGGAGAAGCTTCGGGAGATCGTGCGGCCGCGCGCGTGATGACCGAGCTCGCGGAGCTCGTTCCCGGTCGTGACCCGGGCGCGTTCGGCCTGGGCGGGCCGGCGCTGCAGGCTGCAGGCGTCAACCTGGTCGCCGATCTTCGGCACATCACCGCGCTGGGGATCTCCGAGGTGGCAGCACGCGCCGTGCCGATCGCGCTGGCGCATGCGCGCATCGTCAACGCGGCGCGCAAGCTCCGGCCGCGGGCAGCGTTCCTGGTGAACTACAGCGAGTTCAACACGTTGCTCGCCGGGCGGCTGCACGCGGCCGGGGTGCGCGTTCTCTGGTACATCGCCCCGCAGATCTGGGCCTGGCGTGCCTCGCGCGCGCAGACCTTGCGGCGCGCGATCGATCGCATGGCGGTCATCCTGCCCTTCGAGGAGGGGCTCTGGCAGCGGGCCGGCGTCGATGCGCATTACGTCGGCCACCCCGCGCGTGAGGCGCCGGCGATGGAACGCCGCATTGCGCGGGATGCCCTGGGGCTCACGCCGTACGCGTCGGCGGTGGCGATCCTGCCGGGCAGCCGGCCGCACGAGGTTCGAGCGCACTTGCAAATCATGCTCGAGGCGTACGAGCGCGTGCGCCGCGATCGGGCCAGTCTGGATGCGCGCGTGCTGCTCGCCGCCAGCCTGGATGCGCGCACGAAGTCCTACGCCGAGGCGGTGGCCGAGGCCTTCCGCGTGCCGATTTTTTCCGTGGATGCCTATGCAGGCGCCACGCCCGTTCTCGGAGCCTTCGACGCGGCGCTTTCCGCATCCGGCACGGCCGCCCTGGAGGCCGCACTCGCGCGGGCCGTGCCCGTGGTGGTGTACCGCACGGGCCTGGTGACCGAATTGGTGGCCCGCACCTGCCTCACCACGAAGCGCATTTCCCTCCCGAATATCTTGCTCGGCCGCACCGCCTTCACCGAGCTCTTGCAGCGCGAGGCCGATGTTCCGCGCGTGGCCAAGGCGCTCGTCGCCACCCTGAACAGCCGTCGCGAGCTTCTGAAAGCCTGCGACGAGGTGGAAGCGATTTTGGGCCTGCCGCGCTCGCCCTCGAAGGAAGTGGCTGGCATGCTCGCGCCTTGGCTCTCGTGAAAAAAGACTCGTTCATCTACAACACGCGCTTCGCCCTTTTCGCCTTTTCCCTCTTGCTGCTCGGCGCGCGGCTTTACGCCGCGAAGACCATCGGCTTCGGCGATAGCGAGGCGCTCTATGCCTCGTACGCGCTGCACCCTGCGCCGGCGTACCTCGATCATCCGGGCCTGGTGGGGCTTTTTGCGCGGGCCATTGGAAGCGGCACGGTGCCAACGCCTCTCGCGGCGCATTTCGTGACGGCGCTGATGGCCACGCTCTTTCCTTGGATCGTGTACGCCGCCGCACGAACGATGGGCGCCTCGCAGGACGGCGGGTTCGCCGCGGCGTTGGCTGTGGCGGTCGCGCCCGAGATTGGCGTGGGGCTTTTCGCCATGACGCCGGATCTCTTGCTGGCGTTGGCGTGGGTCTTTGCGCTTGGCCTTGCAGCGCGCGGGCTCACGGAGAAGCCGTCGAGCAGCGTCGCCGCCGCGTCGTTCGTGGCCTCGGGGCTTCTCGCCGGCGTTGGGGCGACGGCCAAGGTGAGCGGGCTGTTGCTGCTCGCTGCATTGGTGTGGACCTACGCCTCGCGCGATGCGCGCAGCCACGCGAGAACGATCTGGCCTTGGGCGGGGCTCGCCATCGGCACGATTGCCTTCGTTCCCGTGGTGCTCTTCGAGGCGCGCACCGGATGGCCGATGTTGCATCATCGCTTCGTCGATACGCAGGCCGGCTCCGGGCCGTCGCTTCTCAATGTGGGCAAGGTGCTGGGCGGGCAGCTGTTGTACGTCTCGCCGCTGCTCGCGGTGCTGGCGGTGGTCGCGGCCATCGATTTGTTCCGCCACCGCAACGACGACGTTCTCGCGGGCATGCTCTTTCGCAGCGCCGCCCTGCCCTTCGTGATCCTGCTGCCACTCTGCCTCTGGAGTCGCGTGGCCGAGCCGCATTGGCTGGCGCCACCGCTTCTCGCGCTGCCGTTGCATTTTGCGCGGCGCTTCGAGACGGCGGCCGAGGATGGCTCGCTCTTTCGGGCGCGCCCGCGTTTCACGCTGGCTGCGGTGTGGCTCGCGGCGATTCTCACGGCGACGGCGCACGCGTGGGTGCTCGTTCCGGGCTTCACGCGCATGTTGCCCGCCGCGCTGAAGGCCGATCCGAAGTACGACATTTCGAACGAGCTTTACGGCTGGAACGATGCCTTGATTTCGATTCGCGATACGGTAACCGAGCAGGCCGGGCGCGGTGAGTTCGTCGTGCTGGGACCGCACTGGGTCGTCTGCGCGCAGATGCATGCGGGGCTCGGTGCGGACGTGCGCGTGGGGTGCGCGACGCCGATCCGCGACGACTTCGACACATGGGAGCCACGCGCGCGCTGGCAAACGGCGGACAAGGTTCTCTTCGTGACGGACAACCGCTTCGATGTCGATGTGCGCACGATCCTGCCGAACCACGTCATCGCACGGCGCTCGCGCGTCAGTGTGTTGCGCGATGGGCACATCGCGCGGACCTTCACCTTGACGCTCCTCGAATCGCGGGCACAGTCCTAACCGCCATGCACCGCAATCCGTCGCGTTTGTCGCGTTTCGCCGTCGTTGCCTCTCTGGCTCTGCTCGCGCCTCTTGCGACCGCCGCGCCTGCCCGCACGAGCGTGGTCGAAGAAGCCGGGGCGATCTCCATCGCCAAAGCACGCACGCTGCCGCTCGGCAGCAAGGTCACCGTGCATGGGTCGGTCTCGACCCCGTCGGGCGCCTTCGAATCGAGCTTCGGCGACAAGGGCTTCGGTTTGCAAGACGCCTCCGCCGGCATCTACGTGAGCTTCGCCACCAACGTGAACACGGCCCCGAACGACGTGGCCCGCGTCACGGGCATCCTCGCGGATCACTCGGGCTTGCTCGTCATCGTTCCATCCACGACCGACGACGTAAAAATCCGTTGCGATGGCCCAAAGATCCACGCCGAGCGCGTGCGCACCGCGGACGTGGGCGAGTCCAGCGAAGGGCGCATCGTTCGCGTGGCGGGCACCATCACCGATGGCCCCATCGACGATGCGCCGTACGGCTTCAAATTCAGCGTCAACGACGGCTCGGGCAAGGTCGTTATTTTCGTCAACGTGCAGACGGGCATCGCCATGAGCAGCTTGCACCTGGGTCAATCGGTGCGCATCACGGGCTTCAGCAGCCAATACGCGGATCACTACGAGATCGATCCTCGCAGCCCAGACGACATCACCGTACGGCCGTAGTTCGAAAAGGTGCATGGCGCGCCAAAAAAGTTTAAGAATGCGCCAATGCGTACTCTTCTTCTCTCGGCCCTGGCATTGGGCGCGTTCACTGCGATTGCATTTGCGGCCCCTGGTTGTTCCTCATCGAGCGACAACAACGGTGGCGCCGACGGTGGAAACGGGGAGGATGCTCCCAGCGCGAACCCGCCGAAGCTCGGCTTCACGCCGTCGAACTTGTCGCTCGGCAACATCGACGTCACGGGCCTCGGCGATTTCGTCGCCGACCGTGACTGCACGCTCCGCAGCGACGAGGACGAGAACCCCTGCTCCGAGGCAAACGTCACCAAGTTCACGTTGGTGACGCAAAACGGCGGCGGCCAAAAGGTCGGCGTGTACCTCGCGAAATCGTTCCGCATCAACGCCAACGTGACGGTGAAAACCACGGGCGAGTACCCGATTGCGCTGGTGGCGCTCGACAAGATCGAGATCCTGGGCCACCTCAGCGCCGCGGCGGTGGGGTACACGCAGGCTGCCGGCGGCGCCGCAAGCACGGCGACCAACGAGAACGGCGTAGGCCTCGGCGGCGGTGCAGCGGGCAAAGCCGACAGCAACGCCGGCGGCGGCGGATCCTTCTGCGGCGTTGGCGGCAAGGGCCCCGCGCAGGCAGGTCTCAACGGCGTGGCCGCCTCCGGAGGCCAGAAATACGGCAACGCGACGCTGACGCCTCTGGTCGGCGGCTCCTCGGGCGGCGCAGGCGCCATCGTTTCGGGCGGCGCGGGCGGCGGGGCCATTCAGCTGGTCGCGGCCAACTCGATTGCCATCGGCGCGAGCGGCACGATCAACGTGGGCGGCGGCGGCGGCGCCCGCAGCGGGGCGGACGACGACTCGAAGGATCAATCCTCGGGCGGTGGAAGCGGCGGGGCCATTTTGCTCGAGGCCGGGCAAGTCGATATTGCAGGCATCCTCGCAGCCAATGGCGGCGGCGGTGGCGGTGGCGGTACCGACGACGAAAACGACGGAGAGAACGGCACGACCCAACGTGCGGGCCAGGACGTCGCCGCCGCGAAGGGCGGCAAGTCCAAGACGGAGAACCACGGCGGCGACGGCAGCGCGGGTGTGTTCGTCAACGGCGCCGACGGCGTCGGCACCAGTGTGGCCAGCGCCAACGGCGGCGCCGGCGGTGGTGGCGGCGGCGCAGGCTGGATCCGCATCAACACGCGCACAGGGAGTGCGACGATCACGGGCGTGCTGTCGCCCACGCTGAGTACGACCGCAGCGGCGTGTGCGACCCAGGGGCCCCTCACGCCCTGATTCGAGCCAGGCAACAGGGAACGATTCCTCGGCAGGTCTCGTAAGACGTACCGCGTGTCATTGGGACACGGGAAACGAGACGAGACGATGCCGAGGATCGCAACTGTGGCGGGGATGATTGTCGGTGCATTCTGCATTTATTGCGGGCAGAGCGCGGTGAACGAATACGGGGGCGGCCACGATGGTGGCGCGAATGACGGTTCGTTCGTGAAGGAAGCGGCGGCCCAATCGGCCTGCTGCGCCCCGCCCGCGAGAACGGTTATCTTCGACCAGGAAATTCAGCTGACGAAACTGGCCGATAACGCGTCGTGCGTAACGCCCGAATGGGACATTGGCCCGTACCAGCGTGTGGTCGCCCAGTCCGATAGCTTTTACAGCGTGCACGTCGAGCAAAAGCACGGGGTGGCAGGCTATGCCTTCGACATCTACAGCTCGACGGAGAAGTCCATTCAGCTCGACCCCATGAATGGCACGACCCTGCGCTACCGCACCACGCAAAGCTCCGGCCCCTGCCCCAAGATGAAAATCACCGTCGTCGGCGCCGGCGGCTGAGCATTCAAGGGTCCGCCGCTTTCCAGGCGGCTGCTCCGCGCACGCGGCGGGCCAGAGGCCGGCGGACTGCCGGCTGGAAGCCGGCGCTCCATGAAGGGGGGTGCCATGGATTTGCGATTCGCGAATCGCGAATCGCGAATCCATGGCACCCCCTCGGGCTCGCCGTTGGCATTGGCGCTTTCAGTGCGCTCGAGGGGGGCCCGCCCCTGCGGGCGCGGAATGCCATGCGGCGCGGGGAGCGTGGGGGACGGGGGGAAGCATGGCATGAGCACCCGCTTTGGGGCGGGCAGCAGCGCGAAATGGGCCCAATGAGAGCATCGGAGAGCGCTGCCGGGTGGGGCAGCATCTCTTCCTCGTGAAGCTGCTCCTCGAGAATGGCCCATGTCCAATAAGCCTGCGACGTCATCGCGGCGAGGGCCACCGTCTCGATGTCGACGGTCTCGTTGTTCGACTTGCCAACGACGCCGGTGTAGCGCTGCTTCTTGGCATCGGGAGCGAACTCCAACAGGAACCTCCGCCCATTGTCCCACGTGGCGTCGAAGTTCTTCCCGGCGAGGCCGGGCCGATAGTCGCGGGGTGTGCCCTCTCGAAGGCCTCGGATGCGGCTTTCTGTGGTGCGCGATGGGAACAATGCACGGAGCACGTCGACGCACACGCATGCACGTTCCGGCGCGATCCATGCGATGCCGTCACGATCCGTAACGTCCAAACGGTCGTCCGTCCGTCATATTGGATATCCCAATTGCAATTGCGAAATTGCAATATTGATATCCACCGATGTAACGATTCAAAGACATCACGGGCCATTTCGGGACATGTCGAGCCCGTTGGAAGGGTCGATCCTGACCTGATCGCAGCGATCCGGTCCGTTAGGATCCAGCGAGAAGCAAACGTTTGCCACCCGTCCGGGAAGTCGAGCCGCTGAAGCGCTGACCGTGGTCGGGGTCAGGGACATGTTTTTGTTCATACAGCGCACATGTGGGACCGGATGAGTAGCCAAGTTCGAATATCGCTATTTCCAATCAACGAGCGTCCCGAAAACATGATTTCCCGATGCGAACCATTGGGCACCGACCTTGCTCTGGGACTTCTCTGTGAGAACCACGAGACCCCACGCACGGGCCCGGACGCTCTCTGCGCTGAAGTACACGCTCGTCTTCTTCGCCACGTTGGCGATGATCACGACGGGGTTCTTCCTTACGGAGACGAACGTCGTCGCATCGGCAAGCGCCGATGGCGACGAGTGTAGGTTAGTTGACAACGTTGTCGGCCCTACAAAACGGGCACATTGCACGAGCCCTGGAAACTGCTTCGTCGCGGGGACATTGGTCGCCACGCCCTCTGGAAACCGACCCATCGAGAGCCTCGAAGTCGGCGATGAAGTGCTCGCGCAAAACGAGAACGACGGCGTCGTCTCCGCGCGGCCGGTGGTGCGTACCTTCGTGCGGGGAGCCCCGTCGCTGGTCGACGTTCGCATCGTCAATGTCGATGGCGAACGCGAGCGCGTGCAATCCACGCCGGAACATCCCTATTACACTCTAGACCGGGGGTGGGTGCCTGCAGGTAATTTGGTACCAAATGAACCACTGCTCGATCGAAGCGGGCACGAGGTTCGGGTCACCAGGGTCGTACCGATCGCTCAACAGGCGATGGTTTACAACCTCGAGGTCGGCATCGACCACACGTACTTCGTCGGCCTCGCCTCGGTCCTCGTCCACAATCAGTGCCAGCTCGATGGGCCCTCCTGGTCCGATCCTGGAAAAGGCGGCAAGGGCGGAAAAGGCGGAAAAGGGGGCAAGGGCGGGAAAGACGGGAAAGACGGTAAGGGCGGCGGCAAGGACAGCGGCCCGGGCAGCAACGGTAAGAACAACGGGGGCAACAACAACGGCAAGAATCCCCCCGGCACCACCGATCGCGGAGATCCCGGCGGCGGCAAGCGCCCGCTCGTCGATTACGACAGCGACAGCGACAGCGATACCGCACCGCCTCCCTCCAAGAAGCCGAAGCCGGGAGGAGGTCCGTCGACGACGCCCTCCGGGTCGCCCACGCCGCCTCCACCTCCTCCGCCGTCGGCCAAACCCCCGCCGCCTCCTCCACCGCCGCCGCCCGCTCCGTCGGCGAAGCCGCCGCCGCCTCCACCGCCGCCGGCGTCCACCGCTCCACCGGCACCTCCTCCGCCGTCGGCCAAACCGCCGCCGCCTCCCCCGCCCGCAGGCCCCGCACCCGGCACGCCCGCATGGGGCAACAACAACTGGAACGCCGGTCCGGCCGGCAGCGGCAACAACAACTTCAACGGCCATTGGAACAAGCACAAAAACGAGTTCCCGCCTGGCACGACCGCAACCGACTATGCGAACGAGGCCTCACGCATCACACATGGCGGCCCCGGTATCCAGAGCAAGCCCCTCGCGGGCGGGAAGACGGCTTACTACGAGCCATCGACCAACTCCTTCGCGGTCGTTGCGGCCAATGGCAAGATTTCGACCCTCTTCAAGCCAGGCGCCGGCCAGGCCTATTACAACAAACAAAAATGAAGCACCCTTGCCCCTGCTGCGGAAATCTCACCCTCTCCGACGCGCCGCCCAACACGTTCGAAATCTGCCCGGTGTGCCATTGGGAAGACGACGGCGTGCAGTTCGAAGACCCCGACTTCGAGGGCGGTGCGAACGAGGTGTCCCTCCGCACGGCGCAGGCCAATTACGTGGAATTTGCCGCATCCGATCGTCGATTCGTCGATCAAGTACGCAAGCCGCACGCTGACGAAATCCCGAAGCAAACCAAACCAGGCCAAACCTGAACCGAACTGACAGGTGACACGATGAAAACCTTACGAACATTGGTCGCGGAGAAGCGCGGCGCGGTGGCCGTCGAGTTCGCACTCGCATTCATGCCACTGGCAATTACATTCTTCTCCTTTACCCAAGTTGGGTTTCTCTACACGGGGCACCTGGTGTTCAAACATGCGGCGCTCGCTGCGGGGCGTGCGGCCATCACCACCGTCGGGCCGTGCAATCCCGGCGAGGAAATGGACAAGCGCCGCGATCCGCAGGACGTCAAAGATGCCGCGCACGATGCACTCGGCGCCGGCGCATGGCAGAACAAGTTTGCCAACTTGGAGGCGGAAGCCTCGTACGGCGGTGGCGACCAATACGGCGACGTGCACACGAAAACGTCGGCGCGGTACAAGTGCTCGGTGCCACTCGGCAATCGCATCGTCTGCACCGGTGGGTACGTGAAGATGGAAGAGGACGTCGTGCTGCCGCATCAAGGCGCGCGCTACAACAACGCAGGAGGGTGCCAGTAACCATGACGACGACGCTCCCCCTCTCCTTTAGGCCAGTGAATCGGCCGAGTCTCGCTCGGGACGAGAACGGTGCGGTGATGGTGATGGGCCTCTTCATGGCCATCTCCCTCATCGGATCGCTCTGGTTCATCCTCGGCATCGGCGACGCCATCATCATCCGCGACAAGGCCATCGAGGCTTCGGACCACGCGGCCTTCTCGGCTGCCGCCGTGCACGCGCGCGGGATGAACTTCGTCGCGGCGCTGAACCTCATCATGTTCGCGCTCGCGGTCATCTACGTGGTGCTCTGCATCGTGGCCGACGTGCTCATCGCCGTCGGCGCCCTCGGCGGAATGGCCTACTGGGGCATCATCAAGACGTGCTTGCCCATCCCGGTGCCCACCATCCTGATTCCCGGTGTCGCCGGCGTCGCAAGCACGGTGTGCAACACGGGGCACAGCATCGCGAAGATCGCGGAGAAGTACTCCGACATCCTCCAAAAGATCTTCATGGGCATCGGCGCGCTGGAAGACGTCATCCAGGTGGGCATGCCCATCGCCGCCGAAGCCGCCGCCGTCAACGTGGTGAGCAAGTACAAGCCGTACAACGGCATGATGCTCAGCGCCTCGCTCATCCCCTGCGTCAGCAAGGCCGAGGGAACGATGATCGGCCTGCCGCTGCAGAAGATCGAGGACTCCTTCCTCTGCGAAAAAGCGTTCAACGAGGTGGAGGCCAAGATCAACGAGTTCGTACCGCCGCCTGCCGCGCAGTTCCTGAGCTTCGTCATCAATCTGATCCAAGGTTACGTCGTCAACACGCCCTCCGAGGACACCGCCATCGGCATCGGCTGCGGCGACTGGGAAGACACGCACGTCCACGTGGTGAGCGACGGCGCCGGCAATGGCACGGACGTCATGCAAATGTGGGGCTTGGTCATCGGCGGCACCAAGGACGAGGAGAAAGGCCGCGCCGAGCGTCGCGTGAGCATGTCCAAGAACAAGGGACACAGCACGGAGCAGGAGCTGCCCAAGCAGAAGATCTACTACTCACAAGCCGAGTACTACTTCGACTGCACCAAGGACTGGAGCGACAAGGAGTGCTTCGACGACGACCTGATGAACGCGTCGTTCTCGATGCAGTGGCGGGCGCGCCTGCGCCGTGTGTACGCGCCTTCGTTCGGCAATCAGGCCATCGGGCTCCTTTCCAGCTTTGCCCTCTCGGGCGGCAACCCCATGGACTTCATGGCCGCGAAGATGAGCGAGAACCCTGCGGCGCAGAAGATGGCCGACTCGATCGACAAGGTTCGAAACGGCGCCATGTCTGGCCCCATGACCGGCACCGGCTTCGGCCAAGGCGCCGACAGTGCGATGAACTTCCTCACCGGCGGCGACAAGCCGATTCACTGAGAGGCCAGCGCCATGAGAAAGAGAACGACGAAACACGCAAACGAACGGGGCGCCGCGCTGGTGGAAGCGCTCATCGTGATGCCCTTCATGGTGACCTTTTTGGGCATGATGATCTGGTTTCACAACATCTACAAAGTGAAGCAGGACGTCATGCTGCAGGCGCGCGGGCAGATGCTCTCGTATGCCTCTCACTCGTGCGGCGGCTCCCCGCCGCCAGCGGACGGCAGCGCCAATGGCCTTTACGGCGATGCGCAGAAGGCCCGGAGCGCAAGCGGCGGCGTCAACAGCGCACTGAGCCTCGCCTTCAACGTGCAATCGAAGCATGCGGAGGGCAAAGCCTCCGGCAAATACCGCACGACCGCGGGCTGGAACAAAACGCTGAACCACGACTCGTATTCGATGTGCAACGAGCGCCGTCTCGACGGCGGGTTGCTCGACCTGATTCCGTTCGGGATCGGTTTGGCCAAAGGCATGTTTTAGGGCCCCCACCAGAAAGCGAGACATCGCATGTTCATCGTATCCATGTTGGCCTGGGCCAAACGAAACAAGCAGGGTTCGAAGTTGAAGTCGTTCGCCCGACTGGGCGTGTACGTGGCCGCCTTGAGCGGCGTCGCCTTCGCCTTCGCCGCGCACAACGCGCATGCCGGCGTCGCCGAGACGGCCTTGAACTTCGGCCGCGACATGATGCCGCTCAAGGATTACCTCCAGGAGCCGACGGCGCTCACGTTGAATGGCCAGAACATGGTTCTCGCCACGGGCATCAGCGACAAGAAGGCGCACGAGATCCTCGATACGTACGAGTCGTACTGCCGCACGTCGAAGGATGCGTTCGGGCAGGAATGGTCGAAGCTGGTCGATCAGGATGCGAACGTGAAGAAGCAGGTGGCCTCGAAGTTCAGCGGCTCCTTCGACATGGGCGTCTACCGCACGGAGAAGACGACCGGCGAGGGCGTGGTCCTCTGCTTCATGCGCGGCGCCGAGTCGCAGAAGACGCTCATCGAGGGGCTGCAGTCCTTCGAGCAGACGCACGATCTCGGCTCGCTGGGCAAGCTGCGCTACGCGTACGTGACCACCACGAAGGGCGGCCACACGATGGTCTTCACCGCGTGGACCGACGACCATTTCCGGCTCGATGCGTTCATGCCCCAGGAGAAAGACGGGGCCATGCAAGACAGCGCGGGCTCGGATCCGGCGGGCATTCCGCGTCCGCCCCACGCCTACCGGCTCCTGGCCGCGGAGCTCCGAAACTCGCCCTTCGGTGCGCACGTGTACCGGAGCGCCTCCACGCCGGAGCAAGTGCGCGAGCACTACGATCACGAAATGATGAAGGACGGCTACGCGCCCCTCGGGTGGGCCAATGACATGTACGACGCCAAGGCGATGAACCGCATGTACCTCAAAGGCGGCGTGCAGATCGCGCTGTCCACGAAGCCAGACGGCGACGGCTCCATCGTCTCCATCGGCGAAGTCGGCGCCGCGCCCAATGCGACCGCCGAACTCGAGTCCTCGCCGCTCAACCTCACCGGCGCGCGCAAGTGAGAACGAAACCAGGAGCAGCCATGAACAAGTTCTTGACCGGCACCATCGCGGCCCTCTCCCTCTTTCTTCTCTTTGCGAGCCAGCCCCGCACCGCCAACGGCGATCAGGCGGGCGCCTCGGGCAAGGCCCACGCGGAGTGCCGTCTGCGCTGCACGGCGGTGTTCAACGAGTACGCCACGGCGTGCGGCACCGGCACCTGCAAAGAGAAGTGCGCCGGCGCGAAGTCGAAAGAGGACGGCTGCAAGTCCTGCGTGGAGAGCTGCATCGCTCCGAAGAAGCAGGAGGTCATGGACTGCATGAAGAAGTGCCCTCCCCCGAAGTAGGCGACTCACCTACTTCGCCCTCCCCGGTGCCCTTGCGCTTTCGCGGGAGGTAGGTCACAAGGAAGGCTGGCAGAGCCCGGCTCACGGACGTGAGTCCGGGATGCCGCCTTTTGTGGAGAGTGAGAATGACCCGAGACGAACTATCGGTGGGGTGGATGAACGAGGCACCAGCCATAGGATCCATCGCGATCCGGCTCGCGCAACGTTCTCCTGCCATCGAAATTCTCGGTAAATCTCACGTCTGTGGTGCGGGCTCGACCACAATTTTCGCTGTTATATGAGAAGTTCCGTTGGCACGACGTGTGTAAAGAAATAGCTCAGTACGAAGAGGAGACGGCGATGCGGATCGACAAAGGGCAGCTCTCGAAGTTTCGAAGGAACCGTTTGGGGGCAATCGCAGTGGAATACGCACTCCTCGTGACGTTCGTCGCGGTGCCGACGGTCATCGGCCTCACGACGGGCGGCGTGAAAATGCTCAAGGATTACCGCGCTGGCCGCGAGGCCATGCTGAAACCGACGCCGTAGCACCCGGCGGGCTCGAAGCCCGCCGAAACATCGATGGGATGGGGAGCGAGGATGCTCGTTTGGAGGGCAGGATGAGTTGCGTCAAAAGGTTGGCGAAAGACAAAAAAGGTGCCGTGGCTGTAGAGTTCTTAATCGGCTTCATGCCGATGGCCACCGCCTTCCTTTGCTTCACGCAGGTCGGGTGGATCTACACCGCCCATCTCGTGTTCAAGCACGCCGCCTTCGCCGCCGCGCGCGCGGCCATCGTGACCGTCGAGCCTTGCAACCCCGGCAAGGACATGGACAAGCGCCGCCCCGACGATCCGAAGAACGCGTTCACCGCGGCCCTCGGCGGCGGCGCTTGGCAGCACACGTTCTCCTCGCCCAACGTGACCCCCACGTACAACGGCGGCGAGAAGTTCGGTGACGTGAAGACGGAGGTCACGGCGAAGTACAAGTGCAACGTGCCCATGGGCAAGCGCCTCGTTTGCTCGGGCTTCGGCTTCGTCAACATGAAGGAAACGATCACGCTGCCCCACCAGGGCGCGGCTTACGACAACGCCACGGGATGCGGGGAACAGTGATGGAAATGCACACCCGGAAGAATCTCGCGCAGGACCAGAACGGCGCGGTGATGATCATCGGCCTTTTCATGGCCATCTCGCTCATCGGCTCCCTGTGGTTCATCCTCGGAATCGGCGACGCCATCGTGCTGCGCGACAAGGCCGTCGAGGCCTCGGACCATGCAGCCTTCTCGGCGGCGACGGTGCATGCGCGCGGCATGAATTACATCTCCGCGCTGAACCTCATCATGTTTGCGCTGGCCAGCATCTACGTGCTGCTCGCCACCTTGGCGGACATCTGCATCGGCGTGGGCATCCTCAGCTTGGGCTGGGGAACGTGGATTGGCAGCACCTGCATCGGCTGGCCCATTCCGCCGCCCGTCGCAAAGATCGGCGAGCAGGCCTGCAAGATCGGCCATCAGATCGCCAAGATCGCCACGACCTACAACAAGGCGCTCAAGGGCGTGTTCAAGGCCATGGGCTTCCTCGAGGACGCCGTCCAATTGGGCTTTCCCGTGGTGGCCGAGGCGAGCGCCGTCAACTTGATTCAGAATTACCAGACGACGAGCGGCAATCTGCAAGGTGCGGTGATTTCGCCATCGATCGTTCCCATCAAGAGCATCAACAAGAGCGACAAGCCCATCGGACTGCCCGTGCAGCGCGAGGAGAACAAGTACCTCTGCGAGCGCACGTTCACCAAGGTGAAGGGCGTCATCAAGCAGTACGTGCCGCCGCCCGTCAACACCGTGGCAGGCTGGGGCCTCGACCTGATTGGCTCGTACTTGAGCATCCGCTCCCCCGATGATCCCGACGCCGTGTTCGGCATTGGCTACGACGGCGCGCCGTGGACGGACAAGGACATCCACATCGTCAATCCCGACTCCGCGGTGAAGAACGGCAGCGACTACTTCCAAATGTGGGGTCTGGTCGTCAACGTCGAGGACAAGGAAGTCGGCCGCGCAGAGCAGCGGGTGAGCATGTCCAAGAACAAGGGGCATAGCGTCGATTCGCAAAAGGCGGACAAGAAGATTTACTTCTCGCAGGCCGAGTACTTCTTCGACTGCACCAAGGTGTGGAGCGACAAGGAGTGCTACGACGGCGACGACAAGAACGCGTCGTTCTCGATGAACTGGAGGGCACGCCTTCGCCTGACGCACCCGCCGTCGTTCGGCAATCAGTTCATCGGCGCGGCCACGGGCATCCTCATGTCGGGCAGCTTGACCGGCTTCGCGGGTGGTCTCGCGGGCAGCACCGGGGCCGGGTCGTCGATTTCGAGTGGCCTCGGCAGCGTGGCGAGCAATCCCTTCTTCACGCGAACGGGCGCAGGCAATGCCGCTGCAGATGCTCAGAACTTCTTGAACGGCGACAGGCCGATCCACTGAGGAGAGTCATGAAAACCGTGTCTCACAAAGTATCGACGCGGATTCGCCGGCGACGCGGCCAGCTGGGCGCGGCGCTGGTGGAAGCCGGAATCATCATGCCGGTGATGGTGACGTTCCTCGGGTTCATGTACTGGTTTCACGACATCTACAAGGTGAAGGTAACCAAGATGTACGAGGCTCGCGCCGCGGTGTTGACGTACGCCTCCCGCGCCTGCGATGGCAAGGAGACGCCCAACGACGGCAGCGCGAGCGGCGCGCTGAATGCGGGCGGCGGCGGGAGCCACGCCCCCGAAGCCCAGGGCTCGGGCGGCACGAGCAGCAAGCTCAATATGGTGTTCGGCGTGGAAAACCGCGAAGCGCACGGCGAGGCGCATGGCTGGGGACGCACGTCGAAGGGCTGGAGCAAGCAGCTGACGCACACGTCCTATTGCATGTGCAACGAGAAGCACGTGCCCGAGGGCCTCGCGGGCATGTTCGAGTTCGGCAAGAACATCTTCACGTCGATGAAGCCGTTTTAAGGTCGGGGAGACGAGCGATGATCGGTTTGCATTTCATGACGTGGCGACGGTCGGAAAAACTGGCTCCTGCGCGCGGGACGATCCGGGTGGCGGCTTACCTGACGGTGTTGGCGGCGGCGGCCGGGGTTTTCTGCGCGCACAAGGCCCACGCCGGGATCTCGGAGACCACGCTCCAACTCGGGCGCGACATGATGCCGCTGTCCGAGTACATCAAGGAGCCGACGGCCATGACGCTGAACGGCGAGCGCATGACCCTGGGAACCGGCACGAGCAAGAAGAGCGTGCACGACGTGCTCGATGCCTACGAAACGTACTGCCGGAGCAGCGAAGGGAGCCTCGGCAAGGAGTGGGCGGATCTGGCGGCGCAGTCGCCCGACAAGCTGAACGTGAAGTCGCGTCTGGGCGGCTCCTTCGACATGGGCGTCTACCGCTCCGAAAAGACGGACGAGGGTGCGGTCCTTTGCTTCATGCGCGGGCAGAACTCGTCCAAGACGATGATGGAGTCGCTGCAGATGTTCGAGCAGACCAAGGATCTGGGGTCGCTCGGCAAGATGCGCTACGTCTACGTGAAAGACGCCGGCGGCGGGCGCGCGCGCGTCTTCACGGCGTGGACGGACGATCGCTTCCGCATCGATTCGTTCGCGCCCGAAGGCACCGCCGATGCGGCCGGCTCGGATCCGGTGGGCATTCCGCGTCCGCCGCAATCGCAGCGGCTGATGTCCGCGCAGATCGCGGGCTCTCCGTTCGGCGCGCACGTGTACCGCAGCGCGCAGAGCGAAGATCAGGTGCGTGCGTTCTACGATGCGGAGATGAGCAAGGCGGGCTGGACGCCCATCGGCTGGGGCGAGAACAACGACATCGATCAGGCCAAGCACCGCATTTACATGAAAGGCGGCATCCAGATCGTCCTTGCGAATGGTCGGGACGAAGATGGTACGCTCGTATCCTTGGGCGAGCTTGGTGCCCGCCCCGAGGAATTCACGCCGCCGTACGAGGAGAAATGAAGTCGAAATCGAGATTCTTCGCCACGCTCGCCATCGCTTCCATCCTATCGACGATGGCCCTCGCCACGACCGCGCCCGACGCAAGCGCGTTGCCCAAGCGCGACCAGTGCATCAAGGCGTGTATGGACAAGCAGGAGGGCGCAGTCAAAAAGTGTCAAGGCGGCGACTGCCGCAAAGACTGCCCTCCCGAGGACAAGAAGCCCAGCGAAGCGTGCGCCGCGTGCATGAAGCCGTGCATCATGCCGAAAATCAAAGAGATGAACGAGTGCGTCCAAAAGTGTCCGAGCTGACGCCGTCGTAAGCGCTGAAGAAGGTGATCGCCAGGATCGCCAAGAAGATTCGCCAGGATCGCCAGCTGAACCAACAATAAAACCCTAATTTTTGGGGTTTATGGTTGGTTCACTTGGCGATCCTGGCGAATCTTTTTTGGCGATCCTGGCGGTTTCCTCTTCTTTGCCGTTACACGGCGGGGGCCATGGTGGTGAGGCCGGCGTCTTTGATGAGGGCGAGGTCGGCTTCTTCCTCGGGGTTCGAGGTGGTGAGGAGCTTCTCGCCGTAGAAGATCGAGTTGGCGCCCGCGAGCATGCACAGGAGCTGGGCCTCGCGTGAGAGGGATTCGCGGCCTGCGGAGAGGCGCACGCGGGTGCGGGGCATCAGGATGCGGGCGATGGCGATCATGCGCACCATGTCGAGCGGGTCGACGGGGGGGCGATCGGCCAGCGGGGTGCCTTCGACGGGGACGAGCGCGTTGATGGGGACGCTCTCGGGCTGCGGCTCGAGGTTGGCGAGCGTGCGGAGCATCTCGCAGCGGTCGTCGATGCTTTCGCCCATGCCGATGATGCCGCCCGAGCACACCGTGATGCCGGCTTGCCGAACGTTCTGCAAGGTGCGGAGGCGATCATCGAAGGTGCGCGTGCTGATGATCGAGCGGTAGTGCTCGCGGCTCGTGTCCAAGTTGTGGTTGTACGCGTCGAGGCCCGCGTCTTTGAGCTTCTGCGCCTGCGACTCCGTGAGCATGCCCAGGGTCACGCAGGCCTCGAGGCCCAGGCCCTTGACCTCGCGCACCATCTCCAGAACGCGGTCGAAGGCCGGACCGTCTTTGACCTCGCGCCAGGCGGCGCCCATGCAGAACCGCGTGGAGCCGAGCTCCTTGGCGCGACGGGCGCTCGCGCGGACTTGCTCGATGTCGAGCATCTTCTCGGCGCCGACGGGGGTGTCGTAATGGCTCGACTGCGGGCAGTACGAGCAATTCTCGGGGCAGCCGCCCGTTTTGACGCTGAGCAACGTGCAGAGCTGCACCTCGTTGTCGGCGTGGTGCGCGCGATGAACGGCACGCGCTTCGTCGAGCAACAGGAACAACGGGCGATCGTACAAGGAGCGAACGTGGGCGCGGGTAAACGGGGCGGACGACATTGGAGGCACCATAGCAGGACCAAGACGGGCCTTGGAGTCTTCACGAGCGGGTCCGCTGTCGGTACTTTCTCCATGTGGCTCCTCCCGAGACAGCAGACTCATCTCGCACGGTGCTCGTCGCCGACGACTCGCCCGTGGTGCGCGCGGCCTTGCGAAAGGCGCTGGCGGCGGCGGGGTTCGCAGCACTCGAGGCGGGATCCGTCGAGGAGGCCTGCACCGTCGACGCATCGCGGCTCTTCGCCGCCGTGTTGGATCTCGATCTCGGCGATGGCACGGGACTCGATGTGGCAAAGGCGCTTTCGGCGGTGCGGCCTTCGCTGCCGTACGTCTTTTTCAGCAGCGGCGACGATCCTCTGCTCACCGCCGCGGCGCGGAGCCAGGCCCACGTGTTCATCAAGCCGCGGGAGCTCGATCGCGTGGTGGCCTGGCTTCAGGCTTTGTAGCGCTCAGGGCGGAGGCGGCGGGCAGCCGTAATCCGCGAGCATGCGCAAGGTGCGGACGGCCGCCTGCGTGACGGCTTTCGGCCTTTGCCCTTGCGCCGCCAGTGCGGACAGCTTGTCGCAGCCCGCGCGCAGCTCCAGGGCATCCTCCGGATCGACCGCGCGACGCGGGCGCGCGGCCAGGGCGCTCGCCGACTCGAGCGCGAGCGCCGCCTCCTTCTCGTTGGTGCCGGCGCCCACGTCCGCGAGCCACGGAAGCCCAGCCCATCCATCGGCGTACGCCAGGGCGCGCAGGGCGGTCTCACGCCACTCGGCATTCGCCGAGCCGCGCTCCACCAGGCCGAGTGCCCCCTCTTTGCGGGCGAGGCGCGCGAGCTCGTCGGCCTCCCCTTCCCTCGCCCGCGCCCACTGAGCATCGAGCTGCTCGGACGAGGCGCCCGGCGGCGCGGGCGCGGCTCCATCGACCGCGCCTGGGGTGCTCGAGGAAGGCGTTCCCGCCGTCGAGGTTCGTCCTCGCCCGCACGCCGTCGCCGAAAAGACGAGCGCGACCAGAAGGAACAGCCGCTTCACGCCGTGAACAGCTCCAACGTGCGGCGCCCCGCCTTGCGGTCCTCGTCGAGGCGCTTGTTGAACTCCTCGACGGCGCGGTTGATGTGCATCGAGCAGAACTTCGGCCCGCACATCGAGCAGAACTCGGCGCTCTTGAAGTACTCGTCCGGCAAGGTCTCGTCGTGGAGCGCCTGCGCGTGCTCGGGATCGATGGAGAGGCGGAACTGCTCCTTCCAATCGAAGGCGTAACGGGCGCGCGAGAGCGCGTCGTCGCGATCGCGTGCACCCGGACGGTGGCGCGCGATGTCGGCCGCGTGGGCGGCAATCTTGTAGGCGATGAGGCCCTGCTTCACGTCCTCCTCGTCGGGCAGACCGAGGTGCTCTTTCGGGGTGACATAGCAGAGCATCGCCGCGCCGGCGGTGCCGGCCATGGTGGCGCCGATGCAGCTCGTGATGTGGTCGTAGCCCGGCGCGATGTCCGTGACGAGCGGCCCGAGCACGTAGAACGGAGCCTCGTGGCAAAGCTCCATCTCCTTTTTGACGTTCATCTCGATCTGATCGAAGGGCACGTGGCCCGGGCCCTCGATCATGACCTGCACGTCCTTCTCCCAGGCGCGCTGGGTGAGCTCCCCGAGCGTCTTCAGCTCGGCGAACTGCGCGGCGTCGCTGGCGTCGGCCAAGCAACCGGGGCGCAGGCCGTCGCCGGCGCTGATGGTGACGTCGTACTTGCGGCAGATCTCCAGGACCTTGTCCCAGTGCGTGTAGAAGGGATTCTGCTTGTGGTGCTCGAGCATCCACTGCGCCATGATGGATCCACCGCGCGAGACGATGCCGGTGATGCGGTTGCGCACCAACTCGAGGTACTGCGCGAGCACGCCCGCGTGGATGGTGAAGTAGTCGACGCCCTGCTGCGCCTGGACCTCGAGCATCGAGATCATGTCGTCGGCGGTGAGGCGCTTCACGTCTTTGGAGATTTGGAGCGCCTGGTAGATGGGCACCGTGCCGATGGGCACGGGCGAGGCGCCGATGATGGCGCGGCGAATGCCGTCGATGTCGCCGCCGGTGGAGAGGTCCATCACCGTATCGGCGCCGTGTTTCAGGCAGACAGAGAGCTTGCTCAGCTCTTTGTCGACGTTGCTCACCACGGCGCTGGAACCGATGTTCGCGTTGACCTTGCAGCTCAACGCGATGCCGATGCCCATCGGCTCGAGGTTCGGATGGTTGATGTTCGCCGGGATGATCAGCCGGCCGCGCGCCAATTCGCTCCGTACCAGCTCGGGTTCGACTTTCTCGCGCTGCGCGACGTACGTCATCTCCTCCGTGATGACGCCCTTACGAGCGTAATACATCTGCGTGGGGGTCGAGTCTCCGCGGCGCTTGGCTATCCACTCGGTTCGCATGGTACCGAGTCTTAGCAGCTCCGTGAGTGGTACCCAACAGGGACCTATCTTGTCCGACGCGACGCAACACCGCATATTCGCAGACCCAAGGAGAGCCCCACCATGCCCCATGCGATCGTCATCCATGAAACCGGCGGCCCTGAGAAACTGCGCTGGGAAGAAGCCAATGTGCCCGCTCCCGGGCCCGGCCAAGTGCGGATTCGGCACACGGCCATCGGACTCAACTTCATCGATGTTTACCACCGCATTGGGCTCTACAAGGTGCCGCTGCCGACGGGCCTCGGGCAGGAAGCCGCCGGCGTGGTCGAGGAGCTGGGATCCGGAGTGACGGGTCTCGCAAAGGGCGATCGCGTGGTTTATACCGGTCTCATGGGCGCCTATTCGGAACAGCGCCTCGCGCCAGCCGACCGCCTGGTGAAACTGCCCGCGGACATCGACGATGCGACCGCCGCCGCGGTGTTCCTCAAGGGCCTCACGGTCGATGTGTTGGTCCGGCGCGTGTTCCCGCTTCGTGCGGGCCACACGGTGTTGCTCCATGCGGCGGCGGGTGGCGTGGGCAGCATCCTCGTGCCGTGGGCAAAGTCGCTCGGCGCCACGGTGATTGCGACGGTCGGCTCGCGCGAGAAGGCCGCCCTTCCCAAGGCGGCGGGCGCCGACCACGTCATCGTGACCGGCGAGGAAAATTTCGTTGCACGCGTGAAAGAGATCACCGCGGGCCGCGGGGTCGACGTGGCCTACGACTCGGTGGGCAAGGACACGGTCCCGGGCTCCCTCGACTCCCTCGTTTCGCGCGGCTGGCTGGTCGCCTTCGGCCAATCCTCGGGCAGCCCGGCGCCCATCGAGCTCGCGTCCCTGGGCGGAGCGCGCTCCCTCTTCGTCACGCGCCCCTCGCTCTTCGCGTACATCCCCACGCGCCCCGAGCTCGAAGAAAGCGCCGCCCACCTCTTCGAGAAGCTGCAAAAAGGCACGGTGAAAATCGCCCCTCCGCGCAAGTTCGCCTTGAAAGACGCCGCCGAGGCCCACCGCGCCCTGGAAGCGCGCCAGACCACCGGCTCCGTCGTTTTCACGCCCTAGAGGCCCATTTCGCGCTGCGGCCCGCCCCAAAGCGGGCCGGCAAGGCCGGAGGGGGGACCATGGATTCGCGATTCGCGAATGCCGCAATACCCCCCTTCACCCCTGAGGCCGAGTGTCCGCCCGTGGCACTAATTCGACGGCGTGTAGCGGTACATCAAGATGCGGCCGAGGAACATCTCCTCACGGAAAATGACATGTTCTCCCGTGGGGAGTTGCAGGGCGGTCATGCCTGCAAACCCATCGACATACCCCGCGACCTGCGCCACCTCCGGTCCCGCGTACAGGGATCCCGCGGGATCACCCGATTCCGTATCGAACGTGCGCACACGACCCGGCTGAAAAAGGTCATTGCCTTGATCGGCGACGTAAACGCGGTGGCCGACGACGGCCATGGCCTCGGGGGTGCAAAAGTCGATTTTGCGATCGTTGCTGAGGCAGGGCACGTAGAGGGGCCGAATTTCCTTGTTCCACTTCTTTATGCCGCCTGGCGTATGCGTGAAGCTATCGTACCGAGCCAGCGACCACGTCGATGACACGCTCCCGTCGATCGGATTGCCGCCAAGCACGTAAAGCGTGTCGGTCGCGGCGATGTATTTGATCCTCGCGATCGTTTTCATTCGCAAGTTGGAATTCAACGGAAACTGCTCCGGCACGGTGGCGCACGCCGTGGAACCCGCATCACCCGCACAGCTTTCGAGGTAAATGGGATTGTACCCCTCGAACCGTTTGATGGGGTAATGCAGAACGTGAGTGGTATTGGCGCTCCAGATGCCCCCCGCTTCGTCGATATCATGTGCAAGCGCAATGTAAGGTGTCATCACGTCTTCGAGCTCGCCGGGATCGATCGTGCAGTTGGCATTCTGATCCACCCATTGCCGACGCTTGCCTGAGGCCTGCGGCTCATTCGGCAATTCCGTGGCGCCCTCGGAGAATACGACGGATGGACGCGCGATCGCGTCATCGTCATCGAACCGATAGATTCCCAAGGCATTGGCTGCCGAGCCCCAGTTTTGCACGTAGAGATACTTCCCTTGCGCGACCCCGCGGTCATCTTTCAGGTGGCGGAGCGCCACGGCTTGGGACTGATGGAAATTGCCCGTTGTCGGATGCGGATTCCGCGCGTCATGCGGGCATCCTTTGCGGTCCACGGTCACGGAGGTGCGGTTGGGAGACCATTCCGTCCCCGGCCCCTGCTGCGAATAGTCGAGCGTGTACTTCCGTGTTGCCGAATAAACCTTGGTAGCATCGAGAGGATCCGCCACCACGATATCCTGGTAGTTGTATTTGACGGCTTTGGCCTGCAGTTGCTTCTGCGGCGAGAATCGGCGTAGGTCCGTGGTTCCCCCCACGCTTCGCGTGTAGCCGTTGCTTGCAACGTAGACATTGCCCTCGTCGTCGGCGCCCACCCCCGTCAGGTTGTCGAAACGGTCGTCGGCGTATTGCCCTTTCGCGGCGGCCACTCCACCCGGCTGCCCGAGCCGGCCGGCCTCGGCATACTTGTTTTGGCCGTTGCGTTGGTAGATGCGAATTTGCTGAATCGCCGCGGCGTTGTCGGCAATGTAAATCTTGTCCTGGCTGACGGCGATGGCCACGGGATCTACCAAGTCCGTAATGGTGTCGCCGGGTGATAACGTGCCCGAAGTGCCGATTTTCCATTCTTGGACGACGCGTTTGCCCCCGCCGTCTTCGATGGCGAACAAGCTGTTCGTCGAGGCCCGAAAGGCCAATGCGCCGGGATTGGTGACCGCATTGCTGGCCACTTGGGTCATGCCCTCGCGTTCGTAAACTCGAATCTCCTTCTTGTCCGGCAGGCTCACGAAAACGAAATGCGGCGGGTTCGCACCTGCGGGGTAGCCGACGGCCAGCCCCGCCGGAGTGGCGCCCAAGTTCCGCCCGGCCGTGAGCGACGAGCGCACGGAATCGCCGCCCGGGAAGGGCGACATCCGGATCCAATCGTAAAGCGGTTCGAGGTCGGTCGGATTGAATCGGACGAGAACACGACGCAGCTTCGGCCCGCCGTCGGGCCAATCACCGTCTTTGAACATGGCGTCCGCGTACAGGTACTTTTCGTCGCCCGTAATCGCTCGTCCGTCGCCGCCCTGTGCATAGGCTTCCAGCGCGCTGGCAACGGGTCGAATGGATCCTTTGTCCGTGCCGATGGGCGTGTCGCTGTAATCGTAAACGCCGAGGGTGCGCGAGGATTCGACCGGATGCAGCGTGTTGGCGTAAATCCTGCCGGACGGATTGACCCAGATGGCGTCTAGACGCGGTTGAATCCAGCGTCGCTTCTGCTTTTCCATACCGTCGCTCTCTCGGGTGGCGAGATCGAGCGGCTTTGACGGGTCGCGGGCCTTGGCATCGTCGGGCAAAAGCCATTCGCCGAGCCAGGAGGTCCTGTAGGTCAATATCGGTTCGCCCGCGTCCCCTGCGTCACCCGCGTCGCTTGTGCCGGTGGGCGGTGGTTGAGCCGTGGACGGTGGATCCTCGTCGCCGCTGCACGCACCGAGTTGGCTCGTGATTCCGAGGGCCAACAGCAGAGCCATGAGCGAGGAAAGGCCCTTCCAGTTCTTCCGGAGGATGGGTCGCATGATAGGAAAAACATCGGCCGCGCTATCCGGAACGTTGCTGACGGGAAGCCGCAGATGCTGCGACTCGAAGGCGACGTTTCCAGCGAGGGCGACTATCACTTCGGCCGGAAATATCCACGTCAGACGATGGCACCGTCGTGAGCCCGGTCCCTGCATTGCACGATGACAGGGGGTTCGAGAGCCATCATGGGTACCAAGATTCGTAGGGTCGCAATGTCCGCCACGTTGCCAACTTTGGCCGGACTAGCATTGACGGCGCTCTTCGCCGCAGCATGCGGCTCGGGCGGATCGACAACAGGGAACGGAGCGGACGATCAGGACGATCCGAACATCAACGCCGGCCCGGGGGAGGTCGGTGTCTGCACGCCGCTGGCGGTGGTGAAGAGCGGCTCGATCGAGCCCGCGTGCACCGCGGCTCCGTACGCAGGACGCGCACGCGTGGTGCAGGCTACCGTGCTCGACTCCGTTTCGACGTCGCTCATCGACACGGGCGAGTTGCCCGGCGAGGGCGGATCGCTCGGCGCAAAGGTCCTCTCCGTGTCGGTGCCCGACTTGCTGTCGGCCGACGTGGCTACGGCGAACATCGAGGGCGAAAACGGCACGACCACGGCCGACGCCAACGTGACCAAGCTGAATGCGACGGTGCTGGGCATCGGCATCTCGGCCGACGTCGCCCAGGCCAGCGCCACCGCGAAGTGCGCAGGTGCCGGGGTCGAGTCGTCGGGCAGCGGGCTGGTGACCAACCTCAAAGTTGCCGGGCTCAAGGTCGACGTGACCAACGAACCCAATCAGGTCTTCGAGGTCCGCGGGCTTTTGCGCATCGTCCTCAACGAGCAAATCAAGTGGGACGACGGCATGCGCGTGCGCGCGATCCACATCACCGCCCTGCCGACGGTGCAAGGCGGGGTCGACGTCGTTCTGTCCTCGGCCGATGCGCGCGTTGACTGCACCAGCGCACCGCCCTGCGGAGGCTCGAGCGGAGGAACCGGCGGATCCGGAGGCGGAAGCGGTGGTTCCGGTGGCGGATCCGGCGCCGGTGGCGGGGGTGGATCCGGCGAACCAGGTGCGGGCGGTGGGAACAACCCCGGCGGCCGTCCTGACTTCCCGATTGGCGGGGGCAAGACCGGCGAAGCTTGCGACGCGTCCCACGCCTGCGCCGACGGCTACAGCTGCAAGAAGTAGCCTCTCGCCCGTCCAACGAGGCCTACGCGGCCTGGTAGACGGAGGAGCTCTCGAACTCGCGCTTCCACCGCTCGATCGCGGCCGAACAGTCGAGATCGCGCGGGTGGAACGAGGGTTTGTAATAGAGGAAGTACAGCGGCAGGATCTTGCGCAGGGTGCCCGGGTTGCCGAAGAGGGCCCAGCCGAGCTTGGCCCATTCGCGGACCGAATACAGCGTGTCGTCGGACTTCATCATGTGGGCCTGGTGCTCGAAGACCCTGGTCCAGAAAACGATGCTGGCGAAGAGCATCACGGCCACGCGCTCACCGTAATAGCCGCCGGCCGCGAGGTAGACGTCGTAGGCGACGCATTTGTGCTCGTTCTCCTCGGCCGCGTGCCACTTCCAGAGCGCGGCCATGGTGGGATGGGCACCGTCGAAGATGTTCTTCTTCTTTTCCGCCTCTTCGAGCAGCGCGTGGGCCATCAGGGCCGTGAAGTGCTCCAGCGCGGCGGTGGCGGCGAGCTGCATGCGCTTCGGTAGGCGCTTGGTAACGCGGTCGAGCAGCTTTTCCACGCGCTGCTCCAGCTCCGCCACCGGATAGCCCTGGCGCTCGAGCATCTCGTTGTAGCGATCGTGCTCGCGGCTATGGATCCCCTCTTGGGCGCAAAACGCACGCACCTCTTTGTGCAAGCGGGCACCCTTCACGTGGCTCTGATGCGCGCGCACCGAGGCGATGAAGAAGCGCTCTCCGGCGGGAAAGAAGATCGACAAGTTGTTGAAAAAGGTGGTCACCGATTTGCGACCATCGACCCAATACTTGGGTACGCCATCGTCGACGCCGAATTTCAGATTGCGAGGTTCGAACGTCTGCGGGAACTCCGTGATTGTAGCGCTCATGATGACTAGGCCGCCTTTCGATAAGCCGGTGACGATTCGAATTCGCGCTTCCAGCGCGCGATGGCCGAGTTGCAGTCCAGATCGCGCGGGTGAAACGATGGGCGATAATATTGAAAATAGAGTGGAATGATCTGCCGCAGCCAACCCGGCTTCCCAAAGAGGTGCCAGCCGAGGCGCGCCCATTCCGCCGGCGAATACAAGATACCGTCGCGCCTCATGAAGGCGACCTGGTGCTCGAAGACTTTGGCCCAAAAGATGGCGGTGGCGAAGAGCATGACCACGGCGCGCTCGCGGTAATCTCCTCCGGCCGCGAGGTACACGTCGAAGGCAACGCTCTTGTGCTCGTTTTCCTCGACGGCGTGCCATTTCCAAAGCGCGGCCATCGTCGGATGTCCTTCGTCGAAAATGCCATTGTCGAGCGCGGCGTGGGCCATCAGGGCCGTGAAATGCTCGAGCGCACAGGTGATCGCGAGCTGCGCCCTTTTCGGTGCACGCGCGGAAACGCGGTCGAGAAGTTGCTCCACGCGCTTTTCCAGCGCGCGCGCCGGGTAGCCCTGGCGCTCGAGCATATCGTTGTAGCCTTCGTGCTCGCGGCTGTGGATGCCCTCTTGCCCGCAGAAGGCGCGCACCTCCTTTCGCAGGCGGTCATCTTTAATGAGGTGATGGTGCGCGCGAACGGCTTTGATGAAGAAGCGCTCTCCAAGGGGGAAGAAGATCGACAGGCCGTCGAAGAAGTTCGTGACCGACTTGCGGCCGCCGAGCCAGTGTCGGGGCACGTCGTCCTCGGAAAAGTCGAACCGCAAGTTCATTCCGGCCTTGCGGCCGTCATAGGCCTCATCTGCCATCGACTTCTCAGTCTGCGCTCGGTTCCGCACTTCCATCGCTACCTCCACCGACGGGGTCATGCTCTAAAGGTGGCGCCGATTGACGCGGGGCGGTAGGTTCCGTGGTGCCAGAGTTTTGTCAGTTCGGGCCAACCTCCATGTGGGAACCACGCGAAAAGCATAGTTTTCCAGCCGTCCACGCCCTGCACCTCGCCCAACTCGTGAAGCGGTGGCACGTCACCCCGGAGGAGCTCCTTTCCGGACTCGACCTCGACACGGACTTTCTCTCCGAACCCGACGCTCGCCTCTCCATCGCCATGATGGAGACCTTGGTCGAGCGCGCCCGCGCCCTCACCGGCGAGCCAGCCATCGGCTTCTTCCTCGGTTTGGAAATGCGCATTTCGGCCCACGGCTTTCTCGGCTTCGCGGCCATGAGCGCTTCGACCTTGCGCGACGCCATCGAGCTTGCCGTGCAATTCGCCCCCACGCGCACGACCGCGCTCTCGCTGCGCCTCTGCGTGGACGGTGGGGTGGCCTCGCTCATCGTGGACGAGCGCACGGACTTGGGAAAAGCGCGCGATGCGATTCTGATTTTCATTCTGGTGGGCCTCTGGCAAGTCGCCAATGCCCTCACGGGGCGCGAGTTGAGTGGCAGTGCGGACTTTGCATTTGCAAAACCGGATTATTTGATAAAAGCGCCGCATCTCATGTCGTTGGTTCGATTCGACCAACCATCGAATCAATTGCTCTTCGATGCCGCCGTTTTGGATCTACCGCTGACCATGGCCGATCCCGCCGCGTTGAAGCTGGCACGCGAACAATTGGAACGCGCGCTGGATGCCTTGGGCACCGATGGCCGGATCGAGGCGCGGGTGCGAAATCTCATTCCGAAGAAGGAGGGCGGGTTTCGCTCGCTGGAGGAGATCGCATCGGAGCTGCGTTTTTCGCCCCGCACCTTGAAGCGAAAATTGGCAGCGCAGGGCGTGGCGTATTCGTCGCTGCTCGAGGAACAGCAACGCGACAAAGCGCTGCTCTTGCTACGAGCCTCGGACTCGTCGATCGAGCACGTGGCCGAGCAACTGGGCTATTCCGACGTGGCGAACTTCACGCGGGCGTTCCGGCGTTGGACCGGAATGACGCCCGCGGCCTACCGCCGCACTACGGACCCACGTGCGTAGGTGCAGCGCCGTTGAGGATACCGGCGACCCAGTCGGTGAGGGCAACGTCGCCGACCTTGGTGGAGTAGAACTCGTCGCCGTAGAGGAACGTGTGGCGTTCGCCGGGGACGTAGTACGTGCTCGCGCGGCCCGTGGGCTTTAGGTAATTGTCGCGCAGCTCGGCGAGGCCCTTGGAGTATTGGTCGCCGGGGTATGTGCCGGGGAAGCCGTTGATGTTTTGGCAATTGTTGTTACCAAACGACATGAAGAGCCGAATCGTGGAATCCTGATCGGCCGAGAGCAGCCCGAAGCGGCCTTGCGGGTACTTGTTGATGATGAAGGGAACGGCGTTGACCAGGCCCCCCGCGCTGCCGCCGTCGGCGAGGTTGCAGGCCGTGCAATCGGCGGGAAGACCGGCGTTGAGGTTCCAGACATTGCGGAAACGCTGCTGCAAACAAGGCGGCAGGTACGTGTCGGACATCACCGGCCCGGCGTCGTCGATCATGACGACGGGGCGCGGGCAGAATGCCTTGGCGACGCGCTCGTAGCTGATGGACGCACCGAAGCCGCCGGCGCTGCTTCCGGTGAGAAGGACCTGGTCGACATTGGGAAATGTCGGAACGATGCGCTTCAAATAAGCGAGCACGTTGGCCACGCCCGTGAAGCGTTGGTCCTGGGGCCCGGAGGGAACGTCGCCGCTCTCCACGCTGCCGCCGAAAATGTCGCCGGAGCAATACGGGAAGAACACGGCGTTCCAATCCTTGACGGGATTGGCGGCGTTCGAGTCGCTCAGGATGCCGCCGCTGCTCTGCGTACCGTTCCAAGAGGCAAAGTCGAAGTTCTGAGGATTGGCGGCGCACGTCGCGGCATTGAAACAGGCCCCGCCGCCCTGGAGGTAGATCATGAGCTTCTTCGAGTCGGGCTTCGTGCGGATGGCGAAGCCCGTGTCGGAGCCGTCGCGGCACTTGGCCCCTGCAACGGGAACCCACGTCCACGCGTTCGCGGGGGCATTGCTCACAGGAGCACCGACGTCGAACGGCGCGCAGGTCAAACCGGAATCGCCACCATCCGCGGTCCCGCTGTCGTTGCCGCCGTTGCCCGAGTCTCCCCTGCCCCCGCCGCTGTCTCCGGATACGTTGCCGCCCGAGCTATCTTTGCCCGAATCGGGCCCGGGCGGGATGCCCCCCGTGTCGTCGCCGCCGCAGTTGGCCGACGAGGTGACCAGGGTGGCCAATGCCAAACAGGGGACGAACATGGCCGCAGAGAAGAGCGGATGGCTTCGCATGCACCGAGGATAGACGTCGCTGACCCGAGGTCAACAATGTTATCCGATATTTGGCAATCGGCGGCGACGACGCACTGCAAGAAGGGCCAATGCCGTCATGGGGAGTGCGAGGCCGTAGGAGGAGTGCGGCGCGAGGCCGGAGACGCTGCAACCATCGCTGCTCGCGACACCGTCGTTGTCGATCGCGTTGGGGGATCCGGCATCGGCCTTTCCAGCATCGGCACCGACGTTGGCGGGCGGGCCCGAGTCTGGCGCGGGCTCACTGGCTGAGTCGGGGGGATCGCCGCCCGCGGGGGCGCCGTCGGTGGGTGGCGCGGAATCAGCGATATTTCCAGCGTCTGCGGGTGGGGCGCCCGCGTCGGTGGGCGTGGAGCCGGCCGCGTAGCTGGCCACCAAGGCAAAGGGCTGATCGCCACTCGGCAGATTGAAGCCTCGCACCGTGATGGTGTACGTGCCCGAAGGTGGGCTGGCGAGAATCACCTGCTCGACCGTGTTGCGGCGATCGGCCGTGCCGCCGGTGGTGGACCCACCGTTGGTGAGCACATTGCCAAGATAGGTGCCTCCCGGGCCTTTGACCTCGAGATCCAGATCGTTATTCAGATGCGGATTGGCCGCCGGTGTCGACGGATAGTCGGTCCACGTCAACGTCACCTTGAGCGAAGCGCTAGAATCCACATCGAGTGAAAATGTCTTCGCCTGCCCCGAACCACCCTGCGGGAAGCCTGTGTCGTCGGCGGCAAACAACCGGCGGGCTTGCCCCGTGAAATAGAGAGCGTCGTCCAGCAGAACGCGGCCCCACCCTTGGCAATTGCCCGGCACCGAGCCCGCATTGGCCATCGACGCGGCCGAGTTGATCATGGTGGCCTTGATCAAGGCGGCCGATGGCGTGCGGCGATCCGCCGCGTTGGCGGCGCCACTGGGGTAGAAGCCATCGGTATAATACTGGCGAACCAGGGCTCCGAAGCCGGCGGCGCCGGGGGTGGCCATGCTGGTGCCGCTCATCGAGGTGGTGTTGCAGTTGTTCGAGGCCGTGTTGCTGTCGTTGCGCGCGGAGACGATGTCCGCCCCGGGGACGGTGATGTCGGGCTTGATCCGGTTGTCGTCGGTGGGGCCGCAGCTCGAGAAGCTGGCCATGGAGTTTGCACCCGTGCCACGCTCGGTCGCGCCCACCGAGATGCCACTCTTGGCGGTGGACGGGCTGCCCACGGAGCCGTTGCCGGGGCCGGAGTTCCCGGCGGCGAACAGTACCAGGAAGTCCTTGTGATTCCACATGAACTCGTCGACGTCTTGCGAGCCCGCCGTGTAGTTGTTCTGCACGGAGGCGTTCTCCTGGTCGCCCCACGAATTGGAGTGCAGCCGCGCGCCTTGGTCGTACGCCTGCTGGAAAATGGGATTCAAATCGACCACCGGGCAGCCGATGCCCGGCAGGTCCGCGCAATCGTCGCCACCGTAGCCGCCGTCTTGCACGACGAGCTTCGCGCCCGGCGCCATTCCGTCACCGGAATCGCGCGCAACGAGATGGGCGAAGTTGTCGCCCGCGATGGTGCCGGCCACGTGCGTGCCATGGCCGTGGGTATCCCATTCGGTGCTGGAGATGCCGCCGTTGCACTCTGCCGTGGCGAGGAAGTCCACGGCGAGGATCTTCCGTTGTGCAGCATCGACGGAGGTACCACCGTTGCAGGCATTGGCGGGTGGTAGGCGATTCAGCGCCGTATCGCGGAAGTAGCACGCGTCGGGATCGATGCCCGTGTCCAAAACGGCGACGGTCTGGCCTTCGCCATGGATACCCTTGTTGAAGATGGGTGTCGTCTGGCCGCCGGATAGGCCCGATTGGCCGACCCACACCGTAGTGTCGTTGTAGAGGACGCGGCGCGTTTCAGGCTCGATCCAGAAGACCTCGGGGACGGCCGCCAAGGCGGAGACCTGCGATAGAGGAGCGCGCAGACGCACCCGGGAGAAGCGGTCGCCCTGATGGCGCCCCAGGATCGTGGCGCCTGCTCGTTGCAACTGGGATGCAATGGCATCCAAGTCGGCGTCCGGGAAAACTTGGACGAGGAGCTGCTCGGTTCCCGCGGAAATCGCCAATCGGTCCTGAAGGGCGCGGGGGATTTTGTGCTCCGGCTGGTACGCGGCACTCCAGAACGACGTGACGGGCGAACGGGCCCGCACGAGAAACGTATCGTGTGGAAGATACGTGTAAATGCGGTCGACTTGCCTGCGTAGCCGCGCGATATCTTCACGCGAAACGGGCCCCGGAAATTTGACCAATTGATATGGTGACGACGTATCGCTACCGGCCAATCGGCTCCCAAATAATTCTGAGGACGAACTTGAAGAATCGGTGGGAATGGTCATCGAATCGAGCCAAATTCCCGAGCGACTTGCCGTTCGAGTGTCCTGCTGCGCAGGGCCGGAGCTGCACGCGACGAGTACCCCTGCAGAAACAATGAGTGCAGGCAAAGTGGGCGCCGGAAACTGGGCGTGTCGCCGCTTCATGCTCGATTCTCCTCCTGAGCCGATGTGGAAGCGCCATGATGGGCCAAAACGGAAGAGATGACACCTAGAAATCGCCCTACCGCATTGTATTTATCTACTATATCCGGACGATGAATAGGCAAGTGTAGCCATATAGGCTATATCCCCGGCGGTGCTTCCGTCGTTGGATAACTTGAGGTGCTTTCTGTCGGCCGCGCGGTTGCTCAACTTTCGCAAGGCGGCGCGGCCTTTGGGCATTACGCCGGCGGCATTCGGACAGCGCATTCGCCAGCTCGAAACGGAGCTGGGTACCGAGCTTTTTCGGCGTACGACGCGGTCCGTGGCCTTGACCGATGCGGGCATGGCGCTCGTGCCGCATGCGGAAAAATGCCTTGCGGCGGCCGGCGACTGCCTGCGCGCTGCACGCGGTGAGACCGGGCCTACGCCCATGGATCTCACCTTGGGCACGCGCTGGGAGCTCGGTATGAGCTGGATTCTGCCCCAGCTCGATCCCCTCGCCGCCCTGATGCCGTGGATGCACATTCATCTCTATTTCGGCTCAGGGCCCGACCTTCTCTTTCGTGTCCGCACCCTGGAGGTGGATTGCGCAATCACCTCGAGCCGGCTCGGGGATGCCAAGTTGGATTCCCTGCAATTGCATCGCGAGAACTACGTCTTTTGCGGTGCACGAACGCTATTGCGCAAAAAGCCGCTCACGCGACCGGAGCATGCGCGCGAACACGTGCTCGTCGATTATGCATCGGATCTGCCGCTGTTTCGCTATTGGCGGGATGCGGCCGGTGGCGGCGATCGGCTGCAGTTTCGGCAGATTACCTGTTTGGGAAGCGTGCATGCCATTGCCGTTCGCGTGATCGAAGGCGCCGGCGTGGCGGTGTTGCCGGAGTACATCATTCGGCGCGAGCTCGAGAATGGGACGCTGCAAGAGATCTTCAAGTCGGTTACGCCGCTGCACGACCATTTTCGGCTCGTGTTTCGGCCGGATGATCCGCGGCGGAGCGTGTACGAAGGGCTGGCGCGGGCGTTGATGAACGTGCCGCTTCAGTGACGTCGCCACACTCGGGCGCGGGCAACGTCGTGCAGGAGGGTGCCCTCGAAGAAACGCTGCACGGTGCGTTTGCGCATGGCGGGGACTTTGACGCCGTTTTCCAGCTTCGAAGTGTCGGAGGCGACGCAGAACAACAGGCGCACCTCCTTGTCGGAGAACCAGTTGCCGAGGGACGCGGCCAGTGGACCCATTTGAGGGCGGCGATTTCCGCGCGACGCGATGACCTTGCGCATTTCGACGACAGTGAGCACATCCCCGGAGATGCCGGAAAAGAGCGCGTCGAAGGCCGCACGGTCGAAGTTGCCCGCGTCGTCGAAGCCCCCCGTATCGAAGGGGTGTTTGCCCTGGGCAATGCGGTCGATGTGCACCTTGAAACCGGGTTTTCCCGTGGTGAGATATCCGAGAAAGCCATTGATGATCGGCGTCAAGACGAGCGCCAATGCCCAGGACACGCCAATCCGCGAAAGGCCGCGGAACGTCTGGCCCAAGGTGATCACGCCCGTGCCCTCGGGGTCGAAGAAGCTCACGTGCGTCTGCAGCGGTGTCATCGCGCGAGGATCTCTTCGAAACCGGGCGCGCTCATGGCCAGGCATCGCTCCACGTTGCGTACGCCTTGGGCCGTGAAAAAGTCGAGCGCGCGTTCCATCAATTCGGCGCCGGTGGCGCCGCCCAGCAAAGCGCCCAGACGGTGGCGTGCGCACGCGGCGAGATAGCCCAAATCGGCGCCGTCGAGCATGGGAACCGCAATCTCCAGTGCGGCGCGCGTCCCTTCGCGGTCGCCGCGGGCGGCCGTGGCGGTGGCGCGCAGCATGTAGCCCATGGCCGGCGCATAACGGAGCTTCTCGCGCAGAAGGCGTTTGGCGGCACGGTCGATCACGGCCAGCAGCTGCCGTTCGTCGATGAAACGCGAGCGATGCACCGCGAGCTTCTCGCACGTCACCGCCGAGGCCGCGGTGAGCGCCTGCTCGTACAAGGTGAAGGTGCGAACCATGGCCGCGCGCAAGAGATGCGTTTTCTCGAGCGCAGGCATGTCCCGCTCCGAGCGCCACCATGCGGCGACCCCGTCGCCCCGATAGCGTTGTACGGAGCATGCGGCAATCATCGCGCCCCAATGGGCGCTGGTGAAGATATCGCCATTGCCCGGGCCCGTATTCGAATGCCCCGTGTTCGAGTAACCGCTGGCGATGCCCTGCGTGACCCTCCAAGCTGCGTCGACGTCGTCCCCCACGATGTGCGCAATGCAATTCGGATAAATCGAGTGCATCAGCGCAAAGCGATCTTCGCGGGCGCGCGCTTCCTCCACGATGGACGGGATGCGCTCCCCTGCCTCGCGCAGCTCGCCGCTCAGAATGAGCACGTTGCACGTCCACGCTTGCGTGTTGGCCAGCTCCCACGCGGCAAAGCGGCACCGCGCGCGGAAGATGCCATCGGCGCGTTCCAGCTTTTTGCGGGCGCTGCGCCACTCGCCCAGGAAGAAATGCACGAACGCCGCCGCCAGCTGCGAAAGGGCGACACTATGCGGATCTCCGGTGTGGTCGGCGATTTGTTCGGCCGTGCGCACCATCTCTTCGGCGCGCTGGCGGCCAGGCTCCCCGGCGCTGGCGACGTTGCTCGCGGCCACGGCGAGCGCGCGGCACAATCGCAGTGGATCGCCCGCCTCCATCGCCAGAAGAAGCGCGCGTGTGCCGAAATCCGCGCCGCGCAGCACGTCGGTCAACGCGAGCCCGGTGGCCGCGGAAAACGCCGCGTCGGCGCGCGAGAGCTCGGCGCGGGACGGAGAGCGCGTGGACGTGGGACGGCGCACCGCCCATGACAGCCGCAGCCGCGCGTCGTTGTAGACGAAGGACGCCAGCGCCGCCTCCGTCGACATCGGGTAGCTCACGCCCACCGCCTCGAGCACCGTGTGCAGCACACGCAGCCCCTCGCGCTCGCGACCGCCCTTGAGCAGGTATTCCGCGGCCATGCGCCGCAGCTCGATGGCCTCCTCGGGCCCCGCATCGGCGGCTGCGGCCAGGTACGCATCGGCGGCTTTTGCGCCGCGCCCGGCACTCGCCAGCGCATCGCCCAATTCGCGATAGAGATCGCGCGCGGCGCCTGCGCCCAGCTCGATGGCCGCCTCGTACAACCGCGCGGCGCGCAAAAAGGCCAGGGCCTCGTTGGCCGCTTCCGCGGCACGCACCGCGTACTTTTTCGCGCTATCCCGATCGCCGCCTGCGAAAAAGTGTTGGAACACCGCCTCGGGATCCGCGTTCTCGCTCGCGGCGAGGGCCCGCGCCAGACCAAGATGGCACTGCTGCCTTCGTTCCTCCGAGAGGCTGCCCGCCATGGTCTCGCGGATCCGATCGTGCGTCGTCTCCGCCGAGTCGCGCGCCGAAAGGCCGCGCGTGTGAATCAGCCGCGCGCTGCGAAGCTGCAAGAGCGCCGCGAAGTACGAGCCCACGCTGCCGGTCGCGCTCTCCGCCACGCGATGCTCGAGCGGGCCCGCGGCCACGCTCAGCACCTCGAGCAGCGCGCGTGCATCCTCGGGCAGCTCCGCCACCCGCGCGAGGATCACCTCCTCCAGCGAGATGACCCCTTCGCTGCGCGCGAGGCTCGGTCGCTCGTTGGCCCATCGCGCGAGCTCGGCCACGAAGAATGGACTGCCGTGCGCCTCCGAAACGACAGCCCGCGCAATCGTATCGCCCGGGTGCCGGAGCAACGCGCGCGCGAGCTCCATCGTCTCGGGCGGCGAAAGCTCCCCCACCTCCACCCGCCGGAACAGGCACACGGGCTCGAGGCGCTCCTCGACGTCATGCAGGGCCTGCAGCGCGGCGCTCGTCTCTTCGAGCTCGGTTCGGTAGCTGCACACGAGAAGCACCGACGACAGCGCGGGCGGCGCCAACAGCGACTCGAGCAGCTGCACGCTGTCGACGTCGCCCCACTGCATGTCGTCGATGTGGATCAGCAGCGGGTAGCGCATGCTGATCGCAGCAAGAAGCTCCTTCAAGGCGACGAAGGCCCGGCGCCGCACTTCCTGAGGATCGGCCACCTCGGCCTCGTCGCGATCGAGCGGGGCCACCGGCGGCGCGGCCATGGATCGCGGTCCTTCGAGGCTGCTGTCGACCATGCGCGCATCGCGCAGCACGGGAAAGAGCCGCACCAGCTGATGGATGCCCTGCGGGACGAATCCCCAGACTTCCTCGTCGGGGCAGCGCAAAAGCCATCGACTGAGCTCGTCCACCACTTGATCGACGGCCTTGAACGGCACCGCCTCGCGCTCGTAGCAGCGGCCGGAAAGCACCAGCACGTCGGAGCGCGCCGCGAGGCTGCCCAAGAAGCGCGACACGAGCGCGCTCTTGCCCATGCCCGAGCGCCCGAAGATGCGGAGCACCACGGACTTGCCGCGCATGCTCAGTTGAAACGCCTCGTCGAGGACGGCAAGTTGCGTGCTGCGGCCCACGAACGGGATCTCCACCGACGAGGTGACGCTGAGCGATGGCTCGCCCTCGAGGCGGCGCAGCACTTCTTCGCCGCTCGGGCGCTCCTTCGGATCGGTGCGGAGCAAGTCCATGCACAGGCGCTCGAGATCCGATGGGATGCCGCTCACCAGCTCCGAAGGCGGCGGCGGCATGGCCTTCTGCTTGCGCATGAGCATTTCGCTCAAATTGCCGCCGAATGGCAGGGTGCGGGTCAGCACCTCGTAGAGAATGACGCCGATGGCATACCAGTCGGAGGCGGTGGTGGCGCGTTTGAAGGCCGCCTGCTCGGGCGCCATGTACGCGGGCGTGCCCACCAAGGCGTCGTACTCCGAGGCGCGTCGATCCGGCGTGCTGTCGGCAACCACGCCGAAGTCGAGCAGCACCACCCGGCCCGCGCGGGTGACGAGCACGTTGGAGGGCTTGACGTCGCGATGCAACTTGCCCGCCGCGTGAATGGCATTGATGCCGTCGGCGAGCTGGCGCAACCCATCCCGCAGACGGTCCACGTCGCGCACGGCAAAGGGTTGATGCCCACCGGCGGCGCGCAGGATCTGGGCGCGATCGTGCCCGGCTTGAATGGCCTCGTAGAATTGGAGCGGCGCCACGAGCGTCGGTCCGCCGTCCTCGATGAACCGGTTCGTGACGGTCCGCTCCACACTCGTCGGCGGAGGGCCACTCGAGTGCATGGCGGAGACGAAGTCCAAGCCGTCGAGCAACTCCATGGTGAAAAACCAGGAATCGCCCTCGGAGAACAGCTCGTAGAGCTGCACCACGTTGGCGTGGACGATATCGGCCAGGGCACGGAACTCGCGTTTGAAGCGCAGCAAGGCCGACGGGTCTACCCGCGTCATCAACTTGAGCGCGACCACCTCGCCGCGCTCGAGATCGCGCGCGCGATGGACGACGCCCATGCCCCCCTCACCGAGGTGACCTTCGAGGACGAAGCGTTTCGTCCCGCGAAATCCATAGGCCGCGCCACCCAAGTTGGACATGTTCGAATGAGTCTTCGCAGGCTATCAGAGGTCGCGGCCGAGATGCTGGAGAGCGCTGCGACTCGGAAGGAAAAAGTATGCGCCTCCACGCGTCTCGACGACCCTCGGCAGGTTGCGAAGCTGCCTCGGCGGATACCCTTGTAGGGTAAAGTCCGAAGCGGGAAAAGGGCACGCTCGTTGCGGCCCCAGCAGCGGATCCGGATCGCGACTCAAGCCCGCGAAGGTGGGATTGACCATCCAGTTCGAGCGAATGAACTCGAATTGCCGCGACAGATTCGCATTGAGGCAAAGGAAATGCATCCCGCGCTCCTCGGCGGCCAAGGCCTCCGATGCCGCGAGCATCGCCTCCGGATCGAAACTCACGTCCAGCGGAGACCCATAAGGTCGCCCGCGGCGAAGGATGCGATGCAAGTTTGCACGATCGATGCGCTCCTGTTGCACCGTCGGATCCTTGGGGTCGCCGCTCAACTCGGGATCGTGCGGGACCGGCAGCGCCGTGTCGCGTGGATTGGTCCGACGGATGTGGGACCCGATGGGACACTTTTCACCGAAGGCATCGCCCATGGAGCCAAATCGAAAGTCATTGTCATCTTGGTGCCGGATGCTTCCGCTTCGATCTGGATACGCGGTCATCGGGCTGCCGTTGGGCCAACGGCCCATTAGCTTGGCCGCGAGCCACATGGCCCCTTCCCTTCCAGATGGCAGCCAAGCCAATTTTTCGGCCGTGCGAAAGATGTAATTCCAGAACGCTTTGACGTCTTGCGCGAGCTGCCAGAAAACGAGATACGTTCCGTTTCGACCGAAATCGCGGCGCGGCGCCAGATGGTCGTCGCCCGGTTGAAGGAGATCGCCGCGGCGATCGATATGGATGGGCAGCTCGGGCGAGAGCGGCATTTTGCCGTAGCCGTTGGGATATCCCAGTACGACTTCGCCGTTGGCGATGACGTCCCGCGCCCCCTGACGCGCCAAGCCTGCGAGCCGCGGGTTGGAAATGCCATCCCGAAAGCCGAAATGCTCTTTGCGAAGCGCACGGTTCGTCGGCCACGTCTGGAGCACTTTCACCAAGCGAAGCCCATTTTCCTCGCGGATTTGCGAGGCGATCACCTGGCCGGGGAGCTCGATATCCCCGGGGTTCGCGTCCATTTGGCCGGCAAAGACAGCCAGCATGCCGTGCACGTCGGGGTTGTTCGGCCCGCCCCAGGTCCAATTCTCTGGCGCGCTCGGACCATCGTCGCCAAGACGGCGGGCACGGTGCGGATCGGAAAAGCCTTCTTGAAACGGCAGGCTGAATCCGCGCAAGGCCATCTGGTCCAGCTGCAGGGCCTCGAAGCCTTCGTAGGTGAATGCCAGGTTGATGCAGATATCCGCCAGCAGCGGGGGCATATGCCGTGGCGTGCGTCGGTATCCGCCAAATTGAATACTGGGCAGGATGCGCGCAATCCACTTTCGGGCGCGGGCGACATCGGTCACCTCGAACAGCGCGTACGACGCTGCCGGGCGGTCTCCGTAGCCGCTCACGATGAGCCCCTGAATCTCGTCGAGCTGCAGTGTGTACGACCGAGAATGGGGCTGCTCCGTCACGTGAGCCTCCGGAACCAGGTTTCGAGATCGATGGTGCCCGGTTCGTAGTGGAGACCGTAACGGATCCACGTATTGTTGTTGATGGTCGAGATGCTCAAATCCGGATACGCGCTGTAAAAGACCTGCGTGGGGCGCTGGTATTTGCGACCCCAAGCCTTGAAGGCCTCCTCGTCTTTCGCGCCGCCGGTGAAGAGCCAGGTGGTCTTCGGGTATTTTTCGGTGCACGACCAGGCCAGGTTCAAGCCGAGGGCCGCCGCGTCGATGAAGTCACCGAGGTAGCTCTCCCAGCTATGGTCGTAGTTGCTGAAGAAGAGGAGGCGCTTGCCGCCGTCGATCAAGAGCCACTTGGCAAAGTGGATGGTGGGAATGCCGCCCAGGCAGCCGATGTCGGCGAAGTGCTCGTGCGACATGCGATCGATGTAGGCGTGCGCTTGGCGCAGGACGGCCTCGCGGTCGACCCCCGCCTTGAGCGGCACCACGTGGGTCAGAGCATTCTGCAGGCCATAGTCCTCGGTGGCCGCGAGGTCGTTGAAGCTCTCCCGGTCCACGCTCGTCCAGGCTTGCTGCTCGTCGCTGGGATCGTAGCCGTCGTCCTCACTGTTCCATTTCACGATGCTGGGGATGCTCGGGAGCATCTTGGCCGCCGTAGGGATGCCCTGCTCGACCCAGGGAAAAAGCCCCGCCCCCAGCTTGTCGCTGCGCACCCGCGGGTCGGGTGACGCCGGAGGCGCCACGTCGAGGTCCAGCTCCTTCAGGCGCGGATCCTTGCGGGTCTGCGCGCGCACGTGGTCGCGGATTTCCCCAAAGAGCTCCAGCGGCGGTTTGGGTTGCCTCGTGCCAACGAAGTCGAGCACCACCTCGCGCACGTGCTGTTCGAGGCGGATCCGGTCCAGCGACCGCGAGGCGTGGCCCTCGTAGGTCACCGTGGCGGCAACCAAGTGGCGCTTGCAGTAGGCCCCGATCGCGCCGAGCGATGCGTCCTTGGGAAAGCCTTCGCAGCACGAAAACAGGGCGCGCATGACGTCTGGCTGGCTGCGAACCAGATCGTCGATATGCAGCTCGCGTGCTCGGTCTGGGTCGGGCGAATCGGAATCGAAGTTCGACTCGAGTGCCAACCACGCGTCGAAGCGCCCCTCGGACGGGATGTGCACCAACCGAGCAAAATGGATACCCAACTTCGGGTCGGCAAAGAACGCGGGCTGCTCTTTGATTCCAACGAGAACCCGCGTGCGGGCAATTTCCCCCAAGAGTGCCCGCAGCTTGGCCCCGTCGCGCACTTTCGCGACGAGGGTCAGCGTCTGCTGCTTCATTTCGTAACCTCGAAGAACCTCCGCCCGGAGCGTCCGAGCGATTCAAAACCAGGCCAAATTTGGCAGTTTGCAGTTTTGCAATTTGGACTAGCCGGGCCTCATTCCACGAAAGCGAAGTCCCAAGACCAAGGAATCCAAGTTCATACGCAAGTGCCTATCGAAACGAACGCGCATACGAATGCCGCACGGCCGGCGACGACCCCAAGCATTCGCATCAAGACACCATGGATAGCCCTGCTGGAAAAGCAAGGCCCTACGGTGTCCGTTCGGCATCAACGAATCACGCCAGAGCCCCCGCGCGGGATGCGGGGAGCTCTTATGTCACCGCCGAGGCATCCGACTTTGCCACAGACGCGCGGCAAACACACGACAGGATGCTCGGCAAATAGGAACAGGCGCATCGCCCACGCATGGCAACGTCGACGCAGGGACCTCGACGAAAAATGCGCCAGAGACGAACCTACCCATCGTTAGCGCACTCTCGCATCCATTCGGACTCGACGCTACAGCAAAGTGATAAAATTGTATAACCAAACAATACTGGTATTACGTTCAGGTTATTCAATTCACCTTAACGTCCGTCGCGCAGCCGACGACGATCCGGATCTTGCCTCCGGGGTCGCTCTTCAAGGTGCTGCAGGACGAGCCCTTGAGGAGCACTTTCTTCGGGTTGGAGTCGTTGTCGTAGATCCAGCCGTTCTGCGGATCCTTTTTCAGGTTCGTCTCCGCACCGTTGCCGGCGGTGTAGACGACGTTGACCTTGGCCGGGTCGATGTTGGGGGCCCCGTTCGGGTGCACCAGGTCGAAGTCGCAGGATTGGACGGTGTCGCGGATCTTGTCGATCGCGGCGATGAACTCGTCCCGGAGTTGGTCCGTGGTCTTGTCGCCCGGTGTGATCTGGAAGTGGCAGTTGGAATTCGGATCGCACCCATTCGGGGCGGCCCCACCGGCCTGGGCGAGGCGACCGAGGAAGGCTTCATCGTATTCGTTGGTGGGTGCGGAGGGATCGCCCACGCCAATGACGAAGGTGATGACGGACTGCTGCTTCAACGAGGTGACCGACGTGATTGCGCGCTCTTTTTCGGCGTCGCTGGGGTTGCCTTGCGAGTCGGTGGGGACGCCGTCGGTGATGACGACGAGGACGCGCTTTCCGCCGGTGGCCAAGGTGCTGCCGTCGGCGGTGAAGCCTCGCACGATGGCGCCTTGGCCATTGATGGCCGAGACCAACGGAGTGGCCCCGGAGCCGTACACGTCGCCAATGGGGTATCCGGGGGCGCCGTTGCGGGAAAGGTTGGGCGCGATGCGGGCTTTGAGGCGGCTCGATTGCGTGGCGGTCACGGCGCCGATGCCCACGTCGACCTGGCCGTCGGAGGTGGCCGTCGTGCTGTTGAACACATGGAAGCCGACACCGAAGCTCCTGTCGGCGGTGCCGCCCGACGCCGGTGTGAGCTTGTCCCAAAAGGAATAGAGCGCGCGCCGGGCAGCGAGCCACTTCTTTCCCGTCGCTCCACGGGGCCCCTGCCCCGCTTGCTCCGTGCTGTTGCCGCCATTGGGAATGGTCGGGCGCTGCGGATTCAAATCATCGGTATCCCGCGTGGTGCTGCCATAGACGCTCTGCCCATTCTGCACGATGACGCCGTCCATGCTGCCCGACCCATCGAGCACCATTTGCATGTAGATCGGTGTGCGGAACGAGTCCGCCGATGCCGTCGCACACGGGGCGCCGGTCCACGAGCCGCCACTGCCACCGCCTCCCGCTCCGTCGCCGAATCCCCCTCCGCTGCCCGTGCCCCCGTCGTTGCCGCCGCCATTGGGGTCACCCCCATTGCTGAATTCCGAGTCCGAGCTTCCGCACCCCTGCAAGTGGAAGCATGCGGCAAAGCAAATGAAGGCGGCAACCGGCCCTACGAACAGGGCGTTCTTTCGAAAGCGCATGGCGGCTCCTCGCGCACAGCGGGAAGTTGATAATGGCTGCGCGGTAAATTCACATTAGCAGAGGTGAATTCACTTCTCGAGCCATTGCCATGGATGTCGATGCAAATCGATAATGAAATATCTTACTCGGGACGGGCCGCGAGCGGCCGCGCGCTCATGACGAGCTTTGATCGAAATTCAGGACGACCGGTTGGTGACCGGTCGATACGAGAAACCGAATCAAGTCTTCGTCGCGAATGGAGGTCGTGCGATCGTTGGTCATTGGATGGCAAAGGACTTTGTGCCCCCGATTGCCAACCAAAGATGCGTCGATGGCCACCTTCACCTGGTGGTCTCGGTCGTGGATGACCGCCAGCGGGGTCACCGATCCCGGCTGCACGCCCAGGTGCTTGCGCAGGCGATCCGCCGAGCAAAACGACAGATTTCCCGCGCCGAGGCGTTCGCCGAGGCCGCGCAGGTCGACGACGCGATCTTCCTGCACCGAGACCAGCCACATGGCCCCTTTCTTATTGCGCAAAAATAGGTTCTTCACGTGAAGGCCATCGTGGTTCACGCGGAGCGCTTTGGCTGCTTCGACGGTGAAGACCGGAGGGTGTGCGACGGTCTCCGTCTCGATGCCGAGCTCTTTCAAATATCGAAACAGGACGTCGGCTGGATCGTGCGCGTCGATTTTCACGTCCACCATGCGGTCGCCGTCGAAAATGGAGACCAGGGAAAAACGGCGCCCGGCGAGCATGAGCGGCAGCCAAAGGCGATCGTCTGCCCACATTTCGTCGTACGGAATCGCGTGAAGCGGCGTCCAAAGTGGGAGCGCTTCGTCGGTCTCGATGGCGTCACCCTCGCAACCATAGGCGGCGAAGACGTGGCACAGGAGCTTGTAGCCATCGGTGAACTGAAAACGCAGTTCGCCCCATTCGCGCACACCGAGCGCGGCCACGCCGACCTCCTCTTTGGTCTCCCGCAAGGCTGCCTGGAGGGGCGTCTCGCCCGGGTCGAGCCGGCCACCGGGGGCGTTGATTTTTCCAGCGCCAAGGCCTCGCTTTTTTCGGATCAAGAGGATCTGCCCGCCTCGGATCACGAAAAGAAGCGCCGAAACCTCCGTCGGCGTCCATGTGGACCAATCGATATCGCTTACGGACTCCATCACGCGCACTTTGTTTAGCACTTGTTTACCATGGCCTCTTCCGCCATGAGCAAGGCCTTCACCAAGGACGATGCCTCCGACGATCCCGTGGTGGTCGTACCGCGGGCACCGCTACCCCCGGGTACACCGAACTACGTGACCCCGCGCGGCCTCGCAGCACTGCGCGCCGAGATGCGGGCACTCGACGCGGAGCGGGCTCGGCTCGAGGGGCTCGATGCCGAGGTGCATCGCGATCGGGCCCGGGAGCTGACCGCCGTGCATGCGCGCATTCGGGACCTCGGTGAGCGGCTGGCTGGCGCGGTGCCGGTCGACCCGCGTGGGCAGCCACACGACGAAGTGCGCTTCGGCGCAGAGATCACCGTGGAGGGCGAGCACGGCGAACGCCGCTACGAGATCGTGGGCGTCGACGAGGCGGATGCCCCCCAGGGCCGGATCGCCTTCGTTTCACCGCTCGCGCGTGCCCTCTTGGGAAAGCGCGTGGGCGACGAGGTGACCGTGCGCACCCCGCGAGGCAAGGAGGAGCTCGAGATTTTGGCCATCGCCTATCATCTGGGCGGCGTGGGAGAGGTGGAAGGGGAAGATCCAACGCACTGACGCGTACGACAGGGTCGCGTCATGCAATACCTCCAGTTGGCCTTCGTCGCGGCCGGAATTTGGACCTTCACGGGCTCCGCCTGGGCCGCGCCTCGCGATTCATCGGCCGCGGAGGCCCTGTTTCAAAGCGCGCGGCAAGCACTGGCGCGCGGAGATGTAAACACGGCCTGCGAGCGATTCGCCGAGAGCGAACGGCTCGATCCGGCGCCGGGCACGTTGATCAACCTGGCCGATTGCGAGGAGCGTCGCGGTCACATCGCCACCGCGTGGCAAGAATTTCGGGACGCGGTGCCGATGTTTCGTCCGGGCGATGATCGCATTGCGTACGCCGAAAAACGGGCGCGGAGCTTGGAGGCACGCGTGCCGCACGTGGTGTTGACCTTGGCGACGCGGGTGGATGGCGTGACGATTCACCGCGACGACGTCGAGCTCGGAATGGCGACCTTGGGCGTGTCGCTGCCCATCGATCCGGGGCGCCATCGCTTCGTCGTGCGCGCACCGGGGCGGGACGAGCGATCCATCGAGGTGGAGATCGCGCAGGGGCAATCGCTCACGGTGACTCTGGAACCTGCACGCGCGACGGCCGCCCCCACGCCTCCCGCCGCAAAGCCGCTACCGACATCGCCGCCGCCCGCGAAACAGGGTGGCTCCTCGCAGGCAACGTGGGGGTACGTCGCAGCGGGCCTCGGCGGGGCCGCATTGATCACGGGGATTGTCGCCACCTTGGGGATCGCCAGCGCGGCGTCGAGCTACAAAGACCATTGCCGCGACGGGATCTGCGATGGCGATGGCATGGACGCGGCATCGCGCGGCAAGACTTGGTCGCTGGTCGCGCCCATCGCCTTCGGTGTGGCCGCCGTCGGACTCGGAGGCGGTGCGTACTTGCTTTTGACGCGGCCTTCGCCCGGAACGGCAACCTCGGCGGGTGTGTCCGTCGTGGGGAGCTTCTAAATGCGTGCGAGCACGGTTTTTCGTAGATGGACGGCGTTGTTCGGCCTTACGGCGCTCACCGCCGCGTGCGGGAGCTTGTTCGGCGTCGACTTCGATGATGCGCGCCGGGCCGACGCCTACGGCCCGGACGCACCATTCGGCAATGGCGGCAATGGCGGCGATGGCGGCGTCGACGCCTCCGACGGCGACAACGGCCCGCAACCCCCCGGCCCCGACGGAGGCTGCGCCAGCGCCGATCGCGTGCTTTGCAACGGGTCGTGCGTGCGGCGCAACGATCCGGCGTACGGCTGCGGAAGCTGCACCGCCTGCCCCCTGCCCTCCGGCGCCGTGGCCACCACGTGCGGCATCTCGTCGTGCAGCTTCACCTGCCCCTCCGGGAAAAAGCCGCAGGGCAGCGCGTGCGTGGCGAAGACGTGGACCGGGAAAAAGGTCACTCCACAGGCCATCATGGGCATATGGGGCACTGGCAAGAACGATATCTACACCGTCGGACTCGGTGGCATTTACCACTTCGACGGCAGCGGCGAATGGAAGCCCCAATCGAGTCAGCCCAAAGCTGGAAAAGCGAAGGGCGCAAGCTTGATGGGACCGAGCCCGCAGAGCATCATCGCCATCGGGGGCGGCGCCCCGTACCTCATGACATCGCCCGAGCACTGGACGCCGTGGAACGAGCTTGGCTCGTGCGCCGACGCGCAGGCGGTATGGGCCAATGGCCTCGACGACATTTATGCGGTCGGGACCAATGCCATTTGCCACTCCAAGAATCGCGGACCCTTCACGACGAAGTTCCAACCGCCCGACACGATGAGTGCCGTATGGGGTTCGAGCACCGGCACGATCTACGCGGTGGGTAGCGGAAACACCGCGCCGGGCATCATTTACGCCTCCACCGGTGATGACGTTTGGAAGCAAGTTGGCAATACCCACGCCGCGCTCTACGGCATTTGGGGCACGGGGGACGACATTTACGCGGTGGGTGCCACGATGATCTTACGCAAGCACGGCACCGGTGAGTTCGTGCAGCAGGACACCCCCACGGGCGGCACCTATTACGGTGTTTGGGGAAGTGGCCCGGACGACCTTTACATCGTCGGCAGCCGGGGCAGGATATTGCATTCGTCCAACGGCTCGGTGTGGACCGAAGAGTCGCCCAGCGCCGACGCGGTCGACTTCTATGCCGTCTGGGGAACGGGCCCCGATGACGTCTATGCCGCCGGAGCCACCAGCGACGGTGGGTGGATTTTCCATCTCGAGTAACGCGGGTGACGTGATTCATGCTGCTGGTCGGTCGTCTGGTGGCGCACTGGTGTCGTATCGGCTCTACGACGTATCGAGCGCGTACAGCGTGATCCTTTGCGCGGAACGGATACACTGCTCGCAGTGGTCCAACGCTGGGTGGAGCGGGGTATGGCGACGTGACGCCGTTCGAGGTCTTTCGTCTCGACGAGTGGGGTCTCGATCTGGAGTCGCTCATGGGCGAATTCCGCTCTACGTTCGACGAACTGGAATGGGATCATTACGACGTGGTGTATCGGCGAGTGGCCCTCATGAAGAGCCTTCTCCCGCACCACGCCGAGGAACTCGATGCCTTTCATCGTGACGTCTTCCACGGCAAGCGCCCTCTCGGCGAGCCGGTGCCGTTCGAGGCCTCCCTCGATTCGGCCGATCGGGCGCGCCTGTTCGACATTCGACCTGCGAGGCGCCGGGCGATTTCCAAGTTCGTTCTGGATCGCGACGGCGACACATGGAGTTCGCGGCGAATTTCCATGGGCGCCTTCACCCAAAACACGGACGACTTTCGCTGCCTGCCGCGCATGTTTGCCCCGATGAACGCCGCGTTCTGCGACTCGGATCCGTTGCGACGCTTGCTCCACGGTGTGGCCGATCTCGTGCGGCGGGTGCGCGAGGGCGCGCGCGTGTTGGAGATGATCATCCACCAAATGAGCAGTGTGGCCCGCCAAGGCGCGTCGGCCAGCAATGCCCCGGAGGGCGCGCATCAGGACGGCGTCGATTACGTCGTTTCCGCCTTGGTCATCGAACGCCACGGCATCGAGGGCGGCGAAAGTCGCATCCTTTCGGGCGAGCCCCAGCGCTGCATCTTCAACAGGACCCTCTTGCCCGGCGAAGGCGTCTTTCACGCCGACCGTGATTCGGGGCTTTGGCACGACGTAACCCCCATCCACGTGACCGAGCCGCATGCCGATGGACTGGGGAAACGGAATCTCTTTGGTATCGACATCAACGTGATCGAATAACCCCGCCGGCGATACGAACCGATACACAGCGGTACCAACCGACACGGAGCCTCGGGCTAGCGTGTGGGCATGTGTTGGCTTCGAAGGGTGTTTTTCGCAGGGTGCATCTCTTTGGCGGCTTGCGGGTCCGAGGATGATACGAATACCGAGCCGCTCGATGCGCTCGTCGCGGGGGCAACCACGGTGAACTTTGGCGAGGATTCGCACGGCATGCGCGAGATCCACCGGCTCGTTCCGGAGGTGTTCGAGCGGCTCGTCGAGCGTCACGGTTTTCGTGTGTTCGCCTTCGAGGCGCAGTGGGGATTGACCGAGGTCCTGGCGGACTTCATGAACTCGCAGCGCACCGAACTCGATGTGCGCGAGCAATTCTTTCTCAACGGGGCCTTCGTTTCCGAGGACATCACGCGCATGCTCCTTTGGATTCGCGACTTCAATCGCGCCTACCCCGAAGACGCCATCGCTCTGACGGGGTATCAGCCGGAGCAACCGGTGACCGACGCGCGCGCGGTCGTGCGATTCCTCGACGAGACCGCCCCCGAACAAGCCGCGTCGCTACGCCAAGGAATCGACGTTTGCCGTGCGGCCAACGAGGCGTACGCCAACGATATGGAATTTGCGCAGGAGGTGTTCGCGCTGCAGCGCCAAAACCGCGTTTCGTACACCGCCTCGGAACGGCAAGCTTGCCTCGAAGGGCTCGCCCGCATCGATGCCGCCCTCGCCCCGGCGAAGTCGGATTCAGCCGCTCTGGTGCTGGCGCGCCTGCACGTCCTCAGCCTGCAAACGTACGTGGGAGTCCTTCGACGCACCGTCGACTCGTACATCGAGAACCCGCAAGCCTCGGCGGATATGCGAATTCGTTGGCAGGGCGAGGCGTACGCGGGCATCGACGAAGCGCGCTTTCGCATTTACGAGACGCTGCAGCGGATTCGGTTCCCCGGAAAAAAGGTATTTCACTGGATGCATGATTGGCACGCGGCGAAGCACGCATCCGAGCTTGGGCGGATCGACGAAGCGACGCCCGGCGCGCCCTTCGCGGAGGGGATACCTCGAGGGACGGTCTCCTTCGGCGAGCGCCTGGCGGCAGCCTCGGGGGCGTCCCTCACGACCATTGCGACGTTGGTGCCCTGCGGGACCACGTGCGCGGAGCCGCCTTCGTCGCTCGAGCCATCGTTCGCGCGGGCCTTTGGCGATGTTCCCACGTGGATCGATCTGCGCGTACCCCAGCCGAACCTCCCCGTGACCACCCCCGGTGCGGTGTTCGCCAATGACCACGGGTTTGGCTTCGGCAACGTGGTGCTCGCACACCAATTCGACGCCGTGCTGTATCTGCCCAAGTCCGACAGAGTTCACTGACGGCGGCGACGGAGAAAGACCAGGGCCATTCCGAAGGCTCCGAGCAGCGCAAATCCTTGCGGTATCGGCCGTGAGGAGACCGCGCAGCTGGGCGAGTCGTATTCGTCGTAGTCGTAGTCGGAATCGTAGTGGTAATCGGGCAGCGACCCTGCGTCGTACGGAGGCAAAGGCTCGTAGGGAGGCCAAGGCGGGTAATGGCCGGCGTCATAGGGCGGCGGCCAGCCGGTGCCCCCATCCGGCTTGGGCGGCGGCGCCGTGTATTGAATCGTCAACGGCGCCGAGCGGCTCGACGCGAAATCGCGATTTCCGCTGTATACGGCCACGACGTCGTGCGTGCCCGTGCTGAGCCCCTCGATGCGGACGGTGGCCGTGTAGTCGTATGGACCAATCCGGCCTCCGCCAACCCGCACGGAGCCCTCGTAAAGGTCCACGGACCCCTCGAACGTGAATCCTTTCGTGTCCGACGAGATGGTCGCCACGAGCGACGACCCCGTCCCCGTGAGCGACGTCTTGGTCGGGGCTTGGGTCACCACCACTGTCGCCGATCCCTCGGCGTATTCGTATTTGTCATCACCATAGAAGCGCGCACTCATCGTATGGGTGCCGCCCTTGGGGCGCTGAGAGTCCGTCGGCGTGTAGATGACTTTGCCGGGTGTTTCCACCCAAATCGTCTTGCTTTTTTGCCAGTTGTCCGGGCCGTCGAAGGAGTCGTAAAGCGTCACGGAATGAGGCACCGCCGGAAAACCGCCATCCGCGCCGGTGATGTGGATCGTGTACGTGACTGGCGCACCGAAAACGGCCGTCGTTGGCGAGATATCGACTTTCACGGTGGTCGCGTAGTGCTCGATTTTCTGGGTGAGCGGATCGTGCGGGGCGCTCTCGATGAAATTCTCGTCGCCGTCGTACCTCACCGAGAACTCGTAATTACCTACTTTGTATTTCGTCGCATCGAACACGGCCTGACCATGGGGGTCGAGCGGAAGGGCCGCAATCTCCTGGCCCTCGAGAAAAAAGTGCACTTTGCCGGATGGCACACGCGGGGCCGACGCCACGGCGGCCACGGTGGCCGTCACGCGCAACGAGCCCACCTTCGCCGGATTGGACGACGACGAAAGCACCGTCGCGGAAGCCGCCTTGTCGATGTAGAGGGGCACGCTCCACGACGATGCGGTGTGCGACGCATCGCCCGTATAGCTCGCGGCAACCTCGTTGACCTTGGTGCTCGCGGGGACGAAGGTCATGCTGGCGTAACCGGCGGCATCGAGCGCAACCAGCGTCTCGGTGTTTCCGGCGGGCGACTTCGTCACGAACCGCACCGATCCCGTTGGAACCTGTTCCCCCGCGGCCGAGGTGACCCGCGCCCGAACCTGCACCTTTTCTCCGTAGCGCGGCCGGTTCGGCGTCACCGTGAGCTCCACCGCGGTGGCGACGGGCGCGCCCGCATCGAGCTCCGGGCCTCCCGCATCGGCCGCGCCAACGGGTGGCGCCGATAGCCAAAGTGCCAGCAGGAGTCCCAATCCGATAAGCCATTTGTGCATGTCCAAGCCTCGTTTGGGACGAGGCTTCAGCAAACGCCGAGCCATCTTCGAATGGCGCGACGCTCGCAGCGTCGACACGCACCGTGCATGCGCGGTCTCGCGTAGCGTGTGGTGGCCAGGTCACAGCGTCGCCGGCGCTAGGGGCGAACGATCGTGCAATCGCGCGTGAGCGTCAGGGCTCCCGGACGCGGCTCCGGTGTCACATCGGGAAAGATGACACGAAAGCCAGGTTCGAGGATCTGACCGCGCGGGTTCTTCGAGATCTCGTTGGCGAACACTTCCGCACGGCGTTGGGCCAACAGCTCGACGTACGGCGTGATCTCCCCCGCCTGCAGCCTGCGCGAACATGCCTCGAGCATGGCCGCGGCCTGCGCGCGGTGCCACGCTGCATGGCGCGCCGGCTCGGTGAGGTTCGCATGGAGCTCGCGCGCCGCGGGCTCCTTGGACGCGGCGAGCGCGCGTACGAAGGCCGCCACCCAGCCATGCGCGTCCTCCGGCACGAGCCGCAAAAGTCCGCACCGCGCGCTGGAGAGCGCGGGATTCCCCATGTCCACCGCGAGAACGTCCGCGACGAACTCCTCGTCGACGGCGTGCTCGCGCACCAGCGCGGCGACGGCGGCGACATCGGCGGCCGCCTTCACGGGCCCGAGCCACGCATGATCGCCATCGGGCTGTCCGCTCTCGGGGAATGCACTCTTCAATGCCCGCAGGGCCGCATCGTACGACGGGCGCGACACCACGAGCTCGCGCGATGCGAGCCGCGGGTCCACGAAGAATGCGCTCGGCGCTTTCACGGCGGCGCGTGCCTCGTTGGGCATCGCATCCGACGCGAGATTCATCTCCTCGGGGCAGAACAAGGGCCGCAGCCGCTCCTGCCGCGTCCTTCCCTTTCGCGCGGCACGAAAAGCGACGCTCGCCTCGAGCCGTGCGTTCCCCTGGCGAACGCGCATCGCGAGCCGTTCCGCATCACCGAGGCCTTGCCCGAGGATGCGCGCGAGCGCAGGTTCCGGCGTGAGCCCCGCGAGGGGCAGCGGCCGTGCCATGGTCCACCAGTCATTGTGCGGTGCCTCGAGCTCTTTCATGATGGGCCCTCCGCCGAGGTGACACCCGGAGCATCGAAGGCGCTGCCCGAAGACGGGGTGCTCGGGATCGTCCTGCCGGTGAAGCGGCGCGATGTCGCGCAGAATGTCGGCGGAGTCGCCGCGGTAGAACCACTGCCCACGCGTGCCGTCGCCGCGAAGTTCGTAAAAGTTGAAGAGCCCCTTCGCCGGATCCCACGCGATGAGCTCGATGAGCAGCGCCTTGTCCTCGGGCGTCTGCGCCAGGACCAGCTCCGTGCCGCGCTTGTCGGTGAAATGCCCGAAGAAGAAGTCGCCCGGCGCGACCGGCACCCCGGCCACCACCCCCGTGACGCTTTCGAAAAGGCTGAAGCTCCCCGCCACGCCATTGTGAAAGCCGCGATTGTCCACGAAGGCCGTCGCCACCTTGGCCGGTTCGCGCTCGAGACGCCCGCGAAACTCGAGCACGTTGGACGGGCACTCGGACGATGCGGCCAACAGCGCCGCGACGGCATCGTGATTGGCCGCCGCGTTCGCCGGACCTTGGGTCACGCACCCGGCGGGCTTCAGCTCGGAAACCTGCGCCGGTGCATCCTCCGGCATGCGCGCGCACGCCGCAACCAACACGAGCAGCGCGACGCAGACGTTTCTCCAAAGTCTCATCGCACGGCCAGGTAGCTCGCGGCATGGATTCGGTCCATTTGAATGATATGATGGACTCATAAAATTCGCTGATGAGCCTCTCCGCCTTGCAGCTCGATGCCTTCTACGCCGTGGTGCGCGCCCAAAGCTTCGGGCGTGCGGCCAAGGCCCTTCATCTCACGCAGCCCGCGCTCTCCATGCGCATCAAGGCGCTCGAGGAGGAGCTTGGGCAGCGTCTCTTTCTGCGAAGCGCACGCGGCATCGCGCTGACCGATGCCGGAGCGCGGCTTCTGCGTTACGCCCAGGCGCGCGAAACGCTGGAGAAAGAGTTGGTCTCGGACCTGTCCGCGCCGGCCGGTGAAGGGCTCGGGGGCACCCTTCGCATCGCGGGCTTCTCGTCGGTGGTGCGCTCGCTGGTGCTCCCTGCCCTCGCGCCCATCGCACGGGCGAACCGGCGGCTGCGTCTGGAAATCGCGTCGCGCGAGGTGGAGGAGCTCGCGGGTCTGCTGGATCGCGCCGGCGCCGACTTCGTGTTGCTCGATCGCACGCTCGAACGCGTGGGGCTCGAGCACGTGCGGCTCGGTGTGGAGCGCCTGGTTCTCGTGGAGAGCGCCGTGCATGAAACGCCGCACGATGTCTTTCTCGACCACGATGCATCCGACACCACGACGCAGCGCTTTCTGCGGCGCAATGGGCAAAGCACCTCGCGCCTGACACGCTGGTATCTGGACGATATCTACGGTCTGCTCGACGGCGCCGCCCAGGGCCTCGGCCGCGCCGTCGTGTCACGCCATCTCTTGCGAGGCAGACGCCGGCTTCGTGAAGTGCCCGGCCTGCAGAGCATTACCTCGCCGGTGGTGCTGCACTACTGGCGGCAGCCCAGCTACCCACGCGCGCACCAGGCCATCTTGGATGCGCTTTTGCGTGACGTACCCACACGGTTGCGCGAGCAACATGGATCGCCGGCGAAGCAGTCGAGAGGGTAAATTCATCCAAATTCGCCAAGGCGTATTTGGCGTTTTGGCGCGCAATTTCGATTTGGACCGAGAGATGCTTTCCCGAGAAACGACTCGCGGAGCTATCCACCTTGAAAGCCAACTCGATTCCACCTTCTCGTGCGACTCGCATCGCCGGTGTTGTCGCGTGCAGTCTTGCGCTTTTCCCGTTTGCCTCGTTTGCCTCGTTCGGGTGCGGCGCAAAAAGCAATGGTCAGGGAACCGCCGGCACGGAAACCTCGTTTCTGAAACCCACCGGCGCATTCCTCGTACTGGCCGAAGCCTTCAATCAAGTGTCCTTCGATGCGCAGCCCGTCGGCACGCGCAGCGCCGCGCAATCCGTCGCGTTGCAAAACGACGGAACCGCACCGCTTACCATCGGCACACTCGCGATCGCCGGCGGGCAGGCCAGTGAATTCGTTCTCGGAGCGGGCACCTGCTCCGGCGCGACGCTGGCACCGGGCGGGCGCTGCACGATCGACGTGGCCTTCGCGCCTGCAGGCGACGGACCGCGCGCGGCGACGCTCGAAGTGCCCAACGATGCCGCGGGAAACACGCACGAAATTCCATTGCTCGGACGTGGCCGCGCGACCGCCGGCTTTACGCCGATGGCGGGCCCCGTCGATCCACGTCATGGGTTTCCGGCTTGGTACCAAGATGGCGCAGGCGTCCGGCTCGAACCGTGCCTCGAAAGCGCAAGCCTCTGCCCCAGTGCCCTGCCGGACTTGCTCGAACCACCGGCCGTCACGCGCGCGTTCACCAATTTTCCAAACGAAATGGCCTATTGGACGGCGGAGGCGGAAATCCGGCCCACGAATCGGATCCGCGCGCGGCTGATACTCGCCCTCGAAGGCGGCTTCGCCGGGGTCGGCAATGTGGCCATTGGCGAGCAAATCGTCTTTGGACGCGTTCGCCTTCGGCTCGAAGGCGTATCGCCATCGGTGCCCTATACGTTCACGCACCCGTTCGGGACGACCACGGTCTCGGCCGATGCCAGCGGTAAGATCGATTGGACCGAGGACGTCGGGTGCGGCGGCAGCCCCTGCGATTTCCGGCAGGCGGTGAAAAGCCAGGTGCTGCAGCGCTTCTTGAAGTGGGATCCCGCGTTCGCCCCGCAGGCCCCGCCGGGCCACCTCGGGGATCCCTCCGTCGCACACCGCATCGTGGGCAGCCCCACGGGCCACGACTTCTTCCGGGTCGAGGGCAGTGGGGTGGGAGGCAGCGGTATCTTCACCATCGAGACGAATCTGTTCGAGCTGGCGGGCAAACTCCTTCCCTGAGAGGCAAGGCACGATGCGCTTGTTGAAGTGGCGACCCAGCAAATTGGGCTTGATCGCGCGCCGCAATCGCCAAGAGATCATCGCGGCCGGCCTCACGCGGCGCGAGTTGCTCAAGATGGGGCTCATCTCCGCCAGCGGTTACCTGGTGAGCAAAGGCGGATTGAGCGCGTGGGCGAGCGGGGGCATCTCCACCTTGGCCTCCCCGCCGACGGCGCCCTTCACCGAGGAGCTGGTGATTCCTCGGGTGGCGCAGCCCACGGTGCTCTCGCCCGCCCCGGCGGAGGCACCGATTGCCGGCGAGGTAGCACGGGGCAACCATCTCTTTTGGAACTCACGGCCGCCCCAAAAGGCCTACGAGCTCGTTGCGCAGCCGATTCAACATCGGTTTCACGCGCAGCTGCCGCTCAATTCGGCGTGGGGCTGGGGCGGAACGGTGCCCGGGCCGACATTTCATGCTCGCTACGGGGAACCCATTACGGTGCGCATGCGCAATGCGCTTCCGGCCATTGCGCAGCACACCGGTTTTGGCCGCCCGGAAGTGTCGACGCACTTGCACAATCTGCACAATGCATCGGCGAGCGACGGGTTTCCCGCGGACTTTTACGAGACGGGGCTGTTCAAAGATCACCACTACCTCAATATGTATGCAGGTTTCACCCTGCCCGAATTCGCCCCCCTGGGCGATCCGCGCGAGGCACTGGGCACCCTTTGGTACCACGACCACCGCGTCGACTTCACCGCGCAGAATACGTATCGCGGTTTGTCCGGGTTCTATTTGCTTTTCGATGCGCTCGATTCGGGCGACGAGCGGGATCCGAATCCGGTGGCCCTGAGGCTGCCCAGCGGCGAGTTCGACGTACCCTTGCAGATCGTGGACCGTGTTTTCGACCAGGACGGGCAGCTCTTGTTCGACCTGTTCAATCTGGATGGCATCATTGGCGACAAGTTCATCGTCAATGGCAAGATTCAGCCCTTCTTCCGGGTGGCGCGGCGGAAATACCGTTTTCGTCTTCTCAATTCGGGGCCGTCGCGCTTTTACGAATTCTTCCTCAGCAACGGGGCGAGTTTCACGCACATCGCGAACGATGGAAATCTCCTTCCCGCGCCGGTCGCGGCGCAGAGCGTGCGGCTTGCGGTCGCCGAACGCGTGGACGTCATCATCGATTTCTCGAATTATGCCATTGGCGACAAGATTTACTTGGAGAACCGCCTCGAGCAGGTCGACGGGCGCGGTCCGACAGGCAATATTTTGCCGCCCGGCCAAGGCAACATGGTGCTCGAGTTCCGGGTCGACCGCGATGCGCCGGATCCGAGCCGCGTCCCGGCCGCCCTGCGTGAGCTGCCACCCGTCGACACGACTGCGGCCGCGGTGACGCGCGTGTGGGACTTCGGCCGAAGCCAGGGCGCGTGGACGGTGAACAACGCGTTTTTCGACGCCAACGTCATCCGGGCGCGGCCGCGGCAGGATACCGCGGAAATTTGGGTGCTGCGCAACACATCGGGCGGCTGGTCCCACCCGATTCACATCCACTTCGAGGAGTTCCAGGTCATCACCCTCGATGGCGCTCCGCCGACCTTGCGCAATGCCGGGCGCAAAGACGTGCTGGAGCTCGGGCGCGCCAATGGCAGCGAGGCGCGGGTTTTTCTTCGATTCCGCGATATGAAAGGTCGATACGTGATGCACTGCCACAATACGGTGCACGAGGACCACGCCATGATGATTCGCTGGGACATCGTCTGAAGCGCATGGCCCCTTTCCGCAAACGCCTCGCGCGCTGGGTACTTTACGGCATTTGCGCCTTCATCCCGGCGGCTTACGTGTTCGCGAAGGAGCGGCCACCGCGCACGACGCAGCGGTTGCCCCCGCCGATGCACGGGGGCTTCGGGGCGGGGTATTTCCCGGATATCGAATTGACGACGCACGAGGGAAAACGCGTGCGCCTTTACCAGGACCTTTTGCGCGACAAAGCGGTGGTCATCAATTTCATGTACGCGCGATGCGACGGCATCTGTCCGGGCACCACGAAGAACCTGCGCAAGGTGCAAGATGCGTTCGGCGAGGCCGTCGGACGTGACGTCTTTTTCTATTCGTTCACCCTGAAGCCCGACGAAGACACGCCCGAAGCCTTGCACGCGTACGCCAAGGCCAACGACGTCAAACCCGGCTGGATCTTCCTCACGGGCTCGCGCGCCGATCTCGACCTGGTACGCCGCAAATTCGGTTTCATCGACCCCGATCCCAGCATCGACGTCCAAAAGCGGTCACACATCGGCGTCGTTCTCTATGGCAACGTACGACACGAGCAGTGGGCTGCCTGCCCTTCCCTGTCGAATCCCGAGGTCATGGTGGAGCAGATCCGCTGGTTCATGGGATCCGATTTGCATTGAGCTGGACTTTGCTATGTTTCGGTCGTGGCTTCAATCGAGTTTCTCCAACCTTCGTATTTCGTGGATTCGGATCATCCGGCCGTCGTGGCGTTCGCAAAAGAGGCGTGCGGTGATGCGACCACCGATGCCGAGCGCGCGCGGTGTCTCTTTCACGCGGTGCGGGAGCGATTTCGCTACGATCCGTACACCATTTCGCCGAGGCGGGACGATTACCGGGCAAGCTCGGTCTTGAAGCAGTCGCGCGCGTATTGTGTGCCGAAGGCGGTGGTGCTCTGTGCGGCCGCACGCGCGGTGGGGATCCCGTCGCGACTCGGATTCGCCGACGTGCGAAATCACCTGTCCAGCGAGAAGCTGCGGCAGGCCATGCGGACGGACCTGTTCGTCTTTCATGGTTACACCGAGCTTTGGATCGACGGCCAGCCACTGAAGGCGAGCCCCGCGTTCAACGCAGAGCTCTGTGCGCGGGTCGGTGTGGAGCCGCTCGAATTCGATGGAAAGCACGACGCGCTCCTTCACGCCTTCGACGGCCGGGGCCACACGTACATGGAGTACCTGAACGACCGCGGGTGCTACGTCGATTTGCCGTTCGACGAGATGATCGATGCCTTCGTCTCCACCTACGGCCAGGTGGAGCTCACCCGCCCGGGCACACAGCCCGACGAGGTCTTCCAGCGTTGATGCCTTGACGGCACGCGAAGTTCGATCCAGATTGACCGCCGCTGCTGCGGAGAGGCGTTCCTGTGCGCTTCTTCGGGGACATTTCTCGCGGGGACGTGCTTCGTTGTAGAGACGAAGCGGCCGCCGTCGTTCGTTCTTTCAAGGCAGCTACATGTATGTTCAGGATCTTCAGGATTTGGCGCGTCGCCGATCCGACGCAGCCTGTTTCGATGTCGAGAACCCGCTCGGGCTCGACGTGCGACTCTTTGCGCACCCTTCGGTCCCCGTCGAGCGGGACGCGTTCTTACAGCTCTTCGACTTTCTCGACGTATGCCGCGCCATCGCGGACATCCGCGATGCCGAAGCGCGCGGCCGCCTCACCTTTTTCGGCGACGCGCCCGCGTGCATCGACAAAGTCGTGCTCACGCCCGACTTCCACAAGGGTTCCCTCGTACCGGTGGGCACCGTCGCGCGTGCGCAGCATATGTGCATTCCGCAAGCGATCGGAAACGACGTGTGCTGCGGCATGCGTCTGCTAGTCACCGATCTCCCCGCCGACGCACTGGAACCGCACTGGCCTGCGATCCAGAAGCGGCTTCGCGCCATCTTCTTCGCCGGAGAACGCGATATCCCCATGTCACCCCGCCAGCGCGAGGCCGTTTTGCGCGACGGCCTCCCGGGCCTCGTACGCACCGCGGCCGACAACGCCCATCACGGCATTTGGCAACGCTTCGACGCGGCCATCGAGAAGGAGAACCTCGCGCGCGCCCACGCCGAAGGGGGCTTCCCCACGCGCGGACTCTTCGGGTTCGAGCGCTTCATCATGTCCTCGGGCCGGGTCGACGGACGCGATCCGCAGATTGGTTGCGTCGGCGGCGGAAACCACTTCGTCGAGCTGCAGCGGATCGATGCCCTCTTCGATGGCCACGCCGCACGCGATTGGGGCGTCTCCAAAGGCTGCCTCGCCATCATGATCCACTCGGGCTCCGTGGGCCTCGGACACGCGGTGGGCGGTCATTTCATGGATCGCGCACGAAGCATCTTCCCCACGGGGATCACGTCGCCGAAGGGCGGGTTCTTTCCCCTTCCGACGTCGGGCCCGCGCGCCGAGGAGGGACACGCGTACCTCGATGGCATGGGCAACGCGGCCAATTTCGCCTTTGCGAACCGGCTCTTCTTGGGCCTCATGGCGGTGCGCGCGGTGGAAGAAGCGACGGGACGCACGGTGGGTGCAAAGCTCGTCTACGATGCGCCGCACAACCTGATCTTTCGCGCCGGCGAATCCCTCGTGCATCGCAAGGGCGCAACCCCCGCCCCCGGTCCCTCGGGCGCCGACTACCATGGCAAGCCCGTGATCATCCCCGGCTCGATGGGCGCCGCAAGCTTTCTGCTCGCGGGGTCGGGCCACGCGGACGCGCTCGAAAGTGCCTGCCACGGTGCCGGCCGCGCACTGTCTCGCGCCAAGACGGCGCACGTCCCCAAGGACGTCTTCGCGCGCGAGTTGGCAAAGCTGCGCGTCGTCGGGCCCATCGATCCCCGTGCACCCCATCTCGCCAGGCGCCGCGACATCCTCGAGAAATACGAAAGGCGCGTGATGGAGGAGGCGCCGTACGCCTACAAGGCCGTCGAACCCGTCATCGAGTCCGTGGAAGAAGCCGGCATCGCGCGCAAGGTCGCCCGGCTCCTGCCCTTGTGCACGGTCAAAGGATGATCGCGCTCAGCGCACGTGCAACGTGCCACCGGCGGCGACGACGAGGTTCACTTGGGGAGCCTCGCCACCGCAGTCGGGACCATTCGGGTAGACCAAGGTCGGAACGACGTCGATGGTCTGCGTCGGGTGCGCGGCGCCCGAGGCGTCGCTCATGTTGAGTGCAATCTGCACCGATTGGGTCGGCAGCTCCGGGACGGGGATGTAGGCCATCTTGCCGCCCGTCGGCACGGCCTGCCCGCTGCACACCTGGCCCTGGCATCCTTGGTCGACGGTCTTCGTCGCCGGCGTGAGGTACACGGTCGGCTTGCGGCACGTGCCGGCCCAACACACCGAGATGGTCGCCGATTCGACTTTCGGCGCGAAGGCCGGATCGATATCGAGCCCCAATCCGCGCATCGCCGCTGCCGCCGTGCACTCATGGTCGCGGCTGCCGTTGCCAAGTCCGTCTTGTTGCGATGACGACTGCGGCGCCGCGGAGCTACAGCCGGCTGCACCGACGAGAGCCGCCAAACATAGGACCGAACGAAGCAAGGCATTCATGGCAGGAGCCTCCACAGGTACGGAGCGTACCGTACCCAACTGAAAGCACGCGCCGATCCAGCGTACATAGGCGGATTTCTCGGCGAATCCGCAATTGGCGACCACGGGCGGTGGCCCAACGTTGCACACCTTGCGGTGCCGGCGTCATGGTGGGGGTCTCATTGCAATGACTTGTGGCCGACGCGTACCTGGTCCGCGCGCGAATCGCCGCTATGACCGGTGGATGAAGTCCGCCATGCGCACTCTGCCGTTCCTGGGGCTTCTTCTCGCGGCGTGCGCGAATGAAACGCACACGGTGCCGGCGATGCCCCGCCAGGACGAGCCTGTGGGCGGCGGCTTCGATGCGCATTCGCCGCTCGAGACGCGCATCACGGCAACACCCGTGGACGTGTTGCGCATGTTCGTCGAGGACGGCCAGGCCTCTCCCACCGAGCATGCGCTCACCCCGGAGGAACGGCGGAAGGTCGCGGCGGCTTTTGCGGCGCTTCCGCCTTTGCATCGGCGCATTTTGCCGGAGCGGCTGCACTCCATCAGCTTCCTCGATGGAATGCCCAATGGGGCGCTCACCTCGCCCGCCGATGCCAACGAGCCGCATCGGCTGTTTCACATCACGCTTCGTGCGGGTGTTCTGCGCGAGAATCTGTCCGAGTTTCTCACGCAGAAAGAACAGCAATGCTTCGATACGGCGGGCTCGTCGCGGCGCGTGTCCATCGAGGCGGGGACGATGGATGCCATCGTTTTCGTGCTCCTGCACGAGACCACCCATGTCGTGGACGGGAGCTTGCGGCTCACCCCGGATAGCGCCTTCACCACGAGCGCCTGGAGCGAGAGAACGCTGATCGCGCCCGCCTTTCGGGACCCGCTCCTGGCCAAGGCCAAGTTTCGCCGTGACGGCGAAGTTTTGCCCGTCGATCGCGCCGAGGCCGTCTATTCGGCCCTCGAGCGCACGCCTTTCGTATCCCTTTATGGCAGCAGCAATTGGTCCGATGACCTCGCCGAGGCCGTCGCGTGGTATCAATTGACGGAGCGGCTCGGGCAACCGTACCGCATCGTCATCCGGGACCAAGGCAAAGAGGCATTCGCGTACGAGCCCATGAAATCCCCCGTCGTGCGCAACCGATTCGACCAATTGTCAAAATTTTACGAGGAGCCAGGCTGAGACGATGAAGGTCACCGAGATCGAAGCACCGAAGGGCACCGTGCCGGACCGGCCGACCTTGGCGCTGACGTACGATCACTTCGACCAATGGATCGAGTCGCTGCAGCCGGCGCTGCTCGCCGAGCACTTCACCATGGTGATTGGCATTCTGCGCGGCGGTGCGCCCCTGGCGCTGATGGTCTCTCACGCAACGGGCGCGCACGTGGCGTTTCTACGCTACGACCGGCAGACACGCGCGGTGGCATGGGATTCCGCTTTGCCGCTGCCGGCTCGGGGATCGAAGGTGCTGCTCTGCGAGGACATCGCCGGCTACGGGTTTACCCTGCGCGATTGCATCGCGTTCTTGGAACGGCACGGCCTGGTCATCAAGACGCTGACCGGGGTCGTCGACGATCGAAGCGTCACCCGGCCCGATTTCGCCATCGACGCGCGCGGTTACGCGCCGCTGTTTCCTTGGGAGCGGCAAGCCCACACCGAGCAACATCGCGCCGATTGGTCGCTCGCACCCGATGGCTACGCCCGCAAAATGCGCGAGGATCACGAGTATGCCACCTACGCCATCGACCTGGATGGCATCTTGCTGCCCGACGTCCCCAAATCCCGCTACGACGAAGATCTCGACGCGGCCCTGAGGGAGCGGGACGAGCTTTTGCCGTTCGAGGTATTCCCCCATATCGATCTCGCGTCGGTGCGCCTCATCATCACGGGGCGTCCCGAGATCGATCGCGCGCGCACCGAAGCATGGCTCGCGCGGCACGGCTTTTCGCACATGGAAATCGAGATGCGCGTGATGGACCTCCACGACGAGACGCCGAGCGGGGCCGCGGCGCACAAGGCGGCGGCGGCGCTCCGCCGAGGGATTACGCATTTCATCGAGAGCGAAGCCGTGCAGGCGCTGCAGATTGCGCAGCTCGCGCCGCTCCTCCGCGTCATTTGGTGGGATCCGTACACGCAGACCGGCACCCTCGTCGGCGCGCACGCCTGGACGCCGTCGTCACCCGGCTAGGGGCAGGCGCCGTGGCCTTCGGCGCCCACCGCAGGGAGGCTCGGGCCGTTGGGCACGATGAGTGACGGATGATCGAAGGGCGCGCGCTGTTTCTCGGTGCGGCAGTCGGTGAGCCCATTGGTGAGAAAATCGACCAGCGCGGCCGCCTCGCCCGGGAGAAAATTGATCGCGCGCAGGCGGCTCGATGGATTCGCAAAGTCGCCACCCTGCGCATAGAAGTTCACTACGTCGGTCAACGTCGCCTTGCCACCATTGTGGAAATAGGGCGCGGTCAGCTTGATGTTGCGCAGTTGCGGCGTTTTGAAGGCGCCGCGGTCGACGTTCGCGCGGCTGACCGAAAACGGAATGCCCTTCGGTCCATTCGCGGCCCGGCCCAGATCCTCGGGATTGCGAAATGCCACCGGCCGCACCCCGATATGGTGAAAGCCTTGGTCGCCACCGTCTTCATTGACCAAGCCGTGCTGCGCGGCAAACGTGTACGTGGCATCGGAGAGCTCGGGCCCGGGGTGGCAATGGTAACACTCGGCCTTGCCGGCAAAGAGGTTCAGCCCCGTCACCTGCTTCGCGGTGAGCGCCGACGCCTGACCCTCCAGGTACCGATCGAGGGGGGTCTGATCCGGAATGAGCGTCGATTCGTAAGCTTGAATGGCCTGCCCCCAAATGCGTGAAAACTGAGCCTCCGCATTCGTGGCTACGTCCGCGCGAAAGGCCTTGTCGATGAGATCGTGGTATGTGCCTTGGAGACCCCGCTCGGGCGACGCCGAGAGCACGCCGAGGACGCCGTCGGTGGTCGCAACGTCCTGGAATTGAAGCGGCCGCCTCGCGAGCAATTTCGAGCCGACGCTTGCTGGCCCATTGAAAGGGCGGCCGGTGCACGACATCTCGACGTCGTTGGTCGTCGGGCCCGTGGCCTGGGATGCAAGGCCTGCGTGATCAATTTGGGTGAGCGATCCCCCCGCGTTGCCCGTGGTGCCAAAAGGATCGAGGCCATTGAAGACGTCGTGGCCGCGCCCATCCCAAAAGAGTTGGCGAAAGAAGACGGCGCCCACGACCGACGGGGTGTTGCGTCCCGTGACCTGCCGCTCGCCACCGAAGGGCGCCTTTGGATTTTCCACGCAGACGTCCGCCGCCGTGCCGGGATCCGAAGCGATGCCCACGAAGGTCGCGGAGCGCACGCCCTGGGAGCCCAGGCGATCGTCGTTGCCGATGTTCGAGACGACGGCGGTTTGGCCTGGGCCGGTCACGCCGTTGCTCTCGAATCGGTTGTTCGGGCCTGGATGCATCGTATTGATTACGCGGTTGTCCGCGCCAGCGGCGAAATGGCACGACGCGCACGCCGTCTGGCCATCGCTGCCCGCCTGCACGTCCCAGAAAAAGGCTTTGCCAAGTTGCACGGCGGCAGCACGGTCGACGATATCGCCATTCGATGGCTGGGGGATGGGCACCGTTCGGAGGGGGGCGAGTCCGGCGTCGTCCTCTTCTTCCACCCCGCCGTCGGCTTCGACGCCCGCATCACTTAGCTCTTGGAGGCCTTGCTTGGCCCCTTCGTCCCCGCCGGCACGGCTGGAACACGCGGTCAGGCAAGCCATGGCCAAAGCGAGAGCGCCCCATCGTTCCAAAACCGTATTCTGGATACTCATCGGTGCTCGTTCGGGCGTACAGCGCGGGGCGAGCACCGTCAACGGCGCAAGGCGCCATGCATTTACGGGCGTTTCAGGCCATCGGCGCGGAGGAGTGATTGCGACACCGAATTGCCGCGACCGTCCCGCGCAAAGGCACGCAGCGATACCACCACGAGGGCTGGCTCCCAATGCTGTGCGCCTAGATTGCGCTCTACCCGTATATCGAAATTCGATACCGTTCGACTCTCCGCCCGGCCGTACCGATCCCCATGAGAGGCAAGGCCGTTCGCGCCTGCGTGTGCTCGGAGCCGAATTGCCAAACCACGGTTTGTTCCGTCGCATACTGCGACCAGGGCAGGCCCTTCTAGCGGCAATGCCGTTCGCTTAGCGAATTTTCTTTCCCGTACACGTTCCCGTTCCCGTTCCCGTACACGAAAGCCCGAGAAGAAGATCGGGAAGGGGAACGGGAACGTGTACGGGTTAACTGAACGGCATTGCTTCTAGCGGGCACTTCGGCTCAGAGTTCGGCGCGAAATTCCGCGCCAACGCGGGCGCTGCTCCGCGGGCGCCGGACATGGTATGCGAGAGCCATGACCTTTCTTTCGAAGGTGCTTCGCTTTTCCGTCACGGGTGCATCCGTGCCTTTGCTCTCCGCGTTCGCGCTGGGCAGCAGCTCGGGGTGTTACGGCGATCAATGCGAGCAATCGGAAGCCAATGTCGACGCTCCGGGTCGTCTGATTGACGCCGACACCTGGGAAAGCACGCCCGTCGACTCGAATTGGCTGCTCTACAGCGGCCAGCACACCTGGGTGTTTCACCCGCACGTCCTCGACGGGCGCGACATTCGCCAGGTGAACGTATTCATCAGCCCCGACGAGTTTCCGAACAAGGACAAGACGGATACCGAAGGGCGCCATCAGTGGACGCAAGCCGGGGGCAACCTCGCGCAAATTACCGTTTTGAAAAAGGACGGCGGCAATGCCATCTATGTTTGGAACAACACCTGCGCATCGTACTTCGTGCGCATCGAAGTCACGGCTTATCCAGCATCATGAGTGAACCACTTACGGGCACGTTCCGTTCGCTGAGGGGATTCAATTATCGAACTTGGGCCACGGGCGGCATCGTATCCAACGTGGGAACGTGGATGCAGCGCACGGGCCAAGATTGGCTGGTGCTCACCCAGCTGACGCACAACAATGCGACCGCCGTGGGCGTGGTCATGTCGCTCCAATTCGGGCCACAGGTGCTGCTGCTTCCGTTGACCGGCTTCGCGGCCGATCATTTCGACCTGCGAAAAGTGCTATTTGCCACGCAGGCCACCGCAGGGGCGCTGGCCCTGGGGCTCGGGCTTCTCACGGTCTCGGGTGCGGTGCAATTGTGGCACGTCTACGTGTTCGCGTTTCTGCTCGGATGCGTCACGGCGTTCGACGCCCCGGCGCGCCATGCCTTTGCCTCGGAGTTGGTGGAGGAGTCCGACTTGTCGAACGCGGTGGCATTGAACTCCGCTTCGTTCAACGGCGCACGCATGATCGGCCCAGCCATCGCGGGACTTCTTCTCGCATCCGTGAGCTCGGGGTGGGTCTTCCTCATCAACGCGGCATCGTACATTGCGGTGCTCGTCTCGCTGAGCCGTCTGAAAGCCGACCAACTCCATCGCAGGGGCCGAGCGCAGCGAACGCGCAGCAGCCTCACCGAAGGCTTTCGTTATGTCTGGAAGCGCCCGGATCTTCGCGCGATTCTTTTGATGTTCTTCGTGGTGGGAACCTTCGGGCTGAACTTTCCGATTTTCATTTCGACGATGTCCGTCACGGTCTTTCACGAGGGCGCGCGCCATTACGGGCTGCTGTCGTCGACCATGGCCATCGGCTCGGTCTCCGGCGCGCTCCTCTCCGCCCGGCGTGCGAGCCCTCGCATGGGCTTTTTGGTGGCCGCGGCCGCTGCCTTCGGGGTCGCCATGGCACTCGCCGCCGTGATGCCCCACTATGCCGCCTTTGGGGCCACCCTGGTCGCCGTCGGGATGGGCGCCCAAACCTTCACCACGACGGCCATGAGTCTCGCGCAATTGTCCACCGACGCGGTCGTGCGCGGCCGGGTGATGGCCATTCTGCTGGCCATTGCACTGGGCGGCACACCCCTCGGCGCGCCCATCGTCGGCTGGACCGCCGATACCTTCGGCCCCCGCTGGGCGCTCGCGGTGGGCGCCTCCGCGGGCTTCATCGCCGCCCTGATTGGGATTCACTACCTCGGGAAATACCGCCCGTCGCGCGAAGCCTCTATTTCTCGATGAAGGCGTATTCGCGCTGCACGTCGGGCATGACGAGCGCGCGCTTGCCCTCGCGTTCTGCGATGACGAAGTCGATGTCGAAGCCGGGCTCGATGCTCACGAGCGAGGTGGTCCCGTCGTCGTTGGTGCGCGTGGCCATGGGAACCTTCCATTCTCCCGCATCCACGAACACGGCTTTTCCCTTGGTGACGATTGCGATGTCCCCGAGCGCGGGGTTCCCGTAGCGCTTCGCGAGCCCGGCGACGGTGGCGGCCGCCGGCGGCACCACGAGTCGCGCGTTCGCCTTCGCGAGGCGTTCCTTGCGCGCCTTGACGGCGAAGGCGAGATCCTCGTCGGCTTCGGGGCGGCCGTCGAAGAGCACCTCGAGGACCTTGCGGAGGTACGCCACGTGCACGAGTGCGCCGCTATCCGAGCTGGTGAGAATGACGCCGCCGACACCATGTTCCGGAAGCCAAAACATGTTGCTCTTGAAGCCAATCATCGAGCCGCCATGTTCGACGACCGGTGTATCGTATTGCGTATTCGTCTCGAGGCCCATGCCGTACAAGCGAAATTCGGACGATGCGACCTGCTTCTCCCGGCGTGCGAGCAGATTCTTCTCCGAGACGTACCGGCTGCCGTCCGGCAGCGTGCCCTTGGCGAGCTCCAGCTGCACGTACCGCGTGAGATCGCGAGCGCTCGACCACGCGGCCCCGGCAGGCCGTATCGGAAATACGGCCGCATTGATGGCCATGCTCGTGCGGGCGGGTGCTCCGTGGAGATCCTCCGCGTACGGCGATGCATGATTCGCGCGAAGCGCGCGGGCAAAGTCGAACGTGGTCGAGGTCATGCGCAGCGGCTGAAAGACGCGCGTGCGCATCGCCTCGTCGTAAGCCGCCCCCAGCTCTCGATTCGGATATGCGGCATAACCGCCGACGAATCCCGCCGCGGCCGCCAATGGATTGCTGTACTGGTACGTCTCGCCGAACTTGGTCGTCGGCTGCATGATACCGAGGACCTTCATCGTCGATGCCGCCGTGGAGTTCTTGAACTCGAAGAACCATTCGGCATCCTGCCGGGGCAAGCCCGTGCACGCGCAAACCAAGTGCTTCATTTGCACGCTTCGCGTCGTCTCGGCATCCCCCAATTTGAAATCGGGATAAACATCGATGACCGGGCTATTCCAATCGAATTTTCCTTCGTCCACGAGCTTCGCCAGGAGCAACGTCGACAGTGCCTTGGTGTTCGAGGCAATCATGAAGAGCGTGTCGGCATCGACCCGGGCGGGCTTGCCGAGCTCCCGCACGCCAAAGCCGCCCTCGAAGACGACTTTTCCGCCCTGCACGAGGCTGATGGCCATGCCAGGAACGCCGGCCATGTCGCGCCCCTGCTCGATGAACTTGGTGAGCTGGGCAATGCGTCCCGCATCGAGTGTGTGTGCGGTTTTTCCCTTGAAGGATTCGTGCTCGTATCCCTGGGGGCGAAGGCTATCTCGAATGATTTCCATTTGGGCTTGGCGCCTGCCATGCCCGGCTTCGGTGCCGTCGACGAGTACCACCGTCCACGTGCGTCCGCGGCGGCGCGCGGTGGCCCGAAGGACGAGTTTCTCGTTGGGTGACGTTTCGTATTCGTAATTGCGTTGCTGGTCCCAGCCATTGCGTCCCGGCCTATCGACGGCAACATCCACGGTGCGCCTGAAATCCGGGTGCACGGAGGCCCAAGCCGCCGCCACCGCCGCATCCGCCGTGGTCTCCTCCGTCTCGACGATGGCCACGTGAACGTCCGATTCGGGCCCGTCGAGCAGAACGCCGGCGCGCGCACTCCGCAGGGTCCACCCCGCAGGGGCTACGAAGGTAGCTCCGCCCGCGGTCGTTTTCCGCGCATCGCGCTCCATCGTTTCACTCGACGGCGCCACCTCCGGCTTGGCCGCCACGGGTTGCTCGGGCACCGGCTGCACCTTGGTGCCCACCGGCACCACCCCACCCGGCTGCCCCCCACACGCAACGAGCACCAACGAAGCCAAGACGGTTCTGTACGAAACGGACATGCCACGTGAATACGCCAAGATCGGCTTCACTGGAACTGCGGGGCGGATCCAAAGCTACGCGAGCCATGCCTCCGCGAGGGACAAGGTGCGCGCAACCGCAGGTACGTCTTCGAGGTAGCGCTTTCGCGCCGCGGGATCGTTGCAGCGGCCGGCGCGGGCCAGCACCCGTTCGCGGGCCATGCGGATGGCCGTGCGCGCGGCGGCAGCATCACCCGAGGCCTGAAGGGCTTCGGCGCGAACGAGAAGGATACCCACCTCCGTCGGCCCGATCGACCGAGGCGCCGTCACCAAGGCCATCGCCGCCCGACTGGCACGCAGGGCAGCCTCCGTCCGCCCGAGCGCAAGCCGCGCCCGAACCAGCACCGTGAACGCCAGGGCCGCAAAACGCTGCAAGGTCATGGTGAGACGCGTGGCCTGGAGGGCTTCGCGCTCGGCCTCTTCGAATCGACCCTCGAGCAAGAAAATCGCCGCCCGCCCCGCGCGCACCGTCCCCTCGCCCGCGGCAAATCCGCGTTCGACGGCGCGCTCGAGCGCCCAGTCCACCAACGAGTGCTCGGCTCGCCCGAGCTCGGCCAGATTGTACGCGAGCTGGCCGACGGCAATGGTCGGCCCCAACGCCATGTGCGATGAGCCCCGCAGCACATTCCGGCTCTCCGCCTCGTGCGCCTCGAAATTCGCGACGTCGCCAAGAATCAACGCGACCTCGCCCTGCAGGTGCAATACCTGCTGCGTGTCGCCTGCTTCCTCGAATAGCGGGACAGCCGATTGCACCAACTTCAAGGCCTCCCAGGGATCATCGCAATAGGTCAGCGCTCGAACGCTGGCCACACGCAGCCATACCGCGCGCCAATGGCGATCGCTCTCCGCCGCGGGCAGCGCATGCTGGATGAACGCCTGATACAGCGGCTCGGAGAAACTGTGCGCGCACGCGTAGTACGTCGACGGCAGGAGCGTTCCCAGCGTGTCCAGGTACGCCGGAAGCGCATCGCCGCTCGGACGCGCGTCGTAGAAGAGGCGCAGATTCCGTCGCGCGCGCGCCGAGCGCCCGAGCATCATGGCCGATTTGACCGCGAGCCCGGCGGCAGGCCACCACTCTTTCGAGCCAAGTTCGACGGACGCCATGGTCCGATGGGCGAGATCCGACACCGCGGCGAAGTCGCCACGCCAAACGTGCGCCCGCAGTTGCACGGTACGAAGCTGGTCGACGGTCTCGCGATCCGGCTCCGGACCGTGGGACGCGCGGGTGGTCAAATGGATGGCTCCCTCGGGATCGCTGCGACGGAGCGCCTGGCGCGCCGCGGCCAGGTAATGCCCCGGAGCACGCGCATCGCCCGCTTGCATGTAATGCTCCGCCACGACCGCCGACTCGGCCACGCCGGAGCGCTCGAGCCATTCGGCCGCCAGACGATGGCCTAGGATTCGGTTCGCCTCGGTGAGCGTGGAATACGCAGCGTCGCGCAGATACGCATGACGAAATCGGTAGGACGCCGACCCGATGTCATCGCCTTCCATCCGAACGAGCACCTCGTGCTCCACGAGAAGTGCAAGCCAATGGGCCATGCGATCGCGATCGTCCGCCGTCTCCAGGAGCGCCCGAACGTCGGCCTCGCGAAAGCTTTCGCCGAAGATGCTGCCGGCACGAAGCACCTGCCTCGCGTACGGCTCGAGCAAATCGATCCGAGCCATGGTCATCGCCAAAAGGGTCTCGGGGAGCGCATCCCCACGGCCTTCCACGACGGCGCGAAGGAGCTCCTCGAGGTAAAAAGGATTGCCATCGGCGCGGGCCACGACGCGCTCGAGCACCGCCTCGGGATGCGCATCGCCCAACACGTGGCTCGCCAGTTCGATGGCAGCGCGCGGGCGCAGGTTGGACAGCCGAAGCTCCTCGAGCCGTCGATTCGTCCAAAGGCGAGGAAACGCATCGCGAACCTCGGGGCGGGCCAGGCCGACGATCAACAGAGGCGCGTCAGCCAAGTGCCCGAGGGCGGCATCGAAAAAGCGCAGCGATGCGCCATCGGCCCATTGAATGTCGTCGAGGACGACCATGACGGGGCGATGCGCACATTCGCCCGACAGCAGCGCGAGGAAGCCTCGTCGCACGCGTTCGGCACGCACCGAAGGGTCGAGCGGTCGCGGGGCCTTGCTGGGCGGCGGCCACTCCTCGGCGACATCGCGAAACAACTCCGCGAGAAGCGTGCGAACATCGGCCATCTGCGGTTCGCGCATGCGCCCGGCGAGGCGCGCTTCGAATTTTTCCGCTCGTGCGGCGTACCGCAACGTCTGCGCAAGCATCCACAACGGCGCGTTCCCGCTGACTTGATCGGCACAGGCCGACCACACGTCGACGTCGGGATGCCGAGCGTGCGCGTCGACCAGGAACTCGTGGATCAAGCGCGATTTGCCGATGCCCGCGGGTCCGGTGACCAACACCGCACCGGGCCGGCGATCTTCGAGGCAGCCGTCGAGGATCGCCTGCAAATTGCCGAGCTCTCGATCGCGCCCCACGAAGCGCGATGGGCGACCGAGAAGCTGACGCCCCATGGCGGGTTCGTCGCGTGGCTCGAGGAGGTGCCCATCGACGATGCGGAAACGCAGCTCCAGCAACCGCGCACTCGTGTCGTCGACCGCGATCGTGCCGCCGGGCACCTTGCGGAGCAGGCTCACGGCTCGGTCCACGACGGCGCCCATCGGCCATTCATCGCGCAGCTCGGCGAGGCCGGTGCCGACGACCCACGATGCGCGCGGAAGCTCGTCGCGCATGGCGAGCGCACAACGCGCGGCCAGCACCACCTGGTCCACCGCGCTGCGGGTTCGCGGCCCGCCATGGCCAGGCGGAAGCGTCCTTTCCGTCTCCCCCGGGCCAGCCCGCAGGAGCGCCATCATCGTGCCATCGGGCAGCCACTCCATGCTCGCGCGAAAGGCCGCTCCGATATGACGAAGCCTGGCCCGGCGATCCCGATCCCATTCGCTGCGCAACGTGCCCGATGCGGAGTCCTCCTTGCGCGATGGCGGGCCCGCAAGGACGATGCAGACGATGCCCTGTTCTCCCGGGGCGAGAACGGCCGCCGGCTCGACGCACCGCGGAGGAACGGCGCCTGGTTCCAGCTCGCCCTCCAGGTTCCGCAGCTCGGCCTCGACCTCGGCGGCGCTTTGCGGCCGCTGGGCGGGGTGCTTCGCGAGCAAGCGATGAATCAGGCGCTCGAGCCCCGCCGGAAGCTCGGGACAGACCGTGCGCAATGGCGGCGGGTCGTCCATGAGCACCTTGAACATGAGTGCGAGCATGTCCTGAGCCGCAAACGCGGGCCGGCCGCCCAGGACCTCGAACAGAATGCACCCGAGCGCGAACAGATCGCTGCGAACGTCAATCGTGAGCTCCCCGCGGATCTGCTCCGGGGCCATGTAGCCCGGCGTGCCGACGATTCCACCGGCCACGGTCATGACGCTCCGGGAAAGCGCACGCGCCACGCCGAAGTCGACGATCTTCACGCGATGAGGCTCTCCGCCGAGGAGGAACAGATTGCTCGGCTTCAGATCGCGGTGAACGATGCCGAGGCCGTGCGCATGGGCCAGGGCTTCAACGAGTGCCCGCGCCAAGGCGAGCGCACTCGGCACATCCAGCGGGCCGCGGGCGAGGCGTCGTTGGAGATCCATGCCGTCGAGCCACTCCATGGCCAGGTACAGATCCCCCGCCGGGCCCTCTCCGTGGGCGATGTAGCGCACGATGTGCGGGTGGCGCAGCCCCTCGAGCAACGACACCTCGCGGGCGAAGCGTCCGCGATGCTCGGGCGCGTCGTCGCGGAGCACCTTGATGGCAACGTAGTCGCCCGTGCGGTGGTCGAGCGCACGGTAGATCGCCCCCATCCCACCGGACCCACGGAGTGCATCGACTTCGAACCGACCGGCGAGCAGGTGACCGGGCCGCATGGAAGCAGAATACAATGGGCGCTCTCGCCATGGCCAAACATGGCACTTTCACATCGAGGCCCTCGCCATCGAGCGAATTCGTCGGTGTGCAGGCCTCTAGCGTCGCCTCGACTCAAGGGCAGAACATGCGTCGCTCGCGCTACGACGGCCGCGTTCTCACGCGGGGTACATCGAGAAGGTCGTGAATGGCGCGTAGCAGGTCGACGTGGTTTGCGGGCTTTGCCAAATGCTCATTGAATCCCGCCTCCCGGGCGCGCTCCATGTCCTTCTCGTAGGCATAAGCCGTTAGCGCAATGGCTGGGATCGCGCCGCCGCGGTCCACGGGAAGCTCTCGAAGGCTTCGCAGGAATTGATATCCATCTTCGCGCGGCATGCCGATGTCGCAAATAATGATATCGGGCCCGAAAGCAGCCACGGCTTGGCGCGCTTCTTCGGCCGACGCCGCAGTCTGGACCGCCGCCCCGCGCGCACGAAAGAGGACATGCAAGAGCTCGCGCGCATCGGCCTCGTCGTCAACGACGAGCACGCGAATGCCTTGGAGGCTCTTGCTTGGCTCGCCTCGCTCACGTGCGGGCGTCGCTTCCCCGCCCTTTGGAGCGGTGCCTTGTGCCGAAATGCCGTCGCGGATGGGGATCCTCACGCGGAACGTGGCCCCCTTTCCGAGGCCCTGGCTCGCGACGGACACTGCACCACCGTGGAGCTCCGCAATGTATTTGACGATGGCGAGGCCAAGGCCGACACCCCCCACCTGCCGCGTCGTCCCGACCTCCGCCTGACGAAATGGCTCGAAGACGTGCGGTAGAAAACCCGCCTCGATCCCGTGTCCCCTGTCCGAGACGGAAAGGACCATCGAAGAATCGGCGCGCTGGAGCGAAACGGAAACCTCACCTCCTGCGTGCGAAAACTTCACCGCGTTCGAGAGCAAGTTCCAGGAAAGCTGCTGAAGCCGAACGGCGTCCCCCACGAGCAGCGCGGGCGCATCGGACTTCTCCATTCGGAGACGGACATCGCGGGCATCGGCTGCGGGCCGCACGACCTCCATGGCGTCGCGGACGGTGGCCGTGAGATCGACGGTGCGGAGCTCCAAACGCATCTTCCCGGTGACGATCCGGGACATGTCGAGCAGATCGTCCACAATCGTGATTTGCGCCTTGGCATTGCGCAAAATGGTATCGAGCGCCCTTTCGGTAATGGAAGGATCCTCTCCATCCTTCATCAGTTCGGCCCAGCCGACGATGGCATTCAGAGGCGTTCGCAGCTCGTGGGAAATGGTGGCCAGGAAATGGTCCTTCATGCGATTGGCTTCGTGCAATTTCTCGAGCTCGAAGCGCTCCCGTTGGGCTTCCAACCGCTCTTGCTCGGCCTTGCGCCGCTCGGTCAAATCGCGTGTCACTTTTGCAAATCCCACGAGCTGCCCCGAGCCGTCGTAGAGGGCCGTAAGGATGGCGTTGGCCCAAAAACGGGAACCATCCTTTCGCACGCGCCAGCCTTCGTCTTCGAAGCGGCCATCGCGCGCGGCCACTGCCAGCTGAAATTCGCATTTGCCCGATAGGACATCTTCGCGCGGGAAGAAGTGGGAGAAATGTTTCCCGATGATCTCCACGGCTGTGTAGCCCTTGATGCGTTTGGCCCCCTCGTTCCAAGTGGCGACGACCCCAGACGAGTCCAGCATGAAGATCGCGTAATCCTTGATGCTCTCGATGAGCATGCGAAACGTCACGGGGCTTCGCACGCTCGTGATGGGCTCGTCGAGCGATCGCGCATGTTCCTCGAGATCGCCGGTGTTCAAACGTTTGTTCGATTCGTCGCGTTCGCTCATCGTCACCTCGCAAGGGATGACGAGCCATGGCGAGGAATGCGTCGATAAATTGGGTTCCGTTCGCTTCGCACTGGCTAGCCTCCCCATGTGAGAGCTGGCCCCCCCGATGTGAACAGTGCGACAGAACCGCATCGCACCGTTCGTGTTGGTCTCGTTACGTGATGGACCGGTACGGCACGATTCGGACCATTCGTCGATAGCGTGCGGAAGCCTCGATCATCGAACGATGCGCCCGACAAAGTTGTCACATGAGGGCATGGCGCAACTGTACCGAGACGCAAGTACTCACTGGCATTCGCAATGCTGCGTCGGCCTCGATGGGGCGGTCACGCAGCCATGCGCGCGAGCGAGGAGACAATCGCGATCAAGGCATCGGGATCCACCGGTTTCGGGACATGTTCCATGAACCCGGCGCGCAGCGCGTGCCGGCGGTCTTCTGCGCGCGCGAAGCTCGTGAGGGCGGCCGCGGGGACCGCTCCACCTCGGGCCTTCGGACGAGCACGCACGCGGCGAATGAGATCGAACCCATCTTCGCCTGGCATTCCGATGTCGGAGAGCAACACGTCGGGCACCTCGTGCTCGAACTTCTCCAGCGCGTCGGCCACGCTGGCAGCCGTGGTGATGCGCGAACCACGGTCTTCGAGCAATTCTTGAATAGCTTCACGATTGTCGTCGTCGTCGTCGACCACGAGAACGTGCAGCCCGCGGAGTGGGAGCGAAGGATCCATCGGCCTCTCGACCGGTAATGAATCGGACGCGTCAGCGTATCGAAGCGCGGTTGCGCTCAGGAGTCGCGTATCCACGGCCTTCCCCCTTTTTTTCTTGGATAGCGGTTTACAGCAGCTTCTTGCAGGATGACCGCCATCGCAATGATGGCCTATACACCTATTCTGATGCGGCTCCGGCGCGTCGCGGTCGCGGTGAAACCGGCCAAAAATGGCCTCAGCTCAGGCACGAATCGTCGCAACGCCCTGAGCAGTTCCAAGCCAAAACAGGCCTCGGCGTGCTAAATCTTGGGTCGTGAGGCGCACGCCGATGGCTTCATCCCATGGTCTCGTGGCCGTCATCGTGTCCGCGCTTCTCGGATGCAAAGCCGTCCCCGACTTGCAGTTCGAGCAGGGCGGCCCCGATGGCCCCGTTGTCGACGGCTCGGTGGGTGCCGGCGATGGCGGCAGCTACATGGATGCAACGCTGTATGGCGAGGACGCTCGCTCCAGACAGGACGCCGGCTCACGACAGGACGCGGGCCCCGGAGAACTGGACGCGAGTCCTGGTGACGAAGACGCCGGCTCCGAAGATGCGGGCACCGCCGAAGAAGATGCGGGAGCGTGCGGCAGCCAAGGAGGCCCAGCCTGCTACTGCGGCTCTCGAGTTTGTGTCGGTAGCGGGTGCCCTCGGTACTGCGATCGATGTCCGAGCGACTGTCTGGGCGTTTGCTGCATTCGGATCAAGAAGAACGGCGACCCTCAGGGAAAGTGCGTGGGCACCGTCAACAAGTGCAAGTGGTGAGCGATGACGTTACGGCTCCAAGCGAAATATCGTGGTCGCGTTATTTCGCGTTTGCGTGAGGTAACACCCGGATGCGCTGAGCGATAGCGCTCCACCTTTTTTCGCGGGGGCGCTCGCAAGGCGAGTCCCGTCCACGCTCCGGTACACGGCGAGCTCGTGGGCACCGGCGACCGCGAAGAATGCATCCGTGCCACAGTGGACGACGTCGAATGGAGACTTGGGCTCGGGCCCGGGCGCCTTCGAGAGAACCTTCTGCTCGCGGGTATTCAAATTGAAATAGACGATATCGTTCCGAGCTGCACCAGCCGATCCGGCTCGGCGCAATCGACGCGCGGAGCTGCAGGCGGCGCCGCAACCTGGCCCGCGTCCACCGGCACCGCTTGCGGCTCGCCGCTGGAGCGAGAACACGCACCGAGGAAGAGGACAAGAACCCACCGCGCGACCATGCCCTTGCGAAAACGCCGAGGGCCCTACGGCGCTTCCAGAGAACTACAGCGCGAAGGCCCAGCCGATGGATGCGTTGGCAAATACGCCAAGGTTGTGCGCTTGGTGGGTGCTCGCGGGTCGGTCGCCGCTTGCAGCCACGGCCCATTCGCCATTTGGCAACGTGTTGGCGATGTTGGGCCAATAGCGAGCGTAGAGATCGATGTAGAGCCCGCGCACGACGAAGAAGCGCCATCCCAGGACGGGTCCGATGGAATACGTCTGGTATCGAACCTGATCCCCGGAGGGAGCACCGACCTCGTAGCGGTGGGTCTTGAACTCGAGACCGAGCCACACGTCGTCGATCAGGATGAAACCGACACCGAATCCCGTGGTGTACGGACTTTTGACGGACAGGCCGGCGTTTCGTTCGTCCGACGTGAGGCACATCGAGGCGCAGGCGCTGTAGTCGAGACTCTGCCCGTGCGAATATTCGAGCCAAAGCCGCTGATACCGAAATTCGCCGGCGATGTTGAACCCATGCGCAAAGATGGGTTGGATGAGGCCGAAATTGACGCCTATCTCTCCCCGTGGATAACGATGGGGTGCCAATTGGAATCGATGCGACGGAAACGCCGAAGATGCCGGCCCATGCTCGGTGGCCGGCGGCCCCTCGCTCGAGGCGGCGTGGCCCGTGGCGGACAGCGTCAGGGTTATCGCGATGACGGATCGTCGTAACATGGGGCACTCTCTATTTGGTTCGGCGTTTGGCGTGTCTCAAAGAGCTCCGAAAAGATCGTAATCGGCGCCGACGCCGACCACCAAAAAGGGCTCTCCGTCGTGCCTCGGATCGACGAGGTTGATGCCGGTCATGGCGAACAGTCGCGGGCGGGAGGCGAATCCGAATCGTTCGGCGGGCACCCAGAGAACGGCGCCACCCACGCGTTGCCGCGAGCGGTCGAGATCACGCGAATACGTCCACTCGTAAACCGGTCCGGCGTAGAGCCGTTCCACACGCCCGCGTGCCCAAAGCTCGCCGAGCAGCAGCGTTCGATCTTGAACGACCAGATCGCGGGGCATCAGGTACGTGTCGTATTCAGTTTCTTCGTAAGGCTCCTTGCCGCGCGGAAATTGATAGAACGAGAGAAATACCTGGTTCAGGAGAAGGATTTTCCAGAGTTTCCCGCGCAGGACGGGATTCAGTTGAAACCGATCGTACGCACGCGCAGAGTCATCTCCATACCGAACGAAATGATCGTAGCGCGCGCCGAGCTGGAGAATCGCGAGCGGAAGCCACTCTCCGAAAACCGAAAACTGTGAATACAGTGGATTGACGCCCGCGCTCGCCCCCACTTGAACATGAGGATCTCCGAGAACGGGGGTATCATAATGGGCATAGCGATACCGATAGAGCCCTCCGACGACGAGCATGATGCCGCCCGGGTTGACGCGCGTGAAGAGATCCGCAAAAAGCGCCGCGTTGTGGGCGGGAGGCGGAGCGCTCGGTTGGACCTGCTCGTCCGCGAGGGCATCGGGCGCCGTGAACAGCGCGGCTGCGACGGCGAGCCATGCGAAGCGGCTCACGGTTCGACCTTTTTGGTGACGTCGATGTTCTGCAGCGACGGTGCAGCGGACGTGGATTCGAGCATCGCGCGGATGCTATCGCTGCCCCGGCGAAGCGGCCAAGCATGCACGGCGAAGCTCGCGAAGAGCACGATGGTCGGCGCGAACAGCGCACCATGTCCGAATCGCTCCACGACGAGAGAGGTCACCACCGGCCCCGCGATGCAGCCAATCGCGAACGCCGATGTCAGCCCTGCGGCCCCCGAGGGTGCTTCCCGCACATCGAGGACGTCGCCCGCGAGGGCATACGAGAGTGCGTAGATGGGCCCGACGAGCATCCCCGCCACGAGCGACAGCCCGAAGACGGCGTGGAAGTCGGCGACACGCGCGAGGGCGCACGTGAGGAGGCTTCCACCGAACAGGCACCATGCGAGCACACGACGTCTGCCCACACGGTCACTCAGCGCCGTGATGGGAAGCATGCCCGCGAGGCTGCCGAGCACGAACGCGGAGCAGGCGTAACCCATCTGCGCCGGCGACAGCCCTTGGCGCAGCAGAAAAAACGGGTACAGCGAGAGGATGGCTGCCTCGGCGAAGCCGTAAACGAACACGGCATGAATGGGAACGACCAGGCGTCGTGCGACGTCGAGCGTGGCCCTCACCGGCGTGACCTTCACATCCTCGACGAAGATGCTGACGAGGACCGCGCCGAAGGCCAGCAGCACTCCGCCGCACGTGAAGGCGAACGGCGGAGAATACGCATACAGGTGCGGCCCGACGAACGGCCCCGCCCCCAGCCCCACACCGAACGCGAGCGCCGAAATGCCCAGGACCTTCCCGCGATTCGCCGGCGACGCCTGCGCGAGCAAGGCGGCATGGGCCGCGGTGATCTGCAGCCCCGCCCCCAGCCCTCCCAGCGCGCGCACGGCCGCGAGCCCGAAGACCCGCGGGGCGAGCGGCGATAGAACGGCCGCCACGGCCCCGAGGGTCAACCCGACGACGAGCAAGCGGCGCACGCCATGCCATGGCGCGAGGCGCACTGCGCATGCCGACCCCACGACCACGAGCAAGTAATACGCGCTCGATACGAGTCCGAGGTCGACGTCGCCGTAGCTTCGTTCCCGCGCCAGCTCCGACAGCAACAGGGCGAAGAACCCCATGGCCGCGCCGGCCAGAAACGAGACGATGAACAACACCCAGAGCTGCGGTCGCATCACGACCGCGTGCGCTGCGCGGCCGCCTTGAGAACGCCCATCTGCCGCGATCCGTACCATTGCATATCTTGCGTACCGAACACGCGGACGCTCTCTCCGGTGATCGCGGCCGATTGGGACGATGCGAGGAACAGGATGACCCCGGCAACATCGTCTTTCGGAACCGCGGAGGCCCGAAACGCCTTGGGCGCCATGTCGGTATCGACGAACGCGGGGCACACGGCGTTGACCTGGATGTTGCGCAGCTTCAACTCTTCCGCCAGGGACTTCGTGAGCCCCACGAGCGCATGTTTCGATGCCGCGTACGCGCTCATCAAAGGATATCCGATCAGCGACGAGTCCGAGCCCACATTGATGATCTTTCCACCGCCCCGCGCCAGAAGATGCGGAATGACCGCGCGTGCGCAGTAATACGCACCAAATAGATTGATCTCCGTCACGCGCCGCCACTCCTTCGGATCCGACTCGGCCAGCTCCGCCACATGGGTGATGCCCGCGTTGTTCACCAGCACGTCCACGGCGCCGAAGGTGCGCACACAATGCTGAACGATGCGCTCGCCCGCCTCGGGATCGGAAACATCCGCCGCGATGGTGTCGACGTCTCCCCCGCTCCCGCGGATCTCGCTCGCGGCTTCACGAAGCTCGTCCGCGGTCCGAGATGCGAGGAGCACACGGGCCCCGTTCCGGGCAAAATGCAGCGCCGTCGCACGCCCGATTCCGCGCCCGCCACCGGTGATGATGGCGACTTTGCCTGCCAAGGCACCATCCTTGGTCGTCGTGGAGGCATGACCGTTCGCGGTTGGCTTTTTCGCCGCCACGCGAACCTCGGTGATCGGCGCCGGCGGCGTCTTCAGGCGCGCGAGGGTGTCCGCCACCATCTCCGAGATGAGCGCGACGTAGCGCTGGCCGATGTTCCGAATCGATTCCGCAGTATGGAAATTGCGGGAATAGCTCATTTCGACGCGCAACTTGCCGTTGACCACCGACAGAAACACTTCGATGAGCGTCGTTCGCTTCTGATCGGGCGCCGCGAGGCGCTGGTCCCGGTGCGCGCCGTCCATCTCGAACAACTTGTTCGGCAGCATGGTTCGGTTACCGAGGTAGTTGACGCGCACGGGCGTTATCTTGTGATCGGGGTAGGCGCTCGAGGGCAACCGGTCTGCGATGTAATCGTAGGTGACTCCGTTCATGGGAAGCCGCTCGAACGCGCTCTTCACGTCGTTCACCGCAGCATCCCAGGATCGGCTGGTATCGACCTTGAGCCCCACGGGAAAGTTCACGGCAAAGTTGCCCACGGCATCGAAGAAGGTCCGCCCGTCCCCGAGATCCCGCCCGTGACTTCGGTGGCTGAGCACGATCCACGACTGCCCCGCCCATTCCGCCATGGCTCGATACAGCGGCGCGAGCAGCAGATGATAGAACGAGCGGTCCTTGTGCGCGGCCTTGACGTCTTGGATCAGCGCGCGATGCATCGATTCGTCGAGCTCGAAGCATTCGCTCGCCGAGCTGGCCTCGCTGTTCGGCCCATTGGCATGATCGAACGGAACTTCGAAGCGCGCTTCTGGGGCGGCGAATTCCTTCCAGAAATCGACATGGCCATCGAGCGAACCCTCGCGATCGGCCTCCTCCAGGGTTCGGACCAAATCGGGATACGTGCGGCCCGCCGGGGCGTCGTTTTTGTAATTCGGATTGGCGAGCAATTGACTGTACGTGCGCCACACGTTCTCGAAGACGAGCTGATTGCTAATCAGATCCATGTTGAGATGGTGGGCGACCACGAGGATCTCGTAAAAATCGTTGCCGAGCGGCAGCAGATGAACGCCGCAGAGCGGACCGCGGGACAGGCGCATGCTCTCGCACGTCTCGCGAAGGATCTCGTCGGCCCGTGCATCGCGTTCGGCCGCCGTCTTGCCCTCGGTGTCTGCGACCACGACCCGTATCGGCTCGGCGCCCGGCGGTGCGATGCGCTGTTGCCAGCCGCCGTTTGCACGATGAAACGTGGTTCGAAGGGCGGGATGCCGATCGCTCACCAGATTGACGGCTTTCTCGAAGAGCGGAACATCGAGCGGCTGCATGAACCGGAAGCGCACGTATCCGAACCACGCATACGGCGCGTCGAAGTAGTTGAATATCCAACGCTGCGCCGGTCCGAGCCCGACCTGTTCTCCATTCGAGGGGGCGATGCTCTCCGCCTTCGGCGATCGAAGCGCCTTTCGGTCGATTTTGCCGTTGGCGTTCTTGGGCAAGGTATCGAGAATCTCGATTTGGTGCGGCACCATGTACTCGGGGAGCCGCTCCTTGGCATATTGACGAAGCCCACGTCCGTCGATCCGTCCAGGTTCACCGGACACGTACGCGACGAGCTGCAGATGCCCCCCGCCGCGATCGGTCGCCAGAACGGCCACCTCCCGAACTTGCGGGTGCGAGTCGATGGCGGCTTCGATTTCGCCGAGCTCCACACGAAAACCGCGAATCTTGATCTGCGTATCGAGGCGCCCGTGGAAGTGAATCGTGCCGTCTTCGTCTTCGGATGCGGCGTCGCCGGTGCGGTACAAAAGCTCGCTCCCGGCCTCGGGAAACGGACTGCGCACGAAGGACTTGGCCGTCGTCTCGGGATCGTTCAAGTAGCCACGCGCGATCTGCACACCGCCGATCCACAGCTCGCCGGGCTTTCCCGGCGGGCACCGCTTCATCGATTCATCGAGAACCGCGAGGAAGACGCGGTCGATGGCCTTTCCGATGGGAATGCGCTCGTTGTCGGCGGGCGACTCGGCAATGACGTGGCAGGTCACGTCGATGCTGGCCTCCGTCGGCCCATAGAGATTGGCAAGTCCAACCGAGTTGCCAAAGCGAGCCATCCAGCGACGGACCGCGGAGGCAGGAAGCACTTCGCCGCTGAAGATCAGCCAGCGCAATGCTGGAAACCGTGCCGTTTCGGAAAGGGCATTGAGAAACTCGACGAAGAGCGACGGAACGAAGTGCATCACGGAGATGCGCGCGGACGCGACCCACTCCGCCAAGCGCCACGGATCGCGCACGGTAGCTCGATCGACGGGGCAAACCGTGGCCCCGTACATGAGCGGCCAAAAGAGCTCCCAAACCGAAACATCGAAGCAATACGAGCTTCGCTGCGCGATTCGATCGCCTTGCTGGATCGGAAACGCACGCTGCATCCACTCCAGCCGATTCATGTATCCTGCATGGGTGAGCATGGCCCCCTTCGGCTCGCCCGTCGAGCCGGAGGTAAAGAGGACGGTCATCAAGTCCTCCGGCGTTGCCGATGTCTCGAGGGCCGTGCACGGAGCCTCCAACCATCGCGCGCGGGAGATGGCGGTGCGTCCGGTTGGGGCGCGACCCGCGGCGTCGTCCATCAGGATCAGGAGCTGCACCTGCGCACCGGGGTCGAACGCTCCGAGCACCTCGGCCGATTCGGATTGCGTCACCAAGGTGGTGAGCTGCGCGCGCTGCAGAATGGCCCGCAAGCGAGCCGGCGGATGCTGGCTGTCGAGCGGCACGTACGCCGCGCCGAGCTTGAGAATCCCCATCAGGGCAATCAGCATGTCGATGCCCGGCGCGAGCAGCACGCCCACCAATGCCCCGCGGCCAATCCCGCGGTCGCGCAGCGTGTGCGCAAGGCGATTCGAGAGCTCGTCCAGCTCGCGGTAGGTCACCTTCGCGTCGACGGTTTCGACGGCGATGGCATCCGGTGTCGCGCGGGCCTGGGCAACGAAGGAAAGATACGGCATGTCGATGCGCGAGGTGACGGCACTCTCGCTCGGCCGGCTCGGGCGCGGGCTGATGCGTCCAGCCATTTCCAAGATGGTTCGGCATCCGAGAAGATCGCGCGCATGCACGCCCGTGTGCGTCGCCTCGATCTGACTCACCACGCGAATTCGCTCGAGGGAGTCGAGCCCAAGGTCCGCTTCGAGATCCGCTCCGAGTTCATCGCGGCCGACGGCCCGATGGCAAACGTCCGCGACGATGCGCACCACGCGTTCGACCGCCTCGGGATCTTCCCGGCTTGGGTCGCGCCTCCACTTCGAGATGGACATCACCGGCGGGCTGCTCGCCAGATGCTCGAGCTGGGCCGCGAAGGCGCGCTGAAGCTCGCGCACTTCCTCCTCGGCGAAGAACTCGCGGTCGTAGTTCGAGACGATCTGCAACGTGTCGTCGAAGATCTCGATGACATTGTCGACGGCACCGGGATTCGTTCCCGTCGCCGCTTGGTATCCCACGACTTGGAGCGTGCCATACCGCTTCTGCAAGTGCGTGCGCCCGATGTACGGCAAGAAGAGATTCGACTTGGGGCTCTTGCGCACGAGGGCCGCCGCCAACGGAGACATCGCTCCGTGGGTCATCATGCCCGGCTGCTTCGTCAGGTTGGCGGCGCGCCGCACTTGCGCGCGGTCGATGCCTCCGCCGATTCCATTCACGATTTCGTGGTGCACGCGAATGGCGAGTTCTTCCCAGCCCTCGTCCTCGTGGGGACGTGCAAACGAGAGCGCAAGGTTCTGCGCAAAGCATCCCACGGTATCGGCCAAGTCGACCCCGGGAGACACGCGCCCGCCGGTGGGGAGCTGCAAGATGATCGGATCCCCAACGGGTCCGAGCGAGGCCAGCGTCTTGAGGTACGCGGCAACGAGCAGCGAATTGATGGGAATGCGAAGTTCGCGAACCTTGGCATGCAGGCGATCGGTGAGATCTTTGGACAGCCGGTGCGCGATCGCCCGCGTTTCGATGGGCGCCGATGCCGCCGCTAGTTTGCGCCCTTTCGGGTTCCAAACGAACTTGCCACTTCCCTGCTTGCGGAGATATTCGTCGAGCGCTGCCTCTTCCCCGGTGTCCATCCACCCGTCGAGACGGCGGACGAGACCATTGTAGTCCTCGGGCGACATGCTCTCGGTTTGCTCGGGACGCGCTCCGGAGGAATGCGCCGCGTAACGCTCCATGAACTCGCGGAGCAGGATCTGATTTCCGATACCATCGGAGACCAAGTGATGATTGGCCAGGTGAATTTCGTATTCGTTCTCCGAAATACGATAGGCCGAAAACGTGTGCAGCGGCCATGTGTCCAGCGGCCAATGACGATTGAGCGCCTCGTCGCGCCCCTGGGTCAAGGCGCGCTCACGTTGCGACGAACCGAGGCCTGCCAGATCGGTCACGCGCACCGGCGGCGCGACGAGGGCGCCGTCCCATTCCAGGGTGCACGCTCGCAGGGACGCCTCGTCCTTGCCGACGTGGAACTTGGCGCGAAGAACCGGATGCCGCTGAAGTAGGTCGTCCCAAGCTGCGCGGGCCATTCGCGCATCGAAGGGGCCGAGAACGCGAATCGTCGAGCAAAGGCTGCAATGCGAAAGCCCCGAGAGATGCGCCGCCAGAAACGGGTACTGGCTGTCGGCCAGCTCGAGCTCCGCACGCGCGGCCGTGGGTGTTGGAACGACGTGAAGCTTCACGCTACTCGGCGGCGCAGACGGTGCCCCCACGACGGCGAGCAGCTCGGCGACGGAGAGGGCTTGCATCATGTGCTGGAGAATGTCGGGCTCACTCAGCCGCTCCCGCGCTTCGGCCGGAACCACGGAGGCCATGGCGCTCAGAAGCTGCACGCGCTTGAGGGAATCGAGCCCGAGATCGGCCTCGAGAAAGAGCTCGTCCGAAATATCTTGGACTCGATGTCCGGTGATGCTGCTGATCGCCGAATACACCAGGGCGCGGAGGTTCTCATCGAGTGCCTCCTCTCCGTCGCACGAAGGATTGTCCGTTCCTTCCAAAAAACGATTCTCGACGCTGGTAGTCATTTCCGTTTCCTCGAGGGGCAAAACGAGTCCGAGACGATGTGGGCGAGAGTCTCGATGCCTCAGGGCTCGAAACTGGGGACGGCAGCCCAATCCTGCAGGCTGGACGCGATGAGGGCGTGCGTCGCCTCGCGTTGCGATTCGCTGATGGATCGCGACGGCGGCGGCTGCACGGGCTGCACGGGAGCGAGCGCGGGGTCGGGAACGAAGGCGCGGTACGTCGTTCGTTCGAATGGGTAGCCGGGTATGGGCAAACGCCCGATTCCCGCGTGGAGTTGCTCGAAGTCGAGCGCGACGCCCTGCACGCAGAGCCGCGCGAGCGCCTCCAGCATGGCTGCGCGGTCGTTGCCCCCTTGAATCTGCAGCACGGCATCACGCTGGGCCGAAGTCACCGTCCGTTCGTCGACGGTGCCCGCGGGGGTGATGCCAGCCTCCTGGAGAAAGCGAACCCACGCCTCGACATCGCCCGGCGACGTGTTCTCGCCGGGCCAAATCCAAACTGGGGTGGAACGTCGCGGGTTGGAGCGACCGAGGTGCAAGCCCGGCGCACTCGTCCCCGCTTCGATGGCGAGCAAGAGCTGCTCGAGATGCCGTGCATCGCGCACGACGGCGGCCGCTTTCGCGGCACTGCTGCGTTGACCGCGGTTCATCGACGCGATCAACGCCGGAAGCGGCTGCTCGGGATGCCGGCTCCGATGGTCCAACAAGGTGCGCGCAACGCGGCGCAACGCCTCGGGCGTGCGCGCCGACAGATGAAGAAGATGCGGCCCTGCAGCATCCGCGCCGAGCTTTTGCGCGGGCGGTGCCTCCTCCAGCACGACATGGCAATTGGTTCCGCCGAAGCCAAATCCGTTCACGCCGGCGCGCCGAGGGCCGCTCGAATCCCAATTTCGCGCTCTCCCCTCCGCTACGTGGAATCGCGTTCCCGTGAGCGTGATGTGCGGATTGAGCTCACGGTAGCCGGCGCTGGGCGGAATGACGCGGTGCTGGAACGCGAGAACCGTTTTGATGATGCTGGGAATGCCGGAGGCCGCCAACAGATGGCCAATGGAGGCCTTGACCGATCCCACGGCACAATCGGGCGTACCGTCGGCCGGGGGTGGGAATGCGAGCGCCAGCCCTTGCACTTCGACGGGATCGCCGAGCGGCGTCCCCGTTCCATGGCACTCGATGTAGGAGACGGTGCTGGGATCGATGCGCGCATTGGCGTGCGCTCTCCGTATGGCCTCGGCCTGCCCGCTGGCCGTGGGAACGGTGATCCCTTGCGAATGACCGTCGTTGTTGATCGCCGAACCTTTGATGACCGCGTGAACGACATCGCCGTCGGCGAGAGCCTGCCGCAGCGGCTTGAGCACGAGCGCGCCCACACCCTCGCCGAGAACCATTCCATTCGCCCGCTTGTCGAAGGGCGAGCAGGTCCCATCGGGCGAGAGGGCTTTCAATTGGCTCAAAAATACGAGCGACGTCGTACCGATGTTGAGGTAAACCCCGCCCACGATGGCCATGCTCGTTTCGCCCGAGCGGAGGCTTTCACAAGCCCAATGCAGCGCCACGAGCGCGGACGAGCAGGCCGTGTTCACGACCATGGCCGGTCCCTTCAGATCCATGAAGTGACTGACACGCGCCGCGATGTGGTTCAGACCATTGCCCGGCACGGCGTCGGCCTCGATGTGGGCCGGCGCGAGGGCCTCCCGGAGCTTGCCCACGAGGTCCGCGCGATCGCTCTCCCCCATGGTGTTCCACCAGTCCGATTGTGCGAACTCGTTCTTGAGGAGCTCGAACCGCTGATGGTTCATGAAGTGCTCCGCGTAATAGTTCGTCTCGCAACCGACGAACACGCCGGTGTCCGCAGGCCGCTTCGAGCCATAACCTGCCTGCTGCATCGCCTGCCAGGCCACCTCCAGGAACACGCGCTGCTGGGGGTCCATCGAGGTCGCCTCACGGGGCGAAATACCGAAGAACATCGCGTCGAACGCATAAGGCTCGGAGATGAAGCCGCCCCACTTCGAATACGAAGTATGCGACGTGCCCTCGGCGGGCTCCGCCGCGTACGCGTCGGCCGAAAAACGGTCTCGCGGCGCTTCGCCGATGGCCGACCGGCCTTGGACGAGCATGTCCCAGAACGCATCGAGGTCGTCGGCTCCAGGGACCCGGCAGGCCATGCCGACGATGGCAATGTCGCGATCGCGGGGTGCGTCTTCCCGCTCGACGCGGCACGATGTGGGAGGCGGAGCACCATCGAGCCCCACCAGGTACGCCGTCAGATCTTCCGGCGTCTCGAACTCGAACATCAACGTGGGGTAAAGCGTCCGCCCGAGGCGCTGCGATAGGACGCTCAGCGCGGAGACCGCGCTCACGGAATCGAGCCCGAGCTCGCGAAACGGCCGCGAGGCGTCAATCGCTCCCGCGCTCGTCTGGAGATGCTCGGCAACGACCTCCAGAACGAGCTTTCGCACGTCGTCTGCGCTCAGCGAAATGGGCCGCTCGGTGTACGCCTTCGCCGAAGGAACGGCCAGCACCGGACGCGGTGCGACGGTCCGCGTCGAGGCGCGGTCGAGGACGTGCAGAACCGGCGTACGCTGGCCGAGTGCACCGAACAGCGCGCGCAGGGCGACCTCGGGGGCGAGTGGCAAAAGCCCACTTCGCCGCGTCATGGAATCGATGCCAGCAATCGTTCCCATCCCCCGCCCTTCCCAGAGCGACCAGTTGATGGCCATCGAATTTCCGCGCGCGCCGACGCTGTCGCGGTAAACGCAATACTGATCCAGAAAGGCGTTGGCCGCCGCATAATCGCCTAGCCCTCGCGACCAACGCGCAGAGGTCGCCGCGACGGAGGAGAACGTGACGAAGAACTTCAGCGGCTCTTCCCGCGTCGCAAGGTCGGTCACGATCACACCGAGCATCTTCGGCCGCAACACCGAGGCGATGCTCTCGTGCGTCTTGTCCGTGAGGCGGGCCGCCGTTTTATCGACGATACCCGCGCAGTAGATCACGCCTCGGAATGCACCAAACTGCTCTCTTGCCGCGCCGACGGCCCGCGCCATCGCGTCGGGTTCGCAGGCATCGGCTTCGAGGTAGAGCGCGCGGGCCCCAAGTTCTTCGAGAGCTCGGACGAGGGCAAGCCGGCTCGGATCGGTGCTCGGGGTGCGGCCCGTGATGACGAGATTGACCTTGGCCCGACGTGCGAGCTCCAAGGCAACCTCCGCCCCGATGCCCGTCGCACCGCCCACGAGGAGGTACGTGTCGTTCGGCTCGATCAGCGACGTTGCGTCGGACTCGGTGCGATGGTGCACGAGCTCGCGCGTGAGGCGCTTGCCCGCACGCCAGACGGCGAGCCGTTCGTCGTTCGCGGGCAGCCCGAGCTCGGCGGTGACGACGTCGCGAAGGCGCTCCGCCGTGGCGGCATCGATGTCGATGGCCCGGCAGTCGAGGCCCGACTCCTCGAGGCCAATGGTCTGCGCCATCGCAACCACCGCGGCCGCCATCGGGCGCGGCGACGAGGACTCCACCGGGCAGGCTCCCGCCGTCACGACCAGGAGCGGCGGAGACGATGCCCGCTGCGTCACGAGCGCCTTGGCCAGCGACACCAACCCCACCAGCGCGCGGTCGCTCTCGAGACAAGGCGCGGTATCCGCGCGATCCGCGTCGGCCAAGGCCAGGAGATGAACGATGGCCCCAGGCGCCGTCCCGCGGCCCGCGAGGGTCGAGAGCACGCGCGCCCAGTCCTCCTGCGATCGTGGATCGACGGTAAACACGCCATCGGACGACTCGGAGAACGCGGAGCCCGCAACGACGAGAACGGCGCCGTGCATGTCACGGTGTGCACCGGCATCCCCGAACACCAGAACGGGCCCGGACAGCGATGGTTGCTTGGGCACCTCCTTCGAGGGCACCCAGTTCCAGACGTGCAGCCAGCGCTGCCAACGTGCGTCCTCGCCGCCGGCCCCACCATGGTGGGACGCATCGCCCATCGGGTGAAGCCGCTCGCGAATCAAGGGATAGGCGGGAAGAGAAACCCTTCGACGCGCGGAGGCGGCCTCGAATGCATCGAAATCGAGTTCGCACCCGCGTTCGAACAGCGACGCGAGCGTCCCCAGCAGGCTCTCCAGATTGCCCACTTTCGATTGCAACGTTGGCAGCGCCATGGCCTCGGGTCCCAAGATCGCGCGGGAAAGCGCGGTGAGGGTGCGATCGGGGCCAGCCTCCACGAACACATTGCAATCGGCGGCCACCGCGGCACGAATGCTCGGTTCGAATCGGACCGGCGACATGGCATGCTCGATCCAATATTCGGCATTGGGCGCGGCGTCGCGGATCCATTGCGCCGTGACGTTCGAAAGAATGGGAATCGCCGGGCGCTGAAAGGCAATCGGGGCAAGGACGCGCCGAAATTCGGCCAGCATGGGCTCGAGAAGCGGCGTATGGAACGCCTGCGAGGTCTTCAGGCGCTGTCCCCTCGCACCGTGCCGGTGGACGTCGGCTAGAAACGATACGATGTCGGCCTCGTGCCCGGAGACGACTTGGTGTGATCCATTGAGCGCCGCGATCCAGAGCTTGCCGGTATATGGCTCGAGCCACTGCGACACCCGGTCGGGCGATGCGAAAATGGCGGCCATGGCGCCCGACGTTTCCAGCTGCCCCATCAGACGGCCCCGCTCGAGAACGATGCGCGCCGCATCCGGCAATGCAATGACGCCACCGAGGCAAGCGGCGACGTACTCACCGACGCTGTGCCCGAGCATGCCCACCGGTTCGAGCCCCCAATGCAGAAGCAGACGTCCGACGGCGTAATCGATCGCGAACGTCGCAGGCTGCGTGAGCGCCGTCTGGGCGAGGCGCGCGGGGTCGGCTTCTTTGCCGAATACGAGCTCCTGCAGGGGTGCACCCAGCGCGTCGCCGAAGTGTCCCGCCACCTCGTCGAAGAAGCGCCGGAACGCCGGCTGCTTCTCGTAAAGCGTTTTCCCCATTCCCGGATATTGCGATCCTTGTCCGGTAAACATCAGGACCACGCGCGGAGGGCGGCTCGCCTCCCGGCGGCCCGCGCCTGCGGCGACGCCTCGCAGCTTCTCGATGAAGTCGGCGCGCGACGAGGCCACGAGGCCTGCTCGAACGCCGAGCTGCGCGCTTCGTGTATTGACCGTGAAGCAAACGTCGGACACATCGGCGTCCGCGCGCTGTTCGAGATCGTCGGCAAGCTGCGTCGCCCGCAGACGCAGCGCCTCCTCGGAGTGCGCGGAGAAGCACGCCAGGCTCGGAGACGCGGTGACCTTCGCCGGGGAAACCTCGGGGGCCGGTGGCGCCTCCTCCACGACGAGATGGCAATTCGTTCCACCGAACCCGAACGAATTGATGGCCGCACAACGAGGAGCCCCCGCACGCCGCTCCCAGTCCTTCGCCGCCGCCGCGACGAAAAATGGCGTCTCTGGAAACCGAATGCGCGGATTCGGCGTGTCCACGTTGAGGGTGGGCGGAATCTTCCGCGCCCGCAGGGCGAGAACGACCTTGATCAACCCGGCGATGCCGGCCGCGGTCAGAAGGTGTCCGATGTTGCTCTTCACCGAGCCGATCGCGCAGTAACCGGCTTCCGCCGTATGCTGCGAAAAGACCTGGGCCAGGGCGCGAACCTCGATGGGGTCTCCGATGGCCGTCCCCGTGCCGTGGGCCTCCAGGTATTGCACATCGCGAGGGTTCAGCCCGAATCGCTCGTAGACGGAACCGATGACGTCCCTTTGGCCATCGGGGTTCGGGGTCATGACCCCGAGCGAGGCGCCGTCGTTGTTGATGGCCGATCCCTTGATGACGGCCATGATCTCGTCGCCGTCTTCGAGCGCGCGCGCGAGCGGCTTGAGAAGCACGGCCCCCGCCCCTTCACCGGGCACGAGTCCATCGGCCGATGCGTCGAAAACGCGGCACACGCCCGAAGGCGACAGAGCCCCGGCCGCGCCGAGCAAGAGAACCGACGTGGGCGTCAATAGAAGATTGACCCCGCCGGCCAGCGCCATTTCGCACTCGCCCCGGCGCAGGCTCTCGCAAGCGAGGTGGACCGAAACGAGCGACGCGGAGCATGCGGTATCGACGGTCAAACTCGGTCCGCGCAGATTGAAAACATGCGACGTGCGCGAGGCGATCATATTGAGGATGTTGCTCGCGCAGCTTTCCGGGCGAATGTTCATGTCGCCATAGCGACGGATCCATTCGTCATCCAGCGCAGCCCGCTCGGATGGCGCGAGGCGCTGCACGCTGTCGAAGGTCGACAGCTCCTGCCGCCGGAGCGTCTGCAGGAAATATTCGAGGTAATTGTTGTAGCTCGCGCCGACGAACACGCCCACACGCCGCCCCTGCACACGCCGTCCGAGGTACCCGCCGCGCTCCAGCGTCTCCCATGCCACCTCGAGGAACAGACGCTGCTGGGGGTCCATCCCCAGGGCTTCTTCGCGCGAAATCCCGAATAGCGCGTAATCGAATACATAGGGATCGGTCAAAAAGCCGCCGCGCTGGGGAGCACCTGCCCTGTCGGCATGGCTCACGGAGTCCCAGCGCGAAGGCGGCACGTCGGTGACCGCGCTCTCGCCGGCCAGAACATGCGACCAAAATTCGTCGATGGTGGCGCTGCCGGGGAAACGACCTCCGAGGGCGATGATGGCGATGTCCCCCTCGCCGCCCGAAGGCGCTGCCTCCGGCGCGCTCGTTTCCTCGCTCGCGACCTGTGCCGCCTCGGCGGCTGCCCGCGCGGCTTCGCGGCCGATGAAGTCTGCGACCGCTGCGATGTTTCGGCACTCGAACAGGACGCGCTGTGGAAGCTCCAGCCGGAACGTCTCTTCGAGCTTGCTCAAAAAATCCACCGCTTTGAGCGACGTGCCACCAAGCGACCGAAATCCGGATTCGGGCAGAACGCGGTCGATGGGGCAACGCAAAATCTCGGCCGCCACACGGCGCACTGTGAGGAGCAGGGCCTCCGGCTCCAAGACCGGCTCGTTCGGCGTCGCGGCAGGAGGAGGCGCCATCAGGGCATCGGTTCCCACGATGGCGTCCGCATATTTCCCGTCGAGCAAATCCTGCAGCATGCGATAGCGCTGCACTTTGCCGCTCGTGGTTTTCGGCAATTGCTTGAGCGGTACGACGTAATCGACCAGGATGCCCATCACGTCGAGCACGCGTTCCACCACCGCGCGGTAGACGGATTCGCGAGGTGTCCCACCGCCGGCGGTCCCCACGAAGAGGGCCACGCGTTCGCATCCGGCTTTGTCGTCGTGCCAGCCGACGGCCACCACCTTGCCCTCGGCGACACCGGGCACGGCCGCAGCGCACTCTTCGACGTCGAACGCGAAGAAATTCTGTCCATTGACGAAAATGATGTCTTTGGCGCGTCCGGTGACACTGAGGCGCCCATGGCGCATGAACCCGATATCGCCCGTTCGCAGCCAGGTCCCCTCCGCAAAGAGCGCCGCATTGGCCTCGGGATTCTCGAAATATCCGCGCGTGACGTTTTCACCGTGGATCTGAATGTGGCCCACACGTCCTTGGGGAAGAACGCGGTCGTGCTCGTCGACGATGCGCACCCCGACCCCGCCCACGGGTACACCTTCGTCGGGTATCTGAATGCATGCGTCTCCGTCTCCATCGATGTCGACGACGGCTCCGTGTCGGGCAAGCTGTTTGCGGTCGAGCGAATGACGCAGGTGGTGGCTACCAATCGGCGAAAAGGTGACCGCCAGGCATGCCTCGGCCATCCCATAGACGGGTTGCACGGCATTTTCGTGAAGCCCGCAGCACGCGAGGCGCTCCTGGAACTCCTTCATGACGCGCCACGAGATGGGCTCGGCACCATTGACGATGGCGCGAACGCAGGAAAGATCGAGCCCCTGCAAATCCGCAGGCGAAACCCGATCGAGCACGCGCTGATAACCGAAGTTGGGCGAACCAGAGATTGTCGCCCGGTGCTGGTGCATCTTCTCCAGCCACTTCAATGGGTACTTCACGAATCTCAGGGGCGAGAGATTCACTTGTTTGATGCACATCGCCAGCGGGGTGAAATGAAACCCGATCAGCCCCATGTCGTGAAAGTAGGGCATCCAGCCGAGAAAGACGTCGGCCTCGGTCAGCTCGAGGGCGTCCACGATCCCTTCGAGGTTCGTGAGCAGGTTTCGATGCGTGAGCATCACCCCCTTTGGCCGGCCCGTGCTTCCCGAGCTGTATTGGATGAACGCGACCCGGTCCAGATCGCGCAATGGCCGAATCTCGCCCGGCCGGGCTGCGTCTTCCAATTCTTCGAGGGCCAGGATGCGGCAATCCGGCGCGCCAACGAGCTCCTGCAGCTTCGATTCCTGGGCCGCCGCGGCACTGTCGCCGATGATGGTCGGACGACCGAGTTGATCCCAGACGGCTGCCATTTTGCGAAGCGGCTCGCTCATGACCACGAGGGAGCTCGGGTAAATCAGGGGAGCCGGTACGATGCCGCCGTAGACGCAAGCCCAAAAGTCGACGATGAATTGCGCGCTGTCCCCGGTCAGTAGGAGCGCCCGGTCTCCCTCCTTCAGGCCCGCGCGTTGAAGGGCTCCAAGGCGCACGATGGCGCGCGCGCGGACTTCCTCGTACGAGAGAACATTCTCCGAATCGTCCGGCTGCACGAAGACGATGCCCGGTTTCGACGTGTGCTTCGCAGCCGTATCCATGAGTCCTTGCAGCCCGCCGTCGTAAAGCAGACGCCCCGGAACAGGGACCGGCATTTGGACTGACGGAGACTCCTCCACGATAGATTCACCCGGCACCTGACCGCCCTGCACGTCATTCGACATGGACCGCTCCCATCATTGGGTTGGGACGAGAGAAGAGGAGAACGATCGCGTGTCGTGCGAACCGGCCTCCACCGCGTTTATGGGTTATCGTCGGAACGTCGGCAATGGCCGCGACACTAGCTTAAAATGCCGACAGCCAAAATTAAGTCAATACGAGATTTATCGATTACCGCATCGTCGATTTGCTATTAACATTTTGACAATAGCCGATTTGAAATCAGACGATGCTCATTTCACATCCCAGAACACAGGGCGCTCGAAACCCAAATACGAAGTCGACTCCCGGATGTTTCGATAGCGCCATCTCTATGTGGGACAATGCACGCAAACCACGTTCATCGCGTCGCGACAAGTCATCCAAATAGCGGACAAGCGTGCCAAGAAACCGATTTTCGCGCCGCTATGTTGGATTTCGCCGAACGCGACGCGGTTACCCGCGAATCTCGACAATGGTCGTCGCCGCGCAGTTCGAAATCTGTCGCGACACAACAAATCACGTTTAATTGATTAAAATAAACGTCACCAATGTCATCGATGATTTGCATCACCGTCTCTGGTCTAGGGGAGCAGTGGACGCCGCGTGGTGCAGTGGGGGGAACTTCGTCCACTCATCGTGTCGATATCGCCGAGGCGCGATATGCTTGTATGCGCTCGAATCGAGCCTGTCGCGGATGCTTCTCGTTCCCTCCGAGGGTGCATCCCTGGCCTATCCAAGTTCGGTGCCAGTTTTGACGCTATGCGCGTGTCGAGCTATCACCGGACCGGGATGCCGCTCGATGCGATGTTTTTTCGTTTCATCGTCACACGCGATGCTCGCGTAACGATCACGCCATCTCGCAACGCGACTCGTACGAAGATGGTGGACGGACGATACCGACCGCGCACGGGGACGATCTCGTCCGGATCGGCGGTTGTGCATTTATCGCGACCGAGCGCCCGCCCGGCCCTCGCGCCACTCGCGCGAATCCCATTTAGGCGGCTAGCCGTGTGACGTCCAAATGCGTGCGTCCATCCCATCGGAGGACACGGCCCGCAATTCTGGCGTTGTATCGCGCGTAGCGCTCATGGCGATGCATCGACGATGCAGGTCGCACGCCACGGCGACTCGAAACACCCGATGACCTGCGGTCGTGATGCCGTTGTGGCATCGCGCGCCACGGCGTCGACGGCGCGGCTGGATGTGCTCGCAACGGGAGGAGTTCGCGGTACTCCTCTCCAGATTGCCCTGAGCGAACCCATAGGGCCGTCCCAAGCGCCGCCTGGGGCTAAGCCGGGCGGCGAGGTACCGGAAGGTCGATACGGACGCAGCGCGCCCATGGGCATCGATATCGATGCACACTCGCATACTTCGAAATCGAAGCAGAATGCGGATACGGATATCCGATTGTGCATGACTTCGGCATCGTGCACTCGTGAGAAAATTCATTCGTAAGCACGCACTTACCATATTGACCATCAGCGTTACGAAGGCCTGATTTCCAGGCATTGCGCGTGCGCTGATGCCCCGCCGTAGCACTCTCGCAGGAGCGCCCTAATGCGATAAAGCACCCACTGCCTGCATATTTTGCGTGGTGGCATGTCCTATGCGACTTCGGCGGGAGCAACAGATTCGACCCGCTTGCGGTCGGCTCCGTTCGATTCCTTACCGAGGAGGACGAATATGAATCTTGTGCAAACGAGGCTCGGCCTGCGGCCGTTCGCGGTCTCGACCGCGTTCCTGGCCGGAGGGCTCGCGCTCACCAGCTGTATGACGACCACGTCGGACACCGATTCCGTCGGCGACCCTCAGGGATGCCCCGAATTTCAAACGAGCGGCGCGACCGTCGACGCGAACATCAAAGTCGATGCGAAAGTGCAAGCGTTCATGCAGGCGTCGGCGAACCTGCGCAGCATGACCGAGAAAGTGAAGGTCGACGTCAAGAATGCGTGCGTCAAGATCGCGACGGAACTCGGCGCCGAGGATACCTGGTCGGCCATCGGTGACAAAGACGACGGCATTGCGAATACGAATCGGACGGGAGCCTGCGACGCCGCACGTGCGCGGATCGTCGCAATCATGGAGAGTGACGCCGGAAAGCGCGCGAACTTCGCCCTGGTGGTCTCACGCGGCAAATGCCAAGCGGATTTTCAGGCGCAAGTCGATTGCGAGGCCAAGTGCAGTGCGCAAACGAAATGCGATTCGGGGAAGATCGAGGAGCGCTGTCAACCCGGACAGCTGAGCGTGCAGTGCCAAGACAAGTGCACCGCGCAATCGTATTGCGAAGGCCGCGTCGACGTCGAGGCCAATTGCGAGGGCAAATGCGAAGCCGAGTGCCGCGGCAGCTGCCAGGGGACATGCATCGACGCGAATGGCAAAATCAGCGAAAACGACGCCAATTGCAATGGCAAGTGCAGCGGAAGGTGTACGGGCAAATGCACCGGGCGCTGTCAGGTGGAGGCCTCCGCAGGCATCGCCTGTGGCGCAAGCGTCAAGTGCAAAGGCTCGTGCACGTCCACGTTCACGGAGCCGGTCTGTGAGACGACGTTCACTCCACCCAAGTGCGAGATCGACCAGGCCTGCTTCGCGAGCTGTCGAACGAGCACGGCGGCCAAGGCCAAGTGCGATCCGCCGCAGGTCAAGCTCGCGTGCGACACGCAAACGTCGTCCGACGTGCAAAAGCTCGTCGCGACGATCAATGCGAACTTGCCTCCCCTCTTCGCGACGGCCGAAGAGCACGGGGAAAGCGTCGTCCAAATTGGTAAGGATCTGGTCGCGAGCGGCTCTGCGGTGCTGCGTGCATCGGGCGACCTCGACGTGAAATCGCTTGCATGCGCGACGGCTGCGGCCCAAGCGGCAGAGCACTCCGCAGGGACGCTGCAAGTGGCCGCCAATGCCGGCGCGGAGGTGACGGAGTCGTGCAGCACGCACGCGAAATAAGGGCGAACGCGATGCTCAGGGCGTGCGCGGTGACCGTTGCGATGGTCACCGCGCATCTCCTACCGACGAGCGTTCACGCGAGCGAGCCACCCGGTGATCGGACCGAACCAGACGAACCGCAGCCGAAACGCGAGGTCGTGTGGGCCAACACGGACGTGGGAGTCCAGAGCCTCCACCTGCGGACCTTCGAGGCAAACCCCGACACGGTCACCTGGGGCGTCCTTCCCGGCTCCGCGGCGGGACCGACCATCGGGCTCGGCGCCGGCGTGCGCATCGTTTTCGCGACGCTCGGGGTGCGCGGCCGGTTCAGTAACTTCTACGCCGATGCGCCGGACCGCAGCGGTGGCTTCCAACTCTGGACGCTCGATGCGGAGTTGGGATTCCGCGCACCGCTGGGGCGATTCGAGCCCTACGTCACCATGGCCGGCGGATATGCCACGTTCGGCGGGCTGTCGACGGCCGTTTCGGGCCTCGAGCGAGGGCTCGACGTCAACGGCATCAATACACGCCTGGCGTTTGGCCTGGATTATTATGCGACCAAGAACGTGTCGCTCGGTGCAACGCTGGGAGGCGACCTATTGTTCATCACGCGACACGGCGTCTCCGCGCGCGATTTGGCGACCCCCAAGGACGTCAATACGTTGAACCAAGCGAAGGCCCGCGTGCTCGAGGCCAGCGGGTCGAGCGTGGGCGCGGCCTGGTCGGCCACCGCCGGAGTGGGCATTCACTTTTGAGCCAGCTACTGCGGATTGGCCGGCGCAGGCACGGCGCCCAGCGACTGGCCAAACCATTTCCCGCGCAGTTGCTCGTACGTGCCGTCGGCGCGAGCCTGCGCGACGACGTCGTTGATCACGGCCAGCAGCTTGCCGTTCCCTTTCTTGACGGCGAATCCAATTTTCTCACCGGATTCCAATTGCGCCGCAATTTGAAAATTCGAGTGTGCCGATTCCTTCATCCAATTCTGGATCGCCGGCTGGTCTTCGATGATGGCATCCACCCGGCCGCTACGAAGCGCGAGGAGCACCGCCTCCGTACTCTCGAACGAGATGGGCTGAAACCCTTTGCCCTTGATGAAGTCCTCGCCAATCGTGTTTGCTTGTGCCCCTATCGGTTTGCCCGATGCTTTGAGGCTCGCGAGATCCGTAATGCCGGAGCCGCGTTTGACGACGAGCACCTGGTGAGCCTCGAAGTAGGGCTCGGAAAAGTCCACGTTCTTGCGGCGCTCCTCGGTGATGGTCAGACTGCCCGCCACCAGATCGCACTGCCCGGATTCGAGGAGCGCGCCCGTCTTCAGGTTCTCGAACGAGGTGTCGACGAACGTCCTTTTGACGCCGAGCTTCTTTGCCATCAAGTCGACCAGGTCGACATCGAACCCCACGATCGTCCGATCGCGTTCGAACTCGAACGGCGCGTGGGGAAGGTTCGTGCACGTCGTGAGCGTGCCCGCCTTCACCAACTTGACGTCGGATCCATGCTTGCTGCAGCCCACGGCCCATGCCGATAAGAGCCCGGCAAGGCCGAGCGTGAAACACTTCTTGAGGGTCGACAAGAGACGCACTCCTTGGAGTTGGAACGATCGCGAGCGTTTAGCGCATGTTTCGCAAGCGTCAATCTGGGATATGGCTTCAGAGACACAGAATATTGGACTGTGAATCTGCAGTTCTCTGGGAATTCCGCGAGCTGCGCCTCTCGATGCAACGGTGCGTGGCGCGATGGTCTTCGCCTCGCGTGCAACTTGAAATTTCTATATCGAGTGGCGCAAGGCCATCCGCGCGGTCGACATCAAGGCGCGGGCCGCGTGCGTCGGACGCCGATGCCGGGGAATAGGACGAGCGCCACCAGGATTGGAATCCACAAATAGTAGACATTGAGCGCGCCGATGAACCTGAGCGTGTTGCCGGCGAGGGTCGCACGCCCCGCCGCCTGCGCGATGGCGATGGGACCCGAGACGGCGGAGGGTGCCGAGCCGACGAGGATTCGCACCATGCCACGCAGAGTATTCGCCCAGATCGCCGGCGGCTCGGCGATGGCTGCACCGATGGCCTCACCGAGCCCCATGCTCCGATGTTCAACCGGTGTGCCGACGCTGATCTTGCCATTGGCGTCCGGCGTCGGCGACAGCACGAGCCGCTGGCCCTGGCGTTCGACCTCGAGGCGAACGGCTACCCCTGCATGCCGTGCCACCTTCGCGCGCAGAGCGTCCCAATCGGCGACCGGCTCGCCCGCTACCGTGATGATTCGGTCGCCATCGCGAAGCCCAGCGTCCGATGCCGGACCGCCGGGCACGACGACGACGCGCATGCTCGTGTCGTCGATGGTCTCTTTGCCGCCGAGAAGGGATCCGGCGATCAGCAGAATCGTAGCGCAGAGGTAACAGCCAAGCGGCCCCGCCAGCACGAAGAGGAGCTTTCGCCCGAGTCCCACGCCGGCCCAGGGCCGTTGCTCCACGCCGCACGCCACCTGCAGCCCTTTCACCCCTACGGCAAGGCCCATGGCATAGCGGAGCACCACGAACGCCACTGTGTTGAACAACACGCACGACACGAGAACGAACAGCCCGATCCCGACGGAGGCTCCCTGCATGGGAACGTTCTACGTGCGCGACTCAGGTTAACTCCCTGTCATTTCTCGCCTTCGCGGAAGAATGTGGCCCGACGAAATGTCTCGAGCGGCATGGGCGAATTCCAACCGACGCATCTTCTTTTGGTCCTGTTCGTCGCGCTCCTGCTTTTCGGCGGCTCGCGGGTCTCGGCGCTCGGCAAGGGCCTCGGGGAGGGCATTCGAAATTTCAAGAAAGGCCTGCAGGACGACGAGAAACAAGCACGCGAATAGTCGATTATCGCCCATTCGCGAGCACACCCATTCAATGGCTGAGTCCCCTCCAAGACCCCCGCTCGCTGTCGGAGGTGCCGGCTGCTAGGCTGCGGACTCGGGATGGATAGGAACGTAAGCCTTGTAGCGCAGGAAAAATCGACTCCGGCGAAGCCATGGATGACCCGCTTGTCCGGGTGGGGCGCGAATGTCCGCGTGGATTGCGTGGTCCGCGAGCCCGAAACCGAAGCGCAGGTCGCGGCGTGGCTCGACCCCGCGGGGACGATCGCGCGCGGCCTCGGCCGCAGCTATGGCGATGCCGCCCTGAACGATGGCAAGCACGTCATCGGAATGACCAGGTTCAATCGCTACATCGCATTCGACGAGGCCACGGGCACGTTGGTCTGCGAGGCCGGCGTGAGCTTGGAGGACATCCTACGGCACTTCGCCCCGCGGGGCTGGTTTCCCATGATCACCCCCGGGACCAAGTTCGTCACGGTGGGCGGCTGCATTGCGAACGACGTGCACGGGAAAGCCCACCACGCGCAAGGCTGCTTCAGCAGCTGCGTCGACCGGCTCACGATTTTGCTCGCAAGCGGCGAAATCGTCGCAGCCAGCCGCACCGAGAATCCGGATCTCTTCTGGGCCACCTTCGGCGGCATGGGCTTGCTCGGCATCATTCTTACCGTGAGCCTTCGCCTGAGGAAGGTCGAAACGACGTACTTCCGCCAGAAGGCCATTCGCGTCAACGACCTCGAGGCCATGTTGGCCGCGCTCGATGAATACGATCACGTCTTTCCATATTCCGTCGCGACGCTCGACGTCTTTGCCACGGGTGCCCGACTGGGCCGCGGAGTCCTCGTCGTCGGAGACCACGCGAGCCGAGACGATCTGCCAGCGCGCCTCGCCTCGGATCCACTTCGCGTGTCAGGCCCGCCGAAGCTGACCGTCCCCTTCGAATTGCCGGCGTTCACGCTCAATCGCGTCAGCATTCGATTCGTCAATGCGGTGGTACAGCAAATTCAAGCGCACGCCTCGTCGATTTCCCACTACGAGGCATTCGTCTATCCGCTCGACAAGTTGGCCCATTGGAACCGCGGGTATGGGCCCAATGGTTTTGCGCAGTACCAATTCGTCATCCCATTCGCCAATGGCCTGCAGCGTATGCGGGATATTCTGACGACCATTCTCTCCTCGGGCGAGCTACCTTTTCTCAACGTTCTCAAGCGCCTCGGAAAAGAGAGCGGTGGCCTGCTCTCGTTTCCGCAAGAAGGCTATACCTTCGCCATCGATTTTCCGATTCGGAGAAACACCGCGGCCTTATTGAAGCGACTCGATGCCATGGTGCTCGATGCCGGAGGCCGCGTGTACCTCGGCAAGGACTCGTTCCTCGATGCCCCCACGTTCCGCGCCATGTATCCAAACTTGGATCGCTGGCTCGAGCTGAAAGCCAAATACGATCCGAACGGCGTATTCACGTCGGATCTCGGGCGCCGCGTCGGGCTGACCGAGTAGACCCGCGCGGCGAGGCACGATTTCAAGTACATTGGGCACGCTGCGCCTCCTCGGTGCAAGGCAACTTCGAGGGAGCCCATCGTTTTTGCGCGTGGTGCACTAACCGAGACGGGACAGCGCCTTTTGCGTCAAGTACCGGGCCATGGCGTTGGAAAGTTTGATGAAGTCGACCGGCTTGACGACGACGTCCGCCCCTCCGGCGCGGAACAATTCGTCGGACGGATAGAGACGACCGTAGGCCGTGAGAAAGATGACCGGTGTAGCAAGGACCGGTACGTCGAGCGTGTACCCAGGGAGGCCCGCGCGATCGAGGGTGCCGCGTATCAATTTCACCAGCCCGACGCCATCGAGATGCGAGCGTTTCAACTGGATATCCATGAGGATCATGTCGATGCGCTGGCCTTCGCGTTTCAGGCAGGTGCAGGCCTCCTCGTCGTTCTCCGCTTCGAGCAGTTCGTAGCGATCCTCCAGAAGCAGTCGAGCCGCCGCGAGGTTGCCCGCGTCATCGTCCACATAGAGCACGAGTGGTCGCGTCGCGGGCACGCTTTCAGGCGCCCCTTCACCTGGATTGGGCACGCTGGGCCTCCTCGATGCAAGGAAGTTGGACGTAGAATGTCGAACCGTGTCCGGGTGAGCTCTCGACCCAAATCTTGCCACGGTGCAGGTGCACGATTTCGCGCGAGATGGCCAACCCGAGCCCTGCCCCGCCGGCGTGACGCGTGTTGGTTCCATCGACTTGGTAAAAGCTCTGGAAGATCTTTTCGTGCTCGTGCAACGGAATACCAATCCCCTCATCGCGAACGGTGAAGACCACGAAACCATGGTCGTTGGAAACGGCGACATCCACGGTGCCGCCGTCGTTGGAGAACTTGATGGCATTGTCGACGAGATTGATGAGCACTTGCTGCAGCCGCCCAGGATCCGCATGGAGCTTGGACGCAATGCCATTGGAGCAAAGTCGGATGCCAATGTGCCGTTCTTCGCCAAGGCCGCGCATCTTGTCCACGACCTGTCGTACGGCTTCTTGCGCGTCGAGCTCCGTCGGCTCGATGCGCATGCGCGCGGCGTCGAGTCGGCTCATATCCAGGAGATCTTCCACGAGGCCAATGAGTTGCTCGCCATTGGTACGGACGACGCGGAGATAACCGATGGCATCCGTCCATTGTCCGCGATAAAGGCACACCTTCTGCTTGGAAAAAGGTTCGACGGCACCGCACCGGGGGCAACGCTCCGGTGACCAACTCTCGTCGCCCGAGCCCGGCGATGCCTCACCATTGGGAAGAGCCCGTGCGATGATGAGCTGCTGGCACGAGGAGCAGGTCCACGCGCCCCGTTCGGAAAGGCGGGCCGCGAGGCCGTTGGGGATGTTCACGATGGCATTGAGCGGCGTTCGGAGCTCATGAGACGTGTTGGCGAGAAATTCGGTTTTGAGGCGAGCGCTCTCGCGCGCCGCGTCGAGTGCGACGGTGAGCTTCTCGTTGTTGTCTTTCAGTGCAGAATACAAGCGGGCATTGTCGAGCGAAATGGCGGCCTGGGAAGCCAGAACGGTGAGCACGCGGACTCGGGCCACGGTGAAGGCGTCGGTGGTCTGGTTGTTCTCCAAGTACAGGACGCCGATGAGACCTCCGCCGCGCATGATGGGTACGCATAGAACGGACTTGGGGACGCGCCGCTGGACCACCTCGTCGCGTCCGAACATGGGATCGGAGATCGCGTCGTGGAGCACGCGAGGCTCGCCCGTTCTCGCGACGAAATGGACGACGGCGGGCACGAGATCGGGACACGCCTCGAGCGGGACGGAACGAATCTCGGCTTGCTCGAACGCGCGCGCGCGGGCGACCACCCGAAGCTCCACGTCTCCAGAAGGAAGGCTGCCCCGTTCCTCGGCGAGCATCAAAACGGCCGCTTCGGCGCCGGCCGCCGCGAGGCACATTTCGAGGAGCACGCCGAACACACGATCGAGCTCCATTTCGCTGGAAATCGCCTGGGATGCCTTGAAAATCGCCGCGAGATCGATCGACTCGGAAAGGTTTCCGGAGCTGCTCCACTCCGCTGACGGTACGGAGGGACGGCTGTCTTTCGGCCGAGGTATCGACGATGCTTGCGCATACATACGATCGAGTTGTGCCACTTTGCGTGCGGCGCCCCACGCGTGGTAGGCCTCGCGCGCCTCGGCGATGTAAGGGAGGCCCATCTCGCGCCGGCCGGATTCGATCAGCAGCTTGCCCGCGAGTTCGGATGCAAGCGCGGCATACTGCCGAAAACCTTGCCGGCTCGCTGCGCGGCTCGCATCATCGAGCAGGGTGAGCGCGCGCCAGGAATCGCCGCCCGCACGCGCCACGGCAGCCTCGAGGATCCAATGCATGTGCCGAAAGTTGGCCGGGCATGTCTCGGCCCACCGCGAAAGCCTTTGCCGGCACGCCTCGATCGCCTCCGCACCTTCGCCGGCATCTCCGATATCGAGCCATGCGAGCGCATAGAAGAGGGCGTGCGGGGCATTTTGAATGAGGCCCCGCATGTAGGCCAGATTTTTCTCGGCCTTTTGGCACCACTCGAGGGCGCGCGGAACCTCACCATGAAGGTACAGCGCCTGCGCCATTTCGATGTAAAGGATCGTGACTTGCGTCCCCTGCCCTTCGTTCTTCTTCAACCACGAAGTGACGTCGACGTCGCCGAGCGAAAAGACGCACTCGCCCGAGGTCTTCCCGAGCAGATTGAGAACCCGAAACTGAATGGCTTCGAGAAAGCTGCGCGCCACATCGTTGCGTGTTTGGCTCGCAAAGCGCAAAGCCTCGCCAATCTCTCGATTCACCTCCGCAAGCGGTTCACCGAGATGAAGAAGATTGATGGCCCGGAACATCAAATTGTATCCAGCCCATTGCAATTCGCCGGCATCGAGCCCACAGCGATAGCCTTCGTCGAAGAAAGGCAAACTCGCTTGAAGGTGCTCCATCCACGGCGAGAGGAACGCCCCCATGTGCGTGCCGTCTTTGCACGTGTGCGAGCGTTCGTCGTGCTTTTCGCTGAGCCGCCAGCCGAGCATGCCATACTCGTAGCCGTCGCGGTACGCATCGCATCGGGAACTCAGGAAAATACCGAACATGGCATATGCCGTCGACGACTCCGGGCAGTTTCCATGCGTAATCGATAGATTGGCAAGTTTGGCGGCCAGAACTCCGTCGAGCTCTTGGTTCGTCATGTACGAACTCGGGAGCATGCCGACGAGCAAGCGCATCGCGACGAGAATCGCGGGGGCGGTCATTTCCGGCAGATCGATGAGAGAAGCGATGGGGCGCCCGGCCCTGCCCCGTTCGATTCCCTTCAGTTCGATGTCGAGCGCCGCGTCCAGATCCCCGTTTTCGTCGATATCGATCCCCAGGGCGCGCAATCCGGTACAGCCCCACCGGAGGACGTCTCGATGCTTCGTTTCGAGCGTGTAGAGCCACAAAAGCAATTTGCAAACTTCGGCGCGTTCGATTGGTGTGCGCGCACGATCCATGAGCTCGAGGCTGACCTTCTCCGCGAGCTCGAAGTGGCCGAGCAAATATTCGATTTCGGCCAGCTCGAGGCGCATGCCCATGTTGGTTTCGTGTTCTTGTTCCCAAGGGCCCACGCACGCGAGGCCCGCTTGGTAATACGCACTCGCGGCAGCATAGGCATTGGCGCGCTTGGCGTGCTGCCCGGCCAACAAATTGAGGTGCGCGAGCGTGCGTCGCTCGACGGGGGTGACGAGCTCCCGGGCCGCGTTCAGATGGTCGGCGATGGCGAAAATGTGCTCCTCGTCGGCCCCGGCGCGCTCGAGCAAACGGCGACCGATGCGCAAATGCGATTGCTTCCGCGCTTCGACGTCCTCCGAGTCGTAGGCGGCCTGCTGGACGCGGTCGTGCAAGAAGCGGAATTGGCGATGGACGAGTGCGGGGGTGGCATCGCCCGTGGTGGTTTCGAGACCGGAGGTCGGAAGAACGAAACCAGCGTGGAGCGCAGGCAAAAGCTTGGCGTAAGCTGCCTCCTCGGATGCATCGCAGATCCAGGCCAAGGTCTTGATGTCGAATTGATTGCCGATGCAAGCGGCGAGGTGCACGGTACGAAGGCACTCGGCCGAAAGGGAGCAGAGGCGCCGTGCCAGCAAATCGGCGACGTTCTCGGTGACGTTGCGCGCGAGAATGGCCCCGGGTGTCCACGTGAAATAACGTGCGGCGGAATCGAAGGTCAGCACGCCGTCGGCGTGGAGAGCGCGAAGGAACTGATTGACGAAAAAGGGATTGCCATCGGTTTTCTGCCGCAGCAACTCGACCAGGGGCTCGACATCGTCCTTGCTCCGATGGAGGACGTCGGAGCAGAGCTCGGCCATGTCGGCCGGCTCGAGGGGGCCAAGTGCGATGTCCTCCAAGACGAATTGCTCGGCCCTTCTGTCGTCGATGAACCCCTTGAGCGGATGGGCCGGCCCCACCTCGTTGTTGCGGTAGGCCCCGATGACCAAGAGATTGCGCCGCCCGTCGGCAGGCACGAACACTTCGAGAAGGCGGAGCGACGCGGAGTCGATCCACTGGAGGTCGTCGATGAAGAGCACGAGCGGGTGCTCGGGTTGGCAGAGCACATCGAGAAACTTGCCAAAAACGAGATTGAATCGATTCTGCGTCTCGATGGTGCCGAGCTTTGGCACCTCGGGCTGCGGCCCCAGCAGCCGTTCGAGATCGGGAATGACGTCGAAAAGCGCGCGCGCTTTGTTGCCAAGGGCCCCGACGATCTCGCTTCGCCACGCCGTGAGACTCTGTTGCGGTTCGCACAGGAGCTGCTGGACCAGCTCGTGGAACGCCTCGGTGATGGCCGCATACGGAACACTGCGGCGCAGCTGATCGAATTTCCCCGAAATGAAATAACCGCGGCGGCGGCCGACCGGAACGTGAAGCTCCCGGATGAGCGAGGTTTTTCCGATTCCGGAGTACCCTGAAACGAGGACCAACTCACATGGCCCATCCACCGTGCGCTCGAACGCGGCCACCAGCCGCGCAATCTCCCATTCGCGCCCATACAGCTTTTGCGGGATGGAGAAGGCGTTGAGAATATCGTCTTCGCCCAACGGAAAACTCTCCTCGCGGTTCGTGAGTCCGATGGCGATGCAGCGCTCGAGGTCCGCCTTGACGCCCATGGCGCTCTGGTATCGATCCTCGGGATTCTTCTCGAGCAACTTCAGGACGATGTCGGAGACGGACCGCGGAATGGTTGGGTCGACGTCGGCCGGAGGCTTGGGGCGTCGCGCCAGGTGCGCATGCACCCATTCGAGTGCATCGCTACCGAGGAACGGCACGCGGTGGGTCAACAGTTCGTAGAGCGTCACCCCCAGTGAATACAAATCGGTCCGATGATCGATGGCTCGATTCATGCGGCCCGTCTGCTCGGGTGAAATGTAGGCGAGCGTGAACTCACGCTCCAAAGGGACCTGCTGGCTTGCGTCGCTGGAGACAGGTGTGGTCAGCGTCGTGCTGGCTCCGAAGTCGATGAGTTTGGCCTCGCCGGACTGGGGGCAAAATACGATGTTGGCGGGCTTGACGTCGTTGTGAACGATTTGGGCGCCATGGATCGCATCGAGCGCCGAGCAGATTTGGACGATGATTCGAATCGTCTGCTCGACGGAGAACGCCCGCTCGGCTGCAAGCTTGTCGAGGGACGTGGCGCCAAAATCTTCCAGCACGAGAAATGTCGTTCCTTCGTCCGTGCGGAGCTCGTGGGCACGTATGACCCGAGAGGATCGAACACGCTGAACGGTTTCGAATTCGTGGCGATATCGCGCACGGTCTTCGCGGCGCGCACTCGTTCCTTGCAGCACCTTCAGGACGACCGTTCCCGACTCCGAGTTGCCCGTCGCCACTCGGCGCGCGCGCCAAACGACGGAGCGGGCGCTCTCGGAAATCGTCGCCTCGATCGTGAATCCTTCGACCATCTCTCCCCCGAAAGGCCAATGGTGGCATGAGATGCGTTTCAAGCCCAGCCAGGCCGTCGCGCTATGTCCCGAGCCACGCCTGCCTCGGAACAAAACGTTTCAACTGAGGCGATCTCGGCGACGCGAAATAGCGACGAGCGCAGTCCCCTCGCCGCGCGAAAACGCGATTCTGCGCCCTCGTCTTCGAGCGAGAAGACGTTGCGGCGGCACCGCACACCTTCCACCACGTCGGAAAAAAGGCCCGCGACATCTTGCTCGTCGTTCAGAGAAAACGGTACCGTCGCGCGCGTGCGGTCGGGACTGGACCAATGGCGAATCGTCGACACGTTCCGTAGGGAATGGAGATTCTGGATCGTCCCACCCGACGATCGCCGTACGACCGCGCGCGTCTCGCGCTGGGACTTACCCGGGGAACCCTTGTTTCACCTCATTCCGCAAGCTTTCTCCGACTGGGGTGCGCGGGACGATGAAACCGCGCGCGATCTTTTATCCATCTACGACGCCCTCACCGGCTCCCGCCTGTACGAGGTGCTCCCCCAGCCCACTGTGGACCGGCGACGCCGCTTGCATGGCTTCCAAGCGGAACTCAGCCGGGTCCTCTACGGTGCCTTGGAGGCGGGCATCCTCCGCTTCGAGCGGCATGAAGTATCGTGGCCATTTCCGGAGAACGACGAGAAGCCGGCGGAGCGCAAACCGCAATCCGAGGTGCAAGAGCGGCCGGGTACCTTCACCGCACGTGTCGTCGACCCCGTCGGCGATGCTGTCGATGGCATCGAGCTACTCTTCGAAGCACAGGGTCAACAGAAGAAGGTGCCGACGGACGCCTCGGGCGTCGCGCGTTGGACGGTTACTGCATCGGAGGCCACGGTGCGGATCGCGAACGTCGAATCGGTTCGCCAGAAGCTGATCGATCGATGGACCGCCGCACGCAAACGGAAGACCCCCGAAGGTCCCGAGGTGACCATTTGCGAACTCGAGGACGATGTTCCTCCGTTCACGGTCAGGGACGCCGTCCAACATACCCTGCTCCTCGAGCCGCCGCGAATGGAGATCCCCGAGCAGAAGGAATCCGTCGTGGGCAGTGATGAGCCAATCCTCCTTGCATCGAACGACCCAAACTTCATACCCGGCGGTGGAGTCCGAGCCCAACACGAGAAACGCGGAAAGGACACGAGTCCAGCAAACGAACCACCGGACGTGTACGCGTCGTTCCGCCAAGTCGATTCGCCATCTGCGCCCGACATCGCCTTCGATCATGGATTCTTGGACGACGGAAATGGCAATATCGACCCCGCCAAGCGTCGAGCCGCTACCGCAGAGGACAAGCTGGCGAAACGGAAGTGGGAATTCATCTTGGCGGGCGCGATCCTTCTGCGCCCCGACCTCTACGACGGAAGCTTCGCGTACGATCACTTCATCCACGGAAACGGCGAGGACTGGAAGTTCGACTTCGAGCGATACGTCAGCTCTACGCGAAATAAAGCGGTTCCCGATGTGGCCGTCGATGGGTCGGGAGTAACGACACTCGAGTCGATCATCGAAGACGCACGCGCCGGTGCTATCGAGATTCACGACCGGCTTTCTAGGCCGACATTCGTCATGCAGACCGACGGTGTGACGTGCGGTGATTCCGCGCGCTATCCATATCCGGCGACCGAGAACTGGCAGAAGTCCGTCGGTGGATTCACGATTTGGATGGAAGCGACTGTGACCGTGCAGATGGATCCGGCCGCAGGCACTCGGCATTTCACCGTCGACCTGACCGTGCACGGCGCTGACCGTTACAACTTCGACCCAAGGAAGAAAGACATGGGTAGCGGCACGCCGGACGCCGTGAATGGTCGCTTCGAGGTGAGTGGCCTCGGACATGAGTTCATGCAATATGGCACGTTGAAGAGGACGATCTCCTTCACGGTGGCTTTGCGTCACAACGCGGACCCTCGTGCCAAGCCGGGTGACCAGAACGTCAAAAAGCCCGGAGGGCGAGCGTGACGGTGCAGCGTCGATGGACACTGGTCGTCCAGAGTCTTCTGGCGGCCCTAACCATCCTTTCCACCGGCTGTTCCCGAGACAAGCCCCCCAGCCGCAAGCCGGCGCCCGTGCTCGTCAGCACGGATATCGAGAAGCTCCGAGAGATCATCAACGTTCCGAGTATTCCGATTCGAAACGGCCGCTGGGTGGAAATGCCGCTCGGCCAGGCGGACGAAAGCTCCTTATTGCCCGGCCCGACCGATCTCGGGTTGTACGTGTACCTCGAGCTGGACGCCGCGGGCTGGACGGAGCTCGAGCAGAGCATTGGCCCTGCTCAGGGAACGCGCACCATCGTTGTACGTACCGAGATTGCGTCCGCGATTCTGGGGCCCGTCGTCACCGAGCTGCCGGACGCCGGGGCTGCACGTGCCGTCACCGGACCGAAGTACGACGCTTCCAAAATGCGGCGTGGCACGTATCGCCCTGGCGGGGCCATACGCTTTCACGATGGTTTGCTCATGACCTTTGCCGCGCTCTGACATGATGGGCCGCCGCCAGATTCAACGCGGCGCGCTTCGGTGGCGGTTCATACGGTATGTGCCGCCGAGTGCACGAGACGGCATGCGAAATTGTGGTAACCGAGACGCGCGAAAGCTTTGGCCATCGGGCGGTTGCCTAGATCCGTGTCGGCACGGATGACGGCGGCGCCCACTTGCTCGACCAGCAACCGAGTGATCTCGGCGAGGATGCGGTCGGCGTGGCCACGACCACGATATTCGGGAAGGACGCCGAGGTAGCCCACGACGTGGAAGTCGGAGTTGCGGGAGGGAATGCCAAAGCCGACGACGGCGCCGTTCTCGTCCGTGGCGACGCGCCACCAGTCGCGTTGTCCGAGCATTTGCTCTTTCAGAAAGTGGATGTCGCCTCGAGCCTGCGCCTCGGCGCCCAGGATGACTTTGTTGGCAGCGGACGCAGCGTCGAGCGTGCCCTCGAGGGTCCTGATGAAAAGGTCGACGAAGACCTCGTCGTCAGGTTCGGGGCGGAAGATGAGCCGCCCATCTCGAGGTGGCAAGGGGCTTTCGGAGGTCCACTCGTAGCGGAGGCGCTCGATCACATGGGTGAGCCCCGCGCGGCGGGCCGCCTCCTGACGCCAGGCGAGCGATTCGACGACGGCCGGGGCGTCGCGCCAGTTGGCGGGGACAAAGACGTGGTACTCGGGGGCTTCGCCGAAGGCCTCATGGGCCGCAGCAAGGAGCGCGGCGGAAAGTTCGATTCGCGATTCTCTCGTGAATGACGGGATGGCGTAGAAGCCATCGAGGGCGCTGGGAGCCTTGGATTCGCTCCGCGGGCCCCACCAGATGGCGACGGCGAGAAGGTCACCCTCGGCCGACTCGGCAAGCCACGTCCATTCGAGACGGTACTCACCTGTTTCGAGGTTGGCTCGATAGCTGTCTTTGGTGACCGTGCAGGCCGGGTCGGCCGTAAGGAGTTCCACAATGCGGTCCAGATCGGACGGCGTGGCGGAGCGGAAGGTTGCACCGCTGCGAATCAAGGGAGCCTCCCGGGTATGGTGTAAAAGGCGACCTCGCGCGCGAGCGCGTCGGATACGAGACACGCCGCAAAACCCGCCAATGCCGATGAGCTCAAGGTCGTGAATGGGAATGTCATGGCGAGTCTTCGCGCGAAAAGATGAGCGGGTAAACGACGGTGATCGTCCCGGATGGAGGCACTTGGGATGGAGGCGGAAAGGACAAGTGTTCGAATTCGTGCACGATGCATTGGGCGACGAAACGAACCGTGATGCGGCCCTCGAGGGACGGCTTCCCTTTTCGCCCCTCTTGGTAACACGCGAGAAAGTGCCCAAAGGACGCCCGGACGGTCCGCTGGATGGCGCAGGGGTACGTTGCCGGCCCACCGTCAGGCGAGTCTGCACAGACCTTCAAGGGGCCGATCAGCCCGTACTTCGCCGTATCCTCGAGCTCGGCGGGTGGCTGCGCGCCGCCGCAGGCCAACGACAGCAGTGGAACGACAAGCCGGACGACGGCTGGCATCGGCGGAAGGCGCATGGTGAACTCCTACCCGATAGATCGGCCGCACGGAGCTCGAATTGCGACTTCCTTCTCGAGCCCACATCGCTCCGCACCCGGCCAGTTGCGCCGGCGAGCCGGGCGAGGTACTCGTTTCCCATCAAAGGCGGCGCGGGTGACGAGCGCTCGCAGGAATCATGACCTCGAATCTCCGTCGCACGCTTCTCGCGCTGGTCGCGGTTCTTTCGCTCGCTTTTCTGGGCCTCGCCATTCGCATCGACCGCTTCGGTCAGGAAGATCATGCCAGCCCGGCCGATGCCATGGTCGTTCTCGGCGCGCGGGTTCTATCCGATGGAACGCCTTCCGCTCCGGTGCGTGCGCGCGTCGAAAAGGCGGTCGATCTCTACAAGCACCATCTCGCGCCGGTCGTGTACTTCTCTGGAGGACTCGGCGACAATTCGCCAACCGAAGCCGAGGCCATGTGCGCCTATGCCGTGTCCCTAGGCTTACCGCCATCGGCCGCCCGTCTCGAACCCGAGAGCCACTCGACCAGGGAGAACGCCCAGCGCACGGCTCGACTCCTTCGGGAAGCGGGCCATCGACGCGTGCTGGTCGTGTCCGACCCGTATCACCTCTTGCGCGCACGGCAGTATTTCCGACTCGAGGGCTTCGAAGTGACCACGAGCCCCGCGCTTGCTTCGGACCGGAACGTCCATCCAACGGCCCGCGCCTATTGGACCATGCGCGAGACGGCAGCCTTGGTGCTGCATCCCAGCGTGTTGCTCGCCCCGCCGCCGTGACGACCACCCAAATGGCGGCGCGAGACCGGCGGCGAGGCCCGCATCATGTGGAGTTCCGAGACGCTACACCGCGTCTCTAGAACGCGTCGACGTCGACGACAGCTTGCGCGAAGGCCTGCGGTGCTTCCAACGGAAGGTTGTGGCCGATGCCACCCTCGACGGTCCGATGTTCGTACTTGCCCACGAAGCGGTCACGATAGGACGCGGGCTCCGGATGCGGCGCACCATTGGCGTCTCCCTCGAGGGTGATCGCGGGCACCTTGATAACGGGACGGACGGCGAGCTGCCTTTCCAAGTCGTCATATTGCGCCTCCCCGGGGGCCAGGCCGTAGCGCCAGCGATAATTGTGAATGACAATCGCCGTGTTATCTTGGTTGTCGAGTGTCGTGATGCTTCGTTGGAAGATAGCCTCGTCGAAATTCCACTTTGGCGAATGCAGCTTCCACATGAACCGCCCGAATTCGCGCTTGTTTTTCTCGTAGCCCACCGGGCCGCGTTCCGTCGCGAAGTAGGAGGCGTACCACCATTGGTACTCGGTCTCGGCGCTCGCCGGCGCTTTGGCGGCGTCGACATTGGTCAGTAAGTACCCGCTCACACTCACCATGGCCTTGCAGCGTTCCGGCCATAGAGCAGCGATGATGCAGGCCGTCCGGGAGCCCCAGTCCACACCGCCGATGATCGCCTTCTGGATCCCAAGCGCATCCATGAATGCGATGATGTCGCGGGCAACGGCCGACTGCTGGGCATTGCGGACGGTGCTGCTCGAGAGGAACCGTGTGGTGCCATGACCACGCAAATTCGGGACAAGCACCCGATATCCCGCTTCCGCCAGCAAGGCTGCCACATCGACGAAGCTGTAGATGGCATAGGGCCAGCCGTGCAGAAGAATGACCGGCGGACCATCGGGAGGCCCCGATTCTCCATATCCGATATCCAGCACGCCGGCGTTGATCTGTTTCAGCGCACCGAACGACGTATTCGTCCCCGGCTTGACGGGGGGCAGCCCGCCGGGCCTGACGGTGTCGGCCTGCGCTTTCGAGCAGCCCAACATGCCCACTTGGGTGGCGGCAAATGCCATGGCGGCGGCACCAAAAAAACGACGGCGATCAAGGTCGATTCTTTCGGACATGTATCTCTCTCTCGTTGGTTCGAGGGGGCTCGAACTCGATTTGGAAGCCACTTTGGCGTGAGACACGTGCGTTGACCCGTTAATGCCTGTTAATCGATCGTCACGCGGCCTTTACAGGCGCCGTTCTGACACGTCTGCGGCCCTGTCCGTAGCGGTCTCGAGGACAAATTCCTCGAGCGGATCGTCCCCTACATGAATGCCATCTACGCAGAAGACTTTCTCGATTTCCGCTCACGAGACGAGCATATTTCCCACGGCACCAAGAATGGGTAGACCGTGCGGTAAGTAGTCGGCTTTTACGGGAATACCGTGACGATCGAATACTCGATGCCGTATCTCGTATCACCACGCGCCGTGGCACCGAGAAAACAGAGGTGAGCGTGATAGGCTATTCCTTCGGCAAATTTCGCTTCGTGCCGCAGACTCGCAGTTTGCGCTTGGGCGATGAGCCATTGCGTCTCGGCCGGCGGGCGCTCGACGTTCTTCGCATTCTGGTCGAACGCGCAGGCAGCGTCGTTACGGTGGATGAACTCCTGACGCTGGCCTGGTCCGATAACGTCGTCGAGGCGGCGAACCTGCGCATCCAAATCATGGGCCTTCGGAAGCTGCTTGCCCGCGGGGAGCAACCGTCGGATGCCATCGAAACCGTGCCAAATGGCTATCGATTCTCGATTCCCGTCACACGGTTGTCGGACGAGGCGGACGAGGCGGACGAGGCGGACGAGGCGCCGTCGTCCTCCGAACGACCCTCGAACAATCTGCCCGAATTGCTCGCCACCACATTGGGACGCGCTGAAGTGATTGCGCGCTTGGCGCATTCATTGACGGAAGACCGCCTGGTCACGATTGCTGGGCCCGGTGGTGTCGGCAAAACGACCGTGGCCATTGCCGTGGGGCGGAAATGCCTGCCGCGTTTCTCCGATGGCGTCTGGTTCATCGACTTCGCGTCCCTTGCCGATCCGGCGCTCGTCGTGAGCGCATTGGCCTCCGTGTTCGGGATCGGCGTGCTTTCGAACGAGCCCATGGCCGGTCTGCTTTCGCATTTGCGAGGAAAGAAGATGCTGCTCGTGCTCGATACATGCGAGCACGTGGTGGACTCGGTGACGGGCTTGGTGGAGTCGTTGCTTTCGCAGCTACCCCGGCTTCACATTCTCACGACCAGCCGCGAAGTTTTGCGTGCAACGGGAGAATCGGCCCATCACCTTCCGCCACTCTCGCATCCTGTGAGCACCGAAGGTCTGACCGAAGCGGACTTGCTTTCGTATCCCGCGGTGGCTCTCTTCGTTCAACGCGCACGCGCAAACCTCGGTCGATTCGAATTGAACGATGGCGATGCCGCGATCGTCGCGACGATCTGCGGTCGCCTCGACGGCATGCCCTTGGCCATCGAGTTCGCGGCCGCTCGCGTGGGCGAGCTCGGTCTTCGCGAGATTGTCGCGCGGCTCGACGATCGATTCAGTGTGTTGACGCAAAGCCCGCAAACGGCGGTTCCGCGGCACAGGACCTTGGCGGCTACATTGGAGTGGAGTTACGACTTGCTGCCGCCCGAAGAGCAAACGATGCTCAAGCAGCTCTCGGTCTTCCGTCGTGAGTTCACCGCCGATGCGGCGGTCGCCGTGGCGGATCCCCAATGGCCACGCTCCGCCACGTTGACGTACCTATCGAACCTCTTCGCCAAATCACTGGTCACCGTCGACGTCAGTGCAGAGGTTCCAGTTTACCGATTATTGGACACTCCCCGAGCATTTGCGAGCAAAGCGCTGACCAACGACGAATTGCACGAGGCTTCGCGACGTCACGCCATGTGGGTCGTCGCATTGCTTCAAGCCGGGGAAGCCGATTTCGAGTCCGCGAACTACTCTCACTTGATCGAGCGCCATCGCAACTTGATTGACGATCTCCGCGGCGCAATGGACTGGGCTTTCTCCGAATCCGGCGATCGCGACCTGGGCCTGCGGCTCGTGGGACGATCCATCTTGCTTTGCTACACCCTGTGTCTCTTCGGCGAATTCGCACAGCGACTGAAAGTTCTCTTCGAGCACATTCCCGAAACCGCCACGACGGATCCCATCACGTTGTCGCGCCTGTGGGCCCTTTACGGGCACGCGATGTGGCAAACAGGGGAGTCCATCGATGACGTGACGAGTGCTTTTCGAACGGCGTCCGAGGTGGCTCGAAGCGGGGGAGCGCTCGATTTGCAACTCTATGCGCTCTACGGACTTCATCTTGCTTTCAGCTACAATGGTGATTACGCAGAGTCCATGTCCGCGGTACAGGAATGTGTATCCATCGCACAGGCACCTTCCTCGCCGCTCGTCGCGCTCACGCATCGGAGGATGAGCGCCCATGCCCTTCAGAGCATGGGCGATCTGGCGGGCTCGCGGGCCATCGCCGAAGGCGTGCTGATGGACGCGAAGGAGCTCACCGGGCATGGGCACGCGTGCGGCACGCAAGTCGCGTCGACCGTGGACATTCGACCGATTCTTGCTCGCACTCTGTGGTTGCAAGGTCATCCAAAGCAAGCATGGGAATGTGCCCATGAATGTGTCGGGCTCGCACGCACGGACGAACAGGTCGCCTCGCTCTTGAACGCGATCTCCGTCGGAGTGCTTCCCATCGCGTTTTGGACCGGCAACATGGCTGCGGCAAGAGAATTCGCGGACGCGCTTCTCGTGTCCTCGTTGGAGCACTCCGTCCTCCTTACGTATCGCTTCGCTCGAACCTACCTGGCTGTCTTGGATGGCACGTTCGACGCCAGCCAGGAACCACTGGGTGGTGCGTATCTCGCCGACCTCATTGCAACCATGGATGAAGGAGCGGCTACGGAATCCGCACTTGTCCGCGCCAGCGTGGGCTACGAGCGATGGTGCACGTCCGAGCTGCTCCGTGTTCGTGCTGCACGACTTCTTGCCCAGGGGGATGGCCAATACGATGTGCAAGCCGAGGCACTGCTTCGCCGATCGCTCGATGTCGCGCGGCGCCAGAAGGCGCTGGCCTGGGAACTGCGAACCGCAACGACCCTCGCAAAGCACTGGCAACGTGGAAATCGCCGCACCGAGGGGGCCGAGCTGCTCTCCACGGTCTACGAGCGTTTCACCGAGGGCTTCGACACTCGAGATTTGACACGCGCCGCGACCATCCTTGCGGGAGTTTGATCGCCAATTTGCTCAGCTCGCTCGTGGGGCGAGTGTCGATTTGGAGCACGATCTCGAGTGCGCGGTCGAAAGACAATGTGGGAGCGGTCGCTCCAGCGTGGGGTGGACCGAAACACATATGATTTTTCGCGAACTTATTCGAAGAAGTGGGGCTCAGGTAAGCGTGTATCTTGCAGCTGTGGTCATGGCAACATCGATCGTGGCCGTCGCGGGGTGTGGAGGCAGTGACGGGGCGAGCGTGCTGCCGCCCGACGGAGGGCAGAATGACGGGGGGCCAAAACCGCAGCCCGATGCGGGGGATGCGGGCGATGGCGATGCGTCGCCTCCCGACGACACGGTGGCGATACCGGAGTTCACCCCTGCACCGGGGACGTTCATCGGGCCCCAGGATGTAGCCCTCCACTCGGCGACGGCGGGGGCGACCATTCGCTATACATTGGACGGCACGACGCCCGATTCGACATCGCGCATTTACACGGCGCCGATTGGCGTCGCGAAGTCGATGACCATCAAGGCCGTCGCACAAAAGGCCGGAGCAAAGGATTCCGAAGTTCGAACCGGCGCATACGTCATCAATGTCTTTCCCGGCAATGCTCAGCCGGTTCAGTTCGAACAAGGTAGGGGAACTTATCCAAACGATGTCGAAGAGTCCCTCTCGAGCGAAACCACGGGGGCGACGATTTGTTACACGATGAACGGCCGAGCACCGTCGTGCCAATTCGACGGCGCCGAGGCACGTTGCGCGGCGGGCTCCATGGCTTACGACAAGCCGATCCACGTCGGGGCGACCGGTACGCAGATTCGAGCCATCGCTTGCAAAGGCGGTTTGCACCCATCGACCGAACGCGATGCGATCTACACCCTCGCCGCGGACGCGCCGACGTTCGATCCTACGCCGGCCAATTACAATCCAGCGTCGCCCGTCCCGGTGACGTTGGCCACCAAAACGAACGGCGGCGAAATCCATTACACGCTCGACCGCTCGGAGCCGAATTGCCAGAGCGCCCTCAAGTTCGTCGAGAGCGGTACGTTGCCGACAATCACGGCAGATACGACCGTCAAAGCGATCACATGCAAGAGCAATTACGTCACGAGCGCCATCGCAACGGAGACGTATTTGGGAGAGACGTGCGTCGGCAGCTTCGACATCGTGGAGACCCCTCGGCTTCAGGAGCTCTCACGGTGCAAGCACATCACGGGCTCGCTCACGATCCATGGCAATGGAATCGGCGACATCTCACCGCTCGGGCGCCTCGAGAGTGTCGATGGCGATTTGACCGTCACTGGGACGACCGCAACGTCATTGAACGGGCTCGAGAAATTGGCCGCCGTTGGCGGGTACCTCGTCATCTCCGGCAATTCGGGGCTCGCGCAGCTCGAGGCGCTCTCCGCGTTGCAGACCGTTGGGCAGGAGCTATTCGTTTCCAAGAATGCCATCATCAAGTGGACCGGACCTGCCAGCCTGCGCAAAGTCGGTTCTCTCAAAATTAGCGAGGAGCCGAAGCTTCAGCGCCTCGAGGGATTCTCCGGGCTCGCGGAAATCCTTGGCCGCCTCACGGTCGCCCAGAATGCATCACTCGTAGCGATCGACGCCATGCCGGCGCTGGTCACCCTGACGAGCGGGGCGAATTTCGACTACAACAGCGTGCTCGAAAGCGTCGCGGGCTTCGGAAGCATGCGGAGCATCGACGGTGGCGTGAGCATCCTCTCGAACCCTGCCCTCACGCGCTTTCAGGCTTTTTCGCAGGCAACAAGGATCGTCGGCGCACTCACCATCGAGCAAAATCCGGAGCTGGCGGAGTTGGACCTCGGGAAGCTGAGCACGATCGAGGGACCGTTGACGCTCAAGGGAGATCTGCAGGCACTCACCTCTCTGGCAGGATTGAGCAGCTTGACGCAGGCCAAATACCTTTACCTGGAGGGCAAGTTCGGTTTTACGAACCTCCACGGCCTGGAGAAATTGACCTCTGTCGACGGGGTGGTTTCCATTTCCGGTACGCAGGGCCTGGTCGATCTGTCCGGTTTGGACAATCTACGAGACGCCGGCACACTGTGGATTCACGGCAATCCGCAACTCCAACGCCTGCGCGGTCTGGAGAAGCTCGAAAAGATCACGTCACCGAGAGGTGCGGGGCTTTCGGTCCAGGACAACTATGTTCTGTCCGAACTCGGCAGCTTGGACGCTCTTACCGACGTCGCCGGCGGCGTCGGCATTGGAAACAGTCCGAAACTGAAGCGCCTCAATGGTCTCCGAAAATTGGCCAAAGTTGGTGGCGGGTTGGTCATCAGCCAAGCCGACACCCTGGCCAGCGTGGCCGAGCTTTCGTCATTGACCTCGGTGGGCGACGTTTTGAGCATCCTGGATTGCAACGCCTTGCCGAATTTGAACGGTCTTGGCGCCGTGCGTTCGATTGGCCACAGCCTCACCATCCGGAACAACAAATCCCTGACGCGCGTCGACGATCTCACGCAGCTCACCGACTTGCTCGGCAGCTTCACCGTCAGAGAGAACCCCACACTGCCCATGTGCCAACCAACCCGTCTTGCCGACAGGCTTCGCGCGGAGGGCTATCGCGGGACGGTGGATATCCGTGACAACGGGGGCACCGGCAGCTGCGGCGAGGCTCCTTTGCGTTAGGGTCGCAGCACGACGAATCTCCGCAAAGCTCGCTCAGCAAGCGCCACTCGGGTGGGCCGGTCGAACCGATCGCAGGAGCCGTATCCAGCTCCTCGAAGACGGCCGCCCACCCGCGAGCTACTACCTTACGAAGATCATCGCGTTGCTCGCCAGGTCGTTCTGCGACGCGACTCGCTCGTTCAACGGACTCAATCCCCAGCGTTTCTCGATGAGACCAAGAATGCTGGTCGTATCGTAAATCGTTTTGTCGACGCCACCGCGGGCAAACTTGGAAAAGACGATCGCCGGTACGCGCGTTCCTGGTCCCCACTTGTCCTTGACCGGCGGAGCCACATGATCCCAATAGCCACCGTTCTCGTCGTAGGTCACGATGACCGCCGTGTCCTCCCCATGGGGACCGTTGATGACCGCCTCGATGAGCTCGACCGCCTTCTCCTGCCCTTTTTGCAAGTTCGCGCCCGGATGCTCGTTGAAACCGCCTAGCGGCTTGACGAACGACACCGGAGGCAACGTGCCATTTTTCGCCGCCACGACGAAGTCCGTTTCGTCTTTCAAGTGGGCGCGCCCGGGCTCGCCGCTGGCATACGCGGCGTAATACACGAATGGCTGATGATGGAAGGTGAAGCCCGACGGCGGACTGCCGCTCGCCGCCGCGTTCCATCCTGCCGAATACCACGCCCAGTCGATCCCTGCGGCCGTGAGCTGATCTCCGATGGTGGTCCCCGTCAGCACCGGCAATTTGGTTCCGCTGCTCGATGTCGGTTGGTTCGTGGGAACCGTCGTGTTGACCACATAGCCATCCGGCGTGCACGTTCCATCTTTCGTCAGCTTTCCGGACGCATCGATCACCGCCCGCTTGTCCGAAGGGCAGCCTTCCCAGTGCGGCGTGGCTGCTGCGATCAACCATTGATGGTTGAGAAAGGACCCACCAAACGCCGCATGAAAGAAGTGGTCGCATACGGTCACGTGGGGCGATCGAGATCCAATCAACTTGACGACGGGCAGACTGCTCGTTGGGTAATAGCCGAAGGCGAGCCCCTTCGAGCTGTTGTTCGAGACGAACAGGTTCATCGCTCCGCCGTTGATCTGAGCGATCTCTTGATAATAACGATGGGTCAGATCCTTCGTGGCCTGATGGATCGGCACGTACTTCGTGATATCGAAGGCCGCGTTCGGCAAATCGGTCGGGATGTTCGAATCGGTTTGCGGAAGCGTCGTATAAGGGGTTCCGGTCGACGGATCCACCTGCGCGATTTTCGCCCCAGCCGAAGACAAACCTTCCGCGCCGGGGTAGCTGCCGTACAGGTTGTCGAAGCTGTGATTCTCCATGAAAATCACGACGATGTGTTTCAACGACGAGAGCGAGGGCGGTGCCTCGGCGTCGCTCCACGAATCATTAGGCGGCGCGGAGCCGCTTTGCGGATCGCACTCGACGGATGCGTCGGGTGCACCTCCGGTATCCCCCATCGAGTCCGAGGAACTGCAGCCACCGGATGCGTACAAGGAGAGTGACACGAAAACGCCGTATTGGATCCATGCAGAACGTTTCATCATATTCACCTTGAATGTCGGACCGCACCGAGTGCTTGAATCGATGGGCGAAGGCGTGATCGTCGAGGGACGCTATCGAGCGCGCATGGCGAAATGGCCGACGGGCTTCTCGATTCCGGTTTTCTCCCCCGCGGGAACTTGCGTGTAGATGTCGCGAACCGGGGCGAGCACCGCCTCGCGTCCGCGGGTAAAGCTTTGCTCTTCCACGATGGCGCGATACGCGCGATCGAGATCGAGCGCGCGAGTCGGGCTGGGAAGGAGCAAATGATCGATGCGCTGGTGAAGTCGCGCGGCCTCGTTCGCGCGCAAGGAATGACTCTCGCCGAAAAAGCGATGCATCACTTCGGCGTTCTCGTGAAAATCGTCGGCGGCACCATTCTCGGCGAGATAGCGCGTGTATTCATATCGCCCATCCGAACCCTGAGGCTCCGGCAACGCCTGCAAACCGCGTTGGGTCCAATGCCACCACCCGCGCGAACGGCTCGTCGTAGCCTGCACCGATCGCACGTTGGGTGGCGTGCTACCGACCTTTCGCGGAAAGGAGAAGATGCTGTCGGTGGTCGCTCCCACGCCGCCGTGGCAGCCGACACAGTAGAGCGTTTCCTCGTAGGATTGAGGTCGCAACGTTCCGTCGGCGGCCTCGATGAAGCCTGCGAGGAGCCAGCCTCGATCGTTGTCCACACCGCGATCCCACTGCCACAAGTACGAAAGCGCCCCGTCGAGCGATTCCTCCTGCTCGAATGTTTCTCGCTCCGCCTGTCGCTTCAAATCCGCGTAGCCGAGCCATCGCGCCTTTTTCGCATACCGCAGCTCCTTCATGCGCGGTGCCATGGTGACCGTTCCGTCGGGCCCGACGTCGAGGTAGCGCACGCTGTGCAGAAATTCCGTATTGAGTGGGAAGAGCCCCACGGCGATGGGAAGGCGACCGGCGCGTTCCTCCTCCCGTGCGCGCCCCACGTAGTGCATTCGCCCTGCATCACGCGGATCATCGTCGCTCCCGGAGGGCGCAGCGCGATCGAATGCCACGCGGTTCGCGCGCGAAAGAACACCGTCCAAATCGAGATCGACACCGAGCTCTCCCTCGTCGACGGCGGGGATGGGCACGTCGGTTCGCGATATGAGCGCTTCGACGATAGCCAGGTTGACTTCGTAGACGAGTGTACTTGGATGTCCTTCCCTATCCTGCCGAAACGATGGATCGAGACGAATGAGCACATCGCCTGCCGAACCGTTCGTGGGAAGGAATGCGCCTACCAGTGGGTAATAGGCAAACGCACGCCACCCCGAGAGGCCGCCGCCCGGACCATGGTCGAAACCATCTTCGTCGAAATCGAATCCTGCGTCGGGGACATAACCGTCCCATCGTCCATCTTTTGCACCATCCCACGAATCAGGGAGCGACGTCAGGGTTCGAGCAAGTGGGAGCTCACCGTGTTCGTCGCGATAATTGCTTTTGCGCACGTAGTCGAGAATGCCTTCGTCGCTCGACTTCGTCGCGCGCAAGATGGGCGGGGCCAGGAGATTCGTCCAGCGGTTTTTCGCGGCCGCCGGCGCCATGGTCCACCGAAGTTGAAGCCCTTCGTCGTCCACGAAATTCGGAGGCGAGGAACGAGCGTGACATGGATAACAGGAGTTCCTCCCCCTCGTTCCCGGAGCCATTTGCGGCTTCGCGTAGCACTGAGGTGGGATATAAGCGAACCGGTTTTCCAACGGACCGAAATCCGTCATTCCACCGGGAACCGATGGCACCACATGGTCGCTCACGTCGGCTCTCTTGACGACATTCGCAAATACGTCCGACGGCGTCGTCTCGCCGTGAGGACGGGTGCGACACGCTAAGAGCATCCACGAGAGAAGCACGATGGAGAGGGGTGCAGATCGCATGGTCGAACGTTCGCGCCACGATGCTGCGTGGGCGGCAAGAGCCCTTGTCGCGCGCAGTCGCATCAGCAGCTTTTTCGAAACTACGTTACGAAGATGACACAAATGATACCGGTGTCAAAGCCCAAAACGGAAGGTCGATTTGCATTTATTCCCGGAACCGACCGAAAGTCGATACCGCATCGCGTTACTACCGGCCGGTGCCGTGAACAGCGCCCCACCGGACCGACAGGCCCGCGACTTCCCCGCACCGTGCCGTCCATCGATGCCTTCTTTCGAATGCGGTGAGTCGAATCGAATATCGTGGTTAACCTATTCGTTGGTTAAACATTATTGAAATTGATGTTGCGATACCAAAATGCAAAAACAGCGGCGACATGCGCAATGCCGACGCTCGGCTTGGGCCGCAGGTCGGCGTTGCGGCGCGGGCACCCCCAAATGGCGCCCTGTCGGGTGTGTGTCGATGTTCGGCGCGACGACCGCGGCGACGATGAATCGGGCAAAACCACGCTGCTGCGGGCACTTCTCGATGCGAGCACCGTCCCGACGGAACGCTTCTTCTACCTTCCGCAGGACATCGACAGAGACGCTAGTTTCTCGAATGGCCTAGATGCAGCACTTGGTACCCGTCCAATATTTGCCGGTGCCGGTGCACGAGCCCGAGGTGCCGTCGACGCATTGGCTGACGTTCTGGACGCAGCACTGGCTGCCCGTCCACATGAAGTTCGTGCCACTGCAGTAACCCGAGGTGCCCGAGGTGCAGATGGCATCCTTCTCGATGCAGCATTTGCTGCCCGTCCATTTGAAGCCCGTGCCGCTGCAGTAGCCCGAGGTCCCGTCGACGCATTGATCGACGTTTTGGACGCAGCATTGGCTCCCCGTCCACATGAAGCCCGTGCCGCTGCAGTACCCCGACGTGCCCGCGGTGCAGATGGCATCCCTCTCGATGCAACAGCGTTTGCCCGTCCATTTGAAGCCCGTGCCGCTGCAGTAGCCCGAAGTCCCGTCGACGCATTGGCTGACGTTCTGGACGCAGCATTGGCTGCCCGTCCAATCGAAACCCGTGCCGCTGCAGTAACCCGAGGTGCCGTCGACGCAAAGCGTACCGCCGGTGGAGGGCGGCCTCGCGTCCTTCTCCGAAGTGCCTCCGTCTTTCGTGGACGGGTCGGGATCGGCGGGACAGTAGGACGATTTCTTGCTGACGTAACACGTGTCGTTCTTGTCCGCGCACACGCCATCGATGCATGCGGCGGCCAAAAAGGTTGCGCTGCTGCTGGAGCAGGAACAGCACGTCGGGGCGCAATCCATGTACGAGGTGCACGAGCTGCCGACCGACCTGGTTCCCGGCAGCGCCGACGGCGGATTCACCGGGCATGCATCGTTCGCTTGGAAGCCGCCACTCGAGACATTGCGGTTCGAAAAATCGTCGTTGCCGTTGCCGTCCGAGTCGGAGGAACAGGCGCCGCTTCCCAGGGTGATGCCCAGAAGACCGACCGCCGAGAGCGCAAAAAGCCGATGGTGGAAAAAGGAAGCCATGAGAACGAGAGCCTTTCCCGCGGGCACCACCCGCACTGGCACGGGTCCATCGCATATCTACGCGCGACGGGCCAGATCCTTCCCCGCGCTTCCGCGCTGGCGCCTTTTGCATATTTCGGCGTATTCCCATTCGGCCAGAAGACAATGCCCGAGCCGAAGTACCACATCGGTTGTTTTGGAACGAAGCCGGCCTGCTCGATGTCAAACGTACGAACTTCCCCCAGGCCATGGCAGCACCAAGGGCCAGCGTGGTGGTCAGCATGAGCGGTTCGTCCTCGGTTTGCGGGCCAACGGCAGCGCCGTGGGAAGCTAGCCACCGAGACTGGCGCCGTAATATCGAGCCGCTTCGCGGAAAGCTCGTCGACAGCGGCAGCATTGCGCGATCGGTGAAAATCCCGCCCCGAGCGAGAGCGACAACGAAAGGCGCACCGTGCCGCCGAGCTGCGCATTGATGGTGGTCTCGCGATCGATTCTTTGGGAGATGATGCACCGGGGCGGTTGCACGTCGATCTCGACGGAACGAAGCCGCCGCCCACCTTGCGGGCGAGCGAGACCAGGAGAACGGGCGGTCGGTCAACGAGAACGAATCGGTTCCCTGCCCCGTCGGCGAGCATCGCGCGCGCATTCACGCTCGCGCCGGAGGATCGCGAATTCCGTAGAGATTAATGCCGAGGTTAACGCTGGCAGCACGGTCAGCGTTTTCAAATTGGTTGGCCTGTTCAGTGACGCGAGTTGCCCTTCCTGCGAGTATTGTTTCGCTACCGCGAGCAGACTCTCGCTAGGGATGGTTTGAATCTGGTCCTGATACTCGTCAGCGATCTGCGTTTTCTTAAAATCACTACCTAAGCACCCAGCTAAATTGAGATTGCAATCATCATGGTTGATACGCACTCATGTGTAATTATTTGGATCTCCTTATTGCGGTCGCACGAAAGCGATTTGCGCACAGGCAACACACACTTGAAGCCGCGTCGCGGGTCTCTGTTAGCCGACCTCGAACACCTACCATCGAGCCGATGACGCCGAAATAACGCGACCGGGCCCTGGATGGAATCAATCGACTGAAGTCTTTGCAGTATCGGATTTCGGCCCGAATCGTCGTCTTCTTCGCCAGGAGGCGCCACCTTCCGGCGAGACGCGCTCTCCAATCATCTATCGCCAGTTCGGTCCCCAGGACTACTCATACCAAAGATCCGGACGAGCCGGAGACCAACAAGTAGCGCTCCGGCTCGAAAGAATACCACGAAATGCAGCCGTTTACCCTCGGCGAATCCAGAAGGACTCGATTCGGTCGTTCATTTTGGAACCCACCCATGGCACCAGAACGCACCCACACGGGTCGTGAGCAGACCAAGTTTGTCGGTCACCCGAAAGATCTATGTTGTCGTAACCCGTCACGACATTGCAATCGTTATATGAATTAAATCCAGAGATCCTGTCAGCCCAAAAGAACATTGCTCGTAGCTTGTATCCGGAAGCGTCGCAAGGCTCGGCGCCCTCGATGCGAGTTAGGCTAGGCGGGTTATTGTTGGCATGCTCAAACCACTCCATGAGTAGTACATTACCAACTGCGGGCGCGAGAGCGGATGCAGCACCCTTAGTGCACGTTTTTGAGAGAATGGGCGACCATTCCCCAGGCGGAGCCTTGCCTACAAGGATGGTGCAGACCTCCTGGGGAGACGCGTCGGGATTCGTTTCGAAACCGGAAGTCTCCAAATTGGTTTCGCTCTGAAGATCATTTTCTTCCGAACCGCCTTGGGCGCCGCAGGCGATCGTCCCGAGCAAGGCGCTCGCCGCAACGACGCGAATACCGATTTCTGTAAACAAATGATGCGATAACGCGATAGTGAGCATTGGTGAGTCTCCTTTGCGATTGACGCAATGCGATGGCACACGGGCGACAACTCGGCAGCACGCGTTTCGGCTTTGACGAACATATAGTCGTCAATGTGCTCGACCGATGCGCCTGCGCACGCGCGAAAATGGTCTGAAGATGCCGTTACCCTTCCATTCGCCCGTCGCGCCCCTTGTTCGTAGGCAGTGATAGAACTTTTGTACATCAACGCGAGAAGCTGCTTTCGATGTCGGTTTGAGCCTTCCGCCACGGCAGATCCCCTGCCGCGCGAGATCCCCTGCGGCCTGAGGAGCGCGAGCACGTCTTGAAACGGAAGGCACTACTCTACGCGGGGACAGGGGTTCGGCGGCGGATCCCATGAGATTCACCGCCAGCGTCTCGGACGAGCCTCGGCTGGTCGCTAGGGGTTGGCCCCCAATGGCGGGTGGCTCCTCACGGTTCGAGCCGCACGAAAAGGACGTCATTGTTCAAATTGATCTCAGGCGCGTTCCTACTGGGAGCATAGGGTTCGATGGAGGCCACCAGGTTGTCATCCAAATCCAAGCGATGGCCTGGCGCTATGGTTGCGCCATTGACGAGCCACTCCGCAAGTCGTCGAATCACGGATACGGTCGGAGAAATGCCTTGAGCCTCAACGGCGGTAACGAGTTTTGGTCGCGCGAACTTCAGGAGGCCTCGCGTGTGCAATCACGTGCTCCAACCCCGAGGTCGCATCCAATTCAACGACGAAGTTCACCTCGTGGCCGAGATCGAACCGGCGACGGGGCTCCAGGCGCGCGACAGCGTAGCCATCGTGAGCCGTACGCATTCAGAACCACGAAGGGTCGCCGCTCGGCAAGCCAAATCCCCGCGGCCCAAGCTGTCTGAAGGTGCCCATCCAACTACTTGCTTTCGCGTACCTTCTACAGTTCGCGCGAGAGCACGGCGATGGTGCGAATCTCTTTCTGTTTCTCGACCACTCCGCCAACTTTCGGCGGACGCTCTAAGAAGAGAGCGACCGGGCAAACATCCCGAGGTGCTCGCCCGCGGAGTCGCGAGGACGCACCCGCAGTGGCTCAACGTGTACGGCGTAGAGCCGCACCTGATCGCACTCGACTTGGCCACGCCAGTACGAAGGCAGCGCAGATCACGCTCACGAGCACCCATCTCGGCGGAACGCACGCGCCGAAGAGTGGGTCGAACTTGGATGGCGACCGAGGCAAACCAGGCCATCCAGGACACGAGCAGCAACCTTCGTGCCTTCACCACACACCACGGTCCGCGGCGGAAATCACGCGCACATCGTAGTGCCCAGGGACGGAATCGAACCGCCGACACGGGGATTTTCAGTCCCCTGCTCTACCAACTGAGCTACCTGGGCTCCGGGCTGCGATTCATGCCCGAGCGTGGGACCCCTTGTCAATCAGTTCGCGCAGAATCGACACAAAACATTTTTCAGGCGGGGCCGAGCGTCAGGGAGATGGCGGGCTCTCGAGCAGCATCAGGAGCTCCGTAACGCCGTGGGAATCCGCGATCGGCGGCCCCGCGGGGCGGAAGCCGGCCTTCTCGAGGACGCGGATGGATCCGACGTTCTCCGCGGCCACGTAGGCGTGGAGGGGGCGGGTCCGCTCGTGGTGGGCCACGAAGGCCGCCAGGGCGGCGGAGGCGATGCCCCGGCCCCAGTGGGCGCTGCCAATCCAGTAGCCGACGAGGCGCTTGCCATCCCCCTCCCAGCTCACGATGTTGCCCACCACGACGCCGTCCACCACGATGGCCTTCTTCATGTTGCTCGGGATGGGCAGCACCTTCTCGCGCCAGTGCGCCATGAAAGCGTCGTACTCACGCGCCGGGAAGGCGGCCATCCGGTTCGCCTCCGGCTCGCGTTGGTGTTCGAACAGGATGGGCAGATCGTTTTCCGTCACATCGCGCAGAAGCATCCCACTTCGATAACCATCGGGAGCGGCGGAGGCACCGCTCCCGCGTCTCGATTTTGCGGATTTTTCGACCCTGCTGCGACTAAGCCTGGGCTGGATGAACACGAAGGTCAAAAACTCGGGCCTGCGCGAGCTGCATCGGCTCGATGGGGCGCTGCTGCTCATGCACTTCGCCTTTCGCGGGCTGGTCGCCGAGGCGGACGCGTTCCTTCACCGCCGCGGGCTGTCCCGGGTGCACCACCGCGTGCTTTTCGCCATAGCCCGCAGCGAAGACCTGTCCGTCGGCGGATTGCAGGAGCTGCTCGGGGTCAGCAAGCAAGCCCTGCACAGGCCGCTCAAACAGCTACAGGACGAAGGCTACGTCGTCGCGCAGCGGGATCCGGCGCAGCACCGCAGCAAGGTTCTCCGGCTCACGGCGAAGGGCGCGCGCGTCGAGAATGCCGCCTCGAAACGCGAACGACAGGCCATCGGCGAGGCGCTCAAGAGCGTGAAGCCAAGCCATCGCCGCGCGTGGTTCGACATCATGGACGTCCTGGCCCGCCGCGCCTGATCGCCGTGCCTTGCGCTCTCAGGTCAACCATGTTGACCTGAGAACATGCTCGCCCTCCTCTTCGGCACCGTCCTCGCGCTCAACGCGCTCTGGTTCGGCGTCGCGTTCGCATCTTTTTCCCTGCGGCCGGTGCCGGCGGCGAAGTTGCTCGTGCCGCGGGATGCTCGCTCCTCGCCGCTGTTCGGGATCCTCGCGGCATCGCTCCGTTTCCTCGGCGGCATGAACCTGGCGATGGCCCTTTTCGCGATGCTCCTCCTGCTCTTCGCGCCCCTGTTTCCCCTGCCCGGCCAGCGCGCGCTGTTCGCGGCGGTCTTTGCCATGGGACATGGGACGCAATTCGCAGGCAACGTCCCCGTCGCGCTTCGTCGGACTCCACTTTGGCCCGTGTGGCGCGGCCCCATGCGATTCATCTTCGGCGTGGACTTCACCTTGATGGCCGCCAACGCAGCCCTTTGCGTTCTATACCTCTTGCAGTGAGTACACGATCTCGTGTGCCTCGGTGGGGTCGGGCACCTCCCAGCGATCCATCATCGAATGAATGACGCGCTCGGGAACGACGGCGTCGCGGGAGCGATTCTGCGACCAGAGTGAGTCGCGTGACGCCTCGACGTACACGATGGTGATGCGCGCATGGTAATCGGCCAGGAGCGACAACAGCGGCGCACGAAAACGCCGTGAGATGTTCGTCGCATTCCAGACGAACCGCTCACCGCGCCGCAAATGTTCCTTGGCGCGCTCGCGCGCCGTTTGGACGACCTGACCCTGATTGTCCGAGTGATCGATATCGAGCTCCTCGCGCAATCCATCCAGGGATACGACGGGCCAATCCGGGAAATGCCTTTTGACGTAAGTATCTTTGCCCGAGCCCGGAAGGCCCGCCATGACCACGACCTGCACCTTGGTGTCGTCCCATGCCTCCACGTCGGGATGGCGCCCCTCGGAATGAAAAAACGTGTAACGCGTGTGCGGAGAGGCAAACGTGCGCGGACGATCGAAACAACCTTCGTCGCGGCAATATTCGCGATAGAGATCGATGTTGTCCAAAATACGTTGCAAGTCCTGGCACACGCGCCCGCGAATGTCCGCCTCGGCCACCAACGCGAGCAAATCGCACCGAGCCACCAGGCTTATTTCGGCGGCGAATCGGCGGGCGTCGTCGCGTTCGATGAGATAAAAGGGAATCTGATGATATCGAATCAGGCCGCACACCCTTTCGCGAAGTGCAAAGGGCTCGCCGAGCTCCCATAGGATTTTGCGCGCCATGAGCTCACCGCGGCGGGAGTGGCCTTTGGCCGTGACCCGCCCGTCGTCTTCTGTGCGCGTGGTCGCCGGCTTGGCCACGTCGTGCAAAAGGCACGCGAGGTAGACCGCGCGGCGATCCTCCTCCGGCAGCTCGCGCCAGGCCTTCATCGCCGCGAGCGTCTCCAGCACCATGCGCGTGTGGATCCATACGTTGCCCTCGGCGTGGTGAATGGGATCCTGCGGGCAGGCCTCGAGCGCACGCACCCAGGGGAAAACCTGCAGCGCGTCCCATGGCACGCGGTAGTCGGGTGCTTGCGGAAGTTCGATGGCAGCCATGCCGACGCTCTATAGGGCCAGCCCGCGCGGAAGGCGAATCCACGGGGCGAGATCTGCTACGGTTCGCGTGCCGTGTCTTCCAAGTATCCGCGCTCGTTTCATCTTCCCTGGTCGCCCGGGGGCACGTCGGACGACAAGCGTCTGCACGACGTTTCAGGTCTGCTCGGCGTCGAATTGGTGGTGACCGAGAAGTGCGACGGGAGCAACCTCACGTACACGCGCCATAGCGTTTTTTCGCGCTCGCACGCGGGCCCGCCATCGCATCCAAGCTTCGACTTGGCCAAGGCCACGCACGCGCGATTGGGCTATTTGATCTCCGAGGGCACCTCCGTCTTTTGCGAATATTGCTACGCCGTGCACTCCATCGAATACCGCGCCCTACCCGACTATTCGCTGGTCTTCGGCGTGCGCGACGACCAATCCGGCACGTGGTGGGAATGGGACATGGTGACGGCCCAGGCGGCCGATCTCGGACTGCCCACGGTCCCCGTGCTATTCCGCGGCATCCTCGAAACCGAGCGCCAACTCCAGGCGCTCACCGAGGACTTGGCGGCGCAGCCCTCGGCCTTCGGAGGCATCCGCGAGGGCGTGGTCGTCCGCCGTGCGGCGGTCTTCGGCAACACGGAATTCCCACGGAGCCTCGCCAAATGGGTCCGCAAGGACCACGTGACCACCGACGAACACTGGATGCACCAAAGCATCACGCCACAGCGCCTCCGCTCATCGCCGCCCCCCGCGGACTAGGCCTACCCCAAAGCGGCGTCGAGGCAGAAAAAGAAGAAGAAGAAAAAGAAGAAGAGATGCTGCCCCACCCGGCAGCGCTCACCCCTGCTCTCCATGTCCTCATTTCGCGCTGCTGCCCGCCCCAAAGTGGGTGCTCATGCCATGCTTCCCGCATCATCGCCCGCCGCCCCTTCCGCATGGCATTCCGCGCCCACAGGGGCGGGCCGCCCGGATCGCCTTGAAAGCGCCACCGGGCACGGCCACAGGGGGGGCCATGGGATTCGCTATTCGCGAATCGCGAATCGCGAATGCTCCGTAACCCCTTCATCCCGGAGCCATCGCGTCGTGGATACGGCCGGAGCTGCACACCGCCGTCCAGCTCTCGTTTCGGAGCTTAGCGCCTGAGCTCGACCAGAAGCCCATCGCGCACCGGGGCGAACTCCTTCGCCAGCGCCTCCCACGTCGCGTGTTCGCCGCTCCGCACCCGCGCCCACCATGGGCCGGCCACGCGAAAGTCGACGATGGCGCCGTGCTCGGCGATCTGCGTCGCGAACGCCAGCACGCGCAGGGCATGCAGCACCCGCTTTGGCGAGGACTCCGCGTCGAACCTCTTTTGGGCCTTGGTCCAATCGGAGTCCGATCGCGCCTTGGCCGAATCGCGGAGACGCGCGACATCGCGCCGGTATACGAACGGGGGCCGCGCGTCTTTGAGCCGGTGCTCGGCGGGTGCGAAAAGCCCCTCGAGGGCAAAGATGCTCTGGTCCTCCAGCGCCTTCGCGTACGTGCCCGCGCCGTGCACCACGACATTGAGGTTCTCGCCCCAGAGCAGGTCCTGGCGCGCCTCCGCATCGTTCAACACGACGAGGAAGTCCTCATCGGAACCCTCGCGTGCGGTTCCATAGACGTGGGAGCCGCAGCGGACGCAGAGACGCACATCGCTGTCATTCCGGCGCAGAACGCGCAGCACACGGTCGTAGTCGATGCGGAGCTCGCTCATGCAAGGAGCATAGAATTTCGCGACGTGGCGACGGACGAAAACGCCCGATGGACAACGCAGCGTTCGGCACTACGGACACCGTAGATCCGTATTGTCGAGGAGACCGCACATGCCCCGCACCCAAGCGAACCTGGAGCTCTCGAACCCCGCCGGACTCTACGATCCGGCACCCAAACGCGACGACTTCGATGTACCGGCGAGCCCCCCTCGTTGACTCCGCGGCTAAGGCCCCCCGCAGCGATTGAGCAGCATTTCCACCGATTCGAGGCGGCCGCTTCCGCTCTTTGGAAAAGGGCTCGTGGCGGCCACCAGCTGCGCGCGCACGCTCTCGATGCGCGCGCGATCGCCCAGGGCGCATGCGCATTGGGCCATCGCGCGAAGGAGCTCTCGGTGGATGCGAACCGTCGGCGGCCCCGCGGCGAGGGCGCGGTCGAGGTACACGAGGGCCTCCCGGTGCCAGCCACGCTGCGCGAGGTTCTTGCCGAGGATGTAATCGGCCAGGGCATCGTGCGTGCGCTCCGACCACGCGCCGATTTTCGCGCCGGAGAGCAACGGTTCCGGCTCTCTCTCTTTCGTCCCCAGCAGGAACGCGGCCATCGGCTCGCGGGCTGCAGGCTCGTGCGCGGCCATCGCCTTCACCTCCAGGGTGCGCGCCACATCTTCGTCCACGGTGCGCGCCGCGAGCGCTCGATACCGCTCCGACGCGGCGTCGTAGGCGCCGGAGAGAAAATCCCAATCCGCGATGGCCTCCTCGGCGCGATCGCGGAAGGTGCGGGGCGTCGCAGGATCGCCGGCCATGCGCTCCAGCGCCGCGCGGCCCTCGGCGCTGTTGCGCGGCTCGCGGAGCTCGAGCAAACCGCGCCCGTAACGCGCCGAGTGCGACTCGGGATCGCGCCGGAGCACGTCGTCGTAGAGCTCGCGGGCGCGTTCTTCGCGGTGCGAATCGCGGCAGGCGTCGGCCTCGTGCAGAAGTGCATCCACGACGTGGGGGCACCTTCGGCCGAAAATCGCCGGTCGATCGAACTTGGCCTTCGCGTACGCCTGCGTCTCCGGAAGCAAGGGTACGGCCGCCAACGACGCGCGAAACTCGTCGTCGAGCGCATCCCACCCTTTGCCCACCGCATCCTCTACGCGCGCCCCGCCATACACGGCGCGCACCTTGTCGACGCCATAGCGCTGCATCATCCAGCGGATGAACGCCCCGGCCACGGTGTAACTCTTCGCCGCCGACTGCCCGAGAAAATCAATGGAAAACACGGCCCGCGCCCGCGGCAGGATGCCGAGATCCAGCATGGCGTGCGCCCAGCTTTCGTCGGTGAGTTCGTCCTCGTCGGGGGATGCGGCGACGGCGACGCCCTCGATCAAGCCGGGATTCGGCCAAAGGCCGCCCCACGCGCCGGCGATGCGAAACGGCCCGCGCCCGAAGCTCCCCGCGATCACGTGCGCGATCTCGTGCCCGAGCACGGGGTGCGGGTATCCGTGCATCTGCAAGTAGACCTCGTGGCGCCAAGGCTTGGCGATATACGTATCCCCTGCCCCCATGAGGCGCTTTTTCTCGCCGGCATCGCGAAAGAAGAAGGCCGTGATGCGCTCCGGCCCGCGCGCGCCGAGGGTGTGCTCCACGCTGGCGATCTGCTCCTCGCAGTCTTTGAGCACGAGCAGCGCTTCGTCCTCGCGAAGGTCGTCGGGGTAGACGGCATCGCAGCGCGGCCCGCTCTTTTTGCCGCCAAGCTCGCGCGCGATGGTGGCCGGTGTCTCCCAGTGCCCCAGCTCGGGGCCGAACGCGGTCACCCCCACGCTCGCGGCCAATGCCAGCGCCGCACACACCGCACGCGCGGTGCTGGTGCGATCCTTGGCCGCCCACACGAGCCTCCCCTCGTCATTTCGCCCGAGGAGCGATGCGCCGAAAAACACGGCCGCGAGGCTTGCCAGGCTGCCCAGCCGGTACGTGAGCAGCGCCGCGCCCGAGTCGATGACCGTGTCGTACAGCGTGCCGCTGAAGTACCCGACGAACGGGTCGAACGCGAACACCATCGGTGAGGCGTAGAAACGCCATAGGCTCACGACCACACACGCGAGCGGCCCGGAAAGCGCCGCTACCACGACCCAAACACGCTTTCGCGTTCGCACCACCTCCGCGGCGCACGCGCCCCACACGCCACCGAGCACCGCCCCGATGGCGGCCGTCAGCACGAAGCCCAACGTGCCGCGCGCCGCATCGCAAAAGCCGACGCGCGCCCCATGCACGATGGCCGTTGCCCAGGCAACGAAGGCAAGGGCAAGCCCGCTCGCCGCCCCTCGTACCGTGCTCTCCACTGGTGGCGGCCGCCACCGCCTCGATTCGAACGCCGTGGCGATGGCCGCTGCACTCGGCACGATGATGCCGCTGGCCAGGGCATGCTCGTACCCCGGCCCGCCGAACAGCGGCAAAAAGCCGATGGCCAAGAGCAGCACCGCCACCACGGCGGCCGCGATACGTTGCGGCCGCGAACGCCAAATCGCCGGCATCGCCGTGCAGCTACACAGCGTGGACGCCGTCGTCGCCTTCGGGCGGCGGGGTGCTCGGCGTCTCCGGAGGCGGCGCCACCGGAGGCTCCAGCACCAGCGGCAGAATCTCGTCCACCCGCTTCACCAAGTGGATACTCAACTCGGCCAGCACGTCCTTCGGCACGTCATCCAGATCGCGCTCGTTGCGCGCCGGGATGAGCACCTCTTTCATGCCCGCACGGTGCGCCGCCAGCAGCTTTTCCTTGATGCCGCCGACCGGAAGCACATTGCCGCGCAACGTGATCTCGCCGGTCATGGCCACGTCCCGCTTCACCGGGCAATGCAACAGCAGCGACGCCACCGCGGAAAACATGGTGATTCCTGCGCTGGGCCCGTCCTTGGGCGTCCCGCCCTTGGGCACGTGCAAGTGCAGATCGATCGAGCGCAAGAACTCCTGCTCCAGCCCGAGCGCCGACGCCTTGCTTCGCACGAACGTCACCGCGGCGGTGGCCGACTCCTGCATCACCGCCTTCAAGTTCCCCGTGACCACCACGGATCCCTTGCCCGGCATGCGGGTCGCCTCGATGAAGAGCACATCGCCCCCCGACGGTGTCCATGCGAGCCCCGTGGCCACGCCCGGCACGAGCTGGTCCTCCGCCGTCTCGCGCGAGTAGCGCGGCGCACCGAGCACCTTCTCGACCATCTCGGTCGTCGCCACCTCGTGCACGTCCTCGCCTTCGGCCAGGCGCATGGCCACGTGGCGGCACACCGCACCAATCTCGCGCTCGAGCCCGCGAACCCCGGCCTCGCGCGTGTAGCTGTCCACGATGGTCTCGATGCCCGGCTCGGTGAACTCGAGCCGCTCGGGCGTCAGCCCGTGCGCGGAAAGTTGCTTCGGCGCCAAAAACTCGCGCGCGATGTTGCGCTTCTCCATGCGCGTGTAGCCCGGCACCTCGATGACCTCGAGGCGATCCCAGAGCGGCGCGGGAATCGTGTCGGGGTTGTTCGCCGTCGCCAGGAAGGTGATCTGCGAAAGATCGAACGGCGTATCCAGGTAATGGTCCTGGAAGGTCGAGTTCTGCGCCGGATCGAGCACCTCGAGCAGCGCCGCCGCCGGATCGCCCATCATGTCGACGCCCAGCTTGTCGACCTCGTCGAGCACGAACACGGGGTTGCGCACGCCGACCTTCTTCAAGCCTTGCACGATGCGGCCCGGGAGCGCGCCTACGTAGGTGCGCCGATGCCCGCGGATTTCCGCCTCGTCGCGCACGCCTCCGAGCGCGATGCGGTGGTAGCGACGCCCCATCGAGCGCGCGATCGAGCGGCCCAGTGACGTCTTGCCCACGCCGGGCGGCCCGATGAAGCATAGAATCGGGCCCTTTTTGTCGGCCCTCAGCTTGCGCACGGCGATGTATTCGACGATGCGCTTCTTCACCTTCTCCAGGCCGAAATGGTCCTCGTCCAGGCAGCGGCGCACGTCGGCCACGTCGAGCTTGTCGTGCGTGGTCTTGTTCCACGGCATGTCCGCGAGCCACTCGAGGTAGCTGCGCGTGACGTTGTACTCGGCGGACTGCTGCTGCATGCCGGCGAGGCGCGACAGCTGCTTTTTCGCGATCTTTTGCGCGTCCTCGGAGAGCTGGGCCAGGCGCAGGCGCTCGCGCAGCTCCTCCACCTCGTCGTCTTCCCCGCCCTCGCCGAGCTCCTCTTTGATGCTCTTCATCTGCTGGCGCAGGATGAGCTCACGCTGCGATTTGCCCTCGTCGGCGACCATGGTCGAGATCTCGCGGCGCACCCGCAAAAGCTCGAGCTGCTTGCCCACGATGGCGGCGACGGCCCGAACGCGCGCCTTCGCGTCGAAGGTCTCCAGGATGCGCTGCTTGTCGGCCACGCTGGCCTGCTCGGCCGCCAAGTTCGACGCGATCAGGTCCGCCAAGGCGCCGCTTTCGCGCACGTTGTCCAAAATGCCCGCCGTCTCTTTGGGCAGGTTGGGCATCAGCGCCAGGGCCTCGCGCATCGATTCGCGAAGGCTCGCGCCCAGGGCATCGAGCTCCACGTCGCGCTCGAGGTTCTCGGGAATGCGGCGGATGCGCGCCCGCATGTACGGCTCGAGGCCGAGCGGCGCGAGCATCTTCAGCCGCGACACCCCGTGGAGCACGACGGAATAGTTGCTCGGTCCCAGGCGAATGACCTTCACCACGCGGGCGACGGTGCCGACCTCGTAAAGGTCGCCGAACGCAGGCTCGTCGACCTCGGCATCGCGCTGGCTGACGATGCCGACGACCGCGCGCTCCTGGCCGAGCAAATCCTCGACGAGCCGCACGCTTCGCGCACGCCCCACGTTGATGGGAACCACGCTCGCCGGGAACACGACACTGTTCCTCAGCGGCAGAATCGGGACCATTTCTCCTTCGCTCGAACGCGTTTCGCTCACACTCTGGTGATACCGCGAAACGCGGATCTTAGCGACAAACGTAACGAACGGAAAAAGCGCAAACGATGACAGTGGAGCCCGGTCGTGGTACTCCTTCGCGCCAATGCGGACGAAGTCCCGTTTCTCGGCGATGGTTGCCTTGGCCGCGGCCGTCTCGGCCCTCGTGGGCTGCGGGGCGGGGCAAGCGGAAGACCCGGAAAGCGCCCTGCGCGCGTATGCCCGCGCCCTCGAGGAGGGCCGCTCCGACGACGCCTACCGCATGCTGAGCGACGAAGCGCGGCGAGGCATCTCACCTGACGCCTTTCGGCGCATGCTCAAGGACAGCCCGGAAGAGGTGCGCGAAATCGGTCGAGCCTTGCAGCGTCCCACCGCACCGCCCGTGGTGACGGCCGTGGTGACGAGCCCGTCGGGCCAAGAGCTGGAGCTGGTCCTCGAGAAGGGCAAATGGAAGGTCGAATCCAACGCCATCGACCTGTACGCCCAGGATACGCCCCGCCACGCGGTGCAGGGCTTCGTGCGTGCGCTCGAGCGGCGCCGCTACGACGTCATTTTGCGCTACGTGCCCGACGCCCACAAAGAGGGGTTGGACAGCGCCAAGCTGAAACAGGCTTGGGAGGGCTACGACAAGGAAGAGATGTCCCAGCTCATTGCTGCCCTGAGGCAAGCGCTCCCGGCCGCATCCATCGAAGAGGCGGGTGACCGAGCGACCATGCCCTACGGGGCGGGCACCATGCAGCTCGTGCGCGAGCACGGGCTCTGGAAAATCGAGGATTTCGATTGAGGACGCACGGAAATTGACTGATCGGCGGGGATCCCCCGTCCAACTCGGCGAATACGCTGCCCCTGGAGAATCCATGCGATACGAATTGAATATTGGCCGTAGGTGCGTCGTCGCGTTTGCCGGGGTCCTTGCCCTGGCGGCGACCACGGGATGTCAGGCGTCCTTCAAGGCGACGGCTGGAGGCAGCAACCAGCCGTCGACCTACAACCCACCGCCCTCGTACAACGAGCCGCCCCAGGGACAGGGACGCGGTCCGCGGCGCGCGCCCATGCCGGGTGCCGGCGGGCCGACGTCGACGAACAACCCGCCGCCCTACAATCCGCCGCCGTACAACCCGGGGCCGCAGGCGCCGCGTTACACGTTGCCGGGCGGGGAGTCGGTGCCCGTCGCCACGGCGAACAACGGCTTCGGCGACGGCCAGGCCACGGCCGATGCGTTGCGCGGCTTCGTGTACTCGATCCCGGCCGGCACCTCGCGTTTGCCGTCGCTCCAGAACATGCGCCCCATCGGCGTCATCTACGCGCGCAGCCTGGACGTGCCCGAGCGCAACTTCCGCGACGGCTTCCCCGGCATCGACAACACGCGCAACGAGTGGTTCGCCATCCGCTACGAGGGCACGTTCAACGTCTCACGCACGGCGAACTACAGCTTCCGCCTGCGCTCGGACGACGGCTCGCTCCTGTACATCGACGACACGATCCGCCTCAACAACGACGGTCTGCATTCGGCGGGTGGTGGCGCGGTCAACGTGCCGCTCAATGCCGGTACGCACCGCATCCGCGTCGATTACTTCCAGGGCGGAGCCGGCAATGCCGCCCTGCAGCTCTTCGTCGCGCCGTCCGGCAGCGGCGAGCGCATCTTCACGACGAGCCTTTAGGTAGCGTGATGTCCGGGGGCCGCACGTAAAGCGGCTCTACTTCGGTAGGTTCCACGGATTGCGTGCGTTGCGCGGCGACGCGCGCAATCGACGTGGCGTGTGGCACGTCGTGGGGGGCGTCGTTCACGAGGCGCACGGGGCGCTCGTGAATCGAGTCCCAATCGACGAGCGGGCCTCCGCTTCCCACGATGAGAAGCCGCCCGTGCGCAATTTCTTGTCCAATGCGCTGCGGGGCCGTGGCCAGCGGCAGGTGCAACGGTTCCGCATCGCCCCATTGGACGAAGACCTCCCCGTGCATCGCCGGAAGGACGCTCACCGCGACCTCGTCGGGCGCCGCCACGAGGCCCCAGCGCACCGCCTCGAACGACGTCACCGCCACGACCTCGCGACCGGTGCCGAGCGCAATTCCTTTCACGGTCGCCACGCCGATGCGTGTGCCGGTGAACGAGCCCGGCCCGATGCCCACGGCCCATCGCTCCACGTCCCGCGGGGTCCAGCCCGCGTGCTTCATGGCCTCGTCCATCGCCAAGAGCAACGATTCACCATGGGCATTCGAAAGCCGCCGCTCGGAGGTGAAAACGAGGCGCTCCCCTTCGAGCAGGGCCACCGATCCGAGGGCCGTGGACGTATCGACCGCGACGATGCGCGACATTCTTGTCCGGGGCGCCTTCAAAGCTGCGCGAAGCGGCCGCTGCGAAACGCCGCCTCCAGCAATTGATCGACGCGCGCCGTGAGCTCGCGGGCACGGGGATCGGGCGACTGCCCGAGGGCCACCTTGATCTCGTTGAGCGCCTTGAGCTGGCTGAAGAGCTGCACATCTCCGAGCCCCGCATTGCCGGTGAGCACCTGCCGAATGCGATCGATCTCGCCCGCAAGCGCCTCGATGCCGATGCCCATGGCCCCGACCCGTTTGAGGTTCGGATGGTCGCGGTAGTGCGCCTCCAGCACGGGGGTCACAATGCCTTCGAGGATCGCGGCCTGGTCCTGGTTGTTCCAGATGTGCTTGAGCACGAAGAAGTCCGACGCGTCGGCCTGCTGCCGACCATCGAGGAACGCGCTCGCCACGAACAGCTTGAGGATCTTCACCACGCGCCGGTCCGAAAGCGTGATGCCCTCGGCGCGGATCTGGAAGACCAGACCTTTGTAGGCCGAGAGGAACTCCTCGGAAAATTGCAGGTTGCGCGCGAAGGTGCGATGGAACTGGGCCATCTCCTGCGCGCTGGCCAGCGGCTGAATGGGCGCGTCGGCGTAGGCCTCGTTGCGGATGCCCTTCTCGAGCAAATCCTGGAAGTGGTACGCGTCGAGATTGTCGCTGCGAATGCGCAGGATGAACCGATCGAAGATCGCCGTGAGCGTCTCGTCGGTGGGCACCTCGTTCGAGGCACCAAAGCACGAGAGCAGCGGGCAACGCAGCACCGTACCGCCGCTCGTGTAGCGCCGCTCGTTCAGCAGGGTGAGAAGCGCGTTGAGGATGGCCGAGTTCGACTTGAAGACCTCGTCGAGAAAGACAATCTCGGCCCGCGGAAGCATGCCATCGATGCGCCGCTCGTAGCGGCCTTCGCGGAAGGCGGCGATGTCGACCGGGCCAAAGATCTCGTTCGGCTCGGTGAAACGGGTGAGCAGGTACTCGAAGTAGTTCGCATGAATCAGCCGCGCGAACATGCGGATCAGCGCGCTCTTCGCGGTGCCCGGTGGGCCGACCAACACGGCATGCTCGCCCGCCAGCGTCGAAATCAGGAGGAGGCGGATGACCTCTTCCTTGCCGAGGAAAAATCCTTCGAGCGTACGAGCGATTTGGGCGAGACGAACGTGAAGGGACTGGTTCTCGAGGGCGGCCGCCATGCGTGTGGGAAGCGGGCGTTCACCCGCCGGTAGGTTGGCAGACTACCAGGGTTCTTCCTGATGGGGAGCCCCGATGACACACGTGCTTCCTTGGTGCTTCGGAGGCTTGCGAAATGTCCCTGGGGCCTGGGGATCCCATGGATATCCCGTGCTCCATACAAATCGTGATCGAACTTCCGTAGAGTTCGTCGAAGATGCGCTCGCCGATTCTTCCTCGTCGCTATGGTTTTGCTGGGTTGGTCGCCTTGGCAGGTTGGCTGCTGCTCGTCCCCGCTGCGGGAGCGTGCTCCTCTTCGTCCTCCGAAGGGGATAACTGCTCCCAGATCCAGTGCATCAACAACGTGACGTTGCGCCTTCGTGTGACGCTGACCGCGGATCAGATGAAGGACACATCGATTCACGTGTGCCGCAACGGCGTGTGCAGCCAGGGCGAGGTGGACTCCCTGCCCGCCTTCCGCGGTGACACGCACAAGGTGCTGTTGACGGGCGGTGTTCCGAACGACACCACGCTCGATTTGGCGGAGCCGGGCAAGTCGTACTCGGTGGAGGCGATCATCCCCATCGACGACTTCCCGATCGACAAGACGAAGGATCAGTACGAGCTTCGCGTAAAGCGCGGAACGACCGAGGTCCAAGGCCTCGCCGAAAAGGCGAACTACAAAGAGACCCGCCCCAACGGCGAAAACTGCCCCACCGTCTGCATCAACGCCACCATCGGCAATCCGTAGAGCGAAGAGAGAGAGCAAACATGAAGGCGGGAAGGCGGGAAGTTTTTTGTGTTTTTTGAACAATGCTCCTTCTTCGAGAGCACCTGGCTCCAACAACAAAAAAACCTTCCCGCCTTCCCGCCTTCATGTGAATCTCTCCTAGCTTCGAAGTGCGGCGAGAGGTGATATCCGCGAGGCGCGGTAGGCGGGGAAGAAGCCGCCGATGAGGCCCATGAGGGCGGCGAAGACGACGGCCTTCACCAGGATTTCCGCGGTGGGCGAGAACGTGAAAACGAGCTCGGACCACGTCGCGTAGTTGATCATCGAGATTTTCACGCGGGAGAGGCACGTCGAGAGAAGCACGCCGAGGGCGCCGCCCGCGGCCGTCAGGGTCATCGCCTCGACGAGGAAGCCCACGAGAATCTTTCGCCGGGGAAATCCCAGGGCGCGCAAGGTGCCGATCTCGCGCTCGCGGTTGGCTACGGCCGCGTGCATCGTCATGGTGGCCCCGAGCATGGCACCCAGCGAAAAGAAGACTCCAATCAATGTGCCCATGATCCGTAAGAACATGCTGAGCCCTTCGGACTGGTGCTCCAGGAAGACCGGCTCCTCGATGGCATCCAGCGCCAGGCGCTTGTCGTGCTCCACCGCGGACTCGAAGGCCGCGAACTGCTCCTTGTCGGTCAAACGCACGTGCACCGACGACACGGTGGCCGTGCGACCGAAGGCCGCCGACAGCACCGGGCGATCGATCCACACCTCCGACTCCGACGCGTGGCCGCGGTCCTCGAAGACGCCAACGATGGTGACCGGCCGATTTTTCCTGAGCTCGAACGACTTACCGAGATCGAGCCCCTGGAAGCGCCCGCGCAACCGCGAGCCGATGATGGCCTCGTCGGTGCCCGGCCGCGGCTTCTGCCCTTCGACGATCACGAGCTCCGAATGAAGCGCGTACGACTGCGGATCCACGCCCCGCAGCGTCACGTTGCTCATCCCCTCGCCGCCCGACTTGGGCACGGCGGCGACCACCACCGTCTCCGCAGACCCGAGCGGCGCACCGTTCTCGTTTTTCACGCCGGGCGCGGAAAGCACGAGCGCGAGTGCCTGCGCATCGAAGCTGCTGTTCAACTCCGCATCGCTCCCCTTTCGAAGCACCAAGGCCGTATCGTCCCTTCCGCCTTCGCCCAGCGTCTTGGTCACGCCGGCCGCAAGCATCCACGATGCCGCGAACACCAGGGTTGCGAGGGCAACACCCAGCGCGGTCGCAACTGCGGTCGTCTTGCGCGCGAGCAGACTACGAAGATTGTACTTTGCAATGAGCATGGGGTCCTCTAGGCAACGCGCCGGAGCGCTTCGGTGACACGCAAACGTGACGCGCGGATTGCTGGCTGCAGCGACGCGCAGAGCCCCAGCGCGATCGCAACGACCAGCGCCATGGCGAGGGTGCTGCCATCGACGCGGAACACGGGGAAGAACTGCGTCATGTTCTCCTCGAAGAACTTCCCCACGCCGCGGTCGACGACCAAGTACGAGAGCACCAGGCCGACCAGGCCCCCGAGAAAACCGACCAGCGCCGCTTCGCCGGCCACGATGAAGGCGATGTGACGCGGCTTGAAGCCCACGGCTTTGAGCGCGGCATACTCGCTCGTTCGCTCGCGGGTGCTCATGCCCACGGCGTTGGCCAGAATGAGCCCCATGATGGCCAGAATGACCAGCGAGAGCACGCTCAGCACGTCGAGCACGGAGGAGATCATCCCGATGAATCCCGTGTTGAAGGTCCGCTCGTCCTGGCTCACCGTCTGCACGTCGCGCTCGCCGAAGATGCGATCCAGCGCCACACTGGCCTTGACCGCGCCGTCGGGATCCGTCGTGCGGCTGGTGATCCAGCCGATCATGTTGCGCCGCTCAGACGGCAACGTGTCGTCGAGGCGCTGCCAGTGAAAGAGGAACGTCTGTTGGCCGACGTGCGGCGCCGCCGTATAGATGCCCGAGACGGTGAACGTCCACCCGGCCCCTTCGGGTGCGGGATAGAGAGGGCTTTCCAGGGTGATGCGGTCGCCCACCTTCCACCCGAACTTGTCGGCCAGCCCTTTTCCGACGATGGCCCCCGAGCGATCCTTCAGGAACGCGTCGTACTGGTCCTTCGGCACGTGCACGTCGTCGTAGACCTCGAAGTACGTCTTGCCGTCGACGGCGATGCTCGCGAAAAACTCGTTCGGATGGTTCGGCTCGCGCCCGCCGAACCAATTCGCGTACGTCACCGCCCGCACGAGAGGCCGGCCGTCGGCGCCTTTGGCATTGGCCACGTCCTCCGCGTACCGTTTGGGCAACGGTAGAACGAAGGTGACCTTGTGCCGGGTCATGAGGCGATCCTTCTGCGCGAACTCCTGCGCCACCGTCCACGAGCGCAGCGCCGTGCGCAGGGTGATGAACGTCATCACCGCGACGGCGGCACCGAGCACGGTCAGGGCGAGACGAACCTTGTTGCGGAACACGTTCCGCACGACCAAGTGTCCGAGGTTCATATCAAGGCTCCCTTGTCGAGGCGGCGGATGATCGATGCGCGCTCGGCGGCCGTGGGATCGTGCGTGACCATGACGATGGTCTTGCCCATCTCGCGGTAAAGCTTCTCGAAGATCTCCAGCACCTCGTTGGCACTCTGCCGATCGAGATCGCCCGTGGGTTCGTCGGCGATGATGACCAGCGGATCGTTCACGATGGCGCGCGCAATGGCCACGCGCTGCTCCTGCCCGCCGGAGAGCTGGCGCGGGTAGTGGCCCATGCGCTGCTCGAGCCCCACGATCTTCAGCGCCGTTTGGGCGCGCTTGCGCCGTTCGGAGGATGGCAGCGACGTAAGGAGAAGCGGCAGCTCGACGTTCTCCAGTGCCGTGAGCACGGGCAAGAGGTTGTACGCCTGAAAAATGATGCCCAACGTCTGCGCGCGCCACTCGGAGAGCTCCGCGTCGCTCAATTGATCGAGCCGCACGCCGGCCACCTCCAAGCTGCCGCGTGTGGGGCGATCCAGACCGCCGATGAGGTTGAGCAACGTCGTCTTGCCCGAGCCCGACGGGCCCATGAGGGCCTCGAATGCGCCCTGCGCGACATCGAGATCGAGATCGCTCAGGATGCGCAAAGTCTCCCCTCCGCGTTGGTACTCCTTGGCGACACCGCGCAGGCGGATGACGGGAGGGCCGTCGGCGAAGGGCGCGATGCGCACCGAGTTGGTGACTTTGGGGGAGGCGTTCGTTCGGTCTCGTTCGAGTTCCAGTTCCATCACTTCGCTTCGCTTTCCTTGACCATCTGACCATCCATGAGATCCGGGCCCGGGTTTTCCGCGACGCGCGTTCCCGACGAAGGCCCTTCCGCCAGAACGAATCTCCCGCCGAGTGCCTCGCCGAGCGTCACGCGCTCGAGGTGCACGGCATCGCCCCGAAGGGCGAAGACGAACTTTTGCCCACCGCGCTCGACGATGGCCGACTTGGAGACCACCGTTTGCGGGGCGGCGTGGAGCTTTTCCGGGTCGAGCGCCTCGCGCAGAAAGCCCACGCGGGCCGCCATTTCCGCGCGCAGCTCCGGCACCGGGTCGAGGAACTTCACTTTGACCAGGGCCGTGGCTTTCGCGCGATTCAGGCGGGGTCCCACCATGACGACCTGGCCGCGGTGACGGTCGTTCGGAAACGCGTCGAGCACGATTTCGCAGGGTGCCTCGACCGCCACGGCGCCCGCGCGGCCTTCGGGCACGTCGACTTCGACGAGAAGCGATGCCGGGTCGAGAATTTCGACCAGCGGGGTTTCGTTGGTGACGACCTCGCCCACCTCGAGCGGCTTGGTCGTGAGCACGCCATCGATGGGCGCGAGCACGCGCATGTCGTGAAGTGCGGCTTCGATGCGGGCGGCATCGGCCGATGCGGCCTTGATTTCCGCCTCGGCCGCGGCCACCGAGGCCGAAAGCGACAGGGAACGCGTCTCCAGATCTTCCGCTGTGGCGACGGCCACCGCGCCGCTGGCAGCGAGCTTCTTCTCACGGGCCAGGGAGCGCTCCGTCTCGGCCAGGGTGGCGCGGGCGACCTGCACTTTGGCGCGCGCAACCTCGACGCGGGCACGCGCGGCCGCGAGCTCCCGGCGTTGATCCGTGGGATCGAGCTCGAAGAGCACGTCACCTTGGTGCACGCGATCGCCCTCGTGGGCGTTCGTCTTGGTGATGCGCCCCTGAACCTTCGCGCCGACCTTCGCTGTGCGCTGCGCCACGACGTATCCGGTGGCCGTGAGCTCGACCGAAGCCTGCGACGGCGCCACCTGCGCAATCTCCGTCATGCGTACGACGGGGCGCTGCACCCTCGCGAGCAACGGACGCGCCGATACGGCGGAAACCGCGCCGACGCCCGCAACGGCGAGGAGTGCGATCCAGCGTTTCGAAAGGCCACCCTGCGTGCCACGCACCGGCGGAGAAGGAGATGAAGAACCGCGCGAAGGCCCCGTGCGGTCGATGCGGAGCGACGCCAGCTCCGCCGAAAGAGAATCGTTTTGGACGCGTGCCACGATGGGCGCTCCCTTCTTTGAATATCACCCATTGGTAATATAACTTTTTGGAAATTCAATACGCCCGGCGACGCAAACGAATTATCTTAGTAAGTAAGATACATAGTTAATGGATCCGCACGTCTGACGAGTCAAGTGTCTTATTAAGTAAGATAATTTAGTGTGCCGGAGTTTTCCCGCGCCGCGGCTCGACACGCGTCAACGCGGACCGTATAAATCTTACATACTAAACAATTTTGGAGACGCTCCTCGTGGCGAGCAAGGGAACCGAACCCAGCATTAAAGAGATCCCCGCCTCCGGCGTGACCGGTACGACCGGCGTTACCCGCAAAAACTGGTCACGCACCATCGGTGAGGAGCTCGGGCGCGAGCTCAGTGCGCGCACCATCCTCTTCCATCAGGCCATCGCGGAGCGCATGGGCATCAGCGTCACCGATCACAAATGCCTCGACATCGCGGGCCGCGCCGCACTCGAAGGCCCGCTCACCGCCGGTCGCATGGCCGAACTCACCGGCCTCACCACGGGCGCCATCACCGGCGTGCTCGATCGGCTCGAGAAGGCAGGCTTCGTGCGCCGCGAGAAAGATCCCGACGATCGCAGGCAGGTGCTCGTGCGCATCCTGCCCGATCGCACGGCCGAGTACATCTCGATCTTCGGACCCTTCGCAAAAGCCTGGGAGGAGATGTGCTCACGCTACACGGAAGAGGAGCTCGCCCGTGTGCACGACTTCTTCCGCACGTCGCTCGAGTTGATTCGCCAAGAGACGGAGCGGGTCCGGGCCATGGGGCCCGCCAGTCCCGCCGGAGGCCCAAACCCACCGCCGCAAGGCACGACCGAGCTCTCCGCACCGCTCACCCACGACAAGGTCGGCTACCTGGAGTTCGTGCGCGGCTGCACCAACATGCAGCTCCACGCCGAGGTCGGCCCGCATCTTTACCGTGGCCGCTTCGTCGGCGCGGAACCTCGCATCACCGCGCACGAAGGCCACATCGTGGTCGAACCCTCGCGATCCATGCTTCGCGGACTCACGTCGAAGCGCGGCACGTCGGAGCTCGCCATTCACCCGTCCCTGCCGTGGCACATCCTCGTTCGCGGCGGCGTGGTGAACCTCGATGCCGACTTGCGCGCCCTCACATTGCGCGAGCTCGAAATCTCGGGCGGCGCGGTCGATGTGTCCCTGCAGCTCCCCCGCCCCGCCGACACCGTCATCGTCCGCATCCGCGGGGGCGTCAAAAAGGTCACCCTTCTGCGTCCCGAGGGTGTACCCACGCGGCTCGTCGTCAAAAGCGGCGCCTCCGGGCTGACCATCGACACGCTCCACTTGGGCGCCGTCGGTGGAAAGACGGACTGGGCATCGCCGGACTTCGCGAACGCCAAAGCGCGCTACGATATCGAGGTACTCGGGGGGGCGGACCGTCTCACCCTCGGGACGCTCCCCCCCGTCACGTACACCCGCAGCGAGTGACCGCGCCTACTGCACGAGATCGCCGTACGCGTCCCGCCCCTCGGGCGCGCCGAGCCGCAAGGTCTGCGTCAGCTCCGACTCGAGCTTCGCGCGATCGCCGACGATGACGACCTTGAGCGCCTCGGGATGGAGATACTTTTTCGCCACCCGACGAACGTCCTTCACCGTCACCGCGTCGATCCGCTTGGGCAAGGTCACGAATTCGTCCAGCGGAAGGTCGTAAATCGCGATGTCTTCCACGGCCGACGTGACCGCGTTCACCGTCTCGAACCGCCCCGGCAGGCCATGCTTGATGTCCGACTTCGCGTCCGCGAGCTCCTCGTCCTTGACGTCCTCGTCGATCATCCGCCGGATCTCGCGAAACAGCTCGCCCACCGCCGCAGCCGTCTTCTCGGACACCATCGCACCGCCGGCCAGGAATGGGCCCGGGCCGTGCCGCATCGCGAACCGTGACCCTGCCCCATACGTGAAGTGATTCGCCTCACGCAGGTTCAAGTTGATGCGGCTCGAAAAGATGCCGCCCAAGATGGAATTCATCACCGTGATGGCATCGCGATCGGCATTGCGACGGGGCACCCCCACCTCGACCAAGGCCACCTGCGACTGGGCCGCCCCCGGCTTGTCCACCAACACGAGCCGCGGGGCCTTCGACGTGGCCGGCGCCGCCGGCGTGCGCGGAGCCTGCGCCGCACCGGCCGCAGCCCACGCACCGAACGACGACTCCAGCTTGTCCGCGAGCGCCTTCTGCGTGATGTCACCCGCGACCACCAAGGTGGCATTCTTCGGCGTGAACATCGTCTCGTAGGCTTTGACCAGGTCCTTGCGCGCCAGCGCCTTCACGTCGTCCGCGCGACCGCCCAGCGCGTTGCCGTAAGGGTGGTTGCGCCCGTACAGCGCCGCCGCGACCGCATTTTGCGACATGGCACCGGGCTGCGTCTTCTCCTGCGCGAGCGCCGCCAAGCGCCGCGAGCGCAAGCGCTCGATTTCGGCATCGGGGAACGTCGGGTGCGTGGCCACGTCCGCCAAGAGCTGCAGCGCCCGATCGAGGTGCTTCGCCAGCGTCTTCACGGAACCACCGCACGAGTCCCACCCGCACCATGCCGCATGCTGCGCGCCGATCTCCTCGTAGTCGTCGGACAACTGCAACGCCGTGCGGCTCTTCGTCCCCTGCTCCAGCATCGAGCCCATGAACGACGCGACCCCCGGCTTCAGCGCGGGATAGTCCCCCGCACCGGCCTTGAGCGCCAGGCGCACGCTCACGATGGGCAGATCGCGCCGCTCGACGAAGAGAACGCGCACGCCATTCTTCAGACGAAACGACTCCACCTTCGGCGGCGTGAAGACGACGGTGCCATCTTCGTCCGGCGCCTTCTCGCGGAACGCCGCATCGGGCGTGTCCCCGCGCGGGGCAGCCGGCGAACTCGGCTCGAGCGGCTTCGGAGGCTCCACGGGGGACGGTGCCGGCGGCGCCGGAGGAAGCTTCGGCGTGCCACCGCAGGCCACGCCCAGAATGCCCACCATGACGACTGCCCCCAACGAAACGATGCGCCTCATCACGAACCTCCTTTAAGGCGGCCCGCCACCGGCGCCCCTTTTTCGGGTGTCACCACCGTCACGATGCGTTTGTCCGCCGGAAGGTACCGGCGCGCGACATCCTGCACCGAGCTCGCCGTGGCTTGTTCGTACCGGGCGAGATCCTTCGCGAGATACCGCGGATCGCCCATGTACTGGTTGTACAAATTGATGCGATCGGCCCTCGACGCCGTCCGCTCCAGGCTGAAGGTCAGCCCCGAGAGCACCGACGTCTTCGCCCGCGCGAGCTCCTCGCTTTTCACGCCGCCCGAGCGCACGAGCGCAAGCTCCTCGTCGATGGCCTTGAGCAGCTCCTGCGCCGTGTGCCCGGGCTGCGCCGTGGCCACGATCTCGAAGGTCGAGCCGAGCTGGCTCGAGTCCTGCGACGCCGAAATGTCCGCCGCAATTTGAAGATCGTAAACGAGCTTCTTGTACAACCGACTCGTTTTCCCGCTCGAAAGAACGTGCGACAGCAAATCCAAATCGCCATCACCCGGCGCGAACATCGGCGGCGTGGGCCACGTGATGTAAACGCGCGGCAGCTCCACCCCAGCGGCCACGTCGAGCCGCACCTCCTTGGCCAACGTCACCGGCGGCACCGGCGCACGCGCCGGCAGCGCACCCGACGGGATCGGCCCGAAGTACTTTTCCACGAGCTCCAGGGTCTTCGTTCGATCGAAGTCGCCCGCGATCACCAAGGTCGCATTGTTGGGCGCATACCACGTGCGGAAGAACGACTTCACATCCTCGAGCGAGGCCGCATCGAGATCGCGCGGCGTGCCGATGGTGAGAAAGTGGTACGGATGTCCCACCGGGTAGAGCCGCTCGTAGATGTACTGCACCACCAGGCCGTACGGCGCATTCTCGTAGTTCTGGCGCCGCTCGTTCTTCACCACGTCGCGCTGTCCCGTGAAGGTCAGCTCGTCGACGTGGGAGAGCAAAAATCCCATGCGGTCGCTCTCCAGCCATAGGGCCAGATTCAGCCGATTTTTCGGCACCGTCTCGTAGTAGTTCGTCCGGTCCGTGCTGGTGGTGCCGTTCACGTCCGTCGCACCAACGCGCTCCAAGAAGCGAAAGTACGCGTCCTCGGGAACGTGTTTCGAGCCCTGGAACATGAGGTGCTCGAACAGGTGGGCGAAGCCGTTCCGGCCCGAGGGCTCGTCCTTCGAACCGACGTGGTACCAGACGTTCGTCGTGACGATCGGCGTCCGATGGTCCTCGTGCAGGATGACCTCGAGACCGTTCGCAAGCCGGGTCTTTTCGATGGATAATGAGGGAGGCTCACCTTGAATCGAGGGAGCAGGCGCCGCGGCCGCCGAGGTGACGGGCACGGTCACCGCGGCCAACGCAAAGATGCGCGCCCAGCGAATGGGATCGAAGATGCGACGGGACATGGCGCGCAGTATGGATCGGCCCGAGGTTCGACCCAAAGCCGGATCTGGTATCGTGCCGAGCCCATGGATCGACGGACGTTCCTCGGCGTGACGATTTCGGGCATTTTGGCGCAATTTGGGAGTGGCTGTGCCCGGAGCGGGGTCACGCCGTCCCTCACGAGCGCGCCGCGGCCGCGCGGACTCGAGCTGGAGGAAGCCTCCATCGCCGATCTGGCCGGGCGCATGGCGCGCGGCGACTGCTCGTCGCGGGAGCTAGTGGACGCGTACCTCGCACGCATCGAGGCCGTCGATCGCAAGGGGCCGGCGCTGAAATCCGTGCTCGAGATCAACCCGGAGGCGCAGGCCATCGCCACGCGCCTCGACGAAGAGCGGCGCAGCAAGGGCGCACGCGGGCCGCTGCACGGCATACCGCTGCTCGTGAAGGACAACATCGATACGGGCGATCGCATGCAGACGACCGCAGGTTCGCTGGCGCTGCTCGGGACGCCCGCCCTGCGCGATGCCCATGTGGTGGCGCGGTTGCGGGACGCCGGCGCCATCATCCTGGGCAAGACGAACTTGAGCGAGTGGGCGAACATGCGCGACTCGCACTCGGTCAGCGGGTGGAGCGCCCGCGGCGGGCTCACGAAGAATCCCTACGTGCTCAATCGCAACACGAGCGGCTCGAGCTCGGGCTCCGCGTCCGCCGTCGCCGCAAACCTCGCCGCCGCGGCCATCGGCACCGAGACGGACGGATCCATCGTGAGCCCGGCGCAACTCTGCGGGCTCGTGGGCCTGAAGCCCACGGTGGGCTTGGTCAGCCGCGCGGGCATCATCCCCATCGCGCACTCGCAGGACACGGCCGGCCCCATGACCCGCACCGTGGCCGACACCGCGATTTTGCTTGGCGCCATTGCCGGCGCCGACCCGCGCGATCCCGCGACGAGCGGCGCACGCGCCGAACGCGACTACACGCGATTCCTCACGCGGGACGGTGCCCGCGGTGCGCGCATCGGAGTGCTCCGCGGCGAGCGCTGGATGACCCCTGCCCTGATGGCCACCCTGGATGCGGCCATCGCGGCGTTGCGAAAGCTGGGCGCCACGGTCGTCGAGATCGAAGCGCACGCGCCCGAGGAAGCCGCACGCGCCGGGGCCCGCGCGCTGGGCGATATTGCGAAGGCCGTGGAAGCCCCCGAGCTGGAAGTGCTGCTCTACGAGCTCAAGGCCGACATGGCGGCGTACCTGGCCACGCGCACGAACCAGCCTTTGCGCACCTTGGACGATCTGGTGAAGTTCAACGTGCAGCGCGCCCGCGAAGAGATGCCCTGGTTCCGGCAGGATCTCTTCGACCGCGCCCTGCAAAAGGGCCCGCTCGACACACCGGCGTACCGCGAGGCCTTGGTCGCGTGCCGCAAGCTCGCGCGCGAAGAAGGTATCGATCGCACCGTGCGCGAGAACAAGCTCGACGCCATCGTCACCCTCACCGGCGGCGTGGCCTGGGTCACGGACTTCGTGCACGGCGACGCCATCACGGGCTCGATGTCGACGTTGGCCGCGGTGGCCGGCTACCCGAGCATCACCGTCCCGTGCGGTGCCGTGCACGGACTGCCGGCGGGCGTTCTCTTTTTCGGCCCCGCGTGGTCCGAGCCTGCGCTCTTGCGCATCGCCTACGCGTACGAGCAAGCGACGCACCTTCGCACGAAGCCGACGTTCCTTCCGAGCCTCGAGAACTAGGCGAACCTCGCTCCGATCGCGAGCACGTGCTTGCGCAACCAGATCGATCCCGGATCGACCTGGGCGCGCGTCGGATGGAACATGATCTCTTCGAACGATCCCGGATCCAGCGGGGGTTGGACGGCATCGAGACCGAGCACGCCCCCGAGCACCTCGATCTGCCGGCGAGGGACGACGGCGATCAAATCGGAGCACGAGACCATGTGCAGCGCTTGCAGATAGCTCGGCACCACGAGCGCAATGCGGCGCTCCACACCGTTCTCGCGCAGCCACGTATCCACGGGATCTTCGCGCTGGCCGCGGCCGTAGACGGCCACGTGTGGCGTCGCGAGAAAAGGCTCCATCTGCCCGATACAGGCGCGCTCCGGGTGATCCTTGCGGATGGCGATGGCATCGGTGTCCGAAAAGAGGCGCTGGCCGTGGAAGCCAGGAAATTCCGACCCGGTACAGGCGATCACCAAGTCGATCGTGCGCGCGAACTCGGCGGTCATCACGCCCGGTCCACGCCAGGGCGCTACGTCCACGCGAACCCTCGGAGCCTCGCTGCGAATGCGTTCGCGAAGCGGCGGCAGGATCAAGTTGAGAACGTGGTCGGGCATCATCACGCTGAACCGGCGCTCGCTCATCGCTGGCTCGAAGGTGTCGGCCACGAAGAGCCCCTGCACCTGAGCCAGCGCCTCCGACAACGGCACGCGTAAGGCCTGCGCGCGGGGCGTGAGCTCCATGCGCGAGCCCACGCGCACCAACAAAGGATCGCCCATGATGTCCCGCAGGCGCTGCAGGGCGTGGCTGGTCGCAGGCTGCGAAAGGCCCACGCGCTGCGCAGCGCGGCTGACGCTCTCCTCGGAGAGAAGAGCCTGGAGCGCTACGAGAAGGTTGAGGTCGAGCGAAGCAAGATTCATGGGACGAAAGGACTCTATGCCACCTATGGATTGGAGCCGGCGGCGCCCGTTGTCCATGCTTTGGCGCATGGAATCGAACGAGAACAAGCGACTCTTGCAGCATGTTTATGCGGAACTGGCCAAGGGCAACTCGCGGCCGTTGGTGGAGTCTTTGGCGGACGACGTGCGCTGGACGGTGCCGGGCACGACGAAATGGTCCAAAACCTACGTGGGAAAGGAATCCGTACTCCGCGATCTTCTCGCGCCACTTCGGGCGAAATTCGCGACCCCCTACAAGGCCACGGCGACTCGCTTCATCGCCGAAGGCGACTGCGTCGTCGTGGAGGCACGCGGCGATGTCATGACCAAGAGCAACATGCCCTACAACAATGCCTACTGTTTCGTGTACCGCTTCGCCGAGGGCAAGGTGCGCGAGCTCGTCGAATACGCCGACACCGAGCTCGTCACCTCCGCGCTCGGCGATCCTACAGAGGCTTCGCCGCCTGGATGACCACCTGCCCGCCCCGTTTTAGCCCGAGGGAAATGCTCGTTCCCTCGGGCACGTTGCTCAAGGAACGATAGAGGTAGCCGTTCGGGCCGACGACGTCCTGCCCGTCCACGCTGACGATTTCATCGCCCACCACGAGGCCGGCCTTCGCCGCGGCGCTGCCCGGCCGCACCACGCTCACGATGTTGCGCGCCTGCTCGAGATCCGCGTCCGGCGAGCGCTCTTGGAGGACGAAGCCGAGATCGCCGCCCATGTCGAATCCTTTGGTGCGCTTGCGCGGCGCACGGAGCGGGGCAACCTCGTTCGTTCTTCCCGCGTCGACGGTGAGCGGAACGTAAATCGGGGAAAATTCCGAGCCGCGGAAGTCATTGGGGTATGCGCTCACGATGACGCGCCCCGCGGGACAGCGCTCGATCTCGAATCGGCCCTCCGCATCGGTGACATTTTTGCGGTCCTGGTCCCCCATCGAACCGCCCATCGACATCATCCCCGACGAGCCTCCTTTCGCCGGCCGGGCGAAGACGACCATGCCCGGAATGGGTTGCCCGTTGTCGAGTGCAACGACGCGGCCGCGCAGGGTGGCATTGCCTTCGAGCTCGAGGCGCAAGCCTTCGCGCTTGGCCCCTTGCTCGAGTTGCACTTTGGTGAGCGCGCGTCCCTCGGCGGCCTCGGCGGAGACGACGAAGTCGCCCGCCGGAAGATCGCGCAGCGCGAAGGCGCCGCCCGTGCGGAAAAAGCTTTCGTCGCGCGAGACGCCCGTTTTCTCGTCGCGCAAGGTCACCGAGAAGCGTTCGGGCGACGAGCCTTTGCTCCCCACGACGACGCCCGAGATGGATCCCGTCTGGCGAATGGTGAGCGTGACCTCCGTTCCCGCGCGCACCTTTTCGGCCATCGTCTCGCCACCCCCTTTGCGGAAGGCGCGCACGGTGTACGTTCCCGGGGACAGCTTCGTGAGGGTGAAGCGCCCGTCGAGCTCCGTGAGGACGGGCGTGCGACGGCCCCAGGCCCATCGCATCGAGCGACCGGCCTGCCCCTGCGCCTTGCTCGCACTGTCCGATTCACGCTCGGCGTCGACGAAGGCGTCGGTGACCGGCTGGCCGCCGTCGTCGACGACGCGGCCGCGGATTTCGTCTTTTTGGGACTCGACGACGACCTTCACGCGGGCCGTTTCCCCGGCCTTCACCGCCGTGGAGACACCTTGCACGTCGTCGTCTTTGGTGCCGGGGGCGCGCATGGCCGACCAACCGTGGGAGGCGGAAACGCGGTAGTCGCCCGGGTTGATGCCCTTGAGGGCGAAGGTCCCATCGTCGCGCGTGGACGTTTGGTTCCAGCCCCACGAGCTGCCCTTCGCCTGCACGTTCGCGCCCGCGACGGGTGCACCCGATCCATCGACCACGGTGCCTTCGATGGAGCCGCCGGCGGGAAGCGTAATGCGCAATCCGCTCACGTCGCGATCGACTTTGACGTCCAGCGGCTCCTTGGGCGTGGCGATGCCTTCACGCCGCACATCGACGCTGTACGTACCCGCGAGCAGGCCCCGGATGCGGAAGCTTCCATCCTTCTCGCTCTGGGTGTTGCCCCACCCGGTACGGCTGCGCGGATCGCGGCCATCGCCTCCGCGGGTGCGCGCGAAGAGCGTTACGCCGGCCACGGGCTCTCCTTTGGCGTCGACGACGACGCCGCTCATGGAAAGCCCCGCGTTGACCTTCCACACGAGGCCGTCGATGTCCTTTTCGGCGAGCGTGATGGGTTCGTACTTGTCCTCGAGCGCCGCGTCCTTGCACCAGACTTCGACCTGGTACGTGCCGGGGAGCAAGGCTTCGACACGCACCTTGCCGTCGTCGTCGGCCTTGGCCCAGCGGAACTCGCCCTTGCCTTTTTCGGAGAGGTTCACCGCGCCTTGTGGACAGCCTTTGCCGTCGCTGAACGTGATGCGGCCGCTCACGGTGGCTGCCGGGTGGGCTTCGATGAGCACCTCGCCGGACGTCTCGCCCACGCCAAGGAGAACGCTCTCGCGGGCGGTGCCCCATCGATGCGGCGTTTTCGCATCCGGCTTGTAGCGGCCGGGCTCGAGCCGCGAAATGCGAAAGCGCCCTTCCGCATCGGTGAGCGCCGTGTGCTCTCCTCCTCCGCCGGGGCCGAACATGATGGCGTTCCCATTCGCGGACACGCGCGCTCCGGCCACGGGCGTGTCGGTGCCCGCCTCGACGACGCGACCTTGCAGCACCGATTCGGGCGTGAGCGCAATCTCGATGAACTGCCCTGGCGCGACGCCATCCTTCGAGCCATCGGCGTATCCCTCCGCCGTGGCCTGCGCGGAGATTCGGCCCGGCGAGACCCAAACTTGCCACTCGCCCTTGCCATCGCTTTGCGCCACCGCATTGGCGGCGCCTTCTGGACCAAACATGGCTTGGTCGGTCGACAGCACGGTCACCAGCGCACCGACGACGGGACCACCCGAGATGTCCTGCACGCGCCCGCGGACCTGCACGCCGCCCCCGGTGAGAACGAGATCGATGTTCTCGCGTGCCTCGCCCGATGCCAAGGTGAGCGCGCGTCCTGTCTTCTCTGCGTTGACCCAGCGTGCGGGCTGGTAATTCACCGCCGACGCGGTCACCTCGTAGCTTGCGACGAGCAGGTCGTCGATGCGGTAGCGCCCATCGGCACCCGTGGTCACGCAACGCGGAACGCGCTTGTCGACCGAGACGAGGCGGTCCGACGAAGCGAAGGCGCAGACTTGGGCTCCGGCAATGGGCTTCGCCGCCGTGTCGGTGACGCGCCCCGAAACGCTGCCGCGCGACAGATCGCGATCGCTCGCGGTGACGTCGGAAGCGGTGGACTCGGGTGCAGCAGGATCGCCTCGCTCGCCCGAAGCCGCCACGTCGCCGCGATGGCGGAAGCGATACACGGCGAACGCGAACAGCACCGCAGCCAGCGCGCCCAAGGCGATCCACGTGCGTCGATTCATCGCTTGCCCTCAACGCGGGACGAGGCCAGCTATTCCGTAGCGCGGAGCGTCGCTGCAAAGCGGCATGGGCGGCCCGGTTCGTGATACAAGGTGTGCCCAATGCGTCCGATATGGCTGGGACTGGCTCTCGCGACGTGTGCCTTCGCGGTACCGGCAAGCGCCAAAAACGCGTCGAAGTCGACGCAGACGAAAAGCGCAAAGCACGCTTCGAGCAGGCCGAACAGCTCGAGCAGCGATGACGCGGAGGGGCCGAAAGATTGGTGCGCGCCCGAGGTCACGGAGCTGGAAGAGCACGTCTGCTACTTCGATGGCGACGATCCGGCGAAGTCCGAGGGACACCATACGCTGGTGATTTATCTCCATGGCTCGCTGGCCACGACCCCCGGTTTTGCGTGGCTCCAACAGCGCTCGATGGCGAACTACGCGAAGCGCCACGGCTTCACCGTTCTTCTGCCGACGTCGCCGAAGAACGCCGCGGGCAACGGGTATTTGTGGCCCACGTCCATCCCCGCGCAACGCGAACACGAAGCCAAGGTGCTCGCCGACATCCAACGCGAACGCAAAGAGCTCGCAAAGCGCGTGGGCCACGACTTCGACGAGACATTCGTGGTCGGCTTCTCGAGCGGCGCCTACTACGGGAGCGGCGTCGCCGTGCGCGGCGCCCTCACCGACATCGACGGCTACGTGATCCTCGCGGGCGGCGCCTCCCCCGGCCAACACCTCGCCGCCACGAAAAACCGAGCCCCGATCTTCGTCGGCGTCTCCGCCTCCGATCGCCAAACCGCCGACGACTCCCGCCGCTACGCCCACGCCTTGGCCGCCATGGGCTGGCCCCACCGCGTCGAAGAACGCCCCGCCGGCCACACCGTGGACCCGACGTTCCTGTCGCAAGCCCTCTCCTGGCTCCGCACCAAGACACGCAACACCGCGCACCGCACGGGGGGTTGATCGCCAAATCGTGTACACCTTAAGGTGAGCGACACGTAGGGGAGGCCGAAATGCCGAAGGGGCCAAAGCTTGGTCGGGAAGATTGGCGCTGCGTCTTGGATCGGCTTTCGGCGGAATTGGCGGACGGACCTCCCAGTCAAATCATCGCTATTGGAGGCGTAGCATTTGCCTTCGCTTTTGATTCACGAAGAACGACACAGGACTTCGACGCCGTGCTGGACCCCGCCGATGCACCGCGGATCCTCGCAGCCGCGGACAAAATCGCCCCGGAGTTTGGGCTGCCTTCGGGGTGGTTGAACGAGAGGGCCAAGCACGCGGGTCTTCTACCACCTCAAGTTTCAGGCGACGTGCACCTCCTGTTGAAGGTGGGCTGCATCGACATTTTGATACCAGGCGCTGAGCAACTGCTCGCCATGAAATTGATGGCGTTTCGAGATGAAACTGACCGCGAGGATGCCCTGATCCTGCTGAGAACGATGAACACGGCTGGACTCGATCTGGAGGACGTATGGAATCGCGTTGGCGGCTTCGTCCTCCCCGCGAAGCGACATAACACCAGGCTCAATCTTGATGACCTATGGGAGCTGATTAGCGAGGCGATCTAGCGGTCCTGTCTTTGCGGGCTCGTTGCGCCGTTAGCAGCCCGATCGTATAGATCAGGGTAAATGGTTTCGCCGCATGCCTCTCCAGCAATGTCTCTGACCGAGAGGGTCGTGGCATTAGTGCGAGCCGTCATGTCCGGAGACAACCTAGCCGCGAGACAATGGGTCAAGGATGCGCATCGGGAGCATCTGGACATGTCCGCGCTACCGCCCCCACCCGAAACCTTTGGTCGCAACGAGCGTGCAACGTACGCTGCACTCGCAGAGCTACTTTGCGAGCGAACTCAGCGGCCAGCACCTGCGTGGACGAAAGCCGTGGGTCCCGCAGAGTCTCCCGTGTACCTAGATGGCGGTGCGGCGAAGAGTGCAAAATTGCGCATCTTCTTAGAGCGAACGGCTCCCGAACCGCTGAAGCGTCGCCGAGTCTACGCGATGCGCGGCTACCTCGACGTGCTCTGACGTCACCACGTCTCGCCTTTGCGGCGGTGGCCCCTGCGGGACTCGAACCCGCACGCCCTTTCGAGCCGTGAATTTTAAATTCACTGCGTATGCCATTCCGCCAAGGGGCCTTGTCGGTGGTTCCTCCTATAGCAGGACCTCAGGTGTCCATGTTGGTCGGAAGTGTCGCGAGTCGTCGCGACTGTTGACGGCAAGGGGTATCGCGGGCTTTTTGGCACCATGAGGGCGGCTTGTTCGAAAGGCGTGCGACGGCTTTTGTTCGGAATGTTGACGCTTGGGGGGCTCCTCGGGGGCTGCCAGGCGCATGTGGCGGCGGCCAAGCCACCGGAGAGTGCGACGCTGGGGCGCATTCGTGGGATCCGGGCGGCGCGGATGTTCGACGCCAAGGCCGGACGCATCGTGAACAACGCGGTGGTCCGGATCGAGGGAGACCGCATCGTTTCGGTGACCGAAGGCGCACCGGCGGATCCCACCGTCGTCGACTTGGGCAACGTCACGATCATCCCTGGAATGATCGATGCGCACTCGCACATTCTCTCGAACGGCGACAAGTCTTATCTGGAGATGCTCGTCGAGAAATCCGAGGCGTACCGCACGCTCGAAGGCGTCGCCAATGCTCGCAACGTGCTGCGCGCTGGGTTCACCACGGTACGAGACTGCGGCAACGAAGGGCTCATGTATGCAGACGTTTCCCTGCGCGATGCGATTGCCAAAGGGCTCGTGGAGGGACCGCGCATGTTCGTCGCCACACGCGCCATCGCGGCGGTCGGCGGGTACATGCCCTTTGGCGTGTCGCCCGATCTCGCGCACCCTCCTTCCGGTGCCCAGTTCGTGAGCGGCGTCGAGGAAACGCGGCGAGCCGCCCGTGAACAGATTCAGCATGGCGCGGACTTGCTCAAGCTTTATGCGGATTTTCCCGAGGGCTGGGGTACCTTCACCGTCCACCCCACGCTCACCGTCGACGAGATGAAGGCCGCCGTCGATATCGCCCACACCGCTGGCCACAAAGTCGCGGCGCACGCCACCTCGAAACAAGGGATCCGCAACGCCATCGCAGCAGGCGTCGACTCCATCGAGCACGGAGAGAACGCCGATCCGGAGATCCTCCGACTCATGCGCGATCGCGGCGTCGTCCTCGTTCCCACGGTCGCCGCCCTGGCAAACCTCCTCGCCGACGCCCCCGCCAGCGGCCTACGACGCGAGCGCTACCTCAAACGCATCGCCAATAGCCCGCGCCTCGTGCGCGACGCACGCGATGCTGGCGTCAAGATCGCGGCAGGTTTCGATGCCAGCGAATCCGCCGACGACGGTCACAACGCCATGGAGGCCATCATGCTCGTGGCCTACGGCCTCTCACCCGTGGAAGCCCTCCGCGCCGCCACGTTGCGCGGCGCGGAGCTCATTGGGTGGGATGACCGCATCGGCTCGATCGAGAAAGGCAAAATCGCCGACTTGGTCGCCGTCGAAGGCGACCCGACCAAGGACATCCACGCCCTTGGTCACGTCACCTTCGTCATGAAAGACGGCGCCGTCGCTTGGGACGTGCGCGACGTCAGTGGAGCGTCCCTATCTCCGACTCGACCGCGCGGGCCAGCTCGCCCGACGCGATGAGCGCCGACACCGCCGCGATGTCCTTGTAGAGCGGCCGATCCTCGGTCAGAGGCGCCACCAATTCGCGCACCTTGGCATGCGCCGCGCGCACACCGCGGCTCGGCGTCAGCGGCTTTCGCTGGTCGAGCCCCGCCGAGGCGACCATCGTCTCGATGGCAATCGCGTTGCGCACGTTGGCCACGATCTCCCGCAGCTTGCGCGCGCTCACGCTCCCCATGCTCACGTGGTCTTCCTTGCCCGCCGACGACGGAATCGAATCCACGCTCGCCGGATGGCACAGCACCTTGTTCTCACTCACCAGCGACGCCGAGGCCACCTGCGCGATCATGAAGCCCGAGTGAAGGCCGCTGCCCGGCGCCAAAAACGGCGTCAGCCCCGTCGAAAACGCCGGGTTCACCAGCTGCTCCACCCGGCGCTCGCTGATGTTCGCCAGCTCGGCCACCGCCATCGCCGCGAGATCCAGCGCCAGCGCCAGCGGCTGCCCGTGGAAGTTGCCGCCGCTGATGATGTCCGGCTCCCCCTTCTCGTCCAAAAAGACGCTCGGGTTGTCGGTGACGCTGTTCACCTCCCGCTCGAGCACCGAGCGCACCCAGCCGAGTGCGTCGCGCGTTGCACCGTGGACCTGCGGCATACAGCGAAGGCTGTAGGCGTCCTGCACCTTGCCGCAATCGCGGTGGCTCTCCATGATTTCGCTGTCCGTGAGCAGCGCGCGCAAATTGCTCGCCACCGAGGCTTGCCCCGGGTGCGGACGCGCCACCTGCAGCCGCTCGTCGAAGGGACGTTTCGTCCCCTTCAGCGCCTCCAGGCTCATCGCACCCGCGATGTCCGATGCCGTGCACAGGCGCTCGGCCTCGAGCAACATCAAGGTGCCCAGCGATGCCATGTACTGGGTGCCGTTGATGAGCGCGAGCCCCTCCTTGGCCTCCAGCGAAAGCGGCGCAATGCCCACCATGCCCAGCGCATCGGCGCCCGGAATGTGCACGGGGCGGTAGCCGGCCTTGGGGTCGGCGCTCGCCCGCACCGAGGCTTCGACCGACGCCTCGCCTTCCCCGATCATGGCCAGCGCGAGATGCGCGAGCGGGGCGAGATCGCCCGAGGCGCCCACCGATCCCTGGGACGGAATGCGCGGGTGCACACCTTTATTGAGCATCTCGATCAGCTGCTCGACCAGCACCGGGCGCACGCCGGAGTGCCCGATGGCCAGCACCTGCGCGCGCAGCAGCATCATCCCGCGCACCTCGGCAATCGACAGATCGGGGCCGACGCCGGTCGCGTGGGAGCGCACCAGGTTTCGCTGCAGCGCACGAATGTCGTTGGCACCGATGCGCGTTTCGCTCAGCGCACCGAAGCCGGTGTTGACGCCGTAGATGCTCGGCGCATCATCGCCTTGGAGGGCGACGCGATCGATGGCCGCGCGCGATGCAACGACTTTTGCGCGGGCTTCGGGGTGGAACTCCACGGCGCGCCCCCGGAGGGCGACGTCTTCGAGGTCTCGCAGAGAAAAGGGTTTGCCGACGAGGACAGCGGACATGGATAGCCCAATAGCGCAGGCAACGCTGGCCGACAAAGACTCCTTCGGGTAACGTCCGTCCGCGCCATGCGTTATTACGTCTCCCTCGATTCTGCGGCGTCCCCCGACAGCCAACCCGTCGAGGTCGACGTCACCGAGTTGCCCAGCGGCGAGCTGCAGGTTCGCATCGGAGGCGAGCTCGTCGACGTCGACCGGGTCTCGCTCCCTGGACGCGGGCTCATTTCCGTGCGCGTCGACGGCCAGGTCGTCGATCTCACGACGGAAGGCACCCCGCCCGACGTCGGCGTCGTCGCCAGCGGGCACCGCTCCTACGTGCGCGTCGTGAGCGAACGCCAGCGCGCCGCCGACGCTGCGAAGAAAGCTGGTGGCGGCGCCGGAGAGAAAATCGTCAAGTCGCCCATGCCCGGCCGCGTCGTAAAAGTGCTGGTCCAAAAAGGCGACGAGGTCGCCGCAGGGCAACCGCTCCTGATCATCGAGGCCATGAAAATGGAAAACGAGCTTCGCGCCAAAGCGCCCGGCACGGTGGCCGAGGTGCACGTCACCCCCGGAACCGCCGTCGAAGGCAGCGCCAAATTGGTCACGTTCGCGTGAGGCCCCGCATCCCTCTGGTTCATGCGCCGACCCCCATCGTGCGCTCCAAAGCGCTCTCGTCGATGCTTGGCGTGGAGCTGTACATCAAACGCGACGACATCACCGGCGGCGCCGAGTCGGGCAACAAGCTGCGCAAGCTCGAGTACCTCTTGGGCGACGCCCTCGAGCGGCGCACCACCTGCGTACTCACCTGCGGCGGCGCCCAATCGAACCACGCCCGCAGCACGGCCATCGCCAGCGCGATGCTCGGCTTGCGCAGCATCCTCTTTCTGCGCACGGGCGAAAACCCCGACGCGCTCCGCCGCGACTACACGGGCAACGTCTTGCTCGATCGCCTCGCCGGCGCGGAAATTCGTCCCGTTTCGGCCGATGAATACCGCGATCGCACGCGCATCATGGGCGAAGCCGCCGAAGCGTTGGTCGAGGTGGGTGAACGCCCGTACGTCATCCCCGAGGGCGGCTCCAACGGGCTCGGTGCCTTCGGGTACGTCGAGGCCATGCGCGAAACGCGCATGCAGCTCGAGCACGGAATCGCGGGCGGCGCAGCGGCCTTCGACCTGGTGGCCCACGCGTGTGGCTCCGGCGGCACGGCCGCAGGCGTCGTCTTGGGCGCCGCCGAATACGAGGTCGCGCACCACGTGTGGACCTTCGCCGTCTGCGACGATCGCGCCCATTTCGAGCAGCAAATCGCCCGCGTCGTCGCCGAGGCGCGCGAGCTCGAGCCCTCGCTGAGCCGACTGGCCCCCCTCACCATCGACGACAGCGCCAAGGGCCCTGCCTATGGCGTCATGAGCGAAGAGCAGCGCGCGTTCTTGATCCGCGTCGCGCGCACGAGCGGCATCCTGCTCGACCCTGTTTACAGCGGCAAGGCGCTGTTCGGCCTCGCACAAGCCGTCGCCCGCGGAGCCATTCCGCGCGGGGCGCGCGTCCTGTTCATCCACACCGGCGGCCTGCCCGGTCTCCTCGCACAAGGGGCCAACTTCGAAGGCGCCTTGTGAAGGCGCTCGCGCAGGTGGCCAAGCCGCTGGCCTCGGCCCTTGCGCTGCAGGCGGGCATCCTCCTCGTCGGCGCCCTGCTCCATCGCAACGCCATGGGCGCGGCTGCCGTGCAAGCCGCGGCGGCCGAATTCGGCTCAGGGCAATTCGGAGTCGCCTGGTCCACTCCGCTGGAAAAGGCACCGCCCGCGAAGGCCATCGCCCTGCGGGCCCTGCGCGGTGCGGGCTATGCGCTCGGTTTGGCCGTGGTTCTCGTGGGATTGGCCCTCGTCACCCGCGCGGCCACGTTCCACGGGGCCGCCCAGATCGGAGTGCTTCCTCTCATTAATGGGCTCATTGTCTCCGTGCTCCTCGCCGTGCGTGACGAGCTCATTTTGCGAGGAATGGTGCTGCGCGCCCTCGACGGGGCGGTCCCGCGCGCGGTCGAGCTCGTCGTTTGCGGCCTCGTGGCTGCGGCCGCGGCGTGGGGCTCCAAGGAAGGCGCCGGGGCCCTGGAAATCGTGGCCGCCGGCGTGTTCGGCGCAGGCTTCGCCGCTCTTTGGAAGATCGACCGCGGGGCCTGGATGGCCTGGGGGGCCAACGCCACGTTCCACTTCGTCATGACGACCCTAACGCACGGCGCCGTTTTCGATGTTCGCGTTGCGCAAGGTACCTGGGCGCAGGCCGTCCTCTAAGGGTAGGATCCGTCGGTCATGGATGACAGCGTTGGACGACGCAGCCCCCGATCGCTCAGCCCGGAGCGTCGCGCGTCCGCGCTTCCGCGTTCGGATCACACGCACGATCCCGCAGGCGAGGAGTTTCTCTTCCACCTTTTCCGCGGCAGCGAGCTGCTTCAAGACAGCCGCGTGCACGAGGCCAAAGAGGAGCTCGAGCAGGCCCTCCTCCTTCAGCCGCGCGATCCCAAAGGGCAGGATCTGCTCGCCGTCGTCTACTTCCGCATTGGCCACTACCCGCGGGCCATCCAGATCTACGAGCAGCTCAAACGAGACCATCCCGGGCGCGCGTCGCTCAGCCTCAACCTTGCACTGTGCTACTTGAAAACCGGCCAGGCGCAGCTCGCGCGCGAGGAGCTCGAAGAGGTGGTGCGCCTCTCCCCGGAGCACCGCCGCGCGTGGGGCTACCTGGGTCTCGCCTACGAGCGGCTCGGTGACTACGACAAGGCGGAGCTCGCGTTCGAACGCGGCGGACACTCCGCCATGGCCCGCCGCATGATGCAGCGGCGCGGCGGGCGGCCTTCCATCGCGGCCCTCTCTTCGGAGCTCGGGTACTCGATGCGGCCCTCGGATCCCACGCGCGATTCGTACGAGCCGCCGCGACGCTACAGCGAAAACGGCAAGCCGCCGAGCCTCGGCGCCGTCGAGACACCTACCCCCGCCGGCGCGACGCCAGCGCCCCATAGCGAAGCCCTCGAAGACGTGCGCGCCGCCGCCGCGGAGGCCTTCGAAGAGCTGGACGCGGGCGAGCTCTCGTTCGTCCTGGCTCAAGCCGAAACGCGCCGCCCCGACGGAGAGATGTGGCACCCGGTGGAAATCGGCGAAGCCATTCGCTTTCCCGCGCACATGCCCGGGCCGTCGAGCCTTCCCATTCCCGCGTCGGCCCCCGCCCCGTCCCCGAGGTCCGTACCGCAGATCCTCGCCGCCGCGCGCATCGCGGCCTCCGTGGATCGGAGCATTGCAGCCGCACGCAATGCCGGACACGTCGTCGTGTCCCTCGCCAAGCGCGAGAACGAAGAGACCGCGCACGCGTTCGCGGTCCGCTTCGATGCGCTGCGCAGCTACACCGGCACGCTCGCCGCGAGCGTCCTCGAACGGCGCGGGCGCGGTGCCTGCGATGCATTCGGCGGCATCTCCGCCACGGTGATGCAGGTCACCGGCGATGGACTCCTCGTCCTCGCCCCACGCGCGGGCCGCAGTGCCCTCGCCTCCACCCTCGGCGAAGACGACGTCCTCTTTTTGCGCGAGGATGCGATTCTCGCGTTCGATCTCACCATGCCCTTCGAGAACGGAAAGATCCTCCAGGATCCCATCTTCGTCGCGCAGTTGAAGGGCCCAGGCCCCGTCGCCTTCGAGTACATCGAGCCGCTCACCACCTTGGAGGTCACCCCCTCGCATCCGGCGACCGTGCGTAGCCCTTCGGTTCTCGGTTGGATGGGCCGACTCGTTCCCGAGAGCATCGCACCGGGAGAAGCACCGGGTGGGGTGCGGGGTCTCATCAGCTTCGCGGGCACGGGAACCGTGTTGGTCGCCGGACGATGACGGTCGAACATACCCCCGGTTCCAAGGCCACGGTGCCGCGGGACATCAAAGAGCAACGAAAGGAACACCGCCGCACCCTCGCCCAGGACGCGGTGAACCTTCCGAACCTCCTCACGATGGCCCGCATCGTGATGATCCCCGTCTTTCTCGTGCTGCTGGATCGTCAGACGCCGCTCGACTGCTTTTGGGCCGCCATCGTCTACACCCTGGCCGCCCTGACCGACGCGCTCGACGGCTACTTGGCCCGCAAAATGGGCGTGGTCAGCGTCCTCGGAAAGTTTCTCGACCCGCTTGCCGACAAGCTCATCGTCATGGCCGGCCTGGTCTGGATGGTCCCCATGGGCCGAATCCCCGCCTGGGTGGTCGTCGTGCTCCTCGGCCGCGAAATCAGCGTCACCGGGCTGCGCAGCGTCGCCGCCAATTCGGGCGTGGTCATCTCCGCCGGTCGCGAAGGCAAAACGAAAACGGCGCTGCAAATGATTGGGATCATCGCCCTCGTCCTGGGTTACCCCTATCATCTGGCGTACTTGGGTATCGATCTCGGCGTGGTCGACCTGGTCCACGTCGGGCGCTTGCTCGTGTATCTTTCGCTTGTCTTTTCGGTCGCCAGCGCCGCCCAGTACTTGCAGCTTTTCGGGCAGGCGGTCGAAGCCAAAGAAAGCAACCTACGCGACCATTGAAGCCCAAAAACCCGGATATGCGCGCACAGTCTTTGCTCTGGCTTGCGCTCCGTTGCGAGCTACACTCGCGTCCGCGTTGAACCAATGACGACGCACGCCACACCGCAAGCCTCCGCAGTCCCCAAGTCCGGCCTCGATGCTGCGGATCTGGGCGCTTCTGCGCGCTCGTCGAGTCCGGCGGCGGAGCCAGCCGCGCGAAGCCGTTGGTCATGGATGGGCTTGGGGTTCGTCGGGGCGCTCGGCATCCTCGTTTTCTGGGCGTTCGACGCACTTCCCTTCCAGGACCTGCCGGCGCACGCAGGCCTCATTGCATTGCGTCATCGCTTCGCGGAGTCGCCCTTCGACCAGCGCTTCTTCGTGTTGGCGCCGCACCTGGGGCCGTACTCGCTGTTTCGGTTCATCGGCGAGCAGGTCACCTCGATGTTCGGGCCGATTGCCGCGGTGCGCACGCTCGGAACCTTGCCCCTCGTGGTGACACCCGCGGCGCTCCTTTTCGCGCGTAGGCGGTTGCACGGCGACATGTCGCCGACCATGGGGTTCATGGGCATCGTCCTCTCGTTCGGGCTGATGACCCTTCTCGGCTTCGCCAGCTACCTGCTCGGTCTGGCGGTCATGCTGTTCGGCCTGACCTTGTGGCTCGAGCTTTTGCTCGCCGCCGATCGCGGGGAAAACACGATCGCCAAAGAGCTGGTCATGCTGGCGGCGGCGCCGCTCATCTTCATCGCGCACGGCCACGCCTTCATTCTGTTCCTGGTGTTGGCAGGGATTGCCACCATCGTGACGGGCCGCCGGCGCCAGCGTCTACTGCGGCTGCGCACCCTCGTTCCGGCGCTTTCCCTCGCGGCGTACGTCGCTTGGTTGGAGCGTGCCTCGACGACGCCGCCGGGCTCCGTGCACGTGAGCGCCGCGAGCCTGGAGCCCCATTTTCAAGGGCCGTACGACAAGTTCACCTTGCTCATCACGCCCACGTTGATGACGCGAACCGGCATCGACTTCGTGATCGGCTGTGTGGTTTGGCTGCTGGTGATCCTCTGTACCGTTGCCACGGTACGGAAGCTATCGAAGCCGGATGCCGCGGCGTTCGCGACCGAAGGTGACGGCAGCAGCATCCACACGCGCGCCCTCGTGGCCGGGGCCGTGGTCATTGGCGCCATGTTCCTCGTGCTTCCGCATGCCATCGGCTGGTTCGGCTTCGTCGATGGCCGCCTGGTGCCGCTGGTTCTCTTTCTCTGCCTGATGGCGATTCGGCGGCCCTCGCTGGATCGTTGGCTCGCAAGCTCGCTGGACCGGATGGCGCCGGCCCTCGCCTACGGCGTGGCGGTGGTGGCCCTGGTGGCGTCGTACCGCTTTCAAAACGAAGCGCGCGGCTACCACGAGATCCTGGCGGCCGTGCCCAGTGAGGCGCGGGTCCTCAATGTGCCGCTCGATCCGAACAGCGACATTTTCACGGCCCACCCCTTTACGCATTACGACAAGCTGCTCTTGGCCGAGCGTCCCACCGTCGTGAGCGACATCTGGTTCCACCAAGGTTCCGCGCTCTACCCGACGAAGGAGAACCCCGCCTTGCGGTTGCCTTCGACCTACAGCGAGAGCGATCTCCACGGGGTCGACTGGGCGGCCTATCACCTCGAGGACTGGGACTACGTGCTCATTCGCACGCGCCCCGAAGCCTCCACCCCCGCCACGCCGGACCGGCTTTCCCTCGCCGAACACCGCGGCGGCTGGTGGCTTTACAAGTCACTGTAGACGCGAAGCAGACGCGAAGCAGACGCGAAGCGTGCGCCGGCATGGAGCGCCGGCATCCTGCCGGCGGTTAGCCGGCTTCCAGCCGGCGCCGCGATCGCCGCGAAAAAGAGCCACCTGGAAGGTGGCGGACCGCCGGCAAGATGCCGGCGATCCATACCTAGCGGTTCCTTCGTTTCGCGGACTTGCTCAGGTGCTGATCTGCGGGTGCTTCACGGTCTTCTTCTGCTTCTCGCTCTCCTTCGCGGGGCGAAGGTGGCCGAACAGGTACAGACCGCCCATGAACGTCGTCCACGGCCGGAAGTAGCGGAAGGTCGTGTACCACTGCAGCGCCTTCGGGCGCTCGGCCACCGGGCGAAGCCCGCATGCGGCCGCGTGGTCCTGCGCATGCTGGAAAGCATCCGCGATACGCTCCTCGACGACGCGGGGATGCGCGCGCTCCCGCGCCACCTTCGCGGCCGTTTGACCGAGACGGCCACGCCGCTTCGGATCGCGGATCAAGCCGAGCGTCGCCCGGGCGAAGGCCTCGTCGGCCTCGTCGACGCCCGCACCGCGGTTGCCCGGGGCGAGGAGCACGCCGTTGACGCCGTCCTGGATTTGCGCGCTGACGCCCATTCCGTCGGCAAAGGCAACGGTCGGCGTGCCGCACCAGAGCGCCTCGCCCATGACGTTGCCGTAGGTTTCGCTGAGCGACGCGTGCAAGAACAAATCGGCGTACGCGTAGTAATCCGCCATCTTCGAGAACGGCACCTCGCCCGGGAAGAACACCCGATCGGCCACGCCCTGTTCAACGGCGACGCGCTTGTAGTACTCCGTGTCGGGTCCCTGCCCGAGCAAGGTCAACGTCGCATCCGGCTCCGCCTTGGCAATGTGCCTCGCGAAGATGCGAATCAGCCGGTCCTGCGATTTTTCACGGGTGTGGCGCCCGGCGCACAGGAGGCGCGGGCCGCGGGAGAGCCGGCCATTGCCGAGGTGCTCGTAGGGGTCCGCCCCGAGCGGCTTGTCGAACATCTCCGGCTGTACGGCGCGCGGAATCACGTGGATGGGCGCGGTCACCCCACGCTCACGCCAGTAGCGGCGCAGCCCCTCGGACAGCACCACGAGGCCATCGCTCTCGTTGTAAATGCTGGCGAAAAGCTCCTCGTACGGCCGGCGCAGGAACATCTCCAAGCCGCCGTGGACCGCCTCGATCTTCGAGAGCTTCTCGGGCAGCAGCACGTCGTAGGCGGCCGCGAGGTGCGTCGTGTTCACGATGAGGAGCGGGATGCCCTTCATGCGGCGCAGCCATAGGCCGAATTCGACCAACAGCGACGTCGTCTGCGCGAAGACGATGTCGAAGTTCCAACGATCGGCGTCGTACACCCACGATGCAAGTGGAAGTGGGATGTGCACGCCTGGATACGTCTTCAGTGGGAGACTCGGAAGCGACACCGTACCCGGTGCGAGTTCCTCCGGTCTGGCATCCGGATCGTGTGGACCGATGACTGTGACTTCGTGACCACACCGACGCAATTCCTGATACAGAAAGCGTGTCTGAAACGCTGCACCGTTGGCGTACGGGATCCGAGTGAAGTCACTGAGAATCGCCACCCTCAAAGGCCGCCCCTGTCGCGCGGCCAAACGCGCGAACGGCGGGAGCTCCTCGAGGACCGATTCCTCCTGCTTTCTCGGGGAAATCTGGGAGGCCGGCGCCTTGGATGTTTCACCCTTGGCTACCGTTTTTCCGTGCAATCGCACGACGGTTGCGCTCGCATCGACCGGACGGACTTGCGCCGAATCCGGCATTTCACTTGCGGAGTCGCGGGCATGAAGGTCATCGACGTGACCGAGTTCTACTCGATAAGGGGAGGCGGGGTTCGAAGCCATCTCTCGGAGAAGGGTCATATTTCGTGCCAGCTGGGCCATGACCACTGGGTGGTCGCGCCGGGGGAGAAAACCACGCTCCAGGTAGTGGAGAAAGATGAAAATGCAACCGGGCAGAGCAGAGTAAACTATGTAGGTGGACCTGCGCTACCTTACGACCCCACGTACCATTTGTTGTGGCGCGTGGATGCGGTCCACCGTCTCGTTCGTCAAGAGCGGCCGGACGTTTTGGAGATTCACTCGCCCTACGTCGCGGCGGCGTCCTCCCTATCCATCCCGCGTAAGTACTTCGGTATCCGCACCTTCGTCTGGCATGCGGACTTCATCGATACGTACCTGCGCGGGCCTCTCACGCGCAGGCTCTCCCCGTCGACGGTGGACGTGGTGGTCGAGCCGCTCTGGGCGTGGATCCGCGCCATTGCGAGCGGCTGCGATGCGACCTTCGCCGCTTCGCGCTGGCAGGCGGAGAAGCTGACCGCGCACGGCGTCCCAGGGGTGACGTACCTCCCCTTCGGCGTGGACAAGACGCGCTTCAAGCCGGGCGCGCGCAGCGAGAGCGTCAAGGCGGAGATCCTCGGCCCGCGGGCGTCCACGGGAGGGCCGCTTTTGGTCGCCATCGGCCGCTTCGCCATCGAGAAGCGATGGGACGTCGTGCTCGATGCCTTCGCCGCCCTGCGCGAGGAACGCCACCTCAAAGGCCTGCCGGCGGCGACCTTGGCCATTTTCGGCGACGGCCCCGAGCGCGCGGCGATGCAGGCGCAGGTCGCCGGCTGCAACGATGTGCTGTTCTTCGGCTTCGTGAAGGACCGAGAGCGCCTCGCCAGCGTGCTGGCCAGTGCCGATGCCTTGATCCACGGCTGTCCTTACGAGACGTTCGGTCTAGGCATCGCCGAAGCCGTGTCGTGCGGACTTCCCATCGTGGTGCCCGACGAGGGGGGCGCGGCCGAGCAAGCATTGCCCGGCGCCTCCGAGATTTACCCCACGGGGGATGCCACCGCGTGCATGCATGCGACCCAGCGGCTCCTGGCGCGCGATCGCACGGAGGTGTTCGCCTACGCACGGCGGGCAGCGGACCTCGTTCCGAGCGTCGAAGATCATTTCAAGCGCCTCTTTTCGATGTACGAGGACTTGTCGAAGAAACGACGTCAGTCCCCACCAAGGAAAAACCGCCGTGAGCGTTCACGTATCGATCCACGACGTTTCGCCCGCATTCCGTAGCGAAATCGAGTTTGCTCTGGAGATGTCGCACGCGCGCGGCATCAAGCCCGCGCTTCTCGTCGTTCCGAATTTCCATGGTGAGCATCCTCTGGAGGAGGACGCGTCGTTCTGCGGGTGGCTTCGCGATCTGCAGGCCGACGGCCACGAGATTTTTCTCCACGGCTTCTTCCACGCCGCGGGCGCCCCTCGCCTTCGCGACGACGGCCGTCCCGGGGGCACCTTCTCGCGGTTCTTCGCCCAACGCGTCGTCTCCGGCGGCGAGGCCGAGTTCAGCGACGTCTCCGCCGACGAGGCACGCGCCCGCCTCGCCGAAGGCGAGCGCATTCTGTCCAAGGCGGGGCTGCACATCGACGGGTTCATCCCGCCCGCCTGGTCCATGCCTCCGTGGATGCTCGACATCCTGGCCGAGCGCCGCATCGCCTACACGGAGGACCACCTTTACATGTACGCCCCCTCCGCCCGCCGCAAGAAGCCGAGCCTCGTTCTCAACTACGCCAGCCGCACCCCGAGCCGCCTCTTCTCCAGCGTTGCCTTCTGCCGCATCGCCAAGCCGGCCAAAGCCTTGCTCCCCGCCCGCATCGCCATCCACCCCGCCGACATGCGCTTCCGGCTCCTGCGCCACGAGGTACAGCACTTGTTGAAATGGGCGGAGGGCGACACGGTGGAGAGGGCGACGGCGTTGGTCTGAGCGGGGGCGGCTAAAAGACGTGCACGAGCGCGTGCGCGTGCACGAAGACGAACACGTCCACGATCACGATCACGATCACGCGAAGGTCGTGGTCGTTCTCGTGTTCGTGCACGCGCCCGACGACGAACACGGTCACGTGCACGAAACCACGATCACGCGAACCTCTTGTTCGTCCACGTGATCGTGTTCGTTCTCGTGTTCGTGCACGCGCTCGTGCACGATCCTCTAGCCGTTACCCCGCCGCCTCCCTCGCAACCGGAGCCTCTTCTCCCTTTTTCTGCCGCCAGATGTGCAAAATCGATGGCAGCACCAAGAGCGCAGCGACGAGGCAGAGGATTTCGCCGGACATGGCGAGCTTGCCGAAGGATTGGAGCGCCTGGTTGTCGTTGAAGAGCAGGGCGCCGTAGCCGACGGTGGTCGTGTAGCTGCAGAGGGCGACGGCGCCGCCGGTGCGTTTGACGGCGGAGGTGACGTCGCCACCAAGGAGACGGGAGCGGTCGAAGACGTTGAACGGATACTCCGAACCGATGCCGAAGGTGATGGGCAGCGCGATGAAGTTCAAGAAATTGAGCTTCATGTCGATGAGCGCCGCGCCACCGATGGTCCAGAGGACACCCATCACCAGCGAACCGATGACCACGATGAACCCGCGGAAACTGCTCGTGGCCACCAGCACCACCAGGCAGACCGCCAAGAACGATGCGCCCGTGGCGAGCGGACCGTCGCGCTCCATCGCGTGGATGATCTCCGCGAAGATCGTCGAACGGCTCGCCGTCTGCACCACCGTACCGTTGGGCAATTTGACGTTGTCCGTGGTCTTGGCGATGCGCAGCGCGATGTAGCCGTCGGAGAGCGAGATGTTCTGCGGCTTCACGTAGAACACGGTGCCCAGCGTCCCGTTCGACTCCTCGAAACGGCGGCGCAGCAGCGCAGGCAGATCTTTCGCGGCAACCGGCGCGAGATCCTCGGGAGGCTTCACCTCCAGCACGCGCTTGCGCTCGTCCTCTTGCATCGATGCGAGCACCGCGGGCGTAAGGCGATCGCGAATGCGCTCGAGCACCTCGAGCTTCTTCTTCTGCTCCTCGGCGTTGCCCGGGAGCAAATCGTCCACCGTCGTGATGTCCGCAATGAGCTTGCCCTGCGGATCGGCGGCGTCGTTCTTGAAGATCTGCTCCTTGAGCATCGGCACCTGCTCGGGCGAGTCCGCGAGCATCAGCGCGCCAGCAATGTTCATCTTGCCGCCGAAGACGTGCTCCGCCTTCGTGGACCAGCTTCCTGCACCGCTCGACTTCGACCCGCGTGAGCCCAGTCGATCGAAGTTGTACTCCCACGGATCGTGCAAGTAGCTCGGCAGCTTCCATGCGGTCACCGCGCAGAGAACGGCCGCGGCGCCTACGAAGATCCACGGGCGGCGCTCGGTCACGTCGGCGATGATGCGCATCACCGGCCCGCGGCTTCCATCACTCTGGATGCGCGGCGCCGGATCGCGCAGCCACGGGGGCAGCTTCTCCTGGATCCACTCCAGAACGACGATGAGCGCGGGCACCGTCGGGATCATCGAGAGCCACACGAGCAGCATCCCCACGAAGCCAATGAGTCCGAATTGGCTGAACCCGCGGAAGTTCGTGATGACCAAGGAGCCGTAGGCGATGCCGCCGACGCTGGCCCCGACGAGCTCCGCGCGGAACGCATTCCACACGGCGTCGCGCCGCGCCTGGTCCGGCGGCAGCCCGCGCGCGCGGAACTCGCGGTATCGCGCGAGCAGCACGATCGGGTAGTTGATGCCGTTGCCCAGGATGATGGCCCCGAGGAACGCGCCCGAGGTGTTCACGTACCCGTACGTGGCCATCGCGAACGAATAGGCCGCACCGATGCCGACGAACGCGGGCAAGATGATGATGATCAGCGACCAGAAGGATCGGAAGAAGACGACCAGGCCCGCCAGAATGAGCACCAACGCCATGCCGGTGGCCCACGCGGCATCGCTCATGATCGACTGCCGCTCCTCCGTCGCATTGGCGATGGCGCCGGCGAGACCTGCCTGCATCTCCGGGTGGAACGCATGCGGGTTCACCTCGGCGACCATCTTCTCGACCATGCGCAGCAACGCTTCGCCATTGGCGTCGCCCATGCCTGCAGTCTTCGAGATGATGCGCAGACCCAGCATTCTCCCGTCGGGCGTCGCAAAGTAGCCCGTCGGGAAGTCGTCGTTCTTGTTCGCCCTCTGCTGCCACCGGTCGCGGTATTGGTCCAAACCGAGCGCCGGCTTCTTCTCCTCTTTCGGCGGTGCGGCAGGCTTCTCGGCGCCCGGTGCCGCCGCGGCCGGCGGCTTCGCGGCAGAACCTGCGGGAGCGGGCGCGGGCGGCTCGTCCGCCGTCAGATCGCTCACCAACCCGCTACCAATGGCAATCTGGTGATCCAGCGTGTTGTCCGCGTCCTCCAGATCCTTCAAGTCGGCATAGAGCCACTTGTTGTCCTGGAAAAACTTGCGCACGTCCTTCGTGCCGGTCTCCGTGTACGCGATGAGATCCGGACCACAGCGCGTGGCGCGGCACGAGGCATCGTCTTTACATGCCGCCACGCAGGCCTTGTGCTCGGCCATGGTCGCGTCGAGCTTTGCCGACATCGCGTCGATGAAGCGCTCGTTCGCCGCCCGATCCGGAGACTCGACGACCACGATGAGGTCGGCCCCACCGCCGACCCGCCCGAGCTGATGCTCGAAGGCCTTGAAGCCCTCGCTGTCGCGGGGCAAGAGCTCGAGGAGATCCGTGCGGAGCTCGAGGCGCGATGCATAGCTCCAACTCGCCACGATGGTGGCAAGGGCGAGCATCAGGACGATGACCGGGTAGCGTCCTGCCCAGTCGACGGATTTGGCGACGATGCGCTTGATCAAGGAGACGCCTCGAGGTTCTCTATGCTCTCACCGAAGCCCGCCGCGAGAAGAATCTCATTTTGGATCTTCTTGGCCTGCCGCTCACCGCTGAATTCGCGCTCGATGCGCGCCCGTGCCAGCTTGCCCTGCTCGGCGCGCAAGCCGGGATCGCGCATGTATCGAACGAACTCCGCCGCCAAACCTCGCACTCCGCTGTCGTCATCGCGTCCACTGCCTTGCACGTCTCGTTCCCGCGGTAACCGAACGAGGGTACCCGTAATTCCGTCCGCGAGCATTTCCGCGACACCGCCCACGTCGAACGCGATCACCGGCTTGCCCATGGCCATCGATTCGATGACCGCACGCGGCAGCGGATCGGGGTACACGCTGGGCACCACCGCGACATCGAAGTCGGCCACGTAGGGTTTCACGTCCGCGCGAAAACCTGCAAAGTGCACCCATTTCTGGATGCCCAGGCTTTCCGCGAGCTCGCGGCACTCGGCCAGATGATCGGGGCGGAAATCCTGCGGCGTATCGCCGATGATGACGAAGCGCACCCGCTCTTTCTCGGCGTCGGAGAGGTCCTTCAGGGCGATGCCCGCGGCGCGCACCATCTCGATGTAGCCTTTGCGGCGCAAAATCCGGCCTTGGCTGCCGAAGACGATCACGTCCGGCCCGAGGCCGAGCTCCGCGCGCAGCGCCGGGGTCACGCGCGACGCATTGAACTCCTCGACGTCCAGCGCGTTGTGGATGACCGAGACCTTTTCCGGACAATGAGGGAACAACGACGCCGCCGCCTTCGACACGCAAACGATGCGGCGCACCCCGCGACTGGCCGCCAGCCGATCGTGTAGCGGCGCGACCGCACTCGGCAGCGACGTGTATCGCACGTGCCACAGGGCGGGCACACCGGAAGTTCTCGCCAAGGCACCGCCGGCGAAGTCCGCGTTGGTGCCGTTGCAATAGAGCAGGTCGAACCGACCGCGTCGCGCGAGGGCGCTCAATCGGGCGATGGCCCGGGCGCCACGCACCACATTGCCCGCGAGGCGCACGCCCTTGAGGGGCAGCGCGGCGTCGAAGTCCTCGCGCTGCATGGGGCGATTCCACGGCTCGATGGGGTTTTCGACCAGGTTCTGCTCGAAGAACAGGTCGTCCACCACGCCGCCTTTTTCATAGAGTTCCCCAATGACCCCGGGACGCGGCAGGACCACCGCGCGATGCACCACCTTGGGATCGAGGAACTTCAGAATATAAAAGAGGCTGCGCCCCGGACCGCCGTTGCGCGCAGTGTCGTTGATGAAGAGAACCCGGACCTTACGACCTTCGAGCCTTGCCAAGATGGCAAGGTCCTATAGCAAGGGTCGGGCGCGCTCCACTCAAAAAGCCGAACCAGGCATCACCCGCACGTACGGGTTGACGGCGGCATCCTCGAAGCGCCCGGTCTCGGGCGTCTTTTGCGGCATCCGGTGCAGCGCCTCCATGGACGGCGACGTGCGCCCGTCCCACGAGTGGCCGGGGTCGAACTCATGCTTCACCTTCACGGCTTCCTTGGTGAAATGCCAGGCCACGAAGAGCTTGTTGGCCACGTGCTGCAGTTCCGGCTGCATCGTGAGGTATTCCGTATCGGCGGTAAAAACGTTCTTGTTGGCGAAGCACGCCTCGAACACCGTGACGGGTTCCACGGTTCCACGGTTGGTCGACCGCTCCGTGTCCTGGATGATCTTGATGCGCGAGCTCTTCACGGCAGCGAGCCGGCCCTGGTCGTTGGGCGAGGAAAACGACTCCAAAATGTAGATGGAGTCCTTCACGCGCGCGGCCGTATCCGACGTCTGACCGCTGACGCACACCTCTTTCCGGTCCGCGAGGGTGATGCGAAAGGAGTCGCCCTGGCGGTTGTTCACCGTCGGCGGCGCCTGGGCGAGCTCCGGCGCAACGGCAAAGGGATTCTGGGCAACGGGGGCGGTTTTAAGATCCTGCTCGAAGGACGCCCGGTTGAGGCATCCCATGCTCCCCAGGGCGGCGAGGAGCACGAACGACGAGGGCACGAGGCAAGAAGCGAATGCGAGGCGGTGCATAAACGCAACACAATAGCCGAGCGGCCGGACTCGACCAATAGGTTCGTGCAGTCCGCTTATAGATTTGTATCGCCCTCACACGTGCCCACACTGTGGGTCTACGAAAGCTCCGAAAGCGGCATCCTGGGGAGCATCTCGGGCACGAGGGATGGGTCGCGGAGCGCCGCGGCGATGGCTTCGTCGAGCGGTGCGTCGCTCGGAGGGAGAACGAGGGCACGCGCGATCATGGCGCGGCCTTCGAGGACGAGCCCCTCGTACAGAGCATGGCCGAAGATGAACGGGCGGCCGCCGTGGGGGGCGATGACGCCGCCCTCGTCGATCAAGGCGAGCGCGTCCAGCTCGCGCGTGCGCGCGTTGGGCAAGCGCGTGGCCTCGGTCGGAATTCGCGCGGAGATGGCCGCGTACTGGCGTGCGTGGAGCGCCGCTTTGGCCGCAGGAAACGCGGCCCAAACGAGCGCGTTCAGAAAGTCGTGCCACTGGCGAGGGCGCGTCGGCACCCGCTTGGTGAGCGTGATCTTCCCGTCGTAGAGCGCCTGCACGTCGACGGTGTCGTTGTCGCCGCGTGCCTCCCGGCGCTTGCGGCGCGTCTTCTTGGGGATCTGCACCTCGAACGTGATCGGCGGGGGCGTCTCGCCGAAGGCCCGCACGTACGTTTCCACGGCGGGCCAATCCGGCTCGTCGCGAAAGGCCGACGCCGCCTGGGCAATGGGCCAAAAGAGTGGGTCCCGCTCGTAAAAGCGCGGCGCGAAGCACTTGGCATCGGGATCCGTGCGGCGCGCGCGGAGCGTTCTCGGCGTGCTACGGTCGTCCTCCCGGCGAAGCATGGCCCCAATCTATCTCATTGTTTCCATCGACTGCGAATGCGACAAAGGCCCAAAATGGCGCTCGCAGAGTCCCCTCGCCTTCACCGGCGTCACCGAGGGCATCGCGCGCCGGCTGCAGCCGCTTTTTTCGCGCTATGGCGCCAAGCCCACGTATCTCCTTTCGGCCGAGGTGATGCGCGATCCGGCGAGCGCGGACGCCCTGCTGCACCTCCAAGGTGACCACGAGCTCGGCACGCACCTCCACGGCGAATACGCCGAGCCGGACGCCTTCGAGCCGGAGGTGACCTCGGCCTTCCAGCGCGACTACCCGCGCGACGTCGAGGCGGCGAAGTTGCGCTACCTGACCGAGCTTTTCACGCGCACCTTCGGCCGCAAGCCCACGAGCTTTCGCGCCGGCCGCTTCGGCATCGGGCCGCATTCCGTGCCCATCCTCGAGGAGCTCGATTACCTCGTGGAGTCCAGCGTCACACCGCACATGGACTGGACCGCGAACGGCGCGCCGGGCCTCACGTTCCGTGATGCGCCCACGCAGCCGTACCACCCCGATCCGCGCGAGCCCGGGCGCCCGGGAACGAGCCGCATGCTCGAGGTGCCCGTGACGATCCGCCCTCACCGCGTCGGCCGGGTTCTTCCCCACCTGGGTTGGCTGGGCTCGCGCCTCGCGCAGATGGTCGAACCGCGCTGGCTGCGTCCGACGCGCAACAGCGCCGAGGCCATGGCCGACGTCGCCCGGGAAGAAATCGCGAGCGCCCCGCGCGGCAAGCCGGTGGTGCTCAATGCCATGTTCCACAACGTGGAAATCATCGCGAACGGCAGCCCCTATGCGAAAAACGAGCGCGAGGCCCAAGCGATTCTCGCGCGCCTCGAAGGGCTGCTCGCCTTCGCGCGGGCAGAAGGCATTAAGGTCGTGGGCCTCTCGGACGTGATGGGCATCTGGTCGGGGACGGCGTGAGCGGACGCGCCATCGTCCGCACGACCTTGCTCCTGCTGCCGATGCAGATCGTCTTTCGGGCAGGCGAGGCCATTCTCCCTTGGCTGCTCGCGGTTTGGTTCGGCAGCAGCCACGCGACCGACATTTACAACCTCACCTTTGCGGCCTTCACCTTGGCCGCCTCGCTCATCTTCGGCATTTTCCAGGACTCGGCGTTGGTGCCCATCCTGGCCGAGATCAAGCTGACCGATCGCGCCTCCATCCCTCGCATCACGGGCTCGATCCTCGCGCACACGTTGCTCTTCGGCAGCGTGCTGGCCGTGGTGGTGGCGCTTCTCGGATTCGGCTGGTTCTCCCTGCATTACGAGGGTGACGATTGGCTTCTCGGTGCGCGCATGGTGCCCTTTTTCGGCGTCTTGCTCGTGGCGATGTCGGTCAAGACCTTCTTCTGGGCCATCCTCAACGCCGACCATCGCTACTTCGCACAGCCGGTCGCGAGCTCGATCAGCATCGTCGCCACCATCAGCATCATGGCCGCGTTTCGCCACTCGCTGGGCGTGCTCTCCATTCCAATCGGTACCTTGGTCGGTGACTGCCTCGCGATCTTGGTGCTCAGCATCATCGCGGTGAAGTTCGCCGGCATGCGCATCCAGCTCACCTTGGAGCGCCCCGAGCCGGTGCTTCGGTTCGCACGGCTCGTGGCCGCCGAGGTGGGCGGCAGCGCGGTCACACGCATCAATCCGGTGGTCGACCAATTCATGGCGGGGCTCGCGGCCGTGGCCGGGGGCGGCACGCTGCTGCGTTTTTCGGGCGACGTGGCGTCGCTGCCCACGTCGCTGCTGCAGGCGGCGCTCCTTCCGGTGCTTCTCTCGCACCTCTCCGAGTACTTTGCCGCCGGCGACATCACGAAACTGCGCGCCACCGTGGCGCGCGCGCTGCTCATCGTGGGCGGGCTGCTCCTGGGCATCTCGTTGCTGCTCTACGCCGTGCGCGAGCCGCTCTTGAAGTTCGTCTTCCTGCGGGGCGAGATGGATGCGGCGGGCGTCGATCGGATGATCCGCATTTTGCCCTATCATCTCGTGGGGCTTGCACCGTTCGGCCTCTTGCTCGTGCTCGCGCGTGCTCACGTGGCGGTGAAAAATAGTGGCATCATGCTGGGCATGGGGGCGCTCAACGCGATGCTCAATGCCTCGTTCAACCTGTTCTTCCTCAAGGTGATGGGCCTCGAGGGGCTGGCCCTATCGACGTCGTGCGTGCAGGCAGCCATCGCGGTCGTCTTTTGGTTCCGCTTCGAAGCGAAGATTGCCACCTTGCGCGGCTCTATCCCGTCCATCCCAGCATGATCCGCGTTCTGCACGTCGTCGTCGCGGGGGAGGTCGGCGGTGCCGAGCGCATGCTCTGCGATCTCGCATCGCGCCCCGAGGCGAGCGATGCCCTGCACACCGTCGCGCTCATGACGCCCAACCCTGCCCTGCGCGAGCTTTTTGCCCGCGCCGAGCTTCGCGTGCGCGACCGCTCCGAGACGCGCAAGGTGCACGAAGGGCCCCTCTCCTTCTTGTGGAGCTCCATCGGCCCGCGCGACGTGGCCTGGCTCGTGGACGTCGCCAACGCCGAGACCGCGCAGATCGTGCAGCTTCACACCTTCGGCTCGCAGGTCGCCGGCACGCGCGCCGCCATGCGCCTCGGGCTTCCCGTGCTGCGCACCGAGCACTCCACGCGCGTCTACGACGACCCGAGCTGCTGGCCTTTTTCGCGCTGGTCGCTTCGCCGTGCGCAGTCGGCGGTGTTCGTCAGCGAACACGTGCGGCGCGCGGCGTTGAGCAAAGATCCCACGATTTTCCCGCGCGCACGCGTCGTACGCAACGGCGTCGACACGGAGCGATTCGCCTACGCTCCACCGCCCGCGCGCGGACCGTTCACCTTTGCGCTCGTGGGTCGCCTGGAGCGACGCAAAGGCGTCGATCGCGCCATCGATGCGTTGCGGCACGTGCCCGAGGCGCGGCTCGAGATCGTCGGCGATGGTGCGGAGCGGCCGCGCCTCGAAGCCATGGTCAAGGAGTGCGGCGTCGAGGCGCGCGTTCGATTCCACGGCATGCTCTCCGATCCCCGCGACGTTCTGCAGCGTTCGCACGCCGCGCTTTGCTCGTCGCGGGAGGAAGGCCTGGGCATTGCCAACTTGGAGGCCATGGCGATCGGGCGCCCCGTCGTCGCCTCCCCCGTCGGGGGCGTGCCCGAGATCGTCCAAGACGGCGTCACCGGGCTTTTGGCCCTCGACATGAGCGTGCCCGCACTCGTGCTGCGCATGCACGATGCCGTCAAACACCGCGACAAGATGGTCGCGTTCGGCGAGGCCGCGCGAAAGTTCGTCGTCGACCGCTGCTCGATCGACGCGATGTGTCGCGCCTACGGTCGCATCTACGCCGAGCTTTTGTGATCTCGAGCCCACCGTAAGAAATCGATGCGCCAACCACTCGGGGGCCGCGTCTTGATCGCAGAAGATGGCGATCGAGGAAAACTGGCCGCTCGCGCTCGCCCCGCGCGCTCGCACGGGCGTGGTCACGTGGACCGTGAGGCTCGGATTCGTCGCCCTCGTGGCCGGCGTCCTCGCGACCACGGTGTTCGCGTTGGGCCTGTTGCACACGCGGCCGGTGATGCCGGGCGAGGCCGAGGTCCTCTTCGAGGCCGCGCGCATGCACGCGCACCTGCCGCTCTTCACCGATCCACGCGCCGGCACCTTCGAATACGGCAGCTACGCGTCCCGCTTTTACGTGCTGTACCCGCCCATTTGGTCCTGGGTCGTGTCCTTCGTGCCGCCCGAAATCGCGCAGCCCATCGCGCGCTTCGTCGGTTGCGCAGCATGGTTCGGCGTCCTCGCCTGGATCTCGCAGCCCGCAACCCCGCGTTGCCGCCCCGCCGCCATGGCTGGGGCGCTGTACGTGGCGGGTGTCTTCGTCTTGGCCAACTTCGCCACGACGGCGCGGCCGGATGCCATCGCCGTGGCCCTGGCCGCGCTGGCGCTGGATCGATGCGTGCGGCGGCAACGGCTCGATGGCTGGTCCGTCGCGCTCTTTTGCACGGCGGCCGTGCTCAAACCCAACGTCATGGGCGCCATGATCGGCGTCTTCGTCGCGTCCGTGATCACCGCGCCGCGCTACGCACTGCGGAACATCGCGATGGCCATCTTGCTCGGTGCCGCGTGGATCGATGTGCTGGAAATCGCCAGCAACGGCGTATGGCACGAGCACTTCGTGTGCTCCTTCGGCCAGCCGCGCAGCCTCGCCTTGGCCGCCTCCGGCGCCGTGTCCCGACTGCCCTTGCTCGGGGGACTCCTGGCCACCGCCGCATGGCTCGCATGGCGACACCGCTACCACCGCGGGATTGCCCTGGGCCTCGGGGCGCTCGCCGGCGCCTTCGCCTGGGCGTGCCTCGCCTTTTCACGTCCGGGCTCGGCGTCCAACTATTGGCTCGAGACCTGCGCCGTCTGCGTCGTGATCCTCGCGCATGCTCCCCTTCCCGACATTCGCGAGTGGAGCGGCACCACCGCGCGCCTCGCCGCCATCGCCTTTGCCGCGCAAGCCATCTACAACGCGGGCGCCGCCTGGGAGGGCACCTTGGAGTCGTTCGAGAAGGAGCCAGCGCGCGCCCGCCTGGCGCAGTTCGCCCGAGAAAACTGCCGCGCCGAACCGAACGACGTCATCGTCGCCGACGAGCCGGGCTTCGAGCTCGAGACGAACGACCGCATCCTCGCCACCGTCTTCACGATGAACGCCGCCGTGCGGGCGGGAAAGCTACCCCTCGAAACGGCCGTCTCCGACGCCAAGCGCCCGGAAGTCCGCTGCGTGATGAGCGCCCACGGTGAGTTCGGCGCATTCCTCCCCGAGGTGCGCGACATCTTCCGCGATCGATTTCGCCTCATGAAGGAAGAGGGCGACTGGAAACTGTACGCGCACCGCTAACCCGCGGTGTCCTCCCCCTCGAGCATGCCGGTGGCGATGGCCCGCGCGAGCGCCTCGAAACTGGATCGCTCGAACTCGGCACCGCTGGCCAGCCAATCGATGTGGCCCTCGCGGGTGTACGCATCGCGGAAGTGCCCGAGCACGTCGAGGTGATCGGCGTAGCCGCACCACACCAAATTTCCCCAGAGTTGCGACCGCAGGGGCACCACCCCATCGTTGACGCGCGCCCCCGGCGAGCGGCCGAAGGCCCGCGTGAGCATCGCCTCCATTTCCGGTCCGGCATCGGGCAGGCAGCACGGATAGCGATCGTCGGAGCGCGCCGTGATGCTGTACAGGCTGGCGAAAAGCGGGGCGCTGATGACGCTCCACGGCCCCCCGAGGGTGCGCATCCACTGCGTGGTCGATGGCGGCGGCGCCATCGAGGCCGAGGACTGGTAACGCACCCCGGGCCGGTTTTCGACGCCGGCTTGAAAAAGGTCCATGGCCTCCGGCGTCACCTGGATGATCGACCCTTGGTCCTGCCGAATCGCCTCCAGGTAAAGGCGAACCTCGCGCCGTCGGGCGTCATCGAGCACGCGCATCAACGCGTCCGTGGCGCGATCCAGCATGCCGAGCTCGACCCCCAACGCGCGATCGAGGCGTCCCACCGCGAGCACCAACGCGCTCGCCGCCGCCAGCGGCGGTGCGCCCAAGGACAGGGCGATGACCGTGAGCGCGCTCACCGCGTAGAGCATCCGCTGGCCGCTGACCGTGGCGAAGAAGCTCGCGAGCGGCGTTCCATAGTGCGGCGTGTTCATGGTGGTGACGCTGGCGAGGCGCGGAAGCCACCGCAGGCACGACGGATCCACGGGGATCTGGGCGCTCGGGGAGGCCACGAGGCGCGCATCGAGGCCGCCCGTCGAGTGCCCCACCAGGTGAATCGGCCCGAGGATGTCGTCCCCTTCGCAGGTGCTGGCGACGAGCTCGGCCAGACGCGCCGCACGCCGCCGAACGGACGCCGTTGGCGGAACATCGAGCACGAAGGTCGACACCTCGCGACCGGCCGCCGCGAAGTGCTTCTCGATCGCCTTCTCCAGGTGCGCAAAGTAGTCGTACGGGCCAAGGCGCCCGAAACCGAACATTCCCGGGGTAAAATACACGCGAGAGATCCGCGTCGAGCGCTCCGCCATGTCCACGCCCTTTTACCCCGACCTGCCGCACCTTCACGAAGAGATCGTCACCTGTCGAGCTTGCCCGAGGCTGGTCGACTGGCGCGAGAAAGTCGCGCGCGAGAAGCGCCGAATGTTCGCGAGCTGGACCTATTGGGGAAAACCCGTCCCCGGCTTCGGCGATCCCGCAGCCCGCATCGTCTTCGTGGGCCTCGCCCCCGCGGCGCACGGCGCCAACCGGACCGGCCGAATGTTCACCGGCGATCGCTCCGGTGATTTTCTCTTCGCCGCGCTTCACCGGGCCGGCTTGGCCAACCAGCCCACGAGCACCTCCCGAGACGACGGCCTCGCGCTGAACGACGTCTTCATCGTGGCGCCGGTGCGTTGCGCTCCGCCGGACAACCAGCCGTTGCCCGAGGAAATCACGGCGTGCCAACCCTTTCTGGACCGCGAGCTCGCGCTCCTTCCGAACGCGCGGGTGCTCATCGCGTTGGGCGGCATTGCCTGGGATGCGGTGCTGCGTCACTTCGAACGACGCGACCTTTCGGTCCCACGCCCGCGTCCGAAGTTCGGTCACGGCGCACGCGCCGCCATCGAGGGTGCGCCGCTCTTACTCGGCAGCTTTCACGTGAGCCAACAGAACACGCAGACCGGGCGCCTCACGCCTGCGATGTTCGATCAGGTGCTGGCGGTTGCGAAACGTACGGTCGGATTTCGTCCGTCGTCGATGAAAAATTCAAAACCCTAACGTTCGATATCGTCTTAGATAGTTAGCGATAGCTATCGAGAAATCCTGCACTTTCACCGTGCGACAATCAGGTGTCGCTTTGGTGCCACACCTCAAGCGGTGGTGTCACCTATTTTTCGCACCCGGGTCGATTAGGGGTTCCACCAAAAAGCGCCGCCGTTCTAAGACGGTTCGGTCGCGGCCCGTTTTGGCGCGTCCCGGCCTCCCCCGGCCGGAACTGCTCAGAAGCGAGGTGCAGGTTGCAAAGTTACCCCAAGTTGTCGAAGCGGTCCGTTGCTCTAGCCGCTGTCATCGTTGGAGGTTTGGTGGGGATGGCGGGTGGTTGCGCGAAAGGCGTCGCAAATCTGGAAGGTGGACGCGGTGTTCCGGCTGCTGCGCGGATCGAACCGGCGCAGGCGAACGTTTCGCACGGAAACACGGCCAAGGCCCAGAAAGCGGCGGCCGGTAGTCCGCGACTTGCCCGTTCGTTGCTCGGGCGCGTGGGATCCGCATTCGCGCAGAACTCGACCGGATCGCCCACGGTGCTCGAGCAGTTGCTCCCCGAGGAGGACCGCCCCGTCGCTGGAGGTCTGTGTCCGCCGGACATGGCCAGCATCGACGATAGGTTCTGCATCGACCGATATGAAGAGTCTCTGGTCGAAATGCTGCCCAATGGGGAGGAGCGCCCCTATTCGCCGTATACCGCTCTCAACGGCGAGACGGTGCGCGCGGTAAGCGCAGCGCACGTGATCCCGCAGGCGTACATCAGCGGGACCGACGCCGGCGCGGCGTGTGCCCGCGCGGGAAAGCGCTTGTGCAAGCCCGCCGAATGGCAAACGGCCTGCATGGGGCCGCAAAAGACGACGTACGGCTATGGCAACCAGCGCGAGTCACGCCGCTGCAACGATCACGGCCGAAGCGCGATGGGCGTCCTCTATGGATACGGTGCCCCGAACGACCGCACCTTCTGGTCGATGGATCGGATGAACAACCCGATGCTCAACCAGGTTGAGGGCACTCTGGCAAAAACTGGTGACCACGAGGCCTGCACCAACGACTACGGGGTCTACGATATGGTAGGCAACCTCCACGAATGGGTCGCGGATCCTGCCGGGACCTTCCAAGGCGGCTACTACCTCGACACGCAGCAAAACGGCGATGGTTGCACGTACAAGACCAAGGCCCACGAAATTTGGTACCACGATTACTCCACCGGCTTCCGCTGCTGCGCGGACGTCGCGCCCTAGCCTGCGTAGGCTGAGTACGCGCGGCGCCGCGGCGCAGTCGCTGCTGTTGTGGGCGCCGCTGGTGGCCATTGCGCCGCTGGTCGGGGCGGTGGTGCTGCACGGGGGGTGCTCCCATTCGGGGGACGCACCGCCTCCTCAGCCCGCTCCATCGGTGACCGAGAGCGCAAGTGCGGCACCGGCGGCGGTGGCTCCCGCGCCGTTGGAAGCGGACGCCGGAATCGCCGCCGCAGATGCGCGGGATGCGGGCCCGCCGGTGCGCGTGCCCTCCGTCGTTCTTCACGTCGGCGATTCGACGGTGGGGTACTACGGCGGACTTTCGCGCGCGCTTTCCGAGCGGTTCAAAGCCGAGGGCGCCCAGTACATCTCCGACGTCTGGACCAGCGCGTCCGTCGTGACGTTCGACAACTCGGACAAGTTCAAGAAGCTCATCGCGAAGCACAACCCCGACTTGATCCTCATCACCCTCGGGACGAACGATGTCTTCATCCCCTCGCCCCAAGGCTTCGCCCATCACGTGGCGAACATCGCCAAGAGGACCGAGGGACGCGAGTGCATCTGGATCGGCCCGCCCACGTGGAAGAAGGACACGGGCATCGTCGAGGTCATCCGGCAGAACAGCGCGCCCTGCCGGTTCTTCGATTCGAGCATGATGAAGATGCAGCGCCGAGTCGACGGCATCCACCCCACCGACAAGGGTGGGGAGACTTGGGCCGGCGCCTTCTGGGAGTTTTACCGGGGCAGCGTGAGCAACTCGGTCACTGCGCAGTGACCGAGCCCCCACACGGAACGGTCAACTCCTGCGCCTTTCCGTCGCTGCCCACCTTCACGGTGTGCCGGCCGCACGGAACGACGTGACTGCCCGCCCCTTGGGCTACGACCTTGCCATCGAAGTAAATTCGGTGGCCGCCACCGCGCTCGACGACGAGGGTTCCCGTATTTCCGCCGGCGGCGGGTGCTTCCACAGGCTTCGCTTCCGGTTTCGGCTCGGGTTTCGCTTCGGCCTTCGGCTCGGGCTTGGGCTCGGCAGGCTTCGGCTCGACCTTGGGCTCCGCGGCCTTCGGCTCGGGCGCGGGCGTGGGCGGCGGTGTCGCGGCGACCGGCGGCTCTTGCACCTTGGCCGGTTCGGACACGGACGTCTGCGCTCCCGGCGGCTCACCATGCTTCACGAAGAGCGACGCCGCCCCGAGGCCCACGCCAAAGAGCGCAACCCCGCCCACGAGCCACCAGAGCACGCGTGACTTGGCTCCCTTGCCGCCTTCGAACATCCGCCCCGACTCCGCCGGCGCGATCACCGGTGGGTTCTGCTGGGCGAGAATCGTCGACGGGATCGCCGGAACCGTGGCCGCAAGCGCATGGCTCGGACCGCCCGTCGTCACCACCGGGGGCGAGTCCGTGGGAATCGTCCTCGAGAGATCCGGTGACGACGTGCCCCCCTCCGGGCGTACCGGCGGCGGCGCATCGGAAACGGACACGTTCACCGACTTCGGCGGCGCGAAGCCCGTGGGCGCTGGCGAGACCAAGGTCTCCTCCACCGGTGCCGGTGCCGAGGGCGGCGCCGGCGGCGGTGCCACCTCGCGCTCGTCCACCTCCGTCGTGAACGGCTCGTGCGGGGCAACCCCGTGAAGCCCGCCCATGAGGGTCTCCTGGTGCCCCGGCGGAATCGACGACGGCGTGTTCGTCAGCTCTGCGTCCACGCGACCGGGCATGGGCTCGGCCGAACGTGGGAGCAGAAGTTCGCTGAAGGACACCGCCGACGGCGGGCGCGACTCGTACTCGCGGGCCAAGGTCGGCGGCTCCGCGTCCGGCCCATCGCCGTAGGTCGCGGCGGTGGCATCGGTCACCTCCATGTCGGCCGGCGCGGCGTGGTAGCCCGAGTCTTCCACGAACTCGTCGATGGCCGAGCGAGGAATCCCCGCCCCCACCGCAACCGAGGACGTTGGCAACGTCTCCCGGTCTTCGTCGTCCGTGCTGATGCGATCCACTGCGGTGACCACCGGCGCCGCTAGCGCGGGTGCACCTGGATCACTCGTCTCGATAGAGAATGCAGGCAAGCTCTCCTCCCCCCTCGCAGATGCTCCTCCATTGTACGATGCGTCGGGGACGGCATCCATCGTGATGGGCGTCATCTTGGCCCACGAGCTGTCACGCCCTGCTGGCTCGTCCTCGCGTTCGCGAAGTCGATAAAGCGTGTCCTGCAAGAGGCGCCGGCCTTCGTCCGGAGCCACGAAATCCCGGAGGATCTCCATCATGCTCTCGGCCGAGAGCTCGCGTTTCGCCGGGTCGGCTTCGAGGCCCACCGCGACCGCCCGGCGGATGGCCTCCGGCAAATCCGGCCGAAGCACGTCGAGCGAGACCAAGTGCGGATAGGCCATCGCCCGCATGACTTCAATCTCCGGCAGCGCCGCATATTGAATGGCTTTGCGCCGGGCGAACTGCTCCCAAAGGAGCAATGTTGCCGTGTAAATATCCGTCTTCTCGGTGACCTTCTCGCCGCGCACCTGCTCGGGCGCCATGTAGCCGAAGGTTCCCTTGGTGATGCCCGCGCTGGTCTTGCCGGCGTCACCCGAGACGTTCGTCACCTTGCCAATGCTGAAGTCACCCAGCTTGACCCGGCCATCCCAAGGAATGAGCACGTTCGACGGATTGATGTCGCGATGAATGACCGGAGCGAGAATTCCCGTTTCCGGATCGCGCGATGTGTGCGCGGCGGAGAGCGCCGAAAAGACGCACCACGCCAAATACGCACTCGCACGGTCATCGAGCCATCCGCCGGCGCCTTGAAGTTGCGACCGCAGCCGATTCAGCGCCAAGCCATCGACGTATTCGAGAACGATGACCAGCTTGTCTCGAACGGCGAACACCTCGAACAGCTGCACGATGAACGGGTGATGCAGCCGCCCATAGGCCTCCGCATCGCGCGCGAGCAGCCGCTCGAACTGCGGGTCGTCGCGGTACGACGGCAGCAACATTTTGAGCACGACCGGACGGTGGTCGCCCGCCGGCTTGATCGGCCGCGCGAGGAGCACGTCGCTCGTTCCGCCGCTGGCTAGCCGGCGAATCACTCTGAAATTGCCCACCGTCTCCGGGGGTCGCTCGTCTGCGTTCAACTCCAATCCTCAACCGCCCATGGCGCGTAAGTCTTCTTCCACACTGTCCAATAGCTCGTTCGCTCGCTCTTCGTCGATGCCAAGGCCCTCGGCAAATTGGTTCAAGACTTCGTTTTCCTGATCGGCGATTGCGTTGTCGGCAAAGGCTATGGCGGCTGCGAGCACGAAGGCAACTTCCCCGCGTGTCGTATCCTCCTGCAGGGTCTCGATGATATCGTGCATTCGCTTTTCGCGGCCATCTTCCGCCGTTTTTTTGGCGGCGGCTTCGAGCATCGCCTCGATGTGCACGGTCCGCAGGGTATCGCCCGATAGATTGCGCAGTGCGCCGGTGAGGACCTCGCGCTCGTTGTTGGTGACCTGCCCATCGGCCGACATCATCATGTACATGGCGTCGCAAAGCGGGCCGTACTCGTCCAAAAGGCGCAGGGTCTCGGCCAAATCCGGGGTCACGTTCTCCGGCAAGACGACGGAGGGCCGCTGCCCGCGCAAACGGAGCTGGTCACGAAGACGCGAGATGGTGGAGCTGGAGAGCCAGGGGATCATTCCTCATCGATCTTACATCGATGCGTGCGACTTGGTCCGTTCGGCGCACAGTGAAAATGAATTTCACTTTCTCTAACTGTTCACCTGAGGTCGCTAAGGGGTGCTGGCCAGCGCCATCTCGCCTGCCTTCAGCGAGCGCACCACGTGCAGGGCCTCCTCCTTCGACGCATAGAGCTGCGAAACGGTGTGCAGCTTCAGGTTCGCCAGTCGCACGGCCGTGCGCTGCAAGGAGCTCCCGCCGTACCGCACGATGGTGATCGAGATGTCGATGATGCGTTGAAGTTGCACGGCGTACACCTTCGTGTGTTTCACGTTGACGTCGATGCCGTCGTAGTCGACCACGCAGTAGACCTTGCGCCCCGCGCAATGACGCTTCCAAAACGCGACACACCGATCGAAGTGACCGACGATCTGCTCGGGCGTGTCGAGGCGGACGCCGTTCCTGCCGCCGAACGTGAAGTAAATAATATTCTCGCTGGCGTCGTAGGACAGCGTCGCCGTCTCCCCCCGCTCCGTGATCATCGAAGGGGAAGATAATCCAATCGGCATCGAAGGCACGCAAATCTCCATGTCGCGCCCCGCGCGCAACCGCGGGTTGCCGCGGATGTCGATGCCACTCCAAGTACCATTCGCGCCTTGGTTGCATGTCGCAACGTGCGACGGCGACAGAGCCCAATTGCACGGCGAAGCAGAGTGGATTCGCAGCGCAAATTCCAATTTCGGTAATAGGCATACGCGGTGCAATCGATATCGACGTCACCTTCAATCGCACAAGGAGCCGATTATGCACGACATCGATCGCACGTTCATGGAGAACGATTCCGAATATTCGAACCACGACTCGGAGTACTCGAATGAAACCGATTCGGAATCCGACAACGAGGAATACGAATTCCAGAGTGAGGATCACGAAAACGAGGGCGAGGGCGTCTTCAGCGAGGACGAAGTGGAGCATCTCGCCGCCGAGCTGCTCTCGGTCTCCAACGAGCAGGAGCTCGATCACTTCATTGGCAGCCTAGCCAAGCGCGCGTTCCGCAAGGTGCGCGACCTCGGCAAGAAGGTGGTCAGCTCCTCCACGTTCAAGAACCTGGTGAGCCAATTGAGGCCGATTGCGCGAAACCTGCTTCCCAAGGCGGGAATGGCACTCGGCAACATGATCGCGCCGGGAATCGGCGGGGCACTTGGCGGCGTCGCGGCCAAGGGGCTCGGCCAGTATCTCGGACTCGAGCTCGAGGGGCTGAGCGAGGAAGATCAGCACTACGAAATTGCCAAGCAGTTCGTACGCCTCACCGCCGATGCGAGCAAGCGCGCGGCTGCCCTTCCGCCTGGAAATCCCAATGCGCTTGCGCGCAAGGCCATTGCAGCGGCCGCGCACAAGTACGCTCCGGGGCTGGTAGGTCGCCGCTTCAATGGCTGGGTCGAAGGGCGAATCACGGGAGCCGGAGACGGCCGCCAGGGGTCGGGGCGCTGGATCCGGCGCGGCCGCCACATCGTGCTTCTCAACGTGTGAGTCGGACCATGGCCACCGGCAATGCGCGATGGATGCTGTCGCAGGAGGCCCGAGCCATGCTCAATCGCCTCGACCGGGTGCAATCGTTGATGCTCGCCGAGACGATGGTCCCTGCGGCCGCCCCCTCGGCAGCGGCCTTGTTGGCCATCGATGGCTTTCTCGCCTCCGGGAGGCGCGCTCTTCGAAGCCGCATTCGGCGTTATCTCGCGTGGCTCGCATCCGATGCGGGCCGCGCCACGCGGATCGAGGACGCGCACCGCAATTTCACGTTTCTGCGATTGCGCTTCAACGCGGTGTTGACCCAATTCGACATTTTCAGCGAAGCGATGAGCCAGCGCAGTGAATCCCGCACCGGGGTGTGGCTCGCCGCGCTGGACTTCGCCGCGAAGGACGCGTTGACCCTCCCGGGCTGCCCCGAGCCACCGCCCGTACTCTGTTATCTCGCGCGCGACATGGGCGGCGCCATCCGCCGCGCGCGAACGCGGCTGCCCGGCGGAGGGCAGAATCCCGTAGCCATCGTGCGCATTCCGCGCGAGCGCATGCTGGGCAGCGGCATCGCATCGTCCTTGGTGCACGAAATCGGGCACCAAGCGGCGGGGCTGTTCGATCTTTTGCCACCGCTTCGCGCCACCCTGGCGCCGCATGCGCACGACAGCGCCGTCGAGAGCCGTATTTGGCAATCGTGGCGGCGCTGGATTTCCGAGATCCTCGCGGATCTCTGGGCGGTCGCACGGGTGGGCGCGACGTCGACCTTGGGGCTCATGACGTTGGTGAGCCTGCCGCGCGCGTTCGTGTTCCGCGCGAACGTGGACGATCCGCATCCAACGCCATGGATCCGGGTCAAGGTGAGCTGCGCCATGGGGAATGCCCTTTATCCGCATCCCCAATGGCAGGCCTTGGCGCAGCTATGGGAGTCGTATTATCCGATAAACGATTTGCCCTTCGAGCAGCGCGGTTGGCTGCGCGTCCTGGAGGCGAGCATTCCACGATTCCTCGGGCGGCTGCTCGCGCACCGCCCCGAGTCGCTGGGTCGTGTCCGGCTCGGAGATGCGCTTCGTCAGGCCGATCGGCGTCCGTCGCACCTCTCCGAGCTTTGCCGGACGTGGCGCCGCGCACCCGAGCTCGTGAAACACGCCTCGCCGTGCCTCGTTTTCGCCGTGCTGGGCCAGGGCCGGCTCGATGGAACGGTCACGCCGGAAGAAGAAGGAAACGTCCTGGCCGGCCTACTCGATCACTGGGCCATCACCGCAACGACCACCCGCGCCGTTTCTGAAATGAGGAGAGCAATATGAGTGCCGATTTCAAAAATTTTCCAACATCCGTCTTCGACGGGCAGCAGATCAACTTCGATGTCGAATTCGATCCAACGCCGGCCAAGCCGGGTGCAAAATACACGTTCCTTTGGGCTCTCGTACCGAAGCCCGACAACACGGAAGTGCCTACGACGCCATCTCCCATCATTCTCCCACAAGAGCTCCGTCTCGAGTCGTCCGGCAGCAAGCTCATCGCGTCGTTCTCGTGGCGCGTCGAGAGTCGCAATTCGGACAATCGACTCGGAGTTTCCATATTCGAGGATGGGAAGCCTCTCATCGGCACAATCCAGGATTTCAAGACACTCACGGCCAGCATCCCGCAGGTCGCGGGCGAGGCATTCAACGAGGTGACGGCGCAAGCCAACAAGAATGGCGCGTTCCCGGTGGCGCTGCAGTCGGGGCCGGGGCCGGTCACCGCACTCTCCGACGAGGGACTCTGGGTGCAGATCCTTGCCGCGACCCGGGCCATCTCGTTCGATGCTTATGCCAAGTTCCTTCAAAAGAACTTCGGCAAGGACGACGGCGGTCACGGAGTGTCGGGCTCGCAGCCTTCTTGCCCTCCGGCCTCGTTCTTCACGGGGACGCGGACCTACAATCGAATCAAAGAAGTCACCGAGCGATTCATGAGGGATCGCTGCATCGTCGGCGAGCCGGGCTCCGACGACGATGAAAAGGCCTTTCTCACCGAGGCCATCCAGGAGGGCACATTGCGCTTGCGACGCGCGGCGCAAGGCGATCCTTTGAAAACGCCCTTTCCCAACATCGAGCAGGTGCAGAAAGGCCTGCCATTGGCGACGGAAGATCTGCAGACCTTCCTCAAGTGCATCGACTCGACCTTCCGCGATGTCTGCCTGGTGGAGCTCATTTGGACGTATTGGCACGAGGAGGCCATGCTCGTGCAGACCCTCAAGGCCATCAGCCGGCGCTTCCAGAATCGAAGCGCGCCCAACGGACGCGATCCACTCGCCAATTTGGAAATCGATCCGCTGCGGCCTCTGAACAATTTGCTCTGGGGCTACATTCAGGACGAGCAATATCGCCTCAGCGTCCTGCGCCGGGCACACGAATACGAACATCATTATGGCATTTCGCTCGACGGCAAGGCCGTAACGGACGTCAGGCCGGCGGATCGGCGCTCGAAGTTCCTCGAGTCGTTTCACAACCTGCTCTACCGAAGCATCCAATTCTACAAGCAGGACGACGACAAAACGGTTTCCGCCGATGGTTTTCCCGTGCTCAATGCCATCAAGGAAACGCATTATCTGGTCGCGGCGGGCGCGCACAACCAATTCGGGGACCTGCCCTCCACCTCGCGGCAGGAAATGCTCATCGAGCAATGGATCCTCGGGCGGCCCGAAATGCGGGAGTTCCTCCGCGGCCGGCCGATGGTCCCCTACCCCGAGCCGTGGATGGATCGGGTCGATGCCATGAAGTCCCTGCAGGGCTGGACCGACGTGAGCGTGGTTCATTTTCGCGACCTGGGCATCTTTGGCGAGCAGCTGCTGCTCTCCATTCGCCATGGGTCGTGGGCGCGGCAGAACGATCCCGCGGCGGGCATGAACTGGGCGCGATTCTGGCGCCAGGAGGTGCAAGGATACATTCACGCCTACCGCGCGACCACCGGCGTGGACCTCACCACCGAGCCGACCGATTCCCGCTTTGCGCGCGAGCGCGTGCTTCCGCCGGCCGTCCTGCTGCGCAAACGCCTCACGGCCCAAGGCGTCCGCTGAGCGAACGATGCTCGACTTCACGTCGGCGCTTTACCTGGGCATGCGGCATGGTGCGCGGCAGCTCGAGGCATGGTCAGCGCTCACCGAAGGCAAACCGGCGGCGCTGAAAGAGCCGCCCGGTGCGCGGGCGGTCGCTGCTCGCCTCGCGGGCCTCGCCGGCTGCCAGAGCGGGCTGCTTTTTCCCTCGACGCTGCACTTGTTCTGGGACCTGTTCTGCGCGCGGGCCGCGGACGAGCCCATCGCCATCCACTTCGACGCAGGGCTCTACGAAGTGGGCCGCTGGGGCATCCAGCGCGCGGCGGCGCACGGCGTTCCCGTGCACCGATTCGCCCACCACGATGTGCGTGCGCTCGCGGCATCGCTCGAACGGACGCCGCGCGGGCGTCGCCCCATCGTGGTCACCGACGGCGGGTGTCCGCGGTGCGGGCAGGTGGCGCCGCTTCGGCGGTACCTCGAACGGGTCCGCGCCCGCGGCGGGTACCTCGTGGTCGACGACACGCAGGCACTGGGACTTTTTGGCGGCGGTGGTGGAGGCTCCTTGCGGCGGCTCGGCATCCGTGGCCCGGAGATCCTCTGGTGCGCATCGCTGGCCAAAGGATTCGGCGTCCCCGTCGCCGCGGTGGCCGGTGCCGCGCGCGAGATCGCGCACATCGAGGCGCGCTCGGATACGCGCGTGCACACGAGTCCTCCGTCGCAGGCCGTGATTTCCGCCGCCGCACGCGCCCTCACCGTGAACAGCGCCCGCGGGCCCGCGCTTCGTTCGCGCCTCGCCCGCAACGTGCAGCGATTTCGCGCGGGGCTGCTGCGCCTCGGGGTGCGGGCGCCGGGCAGTGCCTACCCGCAGGTGAACCTTCCCGTGGCGGCACCGCGGAAACTGCATGCGCGCCTTCTCCGGCGCGGCGTTCGTACCGTGCTGTTTCGTGGCGCGCTCGGATGGCTGCTCACCGCACGCCACACGGCGGCCGACATCGACGAGGCGCTGCGCGCGCTCGCAGCCTCACTGAGTGCACCATGATCATCGACGCACACTGCCACGCCGGCCCCGGTGACGGATTCTCCGGCCCCTGGAGCTCCCACGCACCGCTCGGCGCGTACCTGCGACGCGCACGCGATGCCGGCATCGCGCGCTCCGTTCTCTTCGCCGCGTTCCACTCGGACTACCGCAGGGCGAACCGCGCGGTCGCACGCATCGTGCAACGCGCGCCGGATCGCTTCCTTGGCTTTGCCTTCGTCCACGCCGAGCGTGATCGCGGACGCATCGCCTCGATGGTGCGCGAAGCCGTCGAGGACCACGGCTTTCGCGGCATCAAGGTGCACCGCCACGACGCGCGCATCAGCCGCGAGATCTGCGAGGCCGCGCGCAACTTCGGCGTGCCCGTGCTGTACGACGTGGGGGGCGAGGTGGCGCAGATCGAGCTGTTCGCCCGGGAATTTCCCAGCGTCCCCTTCATCATTCCGCACTTGGGAAGCTTCGCCGACGACTTCGCGGCGCAGTCGGCCATCGCCGACATCCTGGCCCGCCTCGCCAACGTGTACACGGACACGTCGGGCGTCCGCCGGTTCGATCTATTGGTCCGCGCGATCCGCCGCGCGGGCCCGGCCAAGGTTCTCTTCGGCTCCGACGGCCCCTGGCTACATCCCGGGGTGGAGCTCGCAAAAATCCGCGCCCTCCGCCTCCCACCTTGGGACGAGCAATTGGTGCTCGGGGGCAACCTCTTACGACTGATTCACGGAGAATGAACGATGAAAGACTTGGACACGGAGCTCTCGGAGCTCGACGAGCTATTCGATACGGAGCTCGAGGAACACGAGAAAGGGCCATCGAGCTGCGGATGCGGCTGCAAACGGCAAAAGCCAACCAATGAATCGGAGGAACTGGAGTCGGACAGCGAAACCGGTAAGCGCCCCGGATGCGTTGGCTTGGTCCACGGACAGTGCCCCCCAGAGGGAACTCCGTTCGAGGTCCTCGACCAATTTGCATTCAATGTAGCTCGCATCGATCGAGTCCGGCACCCGCCGAAGCTCGAACGCGTTGCGCGGACCATCGCGGCGAGCCAGCGCACGGCGAATCCGATTCGCAAGGTGCTCCTGGTGGGTTACACGGACCAAGTCGGCAAGGATGTCGTCAATATCCCTCTAGGGCAGAACCGCGCCAGCGAGGCCTTGGACGCGCTCTGCGCGCTGTTGGAACGCACCAAGCCTGGCCTTTCGCGCAGCATCGAGTTCATCATCGCCTCGTGCGGAAGCCAACGACGCAAGGCCACGCCCCCGAAGAGCCGGCGCGTGGAGATCTTCCTTCCCATACCGCGCAAGTCGCAACCGAAACGCAACGAGGGTCAGTCTTGCGGTGTGCCTGCGCGCCCGGCGCTCCTTCGCGAGATCGAACAGGAGAGCGGACGCGCGCGGGTCACCACACAACCCCGACTTTGCCTCTTCATGAACGCCGGCGAGCGCAGCCATCGCAACCACTTTCAATGCGGTGCTTCCCGCCAAGCGACGCGCATCAGCGCCGTGGCCTCGCCGACGGGCGCGAATTGCCGCCGTCGGATCGGCGCGACGTCGTACGACACGGGGGCCGACATCATCCGATCCATCGAATCGGCCCGCGCCTGCCTCGGCAGACCCGTGGATGCCGTGCACGTCTTCAGCCACGGTTTCGGCCAAGGCATCCCGGGGACCACCACGGGTTCGGCGGGGCTCTATCGCAACGGCTATCCGGGCGTGGATCGAGCCGATGGAGGCCGCACGCTGAGCGATTTGCCGACCGCCGCGCTGGCCAACAACGTGACGTTCGTCCTTCACGGCTGCAACTTGGGGAGTGGCGACGAAAACTTCGCACGCTCGCTCTATCAACGACTGCGGGCGGGCTCGTTGACGAATCCCAAGGTCCTCGCCCATCGCAACGGTGGCTGCGCAGGCCGGGATGACAGCTGGCGCGAGTACTCCAACGCGCATCCCAACGGGCGCAATGTGGCGCCGCTGAGAAATCTCGCGAGCACTGGTTGCTGCAGCTCGTAATTCGGAGAGGACCATGAGAATCCGCAGTCGTATTCCCCTGTTTCGCCGGCGACCTCGATACGGTCGCCCATTCTTCCGAGGCCCTCGCTTCTATCTGTTCGACGACCCGCTCTACGCTTGGCCGCCGATCGAAGACCTGGACGATCTCGACGAGATCGAACAAGAACTCGACGAGTTGGACGCGATCGACGACTTCGACGGCCTCCCGAGGCGAAACATGCTTCGCCGATGACTCGAGTTTTGGACGCCATGGGAAACCAATGATGACGAACATCCCTTCCGAACGAGACTTGATCGACGCGCGCATCGACGTCCACGCGCAAAGGGCACTCCGCCGGCTTTTCGGAGGAGATATCGACGCCCGCGAGGACGCGCGCGAAATGCTTTCCGCGGTCAAGGCCGGAACCCTCGCGGGAATCTACATCGTGAATCAACGAGTGCCCGCTCTGCGCCTGCAGAAGCTCGGCACGGGCTGGTGGCAGGCCATTCCTCCAAATCGAGATGCCGTCGTCGTTCTCGATCCGGCGAACCTCGCAACCGGAGCACCACTCATTGCATTTCGCGACAGCGTGAAAGCCAATGCCTCACGCCTCGACCCGGCACTCCGGGAGGCTTGGACCATCGCACGGCGCTTCGGTCGCGGAGAATTCGCCCGGTGCGATCTCGACTCAGGCCTTTCGACCGAGAGCACGACTCGGGCGCCTCAGAGACGGGTCAAGGGAACGATTCCAGGGTTGTGCGAACCCCGTAAGGTCGACCCCTGCAAGAACCCAACGACTCCATCGAGGACGTGCAGCCGGCATGATCCTTACCCCGAGGACCGCGTCGTTCGACCTTGGATCTGCCGCCTCGAGGTAACCTTCCGTTGGAGCGTTGCCGGCCTCCGTCCGCGGTGGGAGCAAAGGACTGACAGGGGAACGGGCATCCTCGTCAGTCCAAGGCACGTATTGACGGCCGCGCACGGGCTGTTCGTCCGAGCCGGGCACTACGACAATCCCAAGAACGAGGAGCCGGTGCTCGCGAAAGCCGACGATATCCGTATTTACCCAGGAGATGACGATCGACGGCCGGTCGAGGCGCTGACCGCGGCGAAGCTCCGTGTGTCCGCCGCATGGAACCGATCGATAGCGTCCGCCGCGGGGCCTCCGCCCGCGGCGGATTATGGCCTCATCACGCTCGAGAAGCCGGTTCCACGGTCGGCGGCGCCCAGATGGCAGTTCGCCGGCTTGCCTCTGTTGCCGTCTTCGCCGGTGAGGACCGGCGGCTACACCGACGAATGCTGCTTCGACGGCCGTTGCGCTGGACGGCAGACGTACCGCACGGGCGTCGTTCTCGGAGGCGATGTTCTTCCTATCGTGAGGCTCGAGTTGCCATCCGCGCACGGCCATAGCGGGAGCCCCGTTTGGACCATGGAGAAGGACCAGGCCGTCCTTCGCGGAGTCCTGGTCCGCAAGTTGGAAAGAAACTGCTCGCAGGCACTCGACCTGACCCCCGGACTTTGGAAAGAGGTTTCCACCTGGATCCAAGCGGACAATGGCGCACGCCGAGCGATTACGTCTTTCGCTCAATCAACCGCAGCAAATTACCGCCGGCGATGAGCCGTTCGTCGGCGGGTGGCAGGCCCAGTGCGCGGATCTTGGCCAGCTCGATGCCGGGATGGAGCCACGGCCCGTCGCTGCCAAAGAGCACTTTGCTCGGCCCGGCGCGTGTGACGGCGGCCTCCAACAAATCGAATCGACGTACCCCCGATGTGTCGGTGTACACGTTGGGAAGACGCGGCAGCTTGTCGATCAAGGAAACCTGTGCGCGGTAGTCGTCGGCAAAGCTGCCGAGGTGCGGAATGATGAAATTGACCTCGGGGTACTCGGGGGCGAGTAAATCCAATATGGTCACGTCGCCCATGACGTCATAAAGGATGGGTATACCGAAGCTTCGAGCCACCTCGCACACTTCGCGGGTGATGCGTCCGTCGTGCTGGTGCACCTTGATGCCGCGAAAGCCGTAGCGCTCCACGGCCTCGCCCACCAGGCGGCGCACGTTGCCGACATCGCTCTTCGGATTGACGAAGGCAAACCCGATGAGACGCCCCTCGTGCTTGGCCACGATGCGCGCCACCTCGCGGTTGGCGGCCTCGTAATCGGAGTGAAACGCGGAGAACACGACGGTGCGCGTGATGCCGGCTTCCGAAGCGCGCGCCAAGTAGCGCTCCAGAGGCGCCGTCGTGTCCCACGGTCCGGTGAAGCCATCTCCCTTGCCGGCGTGGCAGTGGCAATCGATGATCATACGAGCTCGTCGTCGTAAAAACGCCGCCGCCGAGCCCATCGCGCACGCCGGCGCGCCCAGCGCGCGCGGTACTCGAATTCGCCCTCGGGCGGCGCATCTCCCGGGGGCTCCGCCTGCGCGGGCTCCGCATCGGGCGGCGGCTCTTCGGGCGGCGCGGGCTCTGCAACTGCGGCGGGTTCCGCAACGGGGGGCTCGGCCACGACGGGCGGCGGCGGTTCGGGAGGCGGTACCGTCCAGGGATACGAACCGAAAATCCACGGCAAGCTCGGAGCCGAAACGCCGGTGCGGTAGATCCACGGGCGCACGACGCGCGACACCGATGGGGCGCCGCCGCGAAAGAGCCACGAGCGCGGGTAGGCGCGCCCCACCACGCGGCGCCCGAAGATCCACGGCCTCGCGTAACGCGTGCCCCGGGACCACGGTGCGTAACGACCGCCCCGGGCGTAACCCCGCGCAAAGCTTCGCCGGATCAGCGGCGTTCGAAATCGGAGGACGGGGCGCCGCCGGCGCAAGAGACGCCGCACGGCGGCGCGCACGGGCCGCGCCCCACGAACGACGCGAACCTCCTCTTCTCGTTCTGCGTAATTGCTCATCACCATGGCCTTCTTTCCCCGCTGGTCAGGCGGCGACATGTCCGTAAAACCCGTGTGAAGGTCGTAAGTCCGTATTCGATGTCCTCGAAGCTGTGGTCCGCCCGAAGAAGAAATGTGATCGACGTACGCGCCCCGCAACGCGATTGCTGCGGCACCGCATGCACACCGCGCCGCGCGAGCTCCTCGTAAAGGCGACGGGCCTGCTGCCGATCGTCGAGCCAGCATCGCTGCACGGGGAAGGCGTATTCCGCACTAGATGCGGCGACGCCCCACGCGGCGGCGCATGCTCGGAAGTGCGAGACGCGCCGTGCGAGGCGATGGCGCAAGCGATCGCCCTCGCGGGCATTCGTGTCGCATGCCGCCTTCGCCGCGGCGAGGCTCGCTGCCGATGGCGGGCTCGCATAGACGCGCGTCTCGCTCTGCCGTTGCAAACGCAGGATCCGCTCGCGTGCACCGGCCACGACGCAGAGAGGCGCTCCAAAGGCCTTGGCGAGCGAGGCCACCATCACCGTATCGGCGCCGCGGATGCCTTGCGCCAGCAGGCTTCCGCCACCCCCCGGCCCGAGCAGTCCGAACGCCTGCGTATCTTCCACCAGGAGCACTCCGCCATGCGCCCGGGCCATCTCCGCGTATTGCGCGAGCGGTGCCGCCCGCCCGCAGCCCGGGCAGAACCCATCGGCCGCAATCCACAGCCGTCCCGCACACGGATGATCGCGAAGCAACCGCGCCAGCGCACCCGGATCGTGATGGGCGAAGCGGCGGCGGGACACGCCCCTTCGCAAGCCGGCCATCTCGATCCCCCATTGCATGATGGGATAAATCCCGTCGTCGTACACCACGAGATCGTTCGGGCCTCCGGCGTGCTGAAAGAGGTCCCAAAACAGATGCAACGTGGACGGGAACACCGCCGCATGCTCCGCGCCGGCAAGCTGCGCGATCGACCTCGCCACGGCGGCGGCGCCAGGCGGCTCCCGCAAGATCGCGGGGGCCCCGGTGGTCAGCTCCGGCCATGCCTCCAACTCGGCGCTCGCGTGGCGAAAACCGAGGTAGAGCGCCGACGCGAAATCGATGCATGCATTCTGCATTCACTTGACGGCCTGCTGCGTGAGAAGCCGGTTGCGCAGGTGGAACGAGGGCGGCAGGTACCGCTCCGTCGCCTGGCGCTGATCGGTGAGCTCCGCGGTGAGATCGATGCCCGTCACCGCGCGGTACGCGTGAATGTAGCCCTGGATCTCGGCGCGCCAATACCGCGCCCAGTTCGCCGCGCTGTTCGGCGTATTTTCCAGACTCCACGCGCCGTAGCGAATCGACAGCACGATCTGTTCGCCAAACACGGCGAGATCCCGGAAGTGCACCACGCTGGCGTCGGTCCAGCCCTTGAGCACCTTGACGGCATCGACCCGGTCCATCCACCGCTCCGGGTACGGCACCATCACGCGCCCGCCGAGAAATTCGCGCATCTCCGGCCGCGATAGGATGTACTGCTGCATCAGCATTTCCTGCCGCCCGCTGGCCGGCAAGTCGCCGAATTGATTGTGCGCCCCGTGGGCCAGCACATAATGCGTCTCCTTGATGGCATTCAGAATGGGGAAGCCGTCCGCCACCACGGTAGTGTCGTCGTCCTCGCGGTAGAACTTGGTGCATCGGTGCAGCAGATTGTGGAACGACTCGAGGAACTTCGAGCGCCGGTCGATGGTCCGCAGGTCCTTCATCACCTTGCCGTGCAACGTAAATCCGTAGTGGTGCTCGTACTCGTGGCCACGCCGCAGCACGCTCAGGCGATTGGGCTCGTCCTGGACGAAGCCCCAGAGCAGCTGGCTCAGAGGCCGCAGTGGGTCGATTTCCAAGTTGGCCAGCGGATCGCGACCGTTGGGACCGCGCACGTTCTGGAAGCGCTGCGTAATGGCGTTCATGGTCTGCACGAGCATTCCCTCCTCGTGCCAGTACGACCAAATGAGCTCGAGCATGCACGGGAATACCAACTTGTTCTGCAGGTATCCGCACTGGTCGTCCACGATGCCGGAGTACGACGAGCGCGGCCCGGAGAGATCGCCGAGTTTGCGCCGGATGATATCCAAGTAAGGAAGAATGAGCGCCTGCCCGTCATCGCCCTCGGAAGCGATGGGAATCAGGTAATCGCTCCACATTTCCTCGAACTTCTTGGGCAAGGTGTGGCCGAATCGCGCCTCCTCCTCGGCCAAGTCGAGCTCCAGAGGCTCGCTGGGGAGGACGCCGCAGCGGGTCATCACGAAGACCTCGGTCGCGAACTTCAACACCCGGTATGGGCCATAATTGGAAATCATCCACGCCGTTTCGCCGGACAGGTCCCATTCGTGCTTGTGCTTTCCCCGTCCATTTCCGCGTTTGTGCGGCGGCCGGCGCGCGAGAAAGGCCTCGACGAATTTCTCGTAGACATCGTACTGCAGCTGGCTCGTGCTCGCGCGAATGGCAATCCACAAGATTTCGTCCTTGGTTGGCGGCACGTGCGCGCGTCCCAGGGTCACGGCCACCGGCGTGGGCTGCACCACCGGCCCGGGCGCGCTTCCCGTGAAGGAAACGAAGGCCACGGGCGGAAGGTCCTTCACCTGCACCAGCGAATGCTCGGAGCTCTCCAGGACCTGCCCGCGCCTTCGCACCGCGCGAATGTCGTAAAAGCCCTTTTCGATGCGCCCGGTGTTCAAGCGGATGGCCGAATTTTCCGGGTGCAAAGGCTCCCAGAGCTGCTCCGGCAAGGGGGCCCATTCGGACTTGGCAGCCTCTCCCGCTCTGTCCCCTTGGTCGGCGTCGTCGGTGTGTTTGCGAATTTGCCATTCGAATGGCTTGCCCACGGCCACCGTGCCGCCGGTTTCGTCGACAATCATGAACATACGAACGGGGTCGCCGTCGTTCGTGTCCTTTTTGGGATAGATATGCAGCCCCTCGCACTTTTCCAACTTCGCCGTTTGACCCGATTGGTCCGGCGTCTGTCCCGTCTGCTGGCTCTGTCCCGTCTGTCCCGTCTGTTCTGCTTTCTCGCCGTTTTGCGCTGTCATGTTCTGGTCCTCCTCTACCGAATCGCTTGTTCTGGAAAACGCGCCGTCTCCCGCACGACGGCGCCGGCCCCGTTGCTCTTGATGCCCGCGCAGACTTCGCCGGCGTCGACGGTGCTCCGCCACGCCCAGTGCCGGAGCAGTTTCGCAAGCAGATCGCCTTCGCGCTCCGGCGTGATGGCTCCGCGCACGCGCGCTTGTCCGATCACGGCGAACGCCAACGTCGGCGGCGCGCGCAAGAGCCGGCTCGGAGTCCCACGCCAAGTACGAAGAAACGTGGCGAGTCGGTCCGGGCATCGCTCTTCGGTCGCGAGAACGTCCTTCAGCGATTTGCCCCGGAGCGCCGGAGGACAATGGTGCACCAGGAGGCCCACGAACTCCGGCATGCACTGCTCCACCGCGGCGAAAATCTCCCGCCGCGAACCATCGAGTCGATCCGTTGGATAGAGCGATGTCCAGAGTTCATCCAGATCGTGCCAACCGGAATGCGGATAAAGCGCATTTCCAATGGCCGCGCTCAATTTGACCCGGAGATACGGCGTGGGGTGCGGATCGTCGGGGTTGATGCGAAACACGAAGGGCGGCGGCAGGCTCACCACCCCCATGAGGCCCGCCGTGGAGGTGATGCCCACTTTGGCGATGGACCAGAGGTCGGCCACGATCTCCGAGATCCAGCGGCTCCAGAGCCGCCACGTCTCCGCCGACGTCCCCGCGGGCGGCGGTGTCTCGCGCAGCTCCTTGCGCAACGACGGCACGAGGCCGAGAAGCGCAGCGCCCTGGTGCCCCACCTCGTGAACCAGCGACGATGCGAGGCTGCTGCTGATCATGCGCTCGCGCGGCAGGCGCACGATGGCGATGGGGTTCTCCTCGCCGCCGGGCAGGCGCGTCCTGGCACGGCGGATGGCCGCCCCAGGACCGCGGGCGAGGTAGCAGATGACCGGCGGCGGATCGATGTAGCCGGGAAGCGCGAGGGCATCACGGCACACCACGTCGAGCCCACTGAGCCACACGCCGGTCTCCGCTTCACTGCGCTGGCTGAGCGCCTCGCTGAAGATGTCGACGTGCGAGAGCACGGCATTGAAGCGGAGTCGCACGAACGTAAAGCGCCTTTGGCATTCCGAGGGCGTTGCACGCGCTCCTTCCGGCCCCTCCAGCCAATCGAGGTACTCGAGCACACGGTTTCTCATGCGGCGGACACCGCGCGAAAGGTGCCGCTCGATGGCCGCCTGCGCCTCGACGCCGAGGGCCGCCGCCGGCACCATCGTCTCCTGCAGGGCAAACGACTTGATCCGCGAAAGCCGGTTCAAGAGCGCGCGCGCTTCCTGCGCGAGCATCCACGATGCGGAGAGGCCGGAGGCCATCGGTCATGCTCCGTAAAGGACGATTTGGTTTCCTTTGCGCACCCAGCGCCCGCTCGCGCCGGCCGCGGCACCTGGCGAAGTGGCACGACCATGTCCATTGGAGAGCCCCGCATGGGCGAGAATGCCCGGCGCATATTTGTGGGCCGCCTGGGTGATGGCCTGCGTGGCCACGCTCTTCGGGTCCGCGCCCGCGGGTGCGTTGAGGGCCGAATTCGCCGCATCGGCCGCAAAGCGCACGAACTGCTTGGCCAATTCGAATTCGCTGTCCTCGAGGCTGAGGCCCTCGAGCTCCAGCCCGAACATCGAGCCTGCGGCGGAGGCCACCTGGCTTCCAATCTGGCCGCCGATGCCCGGCGCAATCCAGTTGCCCAGCGCGCGCCCGGCCACGGGGAGCGCCCTTTTCGCGACGCCTTTGAGCGCACCGCCGAGCTGCCGGCCAATGGGCGAGTTGATGGCTTTTCCGGCCAGGCTGCCGACGGTTTTGACCAACCCGCCGAGAAACTGCTCCAGCTCCTGCTCGTTGGAAATACCGAGCATTTCGCTGGCCAGCTCGTTCAATTCGTCTTCGTGGAATATTTCCTTTTCGCCCTCGCCCTGAAACTCCGATTCGCCCTCGTTCTGGAATTCGAGAAACTCGGTTTCCATATGGGTACGCCCCATCGTTCGATCGAGATCGTGCATGACTCGCGCTCCCTTCTTTCTATGGACGTGCTCACCGCCGTCGCACGAGCGAGAGTTCACGGTACGTGCCAATCGTCGATGATCGGGATTTACCCATTTCATGGTGCCCGAGCAACGAAGCGCACTTCGTCGGAGGCCTCCCGGGCACGAAGCACCGTTCGCTCGGCGGTCACGCGCGCACGCGAATCGCGCGAACGGCTACTGGCATATCGACTGCTTGGCGTCGTTTCGGAGGACGACGATCATGACCTTTGCACCGTATCGTAATGAAAGCGAGACCGAGGCCGAGCTGGCCGCGGAGCTCTTGGAGATACAAAGCGAGGAGGAGCTCGACCATTTCATTCCGCTGCTCCTGCCTGCGCTCAAGCTGGCCGCACCGCTCTTGGGCAAGGTGGCGGGGCCTCTGTTCAAAGGCCTGGCGGGCAAGGCCCTCCCCTTTCTACAGGGCGGACGGCGACGACGCAGACCGCCGCCGCAGGATCAATTCTTGGGCAAGATCATCGGGGGCCTGTTCGGCGAGCTCGAGGCCGAAAACGAAGAGGAAGAGCAATTCCTCGGCAAGATCCTCGGCGGCTTGCTCGGCCAGGGCGAGGTGGAGACGCGCGAGCAGGAGCAATTCCTCGGGAAGATCCTGGGCGGGCTGTTCGGCGAGGTCGGCGATCGCGAGGTTCAGGAGCAGTTCCTCGGTGGCATTTTCAAACGGCTCTTCGGCGGGCGCGAGCTCGAGGCCGAAACCGGGGCGCCGGGCCAGCCGGAGCAGCGCGCGCGTCGGTTCGTGCGGCTGGCACGCCGGGCGGCGCGCCGTGCGGGCCTCGAGATCGCGTCGCGCCTGGAGGCCGGGCACCGCCTCACCGAGAAGGAGGCGCGCAAGATCGTGCTTCGCGCCATCGTGCAGACTTCGGGAAGGCCGGGCCACGCCCCCAATGGCCGCGGCACTCACGCCGGCCACGCAGGCCACACGGGCCGCGCAACCTGGGTGCGGCAGGGCGATCGCCTCATTTTCACGATGTAAGGGACCCTAGTCTTGCCGCTTCGCGAGCTCCATCTGGAGCGCGCGATCGGTCACCTTGAGCATCTTGGCGGCGCGCGGCACGTTCCGCGCGGCCGCCGAGAGCGCCGCGCGAATCGCAGCCTCACGCGCAACCTGGCTGATCTCCTTGAGGCCGAACCCGCGCTGCACTGCCTCTTCGACGGCACTGTCGAGTCGTTGCTCGGCGCGCTCCGATGCCGGCGGAAGGTCGTCCGGCGGAATGTCGCCCGCGGTGAGCGGCCCCACGCCCACGTGGCGCGCGCAGAGGCGCTCGACGACCTGCCGCAGCTCCCGCACGTTGCCCGGATAGTCGCGCCTCAGCAAAAACTCGCAGACCCGCTCGTCGAGAATCACATTCCGCCTTTCCCGCTTGTCCAGGGACAGCTGAGCAAAATGTTCGGCCAGCGGCAGAATGTGCTCGCGGCGTTCACGGAGCGGCGGAAGGCGGAAAGTCCAAGTGCCAATCCGATAGAAGAAGTCGGCCCGAAAGCCCTTTCGCTCCACCTCGGCGGGCAAATCGCGATTGGTCGCGCTGATCAAACGAAAATCGATTTCGAACCATTGGTTGCCGCCCACGCGTTTGTACGTGCGCTCTTGCACCACGCGCAGAAGCTGCGCCTGCAAGGCCTCGGGTAGCTCCCCCACCTCGTCGAGAAAGAGCGTGCCCTTGTGGGCCAGCGCAAAGGCCCCGTCGCGCCGGCTCGCCGCGCCCGTGAAGGCGCCGCGCTCGTGCCCGAAAAATTCGCTCCCCGAGAGCTCGGGCACGATGGTCGCCGAATCGACGGTGATCAATTCGCCTTTGTCCGGCCGCCGATCCAATGAATGAATCAGCCGCGCGACCTGCTCTTTGCCGGTACCGCTCTCGCCCAAGAGCAGCACCGACGTCGTGGTGAACACCGCCACCTCGACGATTTGCCGGAGCACCTGCCGCAGCACCGGGCTTCCCCCGACGACGTACGACGAAACCAATGGCGACTCCAAGAGGCGGTCGACCTCGTTCCATCGCTCCCAGCGCGCGGCAATCACGGCTGCGACGTCGTCGGGTTGCCAGACGACGACCTCCTTCGCCCCGGCCGCGAGCAAACGCCAGGTTTTTCCCGCGGAAAGTGCGTCCGCGTGCAGCGCAATGGCAATGATGCGCGCGCCGCTTGCGTGACTCCACTCCCGCAGCGCAGCCTCCAGCTCCGGGCCCACCACGTCGAAGAGAAGCAACCCGACCTGCGGCGTGCCATCGTCTTCCACGATATGCACGCCGCGCCGCTCGAGATCTTCGCGCACGGCCGGCACGGTTGCCGACGAACGAACCATCGATCGAAGCCAAACCGAGAGCATGAGCCGCCCCCCCTCATTCGAGAACGTGCCCGAATTAGGATTAGACCGGCGGCCAGCCCTGTCTTGTCATCCGACTCGACGACACGCGATCGTGCGTGTGACGCTAACGCGCAGAGCCTTCGAGCAACTTCCTGAGTGCGCGCATGAAGCTCAATTCAGGTTGGACGGGTTGGACGGGTCGAATCACCTCGGGACGGCGCAAGCGCGTCTCCGTCGTCCAAGAAATGTCGTTTGCCGGATCCAATTCATAGGGATTCGGCTCTTTTTCGCCCATATCACGCCATGGGCCAGCGCTATCGCTCCGTTTCATACCCCGTTGATAGGGCCGATGGCGGAGCGACAGCGATCCATTGTGCATTTACCCCATGTGCCAAACATGGGTCGGGCACACTCGTTGGGGCTTAGTCGTCGAACTTGAAGAGATCTTCCAGGTCCGTCTTCGTGAGCTTCTTCGCGCCGCCGACGTCCTCGCTCAGAACGGCGCCAACGAGCTCGCGCTTCTTGGCGCCCAATTCGAGGATCTTCTCCTCGATGGTGCCCTTCGCGATGAGCCGGTACGTCGTCACCACCTTGGTCTGGCCAATGCGGTGGGCGCGGTCGGTTGCCTGATCCTCCACGGCCGGATTCCACCACGGGTCGAAGTGGATGACCGTATCGGCTGCGGTAAGGTTCAAACCGCTTCCGCCAGCCTTGAGCGAGATGAGGAACACGGGCGGGCCGTCCTCGTCCTGGAAGCGCTCGACCACCGCCTGGCGATCGCGCGTGGAGCCATCCAGGTACTCGTAGGCCACGCCGTCTTCATCCATGGCGCGCCGGATGATGGAGAGCATCGATACGAACTGGCTGAACACCAAGACGCGGTGCCCGCCGGCAACGCACGTCTCGATGAGATCGCGTAAAGCCACGAGCTTGCCCGAGTCCACGTCGCCGAATTCGCGCGGCAGGCCCAGCAAGCGCGGATCGCACGCCGCCTGGCGCAGCCGGGTGAGGCCCGCGAGGATCTGAATGTGGCTCTTGGCCATGCCCTGGCGTTCCACCTCGCCCATGACCTGCGCCCGCACCTCCTTGAGCACGGCCGAATACAAGGCGGCCTGCTCGCCGGTGAGTTCGCAAACCTGGTCCGTCTCGATCTTGTCCGGGAGCTCCTTGAGCACTTCGGACTTCGTACGGCGCAGGATGAAAGGGTGAATCGTGGCGCGCAGCCGTTGAGCGGCCTTGGAATCGCCATTGTCGATGGGCCGGGAGTAACGCTCCTCGAACTTGTCGAGCGGCCCGAGAAGGCCCGGGCTGACGAAGTCGAAGATCGACCAAATCTCGGAGAGGCGGTTCTCGATCGGGGTACCCGAAAGGGCCAGCCGCCGCGCCGCATTCAGCCGCTTGGCCGCACGCGCCGTCGCCGACAGCGGGTTCTTGATCTGCTGCGCCTCGTCCAAAATCGCGTAGCGGAGCTTCAGCTTGGCCAACAGCTCTTCATCGCGGCGCAACAGCGCGTAGCTCGTGACGATGACGTCCGCGTCCTCGAGGTCGTCGATGCGCTCCTTGCGGTCGATGCCGTGCCAGAGTGCGTGCTTCAACGATGGGGCGAACTTGTCCATTTCGCGCAGCCAGTTGGTGACCACGCTGGTGGGCGCCACGATGAGCGCCTTGAAGGGGACGCCGGCCTTCTCGTCGGCCGCCTTGACGGCGAGGAGCAGCGCCAACGTCTGGATCGTCTTACCGAGACCCATGTCGTCGGCCAAGACGCCGCCGGAGCCGATTTCATGGAGGAACCAGAGCCAGTGGAAGCCTTGCTCCTGGTACGGACGCAGCGACGCCTTCAAATTGCGCGGCTTGCGAACGCCCCCGATCTCGTCGATGTCGCGCAGCTTGGTGAACAGGTCTTTGGCGCCCTCGCTCACGTTGGTGCGGCCGACCTGCTGCAGGAGCTCCTGAATGCGGCCCGCCTGCGACAGCGGAAGCCGTCCGCCCTGCCCGCCGCCGGTGGCGAGGATCTCCGCCTGGCGCAGAAGCACCGATTTCACCTTTTCGGCGTCGAGGCGTGAGAACGAGCCGTCGGCGAGGCGCACGTAGCGGCGTCCTTCGGCCAAGCAGCGCGCAAGTTCCTCTTGGGTGACCGCCACGCCCTCGCTCTCGAACGAGAGACGCAGGGAGAGCCAATCCACGCCGCTGGAGACGCGGGCGTTCGCGGTGAGCGTCTCGCCGCGGACCTGCACGTCGACCAGGTCGTCGGGAACGAAGAGGTCCCAATGCTCCGGCAAGGCGCCGATGCCCTCGGTCCAGAACTGAATCGAGTCGTCGCCGCGCGCCACGAAGCCGTTGCCCTCTTCGTCGGGCTGCAGCCCCAGCTCGCGCAAGGCCGATGCGGCCTCCTGCTGCGCAGCGATGTCACAGCGGATGCACAAGGCGCGCTTCGAGGCGCTCTGCGGCGGCTTGACGATGACCGGCGGGGTCATTCCGTCGGCGCGGACGTCGATTTCCACGTCCTCGTAGGCGGCGCGCAAGGCCACGCGGGCCTCGGTCAAGGTGCCGCCCGCACGCATGCGGAACGTCGGAACGATGTCGCGCACCTCGGCGACTTGCGAAAGCTCGGGGAGCTCGGCGCCCACTTCGAGCGCGACGCGCGGCAGGCCCTGCGCAATGAGCTGCGGCAAGTGGTCGATCGGCTCGTGGATGAACGGCGCACGCGCCAGACGGCGGATGCTCGACGGCGAGACACGCCGGTCGATCGGACGGGCTACACCCTCCTGCGCATCGACGAACCAGCCCGGGCTGCCCTCGAACCACGCGCCCTGCGCCATCGTGAATTTGCGCGGATCGCCGGGGCGCTGAAAATTCGATTTGACGAGGACCTGGGTGCCGTCTTGGCTAAGTTCCAAATCGAACCGCGGACGGAGCGGCTCGTCGCCGAAGCGAAGCTCCATCATTTGCGGCTCCACGATCACGCGGCGGCCTTTGAGGGCGGCGAGCAGATCGCACGCATCCTCGCCGCGCACCTCGATGCCCACGCGACGCGGACCCTCGGATTCGAAGCGGGCGAGCAACCGAATCGGTTCGCGATCCGGCGTGGGGCTCTGCGCCAAAAGCGGAAGGAGCGTGCTCGGAAGAAGCGCCGTGCGGGCGTTCGGATCGATCAGCGTGATGGTGAGCGACAGTGGCCGCACCTGCATACGAAACTCGATGACCTTCGGAAGCGCAGCCATCGGCTCGGGAAGCCATGCGTCGATTCCCGTGGAAACGACACCCGGGCGCTGAATCGGCGCCGCCACCGGCGCAATGCGTGCGCCCGTGGGGCTACTGCCCGCGGCCGCCGCGGCCGCCGCAGCGGCCAATTTCGCCCGACGGCGGCGTCCTCGCCGCCCCCCACCGGTCACGCCGGGCACGCCGGATTCCCCCCCTGCACCGAGCGCCGCGCCACCAGCACCGCCACCGTATGCGGGACCATGGCCATTGGCTTGATAAGTCGGAGGTTTGGGGCCCATCGGCCCACCTGGGGATTGCATCGAAAAATCTCCACGATCGCGTGAAAAGGTTGTGCGCCCGCCCTCGTAAGGGTTAGGAGCAAACTGCCGTCCGGCGTTCCCGGGATTGTCCGAGGAGGACGCGGAAGACGGCGAAGAAGACGAATAAGGGCTCGGATCGGAGTCCGGGTCGCGTTCACGCTCGCCAGAAAAGCCTCGAGGTCCGCGCGTTTGGTCCCGAAGTGCGATGAGCAGGGCCGCCACATGCTTGCAATGCCCGTTGACCTTGGGAAAGGCCGGGCAACTGCACGTGGACGTGAACCCACCGGGCGTCAGATCGAGCTGGACGCGGTAGGGCTCGGCCTCGGTTCCTCGAACCTCTCCCTTGGCGGACGAGTCTTGGATGGCGATCTCGTTGACGGCGTTCCGCCGGACGTAATCGTAACCGCGAAGAAATGCACGCGCCCCCAAAAGCCTTCGGAGTGCACGATCGTTAAGCGTGGATATCGCTTCCGTGAAGGGACTCGACAAGACCCGCCATGCGCGCAATACGAGCGCGCCCTTTCTTTCTCGGAATCGGCCGCGCAACGCACCAGCACTCACCAGGAGACCCGGAGGCCCAGAAGAGCGGTGGGGGAACGGACCGTTTTGTCATTTCATAGGCTCGCGCAATTCAATGGAGCGAGCGTTTCACCATCTTATGGCCGCATCCCTTGCAAAAAAGGAAACCGCCGAAGGGCCGACCGCATGCCCGGGAAAAAAAAGAGCGGTCACTGGATATTCTAGGGGGCTTTGGGACAGCGAAGCCCCAAAAGTGAACTAGTTCTCTCGGGGGGCTTGGGGCGGCGGAGCCCCCCAATAACCTGACCGAGGCGGCGGAGCGCCCCCAAAACCTGACAGCGCAAGTCCCTCTTGCGAAAACGAGGGCAGAGCACGCAGAGGTTTGCGACGTCCGCGGTTTTACGCGTAGCACCGGTTTTAGACGGTGGCAACGACCAACTTGTACACGGTACCCTCGATTTCGTCGATATCTCGCTGCGAGCCATGACCGAAGGAGACACCGTGGAGTCCGAATCCTCTGCTGACCAACCCAAAACCACGGGAGAAAAGGCAACACGCGACAACTTGGGCGGTAAAACCGCCATCGTCACGGGCGCATCCGCCGGTATCGGACTCTCCGTGGCGAAGAAGCTCGCCGAAGCGGGAGCGAACGTGGTGCTCGTGGCGCGCGGGCGCGAAAAGCTCGACGCAGCAGCCGCCAGCATCGGCCTCGAGCGCGCGATGTCTTTCGCAGCCGATGTATCCCATTTCGACAGCCTGCGCGAGCTGCTCCGGGTCACGCGAGAACGGTTCGGACGGATTGACATCCTCGTGAACAACGCCGGCCTCAACCACCGTGGCCCTGCAGTCGGCATATCGCCCGATACCCTCGGCGCGATCATCACGACCAACCTGACCGCACCGGTTTTCCTCAGCCGATTGGTCGCCGAGCACATGGTGCAGCAAGGTTCCGGATCCATCGTGAACGTGGCGAGCCTGGCCGGAAAAATCCCCGTCAAAGACGAAGCGGCCTATTCGGCCTCGAAAGCGGGCCTGCGCGCTTTCGGCCGGGCACTCGCGATGGAACTCGACCCGTTGGGCGTCCACGTATCGACAGTGTGCCCCGGCCCGGTCGATACCGACTTTCTGGGCGATTTGGAGCACGTACCGGATATCGTCCTATCGCAACCCATGGTGACTACCGACGACGTGGCCGATGCCGTTCTCACCTGCATCTCGAGCGGCAAACGTGAAGTGAGCCTTCCCGCCCTTTCCGGGCTACTTACGACACTCGGATACGTCTTCCCGAGCCTCGCCGCGGCAATGCATCCACTGTTCGAGCGCCGCGGCGCCGCCAATCGACGCCGCTACGTCGCAGCCCGGGCGGCCGGGAGAGTGGTATGACTTCGAAAATCTCCTTACTTGCATGTTGCATCGTTCTAATCGGGTGCAACTCCACGATTGCCGTAGGCTTGGACGAGGACGATGCCAATCGCGTCGTCGTTGCACTCGATCGCGCATCCATCGAGGCCAGCAAGGAAGCCGACCCCAATGCGGAGGGCAAATACCACGTGGTGGTGGCGCGGGAGGATTCCGGCCGCGCCCTCGCGACCTTGCGGGACGAGGAGCTGCCGCGGACGCGCTACCCGGGGCTGCTGGAAGCGATGGATAAGAACACCCTCGTGCCCAGTCAAGCCGTGGAGCATGCGCAGATCGTGGCGGGGCTCGCGGGCGATCTGCAGCGCACGCTCGAAGGTGTGGACGGCGTGCTTTCGGCGCGCGTGCACTTGAATCTTCCGGCGTCCGATCCGGTAAAAGATGCTCCGATTAAATCGTCGGCCAGCGTGCTCGTCTCCTATCGGGGGCCGACGCCGCCGCTCAGCGACATCGCGGTACAGCGCCTGGTTTCCGGCGGCGTGCCCGGGCTCGCACCGAGCGATGTGGCGGTGGTCATGCTCGCCCGCCCTGCCCTGCCGCAGGCCGCACCGGCGGGGCACGCGCTCACGCACATCGGGCCCTTCGTGATCTCGCGCGCGTCCAAGCGCATCCTCGAGGTGGCGCTTCCCATGGCGCTGGCGCTGGTGTTCGCGTTCTTCTGGTTCGTGTACTTTACAAGGTTCTCGCGGCTGCGTGCGGAGCTCGCCTCGGCAGCAGGCGGAGCGCCCATTCGAGAGGAGCCCACGGTGCGAACGAAGAAGGAGCGCGCGTGATCGAGATCCGAGGCCTCACGAAACACGCGCGCGAGCCGAGCGCCGCCCCCATCCTGCGCGACGTGAGCCTCCAGGTTCCGAAGGGGTGCCTGTATGGATTGATCGGCCCCGGCGCCGCCGGCAAGAGCGTACTCTTGAAGCTCGTCGTCGGGCTTTTGCGCGCCGATGGCGGCGAAATCCTGGTGGAGGGCGAGGACATCACGCAAATGTCCGAGCTGCGGCTGCAGGCGGTGCGCACCAAGTTCGGGATGCTCTTTCAGAACAATGCGCTGTTCGATCATTTGTCCGTGGCGGACAACATTGCATTCCCGCTGCGCCGGTTGTTCTCGCTTTCGGAGGACGAGGTCGCGGCGCGCGTAGCCGAGCGCCTCGCGTGCGTGGCCCTCCCCGGCTTCGAGACGCGCATGCCGTCGGGACTCTCCGGTGGCCAAAAGAAGAGGGTGGGCGTGGCCCGCGCGACGGTGAGCCATGCCTCCATCGTTCTGTACGACGAGCCGGCGGCGGGGCTCGATCCGGTGACGTCGCAGAAGATCTTCGATCTGCTGCGCAGCGAGCAGCGGGCCTCGGGCGCCACCGTCATCATGGTTTCGAGCGATTTGGATCGGCTGCTCACGGTCACCGACCGTGTCGGCATGCTCTACCGAGGTCAACTCATCTTCGATGGCACGACGGAGGAAGCACGCAAGACCACCGAGCCGCGGGTGCGCCAATTCGTCCATGGGCTGACCGAGGGTCCGCTTTGAGGGGGCAGGACCTTCTCGATCTGACGAGCGTCCTTCTTTCGCTGTTCGGCTCCTCGGCCCTGGTCTTCGCCATCGTTTCCTGGGACGAACGGCGCCTTTCCGATGAACAACGCGACCGCGCATGGCCATCGTCGACCCGCCTGCTGGCGCCCCTCGCCTTCGGCCCCATGTGCCTGCCGGTCCATTTCTGGAGAACCCGGCGGAGCGCGTTGGGCACCCTTCTCGGCTTCGTTTATGGCGGGGCCGTCCTGCTCCTGAACTTCGTGTTGGTCGCGCTCCTGGAGCAGCTTCTCATTTGACTATTTGACTCGATGTCAATTCCGCTAGTCTTTGGGCATGGCAGCAGCGACGGCGCCCGATCGAGATCCTGCTCCCGGCCCGTCCCGGATCGATGCCTTTGCCGAAGGGGTTGGGCAAAGCTTCCTCTTCATCGCGGCCACCGCCGGCGGCATGGGCGTGCTCCTCGGGCAGATCGTCCGGCGCCTTTTCCCGCCGCGCATCGACAAGACGGAGCTGTGGCGCAACCTGTATAAAATGTCGGTCAAGTCGCTGCCCATCGTGGTGGTGACGGCGCTCTTCACCGGCGCCATCATGGTCATTCAGGCCGCGCCCATCGTGAAGCGCTACGGCGCCGAGGGCCTCTTGGGCTGGGGCGCCGGCTTCGGCACCCTGCGCGAAATTGCGCCGCTGCTCACCGCGCTCATGATCAGCGGCCGCGTGGGCGCGAACAACACCGCGGAGCTAGGAACCATGGTGGTCACCGAGCAGGTCGACGCCCTGCGCGCCCTGGCCATCGACCCCATCTCGTTTCTCATCCTGCCGCGCTTCATCAGCATCACCTCGACGCTCTTCATGATGACGCTCTACGCCGACTGTCTGGCGCTCATCGGCGCCTCGCTCACCGGCGACGGGCTTCTCTCCGTGTCGCCGCAAAGCTTTTACAACGGCCTGGTGGGCAGCGGCCTTCTCGGATTTGGCGACGTGGCCAATGGCCTCTTCAAGAGCATCGTGTTCGGTCTGGTCATCGCGCTTTCGAGCTGCCACTTCGGCCTGTCCACCACCGGCGGCGCCCCCGGCGTCGGCCGCTCCGTCACCGCCACGGTCGTCGCCAGCGCCGCGGGCGTCTTCATCATCGACTACCTCCTCAGCTTCATCCTGGGATAGGCCATGAGCGCGAGCACGCACCGGCAAGAGGGCAACCACGAAGAAGCCGCGCCCCGCGCCACGCCGCCATCGGGCCCCATCGCGGCCCTCGGGGCGACGGCCATCGAGTTCCTGCGCGCGGGCCTCGAGCTGTATTCCGTCTTCGTTCGCGCCCTCTACTACGTCTTCCGCGGCCGCCGCGAAAAGGGGGCCCTGGTGAAGCAGATGTTCGAGATCGGCAATCGCTCGGTCTTCTTCGTCTCCATCACCATGGGCTTCATCGGAATGATCCTCGTGTACCAATCCGGCCTGCAACTGCGCCGGGTCATTCCGGATTTCACCATGCTGGGCGCGACGTACCTGGAGCTCTTGGTGCGCGATCTCGGGCCCTCCATCGCATCGCTCATCCTCGCCACCCGCGTGGGCGCCGGCATCGCGGCCGAAATCGGCTCCATGGTGGTCACCGAGCAGGTGGACGCCCTTCGCATGTGCGCGGCCGATCCCATCGATTTTCTCGTCGTGCCGCGCTTTCTCGCGAGCCTCGTCATGACCACGATGCTCATCGTGTGGGCGAGCACCGTGGCCTTCTTCGCCGGCGCGGCCACGGCGTACTTCGCGTACGACCTGTCGTTTCAGACCTTCTTCAACGTCTCGCTCATCGACGCGGGCGACGTCATCACCGGCATGAGCAAGTGCATCGCCTACGGTGCGGCCATCCCCATCGTGAGCGGCTACTGCGGGCTGTCCACCTTCGGCGGCTCCGAGGGGGTCGGCTGGGCGACTACCCGCGCGGTGGTCAACTCGTCGCTGGCCATCATCATCCTCAACTTCTTCATCTCGGGCGCCGCCTTTTTGATTTTTTGAGCCATGATCGAGTTCAAGAACATCGCCAAATCGTTCGGGCCCAAGAAGGTCCTCGACGACGTCACCTTCTCGGTGAAGCGGGGCGAGGTCTTCTTCATCATCGGCGCCTCGGGCGTGGGCAAGAGTGTTCTCATCAAGCACCTCGTGGGCCTGCTCTACCCCGACGGCGGCGAGATCTGGCTCGACGGCCAGGAGATCAGCCAGCTCGACGAAAAGGGCATGTACCCCGTGCGGAAGAAGTGCGCGATGGTCTTCCAGCACTCCACTTTGTTCGACTCGATGACGTGCGCCGAGAACGTCGCCCTGCCCTTGCGCAAGCACAAAGGCCTCTCGGTGCGCGAGGCGCTGGAGGAAGCGCAGCGCCGCCTCGAGATCGTGCACATGGCGGAGTTCGGCGCGCGCTACCCGTCGGAGCTGGGCGACGGCATGCGCAAACGCGTGGCCATCGCGCGCGCGCTCACGCTCGATCCGGAGTTCGTCTTGTTCGACGAGCCCACCACCTCGCTCGACCCCGTGAGTGCACGCCGCGTGGACAAGTTGATTCGCGAGCTCTCCGACAAGCTGGGGGTCACGTGCGTGGTCGTGAGCCACGACTTGGTGAGCATCTTCACGATCGCCGACCGCATCGTGATGCTTTATAAAGGAAGGGTGCGTCTATTGGGCACACGGGACGACTTCAAGGGCGCGAACGACGAAGTGGTTCAACAATTCATCAATGGGCGCGCGCAAGGGCCGATGGATCTCTGAGAGGCCGCCATGCTGAAAGAGCGATCGATCGAAGTCAAAGTCGGCGTGTTGATCCTGGTCTCGCTGGGGATCTTGGCCGCGTTCATCCTGGTGATGGGCGGCCTCTCCTTCGAGCGGACGTACCCCCTTTACGTGGATTTCGACAACCCGGGCGGCCTGCAGGCCGGAGCAGCGGTGCGCATCGCCGGCGTCAAAGTCGGCTCGGTGGACGAGCTGCGCTTCATGGGCGGCACCATCGACAAGGAGACCGGCCGCCGGGTGCTCGTGCGGGCGAAGCTCAAGGTGCAGGTGAAGGTCAAAGACACCATTCACGAGGATGCCGACTTCTACGTGACCACGCAGGGCGTGCTCGGTGAGCAATTCCTGCAGATCGAACCGGGCACGCCCACCCGTCCCATTCTGCGCGAAGGCGCCGTCGTCAAAGGCATCGACCCGCCGCGACTCGACTTGTTCCTGGCCAAGGCCTACGAGCTGCTCGACACCGCGGTGACGGGCATCCGCAACAACCGCGAATTGCTCGGCGACATCGCGGTGAACACCTTGGGCGTGCTGAAAGGCCTCAACATGGCCATCTCCGACAACCGCGAACGCGTCAACCGCACCATGGAGAACCTCGAGAAGCTCTCGGCCGAAGCCAACGCTCTCACGCAAGACGCGCACAAGACCATCAACGATCCGAAGATCCGCCGCACCATCGACAACATCGACAAGCTCTCCGCGGATCTGCAGCGTGACTCCGGCCCCATGCTCAAAGACGCGCGCGAAGCGTTGGGGAACATCAACCGGGCCTCCGCCACCGTCGGCGCCCCCGAAGAGCAGGCAAAGCTGAAAAAGACCCTCAACGACGTCGCCGAACTGGCCTCCCGCGCCAACGCCGCCGCCGCCGACGCCCAAGCCATCGTCGCCCACGTGAAGAAAGGCCAAGGCACCGTCGGCGCCCTCATGATGGACGAAGAGGTCTACGACGACGTCCAAGAGATGGTGCGCGACCTAAAGCACAACCCCTGGAAATTCCTCTGGCGGGAGTAGGACCAACCGAAGAGGAAAACCGCCAAGGCGCCAAGAACGGGCGGCAGACTTGACTAAGTGGACTAAGCTTATGAAATAGTGGGATGAAGGTCGTTACCGTCCACGAGGCCAAGACGCATCTTTCGCGCCTTATCGAAGAGGTTCTCGAAGGCGAGGAGGTAGCGATTGCGCGCGGAACGAAAGGCCATCCCATCGTTCGCCTTTGTTCGAGAACCAGCCCCCAAACGAAAGCTTGGGATCTGGAAAGGCCAACTCGAAATCAAGGATGAGTTCTTCGATCCTCTTCCTGAAGACGAGCTCCGTGCCTGGGAAGGGCGATGAAGGTCTTACTCGACACCCATGCTCTGCTCTGGGCATTGGTCGACGATCAACGGAGGCTCAGCAAGGCCGCGCGCGATCTTCTTTCGGATCCGGAGCACCGGATTCTCGTGAGCGCCGCCTCGGCATGGGAAATCGGTACCAAACAGCGCATCGGAAAGCTGCCACCACTTCCAGGTGATCTCGCGAGCGCCATCGCAACCGCGGGCTTCGAGCCGCTCGCCATCACGATGGAACACGCGGAGCTCGCGGTAAGCTTGCCAGGAGAACACCGAGATCCGTTCGATCGAATGCTCGCCGCTCAAGCGCGTGTCGAAGGCGTAGGCATCGTCAGCGCGGACGAAGCGCTCGATGCCTTCGGGGTCGAACGACTCTGGTAATTCGCGCCAGCGTTACGTGTCGCTACCCGTGTCCGCACCGCTGTCCTGGGGCGGTTGCGTGTCGGGGACGTTGGTGTCGGGGACGTTGGTGTCCGGTCGATTGACATCGCGCACGGCGGCGTCTGCATCACGCGATGCATCGCCGGGATTTGCGTCGCGCGCGCCGGCGTCTTTTTGGGGCGACGGCTGGGTGCCGGAGAGATCGCTCTTGCAGACGCGGCGGCCATCATCGAGGGGAACGCAGGCGAGGCCGGGTTCACAGTCGGTGGCCTGCAAACAGTCAGAGCCTTCGCCGGAGAGTTTGCTCTCGCTGCACGAAGCCAAGGCCAGCAGAATGCACGGAGCGGCGGCGCCCAGCACGAGCGCGATTCGGACCCTTATTCCAGCGTGATGAGGACGGCTCCCTCGTCGACGGCCTGCGACTCGGAGACACGAATTTCCTTCACGGTGCCAGCTTCCGGAGCCTCGACCGGCATCTCCATTTTCATCGACTCCAGGATCACACACGTTTGGCCCTCTTCGACTTTGTCTCCTACTTTGACCTCGATCTTCCAGACTGTGCCGGTGATGTGCGCGGTGACTTCGATCGGCTTCGCTGACATGTTGGGTGGCCGGACACTAGCTTTTTTCGCAACGATCAACAACTCGGCCGTATCGTTCACCTGGCGGAGCCGCGGGGCGTTCGTGCGGTTGCGTAGGAGATCTTAAACCTGTAACTTTTGTTATAGGAAACGAGACCCATGGCGGAACAGAAAGAGAGTTCGGTCCTCTTCTCGCTCAAAGAACTCATGAGCCTCGAGGAAGATCGAATCAGGCAGGAAGAATCAGATCGCCGTCGTCAGGAAGAAGAGGCGGTCAATGCGCGCCTCGAGGCGGAGCGTCGTGCCCGTGAGGAAGAGGAGGCGCGGCTGCGTGCCATCGAGAACGAGCGCCTCGCCGACGAGCAAAGGCAACGCGAGGAAGCCGCCCGGCTCGAAGCCATTCACAAGGCCGAGATCGAGCGTGCCCGGCTCGAGGCAGAAAACGCCGCGCGTCTGCAGCAGCTTCGCAGCCAACAAGAGCACGCCGAGCGCGTGGCGGCCCTCTCGCAGGACCGCAGCAAGAAGAAGCTGCTCTACATCGCTGTCGGTTCCGGCGTCGTCCTGCTCCTCGTGCTGGTCTTCGGTGGCATGGCCATCAAGAGCTCCCTCGATCGGCAGAAGGTCCTCGAGGACACCATCTCCACGCTCAACAACGACGCCGAAAAGCTCCGGGCCGATATCTCACAAGCCACCACGCCCGAAGAGCGTGCCCGCTTGGAGCGTGAACTTGCCGAGAATCAAAAGGCCATGGCCGACCTGAAGGCCAACCCGGGCAATGCCCCGCAAGCCGCCCCGCGGCCCCGCGTCGCGCGGCCGTCGCAGGGCAGCGGCGCCTCCGGTTCCACCGGCGGTTCGGCCCCCGAGAAGCAGAAGCCCTGCGACTGCAAACCGGGCGACCCGCTTTGCTCGTGTCTTTAGTTTGTGGGGGGCTCCGCCGCCCCACCCCCCCGAGAGCTGGTTGGGGGGGCGCTTCGCGGGTCGTTGGACGTTAGGGGCGTGGCAGAGCGCGAAATCTTCGCGTGATCTCTCGAAGGAATGTGATAGGCGACCCGTCATGAGCACGGGTCGTCTCATTTTTGCAGCGGACTTCGCGGATGTCGACGAGGCTCGCCGCGCGAGCCTCGCACTCCAGCCTCACCTGGGGTTGGTCAAAATCGGGCTGGAGCTGTTCGTCGGCGCGGGGCCGCAGGCGCTCTCCTGGGCGCGTGAGGCCGGCCTGCCGGTGTTTCTCGATTTGAAACTGCACGACATTCCCGCCACCGTGGAACGGGCGGTCGATCGCGCCGTTGCCCTGGGGGCTCGCATGCTCACCGTGCATGCCGGTGGCGGCAAGGAGATGCTCGCCCGTGCCGTCCGGCGCGCCGAGGCAGCAGGCGACACGTGCACCATCGTGGCGGTCACCGTTCTCACCTCGCTCGACGACGCCGACCTCACGCAGCTCGGCATCGATGCCAAGCCCGACGCGCACGCGCGCAGGCTGGCGCGATTGGCCTTCGACCAGGGGGTGCGCGCCTTCGTGTGCTCGCCCGAGGAGGTGGCCACCTTGCGCGTGGAGCTCGGTCCGATGGCCACGCTCATCACGCCGGGTGTTCGTCCGGAGATCCCCGGCTTGCCGGGGGCGACTTTCAACGCAGGCTCTGCGAAGGGCAGCGACGACCAGAAGCGTGTCGCCACCGCCCGCGATGCCATTGCGCGCGGTGCGGATTACGTCGTGGTGGGCCGCCCCATCCGCGACGCGGCCGATCCCGTCGCGGCGGCGGCAAGCCTCGATCAGAGCGTTCGTGAAGCGCTCGCCGGTCGCGCATGAAGCCGCCCGTGAAGCCGCGCTTTCAAGACAAGGCTCGCTACCGCGAAAATCCGCAGCCCCCGGCGCCGTCGCTGCCGCCGGGCACGCGCCTCATCGTGGGCATTCAGCCGGTGCGCGAGGCCATCCGCGCCGAGGAACGCGGCCGCAAGCCGCCCATCAAGGTCCTCGTCGACGACAAGAGCTCCCCGCAGCTCGATGCGCTCGCGCGCTTTGCGCACGACCGCGGCATCCCCGTCGAGCGCATCTCGCGCTCCGAGCTCGATCGGCACACGCGCGGGGCGCACCATCAAGGCGTCGCCGCCCTCGCGCCCGAGCTCGAGATCCTCGGCCTGGCGGATCTCACCCTGGGCCCGAGCGCCCTCGTACTCGCCCTGGACGAGCTTCAGGATCCCCAGAACTTCGGCGCAGTTCTCCGCTCGGCGGTCGCGCTGGGGACCGACGCGGTGCTCTGGCCGGAGCACAGCTCGGCGCCTCTTAGCCCGGCCACGTTCCGTGCCTCCGCGGGGGCCGTGGAGCATGCGACGTTGTGCCGCGTGCAAAGCCTACCCTCGGCGCTGACCGAGCTCGCCGAACGCGGGCTCGATGTCGTCGGCCTCGATGCCCAAGGCGACGAATTGCTGCAAGATGCGCACTTGGACCTTCCGCTCGTCCTCGTTCTGGGCGCGGAAGGCAAAGGATTGCGCAAGTCCGTCAAGCAGGCGTGCCGCCGCTTGGTGCGTCTACCGATGCGGGCTGGCGCCGTCGACTCGCTCAACGCGTCGGTCGCCGTGGCCATCGCGCTCTATGAAGTCGCGCGACGCCACGGCATCCGTAACAACGACGCCTAGCCCTTGGAGCCGGTCAGTGGCCCAACGAGGGGGAGGCAGTCTCCCCTTCCGGCGTGGCCGGCGTTTCCGTGGCCTCGGTTGCGGGCGCTGCGGCAGCCGGTGCCGGCGCTGCCGCCTGCGGGGCTGCTGCGACTTGCACAACGTAGCCGGGGCGCAGCAACATCGCGTGGAGCTGGGTGCGCAATTGCTTCTTCCGCTCCTCGATGAAGTCGGGGGCAAAGCAATCGCTGCTCGCGAATTGCTCGACCACGCCGCCGATAGCGAACGTTGTCATATAGAGCGATAGCCCGCTCAGGATGACATGGCGCGGAGAGAGCTCCGCGGAAAAGCTTCCCTCGCGCTGGCCGTCTTCGACGAAGCGCTCGGCCGCCTTGAGAACGGGCAGCCACGTTTCGGCAAAGCGAACCCGCACGAAGGGGCCCCAGTCCATCAGCTCGCGCAGGATGAGGCGCGCGGCCGAAACCTGCACCCCCAGCGCGGAGACGAACGAGTCGGTCATTAAATCGAGTCGTTCGACGAACGACCCCTCTGTCTGGGCGGCTTCTATGACGAGACCGCCCAGGTTGTGCACCAACCGCTCGAAGACCGCGTTGTACAACGCGTCCTTGCTGGCGAAATGGTGGAAGAGCGAGGCCTTTCGAAGGCCGACGCTTTCGGCCAAGTCGGCCATACTGGCGCCTTCATAACCTCGTTCGGCGAAGAGGCGGGTGGCCGCTTCGAGGATCAGATCACGACGGCTTGTTGAATTGGGTGCACTCTGGGTCACGGCTGCAAGGCTGCCTGCGGGGGGTTTTCGTGGGCTCGTACCGGCTTGAGCAGCTCGGTAACCGCGTTAACCAGACCCGCTTCGACCTCCCGCGGTAGGAGCGAGCCTGCATGAAACAGTGCGAAACCAACATACTCGTGCAACAACTGCATAAGCCACGCATCGGGATCGTCGCCTGCTATCGCGACGAGATTGCGGGCTACGCGCTCGGGACGGAACGATCCGTCGGGCAGAGGACCTGCACCTTGAAAGAGCGCGTCATAAACCCCACCACCGGTGGCAAAGCGAGCAAGCCCGTCGCGGAACTCCTGCCCGCGTTTGGCCGCATCGACCTGCCGATGAACCTCGATGATCCCCGGATTGAATGCTTCGACGATCGCCTCCGGACCGCGCGGGCGCGGGGCAATCACTTGGACGAACCCACCGTTGACGAGTTGGAAAACGGCGCGCGTGACCTCGAACTCGAGCTGGCCGATGCGACGACCAATCTCCGAGATCGACAACTTCCCATCACACAGCGCGTACACCTCGGCGAGGTTCTCCGGAACTTTGGCGTCACGACCCTCACGGCCGTCACGTGAATGAGATGACACGTCCACCACGGAGCGTGCACCCGACACGGTATCACCGATGGGCGATCGGACGGAATTGACCGATGACATGAACGACGCGCGGACGGGCACGTAATCTTCGTTGGGGACTTTCTCCCGGAAAAAACGCATTTCGTCCATGCGCCGCGCACCCTCCATCAGCAGCCCCGCTGCGTGGAGGTTGTGCGGCCGGAGCATGCTTTTCTCGTCGTACCGGTCGTAGAAGTAAAACATCCCCTCGCCCACCCTTAGCGCTCCGTAAAAAATCTCCTCAGCTTGACGTGACATCATCCGGTAAAGCTCTTCCGCGGTGACGAAGTCAAGTTCGATGGCTGCTTCACCTAGCCGTTTTCCTGACGCATTGGATACCAAAATCACACGCTCGAGCTCTTCCCGAGTTACCACTCCGAAGCGATAAAGCACCTCTCCCAGGCGTTCGGCAGGCACAGTTGAAGCGGCCCCAACGAGTGTACCGACGTCGAACGATAGGGACCGAAGGCCTTCTTCTTCGAAGATTTGCAGTTCACCTCGCCAGTTAGACTGTGCGATAAGGGCCACCACATCACACAAAGCCCCTGGTGTGCGGATCTCACCTGCCAATTTGAGCACTGGGGCTGAATCGATCTCACTGCGCAGGACGATGAGGTTCCTAGGGCTGGGCATGGCCCGCCATTCACCGGCGCGCGAACGGAGCTGCTGGCTGGCCGTGCGGCCGACGGGATGGACGGTTCCCGTCTGGTCGACACGTAGCAGATCTTCACGATCCGACATTTTTCAGTGAGGATAACGAAGGACGCGAAAAGAGGGTTAACTTTGCGCCATCGTTTCGAGAAAAAGCGGACTGTTCTGTATAAATATCCGGAATTACGAATGATTCTGCGACGCAAAACCGCGGCGGACTGGACCTGAACATGGCCGTTTTCGGCACCCCGCAAGAGCTCGAACAAACACTGCAACGCTCCGGTTATTTGGCCGATGCACGGCTTGCGCTGACCGTGTGGCTTGCCCTGTCGCTCGACAAGCCGCTGATGCTCGAAGGTCCCGCTGGCGTGGGCAAAACGGATCTGGCGCGCGCGCTGAGTGAAGGCATGAAACGGCCGCTCGTGCGTCTGCAGTGTTACGAAGGCCTCGACGAGAGCAAGGCACTCTATGAGTGGGACTACGCGAAGCAGATGCTTTACACGCAGCTGCTTCGCGACGCAGTTTCCCGCCAAACGGAAGGTGCAACATCGTTGAGCGACGCCGTGGATCGCATCGCAGACCAAGGTGATGCGTTCTTCAGTCCGCGCTTCCTCGTCGCACGCCCGTTGTTGCGCGCACTGACCTCGGACGAACCGGTGGTGCTTCTCATCGATGAAGTCGACCGCGCCGATCCGGAGTTCGAGGCATTTCTGCTCGAGATCCTCGCCGAGCGTCAGGTGACGATTCCGGAGCTGGGCACGGTGCACGCCAAGCACGAGCCGTTGGTGCTGCTGACGACCAATGCGACGCGTGACATGACCGACGCGCTTCGCCGCCGCTGCCTTCACGCCTTCGTCGACTACCCTCCCCCGTCACGCGAGCTGGCCATTCTGGAGTTGCGCGTTCCCGGCATCTCGAAAGCGTTGGCCACCGAGCTCGCGCGCGTTGCCCACGAGGTTCGCAAGCTCGATCTCCGCAAGGCCCCGAGCATCGCCGAGACCATCGATTGGGCGCGCGCACTCGTCTTGCTTGGCGCAAGCGCGCTCGATCCCGAGCTCGCCCGATCCACCTTGGGCGCGCTGGTGAAGCACGAAGAAGACCGCGCCAAGGTCGAGGCGAAGCTGGAAAAGCTTTGAAGCTCGTTTGACCATTGGTCGTCGAATGGTCATATTACCTATATGGCTGCCAACATCCTCTCTGCCTCGCAGTTCAAGAGCCAGTGCCTCGAGCTCCTCGACACGGTCGAGCGCACTGGGGAAGACATCGTCATAACCAAGCACGGGCGACCCATCGCCCGGCTCGCTCCTCTGGAGACGAGGAAGAAGAGCCTGTTCGGATCATTCAAGGGAAAGAGCACGGGCGACATCATCGGGCCGATCCTGCCCGAAGAGGATTGGACGTTCGACGAGGACAACATCAAGTGATCCTCGTCGATACGCACGCGCTTCTCTGGTTCTTGTGGGGCGATGCCAAGCTGGGTAGCAACGCAAAGCGGATCATCGATCGAAACGTTGGGCGTAGCGCGTTAATCAGTGCCATCTCGTTTTGTGAGATCAGGTTTCTCTTGAGGGGCGGACGCATCGATCTCAATGGTCGGACAGCCAAAGAATTTCGCGACCATGCGCTCGCCGGCGGCTTCATCGAAAAGCCCATGGACGGCGCCATCGCCATCGATGCCGTTGATCTTGCACTTCCTCATCGCGATCCAGCGGACCGTATCATCGTGGCGACCGCCCGCGCCTTTGGCGCCGTCCTTCTCACGGCCGACGAGAAACTTCTCGCATCCGACGCGGTCGAGACCGAGGACGCGCGGACATGATCGGAGGCTAAATCTCGGCGACTTGTTCGCCGAAGACGCGCTCGAGGCCGGATAGCAGCGGATCGCTGACATCGACGCGGAAGTCGCGCAAGGAGAGGATCGCTTCGGCGCCGTTGGTGAGGCGGACGACGACCACGACGGGGCAGGCGCCTTGGCTCTCGCTGAAGAGGCGCTTCATCTCGTCGAGATCCGAGGGGCGGGTGCGCTCCTCGCGCAGGCGGATGGTCATGCGCTCGGTGTGGCTGGCGACGACCTTCGATAGAGGCTCGACCTCGTTGAGGAAGATGGTCGGCTCGCGGTTGGCGTCGTCCTCCTCCTCGCCCGCGTCTTCGTCGCGGCGTGGGAAGCTGACCTTGCCGGTGACGACCACCGGCTCGCCGCCGGTGAGCAGATGCGCGTACGTCTCGATCTCGCGGCCGCGCACCTTGACATTGACCCGGCCCGAAGAGTCCTCGAGCTCGAAAAAGGCCAATTTTCCAGGGCTTGCGCCGGGTTTGCCCCCGCCTTTGTTGTCGCGCAGGATCTTCTCGCGGTAGCCCTCGACCATGCCGCAGAGGCGGACCTTGGCCCAGTCGTCCATGCCCGAGCACTCCGCGCAATGATTGAGCTCGTGGCGCGCATACGCAGCGCTGTCGCGAAGGTAGCGCTCGACGGGGTGGCCCGAGACGTAGAAGCCCAGGGACTGCCGCTCGCGGACCAGCATTTCCTTCTGGTCCCAGGGCATGCTCTCCACGTAGTCGCCGGCGCTTTGCGAGGCGAAGCCTTTCCCGTTGCTACCGTTGGCACCGTTCGAGGGCGCGGCGTCGAAGAGACCGAAGAGGTTCGTCTGTCCCCGCTCGCGGTCGCGGCTGGCGGCGCGCGAGCGCTCCAGCGCGATGTCGATGGAGGCGAACGCGCGCGCGCGTGAAATGCCGAGGCCTTTCAACGTGCTGTCGAACGCTCCGCACTGCACCAAGGCCTCGAGCACGCTGCGGTTGATCTTCTTCGCATCGACGCGCGAGCCGAAGTCGAACAAATCCGCGAAGGGCCCGCCGGCCGCACGCGCTTCGAACAGCGTCTCGAGCGCAGCACCGCCGACACCGCGCACGGCGCCCAAGCCGAAGCGAATCTGCGGGCCCAGCGGATCGCGCACTTTGTCGCCCCTGCCGAGCTTCTTGTTCCCGTCGGGGTGCGTGTAGACGACCTTGAAGTCCGTGTCGCTTTCGTTGACGTCGGGCGGGAGCACGGTCACGTCCAGCGCGCGAGCATCGGCGATGGTGCGCACCACCTTCTCGATGCGCTCCTTGTCGCTGGTCATGATCGCGCAGAGAAGCTCGGCCGGGTAATGCGCTTTGAGGTACGCCGTCTGGTACGTGATGAGCGCGTAGGCCGCGCTGTGCGACTTGTTGAAGCCGTATCCGGCGAAGTACTCGAGCAGACCGAAGATGCGCTCCGCGTCCTCCTGCGTGACGCCCTTCTTCAAGGCTCCTTCGACGAAGATGCCCTTCTGCTTGGCCATCTCCTCGGGCTTCTTTTTGCCCATGGCGCGGCGGAGCAGGTCGGCGCCACCCAGGCTGTAGCCCGCGAGCGCTTGCGCGATCTGCATGACCTGCTCCTGGTAGACGATGACGCCGTACGTGGGTACGAGCAGCTCGTCCACCAAATCGTGCATCTTGGCGATGGGGGCGCGCCCGTGCTTGCGGTTGACGAAGTCCTGAACCATGCCGGTTCCGAGAGGACCCGGTCGGTAGAGGGCCACGGCGGCGACGATGTCTTCGAACGAGTCCGCCTTCAGGTCCTTGAAGAGCTGCTGCATGCCGCTCGACTCGAGCTGGAACACGCCCTTGGTCTCGCCGGAGCCCATGAGGGCGTACGTCGGTTTGTCGTCGAGCGGGATGGTCGATATGTCGAACTTGCGACCTTCGCGTTTGATGTCGGGGCGCCCGTTGATGAGCCGCGTGGCAATGTCGATGACCGTCAGGGTCTTCAGACCGAGGAAGTCGAATTTGACGAGACCGGCCTGCTCGACGTCATCCTTGTAATACTGGGTGACGTACGCCCCCGTCTTCTCGTCGCGGAAGACCGGCACGTGGTCCCAGAGCGGGCCTTCGCTGATGACGATGCCGGCGGCGTGTTTTCCGGCGTGCCGTGTGAGGCCCTCGAGCTTGCGCGATTGGTCGACCAGCTCTTTGGTGACCGGCTCCGTATCGTATTTGGCTTTGAGCTTCGGCTCGACCTCGAGGCTCTCCGCGATGGTGTACGTCTCGGCGGGCGACTTGCGCGGAATCAAGTTGGCGTAGGCCTGCGCTTCGATGGGGGTGATGCCCATCGAGCGGGCCACGTCCTTGATGACGCTCTTGGCTTTGAGCTCGGCGAAGGTGGCAATCTGCCCGACGCTGGTTTCGCCGTAGCGCTTCTGCACGTACGCGATGACCTGATCGCGCCGATCCATGCAGAAGTCGACGTCGAAGTCGGGCATGCTCACGCGTTCCGGGTTGAGGAAGCGCTCGAACAGCAGGTTGTACGGGATGGGGTCGAGGTCGGTGATGCGCATCGCATACGCGACGATCGAACCGGCGCCCGAACCGCGGCCCGGACCGACGGGGATCCCGTTGTCTTTGGCGTAGCGGATGAAGTCCCAGACGATGAGGAAGTACCCCGGGAACTTCATCTTGCTGATGACGTCGAGCTCGAGCCGCAGACGCGCGCGGTAGGCGTCGTGGTCGATCTTCTTGCCCATCGCCTCGAGCTCTTTGAAGCGCGTCTCGAGTCCTTCGGCCGCGACGTGGCGGAAGTAGCCTTCCGTGTCGAAGCCCTCGGGCACCTTGAAGTTCGGGAGCATGGGCTCGCCGAGCTTCAGTTTGACGGCCGCGCGCTCGGCGATTTGCAGTGTGTTCTTCACTGCATCGGGCCAGGCGGAGAACTTCGAGGCCATCTCCGCCGGCGTCTTCAGGTACATCTCGCTCGAGCCGTGGTGGCGCTCTTTGGCCTCCGCGTACGAGCGACCCGACTTGATGCACGAGAGGTACAGATGCGCCTCGGCATCGTCGCGTGAGGCGTAGTGCACGTCGTTCGTGGCCACGAGCGGCAATTCGAGCTTCCGCGCGTTCTCAATCATGATTTCATTGAGAACGGGCTGCTCGATCAAACCGTGATCTTGCAGCTCGACGAACAAGCTTCCCGGCTCGAAGATGTCGCGCAGCTTGGAGAGCGAATCGAGGCCGGCGGACGGGCCCTCTTCGAGCACGCGCTGCGGGACGAGGCCGCCCATGCAGCCGGTGAGGCAGATGAGCCCTTTCGCGTGGTCGGCGACGTCCGACATGCGCACGCACGTGGAGCCTGCTGGCCCAGCCGGGTCGGGATCGATCTGGCCTCGGGAGACCAACCAGACGAGGTTCTTGTAGCCCTCGAGCGACGAGGCGATGAGCGGAAGATGGCGGCTGTGCCGGCCGTCGGCCACTTCGATTTCGCAACCCAGGATGGCTTGAACGCCTGCGTCCTTGGCGGCCTTGTAGAACGAAATCGCACCGAACATGTTGCCGTGGTCGGTGATGGCCACGGCCTTCATCCCAGCGCCCGCCACGCGCTTGACGAGATCCTTCACCTTCACCGCGCCATCCAGCATCGAATACTGGGTGTGCACGTGAAGATGAACGAACTCGTCGGACATTCAGGTCTCCTGGGAGAGCCGACGCGTAGCACGACCCGAGGTAAGAGTCAGCCAAAGCACCTCAGCAAGGAAGAAATCCCCATGAAAAACGCACGGGCAGTAGGACTTCTCGGGCTGACGGCGGGCGCGTCCGTCGCCCTCTTCTCGCTCATCACGCTCACGCTGCAAGGTTGCTCGAGTGACAGCGGCAACGGAGGAGGAGGAGGTGGAACCGTGAACGGCGGCGACGCGGGCGGCGGCGGTGTGGAGCTTCAGCATCCGCCGGCAGCTCCGAGCGGACCTGCGACCAGCTCGACGGAGGAACGCAACTTCGCCGTTGACAAGATTTTCATCGGAACGACCGATCGAAATGGCGTCGCGAGCGAGAACGCGTGGAAGAACTTCGGCTACGATCTGGACAACAAGGCGACAACGAAGGCCTCGACCGACGTGTGCACGCCGGTGAGCAAGTCCGCCCAGGAAGACGGCGCCCGAGGCATCGACAACTCCTTCGGGGCCAACATTCTGCGCCTTCTTCCATACCTGACGCAGACGCCGCAAGAGGACATCAACGCGGCGATCACGAAGGGCTCGTTCACCATGCTGCTCGATGTGAAGGGGCTGAGCAGCGAGGCGAATCAGACCGCCACCGGAGCGAGCGGGTTCCTTCTCGGCGGGTCGAAGTTCGAGGGCACTCCAAGCTTCGGCCCCTCGGACAATTGGCCGGTGCTCTTCGAATCGGTGACCGATCCGGCGGATGCGCGTAGCGCGAAAATCCGCTTCCCCGACGCCTACGTCTCCGGCGGCGTGTGGGTGAACAACGCCGCGGGCGACGTGCCTTTGTCGCTGGATCTGCAGGCGGGCACGGTGAACCTGACGATCCGAAAAACGATCATCACCTTCGAGCACAACGGCGCCGGCGGAGCCGTGAATGGAACCATCGCGGGCGTGCTCAGCACGGATGAATTCATCGATGCCCTGAAGCCGCTCGCGGCAGGACTGAACCAATGCCCGGTGGTGGCGCAAGCCTCGGGCTTGATCCGCCAAGCTTCGGACATCATGGCCGACGGGACGAACGCCCCCGGCAAGCCGTGCAACGGCATCTCCATCGGCCTCGGCTTCACCGCCAAGCAGATTGCGCCCCCGCAAAAAGTCGCCCCCAAGCTTCCCCCCGGCGACGGCAAAACCTGCCCCTAACGCACTCGCTCGATGGGACTCAGAGAAGATTCACAGGGAGGCGGGGAGGCGGGGAGATTTTTTTGGTTCGAGTCCACCACGCTCCCAATTGGACGACTGTTGCCACAACAACAAAAACTCCCCGCCTCCCCGCCTCCCTGTGAATTTCTTCAAGCCGTTCTCGCGCGCTCAATGACGTAACGCGCGAGGTGGAAGGCCAAGGTGTAGATGCCGATTTGGGGTGGGCCGCCGATGCTCGTGGGGAACAAGGAGCCGTCGGCGACGAAGAGGCCGCGCACGTGGTGGTGTTCGCCGGTGGGGCCGACGACGCTTCGCTTGGGATCGGTGCCCATGCGCATCGTGCCCATGGGGTGGACGGCGGTGAGGGGCAGCTCGTGCGGGCGAACGAAGCCCGTGTCGAGGCGATCGAGCTCGCCGGGATCGCGCATGCGGTGCGGGAAGACGGCGGGAATGACGACTTCCTTGGCGCCCGCGGCAAAGAGGATGCGCGCGCAAGCCACGAGGCCCTTGGCCAGCTGCGCGCGGTCGGCGTCATTCATGACGTAACGGATCTTGGGGCGGTCCCCTGCCCCGAGCACCACGCGGCCCTCGGTTTCGTCGTGCACGAGCGCGGTGAGCACGGCGAGCTTGCGGTAGTCGCGCATGGCCCGCATGTGCGCTGCACCGAAGCCGGGCAGCGCCGCCGCCGCGCCAATGGGATGCGCAAAGGCCGGCACGATCCACACGCGGCGATCGCTCCCGCGTTCGAAGTCGAGAAACTCGGTGCACTCGTACGACTGCGGGATACCGTCGTAGCTCGCCAGGGTGCGATCGAAGATGCCCGCGACGGCGGCCCCGGGGTGCACGTGAAGGCCGCGCCCGATTTGATCGTGCGGATCGGGCACGCCGCTCGCCAGCGCCAAGGCCGCGGAGCCGGTGGCACTGCCCGCGAGCACCACGACCTTGGCCCGAATGCGCGCATTGGCGATGTGCTCACCGTTTTCGCCGAGCACCATGCCTTCGAGGCCGGTGACGCGCCCGCCATCGATGTGAATGCGCGTGGCGCGGACATCGGCGTAGATGCGTGCGCCGGCCGCCGCGGCCTGCGGAAGTACGATTTTGAGCGCGTTCTGCTTGGCGTCGTAGCTGCAACCGAGCTCACAGAAGCCGCTCTTTTGGCAGCCGACCCGATTGTGCTTCAACGGGCCGCCGCGCCATCCGAGTCGCTCGGCACCGAGACGCAACACCTCGTTGTTGGCATTGCGATCCGCCGCCGGGATCTCGGACACGGATAGATCCGCCTCGATGCGCTCGAAGCTCGGCGCGAGCACTTCGGGGCGCACGTCGTGCAGTCCGAAGTCGTCGGCCCACGCGGAGAGAATGGCGTCGGGAATGCGCTTGCACAAATTCGTATTGTGAATCGTGCTTCCGCCTATCCCGCGGCCCTGCAAAATACGAATGGCCAGGTCCTCGGTGGTGCGCCCGCCCTGCTCCTGAAAGAGAAGCGCGAGCATCTGTTCCTCGCGCTGATTGAAGTCGGCCGTGGTGTGGTAACCGCCCTCCTCGAGCGCGACGGAGTCGATGCCGGCGCGCGCGAGCTCGCGCAGGGCCATCGAGCCGCCGGCGCCGGTGCCGACGACGACGGCCTCGGTGTCCAGCACGAGATCCGCATGCAGCTGGCGTCCTCGAACCGCGAGCTCCGTCACGGCCGATTCACCCACGGCCCCGGATAGCCGAGGATCTTCCACGTGCGCGGATCGCGGTAGTAGCCCATGAAGACCAGGGATTTGAGCCCTTCGAAGCCCGCGCGCAAGAGCAGCGTCGACGACTGCTCGAGCGACGTCAGCACGCGATCCTGATCGGCCGCCGGCAAGCGCGAAAAGCGTGTGCCGTACCCCTGCGCAAGCGGCGCCACGTGCTCGAGCACCGCGAGAAAGCGCAAGAGATCCGTCCGCATGTCGCTCGGCAGCTTGGCCACGTAGCCATCGACGAAGCCCGCCACGTCGGTGTCGTCGGCCGAGGGAATGCTGGCATCTTCGGGTGCATCCGCGGCAGCAATGCGCCGCGCCGCGTGCTCCACCACGATGACGTGCCACGGCGACAATGCCTTCAAACGCCGTGCGCGTTCCGCATCGAGAACGTAGCCGCGCGTGCGAACGTACGCGACGAGCGAGCCCGTGCTCACGAGGAGACCGCCGACGATGCCAAGCCGCAGGAAACGCCGGCGCGAAACCGTTTGTCGGGCCTGATCTCCCTCATGGGCCTCATGTGCCATTGATTTCTCAGTCGGCGACTGGCTCACGACCCATGCGAGGCTACATGTGCACTGGATAAAGTCACTGCTCTTGCGCTTCTCCGCACACCCTGCGATACCCCATTACGTGATTCTGTTCGGTCTGACTGGCGGGCTCGCGTCGGGCAAGAGCGCAGTGGCCGCACGGCTTCGAGCGTGCGGATTGCCTGTGCTCGATGCCGACCAACTCGCACGCGATGTGGTGGCCAAAGGCACGGAGGGACTGCGTGCGGTGGTGGCTGCATTCGGCGAAGACGTGCTCACGCCGGATGGTGCACTCGACCGGCCAAAAATGGCCAAGCTCGTCTTCGCGGACGCGGAGAAACGCAAGCTGCTCAATGGCATTTTGCATCCACGCATCGGTGCGCTCACGCAAGAGCGCGCACGCGCGCTGGCTGAGCAAGGCGAGCCTCTCGCATGCTACGAGGCCGCCTTGCTGGTCGAGAACCGTCTCGCCGACGCTTTCCGCCCTCTCGTTGTGGTGGCGGCATCGCCCTCGCTGCAGCTCGCTCGCGCCATGGCGCGAGATGGTGAAGCCGAAGAGCAGGTGAAGGGGCGGCTCGCAGCACAAATGCCGCTCGAAGCCAAGATGGCCGTGGCCGATTACGTCATCCAAAACGATGGCCCCCTCGAGGAGCTCGAACGCGAAACCGACCGAGTGCTTTCGAGCATCTGCGCCCGCGTTGGGGTCGACGCCGCTCGGTACGGTCTCTCGGGGCGGCTCGAAGACTGATATGACTTCGAAGGAGCCCGTAAAAAGGTGGTCGAGGTGATAGGCTTCGTTTGGGTCAAACAAGAATGAGTGGCGGCGGTCCTGTGAACAAACACATGACTGGCGTTTCCTCTTCGTACCATGGAGAGGGAGCGGCGGAGCGAACGCCAGGAGAGAACTCCGGCTCGACCCACCCGGGTCTGGTGCTGCTCTACGCACCGAACTACGAGCAGTTCCACCCCGCGTACGTCTTCACGGTGCCCGAGCTCATCATCGGGCGCGACGCCACGAATCCGATTTGCGTGCCGGAGCAGGCGGTGAGCCGCCAGCACGCGCGCATCTCCTACGTCGACGGACGCTGGATGCTCTCGGATCTGGGAAGCCGCAATGGCACCATGGTGGCAGGGCGCTTCGTCGGCGAGCACGCGCTGGAGAACCTCGACGAGATTCGCATTGGCGATGCCATTTTCAAATTCGTCGCGGCCGGCGCCGAGCAATACGTGCGCTACCGAATCGATGGCGCCATCTTTGGTGAAAAGCGCGCACGGCAATTGAACGAGCTCGTGGGCGGCTGTCAGATGGACGCCATTGCCGCCGATGTCGAGCGCATCGCGCCAACGGAGCTCTCGTGCCTGGTGCTGGGCGAGACGGGCACCGGCAAAGAGGTGGTGGCGCGCGGCATCCATCGCATCTCGGGCCGGCGCGGTTCGTTTCAAGCGATCAACTGCGCGGCCATCCCGCACAACCTGCTGGAGAGCGAGCTTTTCGGCTACCGGCGCGGCGCATTCTCGGGTGCAGACCGCGACAAGCCCGGGCTCATCAAGCTGGCCGATGGCGGCACGCTCTTCCTCGACGAGATCGGCGACATGCCGCTGGAAGCGCAGGCAAAGCTGCTGCGCGTGTTGCAGATGCGCGAGGTCTTTCCGCTCGGCGGCACGACCGCCGACAAGGTCGACATCCGCGTGGTGTGCGCCACCCACCGGGACTTGTACGCGCAGGTTCGCGATGGCCGCTTCCGTGGGGACCTCTTCGCGCGTCTGAACGAGCACGTGGTGCGCCTTCCTCCATTGCGGGAGCGCAAAGAGGACGTGATGCTGCTCGCGCGCAGCTTCGCCGCCCGCTACGGCGCCCCGCGCATGTCGTTCACCTTCAGCGTGCTCGTGGCGTTGATGCATTACAATTGGCCCTTCAACGTGCGCGAGCTCGAGAGCTGCATCAAGCGCGGCGTGGCTCTGTCGGGCCCCGCGGGCGGCAGCGTTCTCGATGCGCCGCAGCTCCCCGACGCCATCGCCGAATTCATGAAGGGCTACGGCGTGCGCCCGCCGCCCGCGGACGCGTTTGGCGGCCCCTCATCCTTTGGCCCGTCATCGTTCGGCCCGGGGCCTTCGTTGCCGGGGCAACCAATTAGCCAAGCGCAACCCAGCCGCCGCGGCGCGCCCAGCGAAGAAGAATTGCGCGAACTGCTCACCCGTCACCGCGGAAACATCGCCGCCGTCGGGCGGGAGCTGGGCAAGGAGCGGATGCAGGTGCATCGCTGGTTGAAGAAGTATGGAATCGACTTGGAGAAGTATCGCTAGCGGAAGCTAGCGACTAGGGCGCGTCTTCCTCGCCGAGGCCGGCGATTCTGTACCGCTCGCCCTCGCGGCGCAGCACCATCGTGATCACATCGCCGAAGTATCGCTCGCCCGCGACACGCGCGGCGGCGACGGGGATGCGCAGGAGCACGTCCCCTTCCCGCATTTCGGCAGGTCGCGCCGGCACGTTGGCGCTGGATGCGTTCTGCGCGGTGTAGCGCTCGATGGCGTCGAGATCGATCACCTCGGTGCCGACCAACTTGGAGTAGTCGAGGTTCCGGAAGCGGGCGCGCCAACCATCGACGATGGCCGAGCGCGACTTGGTGCCCTTGGCATCGAGCAGCACGGCATCGAACGTGAGCAGGCCGATGAGCGCATCCGCGTCCTCGCGTTGGAATGCGGACACGAACGCGCGCACGACATCGAACATCGCATCGTCGCCCAAGGGCTCGCGCAACGCGACCACGCCACGGGCACCCGCGCGGTCCGTCGCCAGCGGGATGGCGGCCGGAGGGTCGAGCACGACCCCATCGGGGCGCCGTGGCTCGCTGGGAGTCTCCGGTGCCGTCACCGCGGTAACCGGCGCCGACCGGCACGCCGCCAAGGCGGCATACGCGACAACACACGCGACGAGGCGTGCCAGGCCCGTCGCTTTACAGCACTTCGATCTTTGGATCGTCCCCACGCGTAAGCGTCACGATGGCACGATCGGGGATCTTCTTCCAGCGTGCCAGGCTCGCCTTCGACGAAGCGGGCGCCGGTGCGTTGGAAGCGTCTTCCAAATCGCTCGCAAGCAGAACGAAATGCATATGGGCCAGCTCGGGGGCCCGGCGACGGAGTTGCAGATCGTCACCGATGAGCGCGTCCGCATCGGCCTTGCCGGAGAACTGCCGGTAGGCCATCGCATCATTGCGGTGAAGCGCCACGATGACGTCGCCGTTGGTGACCAGGATGTTGAGCGCGCCCGGCTCGGCGCCTATCTCGGCCGTCATGCCATCGACGACCGATAGGGTCGAACGCAGCGCGTCGCGCACGACGCCCTCTTCGATGCTCATGTCCTCCAAGCGACCTGCGTCATGAAGGAACGACAGGAACACGTGGAAGACGATCTCCGCATCGGTCTCTCCACGGATGCCCCCGCGAAGGAACTCGGGCACGCTGGCCGCGAGCCGCTCTTTGATGCCATCGAAGCGCGACACGGTGCCGGTCTGGGCAAACAGCCACTGCCGATACCGAAACGGGTGCGTGTTCTCGGTGCGGAGCGACCCCACGGTCGCCTGCCGCACGTGGCCGATGAGGATGTCGGCCCGAACGTCGTGTGCGTTCTTGGCGACATCAATCTCCGGGCGGTCGTCGATGGGGCGGCGGCGAATCAGCACCTCTCCGCCTTGGTAAAAGCCCATGCCCCAGCCCAGAGGCCCGCCCTTCGCACCAGGACCGGGCCCGCGCGCGTGCACGCGCAACGCGTCTGCCTCGGAGGCGAGAACACGTGCGGCGAGATCCGCGCGATTGCCGATGAGTCCGAACAGCCTTGCCATGGGGGTCTCTCTTTCTCCTGCCAGTAAGTGAACCGGTTCCCCCTACGTAGACCTTACGTAGTGCCCCCACGCCCGCGCCACTTCTTCATGACGAAAAACTGGCACCAAGATGTGACAAAGGTGGGACATAGGGCGACGTCCATCATCCTAAGGAACGACTACCCAGACCTGACGGATCCGAGTGGTGGACGAAGATAAATGTTGGTGCGTCGCGCGAGGTTACCTCTCAAGCTCGAACGCCTGTCCAAGTTTGTGTGTGACAACGCAAAGTCTGCAAAGGCGCAAGTTTGACCTCGCTGGGTGTCGCGAGAGTCGATGCCACCTAGAGGAGTGCACTCTCCGTACCAAGCTGCTGGTCACGATTAAGCATGTCGCGCTTTCAAGTTTGGTCAAGTTTGCTCAAGAGTTGCTCTCATGATTCGGCGCTTCCTTTCCCGTTGGACGAATCGGCGAGCGTGTGCTTGCAACGTCACGAGAGCTTTCAGCCGCGTGTGAAAGATCAGTGCCCTCCGCGGCATCAACGTTGCGAGACGGCATGCGCGATATGCGCGATGGGTGTGACAGCGTGTCGATTGTGCGGCGCTCGGCCCGTCGTTCGAGCTCTCTCGTCAGTGCGCGCACACACCATGGGGAGATTGCGGCCAGCACAAGCCCGACCGCCCATAACGGGATGGCCGAGAAGGCAGAGAAGACGGAGAAGGACGACATCGTTTCTAGGCTGTCATTCTTGCGCAGGCCCATCGGCCGTGACGCGCAGAAGTTGCGTCAGTGCACCCGGCAATGGCTGGCAACCGGTCAGGCGTACGCGACCTTAGAAGGAAGAGATTACTCGTCGCTCGCTTCCTTGGGTTGCAACAGGAACGGCACGACGTGCTCTTTCGCCTCGAAACGGCCGCGGTAGGCGGCGGCGGCCTGCTGACTGGAGAATGGTCCAACGCGCACCCGGTACCAGGTACCGCGACCCGGAACATGCGCTTCACGGACATACGCCTTGTGACCCCGTGCACGCAGTTGGTCTGCAAACTTCGTTGCCTCTTGCGCAGAGCGGAAAGAGCTGATCTGCAGTTGATAACCGCCCTCGTGCCCCACCGGTGCCGATGGTGCGGCCGCCTGACCGATCTGCCCCGATTCGCTTGCGGCTCGCGTCAATGCGTCACGCGGGCGCGTCACCACCGGAGATGGCTCGAGCACCGCCTGCGCCGGCAGCGGCACACCCGATGATGCTCCCGACGAAGACGACGCACTCGGCGCGGCCGATGCCGCGGCCGATGCGGCCGATGCGGCCGATGCGACAGGAGCCGGCGCGACCGGCGGCGCTGCGCCCGCGTCGGCGAGCGCGTTCATCGCGGCAAGCTTGGCGCTGTTTCCTCGCACCGCCGCGAGCGCCGTCGTGGGTCGATCTTTGTCGCTGAGGATCCCTGGGAACGTCACCTCGTGCGACGCGAGATCCGTCGGACGAAAGGCCGCGCCGGCCGGTGCACGCTGCGCCACGAGATCGCTCAGAGGATCCACGTACGCCGGTGCGCTCGACCTCCGGCCCGAAAGCGCAGAGATCGCGAACACGACGCAGGCGCCACCGATGGCGATGAACGCCAAGGTCACGCCGAGAGGTGTCTTCTCCACCTCCGCCTGCTCGGCCGGCGTCTCGGGGTTCGGGCCTTGGTCCATGTCACTCAATTTCGTCTTTGCCGCCGTCGGGGCCTTCTTCCTCCGCCGGGCGATCCATGCGCTCGGGCGCGCTCACGCCGAGAAGCTCGAGCGCGGCACGGTAGGCGATGCGCATCGCCTCCACCCACGCAAGGCGCGCCGCGGTCTTCTTGTGGTCCCACTGCGCCTCCCACCCCTCGGCTGCGCGCTGCGAAGCCTGCGGCAGAATGGGATCCGTCTTGAGGCGGGTGAAGTAGCTCTGGAAGTCGCGCGCGAGATCTTGCACGAAAAAGACGACCCGGTGCGGCTCACGCAACACAGCGGCCGTGCGCACCAGATCGGGAAACTCCGCCAAGCGCGAGGCAATGGCCAATTCGTCCGGGTGGACCAGCGATGCCCACTCTTCCGGTGAAAGCTGCGTGCGCAATGGAATGCCCATGCTTTCGGCTTTGCGCAGAATCGAGCACAGGCGCGCGTGCCCGTATTGAACGTAGAACACCGGATTGTCGAGGCTCTTCTTCTTCGCCAAGTCGATATCGAAGTCGACATTGGAATTCGCATTGCGCGATAGGAAGAAAAAGCGAATCGCATCGCTGCCGGCGCCCTTGCGGCCTGCCGCCTCGTCGATTTCGTCGGCCACTTCCTCGATGGTGACGAAATTCCCCGCCCGCTTGGACGAGCGAACCATTTCACCATTCCGGTAAATGAATACCAATTGATAGAAGAGGCATTCGAGCCGATCGGCGCCGAAACCGAGCGCCTCGATGGCGTTGCGCATCCGCGGCTTGTAACCGTGGTGGTCGGCCCCCAATACGATGATCATATGGTCGTAGCCGCGACCGATTTTGTCTTTGGCGTAACCAATGTCGCTGGCGAAATAAGAATAATCGCCATTGGACTTTTGCACGACGCGGTCTTTGTCTTCCTGATCGCCTTTGGCGACGAAGAAGAGTGCGCCGTCTTTGCGCACGAGGTGACCGTCGCGCTCGAGTTGAGCCAGCGCCATGGGCACGGCCCCCCAACGATGGAGCGATTCCTCACTGAACCACACGTCGAAGTAAACGCCGAGGCTGGCCAGCGAGGTCGAAATGCCGGGAAGAACTTTGGAGCCTGGGATGCCGCGCAGCATCCAGGTGACGCAGGTGCGGCCGAGGGCTTCCGTGTCGCCCGAGATGGCGGCGGGGTCGACCTGAGCGAGGTGGTGCGCCAGCTCTTTGACGTACTCGCCTTGGTAGCCGTCCTCGGGCACGTCGCGTCCGGCGTGGATGGCTTTCACGCTTTCCGCGAAGAGGCGGATCTGATTGCCGCGGTCGTTGATGTAGTACTCGCGCGTGACCCGCCATCCCGTGGCCTCGAGCAGGCGGCCGACGGCGTCGCCATAGATGGCGTTGCGGCCGGATGCCACGTTGATGGGACCGGTGGGGTTCGCGCTCACGAACTCGAGGTTCACGCGCTGCGGGCCGGCGGGCACGCGGCCGAAAGCGGTGCCGGCACGGAGGAGCGCATCGAGCTCCGCATGAAAGGCGCGCGGATGCAGGCGCAAGTTGATGAAGCCCGGGCCCGCGATCTCCGCGGACGCCATGATGGGGTCGGCCCCGAGGGCGCGGACGATGGCCTCGGCCAGCGCACGCGGCGCGAGCTTGACCCGCTTGTTGAGGACGAGGGCGATGTTGGTCGCGAAATCACCGTGCTCGGGGCGCTTCGGCCGCTCGACGGTCCACGAGGCCTCGCCGCCGAGCACATCGGCGCCTGCGGGGAAGGCGCCTTCCTGCGCAAGCCGGCTCAGCGCATGCTGCAACGATTCGCGGACTCGATCGATCAAGCTCATTTCTCGACTCTTTCGGTAGCGCTGTCGCGCAAATTGGGCAATTTTTCTGCCATTCCACTGAAATTCACCATGAATCGGGAACAATCCGCCGGCGTTTGCGGTAGGGAGTCGCTGTGCTTATTCCTCTTGTCGGGCCGCGTAAATTCGTCGTCGCGGCGGTTCTCTTGGTGGCCGGCAGCTCGTGCAGCTCTACGCCGGAGGCAACGCTGGCGCTCTCGGTGGGCGGCGAGGCCGATGCCTTCACCCGGGCGCCGGCCCCTACGACGTTGGTGGTCGACTCCATCGACGTGAACTCGGGCGCGGTGTCGAACCTGGCGCGCGCCGCCCTTCCCGCGTCCAACATCGACTTGGGGGACCATAGTTCGTCGAATCTGGTGCGCATTCGCGCGAACGGCGTCGATGCGAACGGGCTCGTGCTCGTCACGGGAACGTCGGTGAAGCTCCAATTGGGCGCGCTGGAGAATGCCTCGCTCCCCATTTTCGTCCAGCGCACGTCGGAGTTCGGGCGCATGCCCGCGCCCCTGAGCATCGCGCGGGAGGCGCCGGTGCTCGCGAACGTGACGGACCGGTTCGTGTTCGTCGCGGGTGGAAGTGCGCCGGCGAACGACAAGGCGAGCCAGATCTACGATTTGGCAACGCTCGCCGCATCGAATGGTCCAGCGGCCATGCCGCGCACACCGCGAAGCCTGGCCGTCTACGACACGGCGGTGCTCCTGATTGACGATGCAGGGGCCTCGTCGTTGTCGCTCTCGAATGCCGCCCTGGCGCCGGTGAACGTGAATCCACCCGACGGGGGAACCTTCGCGGAGGTCGCCGGCGGCATCACCGTGCGGGCTCCCGATGCGACGCTCTACGTGGTCGGCGCCACGCGCGGGTATGGACTGGCCACGAAGCGCATTCTCAAGGTCAACAAGGACGGCGTCGCGTCGTTTGCCTCGCTTACGACGGAGCGCCGCGGGGCTGCGGCGGTATGGGTCGAAGGTCGCGGCCTCGTGATCGCGGGCGGAAGCGATACGGGTGCAGGCATCGAAGTGTTGCCCCCCGGCGGCACGACGACGACGCCCCTGGCTTACCCGCCCGATGCCACCATCGGAGCCGGCGCCGCCGCGCTCGATCCGACCCACGTGCTGCTCGGCGGCGGGGTCGACGCCGCCGGACAACCTGCCGCCACGCGGTGGATCGACCTCGCGTGCGCGACGTCGGCGTGCACGGCCGAAGTATGGGACGCGGCCAAGCTGCCCGTAGGCTTGCTGACAACACAGGGATTCGATCTGACTACGGACTCAGCGTTGTTCGTCGGAGACGATGCGACCGGATTGAGCCACGCATTTCGCGTCTCTCGGCCAGGGGCCCGCGAAATCGCGTTCAAAATACCGCGCCGCGGCGCGCGGGGAATACGCGTGAACCCGCCCGCCATCACCTTCGTGGGCGGCGACCCGACGGTGGAATCCTTTACGCCGTAGACGGCCCATTTCGTCCGCGGCAAATCTTGGAGTTGCCTCTAATGGTGCGACTTTTTTCGCAAGAAAGTGCCTATACGGGCCCAGGGTTCATGCTCATATCCCAGGGATGATCCCGACCGTCCGAGGTGCGTGCTGCACCCTGGGTTTGCTTCTATTTGCCTGCGGGGGAACGCCTGCCCCCGAGCCGTCGACCACGAGAGGGGGCGCCCCGCCGCTGCCGCCCGTCGCCGCCAACGATCTTCGCGCACCGGAGGCCTTCGCCGGCATTTCGGACACGACGGAACGATCGCGCGCATTGTTTACCGAGGCGAGCCGCGTGATGCTTCATCCGCGCTGCGTGAATTGCCATCCCGCGGGGGACTCGCCGCACCAGCGTGACGACATGGCTTTGCACGATCCCCCGGTCGTCCGCGGCCCCGAGGACAAGGGTGTGGTCGGCATGCAGTGCACGTCCTGCCATCAGGAGAGAAACCCCGTGCTGGCACGCGTGCCTGGCGCTCCGCAGTGGCATCTGGCCCCGAAGACGATGGCGTGGGAAGGGCGCTCGGCCGCCGCCATTTGTGCACAGGTGAAGGATCCCGCGCGCAACGGCGGCAAGAGCCTGCAGCAGATCGTGGAACACTCCGGGCACGATCCATTGGTCGGCTGGGGCTGGTCGCCAGGTGCGGATCGCGCACCGGCACCGGGTTCGCAAGCGAAGTTTGGAGCTTTGGTCGCCGCATGGGTCGCGACCGGGGCAGCATGCCCGTCCGACAAGTCCGAGAAGGAGGCCAAGCGATGACGATGTTCACGGTACGGGTCAATGGCACCGAGCAAAAACTCGATGTCGATCCCGACATGCCGCTGCTCTGGGCTCTTCGCGACATGGTCGGCCTCACGGGCACGAAGTACGGCTGCGGGCAGGCCTTGTGCGGCGCCTGCGTGGTGCACTTGAACGGCGAGCCGGTACGCTCCTGCGTGACGCCGATCAGCCGTGCGGCGGGAGGCACGGTCCTCACCATCGAGGGGCTCTCGCCCGATGGGAACCACCCCCTGCAAAAGGCGTGGGTCGAGCTCGGGGTGCCCCAATGTGGCTTCTGCCAATCGGGGCAAATCATGTCGGCGGCGGCGCTGCTGGCCAAAAAGCCGCATCCCACGGATGCGGAGATCGACGAATCGCTCGCGGGCAATTTGTGCCGCTGCGGAACCTACACGCGCATTCGCGCGGCCGTGAAAAAGGCCTCGGGGACACCTTGATGGACATCCAGATCCCGCGTCGTTCCTTTCTTGCGGCGCTTGGCCTCTCGGTGGGCACGTTGGCCCTCGGCATTGCACCGAGCGAAGCCCACGCCGCACCACCGCCCGGGCTTCCGTCCGGCGACGGCGGTCTCACGGCCAACGCCTTTCTGCACATCGCCCCCGATGGCACCGTCAGCGTGATTTGCCATCGCTCGGAGATGGGGCAAGGCATCCGCAGCTCGCTCCCCGTTCTCGTCGCCGACGAGTTGGGCGCCGACATGGCCAAGGTGAAGATCCTCCAAGGCGACGGCGATCCGATTTACGGCGATCAGAACACCGACGGCTCGAAAAGCGTGCGGGGCGGCTTCGACGACATGCGCAAGGTGGGCGCCACCGCGCGCATGATGCTCATTGCCGCCGCGGCGAAACAGTGGAAGGTGCCCGCGGCGCAGTGCGAGGCGAAAGAGCACGCGGTGGTTCACACGGCGAGCAACCGGCGTCTCGGCTTTGGCGAACTCGCGCCGCTCGCGGCGAAGGTGCCCGTGCCCAAGTCGAAAGACGTGGTCCTTCGCCCCAGGTCCGAGCTGCGCCGGGTGGGCACTGCCCTGCCCTTGCTCGACGCGCCCGACATCGTCACGGGGCGGGCCATTTACGCGGCGGACGTGCGCCTTCCGGGCATGCTCACCGCCGTCGTGGCGCGGCCTCCCGTGGTCGGTGGCAAGATGGATCGCTACGACGGCGCGCGCGCCAAGGCGGTGCCGGGGGTCAAACGGCTCGTCGAGATGCCCGTACCCAAGGGGGCGCCCGCGTTTCAGCCGCTGGGCGGCGTCGCCGTGGTCGCCGACAACACGTGGACCGCGCTCAAGGCCCGCGGCTTGCTCGACATCACCTGGTCGGCCGGCGAAAACGGCGCGTACGACTCGGCGAAGTACCGCGAAACGCTCCTCGCCGCCGTGCGGGCGCCGGGCAAAACCGTGCGCAAGCTCGGCGACGTCGACTCCGCACTCGCCAAGGCCACGCGCAAAGTGGAGGCCGAGTACCACGTGCCGCACCTCGCGCACGCGTCGATGGAGCCGCCCGCCGCCGTGGCCAAGGTCGATGGCAACGGCTGCGAGGTGTGGGCGTGCACGCAAAATCCGCAAGGCGCACGCAAGGAGGTGGCGACGGCGTTGGGGCTTCCCGAGTCCAAGGTGAAGATCCACGTGACGCTGCTCGGCGGCGGTTTCGGGCGCAAGTCGAAGCCCGACTTCATCGTCGAGGCGGCGTTCCTGGCCCGCACCATGGGCGTGCCCGTGCGCCTCGTATGGACGCGCGAGGATGACGTTCGCCACGACTATTACCACTCGGCATGCACCCAGCGCCTCGTGGCCGGCCTCGACGAGCGCGGCAAGGTCACCGCGTGGCACCACCGCACGGCATTCCCCTGCATCCCGGCGACCTTCGACACGAGCAAGACCTTCGGCGACCTACCCGAGCTCTCCATGGGCGTGCTCGATTGGCCGCTCGCGGTGCCGAACATCCGCGCCGAGTCGTGCGAGGCGAAAGCCCACACGCGCATTGGGTGGCTTCGCTCGGTGCACAACATCAACCACGCCTTCGCGATGAGCAGCTTCATCGACGAGATTGCCCACGCCCGCGGAGAAGATCCGCGTGCGAACCTGCTGGACATCATCGGGCCGCCGCGCTTGATGCGGCTGCCGGAGCTCGGCGTCGACAAGATCTGGAACTACGACGACCCGATGGACAAGCGCCCCGTCGATGCCGGGCGCCTGCGCCGGGTGGTGGAGCGCGCCACCGAGCTGGCCAATTGGGCGAGCTCGCGCGGCTCGAAAAAACGCGCCCTCGGGTTGGCGGCGCACTACAGCTTTCTCACCTACGTCGCCGTGGTGGCCTCCGTCGTGAACGATGGCGCTGGGAAGATCCGCGTCGACGAGGCATGGATCGTGGCCGACCCTGGCACCGTGGTCAACATGGACCGGGTGCGCTCGCAGATGGAAGGCGCGGTCGTCTTCTCCATGAGCCATGCGCTGCACGGTGCCATCACCATGCGCAACGGCGCGGTGGAGCAATCGAACTTCCGCGACTACCAGCTGGCGCGCATCGGCGAGGTGCCGCGCAACGTCCACGTCGACATCCTCACGAACAACGATGCACTGCCCGGAGGCGTCGGCGAGCCCGGCGTTCCTCCGGTGGCACCGGCCATCGCCAATGCCGTTTTCGCCCTCACGGGGAAACGCATCCGCGAACTCCCCCTGACACGTGCAGGTGTGATCGCCTGAGAGACGAGAAAAACCATGTCGTCGCAGAGCATCGTCATTCCCCGTCGTTCGTTCCTGGCCGGTCTCGGCCTGAGCGTGGGCACCTTGGCGCTGGGGCTCGGTCTCGAGCCGGCCTACGCACAGGCGGCGACCACCGCGCCGGTCGCAGGTCTGACGCCCAACGTCTTCCTGCATCTCGCGCCCGACGGCACGGTGACGGTGCTCTGCCATCGCTCGGAGATGGGGCAAGGCATCCGCAGCTCCATGCCCGTGCTCGTCGCCGACGAGCTCGGGGCGGACATGGCCAAGGTGAAACTCGGCCAGGCCGACGGCGACAAGAAATACGGTGACCAGAACACCGACGGCTCGACCAGCATCCGTATGGGCTTCGACGGCATGCGGCGGGTGGGCGCCACGGCGCGCATGATGCTCATCGCTGCCGCCGCGAAGCAGTGGAAGGTGCCCGCGGCGCAATGCGAGGCGCACGACCACGCCGTGTTTCATCCCCCGAGCAAGCGCCGTCTCGGCTTCGGTGAATTGGCCTCGCTCGCGGCCAAGGTGCCCGTTCCCAAGGACACCGAGATCGTCCTTCGTCCCCGCTCCGAGCTCAAACGCATCGGCACCGACCTGCCCTTGCTCGACGGCCCGGACATCGTCACCGGACGGGCCATCTACGCGGCGGACGTTCGCCTGCCCGGCATGCTCACCGCCGTCGTCGTGCGTCCGCCGGTGGTCGGCGGCAGGGTCGAGCGCTACGACGCCACACGCGCACGCGCCTTGCCGGGGGTGAAACGCGTCCTCGAGCTTCCCGTTCCCAAGCGGCCCTTTCGCTTCCAGCCGCTCGGTGGCATCGCGGTCATCGCCGACAACACGTGGACCGCGCTCAAGGCGCGCAGCCTGCTGGACATCACCTGGGCCCCCGGCGACAACAGCTCGTACGACTCGGTGAAATACCGCGAGACCTTGCTGGCATCCGTGCGAAAGCCCGGCAAAACGATGCGCAACGTCGGCGATATCGAGGGAGCGCTCGCCAAAGCCGCACGCAAACTCGAGGCCGAATACCACGTTCCCCACCTGGCCCACGCCTCGATGGAGCCACCCGCCGCCGTGGCCCGCGTCGATGAGAAAGGCTGCGAAGTCTGGGCCTGCACGCAAGATCCGCAAACGGCCCGCGACGATGTGGCGAAAGCGCTCGGCCTCGACCCCGCCAAGGTCACGGTCCACGTGACCCTTCTCGGCGGCGGGTTCGGACGCAAATCGAAGCCCGACTTCATCGTCGAGGCGGCGCTCGCCTCGCGTGCGGTGGGCGCGCCCGTTCGCCTTCAATGGACGCGTGAGGACGACATTCAGCACGATTATTACCATTCCACGTGCTCCCAGCACCTGGAGGCGAGCCTGGATGCGCAGGGCAAGGTCACCGGCTGGCTTCACCGCACGGCATTTCCGAGCATCACCTCCACCACCCAGGACGCGAACATCACCTTCGGCCAGCCGCGCGAGCTCAATCAAGGCGTGCTCGATTGGCCGCTGGCCGTGCCCAACCTCCGCGCCGAGGTGTGCGAGGCCAAGGGACACGTGCGCATTGGGTGGCTTCGTTCGGTGCACAACATCAACCACGCCTTTGCGATCAACAGCTTCATCGACGAAATCGCCCACGCGCGCGGCGTGGATCCGCGGGCCAATCTGCTCGAGATGATCGGGCCCGCGCGCCCGCTGGGCCTATCGGAGCTGGGGGTCCCGGCCTTGAGCAACTATGGCTCGCCGATCGATCAGCACCCCGTCGACGCCAGCCGATTGCGGCGCGTCGTCGAACGCGTCACCGAATTGGCCAATTGGCCGGCCTACCAGAAGGACGCCAAATCTGGCACGAGGACGCGCGCCCTGGGTCTTGCCGCGCACCGCAGTTTCGTGAGCTACATCGCCGTGGTGGCCGCCGTCGTCAAAGCCCCCGACGGCAAGATCCGCATCGACGAGGCCTGGATCGTGGCCGACGCGGGGACGGTGATCCACCTCGATCGGGTGAAGGCCCAAATGGAAGGCGCTGTCGTCTTTGGAATGAGCCTCGCCCTCCACGGCGCCATCACCATGCGGGACGGCGCCGTGCAGCAGTCGAATTTCCGCGATTATCCGCTCGCTCGCATCGGCGAGGTCCCGCGAAACATCCACGTGGACATTGTCCCGAGCGAAGGCCGCCCCGGCGGCGTGGGCGAGCCTGGCGTGCCACCGGTGGCGCCAGCCATCGCGAATGCGGTCTTCGCGCTCACCGGAAAACGCATACGCGAGCTCCCCCTCTCGCGCACAGGCCTGGTTTAGCGGCTGGTTTCCCAAGCGATCTCGGATACTCTCGGCCCATTCCTTTTCGTCATTTTCGGGCAAGGCTGGGAGGGCATGATGCGTGATGCTGCGAAAGGCGCCGTACATCCGGTCGACGAGATGCTGCCGTTCGGCGCGCTTTTCTTGTACGGACTGCAACACGTCTTGGCGATGTACGCCGGCGCCATTGCGGTGCCGCTCATTCTATCCAACGCGATTGGGCTCACGCACGAGCAGACCATTTATCTGATCAACGCCGACCTTTTCACCTGCGGTTTGGCCACGTTGATTCAGACCTTGGGTCTTTGGAAGCTGCCCGTGGGGATGAAAATCCCGCTCATTCAAGGATGCACCTTCGTCGCCGTCACGCCGATGATCCTCATCGGCAAGGCGCATGGCCTTCCCGCGATTTACGGATCCATCCTGGTCGCGGGCACCATCACGGTGATTCTCAGTCCGTACATGGGCAAGCTCCTGGCATTTTTCCCGCCGGTGGTCGCGGGCACCATCATCACCATCGTGGGCGTTTCGCTCCTGCCCGTCGCGGTGAATTGGGCGGCGGGCGGCAATCCGCACGCGCCGGATTACGGCGATCCGCGTTATGCGGCACTCGCCTTCGTGGTGCTCGTCTTCATTTTGCTCATCTATCGATTTTCCAGCGGATTCATTTCCAACATTGCCGTCATGTTGGGCCTGGCGCTGGGCACGTTGGTGTCGATTCCACTCGGCTTCACCAATTTTTCCGCGGTGGCCGATGCGGGTTGGCTCGGCATCACCACGCCCTTCAAATATGGATGGCCCACCTTCGACGGCACGGCCATCGCTTCGATGACCTTGGTCATGCTCATCACGATGACCGAAACCACCGGCTCCATGCTGGCCGCGGGCGAAATCGTGGGAAAGCCCGTGAGCAAAGACGATTTGACCCGCGGGCTTCGCGCCGACGGGTTTTCCACGGTCATTGGCGGCGTGCTCAATGCATTTCCGTATACGGCCTTTTCACAGAACATCGGACTTCTCAGTTTGACGGGTGTGAAGAGCCGCTTCGCGGTGTCGGCCGCCGGTGTCATTTTGATGATTCTGGGGCTCTTTCCCAAGCTCGCCGCGATCGTGGCGGCGATCCCGCAACCGGTGCTCGGCGGGGCAGGCCTCGCGCTTTTCGGCATGGTGGGCGCCAGCGGCATCCGCATGCTCGCCAAAGTGGACTTCGACTCGGGGCACAATCTGATGGTGGTGGCGCTGAGCCTCGGATTTGGGCTAATTCCCTTGGGGAATCCTCATTTTTACGATCGATTTCCCTCGTGGCTGCAAATGATCCTTCATAGCGGTATCACCGCCGGGAGCATTGCCGCGGTCACGTTGAATCTGTTTCTCAACGGCGTCCAACGCACTTCCGTGAAGTCCGAGCCGTTTCACGCGCACGGGAGCAACGTCCGCGCGCCATAAGGATCCTGAATGCTTTTTACGAATGCGACGATTCTCACGATGAACGAACGGCGCGACATCATCACCGACGGTGGTGTCGTCATCGAAGGGAATCGAATTACCCAAGTCGGCAAGGCGAACGATCTCGCCCTGGCGCACCCCGAGCAAGAACGGGTCGACTTGGGCGGGAAGCTGCTCATCCCAGGGCTGATCGACACGCACGTTCACCTCGCCCAGGCGATGATTCGCGGCTGCGCGGACGAGTACGAGCTCATTCCGTGGCTGTGCGACCGCATCTGGGTCCTGCAGGGCAATTACACGGAGCGCGATGGCTACGCGAGCGCACGATTGTGCATGGCCGAGATGCTCAAGTCGGGCACCACCACGTTCCTCGAGGCCATGCTCGCGCACCGCTATGGCTTCGACGGCATCGCCCAAGCCGTGGAGGAAAGCGGTATTCGCGCCTGCCTCGGCGGCATCGTGATGGACGTCGGGACGTACGCCACGCAGACGGCCGCCATGCACCCGGGCATGATCGAGTCGCGCGAGACGAGCCTGCTCGGTGTCCTGAAGATGCACGAGAAATGGCACGGCCGTTTGAACGACCGGCTTCACGTGTGGTTCGGCCCGCGCACGCCCGGCGGCGTCACCCCCGAGCTTTACCGCGAGATGAGCGATCACGCGCGCGAGCGCAACATGGGCATCACGATGCACCTCGCCGAGGTGAAGGCCGACCGGGAGTTCCTTCAGGCCGAATATGGGCTCTCGCCGGTGCGCTACGCGGAAAGCGTGGGGCTGCTCGGGAAGAAGTCCGTGATGGTGCACATGGTCTGGCTCGACGACGACGACATGGCGTTGCTCGCCAAGACGGGCACCCACGTCTCGTACAACCCGTCGTCCAACGCGAAGCTCGGCTCGGGCATCTGCGACGTGCCGCGGCTGCTCGCCCGCGGCGTGAACGTGTCACTCGGCTGCGACGGCGCCCCCGCGAACAACGACTACGACATGATCCGCGAGATGAAGTTCGGCACGCTCATTCAAAAAGCCGTCACGCGAGACCCCAAGGTGCTCTCCGCCGAGACGATGCTCGAAATGGCCACGATCCGCGGAGCCCGCGCCCTGGGCCTCGAGCACGCAATAGGTTCGATCGAAGTCGGCAAAAAAGCCGACTTCGCCGTCATCGACCTCGACCGCCCCCACACCGCCCCCGCATTCAATCCCGTTTCGTCCCTGGTCTACGCGGCGACGGGAGGTGACGTCGACACCGTCGTCGTGGACGGGCGCATCGTTGTGGCGGGTGGAAAGCTGCTGTCGATGAACGAGGACGAGGTCATCGCCGAAGCGAAAAAACACGCAGCCCAGGTCTACCGCCGCGCGAACATACCCGCTGGTCCGCGCTGGCCGGTGATTTAGAGTTCACATGAAGGCGGGAAGTTTTTTCGGTTTCAATCGGCCCATCGGGCCAACTGCAAACCCAAAAAAGCGTTCCGCGCGTCCGTGCCGTAAGTCCTTCCCGCCTTCCCGCCTTCCCGCCTTCATGTAAATTCTCCTGCCGCGACCGGGCCCCGCGCCTACCCCAGTTGCTTCAACAGCCACGCGCGGCTCTTCTCGAGCACCTTCGGCGACACGTCCGCATCGAGCTGCGCGTGGATGTCTGCGATGGTGGTCCGCTGGAGAACCGCGCGCCAGGCGCTTTCGGCGCGGTACATCACCGAGGCGATGACGCAGGGCCCATCGGGGAGGACCTTCGGCGTGCCCGGGATGTTGCGACGGATCTCCGTGCAGCGGAAAGAATGCGCATTGCCTTCGACCGCCTCCACGACGTCGAGAAACGTGATGCGGTCGGCGGGCCGGGCGAGGCGGTAACCGCCCTTCGGCCCGAGCTTGCCCTCCACGATGCCCGCCTTGGCCAGCTCCTGGAGGGCCTTGGAGAGGTACTCCTTGGGGATTCGGTGAAACTCGGAGAGCACCTGCGCGGGGACGAAGATCCCCTCGGGTGCCGAGGCGAGGACGCTCAGGCAGTGGAGCGCCCACTCGACTTGGTTACCGAGGTTCACATGCGGCACTATACCAAACCGCTGTTTGTGATGCCGAGCAGTTGGTCCCTCGAGCCCGGCACGGCGCGGAAGGCGACCGAAAGGCGGTTCCACGTGTTGATGATCCCGATGAGGAGCGTGAGATCGGACAGCTCCTTCTCGGAAAAGACGGTGCGTGCCTTCTCGTAGAGCGCGTCGGGCACGGCATCCGGGGTGGAGATGTTCGTCACCGCCTCGGTCCATTCCAGAGCCATTTTCTCGCGCTCCGAGAACAGCGGCGACTCCCGCCACGTCGCGATGTGGTGCAGCCGCAGAGCCCTCTCCCCTTCGATGGTCGCTTCCTTGACGTGCATGTCGACGCAGAACGCGCACCCGTTGATCTGCGAGGCACGGATGTCGATCAGGTGGCGCAGCCCCGAGTCGATGGACTCCTTCTGGGCAGCCTGAGAAAACTCGAAGAGCTTGCGGTAGGCGGCCTTGGACAGTTCGAAATAGGGCAAACGTTCGGACATGGTGAGGTTCCTTTCGAGCGAATATATTACGGATAATATTAGTCCGTAATATGGACCCGACAAGTCCCCTGCCCCGGCTTCCGCAGTTTCCGCGGTCTATCCGCGCTTGCGCGCGCTGCTGGGGCCGTGGGTCGCCATGCGGCGCACGTTGGTGGTCATGAGCCGCAGCGCCGGTAGCGCGGTGCCGCGTTTCTGCTCGAGCCACGCGAGCCCCTGCTCCACCGTATCGAACAGGTTCTTCTCGTAAATCGGATGAACACCGGCCCAACGCATGGCGAGCTGCACGCCGCGCAACTGCGGATCGCGCGTGACGCACGCGATGTACGGGTTGTAGTTCGGGTCGTCGGCCAGCTCGGCGAGCTGCTTGCGGCGGATGGCATCGGGACGATCCGTGTCCAAGTACAAAAGCACGGCAATGCGCACCGGAAGCCGCGGGCCATGGATGGCGACCTGCCGCATGTCATTGAACGCAAGCTCCCAATCGTCGTCGCTCACGACGCCCCAGGACCACCAGACGGCTACCCCCAAGTCCCAGTCTGCACGCGAAAGATACATACGCTCTCTGGTCCAGTCAGGTTACGGGCGAACCGGTGTTCGCACAACAAAACGGTCCGGCACGCCATGGCGCATGGCGGCAGATTGAGGGGTCGTTAGGGCAAGCCATTGGGAGCACCTGCGCTTTAGAGGAGAACGTGGCCGAGCTCGACGAAAATCGGTCCTTTCTTGCGAGAATCCGTGGACATTCGAAGTCTCCATCCGCACCGAAATATGGAATCTTTGCGGGCGAAGGGCCCGGCATAGTAGACGGAAGAGCATGATCTTCCGTGGAATCCCGTTGGGCGCCGCCATCGTTGGGGCCACTCTTCTCGTGGGAGCGATCGGGGTGGCGGGCGTCGTCGTCAGCGCGTGCGGGACCGATCCCACCGGCATCGAAACGTGCCGCAGCATCGAGGAAGCGCGCTGCCGCGCCGCCGCGGCGTGCGGCAACATCGACCTCGACGTCCCTCCCCACAATGGAGATTCCGACGGTGACAAAGTCGAGGGCTGCATCCTCTGGTACCACGATGCCTGCCTCCACGGGCTCATGAACAACGCACCGGACAACGCCGCCGTGGAAACGTGCATCGAGGCCATCAAGGGTGGCGACTGCAATATCGTGGCCCACCCCGAGCAAAGCCCTGCCTGCAGTTGGATTGCCCCGCCCGACCGGCGCCCGGATGCGGGAGACGCAGGAGACGCAGGCGATGCGGCCGACGCGGCCAACGCGAGGGACGCCACGGACGCAGCCGACGCGAACAGCGGGAGCAACGCGGCCGACGCCAGCGACGCCGCCGATACGGGCAACGACCGCTAGAGCGACAGTCGAAGATCAATCGATGTTTGCGCCTAAGGGCGCGGTTCATCGCCGCGCATCGTGCGGCTTGGCGCGCATGCGCGAGGCCGTGCGTTCCACCGTCATGGCCATGATGCGCAGGGCACTGAGAGGCCGGCCGCGCTTCTCCTCGAGCCATGCGAGGGCCCCCTCCGTGGTCTCGAACACCATCTTTTCGCACTGAGGCGGCGGGCCCACCCAGCGCATGGCCACCTGTGCGCCGCGCAATTCGGGATCCGTCGTGACGATCGCCAGATACGGATTGTATGCAGGCAGCGCCGACATTTCGGCGAGTTGTTTTCGCCGCATGGCATTCGGCCGGCTGCAGTCCAAATAGAGCAGCACCGCGGGGCGGAATGGCAATTTGGGACTATGCGCCATCAACTCGCGCATATCGGCAAATTCTTGTTCCCAATCCTCGTCGGTTTGGAATCCGGTAACCCACCAAACGGCGATACCGAACTCCCACCTATTGCGCGAAAGATACATGTCGCCTTTCTCTTTCGCGCCTGCGCCTTTGCAGACGAATTCCCTCTCCCAATGAAGGGATTGTTACTCCGCTCCGCTAGGCTGGCAAGATCACATCACTCGTCGGCCGGGCCCGCGGACATGTCGTCCGTGCCGGGATCGTTTTCTTGCTCGACCGCTTCGATCGGTAGGCGAACCCGTTCGGCGTGCACATTTTTGCCCATTTCGACGCGCCAAAACGAAGGTGCGTCACCGCTGCGGCATCCGAGGGTGAGCGAAGGTGATGCCAAAAGTCGAAAGTCGACCCCGGCGGGCTGGCGCTCTTCGCTGATATGGCGATGTCCATGCATCACCAAGGTTGCGCCAATTTCGTTGAAAACCTCGGCCACCGTGCGTGCATCGTCCAGGCGCATTCCGATTTCCGACGGGGCGCGTCGTCCGACGCCATGCGGGAGTGGCACCACATGATGATGCAGTGCGACCAAACGATGCCGCGCTCCCTTCCACTCGGGAGTCTCCGCGACCCCGCGCATGTATTCGATTTGTTCGGGGCCGATCGCCCCGTTGTGGCGAAAGAACCGACGTTGGGGGCGAGCGCACGAATCGAGCCCGATGAAGGCCACTTCCCCATCCGCCATCACGTTGAACCACGCACCGCATGGCTCGATGTGCAGGCCAATGCGCGCCGCAAACGCCTTCCACGCGGCGCGTTTGATGTCCGACGTGGGCCGGGGGCGGCCGCTGCCCGCGAGGGGAAATAGGTAAAGATCGTGATTGCCCGGAATGGCAAATAGCCGGCCCTTGTCCTTCCAACGCTGGAATGCAGCCTCCACCAGCTCGTACCCGTCGCCGTCGTCGGTGATGTCGCCGGTGATGATCACCGCGTCGGCATCGCTCTCCTCGACGTAACGCACGGCGCGGAGGAGGCGCACGTTGGAGTTTTTCGGCGTGGCCTGTTGCAACGTGCGCAAGGCCCCATCGCTCGGCACGGCCTGGGCGAGTGTGTTGGCGCGGCGCGCTTCCAGGCGGCATGCCTTGGCGGCGGCACGCTCCACCGGGTCGACGATGCCGCCGGACTCGCGCGTGGAGGGCACCGCGTGGGCGTAGCCCTCGGGATCGATCAGCGCGAGGCGCGCGGGACGGGCGCCTCGCTGATGGAGCACGCGCCATCCGGCCTCGGACCACTTCTCCTCGTAACGTGACGAATCGGCATCGGCGAGGTGAACGCTGCGTTTGACGATGCGAGCCCGGTCATGGAACGTGTCCCCGAAGGTGGACACGTGCAGATCGGAGACGTGGGCGAGGACGAAGGAGGAGCGGCTCACATGCCCGCGAGGATTTTGAAGCTCTCCCCTTCGGGCACGAGCTCCAGGCGATTGTCGGCCACGGTATGCTTCCATTCCTGTGCCTTGACGCCGGGAATGCGGAAGCTCGCCGCGTAGGTGTAGTCGACGAAAACCTTGTTGGTCTCGGTGATGGTCACGCGGCGATAGCGGATTTCGTAGCGGATGTTCGTGGTCTGCTGGAACACCGACGTCATGAACTCTTTGTAGCCGTCGTAATCCAGATCGTCGTCGCCGGCCGAGTTGCCGCCATCTTCGTGGTACTGCGGGCTGACCATCGAGAGGAGGCGGCCGACGTTCCGCTCCTCGACGGCGTGGCGGTAATCCTCGCAAAATTTGATGATTTTGCGGTTTTCGCCGGTGTCCTCGACGTCGGTGTTGGGGATGTACGACTTCGAGCAACCGAGGGCACCCATGGACAAGGGCGCAACGGTCAGCAGAAAGGCGAAGGCTTTGGAGCGGAGCGGGGCGAATGGCATGAGGGACATGACGAGGGAGGAAACCTTTGACAGACGCAGCAGATTCCTGGGGACTTCCTGGAAGCTAACCTTACTGCGGGAACTTGCGTTTCGAATCAAGATCCTTGCTTTAAGTCGGACCCTCGCCGGTTAACCTAGCTGCTGGATCAGGGTCAACTTCGCAAAACCCCAAGGTGAAGCGCTTTGGACCTCCGCCGGCGGCTCCGGCGACACGAGCGGGCGCAGGGCGAGGTGGCCCGGCGGGCCCATGCTGGCGGTGCCCTTGTTGGCGGTGGGAGCGCGGGTGAAGGCGCCTTGGATGCGGTCGACCTGCGCGTAACCCGCCGGCTCGGATGTCACCAGGAGCGCAATGGCCCCCGGCTGCGGGGGCGGATAGCCTGCCGCCGCAGCCAAGGCCAGGGAGGTGGCGGCCACCTCGTCCACGGCCACGACGACCATGCGATCCGCGTCGCCCGCGCGCACGAGCTCCGCGGCCGCGGCCAAGGCCTCGACGGCGCCGTGAAGGCCGCTCGAGACAGCGAGACCGGGGCCGGAGAGGCCGAAAACGACGCCACACTCGCCCGCGACGGCATTGGGCGAGGTGTAGGGGAAGCGCCGCGGCTCCGCGCTGACGCCGCGCTCGCGAACACGTGCGTCGTAGGTGGCGTTCGTTTCGAGGGTAGCAAGAAAATGCCCCACGACGATGCCGGCACCCGCCACGGGCCCGACCTTGGCCTGCAACGCGGCGACGGCCGCCAGGGCAAGCCGGCAGAGGCCATCGGCGCGTGACAGTTTGTCAGGCGGATGCTTCGTGAGCTCGGCCAGGGTGGCCACGTCGGGCATGGCCTCGACGTGAACGGCACGCGAGAGGTGCACGACGCGGGGCTGGCGCTGGGGGCCCGGCACCGCGGAGCGGGTGACGACGAGCGAGGCGTTTGCACCGCCAAAGGCGGCCGACAGCTTGAGGGCCGTCACGACGGGCGCGGTCTCGGCGCGCGCGAGCAGGCGCACCGAAAAGCCGGGCTCGATGCCGTCGGCGTGGGCGGCCGCCGGCAACACGCCGCGGCGGATGGCCTCGACGCACGTCAGGGTCTCGAGCGCCCCGGCGGCGCCCAAGGTGTGGCCAATCTGGGCCTTGGCCGGGTGAACGACGGGGACGGCATCCGGGATGGCGCGCTTCAGCGCATGCCACTCCGCCGCATCGTTGAACGGCGTGGCGGTGGCGTGGGCGCTCACCAGATCGACGGCGGCGGGGTCGACGCCCGCATCCGTGAGCGCGGCGGCTGCAGCGCGCGCGAGGCCTTGGCCGGTGCGATCCGGTGCCGTGATGTGAACCGCATCGGCGGACGCGCCGAAACCGGAGACGAAGGCCAGCGCGTTGGAGGATGCGCGCGTCATTCGGGTCATGGCCAGCAATGCGGCGCCTTCACCGAGGGCCATGCCATCGCGGCCCACGCAAAAGGGGCGCGGCGGAAGCTGCGCGGTGGTGGCACGCAAGGCTTCGAAGCCCGAGGCCACGAACGTGCTCACGCTGTCGAAACCGCCCGCGAGGACCAGATCGCACGCGTCGTGGTCGAGCCAGCGGAGCCCGAGCCCGATGGCCAATGTCGAGGCGGAACACGCCGTGAGGACCAGGGTGGCGGGCGACAAGACGGGCACCGGCGCATCCTCGGAGAACACGGACACCATGGGCGCGAAGTACGTCGCGTCGGTGGCTTCTTGTTGCGAAGGCACCTGGCCTGCGCGCAACGTGGCGAAGAGCTTTTCCGCACCGCGCATTCCCCCCGCCGACGTCGCGAGAGAAAGCCCCACGCGCAGCGAGCGCCAGCCGGGCAGTGCGCGATCCAAGTCGGCGACGCACGCGAGGAGCGCCTTTCGAAGCAGGGCACCCGCATCGGGACCGCCCGCGGCACGCGCGGCATGGGGGCGCGCGAACCCGGCCCGCGTCAATTCGTCGTCGACGGTGATGCCGGTGCGTGCCGGCTCGCCGGGCTCGCCGACGCACGATGCCTCGGGCCCCTCCCCGAGGGACGAGATGGCACCGTAGGCCACAACGGCCGCGCCTCTCACGCTTGTCGCGTTTGCCACGCCGGACCCACTCATAGTGCGACGCCTCGCGCATCGGGATCGATGAACGCCGCCGGATCGGGGCTTTCTTGCGAGAGGGCCTCCACCTCGATCTCGATCTGAAGGCCCGTGCTGCGTTGCGTGTAGACGGCACGGTCTCCCGGCCCGGGCTGCACGCGGCGCGCGATCCACTCCAGGCGATCGACCTCCATGTCGCGCGATGGCTCGGTGGAGAACACCTCACGCCGCACGGCCACGTAATGGCGCCGCGGCAGGTGCTGCAAGGTCACCGTGGCGTTGCCGTCGCGCAGCACGAACACGCGCTCGTCGTGGCGGTTTTCCGGCAGCACGATGGAAAGAAGCCGCCCGTCGAGGGGCTCGAGGAACCACCAGCGGAAGAAGCCCACGGGCACGTCGTACACCGGTTTGTCCGACTCACCACGGCGGATCAAATCGAGCGCGGGCACGGCGAAGCGCCACGCATCGTGGGTGACCCACACGTCGAGCGCCGTGCGGCCGCCGGGCCCCAGAAGGACCAGCCGCACCGCGCGGCGCGGGTCGACGGCAACCGCGCCGCGACCCTCGATGATCTTGCCCGTGCGCGGCTCGCGCAGGGCGACCCGGATCAACTCGACGTACGGCTCGCTCGGGACCTCGCTGCGCATCTTCTTCAAGTCTTCGCGCGCACGCGTCCAATCGGCCTGCGAGACGATGGGGAGGCGCGGCGGTGGCTCTTTCGCGCACCCCGCTAGCGCAACGAGCGCGATCGCCGCGAAAAACCGGCTCACGGAGCGACCAAACGCAGCGCATACCCGCGCCCTGGGGCCACGCCGAGCACCAGGGCATCGCCGATGCGCCGGTGGGCGAACTCCGAAACCGCGGCCGCCACCGCGGCGGCGCCCAGCGCATCGTGCTCACCGCACGCGCCCTCGCACACGCGCACGGGCACGCCCTGCCATGCGGAGCGCGCGAGCATGTCCTCGAGTGCACGATCGCGACGCGGAAGGATGACGCACGCCGCGCGCGCAGGACCGCGCGGGGGCTCCAGCGGCAGGAGCGGCGATGCATCGTGCTCGCGCCAGGTGAGCACCTGCGCCACCTCGGCGAGAATCTCCGCGCCGCGCGCGCTCGCATGCCCCTTCTCTTCGAGGATGACGGCGGCCGCCCCCTCGGCGCGCGCAGGATGCGCGGATTTGCGCTCGGAGGAGCGCTCGAACAGAATCGCGATGCTGCGCTCGACGATGTCGCTCGCCTCTTCGTAGCCGCCCGCCGCCACGACGTCGGCTTCCCCGCCCTCCACCAGCTCGATGGCCTGCGCCCATGCGCTTTCGCCGCTGGCCGCGAGATCGGACGTGGCCAGCGCCGGGCCTCCGAGGCCCAAGTAAATCGAGACGTGCCCCACCGGAGAGCTGGGCACCAGATTGGGAAAGTCCGCGGGACTCGCCAGCCGCGGTCCCTTCTCGAACAAGCGATGCATGAACGCCGCCGACGCCGAGATGGTCCCGAAGGAGCTGCCCAGAATGACGCCGAGCTCCTCGCGCGGGCCATGGGATAGCGCGCCCGATTCCTGGTACGCGCGTTCGACGACCAGCGCGGCCATGCGCGAGGATCGATCCAGCCGGCGCGCGCGCCCCAAATCCAGGTGCGCCGCGAGATCCAACGTCACTTCGCGCGACCCCTCCCCGTCCGCGCGCTGCAAAAGCTCACCGCAATCCGCCGTCCCGTGAAGGCCGCGCGGCGTGAGGGCGGCGGCGCCGGTCACCACGACTTTGCGCCCGCGGCGATGGCGCGCGGCCACGAGCCCCGGCTCGGTGAAGACCAGGGCGCTGTCCATCCCTCCGAAGCCGAACGAGTTCGTGATCACCGCCCGCACCCGCGCATCGCGTCCCACGCTGGGAACGTGCACCAACGAGCACGCGGGATCCGGCTCCTCGAGGCCGGCCGTGGGCACGAGGGATTGCTTGTGCACCGTCAACGCGGCGATGCCCGCTTCGATGGCGCCGGCGGCGGCCAGCGTATGGCCAATTTGCCCCTTGGAGCTCGAGACCGGAATGCGAGAGAGCTCGTCGCCCAGCGCAAGCCGCAACGCCGCGGTCTCCATCGCGTCGTTCAGCGGCGTGCCGGTGCCGTGCGCGTTGACGTAGTCGACGAGGCTCGCGTCGAGTCCCGCTTCGCGCATCGCCGCGCGGATGATGCGGCCCGCGGCCACGCCCGATGGCTCGGGGTTCGTGATGTGGTGCGCTTCCGCGCCCATGGCCCAGCCCGCGAGCTCCGCCAGCGGCTCCGCCCCGCGCGCGAGCGCACGTGTGGAGCGTTCCAGCACGAGAAAGCCCGAGCCCTCGCCCAAGTTCAAACCGCGGCGGCGTCGATCGAACGGGCGACACGGTTCCGGATCGATCGCAGCCAGCGCATTGAAGCCGCTCAACGTCAGCCGGCAAAGGCCATCGGTGCCACCCGCCACCACGGCATCGACCCGGCCCGACAGAAGCCAATTGGCCGCGACCAAAAGTGCATTCGCGCCGCTGGAGCAAGCGCTGGCCACGGTGCGAATCTGCCAGAAGGGCCCGATGGCCTCGTCGAGGCAATCGCCCGTGGACGTCAGCGGGTGCGCGAGCATCTCGAGCTGCGCCTGCTGCGAATCCGGGTGCACGTGAAGCTCGGCAAGGCGCGCCTCGGTCTCGAACATGCCGCCGGTGGTCGCACCGACCACGAGCCCGACACGCAGGCGCCGCGGATCGAGCCGCGCCTGCGCCATGGCCTCGCGTGCCGCATGAAGCGCGAGCAACGTCGAACGCGACCACGCGCCGCCGCGGTACTCTTTGGGGGCGGTCTCCAACGTGAGGCCGCGCACGGCGCCTCCGAGCGAGGCGCGCTGACCCGTCGTATCGAAGAGCTCGATCGGGAAAATCCCGCGCTCGCCCCTTCGGAGCGCGGCCCACGTGGTCTCCCGCGTCTCGCCCACGGAGGTGACCAGACCGACGCCGGTCACCGAAATCCGAAGCGGCTCGGTCACGGAATCCTCGTTAGGTTGCCGGGATGGCGCTGGGATCGCCACCGGAAACGCCGTCCTGCGCGGCCTGGGAGCGCACGATGTACTCGGCCAGCGACGCAACGGAGCGGAAAATGGGGCGCGCCTCGTCCCCTTCCGGGATGCGCACGCCAAAGGTCTCTTCGATGCTCATGGCGAGCTGCAAGGCATCCAGCGAGTCCAGCCCCAGCCCTTCCCCGAAAAGCGGCGCCTCGTCCTGGATGCTTGCCGGATCTTTGCCCTCCAGGTTGAGCTCGCGAACGATAAGCTGTTTAATCTGGGTCCGGATAGTCGACTCTGCCATGAAGACGCGCAGCATAGCGCGTCTTCCTCGAAACGGGGACCTCCTAAACCGGTACCCTTTCGGACGGGTCGATCGTGCGCTCCTGCGATTTCGGCGCGGGTGCGGGCTCCGCAGGAGCCGATGGCGCACCGGGCCCTAGCTCATTTCCCGAGCCGCCGGGTCGTTTGAAGGCAACGCCGTCGATCGTGAAGACCACGAAGGCGCCCGCCAGAGCCCAGGGAACGAGCACCAACGCCACGCGCTTGCCCAGGTGCATATTCCGATCATAGGTGGTGATCCCCTGGTGCGCTACCCCGGCCCCCTCGGCGGAGTCTACTTTCCCGGATCTTTTGTACGTGGACGGCGGCTCCCGTTGCATTTTCTCGCGTGCGTGGCGCTGGCGTAACGGGTTAGCTTCCATGCATGGGCACACTCGTCCACTACGCTACCGACAAAGGCGTCGCATTCCTGACGCTCACCGATCCACCGGTGAACGCCTACACCTATGAAATGTTCAAGGAGCTCGACGCCGCCATTTTGGAGGCGCGCTTCGACGACGACGTGCACGTCATCGTGCTCACCGGCCACGGCGAGAAGTACTTTTGCGCCGGCGCGAACATCAACATGCTTCGCGAGGCCGACGAGAGCTTCAAATACTATTTCTGCCTGCACGCCAACGAGACGCTCTGCAGGCTCGAGCAGACGCCGAAGCTGGTCATCGCCGCGCTCAACGGTCACGCGGTGGGCGGCGGGCTCGAAGTTGCCCTCGCCTGCGATCTGCGCGTGGCGCGCACGGGCCCCTTTCTCGTGGGCCTTCCCGAGGTAAACCTCGGCGTGCTCCCGGGCACGGGCGGCACGCAGCGCCTTGCGCGCCTCATCGGCCGCTCCAAAGCCATCGAGATGATGGCCGAGGGCCAGAACGTACCCTTCGAGGAGGGCGTGCGCCTGGGCATCATCAACAAATACTGGGAGTGCACGAAAATCGAAGACTTCCGCCGCAAGGTCGACGAGTACGCCCACGAATTCACCCCGCCGCACAAGGCGGCGTTCGCCGTGGGCCGCATCAAGCGCAGCGTGCAGAGCGGCCTCGAAATGAGCCTGCTCGAGGGACTCGCCTTCGAACGCGAGCTGCAGGCGGAGCTTTTCGCGAGCTCCGACGCCAAAGAAGGGCTCACCGCTTATACTGCCAAGCGGAAGCCCTCCTTCAAAGCGCGATGATTACTGGCCGCCGGGCAGGCAGAAGCCCGTCTGCGGGTTGCACTGCGCGCCTTGGATGCAGTCGACGGCGCTCTGCTGGCAGGGGAACGCGCACTTCTGGTACTGCGTGTTGCAGCGCGCGAGGCCGCAGGCCGAGTCATTCTGACATGGAAACGCGAGCGCCCCGGGGACGGCCATCTGGCCCGGCTGCGAGGGCTGCGTCGGCGTGGGGCTTGCACCCGTGGGGGCGGGCTGCGGGTACTGCTGCTGCGGATACTGGCCCTGCGGCTGCTGCCCTTGCGGGTATTGCCCTTGCGGGTATTGACCCTGCGGATACTGCTGGTACTGACCTTGCGGCGCAACCGGCTGAGGAGAGTCCTCTTCCTTCTTGCACGCAGCGATGATGACGATGCCCATGGCGACGGCGCCGAGAGTTCCCAAAGCCTTCATGAAAGTCCTCCGCAAAGTGAGGCACTAGGTAATCGTTGCGACGGCCATCGGTCAATCTTCGTTACAAATGTCACCTAAGCCACGGCTGCGTCGGCAGGGCCGTGCAGCTTGCTTTCATGGCGACTCTCATCGGGCCGTTGGCGTGCCTCGTGGCATGCCGGCAAGGTGATCCGCCCACCGCGGGTGTCTCGAGCGCAGCGCCCATCGCGACGATGGCGTTGGCCACACCGCCGCGGGCGCGGACCGACAAGGACGCATCCGCACCGCGCGATGCGGCGGCTCCGTCCCCTGCCCCCGATGCCGCGGTGTCCGACGATCCAAGCCTTCCGCAAACGCACGACCGCCCCAACACGGATGCGGCGTTCGATGCGCGGGTGCGTGCGCTGTTCGACGGGATCGTGAACGACGATCCCGATCGGGCCATGCCCTTCTTCTTCCCCTTGGCCGCCTACCAACAGGTCAAGGCCATCGCCACACCCGAACGCGATTGGAAGCGGCGCCTCGTGGCCAACTACGTGCGTGACATCCATGCCCTTGCGCAAAACCTGAAAGAGCTCGGCCCCGATGCGCGTTTCGCGCGCGTCGAGGTCCCGCGTCAGGCACGCTGGGTGGAGCCCGACGAGGAGTACAACCGCATCGGGTACTACCGCGTGTATGGCACACAGATCTTCTGGACCTCCCGCGATGGCAAGGAGCACGCGGTGCGTATCAGCTCGATGATCTCCTGGCGCGGCCAGTGGTACGTCGTGCACTTGACCGGCTTCAAGTAGCCGGTAAAGGCGCTAGGGAAACGCCACCTCCAAGCGGCCGATATCGAGCGTCCCGCCGTGGCTGCAATTCGGGGATCCGGAGCCCTTCCACTCCGTGACGAAGCTCCGGTCCGCGCGCGAGGGCTTTGCTTCGATCCATGCGGCATCGCCCTCGCCGCACCCCACCAAGAAACGCGTGCAGCTCGGCACCTCCGAGGCGCCCACCGCGCAATGGGTCAGGTAGCGCTTCTTGAACGCCGAAACGGTCTCGATGCGCTGGCCCGTGCCGGGAGCGCCCGTGTAGCCCTCGATGGAGACCGTCTCGGTGTGGTCGATCACGAGAAGCTGCCCTTCGCCGAGCGCCTCCAAACCGAGCGAGGCCACCTTTGCATCGACGCCGAGCTCCTCCATCGGCACGCCGTCGCGATACGGATCGTCCACGCGGGCGAACCAGCCCTTGCGGGTGCGAATGGCCAAACCGAAGGCTTTCCAGTTCTTGCCTTGTCCAGCGAGGTACATCTTCATTGGGAAAAGGCGCGCCTCGAGAACCGCTCCGCGGGGCGCAACGAGGCGCTGGCGCTCGGGCGGCTCGTCGGACCATCCCTGGCCGCGATCGCACCGGTTTCGCCCCTTGGCGAGGGCGTGGCACACGTCCTCTGGGAAGCGCGCGTACGGCCCGCGCAGGAGCTCGGCCTTGCGTGGCGTCACGGGCGCGGGTGGCGTCACGGGCGCAGGTGGCGGTGCGGCATCCTCCGTGGCGACCGGCACCGGTCCAGAGCGGGACTGGCACCCCGAGCCGAGCACCGCCACGGCCCCAGAAAGACCGAGTACCCAGCGGATCACGGATCGATCACCAAGGTGCCAAAAGCCTCCGGCACGTGGAAATTCGGAGTCTTCGTTCGCGCGGGGCTGAAGGCCAAATAGCGACGCGGCTTTTCTTTGCCCTCCATGCGAAAGATCCCGAGGGGCAAACGGGCGCCCGCCGAGAGGGCGGCGACGATTTCCGGTGCGGCAATCGCAACTTCGATGATGGCACTCTTAATGACAGGATCGCGGCTGGTGGCCATACGCAGGTTGCCCGACCATTTCGTATCCCACTTTCTCGTTTGTTTCTTTTCGCCTTCGGTCCACGTCAAAATATCGAAGTAGTGGCCATGAGGCCCTAATTCGATTTCCGCATAGCGCCTTGGGTTCTTGGGATCGGGCGCCAGGAAAAGCTCCACGCAGTTTTCTTGGTAGAGCCCTTCCCGCTCCACCTCGATGGGGCGCGACGTGTCGGTGTTCGGCTCCATCGACTCGAGCCGGTAAGCGGCATACAGCGCCTCGTTCGACCAGGCGAAGCGCACGCGCGTCACCACCCCTGTCGATGCGCCCGAGTAATCCGTGTCGAACGAGACCTCCGGCGCCTGCTTCCAAATGGCATCGTCGAGCTTTCCGTCGATCACCGGCGTGCCCTGGACGGCATGCGCCTCCGGCTTCCCTTCCGGTGCCTCGGGCTTCGCCTCGTCCGCATCCTCCGCCAGCGTGAAGCCAGCCATCGCGCTGAACGGCGCTTTTCGGGCCGCGCTGAAAAGAGCCGCGCCATCGCCCTTCACCGCGGGCGATGCGAGGTCCACGTCGAACTTCTTCGCGGCCACCTCCAGCAGCGGCGACGTGCGATGCCCGCCGAGCTCCCGCGCCAGATCGGCTCGGTCCCAGAAGCCGAGCAGCTGCGCCCCCACGCGATCGACCAAAATGGGATTCTCCCCGCCGATGGCGAAGCTCTTCGGGCTCGGCACGAGCGTCTGGAAGCCATCGCCCGCCATGGCCGGTGCGCCCTCCGCGAGCACCGCGTCCGGCGCCTCGATCTCGAGTACGTCGGTGATGCGCTCGGCGAAGGTTTCCAGCGCGGACACGTAGGCTTCCCGCGTCTCCGTGCCGCGCTTTTTCGCTTCGAGCCACGGATTGAGCTCGCGGTGCATGCGCCACTTCTGCCGGAAGACCGGCGCCTTGTCCGAAAGCATCACTGTGCCCTGCATGCATTTGATGCCCATCGAAAACACGGCGAATCGATGGGCCTTTATCTTGGGAAGCGAGAGGAAAAGCCCGTGATCGAGGTGCTCGGCGAGGATCTTCGGGACCATCAGCGTGGGAACGTGGGTGTTCTCCATCCCGGTAAGACCGATGGCCTTTCCCGGCTGCGAGCCTTCCACGTCGAAGACGCCATCGTCGTCCATGGCCACGAGCGGCACGTGCTCTTCGTCGGTCATCTTCTTGTAGCCAGAAACGTCGATCAGGCGCTCCCAGTCCGCGTGGGTGGCGCCCCACCCTTCGGCCACGGTGATGCGGGTGTGCCCGCGCCCGCGCAGGCAGCGAATGACGCCGCGCACGAACTCCGGATCTGTGATGCGCCCGCGCAGACCGTCGTCGCCGCCGCTCTTTTTCGGGTCCTTGAACCAATCGAAGCCGCCCAAGTTGGGCTTGAGCAAGACCGGCGTCTCCGGAGGGCGCATCGGTGCGGCGGCCTGGCAGATGCGCTCCCCGAGCTCACGGGCGCTTCCACCTTCGAGCACGGTGACGGGGACCGGAGCATGCAGGCGCGCGCGGTTGCGCGCACGCCACCGCGCCACATCGATCTTCTCGGCCTCCGCCACCTTCGCGCCCCCGCCGTCGTCGTGCACCGACGCCGCCGACACGAGATCCGGCGCGGCATCGAAAGCACTTGAAACACCTGAGGCATCTGAACCCTGCGAGGTGCTCGAGGTCGATGACGCCCCACCGCAGCGCGCGCACCCCGTCGACGCCAGCGCGCTGCACCATGCAAGCAAGCCAAGCCGGCCAACCAGGCAAAGGCGCGTGCGGATCACTCGTGCGACAGCCTGGAAATCAGCTCGATGTGCGCGGGAAAGGCGCGCGCCAGCGTGTCCTTCTTGGCGATCTCGAAATCCGCAAAATCGAAGCCGGGAGCCACGGTGCAGCCCACCAATGCGAATTCGCCGCCCTCCTTCAGCTCGGAGCTGAACCAACTCCGCGCGCCGACCACGGACTGAAACGACTCACCGCGTTCCGGATCGGCGCCGAGCGTGTGCGTGTGCAGCTTTCCATCTTCGCCAATCTCGTGCACCAACAACGCATCGCCCGCATAGAAGTGCCAGATCTCGTCGGATTGAATCCGGTGAAATGCAGAGTATTCGCCATTACGAAGTAAAAAATAAATCTGTGTCGCCGCACTGCGGTCGCCGGCGAAGCCTTCGGGCAGGGCGTCCTTTCGTACGGTCAGCGCCGCTCGATAGGTCTGACGATACGCGCCACCTTCCGGGTGGGGCTCGAGCTGCAAGTGCCGAATCCAGTAATCCGCCGTGTGCCTCATTGCCTGCCGCCTTTCCCGTTCCCGGCGTTTTCGCCTGGAATTTTTTCCCGTACGCTCCGCGCCATGACCACCCTCGACGTCGACAACCCGTACACCCTCGAATCTGCCTGCACGGTACCGCTTGCAGACGAAAAGCGCGTCAATGAAACGCTGGACCGGGCGCGTGCGGCCGCGCGCGCTTGGAAGGAAACCTCGCTCGACGAGCGCAAAGCCCTGGCGGAGAAAGCCATCGTCGCCATGGAGAAGGCGGCGGACACCATCCCGCAGGACATCTCGCGCATGATGGGCAAGCCGCTCTCGCAGGCCCAAGGCGAGCTGCGCGGCATGGCGGACCGCGCCCGATTCATGCTCTCGATTGCGGAGAGCTCGCTTTCCGACATCGTGCTGCCACCGAAAGATGGATTCGAGCGGCGCATCGTTAAAGAGCCGCTCGGGGTCGTGCTGGATTTACCTGCGTGGAATTATCCACTCCTCACCGCCGTCAATGTCGTCGTGCCCGCCGTGCTCGCGGGAAATTCAGTCATCGTGAAGCACTCGCCGCGCACACCCCTCTCGGGCGGCCATTTCGCGCGCGCCTTCGAGGCGGCGGGCGCGCCTCCTCACCTGGTGCAGGCGCTCGATTGCGATCATCCCACGAGCGAACGCATCGTCGGAGACCCGAGGGTGGACCACGTCGTGTTCACCGGCTCCATTTATGGCGGACATCGAATCGCTCAGGCTGCTGCTGGCAAATTCATGCACGTAGGATTCGAATTAGGCGGCAATGATCCGGCGTACGTCGCCGCGGATTGCGATTTTGAAAAGACGGTGGAATCGGTGGTCGATGGCGCCATCTACAATGCCGGCCAGAGTTGCTGCGCCGTCGAGCGCGTTTACGTGCATCGCTCCCTTTATTCGCGATTCGTCGAAGCGTGTGATGCCCTGGTAAGTGCCTACGTACTCGGCGATCCGATGGCGCCCGAGACCACGTTGGGGCCCATTGCGCAGCCAAATCACGCCGCGGAACTCGAAGCACTGGTCGAAGACGCCCGCGGGCTTGGCGCACGAATCGTGCGCGGTGGACGTGCTACCCGCGTTAACGGCAAAGGTCGATTTTTCCAGGCTACGTTGGTCGCCGACGTTCCGCGAACCGCGAAGTTGATGACGGCGGAATCCTTCGGTCCGATTCTTCCCATTTGCGCGGTGGATTCCGACGAAGAAGCCCTGGAGCGCATGAACGATTCGCAATTGGGCCTCACGGCGAGCGTCTGGACGACCGATCGCGAACGCGCCGCACGTTTGTCACGCAAACTTGAATTCGGGACGGTTTACATGAACAGGTGCGACGCTCTCGACCCAGCGCTACCGTGGATCGGTGTGAAGCAATCAGGACGCGGACACAGCTTGAGCGCGCTCGGTTTCGATCAACTGACGCGGCCGAAAGCGATTCATTTTCGCCTGAAATTCTAGGGTTTTTCTCCTGCGGGCAGCGCGTGAGTAAGCACGCGCTGCTCGCGCGCGTGCGATGCGCGCGTTCATCGAAATGTTGCAGCGACGAGAAAACTTCCGCGCTTCGGTCGTTTTCTTTGCGAAGGTCTCGCTGGGTGGCCATTCACATGTTTGAAGGCCGACGACGAATCCTGCTAGACAGCACGACGCGTAATTGGCATTGTGCGAATCATTCAGAAGCACCGCTTCATTCTGAAGCACCATAGGCGCACCGCGATAATACGATGTTAGGTATGTCAACCAACATCCGCGCGTCGTGCGGCCCATTACTACACAAGGAGACCTCCCATGAGGAAGATGTCAGCGAAGTTGGGGTTGGTGGCGTTGATTCTTGGCTCGTCCCTCGCGATGGGATGCTCTTCCAGCGACGATTCGCCGGGCAACACCGGATCGAGCAATGCAGCGCTGGTGAAGGGGCATGTAACCGCGAACGGTAACGGCCAGATCGCGTTGGGCCTCGCAGGTACGGCGACGGTCAACGCAGCGGTCAATGTGAATATCTCGGCAGTCGTCGACGGCGCCCTCAAGGTCGTTGCGACGGCGAAGGTGGACGCGGGTGGGGCATTCACCCTCACGCTCCCGGCTGATCTCAATGCGAAAATCCTGATTGTCACTGCGCTCGACGTGAACGGCAACGTCATTGGCTCCTCGATCCTCGAGGCCAAGGCTGACATCGCCGCCGCGGGCAACATCACCTTCGCCGCCCCGATCTCGACGGAGACGTCGCTCGAGGCGAAGGCCCTCCTCGACCTCCTCATCAACGCCAAGATCGACGCGAACCTCGCGGTGCAGGTTGCCGCGCAGCTCCACGCCGCGATCGACGCGAACCTGTCGGCCAAGCTCTGCGCCGCCATCAACGCGGGCGCCAACATCGACGTCGTCGCTCACGCCGTTGCCAAGGCTGCGGTCATCGCGAACGCGGCGCTCGTTGGTGAGCTCCAGGCCAAGGCGAACATCGACATCGACGCGCTCGTCAAGGCGCAGATCGACGCCGCCGCCTCGCTCAACGCGTCGCTCGACGCGAACGTGAACGCCGACGCGAAGGTCGATGCGACCATCCAGGCGAACCTCCAGGCCAGCCTCGACGCGGCCGCGAAGCTCGATGCGGCGCTCAACGCGGATCTGAAGATCGACGCCAAGGTCATCGCCGATGCGAAGGCCCACGCGAACCTCGTGCTCAATGCGGCCCTCGGCGCGGCGCTCGATGCCTCCGTCAAGGCGGATATCCAGGCCTCGCTCGATGTCGACGCGAAGCTCACGGCGGATGTCAAAGCCAATGCCAAGCTCGAGATCAACGCGGCCGCCAAGGCTTTGGTCGAAGTTCTGACCAAGAAGGGCGCGAGCCAGAACCTGATCACGGCGGTCCTCGATGCGGCTGCCAGCGTCAACGCGGAACTCGACGCGAAGGTCAGCGTCAGCGCCGTTCTCGAGGCGCAGGCCTCCTTCGCCGCCAAGATCGACGCGGAAGTTCGCGCCCAGTTGAAGGGCCTCCCGATCCTCGGTGACGTCCTCACGGCGGTCCTCGACATCGTGGGTCACATCAACGCGAACCTCGAAGCCCACCTCAAGATCTGCCTCTCGGCGGACGTGAGCGTGAAGGCGAAGTTGGACCTCGCCCTCAAGGCCATCGCGGACATCAGCGCGAAGCTCGATCAGGGCATCAACGTCGACGTGAAGGCCGAACTCAACGCGGCTCTCTCGGGTCTCCTCGACGTCCAGGCGAACATCAGCCTCGCTTGCCCGGGTGGCGGCGGCGGTGGCGGTGGCGGCACGAAGTGAATGAAGTAGCAGCACCCCTGATGCAGTAAATGTAGTTAGGTAGTTGCCAATCCGGTTGTCTCAGTAAAAATCGGCCGGATCTTCGGGCGCCTCACCCGAAAGGTCCGGCCGGTTGTTTTTCCATCGTTCATGTACGTACAAGCATCCTTTGGGCGGATGTTCGACGCCATGAATGATCCGTGTGAAGTCGGCATCCAAGCTCGCGCTGTTCGTTACAAAAAACGTTCGCTCCGTTTGAACGGACGACGGGAGCTTGGATCCGATGATGATGAAGATTGCCACCGATGGAAGATGCGACGCGCATGACAGCGCGATCAGGCTTCCAACGGTGGGATATGTAAAAATATTTTCGCACTTTCGACGTCCTGTTGCGGTTGCGTTTCCGCCGCACTGAGCTAGTTTGGGTGGACAGTCGTTCGGCATGCTGAAGGCACATCCCAGCGCCGTTCTAGGTACCGCTGTAGGTTGCGGCGCCAGAATCGGAGCGATGTGCACGTCGATTCAGCGGCGAGCGAGAGCAGTACATGTCGGTCATTGGCCGACATGATAATTTGGTCATTGAAAAGTTTGTAACGGCTGACAGCAATTGTCCGTCATTCGTGATCATCCGAATGTCACGTTGCGGCTGCTCGCCAATCCCAGATTACCGATTGGATTGTGCCGAGTGGCGAGGCACGCAGCGTGCAATCTCCACAATCGATAACTACGCATTACGCAGACAATTGAATCAGCGAAGGCCCGCTCGAGGCGCGGACCATGATCGCCAGATCATTCGCAAGCACTCGCTGGAATGACGCGGCGTTCAATCGCTGGTGATAGGCAGTTTTAACCCCTGAGATTCAACTTAACGCCCAATTAAGGAGCGAACTCATGAAGAAGATTTCTTCGGCGTGGAGCATGCTGGCATTGGTTCTCGGAGTTTCCGTGGCCGGTTGCTCTTCAGGGTCTGACGATTCGGATAAAGGAAAAGACACGAACTCGGGAAATTCAGCTCTCTCGATCGTGAATGGCCACGTAACGGCCGATGGTTCAGGAAGCGTCGATCTGGGTTTGGCCGGGTCGAAAACGCTGGATGTAGCCAAAACCATCAACATTTCCAAACTAGGTGCCGCGGGTGAGTTGACCAGTGTGGTCACCGCTACGCTCGACGCCAGTGGTGGATTCAGCGCAAAAGTTCCGCTGGACGCGAAAGTGCTCATCGTGCAAGCACTCGACGCATCCGGCAAAATCGTAGGGTCGTCGATTCTCGAAGCGGCAGGAAAAGCAGCAGGACAAGTGGTCCTCGCGGCGCCGATTTCGACGGAGTCGTCGATTGAAGCACAAACACTAATCGATATTTCCGGCTCTCTTTCCGGTGCACTCTCTGGCTCGGCTTCGCTCAGCGCAAGCCTCGCAGCCGAGGTGCGCGCGCTCGTCAGTGCGGATCTCGCGGCGTCGCTCTCGGCAGCGATTTCTGCGGGCGCCAATGCGCAGGCGATCATTCACGCGGTGGCCAAAGCCGCGGTGGTGGCGTCGCACGCGCAAGCTCTGACCATCTCGAGCCAGGGCGTGAGCTTGGACGTGAATGCGCTGGGTGAGCTGGAAGCCAGCGCGGCGCAGGCGCTCAATGCGGTTCTGGAGGCAAAGGGCTCGGTCGATGCGGCGGCGAAAGCGGCGGCGCAAATTTCGGCGAGCTTGGACGCGGCGCTGAAGGCAACGGGCTCGGTCTCGGGATCGGCCGTGGCGGAACTCTCTGCGCAAGCGCATGCCGCGGCGAATCTGACGTTCCACGCGTCCCTGCAGACGTCGCTCAAGGCTACGCTGGATGCCGCAGTCGATGCATCGGCGGAGCTCAAAGCGTCGCTCGAAGGGGCAATTTTCGCCTCGCTCAAGGCGGCGGCCACCCTCGAGGCGAACCTCACGGCGAAGGCCATCGAAGCCGTCATCAAGGCGAGCGGCGGCGCGGAAGCTTCGCTCAATGCGACCTTGAATGCGGCGCTCGAGGCGACGGCGAAGCTCGAGGGATCCATCTCGGGCGCGGTGGACGCGGCGGGCATTGCGCAGGCCCGCGCGGACTTCGTGGGTGAAATCACGGGCAGCATCAAGGGCTCGGCGTCGGGCACGGGTGGTCTCGTCACCACGCTGCTCGGGACACTGGCCGGCACGGCCAAGGCGACCATCGACGGCGTCATCAAGGCGAGCTTCGAGGCTACCGGCACCGTGGAGGGCAAGTTGAGCGGGACGCTCGATGCCAGCCTGGAGGCAGCCCTCAAAGCGGTGGCGGACGTGAACCTCGACGCCGGCGGTTCGGTGTCGGGCAACCTGGATGCGGCGCTTTCCGGCGTGATCAAGCTGTTCGGCGACCTGTCGAAGACCCTCGACCTCAAGGTTCCGGACCTGACGAAGATCACGGGTGTGACGCCGGATCTGGCCAAGGCGATTACGGATCTTCTCACGATTACCCAGGGCACGCTCCGCGGCGTGCTGCCGACGAACGGCGGCAAGTAATCTAGAAATATCCGTATATCCATCACCGAGGAAGAACGAATCCCCCAGTTGGGATTCGTTCTATCCTCTTTTTGTATTTCGATATCCGTCACGCTTGCGTCTCGATGACGTCATGACGGTGGACCGCTTCGGCGGTAGCCTCGCAGGCCATGATCACGCATCTTCGCTGGCTGGCCTTTGCTTCCGTGGCGGTGATGCCCGGCTGCAGCGGCTGCCGGGGATCCAAGGCCGCGCCGATCGAGCACGTCGAGGCGCGGGTGGAGCCGCTCGACAAGCCGGGAACGGCACCGCGCGTGTACGGACGGAGCGGCGATCTCGTTCTTCACGGTACCCGCGACACGTCGATCACGGTGGCGACGGCGGCGGACCTTCCCAACCATCGCCCGCTGCGCGGATCGATCCTCGACGTGGGACTCGCGGGGGCGGGCCCGTCGGATCCGCTCTTGTGGTGGCGCGCCGCATGGGTCGATTCCGGGCAGAAGCTGCACCCGCTCGTGGCGGCGGACGTGAGCACCCGAAGGTGCCCGGAGGGCAGCGATGGCGTGCACATCGAGGGCGACGTGGACGCCGTTCATCTCGCGACGGATCTTTGCGCGCTCGCGGACGGGCGCTACCGCGTGAAAACATTGGCGACGGGACTGCCGGCCGGTGCCACCCTGGCGGACGATTTGAACCCGGGCCCGGTCGACGCGGTGATCGATCGGATGGGGGCCGAGTGGCAGGGCGACGTGACCACGCGCTTCGTGGCGCTCGCCGGGTATGGCATCGGTGTCGCGCTGGAAGCGACCGGAATGCGCGCGCGTAGCCGGCGCGTCCGGGCCACGGGGACGATCTCTCCCGCGCCCATCACGTTGCTCCATGAAGGTACGGAGGCGACACGGCTCCTCCATGTGGTGCGCGGGGATGCATTGGACGCCCTGGCCGCCCTTCCCTTCGCAACGCGCACCGCCACCATCGGGCTCGCCGATGGGCGCCCAGGATTTCTCACGGTGCGCGACAACGCCGACCGACTCCTCGTCAGCGGTGTCCTCCCCGCGGGCGGGCCGCGCACGATCAAGCTGCCCGATGGGCTCGGAGAGACGCTCACCGTGCGCGATGCCGATGGCGTGCAGGCGCCACGCGCAGTGCCCATCGCGGAGGCCGCGTCGCCCGCCCTGGTGGCCATTGCCTCGGGACGCGTGGCGCTGCGCTTCACGGATGGCCGCGACGCGCCCGTGCCGGCCCACGTGCTCTTCCGCGGCCTCGAGGGTACGCCGGATCCTGCGCCCGAGGTGACGGGGCGCGCGTACGCCGGCGGGCGCTCGGTGTACCTGCTCGATGGATCGGGGACGGTGCACCTTGCGCCGGGCAAGTACAAGGTCACGGCGACGCATGGGCCGACGTATACGCTGTCGAGCAAGGAGATCGACGTCGCTCCGGGCGGTGAGCAAACGGTGGCCGATCGCCTGACGGCGGTGGTCGATACGCACGAGTGGACTGCGGCGGACTTCCACTTGCACTCGGCGCTGAGCCACGATTCGTCCGTCTCGCTCCAAGCGAGGCTCGCGAGCCTTGCGTGCGAAGGCGTCGACCTGGCGGTGGCCACGGATCACAACCACGTCACCGATTACGAGCCGGTGGCGCGCGAGTTGAACCTGACCTCGCAGCTTGCCACGGTACCAGGCGTCGAGATCACGTCGGCGGGCGCGCGGCTGTGGGGGCACTTCAACGCCTTTCCCCTGCCACCGCCCGGCAACGCCGCCCCCGAAGAGGTGGCGCCTCCGTATTACGAGATCCTGCCGAAGGATCTCTTCGCCAAGGCACGGGGTGCGGGGGCACGTGTGGTGCAAGTGAACCATGCGCGCATGCCGCCGAACATCGGCTACTTCGATCTCGCGCACCTCGATGCGGCGACGGGGCATGCCGATCCGGACTTCGCGGACGACTTCGATGCGCTGGAGGCGTACAACGGCTTTTGGATCGAGAGCCCCGACAAGGTGCGCGAAGGCGCGCGCGATCTGGTCGCGCTCGCACGGCGCGGCAAGCGCCCCATCGCTACCGGAAACAGCGACTCGCATCGCCTGCTGTACGAGGAGGCGGGCTACCCGCGAACGTACGTGCATACGGCCGCGGGCTCGGCCTCCGATCGCGCCGTGCGCACCATCGAGGCGATGCTCACCGGCGACACGACGGTCAGCTCGGGCCCTTTGGTGGTGCTGACCGTGGAGGGAAAATCACCGGGCGCCGTCGTTCGACCGAACGCGAACAAAGAGGTCCGCGTCAAGGTGCGCGTCTTCGCACCGGCATGGGTACCGGTCGAGACGATCGAGATATGGCGCGACGGCGAACCCGTGCAGCACTTCACCGCGAGTCCCGCGCACGATGGTCTGCGCTTCGAGCGCGAGACGATCGTCAAGGGTCTGCAAGACGATGCCGTGATCCTCGCGTGGGCGGAGGCACGCACGCCGCTCGGTGATGTACTGCCGAACCCCGATGCACGCGCGATCGGTTTTTCCGGCCTCGTCTACGTCGATGCCAACGGCGATGGTCGTGTCAACGTCCCCGGGAAGCGCTGAGCACCGCACGCGCGCGCACCTCGGCTGACGCTTCTTTGCCTACAGAAGCGCGAAGCTCACGCGATCTCGATCTTGGAACGATTCATCCATGGAGCTAGGTTGATGTAAAAGAGCACGTGAGGCATGGCGGCTCGTTTGCTCGCGTGCGCGTCCAAGGGGGAACGTAGACATGGGTGCAGTACTCCCATTGTGCAGGGCTTTCTTTCGTAGCGGGGGAGCGCTGATGCTTGCATGCACAAGTGCGTGCATGTTGTCGTGGGACACGTCGTCGACTCAGGCGGGGCTCGATACGGAACGGAAAATCCGCGGCACGATTTCGGGGCTCGCCGGTTCGGGTTTGGTGTTGACGAACCTATCCGGAGACGAGGTGTATCCCGCACCGGGCGACACGTCGTTCGAGTTTCGCATCGGCAAAGGCCAGGGCTATGCCGTGACGGTGAAATCGCCGCCGCGTTCGCCGGTGCAGAATTGCGTGGTCGCCAACTCCGTGGGCACGTCGAGCGGCAACGAAGACGTGACCAACGTCGTCGTCGTGTGCACCACGCTCGGGTTCACGGTGAATGCCGAGGTGCACGATTTGATGGGATCCATGGCCCTGTCGAACGGCGTGGACACCTTGGTGGTGCAGCGCGACGGGCTGCAAGCCTTTCCGCCCCTGCGTAAGGGGCAAAGCTATGCGGTGACCATCACGTCGCAACCGAGCAACCAGCAGTGCACCGTGACGGGTGGCAGCGGCGTGATGGACGAGGCGGACGTGCTCGTGCCCATCCGCTGCATCGATTCGTTCGTCGAAGGCTTCGATGCGTCACAGGTTCTTCCCGCGGGATGGAAGGTCGCCCTGATCACCGCGTCGGGCAGCACCCTCTGGCATGTGTCCAACGATGGTGCCGACTCGGCGCCGAATTGTGCGCGCATCGCGGGAGCGTCGACCGCGCTCGATACGGCGTTGGTGAGCCCTCCGATTGCCATCGTGGGCGACAACCCGCAGGTGAAGTTTCGTCATACCTACGTCGCGGAGGCCGGGTACGACGGCGCCGTGCTGGAGATTCAGATCGACGATGGTGGCTGGGCGGACATCGTAGCCGCGGGCGGGAGCTTTTCGTCGGCGGGGTACACCGGCATGATCAGCAGCGGGTTCGGAATCCGGCCTCCCCTCGCCGGCCGGGACGCTTGGACCGGAAACTCGGGGGGTTACGTCACCACGGTCGCCAATCTTCCGCCAAAATTGGCGGGAAAGAAGGTGAACTTGCGATGGCGCTGGGGAAACGACAGCAGCGGCACGACCGCCGGGAGCGGCTGGCGCATTGACAATATCGCCATCTACCGTTGAACATTCGCGCATGCTTCGGCGCATGGGGTTGGTGCTTGCGGTGTGTGCATGGACGTTGGGCACGGTCTCGATGCCGTCCATTGCCAGCGCGCAGACGGGCGATGCGGCAGCCGCGCAGACGGCGTTCGATGAGGGGCAGGCGCTGATGAAGCAGCGCCGCTATGCCGAGGCATGCGCGAAGTTCCAGAGCAGCCACCGCATCGATCCCAGGCCGGGCACGGCGCTCAACCTGGCCGATTGCTACGAGCAAAACGGACAGCTGGCGAGTGCGTGGGCGCGCTACGTCGAGGCCTCCGAGATGGCCGCACGCGAGAACCAACGCGAGCGCGAACGGTATGCGCGCGAGCATGCGAAGGCGCTTTTGCCCAAGCTGGCGAAGCTTTCGGTCAAGTCGAATGGGCTGCCGTCCGGTGCAGTGGTCAAGCGCGACGGGGTCGTGATCGACATGGCGATGCTCGGCAGCGCGGTGCCGGTCGACGCCGGCGAGCACACGGTGGACGTCGAAATCGATGGAAGGCCGGTGTGGTCGACCAGCGTGAAGGTCACGCCGGCGACGAGCGCCGAGGTGCAGGTCCCCGACAAGAACGATCCTCTTTGGGCGACTGCGGCGCCTCCACCGTCACCGGCCAAGACGGCCGAGCGGCCTGCGCCCGCGACCCCGGCCGAGCCCGCGCCTCCCCCGCCGCAGGGGAAAACGTGGTCGACGCAAAGGACGCTTGCCGTGGTGGCCGCCGGCGTTGGCGCGGTGGGGCTGGGCGCGGGCACGTTCTTCGCGCTCAGTGCGAGTTCGAAGTGGTCCGACGCGAAAGATGGCTGCCAGCCCAACGGCTGCCCGCGCGACAGCGTCGACAAGGGCGACGACGCGCGGAGCCAGGCCAACGTGGCCACGGCGGCGTTCATCGTGGGCGGCTTGGCGCTAGCTGGCGCGGGTGTCCTCTGGTTCACAGCGCCCTCGTCGGAGCGCGGGGCGGGCGTGGGCGTCGTCCCCATGGGGGATGTGCGCAGCGGCACCGCCGGCTTGATGGCGCACGGCCGTTTCTAGAGCCAGTCTATTGGCGTGACTTGAGGACGCTTTCCTTGAGGTCCTTCGGCTCTTGCTGCGGGCGGGGACGCGGCGCCTTTTCGGTCTTGTCCTTCGCGACCGAGGCGGCGGGCGCGCTCGTCGCGCTTGTCGCGACCGAGGGCTCTTGCGCGGAGGCCGGCGCGGGAGGCGGTGCCGGCGGCTCCACGGTGATGGAGGGCGACGGCGACGAGACCGGCGGCGGAACCTGCGTCGCGGGCACCACGTCGTGCTTCTTCCCGAACACCGCCACCACGGCGGCCACCAACGAGAGGGCCACCACCACGCCCACGAGGATGGCCACGGCCACCGACCACGGGAAACGCTTTTGGCCCGAAGCCGTGACGGCCGACACGGCGGATTGCGTCTGCATCCCGACCGTCAACGGCGTCTGCGCGAACGACGTCGCGTTGGGCGGCAGTTTGTAGCCCGTGAGGCGCACGGCGCGCTCCACGCTGCGGTTGGCATGCCCCGTCCCAAACGGCGCAATCGCCACCGCGAGCTCCGCGACCGTGGAAAAGCGCTCGTGCGGATTTTTGCGGAGGCACCGCGCGATGGCCTCGTCGAGCACCGGCGGCACGTGCGGCATCCACGTGCGCAGCGGCACGTGCTGCTGCAACAGCACCGCGGCGACCATCTCCGCCTCGGACTGGGCCTGGAATGGCCGCTGGCCGGTCATCAGCTCGTACAGGATGGCACCGAGCGACCAAATGTCCGTGCGCCCGTCGACGTCCTTCGGTGAGCGGCATTGCTCCGGGGAGGCATAGGCCGGTGAGCCCAAGAAAGCCGTCGTGCCGGTGATGGCCAAGCGATCGCCCGACTCGTCCAACGTGTTTTGCGCCTTGGAAATACCGAAATCGAGCAGCTTGACCACGCGCTCGCCATCGGCGCGGTTGGCCAAAAAGAGATTCGCCGGCTTGAGATCGCGGTGCACGATCCCGAGTTGGTGGGCCTCGGCCACCGCGTCGATGGCCTGGAGCACGTAGTCGATGGCCACCGCCGGCGGCAGCGGCCCGTCCTCGGCAAGCACCGTCTTGAGGTCGCGCCCCTCGAGCAGCTCCATGACCATGTACGGGGAGCCCGTTTCGAGCTTCCCGACGTCGATCACCCGGGCCACGTGCTCGCTGCGCAAGCGACTGGCCGCACGGGCCTCCTGCATGAACCGCTCGACCAGGGCCGCGCGGTGCACGGACTCGGTGCGAATGAATTTCAGCGCGACGTGCTGCCCCAGATCCATGTTGAGCGCCGCGACGACCATGCCCATGCCGCCGTGACCGAGCAACCGCTCGACTCGGTACTTCCCGAGGAGGACGGTTCCCGCGGGAAACGTTTCATTCGGCAGTTGCATGGCCATGCTTTGGATCTTTCGTCCCAGCGTGAATCATACCGTACTGTGGGGCGCATGAGATCCGAGCCGCGCATTTTCGTCAGCAGCCCCCTCCCCGGCCGCGCCATCGAACAGATCCAAGAGGCTGGAAACGTCGTTTTGGGGAAATCAGGTGTCGGTGTACGTGACGAAGAATTCCTCGAGGAAGGGGCTTCTTTCGAGGCGCTCGTCACGTTGTTGACGGATCGGGTCGATGCGGCCCTGCTCGAACGCCTCCCGGCTCTGCGCCTCGTCGCCAATGTGGCCGTTGGTACGGACAACATCGATCTCGCCGCCTGTGCCGCCCGCAATGTGGTGGTCACGAACACACCGGGCGTGCTCACGGAAGCCACGGCCGATCTGGCCTTCGGGCTCCTGCTTGCCGCCGCCCGCCGCATCGCGGAGGGCGATCGCATGGTGCGTTCGGGCGGTTTTCAAGGCTTTCGCTTCGATACCCTGGTCGGCGCCCCGGTGCACGGTTCGACTTTGGGCATCGTGGGGTTCGGGCGGATCGGCCAGGCCATGGCCCGGCGCGCGCGGGGCTTCGGGATGCATGTACTCTACACGCAGCGCTCGCGCCTGAATCCGAACATGGAGACCGCGCTGGGTGCGACCTACGTGTCGATGGAGGAGGTGTTCGCGCAGTCCGACATCGTCTCGCTGCATTGCCCGCTGACCGACGAAACCAAGAACCTCGTGTCCTCGAAGCGTCTTTCGACGATGCGGCCCGGATCCATTCTGATCAACACGGCGCGCGGAGCCTGCGTCGATGAGGCGGCGCTGGCCGCAGCCCTGCGCGAGGGGCCGCTCGGGGCAGCCGGGCTGGACGTGTTCGCCCGCGAAAGCACGACTTCCGTATCGATCGATATAGAATTATTGGCCTGCAAAAACGTGGTGTTCACACCGCACATTGCAAGCGCCGACCTCGCCACCCGCGTGGCCATGGCCGAAACGGCGGCGAAAAACTTGGTCGCGTTCTTCCACGACGGCAATCCGCCGAACGTGGTGCGTTATTGACTTAAAGACAATAACCGAGAGCAGCGCTACGATGGAGGTGCAATGACCGACGCCGTGAAGTACCCGCGCCTTTTGGAACCGCTCGATCTCGGGTTCACCACCATTCGAAATCGCGTGCTCATGGGATCCATGCACGTGGGCTTCGAGGATCGAAGCGCGCGCTTCGACAAGCTGGCCGCGTACTTCGCGGCGCGGGCGCGGGGCGGGGTCGGTATCATGGTGACCGGAGGCTTTTCGCCGAACCGCGAAGGCTGGCTCTATCCCTTTGCGTCGAAGCTCTCGTCGCCCAGCGAGGTGGGGCCGCACCGGGCGATCACCTTGGCCGTGCACGCGGAGGGCGGGAAAATCTGCCTACAGCTCCTGCACGCGGGACGATACAGCTACCACCCGCTGTCGGTGTCGGCGAGCGCCATCAAGTCGCCGATCAACCCCTTCAAGCCGCGGGCGCTCTCGGAGCGCGGCATCCGGCGGCAGATCGACGACTTTGCCAACGCAGCGGCCCTTGCGCGGGAGGCGGGCTACGACGGCGTCGAGATCATGGGCTCGGAGGGGTACTTCATCAACCAGTTCACCTGCCGGCGTACGAATCGGCGCACGGATGCCTGGGGTGGTTCCGTGGAGAACCGCACGCGTCTGCCGGTGGAGATCGTCGAGCGGGTGCGCAAGGCCGTGGGGCCGGATTTCATCGTGATTTATCGGCTCTCCATGCTCGATTTGGTCGACGGTGGCAACACCTGGGACGAAGTCGTCTACCAAGCAAAGGCCATCGAGAAGGCGGGGGCGACGATCATCAACACGGGCATCGGCTGGCACGAGGCGCGGGTGCCGACGATCATCACCTCGGTGCCGCGGGCGGCGTTCACGTTCGTGACGGAGCGGCTGCGCAAGGAGGTGCGGATCCCGGTGGTGGCGACGAACCGCATCAATCGGCCCGACGTGGCCGAGGAGCTGCTTGCACGCGGTGCTTGCGACATGGTGTCGATGGCGCGTCCGCTGCTCGCCGATCCGGAGTTCGTGCGCAAGGCTGCATCGGGCCGCGAGGACGAGATCAACACGTGCATCGCATGCAACCAGGCGTGCCTCGATCATACCTTCAGCATGAAAACCGCATCGTGCCTGGTGAATCCGCGCGCATGCCGCGAGACGGAGCGCTCCTTCTTGCCGGCGCAGCCGGCGCGCCGTTCGCGGCGGCTCGCCGTGGTGGGCGCGGGGCCGGCGGGGCTCGCCTTTTCGGTGGAGGCTGCACAGCGCGGGCATGCGGTGACTCTGTTCGAAGCGGCATCGGACATTGGCGGCCAGTTCAACATGGCGAAGAAGATCCCGGGCAAGGAGGAGTTCGTCGAGACGTTGCGCTATTTCCGGCGGCAGCTCGAGTTGGCCGGGGTGACGGTGAAGCTGGGCATGCGCGCGACGGCGGAGAACTTGGTGGGCTTCGACGAGGTGGTGCTGGCGACGGGTGTGACGCCGCGGGTGCCGCGGATTCCGAACATCGAGCATCCCAAGGTGCTGTCGTACGTCGATGTTTTGCTGCACGAGAAGCCGGTCGGGAAGACGGTGGCCATCGTTGGTGCGGGCGGCATCGGCTTCGATGTGGCGACGTATTTGACGCACGGCCACTCGTCGACGTTGGATGCGAAGCGGTGGCTCGCCGAATGGGGCGTGGATCCGGAGGTGCACGCGCCCGGCGGCGTCGAAGGCGTGGCGCGGCAGGAGTCTCCGCCGGCGCGCAAGGTGTACTTGCTGCAGCGAAAGAAGGAGTCGCTCGGCAAGGGGCTCGGCCGGACCAGCGGGTGGGTGCACCGTGCGACGTTGAAGGGCAAGGGCGTGGAGATGATCCCCGGCGTGACCTACGACAAGGTGGACGATGCGGGGCTGCACATCACGGTGCGCGGCGCGCCGCGGGTGCTGGCGGTGGACCACGTGGTGATCTGCGCGGGGCAAGAGCCGCTGCGCGAGTTGAAGGATCAATTGGAACAGCGCGGGGTTCGCGTGCGGGTGATCGGCGGGGCCGACGTGGCCGCGGAGCTCGATGCGAAACGGGCCATCTTGCAAGCGACGGAGCTCGCCGCCTCGGCGTGAACGGTGGGCTAGCGGATGGGCAGGCCGAGCTCGCGCAGCTCGGCCTCGCGCAGCGGGAGCTCCTCGCTCATGAAGTACTCATCGAGCGGCGGCGGCTTCACCGACGTTCCGGCGAGCATGGCGTGCACCTGGCCGCGGTGATGGATCTGGTGCGTGGACAGGTGCAGCAGCGTGTCCGCCACGGTTTCGCGCTGCGTGTGGTCGGCGCGGGCAATGTCGATTTTCGTCGCGAGATCGGCCTCGGTGAGCCGGTCGGCAAAGGCGACGAGCTTCATGTCCGACGCGCGCTGTGCCGCGGCCAGGGCCTCCACCTCGGGAAATCCGCGAAAGGGCATCCGGTCCGCAAAGAGGCTGCGCCCCTTCCCGCCCCGCTCCAACGCATCGAGGTAGAACCAGTCCACGGTCAAAATGTGGTTCAGCGTCTCGGGAATGGACGGGAAAAAGCTTGTCCGCGCGGCCTCGTATTCCGCACGGGACAACTGCGCACAGGCCCTGTGCAGCCGCAAATTCGACCAAGCATTGTTGGCCGCAAGGCCACGGTACAGAGCCAGCGTGTTCATTTGGGAACAGTGTAGTGGCCGATCTGGGGCTTGAACCAGCCCAAACACAGCATGCCAGGAAGATGAGACGCGCTTAGCTACGGCGAGACGAGCCTTGTCCCCGGACCGCGCAGCCCGGCCAGGCATCGAAAAAGAGCTTGAGTGCGTCGAGAAAACCGGTGATGCGCAAAGGCACCGGCCGGCTTCGCGCGTAGACGGCAAAGAGTTGCTCGGGGGGAGGGCAAAACGCTTCGAGAATCTCTTCGAGGCTCCCGTCTGCCATGGCTACGATGCTCAGGTATTCGGGCAATCGTGCAATGCCATGGCCGGCGATGGCCAGATCGCACACGAGCTGCCAGCTGTTCGCCGTATGGTGGCGATGAACGATGGTGGGAAAGGTCTTCGCTTTGGCGAGGCGCCACACGGTCGGTGTTCGTCGAACGCCCATGGCGAGGCATCGATGCTTCGAGAGGTCGCGAGGGTCCGACGGCCTTCCATACCGCGCAAGGTATTCCGGGCTCGCCACCAGGCGGTACTTCATCGGTGAGCCGAGCTTGCGCGCCGCCAGGAGTGGACTCGAGGCCGGATCGGTCTGGATGACCACGTCCACACCGTCCCGCCGCGGGTCGAGGCGCTCGTCCGTGAGCTCGATTTCGAGATCGACATCCGGGTACTGCCGTGTGTAGCCGGCGAGCACCCTACCCAGCATGGCACGTCCCAGCTCCGTCGGTGCCGCGATACGCAAGCGACCGCGCGCTTCGTGTTTGCGTCCGGCAATGAGCTGCTCGGCTTCCGTCATGGTGTCGAGTGCCGAACGAATCTGTTTGAAGTACGTGCGGCCTTCCTCCGTGAGGGTGACTCGCCGAGTCGTGCGCTCGAGCAGCTTCGTACCAAGGCGCTTCTCGAGGCGGCTCACTTGCACACTGATCGTGGAGACTGGGGCCGACAGCGCGAGTGCCGCGGCTCGGAAGCTTCCGACGTCGGCCACGGTGGCGAAGGCCTGCACGGCGGCGAAGTCCGGCCGATTGTTCAATCGTTGGAACATAGTGATCAATGTAGCGCGATTGTTCAATGCACCTGGGGCACCTATGAGGTGCGGCATGGCACATTCGATGACGCTTTTTTACGCACCTCACGTCTGTTCCCTGGCCCCGCACATCGTGCTTCGCGAACTAGGTATCGCGTTCGAGCTCGAGCGAGTCGATTTGCGTACGAAGAGGACTGCACGCGGCGACGACTTTCACGCCATCAACCCGAAGGGTTACGTTCCTGCACTCCGGTTCGCAGATGGATCGGTGCTCACCGAAACGGCCATCATCATGCGCCACCTGGCGGATACGTATCCCGAGTCGGGTCTCGCACCGATCCATGGCAGCGCGTTGCGTCTGCGGTTCGACGAGTGGCTCCACTTCGTCGCCACGGAACTTCACAAGGGGTTCACCCCGCTCACGATCATGGCGGGCGCGAGCGAGGAGAGCAAACGGTGGGCGGCATCGCGCCTCTCCGGGAAAATTTCTCTGCTCGAAGGGCAGCTTCGCGATCGCGACTACTTGTTCGGGGATCGCTTCACGATCCTCGACGCCTACGGGTTCTGGGCCATCCGCAATTACGCGACGCTCACCAAAGCGGACCTGTCATCCCGCCTGCTCGCCTATCGCGAACGCATGCAAAGCCGCCCCTCGATCCGCGCCGCCCTCGACGCCGAGGGTCACCGCCTCCCTTGAGAGGGACTCGAGCCTTTGCTGTACGGAGCGCAGCGCAGTACAGCAAGGCCGAGGAGCGAGCGCCTGGTTCGGATGCACCGCAGACGAACAGGGGTGGGCTGAGAGGGACTCGAACCCTCGACCTACGGATTAAAAGTCCGCAGCTCTACCGACTGAGCTATCAGCCCTTTTTTCGCAACCGGCGGACTCTATTAGCCGCATCAGGTCGGAAACTCCACACGAAAGTCGCTCGGGGCCTGAACAAATGAGATCTTGAACGATCTTGCCGGGCGGGCGCGGCAGGTGCGCTCAAGAAGATGCAAGCCGCGCATGTGGCGGCGCCCCATGGTCGAGCACGGAGGCATGTGATGAACATTGGAATCATTGGGACGGGCATGGTGGGCGAGGCGCTGGCGACGAAGCTGGTCCAGCTCGGGCACGCCGTGAAGATGGGGGCGCGGTCGGCCACGAACGAGAAGGCTGCGGCGTGGGTACAGAAAAACGGCAAGGCTGCTTCGCAAGGCACGTTCGCCGATGCGGCCCGCTTCGGCGAAATCGTCCTCAATTGCACGAGCGGCGCGGTGTCGCTCGAGGCGCTGCGGGCGGCGGGGGCCGAGGCGCTCCGCGGCAAGATCCTCATCGACGTGGCGAACCCGCTCGGGGAGCCGGATCAGGGACTTCCCATTCTTGCCACGGCGGGCAAAGACTCCTTGGGCGAGCAGATTCAGCGCGCGTTTCCGGAGACGCGCGTGGTCAAGACGCTGAACACCATCAACGTCGATGTCATGGTGAACCCTCGCTCGGTTGCCGGCGGCGACCACGGCTTGTTTCTCTGCGGAAACGATGCTGGCGCCAAAGCGTCGGTGCGGGAGCTCTTGTCGACCTTCGGCTGGAAGGAGTTCATCGATCTGGGCGACATCACCACGGCGCGCGGAACGGAGTCGTACTTGCCGCTGTGGCTGCGGCTCATGAAATCGCTCGGGACCGTCGCGTTCAACATCAAGGTCGTGCGCTGAGTTCCTCCTGAATGCGGCGCGCGCGCCGGCCGTATTCTCCGGGCGTCATGCCCTCGATGCGCTTGAAATGCCGATTCAAGTGGCTCTGATCGGCAAATCCCACCGCGGTGGCCGTCGCCGCCGCGGTGTTGCCGGCCTGCAAGAGCAGGCGTGCGTGGTGAATGCGCAGCAGCACTTGGTACGCGTGCGGTGGAAAGCCCACTTCGGCGGTGAAGGCCCGCACCATGGCAAATTTGTTCATGCTAACCAGCGCCGCCAATTCGTCGAGCGGCACCTCGCGCGCGTAGCAAGCGTCGAGGTGCTCCTTGAGCGTGCGCACGACGGCGTATTGGCCAGCCTTCTTCTTCGCCCGCGCGTCGCGGCGGTGCTGGGCGAGAAGGGATTGTACCTTGGGTTGCGTGGCCTCGTCGGGAACGTAGATGCGGACGCACAGATCGGGCGCGTCGCGCGTGCTCAAATTTTCCGCTTGGAAGACCATCTTGCCGAGCGCGCCCTTGTTGAAGACTTTGCGGGTCGAGAACGCCGGCGGCGGCGGCGAAGGTTTGCGCGCCCAGAAGGCTTGGAACTCGGCGCTTCGCGGCGAGAGTAGCTCGGGCACTTCGAGAAGCCACGGGTCGGTCGGCGATGCCTCGATGGCCGCGCGCAGTTCCTCCACGGCGGCACGGGCCTGCTCCTCCCAGTTGTCCATGAGCTCGCGCACGTCGGGCTGCGTGAAGAGGAACACGAACGAGTTGCGCCGCTCCGGTGCGATCGTGGAGCATCGAAACAGCGCTTCGCAGGCCTCGTTCCAGGCGAGGACGTCGAGCCGTCTGCCGGTGACGTACGCCGGGTAGAGCGCAAGGCCATCGAGCAAGCGCCGCAGGCTCGCCGGCACCGGCTCGGCGCGGACCGTGGCCAAAGCGAGCGCCTTGCCCAGACCTGCCAGCTCGAAGACGCGTGCCCGCGGACCGGATGCGAGCTCGAGGGCGTCGCAGATCCAACGCAGCGCCGTGGCGGAAAGGCCGATGTTGCGACCCTCCTCCACCCAGGCGTACCAGGAGGCGCCCACCCCTGCCCTCTCGGCGATGGCTTCGGGGGTGGCGCCGGCGCGCACGCGCGCCTTGCGCAAGAGGTCACCCAGGGTGCGACGGGCGTCGGTCACCGACCCATCATCGCATGTACGTCTTCACCACGTCGATCAGCTCGCGCGCGGCGCGGGACTTGGCGGTGTCGGCGTCGGGATTCACCATGTGGGACCGGACGTGCCCCTCGAGCACCTCGGCCGTGAGGCTACCGATGGCACCACGGCAGGCGGCAAGCAGCTGCATCACCTCGCCGCACTCGCGCTCCTCCACGAGGGCGCGCTCGACGGCCTCGATTTGGCCTTTGATGCGGCGTACCCGCTGCAGGAGCTTCACTTTGTTGCGTGCTGTGTGGGCCATCGCCAGATACTATACCCCCCATGGTATCTCTGGTCGATAGGCTCCGTCACGAACACGACCACGGCGCCAGCGCGTCCGCACACGAAACGCGCACGCGATGGGTCGTCGCCCTCACCTGCGTCATGATGGTGGGCGAGCTTCTCGTCGGCTACTGGACCAACTCCCTGGCCCTCACCGCCGACGGCTGGCACATGGCCACCCACGCCGGCGCGCTGGGCATGGCCTCCTTCGCCTATTGGTTTGCGCGCACGCGCTCGCGCGAGGCGGTGTTCAGCTTTGGGACGGGCAAGGTGCACGCGCTGGCTGGCTACACCAGCGCCGTTCTCCTGGCGGTGGTCGCCGTGTGGATGATGTACGAATCGGCCGTGCGCTTGCGGGCGCCGGTGCCCATCGCGTTCGGCGAGGCGCTTCCCGTTGCCGTCGTCGGGCTGCTGGTGAACCTGGCCAGCGTCAAGCTTTTGCACGGCGACCACGATCACGATCACGACGACCATGATCACCATCACCATGATCACAACTTGCGTGCGGCTTACCTGCACGTGCTCGCCGATGCGTTTACCAGCCTGCTCGCGATTTTCGCGCTGGTGGGCGGCCGGTATCTCGGCTGGTGGTTCCTCGACCCCTTGATGGGCGTGGTCGGCGGCATCGTGATTGCGCGTTGGAGTCTGGGACTGTGCCGTGGGGCGGCGAAGCAGCTGCTCGACATGGTGCCTTCGCGGGAGCTCGCGGCACGGGTGCGGCGGCACTTGGAGGAGGTGCCGGGAACGCGTGTGGTGGATCTTCACCTGTGGGAGCTCGGGCCGCATGCCCAGGCGTGCCTGGCCACGGTCATCTCGGAGGAGCGCCGTTCACCGCTCGACTACGGCGAGCTGCTGCGCCAGCGCGAGGGGCTCGCGCACGTCACCATCGAAGTGCATGAGGTGCGTGAAGCGCATCAAGCTTCAGGGGCCTGAGCGGCCTTCACGCGGCGGCCACTCACCAGGACCTCCTCGCGCCCGGACTCGTCGACCCGGCGCACGAGGCGATAGGTCGTGTTGCCCTCGGCGCGGGCCACCTCAGGCGCGGCGATGAGCAGCTGCAAATCCAGGTTTTGACACAGATCGAAGAGAACGCCGAGGTTGTCCTGCGAAAGGCGGTTGGCCTCGTCGAGGAAGAGAAACCGCAGCGATCCCGTTTCGCGCTTTTGGTGGAGCAGGTTCGCGTCGCGCTCCCACTCGGTGAGGATCACCATCATGAGCGCGGCTCCGACACCGATGGCCTCCCCGGTGGAGAGGCGCGTGGGCGAGGCTGATTCCCAGCCGGGCGCGCCCTCACCGTTGCCGGAGGTGCCATTCGCGGCACCGGCGCTGTTGCGCTGGATTTCCACGGCCAGCTCGAGGTACTCGCGGTAGTCGAGGATGCGCTGTCCGCCCGTACGGCCGCCGCCGCCGTAGCGCCGGAAGATCTCGTTGAGCGCTTCTTCGATGGGCAGGGTCGTCTGAAAGAGGAGCTCTTGGACGGCGCCTTCGCGGAGAGCGCGGAGGATCTGCTCCATCTTGTCGACGCGCTTCATCTCCACGCGAATGCCGACGACGTTTCCAAAGTGGATGCCGTGGAGGCTTTGATTCAGCCTTCGCACCTGGCTCTTCGCGCGGCGGAGGCGCACGTCGATGCCGCGCGCGACGTCTTCGGAGGCGCCACGCAGATCCGTTTCCTGGCGGCCAAGCCGCTCTTCCAAGAGAGAAAGATGGTCGCGCAAGCGCAAGAGCGCCTCCAGCGGATCCTCCACCTCGGCGACTTGGGGCGGGAGGCATCGCTTGAGAACGTCGCGCACGGTCAGCCAGGCATCGAGGTACGCGTTGGCGTGGAGGAACTCGGTCACCTGCGCGGCGCTCTCGGCGTTGCCCCGTGAAGCGCGAAGGCGGTCGACCAGGAGCTCGCCCTTGCCGCGCGCCTCGGGCCAGAGATCGGCGCTCGGCCGGCCGCGGTACGAGGCAGCCACGCGGGACGAAACGGCGTGCGAGAGAACCCCTGCCTGCGAGGCGGCGCGCTCGAGAACAGTCCACTGTTCGCGCGTGGGCAGTGCCTCCTTTTCCACGGTGGTGGCCTGCGATGCGGCGGACGTGGCCGCACGCTGCGCTTGCAGACGGCGCTCCTCGAGCAGGGCCAAGTCCGTGGCCAGCCGGCGTTCCTCCAGCTCGAAGGCTTTGCGCTCGGCGTCGATTTCGGCGATGCGGCGGTTGGTCGCGGCGGCGGCTTCCTCGGAGAGATCGCTCAGGCCTTCCGCGGCGAGCTCGCCCGCCGCGCGCTCGTGGTGCGCACGAACCGCCATGTGCTCTGCATCGGCCTTCTGCTGCGCCGTGGCCGCGAGCTCCCAGGCAGCTTCCGCCGCGCGCAGGGCCTGCTCTTCGGCCTCCCAGGCGGCGCGGGCGTTCTTGCGCTGCTCTTCCAACGCCGGCACGATGGCTTTTTGCTCGGCCAGCGCGCGCTCGGCATCGGCGAAGCGGAAGGCGGCGCGGTTTTCCACTACCTCGGCCAAGGCCGTCAGGGCCACGAACAGGCGATCGCGCTCGTCATCGAGCTCGCGGCGGCGCGCCTCCAACGTGGCTCGCTCCTCGTCGGCGGGAAGGGTCGGCGGGTGGCGCAGCACCTCCACGAGCTCCGCCAACGTGCGGCGATCGTCCTCGGTGCGCCGCAGCTCCTCGCGTGCGTTCTCGACTGCGTCGAGCTGCGTCTCGAGCTCCGCGGCGCGGGCCGCATAGTCGGGCGGCACGAGGAGGTAGGCATCGCCGAGAAGCGCGCGCAGTGCGGCGATGCGCGTGCGAAGGGCTCCCTCGCGCTGCCGGAGGGCCCGCACGCGCGCTTCGCCGGTGTCCTCGAGTTGCGCGAGGGTCTCCATCTCGCTGCGAAGTTGCGCGAGGGCCTCACCCGGATCGCCGCCCTCGAAGGTGGACCAATCGGCGGCAAGATCGTCGGCGTCGCGCTTGGCTTCGTCGAGGCTGCGCACGCGGGAAAGGGCCGCCTCGATGTCGCGCTCGAGGCCCTCCGCCTCTCGACGCAGGTCGGCGGCGCGGCGTTCGCGTGCACGACGCCCGAGCGACGGATGGTCGGGCACGCGCGTGACACGGATGCCAAAGGACTCCTGGACGAACACGTCGTCGCCGCGCCGGGTGGGCTTTCGCTCGTCGAGCCCCAGTGCGGCGTGCGCGTTCACCAGCAGCACGCTGTTCATGGTGCGCGGGAACTTCGACAACGTCGCGGCTGCGCCTTCGGGATCGTCGACGATGAGCGCGTTCTCCAGCGGCCCTAGTTGCGCTTGCAGCATGGCCGCTTCCTCCGGATCGAGCTCTTCGAAGCGGCTCGCGAGCAGCTCTGCATCGAGCTCGTCACGAAGGCTCAAGAGGTCCGCATCGAAGGCGCCGCCGGTGGCATCCAGGGCGTTGGCCTCGCGCAGGCGCGCCTCGTGGAGCTCTTTTTTCTCCGTCAATGCGGCGCGTTCGCGCTCGGCGTCCGCCGCGAATCGGTCGCGGGCTTTCGCGATGTTTTCCCGGCTGCGAAGCGCCATTTCGAGGCGCTTTTCCAGCGCTTGCAGCTTGGGTGCCCCGGCGGCCCATCGCTCGGCGCGACGCGTGAGTTCGGCCGCCTCACTGCGCAAACGAACCAAGGTGCGCTGCGCCTCTTCGCTGCGGGTCAACTCCGTGCGCAGCTCGTTTTCCGTGGCCCGCAGCTCGGCCTCCGCGACGTCGAGCGGGCGCTGGACAAGGTGCGCCGGCGCTTCGTCGGCACCGGGCTCGATCTCGAGCTCGAGTGCCCGTGCGCGGGCTTTCGTCTGCTGCTCGGCGAGCCGCCGGGCACGCGAAAGCTCGGCCGCCGTCTCCGTGGGGCGCTCGACGGAGGTTTTCAGATCCGCGAACCGCGCGAGCACGGCGCGTGCGCGATCGTGGGCGCCTTCGGCCGACGTGGCGCCGGTGAGCGTGGCAAGAGCACGAAGCGCGCGATCGTACTCCTCTTGGCGCACGGCGATGGATTCGCGATCGCGGTCGAGGCGGGAGCGCTCGAGATCCACCTCACCGAGGCGTGCGCGCGTTCGCTCGAGGGCCCCCACGACGGCATGTTCGTCCTCGGCCAGCGCGAGCTCGCCCAGGGCGGTGCGCGCCTCGTCGAAGCGGCTTCGCACGCGGCGGTGCGCGTGGGCATTGCGGTGGAGCTCCTCGAGGCCTTTTTCGAGATCGCCCACGCCGGTCGCAGCACGGTCGTAGGCGTCGCGCGCCCGATCGCGCTCGAGCCTTCGCGCCTCGCGCGCCTTGGTGGCCGCTTCGTAGGCCGCGCGTGCCGCCTGTGCATCTTCGCCTTTGCGCAAAAGCTCGCGTTCCAGCTCGGCGATGCGCAGGTGCACGCTGCGCGCGCGGGTCATTTTGCCGGCGCGAACGTGGGCCTCCTCGAGAAGGCGCTTCGTTTCGGCCAGGCGCGCTGCGAAGAGCTCGTGCTTTTGCTTCGACTCCGCGATATCCGCCTCCAGGCTGCGCACACCACGCGCTGCTTCGGCCGCCGCGGCGCGGGCCTCGTCCAGCCGGCCTGCGGCCTCGTTGGCGCGCTCGCGGGTGGCAGCCACCGCGGCGGCGAACATCGCCTGGCCGGCGTCGAAGATGCCGCTGATCTCGTGCTCGAGGTGGCGCGATTCCCGCACCTCGGTGCGCGTCCGATGGCATGCATCGAGGTTGCCGCGCATGCGCGACAGCGTGTCCGAGAGGCCGCTCTCCTCCTTGAGCAGGAACGAGCGAAGTTCGGTGGTGAGCGCGCGCGAGATGCCGCCGGTCATGCTGGTGCGGAGCATCTCGTTGAGCTTGTTCCGGTCTTCGTCGGTGGCCATCCGCAGCGGCGTGATGCCATGCTCGAACAAGGCCGCGAAGTACTCTTTCGCGGTCGCGAAGACGTCGATCTTGCCGGCGAGGCGCGCGACGCCTTCGCGAAGTTCCGCGAGCTCGGGCACTTCGTCGTGCTCGCCGCGCGGCAGGAGAAAGAGCTCTTTGAGGCTGCCTTGGAGGTCGATGTCCTTGATCAGGAAGGGCGTGAGCACGATGGTGGGCTCCGCCTTTCGCTCGAGGTGAACGCCGGCGATGAATTTCTTCGGGCCAACCTCGATTTCGAGTGCCGCATAGGAAGGGCGGCCCTGCTCACCGAGGCGGCCCCAGATGCCGCGGTCGCCGCCGGTGGCGCTGCTTTCGCCCAAGTTGGTGAAGCGCAGGCGCGACATGTCGGGCAGGAGCACGACGTACGCGGCGATCATGACGGTGGTCTTCCCTGCCCCGTTCGCGCCTTCGAGTGCCGTGACGTGGCGATCGAAGAGGTAGCGCTCGTAGAAGACTCCCTTCCAGTTCACCAAGGCGAGCGCGGTCGCCCGCGCCCGCATCATGAGGGGGCTCCCCCTTCGGGATCGGATACCGATTCGGGTTCCGACTCCGACTCCGACTCCGACTCCGACTCCGACTCCGACTCCGATTCCGATTCAGATTCAGATTCAGATTCTGACTCTGACTCAGATTCAGATTCAGATTCGGACTCTGACTCTGACTCGGAATCCGATGCCGAATCGTCTTCGGCGAGGACGAGTTCGCCCTCGGCGACGAGGCGCGCGAGGGCGGCTTCGGGGGCCTTCGTTCCTCGAACCGGTTCGGCGAAGCGCATGAGCGCGGAGCGCAGGCGAATGCGGTCCTCTTCGACGATTTCGACGAAGCCCAAGGTGGCCAAGCGGCGGAGGGCCTCGGCGACCTTGTTTCGCACGGTCTCCTGTGCGACGCGCTCGTCGTATTTGCGTCGCTTCGGGTTCATCACCCGCACCAGCGCATCGGCCCCCACCACCCCGGCCAAGTGCCCGAGCACCTGCTCGCGGGTCACCGTGCCGCCCTGCTCGAGGGTCGATGGCTCCAGATAGAGAAGGGTCAATGCCTGGCCCACCAGCATTTCCCCGGACGAAAGATGGCGCTTGCCGAGCGCGTCTCCCGTGGGGAGCAAGTAGAAATAGCCGTCGCTTCGGTGAATGAGCTCGCACCCGAAGCGGCGGTACAGCGGCTCCAAATGATCCTCGGCGTCGACGAGAAACGTGTACCAGGCCACATCGTCTCGATCGATGTGCCGCCCTCGGCGCAACGCGAGATCCACCTCGGGGTATGCCTCGTCGAGGATGACATCCTCGAGCCGCGCGAAACGCGGGCTGCCGTCCGAGCTCACGAGGCCTCCTTCTCGGGCTGGGACTCCGGCTCGGCGACCACGCGCACCGTCCATTCCTCGATCATCAGGCCATCCTGCATCGGCACCCACGCGCGTTCCGCCGTGGCCTCCGGATCGCCAAGACGGGCCACGGCCTGCGCCACACGCCCCGTGGTGACGAAGCGCTCCTCCTCCGCCACCTCCGCAATGACCCGCTCCGTCACCACACCCAGCGCACGCGCCCCCTCGGCAAGCGCACCGCGGACACGCGCCTCGAGGATCGCTTGCGGATTCTCCGCCGGCGCATCGGCCAGACCTTGCTCACGCTCCTTGCGCGGACGGCGCACGGGCGGCTTCTCCTCCGGCGGGATCTCCACCTCGCGCAAAAGACGAATCGGCGGTGCGCTGGCCAAGGTCAGCGCGAATTGCTTGCCCGCCGTGCCAGCCAAATGCTCGCGCAGGCGATGCGTCAAGGTGCGCGCCGGATCCAGGCGAACGACGTCGCGCAGGTAGCGGTGCACGTACTGGTAATACTCCGACCACGCGCGCTGCCGCGCCGAGCCCCACGCCGCGATGCGGTCCACCTGATCGACCACCGTGCGCGCCGCACCTTCGGCATCGGCCACCCCCGCCTCGGCCGCGTGCTCTTGGATGTCCTGAAGCAGCGACTGCAGCTGGTGCGTGTCGCGTAAGAGAATCTGATTCAGCTCGTTCAAGGTGCCGCTCGTCGACTCGAGCAGCTCCTGGCATCGTGCCACGGCGCCGAACCAATCGGCGTGAAGAAGCCCGGCAATTTCGCGCTGGAACTCCTCCTGCTGCAGGTCGAAGCCGCACTGCCGTCGCTCGATGCCGTTGGCCAGATCGCCCATGGTGACGCGCAGCGGGCTGATGACGCCCATGCGCCACTCTTCCTCGGTGTGCGCGGCTTTCGCCGCGGTGAGGATCTCGCCCAGGCCCACCAGAAGGCTGCGCGTGAGCACGGTCAGGCTGTCGCGCGTGAGGGTGTCGTCCTCGAGAAAAAATTCGATGATGCCGTTGGCCAGCCGTGTGAGCGCGTATTCGCCCGCCCGCACGATGCCGGCGCCATCGACCCGCGCAATCATGCGCTGCTCGCGAAGCCGGCGGATGGCATGCGTGGAGCGCCGCTGTTTCGCGGGCTGCCCCGGTTCGGCGGCGGCCGCCAGCACGGACTCCACCTGCTCGAACACGTCCGCGAGCTGCTCCTCCGAAAAAGACGTCATCGCCGCGCTTTCCGCCCGCAGATGAAGCGCCGCGAGAAAGCACAGGTCCAGCGTCGATAGATCGAGCGATGGCCCGCGCTGGGCGAGCGAGGCAAGAACGCGGTTCGGATTCACGGCCAGGAGACCGTGACAGATAGCAGCTTTTTACCTCTTGGTCGCCGTCACCAAGGACCCGCCGCCCATCGACGTGAGCTCGAGCCCGGCGCTTTTCAACACGGGTTCCAGCTCGAATCGCAGCAGATTGGCCACGTCGGGCACGTCCAGCGCCAGCACCCCGCCCGGCGCGAGGTGCCGCGCGGCCGCCGCGGCCACCTGCCCGAGCGCCTCGGAGCGCGAGGGGCCGTCGTCGTAGGCGGCGATGGCCAGCGGAAAATCGGGATCGGCCAGTTTCAAGGTTGCGATGTCTTGAAAGACGTGGATCCGATGCCCCACGTCGCGGTCCTCTCGATCGAGCTCTTCCTGGAAGTCGTGGAGCGGACCGCCGGACATGTCCACCCCCACCACGCGATACCCCGCCCGGGCCAGCGGAATGGCCGCCCATCCCGGCGCCGCATGCAGCTCGAGGATGGGCCCTCCCGTCCTTTCAGCAATTTCCAAGTACCGTTCGAGGGCCATTTGCATCTACGTTCCCGGTCGTCGCCTCGTTGTTCAAACGATCCGTGCGATCGGCTACAAATCCGCCGTGGCCCCGGTAAGCATCGATGATTTGCGCGTGGTCGTCGCCGTCGCGGAGCACGGGAGCTTCGTTCTGGCGGCGCGCCACACGCGGGTACCGACCAGCACGGTGAGCCGGGCGGTGGCGCGATTCGAGGATGCGGCGGGGGTGCGGCTCTTTCAGCGCAATTCGCGCAAGGTGAGCTTGACAGCCGAGGGCGCGATGCTGCTCGAGCGCGCAGCGCCGCTCCTGGAGGAGATGGACCGCCTCGTCGAGGGCCTCGCAGGCGAGGAAGCGTCCATCTCGGGGAGGCTTCGTGTGACCGCGCCCACGATGAGTGGCTCGCGGCCGATCGCGGCGGCGCTCATGTCCTTCGCCGAGGCGCACCCCAAGGTGACCGTGGAGCTGTCGCTGACCAACGCGGTGGTGGACCTGCTCGAAGAGGGGTTCGATCTCGCCTTCCGCGCCGGCCCCGTGCACGGTGCCGATCTCGTGGCGCGGCGGGTTTGGAGCGTCCCGTACGCGCTGGGCGCTTCGCCGGCGTTCGTGGAGAAAGAGCTCGCGCGCCGCAAAAAGCTCGATCGCGCCGCGCTCGAGTCGCTGCCGGCCATCGCGGCCCGGCCTGATACCGTGTGGCGGTTCCGGCGCGACGACAACGGCGTGACGACGATCCGGCCGCGCATCCGTTTTTGCGTGAGCGATCTGCGCGTGGGGATCGACGCCGCCGCGCGCGGCCTGGGCATCGTGGGCGCTGCACGGCACGAGCTGCTCGCCGCGGGGCTCGTCCTGCTCGAGCCAAAGGCCGACGTCGGGCGGCCCGAGGCGCGTGAGCTCTACGCGGTCTATCCTTCGCGCCGTCTTCTCCCGAAGCGCGTTGCGCTCGCCATCGACTGGGTGGCGCGCGCGCTTCGGGACGCGGAACGTTGACGCGACGCTAGTTGGTGTCGTCGTGGCTTTTCGCGGAGACGCGGCCGCGCGCGGTGGCCATGAAGTCGCCCGCGTTTTCGGCGAGCTCCTCGGCTTGCGCGGTGAGCCGCTCGAGAAGCTTGTCGATCTCGGGCCGCGCGCGCTCGATCCACTTGCGCACGGTCGGGGCGGCGGCCACGCCGAGGACCATCCCCACGCCGATGTACTGGAGCTTCGTCCCGAGCGGTACTTCCTCGGCGGCGGCGCCCCCCTTCTTTCCCTTCTTCTTTTTCTTCTTTCCCTTTGCCATCACCGCTCTCCCAGTTTTCCGAGTGCAACGAGGTTGGTACGGGTCGCGCGCGCCGTTTTCTTCTGCAGGGCGAACGAATTCAACACGACGGCGATGGTGCTCAAGTTGTGCACGATGGCCGCCGAAAACGGCGATAGCCGCCCCAGCGCGCCAAACCCGAGCCCCACCAGGTTCACGCCAATCGATGCGGCGAAGTTCTCGTGGATGGTCCGCAGCGCATGCTTCGCGATGCCCAGAGCCTCGGGCACCAGGAAAAGGTCATTTCGCGCCAGGGTCACGTCCGCCGTCTCGATGGCGAGATCGCAGCGCCCCTCGCCCATGGCGATGCTCACGTCGGCGTGCGCCAGCGCCTGCGCATCGTTGATGCCGTCTCCCACCATGGCGACGCGGTGTCCTTCGGCGCGAAGCTTGTCGATCAGGTCGAACTTGTCCTGCGGGAGCATCTCCGCGTGCACCTCGCGGATGCCCAGTTGCTCGGCCACGAAGTGCGCAGGCGCCGCCCGATCGCCCGTCGCGAGGAGGATCCGCTTGACGCCCAGCTTTTCCACCTGCGCCAGCGCCGCGCGCGCCTCGGGTCGAACCGCGTCGGCCACGGCGAACGTGGCCGCGTGCGCGCCGTCCAGCGCCAGATGAACCAGCGATTGCGCCGCGCGCACCTCCGGCAAAGGCTCTGCATCCGAGCCATCCACCGCGATGCCCGCACGCTCGAGAAAGACGCGGCTTCCAATCTGGACGCGCACCCCATCGACCAGGCCTTCGACACCGAAGCCCGGATGCGGCAGGTAGTCGACCACGTGCGCCGGCTCGAGGCCGCGATCGCGTGCTTCCCGCACGATGGCCGCCGCCAGGGGATGGGTCGCATGCCGTTCGACCGCCGTAGCAAAGCGCACGCACTCGTTCTCGCCGCGTGCCCTGCCCGCGTCGGTGAGGCGAAGGGCCACCAACTTTGGCGCGCCCACGGTGAGCGTGCCCGTTTTGTCGAGAACCACGGCATCCACGTGCGCCGCGCCTTCCAGGTGCACGCCGCCCTTGATGAGGATGCCCCGCTTGGCCGCGCCGCCGATGCTCGCAAACACCGCCGTCGGCGTGGCCAGCCCCGCCGCACACGGGCAGGCAATGACGAGCATCGTGATGGCCTTGGTCCAATTGCGCGTGACCAGCAACGTGATCCCGGCCAATCCCAGCGAAATGGGCACGAACCGCGACGCAAAGCGGTTTCCAATGGCCTCGATGGGCGCGCGGCGCTCTTGCAGATCCTGCACCGCGGCGACCATGCGCGCGATGAGCGTCTCGTGCACGAGGCTGGTGACCTCCACGTCAATCTCGCCCGATTCCACGATGGATCCGGCGTACACCGTGTCGCCGGCGCGCTTTTCCTTGGGGAGCGCTTCGCCGGTGAGAAAGCTTTCCTGCACGAGGGCAACGCCGGCCACCACCTTGCCGTCGAGGGGCACCTTCTCGAAGTGGAAGATGCGCACCACGTCGTTCTTCTCCAGGTGCTCCACGGGCGTCTGACGCAGCCCCGGCTTGCCGCCCGGCACGTGCGCCGGCGACAGCTTCCACGCCTCGGGCGGGGCCAGATCCATGAAATCGGCAATCGCCAAGCGCGAACGGCGCAGGGTGATCTCCTCGAGAAGCCGGCCGAGCTGGATGAGCCACACCACGCTGAGGCCCGTGAGGCTTTCGCGTAACAGGAGCGTGGCCATCACCGCGATGGCAATCAACGTGTCGTCGGTGGGCTTGCCCTTCGCCGCGGATTTCGCCCCACTCTTGAAGATGGGGTAGCCGCTCACCACGGTGAGCAGCATCGCCAGATCGGTGAGCGGGCCCCCGCTGCCAAGGACCGGCACACCGCGAAGGCGCCGCGACACCAGCCACGCGAGCACCGCCCCCACCGCCCCGAGCCGCAACGTCTCTTTGCGGACGGCTTCGTCGCTGCCCAAATGCTGATGATCGTGGCCGTGGTCGTCGTGGTGATCGTGACCGTGCCCATGGCCGCCGTGATCATGATGGCTGTGCTCGCCGTTGGCATCGCGGTGAATGCCCGCGATTTCATGCCGGTGGTCGCGCAGATCGCACTCGCCGTGCACCCGGGCGAACTCCTTCACGCCGCGGCAGATGGCCTCCGCCACGTCGACGGGCTTCACCTGGTCGGGATCGTAGAAGACGAGCGCGGTCCGTGTGCGCGAGCTGTAGCTCGCCAGGCGCACGGAGTGGATACGCTGGAGCTCGCGTCGCATGGCGTCGCGAAGAAAAGCGTCCCCTTTGAAGTCGAGATGAAAGCGAATGCGTCCCGGTACGAAGGCCTTCACCGTGATCCGCCGAAGCAGATCGGGAAGGGATGCCGCACCGAGCAGTGTGGCGTCGCCCGACATGAGACCAATCAGCAGAGCAATCGGCTCGCCGCGAGTCAATAACTTCTTCGATTCGCGAATCGTTCAGGTCTGCGAACGACGCCGCTTCACTTGCAGAACTTGCCGATGCGTCCGTCCTACTTGACGCCCTCTCCGAGCTTGCTCGCGTGCCCGGCGATGTTGCGCCAAGGGCTCTTTTCGTTGCGGCGAATCCACGTATCGGTAAATCGAATTCGCTGATCGAACGGTTTTCCGTGATCGACACCTTTGGAATGCAAAATGGCAATTACGAGTGCGGTATTGTCGGTTACCCGTACACGCCAATCGCTTGATTCGTTGACGTCGTAGCGAACGTCGGGCGAGGACATCTCGGCCACGACTGCGGCCTTGTCGTAAATGCGTCCGGAACCGCTCACCAGCGTGTAGTCGTCGGTGAGAAAATTGGCGAAGGCCTTGGCGTCGCGGTCCACGACCGACTTCTGCATGGCCTTGTCGAGCGCGATCAATTGGAGGGCGTCGGCGTCGCTGGTGGCAGCCTCGGTGGTGCCTCCAAAGCCGACTGCGCCGGCGATGCCCGCGACCAACGTAAGAACGATGCATCGAGATGCACGAGATGAAGAAGTGCGCATGGTATGTCTCCCCGATCGTCCAGTATTGGCCCCTACTCTCGAGCCTGGCAATGGAACACTGCTGCGCATTCGAATGACGTCCAAATGACACCGCTGAGAATCACCGAGTATCTGGCCACCCCGCCCCTGCCACGTCTCGTGCCCGAGGGAGTCTTCGACGATTTCGGCTGGTGCGCGAGCGACACGCTCGAGTGGTCCCGTCCGAGTGCACGTCCATTCGACCTGGCTACGCCCCTCGATGGGTCCGACCCCGCGCGGATGGTGTTCGTGTTCCATCGTGCCGATCACGGCCCCGAGTTTCTGCCGCGGGAGATGGCCAAGCTTCATGCCTTCGGCATGGGCCTTGGCGACGACGATTGGGCGCTTGCCCCGTATGCCATCGACGATGCGACCGACGGGCTGTGGGAGCGGCGAATGCGCCCGCGCGAGGTGCTATGGCTCGCCGCCGACAACATGAATGCGCTGTTTTGGGGCCTTCACGATTGGTCTCATTTCCACAACCACGGGCCCTTCGAAGAGCGCGCGTGGACCGAGCTTCAATGCGACCAGGCCGCGCTCTTCTGGATGTGGGTCAATCGAGGGGCCATCGGCCTCGACGAGCCTGCGTGGCTGCGCATGCACGCCGACGTGCTCCAAGGGGCGCTCGCCCGCTTCGAGGCCGAAGGTAAACGTTTCAATCCCGAATATCTCCCACGGTGCACGGCGGATGCGCTTCGCGATCTCGCTCCGTCTCGTCAGCCTTGAACGAGGATCGTCGGTTCGTTCCGGACGGGAAAATTCACCGAGTTGGCAATGAAGCAGTCCGCGTGCGCCTTCTCGTGCAGCGCATGCGCTTTGGCTTCGTCCGAGCCATCCTTAACCTGCCCCGCCTTAACCAGGATGGTGACCTTCGGCGAGAGCGTGACCTCCGTGAAGCGCATTTTCCCATCACGCAGTGCCAACCGACCGAACGCCGCATCTTCGTAGGCAACGACCACGATCCCTGCCCGAGCGCAGTGTGCGAGGTACGAGAGGCAATGGCAGCCCGACAGCGCGGCGACGAGCCAATCCTCGGGATTGTGCAGCGAAGCATCGCCGCGATACACGGGCGCCGCCGAGCCGCGGATCGGTGGCTTGCCCTCCATTTCGACGACGTACTCACGCGAGTACGACGCATAATCGGTGAGCGGACCGCGCTCGGCGCCGGTCCAGACGAGCTTGCAAGCGAACGTGTGTTCTTGACCCATCGTGCGAGGATACCAGAAGCACCATTCGGATTTCGTCCAGGCCACTGACACTGCGGCACCCGCGTTCACACGGCCCTGTGTTTGTCGTTGGAATATGCAAACATTGCTTGGATTCGCCCGAGTGCGCGCGGTAGCATCGACGAGTTTTGGGAGGGCATAGGATGAACAAATGGCGTCCACGTATCCTCGCAGTCGATGACGATCCAACGCAGTTGGAGCTGCTGGCGCGCGGACTCGCCCTCGAAGGATTCGACGTCGCCACGAGGGAAGGGCCTATTGGCCTGACCAGTTTGGTGCGCTCCTTCAACCCGGACATTGCCCTGGTCGATATACATATTCCCACCATGCGCGGTGACCGCATCATCGAGTTGATTCGCAGCGTGGCCAGTCCCGATACGAAATATTTCGTCATCTCGTCGTCGAGCGAGGCCGAGCTGCGATTGTGTGCATTGGAAACCAATGCGCATGGTTGGATATCCAAGGGGAGCGGCATGAGCCAAATCGCACTTCGCCTGAAGAGCGCCCTCGCCCATCGTCGAATCCGCCGCGGCGAGAGTGCCAACGGTTGAAGCTAACTCGATTTGCGCAATTTGCTCCTGCGGATGCAGTCACGCGCGAACGCCGACAGCTCGCCCGGTGATGCCGCGAGCGCGAGCTTTCGGTCGCGCGAAAGGGCCTTGAGCGCATATTCGAGGCGCAGGGCGTTGCCCTGGCTGGCACACCGCCGCGTAGCGAGGACCTCCAGCGGGCCGCGGCCACGCGTGTAGCGGGCGCCGGTGCCGGCGTCGTGCTGGGCCATGCGGGCGGCCACGTCGCGGGCGATGCCCACGTAAAGAGAACTGTCCGCACAGCGCGCGATGTAGACGAACCACGAGGAGGCCACGCCGCGAGACTACATGGCTCGTTCTCGTTCCGCTAAGGTGCAGCATCGAGAAAAATCATGCGCACCGTGAACGTCATTCGGTATGTGCTTCCCTTTCGCGAAGGGGGCTCCGTGCCCGCGCTGGTCGAGGCCGACGATTTGGGCCTCTACGTCGTCAAACTGCGGGGTGCCGCGCAGGGCACCAAACCGCTCATCGCCGAACTCGTCGCGGGCGAGCTCGCTCGCCTGGCAGGCCTTCGCGTGCCGGAAATCGTGCTGGCGGAGCTCGATGGCGCCCTCGCAGCCAGCGAACCGCACCGCGAGATCTGCGAGCAGCTCGAGGCCAGCGCCGGATTGAACCTCGCGCTCGACTACCTGCCCGGCAGCATCACCTTCGATCCGGTGGTGGCACCTAGGCCCGATCCCGTCACGGCTTCCCGCACCGTGTTGCTCGATGCATTCGTGGCCAACGTGGACCGTACGCCGCGCAATCCGAACCTGCTCGTGTGGCACACGCAGTTGTGGCTGATCGATCACGGCGCCTCGCTGTACTTCCATCACGGGTGGAGCCCTGCGGATCCGCTCGACGGCGTGAGCGATCCCTTCGCCGAGGTGCGCCAGCACATTCTCCTGCCCTGGGCCAAGGCGCTCGATGCCGCAGCCGCGCACTTGGCGGCCGTCTTCACCGACGAGGCGCTCGCGCGCATCGTGGAGGACATCCCGGCGGGCTGGCTCGGTCCCGAACATGGCTTTTCCGACGAGGCATCGCACCGCGCGGCCTACCTCGGGTGGCTTCACGCGCGCCGGGCGAACCTTCCCCTGCTCCTAGAGGAGGCGACCCGTGCCCTGCGCGTTTGATTACGCCATCGTGCGCGTCGTCCCGCGGGTCGAGCGCGAGGAATTCATCAACGCCGGCGTGATTGTCTTCTGCGATGCGCGCGATTACCTCGCCGCCGGCATCGCGCTCGACGAAGCGCGCCTGCTCGCGCTTTTTCGCGCCGTGGACCTCGATCTCGTGCGGCAGCACCTCGCGGCCATTCCCCTGGTCTGCGAGGGAAAAGGTCCCATCGGGCAGCTGCCGCTGCGTGAGCGGTGGCATTGGCTCACCGCCCCGCGCAGCACCATTTTGCAGGTCTCACCCCCGCACACGGGCCTCACCGATGCACCGGAGGAGGCCCTGGCGAGGTTGATGGGCACTTACTGCTGAACGTCGACCACGATGCGCGCCGGATTGGTCAGCTCGAGCACGCGGAAGTTCTTTTTCGACGCCACCCCAACGATGTACGAGGTCTCCGCCTCCCAACCCGGGCAGGACATCTTGAGCTGCTTCACCGAAGAGAGGTTCGGCTTCACGTCCACGATCGACGCCGGCGAAAACGTCGGCTGCTGCGTTTCGTAATCGTACGCGTTGGCCGGCTGGATGATCACCTCCAGCTTGGCCGCACCCGCCACCGCGACGGGATCGCCGCTCGCGCACTGCGAGGGATTGGTCGTGTAGCGAACGATGTATCCGGGGACGGCATTGCCATCGAATTCGAAGGTGGAACGATCGAAGCCCGACTGCTTGGCCACGCGCAACGTCTTGAAGTTCGGGATCGTCGCGGGACTGTGCGTCACCGTCACGGGGGCGGTGCTCCAATCCGTCGCGAGCGCGCTCTGCGTTTCCGTCTCCGCCGCAGCGCTGCTGCCGGCCAACGAGACGCCCACTGCCAACAAGATGACCCCGCCACAAAGCGAATGCTTTTTCGAGAATTTCATTTTTATTTCGTCACTTTCGTACGTGCCATTCAGGCACTCGCTGATACGAGCTCTCTCGAAATTGCTTCCTCGCGAAATCGGATATTCGACGCGATGCGACGCCCGCGTAGAATGCTACGCGTGACGATTGGCCTTTTCGACGATTCGCAGGATGGACGGCGGCCACGCGAGCCGTTGGCGGAAGGCGCCGTGCTGCTCGTGCGCTTTGCCAAAAGCATGGAGATGGAGCTCGCCGCCGCGCTGGATGCCATCATTGGCGCTGCCCCCTTTCGTCATATGATGACTCCTGGCGGATTTCGCATGTCCGTGGCCATGACCAATTGCGGCCAGGCGGGCTGGGTCACCGATGCACGCGGCTACCGCTACGATCCGATCGACCCGGAGACGGGCCGCCCATGGCCGCCGTTGCCGCCATCGTTTCTCGATCTCGCGGCGCGCGCCGCCAAGGAAGCGGGCTACGGCGGCTTCGTGCCGGACTCGTGCCTCATCAACCGGTACGAGCCGGGCTCGCGCTTGTCGCTGCATCAGGACCGCAACGAGCGCGACTTCTCCGCGCCCATCGTTTCGGTGTCGCTGGGCCTGCCGGCAACGTTTTTGTTCGGGGGCGCGCAGCGCTCGGATCGACCTCGCCGCATTCGCCTCGAGCACGGGGACATTGCGGTGTGGGGAGGGCCTTCCCGGCTCGCATTTCACGGTGTCGCGCAACTCGAAGACGGTCACCACCCGATCTTCGGCGGCCGCCGCATCAATCTGACATTCCGCAAAGCGTTGTGACGCCGGAGACCATGCGACGACTTGCCGCACTCACCTTCGGGGCGTGGCGGATCTAGAACGAAGCTTAGGAGTCCGCGCATGCCCCGACTGTTCGCAACGCTCTTCGGCCTATGCTTCACATTTATCGTGGTGACCGCATTTGCCCAACATGGCGAGGCCATGCTCGAGGGCCGGCTCCTTGCGCCGTGCTGCTGGACGCAGACGTTGGACATCCACGAGTCGCCGCTCGCCACCGAGCTGCGAACCGAAATCCATGGGCGGCTCGACCAAGGCGAGTCCGCCGAGGTCATCGAAGAGGATCTGGTCGCGCGCTACGGCGAGCGGATCCGCGCCATCCCCAAGGGGCACGATCCGCGCGCGGCGGTGAGCTTCGCCAGCGCCGGCGCCATGCTCCTCAGTGCCATTGGCCTCTTGTGGCTCCTGCGCCGCTGGACGCGCCCGCGTATGGCGCTTGCGGCACCACGCACCGGCACGCGCGACGAGTACGATGCGCGCCTCGACGACGAGCTGCGCGAACTCGACCATCCATAGAAGAATTCTATAACCATATCGCGCGATTTCCAATTAGACGCGCGGAGGTCGCAGCCCCATCCTCGGGGGCATGTTACGAATGGGCATCTCCCTCGGCGCGCTGCTCTCGCTCGCATCGGCCTGCGGTAGCGCGTCGCACTCCACCGCGCAGGTGGAAACGCTTTCCTTCGCGTCCCAGAAGCGCAGCAGCGTGTCGTCTGTCGCGCAGTTCGTCGTGTGGAAGCCGAAGGAAGGGCAACAGCAGAACTTCGACGATGGCTACAAGCAGCACCTGCGATGGCACGCGTCCAATGGCGACACCTGGGGTTGGTACGGCTGGTATTTCACGACCGGCCCGCGCGATGGCCAGTTCATGGACGCGACCATCGGGCGCGCGTGGTCGGATTTCGACAAGCCGCTGAAGCCGGCCGAGGATGCCGCCGACAATCGGGCACACGTATACCCTTTCGGCGAGCTGCAATCGGTTTGCCGGGTCATCGCACTCGAGGACCTGAGCATCGGCCGGCCCAGCGGGCTGACGTCGAAATACGCTCGCCTGCTCACGCTCACCGTCACCGATACACCGAATGCGGTGCGGGTGCTCGCCGAGCTAAAAGCAAATTACCAAGAGGCCATCGGCATCAAAACGATGTTGGCATACCGCATCGTGGATGGTGGCAATTTGAATGACATTCTTCTCTTCATGGGATTTCCGACCGTGGAGGAATATGGAAAATCCGACCATCTGGCCGAGGACATCGAAACCATCGAGCACCAGCTGGGGCTGCAGGCCATCGGTGCGATGCGCTCGGAGTCGCTCACGTACCGCGCGGACATGAGTCTTCTTCCAAATTGAGATTCGTCTTTGGAAAAAGCACCGGCGCTGCCGCAGTAGGATTCTCGAGCGCACGCGCAATGGCCTCGGCCGTCGTCGGCAAAAAGGGAACGAGGGCGCGGCCGATGGCCTCGATGGCCGTCAGCGTGGGATGCAGAACGGCCCACGCCTCGCGCGCACTCGCGGCCGACCATGGCGCGCCATCGGAGAGATGCTTGTTCGCGGCGGCAACCAGCGTCCAAATGGCCCGAAGCGCGTCGTCCGGCGCGAGCCGTTCGCACGCGTCGTCGACGGCCTTCGGCAGTGCGCGCGCGCGCGCGGAGAGCGCATCGTCCGAGGCTCCTTCCGGGGCAATACCGCCGGGGAGGCGTCGAACCAGGCCCAGGGTGCGCGAGACGAGGTTCCCCAGGGCATCGGCCAGCTCGGATGTGTATACCGCTGTCAGCCGGTCCTCGTTCACGTCGGCATCTTGCGATGGGCCCACGTGACGAAGCAGGTAATAGCGGAGCGCATCCGCGCCATAGCGTGCCACCACCGCCTGGGGCTCGATGCCGTTTCCGGCGGATTTGCCGATCTTGCGCCCCTTCACCGTGAGGTAGCCGTGGACACAGAGATCCGTGGGAAGCGGCAAGCCCGCGGCGAGGAGCAGCGCGGGCCAAAGCACCGCGTGGAAACGGGCGATCCCCTTCCCCACGACTTGGATGCGCCGCTCGGTGCCGGTCCAGAAGCCGGAGGTCAGGTAATACGCGAGCCCGTCGAACCATACGTAAATCACTTGCTCGGGATCGCCCGGAACGCTGATTCCCCAGCCGCGCGCTCGAGCACGTGAACGCGAGACGCTCACGTCGCGCAGGCCCGCAGCCACGAACTGCGCGATTTCGCGCCCGCGCCACGGTGGGTGTATCCGCAGTTCGCCGGATGCGATGGCCTCGGAGATGCGCGCCTGGTAGCGCGACAGGCGGAAGAACCAGTTTTCCTCTTCGACCACCTCGGGGGCGCTCCCATGCTCTGCGCACACGCCGTCCACGAGCTCGGACGGCTCGTAGAACGCTTCGCAGCCTACGCAGTAGAGGCCTTGGTAGGTACGCTTCTCGAGATCTCCGGCACGCGCGCAAGCCTCCCACAACGCTTGCACCGCGTCGGCGTGGCGTGGGTCTGCGCTGGTGCGGACGAAGTCGTCGAACGATGCGCCGAGCAGCGGTTGCAAATCGCGGTAGTGCTCCGCGTGCGCGTCCACGAAGGCACGCGGCGAGAGGCCGGCGGCCTCGGCGGCGCGCACGTTCTTCAGGCTATTGTCATCGGTGCCGCTGACGAAGCGCACTTCGGCGCCGCTCGCGCGGGCGTGGCGGGCGAAGGCGTCCGCGAGGATCACCTCCAACGCGAAACCTAGGTGCGGTGCCGCGTTGACGTACGGGATGGCGGTGGAAACGAAGACGGCTTTTCGGGTCATGGTGGGAGCTCCTTTTGCGAGACAAAACGACGAAACCCAGGCGGCTCTCGCGGAGCGGCCCGGGTCTCGGTGGCGGATTCGAACGAGTTCTTGCTCGGCCTATCCGGCACACACCGCGGCGACTCCGCGCGTGCTTGCACGCATGGACATCATCGCGGTGGACGGACGGACTTCGAGCATCGGCGCTAGTGTGACACGACGCCGGCCACCGTCAAAAAAAGAATGCGCAGCAGCGCGATCAGGCCGGCAAATGAGAGGGCGACCGCCACCCCCAGCGCCGCCGCGCGCAGCGGCTCACCGCAACTTGGCGCGAGCACGCACACTGCCCGCGCGGCCGTCCGCGGGCGACGCCGCGGGATGAACATGCGCGTCTCGTCGTCCTCCTGCGCCTCCAGCTCGTCCACATGTAGAGCCTCGGTCATGGATTGCGACAACAGCACTTGGCAACGCCGATCCGCCGCCACGCGCACGGCATGGGCAATGGCCTTGTACCGAGCGTCGCGCCGATCCCCGAGGTGATGTCCGACGAACGCCGCCAAGTCGCTCGAGACGCGATGGCACCCCATCCGGACCATGAGCGTCTCCACGCTGAATTGGAATTCCGCGGCCGTCGCCATCCGCTCCTCGGGATCGCGGGCCATGGCCTTCTTGCACAAGGCATCGAGCTCCGATGGATACATCGGGGGGAGCGACGGCGGAGGTGCGCCGCTCCTCAGCTTACGCAACGTCGCAAACTCGTTGTCGTCGCCATACGGTGCATTCCCCGTAAGTAAGTAATAAGTGACCGCGCCCATCGCCCAAACGTCGGACCTCCGATCCACGGGTTTTCCAACCGCTTGCTCCGGCGACATAAAAGGAAATTTCCCTTTGAGCAGCCCCGCGTGGAAGTCATCCAACGCCCGATCGCGGACGGTGACGATTCCAAAGTCGATGACTTTGGTAATGCCGTTTACGCTCACGAGAATGTTCTGCGGCGACACGTCACGATGGACCACGCCGAGCGGCGCACCCGAGGGACCCCGCAGTTCGTGGGCCGCATGCAACCCGGCCGAAACATCGGCCATGATGCGCAGGACGACATCGATGGGCATCGATTCGTCCCGGCTTCTCACCGCACGCTGCAGCTTCGCCAACGAGTCGCCGTCGACCCACTCCATCACCAAATAGAGAACGCCGCGGGATTCCCCCAAATCGAGAATGCGCGCCACGTTGGCATGCGTGATGCCCGCCGCAATACGCGCTTCGTCCAGAAACATGCGTTGAAAACGCCGGTCCGTCGCGTACTGCGGAAGGATCGTTTTGACTGCAACCAACTTTTCGAATCCGGCCTTACCGTGAAGGCAGGCGAGCCAAACCCAAGCCATCCCACCGCGGGCGATCGGGCAAAGCAACTCGTACCGATCGAGGTGGTGGCCAGGTTCGAGGCGATACTTCTCCCCGAGGCGACTCACAGTCCATCAATGGCCGCCCGCGTTGGAGTTCATGATATTGACTTCGAGTTAATGGAATCGTCCCATGAATGGAACGCTCGAAGAGTCCGCTGAGTCAGCCAAGTCTCACTGGTGGGTGACCTTCAATCCGTAAATATTCACCTCGCCATAATTGCTTTCACCGCACGAGTCTTCTTTATCGCAATTCGATTGCGTATAGGCGCCGGCCTTGAAGTAGCACCCTGACGTCTTTTTGCTCAGCGTGTAGGCCGGAGAGCTGGCGTTGTTGTAGTAGATTTTGATCTTCCCGCCGCTGGCCACGAACTTCACGGTAAAGCGTTTGCCGAGGACGTAGTTCGCATCCAAGGTGGGGCCGGTGTCGCCGTTGATGTCGACGAACAACTTGGGATATTCGAGGCGAATGACGATGACGTCGTCGTTGGCATCGTGGATCTGGCCCGCGACCACGTGCTTCTTCTTTTTGGGCACCGCCGTGATCGCCTCGTCGATGATCATGGTGTGGGTGCCCGAGGAGGTCGACCAGCTTGCGTTCGACTTGCCGCTGTCCTTCATCTCGCGCAGCTCGGAACGGGGATAGCCCGAGCCGCTGGTGGTGACCCCATTGGTCGGCGCGCGAAACTGCACGCCGTCGCCCGCCGCGTTGACCTTGAAGTACGGGTCGACCGAGAATGTGGCCAGCGACGGCTGGGTGACCTCCTTTGGCTTTTCGGACGCGCCCGTGGGCAGCGTCACCTTCCAATTCGTGAGGTCGAGCACCTTCGCCGGCACCGCGCCCGCGAGCGCAGCCTCGTCGGCCGGATCCGACTGCTCTGCCTGGTCTGCCTGGTCTGCCTGGTCTGGCTGGTCTGCCTGGTCTGACTGGTTTGGCTGCTCTGACTGGTTTGACTGCGGGTCATCGTTCGCCGCCTCCGCCGAGCATCCGACGAGCCAGAGCGCCGCCATTCCGAGAATCCATCGTCCCTTCATCGTCCACCTCCCAGTCCTTTTCGATATGGTAACGTTATCAGTCCATTAACATGCCGCCGTTGATCTCGATGGTCTCCCCCACCACGTAACTCGAGGCCCCGGACGCGAGAAACGCGATCACGCTCGCTACCTCCGCGGGGGTCCCCACCCTGCCGGCTGGAATGGCGGCGACATGGGCCTTCATCGCCTCGGGCGTGGAGAACTGCTCGTGAAACGGCGTATCGATGACACCGGGGGATACCGCATTCACGCGAACTCCGTGAGGCGCGAGCTCTTTGGCCAGACCTTTGGTCATGGTGATGAGCCCACCCTTCGCCGAGGAATAATGAATGGAACCCAAGGCCCCGCCATTGCGCCCCGCAATCGACGAAACATTGACGATCGCGCCCGTGCGCCGTTGCATCATGGAGGCGGCGACGGCCTGGACGCAGAGGAATGCGCTTTTCAGATTGAGATCCACCACGTCGTCCCAGCGCGCCTCGGACATGTCCATCAATCGAAGCCGCTCGACGAGGGAACCTGCATTGTTGACCAAAATGTCGATGGGCCCCAGTTCGGCGGAGACGCCGGAGGCCGCGCGTCGGACCTCCTCGGCCTTCGTCACGTCGGCCCGCACAGTGATGGCGTGCCCTCCGGCGGCGACGATTTGCCGCTTCGTCTCCTCGGCGCCCGTTTCGTTGCGGAAATAATTGATCGCGACCCGCGCGCCTTGTTCGGCGAGGGCGATGGCGGCGGCTTTTCCAATGCCCGAGCCCGCCCCCGTCACCAATGCCACTTTGCCTACGATGTCGGAATACTTGTACATGCATCTCCTTGGACGGCCACGACGGCTCGAGCCGACTTTCAATGGTAGGTAACGATCTTTCAGCAACGCGGGATCGCGATCACGCTCGGCGATCCTTGCGCGAGTGACGGACAAGGGCGCCGGCCTCGCCGGGATCGTCCCGCTGCCGCTGCTCGACCGCGACGGACTCGCCAGGCCGTGGCAAGCCATCGAGCGTTGCGTTGGGAAACAATGCGAACAACACGAGAGTGCCGGCCGGTGCGAGCACACCGGCCGCGGTCAGAATGGGCGTGTATCCCGCGTGGTCCACGACCCATCCCGTGAGCAGCAAGAAGATCATGCTGCCGATGCCCGCCCCCGTTCCCCCCAGCCCAGCGACCGATGCCACGGTGTCGCTCGGAAACCAATCGCTCGGCAACGTTTGCACGTTGTTGATCCAAAATTGAAAACCGAAAAGAACGAGGCCAATCAACGCCAGGGCCGTGAACGGGCTCTCGGCCCGCGCGGCGAGGATGCCCGCAGGCATCAGGGCCGCCGCCGCGCCAATGCTCGCGCGCCGCGCATTGCGCACGGACCAACCTCGTTTCACTAGATAGCCGGATGCAAAGCCGCCGAGCAGGCTGCCGGCATCGGCCGCGACATAGGGCACCCAGGCGAACAGTCCGATCTTCTTCAAATCGAAACCGTGCACGCGATAAAGGAACAAGGGCAGCCAACTGATGTAAAGCCACCACACTGGGTCGACGAGAAACCGTGTGAGAACGATGGCCCACACCTCGCGCCTGCGGAGGAGCGCCATCCAGTTCACCCGCGGCTTCGCTTGTAACTGCGCAGGATCGTGTTCCCGCGCGGTGGGGCGATATAGAAGCGACCATGCAATGAACCAGGCGAAACCGAGTCCGCCGGTGATGACGAAGGTCGCTTGCCATCCATAGGCCAACTGCAGCCCGACGATGAGCGGCGGCGCCACGATGGATCCAATGGCGGCGCCGCTGTTGAAGATGCCCATGGCAAAGGCGCGCTCGCGCACGGGAAACCATTCGGCCACGACTTTGGCGGCGCCCGGCCAATTCCCTGCTTCGCCCAGTCCGAGCACGAAGCGCCACGCACTCAGACCACCGAGCCCGCGTGTAAATGCATGCCCGATGGCGGCGAGCGACCACACGATGACCGACACCATGAACCCACGCCGTGTCCCGATGCGATCGTACAGACGCCCGGAAAGGGTTTGGCTGATGGTGTACGCGAGGAGAAACCAGGTGCCGACGCTCGCGTACTCGAGGTTCGAGAGGCGCAGCGCGTCCATGATGACCGGCGCCAACACGGAGACGGTCAGCCGGTCCAGGTAATTGATCAAGGTCACGGTAAACACGAGCCCGATGACCAGCCACCGAGCGTTCGTTCGCATGGGTTCGTGCGCTGCGACCATGTGATAACGTTATCATACGTCCTCGCGACGAAGCCGCCACCCGAAAGCGGCCGCGGGCGGCTTATTCCAGTGGACGTTCGTTAATCCGTTCGAGCTATGTCCTTGATGGTCGATTGGCGGACGATCAGCTCACAATCGAGGCAGATGTTGCGGCGTTCGCGTTGCCGATTGCCGTCGATGCGGTCGAGAAGGAGCAAGGCGGCCTCACGACCTTGCAGGACCGTTCGCTGGGCGACGGTGGTGAGCGGCGGCGCCGTGTACGCGGAGAGCGGCACGTTGTCGAAGCCAGCGACGGCGATATCGTCGGGAATGGCCAGTCCGGCGTCGCGGATGGCGTACATCGCGCCCATTGCGGTGAAGTCGTTGCGCGCGAAGATGGCAGTGGGCCGGCTCTTCGCGGACAAGATGCGTTTCGCCCCCTCGTAGCCGTCGTCCTGCGTGGAAAATCCAGGCCCCGCATCGACCTTGGGGCCGACGACCAGCTTTTCATCGAAGGGAATACCGTTCGCGCGCAAAGCCTCCACGTACCCGCGGTAGCGATGCAACCCTGCCCCGTTCGGTGCGGAGACACCGACGAAGGCAATGCGACGGTGGCCCATTTTGATCAAATGCTCGGTGACATCGTAGCCGCCCTTGAAATGGTCCGCGGTAACGCGGTCCACGCGCGGATGATTCAATTCGCGCCCGACGACGACGATCTGCAAATCGTAATTGAGTAAACCCAATAGAAAATCGTTGCCTGCTTTGGTCTCACGCGTCGCGACGATCGCGCCATCCGCACGATGGTCGAAGAGGGCGCGCAGGCCGGCCTCCTCGCGGGTCGTGCTGCGGTCGCTCGTGCTGATGAACGACGAATAGCCGCGCGCGGAAAGCACTTCCTGGATGCCGCCGACCAGTTCTGCCGCGAAGGGATTGGCAATGTCCGGCACCAGAATGCCAATGGCTTGCGTGCGCCGCCGTTTGAGTCCGCGCGCGAGCCCATTGGGATGGTAATTGAGCTCCTGTACCGCCTTCAGGACCTTCTCGCGCATTTCCTGGCTGACGTACCCGCTCTCGTTGATGACGCGGGAAACCGTCATCACCGCAACCCCGGTGTGCGCCGCGATGTCGCGAATCGTCGTGGGGCGAGAAAGCTTCGGCTGCCGATGGGTCTTCTGCTTTTCTGCCATCTCGGTTGCTTGCACCGCAGATGTTCGCACGTTCCACCCGATTTGTATCTTTCTTTATGACTCCGGAACCGCCGCAATGGCCTTTGCCAACCTGTCCGCCGCGATGTCGACGGCCTCGACGAGACGTCCCGGCTCGAGCCCGGTGAGCCATGCATCGGCGTCGTGCAGACCTGCATCCTCGAGCAGCGTCTTCTCGTTCGTGATCCATTGGCCGCGCGCCGCCAAAATGGCATGCGCCGCTTCGCACGTCGCCCGCGCAATCGCACCCGCCACGTGCACGACATGGCCGCGCGGCGCGTGTGCGGCCTTCGCATAGGCTAGGTGAAGTTGTGCGTCGCTCCACCAGATCCGTCGTGCAGCCTTTCGCAGCGCATCGGGATACTCCGGTTTGGGCAGCTCGCCGTGCAGCACGCGCGCCCTCGCGAGCTCCGCCACCACGATGTAGCTCGGGATGCCTGCCAGGTGAAAGAGCAGTCGCTCGATGTGAAATCGCCCATCGCGCGCCTCGGCCAGCCGCAACTCCACGTCGTTCCAGTCGCGGTAGTGCACATCCACCCGGCGCCCGTCGACCTCGAGCCATGCGCCGCCGTTGAACACGCCCCCACCCCACGCGCCCAGCTCGAATACTTGCCCAACCCAGCCCAGTGCGCGCAAGGCATCGGGCGAAAAGTCGCCGCGGTAATAAATGCCAAAGTCCCAATCGCTGTCCGGCCGGTGCGTTCCCGTCGCGCGCGATCCGCCCAGCGCGACCGCCACGACGTGAGGCAATCCCGCTAACTCGCCGGCGACGTACCGGCAAAATGCGTCGTCATCCTGAAAGCGCATGCATTCGAGTTTACCCCGGCGGAACGATCTCGCGCACGGAGAAGATGGCCACATCCATATCGTGAATGCCATCGGTGCGGAACGTAGTTTGCCACCCGCCCCAATCGACGAGCTTCGTATATTTGCCCGTGCTCTTGCCCTCTTCGTCGACGTATTCGCTGAAGAGACGCCAACCGTTCTTGGGCTTGCCGCTGGTGCGATCGAAGGGAGCGGTGTCGAGATAAAGTCGATTGATGACTTTGCCAGATTGAGCATAGCTCACCAACTTCATACCGACCCATTCGTCGTCGGCCATCTCCGCGGAAAACGCGGGCGTGAGTGTAACGTAATCGTAGGTGGGGTGATTCAGCTCCTTGCCAAATCGGGTAACGTGGCCCGCGCTCGCCGGCGCCAGCAGCATCATGGTGCACGAACCGAGGGCCGCCTCGGACTCCTTCGACGAGTGCTTCCCGCCGCGGATTTTCAAGGTGAGCGCGGCGCGCGGCACATCGAGGATCCGATGCGGGCGAACGTAAACGGTGAATTCCTGATTCTTCAAGTCCTGAGGGCTCGAAAGGTATCCGTGCTGCGTCTTCCACGTGTACTTTTGCTCGCCGCCGCTGGCGTGCACGTGAAGGCGACTCGTCCACCCTTTTCCTCCGCTGGAGTAATCCAAGGGGTAACTCGGCACGTTCCAAAAATGGATACCGCCGTCCGTGCCCGCCGTGGCCTTGGTGTCTTTTTCGATGACGAAACGGTCGGTGTCGTTGGGATTGCTCGTACCAAGCCGAAAGGACACACCGGACGACGCCGACGGAAAAAGCATTTGCACGCCATCGCCATCGAGGGCGCTTTCCGGGCTCACTTGCGCGGGCTGCGTCGCCGGCAGTTCCTCCTCGGCTTTGCCGCCAGCGCACGCAATGAGCGTTAGAACCGCAAGACAGAAAAACGGCTTCGTTTGCATCCTTCACCTCGGTTTGGCACGAATTCCGAGCTTCGTCACGAAACGTGTTTGGGTTCCTACACCTGCAGGAGAAATTTCGAGCCGCTCACCGCGCTGTTCGCGTTCGCCCTGTTCGATGGAGCCGGGTTTTCCCGGGGCAGCCACGATATTCGGAACGATGGCCGTCACGAAGGGCGCCGGTGCGGTCACGTCGACGAGCAATTGCCCACGAATGAGAAATTGATTCGCCGCCAACGTTTCTACTTTGTCGTCGGCATGAAAAAGAATGCCAAAGCGCCCTTCTTGTCGCGATGCTACCTCGTCGGTGAGCACCAGACCTTCGGCCTCGGTGAAGGTTAGCTCGCGCACGAACTTGGTCAGGCCCAATTGCGGTTCGTAGGCCAATGTAGCGTTGCCACGCACGTACGCGCGCCCGGCCTCGAGCTTCACGTCCTCGATGCGAATGCCATCCAGCCGCTCAGCGGGAATACCCTCGAAGGCTTCGTGCTTCTCACCCTCGCGTGCCTGGCCTTTGCCGTCGAGGAGCAACGTGTTGTTATGCGCGGCCATTGGAATGCCCGCGTAACCCGAAGGGCCGGTCAAATAGCTTCCGTCGCCATAGAGAATGAAGCCGTTCGCATCGGGGTGGGCGTGCCCCGTCGAGGGCTCCCAATCCCGAAAATCGGCGAGCAGCGGCTTGGCATGGTGCCCCTCGGGCGGGCCGCATTTGAATGCAAACGCCGTGGCCTGAGGTGTCCAATCCTTGCGCCAATAGACGACTTCATGATCGGGAAAGTAGTGCCATGGCGTTTGCCGTTCGATGGGAACGACCGGCACGCTCGGATCGTACCAAAGCAGCGACCAATAGTTCTCGGCGTTGTAGTGATCCAGGCTCTCCATCCACGCCGCCACGCCCTGGGCCTCGCCGTCTTTGAATCGGGAAGCCAGTCGATAGAGCAGATTGTAATTCGTATGAAACCGGCCTCCGGGGTGCGAGCGCTCGTACTCCGGGCCCTTTTTCGCGCGGGTAGCCGGGCCATCGAAGATGTCGCCGAAGTCGAAGACGTATTGCCCATCGGGTAGCATCGAGTGGGCCACGTATTCGTGCATATGACGGAAGCCTGGGCGATCGAAGAGATCTTCTCCCGTCGCATGGGCGTGCGCATCGAGGTAGTGCACGAGCCACGGCGTGGAGAAGATCCAATATTCGAATCCCTCGTAATAGTATCCGTCGGGCGAATACGTTTGCAGCACCCGCTCGTAAATGGCCCGGGCCAGGCGGGCCCACTCCGGCGCGTCCTCCACTTCGTCGTAAAGGGCATAGGCTGCAACGCCCAGTCCCGCGATGGGGATGAAGGTGTGATTCTGGCTATACGGATACGTGGCGTCGGCTTTGGGCTCGAAGGCCGCGAACAGCAAGCGCGCCTGCTTCGTGAGCTTTTCGCGGTAGCGCGTGCGCTCAGCCTCCGTGAGATCGTTGTAAAGGAGGTCGTAGCCCCACCCCATGCCATAAAGAAGATGGCCTGCGGCCAGGTCGACATTGGGCTTGTTGTACAGGTATCCCCATACGTCGTAACTGACTGCGGCCTCCAGGTACTTCTTCGCCGCCTCCAGGTATTTCGGATCGCGCTCGATTTGATAGGCAAGTGCGGCTTCGGCGATGCCAATGCCCACGTCGTTTTGCACGCGCCGTTCCTGCGCCGGGGCGGGCGGCGGCTCCACGCGCAGCGCGCGCACCTGGTCCAGCGCGCGCTGCCAAACCTGGCGATGGCTCCCCTTCGCGCGCTCGCGGAGCGCCGGAAGCTCGGCATCCGTGACGTAGACGCGCGGGTGAATCCCTCGCAACTCGGGCCGCAAGGCCGAAGGAAGTCGGACCATGAGCTGGCGCAAGGGATGACCATCGACCGCGTTCGACGGCGGCGCCGACGAGGCATCTTCGCTGCACGCGATGGCCAAGGCGAGGAGCGGAACGAGCAGGAGGGCTTTCCGGTGTTTCACGTATGATAACGTTACCACATATGGACGGGTCTGCAAGCTCATCGATGGGTTCGGCAAAGTGGCTCATGGCGAAATTAAGTTGCGCGCAATTAAATTGAGAGCTACCTATCTGCTCATGAGCAATCCGGTACACATCGAAAAGGTCCTCTACACCGCCACCGCTTCCGCCTCGAACCGCGAAGGAAAGGTCACGAGCAGCGACGGAAACCTCGACGTTCAATTGAGCCTTCCCAAGAGCCTCGGCGGCCCCGGTGGAAACGGAACGAACCCCGAGCAGCTTTTTGCCGGCGGATACGCCGCGTGCTTCGGCAGCGCGCTCGCATTCGTGGCCAAGAGCAAGGGCATCAAGACCGGCCCCGTGAAGATCACCGCCAAGGTCGACATCGGCGCCGTGGGCCAGGGCTTCGGGCTCGCCGCCGAACTCACCGCGGAAATCCCCGAGCTGCCGCGCGAGCAGGCGCAGGCGCTTCTCGAGGCGGCCCACCAGGTGTGCCCCTATTCGAACGCCACGCGCGGAAACATCGAAGTCGCGCTTCGTCTGGCCTGACGCCACACTTGGTCGAGAAAAAAGGCGAACCGCCAGGACGGCAAGGGTTTGGGAGTTCGTGAAGAGGCTATTTTTGGCGCTCCTGCGCATCTTGGCGGTTCGATCAGGCAGGGTGAACCTTCAGAAGGACGGGATGCATGAGCACGCGGGACGACTTGTTGCGACTCGATGATCAACTCTGCTTCGCGTTGTACGCAGCGTCGCGCGCGCTCACGCGTGCCTATGCCGATCTGCTCGATCCGCTCGGCGTGACCTATCCGCAATATTTGGTGCTGCTCGTTCTCTGGGAGGAGGACGGCGCCACGGTGAAGAGGCTGGGCGAGCGGCTGGCGCTCGATTCGGGAACGTTGACGCCCCTCCTCAAGCGACTCGAGCACGTGGGGCTGGTCACGCGCCAGCGCAGCGAAGAAGACGAGCGCGTGGTGCACGTGCACCTGACCCGCGAAGGCAAAGCGCTCAAGGCCAAAGCGAAGCGCGTTCCGCTCGGGATCGCATGCCGCGCGGGCTACGATTTGGACGATGCAGCTTCCGTGGGCCGCCTCGAACTGGTGCGGGACGAACTGCGCGCGCTCTCGAAAAGGCTCGAGGAGAATCAATCCATCGGGACGAAGCGGAATCCGTAGACCACGTGGCCTTTGCCGTCGGGACCTGCAGCGTTCATGGTTTGCCCGAGGAGGACGTCCACCACGCAGCTGCTGAATGCGTCGCTTTCGAAGGTGCTCGATTCGAGTTTGCCATCGCGGGGCAGCTGATCGCGGATCTCGAAAGAAACGAAGACGTCGCCCTCGGGTAGCGTTTTCGTGCTTTTGAAGTGGTGCTCGTAGCACCGCAGGTAGAGCCAAGACGAGTGCTCGATGGCGCCACGGACTTCGGCGTCGATGACGTTGCTGTCGTTGCGGACCATCCGCGTAAAGAGTCGGATGCGGTGGTCTTGCACCTTCCAGAGAACCGCACCGTTGCGATCGACGGGGTCGGCGAAGCCGCTCGCGGATTTTTTCTTTTCTTGCCGTGGGGCGGGCTTCGCAGCCGCCGATGCAACGGGGGCTGCGCTTGCCGAGACGACCGGGGGCGGTGGCGCCGGTGCCACGGGCGCAGGAGTCGGCTCGGGTGGCGGAGGCGGAGCGGTCGCCGATGCAACCGCCGCGACCGGCGGCGGCACCGGTTTGGGCTTCGTGAGGAGCAGGTACCCTCCCCCCAGAGCCGCGATGGCGACGGCGATGCCCGCGCCGAATGGCACGGCACGAGAACGAGACGGCGACGAGGCGCGCCGCGATTGGACGGAGGCGATGGGCGTTTCCGTCGGGGCGAGCGCAGGATCGATGCGCGGCGGTGGCGCGAAGACCGGACTCGGAGCCAGCGTCGGTCCGAGCGATTCACCCGCGACCGATGGCGCGAAGAGCGCCTGCATCGCATTCCACATCGCCCGCGCGTTGGGAAAGCGCATGGCGATGTCACGGGTCACGCAGCGCGCGAACCACGGATCGAAGCCAGGGGGCAACCGCTCGGCAAGACCATCTTCGCGGGCTCGCTCACCGGCCGGCCCCAGAGGCTCGAACACGATCTCGCGCAAAAGTTGGACGCTGGTCCCTTCACGCGCCGTGCGCCAGTAATAGCCGCCGGTCAGCAAATGGTACGCGATGAGGCCGAGTGCCCACACGTCCGCCGCCGGCGCGATATCGCCCGCCGCGGTTTGCTCGACGGCCATCCACAGCGGCGAACCGAGCGTGCCGTGCGTGGCACGCGTCTGCGCCTCCGCGAGCAACTTCGCGATGCCGAAATCGAGCACCTTCACCGTGAACGGTGTCGCCCCCGCGCGCCGCGAGGCTGCGAGAAAGACGTTCTCCGGCTTGAGATCGCGATGCACGACGCCGGCCGCGTGGGCGGCCCCCACGGCATGACAGAGCTGCTCGAAAATCGCACACACCTCGGCGGCGGACATGGCGCCGCACCGGTCCATGCGGCTGCGCAGCGTTTCGCCCTCCAAGAGCTCCATCACCAGGTACGGCAGGCCGATACCGGCATCGAATCCCGCGGCGATGACCTCCACGACGTGATCGCTGGCGATGCGGGCTCCGACGCGGGCCTCCTGCTCGAACCGCCGCGCCAATGCGGGATCGGCCACGATCTCACGGTGCATCACCTTGAGGGCGCGAAGCTTTCCCGTGCTTCGCTGCGCGACCACGTACACCGCTCCCATACCGCCCTCGTCGAGGGGCCGCTCCACGGTGAAGTCTCCCCCGACGACGGCCCCTGGAAGCAAGCGGTGGCCGAAGCCGAGAGGAGAGCTCATGGGTGCGAGCTCGGTATACCACTCGGCGGTGGCGCGCGATGTGTTCGTTACTCTTCGGCGGCGTCGTCGACAGTGCTACCGGCAATATCCACGACGACGTGGCTTCGCTCCGCCGCGTGCTCGAGGGCATTGTGAACCATGTCGATCACGTGCCGATCGGCGAGCGAGTAAAAGACGTGCTTGCCAGCACGCCGGCGCGCGACGATGCGTTCGGCGCGGAGCATGCGCAGTTGTTGCGAAACCGTCGAGAGAGCGCTTCCAGCGGCCTCGGCCAGTTCGGTCACGCACCACTCGCCGTCGGCGAGGCGCTCGAGAAGTTTGAGACGGGATACGTCGGCTGCGGTACGGAAGAGCGACGCAGCGCGTTCGAAAGCCTCGTCGCTGACGGGCTTGCGACGTCCGCTACGTTGCGCGTGCTCTTCCGGACCACATGTGGGGTCGTGCAGTTCGGTCGCGGAATTCTTCATCATCGCGGGCTCTGATCGTTTTCGCTTATGCGAGGCGGTTCCGCAAGCGATACACGCTTGGACTCAACCAAATTTCAACTGCAATACGATTGCGCAGTTGACGAAGTGTCGTTTCTCACAAATCTGGCAATACCATCTTCGAGGTGGCGCGCAGCTCGTAGACGAGGACGATCTTGCGTGTTTCGTCGCCGGCGAGGTCGATGTCGCAGGTAGCGAAGCCGTCTCGAGCATCGATATTCCACGTGTGTTGCGCGGGCACGTCGATGTCGACGCCCTCGATCTCGCTCACCGGAACGCGCTCGGTTATTCGCAAGCGCTTTGGCTCGTGCGAGAGATTGGATAGCCATACCGTGACGGTGCGTTTGCGGCGCTGTGTGCCCAAAATCGAACTCGTCTCGTCCTCCTTTTCGACATCGCGACGCACACGGATGGAGTCGTCCGTGCCGAGACCCAGCTCGAAAGGATCGCCTTGTGCCACGAACCGCGTTCGGACACGGCCCGCAGCCGTGCCTGCGTGGTGCACGTGCACCGGGCCCGCCAGAAGCGGGCCGCCATCGGTCAACGTCGCCGTGGCGCGGATGTGCGCCACGCGTGCGAGCTCCGGGTACACCACCCGCTCCACCCGCGCCGGCAGGAGAACGTGCCCGATCTCGAGACGGACCGGCCGCCCGTCGGAGCGAACGTCGGCGCGCGCCCGGGCCTCGTACACGAGTGGAACGCCGCCGTCGTCGACGCCGGGCATTTGCTCGACCGCGTTCTTCCCGCCCGAAACGGCCGCGGATAGGATCTCCTGCTCGCGCCCTTCGACCACGGTTCGCCGGCGCTCCGCATCGGACTTGCGCCGCGTGACCAGGCGATCGTCCTCGAGAAGGGGGGGCGTCGCATGGTGCGCTGGACGCGCCGTCGAAAGACGCACGTGCACGTCGTTCCAATCTTCACCGGTGCGCTGCCACACCGTGGCCCACGTGAGGAGCTCCAGTTCATCGGCCGCCCCTTCTTCGCGTCCCTTGCCCGCACGCGCCACGTGCTCCGGGCGCCACAGCGCGCCCGGCGTGCGGTACACGATTTCGAAGCGAGCTTCGCCGGGCTCGTCGATGCGAATACGCACTTCCACCAGGGCTTCTTGCCGCACGTGGCGCAGATTGCCCTCGCGCAGGCGCGCTTCGGCATGCGCCACCTCGTCCTCCGCCTGCACGCGTTGCACGCGGGCTGCATCGGCCGCGTCGAGCACTTCCCCTTCCGCACGCGTCAGCGCTTGGTAGGCACCGCGCCACGGAGAGCCGTTGCCGTTCGAGCTCCGTAGGCCGCGCGGCACCGTCGAGAGCCCCGACGTCCATCGGCCGAGCAACTCGCGCACGCCCTCGCCGCGAAGGCGCGCCCGCTCGGTGGCATCGTTCGCCTCCTGCAGGCGATGCTCCGCGCGCCGCAATTGCGCCTCGCGCTCGTCCAGCTCCTCGCGGCCCAGGGTTTCCTCGTGGTGTACGCGGCGCTTGATGCGCGCACCGAGCACCTGCCCCTTGCCGGAGACCAGCCGCACGCGAACGGAGCGCTCGTCGATGAAGGGCGTCACGCCGGAGAAGACGAGCCACCGCTCGCCCTCCTCCAGCACGACGTCTGCCGTCCGCAACACCTCGGCCCGGTCTTCGAAAAACGTGACCTCGCGTGCCGTCGTGGGGTGAATGGCCCGAGGCCAGGCTAGCGCGCCTTCATTCACGTCGATTTCCTCCCTCGAGTTCACTCTTGGCTGGAAGCACGATGCGGTACGAAAAGTCGATGCGGCCCCGCCCCGCGGCGCCGAGTTCGATCTGCCAAACGAGACCGCCGCGGATGGGCGCTCCACGCTCCGCTTGATCGTATTTGTCCGGACGCGGGCGCGAGGATATCAGCTCGATCTCGACGTCCTTGTCCTCGGTCACGGGCAGGCGATCGTAGACCTTGAGCGTCACCGGGTAACCCAGCGCCGACGACAGCTCGATGGAGACCTCATGCACCACCGCGATCTTGCCGCCCAAAAAGCCGGCGGCCTCCTCCTGCGCGCGCACGTTGCGCACCACGCGAATGCGCTCCTCCACGCCGAGCCCGAGGCGCAAGGAGCCTCCGTCGCCGGTGAGCTCGAGGGCGGACGTCGTGAGCAGACCGCCATCGAGGAAGACATCCGCGGGCCCTGGCAAGAGGGTCGCCCCCTCGAAGGGATTCCTCTGCGCGGCCTCGCGGTACACCTCCGCCGACTCCCGCGGAAGCGCGATCAACGACAGCGCCGCCTCGCCCGCGGCGGTTCGCACGAGAATGCGGTGCGGGACACCGTCGGAGCCGATGTCCACGGGCGTCTCGGCGCGGTAGCGAACCTGCCGCTCCCCGTTGCCGACGTAGCGCGGATCGGAGGCGTAACGCGGCATGGGGATGCGCTCGATGGTGAGCGTATCGTCCGATGCCGCGTCGGACATCTCGGAGGGATCGCGCACGAGCTGCCCTCGCTTGTCGCGGTCATCCATGTCCGCCAGAACGAGCGCGTCGAAATCGAGCCACGCATCCGTGGGCTGCAATTCGTACGAATCGGGGTAACCGACCACCGTGGGCTGATCTTCGATCGACACCGCCCGCACCATCGCGCGTGCCGGCACGAGGGCCTTCGCCTGGCGCCGCGGCATGGCCATGGGCGCGGCTGCCGCACCATAGGCGGCCGGTACCGGCATCGGTGCAGGGACGGGGGCGGGCGCGGGGGCGAAGGCCAGCTCCTCCACGCCATTCATGTCCGCCGCCTCCGCCACTTCCGGCATTTCCGGCATTTCCGCCGCGACGGCGCTTTCGGCCATGCTGAACACCGCCTCGTCCAATGCGGCGTGAGGTCCCGCGTGGCGAGGAACCGCACGCGCTGCACGCAGTGCGGGGGCCGGCGGCGGCACGAACCGGGCAATCGCTTCGTCGTAGCCCGCGAACATCTCGCGCAGCCCCTCGGGCACGGGACGAAAACCGCGCCGCGGGGGCGGCTGCTTGCGCCCGAGGCGGTACGAGAGGAGCTCGGGCAATTGCGCATCGCGCACCAGCCCCACCGTGGAGAGGCTCACGTGAACGCCGCTCCAATCTTCCCCGGTGGCCTGCGCCACGAAGGCCTCCAGGCTCCACTCCGCCGCGAGCTTCGGGCCCGTGGTAAAGCGTGCAGAATACACAGGCCACCAACGCGCCGAGGGCACCGCGTAGGAGACCTCGAGCGCCGAAGGCCGAGGGCCCGCGCCAAGGCGCACCACGATGGCCCGTGTTTCCCTGACCTGGGAGCGCTCCGCCGTCCCGCCTTGTGCGGCCTCGAGACGCGCGCGCTCGAGGCGCTTTTCCAGATCGACGCGGGCATCGTCGATGGCGAGCAGCCGCCGATCGAGCTCCAACGTCAAGTCGTCGACGAGGGAAAGCACGGCCAGGGCATCCGAAACGCGCGACTCGGGATCGATGCGCCGCCAGCGCACGTCGAGCATGGGCTCCGGCTTCACCGTTCCCACGGCGGCGCGCCGCGCATGCACGTAACGCTGCTCGAGCTCCAGCTTTTCCAAATCGCGCTCGAGATCGCGCACCCGCTGCGCGAGCTCCCCGGGCGCGGGGCTATCCACGGGAAGCACCGCCCGTGCGCGCACGTACACGATGCGCCGCTCTGCGCGCTCATCGAGCGAGCCGGGCGAAAGCGCCGCGCGCACACTCCCCGATTGCGCCTGCGCCGTGATGCCGCCCACCCGCAGATCGACCTCGTCGTCGGGCAGATCCGAAGGAAGGGTCACCAGGCGCGTCACCACCGCGCCGCGCGCAAACAGGTCCACGGATGCGATACGGCTCTCGCACGCGATCTCTTGCATGGCCCAGCCATGGTATGAGGATTCATGCTCAAAGGCAGCCTCCGATCCGCCCTTCACCGCGCCATCACCACGCCGTTCGGCGACAACTTGGCCCCCGTCCGTGTCCCGAAGGACCTTCTGCGGCGGCTCAACGTGACCTTGGGGCAACCCCTGTGTTCCCAGGAGGAGCTCTTGCGCCGCCGCGAAGCCCGGGAACGCCTCACCCGACTGCGGGAACCGCGCAATGACGGCCAGCGCACCACCGTGGCCCGGGAGCAGGCGCCCGTCATGGTCTACTTCGAGAAGGACCGCAATGCGCGCATGCTCGGCCGCATCGAGGAGTTGCTCTCCGGCGCGTCGATCGCGTTCAAGAAGCTCGACGTCGCCGGCGACGAGGCCACGAAAGACTTCGTGATGCGCGAGGCGCGGTGCAAGGAGGACGATCTGCCCGTGGTCTTCGTCGCGGGCACGGCGGTGGGCGGCTACAACGAGCTCGTGGACTTCAACGTCTCCGGCCAGCTGAAAAAAGCGGTTTTCGGCGACACCTGACCTCGCGACCCCCTCCACCTGATGAGCGCGGGCGTCGTCATTCTGCTGCTGGTTCCGCCGGGCGAGGCACAGGCCCCGCTCATCGCGGGCCTGGCGGCGGCGACGTCACGCTCGCTCGGTGCCGAGGCGCGCGTGGTGGTCGATGCGCGCACGCCGGCCTCGGACGACGAAGCCGTGGGCCTTGCCGATCGGCTTCATGCGAACGCGGTGGTGACGTTGCGATGGCTCGAGGGCGGGCGGGTTTCCCTGCACGCGCACTGGAGCGGGCAAGCGGGATGGACGGACCGCTTTTTCTCGTTCCAGGAAGCCGATGCCCTCGATGAACGAGGGCGCACCATCGGCTTCACCTTGGCCACGATGATTCGCACCGAGAGCCCTCTCGGGCCCGCGCTCGAAACACCGCCCGCGGCGGCTGCAAAAGCTCCGGCACCACCTGCACCGCCGGCCGCGCCCTCGTGGCCGCGGCGGCCGTTCGAGCTGGAGGCCAGCGCGCAAGGGCACGTCGCGGCGCATGCCACCGCGTGGGGCGGCGGCCTGCGCGCGGCTTATTTCATCGCTCCGCGTGCGGGTCTCACGGTGGGTGCGGCTTGGTACACGGGCGCGATGAAGGACATCGACGGCCGCGTGGACGTCGCGTCCCTTTCGGTCGGCGCCAAGGTGCCGCTGGTGCTGGCGGCTCCGGAGCGCCCGTTCGAGCTCGCCGTTTCGGCGGAGGCTGCCCTTTCGCACGAAGCCGTCTCGCGCAGCGGCGCCGCAGGCTCCCACACGGAGGGTCGCTGGGTGCCGGGCGCGCGGCTTCGCGTGACGGCGGCGTGGTTTTTCACGCCGCACGTGACGGCGTTCGCAGGGTTCGGCCTGCAGGCGAACTTCGGCGAGACGGACATTGTAGTCAATGGCCGCACAGAGACCACGCTGTCCGCGTACCGTGGTACGGGCGAGCTGGGCGGGAGGGTGCGCTTTTGAGGGGCGCCCTGCCTGGCTTTCAGGGCGTCGGGTTACTCTCCGGATCGTGCAGGCCAAGCTTCGTCTCGTCACCTCGCGCCCGGCGCCGGCTCCCCAGCCGACTGCGCCTGGACCGGTGACGCCCGCGCTCGACGATGCGCAGCTCATCGCCGCCATCCGAGCGAACGACGATCTGGCCGCCACCGCCTTTCATGACCGCCTCTACCCCTGCGTCAGCCGCACCATCCAACGCTTGCTCGGCCGGCGCGATGCCGATTACGAGGACCTCATTCAGCTCAGCATGGTCGAGTTGATTCAGTCGTTCGATCGGTACCGCGGCGAGTGCTCCCTCGAGTCGTGGGCCTCCACCATCGCGTCACGTGCAGTGTACAACCATCTACGCCGGCGCAAGCGCGAGCGCCTCATCTTCGCGCCGCCCCCACCCGACGATCTGGATCCGGCGAAGCTGTCGCGCACCTTGAGCGCGCGCAACACCATGCAGCGGGTGCGCGGGCATCTGGCCGAGCTGAATCCCGAGAAGGCGTGGACCTTCTTGCTTCACGACGTGTGCGGCTACGATCTGCGCGAGATTGCCACGATCACGGGGGTGAGCGTCGCCGCCGCCCAGACGCGGCTCGTGCGCGGGCGATGCGAGCTGCACGAGCGGCTCGCCGAAGATCCCGAGCTGCGCGGTGCGCTCGAAACGGGGGCGGAGCCATGAACCGAGGTCCCGAATACGCGGATCTTGCCGCGCAGGCACTCCGCCGTGAAGTGAATGCGGACGACGGCATCGAGCACGTCGATGTGGGACGCGCACAGCGCATCGATGCCATCCGCGACGCCATTCGACAGCGCGCCCGGCGGAAAAGGCTTCTGCGCGGAGCCGGCGCGGGTGTGGCGGTTCTGGCGGCTGCGGCGGCGGTCGCACTTTTCGTGCGTGGGCGCCCCGCACAGGTGGAGGCCGTCGCCGAGGCGAGCAACGAAGCCGCCTACGTGGAGCGCGACGGTGCCCGCGAAACGCTGGCCGCGGGCAAAAAGGTTCAAACCGGCGATCACGTGGTGGTGCGCGAGGGCGGACATGCCGCCTTGGCCCTGACGACGGGAACGCACCTCGCGCTGGAGCCGGAGGCGGATCTGTCGGTGCTCTCGCAGAATCGCCACCAGATTTACTGGCTCGCCAGGGGTGCGGTGCAGGCCCGTGTTTCGAAATTGAGCGAGGGAGACCGCTTCGTGGTGCGCACCCCCGACGCCGACGTGGAGGTCCGCGGCACGCAATTCCGCGTCTCCACCGGCGAGCCGCACGCCGCCTGCGGCGGAAGCACCACGCGCGTGCACGTGCTCGAGGGCGTTGTGGTCGTGCGCCACGGAGGCGTCGAGACGCGCGTCGCCGCCGGTGAGGAGTGGCCGTGTGCATCGCCCGCATCGCCTCCTCCGGAGGTCCAGTTGGTGCGCCCGAGCCCTCCAGCTCCGCAAAATACCAACGCCCTCGTGACCAAACGTCCCCCGCCTGTCACGTCTGTCGCGCCTCTCGCGCCTGTCGCGCCTGTGCCGCCTGCGGTCGCCGCGCCCGACACGGCTGCGTCGGATCTCTCCGCGCAAAATGACCTTTTCGCGCGGGCCACGGACAAGAAGCGCGCGGGCGATGCGCGCGGTGCCATCGCCACGTTCGAGACGTTTCTCGCGCGTTATCCCAAGAGCGCGCTCGCGGAAAGCGCCGCCGTCGAGCGGTGGCGGTTGCTCACGCACGTCGACCGCGCCGCCGCACGTGCCGCGGCCAAGGAGTACGTGGACCGCTATCCCAACGGATTCGCCCGCGCCGATGCGCGCGCGCTCCTCGGCGAATAAACTCGCGCGATGCGTTTCGCCTCCCTCGGCTTCGCCGGTTTCGCAGGGCTCGTGTGCTTCGCCGCCTGCCACGGTGAGCTCGAGTTCACCGATCCCACGGACGGAGGCGCCGCATTGGATGCATCCCTCGACGCACGCGCGGACGCGCCGGCGCCTCCCGTGGATTGCCGCACCCAAGCCGGCATCTGCCCGTTATCCAATTTGCATTGCGACCCCACCTCCGGCGCCTGCGTCGCGTGCACCTCCGATTCCCATTGCACGGCACCGACGTCTCGATGCGATACCGCCCTCCATCGCTGCGTCGGATGCGGCACCCGCGGGGACTGTGCGTCAGGTCAGCTCTGCGCGCAGAAGGTCTGTGTCCCCTCGTGCCAAGATGGGGGCACCTGCCCTGGCAATTCGAGTTGCCACTCCGAATCGCAAATATGCAAAGAGTGCCAAGCGCATAGCGACTGCAAAAATTCGGACAAGGCACGTGTATGCCAAGTTGCCACGGGCCGATGCGTCGAGTGCCTGGTGGACACGGATTGTGCAATAGGTCATCCGCGCTGCGATCTCATTTCGGGCAGATGCGTGCGTTGTCTCGTTTCAACCGATTGCCCGAGCGATCAATCCGTATGCGACCCTGCTACGCTCTCCTGCGTTCGCCCGAATTGAAAATGAATCGATCCTAAATCGACACGGGCGGTGCCTGATTTGGGAATCGTCGAACCACACTGGGGCCATGACGATGCGCCGTACTGTCCTTTTTCTCATTTTCTTCGCTGCGGTGATTTTCGCCTGCGGCAGCAACGACGACGCCTCCATCAACGGTGGTGGTGGTGACGCCGGGCCGGACGTCGTCGATGGCGATGGAGGCTTTGGCGATCTCGATGGCGGGGTGCCATCGGCGTGCGATCCGCCCGGAACCTCCTGCACCTCGGGCGAAAAATGCTGCACCGGCACGTGCGATCCCAGCTCGAAGAAGTGTACCGGCGGCGTCGGACAATGCTCGGTGGCCGGCGCGGCGTGCGGCAACGGGACGGATTGCTGCAGCATGCGCTGCGAAGGCGGAAAGTGTGCGGCGGCTGCCTGCATTCAGGATTCGAAGGCCTGCACCACCCCCGAATCGTGCTGCAGCGGTAAATGCTCGGGCGGCGTGTGTCAGCCGCTCAACCCCGATCCGGGCTCCTGCAAGACCGCGGGCAACGCATGCTCGGGCGCCGGCGATTGCTGCTCCAAGTTGTGCAAAGGAGGCGTTTGCCAACTGAACTCGTCGTACTGCATTCAAAGCGGCGATGCGTGCGCCCATGCCGAGGACTGCTGCGGCGGCATCTGCACCAAGGCCGCCGGCGCGGCCCTCGGTACGTGCAGCGCGCCGACCGGTGCGACGTATTGCAACGGTGGTGTCGACGGCACGGTGTGCGAAGGCGAAGGCTGCAACGCGTGCTGCAGCCGGCTCTGCGCTCCGTATGCGCCCTCCGGCGTGAACATTTGCCAGCCGGCCAACGGCTGCCGCGTCAACGGCGACCTTTGCCGCTCGGACAAGGATTGCTGCGGCGCTCCTGGGACGGGGCTGCCCGGCGAGGGCAATGTCACCTGCGACAAGGAACCCGGCGCCGCCGTGGGCATCTGCCGCAACCCGCGCAGCTGCAATCCCGAAGGCAACGTCTGCCACTTCAAGGATTACGTGTGCAGCGTCTCCTCGGCGCGCAACGACTGCTGCGAGCACCTCGGCTCGAAGACCAACTGCGAGCTCGACCCCGTGGGCGTTCCGCGTTGCCACGCCGTGGGTGTGGACGGCGGCCTTCCCTGCCGCAGCACCGGTCAAACCTGCGCCTTCTCGGGCGACTGCTGCAACGGCGCCAAGTGCCTGCCCGACGCGAGCGGTACGCTTCGTTGCGCTCCGCCCACCACGCAGTGCAGCCAGACGGGCAACGCCTGCAGCGTCAACGCCGACTGCTGCAACGGTCTAACCTGCAACACGCCGCCCGGCTCCGTGAAGGGCACCTGCGGCGCGACCACGACGCCGGACGGCGGCACCGGAACGTGCTCGCTTTACGGTCAGAGCTGCAAGATTGCCTCCGATTGCTGCAACGGCGTCCCGTGCAACAACGGATTCTGCATCAACATCGTCAACTGATTCACGGGAGCGGCCGGTGGAACTCCACCGAGCTCCCGAGGTGACCGAGCCGGCGTGCTTCGAGGCACGCCGGCGATCCCGGTTCGACGATGCGGCAATCCTCCGGGCGCACCTCGTAGACGGCGCACGGGTACTGCCCCGGCACCGAAACATCGAGCCCCGCACACCGTGTCTCCCCTGCAATACCGTTGTCCGCCGGGACATTCTTCATGAAGCGAAAGCCCGGCGGCACCAGGTACTCCTCGGTGTAAATCTCGAGCAGCCGCTTTCCCATGCGCGCATCGTCACTCTCGAGAAAGTGCACCGTGTGCGGCGGATGATGGCAACAACGGCCGCAACCGACGCAATCTGCGCCGTTCGGATCGGGCTCTCCAGCAACGGGGGTGGGCATACGCAGCGGATGTTTACCGCGCTAAATGGAAAGCGGCCACTTCAACCCAGAAAGCCGTGAGGCGACCTGGGCGAAATCGCTGCGCACCTGGGAGATGGTGGGACGCAGGGTCGGATCACGGCGCAAGGTCCAGAAGATGGCCTCGCCGAGCGGGGCGAGCCCGACGCGGGTGGCCAGCGCGCGGAGGCGCGGCGGAAGGCCATCGTGGGCGATGTGCGCCGCGATGAGGGCCATCTCGCTTGGCGCCTGAAAGAGCGGAACACCGGTGAGCGCCTCGAAGGCGAGGCACCCGAAGGCGTACACATCGGCGGCCTGCGGCGATTGCTGGCCGTTGCCGCTGGTCGCACCCCAGACTTCGGGCGCGCCGTACGGGCCCGTCGCGCAGCCGGGACGGATATGGCGACCGGCCAGGCCGAAGTCCACGAGCACGCCGTCTTGGCCCGCGCGAAGCACCACGTTCGACGGCGTCAGATCGAGATGGCCCACGCCCACGCGGTGCATCGCCTCCAGGCCGTGCAGGACATCGTCGAGCACGCCGAAGCAGCGCTGCATGTCCAGCGCACGCGAATCGATCACGTTGGCGAAGGTGGCCCCTTCCACGAGCTCCATCACCAAGATGGGCTTTGGCCGCGCCGCCAGATCGAACGTGACGAAGCGCGCCAGGTTCTTGTGCTGCGGCAGCGCGATGAGCGCCGAGGCTTCCGCCCGGAAAAGATCCAAGAACGCCGCCTCGGACAGGGTGCGCGCCGCCGTGGCCGAATAATCGGGCACCTTGAGCGCGAACTTTTCCGCATTCGACTCGTGCCGATCCTCCACGCGGTTGACGATGAACACGCTGCCCGACCCGCCCGAGCCCAGCGCCTTCACGATGTAGAAGCCACCGATGGTGCGCCGGGGCGGCACCCACGAGGGCAGCGGATCGGGCTTTGCCACGCGCACGTGCTGCGAGTCGACGATTTCGCTGTCGGCCGGCATCGCATGCAAGTACGCGAGCACCGACGACACCACGCGCGCCAGCGACGGAGGAACGCCGTTCAAGAGACGCGACTCGCACCCGGCCACGGTTTCCCGCGTGAGCTGCGGCGCCGCCCCTGAAACCGCACGCGCGACCAGCACACGAATGCCCTCCTCGGTGGGCTGCTCCGGCGCCGTTTCCAGCTGGGATCCATCGACCCGCCCGCGCGCGAACCGCGTCAAATACCGCAAGGTGGCGAGCTGCGTTTCCAGCGCGCCGAGGGGCCCGTACTCGCCGCCGCTGGGATCGACCAGCGCCGAAAGCGTGGGCGCTTCCTCGATGGCGACCAGCGCCCCGTGCAAACCGACCAGCGCCGTCCGAAACGCCTCACCGCGCTTCGACGGATGCAGAAAGAGCTCGCGCGCCAGTTCGTCCAGCGCCCCGAGCTGCGCTTGAAGCGGCGCCGGCTCACCGCCCGCATTCGCGAGGCTGCTCGGGCTGCACGTGCGAACGAAGCGCTCGTAGCGCTCGAACATGTGCTTCAAATCGGGATCCATGGCCGCCTCGGCCAAGGTGCGCAGGTGCGTCAGCGGCGCCGTCGCCAACGCCGCGCGGAATGCGACGGGCTCGTCGAACACGGGCGCGAGCGCATCCCCTACCCCGACGCCCACGAGCAGCGCGTCCACCGTCTCGATGGCCTCCGCCCGCACCAGCGCATCCAGCGTGCGCGCCAGCGCCGCCGACAAGGTTCGCACGAGCACCGGCGGCGGCCCCGACTCGAACCGCTCGACCAGCGCGCCTGCAATGCGGCACCACCGCGTGCGAAGCTTCGCCGCCCGCGCCGGCTCGTCGTACGCGCCCACGTCGCTGTCGACGAGGTGGATCAGCGCGCGCAATCGCCGCAGGCGCAACGTCGCATGCGCGCCCGATCCCGTCTCGCGCGCGAGGATCCACGAGGCGATGCGCTCGCGCACGGTGTCGAGTTCGTCCTCGTGCCTCGTTGCATCGGCGCCGCCGAGCTTGAGCAAGTCGGACAAGGTGTGGCGCTCGAGCAAGGTGATATCCAGATCGCGCACCACCGCCAGCGACGTGCGCCGCGCCGTCGATCCGCCTCGACCTTCGTCGGCCTCGTCCTGCGCGAGCACGTCGAGCGTATCCAGCGCCGCCACCGCCCCCGAGAGCACCTCGCGCGCCGCCGCGTACGACTGCTTCGCGCCGTGCGTGACGAAAAGCTCCAACGCCGCCGCGAGTTGCTCGCGCAGCGACGGTTCGTCGCGCGTCTCGCGCTTCAAGTCGCGCGCAATTTCACGCGCCAGGGCCTGCGCCGCATCGTCGGGCACCAGCGGATCGGGGTTGCTGATGCGCCCTAGTGCCGCAAACGCTTTTGCCGCCGCACGCTCCACGAAGGAGCCCTTGCCGTACTCCGCGAGCAACTCCGCGATGGCCTCCGACGCCTCGAACCCCGCGCGCGCCACCAGCCGCTCGAGCAGCACCTTCGCCGCGTCGGGCTCGGCCTCCGCCGCGCGCGGCAAGCCCCACGCGAACGCCGCGGTCATCCCCGTGTCGCGCTCCAGCGCGCCGCTGTCGATCGCGTGAACCGCACCGCGCAGCGCGGCATCGGGGCTCACCGCCACCATCGCCGCAAGTGACGTGGCCCCGCGACGCCACTCCGTCGGCGTAAGCCCCGGCGCCAACGCGCCCGCCACCTCCGCCTTCAACGCCGGCACGAATGGCGCGAGCAGCCCACGCGCCACGGCGATGGATCGCCACACCAGCGACTCGCGATCCCCGAGCAACCTGCGCCACGCCTCCTGCAGCCCGTCGGCCTGGAACACGCGCAGCGCGTGATCATCGCCCTGCTGCGCGCGCGTGGCCGCCTCCCGGGCCGCCCGTTCCAGGAGCCGCGCGGCAATGCGCCGTGCATGCAGCGAACCGCTGGACGGCATCACGATCCACTCGCGGGCAAGCTCCCGCGATGCGCAGAGCCCATAGGCCAGCGGCCCATCGCGAACCCCCAGCGCCAAAGGCAAATCCACCACCAGCGCCACCCGCGCGCGCACGGCCGACGTGCCCAGCCCCTTCCCGGAACCGAGCGCCATGCGGGTGGCCATGGCCACGAACGTCTCGGCATTCGCCGCGTTCAGGCGCCCGAGAACACGCCGTCCCATTTCGCGCTGTTCCGGGCCCGGGGGGAGCGCGGCGGCGAGCGCATACAGCGCCGCGCCCGACGCCGGGGGCGCCAACCAATCCAAATCGTCGACCAGGCCATCGTGGAGCGCCACGCGCACGACCTTGACGAGGGCATCCGGATGCAAGCCATCGAGCGGGCTGGGCCCATCCTGCACGCTCACTCGGGCGAGAGTCGCCAAAGCCTGCCGCCACGATGCGCGCCGCTCTGCAGGGTCGTGCATCCGCGGGAGATCGAGCAGGCCGCTGACGTAGGTCCACGGTCCTTTCACGGTGATTCACTCATCATCCGCTGCCGCACGAAAAACCGCCACGATTTTCCAGCTTTTCCCTCGACGACTTTCGCTTCTTTGGTAGGAAGGGGCCCGTGATTCTTCTCGAGAACCTCACCAAACGATTCGGACCCAAGATTCTCTTCGAGAACGTGTCGATGCAGTTCGACCCCGGCAAGCGTTATGGCTTGGTGGGGGCCAACGGCGCCGGCAAGTCGACCCTGCTGAAAATGCTCGCGGGAGACGAAGAGTCCGACATGGGATCCATCAGTATTCCCTCGTCGTTGCGGCTCGGCGTCCTCAAGCAAAACCACTTTGCGTACGACAAAGAACGCATTTTGGACGCCGTCCTGATGGGCAACAAGGCCCTCTGGGACGCGATGACCGAGAAGGACACCCTGCTCGCAGGTGAGGTCACGGACGAGATCGGTATCCGTCTGGGCGAGCTGGAAGGCATCATCGCCGAGGAAAACGGCTACGTCGCCGAAAGCGAGGCCGCGGAGCTCCTGGTGGGCCTCGGCATTCCGACGCACAAGCACACGGATCCGATGAGCACCCTCGCCGCCGGCTACAAGCTGCGGGTGCTTCTGGCCCAGGTGCTCTTTCTGCACCCCGACGTGCTCCTGCTCGACGAGCCGACGAACCACCTCGACCTCGACTCCATCCGTTGGCTGGAGCAGTTCCTCGTCGACTACAAGGGCACGCTGGTCATCGTCTCGCACGACCGGCACTTCCTGAACGCCGTCGCCACGCACATGGCGGACATCGATTACCAGACCATTACGGTCTACACAGGCAACTACACGGACTTCGTCGAGGAGAAGTACGAGAACCGCCAGCGCGCCCAGGCGCAAAACGCGGCCGCGAAGAAGAAAATTGCGGAGTTGCAACAGTTCGTCGACCGCTTCGGTTCGCACGCCTCGAAGAGCAAGCAGGCGCAGTCCCGCGTGAAGCAGATCGAAAAGCTCGAGGTGAAGGAGCTCAAACGATCGAGCCTCGTGCGTCCCTTCGTGCGCTTCGAGTTGGACAAGCCCAGCGGCCGCGATGTCCTCCGCGTGAACGATGTCGACAAGGCCTTCGGCCCCGAGAAGAAGATCTTCAAGGGCCTGAGCCTCAACTTGAACCGCGGCGACAAGATGGCCGTCATCGGTCCGAACGGCATCGGCAAATCGACGTTGTTGAAGTTGATCGTCGGCGCCTACGGCGGCTTGGACGCGGACACCAAGAAGGACATCCTCAAGCCCGACACCGGCGAGATCCGCTGGGGTCACGAGACCAGCGTCGGCTACTTCGCGCAGGACCACCACGAGGCCCTCGGGGAGACGGCCAAGGGGCTCACCGCGTACGAGTGGCTCTACTCCTTCGACAAGACGGCGACGCAAGAGCAGATTCGCTCGATCCTCGGGCGCCTCCTCTTTTCGGGCGAGGCCGCGCTGAAGAAGATCGAGGCGCTCTCCGGCGGTGAATCGGCGCGCCTTCTCTTGGCCAAGTTGCTGCTGCAAAAGCACAACGTGCTGGTGCTCGACGAGCCGACGAACCACCTGGACATCGAATCCATCGAGGGTCTGCTCGACGGGTTGAAGCCGTTCCCCGGGACGGTGGTCGTGGTCAGCCACGACCGGCACTTCGTTGCCGAGCTCACCAATCGCGTTCTGGAGCTACAGCCTGGCGAAGGTGGGACGGGTGAGAAGCGCGAGGCGGCCAAGGTCGTCGAGTTCGGTGGCACCTACGACGAGTACCTGGAGCGCGAAGGCCGCGATTATTTGCGGAAATAACGCGTTTCCGTTTTGCGACCCGTTGCGCTGACGCTGTAGTCCAGTTCGCTGGCGATTTCGCTGCGAATGGAGCACCATGGGATGTCGTAAAGCTCTACCCCAAGGGCTCTCGTCGGCATGCTCGGAACGATCATCGGCGAAAAGTATCGTCTCGAACGATCCATCGGCACCGGTGGCATGGGCGAGGTGTTCGAAGCACGCCACATGGTCACCGGCCGGGCGGTCGCCGTAAAACTACTGTACGAGCAGCCGGCGGTGAACGAGGCGGTGGCGAGCGACCGCTTTCGCCACGAGGCCTATGCCGCCGGCACGCTCGACGCCGAGCACATCGTGCAGGTCTTCGACGCGGGCACGGACCGCGATACGGGCCGCCGTTATCTGGTGATGGAGCTTCTGCGCGGCGAGAGCCTGCACACGCTCATCAAGCGATTCGGTCCGCTCGCACCCGAGTTGGCGTTCAGCATCGTGGGTCAGGCCGCGTTGGGCCTGTCGAAGGCGCACGCCGCGGGCATCATCCACCGCGACGTCAAACCGGCGAACATCTTTCTCTCGCTCGAGGCGGACGAGGTCGTGGTCAAACTGCTCGACTTCGGAATCGCCAAGGTGCGCGATCTCGATGATCGCGAGGACCCCGCCGCCATGGGCGGTGCGGTCGTGGGCTCGCCGCATTACATGTCGCCGGAGCAGGCGCAGGGCCTGCCGACGTTGGATCATCGAAGCGACCTGTTTTCCCTGGGCGCCGTGCTCTATCGGCTGCTCTGCGGGCAGACGCCGCACCCGAGCGCCGATACGCTGGTCCGGCTGATGTATGCAATCTGCACGGAACCCGCGCGCCCGCTTTCCGAGGTGGCGCCCTGGGTTCCGCCGGAGATGGTCGCCTTCGTGGAGCGGGCGATGGCCATTCCGGTCTCGGCGCGGTTTCACTCGGCAGGTGAGATGGCGCACGCCATCGCGTCCATCGTGGGCGATCTGCGCATCGCGCCCGCCGACGTGGGACCGCTTTCCGACGAGCACCGCGCGAATTTCGAGCCGCGGCGCTTCGACGACGGCGCGCGAACCTGGGACCAGACGGCCTCCATCGCCACCCGCGCGAACAAAGGCTCCCTGTTGACGGCGGTGCTCGGGGCCATTGCGATGGCCGTGGTGCTCCTGGCCATCATGGGCCTGTGGCGCACGCGGGGTTCCGCGGTGTCCCGCGCCATGCACGCCGCGGTCACGTCGGTTGCATCGCCGGCGTCGGCCGCGCCGGCGGGGGTGGCACCCGTCACCGCGGCGGTAACCTCGACGGAGCGCTCCGTCTGGGTGCACGTGCCGCCCGCGGACGACATCGTCGTCGATGGGCATCGGGTGCAAGCCTCACCGACGGGCTACGTGGAAGTGGTGGGCGAGCTTGGAAGCCGCCATGAAATAGGGATTGCGACAGGAAGCCGTGTGCGAACGACCCAAGTGGTCATCACGCCCGATGGGCCTTTCCCCGAAGCGATCGCGTTCGACCCGGCCCCCGCCGAGCGCGTCTCCACGACGCCACACAAGCGCCGTGTCGTAAAGCGCGACGCCCCTTCGTCCGATGCGGGCCTCCGGGAGGGAGCCGCGGCGGCCATTGTGGACGCCGCCGAAAATGCGCGCCCCCGCCCCGCGCCGGTGGCCGTGGAGCCTCCGGACGATCCGCTGGGTTCGATCAAGTTGCCCACCGAGCGAAAGACGTTCGACGACTAACGCGCGCAGGGCTCGGCAGGCGGCACCTCCGTGCCCTCGCGCGAGTACATGCGATTCACGGTGGCGGCGATCTGCGGATCGCCATCGCGGGCGAGCGCCTCGAGGCGCGATTGCATGTCGGGGTTGCCGCTGGAGGACATCGCCTCCGCCGCCTGACGCCGTGTCGACGCGTCGCTGCTGCGAATCGCGCTCTCGAGGATGCGGTCGGCCTCCGGGCCGCCGAGTTGCGCCAATCCTGCCAATGCGGCAGTACGCGAACTGGCATCCTGCGATTCGGAGGCGCGGAGGAAAATGCCAAGGGATCGCGGATCGCCTGCCTCGGCCAGTGCCTGCAAGGCGCCCGCGCGCGCCGGGGAGGAGCCTTCCGCGAGCTCGGCCACGGTCCGCACGGACTCGGGATCGTCTCGATGGCCGAGGAACATGACGGCTTGTTCTGCCTGCGGGCCGTTCCCACGCGCGATGGCGGCGAGCTCGCGTGCGCTCTCCAGCGACTCGTCTTGCCCGAGCGCATTGACCGCCTCCGTGGCATCTTTTCCGCCTTGGTGGGCAATACGGATCAAGGCCGCGCGCGCCTGCTCGCGCACACGTGGATCGGTCTGCGGCGCGTTGATCATGGTCTCCTGCAGCGCTTGCACCTGCGCAGGCCCCGGGCTTCGCGAAAGCTCGGCGAGCGCCTTCTGCGCGGCCTCGTCGGACATTTGCGCAAGCGCATTCACGGCCGTCGGCGCATTCTTGCCGCGGGCCTCCTGAACGAGGAACGCGAGGGCATCGGGGCCTCCAATGTGGCCGAGTGCCTCCAGTGCTACCGCCCGCATCTCACCGGGCCCGCCCTGCTGGGCAAGCTTGAGCAACATGGGCACCGACGAAGGGTCCCCCGCCTCGCCCAATGCGTACACGAGGGCCGTCTTGTCCCTGCCGTTCGCACGCTCCAGCGCGCCGACGAGAAGCGGCCCGGCCTCGGGCCAGCCCGCCTGCCCCATGGCGATGATGGCATCGCGCTGCAACTTGGGCGAATCGCCGTGCGCCAGCTCGAGCAGCTCCGCATGCGCGGCCTCGCTTCGACTCATCGCCAGGGCCGCAAAAGCAGCCCCGGTGAGCCCTGGATCGGAACCGCGGGCAATTTCGCCGAGCCAATTCATGGCCTCCGACGCGCCGGTCTCGCCGAGGGCATCGATGGCGCAATAACGCAGCTCCGGGCGCCGTGCCGTCCGATACACCTCAAGGATCGTCTGCACGGCCGACGGCTCGCCCGAGATGCCCAGGTGACGCAACGCCTGGCACTTGTGCGACTCCAACCGAGCGGCCCGCAGCCGCGCCATCCACTGCCCAACATAAAGCGACATGGGCGCAGCCCCAGGTTCCCGCTCCGAGTCGGGCACGAGTCCGCCGCCCAGCGGCACGGGGGTGACCACGCCCGCACAGGTCCCGTTGGCACTCACTTCCGCGCGATCGCTCCGCGCCACGTCCCCCGTCGCCTTCCGTGTCGGGCGCAGCGCAAAGAACACAGCGAGCCCGAGCGAAAGAAAGGTCGCCACCTTCCAAGCAAGAACCGATCGGCCCATGCCTCATGGACGCCCGACCGCAGCATTTGTTCGTCCAAATCGCGCGGCGCGACCAAATTTCTCAACGACGGTGGTCGGCACGGATGCGCGCCAGGATCTCGTTCACCCGTTCGGAGTCCAGCGGCAAACGCTCCAAACGACGTTCGAGCTCTTCGAGACGCGTCAGGCCGAAGCGCAAAGCATCCGTCCCAAAGCGACGGTCCTTCTCGCGATTGGCGACGTACTTGGAAATCACCAAATCGTGCGGCTCGAGGCACCAGCCCGTGATGCCTCGCGTGTTGGCATTGCAAATGGCAACGAGCCGCTCTTTCCAACCGTCGGGCAGGATCGCAGTCCCCTCCTCGACGCCTTGCGCGTAATAGCCAAAGGTATCGTGAAACGGGGACCCCTCGCCGATGCTGCCATCGATGAGCGCCCAACGCTCCGGGAAATTCTTCGGATAAACATCTGCCTCGACGGATACCAACAGTTCCGCGGGAGCACCCGGATGACTACCCAGAATCGCCTGACTTCCGATCACGACGATTTCAAGATCATCCGCGATGTCACCCGAAGCGCGAAGAATGTGCTCAAGCTGCTTTCGGGTCATGTGGCGTCGACCTCCAGATACGCCATCGCTCTCTCGGAGAGATGAGCCCCGCGAACGGCGACGCGTGCCTCAAGTCGATATCGCGCTCGGAAGATCCTTCGAGCACAGCGAGCACGGCAGGTAAGCCTGCTTCGACGATGCGAAGCCATGCCTCGGCGTAATGCCGGGAGCGATCCTGCCGGGCCCGCCATTCAAGCGCGCGCTTCCGAACCTCAACGAGGAGCTCCGGCTCGCGGCGAAGTCGCTCGGCTACGGCCTGATGATAGGCAAGACTTCGGGCCTCGGCGACGCGCATGCGCTCAATTTAGCACTGTCATGACAGTGCCGCTCATTGACGGTGCCGCCAAATTTCAGCATTTCGCAATAGGTGCGCCTCGGCGTGGAGGCGCACCTATCGACGAACGACGATTACGACTTGAAGGGATCGCGGCCTGCGAAGGCGGCGCCGGCGCCCAGTTCGAAGCCGATGCGAAGGAGCTGATTGTACTTCGCAATCCGGTCCGAACGCGACAGGCTGCCCGTCTTGATCTGGCCAGCGTTCGTCGCCACCGCGAGGTCGGCGATGAAGGTGTCCTCGGTTTCGCCCGAGCGGTGGCTGATGATCGAGCGGTACTTCGCGGCGGTCGCGAGGCGGATCGTGTCGAGCGTCTCGGTGAGGGTGCCGATTTGATTCAGCTTGATGAGGATCGCGTTGGCGTAGCCACCGTCGATGCCGCGCTTCAGACGCTCCACGTTGGTGACGAACAGGTCGTCGCCCACGAGCTGCACGCGATTGCCAACGCGCTCGGTGAGCTTCTTCCAGGCGTCCCAATCGTCTTCGGCGAGGCCGTCTTCGATCGACACGATGGGGTACGTCTTGGTGAGCTTCTCGTAGATGCCAATCAGCTCGTCGGACGAAACGGCCTTCTTGTCGAAGGTGTATTTGCCGGCCTTCTTGTCGTAAAATTCGCTGGCCGCGCAATCGAGCGCCAGGAAAATGTCCTTGCCCGGCGCGTAGCCGGCGCCCTCGATCGCCTGAACGATGACGCCGATGGCCTCTTCGTTCGACTCGAGGCGCGGGGCGAAGCCGCCCTCGTCGCCGACGGCCGTCGTCAGGTTGCGCTTCTTCAGAATGCCCTTGAGCGTGTGGAACACTTCCGTTCCGGCGCGCAGCGCTTCCTCGAAGGTGGGAAGGCCGGCGGGCACGATCATGAACTCCTGAATCTCGAGCCCGTTGTCGGCGTGCTGCCCGCCGTTGACGATGTTCATCAGCGGCGTGGGGAGCACGCGCGCATTGAGACCGCCGAGGTAACGCCAGAGCGGAAGGCCGACCACATCGGCGGCGGCGCGCGCCACGGCCATGGACACGCCGAGCAGCGCGTTGGCGCCGAGCTTCGACTTGTTGGCCGTGCCGTCGGCCTGCAGAAGCACCTTGTCGATGGCCGGTTGGTCGAGCGAGTCGAGCCCGATGATGGCCGGGCCGAGCGTCTGATTGACGTTGCGAACCGCCTGAAGCACGCCCTTGCCGAGGTAGCGCGCCTTGTCGCCGTCGCGCAGCTCGATGGCCTCGTGCTCACCGGTCGAGGCACCGCTCGGGACCGCAGCGCGACCGCGGCCGCTCTCGGTTTGTACTTCGACTTCGACCGTGGGATTGCCGCGCGAATCAAGGATTTCTCGCGCAAAAACTGCTGAAATTTCGCTCATGTTGGACCCGGGGTTAAGTCGTTGGAAGCCCGGGGAGTAGCACTCATTTCTCTCATGCGAAAGCGTGAGTCGCTGCGTTCGCACGCACGAAACATGTTTCGCCTACCGCAGCCTACCGGCCTAGGCCCCGCTTGAGGCGGCGGTCACTCGGGCGTCACTCCAGAAGCGCGAGTTCGCGCCAAAATGCGCGCACGTCATCCATGGTTCCGAGCCGTCGCGCCGGTGGGAGACTCGAGAGGAGCATGCGCCCGTAGCCCTTGGTGGTCGCACGGCGATCGAGGAGCGCGATGACGCCGCCATCTTTCCGCGTACGCAGGAGCCGGCCAAAGCCCTGCTTGAGCAAGATCGCCGCGGCGGGAACGGAATATTGCGAGAATGGATTCCCGCCTTGGCGCTCCACCTCGGCCGAGCGCGATGCCACCAAAGGGTCGGTTGGCACCGCAAAGGGAATCTTGTCCAGCACGACCAGCCGCAGCGCATGGCCGGGCACGTCCACGCCTTCCCAAAAGCTCATCGTGGCGACGAGCACGGCGTTTCCAAGCTCGCGAAACCGTGCGAGCAGGATCTGCTTGGGCGCCTCGCCCTGAAGCAAGATGGGCTCGCGGAGGCGTCCGCGCAGGATGCCGCACAGGTTCTTCATCGCCCGGTTCGAGGTGGCCAGCACGAAGGCCCCGCCCTTGGTCATCTCGACGAGCTCGATGATGCGCTCCGCGGCCGCCGCCTCGAAGGCCGGATTCGTCGGCTCGGGCAGATCGCGCGCGACGTAGAAACCCGCCCGCGAGCCGTAGTCGAAGGGCGAGGCCACGACGAGCTCCTCGGCGTCCGGCGTCGCCCCGAGCCGCGCCTTCGCAAAGTGAAACCCGCCGGCCGTCGCCAGGGTGGCACTGGTGCAGATCACCGCCGAGACGCGGTCGAAAAGCGCCCCGCGCAGCAAACCGCCCACGTGCACGGGGCTCGAGCCGATCGCCACGGACTTCTCGCGCGTCTCGACCCACGCGACGTTGCGAAGGGCCTGCGGATCTTCGTCATCCTCGGGATTGCCGCGACCGATGGCGCGCGCGCCCTCGACGATCTGCTGCAGATCGCGCTTCAAATCCCCCGCCCTGCGCGCGATCAGCGCAATCGACTCCTCGCGCGCGAACAAGTCCGCGTACGTGGCAAGGGCATCCACGGCCGCGAGAAGCTTCAGGAAAAGCTCGTAGGTGGGCCCCTCGAGCTCCTGCCCGGTGAGCGGCCGTCGCGATTCCAGATCGCCCGCCGCGGTTCTCGACGCGGGGAGAGCACGGAAAAATGCATGGGCCGCATGCTCCACGCGGTCGAGCATGCCGCGGGCCTCCCCTCGCCCGGCCGCCGTCAGCGTCCGCAGCGCGTCACGCACCAGAGCATCCACGCGCGCGCTGGAGGCACGCACGCCGAAAAACGTGGTCGCCACGTCCTCGAGCTGGTGGGCTTCGTCGAAGATCACCGCATCGTACGCGGGGATGACGCTGGCCATGTCCGCGCGCCTCCCGCCTCCCAATTGAGAGCCCGCCATCCCGCGGCGCAGGGCGAGATCCGCGAAAAAGAGGTGATGATTCACCACCACCACGTCCGCCTCCTCCGCCTCTTGCTTCATCTGGGTGACGAAGCAGTCATCGTTGTAGGGGCAACCTTTGCCGATGCGCGTATCCGTCGAGGACTGCACGGCAAACCAGGCGCGGGAGTCGTCGGGGAGCATCGAAAGCTCGACCCGGTCGCCGGTGCGGCTGCCCGGCACCCATTTTTCGATGTGCACCAGGTCCATTTCGAGGGCGAAGCGGTGGGCCTCGGTTTCACGCAGCTCCTGGAAGCGGCGGCGGCATAAATAATTCGATAAGCCCTTCATCATGGCCGAGCGGAATCGGATGCCGTGCGGCGCGAGCACTTGCGCCACCAGCGGCAGATCCTTGGACATGATTTGGTCCTGCAGGGCGCGGGTGCCGGTGGAGATGATCACCTTTTTGCCGCTCAGGGCGGCGGGAATGAGGTAGGCGAGCGTCTTCCCCGTACCGGTGCCCGCCTCGACGAACAGCGGGCGCTCGATTTCCAGGGCGCGTTCGACCGCCTGCGCCATGCGAAGTTGCCCTTCGCGCGGCTCGTAGCCACCCAAGGCCCGGCTGAGGGCCGTTCCCGGCCCCATGACATCCGCAACTCGCATTCTTCCTAAACTCGCGCTCCCTCGAGGGTGCTTGCTACCATAGAAAAACCGTGCATTCCCAGCGGCCGCCCTCAGCGCAACGAAGTCCAGCGCGTCGCGCCCCGGATCGGACCACCGAACCGGCGGACGCGTCCACTGGAGCGCCGCGCGCGCCGGAGGGGCTCGAGCTGCGGCTGGCCATCGGCAAAGGCGGGCTCGGGTTGGAGCTGGGGCGGCCTTTTTCGATGGGGGTGCTCGAGATCATGGAGCTGGTGATTGCGCTCCCCACGGTGCGCTTTCCCCTCGATGTATCCGGCGGGGTGTCCCGCTTTCGGCACCGGCGCGGGACGTTGGACCGCATCAGCGTGGAGCTTCCGTCCCAGCGGCTTCGGCGGTGGGCGGCGGGGCGCCTGCGCGGCCTCATCGGGATCGGGCCCTGCGAGGTGTGGGTCGGGGTGGAAAAATACGGGGCATCGTTCGCCCTTTCGTCGGAGATTGCCATTTTAGCGTTCTCGGTGACGGTCGCCGTGACCGGGGAGGACGCATCGCTGATGGTGACGCGGGCGCGCGGCACGGGGCTTCCGGCGCCGGCCACGGCCATGGCCATTTCGGCGGTGGAGGCGCTGGTTGGCAATTTTGCACGGCGCGAAGGGGCCCGCTTCATCGTGCCGAAGGCCGTGACCAAAGTGGTGCGCGCGCTGCTTCCCGAGGCGGGTGTGCGCGCGCCGGGAACCGCGGACGTGAGCATCACGTCAATCGCGGCGGCGCACGATGCGTGGATTGTGCATGCATCGGCGCATCCCGTGGCCGCGGAGCCCACGGAGGTGGCGACGCGCGCGATGGAGGCCGTGGCCATTACGCGGGCGGCCGACGAGGCGCGCCTCGAGAAGAACTACGAGGGCGCTCGGGCGCTGGACCTTTTGTCGCTGGAGCGGGCACCACGTCACCCCGAGATTGCCTCGCGCATCGCCGAGATCGACGCGTTCGTGGGCGGGCGCGCCGAGGCGGCCCTGGCGACCATTGCGGAAGTGGAGCGCGAGGAGGGGCGCGGCTCGCATCTCGATTTTCTGCGCGCCGAATTGCTCGCCGAGACCGGGGACGTGCGCGGCGCGATTGCGGCGTTCGAGCGCGCCGGCGAGCACGAGACGGCGCCGGTTCTCGCGGCGCGGGCCTTCGAGCGCGCCGCGGAGCTGACGCGCGATCCGCTGGAGGCCGCGGGCTGGCTCGATCGGGCGGTGGCGCATGCGCCCGCGGTGCCGCGGATCCGCTGGGCGCGTGTGCGGCGGCGTCTCGCCCTGGGGCGCACGCAAGACGCGCGCGCGGACGTGGAGCACCTGGAAGCGCAGGCCAGCGGACCGCGTGCCCGGTACGATGTGTGGTGGCGCGCGGGGGCGGCCTGGCAGGATCTGGGGTTGATCGCGGACGCGGCACCGCTGTTCGAGCGCGCGCTGCGCTTCGTTCCGGACGACGCGCACGCGCTGGCCGGGCTGGGGCGCGCGCTGGTGGCACGCGGCAAGACGGCACGCGGGGTGGCGCTTCTCACGCGTGCGATCGATCTGCGCGAGGCCGCCGGAGAGGACGCAGCCGGGCTGCACATCGATTTGGCCAAGGCGCTCGCGGAGAAGCTGGACGATCGGCCCGCGGCCATCGTGCACGTGCGGCAAGTGCGACCGTCGGGACAGGCCGGACAGGCCGGACAGGCCGGACAAGCGCGGCAGGGCGCCCGCGATGCCGTGGAGGCGCGCGCGCTCGAAGGGCGCTGGCGCGCGGAGCTGGGCGACGTGGCCGGCGCATCGCTCGCGTTCGCGCGGCTGCGCGATCACGCGGAGACATTGCCGCCGGGCGACCGTGATGCGCACGAGCCCACGGCCGCGTTTCTCCTGGAGGCAGCGATTTTCGAGCGGGAGGTGCTGCACGATTCGCTGGCGGCGCAGCGGCACTTGGCGGCGGCGTTGCGCCTTTGCCCGAATCACTCGGCCATCGTGTCGGCGTACCGCGCGGTGGGCGCGGAGATCGCAGGCATCCCGCTGCCGCCGCCCGCGCCTCCGTCGGTGCTCGGTGAGTCGTCGGACGGGTTCTCGCCGGACGAATTCGCAAACATGGAGGGCCTGTCGATGGCGCGGCTGCCGCCGTCGCCGCCGTCCATCATGAACATCGGCCTGGGCACGGGCGAACACGGCAACGACGCGCAAGAAGCCGAGGACGAAGCGCGGGTCGAGGAGCTCACGCGGCAGCTGCAGGCCGATCCCACGCGCGACGACGTCGTGGACGAATTGGTGGAGCGCCTTCTACGACTCGGGCGGAGCCACGAGCTTTTCGCGCTCCTCAGCGCACGCCTCGAGGACGCCACGCCGGAGCGCCGCATCGCGCTCGTACCGAAGCAGCGCGACGTGCTCACGCGCCTCGAGGCCGATGCACGCGCACGCGGGCAAGATTTGGAAGCGCAGCTTTTCGCCAGCGCCCGCGATGCGCTCTCTTGAGCTTTCGTGAGCTTTCGTGAGCTTTCTTGAGCTTTCCCGAGCCGGCGACGACTACGACGCCGCTTCGGCGAGCGAATCGGCGACTTCGCGCAGGGCAACGTCCACGTCACCCGGCTGAAGGCCGCACGCCACGGCAAGCCGCGTGAGCACGTCGCGCTCGACCTGGCTTACGTCGTGACTCACCTGACCGAGCAGGGCTGCAATGCGCAAGACTTCGCGCGCATGGCTCTTTCGCGTGATCTGCGTGGCCACCGCAGCAATGCGCCGCTCGAGGCCTTCTTCCTTGAGCCATGCCTCGAGCTCGGCAATGAGCTCCGCCACGTGCTTCGGCGCCACGGTGCCGCCGCAAGCGGCCGTGACAACCCGTTCCAACGTGCGCCGTTCCTCGTCGTCCACCACGCCGTCGGCCGATGCCACCAAGTAGGCGCCTTCGACGATGGACTCGAACAGCGCGACTGCCACGGGGTCGAACCCCGTCGGCACGGTCGCATCCTCCGCCGGCTTGGCTCCATACGACGCCGCCGCCAAGATGAGAATCGACCCGGGTGACGTCGGCGCCCCCACGAGCACACGCGTGCTCGGAGGCTCCTCCGCCAGGCGCCCTTTCGTGCGCGCGATCTTCGCGAGCAGGTGAATCTTGTCTTCGCTCGACATTTCCAATGAGATTACCAGCTTTCAGTTCGGCGGCTTGACAGAAACACTTCGTGGTTCGGTCAGAAAGAGTTCCAGCTTGCCGTTCGCATCCGTAACAGCCTGCCCAATTTCCACCGCCCGGTTCCCACACGACTGCCCCTGAGGGCACTTCGGCACGGCAAACGCCCTGACCAGGGCCCCCCGCACGACTTCCTCCGGTTGGATGCTGCGCGCTCGTGAAACGAGCGTGACCGAAACGGCAATGGGTGCGGGTACCACGAAGCGGTCCAAGGTAACGGGGGTGTTGGCTATCTTGTGCGATGTCGAGACCACCCATGGAAATCGCGTTCCATCTCTGGGTCGGACGACAATGTCGTAATCGCCCGGATCGAGCTGGAGCGAGAATCCCCCCGTCGCATCCGTAGTCGTCCGCGCCGCGCGCATCGCTTGCGCAAAGGGCCCCGGCTTGGCCGGACTGACCGCAGCCTGAGCCTCCACCTCGGCTTCCGCAACGGCGGTACCGTCGGCGAGAACGACGGTCCCTTTCACCTCGGTCTGGCGCACGAGGGGAAACATGATTGGCCCTGAAGCATCCACCTTCGTTTGCCCTACCCAAAGCGCCAGCGGTGGAGCCTCGGGGGCCGGCGGTTCCGGAAAGATCGCCACGTCGTACTGCCCCAAGGGAAGCGGGACCTGGAACGTGCCCGAAGGATCGGTTTGAATCGTCGTCGCGTAGCGAAGGAGCCGGTTCGAAGGCCTCGCCACGAGCGCCCCCGTTTGGTCGACGCTCCGAAAGACCATCGTGGCCCGCGCGGGCACACCGTCTGGTCCCATCACCTGCCCCGTCACGTTGGCCGGCGGCGGAACGTACGGATACGCCTGCGGCTTCGGAATGACCGGCACCGCCTGGCTGATGAGCGAAGGCACGCCCAGCACCGTCCGCGGAGGCGCAATCACGAGCTCCACCGGAACGGACTGCAGACTGGGATGGCCAACCGTAAACAGGGTCACCTCGTTCGTCCCAGCATGGAGCGTGGCCGTGGGAGAGATGTTGCGATGCCGCACGCTGTTCTGCAGGACGGCCGTCCAACCCGTGAGATCCCGCGGCGGCCCGGAGGGGTCCGGAAAGATCTGGTACGTGCGCGAGTCCGTATCCAATTCGTTGCTCGTGAGTTTCACCTCTTGAAACTCCGACGCCGTGAAATCGAGCACTTGCTCGTGCGGCGGGAACGCTTGATCGAACGGCGGATCGGGCGAGATCACGCGCAAGTAGCGCCCTGCCGGTAGCGAGACGCTCCACCCGATGCTGGGGCTCCCGAACGGGCCAGGCCCCGGAGCATTGCCCCGAAGTGCTTCGGGCGGAATCGGGACGAGCATGGGGGCGAACAGGGGCAACGCGGGTATGCCGAAGTCCGTGGACAGCGGTGTATCGGTCGGGTCCTTCGGTGGTGTCGAAGGCTTCTCGTAGGCGAGCGGATACCACGTCGTATGCTGCGGGATGGTGGTATTGAAGCGCGGATTGCCGAGGTTGCGCCCCAAAGTATCTTGCGCTGCTGGATCGAACATGTACCAACCCAGTGCGCTGACCAGACTTGGAACGAACACACAGGTTTCCCCCTCCGGACAGGTCTGAGGCAGAACGAGTTGCGAGAGGTCCTTCGATCGCATCACCGCGGTAGCTGGCACCGAGTACGCAGGAGAGCCCGCGGGCGTGCTGATCAACAGCGTGAACTCGAGGGTCGAGTTCAGCTTGCAGAAGCCTCCAATGCGATCGCAAACCGGTACACCATCTTGCTGGTATCCGGCGCACGGATGCGACGAGCAATCGTTCCTCGGCGCGAGCGAGGACTCGAACGGCAGCTCCCTGCAATGCGCTGCCACGAGGAGCAAGGCCATGCCGGCTAGGAATCGACCGAAGATCCGTGGCTTCATGGCGATGCGTCCGAGCCGTCCCTCCCGGCATCGACGGGTCCCGCGTCGGGCACACTCGCATCGTATTGAATGCACTTCGAATAATCCCCATTCGGCACGTAGTTCCACGAGACGGAGTCGGCGCCCGTTGGATCGCCATTGTGGGGAAACGCGCCAAAAGCCAGGGCGACCACGAACTCGATGACGTGGCAACGCTGCGGATCCATGGCGTCCCTCGACAGCGAGAAGGTCACGACCTGCACATCGGGCGCGTCCGAGCGCCCCGGTTCGGATCCACTCACTTTGGGAAGCGGATTCACACCCTCCTCGTAGTCGACGAACACGCGCCACTGGTAGCGCTCCGCCGGATTGTAAAGCCGGAGGGTCACATTGAAACCGCCGCCATCCGGTATCCCCAGCAAGGGGCGCGAGGAGGCGGGGTCGACCGACATGATGGACGGAGTTCTCGTCGGCAAACTCCGTTGCTCGGGCAACGGATCCGCAATAATGCACGCCGCGAGAAAGCCCCCGACCAACGCCAGCGCAGCGACCTTGCGCATCACGGCTCCTCTTTCAGGCGGGCGGCCATGTACTCGGGGGAAGCGGCGAGTTCGGCGAGATTGGCAAGCTCGGGGAACTGCGCGCACAAGCGCTCGACACCGCCCCAGGCGCGGGCGCTTTCCAGGTCCATGCCGCGTTCGCGGAGGAAGGATTGCGCGACCAGGGCGAAGTCTCCCGCCAGAAACAAGCCGACGCGGCGCGCGCTTTGGCGGACCATGGCGACGACGTCATCGTAGCTCGTTCGAGGGGCGGCGCCGAGGAGCTCTTGCATGCGGCGCTGCGTGCGCGGGGGCACGGTGTGCCAGAAGGACTCGGCCAGGCGACCGCTCTTCGGATCCAATTGACGGCCGTACTCCGGCGGGCCGAAGGCACCCAGCATGGCGCGCCACATCAGCGATCCCTCGGGCTCGGGCAATGAGGCAATGAGCACGTTCTGCGGCAATGCGCACGCGATGCCTTGGCCCAAGGCGTAGCGCAGCTCCGGTGTGTCCGCGCGCAGATCGCCCGAGAGCACGATGGCGGGCGGCGACGCGATGTGCACACTCGACGTCACCGACGCGGTCCCCGTGCGCGGGTGCGCGTACAGCGCCAGCTTGGGCAGCGCCAGAAGCCGCGTGGCCGTCTGCAAAAGCTGAAACAAGTGCACGAGCGGCTCCGAGGTGCCCTTGCCGATTCGGATCCCCGGCGGCGCCGTCGTCTCGCGAAGGAAGATCTCCGGCGCGCTCTCCCACAAGAGCCAGAGCACCTCGAGAACGGCCGGATGCCCCACCTTGGCCAGGAGCGCCAGCATCCCCTGCTGCTCGCGTTGCGCGCCGAGCGGAGGCGGCTCCCGCGGCGGGGTGTCCGGATCGAGCGCCGCGAGCACGCGCTCCAGTTCGGCCGCCGATGGCTCCTCGGGCGGCGCCATGGGCAAGGACGAACGGCGCTGGCGCAACGTCTCCAGTTCGGCGGAGAGCTGCGCCGAGAGCACGCTTCCCTCGGGCGCGGCCGCCATCGCCTCGACGAAGACCTGCTCGCCCTCGACGAAGTCGTCCTGGCTCGTCGACGTGAGGAGCAACCGTCCGAGCTGCGCCAACGTCACGGTGCGCTCTTCGCCGGTGGTCGCGCGAACAAGCTCGCGCAACACGGTGCGCGCACGAGAAAGATCGCCGCGCGCCGCCGCCACCTGCGCCGTCTTCTTCAGCGCCTCGAAGCGCGATTCGGGGTGAAATGCCGCCTCGTCCAGATGGGTCAACGCCGCATCCACGCGATCCGCGCGAAGGGCCGCGGATGCTGCCGCCAGGGCCACCGTCCCGCGCGAGCGAAAGCCGAGGAGATTCCCTTCGAGCGCCGCCTCGTAATATGCGAGGGCCGAGGGGAAGTCCGACGTGAGCATGCAGCGCTCGGCCAGGGCCAGCGCGATCAGCGGCTGCGCGCCCACCTCGGCGTGGGCCTGGGCAAGGCGCAGCGATGCCTCGTCCACGCGTCCCAAGGCGGTGAGCGCCTCCACCGCCAGGAATGTCGACAGCGCCACGTCCTCCGGCTCGAGCTCCTCGTCCACCTTGGTGAGCTCCGCCAACGTCGCACGTGCCTCGTCCTCCGAGCCGGCGCCGCGCAATCGATACTCCAGACCGCGCGCAAAGAGCTGCGTCGCCGCCCGGTGCGGCGCGGCATCTGCCGCCTTGCGCGCCCGCTCGAGTGAGCGTGTTCCATCGCCCACGCGCGCCGCGGCCTGTGCCGCGTCGACCCACAGATCGGCGCGCGTTGCATCGTCCGCACCGCCATAGAGAGCCGCCGCCTCCAGCGCAGCGCCCAGCTCGTGGTCGTCTTCCAGCGCGCGGGCCAGGTCCACCCGAAGCACCATCGCCTCGATCAAAAGCGGCTCGCGCTCGAGCAGCTGCGTCACCAGCACCAGCGCACCGCGGAGATCCCCCGCATCGCGCGTCGCCGTCACCGCACGCAGCTCGAGCTCCGCCTGCGTCTCGGCGCCGTTGGCCAGCGCCGATAGGTGCTTCCACAGCGGCGCGGCGCGATGGGTTTGCCCAGTGCGCTCGTAGAGATCGGCCAGGTAGCGGAGCGCACCGTCGTTCTCGGGCCACTCGCGCAGAAGCTCTTCCAGCTCGGTGCACGCCTCGCCGACGCGTCCCAGGCGCTGCTCGAGGATGGCCACGCGCCGCAGACGTACCGCGCGCAAGGAATCACGCCGCTCCGTCTTCGGCGCCAGGCGCGTGATGCGGCCGGCGAGGTGCTCGGCGAGCCGCTCGTAGTCGCCCGCGGCGACGATCATCGACTCCACCGTTTGATCCGAGGTTTCGTCCTCGGGGTTCGCGTCCAGCACTTGCTCGAGGGCGGTGATGGCCTCGTCCACCTGCCCCGCATCCTCCAGGGCACGCGCGAGGCGCCGCAGCACGGCGGGGCGCGCCTCGGCGTCGACCCGCTTTTCGATTTCGCGCAGTGCCAGGATGCGCACGTCCGTGCGGCGCGCCATCTCCGCGGCCCGCTCGAGCGCGCTCCAACGGGCGAGCGGCTCGGGATCCAATTCGGCGGCCTTGCGAAGCAGAGAGGCCGAGCTGCCCAGCTCCCCGCGCTCTTCGCAGCGCTGGGCCACCTCGGTGTAGCGATCGGCGCGATCGCGCGGTTGAAATGACTCGTCCTCGGCCCGTGCCAAGGTGCGCCGCTCCAGATCCGACGCTCGCCCCGCCGACCCGTACAGCGCGCGGATTTCCGACTCGACGGCCGAGCGCTCCTCCGGCCCGAAGAGAATGCGCGCGCGCTCCATCGCGTCGATGGCTTCGTCGTACTCTCCGGCCATGGCGCGCTCACGCGCGTACGTGCGAAACACCTCGGCGCGCTCGTCCGGCGGCACGGTTTGATCGAGACGCCGCGACAGCTCGGCGTCCCCCAGGCGCTGCGCAGCGTCGTCCGCAGCGCGCACCAGTTTCGGATCCTCCGGCTCGCGCAGTGCCGCACGCAAGGTGAGGCGATCGCGCAGCTCGCTTTCGCCGCGGTGGTGCGCGATGGCCGCGAGCAACTTCAGCGCCGCCGCCCCCACGTGGGCGTACGGCTGCTCGAGCACGGCCACCGCCGCCTCCACGAACGCGACGACGGTGGGCGTGCTCGCGAGCTCGCCCGCGTGGTCGACCAAGGACGCGTACTCGTCGATGTCCGCGTTGGTGTCGAACGCGCTCGTGATCGCGGCGAGCGCACCCTCGGCATCGTGAAAGAGCTGCAACGTCATGTGCGCCAGCGCCAGCGCAGTGCGGGCTCCATCGGGCCCTTCGAGCTTCGCGGTCAGCGCCTGCACGGCCTCCTGCACGCGCGCGGCAAGGGCATCGTGCTCGCCCGGTGCCACGCGCAGAAGCTCCTGCGCGGCGTCGGTGAGCAAGGCCAAGGTGCCCGCGTCGGGCGCGAGGCGTGCGGCGCGGAGCAGGCAATCGACCCGTTGCTGCAAGCCCGCGTCGTCCGTATCCGTGAGCGCCGCCGCGCGCAGAAGCCACCCGGCCTGCGCCACGGGACTCGGCGAGAGCTCCGCCACGTACTCCAGCGTACGCACCGCGAAGAGCCGATTGTTCGCCCGATCGGCCACGCGCTCCAGGAGCACGAGCGCCGCCCCCTCCGAGGGCACCGCCACGAACGCATCCCCCGCGTGCTTCAGCGCGCGCTCCGGATCGCCGTGGTGCTCGAAAAAGCGCGCACCGCGGTAGTGTGCCGCGCGACGGCCGAATCGTCCCAGCGCACGCTCGCCCATCGCATCGTAGAGGTCCGACATCTCCACGATGCGGTCGCTCTTGATGGCGCACTCCTCGGCAATTTCGAGCGCCTCGGTGTGCTCGGGATCGCGGTCCAGCGCCACGATGGCCAGCTCGAACCCGCGACTTGCCTCGTCCACCGCCAACGCCGCACGCGCCGCCTCCGCCGCGATGGCGCCCGAGGTTGCGCGATCGGCCTCGTGGTCCATCAGCTCGCAGAGGCAGTCGAACGCGAACCGCGGATCGGCGAAGCGCGCCATGTCCGTCGCCAGCGTGAAGTAGCCTCGATAAGGCGCCATTTTCGCCGCGCGCACCCATGCGTCGACCGCACCGTGGCGATCGCCCGCGAGATCCCAGAGTGCCGCCCCCAATTCCCGCCACGCGGCCGAGGCGGCCCCCGGATCTTCCTCCTCGCTCAGGAGCCGTGCGTGCGCCTCCAGCCACGCGAGGCTGCCGTCTTCGGAAAGCGCCGCCTCGCTCAGCGCCTCGATGCGCTCTGCCAAAGGACCTGGCGATGCACCGAGGCGAAGCGCCCGCACGATGGCCCGCACTTCCCCGTCGAAATCGCCCGTGGCCATGCGCCGCTCGGACAGGGCGACGAACAGCTCGCGCCGCTCCTCCGCCGTCGCACCGGAGGCGATCCATCGCTCGATGATGGTGCCTGCGAGATGGTCGTCGCCCGCCCGCTCCGCCGCATCGAGCAACGCCGCGCGAAGCTGCGCTTTGCGCGGGCCGAACACGTCGAGCGCCCTCCGCGCCACGACCACCGCGCGCGCCGAATCGAGCTGCGAAAGCTCACGGATCCCCTGCCCCACGAGATCGGCCAGCGGCCCGGCGGGCTGCGGCTGCGAGAGAACCCAGGAGAGCGCATCGCCCAGCCGAGCCGCCTCTTTCGCGCGCACCACGCGCTCGATGAGCCATTGCGTGGCATCGCGATCGCCCGGGCGCAGGGCCACGTATTGCTGCGTCCACGCCACCGCGTGCCCCGTCTCGTCGAGCTTCTCGAGCGCCTCGGCCAGCGCCTTGCAGAAATGACCGCGCGGGCACACGAGCTTCACCACGCGCTCGAGCGCCGAGGCGCTGGTTCGGTCTTCTCCAGTCATACAAGCCTCGGCCATCGCCCACACCGCGCGCGGCGACGTCGGCTCCGCATGGCACGCCTGCTCGGCAAGCGCCCGTGCCGACACGGCATCACCTGCCGCGAGGCTCCGCTCCGAGGCCACGGCATAAAGCACCGCGCGCACCGCGGGCGCGGCATCCTCGGCGAGCCGCTGGAGCTCCTGGGGTTCGGTCGGTCCGGGGCGCTCCACCACCGCCTTCACCCAGTCGAGCCGGGCGTTGCGGCGTGGGGAATCGGACATCGACTTGCGCAATTCCTCCTGCGCCGCCTGCGCATCGCCGGCCCGGAGCGCCTCCGCCATCGGCTCGATGGCAAAGCGGAGCGCGTGGGCGCGCAGCGCTTCGTGCGCCTCGTACGAGTTCGCATCGAGCGCGTACAACTCGGCATAGGCCTCCGCCGCGCGCTCCGGATCGTCGAGGCGCCCCGAGGCGAGGTGCGCGAGCTCCTCGTAGTGCCGCACGCGGATGTCGACGTCGTCCTCGGCCTGCGCACGCGCCTCCACGCGCACGGCAAGCATCTCGAAAAGCCCCGCGCGCAAGAGCAGCTCGTCGAACGCCGACGCCGCCTCCCCGAGATAGCCCACATCGATGCCTTCGTCGAAGGCCGCCCCCAGCGCGACCGGCACCTCGCCGCGCGCCAGGGCCTCCTTGCGACGCCGTGTGTGCACCGCGCGCGCCTCTGCGCTGTCTACCTGGAGCTCCAAGGCGCGTGCATGCTCGCGCCAGATCTCGTCCCCGGCCGCAGGCTTGCCCTTTTCGGCGAGCGCTTCCGCCAGCGTGCGCGCGGCCGTTTCGCTCGAGGGATCCGCCTCGAAGGCGCGCAGGGAATCCTCCAGCGATTCCTCGCCTTGCGCATGCCGGCGCGCGGCCGCGTCCACGTAGGACTGCGCGGCCATGGCGGGGCTCACCACGTCGGGCGCCCACGAGGCCAAGGTGCCGCGCAGCTCCAGCGCCAGCCCGCTCTTCTTGTCGACGCGGGCTGCATCCTCGAAGGCCTCGCTCGCGCCACCCGGATCGCCCGCACGTGCATGCAGCACGCCCACGCGCACCAGCGCGGCCGCCATCTCCGCCTCGTCGGCCTCGGTGCTGGGCACCTCGCCCTCGTCGATGGCCGCGCGAAGCACGGCAGCGGCCAGCCCCGCCTCGCCCAGGCTCTCGAGCCATGATGCGAGCTCGCGGCGCAGCTCCGGGTCTTCCGCGGTGCGCAGCGCGCGCAGTGCAAACTGGGCCGCCTCGTCCAGATCGCGATCGCGCCGGGCTAGCCAGCGCGCGAGATCCACCGCGGCGGAGGCCTCAGCGATGGCATCCTCGAATTGACGTGCCTCGGACAACCGCGCGCGCAGGCTCGCTTCTTCCGCGCGCTCGCCGGTGCGGCGCTGCGGGGCCGGCGGCGGGGCCGTGGAATTCCGCTTTCGCGTTGCCTCGGCAGGCACGGTCCACTCGGGCGGCGGCAATGTCGCGCGAGCCATGGCATTGTCGAGCTTGTCCACAGCGCCATGGTAGCGAATGTGGCCTTCAGATTCTCGCTATCATTTGACCACGAGCACGTACGGCATGGCGGCAGCCTGGTGCTCGTCGCCCGTGAGCGGGGCAAGCGCCGAGACGAAGGGCACCATGTCCGGCGCCACCTGGTCCAGCACGGACTTCGCGACCTGCGTCACGCGTTGGGCGCGGCTTTCCTCGCCGCCCTCATCCGCGCCACCTCCCCCGCCCAGCGCCTCGAGCACGCGCGGCGAGTTTTCCACCACCTCCACGGCCGCGTCGCTGTCGAGCTTCGCCAGCTCACGCGCCTTGGCAATGGCCGCGTCGAGCCCGCCGATTTCGTCGACCAAGCCCCGGTTCTTGCCTTCGCGCCCGCTGAAGATGCGCCCCTCGGCCGAAACGGCGACCTTCTCGACCGGGATCTTCCGGCCCTCGGACACCCGCGCCAAAAACAGGTCGTAAATGCCCGTCATCGACTCCAGCACCCGCGCCCGGGTGGGCTCGTCCCACGCCACGAAAGGCGAATTGTACGCCGCCCGCGTCGCGGCTTTGCTGTCGCCCGGCTTGGCCGGGAAGGTCTCGGCATGCACGCCCACCTTTTCCAGCGCTCCCCCGACGGCGATCTTGCCGCCCACCACGCCAATGGACCCGACGATGCTCGTGGCATCCGCGAAGATGACGTTCGCGGTCGACGCCAGGTAGTACCCGCCGCTCGCGGCCATGTCGCCCACGCTCACCACGATGGGCTTTTTCGCCCGCACCCGCATCAACCGGTGCCAGAGCAAATCGCTCGCGAGCGCGCTGCCGCCGGGTGAGTCGATGCGCAGCACCACGGCTTTCACTGCATCGTTTTTCTCCAGGCGGGTGACGATCTTCCCGAGCTCCTTCTCGGTGATTCCCTCTTGGCCGCCCAAAAGCCCGCCGCTCGGTGCCATGGAGATGCTTCCCGTGGCTCGCACCAGCGCTATGGGCGCCGTGATCACGCCGTCGCTGCCGAGCGCGCGCACCAGGCCGGAGAGGCTCGCCTCACCGTCGTCGCTCGCGCCGGGGCCGAAGCGAAGCTCCTCGCGCACCGCGCCCGTGGCCTTTTTCTCGGCGTCGCGAGCATCGTCCAAGTAGCCGACCTCGTCGACGAGCCCGCGCTCCTTCGCCTTGCTGGGCGAGAATGGGCCATCCTCGGCCGACACCGCCGCGTTGGGCCTGGCCTGCCCATCGCGCGTCAGCCCTTTCCCGATGGCATCGAGCCAGCTCGCGCGGATGTCCGCCAGCACCGACTCCAACGAGGCACGCGCCTCGGGGCTCGGCCCGTCGCGGGTCAGTGGCTCCTCGGCGCCTTTGAATTTCCCGACCTGGAGGAAATCGATGGTCAGATGCAGCTCGTCGGCGAGCAGCTTGCGCATGTACACGACTTGCGCCGCGATGCCCACCGTCTCCACCTCACCGGCGGGCGAGACGAAAATCTTCGTGCAGCCCCGGGCCGCCGCGAACATCGTCTGGTTCGAGAACCCATCGCCATGGCAATAGACGGCCTTGTCCTTGCGCACTTTCTCGAGAGCCTCCCCGAGCTCCTCGGCGCGCGCATTGCCCAGGCTGGCCGCACCAAAGCGCACGAGCACCCCTTTGATGTCCGCGTCCTTGCGGGCCCGCTCCGCCGCGCGCAGCACCTCGTCGAAGCTATGCTTGCGCGGCCCGAGGCCCCACGCGCTTCCCGCGCTCTGCTCCGGCACGCCGTGGCTCAAGTCGAGCAGCGCGAGCGCCGGCCCCGTGCGCGGCTCCCGCGCGGTCGCCCCCGAGCCCGAGCTCGATGGCGTACGTCCCTTGCAGCCCACCGCCAGCGTTGCCGCCAGTGCCGCTAGGCCCGTATATCGCGCGAGTTTTCCGCTCATGATCGACTATTGCTCTGAAGGTGACGCTGGCGATGGCCCGGAGGTGCTTTCGACGCGTTGCTTGACCCGGTGCGGGTACGTTCCTTCCGGCATCCGCTCGACGATATCCTTGTAGGTCCGGATGGCGCTAGCACGATCCCCCAATTCCCATTGCACGTCACCGAGGCCGACGAGCGCCGGCATGTAGGCCGAATTGTCCGCAATCGCGCGCCGGTAGTAGCTCTGCGCGCCCTGCAAATCGCGCTGGCCACGCAAGACGTCACCCATGCCGGTCAGCGCCTCCACGTTGTGCGGATTCTTCGCCAGCACACCTTGATAAAGCGACTTGGCCCGCGGCAGGTCGTTGTGGTTCTTCGCGATGTCCGCCTGCTGCAACTCATTCGGCGCCGGCGGAGGCGCCGCGGCATGCGCGGCCGCGGCTTTGCCCTTCGGCGCATTCGGTACGACTCCGGCGTCTTGCGCCGCCGGCGCCCCCGCATCGACGGCCGCTCCGGGGGCACGCTCGACGTAAGCCCGCAACGCCGCAAGGAGCGGATGGGGACGCGGGAGCGCCGCCAATCGATCGAGCTCCTGCTTGGCCAACGCCGCATCCCCCGAGCGCGCAAGCGCATAGACGAGGGCCGCACGAGCACGGCCCGAGCTCCCCTCCCCGCCCGCAGCGGTGCGCAAACGCTCGATGACGATGGCAAACGGCGGATCTTGCTCGGACAGATCGAGCGCCGCCAAGGTGTACGCCGCATCGGGTTGCGAGGCGTTGAGCGAAGCCGTGCCCACCGACCCCAGCAGCGCGCGCGCCGATTCTTTCTCGCCCGCGAGGCGCAGCGCATCCACCTTCACCTTCTTGGCCGCCATCTCGTTCGGCGCCGCCGCCATGGCCGCATCGGCGGACTTCAGCGCCTCGTTCACCAGGCCGTCGAGCTCCGTTTTGTTCGCGCGCGTTTCGTTCTCGGCGCGCGGATCGTCGGGCAAGAGGCGCTGACGCAACCACGGCACGTCCGCGCGCATGACGGCGAGGCGTGCCAGATCGATGAGCACACGAGGATCCTTGTCCGCGAGCGCGCTCGCCTTGTCGAAGTTCTCCTTCGCCTGATCGAGGTTGCCCTGATCGAGCGCGGCCTCGCCCTGTTTCAAATAGGTGCCCAGACGCGGATCCGGCGCCGGCTCGGTCGTGGGCAAGGCGATCGACTTGCTGATCCGATCGAGGTACGGCCGCCCGAACACCGCGGCCACCGCACCGATGCCGAACAGCATGATGATGGTCACGAACCATCGCGCCGCACGGTTGCGGCGCGGCAGCGGCTCGACCATCGCCGACAGCGGCGTGCGACTGCGACGGCGCCTTCCGTCGCTGAAATCTTCCTCGTCCAGCGATTCCGCACGCCGCACTGGCGCCGTGGGCGGCGGAAGGGACATGTCGTTCGACGGCGTGGGCGTCGGAAAGCGCCTCTCGGGCAGCTTCTGCGCGGGATCGATGGGGCGCTCGTGCGGGCGCGAGTCGTAGGTCCCATACGTCGGTTGTGCGGGGGGCGGCGGTGGCGCAAGATCGTCGGTCACCACGGGCACGCGCACCGTGGGTGCGAGGGACGCCTCCGGCCCGACACCCTGCGTGGTGACCGCCCCCGGCCGGGGCAGCTGCGCCGCATTGTCAACCTGGCCAGCTTCGTGGAGCGCCGTGCCAATTTGGCCAATTCCGACTTGCGTCGTGGAGCGGTGATGCTCGCCAGGCCCCGCCGCGCCAACACCGATGCGGGTCGACTTCCACACCGCCCGAGCCGGGCTGGCGGGATCGACCGACGCCGAAACCCGCTGCCCCACCTCGGGTGGCAGCGGCGGGTTGGGCGCCTCCGTCGGGGGAAGCGTAGGCGGGTCGAAGTGGTCCTCGCCCCGGCCGGTACCGGCCAACGTCCCGCGCGGAATGCCGCTGACCACGGGCAGATGAGCCTCGTCCGCGGCCGCCAGCGATCCTTTGTCGAGATTCTCGATCGGGGCCGTTATCCGGCGTTCCGCCGCCTTGGCGTGAAAGAAAGGCTCCAGCTCCGCAATGGCGCCCAGCTGGCGCGGCGGTGCGCTTCCGCGTGCAAGCACATCGTCACGCGCCACGGAGTTTCCCGAGATGGCGCGCTGCAGTTCACGAAGCGACGTGAAAACGAGCGTATTGCCCTGCGCCGTCGTGATGACCCACCGATCTTCTTCTTGCGCGCCCATGCTGCGCCGCACGCGAAACTGGTGCCCGCAGCTCGTACATTTGACGGTCGTTCCCCTCTCACTGACGAGCGCGTCGTCGAAATCGTACTCGGTCTGGCAGCGCTCGCACTGGACGTACATGGCTGAAGGGAGGGGCTAGGGGTTGGTTGTTAGGGTTTGGGGATCAGAAACCACCCTTACCTCAATTCCGACAGTAATCCCCAACCCCTAATCCCTTGCATGACGCGTGTTCCACATGCCGCGTGAACGAGAGTGCACACCCGCGCGGCGTCCTTTGTCTTTTGGCGGAATTCACGAGTTTCCACAGGCGCTTGTGAGGGGCACACGCGTTGCTATGCTTGGCTGGGCATGCGGCCGACGTTCAACGTGAGGGCTCCTTTCATGAAGCGATGGTTCGGTCTTCTCATTCCGGCAGCCCTCGGGCTCACGACGGCGGCCGTCTTGAGCGGCTGTCCCATTTACGACGGGGATAGCGGCCACCGTGTGTGCACCGCCAGCGGTGACTGCTACGACTGCCCCAATTCTTACTATTCCAACGAGTGTGTGCCGTGGGGATGCGGGTCCAGCTTCGACTGCCCCGACGGCTACAGCTGTCAGAACAACTATTGCGTCAGCGGGAATGGTTGCTCGCGCGACACCGACTGCCCCTACGGCTGGAGCTGCGGCTCGGATCGCCAGTGCCATTCTGGCGATTGCTCCGTCACCGGCTGCCCCAAGGGCGGCACGTGCAAGCTCTCCGGTGGCAAATTGCAGTGCGTTTACCCGGATGCGGGCCCCCCCACCGACGCGGGTCCGGCCCAGTGCACCGGCGACGGCACGCAGGACATCTGCGCCTCCGGCAGCATTTGCCTGCACCACAACTGCTACATCGCCTGCTCGCCCGACGCCGGCGCCGACGCCTGCAAGGGCGCGGACAAGTTGAACGTCTGCAAGCAGGTCACCGCCGCCAATGGCACGTACAACATCTGCGGTTCGGGCACGGACGTCGGCAACGAGTGCGACGCGAAGCGCCCTTGCAGCAGCCCGACGCTCTGCATCGACGGCTACTGCAAGTAACCCCTAGCTGGCCGATTTCAGCCTTCGAGAGAAGCACGCAAGAACCACGCGTGCTTCTCGAATTCGGTCACGACCTGCGTGAGCAGATCGACGGTGTCCGTGTCGCCGAGCTTTTCGCCCACGGTGCGTGACTCGCGCACGCCGTCGAGGAACTTCTCGAAGCGCTCGGCCAGAAGGCGCACGTGTTCGAGGTCGCGCGTCGTGTCCTGCGGGTACTCGGGAAGGCGCGACGACTTGGAGACGTGGCGCACGGTTCCGTAGGCGCGACCGCCCAAGGTGACGGCGCGCTCGGCGATGCCGTCGTTGAAGTTGGCCAAGCCCACCGCAAACGTCTCGAACAGCGGGTGCAAGGCGGCGAACTGCGGGCCCTTGATGTTCCAGTGCGCGACCTTGATCTGGCTATGCAGGTCGAGGCCATCGGCCAGGCGCGCGTTGAGCGTCTCGACGATCTGGACGCGGGCATCTTCGGGCAGGTGACTGGGGCTCTTGTACATGGGGTCCTCTCTATCTCGTTGGCCAAGATGCGTTCGATCCGTCGATTCCCCAAACACATGGTTTCGATGGACGTGATAGGCGCTATCTATCACAGTGCGCGTGACGGGATCATGACGGCACCGCACCCATTTTCGCTTCGCCAACTTCAATACGTGGTGGCCGTGGCCGACCTGCTCTCCTTCCGCAGAGCCGCCGAACACTGCCATGTGTCGCAACCCTCGCTCAGCGCCCAGCTCGCCCAACTCGAGGAAGCCGTCGGCGTGCAGCTCTTCGAGCGCGATCGGCGACGCGTCTTGCCGACCGCCGCCGGGCAAGCCTTGGTCGAACGCGCCCGTCGCGTGCTGCTCGAGGCCGACGATCTCGTGGAGGCTGCCAAGCGCGTGGCCGATCCACTGGACGGCACGTTGCGCATCGGGGTCATCCCCACCGTCTCGCCGTATTTGCTTCCACGGCTCACGCCGCGGCTGCGGCGCAACTTCGAGCGGCTCTCCGTGGCGTGGCTCGAGGACAAGACCGATGTCCTCGTGAAGCACTTGACCAGCGGCAACTTGGACGCGGCGCTCGTTGCCCTCGAGGCCGACATCGGCGACGTGGAGCACGACGTCATCGCCAAAGATCCGTTCTTCCTCGTTGCGCCGCCGGAGCATCCCCTGGCCAAAAAATCAGCCCCGGCGAGCCGCGCGGAGCTGCGCGATGCCGGCGTGCTCCTTCTCGACGATGGCCACTGCCTGCGCGAACAGGCGCTCGACTTCTGCTCCCGGGCCAACGCACGCGAGCTCGAGTTTCGCGCCACGAGCCTGCCGACCTTGGTGCAAATGGTCGCCGGAGGCTCCGGGGTGACCTTGCTCCCGGCGCTATCGATCCCTACCGAAACCCAGCGTGCACGTCTGCGCGTTCGCTCGTTCACCGATCCGGCGCCCTCGCGCACGATTGCGCTCGTCTGGCGCAAGCGCTCGCCACTTTCCCTTGCACTGCACAAGCTCGCCGCAGTGCTTCGCGACGCTTACCCGGCCAGCCCCGCGAGCCGCACGCGTTAGTCGAGCGTCATTTGAAGGGGAGCACGTTGCGCGGATCGCAGACGATGCTGACCGCACTCTCCATGAGCTGCCCGCCGGCCTTGGTCGCGATGTCCAAGCCGTCGCGAACGCGGCGCACTTCCAGGTGCAAGTGCACCAGCTCCGGCGACCCCGTGTCGCCCATGAAGCCGAGAAGATCGCCATCGCGCACCGTGGTACCGGCCACGAGCCCGGGCGCCGCCGATGCCAGGTGCCCGTAGAGCACGACGTAATCGCGCAGCTGCCCCGCCTCGCGGATCGTGTGACGGGTGACCACGCTGGTGCCGAAAAGCTGCCCCACGAACACCACGTCGGCGTCGCCCTGCTGGTGCTCGAGCGCCACCAACTTGATCTCCGTCCCGCGCGGCCCCGGAAGGTCCACGCCGCCATGGCCCGTCGCCCGCAGCGTGGCCCCACGCCGTTGCGATTCGTTGGGCCGATCCAAGTCGTAACCGCTCACCACGGTCCTTCCGCCGGCGAGCCCGGGCGCCACCGGATACCGATACAGCTCGTAGTCGGCCGGTCGCTCGGGACGCCGCGGGATCTGATCGTAAATGGCCCAACGGCCGCTGCGTTCGCGGTGCGCATTGCTCGCGATGACGGCATCCTCGGCCTCGTCTTCCGCAGGCAGATGCACGCACGCCTCGCCATCGGGCAGCATGCCCTCGGCGCACGCGGTCTCGACGGGATCGCCCGGCGTACGCGGCACGTCGACCGTTCGAATGCGCAGCGGCGAAAGCGGGCCCGCCGCCGCACCCAGCGATGTGGTGACCACCACGAAAAGAGCACCAACTGCAAATTTCATATCGAGCTTAACCAGCGGAACGGCGGAACCGTACGGCACAACTTCGCATTCCCGCGCATCGTTGTGTTATGGGGGAGCGTGCAAAAAAGTGACATAGAAAAGCTCATTGCAGAGCTCTTCGACGCCGAGCGTGCCGTCCGACGCACGCACGCATCGCTGCTCGATCAGAACCATGGTGCGCTCGTGGCCAGCATCGCCACGGCCGTCGACCAAGCCTTCGCGCTGGCGAATTCCGACCGCAGCGAGCTGCAGCTCCGGCTCACGCGTGCGGCCGAATTGCTGAGCGATCTCGAAGGACCGCAAACCGTGGATCTGCTCATCCGCATCCTCGGGTGCGACGAGCCCGAGCCTCGCCACGCCGCGGGCGAAGCCCTGCAAGAGCATGCCTACGATCGCTTCAAGGAGGTCGCCCTCGGCGTCGAGCGCGCGCTCGAGCGCATGAAGCCGGGCGATCCCGCGCTCTCCGAGCTCCCCTATCTGTTGGCCGAAGTGCAAGAGCCTGGCGTGCTCAAATTGCTGGGGCGCTTCCTCACGCACCCGGATCCTGACTCCGTCGCCGCCGCGGTGGAAGCCCTGGTCGAATATGGTGACCCTGCGAGCGTGAGCATGCTCGCGCCGCTCACGAAGGACACCCGCACCGTCCAACTCGAGGACGAGACGGGAGAAGAAGGCCGCATCACCATCGGCGAGCTCGCGTCCGAGGCACGCGATCTCCTGCGGCAAATGGCCGGGCCGGCCTCGCCCGGCGGAAAGCCCAAAGGACGATGACCGAGACGATCGACCCGCCGAGCCTTGGCCCTCGTCGGATCGATCAAGGGCTGTCCGCAGAGCAAGCTGCGGAGTTCGATGGCCCTGCCGTCTCGACCTACCTCGCGCCTTTCGTGCAGCTCGCGCTCGAGCACCTCGAGCACCATCCGTCGTTCACGCGCACGCGCATCGCCGATGTGGCGCAGGCCAGCGAGCCCGCGCGCGTCGTGCACCTCTGCGCGCGCACGGGCTTTCTCGACGCAGGGATCCGGCGCGTGCTCCCGGGCGCGCGCATCTACGGTACGGATCCTTCGGCCGACGCGATCGCGCGTGCCCCCTCGCGCCCCGATGGCGAGTACACCGTCGTGCCGTCGCTGCCCACGCCGTTCACCGATGGCTGGTTCTCGCACGGCATCACCGTGCACCCGGGAGGGAGCGTCGGCGATCGCGCACGTTTGCTCGCCGAATACCGGCGCATCCTCTGGCCGACGGCACAAGTCGTCCTCGCGGTGCCGCTCCGCGGTTCGTTCACGGAGCTGGGCGATCTTCTGCGCGAGTACGCACTCAAACACGACGCGCCCGACGTGGAGGCGGCCGTCACCGGTGCGGCCTCACTCCGACCCGGCGCGGAAGGATTGGCGAACGAGCTTTCGCGCGCAGGCTTCGAGCAAGTAACGGTGACGACCAAGACGGTCACCCTCACCTTCGCCAACGGCCAGGCGCTCATTTCCGACGCGGCCATGCGGCTCCTGGTTCTTCCCGAGCTGGAACAGAGCTTGGGAATCGCGCTCAACAAGCCGCTGCGTTATGCGCAAAGCGCCATCGACAAATATTGGAGCGGGGGAGATCTTTTCGAGCTCACTGTCATCGCAGGATGCGCGGCAGGATATCGACGCGCATAACGTATACCATATACGCCCACCTTTCGTCAGGAAGGATCCTGCCCACACTCAAGTAGCCTCGGAACTTTCCGCGTGACCCCAAACAAACTCCATTCCAGCGAGCTTGCGCGCAGCCTTTCTCCGCGCGACGATTGCACTCAGGTGCCGACGCCGTCCCATCAGCCTGCTCCACCTGACCCGCAGTCAACCCCGGGACCCTCGTTCCGCTCGGTCACGGGATACCTCTGCCCGATGTGCCGGCTGACGTTCCCCGAGACGGATGTGATTCCTTCGCATTGCCCGCAGGATCGGACACCGCTGATCTCCGCGCGCACGTGGCTCGAGGCGCAGAACGATCCCATGGTGGGTCGCACGCTCGACGGACGCTTCACGCTCCTCACGCGCCTCGGCGCCGGCTCGATGGGCACCGTGTACCGCGCGCGCCAACATGGGATGGAACGCGACGTCGCGATCAAGATCCTGCGCAGCGACCGCGCCGTGGACGAGGCGAGCAAAGCTCGCTTTTTGCGCGAGGCCCGCGCCAACAGCGCCTTGGTGTCGCCGCACACGGTGACCGTGTTCGACTTCGGGCAGGCATCGAGCGGTGAGCTTTTCCTGGCGATGGAGTTGCTCGAGGGCGAGTCGCTCGGACAACGCCTCACGCGACTCAAGAGGCTCCCCATTCCCCTGGCGCTCGATACGGCGAAGCAAGCCTTGCGATCGCTCGCCGAGGCGCACGCCAAGGGCATCGTCCATCGCGATCTCAAGCCGGACAACCTCTTCTACGCGAAGGTGATGCACGGCGGTAACGACGAGGAAATCGTCAAGGTCGTCGACTTCGGCATCGCGAAGATGCTCGGCGAGGGCATGGGCCCCATCAACGCCATCGAGACGCAGGCAGGTACGGTGTTCGGGACGCCGCGGTACATGTCGCCCGAGCAAGCACAGGCCAAGCCACTCGATGCACGCAGCGATCTCTATTCGCTGGGCGTGCTCCTCTACCACATGCTCACGGGGCGCCCGCCCTTCACGGACGACGATGCCATCATCGTGATGGCGCGCCATATCAAGACGCCGCCGCGTCCTCTGCGCGAGGTTGCGCCCGACGCGGGCATCCCGCCCGAGATCGACGCGGCGATCATGCGCGTGCTGGCGAAGAACCCCGCCGATCGTCCGGGCACCGCCGATCAGATGGCCACCGATCTGGCGCGCGCATTCGAAAGCGCGCCGCTCGCAGCCGCGAGTTCGAGTGGCGTGCAGCAGGTCTCGCTGGCCAGTGTGTCCGTACCCACCATGGCCGCGGCGGACGACAGCCTCGGTATCGCGGGTGTTTCGGCCTCGCACGATCGCCGTCGCTCGCGCGGATTCATCGGCGGCCTCATTGCGCTGTTGACGCTCGCCGTCCTGGTGGTGGTCATGTTCGTGCGCGCACGCAATGCCGATACGGCCACGAAGGGCGTCAACGCCATCGGGCCGGCCATCGACACCACCAGCGCCCCCGCGGCCAGCGCGCCCTCGACCAGCGAGATGTCATCGTCGGACCCGAGTGCCGTGGCCTCCGCGGCTAGCTCCGCAAGCTCCGCGAGTGCCGTGGACTCGGCGAGTGCGAAGGACACGGATGCGAGCGCGCAGACTCACCTCGCCCTGCCCATCGCTCCACCTCCTCATAGAGTAGATAGAGTGGGTAGCGGTCGACCATCGCGTGGATCGTCGAACCAGAACACCGCCGGTACCACGTCATCGACGAACAAGAGCGCAACGCCACCCGCACCCAGCGCGAGCTCACGCTACGGCATCCTCGAGTAGTTCGATATGCAACCGAAGTAGGCTCGGCGTTTTGAAAACCGAGAAAACTTGGTAGCATAGCCGTTCTGTCATGGATGCCGCTGACCTCGAGACGCTCGTCGCGCGTCTCGTGCAAAATCCCCACGACGAGGAGGCCCTCGCCGCCGCACACGACTCGGGAAACAACGACCCCAAGGCGTACGCGCTCTTACTGGAGAAGGTCGGGAGCCTCACACTCGACCCGGCGTACGCGAGTCATTGGCTGAGTGAAGCCGCCAACGTTTGGCTGCAAACGCTGGGTGATGCACATCGCGCAGCGCGCGTGCTGATGGAGGCCGTCGATCGCGATCCGACGCAGAGCCTCGCCGCCGAGCGCCTCGCACAACTTTACCGCGACAAGGAGAACGTGCGCGGGCTGGCGGCTCTTCTCGATCGAAGGGCGAAAGCGCTCGCGCCTCTCGTGCCGTACCATCCGGAGCTCGTGCCGGAGCTCGCGCAGATGCACGAGGAACTCGGGCGCCTGTGGAGCGAAGCGCCCCTGTCGCAACCGAAGAAGGCCATCGAGAGCTTTCGCAAAGCGATCGAGCTCGAACCGACGAACGCGTACGCCATCTATTGCGGACGGGAGCTGTGCAAGACGCACGGCCAGTGGGACGACGCATACCTGCTCTACGACATGGAGCTTTCGCTGGTCGACGATCCCGAGCGCAAGGTGGCGCTCCTTCGGGACGAGGCGCAGACCCGCCAGCGCGCAGGCGATCTTGCGGGGGCCACGGGCGCGTTGATGCGCGCGCGCGTATTCGACGAAGAGGATCCGGAGCTTTCGCAGGAGTTGGCGTCGTCGGTCGTCGACCGCGTGCAGGCCGGTGAGCAGGTGGCCGATGCCGAGCGCACCTTGGCCGTGGAACTCCTGGTCGGCCTCGCCGAGTCGTACAACGGAGAGCACGGCCTCGCGTATGCCGGCGCGGCGCTGGACATCGAGCCTGGGCAGGATCGAGCGTTCCAGCTTTACATGTATTATGCACAGGCCCTGGAGCGCGAGGACGACGTTCCTGCGCGCCAGGCGGCGTACCTGAAGGCCAACCCCGAAGGTGCCATGGCGGCCGAAGCCGCCGCGCCGGCCGAGGCGCCTCCCGTCAAAGACGATGCGGCCACGCATGAGAAAGTACCCGAGCCACCGCCGCCCGCGGAGGCTGCCGTGGCCCCCTCGCCTTCGCCGCCTCCCGTGACGGCGGCCCCGGCGCCGGTCGATTCGCCCTCGGCACGGGGTCCGCTGCAGGACGTGCTTCGCGTGGCCAAAGAGCTCGCCCAGGCCGCGCGAAAGCCGGAGGCCCTGGCCAAGTACAAAGAGGCGCTCGAGAATGACCCCGCCCACGCCGAGGCGCTGGCATGGGTCGAGGACTACCTTCGCACGCAGCGCGACTATGCGCAGCTCCGCGACGTGCTTCTGGCGAGCGTGCGCGCGCTCGGGTCGGCGGCGGCGGTGCCGGAGGTGCTGGAGAGCCGCAAGGCACGCTTGCGCGAGGTGGCCGGCTTGTCCGAGGGCAACCTGCGCGATGTCGATGGTGCGGTGGCCGCGTACAAGCAGCTCATTGCGCTCGATCGCACGGACGAGAATGCGCGTCAGTCGCTCATGCGGCTGCTGGAGCGCACGCAGCGCTGGGACGACATGGCCAATGTCCTCGAGCAAGAGGCGGCGGCCGCGCGCGAGGTGGCCGAGAAGGTCGTGCTCGAGAAGAAGCTGGCCGCGCTGCACGAGCAAAAGCGGCAGGACGTCGGCAGCGCGGCGGAGGCCTGGGCGCGGGTGGCGCACCTCTCCCCCAACGACGACCGCGCCATCACCACCGCGGTGCGCCTGTTCGAAAAAGCCGAGCGCGTCGATGCGGCCACGCAGGTCATCACCGAAAATGTGCGCACGGTGATCGATCCGGGGACGCGCGGCTCGCTGCTGGAAAAACTGGGCGAGTTGCGCGAGCAGCTCGGGCACGCGTTCGGCGCGGGCGAGGCCTACGCCAACGCCGCCGAGCTGCATCGAAGCGCGCGGCTCTGGGAGCTCTCGGAAAAGTGCTTCGTCAGTGTGGAGCGCTGGGAGGAAGCGGCGGCGGCGGCCGATCAGCGAGCCTTGCTCTCCACCGAGGCCAAGGCGCATGCCGCGCACCTGGCTCGTGCCGCGGAGTTCATGACCCGCGCGAACAAAGAGGCCGAGTCCATCTCGCGGGTCGAGCAGGCCTCGGATCTGGATCCTTCGAACGACGATTATGCGTCGCTGCTCAGCGAGCATTACATTTCCAAGGAGAACTGGACCAAGCTGGTCGAGTTCTTGGCCCGCCGCGGCGGCCGTGTTGCGGACAAAGCCAAGCGTGTGGCCCTGCGCAAGCAGGCGGCCAATCTGTACGCGGCGCGGCTCATGGAGCGGGAGCTCTCGCGCGACCAATGGCTCAAGGTCCTCGAGGATGGCGACGACCGCGAAGCGTTGGAAAAGCTCATCGATCTTGCCATCGAGCGCGAGGATCACAACGAGGCGGCCACCTTGTTGCGCCGCCTCGGTGGCGTCGCGACCGAGCGCGAAGACAAAGTGCGCATTGCCCTGCGCGAGGCCGAGCTCCTGGCCGACGGCGTCGGCGACACCGACACGGCCATCGCGCGCTACGAGGCCGTGCTGTCGGACCTCGATCCACTTTGCCGCCCGGCGCTGCAAGCCATCAGCGATCTCGAGGAAGCGCGGGACAACTACCGCGAGGCGGCCATCGCGCTCGAGCGCGAGCTGACACTGGTCACGAACCTCGAGGCGGGGCAGAAGACGTCGGTGCTGCGGAGCGATCGCGGCCCCATCGCCGCGCGGCTCGCGCGCCTGTACGAGAAAATCGACGAACCGGAGCATGCCATCCGCGCGCTCGACGTACTGCGCACCGTCGATCCCGAGGACTTCGACGCGCTGAACCGGCTTTGTCTCCTCTGCGAAAGGGTCCGCGATTGGGCGCGCGTCGCCGATCTCCTCGCCCAGCGGATCGAGGTCGAGGGCGACGTCAGCGAGACCAGCGTGCTCACGAAGAAGCTCGCCCAGGTCCTGGTGCACCAGCTCGATCGCGGCGAGGAAGCACTCGCCGTGCTGACCGAGCTCTGCGATCAGGGCGATGAAGACCTGCGCCGCACCTACGTCGAGCTGGGCGACCACATGGGGTGGAAGGGCATCGTCGCCACCAAGCTCGTCGAGTGGTGGTACGCCGCGCGGCACTCGCCCGAACGCACCACCGCCCTGCGCGGTGCCTTCGCGCGGTTCATGGACCTCGAACGCGAGCAGGAAGCGCTGCGCGTGGCCGTGGAGCTCGCGCGAAGCAAAGTGGCCGATCGCGACCTGGCCGTAACCCTCGAGGATCTCGCCGTGAAGGCGGGCGATCTCGACGCGCTGGTGCTGGCGCAGGAGATCCTGGTGCGCGAGCTCACCGGCCGGCCGCGAGCCGTCGAGTTGACGCGCCAAGCGGAGATCGCGGTCCGCGCCGGCGTGCCGTACTCGGAGGCGATTGCCCATAGCGAACCGGGGTTGGTCGATCTATCGCTCGACGACGCCGAACCACTCGTGGAGCGGCTCGCCGCATTGGCCGGCACCGCCGACGACGTCATCGAGGTCTACGAGCGGCAGGTTGCACGCGCGCGGGCACCGCTCGATCGGGTTCGCTCGCTCGCGCGCGCGGCGCAAGTGGCCTCGGCAAAGGACAACCTCGAACGCGCGCAAGCGTTCCTCGAGCTGGCGCTCTCCGGTGTGCCTTCGGCCGAGACGCTGGCCGTGGTTTCGGACTTCGCGGTGGCGGGCGATCGTGCGACCGGCGGCGAGCAGCTCCGGCGCGCGCTCATCCTGGCGCTCTCGCGCGGCGGTACGGGAGCGCGGGATGGCGGGCGCACGCGCGCATCGCTTTTGCGGCGCGCCGCGCAAATCGCCCGGCTCGATCTGGGCGACATCGACCTGGCCTTCTCGCTGCTGGGCGATGCGCTCATCGCGCAGGTCGATGCCATCACGCTCGACTTCGTGGAGGCGCTCGGGCGCGAAGTCCAGAGCCCTTCTCGCAGCGACGCCGTCTTCACACGCGCGCTGTCCGAGGTCTTCGATGGACCGCTGGTGCGGCAGCTTCTCGTGCGGCGCGCGCGCCTTCGCCAGGAGGACCTTGGCGATCTGCTCGGCGCGGCGGCGGATCTGAAGAAGCTTCACGATCTGTCCCCCAGCGATCGCGGCGTGGTGGAGCAGCTATCCACCCTGCTGCGCGAGCTCGGGGACTACCGCGCCATCGTGCAGCTGTACGAGGACCTCATCTTGCGCGGCAAGGACATCGAGACCCGCGCCGAACTCGCACGCCGGGTCGCGCGGATGTGGGAAGAGCAGCTGCAGGATCCGCGGGAGGCCGCGGATGCTTGGCGCCGCGTCCTGCGCATGCGCGCCAACGATCCCGAGGCCCTCGATGGCCTGGAGCGCGCCAAGTCGAAGATGCTGAAAAAGCCGGAACCGGGCGTGAGCATCGAGTCGTACGCGCCGCCGGACGACACCGCGTTGTCGACCGACACGGGGCCGCTGACGGCTCCCCCGCCGGCGGCGAATCCCGATAGCTCGCCCACCGTCGAGGCGGACATCACGCGTCCCGATCCCAAGTTCCGGCGCAAGCTGTCAGGTGCAGCCCGACCTACGCCGCGCGTTCCCATCGACACCTTCGCCGCGGCCGACGAGTTCACGCCGAGCGAAATCGAGGTCAATTCGGTCGACTTCATGGACCAATCGAGGGCGCGTCCCTACCGCGGGCCCTCGGTGGAAATCCCCATCGAGACCGATGAAGAGGACGACGACAGCCTGGAGATCTTCCCCGCGGAAGAACTCACGGACGATCACTCGACCTGATCACACCTGCGAGAGCTGGCCCCCACGCAACGCGACCTCGATGCCGAACTCCAAGGCCGTGTTGATCTCGCCATGCCCGAACGGCGCGCCCGAATAGACCGGGATGCCCAAGCCATCCAGGCACGAGACCATGGCCTCCATGGACGTCACGCCATCGGGCCCCGTCGGGCACTCGGTGAACTCGCCCAAGACGATGGCCGAGGCCTTCGCGAAGTACCCGCCCAGACGCAGCGACGTGAGCATGCGATCCAATCGATACGGCGCCTCGTTCGTATCCTCCAGCGCCAGAATACAGCCCTCCGGAAGATCGAGCCGCCCCGCCGACGCCATCGCCTCGAGCAGCGCGATGTTCCCGCCCACGAGCACGCCGGCAGCATCGCCCGCGACAATGGGGTGCAAGCTCGGGAAATGCAGCGGCGGAGCCTTGCCCTCCAGAGCCCGCTGAAACTCCTCGCGCGCCGGCTCGGACATCCGCCCGACGGCGTTCACGTGCGAGGCGTGCAGCGAGGCAATGCGCAGACGCGTCGCCTCGACATGGAACGTCGTGATGTCGCTGAAACCCACGATCCACTTGGGCTGCGCGCGAAATGCGTCCCACGGTAGCTGGTCGACGATGCGCATCGAACCGTACCCGCCCCGGGCCATGAGGATCGCCTTCACCTCCGGATCGAGCATGGCCGACGCCAGCTCGTCGCGGCGGCGCGCATCGTCACCCGCAAGGTACCCGCGCTTCTCGTAGATCGAGGGCAGCACCGTGCGGATGCGGTAGCGCTCGGCCAACCATGCGAGGCCTTGGTCGAAGTCAGATCGGTCGAACGCGCTTGCCGGTGCCGCCACGGCAATACGATCGCCGCGCGCGAGGGCTGCCGGTCGGGTGAAACGCATGGTGCATCGTACCTGTCTCTCCCTCTCGCGGTCGATCTTTGTTACTTCATGGACGTGCCAGCGAACAACGAACAAGCTTCCAGCGCCCTCGTGCGCATTGGATCGGCAGCGCGGGCCGCATGGCCTTGGGCGCGTCGCGTGCGCGAGGCCGCGGGGGAAACGCTCGATTCCTGGATGTCGTCCCTTCTTGGAGAGGACTTCACCGAGCGATTGCAACGCGTGCCGGTGTCGCTCGGCTCCTCGGGAGTCGACCCCTTCGGGCTCGATCCGGGCTGGACGAAATACGCGCTTGCCTCCGCGGCATTTCTCCACCGGCGTTACTTCCGCACGGACGTTTACGGCGCCAACCAAGTGCCGACCGGTCGCGTCCTCCTCATCGCGAACCACTCCGGGCAGATCCCCATCGATGGCGCGATCATCGGCGCCACCATGTTCATGGACGTCGAACCGCCGCGTTTCGTCCGCGCCATGGTCGAAAAATGGTCGCAGTCGATTCCCTTCGTTTCGACTTTGTTTCCGAGGGTGGGCCAGGTCGTCGGCGTTCCGGAAAACGCGCGCCGCTTGCTCGAACAGGGTGAAGCGCTGCTCGTCTTTCCGGAGGGCGCGCGCGGCATCTCCAAGACGTTCGACCGCCGCTACCAGCTCACCGACTTCGGCCTGGGCTTCATGCGCCTGGCCATCGAGACGAAGACGCCGATCATCCCGATTGCGGTCATCGGCGGCGAAGAGCAATACATTTCCGTTGGCAACCTGGATACGGTTGCAAAGCTATTGCGAATGCCATCGTTCCCGGTCATTCCGCAGTTCCTTCTGCCGGGCGGGCAATTGCCCTTGCCCACGAAATACCGGGTCTACTTCGGCGAACCCATGCACTTCACCGGCGATCACGACGACGACGACGCGGTGATCGAAGAGAAAGTGTGGCTCGTCAAAGCCACCATTCAATCCATGCTCAACCGCGGCATCAAGGCGCGGCGCAGCGTCTTTTGGTGATCCGTGGACCGCGATAAAACGCCGTCGGGCTCGTTCGTGCTGCATCCTCCCGCGGGGGAGGAAGGCGCCATCCTCATCACCGGCATCTGCGGGCGCCTCGGCAAGCGGCTCGCCCGCGTGCTGCACCGCGAGCGCACGGTCATCGGCGTCGACCGGCGCGCCTTCCCGGACAAGCCGAAGGACGTCATCCATCAGCAGGTCGACATCCGCCGCAAAAAGCTCAAGGACGTCTTTCGCGCGCACCCCATCTCGGCGGTGGTGCATTTGGGCATCATGCACAACCCGCGTGCGTCCTCCGGGGAGCACCACGCGTGGAACGTCGCCGGCTTCGCCAAGCTGCTCGAGTACGTCGCACACTTCCGCATCGGCAAGCTGATCGTGCTTTCGAGCGCGAACGTCTATGGCCCGCAGCCGGAAAATCCGCAGTTCCTGAGCGAGGAGGCGCCGCTCCTGGGCGGGGCCAACTTCGGCGAAATTCGCGACCTCATCGAGGTCGACATGCTCGCGCAGAGCTTCTTCTGGAAGCACCCCGAAACGGACACGGTCATCCTGCGGCCGGTGCACATCCTCGGCTCGGTCCGCAATGCGCCGTCGAATTTCCTCCGCCTGCCCACCATCCCCACGCTCTTGGGCTACGACCCCATGGTGCAGGTCATCCACGAGCGGGACGTGGTCGAGGCCATCCGCCTGGCCATCCGCCCCGGGGTGCGCGGCGTGTTCAACATCGCGGGACCGGATCCGCTGCCCCTTTCGCGCATCATCAAGCTGCTCGATCGGCCGAGCATCCCCGTTCCCTATTCCGTGGGGCGCTCCGTGTTGAAACGCCTCTGGTCGCTGCGCCTCACCACCTTCCCCGCCCCGGAGCTCGACCACATCCGTCACGTGTGCATGGTCGACGACCGCCGCGCGCGGGAAATCTTGGGCTTCCACGCGCAGCAGTCCATCGAGAACACCGTGCGGGCGGTGGATTCGGATCGCTGAACGCGGCGAACGCGAAACGTCGGAGCACGTCGGCTCATCCAAGGTCCTGCTCGCGTGCCACGTCCCGCAGCGTTACTTTTGGGCCCGCACGCCCGACGGTACCATGGACATTTACGGGCAACTGTTTCGGTCGATTCTGTGGCCCACCTGGGAGTCGAGGGTTCGGCGGCGGCCCACCCTTGCGCGCCACGAGTACCTCGAACGGACGCAATGGCGTTCGCTCGACGAATTGGTGGCCATTCAAACGGGTGCGCTTCGGCGGCTCGTCCGGCATGCCTACGCGCACGTCCCCTTCTACCGGCAGCGGTTTCGCCAGGCGGACATTACCGAGGCGGACATCAAGAGCCCCGAGGACCTTCGCAAGATCCCCGTTCTCACGCGTGAGGAGGCCCGCGAGCGCGCCAGCGACCGCGAGTCGGTCGCCTACCCCTTCCCCACCGTGCGCAAGAACACCGGAGGCACCACCGGGCAGCCGCTTCTCTTCGGCTACGACGCCGACAGCGAATACTGGCGCCAGGCCATCAAGCTGCGCGGTTACGGCTGGGCGGGGTACCACCCGGGCGACCGCGCGCTCTATTTCTGGGGCTCGCCGAACCCACCGGGCTTCGACTTTTCGAAGGCGCGCGCCAAGGTGATCCTCGACCGCTTCATGCGCCGCGAGACCTACGTCCCCTGCACGGTGATGACGGAGCGCGAGCTGCGGCACGTGGTGCGCGTCCTCAAGCGCAACACGCCGAAGGTCGTCGTGTGTTACACGCAGGCCGGGGCCGAGCTCGCGCGCTTCATCAACCGGCACGGGCTCCGCGCCTGGGGAACCATCCCGGTGCTCTGCGGTGCCGAGCGCCTCTTCCCCGCTGACCGCGCGGAGCTGGAACGCGCCTTCGGTCCCGCCGTATTCGAGACCTATGGCTGCCGCGAGGTCATGCTCATCGCCAGCGAGTGCGAGGCCCACGAGGGCCTGCACGTCTCGATGGAGAACATCCTCGTCGAAATTCTGGTAACGGAGCCCGACGGCCGCGAGCGCCCCGCGCGCGAAGGCGAAACCGGCGAAGTCGTCATTACCGATTTGCACAACTTGGGTATGCCATTCATCCGATACAAGAATGGCGATTTGGCCGTGGCCGGGCCCGCCGATCGCTGCCCGTGCGGGCGGCATCTTTCACGCATTGCCAAGGTGGAAGGGCGCGCCGCGGATCTGCTGAAGGGCGCCGATGGCACGGTCATCAGCGGCGTCGCGTTCCACGTTCTTTTCACGGGATTGGCCGATGCCGCGCGCCAGTTTCAAGTCGTTCAACACCGCGATCGCTCGATCACGTTGCGCATCGTGCCCGGCGATGGGCTCAACGATGTGTCGCTCGAAAACATCCGCCGTGGCTGCGCCCAATTGCTGAAAGAGGTCCCGGTGCGCATCGAAACGACCCCCGAGATCCCCCTCACCAAAGAGGGAAAACGCCGCACCGTGATCATCGAAGCCTAGGGGTTAGGGGTTAGGGAAGAAGAGGATGAGGGCGGCTTCCCCCTAAACCCTAAATCCTAAACCCTAAACCCTGATCACCACTCGTTGCGGGCCATCGTGTGGGGCTCGTAGGCGAAGTACGGTAGGGCGACCATGCCGCGGAAGTACGAGGGCGGAACGTCCACCTCCAGCGAGAGGCGCCGCACATCCATCGGGTCGAAGCGCCACACCGGGTTGGTGCCCGTGCCGTTGGTGAAGCCCAATTCGTAGCCCGCCGCGCGGATGGCATTGCGCGCGTGCGGCGCCCGATGCAGGGCCTTGCCCACCGGATAGGCCACGGCGTCCACGCGCTCGCCGAGTACCTCCTCCAGGTCGTGTTTCGACCCTTCCAGCTCGCTGCGAAGGCCCGACTCGGACAACGTGTACAATACACGGTGTTCGCGTGTGTGCGATTGCACACTCATGCCGGCGCGCCGGAGCCCGAGCACATGCTCCCAATTCATCATCAGGTCGTCGACCATGCGCCGCTCGCATTCGCGGCTCAAGGTCACACCGGCGGCCCGCTCCAGTTCGTCCAGGTAGCGCGCCAGATCCAGATCGTAGTGGCTCTTGATCACGGCCATCGCCCGGCGCGCGGCCGCGACGCGTTCTTCGCGCTTCGTTCCCAGGGTGAAGGTCAGCGGGCGCGGATAGGTGACGGTGATGGACTCGTGCGGGGAGTGCTTCACCAGGTAGCTCACGCGATCCCACCAGAACAGGCGGCGCTCTTCGATGAACCGCGTAGCGATGAAAAACACCCCGGGCACGCCGTGGCGCACCAGAAGAGGAAGAACGGTATCGAAATTATCGCGATATCCGTCGTCGAAGGTCAAAAGCACGGGATTGTGCGGCAAAGGCGCCCCGTGTCGGAATGCCAGAAGATCGTCCATGCCGATGATATGGCAATAACGTTTCAAAAATACGATTTGCTCTTCGAAGGCTTCGGGGCGCGCATCCACCACGTTGCCATCGACCATCTCGGCCGACGCGGGATCGGCCACCCTGTGGTACGTCAACACCGTGAGCCAGGGGCTCGCGGTATGCCCGCGGATGCGCAAGACCAATGAGAGAGCCCCCGTCTCATCGAGAAGCTTCGACAGCCTCGTGCGCGCCATCGCCCTGCTACCTTTGCACCTTTCTGCCCGCGCCACGCGGGAACACACCGTTACGAAGACATGAGCTCACCGACGGTCACCAGCTCGAAGCCGGATCGACGCAGGCGCCCGACGATGGCGGGCAACGCTGAAAGCGTCCACGACTGCCCTTCGTGCATGAGGATGATCTCGCCAGGCCGAACGCGCGAGGTCCTTTCCTGCACCTCGATCGAATCCGTGGTGCGGCAGTCGTCCGAATCGAGCGACCAGAGCACGGTCGTGTAGCCGGCGAAGGCCACACGCGCCAACGTGGCCGGCGTCAGCTCGCCGCGCGGAGGCCGCACGAGCGGTCTCGGCGTAGGACTGGGCGGGAGCAAATCGGCCGTGTGGATCAGTTCATCGACCAGAGCGCACCCGTCCAGCGAGGGAAAGGCGCGATGCGAATATCCGTGACTGGCCACTTCGTGCCCTGCAGCGACGATGGATCGAACAAGTTCGGGCCGCTTTTCCGCGTTCATTCCAAGGAGGAAAAAAGTTGCACGCACATGGAGTTGGTCCAAAGTGCGCAAATACCGAGGTGTCATTTCGTCGGGCCCGTCATCGAACGTGAGTGCCACCCGTTTTCGATTTTCGTGTGGACCCCGCATGAACAGTAAGTTCGACGGCAGAGCATGCGCGACCGTTCGCACGAGCTGGGACTTCATTTGCGAGATGGACGATCCCTCTCGAGCCGGAAGCATCACTACTTTTATGCACGCTCAGCACGTTGCGTTGCGCTTCTTTCACGTACTTCATGCAAATCTGCGTTTCGCCCACGCTCGCGCTGGAAAACCAAGGACCCGCGTCCGACCGTGTCCAACACGTCACGCGCGGGGCAGACTTGCGCCTTTGCTACTTGCGACGCAGGTATCAACACGACATATCGGATCACGGAGAAGTCGAGAAAACGCGACGCACGACCGGCCAGACCCTGAAGTCGGGTTGACCGTATGGAATGAGAGGTCAATTGGGGGTGTTTGATTCAATGGCGTTTCAGGAAAGAGCTCATCAGGTGAAAAGTTCGTCCACGAGTCGTTCTTCTGCCGTTAGGTCCGTCGCTGCTCGTGTTGGTGGGGCTGCAGTCGCCTCGGCTGGCAAGCCTGCCGCCGCGAGTGAAGCCCGCGCCACGCGCACCGTCGACGGCGAGGATTCCGTTCAGGCCTATTTCCACCGGCTCGCCCGGGTGCCGCTCCTCACGCGCGAGGGCGAAGTCGAGCTTGCTCAACGCATCGAGCAGGGTGAGCTCATGATTTTGAGCGCGCTCGTCTCGTCATCATTCGCGGTGCGGGAGCTGGTGGCCATCGCGGACGAGCTCGCCGAAGGAAAAATGCGTTTGCGCGATCTCACGCGCAATTCCGTCGAGTCCGAAAGCCCGACGGACGAGCAGCTCGCCACCGTGAAGGTGCTCGGGCAATTCGAGGCAGTACGGAATCTTGCAATCGTACAGCAAACGAAGCCGTCCGCGCGCGCGTCGATTCCGCCGCCGCCTTCCGAGGTGGCCCTCCAGGCCGGGCCTCGGGTCGCTTCGAAGAAGACGGCTGCGGCCGCCAAGTCGAAGAAGAAGCCGGTGAAGCCGGAGTCGCCGCTCAAGGTGGCGCGCGAGCGGGCTCGGAAGGCGCTGGAAGAAATCCGTCTGACCCGAGGCGTTCTCGACCGGGTCACGGCCCGCCTGCGTGCGCGCCTGGTGCCGGACAACGACGCGGAGGATACCGCGACGGTGGAGGCGCTGCAGCGCACGGTGACGACGATCCGCGAGGGCGAGCGCAAAGCCGACTCGGCAAAGTCCGCATTGGTGGAGGCGAACCTCCGTCTGGTGGTGTCCATCGTCAAGCGACGGAAGAATTCGCCGCTGGGCCTCCTGGATTTGATTCAAGAGGGCAATATCGGACTGATGCGCGCGGCGGAGAAATTCGATTATCGCCGCGGATACAAATTCAGCACGTACGCCATGTGGTGGATTCGGCAATCCATCGCGCGCGCCATTGCCGATCAGGGCCGCACCATTCGCACGCCGGTGCACATGGTGGAGACCGGCCAGAAGATCGCGCGCGCACGACGCCAACTCGAACAGGTGCACGGCCGCGAGCCGACACCCGAAGAGCTGGCCAATGAGCTGGATCTTCCGGTGAAAAAGGTGATGACCGCGCTGAACGCGGCACGCACGCCCGTGTCGCTGGAGGCCCCGGTCGGGGACGATGGCGAGGCGCGCCTCGGCGACTTCGTCGAAGATACGCACAACCCGGCGCCCGTCGATGTGCTCGTGCGCAAACGGTTCGTGCAGGAAACGCGGGAGCTGCTCAACGAGCTCACGCCGCGCGAAGAGCGTGTACTCCGCATGCGTTTCGGCCTCGACGACGGCAACGAGCGCACCCTGAGCGAAATCGGCGAATCGTTCTCCCTGACACGCGAGCGCATTCGTCAAATCGAGACCCAAGCGCTGCGCAAACTGCGCCTCCCCACCCGCGCCCGAAGACTCCGAACCGATCTAGAACCCTAGTAGACGAGTGGACGAGTGCACGAAGATCGACGATGGCCCCCAGGCCAAGTCGACTCGTAGTGCACGAGTCCACGAAGGTCGACGAAGGCCCCCAGGCCGTAGTCAACCGTAGTGGACGAGTGCACGAAGATCGACGATGGCCCCCAGGCCAAGTCGACTCGTAGTGCACGAGTCCACGAAGGTCGACGAAGGCCCCCAGGCCGTAGTCCACGGAGGGGCCGGAGGCCGCAGGGCCGAAGTGCCACCTTAATGAGCTGCGGCCGTGCTAAACACGGCCCGTGAGCACAGCACGAGCGAAGTGGATCGAAGCGCTTAACACGGGGGATGGGTCGAAAATCACCTTCGAGGGGGAGGTGCCCTTCGGCGGGGGCGAAGTTCTGCGCTATCGGCTGGAAAATGGGCTGCGGGTGCGGCTCCTGGTCGATCGCAGTGCGCCCGTGGTGAGCTATTTCACGTGGTTCGGTGTGGGCTCGCGCCACGAGAAGCCTGGAAAGACCGGGCTGGCGCACCTCTTCGAGCACCTCATGTTCAACGAGACGGAGTCGCTCAAGGCGGGCGAGTTCGATCGCAAGCTGGAAGAGAACGGCGCCGAGTCGAACGCCGCCACCTGGCTGGACTGGACCTACTACTACGAGAGCCTCCCGGCCGATCGCCTGTCGCTCGCGGTGGAGCTGGAGAGCGACCGCATGGCGCACCTGGTGTTGCGCGAGCCGCAGGTCGCCAGCGAGAAAGAAGTCGTCGCGAACGAGCGCCGTTTCCGCGTGGACGACGACATCGAGGGCACGGCCAGCGAGTTGCTCTACAAGACGGCGTACACGGTGCACCCGTACCACTGGCCGACCATCGGCTGGATGGAGGACATCCACAACTTCTCGCCCGAAGATTGCGAATCGTTTTATCGGACGTATTACGCGCCGAACAATGCGATGGTCGTGATTTGCGGCGATATCAAAGAAAAGGACGTCCTCGCGAAGATTCAAAAAGCGTACGGCCCCATTCCGAGTTCGGAGATCCCCTTCGAGGACACGCACCCCGAGCCGCCGCAGCTCGAAGAGCGACGCGTAGCCATCCGCAAGCCGACGCCGACGGAAAAGCTCTACATCGGATTCCACGGCCCCGCGTTGGGCGATGCCGATCATGCGCATCTGACGGTGCTCAACGAGATTCTCTTCGGCGGGCGAGCCTCGCGCTTGTACCGGTCGCTGGTCATCGAGAAGGAGCTGGCGAGCGATCTTCGCGGCTGGGTGGCCACCTTCCGCGATCCGGGATTGTACGAATTGCACTTCACCGCGCGGCCGGGCAAAACGGCGGCGGAAATCGAGGCGGTGTTGGCAGAGGAGCTGGATCGGGCGAAGAAAGTGCCCATTTCCGAGGATGAATTGGTGCGCGCCAAAGCGCGGCTGGAGCTATCGACGTTGCAATCGATGGAGACGATGAGCGGCAAGGCGGAGCAAATTGGCTTTTACGAGACGGTGCTCGGGGACGCATCGGTGAGCTTCCGGCGGCTCGAAGAGTACCGCCGCACCACCATGGGTGACGTGCTGCGCGTGGCGCGCCGTTACCTGGTGGATCGCGCCCGCACGACGATTCACGTGCAGCCCGAAGAAGCGACGAGCTGCGCGCCAGCCTCCCCTCGGGGGACGGAGGCCGCAGAATGACCACGCGCATCGAGCTGGAAGGCGGAGCGCTGCTCTACGTCGAAGAGAGCCATGCGATTCCGTTGGTCGAGGTGGTCGTGTCCACGCGGAGCGGCTCCGCGCACGATTCGGTGGAGAAGCAAGGGCTTTTCCGCACCACGCTGGGCATGCTCCGCCGCGGCGCGCGCGATCTGACATCGCACCAGATCGAAGATGCGCTGGACCGATTGGGCAGCGAGATATCGCTCGACGTGAACGCGTCGATCTCCACGGTGTACGGGCAGGTCATCGAGCGCAACCTCGGGCCGTTCATCGAGTTGTTCGCGACCTTGCTGGAGTCGCCGACGTTCCCCGAGGACGAATTCGGGCGTTTGAAGCGCGAAATCGTGGCCGATCTGATCGGCGCGCGCGACAACGACAGGGCGCTCGCGCAGCGGGCCTTTCGCCGCGGGCTGTTCCGCGATCATCCGTACTCGCGCTCGGCGGCGGGCACCATCCCGGGTGTGGAATCATTGACGACGGATGATGCGCGTGCGGAGTACCGCAAGCACTTCGTCAAAGGGAACATCGTCATCGGCTTTTCGGGCGACATTTCGCTGGAGGCGGCGGAGAAGCATGCGCGGCGCCTCATTCGCGATATCCCCGACGGCCCGCGGCTGGAGGATCCGGTTCCCCCGCCCGCGCCCATTGCCGGGCGCCGTCTCGTCTTCGTGGACAAGCCGGAGCGCACGCAGACGCAGATCGTGATTGGCCAATTGGGCACGTCGCCGCACGACGACGACCACATTCCGCTGACCGTCGCCAACGCGGTATTCGGCGGCACCTTCACGTCGCGGTTGATGCGCGAGGTGCGGTCGAAGCGCGGCTGGTCCTACGGCGCATCGTCGCGCCTGGGCATCGATCGGCAGCGGCATTCGTTCGCCATGGTGACCTTCCCCGCAGCCACCGACGCCGCCGCCTGCATCGCCCTGCAACTGGAGCTCTTCACCGATCTCGTGGAAAAAGGCATTACGGCCCGCGAGCTCGCCTTCATCAAGCGCTACCTCGCCCGCTCCTTTGCCTTCGAGGTCGACACCGCCAGCAAGCGGCTGCACCAGGCGCTCGACGTCGAGCTTCTGGGTCTGCCCGCGAATTACTACTCCGGCCACGTGGCCCAGGTGGAAGCGGTCACCTTGGAGCAGGCCAACACCGCCCTGAAAAACCGCCTCACGACGCGCGACCTGCTGGTCTCCATCGTGGGCACCGCCTCGGAAATCGAAGGCAAGGTCCGCGAGGCAATTCCCGAACTCGGCGCGCACGACATCGTGCCGTTCGACCGCGATTAACCCTCCCAGAAGATTGAACAGGGAGGGGGGGAGGCGGGGAGGGATACAACGCGAATCCCACCGCGTGCCAAGGCTTTTTTAGTTTTTCAGTTGGCTTCGTGAGCCAAGTGAAAACCCAAACCAGCCTCGGTGCGCGGTGGGATTTGTGCCGTATCCCTCCCCGCCTCCCCCCCTCCCTGTTCAAATTCTCTTGGCGAGCACCTCGGCGAGGGAGGTGTCGTAGCGGCCCGAGCGGAATTCGGGGCTCTCGAGGATGGCCTGGAGGAAGGCGACGTTGGTGACGCAGGGTGCGATTTTCGTCCCCGCGAGGGCGCGCGCCAGTTCGGCGATCGAGGCTTCGCGATCGGCGCCCCAGGCGACGACCTTGGCCACCATGGGATCGTAGAACGGCGTCACCTTCGAGCCGGCGGCCACGCCCGATTCGATGCGCAGGGCGCGCGTTTGGGCATCGCCCACGCCGCCGGCCCAGACCAATTCGTCGATGGCGCCCGGCTTGGGGATGAACCCCTTCTTCGGATCCTCGGCGTAGACGCGCACCTCGATGGAGTGCCCCTCGGGATGCACCCGCGATAGATCGGGCAGCGGCTCGCCCGCGGCGACGCGAAGCTGCAGCTCCACCAGATCGAGGCCGAGCACCATCTCCGTGACGGGGTGCTCGACCTGCAGGCGCGCATTCACCTCCAGGAAGAACAGATCGCCCGAGGCGTCCGCGATGAACTCGCACGTGCCCGCGCCCACGTAACCGACGCTCTTCACCACGCGGAGCGCCGCGTCGAAGAGATCCGCCCGGCGCTTTGCGCCTTCTTCGCCCTGGAAGAACGCCGCCGGCGAGGGCGACTCCTCGAGGATCTTCTGATGGCGCCGCTGCATGCTGCACTCGCGCTCGCCCAACGCGTACGCGTTGCCTTGTGCGTCGCAGAGCACCTGCACCTCGATGTGGCGCGGCTCCTGAACGTAGCGCTCCAAGTAGACCCGCGCGTCGGCGAAGGACGCCTTGCCGCGGTCCGAGCACGTCTTCAGCGCGCGCTCCATGCCGGCTTCCTCGCGCACGATCTGCATCCCGATGCCGCCGCCACCGCCGACGGCCTTCACGATCACCGGATAGCCCACGCGCCCGGCCACGGCCTTTGCCTCGGCCACGCCCTCGGGCGTGTCGATCGCGATGGGCTCGTCGGTGCCCGGCACGGGACGCGTCCCCGCCGCGAGGGCCACGTGGCGCGCCTTCATCTTGTCGCCAAAGGCGTCGAGCACCTCGGGCGAGGGACCGATGAAGGTCACGCCCCGCTCGGCCACGCGGCGCGCAAAGTCGGAGTTTTCGCTCAAAAAGCCGTAGCCCGGATGCACGGCCCGCGCGCCAGTCTTCTCGATGGCGGCGAGCAACGCATCGCGATTCAAATACGAATCTTTGGGCGGGGGCGGGCCCAAGAGCACCGCCTCGTCGGCCTCGTGCACGTGCGGCGCGTTGGCATCGGCCTCCGAGTGCACGGCCACCGTCTTGATACCTAGACGGCGGCAGGTTCGAATAACGCGGCGCGCAATCTCACCGCGATTCGCAATGAGAACTTTCTCGAAAAGGGCGGACATGCCGCCGCGTTCTATCAGGCGCGCCGCTGCTGCAAAAGCTCGATCAGGCCGACGAGAAGCGACATGCGGCGCTCTTCCAGCTCGGGATGCGGCAGAACCACGCGAGCCAAGGACTCGCCGTCGAAAACGTGCACCAACGTGAAGAGAAGCGTCTCGAACAGGTCCTCCGGGATGGAGTCGATGCCCGGAAGGCGCGACGCCGTCGTGCGGATCGATGCGTAATACCGGCGGATCGTCGGCTCGAGCGCCGTTCGAAGCGGCGCATCCGTGCGTGCCGCCACCAGAAGCTCGTACCACACCGAATTGATCGGCGTGCGGCAGGCATCGCGCAGCATGCGCATCGCGGCATGCAGCGACGGCTCCTCGTGCGGCGCCTGCCAGAAACGCCGCTCGAACTCGGCAATCTGGCGGCGGGCCACTTCCTCCGCCGCGGCGAGGATCAATTCGAGCATCGACGGGAAGTGACGAAAGAGCCCGCCATGCGAAACGCCGGAGCGGCGGCAGACCTCTTTCACGGACGTGGCGGCATAGCCGACCTCGCGCAACGAATCGATGGTCGCCTCCACCAACTTCGCCATCGTGCTTTCACGCCGCTCACGCTGACTGCGACGGACCTTTGGCAATGTCATCTCTTCGCTCATGCTGCGCACTCGCCTCCGCTGGTGACCTCGTTGGTGCCCGACTGCTCGCGTGAACTGCCGGACGTGGCCGTGGCCGCGTCCGTGCTGCGCTCGCCGACACGAAGAAAAGAGCCCGTACGCAGGGTCTCCCCGTAGCCTGCGAGAAATTGCCCATTCTGATACACGACACGGCCCGCGACGAGGGTGGCCCTCACCGCGGCATCGCTTCGGTTCACCATGCGCGAGAGCCCGCCGTACTCCGGCACCGGCGCCTCGTAATACGCGTCCACGCTGGCATCGAGGCCCGCGGGATCGAGCACGACGACATCGGCGCGATCGCCTTTGCGCAACGTGCCCGCGTGAATACCGTACCAGCCACCGAGCTCGCCGGTGAGCCGGTGAACGGCGCGCTCCAAGGTCATGAACGGCGTTCCCCCATCGATGGCTGCCTTCACCCGGCGTAGCATGCGAATGGGGAAATTGTAAAAGGCCATATTGCGAAGATGGGCACCCGAATCGGCAAATCCCATTTGCACGGCCGAATCGGCAGCCAATCGGTCGAGCACCGGCGTGCGATGATTGGCAATCGTGGTTCGCCACCGAACCTTGGTCCCATATTGAACGACCAAATCGAGAAACGCGTCCACCGGGTGAATTCCGCGCTCGTCGGCCACCTGCCCGAAGGATTTGCCCACCACCGACCCATCGGGGCACGCCACGATGTGCGCATCGTGGAAATCACGTTGCCACACGCGCGGGGTGAATTTCGCTTCGTAATCGCGACGGAATTCGCGGCGGTACTTCGGATCGGTCAATAGCTGATTGCGTTCCACTTCCTCTTGGAGGTGCAAGGCTGCGCGTCCGGCGCCGAATTCCTCGAAGACGACCAAGTCGATGCCATCGGCGTACACCTCGAAGGGCACCGGCAGATGCTGCCAGCGGAAGTCCGCTCCCGTGAAGCGATTGATGAAGCGCGCCACCGCGCAGAGTGCACGCACCAAAAAGGGACTCGATTTGGCGTCGGCGGCGGTGAGAAGCGTCGTTTTGAGCGCCTTGCGTCCGAAGAGCGCCATGCTCTCCCAGAGAAAGCGCACCGCGTTCACCTTCGTGGTGATGTTCGGCGCGCTCTGGAGAACGCGCCCGGTGGCGCGCAGGATGCGATTGAACCTCTGGTATTCGTTCCAGTGGGCGAACGTCGAGGGCAGCGATTTGGAGCGATACCGCTCACCATCGAGCTTGTCCCACGGATTGGTCATCGTGGAGAGCCCGAGGAATCCCTGTGAAAGCGCGTCGTCGAGCATCTGCTCCATCCGGCGCATCTCGTCCTCGGTGGGCTTCTCGTTCGGATCGACGGAGCGCCCCAGGCCCATCACGGTCGCGCGCATGTCCGAGTGCCCGAGGAACGCCGCCACGTTGGGGCCGAGCGGCATCGACTCGAGAAAGCGCACGTAGTCGCCCGCGGTCTGCCAGGACTTGTGGCGCTCGAGCAGCGCGAGCACGTACTCGCGCGGCACCGCCTCGACGCGGCTGAAGAGGTCCGCGCAATCGAGCGCGGAGGAGTGCACCGTCCCGATGGAGCAGCTTCCGAGGAAGACGCTGGTCACGCCATGGCGAACGGATTCGCGCAGGCCCGGCGCGGCGAGGATCTCCGCGTCGTAGTGCGTGTGGATGTCGACGAAGCCAGGCAGCACCCACTTTCCCTCGGCCTCGATGATCTCGGGACAGCCCTCTTCGGGGAGCGGCACCGAAGACACGGCTGCGATGCGTCCCTGGCGAATGCCGAGATGGCGCACGGCGGAGGGTGCCCCCGTCCCGTCGAACCAGCGGCCATTGCGAATGATGACGTCGTACGCGGTCTCCATTGGCCAACCTCTCGTTGCCGGATGGTAACGAGATAGAGACCGCTCGCAATCTTTTTATCAGCGCAAACGTTTCACCACGCTGAAATTTCTCGCAAATTCAGTCCGCTTCGTCTTCCAGCGCCCGGCTGGAGAGGCTGATCGCGCCCTCTTCCACGGCCGACTGAACGATGACGGTGGCCTGCTCTTCCGAGTAGCCGAGCATTTTCCCGAGCTTGGCCAGCATCGTTTTTTCCGAGGGAAGCTGCACCCCATCGGCGTGGGTGATGATCGCGGCATTGGTGAGCAAGAGCTCGCGATCCTCCGCGCCGAGGTGCTCCAGCGCCATGTCCGTGTCGAGCTTTCGCTCGCTGCGCACGAAGGCCGTGAGCTCTTTGCGCTGCTCGGGGGTGACGGCATACCCGGAGATGACCTGATCGACGATTTCGAGCTCCGCCGGATCGGCATTTCCATCGACCCAAACAACGGCGGCCAGCGCGCGGATGACATCGCGTTCGCGGTTCGTCAGAGGACGCGGACGCGAGCGGCTCGGTGGGTTGACGCTAGGCGGAGGCGGCGGAATGGACGCGCCGCGCTTGGCGGTCACGTTGTCCAATGCGGCCGCCGCCGTCGCCGATTTCACCGTGTCCTCGACGCGCTCGATGCGGATCTCCACCCCTTCGTTCCGCAGTTGATCGGCCACGAACTGATGAACCCCCGCCAGATCGGCACAGGAAAGGCGCGCCATGAGCTCGCCCCCGACGAAGCGATGGCACTCGACGACCTCGGCGCGCGCGCCAATCACATCGAGCAGCTCCTCCTGACGCTCCGGTACCGCGGTGATGAAGACGAACGCCGTCACCATGATGACCTCCAGCCTCCATTATGCGGCAGAAGGCTTTACTGAAGGAAATCTTTGTCCCGCAGTTTCTTCGGAATGTACTCCTCGGTGATGAAGGAAATGCTCTTCGTGAGAAGGGCGTCGACCTCCATCTTGAAGCCGTTTTTCAGCAGCTCCTGGATCTCACGCTGCCACTTCTTGTCCTTGAACCAGGGGTACGCCTTCATCTGCTCGGCGCGGGAAATGTCTTCCTTGGAGAGCTTGATCTCCACCGCCTTGGGCAGGGTGAACTTCTTGTAGTCGAACGAGCTCATGCCCAAGAAGCGAACGCCCGGGACGGCCATGCGCATTGATTCGTAGGCCAGGTTGATCGAGCCCTGCTTGAGGACCGAGTAGATGTAGAGCCCCCACGGATCGTTATCGACGAGGACGTAAATGGGCAATTTCAGCTCGGTGGCCATGCGTTGCAGTAGCCGGCGCGACCCGCGGGCGGCCTGGCCCTCGGTGGTCATGAGGATGCACTTGTGCTTCTCCCAGAAGCGATCCTCGTTGAGGCGGTGCCAGACGGCTTGCTTCTCGACGCAGAGGATGAACTCGGCCTTGTTGCGCACGAAACGGAGCTGATCGTCCTCGCAGATGCTCGGGATCCCCCACCCTCCGCGGCCCATGCGCGTCAAATCGATCTCGTCGCCCGCGTCGTTGACGACGAGCGAGCCCACGACGAGGCCGCGCTTGTTGGCGAAGAGATGAAGCTCCTCGCGCAGCGCGTCGATGCCCACCTCGAGGTCCTCGATGATGGGATCGCTCTCGCTCTGGTCCTCGAAGGTGTTCTCCGAGCTGCCCTGGAGCGTGTGCTTCGTCATGTAGAACATCTGACGAATGCTGACCGTCTTGCCCTCGTCGATCAGCGTCTTGCAGCCGCGCGCGATGAGGAAGGTCTGCATGAACTTGCGGGCCATCGCGGTGTTGAAAAACTCGCGCGATTGCGTCTTCTGACCCAGCTCGATGATGCGCTTTTTCTCGTTGAAGGAGACGTTGGACAGCGCCCGCATGCGGATGGATAGCGCGGGGTTCTCCTTCTTTTCGACGGTGCGTACCGCGGCTTGAGCGAGCTGCTCGATCTTGCGGAGCGTACGAACGTCCTTGTCGGATGCCTTGGGCTTGGTCGTGGCTTTCTTCGCGGCGGCCATGGGTTGTTCTCCTTAGACCTGGGTCCGTAGCTCGGGTTTCGTGCGCTTCTTCGGCAGCGGGGCGCCCTTCTTGGGCGGGGGCGGCGGTGCCTTCTTCGTCGGGGGCGCCTTGGCCGGGGGCGGCGGGGGCGCTTTCTTCGCGCTCGCGCTCCCCTTCTTGGCGGCGGCAGCGGCCTTCGGAGGCGCCGGCGGGGGCTCACTTCCACTGGCCGGCGGGGGCGGCTCGCTCGGGGCGGGAGAGCCTTCTCCGTCGGGCTTTTCCGGCTGCTCCTGCACGATGCGCACGAAGTTCGGCAGGGCGGAGTAGAAGGACTGCTGCACGGCGTCCTTCGGCTTCGAAAGGATCGCCCCGATGGCCTCGGCCACCTCGGGAATGTAGCGCTGGAAAAGGTGCAGACGCTTTTGCTCGCTGACCGCGCGCTCGCGGGCACGCAGGTGCGCCCCCAGCTTGCGGCCGCACTCCTGCACGGCGAGCTTCATCTCGCGAAGCAGCTCGTCGTAGTGCGCGACGGCTTCCTTCGCCTCGCTGGTGAAGGGCACCCAGACGCTCGCCAGGTGCACCACGACCGCCAAGGGGCCGAGCGGCAAGGCGCCGCGGGGCTGCTGCAGCTCGTACGAGCGCCAGTTCGTATCGTAAATGGCCTCGCTGATGGCGCAGGCCTTGGGCTGGTACTGCAAGGGCACGCGGTTGGCGAAGCGCATGACGTCCGCGGGATCGTCCGTCGGAAGCTCGCCGCCGTAGGCGAGGCCGACCTCCACCACGAACGGGTTGCCGCGGTAAACCGAGGGCGGGCGCGTCGTCGACACGTAGAAATCCGCCTTGAAGCGGCGTTTCAGGCCCTCGATGAGGAGCTCCTCGCCGATGGGCACGACGCACGAGGCCGACGGCGCCTTGACCTTCACCTCGCCCAGCGCCTTGTGCAGGCGATCCACGTCGTCGCCTACGATACTGGCCGCCGACGTCTTCGGCTTCACCTTGGCGAGCTCGCACACTTGATCGGCCAGGGCCGGGCTGATGCGCGAAAAGTCGTCGATGAGCACCTGCTTCACCGACTTGCCCGGTGAATCGTGCAGCATGCGCAGGAGCATTCCCAGCTCGACACCGTGCGGGTGCGGCTTGATCTCCTCGGCCTCGCGCGGCAGCTCGTTGGCCACGCGCGGGAACGAGAGCACCTCGCCTTTGGGCGGGTGGTACGTCAGCCCGAGGTGCGGGTTGGCCACCACGGTTTGCTCGAGGTAAGCCTCCACGCCGGTGCGCCCGCCGCGGTAAGCCGCCACCAGCTCGATTTCGACGCGGGTGCCGTGCTCCTTGTCCCACTCGACGATTTCGTCCTTGAGGACGTCGGGGTGGTTGCGCTTCGTGTCGATGCGCAGCTCGATGCGGTGGGCCGGACGGCCCTTGCCGATCTTCGAGATGATGACCACCGGGCGGCCCGTGGTGAGCTGGCCGTAGAGGCCCGCGGCGCTGATGCCGATGCCCTGCTGCCCGCGCGATTGCTTTAGACGGTGGAACTTCGACCCATATAAGAGCTTCGCGAAGATCTTCGCGATCTGCGGTTTGACGATGCCCGGGCCGTTGTCCTCGATGGAGACGCGAAAGCGCGATGCTCCGGAGGCGTTCGTGGGGTTGCCCACCTCCTTCACCTCGACGATGAGGTCCGGCAAGATGCCGGCTTCCTCGCAAGCGTCGAGCGAGTTGTCCACGGCCTCTTTGACGGTGGTGAGCAGCGCCTTGGCGGGATTGTCGAAGCCGAGGAGGTGGCGATTCTTCGTAAAGAATTCGCTGACCGAAATCTCGCGCTGGCGCGAGGCCATGGTCTCGGCGGTGGCCCTTCGCGCGGGGCGAGTGCCAGATCCAGATGCGGCTGCAGATGCGGCTTCCTCGACGGCGGGGGTCTCTTCGGATTCGATCCGCTCGCTGGCTTTGGCGGCTCTTTTCGGCATAGGTGATAACTCCCGAAGGCGGGGCGCCTAAGGCGATCCCGATCCAGGGAGCGGACGTAGCTCGTGGGTTGAACAAATGTCAAGCTCGTGGCCCTTGACCGGGATAGCCTGCTGACGTGATCCGGCGACCGCTCGTCATTCTGATCCTGCTTACCGGGCTGAATCTCCTCAACTACCTGGACCGCTACGTCCTCTCGGCGGTGCTGCCGAAGATCGAGGCGGAGCTCGCATTGACGAAGCTCGTCGAGGGCACAGCGGCCACCGTGTTTCTCGTGGGTTATTTCGCGACGAGCCCGATGTTTGGCGTGCTGGGCGACCGGGGACGGCGCACGCGGCTCATGGCCCTCGGGGTCGCCGTGTGGAGCCTTGCGACCCTTTGGACGGGGTTTGCGGCGGGAAAATGGTCGCTGCTCGCCTCGCGTGCCTTCGTGGGCATCGGCGAGGCCAGCTACGCGACCATCGCGCCCACGATCATCGACGACCTCGCCCCGCCCGAGAAGCGCGGGCGATGGCTCTCCGTGTTTTACACGGCGATGCCGATTGGCTCGGCGCTCGGGTACCTCACGGGTGGCTTCGTCGAACATGCCTTCGGGTGGCGCGCAGCGTTCTTCGTCGCGGGCGGGCCGGGGCTTTTGCTCGCTCTTCTCTGCCTGGCGGTCGTCGAGCCGGAACGCCGCGCCGTGGCCAAGGCCAAGGAGCCGATGCTCACGGCCATGCGCGATCTTTATCCGCGACGCACCTACCGGCGCGCGGTGCTCGGTTATGCGGCGTACACGTTTGCCATCGGCGGGCTTGCCTTTTGGGCACCAACGTTCCTCTACGAGACGTTCCACCTCGACTTGAAAACGGCGAATTTCCGCTTCGGAATGGTGACCGTGGTGGGCGGGGCGATCGGCACCGTGATCGGTGGTTTCCTCGGGGACAAAGCCGCAAAGCAGGATCGCGGCGAGAGCCATCCGGACCAAAATGCTTCGCTCGGGTACCTCTCCGTCTGCGCATGGAGCACGGCCCTGGGCGCACCGCTCACGGCCCTTTGTTTCGTTGCGGACTCGGCGGGAACGTTCTTCGCCGTGGCCCTGGCATGCGAAATTGCTCTGTTCGTGTCGCAATCGCCGGTCAACGCGGCGCTCCTGCGAAGCGTGCCCGAGGAGCGCCGCGCTAGCGCTATGGCCCTGAGCATCTTCGCGATTCATCTGTTCGGGGACCTCTGGTCGCCCCCTCTCATCGGAGCACTTGCGGATCAGCTCCCCATGCGTGCGGCGATGTTTCTCATTACGGCTGGGTTCGCCATCGGCGCGATCATCTGGTTCGTGCCAGGCAAGCCGCTGAAAAAGCAAGCAAATCCCGCCAGTGCAAATTGACTCCGGTCCTGGCTCGCGTAGAGTGCGGCACTGTTTACCCGCGCACCCTGCTTCGTCACGCGCCTGCCACGAACGGAGAATCATCCTATGCGACACGTTGTCTTTCTTGCCGCGACCGTCCTTGGCTTCGTCACAGCAGGCTGCGGGCACCAGTCTTCTTCAGCCTCATCGACACCGGCAACCCAACAGACCACCGCGGCCTCGGCCAGAGCGAAAGACGCCCCCCTCCCCTTCATCGAGGACGATTATCCGCGGGCGTTGGCCGAGGCCAAAGCGAAGAACAAGCCGCTCTTCGTCGATGGCTGGGCAACGTGGTGCCACTCGTGCCTCAGTCTGAAAAGCTACGTGCTGACCGCGCCCGAGATGCGCGCCCAGGCCGACAATTTCGTCTGGCTCTCGGTGGATAGCGAGAAGGACCAGAACGCGCCGTTCTTCCAGAAATTCGGACTCAGCGTCCTGCCGACGTTGTGGGTCATCGATCCGCAGACCGAGCAGATCTCGTGGAAGCTGGCCGGCGCACTCACCGCACCGGAGCTCGCCGCCGCGCTCGATGGCGTGCGGAAGAAAGACGGAAATGCGAACGAGGCCGAATCGCTCTTTGCCGAGGGCGTTCGCGCCGATGCGCACAAAGATCCCGCAGGCGCTGCGCGGCTTTACGAGAAGGCGCTCGCAGCCTCGCCGCGCACGTGGAACCATCGCGCGGAGGCGGTGGCGGCGTACGTGACCGATCTTTCGACGATCAAGCAGGCCGAACGATGCGCCGAGGTGGCCGACCACGAGGCGCACACGCTTCCCATGGGCTCGTACCGCGTGAACGCGGCCGTGATCGGTGCGGGGTGCGCGCAGGATCAACCGCAGGGCTCGCCCGCACATGCGCACCTCGCGCCGCTCGTCAAAGAGCTGACGGACATCGTGCATACGAAGGCGAAGATCCTCGCGGACGATCGCTCGGGAGCCTTCGACGAGCTCATTTCGGCGCTCAAGTCCGAGGGAAAAAAGGACGTGGCCAAGCAGATGGCCGCCGAATGGGCCGCCTTCCTCGAGGGCGAGGCGCAGCGTGCGCCCGACGCCAAGGGCCGAGCGGTCTTCGACGCCCACCGCCTGCTCGCCTACCTCGAGCTCGGCGATCCGGCGCGGGCCATTCCCATGTTTTCGCAGACCGAACGCGACTTTCCGGATGACTACAACCCGCCGGCGCGCCTTTCTCGCACGTATTTCGAGTTGAAACGCTACGACGAGGCCCTCGACGCGGCCTCCCGCGCCATCTCCAAGTCGTATGGCCCGCGCAAACTGCGGCTCTATCAGCTCAAAGCCGATATTGCGGCGGCCAAAAAGGACAGTGCCGCCGAGCGCCAGGCCCTGGACGAAGCCCTGCAATTCGCCTCCACGCTTTCGCTGCGCGACGGGTACGAAAAGCTTCGCGCCCAACTCGCCGAACGCCGCGCGAAGCTCGGAAGCGGCGCGACGGCGCAGCGCTAGAGACCAGCACTAGGACCGCTGACGGACGGCCGAGCAGAAAAGTCGCCGGCGTGGGAATGAAAATCGTCGACGTGTAAAAGGCGTTGGGGAGCGCGACGCGCGGTTGACCTCCTAGGCTTTGCTGCGCTACGAGCGTGTCAACTTCTCCCTTCTCAACCTCCCCTTTCCGTCCCTCCCAGCCGCCTTGCTCACCAGCTCTTGATGCGCTCGATCTCCGTTCGTACCGTCGATGCGCCTTCGCGGCGTGGGCAGCGATGCCGCGGTGTCTTCTTCATCGCCCTGTTCGCGTTCGGCGCGACGTTGGCGATGCTTCTCACGGGTAGCCTTTCCTCCGTCGCATGGGCGCAGGCAACTCCCGCTTCGCAAGCGAAGCCTGGGGCAGGTCCGGCTTCGCAACCGAAGCCTGGGGCAGGTCCGGCGCCGGATGCAGGGGCACCGCCCGCTGCTTCGACGACCACGCCCGCTCCGGATGCCGGCGCCGCCGACCCCAACGCGCCCGCCGCACCCGCGACCGAGGCGCTGGGCCCCACCATTCGCATCCCGCAGACCGAGGGTGACAAGGCCGAGGGCTACAACATCGTTGCCATCGAGGTGAGCGGCAACCGCAAGACCACGAAGGACGAGGTCCTCTCGTACTTGAAGGAGAAGATTGGCCAGCCCTTCAAGATGGAGACGCTCACCGGCGACGTGCGCGCCCTCTGGGATGCGGGCTTCTTCGACGACGTCGAAGTCGACCTCACCCGCGGCGACCGCGGCGTCACCTTGCGCTTCCTCGTGCGCGAGCGGCCGAACATCAAGGCCATCGAGTTCTCGGGCAACGACGAAATCGAGACCGACAAGCTGACCGAGGGCATCGAGGTCAAGGCGAACACGATCCTCAGCGTTCCGGCCGTGCGCCGCAGCGTCCAGAAGATCAAGGACATGTACCAGGAGAAGGGGTACTTCCTCGCCGACGTCGACTTCACCATCGATTCGCAGCGCGAAAACGAGGTGATCGTCAAGTTCAAGATCGTCGAGCACCAGCAGGTCACCGTTCGGCGCATCACCTTCATCGGCAACGAGAACGTCCCCGAGAGCGAATTGCGCGAGGTGATGCAGACGGGCCAAGGCTCGCTCTTCTCCTTCGGATCGGGCGGTCCGTACCGGCAGGACATGTTCGAGCGCGACGTGCTCATGATGAGCGCGCTCTATTACGACAAGGGCTACATGAACGTGCAGATCGGTACTCCGCGCGTCATGCTCACGCCCGACCGCGAAGGCATCGAGATCACGCTGGTGATCCACGAGGGTCCGCGCTTCAAGATTCGGCAGCTCCGCGTGTTCGAACGCGACGCCGACGGCAACGAGGTCGAGCCGCTCGGCGGCCGCCGCGCCCTGCGCCAATTGATCCGCGCCCATAGCGGCGACTGGTTCAACCGCGCCGAGGTGGTGAAGGACCTGCAGGCCGTGCGCACGCTTTACCGCGACGCGGGCTACTACAGCGTGGAGGCCGATCCGGAAACGGAGCTCGACAGCGTCAAGCGCGAGGTCGACATCGTCATCCCGATCAAGCGCGGCCCGCTCACCCGCATCGAGCGCATCGAAATCAAGGGCAACACCAAGACGCGCGACAAGGTGCTCCGCCGTGAGATGGAGGTCCAGGAGGGGCAGCTCTACTCGGAGACCAAGCTCGAGACCTCGAAGAAGCGCATCACCGCCCTCGGCTACTTCGAGCGCGTCGACGTCACGCCGGAAATCGGCTCGGCGCCGGATCGCGTGACGATCTACTTCGAGATCGCCGAGCGTGCGACCGGCACGTTCCAGGTGGGCGCCGGCTTCAGCTCGGTGGAGAACTTCATCGCCACCGCGCAGATCCAACAGGCGAACCTGTTCGGAAACGGGCAATCGCTCGCCTTGCAGGCCCAGATTTCGAGCTTGCGGCAGATCGTCAGCGTCCGCTTCTTCGAGCCGTACTTCCTCAACTCGGACTGGTCGATGAGCACGGAGCTGTTCAATCAGCTGTACGTGTTCAGCGACTTCTCGCGAAGCTCGAACGGTGCGTCGCTGACCTACGGCTACGCGCTGGTGCAGCCATGGCTGCGTCTGTCGCTGACCGGCACGGTGCAGTACGACAAGGTCAACACGCAGAATACGACGACGTTCTTCGGCAGCACCTCGAGCGTCATCAACACGTTCCCTCGCCTGCCGCTGGCCAATCTGTTCAACGACGGCCGCACGATTTCGCTCCGCCCCTCCATCGCGTACGACACCCGCGACAACCGGCTCTTTCCGACGTCGGGTATCTACGTGAACCTGTCGACGGAGTTCGCCAACGACGCGTTGGGCAGCGAAGTCCAGTACCTGCGCCACCGCCTCTCGGGGCAATTCTATTACAACCTGGGTGGCAGCACCGGGCAGCCGGGCTCCGGCTTCGTGCTCAAGCTGCGAACGGAGCTGGGGTACATCACCAGCCCGAGTTCCGCCGGCGTGCCGATTTACCAGCGCTTCTTCCTCGGCGGCATTCTGGACATGCGCGGGTACCGCTTGAGAACCATCGGTACGCGTCTACCGCTGAACCAGACGCTCGACCCGAATGCGACGCCGATCCCCAATGGCGCGAACATCGGCGGTAACTTGCAGGCGTATTCGAACTTGGAGCTCGAATTCCCGATCATCGACAAAGTCGGTATTCGCGGCGTCGTCTTCTACGACATGGGCAATGCGTGGAACACGGAGGATCAGTTCTGCAAGACCACGCCGGCCCCGCAGTTCCCGGGCGTGGTGAGCCCGTGCTTCTCCGCCTCGAGCCTGCTCAAGCTGCGCACCAGCACCGGCTTCGGTATCCGCTGGTTCTCGCCCCTCGGTCCGCTGCGGTTCGAGTGGGGCTTCCCGCTCTACCGAATCTTCAACGAAGAGTCGTCGGTGTTCGAGTTCACCATCGGCAACTTCTTCTGACGGATTTTTCGCCGGCGCGGTTTACATCCTTCGGGGCTCGTCCGTCTTCGTAGGTATGGTTCGACGATGGTGGATGGGCCTCGCGGCATGCGCCGTGGCCGGATGTGGATCGGGTGCGGAAGACGCTTCGAGTTCGCGTGAACGAATCACCGAATCGCCCCGCGCGCGGGTGGCGGAGTTGGCCGGGGAAACGGCGACCTTCGAAACGGTGGCGATCGAGCCGTTCGCGGGGTCGCCGTTCACGAACGACGTGGTTCGCCTTCGCGACGTTCCCGAGGACGTGAAGCCGGATGCGAGCGGCTGCTACTGCTTCGCGGAAACGGACGCGCGGTTTGCGTATGCGCACACGTACGTGCACGCAACGCGGGCGCTGCGTTCGTACAATGCGCGGCTCGCCGAGATAGGGCTCGCACCGGTGAAGGACGTGCCCATTTCCCTCGTGAAGGCCAATGCCGGAATGCCCACGACGGGAAGCCTCGGCGAGCGGAACGGGACCGTATTCGTGGAGGTCACCACGAGCAGCCCGGTCGTGGATACCGGTGTGCTGGTTCACGAGATCGGGCACATCATTCATCGAAAAATCGCGGGCAGCGATGCGGGCACCTCGAGCATTCCGCTGGGCATCACGGAGCTGGCGCCCAATTTGCTGGCCGCCCTCGAGCTGCGCATCACGCGGTTTGCCGAGTATGCGTGGATGGACGCAGCCATCGATCTCACGCGCGAGCTGCATTGCCCCGACCGGATCCTGCGCGATGCGGATCTGTTCCAATCGCAGATCGATGCGCCGCGGTTTGCCGCAGCCTTTCCGGTTTGGGTGGGAGCGTTGCGCGAGGAGCTCCAGACGCACCCGGAGCAGTACCAAGCGCCCGATGAATACAGCAACAGTGCCCTCGTCGTCGGGCCGATGCTCGCCACGGCGCCGGCGTGTGGATACGCTGCTCTGCAGCGTGTTGCGCTCGAAGCGCTGCACGACGTTCGGACGAGCGGGACCATGGGTGCGTTGAGCCAACGCCTCGTGGCGCATGCTCGAACGGAGTGTCCGGCGGGCGCCGATGCGCTCGAAGAAAGGCTGCGCGCCCGCGGGGTGCTTTAGAAATCCGCGCCGAGCATCGGGCTTGCGGCGCCGTGAAGGAGAATTTGGCGCGTGCCATCGAGGGTCGCCACGTTCGCGGTGCCTTGGATGCGCAGCCCGCACCAAAGGCGTGTGCCCAACGACCAGCGCGTGAAGGCGTGGAGTTCGACGCCGGGGGCAACGGTCTGCTGGGATATCTCGGCGGAGTAGCCGCCGCGGGCCAGGAGATCCGCATCGGGTCTTTGCAGCGTGCGATCGTAGTACGAGACGACGGGGCCGCCGCCGAGACGAAACGATGCGGATCCTGTGCGCCATTCGCGCTCGAGGGCCACGCCCGCCTCCCATCGACGCGACGTCTCCGTCGCCCGCTCCGCATCGCGCGAGGAAAACACGAGCCCCACGTGGGCGCTCCAAGTCCACTCGTCGCCGCGGTACGCGTACTGGACGATGGGACCATGGCCGAAAGGCGCGAGATGACCCACGGCCACCCCGTAGCCGACCCCCACTTCGTGCGCGTGAAAACGCAGGGTGCCACCCTTGGCAGCGAGGGATTCCTCGGTGAATGGGCGAAAGTCCGGGTCGCGCAAATCGCGGGTTTCGCCGGCCGCGAGGAGCAGTTCCGCCGCGCCCGCGCGGCCCGATGCTCGGCGATGCACGATGTAGCGCCCGGCGGGAAGCGCCAGGGAAATCGCGCGATCGTCCTGCCCCCACGCTTCCGAGAGAACCGTGCGTGAGCCCACGGCATAGACGACGTACGAGACATTGCCCTCCCGCGGCAGCACGAGGCGCGCATTGGTGGCCGAGGTCCGCGTGAGTACGAGGGGCGCCGATTCGCGAAGGTCGAGGGCAAGGCTCGGTCGCTGCGGAATGCGGGAGCTGTTCGCGGTGCGAAACACCGTCTGATCGTAGGCAAAGGCAAAGGACTCCGACAGCGTCACCCGGCCATCGCCGTTGGCATCGGCCGCGCCGTTCAGGCCCGTGGCCCAGTAATGCGTGAAGACGGCACCGCCGAGGGCATCCGACTCCTGCGCGGCCTCGCCGTCGGACGACGCATGAATCCACACGGCGCCGGATGCCGACCGCATTTCGTCCACGTTCACCACGAACGCCGGCTCGAGCACGCCACCTTTTTCGCGAACGGCGTCGCTCGAGCGGCATGCGTCCGTGATCACCACGCGCAACCGCGCGGGGATTTTTCCGAGTTGCGCCGCAAGATCGGTGAACGGGACCGTCTCGCGGCCGAAGTGCATCGCGCGACCGTCACCGTGTCCGCTGAAGTAAAAGAAGAGCGTCACCTCGTCGGGCCGATGGGTGCGTGCCATCGTGTCGGCGCGGGCCAAGGCCGCGGTGAGGTCGGCCGCCGTTGGATTGGCAAGGACGATCGCGGCTTCCGCGGCCACGCCGCCGCGCGAACGCAGCACGTCGCGAACGCGCGCGGCATCGTCGCGCGTGTGCTTCAGCGGCCTCTCGTCGCCCCGGCCCTCGGAATGACCGACGGCCACCAGGATCCGAACCGGTTCGGCACGGGCCTGCGCGGCGCACGCTGCGATGAGCACTCCGGCGAGCACCGCAGGCAACCTCACGGCGCAGGATCCCGCTCGAGCACGATGCTCGCAGCCGCGCTGGGCTCGTGGGCCCGCGCATGGGCGATATCGCCGGGCGTCCCCACGAGGGCACGACCTTCGAGCCCCTCGCGGTCGACGCGCACCGACGATGGACTCAAGTGCGTCCCTGGGTCCACGTCCGCGGGCGGCTGCATCGGGAGCCACTCGCCCTTCGTCGTCAGAATGCCGGCTTCCAGCGTGCGACGCTCGGGTGTCGCAAACTCGAGAAGCAACCGGTCCCCTGCCCTGACCCGACACCGCCCCGAAATGCGCTCCTGGCCCCCCTCGCGATCGCGGATGATCGAAAACGCCACGCCCCCTTTGAGCCGATCCTCCTGGGCCGGTCCCCGAAGGAGCAACACGAGCCCCGCGGCCAATGCCAGCGGCGCCGCGATGAAGGCCAGCCGCAGCGGCTTCCGCCGTGGACGTCGAAGCTTCGCCACGTACTCGGCGCCGGAAGACGTGGCCTTCATCGCACCCGCGAGCGCATCCACGTGCAGTCTACATGCATCGCACCTTTCGAGGTGGGCGCGGACCTCCGGCATGTCCTCGCCGGATGCCACGCTTTCCAGGGCGAGCGCGCTCGGATGCTCGGTTTCGTCAGGCATGCTGCTCCTCGCCTCGCAAAAAGACGCTGGCCCGCTCCCGCAGCGCCTTCACGCGCTTGTTGATGGTCACCCGCGACAATCCTAGCTCACCCGCCGCTTCCTCCTGCGTCAGTCGGTCGACGAAGACGAGAATCGCGATGCGCGCATCGTCCTCTCCGAGCTCGCCGAGCAGCTTCACGACCGCATCGCGTCCCTCGACATCGACACCGGGCGCGGGCCCCACACGATCTTCGCCGACGTGGTGGATCGACTCGTGCTGCCCACGCGCACGGCGCGTTCGCAGCCGATCGATGGCCAGATTGTCGAAGACGCGATAGAGCCAGCGCAGTGGCGCTTGCGCCTCCCGCAGGGCGCCCCCCGATTGCATCAATTTGAGAAAACCATCGTGCAACACGTCCTGCGCCAGCGATTCGTCGCGAAGCAGCACGCGCAGGCGGCGAATCAAGAGAAATGAGTACTTCTCGTAGAGCATCGCCAGCTCCGTATCGGACAGGCCGCCGCTCACCGAATCAGCGTATGCCATGCTGTAGGTCGGGAGAAGCCATCACTCGAACGCGGGATTTCGGGAAAGCTGCAGGGTAATTGGCGTCTCGAGAGGAACGATTGCGCCCTTCTCGCACGAGACACCAGGGTACGGGTGCGAGCAGTCGTTCTCCCTCGCTATCAACAAATTGAAACCAAGCTGCGCGCCCGGAAGCGCCGACTGCACGGCGGCCAATTCGTCGGCGTGGGCGAAGTACAGAAATCGCACACGGGCTGCCACGCCCAGGAGCCGATCGACGGCGGCATCGTAGCGATGGTCGCCGTTCACGTCCTCGTAGGCCGCGATTTCCGCTGCGAACATGTGCGCGATCACGCCATCGAGCTCTTGCAGCAAGTCGGCCTCCGCGGGTGGCGGCTCGTGGAAGAAGAGGGAGAACGCTGCCGGAAATCCCACCGAGACGGCCACGTCATTGCCAACGATGATCGTTTTGTCGGCACGGAACCAAACCGCCATCACGCGAAAGGACTCCGGCCGCTCGAGCACGACCTGATCCGAGCCTTGAACGGTCCCGTGAATGCCGACCAGCGGCGGCGGTTCCCGGGTCATGTCGTCACCGCACGCGATGGACGCGAGCAAGGTCAACACCAGCAAAAGTGGAACAACGCGATAAGCCAAGCCAAGCATCCTTTCCTCAAGGATTGAAGACACCACGAAGTCCGAGGGAAAGCCAACCGTGCAAGGCCGCGTCCTCGATATCGATATGCCCGTCCGTGGAGCTATTCCCGCCACCGAACCGCGCGAGGGACATGCCCACGAAGGGCCCGATGCCAACATGGGAAGATAGGCGGTAATCACCGCCGACTTGGAGGTGCGCATATTCGGGCCCGCCAAGGTCGAAGGTGGCGCGGCCGCTCGGGCCGTTGGCGCGAATGTGCGCAAATTCTGCCCCCGCGCCAAGCCCTATCCAGATTTGCGTCGATTGGCCCTGCGATACATAGAAACGTGCGTCGACGCCAAAACGGTAATCGTTGGCCGAGCAGTCGAGCTCCTGGCAAATGCGGCCCGACATGATGCCGTAAGCATATTGAAAATAGCCTCCCACGTAGATGCGCGGATGGATGCGATATCCAGCGCCGAGCCCGATGGGCAGCGCGCCAGCCCAAAACGCGTTGAGCGGAGATTTTCCATCCAACGAGCCCACTGGCACGGCGTATCCGGTGCGCACGTCCAATTCGAATCCATGATCGCGGGGCATGTCCTCCGCGGCCCTGGCGTGCGCAGCCAGGGTGAACGCGGCCACGCCGGCCAGCGCTCTCACACGTCTTAAGTTCGTCATATCCAGAGGACGGGTGAGCTCCGAAATATGTAAAGGGGGGGCGTACGAAATCTAGGAAACGGAAAGAGGGCGCTGGCGCAGGATCTCCACGACGATGTCGCGAAAGGCGGTCAGCTTGGGCGGCACGTGCTTGTGGCCCGGGTGCACGAGGTAGACGCGGCTCGTGTGGGTGACCCAGCGGGGCATCAGGCGCACCAAGGTGCCGTTGGCCACTTCCACGTCGCCGAGAAAGGTCGGGATGGCACCGAAGCCCGCCCCCGCCTTGAGCGCCTCGCGCGCGAAGGACATGTCGTCGCACACGACGCGCGGTTCCGAGGTGATGCGCGTTTTCGGCGGCAAGTCGCTCAAGGACCATTCTCCGGCGTCGGTGACCTGCAGGTGGCGCGCACCGCGGTACGAGACCCAATCGTGGGAGAGAAGATCGCTCGGCGCGCGCGGGGTGCCCCGGCGCGCGAGGTAGGCGGGCGATGCGTAGAGTTGGAGCGTGATGGTGCCTACCCTGCGAACGACCAGGCTCGAGTCGCGCATTTTTCGAGGGCTGACGCGCAGGGCGAGGTCCACGCGGTCGCGCACCAAGTTCACGACGCTGTTCGAGAGGTACACCTCCACCCGCGCCCCGCGGTAGCGCGACGTAAAACGCGCGACGGCCTCCGCGAGCACCGTCGTTCCGAGATCCACCGTGGAGGTCACCCGCAAGGTGCCCGAGGGCTCCTCCTCGCGCTCGGGAAGCTCCGCCAGGGAATTCTCCAGTGCCGAAAGCGACGGAGCGAGGCGCTCGTAGAGCGACACGCCTGCGGTGGTCGTGGACACCTGGCGCGTGGTCCGCTGGAACAAACGGACACCGAGCGATGCCTCCAGCGACGAGATCGCGCGGCTCACCGTCGAACGGGGCGCATCGAGGCGGGCCGCGGCACCGGAGAAGCTTCCCGTCTCGTGCACGGCCACGAAGGCGCGGACCAGGTTCAAATCGATTGTTCCCATGGTGCACCACAGAAAGCAGATTTTGGCGCATTGTACCATGCCCGCAACGACCCAAAGATTGGGCGTATGACAACGTCAGCTCTTCTCGTGACCGGCGCGTCCGGTCAGCTCGGGCGCCAGGTTCTCGATGATCTTCTCGCCCGCAAGGTTCAAGGTCCCATCATCGCCACCACCCGCAACCCCGAGCACCTCGCCGCCTATGCGGCCAAGGGCATCGAGGTTCGCCAGGCCGACTTCGAGGGCGATCCCGCCGCGTTGGCCAAGGCGTTCGCCGGTGCATCCCGCGCGCTGCTCATCAGCACCGATGCCCTCGACAAGCCGGGTCGCCGGCTGGCGCAACACGTGGCGGCGCTGAAGGCCTTCGAGGCGGCAGGCGTGCAGCACGTGGTCTACACGTCGCTCACGAACCCGTACGTCGAATCGCCGATTCTGCTGGCCCCCGATCATCGTCAAACCGAGGCAGCGCTTGCGGCCTCGCGTCTCGGATTCACGGTTCTGCGGAACAACGTCTACATCGATCTGCTCCTCGGGTCGCTCCCGCGCGTCCTCGCCTCGGGGAAACTCGTCGATGCGCGCGGCACCGGCGCCACCGGGTTCGTCACCCGTCACGATTGCGCCCTCGCCGCATCCGCCGCACTGAGCGCGCCCTTCACGGGCCGCCGCACCCTCGAGATCACGGGCCCTGCGGCCGTGACGAGTGCCCAAGTCGCCACGTGGCTCGGCGAGCTGTCGGGCAAGGCGGTGCAGCACATTTCGGTAACGACCGAGGCGTTGACCGCGGCGCTCGTCGAACATGGCCTGCCGGCACCGCTCGCGGCGGTGATCGCGTCGTTCGATGTGGCCATCGCCAAGGGCGATCTCGCGGTGGTGACCTCCGCGGTGAAGGAGCTTACGGGCCGCGATCCGCAGACGGTTCGCGATTTTCTCGCGGCGCAGAAGCTCGCGAGCTGATCTGCCCGAAGGCGACGTCGCCCCCGAGCACCGTGGCCCGCACGCGTACCGACTTCAGATCGGACGCGAGCGGGCCGTCGAGCACCACGATGTCGGCGCGCTTGCCCGCTTCCAGGGTCCCGCATCGATCGAGCGCGCCGCAAGCTTCGGCGGAGGTGCGCGTGTACATCGTCAGGGCCTCGTCCAGAGCGATGCGCTGCTCGGGCTCGTTCACGTGCCCGCGAAGGGTGCGACGGTGCACGGCGGAGCGGATGCCGTCGAGCGGATCGAAGCTCGCCACAGGGTAGTCCGAGCTGCCCGCGACCTTGATCTTCGCGTCGAGCAGCCAGCGCAAGGCCGTGTTGGCGATGCCCGGGATGCGCGCGGCCGTGCCCATCGCGGGCAGCGCGAGGAAGTGCGGCTGCGCGACGACCAGCACGCCGGCATTGGCCATGCGCGCAACGAGCGGCCGCGAAAGGAACACGGCGTGCTCGATGCGCGGGGCACGGATGCGGGACACGGCGCTACCCGTGGCCTCGTAGGCCGACACGGCGATGTCGATGGCGTCGTTGCCAATGGCATGCGTCGCCACGGCAAAACCGCGCTCGGTGGCGGCCCGGATCACCGCGCGGGCTTCTTCCCGTCGGTAAATGTTGATGCCCGTGCGAACCCCGTCGCGGCCGAAACGGAGTCGGGCCGAGCTCATCGTCCTCATCGAATCGAACGAGCGCTGTCGCAGCCCCATGGCCAGCGTGTTCACCACCGCACCGGCCATCTGCCGCCAGCCGACGCACATGGCGCAGACGGGCGCGCCGTCGAAGATCAACTTGAGCGCGCCCACCGTGAGCAGCCCCTCTTCCTCACCGGTCACCGGCCCCTCGAGCACGTCCCACGGCGCCTCGAACGTGCCCCGCGCGGAGACGGGCATCATCACGGTCGGCACTCGAAGGAAGCCACGCCGCGCGGCCTCTCGATAGAGCACCATCAGGTCCGCAGGCACGGCCGCATCGGCAATGCGCGTGATACCCGCCGCCAAAAGCGCGTCGTGGTGTTGCGCCAGGCGCGCGAAGAAGTCATTGGCCTGCTCCGGGGTGTGGTTTGCGCGCGCCGCGATCTCGACACGGCTCATGCCGCGCTCGATGAGCAAGCCATCGGGCAACCCGTCGGGGCCGCGCGAAATGAGCCCGCCCGACGGATCCGGCGTGTGCTTGTCGATCCCTGCCGCCTCGAGCGCGCGGCTGTTGGCCAGGGCGCGATGGCAACTGTAGTGAAACGCCAACAGCGGCCGATCGGGCACGGCGTCGTCGAGCTCCCGCCGCGTCGGCGCGCGCCGCTCGGCGAGCAACGCCTCATCCCACTCCGAGGCGACGAGCCACGCGCCCGGCGGCAGCTGCGCGGAGGCCGCTGAGAGCGCCCGCTGCAGATCGGCGATGGTGCACACGCCCGGGGGCCGCAGCCGCACGCCGCCATCCATGAGCGTGGCCAAGAAGGCATGGTGGTGCGCATCCACGAAGCCCGGCAGAACGGTCGCGCCGCCCGCATCCCATACCGTCGCCTCGGGGCCCGCAACCTCCGCGCGCGTTCCCACCGCGACGATTTTCCCATCGCGCCACGCCACCGCTTCCGCGCGGCGACCCGAAGCATCCATCGTGCGAACGTCGGCGTTCTGAATCACGTGTAGGGCAGTCATGCGATGCGTCAATGATAGAATGAAACGCCGCCATGGGAACGCTCACCGTTCGCGTCGATCGCGCCGTTCGCCTCGTTGCATTGGCAACATTTGCCCTGTCCACCGCGTCGTGCGCACGGGCCGCCCCGCCGGCACCCGCCCCGACGACGACCACGGCCGGCAGCGATCAGGCCATCCTGCTGACGATTTTCCTACGCCACGACCAGACGAAGACGCTGGCGCAAATCAAAGAGCACCTCGCCAAGACCGAATTCACGCAGAATTTCCCCCCGCCCGGCGTGGAAGTCGTCTCGTGGTACGTGATGATGGGCATCGGCCAAGTCGTCACGTTGCGCGTCCCGCCCGACAAGCTTCGCGAGGTCAATCTGGCCTGCGAGCAACGAGCCTGGGGCGCCTACCGCACCGAGTTTTTCCCCACCTACGACTATCGGCCGATCTTCGAGGCCGATCGGCAAAAGCTGCAAGTCGGCAAGTAAACCCCCCCAAGGTTTGCCACGAACTCAGTCGAGGCAGCAGATATCGGAGCCACACTCGATTTTGCCCGCTTTGTACACGTTCTGGCACGTGCTCTCGGCGGCGCACGCACCACCAATCGTGGTGCACGGCCAGTTGTGTTTCACTTCGGTGCCGGTCTGCTCGACGCCGGGAGCGTTCTCGCCCGTGGAATCCTCGGGCGAGGCGCTACAGGCGGCGAGGGCCAACACGGCAAACAGCATGCAGGTAAGCTTTTTCATGGGGAAACTCCTTGTGGCAGAGCTTGCACCATAATCCAGCCTCCCATTCGACCGCAAGGTCGGTATCCAAGGAACATTACCCCGCCATTGAACGGGCGAATGCCGGCCGCGCCATACAGCGCCCGACCCAATCCGTTGCGCGCGGCCCCATGGGCAAGCCCGCCATGCGCAGGCCGAACGCGGCGTTGCCTGCAACCGTCACGTCCGCGAGCGAGAACGCGTCGCCCAAGATGTACGCGCGGTTCTCCAGCCGTGCCTCGAGAAGCGCGGCATTTTGTTCCCATTCCTTGCGCGCTTGCTCGGCGATCCAGCCCACGCGCCTTTCGGGCGGAAGCAACCCCGGAAAGTGCGACGCGTCCGCGTGGAGCGCGAAATGGCGCGCGCCCTGGACCAGTTCCACCAAGCCCCACACGGACCACGAATACGCCTCGGCGCGCACGGACGAATCGGCCTTGGGCCAGAGTCCTTTTTCGACGCCGTATCGTTCGCCAAGATGGAAAAGAATGGCTAGATTCTCGAAGATCTTCGCCTCGCCATCCACGAGCGCGGGCACCTTGCCATTGGGGTTGATCTTCAAGTACTCCGGCTTCTTTTGATCGCCGGCTCGCAGATCGAGCTTGACCTTTTCGAACGGAATCCCGAGCTCTTCGAGCGCCCAAAATGCGCGCGTCGCCGAACTCATGGGTGCGTAATACAAGGTGATTGCCATATCGCTCTCCTCGTCGTCATGGGTACCGAAACGGCGGGAGAAATAGTAGGAAGAAAGCCCAAATGTCGAACGACGACATCCCGACGACCAACATGAATCAGCGCGTCCCGGTCTCCATCCAGGACGAGATGCGCACGAGCTACCTCGACTACGCGATGAGCGTCATCATCGGGCGCGCCATCCCGGACGCGCGCGATGGGCTGAAGCCCGTCCACCGGCGGATTTTGTACTCGATGTACGAGCAAAAAATCCTCCCCGGCGGCGCGCACCGCAAGAGCGCCACCGTGGTCGGAGACGTGCTCGGTAAGTACCACCCGCACGGCGACGCCAGCGTCTACGACGCCATGGTGCGCCTCGCGCAGGATTTTTCCATGCGCTACATGCTGGTCGACGGCCAGGGCAACTTCGGTTCGGTCGACGGCGACCCGCCGGCCGCCTACCGATACACGGAAGCGCGCCTGTCGCGCATCTCGATGGAGCTCCTTGCGGACATCGAGAAGGAGTGCGTCGACTTCTCCCCCAACTTCGACGACCGCCTGGAGGAGCCGAACGTCCTCCCCGCGCGCATCCCCAACCTGCTCATCAACGGCTCGGGCGGTATCGCGGTCGGCATGGCCACCAACGTCCCGCCGCACAACCTGGGCGAGGTCGTGGACGCGACCATCCATTTGATCCGCAACCCGCAGGCCCCCATCGAAGAGCTGATGCGCTTCATCCCCGGGCCGGACTTCCCCACGGCGGGCCTGATTTACGGGCGCACCGGCATCGAGCAGGCACAGCGCACGGGCCGCGGATCCATCGTGATGCGCGCCCGCATGAACATCGAAAAAGCACCGGGCAAGGGCGAGCGCGAGCTCATCGTGGTCAACGAGATCCCCTACCAGGTGAACAAGGCGCGCGTGCACGCCAAGATCGGCGAGCTGATTCGCGAGAAGAAGATCGAAGGCATCAGCGAGGTGCGCGACGAGTCCGATCGCGATGGCATTCGCCTGGTCATCGAGTTGAAGAAGGACGTCGTCCCCCAGGTGATGATCAACCAGCTTTACCGGATGACCGACCTGCAGACGAGCTTCGGCGTCATCAACCTGGCCATCGTGGCCGGGCGCCCCGCGGTGCTCAATTTGAAGGAGACGCTGGCCGTCTTCGTCGAACACCGCCGCGACGTCGTCACCCGCCGCACGCGCTTCGAGCTGCGCCAGGCGGAGGCCGCGCGCGAAATCGTCGAGGGCCTCGGCATGGCCGTGACGGACGTGGACAAGGTCATCAAGACCATCCGCGCCGCACGCGATTCCGAGCAGGCCAAGGCGGATCTTCTCAAGCTGCCGCTCGTGGGCCTCGAGGCGTTCGTGCGCCGCGCGGGCCGGCCCGAGTCGGAAATCGAGTCGGCGAAGGCCCGCGGCGAGTACTTCCTCTCCGAGCGCCAGGCCAAGGCCATCCTCGAGATGCGCCTGTCGCGTTTGACGGGCCTCGAACAGGAGAAGCTGGCCGCCGAGTACGGGGAGCTGTGCAACACCATCGCGCGCCTCTCCGCGATTTTGGCGGATGAGAAGCTGCTCTTCGACGTCATCGTCATGGAGCTGGAAGAGATCCGCACGAAGTACGCCGACAAGCGCCGCACGGAAATCGTGGCCAGCGACGCGGACATCCAGGACGAGGACCTGATCCAAGAAGAGGACATGGTCGTCACCATTTCCCACGCGGGCTACATCAAGCGGACGAGCACCAGCACGTACCGCGCACAGCGCCGCGGCGGAAAGGGCAAGATCGGCATGGAGGCGCGGGACGAGGACTGGGTCACCCAGCTCTTCGTGGCCTCGACCCACGCCTACGTCTTCTTCTTCTCCGACAAGGGCAAGGTCTACGTCAAAAAGGTGTACGAGATCCCCCTCGCCGCGCGCAATGCGAAGGGCCGCGCGATCATCAACTTCGTCGGCATGGAGCAAGGCGAGAAGGTCGCCGCCATCGTCGAGGTGCCGAAGATCGAAGAGGGCAAGTTCGTGGTCACGTTGACCCGCCGAGGACAGATCAAGAAGAGCGAGCTGACGGACTTCGAGAACTTCCGCGAGAAGGGCATCATCGGCGTGAAGATCGAGGGCGACGATCAGCTGCTCTCGGCCGCGCTCACCGACGGGGAGCGCGAGTTCATCATCGCGACCAAGCAGGGTATGTCGATCCGCTTCGACGAGAAGCAGGTGCGTGCAACGGGGCGCGCCACGATGGGCGTGAAGGCCATCGAGTTGGTCGACGACGACGCCGTGGTGGGCATGGGCGTGACGCAGCCCGATCGCCCGTACGTGCTCGCGGTTTGCGAGAAGGGCTACGGCAAGCGCACGAACATCGAGGAGTTCCGTTCGCAGAACCGCGGCGGCAAGGGCATCATCCTGATCGACGCGAGCGAGCGTAACGGCCCGGTGGTCGACATCACGCTGGTCAAGCAGGGCGACGAGGTGATGCTCATCACGGATCGCGGCCAGATGCTGCGCACCAAGGTGGACGAGATCCGCGAGACGGGCCGCAACGCCCAGGGCGTGCGCATCATGAGCGTCGACGGCGAAGAGCGCGTCGTCGGTCTGGAGCGACTCGAAGAGAGCTCCGCCGATGAAAGTGCGGAAGGCGGCAGCATGCTTCCGCCCGCACCGGACGGCGGCGGCGAACCTCCCAGCCAAAATGGCGGCGAGAACGGCAGCCCCGACGGCGACGGCGGCGCCCCGCCCGCATCGACGTTGAACTGACGATGGCCGCCGCGAAAGCGAAAAAGAAAGCCGCGGCGCCCGCCCCGAAAAAGGCGGCGCCGTCTCCTCCGAAGAAGAAAGCCGCGCCGTCCAAGGCGGAGAAACTCGACGTTTTCCGCCGCCTCGCCGAGTACCACGCCGACGCGCACTGCGAGCTCGATCACAAGAACGCGTTCGAGCTGCTCTGCGCGACGGTGCTCTCGGCGCAGAGCACGGACGTGGCGGTGAACAAGCTCACCCCTTCCCTCTTCGCGCGCTACCCGGATGCCAAGTCCATGGCGGCCGCCAAGCCCGAGGACATCGAGGCGCTCATCAGCCGCATCGGCATGTACCGGCAAAAGACGAAGAGCCTTCTCGCCCTCTCGCAAGGCATCGTGGAAAACCACGGCGGCGAGGTCCCGCGCACCCTGGCGGAGCTCACGAAGCTCCGCGGGGTGGGCCGCAAGACCGCCAACGTCGTCCTAGGCGTCGCCTTCGGCACGCCCGAGGGCGTCGTCGTCGACACCCACGTCCAACGAATCTCCCAGCGTCTCGGCTGGACGAAGAATCAAGAGCCACCGGAAATCGAGCAAGATCTCTGCGCCCTGCTGCCCCGCACCGAGTGGGATCACGCAAGCCACGTGCTCATCTTCCACGGCCGCCGCGTCTGCGGCGCCATCAAACCAAATTGCGAAGAGTGCCCCGTCAACGACGCCTGCCCCTGCGCCTTCCGCGCCGAACAAGTCGGCCGCAAACCGGGCCGCGCCCGCGCGTGAACGGCCGAAGAGAATTTACAGGGAGGCGGGGAGGCGGGGAGGTTTTGAGGTTTGCAGTTTTCACCACGGGAAACCTCCAAAAAAACCTTCCCGCCCTTCCCGCCTTTATGTGAATTTTTAGGACAACAGGGAGCTACGGGGTGACGATCGTGATCTTCGGCGACGTGGTGAGGGTGCCGGTCACCGTACAGCCACCCGCGAGGGGCGCGTTGTTGAAGGTGAGCGTGCCCGCGGCGTTGTCATAGGCGGCCACGACCGCGCTGGGGCCGCACGTGCCCGCAAGGCTGTTGACCGTGACGTTCTGAATGGTGACTTGCGTGAGCGAGTCGGCCGTCACCGCCCACGGGAAACCCTGGGCCGCGAGGCTGTTGCAAACCGATCCGCCGCTGAACGTGGCCGCCGTAACGGCACCACCACCATTGGCGTCCGTCGCGCCACTGAAGTTCGCGTTGCAGTTCAGGGTGACGCCGCTCTTGTTGAGCGTCGTTGCGCCCGTCGCCGAAAAGTTCGTCGATACGGGCGTAAGGCGGAAGGTTGCATCGGTATCGTCCGACGCAAAAGCACCTAATGCCAACACGGACCCCAAGGCGATGGCTTTGATCGCGTACATTTTAAATTACCTCCGTCGGGAGGCAACGTGGCACATCTCACATGCGCCTGTCTCGTCATTAATGTAACGAGACATTCGATTTCGTGATTCGATTTCAACGAAATTAAAGTACCCAATCGAAGCTCAGTGGGTCGCTATCGAATGGCAATACATCCGGAAGGATGTCAATCCGAACCGCTCGACCGGATGGACACTAATTTAAATACGGATTCAAATGACATTCGACACGCCAGCAGGCATTTTCAGCCGGAATCCGTCAGAATTCGCGGCGTCGCTCGACCGCCCGTTCTTCGTGGTCAACGAAGTTGGCAATGACGCTTGGCGGTATGCGCATCAATGGCGCGTCATGCTGCATAACAATCTGACAAGGAATTTAGAAATCACCAACAAGTGAGGAAAACGGTCATGGCTTCTATGGCTTGCAAAACAATCAGGTGCGGCGCCGCACTCGGAGTGGGTGCACTCGCCTTTTCCCTCGCGTTCGTCGGATGTTCTTCCGATGACACGTCGACACCCACAGTTGACGCGGGTAACAAAGATACGGGCACCGGCACCGACGCGGGCCCGGGCGTGGATTCGGGCCAACCGGGCCCGGGAATGGTCACGCAAAAGGGCGTCATTTCCGACTTTCCGCCGGGCGGCGGCCAAGCGGTCGTCGGCGCCACCATCGATGTCGGCAATGGCCGAACTGCGACGACGGGGAATAGTCCAAAAGGAGGTTATTCGATTCAAGTCCCCAAAGACACGCCCTATTTCATGCGCATTCGCAAGGAGGGATACACCACCCTCATCGAACAAGAGTGGCAATTGACCGGGGACGCGGATCGCGGCAAGAGCATCTTCCCGGACAAACAGGCCACGACGCTCCTCGTTGGCGTCATCCAGGGCAATCCGTCTTTCCCGAAGGTCGATCCGGCCAAAGGCGTTCTCGCCATCGGTCTCATCAAAGGCAGCTGCCCGACGGAAGGTGGCGCGACCATCCGCGTCGAGCCGGGCGCCAGCGCGCTGTTGGCCGATGACGGCGGCACCGACAGCGGCACCGACGCCGGATCGGACGGAGGGTCCGGGGACGCGCCCCAGGTCGTTTATCTGAACAACCGGGCCTTTCCGGACGTCGCGGCGACCAAGAGCCAAGACGGCGCAACGACCCCCACGGCCATCATCTACAACGTCCCGCCTGGCAACCGTTTCAAGATCACGGTGGAGCACCCGAACTGCGACGTCCAGCCCTTCCCCTTCAACGAGCCGACCGCACCGAACATCAAGTACACCGGCAACATCGTGGTCGAGCCTCTGGGCAACCCGGCCGAGGACGGCGGTACGAACACGTCCACCTTCGCGCGCATCCTGCTCTCGAAGAAGCCCTGAACCGAGAAACGCCACCTCGTGGCGCCATGTGTACTGCCTGGCGCCATGGGTGGCGGAGTGGTGTATCTGCCAACGGCGTTGACGTTTCGCTACGACGAAGGGGGCGCGGACATCTTGCCGAGGAGCCATTGCAGCCCGGCGAGGTGCTGCTGGTCGTGGCTGCACAAGAAGTGGATCAACCCCTTCAGGGTGAGCGATCCGTAGCCGCCAAAAGACCCCGTTCGTGCCAGCTGGGCATCGGTGAGGCCGGCGATGATCTTCACGGTCTGGAGGCGGGCGGCTCGGAAGGCGGCCAGGGCCTCGCGCGGATCGGCGTCGGCGTATTGACGCTCGGCGGCAAGCTCGTAGCTCTCGATGTCGGCGAGCACGGGATCGGTCTCCTCGACCATGCGGCGGATGCGCACGTGGTAGCCGTCGATCTCGATGTCGCGCACGTGGCAGACTTGTTCGAGCACGGTGAATTGTTCGCTCGGGATGCCGTCCCATGACGGCGGCACCCAGCGGAGGGACGTCTCCGGGACCTCGCCCAATACTCGCTCGAGCGCGTCGGGAAACGATGAGAGCGCGGACAGGGTTGCTGAGTTCATGACCCGCCTATGTGGGGCCTTCGTCAGCCCGAAGCAAGCCCGCGCCTCTGCCGCTCACCTTTTTGAACCGTGCGCGTCGTTCGCGTCACATCCCGCGCGGGACCTTGTCCAAATCGAGCTGGTCCAACGCGGCACGGATCAAGGCACTTCGATTGGCCTTGGTCATGCCTCGCGCCTTCAGCTCGTCGACCAGCTGATCCAGCCGGCCCAGATCCTTCGTGTACATGGAGATGCAGATCACCTTGTAGTGAGTCGGCTTCTCCAAGGATGCACGCGACGGTGCACGCGCGGGGGCGGCATCGGCGGGTGCATAAAAGCGGCCCGAAAGAACTCCTTGTACTTCGTCCGCGTCGAGCACGCGCGCTGCTCCCAGACCTTCATCCCGCGCCGCCATGGTGTATCTCCTTCTTCTTCCTTCGAAAACTGTATCTCTCGTGTTCGTCCTACGACGTCACGCGGTGGCTGCGAGCTCGCCGGTGTCGTCCGTCATGCCGCTCGCGCTCGAGCGCCGTGCATCCGCGCCATCGACGATGATGTCGACCACGCGCTTGTAGTCCTCTGCGGCATTCGAGTCCGGCGCGTACTCGTAAATGGTACGCCCCTGCGCCGGAGCCTCTTTGATCTTGATGGTCTGCCGAATCGGCGGCAGGCACCGTTCGCCGAAGTGTTCCTTCAGCGTCTCCACCGCGTCGCGGCAAATGCGCGCGCGCGCGTCGTAGAACGTCGGCAGCACGCCGAAGATCTGCACCGGGTGGCGCAAGAGCGAGTTCACGTTCTTCACCGTCTTGAGCACCTGCCGCACGCCGACGAGCGAGAGGAAGTCGCACGCGACGGGCACCAGGATGCCGTCGGCGAAGACCAGCGCGTTCTGGTTCAACAGCGACAGCGACGGCGAGCAGTCGAGCACGACGACGTCGTAACCGGCTTCCGCCGCGATGAGCCGCTCACGCAGCACGCGGTCGCGGTTCTGTCGACCGGCCAGGTATAGCTCGGCGGCCGCCAAGGTTTCGTTCGATACGAGCACGTCGAAGTTGGGCCGCACGTTGACGGCGACGTCCTGCGCCTTCAGGCCCATCACCAGCACGTGGTACAGCGACGTCGTCGCCTTCACGCCGAGCGAGACGCCCACGTTGCCCTGCGAGTCCGTGTCGACGAGCAGCACGCGCAGGCCGCGCTCGGCCAGCCCGGCGGCGACGCTCACGCTGGTGGTCGTCTTGCCGGTCCCGCCCTTGTGATTGAAAATCGCCAGGCGCCGCGGCCCGTGAAGCTTCTTCCGTGCGCCCCCATCCGACGACGTCACGGAGGCTGCGACTTCCGCCACGACGCGGTCGTTTTCGGCTCGTTCCCGTTGCGCGCGCTCGGCCTGCTGAACCTGCGCCGCTTCGGCAGCGGCCATCGCGCCCAGGCGTGCACCATTCGCTTCCGCGAGAAGCTGCGCCCTGCACGGCTCGGAGCACGCATAGGTGCGCTCGCCGCGAATGCGCAGCACTTGGGACACCAACTCTACGGAAAAGCGCTTGCTGCAAGCCTTGCAAACGGCCCCACCCGATCCCTCGCCGCGGAGCCCGCGGTCGTGGCACGCTTGGGAACAATAGAAGGCAAAGCCTCCTTCACGCTCCTCCATCTGATAGCGAAACTGCACGTCGAATCGTTTCGTGCAGATGCTGCAGCTCTCGGTCATCGCCGCCATCGCATTCTCCTCACGCGAATGGCTTTAGACATATCGAGGCACCCGGGCCAAATAAGTTACCAAATAAGTACTCATAGGCCGCGTCTAGTTCTCGCGGAGCGGGCGCGGGAGCCCTTCGCGTGCGTAGGTGATGCGCTCGGGGATCGGGCCTTCGATGCCCTTGTCCCGGAAGGCCGCCTCGATGGCAAAGCGCAAATCGGAGGCGATGCGCAGATCTTCGTGCGGGTTCGAAATCCACACGAGGAGGGCGAACACGAAGGCCGGCTCGTTGCACTGATCGAGCCGTACCTCGGTTCCCATATCGCTCAGCACCTTGGGGTGTGCCGCCGCCACCGCGAGGAGCGCCTCGCGCACGAGCGCGGGGTCGGACTTCGCCGAAGCGTCGACCTTGACCTCGATGCGCAGGTGCGGCGTCGGACGCGAGTGGTTGATCACCGGCGACGTGATCAACTCGCTGTTGGGAACGATGATCGTCTCCTGGTCGCGCGTCAGAATTTGCGTGGCGCGCAGGCCGATGTCTTCGATGACGCCGGCGGAATTGCCGACTTTGACGAAGTCACCCTTGGCCACCGGCTGCTCGATGAGGAGCACCAGCCCCGAGACGAAGTTTTGCGCGATGTTCTGGAGGCCGAACCCGATACCGACCGCCAACACCGCCGAAGCTGCGAACAGCGCATCGAGCCGGAGCCCCATCGAGCTGAGGCCGACGAGGATGCCCAGCAGCACCACGCTGTAGCGAAGGATCTTCGACGCCGCGAACTGGGCGCCGGAGGAAAGGCCGCGCGAGCCAAGCAACCGAAGCAGCCAACGCGAAGCAATGCTGGCCAGAATGGCCGAGGTGAAGACGACGGCGATGCCGAGGATGATCGAGCCGGGGGTGATGTCCCCGCCGGAGATTGTCAGAATCGGATAATGTAAGAAGTCCCGAATCTTGGGCAACATCGTGCGTCACGAGGGTGGTACTGCGCGCACGAAGGTGTGGGCAAAAAATTGGCTCCTGCGTCGCTTGCCACGGGCGAAAGGCTCCCCTTATAAGCGTGCCCATGACGCGCCTTTCCCGTCTTTCTCGTCTTTCCCGTCTTGCTGGTTTTTCTCCGCTGGGCTGTCTCACGGTGGTCCTTCTCGCCGCCTGTGGCGGTGCGACCTCCGAAAGCGCCGCCCCCAAAGCGACGACCACGGAGTCCGCCTCGGCTTCCCCCGATGCCGAAGCTCGCATCCGCGAGGCCCTCGCCGGGCAACACCGCCCCGACAAGGAGAAGGCGCGCGACGTCTACCGTCACCCGGTCGAGACGCTCGCATTCTTCGGCGTCAAATCCGATTCGAAGGTCGTCGAACTCTGGCCCGGCGCCGGCTGGTACACGGCGGTCCTGGCCCCCGTGGTGCGCGGCCGAGGCAAACTCACGGTGACCAGCGCCGATCCCGCGGTGGCCACCGGCTACCAGAAGGAGAGCGCCGTGAAGTACGCGGCCCGCCTTCACGAGACGCCGGGCGTCTACGACCAGGTCGAGGTGCGCTACATCAACCCGCCGAGCACCCTCACCTTGGGGCCCGATGGCTCGGCCGACGTCGTGCTCACCTTCCGCAACGTCCACAATTGGATGAAGGGCGGCTTCGCCGACAAGGTCTTCGCGGCTGCGTTTCAGGTCCTGAAGAAGGGCGGCGTCCTGGGTGTCGAAGAACATCGCGCCGCCCCTGGCACCACGACCGAAAAGAGCATCGAGACCGGCTACGTGACCGAGGACACGGTCATCCAGTTTGCCAAGGCCGCCGGGTTCGTGCTCGACGCCAAGTCGGAAGTCAACGCGAATCCGAAGGACACGAAGGACTACCCCAAGGGCGTGTGGACTTTGCCCCCGACCTTGGACCTCGGCGCCGAAGGCCGCGAGAAGTACCTCGCCATCGGCGAGAGCGACCGCATGACCCTCCGCTTCAAAAAGCCGTAGCGGTTGACAAAAACGCCCGCATGAGCCGTGTTCGATGTATGTTCGCGGCCGTGCGGCGTCGGGTCGGGAGACGAGGTATCACGCTCATCGAGGTGGTCAATGTCCTCGCGCTGACGTGCATCATCGTAGCCGTCGGCATGTACATCGTTGCGCGCATCTTGCGGCACGCGAAGACCGGCGAGGTGGCCGGCTCGCTCAACGCCATCGCATCGAGTGCCGCCGCCTACTACGACACGTCGGACTCGGGGCAGCCCGTGGGCACCCAGCCCGAGTCGGCGAAGGCGATGCGCCATTTCCCGCCGAGCTCGCGCGCGAGCGTACCCCCCAGCATGGCAGACGTCCGCGGCCGCCGTTACCAGAGCGCGCTCGCCGATTGGTCCGGCTCGCCCTGGGCCGAGCTCCGCTTTTCCATCCCGCAGCCGCAGTATTACGCCTACTCCTTCGAGTCGCAGGGTAGCGGTCCCAACGCCCGCGCCACGGCCATCGCACAAGGCGATCTCGACGCCGACGGCATCCTTTCGCGCTATGCCGTTTCGGTCGCACCGGACGAGACGCTGCACGCCAAAGTGTCGCCTACGGTGGAACGGGAGAATCCGGAAGAGTAAAGAAGAGACGAGAAGAGGCGAGAAGAGGCGGAGATGAGTTGGCTGCACCCGAAGACGAAAGCCGTACGCGAGCGCGGGGTCTCCCCCGTCGAGGTCGCGGTGGGCATCGCCATCTTCGGCTCGGTGCTCGCCGTCGCCGTTCCGGCCTTCGTCAAAGAGCTGCACGCCTCACGCTTCGCCGAGCCCATCGACGGGCTCAACGCCATTGCGACCGGCGCGACCAACTACGCGCGCGGGCGCGCGGTCAACGACGCATTCCCCGCGAGCGCACCGCTCACGCCGCCGGCCGTGCCGCGTGGAAAACGCGCGGTCGATCCGCCGGGCGTCTGGGACACGCCCACGTGGAAAGCCCTCGAGTTTCACGCGGCCGACGAAGGCGTCGCGCACTACTTCGCTTTCGGCTTCGACGCGGAGCCGGGGCAGAACGAAAGCAGATTCGTCGCCCACGCCCATGCCGACTTCGACGGCGACACCGTCACGAGCACCTTCGAGATCCGCGGCGTGACCGAAGGCTCGGGCCACGTCACCGACGTGAAGCTCGAACCGGGCATGTACATCCAGTCGGAGCTGGAGTGATTCCAGGAAAGGCCGCGCTCGTCCTCGTGACGGCGGCCATCGGCATCGGCGCCGTGCAGCCAGGACTCGCGCGCGAACTGCGCACCGTTCACGAGCACGAGGATCTCTACGTCTTGCCACCGCCATCGATCTTGCGCGCGGCAACACTCGGACATCGAGCGGCCGCGGCCGATATTCTGTGGTCCAACGTCGTGGTGCAATATGGCGAGCACATTGCCGAAAAGCGCCCTTTTCCAGATCTTCCGAAATACCTCGATGCCATTTTGGCCATCGAACCGGGGTATATGCCCCTATATCGGTATTGCGACGCCTTCTTCATTTTTTCGTACCCGAAGGCCACCGAACAGGATGCGCGCAAGGCTCGCCACTACCTCGAACGAGGTACCCGCGAGCGTCCGCTCGATGCGGAAATGTGGTTTCGCTACGGCCGTTTTCTCGGCGCCATGGGCCCCAGCTTTTTGACGTCGAGCGAAGAGAAAGAGCAATGGCGCGCCGAGGGAAAGGCTGCTATGCAACGCGCAATCGAACTAGGACTGGATGTGGATGCTTTGGCACCCCATCATTGATGGACTAGGGTGAGAAAATGAGAATTTGTGTCTTTTGCGGATCGAGCGTCGGCAAGAAACCCGATTACCTCGAGGCAGCCCGCAACTTTGGGCAAGTGCTTGCGCGCCGTGGCATCGGCCTGGTGTATGGCGGTGCGAGTGTCGGGATGATGGGCGAAGTGGCCGACGCGGCACTCGCCGCAGGTGGTGAGGTCATCGGCGTCATTCCGCAGGCCTTGGTCGACAAAGAGATCGCCCACAAGAACCTGACGGATCTGCGCATCGTCACCACCATGCACGAGCGAAAGGCGTTGATGGCCGAGCTCTCCAACGGATTCGTCGCCCTTCCCGGCGGCACCGGCACCTTGGAAGAGGCCTTCGAAGTCTGGACGTGGGGCGTGCTGGGATTCCACAAGAAAGCCTGTGCCTGGCTCAACGTCGCCGGCTACTACGACTCGCTTCTCGCCTCGATAAGCCACATGGAGGAAGAGGGCTTTCTCAAGCCGGAGCATCGCCAAATGGTGCTCGTCGACTCCGACGCCGACGCGTTGGTCACGAAAATCGTGAACTACACGCCGGCGCTCACGCGCTCGAAATGGGACTGAGGGACTGAGGATTCATTCGACGCGCAGGGTGCGCAGACTCACCATCACGAAGTCCGGTGAGCTGGGAATGCGTGCCCACACGCTCACTTCGTAGAGGCCGGGCTTTCCGCCATCGGAGAGGGGGACGTCGATGGAAAAGTGCTTTCCTTCGACGCGCACGGGAATCGGGGTGCGAAAGCCCGGCGGCCAATACATCTGATACGGATTCGGAATCGGATAGGTGCGCCGCGTATTGAGGTCCGCCACGGTAATGGGCTTCGGCGCAGGAATGCGCGCCACACCGATGCCGCCAAATGTTGCCGGCGCAACGATATCGCCTTCGATGCGCACGGTGGTGCCGACCTTCGCCTTCTTGGGGAGCGGCGCGTAGCTGCCGTAGGGATCGAGGAACTCCTGCGCGAAACAGGGAACGGCGAGCTCGGTCTCCGTGCCGCGGGGCTGCGCCACACCGATTCCCACCTTCTTGTGGTGCGGCTTCAGGATGTTCTTCCGATGACCATCGTTGGGCGGCACCTCGTTGAAGAACATCGCCTCGCTGCGCTCGAGCGCCTCGGCCTCGATCATCGGCCGGTCGTCCAGGGTGCGCGTTCGTTGATCGGTGAAGCAGAGCGCGTTCTCCTGCACGTAATCCGTGCCGCCCGCCTCGCTGTAGCGCTGCTCGGGCACCGAGCCATCCGTGCCCCAGTGGCCGAGGTAGCCGTTTCGAGCCATGTCCTCGGCGTGGCGCTGCCCGGCGACCTGGGCGGGCCCCTCGTCGAGCTCGACGGGTGGAAGCTTCTGCGTGGCGCGGTCGCGGTTGATCAGCGCGAGCATGTACTTCCGTGCCTCCGGCACCGTGAGCAGCTTCTTGCCGCCCTTGGACGCGACCGTGCTTTCCGTGAGAGAAGGCCCGGGAGGCTTGGCCGGCGCGGCGGCGGCGGGCGCGTCCGGGTTGTTTGCGGCACACGCCGAGGCGAAAGCAAACGAGAAAAGGAGCGAACGAGACAAACGAGTCAAAGGAGAGGACCTGGAAAGACGTTTGGCCAGCAAAGGCATAGCGTGCATCATGACAGAGGGACACGACGAGAGCCGTCGAGGCGCATGAGAAGGATCACGAAACCATGAGACGCACCGAGGCGTGCGGACATTTGATCCTCGGAGGATTCACGGGCACGACGCTGCCCGACAGCTACGCACGTGCGCTGCGTAAAGGCGAACGCGCCGGTGCCGTCATCTTCCGACGCAATCTTCGTCCTGAGAAGGGGGCCGATGCGGACGCAACCGCCGTCGCGGAGCTCACCGCGAGCATCCACGCGGCCGCGCCCGAACCGCCGATTGTCGCCGTGGATCAAGAGGGCGGCCGCGTGGCCCGGCTTGGGCCGCCGGTGCTGCGGCTTCCGGCGGCGGCGCGCCTCGGTGCGACCCAGGACGAAGACTTCATCGAACGCGTTGCCTACGCGCAAGGGTGTGAGCTCGCGGCGCTGGGCTTCACCACGTCGTTTGCGCCCGTTCTCGATGTGCACACGCACCCGGAGAACCCGGTCATCGGCGATCGCGCCTTCGGAGCGACCCCCGAGGCGGTGAGCAAGATGGCCCTCGCCTTCGCGCGCGGCCTGCGAAAGGCCGGACTGTTTCCCTGCGGAAAGCATTTTCCCGGGCACGGTGACACCACGAAGGATTCGCACTTCGAGCTGCCCATCGTGCAGGGCGATCGCGCGCGACTGGAGGCCGTGGAGCTCGCTCCATTCGCGGCGGCCGCTCGCGCAGGGCTTCCGGCCCTCATGACCGCCCACGTCGTCTACCCCGCGCTCGACGAAAAGCCGGCGACGCTTTCGCATGCAATCTGCACGGATATCGTGCGCACCCATCTCGGCTTCGGCGGCGTGTTGATCTCGGACGACCTGGAAATGCAGGCCGTTGCCGCGCGCGCACCGATCGAGGAGCTCGCCGTGGAAGCCGTGTCGGCGGGGTGCGATCTGCTGCTCATCTGTTCGAACGAAGATGCCCAGGCCCGCGCCTACGAGGCGCTGGTGCGTCACGCGGAGGCGCATCCATCGTTCGGCCTTCGCTGCGAGCAGGCCGCCGAACGCGTGCGCTCGCTACGCCGCGAATTTCCACCACGTCCAGAGCAAGAAAGGGAACGACTCGTGAACATCGTCGGCGGAGCATCATCCCGCGCGATCGCGCAGGAACTCGCGGCAAGAGGGCTCGCGTCATGAGCGGCACACGCAAGGCATTTGCGGCTTACCGCATCGTGACGTGCGACGAGGCTCGTGCGACCGCGGGCGATCCGCTCGGCGCGATCTCCGAAGGTGCCGTGGTGCTCGAGGCGGGAAAAATCGCGTGGGCGGGCCGCCGGCAGGAGCTCGACCCCGCCCTGCCCGTCACGGATTTGGGCAACGTCGTGGTGACCCCCGGCTTGATCGACGCGCATACGCACTTGGCCTGGGCGGGCTCGCGCCACGGCGAATACGCCGTGCGCATGGCCGGAGGTGACTACGAGGCCATCGCCAAAGCAGGCGGCGGTATCGTGTCCACGTTCCGCGCCGTCGCGGACGCGACGCCCGAGCAACTGCGTGCGCTGCTGGTGGCGCGGCTTCGCCGGGTGGCGCAGCTCGGCGTGACCACGTGCGAAGTGAAAAGCGGCTACGGCCTCTTGCCGGAGCACGAGTTGAAGCAGCTGCGGGTCATCGCGTCCTGCGCGAACGAGGCCGATCTTCCCGGTGTGGTGCCGACGTTCCTCGCACTCCATGCCCTGCCGCCCGAGGCGCGTGCGGATCGTGCCGGGTACGTGCGCCGCGTGATCGACGAGCTCCTTCCGCGCGTGAAGGAGGAGAACCTCGCGACGTACGTCGATGCGTACCTCGATGCGAACGCGTTTCAAATCGACGAAGGCCGCGCCCTCGGCGAGCGGGCACGTTCCTTTGGGTTTCAGCTGCGGCTCCACGTCGGGCAATTCGCCGACATCGGCGGGGCGGAACTGGCCGCGGAGCTGGGGGCGCACTCGGTCGATCACCTGGAGGCCGTGGGCGATGCAGGCATCGCTGCCCTGCGGGAGGCGGGCACGCACGCCGTGCTGCTTCCCATCGCGAGCTTCACGTTGAAGCAGGCGCCACCGCCCGTCGCGAAGCTGCGTGCCGCCGGGGTGCCGCTCGTCGTGGCCAGCGACGCGAACCCGGGCACGGCGCCCACCGAGAGCCTTCCCCTCGCCCTCGCCCTCGCCGTGCGCAATTACGACGTGACGCCGGAGGAGGCGCTGCTGGGCGCGACCCGGCTGGCCGCGCGCTCCCTCGGCTTGAACGACCGCGGGACCTTGCGCGCAGGCGCCGCCGCCGATCTCGTGGTGTGGGATCTTCCGCACGAGCACGCCATCGTCCAACCGTGGGGAACGCCGCGCACGCGCCTCGTTTTGCGCAACGGCGTCGCCATTTCCGGTACGGTGTGAGCGTGGATCCGCAGACACACAAGCGTTACCTCGACTACCGGCAACGGTACGAGTATTTCGGCCGCCAAAAGGCCATTCTCACCGCCGTGCAATTCTCCGCCTTCGACGCCGAGCTGCGCGCCCTTCAAGGCAAAGGAGGTGAGCGCGACGCCCGCGAAGACGAAGACGAAGCCCGACTCGTCGAGCTTCGTGCGATTCTTCTTCTCGACTAGGTTCGAAGCGTCAGCCCGCGCGGCGCAATGCCGCGCGGTTCTCACATACGATCTCCGGCGCGCTCTCGCGGCCTGGAGCATGACGGCGCACGTGGGGAATGGATGCGTGCAGGCGCGCCGTGCCCAGAATGGCCTCGCACAGCGAGCCGTAATCGATGCCGGCCGCCGAAGCGATCTGCGGCAAAAGCGAGGTGGGCGTCATCCCAGGCAGCGTGTTCACCTCGAGCACGTACTCGTTCTCGCCCTCGGTCACCAGCAGGTCCACGCGAACCGCGCCCGTGCAGCCCAGCGCACGCACCGCGCGCTCGGCCAAGTTCACCACGCCGCGGATGCGCGTGCTGGAAAGACGCGGCGGCGAAATGTACTCCGTGGCGCCCACCGTGTACTTCGCGTGGTAGTCGTACACCCCGCTCTTGGGCACAATTTCGATGGCCCCGAGCACCCGCCCGTCGAGCACCCCGACGTGAACCTCCATCGCGCGCACGAAGCGCTCGACCAGCACCGTCTCGTCGAACTCGAGCGCCGCGCGAATGGCCCTGTCGAGCTCCTCGAGCGAATTCGCCCGGCTCACGCCCAACGACGACCCTTCGCCGCGCGGCTTGACCACCACGGGGAAACCGAAGCTCGCGTGCAGCTCCTGCAAGTCGGCCAAGGTACCTCCCAGGTCTTGCGCGGTCGCCACGTAGTACGGCGGCGTGGGCACGTTGTGGAGGCGGAACAGCTCCTTCGCCTTCAATTTATCCATGGCCAGCGCCGAGGCGATCACACTCGATCCGGTGTACGGAATGCCCATCCACTCCAGGAGGCCTTGCACGCAACCATCTTCACCGCCGCGCCCGTGCAGCGCGATGAAGGCTACGTCGATGCGGGCCTGACGAACGAGCTCATCGACCGCGGGCGACTCCGGGCCGATCACGATGCGAACGACGTCGTGACCGCGCTCCTCCAGCGCCGTGGCCACGCCTTCCCCCGTTCGAAGTGACACCTCACGCTCGCCGCTCAAGCCCCCCATCAGAATTCCGACTCGTTTTGTCATTAATTTCTCCGTCGTTGGGGGCTGAGCAACTCTCGCGCCTCGTGTCATACATGAGCATCTGCCGCGTGTCTGCCCGCTCGACGGCACCGGCACGTGGGGATCACGTGTCACGGCAGCCACGGGCTGGCGCGCCCAGGACACCGCCACGTATCAAGTGCAGAGGCCTTTGGTCAACAAAGTCGCAGAGAACCGAGCTCCTCGGGCGCGGCCGGCCCTGGCCCGGGCTACTGGCAACCGGGCTGGCTCCCGAAGGCGCGGACCCATTGATCGCGGTCGTGCGCGGGCAGGAGGACCACGTCCGGCGCCTGCGCTTGAAGCTGCGCGAGGCGGGACACGATGGCGTTGGCCTCGTCCTCGTGGTGGTCCGTGCCCGACATGACGAGGCTCTTGGGACGCCGCGCCTCGATGGCCTCCACGACGTTCACGGTATCGCCCACGTGGAAGAAGCGCTTCCCGGGCGCGACGTTGACGAAGGTCCCGATGCTGCCTGGCGTGTGTCCGGGTAATTTTACGATCACGATGGATCCGTCGCCGAAGACATCCGCGCTCTCGTCGAACGTCTCGTAGGGCTTCTTCTCGAAGCGGAGCGCGGTCGTGCGACCTTGCACCGCCCGCGCGTGCGCCGGGATCACCTTCCGCGTCTTCTGCGTGCCGTACTCGGCGAAGAAGTCGATCTCCTCCTGCGGGAGCAACACGGGCACGCCGGGCAGATCGACCAGGCCGCCCGCATGATCGATGTGCGCGTGCGAGGGGATCGCCCACGTGAGCTTCGCCGGATCGGCCCCCGCCGCGCGAACGGCATCCGGGGCTGACAAGAGAATTTCGGATTTGATCTGGCCAAGCCAAAATCGCAACAGCGTAGGGTAATCGGCAATCTCTTCGTCGTAATGGCTGCTGAATCCCATGTCGACGAGAACGTCCCCGCGCGGGTGCCGCACCAAGAGCCCCGATACGGTGACATGCCACTCTGGCTTGGTGGAGAAACCCGCCATGGACACGCGCCCCGGTGCTTCGCGGCGCGCAAATTCGAGCCAGCACACGCCCACCTTGGGCAGGCCCGAAAGGGAAGGCGCCACGCGCGCGTGCGGCGGGGCCTCGGGAAGCTTTCGACTGCGCACACCCAAGGTGGCCACACCGAACGCGAGCAGCGCACCGGCGACGATGAGGGCGCGCTTCATTGAATTCCCTCGTTTCGGAGAATGCGCGCGAGCTCGCGCTTGGCGGTTTCCACCGGCTCGGTGCTCTTTCGCGCTTTGGCCAGGACGATGGCCCCTTCGATGACGGCCAGGATGAACTCGGCGAGCTCCCCTGCCCTGCGCGGCTTGAGGCCGGCTTCCACCAGGCGCGCCTTGACGATGTCGTGCCAATTGGTGAAGACGCGGGCCACGCCCTCGCGAACTTGGGGCGCATCCGGCGCTTCCGCGGCCACCGTTCCCACGGGGCAGCCTGCGCGAAAATCCGAGCCTTCGAGCGAGGCCGCGAGGTAGGCCATGATCGCCTCGAGCCCGCGCTGCGTGGTTTTGTTCCCCTCGAGCGCGGCCTTCATGCCGGCGCAGGTTTGCTCGCCGGAGTGCGCGATGGCCGCCGCAAAGAGCTCCTCTTTGCCGCCGGGGAAATGAAAATAAAGTGAACCTTTCGGCGCGCCGCTTTCGGCGACGACGTCGGCCATGCCGGTGGCGGCAAAGCCGCGCTCCCGCAAGAGGCGCGCGGTGGTTTCCAAGAAACGACGACGGCTATCGGACTGGGTCATGTCCGTCACTATAGCGATCGGTCTACATAGCGCAAGGAACAACTATAGCGATCGGTCTACATATCCACTCCAGCGGCTCGACGGTACGCGCCCGGTGTGATTCCGAAGTAGCGAACGAACCAGCGCGTCAGGTGGCTTTGATCCGCAAAGCCCACGGCGCCGGCGGCCTGGGCGAGCGGAACGCCGTTTCGAAGGAGACGCCGGGCCTCGCGCAGGCGGCACTGCCGCTGGTAGTCGCTGGGCGAGAGCCCGTAGCGCGCGACGAAGGCGCGGTACATGGCGTAACGGCTGCACCCTGCGGCCCGCGCGAGCTCGTCGGCGTCGCAGTCGGTGGCGTAGCGCTCTTCGAGCCAATCGCGCGCGCGCTCGGCGACGAGCGCGGACGCTGAGGCTCGCGGGGTGCGGATTTCGTCGGTGACGCCCGCGCGCCGGGCCATCGCCACCACGGCTTCCGCGAGGCGCTCGTCGCGCTCGAGCCGGCTGCTGCGCGCCTCCTCCATGCTCCCGAAAAGGCGCAGGAGCGCCTGCGCCGCGTGCTCGTCGTGGATGACCGGCTCGCGAAAGAGCGGGAGCGCCACACGCCCGCCGCCCCGCAGCGCATCGCCGAGCACCTCGGCGAATAGCTCGGGGCCGATGTGGGCGATGCGGTACTCGAAGCCGAGCTCGGCGCCGGAGTGCCCATCGTGCGGATCGTCCGGGTTGAAGGCCATGACCATTCCGGTCGCGCTCGCGCGATTGGCGCCGCGGCAGCGAAAGGCCTGCACGCCAACCTCGGTCACGCCGAACGAGTAGGCATCGTGGCTATGCGGATGGTACCGGTGCACGCGAAAATAGGCGTGCATCAGCTCCAAAGGCCGATCGTCCGCCCGGAAGTAGCGAGCCCAGTCGCGCTCCGGCCGCTCCGGCCGGGATGATGCCGCACCAGCGTTCAAGACTCGGAGCTTACCGCGCCCCAACGATGGGGGCATGCGCTACGACACGAAGATTTCCATTGCCGTGCGAGAGGACAATGCAACCTGGCAAAAGCTGAACGTGACGGCCTTTCTGGCGAGCGGCGTCGCCATCGGCATTCCCGAGGTGGCCGGCGAGCCCTACGAAGACGCGGCGAACCGCCGTTATCTGTCGCTGTTCCGCCAGCCCGTGCTCATCCACGCAGGCTCGGCCGAGGCGCTCGCCGCCGCCCATGCGAAGGCGCTCGAGCGCGGCCTCGCCACGGCCATCTACACCGACGAGATGTTCATCACGAGCAACGACGCCGACAACCGCGCCGCGGTCCGCGCCGCCGATGCGAGCAAGCTGCGGTTTGCTGGCATCGCCATCTACGGCCCGCGCAACGCCGTCGACAAGGTCTTCAAAGGCTTACGCCTGCACGAGTGACCGTCACCCCCCGAGGGGCACGATCGGATCGCCCTCGAAGAAGAGGCCGAACAGCTCGTCGTAAAGCCGGTCGAACGCGCGTGCATCGAGGACCAGACGGCGCCTCTTCTCCGGGCTTGCGTCCGATGGCAGGGAAAAAAGGCTCTTGTTGCGCACGGAATCGAGCGGTGCGGTGGGCGGTGCGAGGGTCAGCGTAAAACGAGGTTGGCGGTTGACCGAGACGGTGAAGATGAAGCTCTCCTCCTCGTGCGGCTTCTTCTTCGCGAGCATGACCTCGATGGAAATAACCGAGGCCCACGGCGACGCTTCACCTCCGTGGGGAAGGAACACGACCTCGAGGACGTCCCTGGGCACGTACTGCGACAAAGCGATGCCGAACGCGCGTGCGACGCGCTCGGTGTGCCGCTCGAGCTCCCAGCCTTCGTGCCCGTCCCAGCCCTCGATGGGCTTCCCGCCACGGTAAAGGTGCTCCTCTTCGATGTAGATGCGCGGGTTGCCCGAGCTCCGCGCATTCGCGAGAAATGCATCGATCAGGCTGCGCCCCGCCGGGGTGACGTGTTCGGCGAGGCGGTGCTTCATCCGCTCGTGGGCCTCATCGGCAGGGTCCCGGACGAGGGATCGCCATTGCTCGTCCAATTGCTGCGGCGGCTCGGGGATGGACGTGTCCGCAGGCGGCGGCGTTGCCACGGCACGCGCCGCGACGGCGTCCACCATGGCCGCACGCGGCACGGTCAAGGCACGTCCGGCAAGAACGAGCCCCGCGCCCACCGCCACCGTCGTCAGCACGCGCCGCCATGCGACGCGCGGTATCGGAGCGGCGCCGAGCCTCTCCCATGCCGGCTCCGATCGAAGGGCAAAGAAGGGATCCTGCGCCACGGCCTGCGCCACGTCGGGCATGATGGTGAGCGACTTCAAGACACCTTGCGCATGCACGATGATCTCGTACGCACGCTGCGCCGCCGTTTCGTTGGGCACGCGAAAGGAAAAGGACTCGCCCGATTCGAACACGAGCACCACGCGCCGGCTATCGCGGCGCGGCACCCGCTCGATGTTCACTTTGCGAAGGCCGCCCATGGGCACGAGCCGCACGCGCTCGCCTCGCACCTCGACGAGGTCGAGCGGCAGGAGAAAAACCCATGCACGCTGGCGAAGCGGCCACGCCAAAAGCGGCTGCTTCGCCACGAGCAACGGCGACGGCTCCCCTTTGCCCGCCAGCGCCGCCTCGAAGCGCTCGCGCACGTGCAAAGGAAGCTCCACCATCGCGAAGCTCTTCACGGGCCCAGAATAAGGGCCTTCCGGGGTCCCAAACTGCTCGCGCTCCGACGGGTCCCTGTACATCAGACCTCAAGGTAGCAGACGCGAGCCCTCCTCCCAGCGGGACCCAAAAGAACGCGTGTTGACCTGAGGAATTCAACCATCGGTTAAGATGCAGGGCATGAGCAAAGCCCTCGATGTGGATTTCGTACGGAAGCAGTTCCCCGCGTTCGACGAGCCTTCGCTGAAGGGACAGGCGTTCTTCGAGAATGCGGGCGGATCGTATGCGTGTGCCCACGTGATCCGCCGGCTCGAGACGTATTATCGGCGGCTCAAGGTGCAACCGTATTACCCGTTTCGGACGTCCACCGAGGCGGGGGCGTGGATGGATGCAGCGTATGCGCGCTTGGCGGAATATTTGGGCGTGGACACGGACGAAGTCCATCTTGGACCGTCCACCTCCCAGAATACGTACGTGCTCGCGCAGGCCTTCCGCGAAATGTTGAAGCCGGGGGACGAAATCGTCGTGACCAATCAGGATCACGAGGCCAACGGCGGTGTGTGGCGGCGGCTCGCCGCGGGTGGGATCACGGTGAAAGAGTGGCGCGTGGATGCGGAGAACGGTGCGCTGGATCCGTCGCAGCTCGACGAGCTTCTGACCGAGCGAACACGCCTCGTGGCGTTTCCGCATTGTTCCAACATCGTGGCCTACGTGAATCCCGTTGCGGAAATCACGGCGAAGGCGCACGCGGTGGGCGCGGTCACCGTCGTCGATGGTGTGTCGTGGGCACCGCATGGATTGCCCGACGTGAAGGAGCTCGGCGCGGACGCGTACGTGTTCTCCCTCTACAAGGTGTACGGGCCGCATCAGGGTGCCATGGTCGTGCGGCACGCGCTGGCGGAGCGGCTCGGCAACCAAGGGCACTATTTCAATGCGCCCTACCCGCGCAAGCGCCTGGTGCCAGCGGGGCCGGACCACGCGCAAATCGCGGCGGCGCAAGGCGTGGCCGAGTACTTCGATGCCCTCGATGCGCACCACGGCGGTGGTCCGAACGCGACGCGCCCTCATCGGGTGCGAGAGCTTCTTCGGAATGCCGAGCTCGCGCTCCTGCCGCGGGTGCTCGATTACCTGACATCGCGAAGCGACGTGCGCCTACTGGGCAGCGCCGATGCACACCGCCGGGCGAGCACCGTCTCCTTCGTGCCCCGTCAGCGCGATCCCAAGGACGTCGTCGTCCAACTCGCCGAACGCGGCATCATGGCCGGCTTCGGCCATTTCTATGCACTGCGGTTGCTCGAGGCGTTGGGTGCACCCGACGGCGCCGTGAGGGTCTCGTTCGTCCACTACACGTCGGCCAACGAGGTATCGCAGCTTCTCGATGCGCTCGACGCTGCCCTGGCGTAATCCCAAATAGCAAAAGGCCGGTGGGGGAAACCCACCGGCCCGCAACACGCAAGAACCCGCGCGTCGGACGACGCGCAGCGCTTCTCAGAACTCGCCCTTGGCGTCGTTCGCAGCGCCCTTGACGGCCTTGCCGAGCTTCTTGTACGCGCCGGCAACGATCAGGAGAATCGCAACGAGGAGGAGACCGTACTCGATCGCGGTTGCACCCTTCTCGTCCTTGACCAGCTTCATGATGTCTTTGTTCATAGGAATTCTCCTGATTGTTATCGTTCGTTAGGGGGATTTGGGGAAGCCGCGTTGTCCGCCGCTTCGTGAAGGCACTAGTACACGCTCCGTGCCAGCGCCTCGCGTCGCGCCCGCGAGACGCCGTCATTGCGGTCATCTCCCGGGAAATACTCACGAAAACCTGGCAGAGGACCTATTTCACCCCAAGTAGAAAATCGGCGCGAAATACGGACTTCATCGAGTCCACAGACCGGTAAACGATGATCCATGCGCGTTGAAGTTCGCGAGATCTGGCTCGATTTCGCGAGCGCGCAGCCTCGTTTGGATCATCGCTTACCCTCCAATGAACGAGGGTCGGTCCAGCCTTTTGCCGCACATTTCGGCATCCGCGCGCCATTCAAGAACCAAACAATTTCAAACACTTACGCAAATCGCTCCTTTGACCGCGCGTTCGCAGCGAGCTTGGCACGGAGCGTGTACTAGTGCCCTCACGAAGCAGCGGACAACGCGGCTTCCCCAAATCCCCCCAAGTTACGAAATCAATCCAGGAGAATTCCTATGAACAAAGACATCATGAAGCTGGTCAAAGACGAGAAGGGTGCAACCGCGATCGAGTACGGTCTCCTCCTCGTTGCGATCCTCCTGATCGTCGCCGGCGCGTACAAGAAGCTCGGCAAGGCCGTCAAAGGCGCTGCGAACGACGCCAAGGGCGAGTTCTGAGAAGCTCCGCTCTCGTCGTTCGAGAGCACAATCGAATCGCGGGTCGGAGGTTTCTCCGGCCCGCTTTTCGTTTAAGCGCTGCGAATCACCGAACCGCGGCGAGAACGCGCTGGACGAGTTCCTCACGGCTCGAGGCGCGGAGCGTTTGCCCGTTCAACTCGACGGCTTCGCCGTTCGCGCCGTCGGCGTCGACGCCGGCCACGATGGCCAGCAGCCCGCCGCGCGCACATGCTTCCGCGGCATCGCGTGCGTCGCGCGCCTCGTCGACCACGGTGGCAATGCGCCCGCCGTCGAACAGCGCCCGCTCCAGCGCATAGCCCAGTTCGAACGCGCCTGCGAGCGAGGACGCCAGCACGCGCAACACCGCGCCCGATTGGCCCAAACGCGCCCGGCGCTCCTCGTCACCCACCAAGGTGCGCGACGTTCCACGCTCCGCGCCTTCCAGTGCCTTCGTGATCATCCCCGCGGCCACCGTGTCGTTGGTGACGGAGTCGATCAGAATGAACGCGCCCGTGGCCCGCTGCGCCGCGTATGCATCGAAGAAGATAGGCGCCCTACAGCGCACCTGCACGCGCGCGATGTCATTGAGCACCAAGGTGGATTTGGCCACCGGCTCCAGCGTCTCGGCATCCGTGCCATACACGATGGACGCCACTTCGGCGCGCACGGTGCGCGTGGTGTGCTTCAAGAGGTACGACTTCGCCCGGTCCAGCGGGCGCTCGCTCATCCACACCAGATCGGCCTCCACGTCCGACGCCACCGCCAGCGGCGCATCGGCATGCACCAGGACGTCACCCCGGCTGATGTCGATCTCGTCGGCAAGACGCAGCGCGATGCTCATCGGCGCAAACGCCACGTCCACGGGTTTGCCCGCCACGTCGACGCTCGTCACCCGCGAGGACTTGCCCGAGGGCAGCACGACCACCTCGTCGCCCGGCTTCACCGAGCCCGAAACGATCTGCCCCGCGAAGCCTCGGTAGCCGATGCCCGGACGCAACACGAGCTGCACCGGCAAGCGAAACGCGCCCGCCCGCGCGCCATTTTCGACCGGCAACGTCTCCAGGTGCTCGAGCAGCGTCGTCCCCGCCCACCAAGGCGTGCGCTCGCTCTTGCTCACCACGTTGTCACCCGCGAGCGCGCTCACGGGGATCGCGTGAAGGCTGCGCAACCCGAGCTTCTCGCCGATGGCCCGAAGATCGCGCACGATCGAATCGAACACCGCGCGGTCGAAGTCCACGAGATCCATCTTGTTCACGCACGCCACCACGTGCGAAATCCCGAGCAGCGCGGCAATCTGCGCGTGACGCCGCGTCTGCGGCAGCACACCGAGACGCGCATCGACGAGGATCAACGCGGCATCCGCCGTCGAGGCCCCGGTGGCCATGTTACGTGTATACTGCACGTGGCCCGGCGTGTCCGCGATGATGAACTTGCGGCGCGCCGTCGTGAAGTACCGGTAGGCCACGTCGATGGTGATGCCCTGTTCGCGCTCGGCCTGCAGGCCGTCGGTGAACAGCGAAAAGTCGATTTCCGAGGTCGAGCCCTCGCCGCGCGTGGAACCGCGCACCGATGCGCGCCGCACGGCGTGCAATTGGTCCTCGTAAAGGCCGTGCGCATCGTGCAAAAGGCGCCCGATGAGGGTGGATTTTCCGTCGTCCACCGAGCCGATGGTCACGAAACGGAGCAAATCTTTTTGCTCCTGCGCCCGCAGCCAGCCTGCGAGCCCGTTCGTCATTTCCGTTGCCGCCGCCATGTCAGAAGTACCCTTCGCGCTTTTTCGCTTCCATCGACGCTGCCTCGTCGTGGTCGATGAGGCGTCCCTGGCGCTCGGACGTGGTGGCCTCCACCATCTCGCGCAAAATGTCCGGCAAGGTCGTCGCGTTGCTGCGCACCGCGCCCGTCAGCGGATAACAGCCCAGGGTGCGGAAGCGAACGACTTCCGTGCGGGGCTCCTCACCGGGCAAGAGCGGGAAGCGCTCGTCGTCGACCATGAGCAAGGTGCCCTCGCGCTCCACCACCCGCCGCGGCGCGGCGAAATAAAGCGGCACGATGGGGATGTCCTCCTGCCAGATGTACTGCCACACATCGAGCTCGGTCCAATTGGACATCGGGAAGGCGCGGATGCTTTCGCCTTTGCGAATCTTGCCGTTGTAAAGGTTCCACAGCTCGGGGCGCTGGTTCTTCGGATCCCATTGGCCGTACGAGTCGCGGAACGAGAGCACGCGTTCCTTGGCGCGCGAGCGCTCCTCGTCGCGGCGGGCGCCGCCGAAGGCCGCGTCGTATCCACCTTCGCGCAACGCCTCGAGCAGGGCGTGCGTCTTCATCACCTGCGTGTACTTGTTGCTGCCCCACGCGAAGGGACTCGCGCCCTCGGCCAGGGCGCGGCGGTTGGTGTGAACCCGCAAATCGAGCCCATTTTCCCGGGCGAAGCGGTCGCGAAACTCGATCATCGCGCGGAATTTCCACGTCGTGTCGATGTGCAGCAGCGGAAACGGGAGCGGCGCCGGCGCGAAAGCTTTCTGCGCGAGGCGGACCAGAACCGACGAGTCCTTGCCAATGGAATAGAGCATCACGGGTCGATCGAACTCGGCGACGACCTCCCGCAGGATGTGAATGCTCTCAGCTTCGAGTTGCTCCAGATGCGATAGACGGCCTGGCTTCATGTCCAAAATACCGAACCTGCCGTCTAGCATACCGAAGTTCTTCACGGTAGCCCATCGCGTTACGGATTTTGGCCCTTCAGCAGAGCGAACCGCCAAGGCGCCAAGGACGCCAAAAGGAATTTTTCCTAAAAATCCCAACCTCTTGGCGTCTTGGCGGTTCCATTTTCTCGGCGCGGACTAGCTCAGCTCAACCAGAATGACGGTGATGTTGTCCTTGCCACCACGCTGGTTGGCCAAGTCCACGAACTGGCGCACGGCACTCTCGCCACCGATGCTCACGGTGGGGACGATGTCGCCTGAACGCAGGTAGCCGTGCAGGCCGTCGCTGCAAAGCAGAAAGCGCGAGTTTCGCTCGACCGGAAACACCACGGTGTCGACCTCGACATGGTCACGATTGCCCACAGCCCGCGTGATGACGTTGCGGTAAGGCGAGACCATGGCCTCCTCTTCGCTGATGAGACCCTGTTTGAGCTGCCACGCGATGAGCGAGTGGTCTTCGGTGAGCTGCTCGAATTTCTCCGCGGTGACGTGATAGATGCGACTATCGCCCACGTGTCCAATGATCCCGTATTCGCCGGAAAGCAGCAGGGCGCTGATGGTCGTGCCCATGCCCGCCTTCTGCCGATCGAGCTCCGCCATCGAATAAATGATGGACGTCGCCGCCTGAATGGCGCTTTCCATGAGCTGACAGGCTGCCCGGGTGCGAGACTCGGTCAGCGGGCTCTTGAGCTCTCCGAACTCGCGGACCGCCTGCTTGATCATGCTGTAAATGGTGGCGGTCGCTTCACGGCTGGCAATTTCCCCCGCGGCGTGCCCGCCCATGCCATCGGCCACGATGTACAAGCCCAATTCGTCGTCGACGAACAGCGCGTCCTCGTTCGTCTTCCGCTTTCGGCCCACGTCGGACATACCCCAGCTGGATCTCTCCCCCGGGGATTTTCGTGAAACCTTCATGGATGCCCAGTTTTGCACTGTAACTCTTTAGGCTTGTGCTTGCACAGGAGGGAGCCAACATTTAATGGCGGGAAACACACTGTTGCGGGCGCGGCACTCGGGCGGAGTGGCGGGTCGGATGGATAGACGGTCGCAGCCGCAATCGGGCAAGGGCTCGGGCTGGAGCGCGTCAGGAGTTGGCGCGCTTTGGACGACGGGCACCCGGGCTATGCGCGCGGAAGCTGTCCTTGCGCTGATGGTCGTGGCCGTCGTGGCCATGATGATTGTCCCGCTTCCAACGTGGCTTCTGGACATCCTTCTCTCCGCAAACCTTTCTCTTTCGGTGGCGATTCTTCTCGTCGTTCTATACGTGCCGGATGCGCTAGGCATTGCGACGTTCCCGACGATTCTTCTGCTGACGACTCTTTTTCGGCTCGCGCTCAATGTCTCGTCGGCCCGCCTGATCCTGCTCCAGGCCAATGCCGGTGAGGTGATCCATGCCTTTGGCTACTTCGTGGTCCGTGGCAATTACGTCGTCGGCGCGGTCGTATTTCTCATTCTGACCATCATTCAATTCGTCGTCATCGCCAAAGGTGCAGAACGCGTCGCGGAAGTCGGGGCGCGGTTCGTGCTGGATGCGATGCCAGGCAAACAGATGGCCATCGATGCGGAGCTGCGAAGCTCGGCCATCGACGGGAACGAAGCCCGCCGCCGGCGCCGCGAATTGGCACGGGAAAGCCAATTTTACGGGGCCATGGACGGCGCGATGAAGTTCGTCAAAGGCGACGTCATTGCTTCGCTGGTCATCACGGCCGTGAACATTCTCGGCGGGCTCGCGATTGGCGTTTTGCAGCATGGAATGCCCGTTACGCTCGCTTTGAAGAGGTACGGACTGCTCACCATCGGTGATGGGCTGGTCTCGCAAATTCCCGCGCTGGTGTTGTCGACGGGGGCCGGCGTGCTGGTCACGCGAGTTGCCAGCGAGGAGCCGGATACGCCACTTGGCGAGGAGCTCTGGCGACAACTTTTCGCATCGCCCAAAGCCCTGTTCGTTGCCAGCGGATTCGTGGCGCTCATGGCACTGACTCCGGGTCTCCCGGCCATTCCATTTGCGCTCATCGCGGTAACTCTGTTTTTCGTCGCACGGGCGCGGCGGGATCGGCTCTCCCGGGAGGAGCGCGAGGCTCGCGACGCGGTATCGGCGGCTACCGGTATTCGCCTGCAGGGTTCGTTGCCGCGCGGGGCCGGCGAAGAGGGACATTTCGTGCCGATGGTGATTCCGTGGAGCGTCGACGTCAGCTCCGACTTGGATGCATTGCGCGAAGATGCGGAGTCGCGTAACCGGGTATTCGCATTGCGCGAAACGCTGTTTGCGGAGTTGGGTGTTCCCCTCCCCGCCCCGCGTATTCGCGTCGATCCGGTGTTGCCGCCGCGGCATGTCGTTCTTTCGCTTCACGAGGTTCCAGCGCGGGCTCTTTCGGTACCGCCCGACTTGGACGACCGGGACGCGTCGATCTTCATCGCCGAGGAAGCGCTCACGCTTTTGCGCGCGCGGGCCGCGGATTTTCTCGGGCTCGCCGAGACGCAGCGTCTGCTGGACCAGCTGGAGCAGATTGCGCCGGCCACGGTGCGTAACGTGGTACCCAAGCCGGTATCGCTGCCGCTTCTGGCCGACGTGTTGCGACGGCTCCTCGAAGAAGGGATTTCGATTCGCGACTTGCGGGCCATTCTCGAGTCCCTATCGAGTGCCGCAGCCACGCAGAGCGATCCGCTGCAGCTCTCGGAATTCACGCGGACGCAGCTTAGGCGGGCGATTACATACCGGCTCACACGGGGAGCGCCGCATCTTGAGGTGTGTCTGCTCGACACGATGATCGAGGACACCGTGCGCCGGGCGATTTCGCGCACGCCGGAGGGCGCCTTCCTCGCGCTTCCACCGGCGCAGGCACGCGATCTCATCGCGGCGATTCAACGTGCGCTGACCGAGGCGGCCGCACCCGAGAACGAGGAGCGCGCCGCCGCAGGCATGGCCCCTCCGCGGATCATCCTCACGCAGCCGGATATCCGGCGCTTCGTGCGCAAACTCGTGGAGCACGACTTCCCCGAGCTCACCGTGGTGAGCTTCGCCGAGCTTTTGCCGGAGGTGACATTGCGCCCCATCGCGCGCGCCACCTTGACCGGCATCGGCTAGCGAGAAGTCACATCTTCTGGCGGACCATTTTGCGCGGGACCGCGCCGGTGCTCATGAGGATCTTCTTCGCCTCGCGCTCGAGCAGCGGGTGGGTCTTCTTTGCGCTGACGAACATGCCCAGAAGCTGCGGACTCGTCTCGGCGAGGCGGCGCAGGGTGCGGGCGAGACCCTTGATGTCGTTCGCGTGAGCATAGGCGAAGGCGCGGGCGCGGAGCATCTGCACGCGGATTTCGGCGAGCTCGTCGTCGTCGGGATTGAAAAGCTCCAGGGTCTCCAGGGCCTTCTTCGCTTGGCCGGTGCGGGCCCACGCCTCCGCGGAAACGGTGGCGAACATGGCGCGCTGCTTGCGGTCCTGCGTCTTGCCCAAGTCGATCTTGTCGACGAGCCCGCGCGCTTCGTTCGGCTCGCCCAAGGTCAGATGGAGCATGCCGCGCAGCGAGCGCACTTGGTCGGCGACGGGCTGCAACGCCTTGTCGAGGTTGATGGTCTCCAGGGTCGTGAGCGCCTTGCGCGGGTCTTCCTGCATCTCGAGCTGCGCGCGCGCGAGGACGGCCTGGGTGTCGCCCTTCTTGAAGTCCTTATCGAGCTTCTCCAGCGCTTCCTTGCGGCCCTCGGCGGTGTCCGCGCCGCGGAGGAGATCGCCCAGCGCTTCGTTCTTTTTGACGAAGCGCACGAACCAGATGCCAAATCCGATGGCCACCAACGTCAGCGCGCCGGCAACGGCCTTCGCAATCCACGACGGGATGATGAACGCAATGACCCAGATGACCGCGAGGATGATGGCGATGCGTCCGAAGGTCTTCTTGTAGTCGATGGGCGTCTTGGGCTGCCCCTCGCCTCCGCCACCAGATTGAGCCGCGCGCAGCGCCTTCTGCAGATCGGCCGCGTTTTGCTTCTTTTTCTTCAGGGGTTTCTCATCGGCCATGGTTCTACTCTCCCAGATCCCGCACCGACGCGACGGGCTCGTGGGAGAGCTCGGGATCGGTCTTTTGGACGATCTGTCTGAAATGAATGAATACGCTCTGTGCGATGGACATGCACGGCACCGCGAGAAGCGCGCCGGTCACGTGGAAGAAGTGCTCCCCGACGAGGAGCGAAAAGATGACCAGCACGGGGTGAATCTTCGCCGCATCGCCCATGATCTTCGGGTTGAGGATGTTCGCCTCCAGCTGATGGATCCCGATGATCCACAGCAAAACGAAGACCCCCGTCCCGAACGACTGCGTCAGCCCCAGCGCCACGGCGGGCACCGAGCTGATGATCGAGCCGAAGATCGGAATGAGCGAAAACACCGTGGCGATGATGGCCAGAATCGGCCAGTACTTCAGCCCGACGATAGCCAGGCCAATGGCGCTGAGCACACCGTTGATGAGGCAGATGATGATCTGCCCGCGCACCACGCCGGAGAGCCCCTGATCGATGCGCACGATCAGCCGCTCCAGCCCTGGACGGGACGACGGCCGCACCAGCGACGAAAAGAACGCCAGGATGCGCTCGCGCGTGAGCATCAAGTACGCGGCGATCATCAACGTCAAACCAAAGACGAAGAAGAATCGCCCGATGCTGAAGACGATGCCGCTGCCGATGCGCGCGAGCTCCAGCGCATTGTGCTGGAGGTACGTCATGGTGCCTTGCACCGATTCGGCGAGGAACAAATCCGGATCGAAGGGCACGACCTTCTCGTGCGCCTGAATCGTGTAACCGCCGCGCGTGTTGCGGACGGAAACGCCGCCCTGGATGTCCAGCGCGTAGCTGCCATCGGGCTGCGGCCGCGCGACGAACGCCGGCTCTTGTTGCTCGGTCGTGTCTTCCTGCGGCGGGGAGATGCCCGTGATGGCGTGCAGCTTGTTCTGCAGCGCAGGCACCCATTCATTCTTGAAGCGCGCGGTGAGCGCGGGCACCTCGCGTCCGAACTTGGCCATCTCGTAGCCAATGCGCGGTGCGACGGTGCGGACGAAAATGCCCAGCGTGCCCAGTACCAGGATGTACACGAGCACGATGGCGGCGGCGCGCGGGACGTGGCGCGGGCCAGGAAGCTTCCACCGCTCGACCCATTCCACGAGCGGCATGAGGACGTACGCGATGATGAGCCCGAGCACGATCGGGAGCATCACCTCGCGTGCAAGCCAAGACACGGTGACGACGATGCCCGCCGTGACCGCGAGAAACACGGGGCGCTGCCAACGTAAGCTAGTCACAATGGGTTTCATTTACCCGATCCCGCTCCCCCTCCCGCCCCCGAATGCCCGAAAAAGATCGGGAGAGGGAGCGGGCCCGAGGCCCCCGCTTTGGGGGGCCGTTCATGATCGGGGAGGGGAAAGAATACCGCTTTGGAGCGGTATTCTTACTACTCGTCGCCCTTGTCTTCTTTCTTCTCGAGACCGAGCTGCGCACCGAGCTTCGCCTTGATCAGCTCGCCGATGGTGCCGCCCTTGGTCTCCTCGGAGGAGCCCTTCTTCGGGGCGACCGAAGCGCGCTTCTCGTTGGTCTTGTTCGCCGCCGCAACGCCCTCGCCGATGCGCATGCTCAGCGACAGGCGCCGATCCTGCGTGTCGATGTTGGCGATTTCGGCCTGGATGGCATCACCCACCTTGAGCGCGCGCGTCTCGCCCGATTCTTCCTTGGGCTCCACGATCTCGTTCTGGGGGACATGGCCTTCCACGCCATCGCGGACGCGGACGAAGATACCGTAATCGACGATCGAGATGACCTTCGCGTCGACCTGACGGCCCGGGGGGAACTCCGTGAAGATGGTCGGCCACGGATCATCGAACAGCTGCTTGATGCCGAGCGAGACCTTCTTCTCGTCGTGGTTGATGCTGAGGATGATCGCCTCGACGTCATCACCCTTGTGGTAGAGGTCGGCCGGGTTGTTGACCTTGGCCGTCCACGACAGGTCGCTCTTGTGGACCATGCCGTCGACACCCTCTTCGATTCCGATGAACACACCGTAATCGGTGAGCGAACGGACCTTGCCGCCGATCTTGTCGCCGGGGTGGTACTTCTCGGTGAAGAGAGTCCACGGATCGGGCTCGAGCTGCTTGAGACCGAGGGAGATGCGCTTGGCCTTCGCGTCGACCTCGAGGACCTGGCAGTCGAGCGCCTGGCCGATTTCGAGGAGCTTGCTCGGGTGCTTGACCTTCTTGGTCCAGCTCATCTCGCTGACGTGGATGAGGCCCTCGACGCCCGGCTCCAGCTCCACGAAGGCGCCGTAGTCGGTGATCGACATGACCTTGCCGTGCACGCGCTTGCCCGGCGGGTACGCCTCTTCGGCGTGGTTCCACGGGTCTTCCTGCGTCTGCTTGAGACCGAGCGAAACGCGCTCCGTCTCCGCATTGTACTTGAGGACCTTGACGGTGACTTCGTCGCCCACCTGGAACACTTCGCTCGGGTGGTTGACGCGGCCCCACGACATATCCGTGATGTGGAGCAGGCCGTCGATGCCACCGAGATCGACGAAGGCGCCGTACTCGGTGATGTTCTTGATGACGCCGCGCACGATCTTGCCCTCCTCGAGGGTCTGCAAGGTCTGCGTCTTGATTTGATCGCGCTCCTTCTCGAGGAGCACGCGGCGCGAGAGCACGATGTTGCCGCGCTTCTTGTTGAACTTGATGACCTTGAATTGGTAGGTCTGGCCGATCAACTTGTCCAAGTTGCGGATCGGACGGAGATCGACTTGCGAGCCCGGAAGGAACGCCTTCACGCCGCCGCGAATGGTGACCGAGAGGCCGCCCTTCACGCGCTGGCTGATGGTGCCTTCGATGAGCTCATCGCGCTCGCAGGCGCTCGAGATCTCGTCCCACACCTTCATCTTGTCCGCTTTCTCCTTGGAAAGCGTGACCAAGCCGTCGTCGTTCTCGCGGCTCTCGATGTAGACGTCGACGCGATCGCCCGCCTTGACCGTCAGCTGCCCGGTGGCGTCGGTGAACTCGCTCGCGGGAATGATGCCTTCGCTCTTCCCGCCGATGTCGATGACGACGTTGTCGCGCTGGACGGCGACGACGGTGCCCTGGACGATCTCTCCCTCTTTGGCGAATTCGCCAGTCTGAAGACTCTCTTCGAAGAGGGCCGCGAAGGTGTCGGCGGCGGGGCCGGCGACGGTCTCGGTCTTTTTCCCTGCCGAGGACAGGGCTTGGGGTTCGGTGGTCATGTGGTGGTTGGGTTGCCTTGCCTCACGTTTGCGCGTGATAAAATGGATTGGATTGAGGAATAGAGTGCGCGACGGACCCGTTCCGTTGCGCGCTCGGTGAAACTTCTTGAGACGAGCTTGAGACGAGAGTGGTGCGCCTAAACGAAAACGCGCCAATCCGGCCGGGGTATCTACCTTGCATAGCCCCCCGTGTCAAAGGACGACTTGCAGGGGCCTGAACAGGTACCGGGAGCCGAGCGCGGGCAGGCAGGCTACGACAGGCTAGAAGGTTCCCTCGAGGGAAACGCCCCCACGTTGCAAGCTCAACGATGGAACGACGCGCAATGTCGCGGACTTCTCGACGGACGGCGGCTTCGACGTGAGGATCAGGATGGTTCCTGCGGCCAAGCCGACGATGCCGACGCCAAAGGCCGCGGTGGAGATCCACCCCGCCGTCTGGGCGGAGCTTTTTTGGTCCTGGTCGGCCTGCTCGCTGCCTCCGCAGAAGCCGTTGCACTTGTTGTAGTCGTCCTTCTTGCCCAGGTAGATGACACCGAACACGGTGCCGGCGGCGAGGCCTGCGATACCGACGCCCCCGAGGACGAAGCCGAGGGTGCGCTTGCTGGACGAGGGCGATCGCGTGGGTTCCTTGGGAGCCGGCTCCTCGGTGCGGGCGCTCGCGACGGAGGTGTCTTCCAGGGCGGGGACTTGGATTTCCGTGGTGCTCGGCCCCTGCGGGACTTCGAAGGTGACGTCGCGCGATTTTTTGCCCGACGCGCTGACCTCGATGCGATGCGTGCCCGGATCCATCGGAATGGACGTGCCGAGGGTGCCGGCGCCGATGGTCTTGCCGTCGATCTTGATGGTGGCCGCGGCGGAAGACGGCGGCGCGGAGACGAACTTCACGCGCGAGAGCTTCGCTTCGACGGCGGCGGCGTGTTGCTTGGCGAAGTCGACGCGGCTGCTCTGGCCGGCGCGGGCGGCTTGGGCCATGACCTCGTTGAATTCACCCCACGCGCTGGCGGTTTTGCCGGTGATCTCGTGGCAGGCGGCGAGGTTCAAGAGGGTGCCCATCTGCGGGTCGAGGCGCATGCTCTCGCCGAATTTGGAGCACGCTTCTTCGTAGCGCTTCTCGCGCATGGCGGCTTTGCCTTCGCGGAACAGCGATTCGGCGACGGCGAGATCGGAGCCCGCTTTTTGCTCTCTTACGGGAGGATTCGCGGGTGGACTCGTGGTCGGTTGTTGCGCCAGCGCGTCGGCCGAAAAGGAGAGCACGGAGAGCACTGCGACGCTGATGCAGGCAACGACTCGAGACTTTACGAACATTCGACCCCCACCCACCTTTATTAATGACGTTCGTCCAGGACTCCGTCGACCGGTTTCGCGGCCGCGACATCGTTCGGGGTGTTTGCTGGCTTGGGCGCCGCGGCTTTGGCGGGCGCTTTGCGCGGGCGGTTCCCCGGAGGCGCAGCACCGGCGTCGATTTGCGCTGAAACGACGCTCGCTTGCGCAGGCGGCGTGGCCACGGCCAAGGATTGCACTTTCGGCGGAGGCTCGGTGGCGAGCGGATCGACGGCGGAGGCCGCCGGGCGATCGGAACCGTTGCGGTCGACGATTTTGACGATGGCGATGCCGCCCAGGAAGAGCAACGCGGCAGCGCCCAGGCCGGTGATGAGTTGCCAGCGGGGCCGGCGCGGCGTGAGGTGCGAGGCACTGGTCCCCCACCCTCCGCTGGTGTGGCGCACCGCCGGGAGCGAAACGGCGACCTTCGGCGCGACGCCGCTCACGCCGGGCCCCACGACCATGGCGTTGTGGCTCGAGGGCGGGCCCTCGGTCATCAGGCGCGAGAGCGATTTGCCAGCAAGGAGCCGGCGCGCGCGGTGGACGCAGCGATCCCACTCGCCCGAACCAAACGGCGCGAGCGCTTGGGCGAGCTCCGCGACATCGGCGTAGCGGTCCTCCGGCTTTTTGCGCAGGCAGCGGAGGATCACCTCCTCCAGGCCCTCCGGTGCATCGGGGCGGAGATCGCGAACGCTGGTGGGCTCGTTCTGCAGGACAATCTCGAACACCTCGCCGACGGTCTCGCCGATGAAGGGCACCTCGTGGCAGACGAGCTCGTAGAGGATCACGCCGAGGGCCCAGATGTCCGTGCGCCAGTCGACGCGTTTCGAAGAGCGGAATTGCTCCGGCGACATGTAGAGCGGCGAACCCATGACGGCGGCCGTGCGCGTGAGGGCGGCCTTGTCGATGCCGGAGGAGAACGCGTCCGATTTCGAAATACCGAAATCGAGCACCTTGATGACGTTGCTGCCATCGTCTCGCCGGGTGACGAAGAGGTTCGACGGCTTGAGATCGCGATGGACGATGCCGCGCGCATGCGCCTCGGCAATGGCATCGATGGCTTGAATCACGTAATCGACGGCGACCGAAACGGGCACGGTGAGGCCGTCCTCGAGGATGTCGCCGAGATCGCGTCCATCGAGGAACTCCATGACCATGTAGGGCGAGCCCGTTTCGAGCATGCCCACGTCGGTCACCTTGGCCACATGTTCACTGTGCAGTTTGACGGCGGCGCGCGCCTCGCGAAGAAATCGCTCGACGGCTTCGCGCTGCCGGATGGCGTCGCCCACGAGGAACTTCAGGGCAACTCGTTGCTCCAATGCGGCGTGCCACGCAGAGATGACCACGCCCATCCCGCCTTGCCCCAGCACGCGTTCGACACGGTACTTCTTGAGGAGAACTGCACCTGGCTCGGGTACCCCGTCGATCTCCGGCGCCACGGTCATGCGTTCTCCCCTCGTGTTGGTGAAAGAAGATAACATAAGGATTCCGAGAGTCAGGCATTTCGCGCGCAAAGTCCGAACACCTGCGCGAACACGAGAGTACGAGCACGTGTACGCGCACCGTCACGTGTACGCGCACGTGATCTCGATGGAAGCTCTGCGCTTCTACTTCTTATTCTTCTTTTTCGGCATCAGCTAAACCGCGCAAAAGCTGGGACGGCAACTTAGCTGTAACTTGCACCGATCGTCCGGAGCGCTGAATCGTCGCGTTGCGCAGGAATGCCAAGTTCGGGGAGATCTTCTCGGGGACGATGGTGATGAGCTCTTGCGCACGGCCGCTTGCACGCTCGGCGGCTTTGTCTTGTTCGTAAAGGAAGACGGCTTCGAGGTTGCCTTGGTCGCCCGAGGCCAGCGCCAGGCGCACGTAGCTGAGTTGATCGAAAATCGGTCGCAGGCCGCTGCGTGCGACGCCGCGCAGGGAGTCGAGCAGCTCACCTTGCAGCTTGATGGAGAGCGGCACGTCCTTCTGGTTGCCACTCGGCGCGAGGGTCGCTGGCGCGCGGGGCATCGAGCGGCCGCCCCGTTCGACGAGGCGCTCGCGCACACGTTCCGCCGCGGGACCGACGCCGAGCACCCACGTGCGCTCGCCCACGACGTAGAGCGTGCCCGGTGGATTGCCTTCGCGCGACGAGAGCGCGAGAAGGCCGTTGGGCATGCGCGTGGCATCCTTCCAGGGCGAGCGCCCGTCGTCGTCGCGCACCTTCTCCACGTCGACACCGGCCGGGACGCCCGAGACGATGACGACGGCATCGAGCGGCCGCGAGGAGCGCACCGCGAGCAGGACCTCGTCGGATTGCTCCAGGACCTCGAGGGTCGTGCTGCCCAGGTACGAAGAGCGACTTTCCCCGGCAGCGAGCCGGCTCGCCTTGCGCACAAGCGGGCCGTAAATCGGATCGTGCGAGAGCTTTTTCGGGTGAAGGTTCACCGTCAGATCGCGCGAGCCATCGACGATGTCGCGGACCCATGCCGTGTCGTCCGCGGCCGCGACCGAAGGGCGAGGCTCCGGCCCCGGGCGGCCTGCACAGGCGAGGGGCATCGCCACGAGCAAGGGCAACAGGAACCGGAGGCTGCGCATCATCCTTCCATCTGCGTGATGTGGGCCTGAACGAGATCCGCCATTTTGGAGACGGTTTCGTCGACGGTGTTGTCGGACGAGTCGATGAGGATCGCCGTCGGGGCGCGACGGAGCGGCGCGTGGGCGCGGTTCATGTCCTGCGCGTCGCGCTTTTTCACTTCCTCGAGGGTGCCCTCGAAGGTCACGCTCTGGCCTTTGGCCAGGAGTTCCTCGTAACGGCGCGTGGCCCGCACCTCGGGCGATGCCGTGAGGAAGAATTTCACCTCGGCATCCGGGAACACGACGGTGCCGATGTCGCGGCCCTCGAGGACCACGCCCCCGCCTTCGCCGAGCTTTCGCTGCAGGTCGAGCAAGCCCGCGCGCACGCCCGGGTGCGCCGAGACGATGCTCGCGCCCATGCCGATTTCCGGCGTGCGGATCGCATCGGACACGTCCTCGCCCCAGAGCAGGACGCGCGGTTCGCGCCCTTCGGAGCGCGTGAAGGCGATGGCGCTGGACTCCACCAGCGAGTGCGTCAGCCGTTCGAGGCCTTCCGCATCATCGAAGGCGATGCTGCCCCGCTCCGCCGCGAGGGCGACGGTGCGGTACAGCGCGCCCGTGTCGACGAGCACGAAGCCGAGCCTTTCGGCCAGCCGGCGCGCCACGCTGCTTTTCCCCGCCCCCGCGGGCCCATCGATGGCAACGATGGGCCTATTTCGCGACGTACCCGACGCAATTGAGGTCATTGGCGGCGACTCTATCAGCTACGCCCTTACTGCGCCTCATCGACATCGATGCGGGCGCCAAGGCCGCGCAACGTGGCAACGAATTTCGGGAAGCTCGTGGTGATGCAGCCCGCGTCGCGCACGCGCGTGGGCGCGCGCCCGAGCAAGCCGAGGATGGCCGAGGTCATGGCAATGCGGTGGTCGCCGTGGCTCTCGATGTCCGCCGCCTCGAGCGGGCCCTCTTTTCCTTCGATGCGGAGGCCGTCGGGGAGCTCCTCGCACGTCACGCCGAAGGAGCGAAGCACGGTGGCCATGGTGGCGATGCGGTCGCTCTCTTTGACGCGCAGCTCCTCGGCATCGCGGATCACGGTGGTGCCGGAGGCCCGCGCGGCGAGTGCACACGCAATGGGGATCTCGTCGATGGCCCGCGCGACACGCTCTCCGCCGATGGTGGCCGCGCGCAAAGGCTGGCTCCACGCGTGGATGTCCGCAATGGGCTCGCCTGCACGCTCGCCGAGCGACTCGATCGAGAGGCCCGCGCCCATGTCGCGCAGGACCTCGAGCAGGCCGGTGCGCGTCGGGTTGGTACCGACGGAACGGGTCACCACGCGCGAGCCGGGCACGATTTGCGCGGCCACGAGCAAGAAGGCGGCCGCGGAGGCATCGCCCACGATTTCGGTATCGAGCGCAGGCATCTGGCCGTTCCAACCCGCGGGATCGAGCTCCACCATCGTTCCGACCGTGCGGAGCGGCACGCCCAGGGCCGACAGCATGCGCTCGGTGTGATCGCGCGACAGGGTCGGCTCTTTGAAGTGCGTCGCGCCGTGGGCGAAGAGGCCCGAGAGCAAAATGGCGCTCTTGATCTGCGCGCTCGAGACGGGGCTCTCGTACTCGATGGGACCGAGGTACTGGCCCTCGCCGAGGCCGTGGATCTGCAGCGGCGCGGTGATATCGCCCTCGCGCTTGGGGTGCGGCTGGCCATCGATGCGCGCACCGCGTGCTCGCAGCGGGCCGACGATGCGCATCATGGGGCGCTTGGTCAGCGAGTGATCGCCGATGAGGGTCGAGGGAAACGACTGCGCCGCGAGGATGCCCGTGATGAGGCGCATCGTGGTTCCCGAGTTTCCGCAGTCGAGCGGCTTGTCGGGGGCACGTAGGCCGTAGAGGCCGACGCCTTCGACGGTCAGCTCGGTCTTGCCGGTCGTCTCGATGCGGACGCCCATGGCACGCAGCGCGTCGGCCGTGGAGACGTTGTCTGCCGAGAACGAAAAGCCCGAGATGCGGCTCTTGCCGTTGCAGAGTGCGGAGAACAAGAGGGCGCGATGGCCAATGCTCTTGTCCGAAGGAACCGGGACGCTGCCCGAAAGCGCGCCCTCACCGATGGGATGGATTACGAGATCAGTCACCCGTCCAATTTGCCATCACGAGCAGGCCGCCGGCGAGAGCCGTCGACGCCGCAACGCAATAAAGACCCAAGGAGCGGATCTTGGTGCGGCCGCCGTAGCGGATCAGCATGCTTCCGACGACGCCCAGGACGAAACCGAGCCCGGCCAGCAGCGCAAAGAGGCCTTGGACGGCCCGAAAGCCAGATCCGGCCACGGTGCGCCACATGAAAAGAGCAAATAGCGCGGCGTGCGCCACCCCGTCCGCGGTGGCCAGCACCCGCGCCGCCCGCTGAAGGCCGCCACCTGGATTCCCAAATGCCATGTTTTCTAGAGTGAGCCCGCAAGGCCCCGCGCGCAAGCTGGGGTTTGCGCGGCTAGAGCGCGAACTGCTCGACGGCCTTGAGGAGGGTGCGCATCGACTGGTCGTCGACCGAGAACTTCCATTGCACGCTCGTGTCCGCCACCTGGACCGTGAGCCCCTGGATTTTCGGGATCAGGCCGCTGAACGTCGAGGCCATGGTGGCCAGGTTGTGCGCGCTCTCGATCCCGCGCTTGCCGGTCTGCGCGGCCTCCGCCGTGTCGTACGTGAGGCTTCCCGCGACCTCCATGCCCGGCTCTTTGAAGTTGCCGATCACCCTCACCTTTTGCAGGCCTTTGAGCCAGTCGAGCCGCAGCGGCCCTGCGCTGAGGTTCGCGAGGTTCTGCGCTGCGAAATCCGCGGCAACCGCGCCCTCCGCGCCCTCGGTCTCGATCGTGGTGATCATCCACTCGGGGATGGATCGCTTGACCCGGCCCTCCTTGATGCGGTCGAGCGCGCGGCGGATGCCGGTCTCCGTCCCGGCCAGGATGGTGTGCGAGGTCAGCACGCAGATGCCGATGTTGTTCAAGGTGAAGAGCGTGCGCCCTGCGTACGTGGACTCGACGATCTGGCCGCCGCCCTTGGCGGGGGTGTTCTTTTTGGCCATTTCGTCGAGCTTTTTCTCGTCGAAACGGCCCGTCACGACGGCGGCGACGTCGACGCCCTGCATCGCGTAGCTGCCCAGCACGATGCGGTCGACGTCGCGCGAGGGACGAAACCCGGCCTCTTCGCCGATGGGCAGAAGGCGCTCGGTGATGCGCGCAAGCTGCGGTCCCAAGGTGGCGCTTGCGTAAAAGGCGCGCGCGTCGACGTTGGTGACCGCGATGGCCGACCCGGGGAGGAGCGCCAGCGGGTCGGCGTCGATTTGTTCGGGTTTGACGTCGGCCGGGGTCTGCGGCGCAACCGAGTTCTCGGATTCGCCACCACACGCGGCAAGGCCGGCCGACAGAATCAACGAGGTGAAAGCTACGGCGAAGAAGCGCATCGCTCCTTCATACCGAATACGAGCCGAGCACTTTGAAAAACTTCGTCAACCGTTTGACCTCCTCGAAGGCGGTGACGAGCGGGCGGTCCGTGGTGTGGCCGGCCACCTCGACGAAAAAGAGGTAGGTCCAGGCATCCACGAGCAGCGTGGACTGGAGCGGTTGCGCCGGTTGGGACTGGATGCGCAGCAGATTGACGCCACGCTCGGCGAATTGCCGCAGGACGTCGAGCAGCGCCCCCGGCGTGTCCGCCACGTTGAAGACGAGGGCGGTGACATCCTCCCCCGTTCGACTCGACGGGCGCGCGCCGACGATCGCGTAGCGTACACGCTCGCTCGCATCGCCCACCCCCGGCTTGCTCGGCGACTCGACGGCCGACACGATTTTCAGATCCGTGGCAACGAGTGCCAGGATGGTCGGTTGGACGATGCCTTCGAGCTTCGTTTCGATGGGCACGACGGCAAACTCCGCACGGCGCCGTGCCACCTCCTCGAGCGCGGCGGGCGTCCCTTCCACGGAGGTAAGGTCCGCGGTTTTGCCGAAGCGCGCACGCGCGGCCTCGTGGGCAAGCCCGCCCTCCGCCCCTGCGTACACCACTTTGACGGGCAGCTCGAGGGCCAGGCAGGCGGCGAAAATCTCACGGAAGATCGCCTCCAAGCTCTCGGCAGGCATGTCGTGCCCGCGGGCCACGAGCTCGTGAAGGGCTCCCGGATCGCTGCGAAGCTGCGGTGCATCATCGGCCCGAAGTTCGCGAAGTTTCCGGGAAATCCGCGCTCGGTTGTCGAGTGCGGCGAGAATCTGAGCGTCGAGTTTGGCGACTTGCTGCAAAAGCTCCACGCTCGCGCGTTTGCGGTCGCTCACGACGAAAGAAGTTAAGCGACAAGATGCGGCCTGTCCATGGCGACGCGGGCGCACGCGCGCTTCGCGAGTTGCGGTATCCTGTCTCTGTGACGCTTTCACGCGCCGACCTGACGGAACTAGCGGCCAAGTATGCCGAGATGCTCCGCTTGCGTCGCGCCGATGGCACGTCGGCGTCGCCCGGACCCATGAAGGCGGCCATGGCGCGGCTCGCCACGGAGTTCCCGGGGGTTCTTCGCGAGCTCGACGATTTTCCGCTGGAGCTCATCGAGTCGCGCCACGCTGCACTCGAACGGGCGGCCCATGCCGACGAGGTCGAACCGTGGATGACCGCCTGCGTCGCCTTTCACCGCCTCACCCGAGGGGCGCTCTCGGCGAAGCGATGGCTCGGTGGCCGAAAACACGTCGACGCGGTCACGACCTCGACCTTCGCCAACGCGGCGGGAGAACTCGCGTTTCCCGAGGATGCCCTCGCCTGGAAGGACGATCTCCAAGCCATCGCGCATCCACCCCGCGGGCGCATCTCACAGCTCGTGCTCCAGCGCGTGGCGAGTACCTTGGGCATCTCGACCGGTGAGGTCCGCGTTCTCATCTTTGGGCCGAGCCGCCGTTCACCCCGCGAGACATGGGTATGAACGCGCGAATCACACAGGCCCCGCTCGATGCCAGCATGCGCCAACTGGGGGCCCTCGCGCTTTTTCCGCTCGCGGGCGCCGCGCTCGTGATTCTCGCCGCGCAGTTCGCGCCGCCGCCGTCGCTGAAGTTGTTCTTCCACCTCGAGGCCGCCGTGGCGGAGGCGCTCGCCTTCATCGGCAGCGCCATCGCCGCGCGCGCGTTCGACCGCGATGATTACCTGCGCAGCGCGTGGGTCTACCAGGCGACGTGCTTCCTCTTCATTTTTCTCTCGGATCTCACGCGCTTCCCCGGCTTTCCGCAAGCGATGGGCATCGACATCGCGCGCGGCGTCCTGTCGCTGATCGGCAACGGCTCCGCCATCGTGAGCGCGTTTCGATTCGGGCGCGCGTGGACCGAGGCCGATCTTCCCGACGCCGTCCGCACGCGCCGCCGTGCTTACGTGGCCACGGCCATCGTTGCGTTTGCCCTCGCGGGCGGGCCCTTGGTGCATGATCTGCGTGCTTTTTTCGCAGGCTACATCGAGGCCCTCACCAACGTGGCCTCCGAGCTGGGCGACATTGGCTCGCTCTGCATGCTCGCGCCCGTGCTTCCCACGGCCATCGCCCTGCGGGGTGGCACACTCGCGTGGCCCTGGAGTTTTCTCGGGGCGTCGCTCTTCGCGTGGCTCGCCTTCGATGGCGCGGTCAACTACGCCGGAGGCGCCCACGTCGACGACGTGACGAAGCGCATGCTCGTCGAGGTCTTCCGCGGTTTGGGCTGCACCCTCACCCTTTCGGCGGGGCTCGCGCAGCGGCACGTCCTCCGCCTCACGCAGCGAACGCTGACGCCGCCGACGTACTAGTTTCTCGAGCTATTCCACGCGATTGCGGCCGGCGCGCTTGGCGACGTAAAGCTTCTCGTCGGCGCGCTGGATCAACTCGAGCCCGGTCTTGTCGCCCTTGGTGAAGCTGGCCAGGCCGCACGAGATCGTCACAGGAATGCGCGCCCCTTGGAACTCGAACACGTTGTTCTCGATGCTGGTGCGCAACACCTCGGCCAGGATGCGCGCGGCCTCCAGCGGCGTTTCCGGCAGCACCACCGCGAACTCCTCGCCGCCGTAGCGGGCCAGCACGTCGCCCGGGCGAATGCGCCCGAGCACGATGCGCGCGACCTCTTTGAGCACGTGATCGCCGGTGACGTGGCCGCGCTCGTCGTTGATGCGCTTGAAATGATCGAGGTCGAACATCATCAGCGAGAGCTCGCGCTCGTGCCGGCGTGCGCGCCCGATCTCCTTGTCGAGGTACTCGAGCAGGTAGCGCTTCAAATACGCGCCGGTCAGACCATCGATGATGGTCATCCGGTAGATTTCCTCGTGGTACAGCGCCTCGACGTCGTCGCCGGAGAAGTATTTGAAGATGGTCGACCCGACCTTCACGCGGTCGCCATTTTCCAGACGGCGCTCCCCCATCACGCGCTCGTCGTTGACGTAGGTGCCGTTCGTGGAGCGCTGGTCGTTGCACCACCAACGGCCGTCCTTCTCCTCGACCAGGCAGTGCCGGCGCGACACGCTATCGCCCTCGAGCACGATCTCGTTTTCTTCGCCCCGGCCGATGCGCGTCGGGTTCGTCAGGACGAAGCGCTTGCCGAGCTGGGTCGCATCGCCCGTGTAGATGCACACGAGGCACCCCCCCTGACCGACGCCCTCTTTGACCAACAAGCGCTTCGTGCGGGGATGGGTGACGCGCGTTTTTGCGCTCTCCGCGTCGTCGTCTTCGAAGTCTTGAGGGCGAGGGCGTTCGGACATGCGTGGACTTTTTTGGAACTAACTCCCGCTACTGGAACTCGACGAGCCTCCCGAGGAGCCGCCGGAACCAGAAGAGGATCCGGAGCCGCTCGAACTGCTCTGTGAGCCTGCGCCGGACGAACCATTCGATGACGACGAGGCCGCCGGTGTCGCGTCGGCCTTCTTCGAAGCATCGCCATTCGACGATGTTCCGTTGGCCTTGGAGCCTTCCGTTTTCTTGGTCGAAGAATAGAGGTCGGCGTACCAGCCTCCCCCTTTGAGAATGAAGTTGCCCCCGCTGATCTGCCGCCGTGCGGTGGATTGGTTGCACTTGGGGCACACGGTGGAGGCAGGCTCGGAGATCTTCTGAATCTCTTCCCACTGATTCTGGCAGTTCGAGCAGGCGTACTCGTAGGTCGGCATGGTTTTCTACGGCGCGAAATATGAACGCGTGAGCACTCTGTCAAGAGAACACGGCCCAACCGCACGGAGTGCCTTCACATATAGACACCCGAGCCCAACCGCTGCCAGTTTGTTCTTGCCGGCCCCCGGATCATTTCGTAGCTTCCAGCGTGACCCTATGTGAAGTGACCATACGTTTGCCATGTGGTCACTTGACGAGGATCAGTAGAGCGGGCGGGTCCCGCTCCCGGAGCGGAAATGAAGATCAAAAAGCTCGAGATGATCGGGTTCAAGTCGTTCGTCGATCGGACCATCGTCAACTTCGAACACGACGTGATGGGCATCGTCGGCCCGAACGGCTGCGGCAAGTCGAACATCGTCGACGCCATCCGTTGGTGCATGGGCGAGCAGTCGGCGAAGCACCTGCGCGGTCGGGCGATGGAGGACGTGATCTTCAACGGCTCCGAATCGCGCGCCGCGAACGAGTTCGCCGAGGTCACCCTCACCTTCGAGAACGACGCGGGTGACGTTCCGCTCGAGTACAAAGACTACCCCGAGATCGCCGTCACGCGCCGGTTGAACCGCAACGGCGACAGCGACTACTTGATCAACAAGACACAGGTTCGTCTCAAGGACGTGACGGATCTCTTCCTCGGCACCGGCGTCGGCGCCAAGGCGTACTCGATCATCGAGCAGGGCAAGGTCGGCCTCATCGTGAGCGCCAAGCCGGAGGACCGGCGCCTGCTGATCGAGGAGGCCGCGGGCATCACGAAGTACAAGTCGAAGAAGAAGCAGGCCGAGCGCAAGATGGAGATGACGCAGCAAAACTTGCTGCGCGTCGGTGACATCGTGGCCGAGATCGAGCGCAACCTCGGTTCGTTGAAGCGCCAGGCGGCCAAGGCCGAGCGCTTCCTCTCGTACCGCAAAGAGCTCGAAGATCTGCAGCTCTACGAAGCCTCGCACCGGTACTTGGAGCTGTCGGGCTGGATCAAGCTCGAGGCGAACGAGGTGGAGCGCTTCACGACGGAGAGCGACCAGGCGCGCGTGGCCCTGACCGAGCGCGAAGCGCAGCTCGAGGGCTTCCGCACGCAGATGCACACCGCCGAGGAGCAGCTCGAGCAGGCGCAGAACGCGAACTTCGGCGCCGAAAACGAGGTGCGGGCGGAAGAAGCGGCGATGGCGCGCGCGCAGGACAAGCTCGATGGGCTGCGCCAGCGCGACGAGAAGGCCTCGACCGAGGAGCGCGAGATCGAGGAGCAGTGGCAAGGTGTCGTGCGCGAGCGCGAGACCGTGCTGGAAGAGATGGCAGCCCTCGAGGGCGTCGAGGAGACGCATGCGTCGCTCGTCGGCGGCGAGGAGGACCAGCTCGCGGAGTTGGTCGCCGCGCACAACGAAGCCGAGCAATCGGTGAAGACCGTGCGGCAGCAGGTGTCGCAGGCGCAGGCGAACATCGCGAGCGCACAGGCGAAGCTCGCCGGGATCGAGCGGCGCAAGGACGAGATGCAGGCGCGCCTCGACAAGGTGGTGTCGGAGCGCGAGCGCCTGGAAGGCGAGCGGCTGGAGCAGGCTTCGCGCACCTCGCGGCTCGAGCAGGAGATCACCGAGCACCGCACGGGCAAGGAGATGAGCGCCGAGGAGCAGGCGCAGCTCGAGACGCGGCTCGAAGAGCTGAAGCTGCAGATCGCCACCAGCGAGCGCGAGCTCGAGGAGGCGAAGAACGAGTTTTCGCGCAAGCGCTCGCGGCTCCACGCGCTCGAGGAGATGCTGGCGCGTCTCGAAGGCGTCGGCGCCGGTGTGAAGGCCCTGGTCGGCACGAAGGACGAGACCTTGTGCGGTCTCGTGGCCGACCGCATCGAGGCGCCTGCGGAGTTCACCTTGGCGGTCGCCGGTTGGCTCGGCAGCCGTTTGCACGACGTGGTCGTGCGCGACGTCGACCGCGGCCTTTCGCTGCTCGACGGGCTCGCGCAGGACAAGAAAGGCCGCGCGGTCATCGTTCCGCAGAGTCCTCAGTACGTCGCGGGGACCATCGCGGTGGGCGATGCCCCTCGCCTGGTCGAGCGACTCCGCTATGCGCCGGAGGACGAAGAGCTGGTGCGCTCGCTCTTCGGCGACACCTTGGTGGCGAAAGACATCCCCGAGGCGCGTCGGCTGCGGGAAACGCTGGGCAATGTCGCGGTGGTGACGCTCGCGGGGACGGTGTTCTTCCAGGACGGGCGCATCGCCGGCGGTACGGGCGAAGACGTGGCCGCGGGCATGCTCGACACGAAGCGCGAGACACGCGAGCTCACGGAAGATGTCGCGCGCTTGGACGTGCTGGTGACCGAGCGCCTCGCGCAGCATCAGACCTTGCGCGCGGAGTTGGGCGAGACCCAGGGCGCGCTGGACAGTGCACGCCATCGGGCGCACCAAGACGAGCTTTCGCTGGTCCGCGCGGAGAAGGATCTGCGCGCGCTCGAAGACCAACTTGCCACCATCGTGCAGCGGCTCGAGGCCCTGTCGACCGAGGTGGAGGACCTCGGCTCGACGTTGGCCGAGGCGGACGTGGAGCGTGCGGAGACGCAGCGCGCCCTCGAGGAGTCCAACGCGCTTCACGAGGAGGGCAGCGCCCAGCTCGGCGAGGCGGAGGCTTTGGCGGAATCGTGGCGCGATCGCGTGGACGCGCAGCGCCAGGTGCTCACCGAGAAGAAGGTGCAGCTGGCCGGTGCGCGCGAAAAGCTCACCGCGGCGCGCAGCACCTTGAGCCGGCTCGAGCGAAGCACCAAGGAGCTCGAGGAGCGGCGCACGCGTTTGCAGGCGGAGATCCTCGAGTGCGCGAAGTCCATCGGCGAAACCGCCGCCCTGCTCATGGCCCACCGCGAGAAGCACGCCGCGGCCGCCGAGGTCGCGCGCGTGGCCGCCGAGGAACTCACCCGCACGCGCACCGAGGTCGAGTCGCTGCGCGTCTTCTTCGGCGAACACGAGGGCGTGCTCAAGGAGCTCCGGGCGAGCGCCGAGCTGGCCCGCGAGGAGCTCACGCGGCACGAAATGGCCTTGCGCGAGCGCCGCTTGGCCATGACCCACCTGCTCGAAGGCGTCGCGGAGAAGTTCCGCGGGCTCGAGCTCGGCCGCGTCGTCGGCGACTACCACATGCGGCCGCCGCCCGAGGAGGAGACGCACGAGCGCATCTCCGAGCTGGGCACGCTCATCGAGCGCATGGGCAGCGTGAACCTCGACGCCGTGCGCGAGCACGCCGAGGCCGAGAAGCGCTACGAGTTCTACTCGACGCAGAAGCTGGACCTCGAGAAGGCGCTGGCCGACTTGAACCAGGCCATCCAGCAAATGAACAAGGAATCGAAGCGCCTCTTCGCCGACACGTTCCAGGCGGTGAAGGAGAAGTTCGAGACGATCTTCCCGCAGATGTTCCGCGGCGGGCGGGCTTCGCTCCGGCTGACCAACCCGGAGGACATGCTGGAGACGGGCATCGACATCCTCGCGCAGCCGCCGGGGAAGAAGCTGTCCAGCATCGAGCTGATGAGCGGTGGCGAAAAGGCGCTGACCGCGGTGTCGCTCATCTTCGCGATCTTCCAGATCAAGCCTTCGCCCTTCTGCATCCTGGACGAGGTCGACGCCCCGCTCGACGAGGCGAATGTTGCAAGATACAACGAGATGATCCGCAACATGACGGATCGGTCGCAGTTCATCTTGATCACGCACATCAAACGGACGATGCAGATGGTGGACGTGCTTTACGGCGTCACCATGCAAGAGTCGGGCGTTTCTCGCCTGGTCAGCGTGAAGATCAACGACACGGCGGAGAAGAAGCAGCGCCCGGGGCTGCCGGCGACCGGCGGTTCGGCGGCGGCGGTGGCTTAACGACAACGAGGCACGCAGCTGTCGCATGAACGTCACGTGCTCCCTTTAAGGTGCGCGCGTCCAGACCGACCTGGATGAGATGCGCGGGCGAGTCCCAACTCGCCCCTTACAAGGGAGCTTCACGTGATTCCTTCTTCGAGGCGAGTGGCGCGCGTGCGCGCGCTGAGCGTGACGGTTTGCACGGCTGTGGGTGTGGCCATGCTGGTGGCGGCCTGCGGCGACGATGGATCGACGGGTGCGCCGGGTCAGAACGGCGCAAACGGCGCGAATGGCGAGGCGGGCGCGCCGGGCCAGAACGGAAACAATGGCCAGCCGGGCAAGGGTGCAGGCGCGCTCCTCTTCTCGGAGGTTCAGACCGCGACGACGGATACCGACAAGCGCGCGGTGCTGGGCATCAAGAGCGCGAAGGTCAACGGCGCCGACGTGAACATCGGCTACCACACCGAGCTTCGCTCGCGTGCGGCGCTGGGATCCGGCGTGTACGGACGGCTCGTGGCCAAAGACGGCACGCCGCTGACCAATGCGGATCACTCCGAGGTGATTTCGCCGTCGAACGACTTTTCCTCGATTCTTCCCGTGGGCGACAAGCTCTGGGAGATCACGCACTTCGAGACCGTGCCCGCCGCGATGTACCTCACGGAGCTGAAACAGGGCACCGATGGGAACCTGACCGCGGTGAGCACGAAGCCCGTGGATTTCGCGGGTGTCGACGGTCTGTGGACGCCGTGCGCGGGTTCGGTGAGCCCGTGGGGAACGCACCTCGGGAGCGAGGAGTATCCGCCGGATGCGCGGCCCATCGAGACGGCGGCCACGATTGCCGACTTCAAGAACGACGAAATCAAGGAGATGCTTCGCTATTGGAAGGTCGATGCCTCCACGGCGTCGGCCGACGAAGCACGCAAGGTCTTCCACCCGTACAACTATGGCTATGCGGTGGAGATCGCGGTGGACGCTGCCGGCGCGACGACGGTCAAGAAGCACCCTGCGATGGGGCGGCGCGCACTCGAATTGGCGTACGTCATGCCCGACAAGAAGACCGTGTACTTGACCGACGACGGCACGAACGACGTCTTTTCGATGTTCATCGCCGACAAGCCCGGCGATCTCAGTGCCGGAACGCTGTACGCCGCGCAGTGGTTCCAGACCAGCCCCGCGGGTGCCCCGCACGGTACGGCGGAGATCTTTTGGGTCGATCTCGGGCACGCCACGGATGCGGAGCTTTTGCCGCTCGTCGCGACGACGAAGTTTTCCGATCTGTTCGAGGTGGCGGCACCCAACGCGGCTGCGCCCTTCTGCCCCGATGGCTTCACCAGCGTGAACACCGATTCGGTGGCCGCGCTCGAGTGCCTCAAGTTGAAGCCGGGCAAGGAGATGCTCGCCTCGCGCTTCGAGACGCGACGCTACGCGGCCTACAAGGGCGCGACCACGGAGTTTCGCAAGAACGAGGGCATGACCTTCGATCCCGATACGCACACGTTGTTCGTGTCGTACAGCGAGCTCAATAAAGGTACGGAAGACGGCAGCAGCAACGACCGCGGCGGGCCAAATCACATCAAGTTGGCGCGGAACGATTGCGGCGCGGTGTTCGCGTTGGACGTGGGACCCGATTCGGTGCTGGCCAGCGATTACGTGGTGCACTCGGCGTCGGCGTTCATCGAGGGTATTTCGTTGAAGGCCGCCGGCGCAACGCCCTATCCGCCGGGAAGTCCGTATTTCGGCAATACGTGCGCGGCGAGCGGAATTGCCAATCCGGACAATCTGACGTTCTTGCCCGGGTACAACACGCTCATCGTCGGCGAGGACTCGGGCGACGGGCACCAGAACGACGTGGCGTGGGCGTACAACACGAACACGCGCACGTTGACGCGCATTTTCTCGACGCCCTATGGCTCCGAGACGACGGGCGCGTATTGGTTTCCCAATGTCAACGGGTACGGCTATCTGAAGATGCAAGTTCAGCACCCGTACGGCGAGTCGGACAAAGACAAGGTGCCGGCGAATTCGCCCGAGCGCGAATCGTATACCGGTTACATCGGGCCCTTCCCCGCGCTTACTCGGTGATCGTCCGTGTTGAAGTGGCTTGTTCCGGGTGTGGCCGTTGCGGTTGGGGCAGCGGCCCTGGCGGTGTGGGGGGTAAGCCCGCATTCGCGATTCGCGATTCGCGATTCGCGAATTGCGAATGCCTCCGAGCCCCCCACCGTCCCTTCCGTTCTCAATTTGGCCGCCTACATTCCCCCACAATGTTACGCCAAGGCGCGTGACGAACAGGGCACGCACAATGGCTGCTTCACGTGCCATCGCGAATCGCGCATACCGAATTACGTCGACGACGAGGACGTGCAGACGACGTTTTCGTTCGCGCGATTCGCGACGGACAATCACTGGGCGAATTCTCTGCATCCGCCGGCACCGGCGGACATCGACGATGCGTCGCTTTTGTCGTGGGTACGCACGAGCAATTACCCGGTGAACAAGACGGTGGGGTTCGTCCCCGATGCGGCCTTTCGCTTCGATACCGACGGCTTCGACCATGCCGCGGACGGTCGCGCGACGGGCTGGCGGGCCTTCGCGTACACGCCGACGCCGGGCATGTTCTGGCCGACGAACGGCTCCGCGGGCGACGTGTTGATCCGGCTGCCCGAGGCTTTTCGCCAGAACGAGCGCGGCGAGGAAGATGCGCGCATCTACCAGCTGAATTTCGCGCTGGTGGAGGCGTACGTGCGCGAGCAAGACGTCCCCATCGCCGCGACGGACGAACGCGCGCTCGGTTCGGACTTGGACGGCGATGGTGCGCTGGGAACCGCACGGCGCGTGGCCTTCCGATGGCCGATGCCCGCGGATGCGCCGCGTCGCTACGTGGGAAAGGCGCGCGAGGAGCGCATGGCGGCGGGGCTCTTTCCCGTCGGGACCGAGTTTTTGCACACGCTGCGCTACCTCGATGTGCAAGGCGCCGAGGTTCGCATGGCGCCGCGCATGAAGGAGGTGCGCTACATGCGCAAGATGCGCTGGCTCACGTATTCCGATTTGCAATTGCGCGCCCAAGAGGAGGCGCGCGAAAAGACGAAGACGCCCAATCGGCTGAAAAAGCCCATGGGCGATGCCGAGCACGGGATCAACAACGGCGTCGGCTGGGTGCTCCAGGGATACATCGAAGACCGCGACGGCAAGCTGCGTCCGCAAAGCTTCGAGGAGACGCTCGCCTGCGTCGGCTGCCACGGCGGCGTGGGCGCGACGACGGACAGCGTCTTCGCCTTCCCACGCCGCATTGGCTGGTACCACTGGACCGATCACGGGCTCGCCGGCGTTGCCGAGCCACTCCGCAAAGACGGCCAAGGCGAATACGCACACTGGCTGGCCCAGGTCGGCGGCGGCGACGATTACCGCACCAACGAGGAGGTGCGCGCCCGCTTCTTCCGCGCAGACGGCTCGCTCGATCCGGAGGCCCTGCACAGGCTCTCCAAGGACATTGCCACCCTGCTCGTCCCCTCCCCCGAACGCGCCCTCGCCCTCAACCGCGCCTACCTCGCCATCGTGCGCGCCCAATCCTTCAACCTGGGCCGCGAAACCATCGTCGGCGACTCACCCCACGTCCACACCGCCGTCCTCCAAGACGACACCACCGGCATCGAGCGCGCCGCCAGCCCCTAAGCCACCGGCGCACCCTCCTGCGAAATACCAACTACAGCTGATACGTATACCCGACGCTGATGCCGAGACCGATCGCGGCGGATTCGTCACCTTTCCCGATTAAATTGTAATGAATGAATTGCCCACGAAGATCGATGGGCAGGTCGGGGCTGATGACATATCCGCCGAATGCGCTAAATCCAAACCGGGTGTACGACTTGTCGCCATCGACATCGGCCACTCCCGCCCCAGAAACACTTGCGCGGTAATTGATGAAGTTGAATCCAAGCTCCGCACCAGCGTATGGACCGGCGGTCGGGGTGTGTTCGAAGAAGAAGTAGCGTGCACCACCCCAAAGCGGAATCACCGAAGCGCCGACATCGCTTTTGACCGGTCCGACCTCGGTAGACTTCGAGAATCCATAGATGTAGCCGGCGCGCCCCGTGATCTCGAGTTGCGGAATGACTCGGTAGCCAAAGCGACCGAGAACACCGAGTTGCGCCCCGGTGGCATCGGAGAAATCTCCGATCGGGAGCACGAACATGGCGTCACCCCCGACGGCCATTCTGCTGTCCGAGTCCGCGGCGAGCGCAGGAACGCTGAACAAGGTGGCGGCCGAAAGAACTGCTGCAACGAGAGCTTTTCGCATGGAGAGAACCTCAGTAAGGGCTGCCGCTCGACCTCGAGCGCGGCTGGCGCGAGACGTACCACAGCCGTAGGGGTGGTTGGGAATGCCCCATTAAGAGTCGAAGAAGGTGCGTCTGCGCAAGCGAAAGACGCGCCTTCTTCGGTAGGTCTCTCCCGACTGCCCGTCAGTTGACGACGGTCGCGCAGCCGATGATCACACGAACCTTGGCCCCGGGGTCCGCTTTCAAATTGTTGCAGGCCTGGCCGGTGAGCGTCACCTTCGTGCGCGCGCCGTCCAAGGTCCAACCCTCGTTTTGCTTCACCAGCCTCTCCGGCTGCCCCGTCGGTGTGTAGAGAACATTCACCTTGTTCGGGTCGAGACCGGGACTCACGTTTTGAAGCGGCAGCTCGCAGCTTTGGAGCGAAAGCGCCACGTTGTCGATGGCCGCCTTGATCTCGTTTTGGATCTGGTCCGCCGTTTTGGCGCCCGGCGTCACCTGGTAGTGGCACGGCTTCGTGTTGCCCGGGTTCGCACCATCCCAATCGGCCGTGCACGTATCGGGCGCGGCACCGCCCACCTTGGCGAGCTGGCTCAGGAACTTCTCGTCGTACACGAGCGGATCGTCCGTCGGATCGCCGATGCCCACGACGAAGGTGGTGATGTTCGGAACCGCCTTGCTGACGGCATCTTTGATCTTCGCCTGCGTCGCTGCGCTATCGCTGCCGCTGGTTGGGTTGGGAACGCCGTCGGTCATGAGCAGGATCACGCGCTTGCCGCCGCCCTCGAGCGGCGCCTTCGGTTGGAAATTCGCCAGACGAGCGAGCTCTCCGCCGTCGCGGCCACTGCTGCCGGTGAAGGCTTCGTACAACGGCGTGCCTCCGCTCGGCCACACGCCGGGGGCGATCTTGTCTTGCAGCGCTTTCTTCTGCGCTGCCGTCATGGCGTCGAAGCCGATAGTGCCTGGGGCCGTGCTCGAGAAGAGGTAGAGGCCAATTGCCAACTTGGAGCTTTGGGCCTGGCTCGCGAAATAGGCTTTGAGCGCTCCGCGCGCGGCGATCCATTTCTTGCCGGTCAACCCCCGGTAGGCGGGGCAATCGTTGATGCTTTGGCTCTCGTCGTGGCACACCCGATCCGTGCGCCCGGACGCCTCGGGATCGGTCTGGCGCCTTCCTTTGAGAAAGCACGTCGCGGCCCCGGATGCCGGAGGGGGATTGTCGTCGCACGGCACCGCCGTCGTCGGGGTCCCGTGGCCATCCATGCTTCGCGAACCGTCGAGGATGACATCCAAGTAGACAGGAAGACGCGTGGTACCGCTTTCGCCCGTGGCGCATTGCCCCAGATTTCCGCCGCCGTCCCCGCCGACGCCACCGTCGCCGAAACCGCCGCCATTGCCAGGCCCGCCACCGTCGCCGTTGCCATTCCCATCGCCCGACCCGTTGCCGAAGGTCGACTCGTCACTTCCGCAGGCGGCCAAATTGACCCCGGCCAGCAGCAGCACCCCCATCACCTTCATCGCGATCCGTCGCATTCCAAGTCCTCCGAAAAAATGCCAAAGCGATACGGGGCAGCAGGTTTACGCATCCTAGCCTGATGCACAAACGGGCGCGACCATGAGCCCATCGCCCTGACCGCCATCTATAGGCGAATTTCAGCGAACCTTGAACATTTCATAAATCCAACCCGTGCTTTCGAAGCGGAACTGTGCGCTGAGGTCGGGCAAGATCTCATAGACGCGCGTACCCACGTAGTTGGCCTTCGGAAGCAGCACGAAGACGCGACCGTCGAGGCGGACGGAGAAGAATTGGCCGGTGAATGCGCCGATTCCGTTCATCGGCGCGGCCTTGCGCGTGGTCAGGTTCAGCACCCAGAAGTGCCAGTTTTCGCTTTCATTGACCGCGCGGCGTTCGTCGATGCTCGCGTTGGGATTGACGGGGGTGACCGCACGGTGATCGAAGACGGCCAGGAAGCCTTTGTCACCGCCATAGTATTGAAAGGCCGCGGCCTCGAACCCGCCGGTGAGCTCTTCGAAACGAATCGTGAAATCCGTATCGATGCGATCCTCGCCGGCTTTGATGCGCACCATGCAGTTGCGCGGTGCGCTCGCGTCGTAGAGCCACTGCGTGGCACTTCCCGGACCGCTGCTGAAGTACACGTTGCCCTGATCGTCTTTGGCCGAGCGATGCAGGTGCGGGCACGGCGTGTCGAGCAGCGCCCGGGTCTGGTCCGTGCCCGTGTCGTAGACCGCAACCTGCGAGTAGGGTGCGAAGCGCTGAAAGTCGCTGGATGCCCAGTAAAATGGCTGGAAGGCGCGGTTGCCTTCCACCGCTTGCTCGTAGCCTTGGTTCACGGTCAAACCGTCGCGCACGAGCTGGATGCGCGCATCGGCGCGGACCATGCCTTGGATCTGCAGGCGTGACGGATCCCACACGATGCGATCGACCACGTTCAATGCGCTGTAGGCCTTCTGCGGGCCCGTCGTGATGGTGGTGAAGAAGCTCGCGGCCGAAAGGCCCTGGGCCGCGAAGTTGATGCGGCCCTCGTCCGTCCAATTCGTGCGGTTCGTGACGTCGAAGCGGGTGATGATCGGTGCCTCGCCGCTGGCGACGAACAGCTTGCCATCGATGCTGGCCGCGCTGGTGGTGCCTGGAAACTCGCGCGCCTCGGCGCGATCGATGCCGGTCGCGTCGAGGGAGTCGAGAATGTTGACGTAGGTGGTGGCGCCTTCGGTGCCCAAGACTTGGGTCACCACGCCATAAGCGTGCTCGGAGCGGACGGCGCTCTCGTTCTTCCCGTCATTGTCGCTGCTGCTGCAAGCGGAAACGAGGCCGAGAGCGCCCATTGTGAAGATGACTTTGAAAATCATTTGCACGAGCAATGACAAACCCGCGCATTGATGTCAACGGGCCAGTCAGGCGTTCACGCCGCCATCGATCACCCATTGGGCACCATTCGCGGAGCGACCCTCCGCGCTGGCAACGTAAGCCACCAATCCCGCGACCTCGTCCGCGCGGCCGTAGACGGGAATGGCCATGAGGCTGCGCTGATGCTCCGCGTGGGCACCGTTGGCCGGGTTCATGTCCGTGTCCGTCGGGCCTGGGGAGATGAGGCTTACGCTGATGCCACTCGGGCCGAAATCGCGGGCCATGCCCTTGGTCAGGCCCACGAGTGCCGATTTGCTCATCGAGTAGAGCGTCATGTACGGACTGTGCACACGGTCGGCGAGGTTGCTGCCGATGTTGATGATGCGGCTCCCCGATTTCATGTGCCGCGCCGCAGCTTGCGCGGCCACGAAGACGGCCCGCACGTTCACGGCGATGATCCGATTGAAGTCCTCGATCGTGGCCTCGAGCAGGGGCCCGTCCATCCAGATGCCCGCGTTGTTGACCAGGATGTCGATGCCCCCGAACGCACGCACCGTCTCCTCCACCGCGCGCACCACCGCCGCCGGATCCGCACTGTCGGCGCGAATGGCCAGCGCACGCCGGCCCGTGGCTTCGATTTCCGCCGCGACCGCGCGCGCCTTCTCCTCACTGCCCACATAGGTGAGCACCACGTTCGCGCCCTCTGCGGCAAGGCGTTTCGCGATGGCCGCCCCTAGGCCGCGGCTTCCCCCCGTTACCAGTGCCACCTTCCCATTCAAGTCCGAGCTCGGCATTGCAGTCCCTTTCATTTTGTGTCGATCGTTACACAAATCATGGGGCCTTGCCGACGAGGGTCAAGGCATTAATTTGTCGATCGTTACAGAAATCGAGGGAGTATGGAGAAACCCATGGCCGGACGCGGTCGCCCGCGAAGTTTCGATCGGCAACAGGCGCTGGAAACGGCGATGCAGGTCTTCTGGACCAAGGGCTACAAAGGCACCTCGATGGCCGATCTCACGCACGCGCTCGGCATCAACTCGCCGAGCCTCTACGCCGCGTTCGGGAGCAAGGAGGCGCTCTTCCGGGAGGCCATCGAGCTCTTCTCGTCCAGCCGGCAACCCTACAACGTGTTGAACGGCCTCGAGGAGGCCCCCACCGTGCGCGAGGGCATCGAGCAGATGCTGCGGGACACCGCCATGAACTTCTCGCAACCCGCCTCGCCCGGCGGCTGCTTCATCACGTTGGCGGCCATCCACAAGGACTGCGACGAACTCGAGACCGATCCCATCTTCGAGGAACTGCGAGCGATGCGCGCCTACCCGATCGAGCGCCTTCGGAAGCGCGTCGCGCGCGCCATCGACGAAGGCGAGCTCTCACCCTCGGTGGATCCGGCGGCCATCGCGAGCTTCTACATCACCTTTCAGCAAGGGATGTCCCTTCGCGCCCGCGATGGAGCCTCGCGCGAAGCGCTTCTCGCGCTCGCAGAATCCGCAATGCGCGCCTGGGACGCGCTTACTCGTATTCCCTAAAAACGCACTGCAACTTCGAATTCACAATCGTCCAATGACTATCCGATTGGACGGGTTCTTCAGGGACGACTCACGGACAGAGTCGGCGGTTCGCGCTGGTGGCCGCGGCCGTTTCCGTGCAGTTCGTGCTGCTGGGTATCCCATCATTGCCGGGAACGCCGGTGACCGTGGTGGGCGGATTCACCGCCAAAGGCCGATAATTGGGCGAAGGCGTGTACAGGCTGGACGGGTCGTAGCTCGCGCTGGGATCGTAGGCGGTTCGCGGTTGCCTCCCTTCGCTCGCGCATGCCATCAAGCCGAGGGCGACCAAGGCGATGGATGCAGTTCGAAATGAAACCATGGGGAGCCTCCTTTAGATCGAAATCAATGATTACAAATTAGGGATGCGATGCAGCAACGGCTACTGCATCCGTACGAATGACCGCCATACCGAAACTGCATGACTTACATGCCTGTCATGCAAATAAGCCATGCCCATGCCTGCCGCGGCCGAGCAGGCACAGGTGCTTCTTCTCTGCGATTTTGGTACTGCTGCCCCCCGTTCTACCGGTTGCTACTGGTCTCTGCTTGGATGCTCGTTCCACACCGAAGCGAGCACCTCCATCCGAGCAACCGACAGCAGGAGCAGACTTATTCCTCTATTCGCGCTATTTCGCGGGCGAGTTGGCTGGGCCGCGCGGCGTTCGAGCGCCATAGATGAAGTAGAAGAGCAACCCAACCGCGAGCCAGATCCAGAAGCGCTCCCACGTGTGGGTGGGCAGGCCCCAGGAGAGCCAGCCGCAGAACAGAATGCCCAGCGGCGCATTGACCCAGATCCAGGGAGCGCGGAAGCGGCGCGGCGCATCGGGCCGGCGCACGCGAAGGACCAACACGCCCAAGCAGACCAAGGCAAAGGCGAATAGGGTTCCAATGTTGGTCAATTCGACGATCTCGTCGATGTTCATGAATCCCGCGGGCAATAAAACGATGACACCGGTCAGCAAAGTGGCATTCACCGGGGTCTTCGTCTTGGGGCTCACCACGCCGAACCAAGGGGGAAGAAGGCGATCACGGCTCATGACCATGAAAATGCGGGGCTGCGCAATCTGGTAAACCAGCAGCGCGCCCGCGAGGGCGATCACGGCGGCCACGCTGACGACGCCGGCGACCCAGTTCAGGCCCACGGCGGCGAACGCGTGGGCGATGGGATCGGCGATGTTCTGGTACTCGGTGTAGCGGAGCATGCCCGCCACGACGGCACAGACGCCAATGTAGATCACGGTGCAGATCAGCAGGCTGCCCAGGATGCCCCGTGGCAGGTCTTTTTCCGGCTGCTTGCACTCCTCGGCGGTCGTGCTGACCGCGTCGAAACCGATGAAGGCGAAGAAGATGATCGCAGCGCCAGCCTGCACGCCCCGCCAGCCATTCGGCATGAAGGGGTGGAAATTCTCGGGGTGCACGTAGAAGGCGCCCACGGCGATGACGCCCAAAAGCAGAACGACCTTGATGGCCACCAGGATGCTGTTGGTGCGCACGGACTCACGAACCCCCGCGACGCAGAGCGCGGTGATCACCACCGTGATGAACATGGCCAGGAGGTTCATGCCGACGGGCACGCCGAAAATCACCGGCGCACCCGACAGCGCATCCCAATGCGAGAACACCGTGGTACCATCCAGTGTGCCGGCCCGCGCCTGGGCGAAGAGCGTCAGCTGATTACCAAAGCCGAGTCCCGTGTGGGCGGCCGCGTATTCGCTGGCGGGTTGAAGCATCGTACGGGTATCGAGGGTCAGCCAACCCGGCAAATGAATCCCCATGCCATCGAGCAACGACGTCGCGTAGCTGCCCCACGAGATGGCGATCGCCACGTTCGATACGGCATACTCGAGCAAGAGGTCCCAGCCGATGATCCAAGCCATCAACTCGCCCAAGGTGGCGTACGCGTACGTGTACGCCGACCCGGACGCGGGGATCATGCTTGCGAGCTCCGCGTAGCAAAGTCCAGTAAAGGTGCAGGCCACCGCCGTGATGACGAAGGACAGGATGAGCGCGGGGCCAGCTGCAGGTCGAGTGACGCCAAAATTGACGTCGAACCCACCCGCGAGCCCCGTACCCAAGGCCGAAAGGATGCCTGCACCAATGATCGCGCCAACACCGAGGAGCATCAGATCCCAGGCGGTCAAGGCCCGGCGCAGCCCCGTCCCGGCCTGCTCCGATTCCTCACAGTTGGCGCGAATCTGCTCAACCGTTTTAATGGCAAATAGACGCTCAAACACGAGGCTTGAGGTACGCTACCACTGCACCGGGTATCAACTGGGAAAAAAGCGGCGATGACCGATATCGCGACCCACCTTCTGGACACCATCACGGCAGGCACCGAAAGTGCGACGCGCGCCCGTGAGGCTGGGACACCTCGATTTCTCGAGGTTGGTGACGTCGTGGGTGGGCGCTACCGCATCGTGGAGCTCCTTGGGACCGGCGGGACGGCCCGGGTGTGGCTGGCCGAGGACGCGGTCGAGGGGCACGACGTGGCCCTCAAGGAGATCGAGGCGATGCCGATCTCCGCGCCCGACGAGGTGGAGGAGAGCGCGCTGATGTTCCGCCGCGAGTTTTTCGCGATGCGGAGGCTGCAGCACCCGTTCACGCTCAAGGTCTACGACTGCGGCATGCTCCCCTCGGGCAACCGCTACATCACGATGGAGCGCGTCGAGGGAGAGGACCTTCGCGCGCGCGTTCGCGACCAGCCGCTGGATTCGTCGGAGGCGTTCGGGCTGCTCATGCGGCTGGCGCAGACGCTCGCGTTCATCCACGCCCGGCTGTTCGTTCATTGCGACATCAAGGCCGACAACGTGCGGCTCTTCGCCGATGGCGGCATCAAGCTCATGGACTTCGGGCTGATGCACCAGCTCGGAACGCCGACCATGGGCCGGCTCTGGGGAACGGCCGCCTACATCGCGCCGGAATGGTTGTCCGGCGGCGCCATCGACGGGCGTGCGGACCTCTATTCACTCGGCGTGCTCGGGTTCTTCGCGGTAACGGGCCAGCACCCGTTCCATGGCGCGACGGTGCAGGAGCTGCTGCGCGCGCACCGTGAAACGCCGCCACCGGATCCGGCCTCGCTCCGGCCCGACGTGGATCCGGAGCTGTCGCGCATTCTGCTGCAGCTCCTCGCGAAGGATCCGACGGAGCGGTTTCAAAGCGCCACCGAGCTGATGGCCGCGCTCGCATCGGCCAGCGATGCCATCGCCTCGGAGGAGCCGCTGGCTGCGCGCGCGAGCTACCTGCACGTGCCCACCGTCGTGGGCCGCCAAAAGGAATCCGCGCAGCTCGAGCAGGCCCTGCATGCGGCGGAAAATGGCGAGGCGCGTGCGCTGTTCATCGCGGCGCCGGCCGGCACGGGAAAATCGCGGCTTTTGTCGGAGTTGGAGCTGCAGGCGAAGTTGTCCGACGTGGCGTTCGCCTTCGGGCAGTGCCACGCGGAGGGCCTCGCACCGCTGGCGCCGCTCAAACGCGCGCTGCGTCTCCTGCTGCCCATCACCTCGGCGGATTTGATCGACAGCATCCGCGAGCCGCTCGCGCCGCTGCTTCCCCCCGAGTACGGCGCGCCCGAGGGCGAACGCAAGGTGCGCGCGCCGGCGGAGGAGAAGCTGGTCGTCTTCGAGGCGCTCTCGCAATGGCTCAGCGAGCTGGCCAAGAACCGGCGCTTCGTCCTCTGCTTCGAAGATCTGCATTGGGCCGACGATGCGACGGTGGAGCACCTCAATGTCATCATCCGGGTGCTTCAGGGCACCCACGGCCTCGTATGCGGCACGTTCCGCTCCGACGAGCTGACCCGGCTTTCGCCGCTGTACCAACCGGTGTTCGCGGGTGCGGCGCAGATCCTCAAGCTGTCCCCGTTGTCGCGGGAGCACCTTCGGGAGCTGGTCGCACTGGCGCTGCCCGGGTTCGTGGTGCCCGAGGCCTTCGTGGCCAACCTGCACGCAGCCACCCACGGCAACGTCTTCTTCGCGACCGAGTGCCTGCGTGCACTCGTCGAGCAAGGTGCATTGCGTAGGCTCACCGGGCGGTGGTTCGCGCACGCCGATCTGGCCCATGTCCCCTTGCCTTCGAGCATCGGGGACGCGATTCAATCGAGGCTAGCGACCCTGTCGCCCGAGCAGCTCGAGTTTCTGCAGCGCACGGCGCCGGCCGGCCGCGTGCTGGACATGACCCTCGTGCGGGCAGCGGCGGAACTCGAGGACGAGAAGCTGTTCTCGGCCCTCGACGACGCCGTCGAGCGGCAATTTCTGCAGTACTCGGGTGGCCAGTATCACTTCACGCACGACACCGTCCACAAGACGATTTACGACGCCACGCCCGAGACGGATCGGCGCGTGCACCACGGGCGCATCGCCGAGCACCTCGAACGAACCGTGGGCAAGACGCCGGAAGGGGCGCGCGCATCCGGCTACCACTTCGCGCGGTCGCTCGAGCCTTCACGGGCGATTGCGCCGCTGCTCTTGGCGTCGAATCACCTGCTCGCCCACAGCGGTATGCTCGAGGGGTATCGCATTCTCAAGGAGGCCGAGGCGCTCTTGGAGAACGATCCGGCGTATCCGAATCGCACGGAGCTCCAAGTGTCCGCGTGGGGGAAGCTCATCGAAGTCGGCTACAGCAGCGACACGCCGGCCTCGTTCTTCTTCGCCGAGAAGCTCTTTACGTATTGGAGCAAGGCCGTCGATCTCGATCTGGGGCGTGACATCGTGCGTTCGCGCACGGCCGCCGAGGCGCGCGAGGCGTATCGCGAAATCCCGGTGCGCGCGAACATGACCGCCGAGGAAGCGTTCCTCAAGCGCGCCGAATACCGCATTTTGCAGAGCATCGCGCTGGCCATCATGGGGCGCACAGCGGAGTTTCAGAGCGTGCTGGCCAAGGCAGATGCCGACGGCGACAAAGATTCGCCGTTCCGTGCTGCGGCATACGTCGCCAAGGGCGGCCTGACGGCCCACACGGGGCACTTCGCCGGCATCGTGGACGAGATGATGGGGCACGTGCAGGTGCTGCGGAAGTTCCATCGCGAGAAGACGGCCGGGCCCGCGCGCCTTTCCTGGGCGCTGGCCATGGGCAGCTATTTCTTGAATATGAACTTGGCGCTGATGGGCAAAGAGACCGACCCTCACGCGACCGCGGACGGAATGTCCGTCGCGTCCGAGTTCGGATTCATCGAGCTACGGATTTACCATCTGTTCTCGCTCTTGGTGCGCAGCTCGTTCATTGGCGATCGGAGCAAGTTCGACCCGCTTTACGCGGAGATGAACGACTGGATGCGCCGCCTGGGGAACCCTTCCCTGCCCGAGCGAAACCTGGCGATCTACACGCCGCCGTATTACCTCGAACGGTGCGATGTCGAATTGGCCACGGCCATCGTGCAGCGCGGGGCGTACATCAGTGAACACGTGCTTCCCGGTGATGGGTGGCTCAAACTCTACGTGGCGGTCTACCGCGGTTGCCTGCTCGTGCTGCGAAGGGAGTACGACGCGGCCTACACGGCGTTGCAAGAGGCCATCGAGCTCGCACGCGCACGCGGTTTCCGAATGGAGACGTACGCGCTGGTCCACCTGTCGCGTCTGGAAAAGCTTCGCGGTCGAGATACCGCGGCGCGGGAAGCGGCGGAGCTCGCCCTAGCGCGGGCAACCGATCCGCTGTATGCCAACCCCTTCGATGAAATCATTGCTCGCCGAGCCATGGCCGACGTTTTGCCCGGTGCAGCCGGGGATCGTGAGCTCGAGCTCGCGCGGGATGTCGCGAGCGACTCGGGCAATGTGCTGCAACACGGGGTAACCTTACTAACTCTTGCGGAGCGTCGCTCGTGCGCGCATCCGGGCGGAGCATGTGCTCTTCTTTCCTTGGCTCAAAAGTACCTCACAGCGGCGGGGGCGAGTGTATGGCTCGAGCGAGCGGCCCAACTTCGCGGATCGTGGCAGTAGATCGAGGAAGGAAATATCGACGAGGTCGTACGATGCAGAGTGCAGGTGGTCGCATCATCGACGTGGGCACGGTACGGGCACACGCGATGTCGCTTACGCGCGAAAGCTTCATCCGTGAGTATCCTGGTTATTACTTGGTCGTAACGGCGCATCCGGAGGCGCTAAACATCGGATACCGCACGGTAAATATGACCATCGAAAACGTGCGGCAGTCGAACTTCGACAACGCGTTCGATATCGTCCCTGTGGTCAAAGCGCCGCAAAATCCGTATCCCGACCGGGTGTCGGTCGGGAGAGCCACGAACTGCGATATCGTCCTACGGGACGCGTCCGTATCCAAACTTCACGCGCACTTCCACGATTTCGACAAAGGACCGTTGCGCGTAATCGACCTCGGCTCGAGCAACGGCACCAAGGTGAACAACGCCCCCATCGAAGCCCAAAAGCCCATGGTGCTCGAGCCCGGCGACACCTTGCAAATCGGCGGAGCCAAAGCCCGCGTCGCCGACGGAGACGCCCTGTACGAGTTTTTGCGCTGAAGAGGATTGAACAGGGAGGCGGGGAGGCGGGGAGTTTTTTTGTTCTTCAATCGGCCCAGTTGGCCAACTGGAAAATCAAAAAAGCCTCGGTGCGCGGTGGGAATCGCGTTGTTTCCCTCCCTGCCTCCCCCCCTCCCTGTTCAATCCTCTTCGGGCGTTCGACCTAGAAGATCTCGGGGCACCAGGGGGCGCGGGGGCTGTGGAAGAGGAGGTCGGCGCTGCGCAAGGCGCCGGGGGTGTGTTCGAGGATGCGGCCGGCCCGAGCCATTTGGGTGAAGGTGAAGCCACCCAGGTAGGCCGAGCCGAGGGCGTTGACGTCGAGGGAGAGATCCGGCGCGAGATCCGTGGGGCGGGCGGTGCCGTTCTCGAGGAGGTAGCGGCCCGTGTTGGAGGGCACGAACGTGTCGTTCACATGGAAGACGATGGGCGGGCCCTCGTTGTATTTGCGCTGCGACAAGGCCGCCGCCACATCGAGAAGGCGCACCCATAGGTTGTCGGATACGCGCATGCGCATGTCGCGCGCGGAGGCCAAGAGGAAGAAGAGCGGATGATCCGGCGGGAGCAGGGACGCCTTGACGGTGGTCACCAGATCGAGATCCAGGAGCCAGCGCCAGAGCGCGCGCGTGGCCGCGGGCGAGTCGGCGATGGCCTCTACGATGTCCAAGGTGTTCACCAGGTGAAAGCCGTCGAACCCGGTCGCGGAGCGGTAAAATGCGTAGCCTGCCGGACGGCCTTCGAGCTCGAGCACGATGCGCTGCAAGGGCGGGCGCCCCGCGCGAACGCCGTCGGGATCGCCGACGCGGCGACCGCGCCACCAGCCCTCCGAGCGGCTGCACATGCCCGGCGACTCGGCGCGCACGCGGTCCCAGATCGACGAGAAGAGCGGGATGCTCTCGTCCTCGGTGACGTAGCGCACGTGCGCATCCACCTGCGGGCCATCGACGAAGGCCGTGCCATGGCGCGGAAGCTCGATGTCCCCACCGAGGGAGGCCATGCCGTAGCCGTAGCGGCCATAGATGACACCCTCGCTCGCGTAGAGCGCCGAGACGGCCTGCCCGCGCTTGCGATTTTCCTCGAAGACGCCGCGCATCAAGCCCGTCAAAATGCCGCGCCGGCGGTGCGTGGGCAGCACGCCCACGTGGGTCAATCCGCCGATTTCGGGCGAGACGCCGCCGGGCACCGTCATGCGAAACGTGAACGAGCCGGCCGCACCGACGAGCATGTCGCCGTCGAACGCGGCGTAACGAATCTCATGCTCCGGCACCGAGGAACGCCCCAGGCGATCCGGATTGAACGGAAAGCCCATGGCCGTGCAGACGACGCGAACGTAATCCGAGATCTCATGCGCCGCGACGGCGCGGAACTCTAAGCTCACGGTCCGGTGATATCACGCTCGAGCACCATCTCGGGTCCCATCGGCGGCGGCGAATCCCGGAATCCGAATCGCGCGTAAAGCCTTTGCGCATCGCGTGTATTGAGGCGAACTCGTCGGACGTGGCGTACCGCGGGATGCGCCAACAGGAAGCCCATGATGGCTTGGGCCACGCCCCGGCCGCGCCAGTCGGGTCGCACGATGACGTCGTAGATCCACGCGACCTTCGCACCATCGCTCAGCGCGCGCGCCGTTCCCACGAGCGCGCCTTTCCCGTGTTTCCCGTCTGAGTCGTCGAAGGCGCCGACCCACACCGTGGCTCCGAGAAACGAGCGGGCGATGACCTCCTTGGGGATGCCCACGTTCCAGTAGGTGCCGTCGAGGAGGGCGACGGCTTCGGGAAGGGACCGCTCATCCAGGCCGTCCATGAGGCGAATACCGCTTGGAATGCAGAAATCCGATGCAGCAGCAGGTTCGGGCATACCCCGTATCCTGAGGCAAGAGAAAAGTGCACAACAGCCCCAAATCACCGATTTCCATCGGACAATTGGGCCAAATACCGTATCTAGATTGACACCCGTACAGTGAACCCCATATGTTGTACCTCCCTTCTGAATCGCCTGAACTTGCGAACAGGTACTCAGTGAGGCAAAGTCCTTGAGTTGTGGGACGAGCCACCGAAGACGAAGCAAACTGAGCAGCAGTAACTGAGCAGTACGTACGGAGGAGGAGCCGCACCATGTTGAGCGAATACGTCGCGCCCGCGAAGGCGCGGGCGGTTGCGGACGTGCGTCCGCAAACGACCATGCGGGTCAAGAAGCGCAACGGTTCGACGGAGCCGGTGGACGTGAACAAGATCGTGCGCGCCGTGGGGCGGTGCTGCATCGGTCTGCAGGACGTCGACCCGCTTCGAGTGGCCACGAAGACCATCAGTGGGCTCTACGACGGTGCCAGCACGCGCGAGCTCGACCAGCTCTCGATTCAGACCGCGGCGGCCCTCATCGTCGAGGATCCGCAATACGCGAAGCTCGCGGCGCGGCTTCTGGCGACGTACATCGACAAGGAAGTTCGCAACCAAGAAATCCATGCCTTTTCGCAGTCGATTTCGGCGGCGTACAAGCTGGGGCTCATTGGCGATCGTCTGCACGATTTCGTGACGCGCAACGCGCGCAAGCTGAACGACGCCATCGAGTCGGCGAATGATCACGAATTCGAGTACTTCGGATTGCGCACGGTCTACGACCGATACCTCATCAAGCACCCGAAGGAGCGCCTCGTTCTGGAGACGCCGCAGCAGTTTTTCATGCGCATCGCCTGCGCGCTCTCGGAGACGGCGGCCGAGGCCATCGAGCTGTATCGGCTGTTCTCGTCGCTCGAATATTTGCCCAGCTCCCCCACCCTGTTCAACGCGGGCACGCGCCACGAGCAGCTGTCGAGCTGCTTCTTGCTCGACTCGCCGGGCGACCATCTGGAGGAGATTTACTCGCGCTACACCGACGTGGCGATGCTCTCGAAATTCTCGGGCGGCATCGGCCTCGCGTACCACCGCGTGCGTTCGCGCGGATCGCTCATCGAGAGCACCAACGGGCACTCCAACGGAATCGTGCCGTGGCTGAAGACGCTCGATGCCTCGGTGGCTGCGGTGAACCAAGGCGGCAAACGCAAGGGCGCCTGCTGCGTGTACCTGGAGCCTTGGCACGCGGACATCGAGGAGTTCCTCGAGCTGCGCGACAACACGGGCGACATTGCCGCCCGCACGCACAATTTGAACCTGGCCAATTGGATTCCCGATTTGTTCATGAAGCGGGTCGAGGCCGATGGGATTTGGAGCCTGTTCGACCCGAAGACCGTGCCCGATCTGCCGGACCGATTCGGCGCGGATTTCGAGCGGCGCTACGAAGAAGCGGAGGCCCAGGGGCTCGCCGTCAAGACCGTGAAGGCGCGCGATTTGTACGCGCGGATGATGCGTACCCTGGCGCAGACCGGCAATGGCTGGATGACGTTCAAGGACAAATCGAACCTCGCCTGCAACCAAACGGCGCTGCCCGGTCGCGTGGTGCACCTGTCGAACTTGTGCACGGAGATCCTCGAGGTGACGTCGCGCGAAGAGAGCGCGGTGTGCAATTTGGGGTCGATCAACTTGGGGCGGCACACGTCGGTGGACGAGAACGGCACGGTGTCGTTCGATTACGACAAGCTGGCGCGCACCGTTCGAACCGCGGTGCGGCAGCTCGATCGGGTCATCGATTTGAATTTCTATCCCATTGGGGCCACGCAGCGGTCGAACCAGCGATGGCGGCCGGTCGGGCTCGGGCTCATGGGCCTGCAGGACGTGTTTTTCCAGATGCGTCTGCCCTTCGATTCGCCCAATGCGCGTGAGATTTCGCGGCGCATCTCCGAGGAGGTGTACTTCCACGCGCTCACCACGTCGGTCGATCTCGCGGTCGAAAAGGGAAAGCATCCGTCCTTCGACGAGACGCGCGCGGCACGGGGAGAGCTTCAGTTCGATGCGTGGGGCGTCGTGCCCACGGATGCTGCGCGCTGGGAGGCGCTGCGCGCGCGCATTCGAAGCGAGGGAATGCGCAATTCGCTGCTCGTGGCCATTGCGCCCACGGCGACCATTGCCAGCATTGCCGGTTGCTACGAGTGCATCGAGCCGCAGATTTCCAATCTGTTCAAGCGCGAGACGCTGTCGGGCGACTTCCTGCAGGTGAATCGGTACCTGGTCGCGCTCTTGAAGGAGTTCGGCATGTGGACGGAGGCGATGCGTTCGCGGTTGAAGCTCGCCGAAGGCTCGGTGCAGGCCATCGAGGAGCTGCCCTCCGAGCTGAGGATGCTCTTCCGCACGGCGTGGGAGATCCCGATGCGCGCGCTCATCGACATGGCGGCGGATCGCGGAGCGTTCATCGATCAGAGCCAATCGCTCAATCTGTTCAGCGCGTCGCCGAACATCGGACAGCTCTCGAGCATGTATTTCTATGCATGGAAACGCGGCCTGAAGACGACCTATTACCTGCGTTCGCGCCCGGCGACGCGCATTGCCAAGGCCACGGTTTCGCCGGAGATGCCCGGCTCGCCGGGCTCGACTTTCAACGCAGCGTCGGCGGTCGCATGCTCGTTGGAAAACCCTGAATCGTGCGAGGCTTGCCAATGAGTGTTCGACGACCCGCGCGCATCCTCGATCCGGGGCTGTGCCTTACGTTGCGGCCGATGGCTTACCCGGTGTTTTTCGAGATGTACCGGGATGGCATCAAAAACACGTGGACCGTGGAGGAGGTCGATTTCTCCACGGACACCGCGGATCTGCAAAAGAAGATGAGCGACGCCGAGCGGCATCTCGTGCAGCGGCTCATTGCATTTTTCGCCACGGGAGATTCCATCGTGGCGAACAATCTGGTGCTCAATCTTTACAAGCACATCAACGCGCCCGAAGCCCGCATGTACCTCTCGCGGCAGCTGTACGAGGAGGCGTTGCACGTGCAGTTCTATCTCACGCTGCTCGACACCTACGTGCCCGATCCCGACGAGCGCCATCGGGCGTTCGCCGCGGTGGAGAACATTCCGAGCATCCGCAAAAAGGCGGAGTTTTGCATGCGGTGGCTCGACGGGCTGCAGGAGATCGATCGGCTGCCGGCCGGGCCGGAGGGGCGCGCGGCGCGGCAGCAGTTCCTGCTCAATTTGATTGCGTTCGCGGCGTGCATCGAAGGGCTCTTTTTCTTCGGCGCCTTTGCGTACGTCTACTTTCTGCGCTCGCGCGGCCTGCTCCATGGGCTGGCGGCGGGAACGAATTGGGTCTTTCGCGACGAGAGTGCGCACATGGCCTTTGCCTTCGAGGTAGTCAAGACGGTGCGCCGCGAGGAGCCGGAGCTCTGGGATGCCTCGCTCGAAGCGTCGATTTACGCGATGCTCGACGAGGCCATCGACTGCGAGACGCAGTTCGCCGAGGATCTCCTCGGGTACGGCGTGGTCGGGCTCTCCGTGGACAGCGTGCGCCAGTACCTGGAGTTCTGCGCGGACCAGCGTCTTTCGACTCTGGGTTTGCGCAAACGTTACAACGTGAAGAATCCGTTTTCGTTCATGGCCCTGCAGGACGTGCAGGAGGTGACGAACTTTTTCGAACGCCGCGTGTCGGCCTACCAGGTCGGCATCACGGGCGAGGTCGTCCTCGACGCGGCGTTCTGAAAATGAAGCGCTAGAAGCGGCCCTGCCAGGAGACGCCGCCGGAACGATGGTCGAACCACGGCGTGAGGTGGGCGCGCTCGTCTTTCGGGGCGTCGGCGGGCTTGCCAACGAAGTACCAAATGAGGCCGCCCGCGATGGCGGCGAGGCCCACGCTGCCGACGACGACGCCGACGTTCACCAGCTTGGCGCCGTTCGAGGCGTCTTTGAAGACGGGAGAGCCCGGCGCGGCGGAGCAGTCTTTGGACCAGTAGCTGCACTCGCTCGGAACTTTGTTGAGGCCGATGATGGCGATGACACCACCGGTCACCAAGGCGGCCGCGCCTGCACCCGCGAGGACGATGGGACCGACACTGCGGCTCGGCCTCTCGTCCTTCGGAGAGGTCTCGCCCTCGTTGGCGGAGGGCGGCGCGACGGCGCCGTTGGCGGGCGCCCCCAGATCCGGAAAGGTGCCGACGACGAGGCGTTCGCGCTCGCCTTGGTGCACGACGACCTTTTGCTCCACCTTCTTGTCGCCGTGCAAAAACTTGATCGTGTGCTCGCCCGGGTCGACGTCGAAGCTCTTGCCCTTGTCGAGCCGATCGGCGACCTGCACATCGTCCACGAAGACGATGGTGTCGACCACGTCGTTGCCACGAGCGTCGCGCGCGACGAAGGACACGCTGGGTACGGTGCGGGTCATCTCGTCGGCAAAGCGCGCGCAATCTCCTTGAATGAGGGAGGGGCAACCGCTCTGGGCGCACCTGAGAAAGAGCTCGCGCGCCTGGGATACTTTGCCCGAATCGCGCAGCGTCTGTCCGCGGCTATGCGCGTCGAGGCACTGCTCTTTGGTCATCGGATCGGCGGCGCGTGCTTCGGCGGCGAAGGCCGTAATGGCGGCGAAGGCAAAACAAACGTGAATCGCACGTATCATGACGAGGCAAATCCTCTCCCCTGGTCTTGTCGGCTCCCCCTCTCGGGGGCGTGGGGCGGCGGAGCCCCCCACAACCTGACTAGATGCAGCCCGGCTTGTATAGCTTCTTCGTGCCTTCGAAGTAAAACGGCGGATCGCAGTTCGGCGTCGCGGAAGGTGCGCCGGATGCCGCCGGAGCACCACCCGCGGAGGGGGCCGGACGCTGCGGAGACTTGGTCGATGCCCCCGGACGCGCGGACGGCGCTCGATAGGCGGGCAACTTGGGGACACTCGCACTCACCTGCGAGGCCATCGGAGCACTCGAAGTCGGCGCGCTCGAAGCCACCGCCGAAGCCGATGCGGCGACGGGCGGGGGCGGTGCAGCCGCCGGCACGGGCGTGGGCGTCGGCACAGGAGCCGCCGCCACGGTCTCGGTGGCAACCGGCGGTGGTGGCTGTGGCGTCGCCGCCTCCGCCTGGATGCCGAAACGAGGCTTCATGTAGACGAAAACCACGACGGCCGCAGCGATCAACGCGAGGCCGATGATCCACGGCCACTTGCGCCGCCCCTCCGACGGGGCGACCTCCGTCTTCGCCGTGCCGCTCGGCGTCTGCCGGATGCGAAGTCGGGGGCGGCTTCCGCCCATGCTCTCACGTGCGCCGCTGGTATACTTGGCGGCGCTGATCGTCGAAATGGCGGGCACGCTCGCCCGGATCGCGCCGAGGTACGTCTCCAATGTCTCGCGGCGCTCCGCACGTTCGTCGGCGAACATGTCGGCGACGCGTGCCGACACGTCGCGAACCGACACGGGTTCTCCGGCATTGCGCAGGTAGCGCTCCAGATCGGCCAGAAACTCGACGGCCGTCGAGTAGCGATCTTCCGGCTTCAACGCGCGCGCCTTGTCGCAGATGCGCACCAACTCCACCGGGGCGGTGGGCACCTCTTTGCCGAGCGACGGGATCTGCCCCTGCGACAACAGCGAGAGAACCTCCGCGTCGGATTTCTGGTGCCACATGGGCGCACCGGACACCGCTTCCCAGATCATCACGCCGACGGCGAAGAAGTCGGTGCGCACCGTGATTTCGCCGGTGAGCTGCTCGGGCGCCATGTACCAGGGCTTGCCCTTGAAGACGCCAATGCGCGTCTTCAAGCGCGAGTTCTTTGCCTTGGCGATGCCGAAGTCGAGCAGCTTGACCTGCCCGTCGTACGTGACGAACACGTTCTCCGGGTTCACGTCGCGATGGACCAGGCCCATCGCGCTGCCGTCGAAGTCGGTGAGCGAGTGAGCGTACTCGAGCGCGCGGAGCACCTCGCACAGGACACGCAGGTACATCTCCAGGGAGAACCCGAGATGTCGGGCGGCGAGCACCCGGGCCAGCGACTGTCCGCTCAGGTACTCCATGGCAATGAAGTGGCGGTCGCCTTCACTGCCCACCTCGTACGTGTGGACGATGTTCGGGTGATGTAGACGGGAGGCCACCCTCGCCTCCTCGTAAAACATCGCTAGAAAATCGGGATCACGAGCGAACTCCGGCTTTAGCTCCTTGAGGACCACCAGCTTGCTGAAGCTGCCCGGTCCTTGGGCCATTGCGATGTAAACATTCCCCATCCCCCCTTGCTCGAGATCGGCAATTAATTGGTATTTCCCGATCACGTGCTCGGAGGCAGTGCTCTCCGGCATCGCACTTCCTCCATCATCTTCGACTTCGACGAGTCGTAGTTGCCGCCCACGATGATCTTTTATCATCACCCAACTCGGTCAAATGTAAATCGTTATGGCTGTGCCTTCGCGCCAAAAATATGCGTTGCTGAAGGAACCATCCGCATTGATGCGAGTTCCCCACACGCTCTTTGAATAGTTGTGGTCGGATGGAGAGAAACCCGAGTTCGTCCCAAGCCCGATCTCGTCACCCGTGCTCAGGTGTTCGAACGTATTGATGAGACTCTCGGAGGTAATGGCGCCATTGTGTTGCAGCAGCCCGGCAATGAAGACACGCCCCGCGATGTAGCCCTCGAAGGACGTAAAATTCCGCTTGGTCGGGTCGCTGCTGGTCAAGTCGTTGTACGACTGAACCAAGCTTGCCTGGTCTTGCGCGTAGTTTGGCACGACCTGCGACACGAGCACGTTCTCGGTGTACTTGGGACCGAGAGCCTTGAGCCTGTTGGCCAATGAATTCGGACCGACGAACGACACGTTGCTGAATACGACGGTCGTGCGGTCCTTGTAGGTGGGATTGTCCGACCGCCAATCTTGAACGGCTTTGATGAAAGCCTCACCCACAGGATAGGTATCCGTCATGAGGATACCGAAGGTGTGTTTGCTGGTCGTGTTCGAATCGGCATCCACCACACCTTTGATGTAGTTGATGACCTTCGTAGCTTCCGCCTGCGCCGAGGAAACCGAGTCGCGCGTGTAGCGGCTGCGAAAGAGCGCCTCGGAGTTGGGCAGCGCGGTCAATCCCTGAGAGGCCTGCAGCGCATTGTACGCGTCGATCAATCCAGAGAACCCGGCCTGCCCGTACGAGTCGTTCTGATCGAAGCTGATGAGGTGCTTGTAGTCTTTGATCGAATGGTGCGCGATGAAGTACTCCATCGTCGCGCGCGCCTCTTGGGCGTAACTCGCGCGCACGTTGAAGATGAACTTCTTGCACTCCGGGCCGGCTGTCTCGTCGCGAAGCAACAACTTCGCACCGGTGAAGGCACCGAAGAAGAGCGTCTGCGTCTCGACGGCAATGGGAGCAAACCTCGCCATCGTGGGGGTGCCGACATTTCCGAGAATGGCAAGCACCGCGTTCGAACCCCGATCGAGCCGATTGGTGGACACGGGGTTCACTCCATCCGGGTACAATGCGGCGGTCTGCGGATTCTTCGTCGTCGACTGGCAACGCGGGGTCGCGCCGACGGCTGACTGGACGTCCAGCAGCTCCCTCGCCTTCTCTTCGGCGGTGGCCGGATCGTAGCCGTCGTCCTCGAACTTGAGGATCAACGTGCGACCGCGAACACCACCGCGATCGTTCTGTGCCTTGAAAGCGAGGTTGATGCCGGCCTTCATCTCGAGGCCGAGGTCCTGGCTCGGACCATTGCCGACGGCGGAGAGGCCGATGTTCAGCGGGGCTTGATCAGGCTGCACGCATGCCGCCGATTTACCTGTCTTGTTGCCCTCTTGGCCTGCTTGAACGCAGACCAGGTTCGACCCGCAGTCGCCGTCGATCTTGCACTCACGCGCCGAAAACTCCGTAGAACATGCGCCGCCAACCAATGCGGCAATTGCCACGGGTGCTCCCACCAGAAACACCTTGGAGAAAAATTTCATCCAACCTGCCCCCTGCCCAAGTTACTGCCGCAGTTTCTGCGTTTGGCGCGCCGCGATCTCGACCCGCTCGACTCGATTCTCATGCCTCGATGATCCCTGATCTCGCGAAACAATTCGATGGGTTAGCGCTAGCAATCGAACAATAAAATCGTGAGGCTTTGAAACGTGCAAACCCGCTACGGATGAGGCTACGTCGATCTGCGACAAGGTCAAGAGGCGTCGCGTCATCGACGAGGATCTTTCGCACTGGTGGGAGCGAAAGGTCCTCCATCCAAGTTTCAGCATCCTCCGTGGCGCGCGCTAGCCCTATTGAAACGTCCTATGGCCTTTCTTATTCGGATATGACGTGGTCACCGGACTGACCGGCGTGTGATGAGACTCCGCAAATGCCGAGCAAACTCGGTATTGTCTTGGTATCCGCGAAAAATTCCGGCGCCGGGCCCAATCGCTCCGACGACCACGGGTTCGGTCGTATGACCGGACGTTCCCCAATAGAACCCCGTTTGGCGAGAGACCATCCGCGCGAGCGCCGTGGCAACTGCGTCGCGCCGATCGCGCCCGTCGGGTCGTCTTCCTTCGCCGGCGTCACCAAGCTGGCCAGCCTCCAGGATCGTGCGGCGCAATTCGGCGTCCAGGATGAAGCCGGGAAAGTGCATGGCCAACAATTGGTCCAGTGTTTCCGCGGCCGACGCAGCTGACGTGACGGGCGCGCTGGCAATCTTGTCCGCCGCAACCTCGAGTGACAAAGAGATGCGGTCGATGAGGCGAAGCTCCGTTTCACCCGGAACGATGCGAGCGTTCGATCGAGCCGCGCGGGCCGTGGTGACGCTCAGGCCCCCGGTCTCGTGGTCGCCCGTGACAATCACCAAGGTGTCGGGGTGCTGCTTCTGGAAATCGAGGGCGACGGCCACGGCGTCGTCGAAGTCCCATAGGGCGTGCATCAAGCCGGCGATGTCGTTGGCGTGGCCGGCATTGTCGGTGCTTTCATTCTCGACGAAGAGCAAGAACCCGCGCTCGTCCCGCGAAAGGACGCTCAATGCGGCGCGTTCCCTTTCGGCGACGGTGGGCCGGTCGACGAAGGACTGCGGGGACTCGGGAAAAAGGCCGAGCAGTCGCGCTGGCGTGCCCCCGGGCGGCGACGAAACGCGCAGGTCAGCCAGGTCATTCGCGTTCTGCACGACGCGGTAGCCTTTCGCGGTGAAGGCTGCGATGACGTCCTCGCCGTCGTTTCGCTTTCCGACTGGCGACGGGAGGAAGTAGTCGGCGCCGCCGCCCATGAGGACGTCCGGCTCGAAGGCACGGTATTGGTCGACGATGGTTTGAAAGGCGCGCCGATCGTTGGCGTGCACGCTGAAGCCGGCGGGCGATGCATCGTAAATGGCGGTGGTGGTGACCAAGCCGGTGCGCAGGCCGGCGGCCTTCGCCGTCTCCATCATGGTGGGGAGCGGTTTGCCGTCCGGCGCGATGCTGAGCATGAAGTTGTGCGTCTTTTCCCCGGTCGACATGGCGGTGGCCGCGGCCGCGGAATCGGTGACCATGCCGGTGGCCGAGCAGGTGCTCATCAAGCCAAGGGTGCCCTGCCGAAAGACGACATCGGTGACGAGAAAGGGGCGCTTTCGCAGGTGTTCGCTGGTGTAGCGGCCGAATTCCCATTGTGTGGAGGCCGTTCCGTCCGCAAAGAGAACAATGACGTTCTTGGGGAAAGCCGCCTGCGGTGTAGCCGGCGCGATCTTCGATGCGGGCGCGCACGCCGCGCAGACCGCCGTAGCTACCGCGAGAAAAAAGCCCCGTCTCATGTACCCAATAGGATGGAGCTTCTCGAACCGGAGAGCGAATCGAAACTTCGCGCGACCTCCGTATTCATTTTTTCGATGGCTGCTACGCCAATCGATTGGTTTTTTTGAATCGAGTGCGACCTCCGCTTAGGAGGTGTCAGATGCAGCCTACGCCACTTTTGTGGACTGGCAGTCGACAGTGGATCGCCAGACCACGCGCGTGCTGGCTTTTTTTCCGGGGATTCCGCGACGAGGCGAACGGTACCGGCGTTGCAGTGCAGCTTGCTCGCAGCACGGACGATCCTCCACGCAGAGCAAGACACGCAAGACAGGACAGGTGGCGATTTGAAGACGACAACGCTGGTCTGGAGCATTCTTGGAGCGGCCGCTCTGGCATGGGGCGGCGTCGGATGCGCAGGGGCCGAGTCGAGGGACGATTCCGGTTCGGGCGATGCACCGGGCGATACGGGCGAGATGTCCGAAGAGGCGCTCACGCAGGCCGTGGGCTCGGCGGCGTTTCTGCCGAAGGGCAATGCGAAAAGCATCCTGCGAGGTGCGGCGCTCTTCTTCTTCGAGTTCCCCGGCGTCAAAGGAAACGGGCGAACCTGTGCGACGTGCCATCGACCCGAGGATGGCTTCGGCCTTTCCGCCGCCTCGGCGGAAGCGCTTTACCGCAGGACGAAGGGGCGCGATCCCCTGTTCAAGTCGATCGATGCGGACGACGGCAAGGACGACTACACGAGCCTTCGCACGAAGGGTCTGATTCGCGTCACCTTGAAGCTGCCGCCGAACGTGCACTTGGCCGACGATCCGGCGGCGACTTCCGTGACCGTGCTACGCGGTGTGCCGCCGGTGTTGAACATCGGGCTCACGGCGCCGTACCAGCAGGACGGACGGCAGCCGAATCTGCCGTCGCAGGCGCTCGGTGCGCTGCACGATCATTCGCAGATCCAGCGTGAGCCGGGCGCGGGGTTGCTCTCCGACGTGGCGGAGTTCCAAAAGGTGCTCTTCTCGTCGCCGGGCATGTACCTGGTGGCCAGGGCGCTCGAAAAGGGCGAGACGCCGCCGGATCCGGATCCGCCGCTGAATGCCCTGGAGCAAGAGGGCAAGACGCTGTTCACGAACAAGTGCTCCTCACTTTGCCACAGCGGCCCGACGGGGGCGGGCTCCAACATCGGGTTCGGGCAGGCGCAGAATCTCTTCGTCTCGGGTCCGCGTCCGCCGGAGGTGCCGTTCGGATTCAAACCGAGCACGTTGCCGGTGCGGCCGTACATCTTCACCTTGCCCGATGGAAGCATCGCCCCCTGCCCGCTCACGCAGAAGAAGGAGCCGTGCCCGAGCACCGATCCGGGAATTGCGCTCATCAGCGGCAAAATCGAAGATTTCAATTCGTTCGATATTCCGCAATTGCATGGTCTGCGCTTCACCGCACCGTACTTCCACGACAACAGCGCAGCCACCATGGAGGAAATGCTGCAGCACTACACCGCGCTGATGGAGTTCCTCAACGCCGTGGGCGCCCCCGGCATCCCGCACCTCCCGCCATCGGATTATCCGGCGATGCTCGCGTATTTGAAGAAACTCTAGTCTCGCGCTCTCCTCTTCCCCCGTGCCCGTGCCCGTGCCCTTGCCCGTGCCCGATCGGACGGCGCGGCTCTGAGCCGACGCCTACTGTTCGCAAGCCTGCGCGAGTCGAATGAGCATCGACACCATCCGCACGATCATCTCCTTGCCGCTGCGGTGACCGGCTTCGTCGAGAACCTTCAGCCTCGCGCAGATGTCCAGCAGCGCCGCGGACTCTGTCGCCGATCCGCGCGCGATCAAGTAATAGCGTCGCTTGTCGGGCTTCGACACCTTGCCTGCGCCCTCCGCGATGTTGAGCACGATCGACATTGACGCTCGCGTAAACTGGTCGGTCAGATGACCGTGCCCGCGTGGAAATGACTCGATGACGCCGTTCACGAAGATCAGGAAATCCAGGGCCAAGTGGTAGACGTCGAGTCGCTCGTGATCCAGGACCATGTCTGCTCATCGGCCACGGAGCGACCTATGTTGCCTCGGGCACGGGCACGGGCACGGGCACGGGCACGGGCACGGGCACGGAGTTAGAGCAGGTGTTTGCGGATTAGACGATACAGGTAGGTGCGGTCGACGCCGGCGGCGCGGGCGGCGTTGGAGACGTTGCGGGCGTGGCGGGCGAGAAGGCGACGGACGTATTCGCGTTCGCCGGTGTCGCCCCAGCTCTCGCGGAATCGTTTGAAGTCGGCGTCGAAGATGGCGGGGTCGAAGTCGGCGACGCCGGGTAAGGAACCCGGTGCGGGCGGCGGCAGAGAGGGGGACGGTGAAAAGGCGGGGAACTGTGCGCTGTTCGAGGCGGAGGCCACGGGGACGCCTTCGCCTGCGGTGTCGCTCAAGGAAAGTGCGACTTGGGCGCCCATCACCGCGGCGCGGTGGACGAAGTTGCGAAGGGCGCGCACGTTGCCGAGCCAGGGGCGCTTGGTGAGCTGGGCCACGATTTCCGGACTGGCGACCACCCCGCGCGGGAGAAAACGCTCGACGAGCAAGGGCACGTCGTCCAGATGCTCGCGAAGCGGGGGCACGCTGACCGGGAGGACCGCAAGGCGGAAATAGAGGTCCTCGCGAAAGTCACCGGCGTTGACCATCGTGCGCAGGTCGCGGTGCGTGGCCGAGAGGAAGCGCACATTCACTTTGCGGCGCGACGTCTCGCCCACGCGGCGGATGGTGCCCGATTCGAGCGCGCGCAAAAGACGCGGCTGGACGGACATGGGCAGATCGCCGATCTCGTCGAGGAAGACGGTGCCGCCGTCGGCGGCTTCGATGGCGCCGGTGCGGGCGGTGATGGCACCGGTGAAAGCGCCCTTGGCGTGGCCAAAGAGCTCACTTTCGATGAGGTTCTCGGGAAGCGCGGCGCAGTCGACGATCACGAACGGCTTGTCCGCGCGGGGTGAAGCCTCGTGGATGGCCTGGGCGACCAGCTCCTTGCCGGTACCGGTCTCGCCCTGGATGAACACGGGGGAGTCCGCCTTCGCGATGTTCGACAGGTAGGCGAACAGGGCGCGCATGACCGGGGTGCGGCCGACCAGAGGGCCGAAGCTTTCCTCCGGCCAGAGCTCGGGCGGTTGTTGCTCGCCGTCGTAGACCACGGTGAGCTCGGTCACGCCGAGTTTCACCTTGCTGCCGTCGGCGACGCGCGCCCGGGAGACGAGGACGCCCTCGACGAAGGTGCCGTTGCGGCTACCGAGATCGCGGATCCAGACGCCGTCTTCGCGCAGCTCGATTTCCGCGTGGAGGCGCGACACCGTGGTATCCGTGATGACCACCGAAACGCCGCTCGCGGAGCCGAGAAGCGTCGAGGGCATGGTGAGCTTGACCTTGTGTTGCCCGCGCAGGTCTCGCCACATCAGGTGAGGACAAGGGGCAGCCTTGGCGCGGGGCTCGAATGTTTGGACCTTGGTGTGCTCGCCGCCGGGTGGAACTGCGTGTCGCATGAATGGAACAGCCTGCATCATGTTCTCTCCGAAGCGACGCCGCAAGAGTCCACATTGACGCAGGATACCAAGCAGCGATGATGGGACGATGCACCTCTCGCCGCGCGACATCGACAAGCTCGTTCTGCACCAAGCCGGTTTTCTCGCGCAAAAGCGCCTCGCCCGCGGGACGCGCCTCAATTACCCGGAGGCGGTCGCGCTGCTCGCCACGCAGCTGCTCGAGTGGATCCGCGATGGGCGCTCGGTGGCGGAGCTGATGGACCTCGGACGCCGCGTGCTGGGACGCCGCCAGGTGCTGCCCAGCGTGCCCGAGATGATTCACGAGGTGCAAGTCGAGGGCACGTTCCCCGATGGAACCAAGTTGGTCACCGTGCACGATCCCATCGTGCTCGACGACGGCGATCTGTCGCTGGCACTGTACGGGAGCTTTTTGCCTCTGCCCGATCTGGCCATTTTCGGCGAGACGGAGCTGGCCGAGACGAAGCCGGGCGAAATCGAGGTGGCGGCCGGCGAAGTCGATCTGTATGCGGGGCGCAAGCGAACGACGATCACCGTGACGAGCCGCGGCGATCGGCCGATTCAGGTGGGCAGCCACTATCCGTTCGCAAAGACCAACGCGGCACTGGATTTCGACCGCGTGGCCGCGGAGGGAAAGCACCTGGCCGTCCCCGCGGGCACGGCCGTGCGCTTCGAACCGGGTGAGACGCGCACCGTGACCTTGGTCGAGAATAGTGAGGGGTTAGGGGTTAGGGGTTAGGGAAGAAGACGAACGATGAAGGTCCGGGGATGAGAAAGAATTCTCTCTTCCCTAAACCCTAAACCCTATCCCCTAAACCCTATTCCGGCGCGATCCAAACTTCGACGCGGCGGTTGCGTTCGCGGCCCGTTTCGTCGGCGTTGGAGGCGACGGCCATCTCGGCGCCGAAGCCGTCGATCTGGGCGGCGTGCACGCCACGGGCGGCGAGCTCCTCGCCCACGGCCTTGGCGCGCTCGCGCGAGAGCTGGAGATTTTGCGCGGGGTTGCCGACGCCGTCGGAGAAGCCGAGAAGCAGGACGCGGGCACCGGGCTGGCCGTTCAAGAAGGCAACGACCCGGTCGAGATCGCGGGTGCCGCGGCTGTCGAGTTCTTTGGTGCCGCTGCGGAAGCGGAAGTCGAGGGAGAGGCGGCGGGCGCGCTTGATGGTGTACGCATAGCGCGCGGAGCATCGCTTCTCGCAGGCATCCGGCTCGTGCATGCGAACGCTGAGATCGACGAAGCCTGCCGCTCGGGCAGTGTTCTGGCCATCCGGGGAGAGCGCGAAGGTGACGAGCTCGCGGGTGAGCGGACTCGAAGGGCGGGCCGCCGTATAGAAATAGAGGCGGCGCGAAAGCATGTAGCCCTCGGTGGTGACCGTGAAGGGCGAAGGAAACATCGGCGGCGCGCCGCGATCGGAGACGGCCAGCGCGGTGGCCGAGCGGATGTACGCGAGCCCGATGAAGCCGATCCCACCGGGTTCGTTGGCGACGGCATCCGAGAGGGCATCGCTGTCGGCGAAGCGCTTGGCGGAGCCGACGAGCTTGTCCTTGCCGAGGATGAAATGTTTGAACGTGTCGTACGTGCCCGAAGCATCGTCGCGCGCGAACACGCTGATGGGGCCCGCGGCCGCACCGAGCTCGGACCAATCGTGCGCCGTGCCGGTGAAGATGCGACGGAGTTGGTCGGCATCGAGCGCCCGCACGGTGTTGTTCGGATGGACGACCACGGCGATGCCGTCGAGCGCGATGACGTGCTCGTTGGCGGGCGAGCGCATTTCGCCGAGGCCCTTTTGCGCGAGCAGCACGACCTCGTCATCGTGGATGGCCCGCGATGCCATGCCCACGTCGCACGTGCCGTTCGCCAGGCCGGTGAAGGCGGTCGCGCTTCCCTCCGCCTCGACGGAGATGACCTGCGGGTGCTCGTCGCCGCGCGCGGCGCGAATGTCGACGGATTGCGGCTTTTTGCCGGGCGCGCGGGACGTTTGTGCGAAGCCCTTCTTCTTGAAGTACGCCTCCACCAGCGCAGGCGCGAGCTCGGCGCCGATGGTGTTGGACCCGCACAAGCGCAGCACACGTTCTTCGTTGTCGGCAGCATCGCGCTGCGAGGCGATCTGCGCGGCAGCGGCTTTCTCGGGGTTCGGACGGAGACCGTGCGCGACCACCACACCGGTCGCGGCGGCGGCGAGCGCCAGGGTGATGCCACCCAGGACCAATCCGAGGCGGCGACGCTCGGCCGCCTCCCGATCGCGCTTCGCCTCGGCGCGCACGGTCGAATAAATGGGATGGCTCGTCGAGTGCGGAGTGACATTCGACGCCGAGGGACCGAGCACCAACGTAGGCACCGAGTCGATGTTGCGCGGCGCATCCCCATCTTGGACGCGCATGCACTCGGTGATGCGATCGCGAACGGCCGCGCGCTCCTTCTCGAAGAGCTGTGCCACCCACTCGCCCACGCGGTCGCGCGGGATGGGGTGCATGCCCGCATACTCGAAGTAGCTCTGCAGCGCCGCACGCATCTCGGCCGCCGTCTCGAAGCGGCTGTCGGGATCTTTCTGCAGCGCGCGCGCACACACGGCGTCGAGGATCGGGTGCACGTCCGGGTTGACGCTGGAGAGGAGCGGGATCTCCTCGAGCAGCAGCTTGTGCATCGCCTCCATGGGCGTGTCGGCCCGAAAGAGGCGCCGGTGAGCGAGCAGCTCCCAGAGCACGATGCCGGTGGCGAACACGTCGGCGCGGCGGTCGATGGGATCGCCACGCACCTGCTCGGGGGCCGTGTACGAGGGCTTGCCCTTGAAGGTGCCGGCCTGCGTCGCCGTGTTGCTCAAGTTGGTGCGCGCGATGCCGAAGTCGACCAGCTTGACCTCGCCATCGTAGGTGACGAACACGTTCTGCGGGCTGATGTCGCGATGGACGATGCCCAGCGGCGTGCCGTCGAAGTCGTGCAGCTCGTGGGCGTAGTGGAGCCCGCTGAGCACGTCCATGATGATCTGCACCGCCACCGGTGCGGAGACGGGTGCGCCGCTCTTGGTGGCCGCGGTGGCGAGACGCCCGAGCGGTTGCCCCTCGAGGTACTCCATCGCCATGAAGTGCTGCCCTTCGTGCACGCCCACTTCGAGCGTCTGCACGACGTTGGGGTGGCGAAGGCGCGCAGCCAGACGCGCTTCGTCGAGCAGCATCGCGCGGTACGTGTCCTCTTCGGCCACGTCCGCGCGAAGCTTCTTCACGACGACGAGTTTGCGGAATCCGACCGGACCGCTTTGCAGCGCCAGGTAGACGTCCGCCATACCCCCGCGACCAAGCGTGGCGATGAATCTGTATTTGCCAAAGCGCGCAGACGTCCCCACGTGGGCGGCTTATACCCAATCCGAGATGTCGGCCGTGTGACGCTTCCGTCACGACTCCCACTCCCCTCCGGGAGCCGTCTTCTTCTTATCTCTTCACGATGCGATCCAACGCCGGAGTCGCGAGCGGATCGTGCGCCGTGAGGTACGCCGTGAGCGCGTCGATGTCGACGATGGTGCCGTCGGGGCCGGCATTCGTCACCTCGGTGCCCTGCTTGAAGACCGTGAACCCGTCGCCCGTACCCGATGCGAGGAAGTTGTTCGTCACGACCCGGTACGATTGATCGAGCGCCATCGGCTGGCCGCCGATTTGGATCGAGGACACGTCCACCGTGGTGCCGGAGTACGTGTACTTCATGCCGGAAATCTGGAGGAAACGCGCCGGGGTCACGTTGAACTGCTGCTGCAAGAGATCGCGGATCTGCGCACCCGTCAGCGTCATGGTGACCAGGTAGTTTCCAAACGGTTGCGAGGTAAACGCTTGGGCGTACGTGACCGGACTCGGCTTGCTGGCCGAGCAGTCGTTGGACGCGCACGAGATATCCGACCGAATGCCACCCGGGTTCATGAAGGCGACCTTGGCCAGCAAGCCCGGCTTTTGCGCCGCCGCGAGCATGGCGTCGGCAATGACGTCGCCGAGGACGGACTCGCCACTCTGAACGCGCGTCAGCGGGGCGGTGATGTGCCCGATGACTTTGTTCGCGCGAGGTGCCGCGAGCTCCGTGTACTTTGCAACGATTCCCTGCACCGTCGGATCGGGCGCGATGTCGCGCGTGACCGCGTGGTTCTTCGCCGTCTTGGCGGTGACCTTGTGCTGCACCGGATCGACGGTGAGCTCGATCTGGGTGACCACCCGCCCGAAGGACGCCGCGCTGGTCACGAGCTTCCCTCCGATGCTGCAGTTGTACGGCTGGTGCGAGTGCGCGCTGAGCACGACGTCGATCGCCGGATCCAGCTTGGTGGCGATGTCCGCAATGACGCCGCTGTCGATGCCGCACCCGTCGTAGGTGGTGCCGTCGGTGGGGATGTTGCCCTGGTGGAGCAGCACCACGATGGCGCTGACGTTCTCCTTTTTGATCTCGGGCAGCAGGCCATTCACCGTCGCGACTTCGTCGTCGAAGGTGAGGCCGGCGACGGCGCTCGGGATGGTGACGGAAGGCGTATCCTTCAAGGTCATGCCGATGAAGGCCACCTTGACGCTGCCGAATGACTTGATGGCGTACGGAGAGAAGACCGTCTTGTCCTTCGCCACGTCGACGTTCGCCGCGAGGTACTGAAAGCGGGCGCCCGGGTAGTCGGCCGCGCCGTCGGCGCATTCGTCGGGGTGGCATCCGCCGTACTGGAGGCGGCGCAGTTCGGGCACGCCGTGGTCGAACTCGTGGTTGCCGACGCCGTTGAAATCGAGCCCGATGGCGTTCATCACGTGGATTGCCGGCTCGTCGTGGAACAGCGCCGAAACGAGGGGGCTCGCACCCGTGAGATCGCCCGAGGAGACGATGGCGGTGTTCGGGTTCGCCGCTTTGAGCTTGGCGATGTGCGCGGCCAGGTAGGCCGCACCGCCCGCGGGCACGTCGTTGATCGCGCCACCGTCGCGCGGCTTGGCCCCAGCATCGGGACCGATTTCCGGATCGTTCGGCGCAGCCGGGACGATGCCACCACTTCCCACCGGCGGATCGAGGTTGCCGTGGAAGTCATTGATGCCGAGGATCTGGATTTTGACGGGCGACGACGCGTCACCGTTCGCATGGTCGGTGGTCGCATCCGGACCCCCTGTGTTGTTCAACAGGGTGTCGTCGCCCGTGCAAGAAGAGATGGCGAAGGGAACGCTCGCGACGGCGAGGACAGGTAAGAGGATCAGGAGAGATCGTCGTAGACGCATGCTTGCCCCGTAACGAAAACCGGTGACGAACCCACGTCAGCCGAGCGTCCATCTCGTAGCATACTTTCGCCATCCGCCACGTTGTATGCTGGGGCCGTGCTACGAACTTTCCCGATCGCGCCCTCGCTGCTTTTGTCTGCTCTCGCTGCTCTTTCTTGGAGTTCAGGTTGCGCGGGTTTCGGCCCTGAACGCGAGAAAGTGCAAGCGCCGCCACCGGTGACGTCCACCGGTACGAGCCCGATCCAGGCCAACGCCGATCCAGATACGTCGACCGGTGAGGCGCTCGCTCGGGAGAAGGAGCTGGCCAAGAAGGCGGCGCCCATTCTGGACGCGTTCTCGAACCGCGAGCCGGTGCTGACACCCGACGGCAAGAAGGTGGTCTTCGTCTCCAACCGCGACGGCATTCCGCAGTTGTACCTGGGTGAGACCGCGCATCCCGAGACGCCCGCCACGCGCGTGCTGTCCTCGTCGGAGCGGGCGATGACGCCGCTGGTGACGCGGGATGGAAAGACGATCGTGTTCGGCTCCGACCGGGACGCCGACGAGCAGGTGACGTTCTTCCGGGCGGACCTCGATGGAAAGAACTTGGTGCAACTTACGCCGAACGATCGGCTGCAGCGCGATACCCCGCAGCTCCCGGCCAAGGCGCAAGACACGCTGTACTTCAGCGGCCGCACGGCGGTGAACTCGGCGCTGGCCGGCGTGTACACGACGTCGATGTCGCCGGCCAAGACGGGGCCCGCGCCCTCGAAGTGGGTGTACCAAGACGCCAACGGCGGGCAGCTCGTGGACGTGAGCCGCGACGGAAAGTGGGGGCTCTTCAATCGATTCCGCGAGTGGTCGGACAACCAGATCGCGCTGGTGGATCTGGAAAGGGGCACGGCCAGCACGCTGTATCCGTTGCTCGGGCAACGAAGCCGCGTGGGCGGGGCCGCGTTCTCACCGGATGGTGCGCGCGTGTTCGTGGCCACCGACGGCGGCGCGGAGCAGGCCATCGTGCTCGTGCTGGATACGAAGAGCGGCAAGGAGCTGCGCCGCTACGTCGAGACGGAGGCGCCGAAGGCCACCATCGAAGGCATCACCGTCGCGCCCGGTGGAAACGTGCTCGCGTTGACCTTGAATGCCGGCAACCATAGTGAACTGCGGCTCCTGGACACGCGCACGCTCGAGCCCAAAACCGCGATCAAGATGCCCCTCGGGCAAGGATACGCGAGCAATTTCTCCAACGACGGCTCAACCCTTTCCGCCGTGTGGTCGACACCGCAAGCGCCGCAGGATGTCTTCGCCATCGAGACGAAGACCGGCGCGTCGAAGCCACTGCGAAACGATGCGCGCGCCTCGCTGGATGGACTCCAGGCCATCGAGACGGCTTCGACCGAGGTGGAAAGCGATGGCGTGAAGGTACCCGTGCACACCTACCTTCCCGCGGGCGGCGCCAACCAGAAGCGGCCAGTCATCGTGTGGTTCCACGGCGGGCCCAGCGATTCGTCGATGGTCCGCTGGTCTCCCCTCGCCCGCTTTTTCGTGAGCCTCGGCTATGCGTGGGTGGAGCCGAACATCCGCGGCTCGGCCGGTTTCGGTCGCGCGTACGAGGCGGCGGACAATGGGCCCAAGCGACTCGACTCGTTCAGGGACGTGGAGGCCGTCGGGCGCTGGGTCCAATCGCAGCCCTGGGCCGACGGAAAGAAGATGGTCGCTTTCGGCGCGAGCTACGGCGGGTACGTGGTGTTGAGCACGCTCATCCGGCAGCCGTCGTTGTGGGCCGCCGGCGTGGACATGTTCGGCATTGCGAACTTCAACTCGTTCATGGCCTCGACCAGCGGGCCCGTGCGGGAAAACTATCGGACCGAGATTGGCGATCCAGACAAGGAGGCGGCGTTTCTGGATTCGATTTCACCGTTGCGTGATGCGGGCAAGATCTCCGCACCGCTGTTCGTCTACGCAGGCAAGAACGATCCGCGGGTGCCGAAGGCGGAATCGGATCAGATCGTCAAGGCACTGCGGCAGCACAAGTCCCCCGTCGAATACATGGTGAAAGACGACGAGGGACATGGGATTGTGCGCCGCGACAACCAAGTCGAATTCGCTTCGCGGGTCGCCCGCTTCCTCGAGACTCATTTGAATACGCGTACGAAATAGACCATGCCTCAATTGCGAATTGCCAACGTCCAGCGCCTCGGCGAAACGGACTTCGATGTTCTCGTGGTGGGTGGGGGAATCAATGGCGCCGTTTCGGCGGCGTGCCTCTCCGCGCGGGGCGCGAAGGTGGCGCTCATCGACAAAGGCGACTTTGCCGGGTTCACCAGCCAACAATCGTCGAACCTGGCGTGGGGCGGCATCAAGTACATGGAGACGATGGAGTTTGGCCTGGTGCGCAAACTCTGCATGTCGCGCAATCACTTGATTCGCAGTTATCCCTCCACGGTGCAGGAGATTCGCTTCTTCGCCGCACACCCGCGCGGGTTTCGCCACGGGTTGTGGAAGCTGTATTTGGGCGCGTGGATCTATTGGTTCATCGGAAGCCTGTTCACGAAGAAGCCGCGCCTTCTGCCCCAGGGAAAAATGGCGCGCGAGGAGCCGGTCATCAATTTGGACGTGGCCGATGGCGGGTTCGAATATTCGGACGCGTTTTTGCACGACAACGACGCACGCTTCGTCTTCAACTTCGTGCGCGGTGCGCTGAACTACGGCTGCGTGGCCGCGAATTACGTGGAGTCGCGCGGCTCCGAGTACGACAAGTCGTCGGGCATATGGCTCACGCGCGCGAAAGACGTGTCGGGCTCGCGGACGCATGGCCGCGACATCACGATTCGCTCGCGCGTGGTGATCAACGCGTGCGGACCGTACGTGGACTCGATGAACGAGCGCGCCGGCGAGGATACGTCGCACCATCACGTCTTCTCGAAGGGGATTCACCTGATCGTGGATCGCATCACGCCGCATCGCCGGGTGCTCACGATGTTCGCCGACGATGGGCGGCCGTTCTTCGTGATCCCCATGGGTCCGCGCTCGTGCATCGGCACCACGGACACGCGTGTGGATCGACCGGAAACGCACGTCACCGAGGAGGACCGGCGGTTCGTGCTGGACAACATCAACAAGCGGCTGAAGCTGAAGAAGCCGCTGACCGAGGCGGACATCATCGCGGAGCGGTGCGGTGTCCGGCCACTGGCCGTGACGTCCAAGGGCAATGGCGGCACGGATTGGACGCAGCTGTCGCGCAAGCACGCCATCGAGGTCGACCGCGAGCGGCGGCACATCAGCATTTTCGGCGGCAAGCTGACCGACTGCCTCAACGTGGGCGAGGAGATCGCCGAGGAGGTGCAGTCGCTGGGTGTCTCCTTCCCCTATCCGCAGGCACGCTGGTACGGCGAGCCGCCGGACGAGACGCATCGGGAGTTTTTGCACCAGGCGCGCCTGATGAACCTCGACGGGATGACGCCGCCGAGCTCCTCGGAGAAGCTGACATCGCGATTGTGGCGGCGTTATGGCGCGGAGGCGCTGGGGCTCTTGGAAGATATCCGCGCGGATCCGCGGATGGCCGAGCTGGTCGTGGAGGGCGCCGAGTACCTGCGATGTGAGATTGCGCAGGCTGCGCGGCGCGAGATGATCGTGAAGCTGGACGATTTTCTGCGGCGGCGTTCCAAGATCGCGCTGGTGATCCACAAGGACGTGCTGCGCGACGCCCCGGGGCTTCGCGAGGCGTGCGAGATTTTGTTCGGCGCGGATGCGGATCGGCGGTTCGAGGAGTACTTCGCCGAAGACGTCAAATATCCCGCAAGCGCGTAGCGATCGCCTCGGGCAGGACGTCCATCGTGTAGGCGTGCATGCCGGACTCGCTCGAGGCGAAGAACTTGAGCGTGTTCGGCGCGCGCTGCGGGCTGATGAGCTGCAGCGAGAGGTGGTGCAGATCGCGGCCCACGCGGACCGGTGCCTGGTGCCAGCACGACATGTACGGGATGGGCTTGTCGAAGAGCCGGAAAAAGCGCTCGAGCAGGTCCACCTGGAGGGCCATGAGCTCGTCGAGCTCGATTTCGGTGAGCGCCGGGAGATCCGGCACGTGGCGGCGCGGGTAGACGTGCACCTCGTAAGGAAAGCGCGGCGCGGCCGGGACGAAGGCGACGAAGTGCTCGGTCTCACGAACGACGCGAATGCGCTTCTGCGATTCCTCCGAGACGATGGCGCAGAAGAGGCAACCGCCGTGGGCCTTCTGCCAGCGTTCCGCCGAGGCGAGTGCGCGGGCGGTGCGCGAGGTGACGAAGGGGTACCCGTAGATCTGGCCGTGCGGATGATCCAAGGTGGCACCGATCTCGGCACCGCGGTTTTCGAAGACGAAGACCTGCTCCACGCCGGGGTACTTCGACATCTCCAAGGTGCGATCGACCCAGGCCGCGGCGAGCGTGCGCAGGCGCTCTTTGGGGAGCTTGACGAAGGAGGAGCCATGGTCGCTGGTGAAGCAGACGACCTCGCAACGGCCGACGCCGGGCTTCGTGTGAACGGTGCCCTCGATGACCTCGACGCCGCCGCTCGAACCGCCGAGCGAGGGGAAACGATTCTCGAAGGCGACGACGTGGTAGTCGTCGGCCGGGATCTCCGAGAGGTACTCGCTGCCCTGGAGCGTGGGGCACAGGGGACACTCGCTCGCCTTGGGGAGGTTCGTGCGCGTCTGGCGGTGGGCGGCGACGATGACCCAGTCCTCGAGAATCGGATCGTAACGGATCTCGGATTTGGGTTGGTGCAGTTCGAGGCCGCGGCGATCGGGTGCGGTGCGGTCGAGACCGGGGCGGTCGTCGTAGTAGACGAATTCGCGGCCGTCGGAGAGGAGGATGCGGGTCTTGTTCGTCGTCACTTCGGGTCTGCTCACGATGCAACTCGATGAACGCCGTCGGCGGCGACGGCGCGGAAGATCCAGGGGCGGGTGAAGCCGCGGGCGGAGAAGGCCGCCACCACGGCTTGTTCGAGGGCAGCTGCTTTTTCCGTGGGCACCAGGGCGATGGCCGAACCACCGAAGCCACCCCCGACCATGCGTGCACCGAGTGCGCCGGAGGCGAGCGCGGTGTCGACGGCGACGTCGAGCTCCTCGCACGAGATCTGGAAATCGTCGCGCAGCGAAACGTGCGATGCCGTGAGCAGCGGTCCGATTTCGGTCACGCGGCCGGCGTCGAGCAGCGCGGCGATGCGGTTCACGCGGTCGTTCTCGGTGACGATGTGGCGGGTGCGCTTGACCAAAATGGGATCGCCGAGGCGCTCGAGCGCGCCGGGCAGATCGTCGATGGCCACATCGCGCAGGGCGGGCACGCCCAGCTTGGCCGCGGAGCGCTCGCAGGCAGCGCGGCGATCGGCGTAGCCGCCGTCGACGAGCTCGTGGTGGGCGCGCGTGTCGATGACCAGCAGCTCGAGGTTGGCCGAGCGCACGTCGAAGGGGTACGGGACGATGTCGAGCTTGCGGCAGTCGATGAAGAGCGCATGCCCTGCCCGGCCGAACGTGGACGAGAGCTGGTCCATCAAGCCGCACGGCATGCCCACGAAGACGTTTTCCGCGCGCTGCGCGAGCTTGGCGATGTCCAGATCGGTGATGGCAACCCCGTGCAGCTCGGTGAGGGCGCGCGCGGTGCCGCATTCGAGGGCGGCGCTCGACGAAAGGCCTGCGCCCGCAGGCAAGGTGCTCCCCACGACGATGTCGGCACCGCCCACGGCGTAGCCCGCATCGCGAAGGGCCCAGGCGGTGCCGGCGACGTACGAGGCCCACGCGCCCTTCCACGTCGGGGACGGTGCAAGGGTGCGCACGTCCGGGACTTCCACGGCTTCGCCCTTCTCGACGGAGCGAACGCGCAGCACCCCGTCGGTGCGGGGCGACGCCGCGATGAGCACGTGCAGGTCGATGGCCAAGGGGAAGACGAACCCGTCGTTGTAGTCGGTGTGTTCGCCGATCAAATTGACCCGGCCGGGCGCGCGCCAGAGGCCTTCCGGCTCCCGCCCGGTCAGCGTGCGAAACTCGGCGCGCACGGTGGCAAGGAGTCCCTCACTCGAGACGAGGGCCACGGTCAGGCCCGCCCTTTCGTCATGAAGGCCCAGGCATCGGAGATGATGCTCGCCAAGTCGGAACGCTGCGGGTTCCACCCGAGCTCGCGCCGCACTTTGTCGCTGCTGGCCACGAGGCGCACCGGATCGCCCGCGCGGCGGGGGCGCTCGTTCGCGGGGATGGGCTTTTGCGTCACTTGGCGCGCGACCTCGAGCACTTGGCGCACGGAGAAGCCCTCGCCGTTGCCCAAGTTGTAGATGCGGTGCTGGCCAGGCTCTCCGCGCTCGGCCATGTCGAGCAGCGCGAGCAGGTGCGCATCGGCCAGATCGGCGACGTGGACGTAATCGCGGACGGCCGTTCCATCCGGCGTGGGATAGTCCGTGCCGTAGACGTCGAACGACTCGTCCTGCGAGGCCGCGGTGAGAATGCGCGGGATGACGTGCGTCTCGATGGTGTGGCGCTCGCCTTGATGGCCGAAGGCGCCGCCCACGTTGAAGTAGCGCAGGCTGACCGCCTTCAGTCCGTGGGCCGCCCCGGAGAAGCCGAGGAGCTGATCGATGGCCAGCTTGGAGGCCCCGTACGCATTGACCGGGCGCGGTGGCGCATCTTCGGGGATGGGCACCACGTCCGGCTCGCCGTAAACGGCGGCCGTCGAGGAGAAGACGATGCTCGGAACCTTGGCCTCGCGCATCGCATCGACGAGGTTCACCGCGCCGCCGACGTTCTCGCCGAAGTAGAGCGACGGCTTCTGGGCTGACTCGCCGACCAGCGATTTGGCCGCAAAGTGCAGCACGGCATCGAACCCCGAGCCCACGGCGGCCAGCACGGCGGCTCGATCGAGCAAGTCGCCCTGAATGAAGCGGGCCGCTTTGGGAACGAGCTCGCGATGGCCCGTGGAAAGGTTGTCGAACACGGTGACGTCGTGCCCAGCTTGAAGAAGCTTCGCGGCCACGACGCTGCCGATGTAACCGGCACCGCCCGTAACGAATAGTCGCATGTGGTTCTCTCTAACGAGGCAGGCCGACGGCGCGTTCGCCGCTGCGCTTTTGTTGGATGATGACAGCGATGGCGAGGAGCGCTCCCTTGGCGACGTTCTGCCAGAACGGGTTCACGCCGAGGACGGTCATGCCGTTGCTCAGAACACCGAGCAGCAAAATGGCAAGCAAGGTGCTCGGGATGGCTCCCTTCCCTCCGCGCAAGTCACAGCCACCGAGCGCCGCGGCGGTGATGGACTCGAGCTCGAGGCCCTCGCTACCGGAGACCGGCTGGCCCGATCCGGTGCGCGCGGTGAGGAGCACGCCGGCAATGGCGGCGATGGCCCCGGAGAGCGCGTAGGCGCCAATCACGTACTTGTTGATCGCGATACCGGCGAGGCGCGCGGCCACGTCGTTGCCGCCCACGGCGTAGATGTTGCGCCCGACGTCCGTGTACTTGAGGAGCACGTGAAGTCCGGCGCCGATGAGCACGAGCACCCAGATGAGCGTCGGAATGGCCGCGATGCTGCCGCGCGCGAGGAAGATGAAGAAGTCGTCCCCGCCGGTGTAGCCCTGGGCGCGGCCGCCCGAGACGAGCTGCGCGAGGCCCTTGAAGGTCGCCAATGTCGCCAAGGTGGCGATGACCGGGTTCACCCGGCCGTAGACGATGGTGGCGCCGTTGATCAAGCCGCAGAACAGGCCGATGCCCAGCGCCGCGACCACGCCGAGCGAGGCGCTGCCCGTGGCGGTGAACACCATCGCACAGATGACCGAGGCGAAGCCGGTCATGGACCCGACGGAAATGTCGAGCGCGCCCAAGATGACCACGACGGTCTGCACGGCGGCGAGCAACCCGGCGATGGCCACGGCGGTGCCGATGGCCAGCATGTTGCTCGGCGAGAAGAAGTTCGCGTCCTGCACGCCGATGATCGTCACCACGGCGGCGAGCGCCATGAGCAAACTCAGGTTCTGCGCGCCCACGGCGTCGAGCACGCGACGCGGCAGCGATCGTTCGTCTTGCACGTGGATGGCCTCGGCCGCGGATTGAGTCACTGTGCACCTTCCATGATCTGCTCGGTTTTCGACGCTTTGTCTGGGGCTTGCTGGAGGTAGCCCGCCATGGCGAGGGCCATGATTCGTTCCTCGGTGGCTTCGGCGCGTGTGAGTTGGCCGGTCACGTGACCGCAATGCATCACCACGATGCGATCCGAGAGGCCGATGACCTCGGGCAGGTCGGACGAGATGACCAGCACCGCAATGCCCTCGCGCGCGAGGTCCGCGATGATGGCGTAAATCTCGGCTTTGACGCCGACGTCCACGCCGCGGGTGGGCTCGTCTAAAATGAGTAGCTTGGGTCTGCGCGCAAGCCACCGGGCGAGCACCACCTTCTGCTGGTTGCCGCCGGACAAGGTGCGCACCTCCCTCTCCAGCGACGGCGTGCGCACGCGCAGCTGGCTCACGTACTTGCGCACCAGATCGCGCTCGGCATCTCCGCGGATGAAGCGGAACCGCCGCAGGTGCTCGAGCACGGCCAACGACGTATTGTCGCGCACGGAGCGGCGGAGCAAGAGCGCCTGTGTCTTTCGCTCCTCGGGCGCCAGGCCGATGCCCGCCCGGATGGCATCGCGCGGGCTGCGCAGGTGAAGCTCGCGCAGTTTGCCTTCTCCATCGCCATCCCAAAGGATGCGCCCCGATTGGATCGGCGTGTCGCCAAAGATGGCGTGCGCAAGCTCGGTGCGGCCTGCGCCCACGAGGCCCGCGAGCCCCACGATTTCACCCGCGCGCACCTCGAAGCTCACGCCGTGCACGTCTTCGTTGGTGACCTTGTCGAGTGATAGGACGACGTGCCCCGGCTCGTGCGTCTCGCGCACGTACATCGCCGAGAGATCGCGCCCGACCATCATGCGCACGACATCGTCTTCACTCAACGTGGCCGGTGCACCCGGCTTTTCGCGCACCTTGCGGTCCCCCACGTAGCGCCCATCGCGCAACACCGCGACGCGATCCGCGATGCGCATGATCTCTTGCATGCGGTGCGAGACGTAGATGATGGCCACACCGCTCTGGCGCAGCCGATCGATCAGGGCGAAGAGAACGTCCGTCTCCTCCCCCGATAACGAGGAGGTGGGCTCGTCGAAGGCGATGATGCGCACGTCGCCGACCAGCGCGCGCAGAATCTCCACGAGCTGCCGATGCGCGGCGGACAATTGATTGCCCAACATCTCCGCGTCGAGCATTCCGGTGAAGCCGAATCGATCCAGGTCCGCGCGAAAACGTTTGATGAGGCCTTTGCGATCGAACCAATGGAATCGATGCGGCAAGGCGCCCACGTAGACGTTTTCCGCGACCGATACGTGCGGAATGATCTCGGGCTCTTGGTAGATGACCCGCACACCGGCTTTGTGCGCTTCGGCCGGCGTGCGAAACACTCGAGGTGTTCCGCCGACGACGATGCGCCCGGTGTCGGGCTGGTGGTCACCACTGAGGACTTTGAGCAACGTGGATTTGCCGGCTCCGTTTTCCCCCATCAACGCGAGCACCTCGCCAGCTTGGCATTCGATGCTCACGTCCGAGAGGGCCTGTACCCCGGCAAATCCCTTGCTCACCCCCGATAGCTGCAACGCGGTGGTCATGGGCACCCACCGTCTTATCACATCGGATGTTTGACGGTCACATGCACTTTACTCCCGCTTGCTCCCAATTCGTCGAATCCACCATGTGCGTTTTGGCGATCGTCTTCGGGGGAAGCGGGGTCTTGTTTTGGATCGAGTCGGCAAGCACCTTCACGGCGGCGGCGCCAACGTCGTGGCCGTCGATGAAGAGGGCGGCCTTCATGCCCGTTGTTTTGCCGGCCTTCCAATCTTTGCATGCGAGATAGGCGCCGAGGCCCACGCCAATGATGTCCTTCTGGTCGACGTTTCCGTTCTGGAGAGCTGTGACGACGCCGCTGACGTTCTCGTCGTTGCAGCCCCAGACGACCCAGTGTTTGACGCCGCGGTTGGCCGTCATGACGCCGGCTGTCTTGTCTTGCGCATCCGTCGGCGTGTTCTGCGTGCCCAGGTCGATGACTTTGACGCCGGACTCGCCGGAGGCCTCGAGGAATGCCTTTTTCGCGCCATTGACGCGGTCTTGGCAAACGCTGAGATCTTGCTTCGATGCACTGATGATGCGCGTGTCGGATGCCTTCCAACCGGATGCCTTGTAAAGCTGACCGGCCTTGGTTCCAACTTCGGTTCCCATCGCGGTGCCGTCGAAGCCGACGAAGGGCGCGGGGTTCTTTTGCGCATCGGCGATGCCGTCGTCGGAGGCGACGAGTGGAATGCCTGCTTGCTTGGCGCGATCGATGACTTGCGGACCGATTAATTGGTCAGGAACGACGATGGCAATTCCATCCACCTTTTGGGCAATCATCGTCTCGAGGGTGCTGACAGCCAAATTGGAATCGAGCGCCACATTGGAGACTTTGAGCTCGACACCCAGCTTGGCGGCCTCCGCTTGGGCGCCCGCCGCCTGGTCGACGAAGTACTGTTGGTCTCCCTGTTTCTGAATATACGCAATGGTGCGCTTACCCGATTTGGCCGGCTGGGCCTGTGCGGCGGCCGCATTCTCCGTCGGGGTTTCCTTTCCAGACTTGCATGCAACGAGGGCAAAGCTCGCACAGCAGAGTGAGAGACACAGGGCGAAACTTCGTTTCATGAGCGACGCTCCTCCAGCTCCTCGACGTGAGAAGCAGAACATATACAAAGCAGCGCATCGTAAGAGACTTGCCCGGGTCGGGGGAGAAAAACGAATCAGGGGTATTTCTTTCTCCCCTCGTATGCGCGGTCGTGAAGCGATGCGTCATGCGCACGACGTGCTAGGCTGCGCGCTCGTGCAACACAGAACCGCGCAAACCCGATCGGCACGAAGGAGGCACCCCACACGCAAGTGGGCGGCGCTGCTCTTCTTCGCGCTCGCGCGGGTGCTCGTGTTCGCGGGGGCGCTGCCGATGTCGGGCGCGCTGCCGGTGCTAGCTGAGATCGTCTCCGGCGAAGCAAACGCCGATGCATGCGGCGATTGCGATGGGGACGAGCGCGGCGGCTGCGATTGTCCTGCCGGTTGTCCGGCGTGCCATTGCCCGCATGCGGGTGTCCCGCCTCTCCCGCGCACGGACGCGACGGCGCTGGACACCTTGCCTGACGTTAATGATGGCGTTGCGCCGCCACATGAAGCGACCGCGCCACCGGCTGCGCCAGAGCGCTCCATATACCGTCCGCCCCGGCTTTCGTGACCGTCCCGCAAAGCGGGACTGGGCCTGTCCGCGTCGTTTAGGGGCCGGCCCCGCTATTCGAATGTTGCTTGGGCGATGACTGCGCGGCAGAGCCGCGTCGACAGAGGTCACTTTAATGAAACATTGGAAACAATTCGCCGCCGCGGCGTGGGCTGCGGCGTCGCTGGTATTGGCGCGCGAGGCGCGTGCGGAGAATGTCGATTGTAGAGACGTAACGAGTGGCACGAGACTCACGAGACTGAGCCGCGATTACGTGATGCGGTGCGCGGTTGCGAGCAGCATGGCGGTGCGCGCGGAGGAGAAAGGTGCGCGCGCCGCGGATGGCCGGCGAACGGCGGCGGGCGTGGCCCTGCCCTCGAATCCCACGCTGGGGCTGACCTTGGGCATGCCGACGGATCCGGTCGCGAACGAAGCGAATACGCTTTACAGCGCCACGCTGTCGCAGGAGCTGGAGATCGCCGGCCAGCGCGGGGCGCGCATCGATGCGGCGGAGGCCGAGCAGAAGATGGCGCGAAGCCGCGTGTTGGTGGCACGGCGCGATGTGGTGGCCGCGGCGCTTGCAAATTATTTCGATGCATTGGCCGCCGCCGAAGGGCAGCGCATCGCCCGGCGGCTCACGGATCTTGCGCAGGCGCTCAAAGGCTACGCGACCGCCCGCGCCCAAATAGGTCTTTCGGCGCCGGTGGATGCGGTGCTCGCGGAATCGGAGGCGGTGCAGCTGACGACGCTCGCGCTCGAGGTCGATCAGCGGCTTGCGGAGACGCAGGCTGCGCTTGCCGTCGCGGTGGGGCTCGATCCGGTGGCGCAACGGCCGGATGCAGAGGGTACGCTCACGCCGATGGCCATCCCCGAGGCGGCTCTACGCATGCGTGGCGTGCGTGCGGATGGCGCGGTCGTGCGCACGCCGGAAATCGACGCGGCCATGGCCGAGCGCCGTGCCGAGGAGGCGCGCGCACGGGCGCTGCGACGCTCGCGCGTGCCGAATCCCACGGTGTCGATCTTCGCGCGGCGCGATTGGATCCAGGAGCGCGCGGTGGGCATCGGTTTGTCCTTTCCGATTCCGCTCGCCCGAAACAACGCCGGCGAAATAGAAGAGGCCAACGCGCTCGCTGAGCGCGCGGAGGCCGAGGCCGAGCGGCTGCGGCGTGAAACGAGGCTCCGCGTAGTGCAGGCGGCGGAAGCCTTCGCGCGACGCAAGGACGCCGTGGATCGCTTCGATCCCGAGGCGGTGCGCAAAGCCGAAGGTGCGCTGGAGGCCATCGCCGACGAGCTCGCGACGCGCAAACTCGCGCTGCGCGATGCCCTGGTGATGCAACGCTCGCTGATCGATTTGCTCTTCGGTTACGTGGAGGCTCGACGCAAGCTATGCCTCGCGTCGGTGGAGCTCGCGCGGGTCACGGGCACACTCGGCACACTCGAAGGAGGTGCGCGATGAAACGAGCCGCCATCGTTCTCGTCGCGTTGGCGCTCGCGGCCTGTTCCAAGTCGAAGCCGGGCCCCGCCCCCGAAGAAAAAGCCGCGGAAGAGCACTCCGACGAACCCGGACACCAGGAATTCCCCAAGCGGGTCAAGCTCACCGCGCGCGCCATCGCGGATGCGAAAATCGAAACCGAGCCGGCGGCGCGCAAGGTCCTCGCGAATGTTCTCGAGCTTCCCGGCGAGGTGAGCGCCGATCCCGATCGCGTCGCGAAGATTGCCTCGCCCGTGGCCGGCCGCCTCGAGCAGGTGAACTTCCGCGAGGGCAGCACCGTCAAGCGCGGCGATGTGCTGGCCGCCGTGCGCGTCCCCGACTTCGCGCGCGCGAAGGCCGATCTCGCAGCCAGCGTTGCGCGTGCCCAAGCCGCGAAGGTGAACGCGGATCGCTTGACCGAGCTCTCCTCGCGCGGGCTCGCGGCGGACCAAGAGGTGCGCTCGGCCAAGGCCGAAGCCGATGCCCTCGATGCACAGGCCAAGGCCGCCGGTGAGCTGGTGCGCGCCATGGGCTCGCCCGGCGACGCGGTCAGCTCGCGGCTCGTCCTGCGCGCGCCCATTGCGGGCATCGTCACCCGGCGCGACGCGTTCGTCGGCCAGCCCGTCAACACGGATCAAACCATCGCCACCATCGCCGATCTCTCCGAGGCGTGGTTCCTCGGCCGCGTCTTCGAAAAGGACCTCGGCCGCCTGCGCACGGGCGCGCCCACCGAGGTGCGCCTCAATGCGTTTCCCGAGCAGCCGCTGCCCGGCAAACTCGATTACATCGGCCGGGAAATCGACCCAGTAGCGCGCACGCTCACGGCGCGCGTTCGCATCGCCAACGAGGAGGACCGGCTTCGCATCGGCCTCTTTGGCATCGCGAAGGTCGAAATCATCACGTCCGCGCCGCGCAAGCCGGCCCTCGTGGTGCCCCGCTCCGCGGTCATCGACGCCTTCGAAAAGAAAATCGTCTTCGTGCGCGAAGCCGATGGCGACTTCGAGCTGCACGAGGTCGTTCTCGGCGACACCGTGCTCGGTGACGTGGAAATCATCTCCGGCCTGCGCGAGGGCGAGCCCGTGGTCGTCAAAGGCGCCTTCACCCTGAAGAGCGCCATTCTGCGCCGTACCTTGGACGAGGCCGAGTGATGCTCGCGTTCCTCTCCGCCGTCGTACGCTTTTCGCTCCGGAACCGCGCCATCGTCCTCATGGCCACGGTGCTTCTGGTCGCCGCCGGAATCCATTCCGCGTTCAACCTGCCCATCGACGCCGTGCCCGACGTCACCAATGTGCAGGTGCAAGTCATCACCTCCGCCCCTGCCCTCGCGCCCGTCGAGGTGGAGCAGTACATCAGCGTGCCCGTGGAACGCGCCATGGCCGGCATGCCGCGCACCACCGAAATTCGATCCATTTCGAAGTACGGCCTCTCCGTCGTGACCGTCGTTTTTCGCGACGGCACGGATATCTACTTTGCGCGGCAGCAAGTCGGCGAACGCCTGCGCGAGGCCCAAGATGCCGTCCCCGAGCGCTATGGAAAGCCCGAAATGGGGCCCATTACCTCGGGCCTGGGCGAGATTTACCAATTCACGGTGCGCAACGAGCGCCTCTCGCTCATGGAGCTCGAAGAGATCCTCGATTGGCAGATTGCCCCGCAGCTGCGCATCGTGCCCGGCGTCGTCGAGGTGAACAGCTTCGGCGGCGAGGATCGGCAATATCAAATCAAGCTCGACCCCAAGCGCCTCCAGGCCGCCGGCGTCTCCATTGCGCAGGTGGTGTCTGCGCTGGAGAAGTCCAACGCCAACGCGGGCGGCGGCTACATCGAACACGACCGCGAGCAATTCGTCATCGGCACCCGTGGCCTGGTGAAAAACCTCGACGACCTCGGACGCGTGGTCATCGGTTCGACGCCGCAAGGGGTGCCCATCACCATCGCCACCGTGGCCGATGTGCAATTCGGCGCGCGCTTGCGGCGGGGGGCGGCCACCATGAATGGCCAGGGCGAGGTGGTCATCGGCGTGGCCTTGATGCTCCTCGGCGAGAACTCGCGCACGGTGACCGAGGCGGTGAAGGAAAAGCTCGCCGCCATCCAGCCTTCGCTGCCCCCGGGCACGCGCATCGAGGCGTTTTACGATCGCTCCACCTTGGTCGAGCGCACCATCAAGACGGTGGGAAAGAACCTCGCCGAAGGTGCGGCGCTGGTCATCGTGGTGCTCTTCTTGATCCTCGGCGACGTGCGCTCGGGCCTGGTCGTCGCCGTCACCATCCCGCTGGCGCTGCTCTTTGCCATCATTGCGATGAATGCGCTGGGGCTCTCGGGCAATTTGATGAGCCTCGGGGCCATCGACTTTGGCCTCATCGTCGACGGCGCGGTCATCATCGTCGAAAATGCCGTGCGCCGGCTCACCGATCGCCAGCGCGACCTCGCACGCGCCCTCTCCCCGGACGAGCGGCGCGACATCGTCGAGGAGGCGACGCTCGAAGTGCGCTCGGCGAGCGTCTTCGGCGAGACCATCATCGCCATCGTCTATCTGCCGATTTTGACCCTCACCTCCATCGAGGGAAAACTCTTTCGGCCGATGGCCATCACCGTGCTGCTTGCACTGCTCGGGGCCTTCCTCTTTTCGCTCACATTGGTGCCGGTCCTGGCGAGCTTCTTCGTGCGGCCGCTGCCCCCCGAAAAGGGCGAGACCTGGATCGTGCGCAAGATCCACGAGCGCTACGTGCCCGCGCTGCAAGCGTGCATGCGGCATCGTTGGCGGACCATCGGCATCGCCGTCGTCGGGCTCGTGGCCGCCATTGGCCTGGGCACGCGCGTCGGCGCGGAGTTCGTGCCGCAGCTCGACGAGGGGGATCTGCTCGTCGAGGCACGAAGGCTCCCCGGCATCGCCCTGCGCGAGTCGAATGCAACGGCCATGCGCCTCGAACGGGTCGCCCGCGAGATCCCCGAGATCGATCACGTGGTCACGCGCACCGGTTCGCCGGAGGTGGCCACCGATCCGATGGGCATCGAGCAATCCGACGTGTACATCGGACTGAAACCGCGCGAAGCGTGGCGGCGCGGTGTCACCAAGGAGGACATCGCGCGCGAGCTCGAGGAGCGGATGACGGCCGATGTGCCCGAGATCGCCGGCGCCATCTCGCAGCCGATTCAAATGCGCACCAACGAGCTCGTCGCGGGCTTTCGCTCCGACGTGGCGCTGCTCGTGTATGGGCGCGATCTCGACGAGCTCCGCCGCCTCGCGGAACGGGCCGCGGCCGCCATTCGAAAGGTCGATGGCGCGGTGGATGTGCGCGTGGAGCAAACCGCCGGGCTCAAGTACCTGCGTATCGAGCCCGACCGCGCAAAACTCGCGCGTTACGGCCTCACGGTGGACGATATCAACCAGGCCGCCGAGACGATGGCGGTTGGGCATCACGTGGGCAACGTCCTCGAAGGCGAGCGCCGCTTTGGCATCGTGGTGAAGACGCAGCTCGCGCTCGCCGACGAAGCGAGCATCAACCTGGAAGCCTTCCGGGCGCTTCCCCTTCGATCGGTCAGTGGGCAGATCGTTCCGTTGGGCGACGTGGCCGATCTCGGCTTCGTCGACGGTCCCGCGGCCATCAACCGCGCGAATCAGTCTCGCCGCATCGGCGTGGAGTTCAATGTGCGCGGGCGCGATCTGCTCTCGGTCGTGCGCGATGCACAGCAGCGCGTCGCACGCGAGGTGACGCTTCCTACGGGCTACCGCACCGAGTGGGGCGGGCAATTCCTGCACTATCAGGAGGCAAAAGGCCGTCTCGCGGTGGTCGTGCCACTGGCCCTGGCGCTCATCCTCTTCCTTCTATGGCTCGCGTTCCGTTCGGTCAGGCTCGGCCTCGTGATCTTTCTCAACGTGCCATTTGCGGTGGTAGGCGGCGTCGTTTTGCTATGGGCACGGGACATCCCCTTCTCCATTTCCGCCGGCATCGGCTTCATCGCCCTGTTCGGGGTCGCCGTTTTGAACGGGCTGGTGCTCGTGTCCTTTGCGCAACACCTGGACACGCAAATGACCAGGGGCCCGAAACCGGCAATTCAGGAAGCGGCCGAAGAACGCCTAAGGCCGGTGCTCATGACGGCGCTGGTGGCTTCGCTGGGCTTTTTGCCCATGGCGCTGTCGACCCAACCCGGGGCCGAAGTCCAGCGCCCCTTGGCCACGGTGGTCATCGGGGGGCTCATGACGGCTACCCTCCTGACCCTGTTCGTTCTTCCGGTCATTTACACTTTTTTTGCCGCAAAGGGCCGAAAGGCACCGTACCCTGGGGAGTGATAGGCTCCCATTCGGATGGATCCCCTGGGCAACCCCATCGCCGAGCGCATCGCGGAGAAACTCTCCGCGTATCTCGGCCCGAACACTAGCCGCGTGGCCGTGAAGACGTTCACGATCAAGGCGCTAGGCCGGGGTCCGGAAACGCTCAAGCTCGAGGACGTCCCTCAGTTGCAAGCTGCGCTGCGCCCCATGCTTCGCACCTTCGTGGGGCGCGCGTACGCGGAAGTGCTCCTCGGTCAAATCGGCAAAGAACTGGGGCTATGAGCGCGCACGCCATGGGCACCTCGAAAGCCGTATCCGACGTGCGCCTTTGGCAGCTGGCAATCTTTCCGGTCGTTTGGAGCATCGTCCTGGTGCTCTTGGTGGTCGTCCTTCCGACCTCCGCGCAGCCTGCATTGTTTCGCGTGGGTCAAGAATGCGTGAAGGTGCTCGCACTGAGCGGTTGTCTCTTCGCCGCGGCGGGCTTCGAGAAGGGCGACTACCTGCGCGGCGCATGGCTGTTCAACGCCGCGTGCTTTTCATTCTTGCTGGTGCGCGACTGCACGTTCTTGCCGGGGCTCAACGAGCTGACCAACATCGATCTGGTGCGGCCGGCGTTCGCGGGGACGGCGAACTTCTTCGGTGTGCTCAGTGCATGGCGGTTCGGGCGTGCATGGAGCGTGGCCGAGCTGCCCGACACGGGGCGCAATCGCTTCCGTACCTATGTGACCATGGGAGTGCTCGCGCTGTTCATTGCGGCGGGCTCGCTCGTGGTTCACGTGCGCGATGCCATGGCGGGCAACCGCGCGGCGTTGGTGTTCATCGCCTCGGGCGTCGGCGACATCGTCTCGCTATGCATGATCGCGCCGGTGCTGCCGACGGCGATCGCGCTGCGCGGCGGGTCGCTCGCGTGGCCGTGGGCGTTGATGGCCGTGGGGTTTCTCGGATGGCTCGGCTACGACTGCGCCGACGCCATCATGAGCATGGTGACCGTGGATCCCGGGATAAAGAGGACCCTGCTCGAGGTGTGCCGCACCTACGGATGCCTTTACGTGCTCTCGTCCGGCATTGCCCAGCGGCGTGTGGCTTCGCTCTCGGGTTGACGGGTGTGAAGATAGGTTAAGCGGCCGAGCCGGCTCCTGGACAGTGTCAAGGGGCGCGCTTAAATCATGGACGTGCCGCTCTACAAGAATCTCGACGGGACGACGCCCGACAAGGGCCTGGGTGACGCTCTCAAATGGCATTTCAGCCGGCCTCGCGCGGAGCAGGGTTTCGTCCCGCCGCAGGTCGCCAACGATGGGACGCGCATTGCGAGCGCGGAGCCCACCTTGACGTGGGTCGGTCATGCGACGTGGTTGATGCGCCTCGGCGGCAAGCTGATTGCCACCGATCCAATTTGGTCACCGCGTGTGGGGCCCATCAAGCGCACGTGCCCGCCCGGTGTGGCGTTGGAAAGTGTGCCCACGCCGGACATCGTCACTGTGTCGCATTCGCACTACGACCATTTGGATATTCCGACGTTGCGAAGGATCGGGCCGTCCGCGCTCTACGTGGTGCCGAAGGACGTCGGCCCGGTGCTGCAGCGCGCAGGGCTCACGCGGATCGTGGAGCTCGATTGGTGGGAGACGCACATCGAGGGTGACGTGGCCATCACGTTGGTGCCTGCGCAACATTGGTCGATCCGCTTTCCGTGGGATCGCAACCGGCGCTTGTGGGGCGGCTTCATCTACCAAGCGCCCCAAGCCACCGCCTACCACGCGGGCGACACGGCATTCAGCGAGGAGGTCTTCTCGCGCATCGCCGCGCGCTTCCCCTCGATCGACTATGCCCTCTTGCCCATCGGCGCCTACGAGCCCGCGTGGTTCATGCAAGCGCAGCACATGGGCCCCGAAGAAGCGGGCCGCGCATGGGAAATCCTCCAAGCGCGCATCCTCGTGGCGATGCACTGGGGCACCTTCCGCCTCACCGACGAACCCATGACCGAGCCCCCCGAGCGCCTCCGCACCTATTGGAAAGACCGCGACCACGACCCAAACCGCCTCTGGATCTTCCCCATCGGCGAAACCCGCCCCCTCTAAGGACGATCACGGCTTCGAGGTACGCGCCGCCTGAGCGAGCGGATTGACCCATCGAAGCTGGGAGAATCGCCCGAAGTCTTGATCGTTCGAATGCATTTCGGCCTGATACTCGATGGCCATCGCTGCCAATTGAGTGTCCGTGGTGAGGTTACCTGAAGCCCCCGACCGCCGAAGCAGGTCGAACGCGATCTCCAGATGGCGCGGGCCAGGCAATAGGAATCGAACGTTGGGCCGAGCCAACCACCCCTCGACCGTCGTGAGCGCCAGCTCGACGGACATTGGGGGATCGAACAATTTTCGATTGGTCGCGAGACGCACGAAACCGAACAAGGTCGGTCCCGGAATTGCGACGTCCTCGTCGCCGTTGAGCAGCTCCTCCCACCAACTACGTGCGCGAACGTGATCCGGATACGCCGAGAAATTGGCATACAGCAGCAAGTTGATATCCGGAATGATCACGAGCGTCGCATCTTCGCGATGAGCGCTTCGTCCTCGAACTCGTCGGCCAATTTGTTGAGCCCCGCCGGGTCGATGCCGGGCATGAGCTTTCCCTCATGGGGAGTCACCCGATAGGGTTCGCGGCGCTTCGATCCCAACCGAGGTACCAGCCCACGACGGATGGCTTCATTGACCACGATCTTGAAGGGTTTTCTCTGGCGATGCATCTCCTCCTCGATCAGTCGGGCAACATCTGGCTCGAGCGTCAAGGTGGTGCGCATGCAAGCATCTTGATGCTTTGCGATCTGTACGTCAAGATGCTGAGCGGATTTGGGAAGCGGTGGCGACTTCGGCGACGGGCCTTGCGTTCATGGGTTGGACGAGGGTGCGTCGGCAGGCTGACGGAGCATGCCGACGGAGACCAGGAGCCATGACAAGGTCAGGAACAAGCCGGCGAAGCAGCCCGGACGCGTGCACTCCTTGAGTCCTTCGTAGAGGATCATGCGGAGCTCGTCGGCACCTTTGCCTTCCTCGATGAATCGAGCCAACGTGGCAAAGACGGCGGCGAGATCGCTCCACGTCGCATGGGCCGTGGTGGCGAGGACGGTGATGGACATCGTGATGATGAACGGCAGCGTCTTGCGGCCGGGTGAGTAGGCGAAGCGAAGCGCCGCGCCCAAAGTGACCATGCCAAATACGAGAATGGTCCACATGCCCCATCCTCCCTCGCGAAAGAAATCGATCATCGTGTTCTCCTCGAAGACGTAAACTCGGGAGACGGAGAGGCGTGACCGGCCGGGGCTGGAAAAAAAGTTGGTCACGCCCCGCCGGTGGAGGCGTTCTCGAAGAGAAACATGGCGCTCTTGCAGATGGTCCTGACCGAAACTCCGCCCGCGGATGCGGCCACGGACGTGGCGCTCGTGGCCGCGCTCCGGCGGCGCGAGGCGCATGCCTTCGATGAGCTCTACCGGCGCTACCACACGCGGCTGTGGCGCTTTCTGGTGCGGCTGGGGGGCGCGCACGTGGCCGAGGATCTCTTCCAGGACACGTGGCTCGCGGTGGCGAAGCATGCGGCGCACCTGCAAGAGGACACGGATTTTGCGGCGTGGATTTTCACCGTGGCGCGCAACCGGTACCTAAGCCACCGGCGGTGGGCCTTCGTCGATCGGATGCGGCGCGAGTGGTTCGGCAAGGAGCCGTCGACCCCCGTCGTGGGGCCCGAGCGGGCGGCGGTGACGCGTCAAGAGACAGAGCGGGTGGAACACGCGCTCGAAACGCTCGCCCCGATCCATCGCGAGGTGCTGCTTCTCGTGGTCGTCGAAGGCCTCTCCACGGAGCAGGTGGGCAAGATTCTCGATTTGCAGAGCGAAGCGGTCCGCAAGCGACTCTCCCGGGCACGCGCTGCCCTCGCGGAACGACTGGAGGAGCGAACATGAGCGAGCATGACGGTGGCGTAGACAAAGAGTTGAAGAAGCTGCCCGAGGTTCCTCTGCCGCCGATGATGTCGGCATCCGTGCGGCGGAAGGCCCGCATTGCCTTTCTCGAATCCGGCGCACCGTCGACGGAGATGCGCGACGGCGATGTGCTGGTGGCGGTGTGGACGCGCACGGTGTTGCCTCTCTTGCTGCTGCTCATGGGCGCGGCGTACGCGGCGAACTCGATTGCCAGCATGGGGCGGGTGTATCTCGGGAATTGACAATAGTTCACCACGTCGTTAACTATTTCTCATCCTGTTAACGATGAGGTGAACCATGTCCAGCGAAGTGCCTGCGGGGTGGCCCCGCATTTCGTCCGCTCTTTTCTATGACGATGCGCCCGCCGCCATCGATTGGCTCGGCCGCGCTTTTGGCTTCGTCACCCGCCTCAAGGTCGAGGGGGACGACGGCAGCATCGTGCACTCGGAGCTCGAGTACGAAGAGGGGCTCATCATGGTGGGCTCCACAGCGCGCGGGACCGACGGGCGCAAGAGCCCGCGCTCGATCGATGGCGCGAACACGCAATCGCTCTTCATCTACGTGGCCGACATCGAGGCGCATTACGCGCGCGCCAAGGCTGCGGGCGCGAAGATCGTGGCCGAACTGGAGACGAAGAACTACGGCGACGAGCACTGGGTGGATCGCGGCTATGCGGCGGTGGATTGCGAAGGCCATCACTGGTGGTTCGCGCAGCGCATGAGCACCTCGAAGAAGCAGACCGCCTGATGACCGCGGCGGCCGTCGATCTGGATCGCACGCTCGCTGCGCTGGCCGATCCCACGCGCCGCGGCGTCGTGGATCTGCTCCGCCAAAGGCCGCAGCGCGCGGGGGAGCTCGCCGCGGCGTTCGACATGAGTGCACCGGCGATGAGCCGCCACCTTCGCGTGCTCCGCAAAACGGGCCTGGTCGAAGAGGACGAGCTCCCGGACGACGCACGCGTGCGCGTCTACCGCCTTCGGCCCGAGCCGTTTGCGCGATTGCGCGATTGGCTCGACGAGGTGGAGACGTTCTGGACAGGCCAACTCGATGCCTTCAAAGCCCACGCCGAACGGAGAAAAAAGCGCTCATGAACCTTCCCGATCGCGCCCGGGTCACGACCTTCGTCGCCGTCGAGCCAACGGAGGCCTTCGCGATCTTCACCGAGGAGATCGACCAGTGGTGGAAACGCGGCCGACGATTCCGCTTCGGCGGCCAAGGCACGCTGCGCTTCGAGGGCGGCCGGCTGGTGGAAACATTGGCTTCGGGCGGCGAATTCGAGGTGGGCCGCGTCCTCGTCTGGGAGCCGGGCGCCCGCCTGGTCTTCGAGTGGCGCGGGACCAACTTCGCCGTGGATGAAATCACCGAGGTCGAGGTGCGCTTCGAGGGCATGAACGACGGCACGCAGGTGATGCTCGAGCACCGCGGCTTCAGCAAGCTGCGGCCGGATCATCCGGCGCGCCATGGCCTGCTGGATCAGGCCTTCACCGACATGATGGGCCGCTGGTGGGGTGAGCTGGCCATGGCTTATCGCAACCATGTTGCAAATAAAGCGCAGCCGCCTCTGGCCTAGGCACCGGGCCGTCTCTATCCTCTGGGCATGGCAGCCATCGATTTCGACGCGATCCGGCGTGAGTGGGACGAACATGCAGCGGGGGAAGAAGAATGGACCAAATCGCCTTCGGTGAACCGCTCGCTGCGGTGGCGTGAAATCGACCGGTGTACCGATCCCGCGCGCGGGGTGCGAACCATCCTCGACGTGGGAGGCGCCACCGGTGCGTTCTCGATTCCCCTCGCCCGCCGCGGCTTCGAGGTCACCCACGTGGACATCTCGCCGGCGATGCTGGACATCGCGCGCGGCAAGGTGGAGGCGTCGCCCATCCGGGGCAGCGGCAGCATCCGCTTCATCGAAGGAAACGCGGCAGACCTTTCCGCATTCGCGGATCGCTCGTTCGACGTGGTGCTCAACATGGATGGCCCTCTCTCGGGCTCCGGCCCCGAGGCCGACCGCGTCCTCCGTGAAAGCTGCCGCGTGACCCGCCGCACGTTGATCGTGTCGGCCGCACACAAGGCCTGGGTGGCGACATCCCGCCGGCGCGACGGGAAATCGCGCGACGGTATCCGGGCCTTCACGGCGAGCGAGCTACGACGCTTCATCGAGAACAACGGCCTCCACGTCGAGCGCGCCTCCGGCATGGGTTCCCTCGCGCACCTCTGCGGAAACGCATACGTCCAGGAGCTCGTAGCATCGGGCGACAGCGGCGCATTCGAGGCGTTCGTCGACGAGTGCGAGCACTTCGACCGGCACATCTCCCCCGACGGCCCCGGCTCCAACGACGACACAGGCCTCTTCGCCATCGCCCGCCGGATCTAAGAAAGAGAGTTCACAGGGAGGCGGGGAGTTTTTTGGGTTCCACTCGGGCCAATGGACCAAAAGGAAACCCAAAAAAGCGCCCCGCGCGCTCTGTGCCGTAAGTCCTTCCCGCCTTCCCGCCTTCATGTGAATTCTCTCTAGCGCTCAACGTTGGGAGCGGGTCTTCCAGCGGGAGGCTTGGATGACGAGGAGTCGGGTACGCCCCAGGTTTGAATGGGGGTGGGCATATCCACGGGCTCGCGTGGCTCGTGGGTCTTCATCTCGCGCTGGTTGCGCTGCCGCTCCAGGGCCGCCTTGTTGGCGGTCTCGCCGTAGGCCTTGCGGATTTCGCTCACGAGGCCGCGCGAGTGCGCGTAGTTTTTCGGCGGCTCCCACGCTTGGGCGCCGAACAGGGATGCATGGTCGATCATCGCCTGACGCTCTTCCATCTTTTTCTCGAAGATGCGAACGCGGTCCGCCTTGTCGCGCATGATGTGCGGCGTGAGCACGAGCACCAGGTTGCTCTTCTCGTTGCTTTCCACCGTGTTGCGAAAGAGGGCTCCGAGAACGGGGATGTCGCCCAGGATGGGTACCTTGTCCACCGACTTGGTCACGTTGTTCCTCATCAGCCCGGCGATGACCACCGTCTCCTCGTCCTTCACGGTGAGCGTCGTGGTGGCCGAACGCTCGACGAAAATGACGGAACCGTACGTCGTGGTCGGACGCTCGGTGATGTCGCTGATCTGCTCGTCGACATCGAGCCGTATTTCGTCCGAGTCGTTGAGGTGGGGCGTGATTTTGATGCGCGGTCCAATCTTCTGCAAATTCGCGTTCGTGCTCGTGCCTGGAAACGTCGTGCCGCCCGCGATGACCGAAGGCGGCGGCGCATTCGGATTCAACGGCGTGTTGATCTGCACCTTGAGCTCGGCCGCGGTGTTGTCGCTCGCCACGATGCTCGGCGTGGAAAGAATATCGGTTCCCTTCGTACTCGCCGCGGCCGTGATGAGCATTCCCAGGCCCGGAATGGAGTTGATGCTCGAGCCCGTACCCGTAGGAATGCTGAACGGCAGCGGAATCTCCGGGGTGCGAACGCCCAACGCAAAGGCCTGAAGCGACGACGCGTCGGGCGGCAGCGCCGATTTGCTGGCCTGAAATCCTCCGTAGAGCAAGCTGCCATTGTCGGTGATGTTGCCGCCGTGCCAGGCCACACCGAAATTGAAGCCGCTGCTGGCCGAAACCTCCATGACCACGGCCTCGATGTAGACTTGCCGCTTCGGTCGATCCAGCTTTTCGATAACCATTTTAATCGATGCGAAATCGCGCGGTGACGATGTCACGAGGATCGAATTGGTCGATTCGTCCGCACTGATTTTCACCGCCGACTCCAGCACGCTCAGCGCCGCCTTCGGCGCACCGCCCCCGCCACCACCTCCCCCCGGCGCAGGCGCACCACCGCCCGCCGGCGCCGCACCGTTCACCGCCTCGTTGAGCGACTGCACGATCTTCTTCGCATCCACGTGCTGCAGCGGCACCACATTGATCTGCCCCTCGTTGCTCAGGGGCTGATCCATGATGCGCACGATGCCCAAAAGCCGCTTGTACGACTCGGGGGTGGCCACGATGGCCAGGGCATTCGGCCGATCGATGGCAATCACCTTGGTGATGTGAAGGCCGTCGTTGGTGGGAACGTCCTTCTTCTTCAAATCGAAGATCTCGGTCAGCTTTTTCTCCACGTCGGCCGCCGATGCATAATGAATCGGCTCGAAATACAGCTTGTCCTCGGAGGCATTGGGCACGTCGATGTCCTCGAGGAGCCGCATCATGCGCCGCAGGTTCGAGCCAGTGTCGGTCATGATGAGCAGGTTGCCCGGCGCATACGGCACGATGGAACCATCGCGACTTTGGAACTTCGACAGCACTTGCTCGGCCACGTCCTCCGCGCGCACGCTCTTCAGCCGCAGCACCTGCGTCACGTACCGATCCTCGGCGGGCAGCGAATCGTTCGGCACCACCGCGGTGTTCTGCCGCTCGACATCCTTCGATTCGACGATTTGATAATAGGTCCCACGCTCCAGCACCGTGAGGCCATTGGCCTGAAGCACGGAGAGAAAGGCCTGGTAGGCCTCGGCCGCCGTAATGGGCTGGGCCGCCACAATGGTGGCTCGAATCGATTTCACCTTGTTGTTGGCAATGACGAAGCGCTTGCCGGTAAATCCCCCCACGACGCGGACGAGCTCGGAGATCTCCGCGTCCACCAGCTGAAAGTTGATCTTCTCGTTGGGACCGACCGGTTTGACCTGCAGCTCCGGTTTGAATGGTGGGTCGGCCGCGAACACCGAACGAGGAAAGGCCAACAGCGACGAGAGGCCAACACAAAGGGACGCGCCTGCGAGGAAGACCTCGCGACGTAACGTAACTTTCAATGGCTTGTCGCGGTCTAGCGAATGGGTCGCAGTCGAGCAGCGGCAGCGGGACAAGCCCGGCGGGGCCGGCGCCCTAGCCCGTGCTTCGTGCAAGGATCGCCAGGCGTAGTGGCGATCCTTTCTTCCTAAACCGCACATCGCGCCGGTCCCGCCGGTTTCGTCCCGCTGCCGCGGTTCTCGCACCACGAAGGTGCGAGACCGGTACGTGTTGTTGAAACGCGCCCTTCGTGAATCATTTTGGTCGAAGACCTCCTGGCGAGGCGCGCTATTCCAACTTGGCGGTCACTTGCCACGATGGCAGTAGACCGGGAACTACGGACTAATTTTTTGCCTTGATGGCGTGGTCCGCCTCGCGTGCGCGCTGTCCGTAGAACTGCGCTTTATCGCGGTCGCCCAATTGCTGATAAACCCGCGTCAGGCTTTCACAAACCTCTTTGACATCGGCATTTCTCTTCAACTTGTCGGCGATGCTGAGAGCTTCCTGATAATGCCGTGCGGCAGCGTCTTTGCGACTCTCGCGCTCGTCGACTTTGCCCAAGGATTTATGGGCCTCGAGGGTCACCGAATCGGAGTGCTGCTCGTGCGCCAGGTCCAGCGCGTCATTGAAATACGTGCGCGCCCGGCCGGGGTCGCCTTTTGCAAATTCGGCATCGCCCACTGCGATGTAGGCATAGGGCACGTTGAGGGTCAGCCCGGCCCGGATGCGCAGGAACAAGCAGCGGCGCTGGTGGCGCAGGGCCTCGTCCAGCTTGCCTTCCTCCGCATAGAGGAAGCCCAGGTGGCGCACCGGAAAGGACAAAGTGGCAGGATCGTCGGCGCGCTCGGCCGAGGCCGCGGAGCGCTGGTAGTAGGGGCGCGCCTCCTCCTTGCGACCTTCCTGCTCGTAGGTCAGGCCGATGTGAAAAAGGCTCATGGCCTCGCCGGAGAGATCGCCCAACGCCTGGTAGGCGGTGAGGGCTTGCTGGAACTCGTTGCGAACCTTGGCGTAGCTGCCGCCGTTGAAGAGGATGTCGCGGTAATCGTAAAACGCGGCCGCGTCGATGACGGTGGCTTGGGCGGCGCGATTTCCGCTTTCGCGTGTCACGCGCTTGGCGTCCTCGATGGTCTTGCGCGCCGCAACGGGATCGACCGCGCCATAGAAGGCGCGATCGGCCAGGAGCCAAACCTTCGCAGCGGCGATGTCGCCCAGCCCCACGCGATCGCCCGAGGCCTGCGCGGTGGCTTCGGCCGCGCTCAAGGTGCGTTCGGCGAGATCGAACTCACCGCGACCGCGTTGAGCGCGTGACAGGGCGGCGGCTACGCCCCCGCACCCCGGACCTGCTCCCGAAGGAGAAGGAACGGGGCGATCGTTGTGCGAGCACGCCGCAAGCGAGAGCGCGGACGCGAGGAGGGAGGAAAGGAGGAGCTTAGTTCTGTCCACATTGCGTCATTACAATATCGACGCGGTGGGTACCAGTGAGGTTGGCCGGGATGCGGCGATCGGCCTGTTCCACGCCGTCAACGGAGAATCTGGCCACGCGGGTGCCGTTGCCGGTCACGCTCGCGTGAAGGGTCATGCCTCGATACGGAATGTTGTCCAACGTCGACTGGTGAAAGGCCGGCGGAACCACGGGCGCGAAGCTGACCCCCGTCGGGTCGAAGGTCATGCCGAAGATGCCGTGGTAAACCATGGAGAGGTACCCGGAGGCGCTCCAGAGCTGCCGCGGCGAGCCATCGGGATTGCCGTTTTCGGGCGTGTAGAACTCTTGGAACGTCGCATTCTTCTCGGAGAGCGCGCGAATGCGGTCGAACTCGTATTGAAAGCGCGGCACGTTCTTGGACTGCGTCGCCGCCCAGCCCCAATAGCCTTGAACGAACGGCCACACCATGCCGTTGTGGTAATAATCCGCGTCACCCGCGTCGTAATTCATCCATTCCGGGTACTGCGGCCACAGGCTCGGGATGCCCCATTGCGTGACGTACGTCTTTCGCAGGATGCTCCGCGTCTTCGCCGCGTCGGCCACGCCCCAGAGGATGGCGAACGACTCACCCGTTCCCTCCATCTTTTCCTCTTTGACGCCATTCTCGTCTTCGAAATACGCGTAATAACCCTTTTCGGGCATCCAGAGGTGGTCGTTGATGGCCTTCTTCAAGGCCTCCGCTTTGGCCTCGAACTCGGCCACGTCGGCGGGCTTGTTCAGGAGCTTGGCCATTTTCGCGGCCACGACGTATCCGCGGTAGTAAAGCAGATTCGTACTGAGCGCTTTGGTCTGCGCCAAAAGCGTTTTCGTATTTTCGTATTTCTTCGGATACCCGCTGTTCGATTCCATGAAGCTCGAGCACCCGCCGAAGAGGCCCGAGTCGGGCTTGAACACGTCGCGTTCTGCGCGCCGGAGCGAATTGACCGTAATGCCATAACTCCACGCGAGAAGCGGCTGATCCCCCGTAGTGAGGTAGAGCGACCATGCGCCCTGCGCGCCCACGATGGCGTCGCTCAAGTTGGGCCATCCGCCGAAGTGGCCGGCCTTGTCCTGAATCCAGACTTTGCCCGCGGCATCGTCTTCGGTCATGCCCTCGAGCGTCTTTTTCGCCACGTCCGGGTAAAGCAGGCCGGCCCCCAGATCGATCGAGTAGGACGTGTCGCGCGTCCATACTTGATCCCAATTTTGGCCGGCGATGAAAACGCCATTCTTCACATCGGCGGTAATGACGCCGAGCGCCTTCGTGTACGCGGCATCGTAATTCGCGAGGCCCGACGAGAACGCCAATTTGCCCGACGCCACCGGCGGTCGCGGCCCGCGGCATGCTCCCGCCGCGGTATCTAGCTCGGTATCGCTCAGTTGCTGCTCCGTATCCTGCGTGGCGTCTTGCCCCGGATGGTCGGTGGAACATGCTGCCATCCAACCTGCGCCTGCGAACGAAAGCAGCGCGATCGTCGATAGATGAAGGCTTTTCATGGATCGGTTTATAAGCCCTGGTCGAACGATGATGGTCATCCTCATTGTGTACGCCGAGCTCACGTGGAATTCAACATTCAACACAAGCTGGAGCGCGCATGTTCTCGCACACCCGATTTCGAATGATAGACTCCGCGGGCAACGGAAAGGAGAGGACGACATGAAGGCTCTCATTTCGGAACTCGTAGCCAAAGCGGATCTCAGCCAGGAGCAGGCGGAGAAAGTCGCCAATGTCGTGCGCAACTTCATCGGGTCCAAGGTTCCCGACGCGGTGCGTGGGCACGTCGAATCGGCGCTCACGGGTGAAAAAGTCGAAGGCGTCATCGATGCCGCCAAGAACGCCGTCAGCAACTTTCTGAAGTAACGCCAAGGCCGTCACGTTTCCCGTTCCCACGCGGCTGGGAACGGGAGCGGCTCATCTTTCTCGGGTGCGGGAACGGGACGGTGTATCCTGCGGCGCGATGCGCTTCCGAACCCTTGTCGTGTCGCTGTCGCTTGGACTCATGACCTGCATGACCTGCATGTCGCACGTCGGATGCAATTCCACGGGCGACGGCATTCCCGAAGCACCGGGGCCTTTCGGTCACACACCGAAGATCGATCTGCGCAAACAGATCGAGCGCTTGGACGGCCCCGTCGACGTGATGCGTGACAAGAACGGCGTGGTGCACATCTACGCCACCACGGCGCCCGATGCGATGCGCGTGCAGGGATACCAACTCGCGCGCGACCGCACCGCACAGCTCGAGTTGATCCGGCGCTTGGCCGAAGGCCGCATGGCGGAGGTGCTCGGCGGTCTCAGTCCGGACTTGATCGACGCCGACATCAGCGCGCGCACCGTCGGGCTGCACCGTGTGGCCAAAAAGATGTACGACGCCCTGCCCGCCGAGAGCGAGGCGAAGAAGCTGCTCGACGCGTACGCCGACGGCATTTCGCAATTCAATGCGCGCCTGAATTCGGAGAATGCCGAGATGGCGGAGGCGCTGCCCGAATCGATGTCGCTTCTTCCTCTGGCCGCGTTCGAGCCCTGGACGGGTGCCGACGTTCTCGCGGTGGCGCGGTTCCAGTCGCAGCAGCTGTCGTTCGACGTGGAAAGCGAAATTGCGCAGTCGAGCTTCATTGCCAAATGGCGCGCCACCTTCAATGCGACCGCGACGGATGCTCGCCTAAAAGATCGCGCCAACCTTCTGGCGCAGTATGCAGCGTTCAAACCGATCGACACGGCGACGGTGTTGCCCGGCTTTCCCAACGACGGGGGACACGTGCAATCGCAGCCGATCGAGATCGTTCCGCGACCCATCGCGCAGATGCAGGTGGTGCCGCGTGCAGCGGCCCGAGCCCCAACGCCGCCGGCGGCATTCGATGCGGCCAAGGGGTTCGTATCGGGCCTGACGACGCTGAAGTCCTTCCTCGGGGAGCGCCCGTTCACCGGATCGAACAATTGGGTCGTCGCGCCCAGCCGCACCACGAGCGGGCACGCGCTGCTGGCCAGCGATCCGCACCTGACCTTGTCGGCACCCGCGGTGTTCTGGATGGTGCACCTCAATGTCATCAATGCCAGCGATCCCGCGCAGAACCTGGATGTCTCGGGGTTGGCCTTCCCGGGAATCGCGGGCGTCATTCTGGGGTACAACAAGAACGTCGGCTGGGGCGCGACCACCGCCAACTACGACGTGTCGGACGTCTACAGCGAAACGCTGAGCGGCGATGCCTCGGGCGTCATGTTCAACGGCCAGAGCGTGCCGTTCGAGAAGATTCACGAGACCATCAAAGTCCAAGGGCAAGATCCCATCGAGTACGACGTGCTGAACGTGCCCCACCACGGCCCGGTGGTTCCAACCATCGTGGAGCACAAGGTGGTGCCGCCGGATCCGGCGAAGGCGGTGCTCAGCATGCGCTGGACGGGAATGCAGCCCACCAACGAGCTCGCGGCCGTATTCGGATTCATGCGCGCCAAGAACGTCGAGGACGCGCGAACGGCCATTCGAAACTTCTCCGTGGGCGCCCAAAACTGGGTATTCGCCGATACCAATGGGGATATCTTCTACTCGTCCCAATCCCAAATACCGAAGCGCGACAAGCGCGCGTATACGTGGGACCCGAATACCTTCTCGGGGACGCTGCCGTGCTTCGTCCTTCCGGGCGACGGCACGGCGGAGTGGACGGGGGAATATCTCCCCGAAGCGTACGTGCCGCACGTGAAGAACCCTTCGTCGGGGTACATTGCCACGGCCAACAACGACCAGGTGGGCGTGACGCTCGACGGCGATCCGTCCAATGACAAATTGCCCAATGGCGAATCCTTCTACGTGGGCGGCTGCAACTACGATCCGGGCTTCCGCGAGGCGCGCATCAAGCAACGCATCGAGGCCGTGGGCAACAAGATGACCCCCGAGGAGATGGCCTCCATCCAAGCCGACGCGCGATCGCCGCTCGGTGCGGAGCTCACGCCGAAGTTGCTCGAGGCCCTCGGCCGCGCCGAGCAGGAACGCGCCACGCCGGGTTCCCATCCGGATCTCACCGCCGTGGTGAAGAACGCGGCATACGACCCCGCCCTCATCGCCGAGGTGCAAGACGTCCTGCGGCGCTGGGCGGTGGAAAAAGACTACGAGGCCGCGGCAGGACTCAACCTCGACGACAACAAGCTGTCGACGGATCCGGGCGAGGCCCTCGCCAGCAAAGCGACGCTCATCTTCAACGTGTGGCTCGTCCGGATGCTCGGGGCAACGTTCGACGATGAGCTTGGCAAACTCGACTTCAAGTCGTCGCCGTTCGATATCCGCGTGGCGCTGGTCAACATCGTGCGTTCGAACGATGCGGTGCTCTTCGACGATCTGGGCACCGATGCCGTGGAGACGCGGGACGAGCGCATGGTCACCTCGCTGCTCGACGCGCTCACCTTCTTGAAGGCCGACCCGAGGGCCGGGGCCGAACGGAACGCGTGGCGGTGGGGCGCCTTCCACACGCTGCGCTTCGAATCCTTGGTCCCGTTGTGGCCGTCACTGTCCATTCCGCAGGGCGGCGATGCGACATTCCCCAGGGGCTTCCCCCGCCATGGTGATGGGTACAACGTCGACGTTGCGACCTACAGCACCGGTACCCGAAACCTTTCTCAGGTAAATTTCAGTTACTCGCACGGCCCGACGCAGCGCTTCGTCATCGAAATGGATCCGGCGGGGCCGCGTGCCCGCAATGCCCTGCCGGGCGGCGCCGTCTGGGACGACAAGGACAAGCATTTCCGCGACGAGGCCGAGCTCTGGCGGCGCAATCAGAATCACGCGGTGCCGTTCACGCACGACGATGTGAAGGCAGAAGCGGAAACGCGAACTCTCTACTCGTCATCGCCGCCCTCCAAATGAGTCGCACACGCGCTTACCCGTTCTGCCGTTGCAGCGTTGCGTGACTGCGCAACGTGATGGCCCTTCCGCGCCGTGCGCGCTACTCTCGAATCACGCGGTCATGAAGGTACTGGCTTGCTCCTCGTTCGCGCTGGTGCTCGTTTGCGGTTGCGCATCCAGCATTCCCGAGATTGAGAGCCCCGTGGGCGAAGCGCACCACGAGACGCCCCACTTCGTGCCGAGCGAGACGGATATCTTCTCGGAGCAATACTCCGACGTCGATCCGAGCGCGCTCGATCAGTTCCGTGCGGAGCTCGAACCGCACGGCAGCTGGGAAGAAGACCGGAGGCTGGGCACCGTCTGGTATCCGTCGCGCGCGGAGGTGGGGGCGAACTTCACGCCCTACGCCACGCACGGGCGATGGACCTACGGCCAAGGCGAATACGTCTGGGTCTCCACCCTCCCGTGGGGCTGGGCCACCTTCCATTATGGCCGATGGATGTTCTCCGGCCCGCGCGGGTGGGCCTGGGTTCCCGGCCGCCGCTACGCCGGGGCATGGGTGGTCTGGCGCACCGGCTCGTCGGGCTACGTGGGTTGGGGCCCCGCACCGGCCAATTGGTACTGGCAGAACGACGTCCCCGTGCGCACGCCGAAGCCGACCACACTCGGCTTCGTCTATTGCAAGACGACGGATCTGTTCGCGCACTCCATCGCCACGAAACTGATTGGCATGCCCGACGTCGTCCGGATTGCAACCGAGACGAAACCTTATGCGTGGCAGGAAAAATCGGCTTCGCTGGCGCCCATGAGCAATGCGCCACATCCCACGGAGCTCGGGATTTCGCAGGCGAACATCGCGATCACACCCTCCGACGATCCCGCGCTGCAGCGCGCATGGCTGTTGGCCCGACCAGGTGGCGCACGCGCCGCCGGCGTCCGTCCCTTGTTGGGCAGCGATCCACCTCGGCTCAAAGAATGGGTCATCGGCCGCCCCAGGTACATTCAGTCGAGCTCCAACGAAGGCAAATAACTTCGCGGCCCGCGGTTTGGTTTCGAGTCGTCGGTAGAGATAGGCTATGGATCGGTGTACCTCATGTACATCGACCCGACCTTGAACAAAGAGGTCTTCGGCTGGCGTAGCCCGAACCTCGGCCTTGAAATGCCCATCGTGCGCTACGGGCACTATGGGCATGCGCTCCTTCTCTTCCCCACGGCCCAGAGCGATCTTTACGATGCCGAGCGCTTTTATCTGATCAAAGCGGTCGAGCACCATTTGCTCAATGGTCGCGTGAGCATTTTTGCGATCAATACGATCAACGATTTGTCGTGGATGAATCGCGATATCGGCCCGAAGGAAAAGGCACGCAGGCAGTCGCTCTATGCCAAGTACGTCGAAGAAGAGGTGGTGCCGCACATCCGCCGCTCCCTAGGTAATCCCGATGCGCGCATCGGCGTGACCGGGGCGAGCTTCGGCGCGTACCATGCGGCCAACTCGTTTTTCCGCCGCCCGGATTTGTTCGACACGCTGATTGCCATGAGCGGCTTTTACGAGCTCTGGCCCAGCTGGCTCCACGGGTACCAGGACGACAATGTCTATTTCAACAATCCCATGTGGTACGTGCGCAACATCCACGACGCGCGCACGCGGGATTTGATCCGGCATAGCCAGATTCACATTTTGACGGGCCAAGGGCAGTGGGAGCACCCGCAGCAGTCGAAGGACTTTTCGAACGTGCTCTGGGAATCGAAGATCTGGAACAACCTGGATCTGTGGGGCCATGACACGCCGCACGACTGGCCGACGTGGCGAAAGATGCTCAACTACTACTTGAGCGAGCGGCTCGGATGGTGACGAGGCGGGTCGGGCTGCTCGTCGGGAGGGAGCGCTCCTTTCCCGAGGCGCTGATGGCGGAGGTCGCCCGGCGCGACGTCGGCGTGGAGGTCGTGTATGCGAACTTCAACGCGCCCCGTGCGACCGACAAGCTCGAGTACGAGGTGATCGTCGACCGCATTTCGCACGAGGTGCCTTGCTACCAACCTTTCCTCAAGGTGGCGAAGCTCCGCGGGGCGCGCACGATCAACGACCCCTTCTTCCGCATTGCCGATGACAAGTTCTTCGACGTGGCGCTGGCGGATGCCCTGAGCGTCAGCGTCCCCAAGACGGTGCTTTTGCCATCGAAGGACTACGAGAGCAGCATCAGCGCCGAATCGCTCCAGCACAACATGGGGCTGGTCGACTGGGAGGCCATCGAGCGCGACCTCGGGTTTCCCATGTACATCAAGCCGCACTGGGGCGGTGGCTGGACGGGCGTCACGCGCGTCGCGTCGATGCAGGAACTGCACACGGCGTACGACAACAGCGGGCGCTACACGATGATCGTGCAGGAGGAGATCCGCTGGGTGCAGTACGTGCGCTGCATCGTCATCGGCCGCCGCGACGTGCTTCCTGCGCTCTGGGATCCGCGGCTGTCGCACTTCGACCGGTACCGGCATGCGCACGAATCGATGCCACCGCTCGGCGCGGAGCTGGAGGCCCGCGTGGTGCACGACGCGCTCAAGCTGACGCGCGCGCTGGGCTACGACATGAACACGGTGGAGTTCGCGATTGCCGACGGCATCCCGTACGCCATCGATTTCATGAACTCGGCGCCGGACTTCGACATCACGTCGCTCGGCGAATCCCACTTCCGATGGACCGTCGAAAAGATGGCCGACCTGGTGATCGATGCGGCAAAGACCCCGCGCGCGAGCCGCCCGCGCTGGAACGAGCTCACCTCCATTGTTTGACGTCGTTCGACCTGATTTGAGGAGTACCTGATGCCGAAGTCCCTTCTCGTCTTGGCCAGCTATTTCAAAGGGGAGCGCTTCATGCGCCAGGCCCATGCGCGCGGTGCACGCGTGTACCTTTTGACCTGGGAGAAGCTCCTCAAAGAAGCGTGGCCGCGCGAATCGCTGACGGAAGTGTTCGCGCAGCACGACAAGCCCAAGCTCGACGAGACGATTCGCACGGTGAGCTATCTTTCGCGGTCGATCAAATTCGACTCCATCGTGGCATTGGACGACTTCGACGTGGAAATCGCCGGTGCGCTGCGTGAGCACTTCCGCCATCCGGGCATGGGCGATTCGGGCGCACGCTATTTCCGCGACAAACTGGCCATGCGGCAGCGCGCCAAAGAATTCGGTGTGCCCGTGCCGGACTTCACCGGGGTGTTCAATTACGACGAGGTTCGCGCCTTCACGCAGCGCACGCCGGCGCCTTGGATGAACAAGCCGCGCTCGCAAGCCAGCGCCGCCGGCATCACCAAGGTGAAGTCGGAAGAGCAGCTCTGGCGGCTCATCGAGGAGCAGGGCGATGCGCAGTCGTTCCATCTGCTCGAGCAGTATTTGCCGGGTGACGTGTTTCACGTCGACTCGCTGGTCGTGAAGGGCAAGGTCATCTTCGAGCTGGCCCACCGCTGCGGCGATCCGCCCTTCGACGTGGCCCACGGCGGCGGGATTTTCTCCACGACGACGTTGGATCGAAATTCCGAGCAGGCGGCGCAGCTGCGGGAGATGAACGAGCGCGTCATTGCGGCGCTGGGGCTCGAGTACGGCTCGGCCCATACCGAGTTCATTCTGGGCCGGCACGACAACCGCTTTTACTTCCTCGAATCGGGCGCACGCGTCGGCGGCGCGCACATCGCCGAGTGCATCGAGGCGGCGAGCGGCATCAATCCTTGGGCGGAGTGGGCGAACATCGAGATCGATCGCGACGACTACAAGCTGCCGCCCGTGCGCAAGGACTACGCCGGCCTGCTGATGACCTTGTCCAAGGACGAGCGGCCGGATTGGTCGAGGTACACCGATCCGGAGATCGTTTACCGCGCGCCGGAGCCGAACCATGCGGGCCTGGTGGTGCAATCGAGCGATCGCAAACGGGTCGAGCACCTCCTGGACGATTACAAAGCGCGCTTCGCGCGTGATTTCACCGCCGTTCTTCCTGCCGCGAAAGAGCCGACGAACTGAGATGGATACCCCGCGCCGCACCGCCTTCAACCAGGCTTTCGACAAAGAGGATCTCTTTACGCGCTACCACCGCTGGCTGGAGAGCGCGGTGGGGCCCTTCCCATTTCGGTTGGCCGAGACGCCGCTGTTCGTCACGCCCGAGCTGAGGGAGCAATTGGTGCGGTCGGCGGAAGAAATCGTCGGCCAGCTGTCCAAGCCGGAGACGTTGGGGGAGCTGAAGAAAGCCATCCCGGCGAAGTACGACGCGCCGGGCATGGATCCCTTGCCCGATTGCGTGCAGGTCGACTTTGCGCTGGTGGAAGGCCCCGGCGGAAAGCTCGAGGGCAAGGTCGTGGAGCTGCAGGCGTTTCCCTCGCTGTACGCGCTGGAGACGGTGGAGGCCGACGCCTGGAACGAGGTTCTCGCCAAGGTGCCGGGGCTCGACGTGGAGTGGACGTGCTTCGTCGAAGGGAGCCGGAGCGAGAACATCGACTGGATCCGCCGCATGATCCTGGCCGACAACGATCCGGAGGAGGTGGTGCTGGTCGACCACGAGCCGGAAAAGCAGAAGACGGCCCCCGACTTCGTGGCGACGAAGCGGCTTTTCGACGTCAATGCGATTTGCGTCACCAAGTTGATCAAGGAGGGCCGCCGCCTTTACCGCGATTCGGGCGGGCGGCGCATTCCGGTAAAGCGCATTTACAATCGCCTCGTGTTCGACGAGCTCGCGGTGAAAGGCGTGGAGCCGCCCTTCGATTGGCGCGACGATCTGGACATCACCTGGTGCTCGCATCCCAATTGGTATTGGACCTGGTCGAAGTACGCTCTGCCCTTCGTGAAACACGCAGCGGTGCCGCCGACGCGCTTTCTGTCGGACATCGCGGACCTTCCCGAGGATCTCTCGCGTTACGTGCTGAAGCCGCTCTTTTCCTTCGCCGGCGCCGGCGTGGTGATCGACGTCACCCACGACGTGCTCGCGCGCCTGGGCGATGCCGAGCGGAAGAACTTCATTCTGCAGGAGAAGGTGGATTACGCGCCCGCCATTCGCATGCCTGACGGCAACGGCGTCAAAGCCGAGGTCCGCGTGATGCTGCTACGCCGCTCCCTCGAGGGCCCACGCCCCTTGGTGCCCCTTCTCTTCTTGGTGCGCACCTCCCGCGGCAAAATGCTGGGCGTCGACTTCAACAAGAACCTCACCTGGGTCGGCGGCACCGTCGCCATCTGGCCCCGCGAATAGCTCGGTCACGCCCCGAGAGAATTGAACAGGGAGGCGGGGAGGCGGGGAGTTTTTTTTGTTTCATTGCGCTCACTGGGCGGACTGAAAACCCAAAAATCTCCCCGCCTCCCCGCCTCCCTGTTCAATCTTCTGGGTCGTCTTCAGGGGGATTTGTAGCGGATGTTCCAGACGAGCATGTTGCCGTCGTCGACCATGAGGAGGGATCCGTCTTTGGCGACGGCGAGGCCGACGGGGCGGCCCCATACTTCGCAGCGGTCTTGACCCAGCATGAAGCCGATCGCGAAATCGTCGTAGCCGCCGATGGGGCGGCCGTGGTTCATGCGGATGCGCACCAGTTTGTAGCCGGTGCGCTTTTGGCGGTTCCAGGAGCCGTGGAGGGCCACGAAGGCGTCGTTCACGTATTCCTGCGGGAACATCGAGCCGGTGTAGAAGGCAATCGACATCGTGGCCGAGTGGGCCTGGATGAGGACATCGGGATCGAGGGTCTGACGCACCAGCGATGGGCGCATGTTCCGATGGGCCGGATCTTCGTGGCGCCCCATGTAGCCGAAGGGCCAGCCATAAAAGCCGCCGTCTTTCAGCTCGGTGGCATAGTCGGGCACGAGATCCTCGCCGCGGCCATCGCGCTCTTGAACCACCGCCCACAGCGCGTGCGTCTCCGGGTGAAACGCCAGCCCAATGGGATTGCGCGTGCCGTAGGCAAAGACCCTACGGCCGCTGCCGTCGGGGTTCATCTCCAGCACGGACGCGCGCGGCTCGGGCTCCTCGTCGGCGTTCGTCTCGGAGCCGACGGTCGCATAAAGCTTCGTGTGCTCGAGGTTGAACGCCACATTGCGCGTCCAATGCGCATTGTACCCGCCGCTGGGAAGCTCCGTAATGAGCTCGGGCTCGCCCTCCGCCGCCGTTTGCCCGGGGCGGTAACGAAAGCGCACGACGCGATCGGTATTGCCGACGTAAAGCCACGATTCGTGAAAGGCCAACCCAAAGGGCCGATTTTGCCCCGTGGCAAAGGTGAAATGCGCGTCCGAGCGACCATCACCGTCGATGTCGCGCAACACGATGATGCTGCCTGCGCCCGCATCCGCCACGAAGACATCGCCATCGGGCGCCACCGTCACCCAACGCGGGCCCTTGAATATGCCTTCCGCGAAGGGCGCGATGGTGAAGCCCTCGGGCATCACCAGGTTCGCCCCGGCGGGGCGCGCAATCACCGTCGGCCCATTCGTCGCGGTCTCACCACCGGGGTGCGGCAGATCGCCCACGCGGATCTCGTGGTGCCCGAGAACGCCGACCCCCACCACGCGAGCATCGGACGTCGCCCGCACGTCCGTCGCCTCCCCCGTGCGGCACGTCGATCCACCTTTGCATCCCGCGCACGCAACGAGCGCCGCCCCCAATGCCAAGGATGCTACCCGATGGCTCGACATGCCCGGAGAGAATTCACATGAAGGCGGGAAGGCGGGAAGTTTTTTAATGGTCGAGAGCGGCAGAAAAAAAACCTCTCTTCCTTCCCGCCTTCCTGTGAATTCTCTCTTTTTCGTTACACCTCGCGTGCAGCCTTCACCGCTGCAACGTAGCGTCGCGCGGCCTCGGTGACCGCGTTGGAGTCACCCGCGCGGAGCTTCTCGATATCGATCAGGTCGGCGCCCACACCGATGGCGCTGGCCCCTGCGCGGATGAAGTCGCCCGCGGTTTTCTCGGAGACGCCGCCCGTGGGCACCAAGTGCACGTTGGGCAATGGCGCTTTGATCGAGCGGATGTAGCTTGCCCCGCCCATGGCGCCGCACGGAAAGACTTTCACCATGTCCGCGCCGGCGCGCACGGCGCGCATGATCTCCGTCGGCGTGAGAGCGCCCGGAAGCACGGGAACGCCGTACGTGCGGCACGAGGCCACGATGGCCTCGTCCACGATGGGGCTCACCACGAACGCCGCACCCGCCAAGGTGCACGCACGCGCCGTCTCGGCGTCCAGGACCGTGCCGGCGCCGATGACCACCTTGTCGCCGTAACGGCTCACCAACGACTCGATGAGGGGAACGGCACCGGGGACCGTCATGGTCACCTCGATGACGTCGATCCCGCCGGCCCGCACCGCATCGATGGCAAGCGTCGCCAATTCCGCCGACGGCGCGCGAATGACGGGGACGATGCCTGTTTCGATGACTCTATCGACGATTCGCTTTTTCATGATTTACCTTTCGACGCGCGCGCCGAGCCCCTTCATGGCCTTTTCCACCTCGGCCAACGTCGCCATCGACGTATCGCCTGGTGTGGTCATGGCCAGTGCACCGTGCGCCGCACCGCACTCGACGGACCATTGGGGTCCTTTGTTTTGCAAAAACCCGTAGATCAAACCGGAGGCAAACGAATCGCCCCCGCCGATGCGATCGTAAATCTCCAAGTCCACCCGCTGCGGGGCCGCGTACAGCCGGCCCTCGTAGAAGCAGACCGCGCCCCAATCGTTCTTGCTCGCCGTTTTCGCCTGACGCAAGGTCGTCGCAATCATCGACATGTTGGGATACGTCGCGGAGACCTTTTGAATCATTCGCTCGAACGACTCGATCTCCAGCGAGGCGTACGTCTCGTCGGTGTGTTCGACCTCGAAGCCCAGGGCGGCGGTGAAGTCTTCCTCGTTGCCGATCATCACGTCGACGTAGCGAGCGAGCGAGCGATTGACCTTTTGCGCGCGCTCCTTGCCGCCGATGCCCTTCCACAACGATTCGCGGTAGTTCAAGTCGTACGAGACGACGACGCCGTGCTTTTTCGCCGCGACCATCGCCTCCTCGGCCAATGCGGCGCTCGTTTCGGACAGCGCCGCGAAGATGCCGCCGGTATGGAACCAGCGCGCGCCTTGCTGTCCGAAGATGCGCTCCCAATCGATCTGCCCGGGCGCAAGCTGACTTACCGCGGTGTGGCCGCGGTCCGAGCATCCAAGGCCACCGCGCAGGCCGAAGCCGCGCTCGGTGAAGTTCAAGCCATTGCGGACCGCGCGTCCCACGCCATCGTATGGCAACCAACGGACGTGGGATACGTCGACACCGCCCTGGAACATCAAGTCTTCGACCAGCCGCCCCACCGGGTTGTCCGCCAATGCGGTGACAATCGCCGTGTCCAGACGGAAACAGCGCTTGAGCCCTCGGGCGACATTGTATTCCCCTCCCCCTTCCCACGCCCGGAACGTGCGCGCCGTATGAACGCGCCCCTCGCCCGGGTCGAGGCGGAGCATGACCTCCCCCAGCGCTACGAGGTCAAAACGGCAATTCGTCTTCGGTCGAATGGTCAGACTCATGAGCTCCTCGTCAAAATAGGTAGTACATTCCGAACATGTAGCGTTGATTCTCGGCGCTGGCGCCATCGAGGAATCGCTGCCAGGTCCACTGGTACGATAGGGCGACACGTGCCGCGGGGGTGATATCGAAAAAGATGTTCGCGTCGAAGTACCGCTGCAATCGGAAGACGTTTCGCATTTGCGACGGATCGACGAGGCCGGTGATATTTCGCGACTCGCCGTGCGTGAAGTTCGACGAGATGAACACGCGCCCGGAAGGCGGCAGATAGTACTGCATCCCCACGACGAAGCTGCGCCAATCGATGGTGTGCAACGAACCACCGCGGTCGTAGATGACGAGTCCGTTATCGACGTCCGAGGTGTACGTTCCGCCGGGCGGGTTCGGAAGCGGCGGCTGCGTCGCCCCAGCCGTGATGCCCATCTGATCGGCCATCGCCGCGCCGACGACGAACGAGCCGGTGAGGGTCAACGCATTGGAGCGCTTCTCCGCATCAGGCACGGGGATGATCGGCAGCATCGCATCGACCGAAAGACCCCAACCGGCCTCCGTTTTCGTGGTGTTGGGATTGGCCGAGAATTCATTGACCCGAAAGCTTCGCACGAGCCCGGACACGGCCAGCGCCGCGCCATCCGCTGCGGTTCCGAGGGAACCCGGCGTGTGCAGTGCTTTCCAGTTGTTCGCGGTGATCTTCAGTGCGGCTTGCCCCTCGGGCAACGTCGAGTCGCGCTGCGTGGGACGGATGGCAGCGGCGCCGATGTCGACGTTGATGGGATCCGTTTTGAAAGTGTGCGAAAGACGAAGCTGCATGGAACGGTGCAGCACTTGATTGGGTATCGGGAGGTATTGCACCGACGCCGGAAAGAAGTACGGCTGCGCCCCGAAAAGGACGTAACTCTCACCACCGAGAACGTCGACGTAGTCGTTCAGCAATCGCACATATGCGTGGCGCACGCGGAACGTGGGGTTGTTGAAAAGCTGCGACTCGTTGACGTTGGGCGGCTGATTTCCCATGAAGTCACCCTCGAGCACCGCCGACGGTCGGATGCCGTGAAACTCGGGCGACTCCATGCGAAAGCCAATGCGGCTGTTACGCGCGGTGAAGGTGGTGCGACCCTTTTGCCCAGCGAGGGTGTCCTCGCGCTGGATGACGGTGGAACCGGCGGAGTCGTTGTAGCTCCGGGTCGAGTCGTGCATGATGTTGAACTCGACGAAGCCGTAGATGCTAATGCGCCACTCGTTGGCGTCGGAGCCGATTCTCACCGTATAAGGAGAACGCGCGAACTCGGAGACGGAGGCAAAGCCTCGCCTCCCCTTTCCCGTACCGAACGCGGGCCTGGTTGCAGGAGCCGGAGAAAGCGAAGGAGCAGGCGGCGGCTCGCCCGGCGGCGGAACGATCGGCGCGGGCTGTGTAGCCGGCGCGGGTTGCGCGGGCGGAGGTGCCGCCCCCGAGGGAGCCGGGGGCGGTGGCGTTGGTGTCTCCGCGGGTGGTGGGATCTGTGGCGGTGACACCGGTGTCATTTCTTGTGCAGAAGAAGAGGGTGCCGGCGGAGGCGCCGGCGCGGGTTCTTGAGCGGGCGGCGTTTGCGCAGCCGCGCTGGAAGAAACCAGCATGGCCAACACGAAGGTGGAAACGATACACGGTGTTTGGATCGAGCGATTGGTCATGTGCGTGCTCCCTTCACCACATGGCGCAACGCCGACGGTATGGATAGTACCCTCGACGCTACGAGACTGGAGGCGATACTAAACGATCTCGATCATTAATACCTATTGATTCACACCGCTCGCCAAAACACCTCCATCCACGACGAGGATTTCTCCATTGACGAAGCTGGCTGCATCTGACGCAAGGAAGACCGCGGCCCCAGCGAGCTCCTCTACCCTTCCGAATCGCTTCATGGGATTTCGTACGCCAAACTCGCGGCCTCTCTCGGTTCCATCGAGCAAGCCCGCGTTCAGATCCGTTCGAAAAACTCCGGGCGCAATGGCGTTCACCAGCACACCGCGCGAGCCCCACTCGATGGCCAGCGTCTTCGTGAGCGCCCCCACTGCCGCCTTGCTCGAGTTGTACGCTGCCGTCTCATACAGTGCGACGAATGTGGAGATTGACGCGATGTTGATGATTCGACCATAGCCGCGCTGCAGCATATGCCGTCCGAACACCTGGCAGGCGCGTAGGGTGCCCGTGAGGTTCGTGGCCAGAATATCGTTCCATTCTTCCTCGCTCACATCGAGCGTGGGGGTCCGTTTGGTCTTTCCGGCGCAGTTGATCAAAATATCCACTTTGCCAAACGCCTTCACGGCCCCCTCCAGCAGGCTCTCGAGCGATGCGCGGTTTCCCACGTCGGATGTCACGCGGAGCGTGCGGCGCCCTCGCCGCTCGATTTCTTTCGCGACCTCCTCCACGGGCTCTGGACGTCGAGCAGACGCCACGACGTCGGCCCCCGCATCCGCCAGACCCAAACTAAGGGCCCTTCCAATGCCGGTCGTTCCCCCCAGAACCACGGCCACGCGCCCGTTCAGGCGCAAACCATCGACATGACCCGACGCTGCTTGGTCCTGTGCACTCATGAACGCTCCCTCGTTGCCCGTCTCGCAATTGGTAAGGCCACTTGACAGCCTGACCATGTTTTCGTAGTATTACACCGGTTACCTTGCGGATTCTAGACAGTCAAGTCGCGCCTCACGTTCGAACGACTTCGAGAGGATTCACATGAAGGCGGGAAGGCGGGAAGGTTTTTTTGTTGGTTCAATCGGAGCCATCGGCCCAACTGAAACGACAAAAAAATCGCGACGCGACGGGCGCGTCGACACCCCTTCCCGCCTTCCCGCCTTCATGTGAATCCTCTCTAGAGTCACTGAGCTCCCATGCCGATACGAACCGTCGAAAATCAGCGTCTCTATCGGCAAATCGCAGATCAGGTCACTGCGCTGATCGAGGCTGGGGAATTCGCGCACGGTTCGCGTCTTCCCTCCGAGCGCGATCTGGCCGTGCAGCTCGGTGTGTCGCGGCCTTCGGTGCGGGAAGCGCTCATTGCCCTCGAAATCGAGGGAAAGGTCGAAGTGCGGGTGGGAGCCGGCATTTTCGTGGCCGCACCGCGGCCGGTAGCCGTTCCCGATCCTTCGACCGAAGCGGGCCCCTTCGAGCACCTGCGCGCGCGCTGGCTGATCGAAGGCGAGATTGCTGCCGAGGCAGCGAAAAATGCGCAAGCGGAGGATCTCGTTCCGATTCGCGCGAGCGTGCAGGACATGCAAAATCGCGTCCGCAAAGAGCTTCCCACGGAGGACTCCGACCGCGCCTTTCACTGTGGCATCGCCAAGGCGACGCACAACAGCGCGCTCGTTCCCGTGGTTCACGATTTATGGGGCCGCGGGCGCGGTGCCATTTGGCGGCGCATGGAGCACCACTTTCAGACGCACGATCTGCGAACGGCGACGCTCGAGGATCACCGCGCCATCTTGGACATGCTCGAGACCGCCGATGCACGTGGCGCACGCGCGGCCATGCGACACCACTTGGATCGGGTGGTGCGCGAGTTCAGCCGGCGATGGGACCTGCTGAAAGAAACCGAAACAGGCATAAATCCAGCCCTCCAAGCATTAGCCAAAAAAAGAGGGTCACAACGATGACGACCAACGGCCTCCTCTCGAACGATCGCCTCTTTCCTTCCGACCCCACGGAGCGCGCCATCGCGCGCCGCCTCTATGAGGAGGTGCGTGCGCTTCCCATCGTCAGCCCACACGGCCACACCGATCCCGCGTGGTTTGCCAACGACGAGCCCTTCCCGGATCCTGCGCAGCTGCTCATCATTCCGGATCATTATATTTTCCGCATGCTCTACAGCCAGGGCATCCCCCTCGAGTCCATTGGGGTGCCCAGCCGAAATGGGAATGCCGGAGAGAAGGACCCGCGCAAGATATGGCGACTCTTCGCGGAGAATTGGTACCTGTTCCGCGGCACCCCCTCGCGCATTTGGCTGACGCATGCCCTGAATCAGGTCTTTGGCATTACCGAGCGACTGACACCGGTGTCAGCTGATCGCATTTACGATCGCATCGCGGAGTGCCTGCGCCTTCCGGAATACCGGCCTCGCGCCCTGTTCGAGAAGTTCGGCATCGAGGTCCTGGCGACGACGGAGTCGCCGCTCGATCCCTTGACGCACCACAAGAAGATTCGCGCCTCGGGCTGGTCGGGAAAGGTCATCACGGCATACCGCCCCGATCCGGTGGTGGATCCGGAATACGATGGATTCCGCGACAACGTGGCGCAGCTCGGCCAGATCACTGGCGAGGATACGACGAACTGGAAAGGCTATTTGAATGCGCTGGCGAATCGCCGGCAGTATTTCGCCTCGTTCGGTGCCACGTCGACCGACCATGGGCACCCCACGGCCGCCACGTTCTCCCTTCCCCTTTCGGAATGCGAATCCTTGTTCGGCAAAGCCATCCAAGGGCAGCTCGCCGGCGCCGAAGCGGAACGGTTCCGTGGGCACATGCTGACGGAAATGGCGCGTATGAGCATCGAGGACGGGCTGGTGATGCAGATCCATCCCGGCTCGCACCGGGATCACAATCCGTCGCTGTACCGGGCCTTCGGGAAAGACAAGGGCGCGGACATTCCGACGCGCACCGATTATGTGCGTGCACTCAAGCCGCTGCTCGATCGATTCGGGAACGATAGGCGCTTGTCCCTCATCGTCTTCACGTTGGACGAAACGTCGTATTCGCGCGAGCTCGCGCCGCTGGCGGGACACTATCCGGCGATGAAGGTCGGCCCGGCATGGTGGTTCTTCGATAGCCCCGAGGGCATGCGGCGCTACCGCGAGAGCGTCACGGAGACGGCGGGGTTCTACAACACGGTCGGCTTCAATGACGATACGCGTGCCTTCCTCTCCATTCCGGCGCGCCACGACGTCGCACGGCGTGTCGACTGTGCCTTCCTGGCCAAGTGGGTCGCCGACCACCGACTCGATGAAGACGAAGCCGCTGAACTGGCCGTCGACCTCGCCTACAACCTGGCGAAACGCGCGTACAAGCTTTAGAATTTGCTGCGCGGGAGACCCACCGCAAATGAGTAGTTCTCCTCTATTGAAACTCCACCCGCGCGACGACGTGCTCATCGCCAAGGTTCGTCTGCCCGCCGGCACCATGGTGGAAACGGAAGAGGGTCCCGTTCCGCTGGCGCAGACCATTGGAGCCGGGCACAAGGTGGCGTACCGGGCGCGTGCAATCGGTGAGCCGGTTCATCGCTACGGCCAGGTCATCGGTCAATGCACGGCGCCCATCCATCCCGCCGAGCACGTACACGTGCACAACCTTCGTGCGGTGGCCTTTCCCCGCGGCGAGCGACCGGCCGAGCCGTCGCGAAACACAACGACGCACGCTGCGCTCGAGCCGACGCGGTTCTTCGAGGGATACCTGCGGCCCGATGGGCGCGTGGGGACGCGGAACTACGTGGCCGTCCTGTCGACGGTGAACTGTTCGGCAACGGTGAGCCATCTCGTGCGGGATCACTTTCGCGAGGTGCAACGCGACTTCCCCAACGTGGACGGCGTGATTGCGCTGACGCACAAGAGCGGGTGCGGGCTCGTCTCCGGCGGGGACGACCACGCGACACTCGAGCGGGTGCTGGCCGGCTATGCGCACCATCCCAACATTGCGGCCTACGTGGTCATCGGCCTTGGCTGCGAGGTCGCGCAGGCGAGTCCCATGGCCCAGCGACATCGCCTCTCGCTGCTCGATTCCGGGCGTGCGCCACCCATCATTGGCATTCAACAACACGGGGGAGCGCGCAAGGCCGTGGCCGCAGCCATCGAGGCCATTGCGCAATTGCTGCCCCTGGCCAACTTTGCACGCCGCACCACGCGCCCTGCCAGCGATTTGATCCTGGCCACGAATTGCGGCGGCTCCGATGGATACTCGGGTATCACGGCCAACCCAGCCCTGGGTGCCGCCGTGGACGAATTGGTGCGCCTCGGCGGGACCGGTGTTCTTTCCGAAACGACGGAGATCTTCGGCGCCGAACACCTGCTCATGGCCCGTGCCGAAAGCGAAGCCATCGCGCGCAAACTGCAAGAGCGCGTCGATTGGTGGAAAACCTATTTGGCCATGCACAACGCCGATGTGGGCAGCAATCCATCGCCGGGGAACATGGCCGGAGGTATTACCACCATCGCGGAAAAGTCATTGGGCGGAATCGCCAAAGGCGGAACGACTCCCTTGGTCGATGTCCTCGAATATGCGGAGCGAATCACCAAAAAGGGATTCGTCTACATGGACACACCCGGCTACGATCCCGTGTCCGTCACCGGCTTGGTGGCCGGCGGGGCCAACATGGTGTGCTTCACCACGGGGCGCGGATCCGTCTTTGGAAGCAAGCCGGTTCCTTCGTTGAAGCTCGCGAGCAACTCGGCATTGTACCGCCACATGGAGGACGACATGGACATCGACTGCGGCGTGGTGCTCGACGGCACACCCGTGGAGGAAGTGGGCCGGCGCATCCTCGACGAGGTCCTCGCCGTCGCCTCGGGTAAGAAGACGAAAAGCGAATTGGCCGGCATGGGAGAAGCGGAATTCGCCCCGTGGATGCGTGGCCCCACCCTCTAACCGCGGAGACACGATGGACCCTCGCACACTGTTCGCAGTCGTACGACGCCGCCCCGGCCTGTACATGCTCGATTCGTCGTTCGACGAGGCCGTCGCCTTCGTCCAAGGCGTCGATGCCGGCAATGCCGGATGCCTCCTCCACGGATTCAAGGAGTGGCTCCTGGTGACGTTCGACGGCAGCGCGAGCCTCTCCTGGGTCGCCCTGGTATTGCGCGCAGCGTTTCCGGAGACGCCGGCCGCGTGGGAAAGGTCGAAGTTGACGGCGGAGCAGCAGAAAATCGGGTTCGACTTTTTGTTTCTGCTCTTGGACGACTTCTTCGTGCTGCGGAGCCAATCGGACGGCCTTCGAGCCATCTTCGAGCGATACACGGCTTGGGTCCGCCAGCAGGCATGACGAGCCTACTTCGATTGTCGCGCAAGGGGACGGTGCCCCAAGATTCCGCACATCGTTTTCCGTTCGGCGTCCCTGCGATTCGCACGCTCACCACATTGGATCTCAGTGCGGCGGTCACCTTCTTCGTCGGCGAGAACGGGTCGGGGAAATCGACCCTCCTCGAGGCCATGGCCTGCGTGACCGAGCTACCATCCTTGGGCAGCGACGATCTCGGCTCCGACGACACACTGGCACCGCAGCGCGAGCTCGCGCGCGATCTGCGCCTCGCCTGGAACCGGCGCTCACGTCGTGGCTTTTTTCTTCGGGCCGAGGACTTTTTCGGGTACCTGCGACGACAGGCCCGCAACGATGCGCGCATCCGTCGCGAAGAGCTCGAGCGCGAGGGACTGTTCACGGATGACGATGTCGATGCCTCGATCACGCGGCACGTCGATGAGCGCTTCGCGGCACGCCACGTCAGCCGCTACGACGCGCGCTCGCACGGGGAGAGCTTCATCGAGCTCTTCGAAGAGAAGGTGCAATCGGGCGGTCTGTACTTGCTCGACGAGCCCGAGGCACCGCTGTCGCCAAAGCGTCAGCTCGAGCTCCTGAGGATCATCCGCCGCGCGACCAAGGCCGATGCCCAATTCATCATCGCGACGCACTCGCCCATTCTTCTGGCATGCCCCGGCGCGCGCATCTTCAGCTTCGACGACCCCCCTATCCGAGCCATCGCCTACGATGCATTGGAGCACGTGAGAGTCACCCGCGATTTCCTCCACGATCCGGCGAAGTACCTCGACGATCCGTAAGATTCCCGAGGCAACGTCGAAGGGGTATACTCCAAACCATGGTGGCTGTGGCGGCACTGCAATTGGAGGACGAAGACGGCGAGATGCCGGTCGAAGACCATTTCGTCCACCTGGACGGGGTCACCTGGGCCGATTACTTGCGCCTGCTAAGGATTCGCGGTGATCATTCGGCTCCTCGCATGACGTTTTGCGAGGGGTTGCTCGAGATCATGAGTCCGTCGCGCCATCACGAGTCCATCAAGTCGCTCATCGGCCGCCTGGTAGAGGCTTTCTGCCTGGAGAACGACATCGAGTTCAGCACCTACGGGTCGTGGACGATCAAAGAGAAGAAGCACGAGCGCGGCGCCGAGCCGGATGAATGCTACGTCATCGGCCGCGGGCCGGAAGGCCGGATGCCAAAGAATCCTCGGCGGCCCGATCTCGCGATCGAGGTGGTGTGGACCGCGGGCGGGATCAACAAACTCGAGGTCTATCGCAAACTCCAGGTTGCGGAAGTCTGGTATTGGCGGCGCAATCGCCTTCAGGTTTACCGACTTCGCCGCGAAAAGTATGCACTCGTCGAACGGAGCGTCGTCCTTGCCAACATCGATCTTGCGCTGCTGGTAAAGTTTCTCGACAAGCCGACCACGAGCCAGGCAATTCGCGATTACCGCAAGGCGCTTTCAAAGGCGAAATAGGCGTGGCCAGGCTCGCCGTTCTGGCCCTGGCCGGGCTGCTCTGCGTGCAATGCGCGGCGGCGCCAAGGCCCGCAGAATCACCGTCGAAATCGCAGCCTGCACCAGTGTGGGCTCCGCTATCCCACGATTCGTTCGTACCCTCGTACGACGTGCAAGTGCGACGCGGAAACACGAAAGGCCTCGACGAGGCCAAGGTTCCTTTCGCACGATACCTCGTTAGAATGCACAATCGCATTCATCCGATATTCGCCGACACCTTTCTCGCTTCGCTCGACGGACTTCCTCCGCAGGACCCGCGCAACAAACGCTCATTGGTCGTGCGGCTCGAAATCGTACTTTCCCGTGAGGGAAATGTGACGCGGGTGGGCATCGTGCGGTCGAGCGGCAATCGGGACTTCGATATGGGGGCACTCGATTCCGTCCTTCGAGCGGCGCCCTTCGGGGTGGCTCCAGATATCATTCTCTCTTACGATGGGCGTGTTTACCTCCATTGGGAATTCCATCGCGACGACTACGCGTGCATAACGATCAATGCGCGCCCGTTTCTCCTCGTGGCGGCGCCAGCACCCTAAATTGGCTTTGCGTGCCATTGGCGCTTCGTGTACGGCGCCGGGTGTGCACGCCGTGTGCAAGAGAGGGTGGCTGTGCAAGCACTGGCGGCTGTGATTGGGCGGCGTGGGCTACTTCCCATTGCGACCGGGGTACTCGTTTTTCTTGGCGTGCCGCTGTTCGTGGCGCTCGATCGGCACTTGCCGCCTCCGTGGAGGGAGCGCCCGCTCCCGTTCGAATTGGTAGCGGTGCTCGGCGCCGCCATCGCCATCGTGTATGCGCGACGCGCGCCGCGGCAGCAACAGACCATCGCGTTCGGGTGCGCCATTGCATGCAGCGTCAATGCAGGCATCGTCATTGGCTATCTCCGATTCGGTTATCACCAGCTTCCGCGTCCGCCGGCAGCATTTCCCATCGGAACGCACATGCAGCAGCCCCTCACGTTGATGGACCAAAATGGAGCGAACGTCGATGTGTCGGGGGCCAAAAGCCCCGTGCTGCTCATGGTCTTTCGTGGCGCCTGGTGCCCTTCGTGTCGCTCCGAGTTGGATCGGCTAGCGCAGCAGGTGCCACGTTTCGCCTCTACGGGCATTCGCGTTTATGGAATCAGCAGCGATCCACCGGATGCGCTCTTGCACCTGCAGCAATCCCAAAAGCTGCCATTTTCGTTGCTCTCGGATCCCGAGCAAAAGGCAACTTCCCTGTGTGGGACATCGATGCACTGTTTGCTTTTGTTCGATCGACGGGACGTACTGCGATGGGGCGGCTACAGCGAAACCTGGCGCGATCCGCCACGGTACGAGGAAGTACTCCAAGCTGCATATCACTTCCTCTAATTCGCAAATAAGGCCGGTGCGGTACTTGCTCTTATTCGATTTCGCCGAGTGGGTCGAGACTCGGCATGGAAAGGACGTGCGCATGCACCTTCACGCGCTCGCAAGGTTGACGTTGTTGGCAGGTGGAATCGGTATTGGCCTCGCATCGGGTTGCTCCAGCGCGGAAGAAGCGCAGCAGCCGCCCGAGGACGTTCAACCGAATGAGAATCCGGGGGCCGACGGGGCCAATGGGAATGGTGGGAATCAATTCATCCAGCCGGTGGCGGATCGTGCCTTCTCCACCCGGCTCGTTCTACCGCCGACCCTGACGCCAACGGACGGCGCGGATGCTTATCAGCTGACCATCAAGGCGGGTACCGCGCAAATGAAACCCGGTCGGGCGACACCCATCGTCGGATTCAATGGCATCTTCCCGGGCCCCACGATCATTGCCACCCGCGGACGTCCGATCTCCGTCACGCAAACGAATGCGTGGAACGAGAACGTGACGATTCACAATCACGGACACAAGGTCGCCGCCGACAGTGACGGACACCCCATCGATTACATCGCGCCGGGGACGTCCAAGGTCTATTCGTATCCCAACGATCAACCCGGCGGAACCTTCTGGTACCACGACCATACGATGGACGTGACCGGCCGACACGTTTACAGCGGCCTCGCGGGCTTTTACATCATTCACGATCCGGCGGAGGACGCGCTCCATCTCCCCTCGGGCGCATACGACGTACCGCTCCTGCTGCAGGACAAGCGATTTGCCGCCAACAACGACGCGATTTTCGACGAAAGGGAGATCGGTGCGGGATTCCACGGTGACACGGCCGTCGTCAACGGAGTCGTCAATCCGTTCCACGAGGTGGCCACCCGGAAATACCGTTTTCGTCTACTGAACGGCGCCAATGCGCGTATTTGGAATTTGCGCCTCAACGTCGGCGGTTCGGGAACACCACTCCCGTTCCAAGTCATCGCGTCGGACGGCGGCTTGCTCGCGGCGCCCGTGAACACGACCTCCTTGGCCATGGGCCCGGGCGAGCGATACGACATCGTGGTCGACTTCGCGAATCTCCCCCTCAATACGCGAGTCACCATGGCGAATACGGCCCGATCGCCGGGAGGCCCGGACATTCCCGCGTTGATGCAATTCGTGGTAGCGCGACAGGAGAGCGACCCGAGCACGGTGCCGGCCACGCTGGCGAACATCACGCGCTACAAGGAGGCGGATGCCAAAGCCCGAGCCAATGTTTCCCTGTCCTTCAACAATGGCGATTGGCGCATGAATGGTCGCGCTTACGATCCGGCGCGCATCGATATGGTGTCCAAGCTCGGCGCCGTGACGATTTGGACATTGACCAACGACTCGGGGCTGATGCACCCCTTCCACAAGCACCTGATCGAATTCAATGTTCTCGACATCAACGGCCAGCCGCCCCCGCCCGAGATGCGTGGCCTCAAGGACACCCTGTCCGTCCCCGGGCGGAGTACCGCGCGCATCATTTTCAAGAACGAGGGATTCTCGGGCACGTACGTGTTCCACTGCCACAAGCTGGAACACGAGGATCACCGGATGATGCTCCAGGAAGGCATCATTCCATAACCGCGCGGCGTGCGAAGGCTGCGAGGTCCCCGTTGAAGGCGTCGGCGCGCTCGTAGAACGGTGCGTGGCCCACGCCTTCGTACACCGCAAGGTGGGAGCCGGGGACCAGGGCGGCCGAGCGCTTGGCCATGCCCATCTTGACCAGTTTGTCCTCGGAGCCTTGCAGAACCAGCACGGGAACTTTGACGCGTGCGAAAGCCGCGTCCGTGCCGTCGAGCGACACGTGCGGGACGGCGGCGAACACCTCGCGCGGAACCTGTGCATTGTACGCGAGCATCGTTTCGAATTCCTCGCCGGTGGGCGGAACGGCGAAGCAATCGCGCAAGAACTGGCGATTCGCACCAATGCGCGTGGCCAGATCGGGCGATGCAAGCGGCGGCATGACACCGAGCAGCGCACGATCGAACGTGGTGACCGCCGCCACCAGCACGATACCGCCCAGACGTGCATCGCCGTGTGCGGCGAGGTAATTGGCAATCACCACGCCGCCGAGCGACCATCCCACCACGACGGGCCGCTCCGGCCCCAGCGTGTCGAGCACCGCCGCAAGCTCCTCGCCCCAACGGCGGCCTTCTTCGTAATACCGCGCATCGAGCGGCTTGTCCGAATCGCCATGCCCGCGGAGATCGTAGGTGACGAGCCGAAACTCGTCGCCGAGGGAGCTTGCAACCTGGCGCGTCCACGAAAGATGACTCTGGGCGAGGCCGTGCACGAAGACGATGGGGCGCCCCTTTGGGTTGCCCCAGGTTTGTACGGCGGTCCGAACGCCGTCGGGGGTTCGAACGAAGGAGACCTCGTGGTGTGGAGGCGTGCGTGCCTCCTGATGGCGGCACGCGACGAGCGCAAGGACGATGAGAAAGATGAATGCGAAACGAGAGAGCATGGCCTTGGGATAAGGCCGGGCCCATAATGAAACCAATCGATACTCATCATGTCCATCATCGATCATAATCATCTTGGTGGTCTCGACCTGAATCTGCTGGTCGCCTTCGATGCGCTCATCACCGAGCGACACGTCACGCGCGCGGCCAAGCGTCTCGGCATCGGGCAGTCGGCCATGAGCCACAACCTCGCCCGATTGCGCGACGTTTTCCGCGACGAGCTCTTCGTCCGTACCGAACGCGGCATGGAGGCGACGCCCCGCGCGCGCGCTCTCGCTGTCCACGTGAATGCCGCGCTCGCGGAGGTGCAAGCCTCGCTCAAGCCGGGCGGTGCGTTCGACCCGGCGACGGCGGAGCGCCAGTTTCGGATCGGCATCCGCGACGATCTCGAGGTTGCCCTCATTCCGCCGCTGCTCGCGCACATGCAACGTGCGGCACCGCGCGTGCGCGTCGAGGTGCATCAGCTCGATCCCGACCGGCTTCTCGAGATGATCGACGGCGATCGGCTCGATATGGCCATCGGCGTCTTCGCCCAAGGGCGCACCATCCACAAGCGGCGGCTGCTCTGCCGCAGCGACGGCTATCTGTGCCTCTTCTCGCGCGAGGTGCACGATCCGAGCAAACCGCTCTCCGTTGCGCGTTACGCCGCTCTTCCCCACGTGCGCGTCTCGTCGCGGGCGGAATGCGAGAATGCCATCGACGCGGCGCTGGCCAAGAAGCGCTACGAGCGCCGTGTCGTGCTCGATACGCCGCACGCGCTCGGCGTGCCGTTCGCGCTGCGGCAGCTTCACGCGATTGCCACGTTGCCGCGGCGTGCGGCATTGGTCAGCGCCGAAGCGCTCGGGCTCGGCACGGCGGAGGTGCCGCTCACGTTGAGCGGCTACGCGATCGCGATGCTGTGGCATGCCTCCTACGACCGGGACCCTGCACACCGCTGGTTGCACGACACGACGGCGCGCATCGCGGGCGAGCTCGCAGAGTGAGTGCTATGGTTCCGCTGAAAGCGATGAGTTCGACGGGGAACGAGAAGGGCATCGAAGCATTGGCCGAAGCATTGCGCGGGCGCCGCGTCGCCGTGTTGACGGGCGCCGGCGTGAGCACCGAATCGGGGATTCCCGATTACCGAAGTCCGGATTCGCTGGCGCGGGCGCGCCGCCCCATTCAAGGGCCCGAATTCGTCCGCTCCGCACCGCTGCGACGGCGCTATTGGGCGCGCGCGATGGTCGGCTGGGAGCATTTTCGATTGGCCCGGCCCGGCCGCGCGCACGTGGCGCTGGCACGGCTCGAGTCACACGGCGTCGTGAGCCGCGTCATCACGCAGAACGTGGACCGGCTGCACCGCGCCGCGGGAAGCCAGGGTGTCATCGAGCTGCACGGCGCCCTGGCCGAGGTCATTTGCCTCGACTGCGGAGGTCTCGAAGAACGCGACGCCCTGCAGGCGCGCATGCGGGCGCTCAACACCGGATGGCTCGACGGGCCCACCCCCATCGCCCCGGACGGCGATGCCGAGCTGCCGGACGAGATGGTCGCGCGCTTTCAAGTGCCCGACTGCCTCGCATGCGGCGGGGTGCTCAAGCCTCGGGTGGTGTTCTTCGGCCACAACGTGGAGCGACCCATCGTGGAACAGGCCTACGCCACCGTGGACGAGGCCGACGCCCTGCTCATCGCGGGAACCTCGCTCGCCGTGTTTTCCGGCTACCGCTTTCTCGTGCGCGCCGCAAACCGCGGCATCCCCATCGCCATCGTGAACCGCGGCCCCGTGCGCGGTGAAGAGCGCGCCATGCTGAAAATCGAGGCCAGCACGGGGGAAACTCTGGCCGCGCTCGAATCGGTGCTGGGCACCGCCGCGTAATCGATGCAAGCCGTCATCTTCGTCGGCATCCAGGCCTCGGGAAAGTCGACGTTCTTCCGCGAGCGCTTCGCCGACTCCCACGTCCGTATCAATCTGGACATGCTCCGCACGCGGCACCGCGAAGAGTTGCTCCTGCGGGCATGCATCGATGGGCAGCAGCGCTTCGTCGCCGACAACACGAACCCCACCATCGAGGAACGCAGCCGCTACATCACACCGGCCAAGCGGGCCGGCTTCCGCATCACCGGCTATTTTTTCTCCGCCCCCATCGCCGAAGCCCTTCGCCGCAACGCCACCCGCAACGCCGCCCAACGCATCCCCGATGTCGCCATCCGCGGCACCCGCAACCGCCTCGTCCTCCCCTCCTTCGCCGAAGGCTTCGACGAGTTGTTCTACGTCCTCCCTTCCCCCACCGGCGGCTTCCTCTTGGATGAAGTTCGCTAATCCCAAGAACCCCTACCATTCCAAATCTCGCCCTCGAAATTCCTGCTTCTCGTGTTCGTGACCGTTCCTCGTGTTCGTGTTCGTGTTCGTGTTCGTGACCGTTCCTCGTGTTCGTGTTCGTGTTCGTGTTCGTATTCGTGCACGCGCACGCGCTCGTGCACGAAGAGCAACCGGCCGAGTCCGCGGCGCCGATGGAGTAGCCATGAACGAGGAGACCCTCCCGCGACTCGACCGCGAGAACCTAGATGTTTACCGCCTCTGGTCGTTGGTATCGTAGCGATGTTGACGAAGATGTGCCGATGACCAGTCGCGTCTTCGTGCACGAGCGCGTGCGCGTGCACGAACACGATCACGTGCACGATCACGAGGAACGATCACGAGGAGCGGGACTTTCGAGGGCGGGATTTAGGATTTGGCCGGGTTGCAGCCGAGCAATAAGTTCAGCTTGCAATGTCTCCAGAAAGGGTTATGTAGGCGCCCCCCTTTCATTTGGAGACAGAGTAGTGAAGCTTCGTTCCATCTTGGTTGCACTCGTTCCCATGGCACTCGGTAGCGCGGCGTGTTCGGCGCCGGATGGCGCGGGGGGCGAAGAAGCACGCGTGGCGGCGGCGGCCCTTACGGAGGGATCTGCGAAGGAGTACGTGGATATCGCGCAGCATTTGACCGAGGCGGCGGATGTCGACGCGTGGTATGCGCTGGTTTCGAACCTGAAACGCAACTTCGATGATCTTTGCGGCGATACATTCTGTGAGGGCGAATTCAGCAACATTGAGTCGCTTCGCTACCGATGCTCGGTCGAAAAAGCTTCGGGAACGATGGGAACGTGCGTCTGGGTCTTTGGGGCCAGCAAGGAAGACGTCACGACATCGACAGGCAACGTGACGGTCGACACGCAGACGTGGCGCTGCAAGACACCGCTCGCCCCCAATACATCGGTGCACGATTTCCTGAGTGCGCTTTCCGGTACCCATCCGATCGATGCAAAACTGCCCGGTTCCACCCAATCGATTTACGACGGCCTGACGAATTGCCTGTAAGATCCCGCGTATGGATCTCAAGGGCACGCAGTTGGTCGGCCGGGGCTCGGCGAGTGCGATTCTCGAACCGGCGCACGTCGAAGGCATTCTCCACGAGGCGCTGACACCGCTTTCCCTCGACGGAAAACGAGTGCTCGTGGTCATCCCCGACGGCACCCGCACCGCGCCCATGCCCTTGCTGTTTCGGCTGTTGTGCGATGCCCTCACCCCGCGCACCCAGGCACTCGATTTCCTCATTGCGCTGGGCACGCACCCGCCCATGACCGAGCCGGCCATCGAGCGGCTCGTCGGTCTGTCGGCAGCCGAGCGTGCAAAGCGCTATCCGAACGTACGAATCTTCAATCATCGCTACGACGATCCCGAATCCCTACGCACGTTCGGGACCATCTCCGAGAAGGAGACGGAGGTTCTCACCGGCGGCCTTTTGAGTCGCGAGGTGCCCGTGCGCCTGAATCGGCTCATTGGCGACTACGACGACGTGATCCTCTGCGGCCCGGTGTTCCCGCACGAGGTGGCAGGCTTCTCTGGCGGGGCGAAATACCTCTTTCCCGGCGTCGCCGGGCCCGAAATCATCGACTTTTCGCATTGGCTCGGTGCCCTTTGCACCAGCATGGCCACCATCGGTGTTCGCGATACGCCGGTGCGGCGCGTGATCCATCGAGCGGCCGAGTTCATGCCGTGCGAGGTGCTCTGCCTGGCCATGGTGCTCGACGGCGATCGCTTGCACGGCGTTTGGTTCGGAGCGCACCAAGACGCATTCGTGGCGGCGTCGGAACTATCGCGCGAGCTCAATGTTCTGCGCGTGCCCAAGCCTTTCCGGCGCGTTCTCTCCATGCCCGCGGAGCGCTACGACGATTTGTGGACGGCGGCAAAAGCCGTTTACAAAACGGAGCCCGTGATCGCCGACGACGGTGAGGTCATCGTGTATGCACCGCACCTGACCGAAGTGTCCTTCACCCACGGCGAATGGATCGACCGCGTCGGATACCACGTGCGCGATTACTTCCTCGCGCAGTGGGATCGCTTTCGCGACATGCCCTGGGCCATCTTGGCGCACAGCACGCACGTGCGCGGCAGCGGCACCTACGATGCCGCGCGCAGCCTCGAGCTACCACGCATCCGTGTGACCTTGGCCACCGGCATTCCCGAAGAACGGTGCCGCCGCATCGGGCTCGGCTACCGCGATCCCAAGAGCGTCGACGTCGCCGAGTTCGCAGGTGATCCCGACGCGCTCGTCGTACGACACGCCGGCGAAAAGCTTTACCGCCTCGCGTAAAAATCCGGCGAGCGGTCGTCTCCGCGCAGCGAACGGTCACCGCTGCAGCAAGCGGCGAGCGACCTCGGCCGGTGGCGCGATCGATCCGTCGAATCGGCATCAGCCACTGCGCAAATCGCGTTATGGAGAAGTCCATGCAGAAACTGGGCATCTCGCTATTCGGTATTTCTCTCGCCATCGTCGGTTGCCAGGCGCACGACGCCACCACGCCCCCCGCGGCGACCAGCCCCACCGCCGCGCAGCCTCCGGTGCCGCAAGCCAAGCCCGCGCCGAAGGCACCGACGTTGCGCCTCGCCGAGACGATTCGCCCGACGTCCTACGACGTTGCGCTCGCGGTGGTGCCCACATCGCAACGCTTCGATGGGCACATCACCATCGCCATCGATCTGAGTGCGCCCTCCGACGTGGTCTGGCTCAATGCTGCAGGCCTCGAGGTGCGTTCGGCCACCGTCGATGGAGCGCCGGCGAACGTGCTGCCGGGCGGCGACGACTTCGTGGGCATCCAGCCGCAAAAGCCCCTCGCGGCGGGCAAAGCCACGTTGGTCCTCGACTATGCCGGCGAGATCTCGCGCAAGAGTTCCAACGGCCTTTTCTCGCAGAAGGAAGGCGAGAATTGGTACGTCTTCACGCACTTCGAGCCGCTCGATGCTCGCCGCGTTTTCCCCTGTTTCGACGAGCCCTCGTTCAAGGTGCCGTGGAAAATCCGCCTCAAGGTCAAACGCGATCACATGGCGCTGGCCAATACGCCCGCCGTGTCGGAAAAGGTCGAAGGCGATTACAAAGTCGTTCAATTCGCCGAAACCAAGCCGCTGCCCAGCTACTTGATTGCCTTGGGCGTCGGTCCTTTCGACGCGGTCGACGCCGGGCCGGCGGGAAAGAATCGCACGCCGGTGCGGGTCATCGTTCCGCACGGGCGGGGCGCCGAGGCGCGCTTCGCCAAAGAGGTATCGCCGCAGGTGCTCAACGAGCTCGAGGCCTACTTCGGTATCCCCTACCCTTACGAGAAGCTCGACGTCATCGACGTGCCGATGATCGGCGGCGCCATGGAGAACCCCGGGCTCATCACCTTCAGCCAGCGGCTCATTCTTTCGCCACCGAATCAGGAGACCACCCGCTTTCGCCGCGCATACACCGGCGTGGCGACGCACGAGTTCGCGCACCAATGGTTCGGCGACCTGGTGACCACCGCGTGGTGGGACGACATTTGGCTCAACGAGGCTTTTGCCACGTGGATGACCAGCTACATCCTCGAGAAGTGGAAGCCCGAGTGGAACGAGAAGTCCGATCGCGTACGCACCACGGCCCACGCCATGCGCGCCGACAGCTTGATCAGCGCGCGCAAGATTCGCCAGCCCATCGTCACCAAGGACGACGCGGCGAATGCCTTCGACGACATCACGTACCGCAAAGGCGCCGCGGTCATTCGCATGTTCGAAAGCTGGGTCGGGCCCGAAGTCTTCCGCACGGGCGTGAAGCGCTACCTCGCTCAGTACTCGCACAACGTGGCCACGGCCGATCAGTTCCTGGGCGCGGTGTTCCAGGGCGAGCAAGCACCGGTGGCCAAGGCGTTCGGCACCTTCCTCAATCAGCCGGGCGTGCCGCTGGTGAGCGCATCGCTGAAGTGCGACGCCGGTAGCCCGCCCAAGCTGGCCCTCTCGCAGGAGCGCTATCTGCCGCTCGGCTCCGAGGGAAGCGCGGATCAAAAGTGGCAAGTGCCGGTGTGCGCGAAGTACCCGGCTACGAAGAAGGGCGGCGGTGACGCGGTCGCGTGCACCTTGCTCACCGAATCGCGCGGGGAGCTCGCCCTTTCCGAGGCTACTTCGTGCCCGGCCTGGGCCAACGTCAATGCCGATGCGCGCGGCTATTACCAAGTGCGCTACGAGGGCGATCTGCTGCAAAAATTGCTCGCGGACGGCGCCAAGAAGAGCCTCACGGCACCGGAAAAGGTGTCGCTGCTCTACGATTTGGGCGCCCTCGTGCAGAACGGCAAGGTCTCCTACGCCGACGTGTTGGCGGCCGTTCCCAAGCTGGCCAACGATCCCTCGCGTTCCGTTGCTTTGGCAACCGTCGAGCTGGTCGCCGGCCTGCGAGACTCCGAGATGTTCCCCGCCGAGTTGCGCCCGGCGTATGCGCGCTTCATTCGCGAGACGTACGGCGTGCGCGCGGCCAAGTTGGGATTCGCCGCGCGACCTGGAGAGGACGACGAGACGCGTCTTTTGCGCCAGTCGCTGGTGAGCCTCGTGGCCGACCAAGGCGAGGATGCGACCCTGCGGGCGCAGGCGAAGAAGCTCACCGTGCGTTGGCTGGACGAGCGCAAGGGCATCGATGCGGACATGGTGGAGACGGTGCTCGGCATCGCCGCGAAGGCAGGCGATCGTGCGCTGTTCGACCGGGCATTGGCCGCCGCACGCAAGACGACCGATCGCCGCGAGCGCAATCAGATCCTCGCGGCCATCGGTCAATTCCGTGATCCGGACGTGGTGCGTGCGGCGCTGCCGCTCACTTTGTCGGAGGACTTCGATGCGCGCGAATCGTCGGCGTTGCTCTGGGGCGCGGTCGGTTCACCGGCCACGCGACAGCTCGCCTACGACTTCGTGAAGCAGAATTTCGATTCCCTGACGGCGCGGCTTCCGCGCGATGCGGGCGCGCACCTGGCGCGCATCGGCGGCGCATTCTGCGACGATGCGCACCGCGCCGACGTGGAGACCTTCTTCCGCGAGCGCTCGACACGCTACACGGGCGGGCCGCGCATTCTGGCGCAGACGGTGGAGTCGGTGAAGCTTTGCACCGCCTACCGCACCGTGCAGGCGCCGAACGTGACGAACTTCCTGCAGAAGCGAAAGCTCTGATCCATGCGGCCGTGGGGGGTTTTCACGCTGGGCACTGCCCTGCTGGGTGTGGCGGCGTGCACGACGCCGCCGCCGAGGGCCCCCTCCCGCGAGGGTGCGCTTTCGACGGAGCAATTCCGCAACTTGATGCAAACGGTGGCCGATGGATGGAACGAGGGCAACTCGCGCAAGTCGGCCAATTGTTTCTCCGAGGGCGCCATTTACATGGAGCCACCGGATGCGCAGTTCTACGAAGGGCGTGAATCGCTGTACGAGTTTTTCGGAGGCAAACAGCAACCACCTTCACCGGGACGCATGACCTGGCACCATGTGCTTTTCGACGAGGCCGCTCAAGTAGGCGCCGGCGAATATACGTACCAAGGGAATAGGCGCTACCACGGCATCGTGATGGTGCGCGTGCGCGCGGGAAAGATTGACCGCTGGCGCGAATACCAGCAACCTTCGACGTTGAACTGGACTGAATTTACCGGCAAGAGCCACTTTTAGACTCCCATGCAGCTCGTCGACCCCCCTCAATCGCCGATTCATTCCTGGAAGACCTTCGGCACCCAGTACCTCATGATCGTGGTCAGCATCCTCACGGCGCTGGGCTTCGAACAGGTGGTGATGAGCGTCCGCCGCAGCAACGGCGCCGAGGCCGCGCAGCGGGAGATCGAGGAAGAGTTACGGACGAACCTCAAGGACGTTCGGGCGAGCTTCCAGCACAATGCCGCAAGGATCAAAGCCTTGGAGGTTTGGGACGCGGAGGCACTGCGGGAGCTCACGTCCAGCGCCCCCAACCCGGCGAACCAACAGCGATTGATCGCGTCCGCCAAGGAAATCTGGTACCGCGAAGGCATTTGGACGCCCAACTTGCAGCGCGCCGCATGGGACGTCGCCATCGCCAATCAATCTGCAGGAAACATCCCCACGGCGACTCTGCGCAAATACGCGACCGCCTATACCTTTCAGCATGATGCGGCCCAGTACCTGGCGCTGAACTTCATGACGACCCTCGACGAGAGCCATGCCATCGACGTCCTCGCCGACATCGATGTGGGCAAGGCCGCGATGCAAGACGTCCTGCACATCACTCGACAGCTGAGCCACATCCTCAAGCAGACGCAGAATCAACTGCATCACATGGAGGAGGGGCTCGCAGCAGCTCTGCCGGGTGAATCCGCCTCCACCATAGCTCCGCCTCCCCCCAGCCCGGCGGCGGCTCGCTAGCAGACCTCTCCCCTAGTCGCGCACACACGCGCACGGGTCAGCACCGAACATCGCGGCCGCCTATGCAACAACTCGTTGCGTGCGCTACATTTAAGCAGAACCATATTCTAAAATGGCGCTTTTACATCCATCCCGCCCGATGGACGCCGAAGCTCAGTGAGGGGGTTCATGTCCGAATCAGTACGCCGTCGATCGCCAAGCGCCCATGCACCTGGCCGCGGCGAAACGGTGCTCACGGTCGACGTGGCGCGTTGGCCGATCGTCGTTTTGACCTATGCGGGCAAGCCATCGCTCGCGCAGCTTGCCGATCATCTTCGCGAGCTCGAGGAAAAGGTCCTCTCCCGCAAAGAGCGCTTCGTTCAAATCATCGACCAGACGCACGGTGAGGTGCCGGACGCCATGCAGCGCGCCCTCATCGCCGAGCACCAGGCCAAAATGGAGGACCTCTACGAGCAACACTGCGTCGGCGAGGTGTACGTCTGCACGCCCCGCATGCGCAGCGCCATGATCGCGGTCTTCTGGCGCGCCAAACCCCACTACTCCTACACCTTCGTGAACACCTTCGCCGAAGCCGCCCGCTGGGCACGCCAACGCTGGTACGAGGCGACCCGTCCGGCATCCGGTTGATCGCCTGAATTGGCTCGCTGTAGGGTGTCGCCATCATGGCACATGGCGTCCCGAAGACGTTCACGCTGGAAATCATCCCTGAGCGAGCCACGGACGTGCGCCGCGTGGTCGAGGTGCTCCAACACTCCACGTTGGAGGAGCTTCACATGCTCATTCAGCGCGAATTCAGGCTCGACAACGATCACCATTACAGCTTCTTCATGACCAACCGGGCATGGGACCACAAAGGTGAGTTTGGCTCCAACGCCGGAGATCCAACGCGCACTCAGTTGGCTTCGCTCAATTTGAAACCCGGGCGTCAGTTTCTCTATCTCTTCGACTTCGGTGACGAGCTTCGACACGCGATTACGGTGAAGGACACGGGCACGGTGGCATCCGATGTGGAGTATCCGCGGGTCGTCGAGTCGGCGGGCTGGCCGCCCCCTCAATACGAATCCGACGACGCTCCCGAGCTCGACGAAGATCTCGTGCCATTGGCCGAGGAGGTTGCGGAAGCAGCCAGCGAATTCGAAGGGGACGACGACGAAAACCCCGAAGACTTGGAGACCGCCGACGTTGGTCCACGAGATCTCGCCATCGTGCAGCGCGATGCCGCACTCGCGCGCCGCCTGATTGCGGCGCTCCAGGGCCGCGAGGATCAAATCATGGCCATCGCGCGCGAGTGCGAGGTCTTCGCTGACGAGTGGCTCGAGTCCGTGCCCTTCCAGCTGGCAGAACACGGCCTCATGGACGAGGCGGTGGAGCTCTCCACGATGCTCGCAGGTGTATTTCCCCAACGCGAGTATCTCCTGGGTGACCGTGCGCTCGTTCTCGCACGTGCCGGTCGGCGCGACGAAGCACGCCAACTGATGGCGGCCCTCCGCGCATCGCATCCGGACGACCTCGATGTCATGGACCAGGCCGCGGACGTGCTCGTCGCTCTCGGAGAAGATGCGGAGGCCGAAGCGCTGAGCCGGGAGGTTCGCGCGCGCGCCGAGGACACCTCCGATGGAGAGTCGATCGTCACCTCCACGGAACGGATCATCGACTTGCTCCGAAAGCGCGGCGAAGAGGGCGAAGCCCAAGAGCTCGAAGAGGAACTCGTAGAGCTCGTGGAGCACGGCATCCCGATCCGCGATGACGAAGATGACGAATTCGAAGAATCGCTCGATGCCGACGGGGGGATATTCGCCGAGCCGCCACCCCGCGAACCACTGCCGACGGGCCCCGATGGCGTCCTCCGCACGGGCCCCAAAGTCGGACGAAACGATCCGTGCCCGTGCGGAAGCGGAAAAAAGTACAAAAAGTGCTGCCTAGCTTAGTAGCGAGCTGGCGAGCTAAATCCCGTTCATCGTCTCGGCCATGAGCCAGTCGACGACGTGCTTTGCGTCCTTCGTCTTGTCGAACACTTCGATCTGGCGTTGGGCGCTGGAGCCGTTTTTGGCGATCTCCAGGATGCGCTCCATATGATCGTGCGTCTTGAAGATGTCCGTGGCCTCCGAGATCAGCTCCACCATCTCGGGGATAAGCTCGGAGAACGGACGCTCGGCCTGCTGGCCGAAGTCGATGAGCCGAGCACCGGTGCCGAAGCGCACCGCGCGCCATTTGTTCTCTTCGATCAAGCTGCGCGGGTAGCTACGCCAGGACGTGTTGCGCCGGTACATCAGGTAAAGCTTGGCCATCAGCGCCTGCACCAAGGCCGTGACGGCGATGGTGTCGCGCATGTTCGTCGGCATGTCGCAAATGCGAATCTCGACGGTGTCGTAAAGGTAGTGCGGACGAACGTCCCACCAGATCTTCTTGCCGTTGTCGATGCAACCGGTCTTGATCAAAAGATCGGTGAAGTTCTGCAGCTGCTGCGGGCTCTCGAACTCGTCCGGGATGCCCGTGCGCGGAAAGCGCCGGAAAATCTGCGACCGCGTGCTCAAAAGCCCCGTCTTGCGCCCGAGCCACAACGGCGACGAACACGTGAGGGCCAAAATGTGCGGCAGGAAATACCGCACCTGGTTGGCCAGCGCGATGGCCACCGATTTGTCCTTGATGCCGACGTGGATGTGCAGCCCGAAGATGAGGTTCTCGCGCGCCACGTCCTGCATGTCGTGCACGAGCGTGTGGTACCGATCGTTGTCGGTGATGTCTTGCACGCGCCAATCGCTGAACGGGTGCGTCGACGCCGCCACGATGCGCAGCCCGCCCTTTCGGGCCAATCGATCGAGCTCGCCGCGCATTTCGACGAGCTCGGACCGGACGGTGTTCACGTCGGGACAGACCGACGTGCCCACCTCCACCATCGATTGATGCATCTCCGTGCGTACCCGTTCGCGGAGCACGCTTTTGCCGTCTTCCAAGATGCGAGAGATGTAACTCCGGAGTTCACGCGTTTCCGGGTGAACGATTTGATATTCTTCTTCGACACCCAACGTAAACTGACCATCAATCATATGGTGCTACCCCCCGCCAATCAGGCTCGTGGGATCGGGTTTTCCAGGTACCTCTGATACGCGTGCACGGTCGGGTTCTTCCTGCCTTCGCGGGCGCATTCGATGGTGAAGCGCGCCATTTCGTCGACGACCTGGTGGAAGTACCGCGGGAGAATCGACCGAACGCACATATCGGGGGCGGGATTGGTAAAGTCGATGGCGTAAGGGACGCCATCCTTGCAGGCGAATTCCACGGAATTCATGTCGTAACCAAGCGCATTGTTGAGCGCCCAGCAGCCATCCAGGATTTTCTGCTCGAGGGCCTTGGGGAGGAAGTTCTCCGCCTCGATGTAGCAGCGGCGCCTCGGGTCGTACTTGATCGGCAAAATGAACTTTTTGCCAATGCACACACAGCGCACGTATTCGTCGAAATCGATGAACTCCTGCAGGGTCATCACGAGCTGGCCGCTCGCGTTGTAGTCGCGCAGCAATTCATCCATGTTGTTGACGCGCGACACGTTCTTCCAACCACCGCCGTCGGCCGGCTTCAAGATGGCGGGGAACTTCACGTAATCGGCGATGCTGTCCCAATCGAGGGGATATTCCAAATTGCGCAGCGACCGACTCGGGTCGATGTCGGGGATGTAGCTCTGCGAGGGCAGCATCACCGTGCGCGGGACGGTGACCCCGAGCTTGGCGGCCAACGAGTAGCCGAAGAATTTGTCATCCGCGCTCCACCAAAGTGGGTCGTTGATGACGTATGTACCTGCAAGCATCGCGGCCTTGAGGTGAAACCGATAATACGGCACCTGATGGCTCAGGCGGTCGACCAACACGGCGTACGGTGATTTGTATCGCTCGGAGGTTCCGCCGAACTTCGCATATTCCGCGCGAAATCCGGGTGTTTCGTTGACCTTTGCGATGAAGGCCGGAGGGAAAGTGTCCTCGTATCCGACGATGAGTCCAATGCGTTCTGTCACAGCTTTGCGACTTTACACCGACAGAAGCGGTGTGTGCCAGCGCGTCCATGGCGGGGAAACATCGGAAACCGATGCACATTGCTCGGCGTACCGATCCCGTGCGCACGGAAAAAAGCGGCGTGCACACATGGATCACCAAGAGACCCCTTTGCTCCCTTCTGATGAGGCACTCGCCGCCCTATCGTCTCGCGCCATGGGACTCGTACCGACCCGATTGGGGCTTTGCGTCATTCTTCCGTGGGTTGCGCTTGCGTGGACGGCGCTGGGGTGTGGCCCGTCGACATCGACCGCCGCACCTTCTTCGCCGCCCCCGAAGCCCGCCCCGGCGGAGGAGACGGCGGCGAAACCGCCCGAGGCACGCGTGGAGCGGCGTGCCGTTGTCATCTTCTCGCGCAAATCTGGCTCGAGCGTGACGACCTTCGCACCGGATGGCTCCATCGAGATGGCGTTCGAGTACCTCGACAACGGGCGTGGGCCGAAAGTGACCGGCCGGGCGCGCGTCGCGGCGGACGGAACCTTGGCGTCGCTCGATGCCAAGGGAACGCGCACTTTCGGGACGGCCATCGACGAGACGTTCGGCGTATCGGGAAAGCGTGCTCGCTGGAAGAGCACCGAGGAGCAGGGCGATACCGAGCTCGCCTCCCCCGCCTTCTACGTGCCCAACGCCGGGCTGCCGCAGATGACCGCGCTCCTCTATGCAGCGCTCCAGAAGAACGGCGGCAAGATCGCGCTTTTGCCCGACGGCGAAGCACGGCTTGCCCGCAGCGGGACATTCACGGCGCGCGCGCAGGGCAAGGAAAAGCGACTCGTGGCCTGGGAGATCACGGGACTGTATTACGCGCCCACCCGCCTTTGGACGGAGGAGGATGGCACGTACTTCGGCGAGGTCGACCCTGCGGTTTCCATCGTACCGGAGGGCTGGGAGGAGGCCATCGACCCTCTCGTCAAGGCGCAGAAGGAGTTCGAGAAGGCGCACGATCGCGATCTGGTCGCACGGCTCTCGCACAAGGGTCCGGCCGAAGGGGTCGTCTTCACGCATGCCCGGGTGCTGGACGTGGAACGAAAGCGATGGCTCGACGACCACGCGGTGACCGTGGTGGGCGGCAAGATCGTCGCCGTCGGACCGACCAAGAACACCAAGGTGCCGGAGGGCGCCGAGGTCATCGACGCCAAGGGCAAAGCGCTTCTTCCCGGGCTATGGGAAATGCACGCGCACCTCAGCGTCCATGACGGCGTGATGGGCATCGCGTCGGGGGTCACGACCGCGCGCGATCTCGGAAACGATCCGGACACGCTGGACGACTTCAAAAAGCGCTTCGACGAGGGGACCGCCATCGGGCCCCATATTCTCCGCTCCGGGTTCATCGAAGGGCGCGGCGAGAAGGCAGCGTCGTCGAAGATCACCGCGGAGACCCCGGATGAAGCGAAACGAGCCGTCGAGTTCTACGCGCAGCGCCACTACGAAGGAATCAAGATCTACAATTCGGTGAAGCCGGAGTTGGTGCCTCTTCTGGCGAAACTGGCGCACGAGAAGAAGATGCGCGTGAGCGGCCACGTGCCCGTGCACATGCGCGCGGAGGAGGTCGTGCGCGCTGGCTACGACGAGATTCAGCACATCAACATGCTGTTTCTGAACTTCTTCGTCGACAAGGATACCGACACGCGCACCCCGCTCCGTTTCATCTTGGTCGCGGAGAAGGCACCGGGACTCGACCTGCAATCGAAGCCCGTCAAAGACTTTCTAAAGCTTCTCGTCGAGAAGAAAACGGTCGTCGACCCCACGGTTTTTGCGTTCTGGGATCTGTTTACCGGCCGCCCCGGACGTGTGACCGAGGGGCTCGAGCCCATGGTGGCGCGTTTGCCGGTGCAGGTCCGGCGCGAGTTCCTCACCGGCGGCCTCGCCGTGACCGGGGAAAAGGATGCACTCTACAAGGAAGCGTACGGCAAGCTGCTTCAGATGGTGAAAGCGCTCTACGACGCGAAGATCCCCATCGTCGCGGGCACCGACAGCGATCATTTCGGGTTGGCCCTGCACCAGGAGCTCGCGCTCTACGTGCGCGCGGGCATTCCCGCAGCCGACGTGCTGCAGCTCGCGACCTTGGGCGCGGCGAAGGTCATGCACCTCGAGAAAACGAGCGGCTCCGTGGCACCGGGAAAGGACGCCGACTTTTTCCTGGTCGAGGGCGATCCTTTGGCCCGCATCGAGGACCTTCGCCATGTGAGCACCACGGTGCGAAGCGGCGTCGTTTATGCGTCGGCACCGCTCTACGAGACGGTGGGCGTCAAGCCTTGACGTCCCCCGATGCGTAGCGCCAGGCGCCGTTCTCTTTGACGAATTGGGACCGCTCGGTGAAGGAGCGGTCCTGCCCTCGCTCGAAGATGCGCGCATGGAAGAGGACCTCGCCCCGCTCGTCCGATGCCGACGTTTCGCGGATTTCGAGTCCCATGAAGCGTTGCTTCTCGCGAGCCCGCGAGAGCTCGCGGGCCAATGCTTCATGCGGCACCGCGCGATCCGGATGGTCGGCCGCCAAGGTCTCCACCAAATACGCGCCCAGGCCGAGCGCAAAGGCGGCATAGCGTGACCGCATGAGCGCCTCGGGCGTCGGCGCCTGCGACGCCCCCGTGTGAAAAGGCTCGCAGCACGCGCTGTATCGGGCACCCGAGTGGCACGGGCAATCACGGGGTCGCATCTTCGACTTCATCGGCTCATGCGGATTCATACCAGGTTGCGACGAGTGGGTTGCAAAGTCCTATATCGAACACCGTAGGCACCAACGTCGCATGAAGTGCCATTTCCCACACTGAACAGTATTTTTGGCAAATAACACAAAGACTGGTAGAGCTTGTAGCAACGGCGCCGCGGCCTCGGATACGATGATGTGATTCGGAGACGCTTCATGCTCAACGTCCGACCCCCACGAAGTAAAAAGGGGCCGCTCGTCCTTCTCGTGATGCTTCTCGCCTCGGGCTGCGCCGCCTTGGCGGGGCTCGGTGACTTTTCGGAGGGAAACGAGGACCCGGAGGATAGTGGCAGTCCGGGGTTCGTCGTGGCCGTCGAGCCTTCGACCATCGTCCTGGCGCCCAAAGAAGATATGAGCGCGACGGTCACGATTGCGGCCAATCCGCCGCTTCGGCAGGACGCGTTCGTGCGGGTCGATGGGCTCCCTCCCGGCGTGACTGCGGCGCCCGTGGCGATTGCACGACCCTCCGGCAGCACCGCCAAGGGCACCCTCGTCTTCCACGCCGATGCCGATGCGGGGCGCGCGGCCGGCGAATCGCAGGTGGTGGCATCGGCGGAGCCTTTGCACGACGAGGCCCCCATCCAGGTGCGCGTGCTCGGACCGCCCATCGTCTTCGATACGCCCAAAGCCGCACCTTTTATCGTGCCCGAGGGCATCACGGCCATCTACGTGAAAATATGGGGCGCCGGCGGCGGGGCCGGAATGAACGGTGCGACCGGGGGCGCTGGCGGCTTCGTGTTCGGGCGCATCGATGTCACCCCGGGCGAGGTGCTCACCTTGCGCATCGGCGCCGGCGGCGGCGCGGGCACTGGCAGCGAGGACGCCGGTGCGGCGAGCGGCGGCGGCGGCGCCGGGCTCACGGGCGTTTTCCGCAGCACCACCGCGTTGATGATCGCGGGCTCGGGCGGAGGCGGTGGCGCGGTCGGTTACTCCGGCGGTATCATCACCAACGGGGCCGGCGCGGGTGGCGGCGGCGGTGCGGACGGCGGCGCAGGAGGCGGTCCGACCGGGGCCGCGGGTGGCACCGGCGCCAACGGCGGCGCGGCCGGTTCGAATGGAAGCTGCGGCGACGCGGGAGCCACCGCGGGGCGTGCCCTCTTCGGCGGAACGGGCGCCGGCGGAACACCCGGCGGTCCGGGCGGCGATGCCGGCGGCGGCGACGGACGGCGTGCGGAACTCGGCGGTGGCGGCGGAGGGGGCGCGGGTGCCTTCGGCGGTGGCGGCGGAGGGTGCGGCACGAGCGTCATCGCCGTGAAATATGGCGGCGGCGGAGGGGGCGGCGGATCGAGCCTCGCCCCGGGAAAGGAAGCGCGCGTTCTCGATGGCAACGGCGTCACCCCGGGCGGCAACCGGGACGTCGATTACGACGGACGCGCCGGCAAAGGCGGCGCCGTGGGCGCGAATGGTCCCGAACCCGGTGCACCGGGCCGCATCGTGATTCGATATTAGAGAAGACTACGGTTTGAAAATCGGCAGCGGCGCCGCGGCCGTCGTGCCCTCGTTCACCACGGGCTGCACCGGCTCGGCCGGCCGCGCGATCTGCAGCTTGACGCTCTCGAGCGCCGCGCCGGGGATATTCTTCGGCACCATGTCGTGGGCGCGCAATTCATCCACGAGTCGCAATCGCAACTTGGTTGCCATATCGAGATCTTTGCCCGGCGGCACACGAGCCAGCACGCGCAGCGTGACGGTCTGCTGCCCAAGCTCGTGCACCTTCACCTCGACGACGCCGCGGTGGTTCAATTCGGCCTCGAGCACCTCCGCACTCACGCTTTGCAGCAACTCGCGCACGCGCGTGAGGTCTTCGTCGTAGGGCACGTGCACCTCGACGACCGCGTTCACGTACACCTTGGAGTGGTTCGCGACCTTGCGCACCTCGCCGTTGGGAATGGCGTGCAGAACGCCGGACTCGTCGCGGATCTTGGTGATGCGCACGCCGATTTCCTCGACCATTCCGCGCACGCCGCTCACCTCCACGTTGTCGCCGACCAGGAGCACGTTCTCGAACAGAATGAAGAAGCCCGCCACGATATCGCCCACGAAGGCTTGCGCGCCAAAGCCGACGGCCACACCGAGCACCCCGGCGCCGGCGAGCAGCGGAGTGGGGTCGATGTCCGCCTCCCGAAGGACCATCACCAGCGCGGAGAAGTAAATGCCATAACGCAACAGCCCCACGGCCACCGGAACGAGAGTCCTGCGCTGTTGAATCTCCCCGCTGGTGCGGCCCGCCGTCTTGTTGAGAAATATCTCGTTGATGAACAAGAGGCATACTTCGATGAGAACGCGGCTCGCATAAAAGATAGCGACGATTCGAATGCCCACGCGCCCCGCACGCGAAAACCATGTATCGGGGGTGAATTGGTCGGCCACCCACGTTGCGGCGGCCACATAGACGAAATAGTCGATGCACCGCTTCGTAATCCCTTTGAGGTGCGTCAAGCTGCCCAGGTACTTGAGGGGGCTTTCCAGCTTGGTGAGCTTCCCCGACATGACGAAGAGCAGATCGACGGCGAGGTGTGCCAGCACCACCAAAAAGCGGCAGCCGTAGAACGCCACGAGCACGTCCGTAGCCAGGACGACGACGCGGCGAATGGACGGCGGAAGGCCGAGGGCGAAGGTGACCCAACTGGCCGCGCCCCAAAGGATGGCCAAGCGCAGCACCGTGCGCAGGCGGGAAAGGACCTCGACGGAGAGCTCGCGGCTCGAGGAGAGAAGCGCAGACCGCTCGGCAAGCCTCGTCAGGGCGTCCACGCCATTGCGTGCGAGGCTTGCGGCAAGGGAGGCGGCCACCACGATGCCGACCGCGTAGGCCACGTGCAGGCCCACCGCTTCCATATCTTCTTGCCGCAGATTCCCGAACCACACCTTGACCAGATCGAGCGCGCGCCGGTGCAGGAAGGTCAGGACCATCGCGCCGATGAAGAGCAGCAAGCCGCCCACCGCCACCGCGATCAACGTGGCGCGCTTCATGCGCTTGCGGAAGGGCTCCGCATTGTGCGCACCGAACAGCGGCGTGTGCAAAAGGTAGCCCGCGAGGTGCAGCACCCCCGAAAGGAGAAGCTGGCCCACCACCATCAGCAGAACCAGCGCAATCCCAAACGCCACCAGGTTGTGCAAGATCAAGTCGAGCGCGGGCACCCTCATTTGGATGCTGGCGTCACATCGGACTCTATCTAAAGCGATCGCAAAAAGGTCAGGAGCGCGGTGCGCTCGTCCTCGCGCAAGCGCGTGTAGCGCTCGCGGCTTCGTTTCGCCTCCGCATCATGCCGAATGATGGCCTGCTCCAGCGTTTCGGAGAGGCCATCGTGAAAGTACGGCGCCGTTGCGCCGACGCCCCAGAGTGGGGGCGTGCGGAAGGCACGACCGGCACTCGCTTGCGGCAGCACCGCCTCGGTTGGGGCGGCCACCTCGTGCAGGAGTAGATCGCTGTAGAGGCGCACCGCGGTTCCGTTTCGCGTGCGCGACTCGGGCGTATGGCACGCCGTGCACCCGGTCTCGGTGAAGACAGCGAGGCCGCGCGCACCTTCACTCGAAGCAAGGGCGCGGGGCGGGGCGAGGTTCGCAAGGAAGAAGACGACATCGTCGAAGACGCCGCCCGCGAGTTCGCTTTTGGCCAGGCCCAGTTCGTTGGTGAAGGCATCCTCGACGAAGTCCTCCAGGCTGGCCATTTGGCCCTTCCATCCGAATCGACCTATTTTTCCGCCGGGCAGCGAGCTCACGATTCCGCGCACGCCGTCGCCGTCGCGATCGTCCGGATCGGCGCGCCCGCGGATGGCTTCTTCGGGGATGGCATCGATGAGCCCCGCTCCGAACAAGGTGGGAGTCTGCCGCCGTTCGAAGAGGTTGGCCCGGCCATCGACGAAAGGCATCTCGCGGGCGAGGCCGAAGCGATGGGCCATGGTGTCGCCGTGCGACGGCGGTTCGAACACGCCGTCGGCGCCGAGAAATCCGTGGCGCATGACATCGACGTCGGCCGGACCGGCGCCGCCGAGCACGGGCTCGAAGTGGCAGCTGCGGCAGGCATCGCCATTGAAGAAAGGGCCCAGGCCTTCGGAAGCGCGAAAATCGTGGTCGAAAAAGTCGCGTCCGCGCACGAAGCGCTCCCGCTCGGCGAGCGAAAGCTCTGCGAGGGGACCTCCGAGCGCGGACGGCGATGCCGCCGGGGCATCCTTCGGCAAGAGGCCATCGGCTCGGTAATGGCTGCCGCCCAAGGAGCCGAGAAACGCGAGCAGTGCGCGGCGCTGTCCTTCGTCGAGCAGCGTGTAATGATGCTTCGCGCGCGCCGCCTCTCCACCGTGTGCGCGAATGGCCTCGTCCACCGTATCGGCGCGTCCGTCGTGCAAATACGGGCCCGCGGCCGCCAGGCCCCACAGGGGCGCCGTGCGAAAGTCGCGACCGCTCGCCTCGCCCACGATGACGTCATCGGCGAGCTCCTCGCCCATGTCGTGGAGCAACAAATCGGTGTAGGCGGGAATCGCCCCGCGCGGTCCGCGCAGCGACGGCGCATGGCACGAGGTGCATCCACACACGTGAAATGCCTTTTCGCCGGCACGCGTTTCGCGGGTCGGCGCATCGGGGGCGGGCGGCGCGAGCAACGCCACGAAGGCCAAAAGATCGGCCAGATCGCTCTGCAAAAGCTCGGGATCGGCGGCCCCGTCGGCATCGCGCGTACGCAGCTCGACGGGCGCATCGCGCTCGGCCAATCCCACGAGACGCGCGGGCTCCACGGGCACGGTGGTCACCCCCATTTGATCGAAGAGCGCACCGCGCACGAAGCCCTGCAACGTGGCCATCTGGGCCTTGCGGCCGAAGCGACCGAGAAACCCGCGCTCGAAATTGACCTTGCCCCGAATGCCATCATGGTTCTTGTCGCTCGGATCGGCGCGCGACATGATCTCTTTCGCGGGGATTTCCGCGAGAAGCCCCACGCCGAAGAACGGCAAGGGCAGATGCGTCGCATGCGGCCGCGCGTGCGACGGGTCCATCGAGGTCGCGGTGAAATGATGCTCGAACGCCGCCGCGAACGTCTTCTTCGAGTGCGGCTCCAGAGGTACACCGCGGTAGCGCGAAGCACCGCCACCGGTGACCGGCTTCTCATGGCACGCGCGGCAGGACGCCGCATTGTACGACGGGCCAAGCCCCTCCGACGGGGCGAAGCGTCGCATGGCCACGAGCCGCCCCCGCTCGAAGCGCGCGCGCTGCTGCGCATCGATGCCGGGGATCGGCTCACCGAACGACGCGAAAAACGCACCGGCGGCGGACGACGAGGAACGAACCCCCGCCGCCGCCGCCATGGCCAGCACCAAGACGAACCCCACGATCATCCAGAGTGCAGGCGTGCGCTTCATCATGGGATCATTGCGCCCAGCTGCCGCTCGCGTTGCACTCGCGCGTTTCGGGCGCGTAGTTGGCTGCTTGCTGGCACCAAACGAGGATGGGCGCCGTCAGATTGACGCATCCGTGCCCGACCGCGAGCAGCCAGGCCTGTGCGCGCAGATCCCACTCGGCGACGTAGCAGCTCGGTTTGCCCGGGGTCATGGCGTCTTTCGCCGCGGCCTCGATAAGGCTCTCCAAGGTGGCGTGGCTATTGAACAACTCGCGCGGGAAGTCGATGTTGAACCCGACGCTCTTGTAGACCTTGCTCGCAAGCTGGGCGAAGTACGGCTCCCAATCCTGCACCGAGCAGCTCTTGGGCAGACTCAACTGCCCTTCGATGTCCACACTGCCACCCAACTCGCCACTCAGGGAAAGATCGCGTGCGCATTGCACTTGGTGCTTCCCGGTGGTGAGGCACGCCCATTGGAGCTTGTCGAATGCGGCCGCCTTGATGTCCGTATCGATCACGGCGCCAATGCTGCCGGAGCCCTTCACCGATGCTTCGTCCGGGCAACGGGCGCTCTTCTCCCCTGCCGCGCACGCGTACTGATCCAGCGTGTTGGCCGTATTTCCACCGAGGGTCTGCGCACTGGTGCACACCACGCGCGAACCGCCCTTGGCCTCGCACCCCCAGGCCCCTTCCGTCGCGTCCTTCGTCCCTCCGTTCTCGTCCCCGCTGCTGCCACAAGCCGACAGAACCACCCCAGCGATCAGCGCGCCCGACCAAGCCCACTTGCTATGCATGATTGCACCGCCCTTTCCATTGTCCGTATTGGTGTCATTCGAATCGCGCGTCCCCTCCCCATACGGCCCGCGTGCCCATTCCCCGTGCTTCGTAATTAGCAATCACAATGCCATTTACTACCCACCCTAAAACCCGCGTCGATTCACGCAATGGCATCGCCTTTTCGTCGCCGAACGAGCGAACTATTTCTTCCTCGACGAAATCTGCTTTCCTGCTTCGCGAGCTAAATCTTGGTGCGCAACATTTGAAAGTAGCGCCGGCCCACACCACTCGCCTCGGCAGCACGTCCGAGGTCTCCATCGTGGATCTCCAGCATGTGCCGGACGTACCGCCGTTCGAGCTCCGACGTGATGATCGCGCGGGCTTGCCGCAGTGGCAGTGACTGCGCCACCAGATTGTCGATCCAGTCGGCCGTGCCGCGGGCCTCGGGCGATTTCCGATCGGGCAACACCACGCTGCCCAATGCGAGTTGTCGCGCGATGGCGTTGCGCAATTCGCGAATGTTTCCTGGCCAGTCGTACTTCTCGAATCGTTGGAGCAATGGCGCGGGAAGCTGCGCCACGTCACCGCCCATTTGTTGCCAAAAGGTGCGCGTGAGAAGTTCGATGTCGCCGTGCCGGTGGCGCAGCGGGGGAAGTTCCACGCGGGCCACGGCGAGGCGGAAAAAAAGGTCGTCTCGAAAGCGGCGCTCCTGCACTTCTTCGTCGAGGTTGCGCCGCGTGGCGCAGATGACCCGAACGTCGACTTTGAGCAGACCGTTGCCGCCGATGCGGCGGACTTGCCGTCGCTCGAGCACACGAAGCAATTTGGCCTGCGAAGGCAAATCGAGATCGCCAATTTCGTCGATGAAGAGTGTGCCGCCGTTGGCCTCCTCGAAGATACCGACGCGGGTGCGATCCGCACCGGTGAATGCACCGCGCTCGTGGCCGAACAATTCCGACTCGAAGAGCGAATGTGCGACCGTGGTGCAATCGAAAACCACGAAGGGACCGCCTCGGTCACCCGCCTCGTGGATGGCCTCGGCCAATACTTCTTTTCCCGTCCCCGTCTCCCCTTCGATGAGCACGGGCACGGACGACGAAGCGAGTTTTTCGAATACGGGATAAAGCTGCCGCATGACGGGACTCGCACCGAGCACCGGACCGAATCCCGTTTCCACGGCGCCCACATGCAGTGGCGACGGCGGCGGCCGAATGCTGGTGCGCTCCTCGTCACACATCATCGACATGAGCGCCTGACTCCTTGTTGCTTGCTCCTGTCCCATAATGGTCGCATCGCGGCAAATCTCGTTAACAAAAAGTCAACTGAAGCAGATCGCTCACACTGTACTGGCCCAATACGTGGAGATCTGTGCCTACTCGCCTTGTCGCCGAACCCTCACATTGGAGGTATGAGCCTTCCATTCAAACAGGTCGACGTTTTCACCGGCCGGCCTTTCACTGGAAATCCGCTGGCAGTCATTTTCGATGCCGACGACCTCACCGATTCGCAAATGCAGCGCATTGCCAATTGGACCAACCTGTCCGAGACGACGTTTTTACTTCGGCCGCAAAATACCGCTGCGGACTATCGGCTCCGGATCTTCACGCCGCGGTCGGAACTTGTCTTTGCCGGCCACCCGACCGTTGGTAGTGCGCACGCCGCGCTGGAGGCAGGCATCATCACACCGAGGAACGGGAAGTTGGTGCAGGAGTGCAAGGTCGGACTGGTCGCGCTCACCGTGCAAGGCGACGGGCCGCAGCGATCCATTGCTTTCGAACTTCCGCAGGCACGCACCCAGCTTCTGGACGACGCCGAGGTGACCGAGCTCGAGGCCGTGCTCGGGGCCAAGGTCGAACGCGAGCAAACGCCGCGGGTCGTCGATGTGGGTCCCAAATGGACCATCGCGCGCCTCCGCGATGCGGCGCAGGTGCGAGAGTTGAATCCCGATTTGGCGCGCCTGGAGCAATTCGACAAGCGGCGCGGGACGACGGGTGTCACCATTTTCGGGGCGCATGCGGCTTCGAAGAGCGAGGGGCCGCACATCGAAGTGCGCTCGTTCGCCCCGGCGTTCGGTGCGCCGGAAGATCCGGTTTGCGGCAGCGGCAACGGGTCCGTCGCGGTCTTCTTGCGCGACACGGGCCTCGTCGAGAGCATCGGCCGGCGTTACGTGGCCTCGCAGGGCGCGCGGCTCGGTCGCGATGGGCGCGTGCGCGTCTCCATCGACGAAGATGGCACGATCCGCCTCGGTGGACAGAGTGTCACCTGCGTCGAGGGCACGATTCGGGAGGACTAAACGAAGCGCTCGACGAGGAGCTGCAGCCGCCGGCGCAAGACGCTGATCGTCGGGATATCGGAATACAGCCCCTCGACGGCCAGCATGAACACCTGCGAAAGCTCTTTCGATTCGAGAATGCTTTGGGTCGCCTTCAGCAGCAGGCGTGACTGCTTGGCCTGCACCTCGGGAAACTGGCGCTCGCACGTCTCGTAGAACTCGAGCGCCATGGGCGCTCGGCGCATGTCCGACCAGGGCTCCAAGAGCAGAATCTCGTAAAGTCGAAAGAGCTTTTCCCGCGGGCTGACGGTTCCGGCCAGCACCTTCTCCGCCTCGGGGTAGCGCGACATGAAATCGTGCTCGAGCAACGCGGAGAAGACGTCCTCCTTGTTCTTGAACTTGCGATAGATGAGCGGCCGGGAAATGTTGGCCCGCTTCGCGATATCATCCAGCGACGTTTTCGCGTAGCCGAACTGGAGGAAGCATTCGCGCGCGGCCTTCAGGATGGCGGCCCGCCGGGCAGCATCGCGCTCTTCCGATTTCGCGTCCGACATGCCGCGATGGTTACAATTGCAACGATATTTGTCAATGTTGCTACTGTGACGGATGCTACCGGCGGCTCGCCGCCAGCTTCACCGCGAGCCCCGCCAGAACGGCGCCCATGAACCATTTTTGGATGCGCACCCAGAACGGGCGCGTGGAGAACCACACGCTGACGGCGCCGGCGGTCATGATGATGGTGAAGTTCACCGCGAAGCTGATGGCGATCTGCGTTCCACCCAGTACGACGCTCTGCATGAGGACCGAGCCTCGCTCTGGGTGGAGGAACTGAGTGAAGATCGAGAGATAGAAGACCGCGATTTTGGGATTCAGGATGTTGGTGAAGAGGCCCATCAAAAAGAGCTTCGTCTTGGAATCCGGGGGCAGCTTTCGCGTTTCGAACACGGAGGGCGCGCCAGGCTTTACGGCCTGCCAGGCCAGCCAGAGCAGGTAGGCGGCACCGGCCAGCTTCAACGCGTCGTACGCAATCGGGATGGTGACGAAGACCACGGACAACCCAAAAGCGGCCAGGAGCATGTGGAAGAGGAACCCGAGCGCCACGCCGAAGAGGGAGAAAAGCGCAGCGTTCCTTCCTTGGCAGAGCGAGCGCGACACCAGGTACACCATGTTGGGACCCGGGGTGAGCACCATCATCAACGCGGCGAAGGCAAAAAGGGCGAGATCTCGCAGTTCCACCATGCTGACGCAGGAGGTAGAGCTCTGGTAAGGAAGCGTCAAGACGGCGAGCGCAGCGGGCATTACGATAGAAAGCGCATGGACAGCCTCGTGCTTTATGCGGTGGTGCTCGCCGTCCTCGCTGCGTTCCTCTGGCACGTCGCACGGCAGGACGAGTTCTTTCGCGTATCGATCCGCAAGGGGCGCGTGCTGGTCATCCGCGGGAGGATCCCCGCGGGCTACCTTGCGGATCTGCGCGACGTCGGTCGCCACGTCGAGCGCGGAACGGTGCGCGCGGTGAAAGACTCCGGGGGCGCGCTCCTGGTCCTTTCGGCGTCGATCGACGGGGTCACGGCCCAGCGCATGCGCAATAGTTTCTCGCTCTATCCCGTGGTGAAGTTGCGCGCGGCCCCGCCGCTCGCACACCCGAACATCGGGCAGGTGCTGGGCATCGAGTGGCTCGCATGGCGCCTCGCGCCGCCCATCGAGTAGACTCCGCGCCCGTGTCGCACATCGAATACGTGTTCTTCGGCTTGGCCCTCCTCGTGCCCCTGGTAGGCGGCGCGCTCCTGATTTACTTCATCGCGCGCTCGACCAAGAAGCCGCCGGGCGACGAATAGAGGGGGGCTGCTGCGGAAGGTCATCGTGGGGTGCTCTCCTCGATCATCTTGCTCCATGCTCGCGCCGGCTTACCGTGGAAGGAATTCCATGAGAACTCGATATTCCTATGGTTGCGTGTCATCGTTGATGGTGTCGGCCTGCCTCGCAGCTGGCTGTTCGTCCGGAGCGCCCGAGACTTCTACGCCATCGCAAGATGCGCTGCAGGCGGCGCCCGTCGAGGAGGACATCGTGGAGCAGTTGCGGCGCGTGCCGGGCATCGTGGAGATCCAAGAAATGGCCATCACCGTGCCCGGGCGCCGCTATTTGATGATTCGATTCGAGCAGCCCGTGGATCATCGCCACCCCGACGGGCCGAAGTTCACCGAGCGGTTCTCCATGCTCTATCGCTCGCGCGATCTGCCCATGGTGATCGAGTCGACGGGGTACGCCATCTCGCCCACGTACATACGGCAGGACGAGCCCACGCGCATGCTCGCCTCGAACGAGATCCTCTTGGAGCATCGCTTTTTCGGCGAATCCGTTCCCAATCCCGCCGACTACAGCAAGATTACCTCGTTTCAGAGTGCATCGGACGAGCACCGCATCATCACGGCCCTGCGGCCGCTGTTTCCCAAGAAGTGGCTTTCCACGGGTCTCAGCAAGGGTGGGATGACCGCCATGTCCCATCGCTATTTCTACCCCGACGATGTCTACGCGACGGTCGCTTACGTGGCACCCCTCAATTTCGATACGAGCGATCCGCGTTACGTGGCATTCCTGGAGCAGGTCGGCGATGCGACCTGCCGCAAAAAGCTGAAGGACTTTCAAGTCGAGCTTCTACGTCGCCGCACGGAGATCGAGCCCCTCATGCTGGCGGAGGCCGCTGCGGCCGGGGACGGATACGAGACCTTGGGCATTCACCGTGCACTCGATGTCACGGTGACGGAGGCGACCTTCTTCTTTTGGCAATACAAGGACGCGACCTGTGAGGATGTACCGCCGGCGAACGCGACGACGCAGCAGCTTTTCGAGTTCCTGCAGAGGATTTACTTCGGAAATATCGCGGACGGTGGATTTGGCGACCGAACCAATTGGTATCACGCCCCTGGCCTGTACCAAGCCGCCACGGAACATGGATATGCGGGTTTCCAATATGCGCACACGCGCCCATACTTGACGCCGGGGTTCATCGACGAACCCGCCATTTTTCCGCCGTTCGACGTGGAGAAGCATTACAGCCCTCTCTTGAGCGTCAAAATCGGTGCGTGGTCGTATGGGCGCGCGGAGCGCGTGATTCTCGTCTACGGGGAAAACGATCCATGGTCCGCCGGAGCGTTCCCCGTGAGCCGCGCGAATGACAGCTATCGCTATACGGCACCGCAAGCCGATCACAACGCGGACATCCATTCGCTGGTCGAGTCGGACAAGGCGGAGGTCGTCGCCACCCTAGGACGATGGATGGAGGTGCCCATTCGCGCGCCGCTCACGCGTTCTGCGAAAGCGGCCGACCTCCCGGCCCGCTTCTGAGCGCTAAATACGAAGTACGGCCGCACCCATCGTGCGGCCACTTTCCAAATCGCGCTGCGCCTGCACGACGTCGTCGAAGGCGTAGACGCGATTTGGCCGGGCATCGACGTGGCCGTTGCCCACGGCGGCGAACAGATCGCTCGCAGCGGTGAGCAGCTGGCTGCGGCTGGCCGTGTACACAGGCAAAATCGGCCATGTGACGAAGAGGGAGCGCGGTGCCAATTCGAAGGGGACGATGGGCTCCGGCTCGCCCGAGGCTTTGCCGAACACCACCAACGTGCCGCGCGGCCCAAGGGAGGCCAGCGATGCGCGGACCGTGTCGCGACCGATGGAGTCGAACGCAGCCTTGACGCCGCGTCCCTCCGTCAAGGCGTGCACGCGATCGCCGAGGCTTTCCCGGCTCCGATCGATGACCGCCACGCAGCCGGCTTCGCGCGCGAACGCCGCCTTTTCCTCGGTGGAAACGGTCCCGATGACGCGAATGCCCAGCGCGCGTGCCCAGCGCACGAAGATCGTCCCCACCCCGCCGGCGGCCGCTTGGAACAGCACCGTGTCGCCCGGCGATAGCGGCACGACCTCTTTCAGCAGGTAGCGCGCCGTCAATCCCTTGAGCACCACGCTGGCCGCTTGCTCGTCGGAGACGTTGTCCGGAATGGGCACCAGCCGATCGGCCGGATACAGACGCTCCGTCGCATAGGCGCCGTGAGGACCGTCCGCGTACGCCACGCGATCGCCAACCTTTACTTCGGTCACGTTCGCCCCGATCTCGTCCACAATCCCGGCCGCTTCGTTGCCGATCGGCCACGGAAAACCTGGCACCGGAAAGGTGCCGCGCCGGAAGTACACCTCGACGAAGTTCAACCCTATGACCGTCTGCCGGAGGCGCACCTCCCCCGGGCCAGGGCGGCCGACGGGCACTTCTTCGATGCGCAAAACCTCGGGTTTCCCATATTCATGAATGCGAACCACACGCGCCATGCTCGAACTCCTTTCACACGGACCGTAGGCGCGCACCGTGCCGGAATTCAGGCAGCAATATGTCCAGCGAGCCGTCACTTTGACGGATGTCCAGCAAGACCAGCATGAGCAAGCCAAGCAGGATGAACGAGGACGTCGACGCAACGGACCGCAACCTCATCGAGCTGCTGCGCAAAGATGGCCGCCAGCCCATTCTCGCGCTCGCCCGCGCGCTGCGCGTCTCGCGAAGTACCGTGCAAGATCGGCTCGCGCGGCTGGTGCGCGAGGGCATCATCAAGCGCTTCACCATCGAGCTCGCGAAGCCCGTCGAGCCAACCAGTGTGAGAGCGTTTCTCATGATCCGCATCGAAGGGCGCCCCTGCGCGCGCATGATTCCGTCGCTCATGGGCTTTCCGGAAGTCGAATCCTGCCATCACGTTTCCGGCCCGATGGATGTGCTGCTTTCCGTACGGGTTGCCAACCTCGCCGCCCTGAACGAGCTGCGCGAACGCATCGGTGCCTCCACCGGAATTCTCAGTGTCACGGCCGTTCCGGTGTTGCGAACCCACCTGGATGGCCCTATGTGACCCCGCTCCAGCCGTGCCCAGCCTTCCTCCCATCGAGCTCCTCTTCGTCGACGATCATGTCGTGGTGGCCAACAAACCGTCGGGCCTTCTCGTGCACCGCGGATGGGACAATGACGACGATGTTGCGCTTTTTCGGGTGCGCGATGCGATTGGCCAGCGGGTGCACCCGGTGCATCGGCTCGATCGGGGAACCAGCGGGGCGCTCATCTTTGCGCGCACGGCGGAGGCGGCCGCCGTGCTCGCACGCGCCTTCGAGGAGGGACGGGTTCGCAAGTCATACCTGGCACTGGTCCGCGGCATCACCCCCGAATCGGGCCGAATCGACTATGCCATTCCCCGCGCCGTCGATGGGCCGCGCGTCCCCGCGGTGACGAGCTTTCGACGGGTCGCCCCCTCCCCCATCGACCGCTGTTCGCTCGTGGAGGCCATGCCGGAGACGGGACGGCTGCATCAGATTCGACGCCACCTGCGGCATATCCATCATCCGCTGGTCGGGGACGTGAAATACGGTTCGGGGGAAATCAATCGCCACTACCGCGCCGTGTATGGGCTGCATCGCTTGGCGCTGCACGCGCGGCTTCTTTCCTTTCAACACCCCGCAACGGGCGAGCCCGTGACCGTCACGGCGCCGGTGCCCGATGATTTCGGCGCGGCGCTGACCGCGCTCGGACTCCCGCGCGACACCGACTTCGAAACCCATGTGGATTGACGTTCGTCCCCTTCGCCGTCGCGATTTTCGTCTGCTGTTCGCCGGACAATTCGTCTCGTTTTTCGGCACCATGCTCACGTACGTCGCGCTGCCGTATCAGGTTTTCCAACTGACCCGCTCCTCGCTGGCCGTCGGAGCCATCGGCATCGTCGAGCTCGTGGCATTGCTCTCCACCGCCTTCGCCGGCGGCGCATTCGCCGATTCGATGGACCGCCGCAAGCTCCTCTTGTGGGCCGAAAGCCTCCTCGGCTTGACCGCGTTGGTGCTGGCGGGCAATTCGCTTTTGCCGCACCCCAATGTGTGGGCGATCTACGTGCTCGCAGGGCTCATGTCGGCGCTCAATGGCTTCCACCGCCCGGCCCTCGAGGCGCTCACCCCGAGGCTCGTCCCGGCGGAGGAAATCGGAGGAACCGTCGCGCTCTCGCAGCTTCGCCACACCATCAGCATGATCGCCGGGCCCGCGCTGGCCGGATTCCTCATTGCCACCTTGGGGCTCGCATGGACCTTCGCCATCGACGTCGGGACCTATGCCATCGCCGTCACTTGCCTCGCGATCATGCGCGGCGTGCCCGCCCCGGCGGAGGCTGCGCCGCCCAGCATCGCGCGTGTCATCGAGGGCCTGCGCTACGCGGCCAGCCGGCAAGAGCTTCTGGGCACGTACATCGTGGACATCATCGCGATGACCTTCGGCATGCCCACCGCGCTCTTTCCCGCGCTCGCCGAGGCGCACGGATGGGGAGCCTCCATCGGCTGGCTCTACGCCGCACCCTCCGCAGGCGCCTTCCTGGCCACGCTCACCAGCGGGTGGACACGCAAGGTGCGCCGGCACGGCCTGGCCATCGCCATCGCGGCCTCGGTCTGGGGCGTGGCCATCGCCGCCGCGGGCATGACCGACCGCCTTCCGTTGGTCCTCTTGCTCCTGGCCCTCGCGGGCGCCGGCGACATGGTGAGCGGGCTGTTTCGCGGCCGCATTTGGAATGAAACCATTCCCGATCATCTGCGCGGACGTCTCGCCTCCATCGAGATGGTGAGCTATTCGACCGGGCCTCTTTTGGGCAATGCCGAAGCGGGATTCGCCGCAGCGCTCGTCGGCTTGCGCGGGTCGATCGTGTCCGGCGGCCTCTTGTGCGTCGGCGGGGTGGTGCTGAGCCTGTATTTCCTCCCCGGATTTTTGCGCTACAAAGCAGACAAGTAAACCGGATGGCACGCCCGCGCGAATTCGATATCGAGGTTGCGCTGCACGACGCAATCGACGTCTTCTGGACGCTCGGTTACGGCGGAGCATCCATGGAAGAGCTCATCAAGGGCATGGGGCTCACCAAGGGCAGCCTTTACAAGGCATTCGGCGACAAGCGCTCACTCTTTCTCATGGCGCTCCAGCGCTACATCGACGAGCGACTCACGCGCTACGAGGTCGGCCTCACCCGCCCCGGCTCGCCCAAGGCGGCCATCCGGGAGATCTTGCTCGACTACGTCAAACGCGCGACCGATCCTTTCGACACGCGCGGCTGCCTGGTGACCAACACCACCACGGAAATGGCCACACGCGATCCCGAGATTGCGCGCGTTCTCGCGGGCATGTTCGCGCGGCTGGAAGACCTTTTCGCGGGCGCGATCGCCCGCGCGAAGGCATCCGGCGAGGTGGACGCATCGAAGGACGAGCGCGCGCTTGCACGCTTTTTCGTGCTCACCATCCAGGGCGTGCGCGTGATGAGCCACATGCGCCCCGATCCGCGCCACCTCGCGTCCAGTGTGGAGGTGGCGCTTTCCGCGCTGTCGTCCGGGCCTATTTCGCGGACCCCAGATAATCCAGCGCCAGCCCACTGAGGGTGCGCACGCCCACGGGCATCGCGTCCTCGTCGAAGTCGAACGTGGGCGAGTGGTTTCGCGACGCCGTCTGCGGGGTTTTGCCTTTGGGCGGGGCGCCGAGCAGGAGGAACACACCGGGCGCCGCCTTTTGGTACTCGGAAAAGTCTTCCGCGACGCTCACCTTGTCCGTCAGCACCGCCTTGCCACCCGTGGCCCAGCGCAAGGTCGGGATCATGCGCTCGGTGAGCGCAGGATCGTTGTTGGTCACGCTGTAGCCGGGCTGCACGAACTCCACGACGCCCTTGGCTCCATGCGCGGTGGCGATGGACTCGGTCATCGTCTGGATGCGACGTTTGGCATCGTTCCGCATGCCGTCGTCGAAGGTGCGCAGGGTGCCGAGCATCTTCACGCTCTCGGGAATGATGTTTTCGCGATTTCCGCCATGGATCGAGCCCACGGAAATCACAGCCGGCTCTTTGCTGATGTCGAGCTGGCGGCTCACGATGGTTTGCAGGTCGACCACGACCTGTGCCGACGTCACGATGGGATCGACGCCGTTCCAGGGCAACGCACCGTGCGTGCCCTTGCCCTGGATGCGGATCTCGAAGGAATCGGAGCTGGCCAACAAGGGACCGCCGCGGTACCCGACGCTTCCCGTGGGCAGCAGCGGCATGATGTGCAGGCCGAAGACGGCATCGACCTTGGGGCGATCCATCACGCCCTGCGCGACCATCGCGCGCGCACCGGCGATCTTGCCGTCGGGAACGCCTTCCTCGGCCGGCTGGAAAATGAACTTCACCGTGCCGGGGATGCGCGCCTTCATGTGCGACAGCACCTCGGCCACGGCCATCAACATGGCCGTGTGCCCATCGTGCCCGCAGGCGTGCATCACGGCGGTGGTTTCGCCGCGGTACGATGCCGTTGCCGTCGAGGCGAAGGGCAGCCCGGTGGCTTCCTTCACCGGCAAGCCATCCATGTCCGCGCGCAACGCGACGACTTTGCCCGGGCGCCCGCCCCGCAAAAGGCCCACGACCCCATGGCCGCCCACGTCGGTCGCCACCTCCAAGCCAAGGCTGCGCAGATGCTCGGCGACCAGCTTGGAGGTGCGCACCTCCTGGCCCGACAATTCGGGATGGCTATGAATGTCGCGCCGCCAGCCGACCATTTTGGGCCGCACCGCTTCGATCTCGCGCTCCAGCGCTTGCTGCGGCGCAGCCGATTGCACCGCCATGTTTTGCGCCATGCACTGCGTGGAGGCCATCGAGACCGCGAGCACGATCGCGGACGTCATCGTTTCGCATTTCATGGTTTCATCACGTTACGCTTTCTCCGGCACTTTGCGCAGGGCTGTGAGGAGTTGCGCGATGCCGGGGTGTTCGGGCATTTCGGCGCGCCGCACCATGAAGACCGTGTTGCGCAAGGGAGGCCTGCCCCAACGCACCACCTTCACGCGCCCCGGCGCTGCACGTGTGCAGAAGCCCGGAAGGATGGCCACGCCACGACCGGCCGCGACCGTGGCGACGACCTCCTCCACCTCCTCGAAGTGGCTCACGCTCGACCAGCGCGGGGCACGGCGGCCGAAATGATGTCCGAACCACCGGCCCACGACGTAGTCGCCATCGTCGTAGGTGACGAGCGGCACGTCTTGAAAGGCCTCCATGGTGCGCAGCTTTCGCGCCCACGCGGCACCGGCAATGAGGTCCAGCGTCTCCTCGTACACCGGCTCGACGCTGAGACGCGCATCGACGGGTGCGCGGTAGACGAAACCGGCATCGACCTGCCCATCGCGCACGCGGCGCAGCACTTCGTCGAGCTCGGGGTAGCGCAAGGTGATGGGCCGCTGCGCGAACTCCTCGCCGAGCAACACGGGAAAAAGGATGTAGCGCCCGAACGCGGAAACTGACGCGAGCAAAAGGCCGGTGTCCTTTTCCCCCTCGCCCTTGCGAAGAAGCTCGACATCGCGTGTGAAGCCGCGCACCAATCGATAAAGTTGGTCGGCCAAGGGCGTGGCCACCACGCGCGCCGCGCGGCGGATGAACAGCGGCTGCCCAAGGACCTCCTCGAGGCGGCGCAGTTGGTAGCTGACCGTGGGCTGGGTGCGATGAAGCGCCGCGGCCGCACGCGTGACATTGCCGGTCTCGTAAATGCTGGTGAACGTGGCGAGAAACGGCAGATCGGTATCCATCGAGCAAATTTATCGATGATGCACCGATCAATCAATTGATTCGCTAGTGAGCCAGGCGCACGTTGCCAAGCAACGTTTTGGTGACAAAGTGGGCGAAATTTAACTCGCTGTAACCCATCCGATGTCTAATTGACCCCGAAGCCGTCGCATCATAAGGCAATCGGACTATCCCTTCGAATGAAGTGGGGATTCGAAAAAGGATGATGGGATGAAGCGCACATTGCTCCTCGGTGTCGCCGTGGTGTTGACGTCGTTCGTCGTGGTGGTTGCGGCACGCAGCAGCATCGGGAAACAAGACGACGGCCCTCGATGCGAAAGTGACGATGGAACCAAAGGGACGTGGAGCCATTCGCAAAGCGATAACCAAGGCGGGCCCAATGAATGGGGAGAACTCGCCGATGGCACGGGCAAAGTCCTTTATCCCGATTGTGCAGCCACCACGCAACAATCGCCCATTGCCATTCCCGCGAGGACGGAAGTTGCCAAAGATGCCTTTGCCCTCGACAACCAGCATCTGAAGTGGCTCCCCGCCGCCCCCGTCAAAGACGTCATCAACAACGGCCACACCTGGCAAGCGAACTTCGCGCCCGGAAGCAAGATGCTCGTCGATTCGAAGGAGTACGAGCTCGTTCAAGTGCATTTTCACTCGCCGAGCGAGCACACACTCGAGGGTCGCTCCTATCCGCTGGAGATCCATTTCGTTCATGTCGGCCCGCAGGGCGCGCGGCCTTTTGCATCGGTCGTCGCCGTGATGGCGGAAGAGGACGCGGTCGACAATCCCGAGTTCGCGAAGATCTGGAGCAGCTTCAATGCCTGTCCCCAAAAGACTCCAACCGCGGTGTCGAACGTGACCCTCGACCTGACGAAGCTCCTGCCGGAAGACCGTGGATATCACCGATACGACGGCTCGCTCACCGCGCCGCCCTGTACCGCAAGCGTGCGCTTCCACATGCTCTCGCATCCCATCAAAGTGTCGGCAGCGCAGGTCAAGGCCTTCACGCGCGCGCTGGGCCCGACGAACCGGCCGATTCAGCCCATCGTATTGGGTACCGAGATCGAATACGCCACTCAGAACTGAGTCTTCGCCGCCAAGGCCTCGTTCGCGAGTTCCTCGTAGGACATCTTGGCCGCGCGGCGGGCTTCTTCTTCCGTGTAAAAGCGGTCCATCAGCACCGCCGGTATGCCCATGATGCGGGCGGCGACGGGTCCCAAGGTTTTACGAAAGAGCGGCGAGTCGTTGTAGAGATCCTGCAGGCCCGCCATCATCTGCGTGAACCAACTCTTTCGCTCGCCCTCTTTTTGGCCGAGGAGCTGCATCCGTTTGAAGGCTTCGCGCAGGCGCTTGCCATCGGGATCGACCATTTGCATCGGCTCGAAGAACACGCCGCGGAAAAATGGTGCTGCGAAATAGAGCACGCGCAGCAGCGCCCACGAGGATCGAAGACGCGCCGCCATCGGCGGAGACGGCAGCTCCGCGGCCACCGCGGCATACTCCGCGGAGCCGTAATATTCGGCCATATGGTAATCGATGGCCAGATGGCGTGATTCGTCACGATTGATGCGATCCATCGCCGCTTGACTCATAGGGTCGGCCACGTAGTCGTTGATGGATCGCAGGAGCGCGATATCGAGGGCTATCTCACCGCCGGTGATGTAGTAATTCGCAATATCGGGAGACACGTTTTTGACCAGGTGCACGAACGGCGGTGCGAACTTCCGCAAAGCCGGGGTCACCTCGTATTTCTCGTAATGATGAACATCGTAATAAGCGGCCAGTCGCTCGGCCGCCACGGCGTGCCGCTCTTCGTCGGCGACGAAGGTGTGGAAGATCTTGCGAAGCGTGTCGTTGCAGGCGTAGGCCGCTTGCTGCACGAAGAGGGCCTTGGCCAGCCGCTCGATGGCGGCCATGTCGGTGAAGTACTGGACGATGGCGATCTCGTCCTCACGGGTCATCGGTCGCGGGGTTCCCGTCCAATCCAGGTCGGAAATCTTCCACTGATCGCGCTTGCAGCGTTCGAGCATCGCTTCCAGATTCATGACCGCCTCGCAATCTGACTACGTACGTCATCAGATTGTGAACGACCTCGCGGAGTGCGTCAAGACGCCGCTAGGATGTGGCTCGCCATGGCAGAAGGTGGACGCGTCTACGGGGGGCTACCCCAGCTCGCGCGGAGCGAGCAACGCCGGCAGCGGCTGCTCGAGGCTGCGCTCGATGCCATCGGCGAAGCCGGCATCAAAGGGATCAGCTTGCGCTCGGTGTGCGCGCGCGCCAGCCTCACGAGCCGCTACTTCTACGAGAGCTTCCCCGATCTGGATGCGCTGCTGCTGGCGCTGTTCGACAGCGTCGTCGACGAGATCACGGCGGCGTCCGTGCAGGCGGTGGCCGCTGCGCCATGGGATGCGTTGACCCGCACACGCGCCGGCCTGGAGGCCGGCATCCACGTGGTCTCGAACGACCACCGCAAGGCCAAGGTTCTGTTGGTCTCCTCTTCGGGGCACGGCCCGCTGCAGCAACGCCGACGCGAGAAGCTCGTCGAGGTGGCGGGCGTGATGAGCAAAGTCACCCGCGAGTTCTACGGCGCGGACAAGATCACGCCCACGGACGCCCGCCTCACGACGATCACCTTCGCCGCCGGCTTCATCGAACTCCTCGACGAATGGCTCTCCGGCACCCTTTCTATCCCGCTGCCTCGCTTGGTCGATCACATGGCCAAAATGTTCGTCGCCTCGGCCACTGTGCACTCCAAGTGAGCCGTCGGTTGAAGGCGAGGAAGAGCGCTTCGAGCACGAGGGGACTGCGCCCCCGGGTCGCGCAGCTCGACTTACATCCCGGTCCCGTTGTTGTAGGCGTCGTTGAAGTGGGTGTAGAAGGCGTCGTACAAATCTTTGCTCTCGAGGCGGACGAAGATCTCGTCGTTGCGGTAATTCGCCGAGTAGGTCCAATTGTGGGAACCGGTGAAGATCAGGTACCGGTTCGTCGTTGACGCGGCGAATTTCGAGTTCACCAGGATGAACTTGTCGTGCACGACGTGGTGCCGCACCGGAATTCCGGCGCCCTTCAACTTGGCCAGCGCATCGTTCTCGATACCGTCGGCGACGACCCATACTTGGCAACCCGCACGCTTGCGCGCCACCAAGAGGTCGATGAGCTTCATGCGTGAGTCGTTGATGCCTGCTTGGGCCACCCGGATGCGGCACGTGGAATCCGCGACGATGTCGTTCAATCGATTGTAAACGAGATCGCTATCCTGCTCCGGTGAGGTGTAGACGCGGGCCGTATTGCCCTCGAAGTAACCCCGCCGTGCATCGGCATCGTAATAGTCGTTCCCCGAATAGTGCTTTTGCGCAAAGAGATGACCAAAATACCCCACGAAGTAGTCGTAAAGCGCCGTATCGCCGTACACGGTGATGGCGTTGTTGAACATCTTCGACCCCGATGCATACGTCATGTTCGCAGAGGCAAACCAGCTCACGTTGGAGCGCAACACCCCCGACGGATCTTTCGTTTTGCTGAAGGTAAAGAGCTTCGTATGCATGATCCCGCTGGGATCCGTGGTGATGCAGCCGTAATTCTTGTTCACCACGCGGTTGCCGCAAAACACGTGGTTTGCGCCCAACGCCGCGTGCAGCTCCCGCGGCGACGTATCCTCGTCGAACTCGTCGGAGCCATCCTCGACGATCTTCAAAATGACCCCGCGGTTCTTCGCGGCAATGAGCGCATCGTAAATGCCATTGGCCGTAAGGCTATGAATGGCCGCGCGGACGGTCTCCCCTGCCGGCGTCTCGTTCAAAAGCCGTGTAACCTCGTTGAGAATCGTCCGATCGTCCCCCGCGAAAGCCGGCGGATTGGTGAAATGGACGTGCACCGGAAAGCCGCCAATCGTCGTTTGGGCCACGTTGATGGCATCCTGCGTCATCCCCGTAACTTCGGGTTCGGCCTCCGCCTCCGTGCTACAGCGGCACAATGCCAGAAGACAAACGAGGGACATCGCCGCGCCAACGTTGCGTAAGCTCGTCATGCTACACCTCCAAGCGCCCATCCATGATTCGTCTCACGGAATGTGCAACTGGGAAATTGGTATTCCTACGATCCAGTCGATCGTGCGTCTATTTCGCGCCGGTATGAACAATTCGATATACGGCGTTTCCCTCGTCGTCGCTGACCAGGAGGGCGCCGTCGGGCATGACCAGGACGTCGACCGGGCGTCCCCACGCTTTGCCGTTTCGGAGCCAACCCTCGGCGAAAACGCGATAGTCGCTGGCCGATGTGCCATCGACGCGGGCCGTGGTGATGCGGTAGCCAATGGGCTCGTCGCGATTCCACGAGCCGTGTTCCGCGATGAAGACGCGGTTTTGGTACTCGGTTGGAAACATCGTGCCCGTATAAAAGCGCATTCCCAATGCCGCGACGTGCGGGGCCAATTCGAGGGTCGCGGGAACGAAGTCGCTGCACGGCCGCTTCGACCCGTACTCCGTGTCCGCAACCCCTTTGCCGTGGCAGTACGGATAGCCAAAGTTCATTCCCGCACGCGGCGCGTGATCCAGTTCGTCGGGCGGCGTATCGTTTCCCATGTTGTCGCGCCCATTTTCGGTGAACCATAGTTCGCCATTGCGCGGATCCCAATCGAATCCCACGGTGTTGCGCACCCCGGAGGCATACGTCTCGAGCGCGCTGCCGTCCGACGACATGCGTTGAATCGAGGCATACGGAAGCGGGCGCTCGCACAGATTGCACGGGGCGCCCACCGGCACGTAAAGCTTGCCGTCGGGGCCGAAGGCAATCCACTTCCAGCCGTGATGCTCGTCCTTGGGCAACTTGTCGGTCACCACCACGGGCGCCGGCGGATTGGCGAGGCGCCCCTCGATGCCGTCATAACGCAGCACGCGATGCACTTCGGCGACGTACAGCGCACCATCCTTGAAGGCGACACCATTGGGTGTATCGAGATCTTTCGCGATGACGTGCGTCTCGTCCGCGCGCCCGTCCTTGTCACGATCGACGAGCGCATACACGCGCTTTCCGCGCGTTCCCACGAACACCGTTCCGGAAGGGCTCAGCGCCAGCGAACGCGCCCCCGCCACATCGCGCGCATAAAACGCGATGGAGAAGCCCGCCGGCACCTTGATGTTTCGCAGATCCGCTGGCTCGGCCGTTTTGCAGCCGGCCAACGCCAAGCCAATCCCGAGCAGCGCATGCCATCGCATCCGCCGAACTTCGGGCCACAGCGCCCATTCGGCAAGGCGTGTTTAAACCTGAGCCTAAACCGCGATATCGAATTCTTGCATATCGAATTCGGGCGGCGAGAGCGGCTTGAGCCCGCGCGCTGCGGCAATCTCGTTGAATCGGTAGGTGAGCCAGCCCGGAATGAACAACGCGAACGTGCGCGCCAAGCGATCCGGATTTGCCAGGCTCTTGACCATCTTTTCGTAGAGGATGCGGCCGTAGGCGGCCTCCACCTGCTCGGTGTGCTCGGGCTTTTGCAGCCACGTCATGACGCCGGGTTTGTCGGCCTCGGGGTGGAATTGTGTGCCCTGGATGCCCGGCGCGAAGTCGAACCCGAGAATGGCGTCCCCGGAGTTCACCTTGCTGCCCGCGTGCGATTCCACCGCGGTGACGCACCCACCGAGCTCCGCGAGCTTGCGCGCATCGAGATCAATCGCTTCCCAATTGCGGTGCTCCCACGTGAACAGACGGTAGCCAAACGGCCCGTAGTAATCGAGCGCCTGCCCTTCGTCGGTGACGTAGGCGGGCATGACGCCGAACTTCAACGTGGGGCGCAGCGACATCTTCGCCACCGCGAAGTGCAAGACCGCGACCTCGAACGAGTAGCAAACGGCCAGCACCTTCGGCGCCCGGCTCGCGTCGCGAATGTTCGCCTCGACCACTCGATCGAGCATCTTGCGGTAGCCGACGCACCACGGATCGTCGTACCCGTCGAACGGGGACCCGGGGCCACCCGACGAGAGCACGAAATCGACGTCGTCATCGGGGAGCTCGCCAAGATTTCGCGGCTGGACGTGCCGGAAATGCAGCTCCAAGCCGGGGTTTTGCTGCTTGACGCGCTTCGAAAACCCGTCGAACAACCTGCGAAAGCAGCGTGTCGCCTGATTCGCGACACCGTTGTTCATGTCCACCAGGCAAACGCGGATCGGAGTCGGAGAGCTAAGCATCTAGCTCTCATATTGTAGTAAGAAGCTCCGGTTGCGGTATGAAAAACGATCCAAGTGTTGACAAATCTTCTGGCACCGCAGCTGGTCCCGGTGCTTCCGGCGGTGATGCAGGATCCACCGGTTCCGTTGCGAAGGATGCAACAAAGCCAACACCCATTTCCGTGCAGATTCCCGCGGCGCCACTCCGCGGTGAGGCCGAGTCGCACGATCCACGCGCAAGGGCGCCACTGCCGATTGGCGAGCGCATCGGTGCTGACACGCGCTTTAGCGGGCGCGGAATCGTCGCGGCATTTCTCGACAGCGGATTTTACGCGCACCCCGATCTGGTGACGCCGCATTCGCGCATCCACGCGTACCACGATCTCATTCATGAAAAGGACGGCGTGGAGCTTTTGTCCACGGGCGATGCGTCGTCGTGGCACGGCATGATGTCCACGGTGGTGGCCGCCGGAAACGGCAGCCTCTCCAATGGAAGATTCCGTTCGGTCGCTCCGGATCTGGGCCTCGTGCTGGTCAAGGTTGGAACGTTGTCGCGCGTCCACCACGACGACATCGCGCGCGGGATCGAATGGGCGCTCGTCAATCGGGCGCGATACGACATTCGTATTCTCAATATTTCCGCTGGCGGTGATTACGAAGCGTCCCACTTGGACGACGTGATGTCGCGATTCGCCGAAGCCGCCATCCGCGCGGGCATCGTGGTGGTTGCCGCGGTGGGCAACCAAGGGCATCGCCCTGGATACGTGGTGCCTCCGGCCAGTGTTCCGGCGGTCATTTCGGTGGGCGGTATCGATGATCGCGGCAATCCCAACTTGGGCCAGGTAACCGGTTATCGATCGTCGTATGGACCGACCATCGATGGATTGCAAAAGCCCGAGGTGGTCACCGTCGCCGATTGGATTCCGGCTCCGATTCTCCCGGGAACGATGACCGCCACGCAGATCGCGTTGCTGGCCAAATTGCACAAAACGCCGGACGGGCAATTGAAGCAGACCATCGAGCGCTACCCCGGTGTGTTGCCTTCGCTCGACGAGGTGAAGGACAGTCCGGCGTATTTGATCCGGCAGATCGTCGACGCCGGCTTGCGCGACGAACTGGTGATCAACGAGCACTACAAGATGGCCGACGGAACGAGCTTCGCCGCGCCCATCGTCACGAGTGTGATTGCGCAGATGCTCGAGGCCAATCCGCGCCTGAAGCCGCTCGAGGTGAAACGCATTCTCCTGCGCACCGCGAAGCGTCTTCCCAACCTCGAGGTGGATCGCCAAGGGTGGGGCGTCGTCGACCCGCGCGCCGCGGTGGATCAGGCACTGCGCGCGAAATGAGCTCCGTTTCGTTGCCCGAGGTGCCGGACGGCGTCCTCGATGCATCGGGCGCCGTTCGCTTCGGAACGTACCGCGGCGAGCTGCGCCAGGTCACCTTGCCGCGCGGATCCTTTTTTCGCCATAAGCGCTGGATTTACACCTTCGTCGCGACCAAGGAGATCATCGCGCTGCACGCGATCGTCGATCTGGGCTATGCGGCGAACGCGTTCGTGCTCGTCGCCGATCGCGCGGCGAGATCGGTCCTTTACGACAAGGGATTCACGGGGCTGCCGCGCCCCTTCGTGCACGTGGGACCTCGCGCCGGCGATGCGCGCTTTCGGTTGCCCGGCGTGGACCTTCGCGCGGGGTTTTCCAGCGCCGATGGCAGCTACCGGCAACATGTGCGAGCCAGCGGCCTTCTCTGGCTGGGCGAGCTCGCAACGACGCAGGGCCCGCCCGCGCTGACGGTGATTGCACCCATCGCGAAGGGCGGCACCAATGTGACGCAAAAGAGCGCGGCACTCGCGGCGAGCGGCATGCTCGAGGTGGCCGGGCGCTCCTTCGATCTGCGCGGCGGCGTGGGCGGATTCGACTACACCAACGGGCTTTTGGCCCGGCACACGGCGTGGCGTTGGGCCTTCGCGTGCGGCACGCTCGGCGACGTCCGCATCGGCTTCAACCTGGTCGAGGGCTTCAACGAGGCGAACGGCGTCAGCGAAAATGCGCTCTTTTTCGGCGAAGAGCTGGTGCCCCTCGGCCGCGCGCGCTTTTCGTGGAACCGCAACGACGTGCTCGCGACTTGGCGTTGCACGACGGAGCCCGCCAACGGAGCCGCGCTGGATTTGACCTTCGAGCCCATCGGTGCACACCGCGAGGACCGCAACCTGGGCATCGTGCGCAGCCATTTTGCCCAGCCCGTCGGGCACTTCAGCGGAACCATCACCCTCCACGGGCGTAGCTACCCGGTAGAGCACCTCCCCGGCGTCACCGAGGACCAAGACGTCGTGTGGTAGATTGCGGAATTGTTGGAGCTAACAACCATGGCAAAAATCGAGAAGTCGGAAGCCGAGTGGTCCAAGCAGCTCACACCGGAACAGTTCGCCATCACCCGGCAAAAAGGCACCGAACGCGCCTTCACGGGCGAGTACTACGACTGCCACGATCCGGGCACGTACCGCTGCGTCTGCTGCGGCGAGGCCCTCTTTTCCTCGGAGACGAAGTACGACTCGGGCTCGGGCTGGCCGAGTTTCACCTCGCCCATCAACGAGGGCAACGTCGATGAACACGAGGACAAGTCGCACTTCATGACCCGCACCGAGGTCACCTGCCACGCCTGCGGGGCGCACCTGGGCCACGTCTTTCCCGACGGCCCCGCCCCCACGGGCATGCGCTACTGCATCAATTCCGCCTCGCTGAAGCTCGAGAAAAAGTAGGCCCGCGCGCGCTTCGCGAAGTATTTTGGCGGCTTGAAGCTGCGGTTCGTTCTCATCTCGTTGGTCATCCTCGGGTGCCGGAAGGAGGAGCCCCCTCCGCCTCCGGCCCCCGAATCCTCTTCTCTCCCCCCTCCCGCTGCCGCTCCCGCTCCCGATCCCTTTCAGGCAGCGGATGCTGGCACGCAGGCGGAGCCCCCGCGCCTTACCCCCAAGGACGTGCACGCCGTGTTGCACCTGGGGGACTCGATGGTCGGCTTTCGCCGTGGCCTCACCTTGGCGCTGGAGCAGCGTTTCAAAAAGGAAAGCTCCGCCAAGTTCTTTTCCAACTCGTGGACGAGCGCACAAATCAAGTCGTTCGACGAGGACGAGCGCCTCGGCAAGCTCATTCAAAAAGCCAAGCCCGACATCATCATCCTCAACCTGGGGAGCAACAACGTGCTCAATCCCAATCCCGAGGTGCTCGCGGGCAACATCCGCTCGATCGTCAAGAAAATGCAGCCCGCCGCGTGCTATTGGCTAGGCCCTCCCCTGCCCATCAAAGCCGTTCAGCGAGACAAAGGCATTCGGCGCGTGATCGCGGAAAACATCGAGCCCTGCAAATTCTTCGACACGAGCCGCCTGGTGCTGGAACGGCAGACGGACCACATTCACCCCACCGATCGCGGTGGAGAAGTCTGGGCCGACGCGGTATGGCACTTCATCTTCGACGACGAGGCCTCGCATCACGTGGACAGCACCGAAAAAGGCCCGTACGTCGACACCAAGGCAACCCATGCAAAGCGATGACATCTCCGATGAGCGCCTCGATCCGCAGGAGGACACGCGCCTAGGCCGCCGCCTTCCGCACCCGGACGACATCATCGACCGGCAAAAGCTCCTCGACTCCTTCATCGACTACACGACGGAGATTGGGCTTTCGCTCTACCCGGCGCAGGAAGAGGCGCTGCTGGAGATCTTCTCCGGCAAAAACGTCATTCTGAATACGCCCACGGGCTCGGGGAAATCGCTCGTCGCCACGGCGATGCACTTTCTCGCCACCGCCGAGGGCCGGCGCTCGTTTTACACGTGCCCCATCAAGGCCTTGGTCAGCGAGAAGTTCTTCGCTTTGTGCCGGGAATTCGGCCCCGATCGCGTGGGGATGATGACCGGTGATGCCGCCGTCAACCGCGACGCGCCCATCATCTGCTGCACCCAGGAAATTCTTGCCAACTTGGCGCTTCGCGACGGCGATCAGGCCGACGTCGATTACGTCATCATGGACGAATTTCATTATTACTCCGACAAGGATCGCGGAGTCTCTTGGCAGATCCCGCTGCTCACGTTGCCGCAGGCCACGTTTCTCCTCATGTCCGCCACCTTCGGCGACACGGCACCGTTCGAGCGCTATTTGAACGATCTGACCGGCATCGAAACCGCGGTGGTGCGCGGCACCGATCGCCCCGTGCCGCTCGACTTCGAATACCGAGAGACACCGCTGCACGAGACCGTGGCCGACATGGCCAAGGCCGGCAAAATACCTCTCTATCTGGTGCACTTCACCCAGCGGGCCTGCGCAGAGGAAGCGCAGAACCTGATGAGCGTCGACCTTTGCACGAAGGAAGAGAAGAAGGCCATTGCCGCCGCCATGGCGGGCGCCCGCTTCGACTCGCCTTACGGCAAAGACATTCAAAAGTTCCTCCGCCACGGCATTGGCGTGCACCACGCCGGGCTATTGCCCAAATACCGTCTTTTGGTGGAAACACTGGCCCAGAAAGGCCATCTCAAGGTCATCTGCGGAACGGACACGTTGGGCGTCGGGGTGAACATTCCCATTCGCACCGTGGTGTTCACCAAACTGTGCAAGTTCGATGGCGAGAGGACCGCCATTTTGAGCGTGCGCGATTTTCAGCAAGTCAGCGGGCGCGCCGGGCGGAAAGGATTCGACGATCGCGGAAGCGTGGTCGTGCAGGCGCCCGAACACGTCGTCGAGAACCTGCGCCTGGAAGCCAAAGCAGGCAACGATCCGGCCAAGCGGCGCAAGATCGTCAAGAAGAAGCCCCCGGAAAAGGGCTACGTGCACTGGGACAAGAACACGTTCACGAAGCTCATCGAATCACCGCCCGAGCCGCTCGTTTCGCGCTTCTCCGTGTCGCATGGCATGCTCATGCAAGTGCTCGAACGCGAGCACGGCGGCTGCCGCGCCATGGCGCGCCTCATTTGGCATTCGCACGAACGGCGCGCGCAAAAACGCATTCATGGCAAGACCACGGCGATGCTCTTTCGCTCGCTCGTCGACGCCGGCGTCATCGAAGTACAGGGGCGCACCGTGGTGGTGAATGCCGATTTGCAGGAAGATTTTTCCCTGCATCACGCGCTCTCGCTTTACCTACTGGACACCTTGGACCGCATCGATCCGGAAGCGGATGCGGAGACGTACGCGCTGGACGTATTGACCTTGGTGGAGTCCATCCTCGAGAATCCCGAGGTCGTGTTGATGCGGCAGCTCGATGCCATCAAGACGAAGAAGATGGCCGAAATGAAGGCCGCGGGAATGGAATACGACGACAGGATGGAGGAGCTGGCCAAGCTCGATTATCCCAAGCCCAATCGCGATTTCATTTACAACACGTTCAATGCTTTTGCCGCAAAGCACCCGTGGGTGGGGCAGGACAACATTCGTCCCAAGTCGGTGGCGCGCGATATGTACGAGACGTACATGTCATTTCGTGAATACGTGAACGAATACGGATTGGAGCGCTCCGAGGGATTGCTTCTTCGGTATCTGTCCGACGTGTACAAGGTATTGGTCGAAACCGTACCGCGTTATGCCAAAACCGACGAACTCGACGACATCGCCGTGTACTTCGGTGCCATCGTGCGGCAGGTCGACTCCAGCTTGCTCGACGAGTGGGAAAAGATGCGCGATCCCTCGCGGGTGGAGGCGCTCGCCGCGGGCAAGCCTCGCGAGGAGAGCCAGGAGCCGGAGGGGCCCAAGGACATCACGCGCGACGAGCGCGCATTCACCGTCCTTTTGCGCAACGAGATGTACCGTTTTCTGCGGGCGCTCGCCAAACGGGATTATGAGACCGCCGCGGAAATCGTGGCGCCGGTTTCGGTGCTGGAGCTCAAAGAGAAGCTGGCGCCCTATTTCGAGGAGCACGCGATCATTCGGGTCGACCCCGAGGCGCGCCGGCCGGCGCTCTACCGCATCGACCAGGGCGAGACGCGCTGGCGCATCGAGCAGACGGTGCTCGACCCCGAAGGGAACAACGATTGGCTCGTGGTGTGCACTGTCGACCTGGAGCGCGCGCGCCAGGAAGGGCGCGTGGTGCTGACCTTGGAGCACCTGGGAACGTAGCGCGATGCCCGAGATTTTCGGTCGGTACACCGTTCCGGGCCTGGAAGGGGAACGGCTCGTGCGGGTGCACTCCCCCTCCCGGAAAATCCGCGGACCGAGGCCGCTCCTGCTGCTGTTCGACGGGCAGAACGTCTTCGACGACGAACCGTCATTCTCGGGCGGGTGGCACGTGCACACGAGCGTGGACAAGCTTTCACCGGAGCGACACCACGTGCCCATCGTCGTGGCCATCGATCATGGCGGCGAGCAGCGCATCGACGAGCTCGGGCCCTTCGAGGCGCCGGCGCCCAAGGGGCTGCCTGGGGGCGGCACAACCCGCGGAGGCAAGGCCGACATCCTGCTCGACTGGATCGGCGCCACGCTTTTGCCCGACGTCCGCGGGCGCTTCCCCATCGTGGAAGGTCCCGTGGGCGTCTGCATCGGGGGCTCGTCCATGGGCGGCCTCGCGGCCATGTATGCGCACTTCCGCCGGCCGGATCTCTTCGGCGGCGTCATTTCCATGTCGCCCTCGTTCTGGTTCGGGCAGCGCGCGCTCTTCGCCTTCGTCTCGAAGCAGCCCACGCCCCACTTTTCGCGCGTCTACCTCGACGGAGGCCTGCGCGAGGGCGGCGGCAACATGGCCGCACTCGTGGCCCGCATGGCCGAGCTTTTGACCCTGCGCGGCTACGGTCCGGACAAGCTGAAACTCGTTCTCGATCCCCGCGGCGCACACGGCGAGCGCCACTGGCGTCGGCGTTTCCCTGCCGCTTTGCGGTTCATGTACCGCAAGCCGTAACCACCGCGATAGACTCCTTACGCCATGCACGATCGCGTCGGAGCTTTCCTTGCGGAGCGGACACCCCGGCGGGCGCTGACACTCTTGGCCTTTCTGCTCTTGCTCGCCGCCTTCCGGCAGCTCTTGCCGTTGCTCGTCTTCTTCGTCGCCTTCGAGCGCGGCCTCGGTGCGGCGGCCGATTTTCTCGTCGAGAAGACGCGCATGCCCCGCAAGGGTGCGGTCCTCGGTGTGGTGGCGGTGGTGGTCGCGCTGGTGGGAACGGGGCTCGCCGTAGGGGCGGGGCGCATCGTGCGGGCGGTGCGCGAAGCGCGCGATCTGCCCGAGCGCATCGGCGAGATCCGGGAGCACCCGCTGGTGAAACGCCTTCACGAGCAGGTCACCGACACCGATGCATTGGTGGAGCAAGGCAAGCATTACGCGGGCAGCGCCCTGCACTATGTCTCGCAGGTCGGGCACATCGTGGCGTACACGCTCATCGGCTTCATCTTCGCCGTCGTGTTCCACCTCGAACGCGAGAGGCTCGCGGAATTCCGCGGCTCGGTCGATCCAAAGAGCTTTCTCGGCACTTTGCTGCGCTGGTGCGCGCACGCGGCCGACGCCGTCAGCCTGACCATCCAGCTTCAACTCGTGGTGGCGGCGTGCAATACGCTTCTCACCCTGCCCTTGTTGCTCTTGTTGGGCATTCCACACGTGGCCATGCTCATGGTGCTCATCTTCGTGAGCGGCCTGGTGCCGGTCATTGGCAACTTGGTCTCGGGCGCGGTGCTCGTCTTCTTCGCGTACCAGGCGAAGCATTGGCTCGGGGTGGGGCTCATGGTGTCGCTCACCTTTTTGCTCCACAAGATCGAGTCCTATTACCTCAATCCGCACCTCACCGCCCGGCACGTGCCGCTGCCCGGCTTCGTGCTCGTGGTGAGCTTGGTCATCTTCGAGCACCTGTTTGGCTTCGCCGGGCTATTCCTCTCCTTCCCTTCGCTGTTCGTCGCGGGGAAGATTCGAGCCGAGTTCCGCGACGAGGACGAAGACGAGTTGGCCGCGGTGAGCCACCGCAGCCTCGATCCGGCACTCACCAGTCGACGAGCGCGGATCCCCAGGTAAATCCGGACCCGAACGCCACCATCGCCACCTTCATCCCGCGCTTCAAGCGGCCGCTCTGCTCGGCCTCCGCGAGCAAGATGGGAATGGTCGCCGCCGTGGTGTTTCCATAGCGCTGGATGTTGCTCACCAGCTTCTCTTTCGGAATGCCCACGTGATCGGCGATGTACTCGTTGATGCGCAGGTTGGCCTGGTGGAACACGAATAGGTCGATGTCGGTGCCCGTCACGTTGTTGGCCATGCAAAGCTCCATCAACGCACCAATCATGCGCTCGACGGCATTCTTGAAGACGACCTTGCCGTCCATCTGGGCCCACATGAGCTCGGGCTGGACCTGGCCCACGCCCTTGTCGTCGACCGGAATGAACGGGCGCTTGGAGACGTCCCAAACCTTTTGCGCAAGCACCTCGGTGTAGCGCCCGTCGGCGCCGAGGTGCCAGCTGCGCACGCCGCGGTCTTCCTCGGTCGCGCTCACCACCACGGCACCAGCGCCGTCGCCGAAGAGCGAGGCCACCGCGCGGCCGCGCGTGGACAGATCGAGCGCGGCGGAATGCGTTTCGGCGCCGACGACGAGCACGTGCTTGCATGCCCCGGACTTGACCATCGAGGTGGCGGCGCCGAGCGAATACAGAAATCCGCTGCACTGGTTGCGCACGTCCAGGGCGGGAACGAAGCGGGCCTTCGGCCCATCGCACAGCCCGAGCTTTCGCTGCAGGTAGATACCGCTGCCCGGAAAGCAGCAATCGGGCGAAAGCGTGGCGAGGATGATCATGTCCAGATCGCGTGGCTCGAGACCGGCGGCCTGGATGGCGGCACGGGAAGCGGGAAGTGCAAGATCCGACGTGCCCACCCCGTCCTCGGCAAAGCGTCGCTCCTGGATGCCGGTCCGCTGCACGATCCACTCATGGCTCGTGTCAATCCCGTATTGCGTTTTGAGGTCGTCGTTGGTCACGACCCGCGGCGGGACGTAGAAGCCGGTACCGGAGATGAATGCATTGGGCATGAAAAACAGCGTACTTTAGCCCACCCAGCTCCGGAAAGAATATTACGAGCGACGCACGCCTTACTTGCGCGGTGTAGTGGCCGCAGGTCGGGGAGGCAGCGTTGCGGCCGGTGCGCTGCTTTGCGGCAACACCGACGAGACCGACGAGGTGGACGAGGCAGACGAGAAAGGCGCCGTGACGACCTGCGCGGAAAAGGAACTTGGGTGTCGGTCCAAATGCTTCTTCCGCCGCAACCCGATGATGAAGACCACCGCCGAGATCGTGACGATCACCAGGAAGAATATCCACTTGGAGAAATACGGGTCGAACGCCGATGGCCTTATGCGCCGCGCGGTGATGCTCGATCGCGACGTCTCGGAGTTGCTTTGCATCGGCGGCCGCATCAAGCCATCCATGTCGGGCGCGGCGAACACGGGCACCGCGGAGCGCGCCATCGATGGCACGGGCAACTCGGCAATCGGCGGGGCTGCATACGGTGCCATGTACGGCGCGTTCGTCGCCGTCGAGACCGATGGAATGAGCTCCTGCGAGCTCACGAAGATGACGCTCTCGTCCAGCCGCACCTCTCTCACTTCTTGCGCATCCGGCGCGGACCCACGGTAAACCGCGGTCGTGTCGTCGTGCGACGAAGCGCCGGGCGGCCCATCGAACGACCCCACCGCTGCACGAAGCGCCGTACGCATCGCGGTGGCATCCATCCATCGCCGGTCGGGCTCGAGCATGAGCGCGCGATCAATGACCGCGATCAGGCCGCTCGGCAGATCGGGCGCAATCGACCCGAGCGACCGCGCGCGGGCCGTGGCCGTGAGCAAGAGATGCTGATGCAAGGTGACCGCGCCCGGATGCACGCGTTGCCCGGTGATGAGGCAAAATGCCGTCGCTGCGGCCGACCAGAGATCCGAACGACCATCGACGGCCTTGTTGCGGCCCCCGGCTTGCTCCGGCGACATGAAGTCCGGCGTGCCCAGGATGAAGCCCGTTTTGGTCAAGGAGGTCGCGCCTTCGCTGGACGCGCCGCGCTCCACTTCCTCCTTCATGCGCGCAAAGCCGAAGTCGAGCACCTTGATGCGCCCATCGCGGGTGAGAAACAGGTTGTCCGGCTTGATGTCGCGGTGAACGATGTTGCGCTTGTGCGCGGCGCTCAAGACGTCGAGCAAGGTGTCGAGCATCCACACCACCTCGGCCACGGGAAGCCTGCCGCCCATGCGCTCGGCGCGCCGCTCGAAGGACTCGCCCTCGAGCAGCTCCATCACGAGAAAGACCGCTCCATCCTCGGTCACGTCATCATCGACGACGCGCACCACACCCGGGTGCGAGATGGCATTGCCGACGTAGGCCTCCCGCATGAACCGCGTGCGAATCTGCGCATCGCGGAGAAATTGCGGGTGCAGCACCTTCAGGGCGACCCGATGGCCATTGCGATGGGTCGCCGCATACACCGTGGCCGTCGCCCCCTCACCAAGGCGTGCGTCGACGCGCCACTTCCCCTTGATGATTTTGCCGATGCGTCCTGCCCGGCCATATCCGCGGTTGTCTTCTGCCACCTGCTCGCCCAGGCTGGGAAGATTAGAGCAAGCCGGAGGCCGGGGCACCCCCTTCCTTTCTCTCCCCCCTCCCGATCCCGATCCCGCTCCCGAGTTTTTGCACGAAAAGACGGGAACGGGAGCGGTCCGAGGGCGGGCCCCTGGATCACTGAAGCTGGATGGACTGGATCCCCCAGTATCCGCTTGCCAAGAAAAGCCGGTCGTTCTGCCGCGAGATGTTTCCCGGCCAACCCTGTGCCCGCACGAAGCGGTCGTAGGTGGGGGCTGCGTCGGCCTGCAACCGGTAAATGTCCATACCACTCCCCCACCCCGACGTGACGATGGCGCGGTCGCCCTCGACGCCAAGGAGCCAGCCCCACCCGCGCTGGGACGGTGCACGGCGGTCGATGGGGCGGCGCGGATTCGTCAAGTCGAATTCGTGCAACGTGACCCGCGAGTCCGTTCCGGTCTGGTAATCGTACCGCTGCACCGAAGCGTACGCCTTGTTGCCGCGCACGAAAACGTTGCCCACGTAACCATCGAGCACCGTGCTGCTCTGGAGATAAGCCTTGCGTCCGACGATGCGGGCCACGGACAGATCGTCGCGGGCCTTTCCGCTCCACCATCGGTAATCGGTGAAGTAGAGGAGCGACGGATCGGTCTCCGATGCGCCCACGAGCAGCCCGGGCACGTTGATGCGCGAGCCCACCCTCGGGTGCGCGCGGTCGCTCAGATCGATCTGATCGAGGTAGTAGCGCACGGTGCCCTGGCTGGTCCGGCCCGATTGCGGATCGTACACCGGCCAGTTGATCCACTCGTAATGGGTCACGTAAAGCTTGTCGCCAACGGCCCGCATGTTCCCCCACCAGGAGCGGTAATCCGAGGAGATGGGGGTCGTCGTCAGGTTCGGGGCATCCGGGTTCGTGATGTCGACCACGTACAAAGTCTGGTTCGCATCCCAGGTGCCATCGGACTTGTACTTCGGGTAGAAGCGCCGGAAGGCCAGCGCATTGCCCTCGACCTGCACCACGTCCGAGCCACCGAACCAGTCGTACCAGTAGCAGCCGCCCCAACCCCAGTAGTAGTAATTGTTCCCGGCCTCCACGGGCAGGGCCACCTTGCCGCGCAGCGTGGCCGTGTCATTCGCGAATTCGACGACCTGCACCTGCGGCACGTACGAGTAGCACGTCGGAGCAGGCTTGCCGGGATCGGCGGCCCCGGGGCTCTGTCCATTGCCGCAGATGACCTCCTTGCGCACGTTCGTCACGACGTAACTCAAATTGCCATTGCGGAAGACGCGCGCGTTGTTCCCGTCGATCTTCACCGTCACGGCACCCGAGGCATCGGTGTGCTCGTCCACATTGTCGAGGGGCAGCATGCGGATCTCCGACTGCCGGTCGTCGTACCCCCACCAATCCGTGGAGACCTCGGCCACGGTGTTGCCGTCGGGCCGCGCATCCACGACGTTGCGCGCGAGGGTGACCTCCTTGACGACGTGCGGGCTCGCCTTGTTCGTGTAATCGACCACGCTCAGCGCCTGATCGCTCAGCGACACGAGACGGCCTTTGACGAAGATGCCGCGCTCCACCCAGCCATGCGATCGCGCCGCGCCCGCGGTGCGGATCGAATCGGGCGTGTACTCGATGAGTTGAAGCCCGTTCTGGTACTCGTACGTCTGCGAGCTCCACCCGCTGAAGGGCAGCACCACCAGGCCCTTTTCGGCATCCTTCACGAATGCCTTGAAGGTGCCCGCCGCCGGCGTCCACGCCCAGCCTTCACCAAAGGTCGAGCGCCCGATGAGCGAAGGTGCCGCGGGGTTGCTCACATTGAAGTATTGGAGCGTCACTTTGTTGGCCGACGTGCGGTAATCGCTCCCCAACGCGAAGAGCCGATCGCCCGATGGAATGAAGTTCCAAATCGTGCCCCCGACGACGGTCTGCCCGGCCAATTTGGGCGCGGAGGCGTTCGAGAGATCGTAAATTTGAACCGGCGTGTCGCTGCCTTGTGGATTGTAGTAATTGGAGCCCGGCGAAAGGTACATGCGCGTGCCGTCGAAGCGCGCGGCGACCGTCCATCCTGTCGAAGGAATGGAAAGCTCCGAAGCGCGAACCGGTACATCGGGATTCTGGAAGTCGACGGTGGAGAGGACGTATTGGCCCTGCTGCATTCCGCAGTACGTGCTGCCGCACCCGAGCAAGTGCGCATATCGCTTGTCGGCAAAGTCGAGGTTCCAGCGACCGTTGTCCGTGCCCCATCCCTGCACGGAGCCGTTCACCTCGATGCGTCCGCGCACGCCGATGGTGCCGAGCGGATCGGAAATATCGAGGTAAACGAGCTCGCTCCGCCCACTGGGCTGGCTCCACGGCTGCGAGGGATTCGCCGGGATGTCGTGCGCCAGCATGATGCTGCTGTCGGTGACGTTGAAAATCGAGCTGTAGCCGTCGAACTCGTACGAGCCCTTTTGCGCGATGGCGCCGCCGCCGAAGCCCACGCTGCTGACCACGACCTTCGGCCCCCGGCTCGTGCCGCTGCTTCCGCCGGCGGCGTCCCAACCGTAGTACCAGCCGTAGTCCTCGCTGACCGCGTAGAGCACGTCGCCGACGATGCGGGTGTCGCGCACCCAGCCGCCGAGCTTTGCCTCCCCGAGGAGCTTGATCTCCGCGGGGTTGCTCGCGTCGAGGCCGCGAACGACGGATCCGTGGAAGGGCGAGCCGTCCTCCATCGTGCCGTACCAGTCGGCCACCACGATGGTCGCGATGCCGTTGCGGATGAACATCTCGACCGGGCTTCCGTGGATGCTGCTGCGCCCGAGGAGCTTCGGCTGGTCGACGTTGCTGACGTCGAAGACCATGAGCCCGCGGTAGGCGTTGAGGTAGTAAAGGCGGTCGCCCTCGACCCGATAGAGATCGGTCTCCTCGACCTTGCGCGGGTTGGAGCTGTCACCGCCCTTTCCGCCGTTCTGCTCACTGGTGGGTGCGCCGCCATCGGCACCTTGGCCCGCCGACGCTCCCCCGAACGGGTCGCCGCCGAGGGGCGGGGCCGAGATGAAGTCGGATTGTCCCGGGTTGCGCTCCTCCTCCGGTCCCGAATCGGTGGACGAAGAGCAGGCCGGCACGGCGACGACGGCGCCCGCAAGGGCGAGCAAGGAAGCCAAAGGAAGCGAAGGACGCAAACGGGAATGGCGCATACCGATCGGAAGAGCACGGGGTGTGCCGGCTGCATCGGATCGCTATTTGCCGCTTCTTTTCGCGGCCGCGTTGTTCGTGCGGGCCAGGCAGGCGAACCCGATGTGTGCCACTTGGCACATGAGCGACGGCTCGCCCGGGCGGGGGCTGTGCGCTACAAAATCAGGCCATGAGCATGAGGATCCGGCAGTGGGCCACGGTCGTCGCATGCGTCGGGTTGGCGACGTGCTCGAACCTCGACAACATCGACGTCGACGCCCAAGGCGAAGGGACCATTCCGGCGGCCACACCGCTGGAGACGCTCCTCTCGAACTTCGACCTTGGGGCGTTCAACCGCATCGACTTCTCCCAGAGCTTCAAGAACCAAGGCGCCTCCAAGGACGACGTCGACTCGGTGCGGGTGAAGTCTTTTCAGTTGAGCATTCCGGCACCGCCCGGGCAGACGTTCGACTTTCTTCAATCGGTCGCGTTCTACGCGGAGAGCAGCGGGCAGCCGCGTGTGCGCATCGCGCACCTCGACGCGGTGCCGAGGGGCGCTTCGTCCTTGCAAGTGTCCATCGACCCGGGTGTCGAGTTGAAGCCCTACGTCGTAGCGCCCCAAATGAGCATCACCACGGAGGCCACCGGATCGCGTCCGCAGCAGGAAAGTACGGTGAAGGCCGAGGTGACCCTCGACGTCGATATCCACACGGGGTGTGAGTAGCGCTCACGGGGACGGGAGCAGCTCGCACGACTGAAGACGCGCCGCGACATGACCGCCGGCGGGGGCAATGAACCCGGTGACGGTCGCCGACTTGCCCACGATGAGATTGCCCGCCTGCTCCGGCGGAAGCGTGCACGAGACCGCGCCCGATCGGTCGTGCAGCACCACGCGAGCGCCCGCAAGCTCCCGGACGACGCCTACCACTTTGAAAAGCTGGCCGGTGTACTTGGCATTCGCTTTTCCCGGGTCGTCCGTGAAGTCCTTAATGAACTCCATGACATCGAGCTGCGGTGCCGCCGCCCGATCGATGGCCTTCCCCGCCGAGTTTGCGGCGGACGCGGCCGCCAGCGCCTGGGTCGCTCCCAAGCCCGCTTTCTTGTCTGCACGCCCGTCGCAAGCCGTCATCCAAACGAGCGACACGACGAGCATCAGCCGGGCATACCGTGGGCGCACATTCCGCGTAGCGCATAACCCCTTTGCGGGTCGCAAATCCGAGGGGTGATGGCCGGGGGTCATGGCGAATCTCACCTTGTGGCCCCCAGATCGCGCTGGGCTCCTGCTCGAAGCTGACACACCCATTCGACCCTTGGCTCGCGCGCGAGCTTATTCGAATTGGAAGCACTTGCGGTGGAGGAGTCTTCGCTCAATGTAAATTTCGACATGCTCGAGAGGACCTTTGCTGCCGTCCGTGGTCGCTCGAAGCCGCTGCCCTCCCGGTTACCACCACGCCCGACGGCCGGGCAGGTGGGGGGCCAGGTTGGCCGCAGCACGCCCGTTGGCCACGTCAGCCGCGTCTTTCGCGACGTCTACGAGGCGGAACGTTTGAGCGCCGGGGCCATTCCCCTGGCCCGCAAACAGGAGCCCCTTCGTGCGCTGGCCGACGCGGCCTTCGCGCGGCTCGGCAAAGAGGCCCGCCGCCGCGGCCTGGAGCTCCAAAACGACGTGGACGAGGCCCTCGCCGTTCCCTGCGATCCGGAGCGGATTCTCAAGGTGCTCCTTCATTTGATCGAGAACGCCATCGGCGCCTGCAAGGACCACGGGCACGTCGTGGTCGATGCCCGCCCCATCGAAAACGGGGTGCTCGTCTCGGTACACGACGAGGGCGCCGGGCTCGATCCACGAGCCTGGCCCTACCTGTTTCGCGAAGGATGGAAGGATCCGAGCCGCAAGGGAGAAGGGCTAGGTCTCACCGTCTCGAAGGCCATCGTGCACGCCCACGGCGGCAAAATCTGGTGCGAAAGCGCACTCGGTCGCGGCACGACGTTTCGGTTCACCATTCCGAACGCGCCACCGAGCCGCAAGCCGGAGGAGGCCGACGAGGCCGAGCAGCGCGAGGAGCGGGAGAAAGCCGAGCAGCCCGAGGCCGACCACGAGCCCTCACCTCAGAGCGCTTCTCCTGAATGAACGGCGGAAGAATCAACTCTCCTTCTCGTTCATCGAGATGATACCGTGATCGAGCTTTGCCCAAAGACTCGATCGCCGATCGCGTAGAACGGCTGCAAATTCCGTTTAGTGCTTACGGGACGGATCCTTACGGTGTGTCGAAGCGGCACCTGATACGCATTTTCACGGCGGCGCGCTTCTTCTACCGGCACTACTTCTCCGTCGAGACCCACGGCCTGGTGAATGTGCCGCCGCGCGGGCGGGCGATGCTCGTGGGCAATCACTCGGGCGGCATCGCCATCGATGCGGCGATGGTCTACGCCTCGATGTTCTTCGAGATGGACCCGCCGCGCCTGGCGCAGGGCATGGCCGAGAAGTTCATCAACAAGTTTCCCTTCGCCTCCCTCTGGTCGAGCAAAGTCGGCCACTTCACGGGCTTGCCCGAGCACGCCGAACGGCTCCTCGAAGAGGACCGGCTGCTCATGGTCTTTCCCGAGGGCGCGCGCGGCACGGCCAAGCTTTTTCGCGAGCGCCACTCGCTCGTCGACTTCGGCACGGGCTTTCTCCGGCTCGCGCTCAAGACGAAGACGCCCATCATTCCCTTCGGCTTCCTCGGCGGCGGCGATGCGCTCCCCACGGTGAGCAACGCGTACAAGCTCGGCAAGCGCCTCGGCGTTCCGTACATTCCCATCGTGCCGTATTGGCCACCGGTTCCCCTTCCCGTGAAGCTCGAGATCCACTACGGCGCGCCCATGGTTTTCGAGGGCACGGGAAGCGAAGACGACGAGGTCATTCAAGGCTACGTCGACGAGGTGAAGGCGAGCATCAAGCGCCTCATTCATCACGGCTTGTGTCTGCGGCGCGGAGAGCCCACCGCCTCCGTGCACTTCGGCGACGAGGATCGCGATATCCGATGAAGATCGTCATACCCGGCATTTCGGGAGGCGTGGGGCAGAAGCTCGCCCTGCACCTTCTCGGCAACGGCCACGACGTGGTCGGCATCGACGTGCGGCCGTGGGCCGATGCGCCGAAGGAAATCAGCGTGCATCGCGTGGACATCCGCAAGCGCGCCGCGGAAGACGTCTTTCGTCGTGTGCGCCCGGAGGCCGTTGTGCACATGGCCACCGTCACGTCGTTGATGATGCGCGGCGAAGAGCGCCACCGCATCAACCTCGGCGGCACGCGCGCCGTGTTCGAACACTGCCGAACGTACGGCGCCAAGCATTGCATCTTCGTAGGTCGTCACACGTTCTACGGGGCCGCCGCCGACTCACCTCTTTTTCATACAGAGGACGAGCCGCCCATGGCGCTCTCCACATTCCCCGAGCTCGCCGATCTCGTTGCGGCCGATCTTTTTGCCGCAACTGCACTCTGGCGGTTCCCCGAACTCGTCACCACGGTACTACGTGCATGTTACACACTCGGGCCGACGGGGCATGGCACGTTGGCAACGTATTTGCGCGGACGAACCGTTCCGAGTTTGCTTGGCTTCGATCCTCTATTTCAATTCATGCACGAGGATGACGTTGTGACGTCCATTGCGCTCGCGCTCGAACGTCGCATACGCGGTATTTTCAATGTTGCGGGTCCACCGCCCGTTCCCTTCTCGGTGATCGTGCGCGAGACGGGGCGCAAACGCCTTCCGCTGCCGCAATTTCTCATCGATCGCACGCTCGGACGATGGGGCTTGCCGCGTCTGCCACGCGGCGCACTTAGTCATGTCAAATATCCCGTGGTGGTGGACGCGAGTGCGTTCCGGAAGGCGACGGGATTTCGTCATCTGTATGATGAAGTAAAGACACTCGCGGCGTTTCGTTCCGCTTTCCCTCCGCCGATATCCCACGACGCGTGATACTCTAGGCCGCCTTGAGCGCCAAGAAACCCGAGAGTCTCAACGAGACCCCCGACGGCGGCCGAACCCCGGAAAAACACGGGGCAAAAGGTACTCTTGTCGTCGGTGAGATCATCGCCGGCAAGTTCCGGGTCGATCGCATCCTCGGTCAGGGAGGCATGGGCGTCGTGGTGCTCGCGACGCACTTGGTGCTGGAAGAGCAATTCGCACTGAAGCTGCTGCGCCCCGAGCTCGCCGCCGATCCCGAAATCGTCGAACGCTTCTCGCGCGAAGCGAAGGCGTGTGTGCGCATCAAAAGCGAATACGTGGCGCGCGTGCACGACGTCGGCATGCGCGGAGACGGCACGCCCTTCATGGTCATGGAGTACCTCGAGGGCATCGACCTCGGCACGGCGCTGCACGAGTCGGGGCCATTGCCCATCGCCGAGGCCGTCGAGTACGTGGTGCAGGCGTGCGAGGCACTTGCGCAAGCGCATGCCATCGGCATCGTGCATCGCGACATCAAGCCGGAAAACCTCTTCATGGTGAATCAGATGGAGGGGTGGAGCTCCATCAAGCTGCTCGACTTCGGCATTTCCAAGGCCATCCCCGCACCGCGCTCGCAGGACTTCGCCGCACGAAACAGGCCCGGAAACGTGCGCGAAACACGGATGATGGGGACGCCGCATTACATGTCGCCCGAGCAGATGCAGCAGCTCGAGACCATCGACGGTCGATCGGACATCTGGTCGCTCGGTGTGGTCCTCTACGAGCTGCTCACCGCGCATTACGCCTGGGACGGGGCCACGGTGCGCGAAGTCACGCAGGCCATTCTCAAAGGCAAGGCGCCGCTGCTCGAAGAAGTGCGGCGCGATGCACCTCCCGGGCTCTCGCACGTGATCGAGCGCTGCCTGGAGAAGGATCCCGAGCTGCGCTACGCCAATGTGGCGGAGTTGGCCATTGCGCTTTTGCCCTTTGCACCGCGCCGGGCGCGCATCTCGGCGGAGCGCTCGGTGTCGGTGATCCGCGCCGCCGGGCTCTCGCGGGCCGACTTCAAGGTGCCCACGTCGATTCATCCGCCTTCGTCGCTCGCCTCGACGGGGCCGGCGATTTCGTCGGCATCGTTCCCCGCGGTGATCTCGCGCGAGGCGCCGACGATGCCCGACGTGAGCGCGGAGCTGGCCAAGCGCGCTGCGGTGGAGAAGCGCACGCGCACCCTGCTCACCGTGGCGGCGGGCGCAGGCATCGTGGCCTCGGGCCTGGCGATTGGGCTTTTGACGATGCAGCCGCGCCCGGGACATGACGCGCGCACCCCGGCGCCTTCCAGTGTGGGGGGTGCTGCACTCGCACCGGCCACGCAGCTTTTGAGCGCCGCGGCCGAAGCACCGAAGGCGATGCCCGCCGCGGCCGTAGCCTCCGTCGAGGCTCCCGTGGCATCGGCCGCATCGAGTGCATCGGCCGCATTGGCTGCATCGACGCCGGCCACGTCGGCAAGTGGCAAACGCCGCGTGCGGCCTCGTTTGAACGAACCCCCGGTAGGAGCGGCACCCGCCGATGGAGGCGAGCCCGATCTCGGTTACTGATGCGCACGCACGTCCACTTCGCCTTGGCGCCGCTCGTAGCGTTCTCGTTGGTCGCATCTTCGGCGTGGGCCCAGCAATCTGACGATCCCTCGGCCATCGCCGCCGCGCGCAGCCTCGGCGTCGAGGGCGTGAAGCTCGCCGACGCGGGCAACTGCTCCGAGGCCATTCCCAAGTTGGAACGCGCCGAGGTGCTTCACCATGCGCCCACGACGTTGGGACGCCTCGGCGAGTGCCAGATCGCGCTCGGCAAACTCGTGCTCGGCAGCGAGATTCTGCAAAAGGTCGTGCGCGAGCAGCTCCCGCAAAGCGCCCCCTCGGCGTTCGTCCACGCGAAGCACCGCGCCAAGCGCGCGCTGGAGGAGGTGCTGCCGCGCATCGCAAAGCTGCACCTCCGCGTCGAGGCGCCCCCCAATGTCACGCCCGCCGCGGTGCGCGTCGCGCTGGATGGCGATGCACTCGGTGCGGAGTGGATGGACATCGATCGGCCCATCGATCCGGGTGTGCACACGCTCACGGCCACGTCGGAAGGGCACGCGGACGCGAGCAGCACGGTCACCTTGGCCGACGGCGAGCGCGCCGAGGTGACGCTCACGTTGACGGCGAACCCGGAGCCCGTACCGGAGCCGCCGCCTCCCGTGACCGCCGAACCGCCCCCTGCCCCGCGGCCTGCCGAGGCTTCGCCCAAGCCCACGCCTCACCCCGCCCTCGCGCCCGCGAGCGAGCCGTCCAACGTGCGCCACACGGCGGGGTTGGTCCTGCTGGGCGCATCGGGCGCGGCGTTCGTGTTCGGCGGCGTTTTCGGCCTGATGGCCCTCGACACGAAACGCCAGCTCGACGATGCGTGCGGCCCCACCAAAGCGTGCCCGGCGAACCAGCAGAACGACATCTCGGCGTTGAAGACCCAGAGTACGCTGGCCACCATCGGCTTCGCCACCGCCGGGGTCACCCTCGCGGCGGGCGGCGTCCTTCTCTTGACGGAGCCCTCGTCGTCCACCGCGTCCTCGTCGAACCGCGCGAGCGGGCTCTGTATTGGCCCGACGTCGGTCTCTTGGCAGGGACGCTTCTGAGCGACCATGCGATTCGCGCCCGTCGCGTGTGTCTCGTTTCTCGCCTGCGCCGTCGGGTGCAATGTATTGCTCGACGCCTCGAAGTACCACGTGGGCTCCGAGGACGAAGACAGCAGCCTCGCGTGCACCAAGAACGACGACTGCCGGCGCGCGATGGGCGACGACGGCATCTGCCCCGCGTCCACCTTGCGATGCGCGCGAATTCGATCCGCCGAGTGCACGCGCGTCCTCGGTGATGCCACGAGCGACGACGCCGTCATCATCGGCTCGCTGTTTCCGTTGGAGCAGACCTCGGGTGCGCCCATCGAAAACGGCGTGGAGGTCGCCTTCGAAGACTTTCGCAGCGTAGGCCTTCCTCCGGTTCCGGGAGGCACGCGACGGCGACCGCTGGTGCTCGTCGCATGCAACGACCAGGCAGATGGCCCCACCGCGGTGCGCGCGGCGAAGCACCTCACCGACGACCTTGGCGTCCCCGCGATCATCGGCTCGGGCTTCAGCAACATCACGCTGCAAGTGGCCAATCAGGTCACCATCCCGAAAAACGTGCTGCTCATCTCACCGTCGTCGACGAGCCCCACGCTCACGCACCTTACCGACAATGGCTTGGTCTGGCGCACGTGCCCGTCGGATCTGATCCAAGCCGAGGCGCATCTTGCGCTGATGCCGCACATCGAACACGACGTGAAGCTCGCCACCGGCGCGGAGAAGATCAAGGTCGCCGTCCTCCACAAGGGCGATCCCTACGGGCGCGGGCTCGTGGAGGCCCTGAGCCCGAAGCTCGTGTTCAATGGGGCCAGGGCGCTCGATCAAGTGGACAGCGGCTTTTTCCTGCGCCGCGACTACGGCGATCCGCAGGATCCGAATGCGCAGCCGGACTACCCGGCGACGGTGCGGGACATCGTGGCCGTCGAGCCGCACGTCATTTTTCTGTACGGAACGACGGAGACGGTCACGCAGCTCATCGCCCAGACGGAGGCCACATGGCATACGTCGCTTGGGTACCGCCCCTTCTACGTGATGGCCGATGGCAGCGCCGTTCCCGAGCTGTCGACCTACCTGGCCAGCGTCCCCGATGACACGCGCCGGCGCATGCTCGGGACCAAGCCGGGCACGGTGGGTCCGAATTTCGAGGCCTTCAAGTCGACGTACCTCTCGCGCGTGCACGACGGCACGTCGCCTGCGGCCACGTGGGCGGTGAACGCCTACGACGCGCTCTACACCGTGGCGTTCTCCATCGTCGCCGTGGGGGCCGATCCCCTGCGAGGGCCAAGCCTCGCGCACGGTTTCGAGCGCCTGGTGTCGGGTCCCCGTATTTCACCAGGCTCTTCCAGCGTCAACGGTGCGTTCGACCTTCTCCTGGCCGGCACCTCGATCGACTACGACGGTGCCTCGGGTCCACTCGACTTCGATCGCGCCACCGGTGAAGCTCCGTCCGATATCTTAATTTGGTGTATGCAGCGCGACGAAGGTCCGCAACACAGCGACACGCCCTCGGAACCGCGCATTACGCCGGTGTACTACAGCGCCTCGGACCGCAAGCTGGCGGGAGGCCTGCCCGAGATTCGTGCGTTCTGCGGCTTTTGAAGGACGAAACGTGGTGTAGTCTACCGCCCTCGTGCCGGCTTTGCCTCGTCTTGCCTTTGCGCTCAGCGCGCTCGCCTTCTCGGGCTTCTTCCTTCTCTCCCGCGTTTCGCGGGCGGATACGTACTCGAAGTACGAGCAGCAGACCATCGACGGCGTGCTGGAGGAGATGGCCGCCAAGTCGCCATCGGGCCACGCGTACCAGGTGGATGCGGCGCCCGAGGGAAAGACCATCGAGCGCATCGACATCGCCCGCATCGACGTCTTCGAGAAGCGCGATCCGGTGCCGCTCTTTCTCAATGTCTTCCATACCTTGACCAAGGAGCCTGTCATCGCGCGAGAAGTGCTCGTGCGCGAGGGGCAGCCTTACCGGCAAGATCTCGCGGACGAAACGCAACGCAATCTGCGGCGGCTGCCGCAATTGTCGCTGGTCATCGTCGTCCCGCTGAAGGGCAGCTCGCCCGATCGGGTGCGCCTCTTGGTCATCACCAAGGACGTCTGGTCGCTTCGCATGGGCTTCGACATCGGTCTGAGCTCCTCCGGCCTCGAGTCGCTCTTGCTCGAGCCCACCGAATCGAATCTCGCGGGCACCCAGCAGCTCGTGCTCGGCCGATTCACCTACCGGCCCAACTCCTTTTCGCTCGGCACCGCCTACCGCGTTCCGCGCGTGCAGGGCCTATGGCTGGCGTTGAACACGGATGCGAACGTCATCGTGAACCGTGAACGCGGCAAGCCCGAGGGCTCTTATGGCATCGTTTCCGCCTCGCGCCCGCTGTACTCGAAGTACACCGAGTGGGCGTGGAACTCGCAAATCGCGTGGCGCGACGAGGTGCTACGCCGCTATGTTGGCGTGAAGGTCGCCCGCTTCAATGCGCGCGACACCCCGGAGCAGGACGACATTCCGTTCCAGTACCGCGGGCGCCGCTACACCTCGACGCACTCCATCACGCGATCGTTCGGGCTCGAGATCAAGAACGACTTCACCGTCGGCGCGGAGGTGAACCTTCGCAAGTACGAGACGGCCTTCGACGCCGACCTCCCCGACGGCGCACCGCGCCCCGTCTTTTCGCCGGTGGCCGTGGCCGAGTTCGAGCGGCGCGCCATGCCCCGCAGCGATACGCGCGTGGGGCCGTTTCTACAGTGGCACGGCTACACCAACCGCTTTCATCGGGTGCTCGACTTCGAGTCGCTGTCGCTTCAAGAGGACTACCGACTCGGTCACGATCTTTACCTACGCGTCTACCCGGTCTCCGGTGGCCTGGGCTCGTCGCGCAGCTTCCTCGGCGTGTACGCGGCCGCGCAGTACACCATCCCCTGGGGCGACGGCCTGGTGCGCGGCAGTGTGGAGGCCACCAATGAGTTCGAGTCGGACCGGATCAGCGATGCCTCCGTCGAGGTCGACCTCCGCATCTCGACGCCCCATTTCGGCTTCGGGCGGCTCGTCTTCGACACCGCGGTGCTCGACCGGTACCGCAATTACCTGAATCGAAACACCTTCCTCGGGGGCGATACGCGGCTGCGGGGCTTTCCGAGCTCGTTCTTCATCGGGAAAGACGTCTTCGTCTCCAACGTGGAGTTCCGCACGCGGCCGATTGCCATCTTCTCCGTCCAGCTCGCGGGCGCCCTCTTTTACGACGTCGGCAACACCTTCGACGGATTCGACAACATGGACCTGCACCAATCCGCCGGCGCGGGTTTCCGTGTTCTGTTTCCTCAGGTCGATCGCATCGTCTTCCGAGGCGACTTCGGCTTTCCGCTCGACCGGCCGCTTCCGGCCGGCGTGCAGCCGGTCACCTTCTACTTCACCTTCCAGCAGGCCTTTGGCCTGCCGGGGGTGGGGACGCTGCCCGGTCAGGGCACGGCTTCGACGTGGGGAATGCTTGGCCAGTAGGTTTGGCCAGTAGGTAGAGGGCCTAAACGGCCTTGCGGCGGAACATGGGCGCCGCCGAGTGGCCCTGGGCCGGGCGCTTGGGCGCTCCACCGGCTCGGGGCTGCTGTCCGCGGAAGCCTGATTCGGCCGCTTCCTTGGCGCCCCCTTCGCCTTCGGCTTCCGCCTCGGCCTGAGCTTCGGCGGCGGCGGCAGCGGCTGCGGCCGCAGCGGCGGCGGCTGCGGCAAGCTCCGCCGAGCGCGCTGCCTCGTCCGTGGGGAGGTGGCACTTCTTGTATTTGTTTCCCGAGCCGCAGTGGCACGGGTCGTTTCTTCCGAGCTTGATGGCCGTCACAAGCACTTGTGTACGATTCGGCGCTTCATCGGTCAATGAAAAGACAGGGTCTGCGACGCGCCAAGACGTTGCGCGGTGCGCGAATCGTGGAAAGCTTTGGTCCGTCAAGTCCATTTCGGCGGCGCTCTTGGCTCCGATCGATTGTTGGGTTGGGGCTGGCGAAAGCAGGGCGCTGCACCACGTTTCGAGCGAGGTGGTGCCATGGATCAGATTCTCAGGCTCCGGACATGGATCGAGCAACATCGTGACGTGTGGCTCGACCTGTTGCGCATCTACATGGGCTTTGCGCTGCTCGCAAAAGCCATTTCCTTCATGCAGCACATGTCCGCATTCATCGAGACGATGCCCATCAAGGACGGGGCCGTCGCGCCCGCAATGCTGGCCCACTACATCGTGGTCGCGCACGCCGCGGGTGGAATCATGCTCATGTTTGGCATTCTCACCCGCGTCGCCGCCGCGGTGAACATCCCGGTCCTCCTCGGCGCCGTGTTCTTCGTTCACTGGCACGAGGGTCTGTTCCAGCCGCAGCAAACCCTCGAGCTCGCGTTGCTGGTGCTCTTCATCCTGGCGCTGCTCACCGTGGTCGGTGGCGGGCCGCTGTCGGTGGACGAGCGCCTCAAGAAGAACGAGCACGACATACCGACCGTGCCACGGCACCACCACGTGTAGCGGGAACTACACCGAGAGCAGAACGCCGCGCGCGCGTTCGTGGGTCGATTCGGCAATCGCCTGGGCGTACAGGAGCACCTGCGCCTCGTACTCGCGAACCCGCTCCGCGATCTCGGCGTCCGTCTTGTAGTCGACCACGGTCCAGATGTGGCCGTGCTCGTCCCGCTCGCGGAACGCCAAGTCGAGCACGCCCTCCAGCAGGGCACCATCGGCCATGTGGCAGAGGATCGGCGACTCCCGCCGGCACTCCACGGCCGCGCGCGCCCGGTCGAAGATGGGATGCGCGAGCGCGGCCACCACGGCCACGGTGGCCGCCTCGATCTCCGCGCCGCTCGCCCCCACGAGCCGCGCCTGGATGCGCGCGACCTTCGCCACCGCGTCCGGTCCGGCCGTCAAGTCCACCGCCGCAAAAGTGGCGTGCACCAATACGCCGAATCGCTTTCCGCGGGGCCGGCCTTCCCGGCGGCCTCCCGTGGTGACGAGGAGCTCCACGCGGTCTGCGCTGGGAGCCGTGGGGGTGCCTTCTCCGTGCGAGACCTCCGTCACCGTCCGCACCACCCGCGACGGCGTCTTGCCCTTGGCGATCGCCTCGTCCCTCTCCCTTCGCCAGAGTGCGTGCAGCCTTTCGCCTGCTTCGGCGACCACGCCCGCTTTGTCGGCCTCCAAGATTCGTTGCTGCCGAAGCCCGACGTCGTGGTGCTTGTCGAGCCCCAGCGCATTCGGATCCCACCACACCACGGAGTGCTCTCCGGCCATCGGCCGATGCAACCCCGGCTTCACCGCCTCGTGCACGTCACGGCGTGCGCTGTCCGGCCGCTCGCGCACGCTGTCGGGCCCGAACTCCGGACAACCCGGCGCCGCTTCGGGGTGCCGCCGCGCATCTTCCGGCGGGTAAATCGCGGGATTCAATGCGCTGGTCCAAAAATCCCCGGGCACCTCGTCCCCGAGCACGGGCACCACGAGCATCTCCCGCGCACGCGTTGCCGCAACGTAGAGCAGCCGCATCGCCTCCTCGCCGTCTTGCTCGAGCACCTCGTCGCGGTTCACCAGAAGCTCGTGCGGCGATGCCCCCGCGAGCGGCATGGCCCACAACCGCCGTGACGCATCGACGTAGCGCGATGGCTCGGACAAGGTCGGCTTGGCCGTGGGATCCGCCAGAATGACCACCGGGAACTCGAGGCCCTTCGCGCGGTGCACCGTCATGATGCGCACGCCGTCGGTCCCCTCCTCCACCACGGGCGCCTCCGAAACGCCTCCGCGCTCGGCCTCGTCTTTCATGTATTCGACGAAGGACCGAAAGGACGTCGCCCCGCGCGATTCGAACCGCCGCGCGATGTCGAGCACGCGCAGCACGTTGGCCAGCGCCTGCTCGCCCGTCGGCCAAATGGCAATGCCCGCGTGCGCCCGCGTGGCCTCCAGCACGTGCACGATGGTGTCCGCAATGGGCCGCCGGTTGCGCCGGCGGTGAAGATGCGCCAAGAGCAACATCGCATCGCGCACGGGCCGCGTCAGATCCGTCAGCAGCTCCGGCTCCACGCGCCGGAACGGGTTCAAGTCGCCCCGGATGCGGTGTCGAAAGGCCAGCAGCGCATCATCGCCCAACGAAAAAAACGGGCCGCGCAAGGTCGCGAACACGGATAGCTCGTCGTCCGGCCACTCGATCGCGCAGAGGGCATTCACGATGGCCACGACTTCCTCGCGCGCGTGGTACGAGCGGCCGCCCACGAGGACGTGCGGAATGCGCCGCGCTTCCAGCGCCCGCACGTAGGGCCGCGTCACGTCCGCGCCGAAGTTCTGCAGCCGCTTGAACAAGAGGCACACGTGCCGAGCTTCCAGCGGCACCGCACGCCCGCCTTCTTTCTCGGCGATGGTCCACCCGCTTTCGTTCAACAGATGATCGATGAACGCCGCCACGGCATCGGGGAACGAATCGTCGATTTTGAAATTGACGATCTTTCCGTAGTCGCCCCAAGGCCGCGGCACCGGAAGGGCCACCACCCCGGGCATCGGTGCCTTCTTGCTGTCCTCGCGAAACGGCTCCAGCGCCACGTACGTCGCCTGCGAACCGCGCGCGTTTCCCTGCATCAGCGGGGCGAAGGTCGCATTGATGGCCTTTTGAATCGAGGGCACGCTGCGAAAGCTCGTCGACAAATGCAGCACGTCGGCCCCCGCCTCGGCCAGGCGCCGTTTGATGCTCTCGTACAGCGCCACGTCGGCGCGCCGGAATCGGTAAATCGACTGCTTGGGATCGCCGACCACGAACAACTTGCCCGGCACCGGTTTGATCCGCATCGGATCGCTCTCGGCCGGATCGTCCGCCGCCAGCAGCAACAGGATCTCCGCCTGCAGCGGATCGGTGTCCTGAAATTCGTCCACCAGAAGATGCGAAAACCGCGACTGAAGCTCCTTGCGCACGTCCAGGTGGTCGCGCAAAAGGTTGCGGGTCAGGAGCAGCAAATCCAGAAAATCAAGCTTCCCTGCGCTCCGCTTGCGCGCCTCGTACTCGGCCACGAGCGGCCATAGTTCCTCACGCAGGCCCGCCGCGAGATCGGCATCGGCGCGCTCGAGCACCGCTTTCAACTTCTCGTGCGTGCGCGCCCGATCGTCGAGCACCTGCTGGCGTTCGAGGCCCTTGGTGTACCACCTGCCGCTGCCCTTCCAGCCCCAGAGCTTTTGCCGGCTCAAGGTGCGCAGCTCGGCTTCGAGGCCGTCGTAGTCGCGCTCACCGCGCACGGCCTCGCGGCGATCGGCTTCGCCCACGTACCGTGCGATCTCGGCGAAGCTCTTGGCCAGCCAGGAATCCTTGTAGTCTGCACGCGGTGCGAGATCTCCGAGCGCGCGCAGCTCGACGAGAAGCTCGTCGATGGCCGTGCGGCGGTCGAACGGTACATGCTCCCAGGGTGTGTCGAAGTCGCGTTGCTCGATGAGCGCCGAGACGGCGTTGGAGAGCACGTGGCGCGGGCCGACGGCATCGCGATCGCGGGAGCGCCGGCGCAGGACCCGCTCCACCGACAGCGATGGCGAGGCCAATTGACGCTCGAACCATGGTTCGAAGCAATCGCGCAGGATGCGCTGCTTGCCGTCGTCGTCCGCCACCTCGAACAGAGGGTCGACGCATGCCTCCACGGGGCGCTCGCGCAAAAGGTCCGCGCAGAAGCCGTGGATCGTTCCAATGTGCGCGGCCTCGAGCTCGGCCAGCGACGCATCCAGGTTGGCCCGCTCCGAACCGGTCACCGCTTCGGCCGTCTTGTTCTGCCGCGCGTTCTCGATTTCCGTGCGCAGCCGCAGCTTCATCTCGCCGGCCGCCTTTTCGGTGAACGTGACGGCCACGATGCCCGAGAGCCGTGCGCGCCCTTTTCGCACCAGCGCGAGCACGCGCCCCACGAGCTCCGTGGTCTTCCCCGTTCCCGCGGCCGCCTCCACGACCAACGTCGTGTCGAGGTCCTCGCGGATACGCTGGCGCGCCGTTGCGTCGGTGAGCGGCTTGCGAAGTGTGCCGAAAAGGTCGCTCATGCGCGCCTCCGCAGGGCGACGAGCGGCGCCAGCGGCGCTTGGTCCTTCACCTTGCGCGTGCGCAGCTCCTCGTACGGGCCGCACACGCGCAGGTAGTCGCAGTACTGGCACGCGCCCTCGTCCGGCGCCGCCGGCAGCGCTCCTTTTGCAATGGCGTTGCCGACCACGCTCACCACGGTCTTGGCCTCGACGCGCGCGGCATCGTCCAGCTCGATGGTCACCTCTTTGAACTCGCCCGTGGTGGTGCAGTAATAAAGGCGCCCGCCGTCCACATTTTTCCCTTCGAAGAGCTTCTCCAGCGCGAGCGCGTAGAAAATCGGCTGCAAGGTCTGCCCGCCGCCAATCTTCGTGGTGGCGGTCGCGCGCACCTTGCCGGTCTTGTAGTCCGTCGCGCGAAGCGTCCCGCGCGTGCTCTGCTCCACGCAGTCGATGGAGCCGCGCAGCAGGATGCCCTCGTCGAGCGACAGCGGATCGTCCACGCTGACCGGATCGCGCGCGCCCTTGTCCTGCAAGCCGAACGAGAGCTCGAAGTGGGTCGGCACCCACTCGTCGTCCTCGGCGTCGCGGCGGAGCATCTCGCGCAAGTCCGCGGCGATGGATTCGATGCCGTCCTTCCACACGCGATCGATCGCCGGCGCCAGATCGTCCTCGTAGCGGGCGGCCACCTTGGCCAGCACGCGATCGAGCTCCGCCTCGACCGCGCGCCGGTTCTCGCGCGTGACGGGGAGCATCCCTTTTTCGCGCAGCCCCACGTAAAGCTCGTACTGCACGTCGTGCACGAGCGAGCCGCGCTCCAGCGGGGAAAGCTCCTCGATGGGCGCCGGCTCCTCGCGCGGGCCGAGGCGGTGAATGGCCTGCAGCACGAAGCGGTACGGGCACGCGGAGAAGTGCTGCAGCGCCGTCGGAGAAAACGAGCGCGCCGTCAGGTTGTGCGCATCGAGCGCCTCGCGCGCCTCGCCGGTCACGTGCAGAAGGCCATCGGCGGGCCACCACTTGGGATGCCACCGGCGCGCACGCGTGCGCAGGGCACGGGCCAGGTGCGGGTTGGTCGAGAGCAGGTAGCGCGCCGTTCCGACGGTCTCGCCCTCCGGCTTTTTCAGAATGGACTCGAGCAGGGAAAGATCGTGCTCCGCGGCATCCACGGCATCGCGGGCCTGTGCGGGCGCCGGCCATCCGATGCGCGCATCGCCCACGCGCTCGGCGCGGCGGGCCAGCTCGTCGAACCCGGGCAGCCGTCCTTCCGCCGCGCGCAGCACTTCCAGCCCGTAAAACGACGGGGTGCGCGGGCGCGACTGCTCCACATCGAGCCGCGGGTACGACAGAACGAGCCGCGCGTTGGCCGCCCCCACCGCGACACGAAGCGCGAGGCGCTCTTCCTCGGAGCGCACGCGGTTCGTGATGAGATCCGTGTCCTTCCTGAGGCGGATCCGGTCCGGCAAAATCGGGTCGTCGATGACCTTTTGCGGGAAAATGCGCTCCGCCAGGCCGGGAAGGAACACGACGTCGAAGGCCAGCCCGCGCACTTCGTCGGTGGATGCAATGTACACGCACCCGTAGCGCCGTCCGCGCGGGGGTACGGTGAGCTCCGTGAGGCGGCGCTCGAGCACGAGGCGCACCTCGGACAGCGACACCGGGCCGACCCGGCGCAGCGGCTCGAGCTCGGCCAACACCGAGAGCACGCGCTCGGGGCGGCGCAACGCACGCGTGGCCATGGCGCCAAGGCGATCGATGAACTCGCCCCAGTGTGCCTTTTCGGGAAGCTCGGCCAAGTCGTCGAGCAGGGGTAAGGCGTAGCTCTGCAAGCTCCCGAGGTCCGCGAGCTCGCGCCGGATGGCGATGGCGCGGGCGTGATCGCTCGGGTAGACCGTGAGCTCGCGTTCGAGGCCCTTGGCGCGACCCGAAAGGCGCCGGTCCCAGCGCGCCCGCCCGCCGATGACGGCCGCGTCGACGATGAGCCTCTCCCAGCGGTACGGCGCACGGAGTGAGCCGCCGATGACCGCGGTCGACGTGGGACCGTGCGCGGCCACGTCGGCCTCGTCCTCGGGCTCTTCGAGTTCGGCGGTGCGCTCGAGAACGCCGGGCAAGAAGTCTTCATCGGGGACGACCCAGCGCTCGCTCCCCTCGAGCGCCGCGGGTGGACGCCCCGCGTCGTCGGCATCGGGCACCTCGCTCAGCGAGAGGTACTCGGAAAAGCGCCGCGCGGAGAGCTTCTCCGTCGCGCACCGAAGCAGTGCCAAAAAGGCTCGGCCGGCGGAATCCGGCCGCACCGTTCCGCGGGCGAAATACGCGGGAATCGCGGCACGGCGCAGCGCCTCGACGAGGTGCGCGCGGTAAGCGCCGGGGGCGCGCAGCACGATGGCCATGCGATCGAACGGCACACCGCGCCCGGCCTCGCGCAGAATGCGGCGCGCGATTTCGATGCTTTCGCGGCTCTCGCCCGGGGCCGAGAGCATCTCCACCGCATCGTCGGCGTCGCCCGGCTCCGTGGTCGGCGAAAAGAGACCGCGCTGCAGCCGCGTCAGCGAATCGGGCCTCGCCGCGCGATCCATGAGGTGCACCGCACGCACCCCCAGCGCGGCCTCGAGGTGCTGCTGCGCGCGCTCGTCCCCTTCCGGGTACGTCGCCAGGACGCACTCCGCGCGCGCCGAAAGCGCAGCGAGAAGCTCCGCTTCCCGCGCCGTGCGCAGCGGCACGTCGACCAGGACGAGTGGCACGTCGAGCCATGGATGCTGCGTCGTTCGGTCGCGCGCCGCTGCGACCGCCAGCTCGAACACGAGCGCGCGGTCGGCGATTTGGTCGGCCTCGAGCTCCGTTTCGAAGGCGTCGCAGAGCCGTTGCAAATCGTCCTCGCCGATGCTGCGCGGGGCAATCTTGGCCATGCGCAGCTCGTCGAAGGTGCGCGCCAGCGCGCGCGGAAGACCCGGCCGATCGGCCACCGCCGCAAAGCGCCCGAGCTCGTTTTCCTGGTTTTCGCCCAGGCGATGCACCACGCGCGTCGCAAGTGCTTCCAGGGTGAGACGGCCCGAAGGCACGAGCCCGCGTTCGGCCAGCCCGGGCGCGGCCAGGGTGGCCGCCAGACGGGACAAGGTGGTCCGCTCCCAGCCGAAACTTTGACGAACTTGCGCTCCGGCTTCGCGGCCGATCTCGAGAGCGACCTCCAACGTCGGACCGAGGATGACGAGTCGCGTCGTGTTTCCGCGTGACGCGAGCCACGACACAGCGCGTGCAATGCGAAGCTCCGCCCGCGACGATCCGACAACGATCCGTCGGGGTTCGGTGCTGCGTGCAGAGAGGAGGTCGAGCTGGTTCATTCCGGTTGGTCGAAGTTCGCGTGTTTCCGTCTGTTTCGTTCTGTCTCGCGGCGGCGGGAGAAATTATCATCGATCCCGTGAGTGTGCTCCTCACCGAACGACTCGAACTGGTTCCCCTCACCCTTCCCGTGGTGGAAGCCGTGATGGAGAGCGATCGCAACAAGATCGAGAACTTGGTCAACGCGCCCCTGCCGCGCCGCTGGCATGGCCGCGCCCTCATCGAACGCGCCTTTCCCGCCTCCCTTTGCGACATCCGCAAAGATCCCGAGACGCGCCTCTGGGGCGACCGCCTGATGATCGTGCGCAAGAAGGAGCGACGCATCGTCGGCAGTGTGATTTTCCACGGCCGCCCAGGCCCCGACGGCATTGCCGAAGTCGGCTACGGCGTGGAGGACGAGTGGCAAGGCCAAGGCTTCGCCACCGAGGCCGTGGAGTGCTCCCTCGAGTGGGCGCTCTCCCAGCCCGGCGTCCGCGCCGTGCAGGCCACCACCTTCCAATGGCACCGCGCCTCGTTGCGGGTCATCGAGAAATGCAAAATGGTGCGCATCGGCTCGCGCGAGCACGAGATGCTCGGCGAGCTCACCATTTTCGAGCGCCGCGCGAAAGAGCTACTTTAGAGCTATTTCAGGAGCTACTTCAGGAACGGGTGCGTCTCGAAAAAGTCGCCCTTGTTCCAGCGAGGGCGCTCGGGGTGATCCGCCACCGACAACGCCACGAGGTACTGAAACTTCGCAAAGTCGGCGAGCGGCTGGTAATCGCGCTGCGGCTCCCATTCGTCGGCCGGCGTGTGGTAGCGCGCCTTCTGCCACTCCCGCCGCGTTGCGGCCTCCTGCGGCGTCTGCCCGACGAACCCGATGATGGGAAACACGGCAGGAACTCCGCGCTTGACCAGCGAATAGTGGTCCGATCGCGTGAAGTACGTCTGCGCGGGTTGCGAATCCGGCCATGCCTTGATGCCCAGCGCGCGCTCGGCATCGCGCACGTTCACGGCGATCGAGCTGTGCTCGGGGCCGAGCACCTCCAGGTTGCGCAGCGGCGAAATGGGGTAATCGGTGTCCGTCTGCACGATGGCCGCCATGCGCTCGATGGGCATGGGCGGGTGCATCGCGAAGTACTCGGAGCCGAGCAGCCCGCGCTCCTCCCCGGTGAAAAAGGCCACCAGGATCGAGCGCCGCGGCCGTGCGGGCCCCTGCGCAAAGGCCCGCGCGATCTCCAACACCGCCGCGCAACCGCCCGCATCGTCGGCGGCGCCGTTGTAAATGGCATCCCCGCCCACGGGCTCGCGGATGCCGAGATGGTCCGAGTGGGCAGAGACCACCACGGCTTCGTTGGCCAGCGGCGACGATGGATCCTTCGTGATGCGCGCCACGACATTCTGCGAGGAAAAGCTGCGCACCGTGGACCGAACCGCGATGCGCGCGGTGAGGCCTAGGTCGAACGTGATGGGCTTGCCCGAGTCGGCGGCGGCCACTAGGCCTTCGAGCCGCTCCGTGCGCCCGGCCGCCGCGAGCAGCTCGTCGAAAACCTTGCCCGGCATCGCGAGCCGCGGCCGCTCGACGCCGGGCAACACGCGGTGCGGTTCCCCAGGTTTCGCGTCGGGCGCGTCCAAGCGCAACGTCAGCAACTCGGTGCGACGCTCCTTGATGAAGTCGTCCCAGGAAACCACCTTCTCGACCCGCGGTGGATGCACCGCAACGACCGCCACCGCACCGAGCTCCTGCAGCCGCACGATCTTCTGCCGCAAGTCGCCCAGCACCGCCGAGGGCAAGTCCGGGAAGAAATCGGCCCGTTGTCCGAGCGGGGCTCCGTACATGACCACGGCGATTTTTCCGCGTACGTCGACCCCGTGCAGATCGTCGTAGTGATATTCGGGCGCCTCGATGCCATACCCCACGAACGCGAGCGGCGCTTCGACCTGGAAATCGCCCCGCACGTAGGCCGGCGAGATCCAGAAGTCCTGCTCGAAGACCAGAGGACGCGAGAGTCCATTGGGCTTCGCCACCGAAAGGCTCGCCGAGGCGATCTTCGCGCCGAGAAGCGGCACGTCCTGAAAATAGCTACCCTTGTCACCCATCGGCGTAGCGCCCATGGCCTGGAGCTGGGTCGCGAGGTAGGCGGCCGCAATCGCGTGCCCCCGTTCTCCGGTTCCGCGGCCCTCGAGCAAATCGTGCGCGAGAAAGCGCACGTGCGCCGATACGGCCTCGCGCCGAATGTCCGGCGGCGTGTACGCCCCCACGTTGGCGCCCGTGGTTCCCGTCGGCCGGGTCATCGCAGGTGCACACGCCGAAAGCACGGCCGCCGCCGCGGCCAAGGCCCATCCCCGGAGCAAATTGCGCTTCATGACCCGGGGGTTTAACACGGCCCGCGGTCGCGACGTCGCGACCGCCCGTACTTACGGCTGCAGGCCCGCCCAGCTGATGGCGTCGGCGAGCTCGCGGCTCACCACCGAGCCGCCACAGGAGCTGTTCGGCGCGATGGCAAAACGCAAACCGACTTTCTCACCCTTCCAAACCTGGGCCTGCGCCGACGTCGATTGCGGCGTGCCCAATTCGCGCTCGAGCGACTCCTTCATGCCTTTGCAATCTTTGTTTGCCTTCACGGAAAACACGATGGTGTCGAGCTTTCCCTTGTTGAAGGTGTACGTCACATCCTTCAGCGCAACGCCACCGTAAGAAGGCGTGCCGCGCGTCACCTTGTACGTGATGTGATCGCCGCTTCGCTCCGACTCTTTCAAGAAGCGGAACGACTTGAATGGGGCGCCGAGCTGGACACCCGCGAATCCATTCTTCGCATCCAACTTCGTGGCCGGGGTCGTCGACCCTTCGCTCTTCTCGCTGCTGGCGGTGCTAGGCGGAGGGGTCGCTCCGCCGTCGTCCTTCCCATCGGGCGGGGGCGCTTCGGGTGCAGGACCTTCGACCCGGTACTCCGAAATCGGGACTTCTGCCGGCGGTTTGCGTGCTGGGGCCTGTTCGCACGAGGCCACCCCGAGGAGAAGGACACATGCAATCGAAGTGCGCATTGGCCCCTATGCTACTTGGTCAGGGCGCTTCCTTGCCATCACAAGTTTCGCGCCAGACGCCCGTCGTGCCGATATCATCGCAGCCATGCGCGTCGTCATTGCCGACAAATTTCCAGAAAACTACCTCCTCGAGTTTCGTTCCCTCGGCCTCGAGGTCGAGTACCGCCCGGAGGCTTCGGCCACCGAATTACCGGCTATTGCCGGCGACTGCGAAATCCTCGTCGTGCGCAGCACGAAAGTCACCCGCGAGACCATCGAGGCGGCGAGCCGCCTCCAGCTCGTGATCCGCGCTGGCGCGGGCATCGACACCATCGATGTCGATGCGGCCAGTGCACGCGGCATTTATGTAACCAACTGTCCCGGCAAAAACAGCGTGGCCGTGGCCGAGCTCACGGTGGGGTTGATCCTCGCCCTCGACCGGCGCATCCCGCAGAACACGGCCGACCTTCGCGATGGCCAGTGGAACAAGAAGGAATACAGCAAGGCGGACGGCCTCAAAGGCAAGACGTTGGGCATCGTGGGCCTCGGCGCCATCGGCCAAGCCGTTGCGCAACGGGCCGCGGCCTTCGAGATGAACCTGGTGAGCTATACGCTCGGCCCGCACCTGGACCTCGCGCAGGAGTTGGGCATCGTGCCCTGCGCAACTTTGTTCGAGCTTGCGGAACGCAGCGACATCGTCACGGTGCACATCCCCGGCACGGCCGACAACCGCGGCCTTTTCGGCGACGCGTTTTTCGCGCGCATGAAGCACGGCGCGAGCTTCGTCAACACGAGCCGCGGCAGCCTGCACGATACCGCTGCCCTGGAAAAAGCCATGCGCGAGCGAAATCTGCGCGTGGGGCTCGACGTCTACAACCCCGAGCCCGAGGGCGGCACGGCGACCTTCGACCATCCCTTGTGCAAGCTGCCCGGCTTCGTGGGCACGCACCACATCGGCGCGAGCACCGAGCAAGCGCAGAACGCCATCGCCGCGGAGGCGGTGCGCATCTGCCGCGAGTTCATCAAGCTAGGGCAGCCGCAGAGCGCGGTGAACATCGAGCGCGCATCCCCCGCCAAGGTGCAGCTCATCGTGCGCCACTACGACCGGGTCGGCGTGCTCGCGTCGGTGCTGGCCATCGTCCGCAAATACGGCCTCAACGTCGAGGAGATGACCAACACGATCTTCGCCGGCGCCAAGGCCGCCGTCGCCACCATCCGCCTCGCCTCGGCGCCCCCCCTGGCGATGACCACGGAAATCGAGGACCTGAAAGATCAAATCATCCAGGTCACCGTCAAGCCGTTCTGAGCCGCGATTTGATTGAACAGGGAGGCGGGGAGGCGGGGAGTTTTTAGGGTTCCCAGTTTCGCCCCATGGGCGAATTGGAAACCTCAAAACCTCCCCGTCTCCCCGCCTCCCTGTGAATTTCTTCAGGCTTTGATCACGCCGAGCTTTTTGCCCACGCGGGCAAAGGCGGCGACGGCGCGGTCGACTTGTTCGGGGGTGTGGCCCGCGGAGAGCTGCACGCGGATGCGGGCTTCACCCTTGGGGACGACCGGGTACGAGAAGCCAATGACGTAGATGCCCTCGTCCAGCATGGCCGCGGCCATGTCCTGGGCGAGGCGGGCGTCGCCCAACATGATGGGAACGATGGGGTGCACGCCCTCTTTCGTCTGGAAGCCCGCGGCGGCGATCTTCGAGCGGAAGGCGGCGGTGTTTTCCGTCAGCCGATCGCGAAGCTCCGTCGTGGACGACAGAAGATCGAGCACCGCAATGGATGCGCCCACGATGGCGGGAGCCAACGTGTTCGAGAACAGGTACGGGCGCGAACGCTGCCGGAGAAGGTCGACGATCTCCTGGCGCGCGGCGGTGAAGCCACCGGCGGCCCCGCCCAGGGCTTTGCCCAGGGTCGAGGTGATGATGTCCACCTTGCCCATCACGCCGCAATGCTCCGCCGTGCCGCGGCCGGTCTTGCCGATGAAGCCCGTGGCGTGGCTGTCGTCGACCATGACCATGGCCTGGTACTTCTCGGCGAGCTCCACGATCCGATCGAGCTTCGCGAGGTAGCCGTCCATCGAGAAGGCGCCGTCGGTCGCGATGAGGCGCAGGCGCTTCGTCTGGGTCGCGCGCAGCGCTTTTTCCAGGGCCTCCATGTCGCCGTTCGGGTAGCGATGGCGCTCGGCCTTGCAGAGGCGGATGCCGTCGATGATCGAGGCGTGGTTCAGCGCATCGCTGATGATCGCGTCGTCGTCGCCGAGCAACGTCTCGAACAAGCCGCCGTTCGCGTCGAAGCACGACGAGTAGAGGATCGCGTCCTCGGTGCCGACGAAGTCCGAGATCTTCTTTTCCAGCGTCTTGTGCGCATCCTGCGTGCCGCAGATGAAGCGCACCGACGACAGACCGAAGCCGTGCGTGTCGATCGCCGCGTGCGCCGCCTCGATGACCTTGGGGTGGGACGAGAGCCCCAGGTAGTTGTTCGCGCAAAAGTTGAGGACCGGCTCCTTCTTCTCGCCGACGCGGATCTCCGCGGACTGCGGCGAAAGGATGTGCCGCTCCCTCTTCTCCAACCCTGCCTCGCGAATCTCCTTCAGCGTTGCGCCATAGATCTCTTTGGCCTTGCCGTACATGGCAGCTCCCGTCTCGGTTTGGTTGAGTACGTCACGAGATGCCGCGATCGCTCGGGCACCGCGCGCGGGAGCCTAGTTCAAGGCAGCCTTGGCGACTACCCGCGTTTGCCGGCGGCCTTCTTCTTGGGCTTCTTCTCTTCCTTCTCGACCTCTTGTTCCTTCTGGTCTTGCGGCTCGGTCTTCTTCAGCGGCTTGGCCGGTGCGTTGGCCGGCGCCACCCGAAGCGACCGCGCCAAAAGGTCGGCCAGGTCGATGACCTTGCCGCCCACCCCTGCGGCCGCGCGCTCTTCGGCCTCCCCGCCATCGCGGGCGACCTCGTCCCGCTCCACTTTTTCCGCGGCCGCCGCTTCCACCGCCGCGCGGTATTCGTCGGGGTGCTTCGTCACGTCGAAGTCACCGTTCAACTGCTCGACCAGGTTCAGCGCCAGCTGGAGCTCGCGATCGCTGGGCTCCTTGGTGTCCGGCAGGACGATCTCGTCGCCGGGGACAATTTCGTCGGCGAACCGGAGCATATCCAGCGCAAACAGCTTTCCGCGGGGGCGAAGCATGGCCAGCTGCGTGCGCGTGCGGATGCGGACCTTGCATAACGCAGCGCGTTTGGTCGAGACCAAGGCTTCGCGCAACAAGGAGAAGCCGCGGGCACTCTTGCCGCCGGGACCGACCCAATAGCTCTTACTGAAGTAGACGTTGTCGACGTCTTCCGGGTCGATGAACTCGACGATATCGATGCCGCCGGGGCTCTCGTCCCCTTCCATTTTCGCGAGCTCTTCTTTCGAAAAGAGCGCATATTCGCCCTTCGAAACCTCGTACCCTTTTCCGATTTCCCCCCATTCGACGTCGCGGTTGCATTTGTTGCACCGCCGCACCATCGAAATACGGGAGCCGCACTCGGTATGGAGCTGATGAAAACTCGGCGTCAAATCCTTCGTCGCCGAATAGAGCTTGGCGGGAATCGTAACGAGACCGAAGGCAATTTCACCCGACCACATCGCACGCATGGGTTCGTCTCTCCAATGAGGCCGGCGCCGCCTCGGTTGAAGCGGCCCGGCAGCTTAAAAGGAATATAAAGGCTGTGGGTGATAAGTCGTTCGATAAGCTCGAAAAGTACCGCAACAAGCGAAATTTCGAGGTAACGCCCGAGCCAGATGGCACCGAGAAGACATCGTCCCATCGGTCGCGGTCTCCCGTAAAGAAAACAACCTCATCTCGAACCAAGGACGTTCCGGCTGACGCGATTCCGACAAGTCCGACAGCTGTCGCGACGGGGGCAGGCGTTTTTGTCATTCAGAAGCACGACGCGCGGCGTCTTCATTACGATCTGCGCATCGAGCTGGGGGGTACGATGATGAGCTGGGCCGTCCCCAAGGGCCCGTCGTACGATCCCAACGTGAAGCGGCTGGCCGTCGAGGTGGAGGACCACCCGATGGACTACAACGACTTCGAAGGGCGCATTCCGGACGGCGAATACGGCGCCGGCGACGTTCTCATCTGGGACCGTGGCACCTACGAGCCCGCGCCGATGAACGGCGTTCCGACGGCCATCAAGGGCAATCAGGCCGAGCTTCTGGCGTGGATGCGCGAGAAGGGGCACTTTCACCTGCGCTTTTCCGGGGAAAAGCTGCATGGCGGGTGGCACCTGGTGCGCACGAAACGCCGCGGGGAAACGAAGGAGAGCAAACCACAGTGGCTCTTTTTCAAGGCCCACGACGAGATGGCCAATCCGGAATTGGACATCGTGACCAGCCGGCCCGAATCCGTGGTGAGCGGTCTTCGCGCCACGCGCGGGCCGCTGCGCGCGTCGGCGTCCCCGATAGCGCAAAGTGCGCGAGAGCTTTTGCTCGCAATCGGCGAGGTGTCGAAGGCGACGAACGGGCCACTGGTCGGCGACGGGTCGCTCTACCTCTTCGAGGTGAAGTTCGATGGGTATCGGCTGCTGGCGGGAAAAGCCGGAAATGACGTGCGCCTGTTCTCGCGCAAATCGAATGACTGGACCGACCGATTTGCGCTGATCGCGTCGTCCATCGCGCGTCTCCCTGCACGCGAGGTGGTCATCGATGGGGAAGCCTGCGCGGTGGACGACGAGGGGCGCCCGTCTTTCGAGGCGCTGCAGCGGTGGCTGGGGGGCGATACGAAGAGCGCGCAAATTGCATTTGCGGCGTTCGATCTGCTGTGGCTCGACGGACGCGATCTGCGAAAGAGTCCGATCGAGGAGCGTCGAGAGCTGCTGAAGGCGCTGCTTCAGGGGGCGAAACCGCCGCTGTCGTTTTCATCGGCCATGGAGGGCAAGGCGTCGGATCTTTTGGCGGCGGCGAAACGCGCGGGCCTCGAGGGGCTCATCGCGAAGCGTAAGGGGTCGCTGTACACGCCAGGGAACAATGCCAATTGGGTGAAGCTGAAGTTCGAGCAGCGGCAGGACGCGGTGGTCTGTGGGTACCTTCCGCTGAAGGGCGCCGAGGTGGTGGGGGCGCTTTTGGTGGCGGTTCATGATTCGAGGGGCGGCGATTTGGTCTACGCGGGCCGCGTCGGCACGGGCTTCGACGATCGGCTGCGTGCGCGTTTGGCCGAGCAGCTCGATGCGATGCGCGTGGCGACACCGAAAATGCTCAATGTGCCGAAGCTGCCGAAGCCGCGCTTCTGCGAGCCACGCCTCGTGTGCGAGGTGGGGCTGGGCGAGTGGACGAGTGAGCGCATCATGCGCTTTCCGCGCTTCATCGCCATGCGCGAAGACAAGTCGCCCGAGGAGTGCATTCGGGAGGATGCGGTTGGGCATGCGTCCCCTCGCCCGCCGCCCGTCCGTGAAGTCAAAGAGACGAGCGTGAAGCTCGCGAACCCGACGAAGATCCTTTACCCGCGCGATGGCATCACCAAGCAGGACGTCTTCGATTACTACACGGATATCGCCCCGGTGATGCTTCCGCACCTGCAGGGCCGGCCGATTCACATGCAGCGCTGGCCGCACGGCATCGACGACGAAGAATGGTTCCAGCACCGGCTGCCGCCGAAAGCACCGGATTTCGTCCGGCGCATCGCGTTCCTTCGCGACAAGGCGCCTTGGTACAAACTGAACGAAAAGGGTCCCATCAAAGAGCGCATCGTCGTCGACAATCTGGAGACGCTGCAATGGCTCGCCAATCTGGCCGCGCTCACCCTGCATCAATGGGCAAGCCACGCCCCGCCGGAGGCGACGAGCACGACCCAAGTGCACAATGCGCTCGCCCAAGCCGATTACGTGGTCATCGATCTCGATCCGGGCGAGGCCACCCGCTGGGAAGAGATCATCCAGGTGGCCCATGCCGTGCGCACGTTGCTCGAGGCGCTCTCGCTGACCAGCGTGGTAAAAACCAGCGGCAAACGCGGTCTGCACATCGTCATTCCCCTCGCCCGCGGCCCTTCGCACGAGGATGCCGTGCACTTCGCCGAGCAAGTCGCCCGCGCCGTCGCCAAGGTGATGCCGTCCATCTCGACGGTGGAGCGCATCAAGGAAAAGCGCCGCGGCCGTCTCTACGTCGACTACGGCCAAAACGGCGGCGGCCGCACCATCGTGTGCCCGTATACGTTGCGCGCGGCCGATCGCGCACCGGTTTCGGCGCCGCTGCGCTGGGAAGAAGTCACCAACGCGCTGGACCCTCGCGCTTTCAACCTGCGGACCATGCGCGCGCGCATCGAGCAATACGGCGACCTCTACGCCCCTTGCCTCGAGCCCACGCAAACGCTTCCGGCGGTCAGTTAGCCCTGCCCCTTGCTTCTGATAAACTAGCGCCATGCAGTCCTCTTGGGAGCTACTCTGGACCCCCCCTCCTCCCCCCGCCGGGCGTGCCCTCACGCTGGAAGAATGGGCAAATCTCGACGAGGACGAACAGGGCGAGTTGGTCGACGGCTACTTGGTGGAGGAAGAGATGCCCGATCCGGTGCACGAGCTTGCCGTCGCATGGTTGATCATGCTCTTTGGAGTATGGCTTCGCGGCCGCGGCGGATTCGTCATGGCTTCCGAGGTCAAACTCCGCGTCGGCCCGAAGCGCGGCCGAAAGGCTGACGTGGTAGTCTACCTACCCGGAAGTCCCGCCCCACCACGCCATGGTGTGCTTACGAAAGCGCCGGACATTCTCGTCGAGATTGTCACGCCAACGCCACGGGATGTGCGCCGCGACCGCGTCGACAAGATGCGCGAATACGAGAGCATCGGTGTCCGTTACTACTGGCTTCTCGATCCGGCCATCGGAACTCTCGAAATCTTCGAACTTGGGCCGCAAGGTAAATATGTTCGCGCCGTCGCGCAAACCGAAGGATCGATCGATCCCGTTCCCGGGTGCCCCGGACTCACGCTGAACATCGACGAACTTTGGAGCGAATTGGAGCGGCTGGCGCCCGAGCCGGGCTAACCCGCGAGCAACTCTTTCAACTTCACCGCGAGCAGCGGCGATTGCACCGCCTCGTGCTTGATGAACACGTGCACCTGCTCCCAGGCTTGCGACCGCACCCGCTCGCCCCATGCTTTCAATTCGGCCTCGCCGTAGTCCGAGCGCCGCAAACGCAAGTATCCCCAGTTGGCCGTCGCCACCAGCGGTGCGGACAAATCGTCTTTGTCGGCGCCCGCGGCTTCCAATTCGTCCGATTCGGCAATGCACAAGGCTACGCCGAACTCTTTCAACGTGGCGTACACCTCGTCGTCGAACCACGAGGGGTGGCGAAACTCCATCACCGTCTTCGCATCGGGCGGAACCGCCGCCAAAAAATCGCGAAGCCTCGGCATGTCTTTTTTGAAGTTGGGCGGAAGTTGGAAATCCACGGGCCCCAATTTGCTGCCCATCGTGCGCAAATTCACGAAGAGATCGCGCACCAGCTCCCCGACTCCCTTGAGCCTCTTCTGATGCGTAATCTGCCCCGGCGCCTTCACCGCAAAGGTAAAATCCGCGGGCACCTGCGCCGCCCATCCTTCCAGCAACTTGGTCGACGGAAAGCGATAGAACGTATTGTTGATCTCCACCGTCGGCAGGCGTGATGCGTAATACGCCAAATACCCATCGGGCTGCGTATTCTCGGGGTAGAAGTCCCCGCGCCATTCTTTGTAACTGTAGCCGCTGGTCCCGACGGAAATGCGCATAGCCCCAAAGGCTAGCGCGGGATGCGTTCCAGGGTCACGAACGTAATATCCGGGGTCTCCCCGACGCGTCGCTCCAGCTCGCGAAAATCGTTCGCATCGTAATCCGGGAACCGTACGTCGCCCTCGGCGTCGCGGTCGATGTATGTAAGGTACATGCGCGTGATCCGCGGCAACGCTTGCCGGTAAATCTCGCCCCCGCCAATGACCATCGGCTCGGGATCGGTGGTTCGCGCCAACGCCACGGCATCCTCCAGCGACCCCACCACCTCGCACCCTGAAATCACCAAATCGCGCTGACGCGTCACCACGATGTTGCGTCGGTCCACCAGTGGCTTACCGAAGCTCTCGTAGGTCTTGCGGCCCACGATGACGGCATGCCCCAAGGTCGTGCGCTTGAAATGGCGCATGTCCTCGGGAATGCGCCAGGGCAGCCCGCCATCTTGGATGCCGATAACGCCGCCGCGGGCGACGGCTGCAATCAATGCCAGCGCCTCCATCAAACGGAGACCTCGGCCTTGATGTGCGGATGCGGATCGTAGCCCTCGAGCTGGAAATCCTCGTAGCGGAACGCGAAGAGATCCTTCACCTCGGGGTTGAGCACCATGCGCGGCAGGGGCCGCGGCGCGCGTGTGAGCTGCTCGCGCGCTTGCTCCAGGTGATTCTTGTACAGGTGCGCATCGCCCAAGGTGTGGACGAAGTCGCCCGGGCGCAGACCGGTGACATGCGCGATCATCATGGTGAGCAGCGCGTAGCTCGCGATGTTGAAGGGCACGCCGAGAAAGATGTCCCCGCTGCGCTGGTACAACTGACACGAGAGCGCGCCATTCGCGACGTGAAACTGAAACATCGTGTGGCACGGCGGAAGGGCCACCTCGTCGGCCTCCTTCGGATTCCAACCCGTCACGATGAGGCGCCGGCTCGTCGGATTGTGAACGATGCCATCGAGCACACGGCGGATCTGATCGACGCCATCGTTGGCATATGTCCCGTCCGGAAGCCTCGTCGCCCCGAAGTTGCGCCACTGGTGTCCGTAAATCGGTCCCAGGTCGCCTTCTTGGCGACCGAACTTGGCGCACGCTTCCGCGGTGGCCCACTCGTTCCAGATGCGAACCCCTTGCGCCTGCAAGGGCTCGGCGTGCGTCTCGCCACTGAGGAACCAGAGAAGCTCGTGGATGATCGACTTGAGGTGCAGCTTCTTCGTCGTCAAAAGCGGAAAGCCGTCCTGCAGCCGAAAGCGCATTTGATGCCCGAACACGCCGAGCGTCCCCGTCCCAGTCCGGTCACCGCGCTCGTCGCCTTGATCCAGCGCCCTTCGCAGGAGGTCCAAATACGCCTTCATGGCTCCCTTCTACTTCGCCCACGCACAGACTTGACCCATCATTTTCGAAATCGTCGCGGTCGTCACCGGCTCACCAAGCTGCGGGACCACCGCATCGAGCTCCTGCGCCAGCTCCGCCGCGGTCGCATGCCTGTTTGCCGGATCCCGCGCCAGCGCCCTCCCCACCACCCTCCACAGCGCCTCGGGATACCCCTCGACCAAGGTCCGCGGATCCGGCACATCGCACTTGGCAATGGCCCGCACGGTATCGAGATCGTTTTCGCGTTTGAACAATCGCCGATCGACGGTGATCTCCCATAGCGTCGTGCCCAGCGCGAAAATGTCCGCGCGGCGATCGGGTGGGTGCCCCTCGATCTGCTCGGGTGACAGGTAGGCCAGCTTGCCCTTCACGACGCCCGCGGCCGTCTTCGAGGCGCGCGACTCGGAGCGCGCCAACCCGAAATCGAGCACCTTGATGCGCCCGTCGAAGGTCACCTGGATGTTGCTCGGGTTCACGTCGCGGTGCACCACGTTCTCGAGCTTGCCCGACTCGTCGCGCAGCTCGTGGGCATGGTGCAACCCGTCCGCCACCCGCGCCGCCATCCATGCCGCCACCCCATAGGGCATGCGCATCCCGTGGTCCTGAAATGCGTCCCACACCCGCTGCAGCGAATCGCCGATGAGCAGCTCCATCGCGAGGAAGTACCGCCCCGCGTGCTCGCCCGACTCGTACACCTGCACCATGTTCGGGTGCGCCAACTTGGCGAGCAGGTTCGCTTCGTCGATGAACATCGTCACGTACGTCGGATCGTCCGAAAGGCTCTCGCGCAGCACCTTGAGCGCCACCATGCGGTTGCCACCGAGCGGCAGCCGCGCAAGGTACACTTCCGCCATACCGCCCGTGGCGATGCGCTCACCCAATTCGTACTTGCCGATGCGCACCGGGCGCCGCCTTTAGTTGCCCCCGCTCTTCGACCCGCCCAGACAAGGCGGCGACGCGGGCACGGCGGCTTCCTTTTCCCACTCCGCGGGGCTCTTCGAAATGATGGAGAGCGCGTGCACGCCCTGCGCGAGCTCGTCCTTCAAGATGCGGTACACGGTCTGGTGCCGTTCCACGCGGCCCAAGCCGTCGAAGGCCTGCGAGACGATCACCACCTTGAAGTGGGTCTCGGCGTCCTTCGGAACGCTATGCATGCGGCTCTCGTCGATGACGTCGAGCACACTGGGCGCCAAGTTGTCGCGCAGCTTTTCGCGGATGCGGTCCGCCATTCGCCCCATTGCCATACCCGCCATTTTAGCACGAGACTCAGGGATGCTGCGCCACGTGCCGCCGACCCCAGGGCCCGAAGTGATACCCCAGCACGGCCACCGAAAGCACGAGCACGCCCGCAATCGCCCACGCCCACCTGCCCCGACGCCGGCGCGGCTTTCCCGCGTCCATCGCGTCCATGATCGGCATGGGCTGCCACATCGCCGGCGCCGGCTCGGTTTCCCCCGCCTGCTCCGCGGCATCCATGGCCTCGCCGATGGCCTCCAACGCCGCCGCGATCTCGCCCATGCTGTCGAATCGGTCGCCCGGCAGCTTCGAAAGCGCCTTCATCACGATGTCCGAGACACCGTCGGGCAACTCCGACGCCACCTGGGATAGCGGCTTCGGCCCCACCCCCGGCTGAAAAAACGGAAGCGCGATGGGCACGCCGCGCGGGTTCTTCCCCATCACGGGATGCACACCGCCGCTGAGCAGCTCGTACGCCACGGTGGCCCATGCAAATTGATCGCTTCGCCCGTCCACGGCCTCGCCGAGCGCTTGCTCCGGCGCCATGTAGAGCGGCGTACCCATGACCACGCCCACGCGCGTGGCCACCGGCTCCGAATTCGGCTCCGTGTCGTCCGCCACCTGCGGGGCCGTGGCCAGCCGCTTCACCACACCGAAGTCGAACAGCTTGACCTCGCCGTTGTCGCAGACCATCACATTTTCCGGCTTCACGTCGCGGTGGACGAGCCCCTGCTCGTGCGCCGCATCGAGCCCGCACGCGATCTGCGCGAGCCACCCGATGCGAAGCCGCATCGGCACGTCCTCGTCCCCCACGTAGGTGCTGAGCAACTTGCCCGGCGCGAGCTCCATCGCGATGTACGGCGTGCCGTTGATCTCGCCGACATCGAAAATGCCCACCGCGTTGGGATGGTTCAACGACGCGACCGCGCGGCCCTCGCGCATCAAGCGAAGGGCCGCCTCGGAAAGCTCTCCCAAGGGCGTACGCGCCACCTCCGGGCGCACGATCTTCAGCGCGATTTCGCGATGAAGAATCGGATCGTACGCGCGGTACACGACCCCCAAGCCGCCCTCACCGATTTTGTCCTCGATGCGATAACGGTGGAACGTGTCGCCGGCCAGAAACATCGTGGGATCCCCACCCTGTCCAACTTTCGCTGGTTACGGCTGGTGCCGCGCAAGCTCGCGCAGCACGCTCGAAATCTCGGTCTTCTGCGGCACGCTCGCCGTGTCCAGAGCATCCGCCAGGCCCACGCCCGGAACGAACGCACCGGCGAGAAGACGCGGCGGCGCGAGCAGCTGGTAAAAGAGCTCCTCCACCGTGCGGCGGAGCAGGTGCTCGCCGAAGTTCGTCACCTCGGTGTCCTCGTTCACGAAGAGCACGCGCCCGGTGCGGGAAATGCTCTCGCGCAGATGCTCCCAGTCGTACGGAATCAACGTGCGCAGGTCGATCACCTCGACGTCGATCCCGTCGCTCGCCAATTCGTCGGCGGCCTTCTTGCACAGCGGCACCATGCGTCCATACGCGACGCACGTCACGTCGCGCCCCGGACGAACGGTGGAGGCTTTGCCAATCGGAATGAACAAATCCGGCGTCGCCGGCCAGCTCGGCGTCCACTTGCTGCGATCGCCCAGCGGCGCGTCGATCATCTTGCTCAGGGCACGCTCGTCGGGCTCCCCGGGGATTTCCTCGCCCGGCAGCGCCTTCGCGCGAAGCAATGCTTTGGGCGCGAGGAACATCACTGGATTCGGATCGGCGATGGCGCTGAGCATCAACCCGTAGGCATCGCGCGGGTTCGACGGCATCACGATCTTCCAGCCCGGAATGTGCGTCGCCGTCGCATCGAACGAGTGCGAGTGGTAGATGCTGCCGTGAATGCCCGATCCGACGGGCGTCATCATCACCAGCGGGAGATTCCACTGCCCGTTGGACGACCAGTACATGCCGCCACCGAGCTTGAGCAGGTCGATGATGTTGTACGCGTAGTCGCAGAACTGAATCTCGCACACCGGCCGCGCGCCCGCGAGGGCGAGACCGATCGCGCAGCCAATGATGCCGCGCTCGTCGAGCGGCGAGTTCCACGAGCACTTGATGCCTTGCGACTGCGTGAACACGCCGCCGAGCGGCGGGCCGAGATCCTGTCCGAAGACGTCCGTCACCCCGAGGCGCTCTTCACCGACGTGGAGCGCCATGCGGATGGCTTGCACCATGGTGGCCATTTACGATTGTTCCTTATTGTTGATCGCTGCCGGATTGGCTACGGCGCACATGGCATCTTGGCGGGCTTTGGCCTCGCCGCCGACCTCGGTCGGAGCGAAGACGTGATCGTAGATGGTCGGACCTTTGGGCTGCGGCTCGGTGCGGACACGCTTCGACATTTCGAGAAGGGCCTGCGTCTCCTGAACACGTAGCTCGTCCATCTTCTGACGGCTCAAGATGCCCCGTTCTTCGAGTCGTTTTTCGAACTTGGCCAGGCAGTCCGACTCGCCCGTGACGAAGTTGGCGCCGGACGAGGAGGAGTGGCCGTAAAGCCGGGAGACCTTGGCCTCGAGCAAGAACGGCCTGCGCTCGCTGCGCACGTAGTCCATCGCCTGCTTGATGCCCAGGTATGCCGTCTCGGGATCGTTGCCGTCGACCACCGCGGTCTGCATGCCGAAGGCCTTGCCTCGGTCCGCGATGCGCTTTTCGCCGTGCTGCTCGGCGGCGGGCGTGGAGATGCCGAACTCGTTGTTGGTCACGATCATGAGGACGGGCAGCTCCATCCCCGGGCGGGTCGCCCAAATGAGGCAGCTCGCAAAGTCACCCTCGGCGGTGCCGGCGTCGCCGCCTTGTACGATGGTGATGCCCCGCCCACCGAAGCGCTTTTGAACGAGCGCGGTGCCTGGGGCCATGGAGAATTGCACCTCGATGGGCGACGAGACGGGGACCACGTTCCACTCGGGGATCGAGTAGTGGTTCACGAAGTTGCGGCCGCCCGAGTACGGGTCCGTGGCCGTGTTCTTCATCTGCCGCATTGCGTCGGCCGGGTCGATGCCCATGGCCACCATCGTGGCGCTGGATCGGTAATGCAGGTGCAGGTAGTCGTGCGCCGGGCCGCGGCCCTTATCGACCAGAAGGCCGAGGGCCACGTTGAAGGCCTCTTCGCCGGGACCACCGATCCAAAAATAGCCGTCGCCCTGCTTTTGCATGCGGATCAACCGCTCTTCGAGCAGGCGCGAACGCAACATCAGCTCGTGCAAGCGGATGAGCACGTCGGGAGACAGCTTGGTATCGGGATAGAAGTGTTCTTGGATTGGCGTCGTGCTCACATTTCACTCCGGTCCTTCGGGGAGGCGCTGCGACACTAGTATGTAGTAACCCTGGTCGTAAACCGCGAGAAGGCAATGATGGCGCCGATCGAAATTAACCGAACGCGGCGTCGCGTTTCTGTGCTGCATCGCTTCTTGTTTTCTGAATCCGTGAAAATAATGACGCGAAGTGGCATCCCGCGGGGCCCGCATTGCGGCTAACGTTTGAGTCCCATCATGTCGATCGAATCGCTGCGCGCCCAGATAGATGCCACGGATGAACGGATCCTCGAACTGTTGAACGAACGTGCCAGCTTGGCCGTCGCCATCGGGCATGCCAAGCGGGCGGCTCACACGGCCGCCAACAAGGAAGGCGCGGAAAAGCTATTGCGCGATCCGGAGCGCGAGCGGGCGGTGCTCGATCGCCTCTCGGCGCTGGCGAAGGGGCAGTTTCCGCAGCATGCCGTGCGCGCGGTGTTTCGTGAGGTCATGAGCGGTTGCCTGTCGCTCGAGCAGCCACTGCATGTTGCCTTCCTCGGGCCCGAGGGAACCTTCACGCAGATGGCAGCGCGTTATCTGTTCGGCCTTTCGGCGCAGTACCGCGAGGCGGCCACCATCGAGGGCGTGTTCGACGCAGTGCGCACGGGCGATGCTGCGCTCGGGGTGGTTGCCATCGAGAACTCGACGGAGGGCAGTGTCACCCTAACGGCGGACTTGCTCATCGAGGGAAACGTGGTCGTGCGCGAAGAGCTGGTGCTGCTCATCGAGCATGCCCTTCTCGCACGCGACAGCGTCCCCTTCTCCTCGGTGCAGCGCGTGTATTCGCATCCGCAGGCGCTGGCGCAGTGCCGTGGGTGGCTCACGAAGAACCTGCCGGGCGCGCAGCTCGTGCAAACGGCATCGACGACGGCGGCCGCTCGGCAAGCGCTGCTCGACACCGCCGGCGCCGCCGTGGCGAGTCCCCTCGCCGCCGAGCTTCACGGGCTCACCATTTTGCGCGAGCGCATTCAGGACCGCACCGAGAACGCCACGCGCTTCGTGGTGCTCGGCAAGGAGGATGCACCGCGCACGGGCCGCGACCGCACGTCGCTCGCGTTCTCGGTGAAGGACGAGCGGGGCGCGCTTCGCCGGGTGCTCTCGGCGTTCGAGGAGGAAGGCGTCAATCTGAGCCGCCTCGAGTCGCGTCCGAGCCAGCAGAAACCGTGGGACTACGTCTTTCTCGTGGACCTCGAAGGCCATCGCACCGACGACAACGTGCAGCGCGCGCTGGAGAATCTCCGCAGCGCCTGCGACATGGTCAAGGTGCTGGGCAGCTACGCGCGGCGAGATCCGATCCGCCTCACGTCCATCCCGTGACAGAATAGGCGGATGCTTGACCAACGCCGGCTCGCCAGGTTTGCCGCTCTCTGGGCCCTCACGCTTTGCATGCCCCTCGCGGGCTGCAAAAAGCTGAAGCAATCCATCGAGGAAAAGGCCATGGAGAAGGCCGGCCTGGAGAAGGCCGAGGGCGACGAGCAGGGCAAGAGCTTCACCTTCAAGGGCAGCAAGCCCGGCGAAGAGGTCACCTTCGGCACGACGCAGAAGATGCCGGAAAATTTCCCCGCCGACGTCCCCGTCTACCCCGGCGCCAAGGTGATGGCCGCCGCAGCCTCCGGCCAAGACGCCTTCTCCGTCACCCTGACGACCAACGATCCCGTCGCCAAAGTCGTCGAGTTCTACAACTCGAAAATCCCCGCCGACGGCGACCGCATGGCCATCGCCAACATGCTCAGCTACACGACGGACAAACACCGCGTCACGGTCATGACCAACGAGAACGAAGGCGCCGCCGCCGACACCGTGGGCAAGACCATCCTCGTCCTCACCGTCGGCCCCGCCACCGAGCCCCCCTCCAAAAGCGCCGCGGGCTCCGCAAAGCCGAAGAAATAAGAAGAAGAAGGAACAGGGAGGCGGGGAGGCGGGGAGTTTTTTGGGTTTCCAATCAGCGAGTGAGCCAACTGGAAACCCCAAAAGCTCCCCGCCTCCCCGCCTCCCTGTGAATCTTCTCTTCTGGACAAAACGCGAACCCCCCGTTCCATGGAGGAACAGGGGGTTCGAGTCGTTACGGAGGGATGACTATTCCGCGGGCGCCGGGGCGTCCTTTGCGGTCGCCGCCGGCCTGGCGGGTGCGTTGATGCGCATGCCGTAGAAGGAGCGGTGCACGAAGAACATCGACACCAGGAAGAAGACGCCCGCGATGGCGAGACGCGTCGACTGCGAACCGATTTGCTCCGCGAGCTCCACGGCGAGAAGACCGAAGAGCGTGGTGAACTTGATGACCGGGTTCATGGCCACCGAGCTCGTATCCTTGAAGGGATCGCCGACGGTGTCACCCACGACGGTGGCATCGTGCAGGGCGGAGCCCTTCTCCTTCAACTCGACCTCGACGACCTTCTTGGCATTGTCCCAGGCGCCGCCGGCATTGGCCATGAAGAGCGCTTGGAACAACCCGAACAGAGCAATCGAGATCAGATACCCGATGAAGAAGAACGACTCGGCGCAAGCAAACGCCAGGGTGCCGAAGAACACGGTCAAGAAGATGTTGAACATGCCCTTCTGCGCGTACACCGTGCAAATCTCGACGACCTTCTTGCTGTCCGTAATCGAGGCCTTCTCGACGCCTTCCAGCTTGATGTTCGCCTTGATGAACTCCACCGCGCGGTACGCGCCCGTGGTCACCGCTTGCGTGGACGCGCCGGTGAACCAGTAGATCATCGCGCCGCCGGCAATGAGCCCGAGCAAGAACGGCGGGTGCAGCAGCGAAAGCTTGTCCAGATTCGCCGACAGCGGCACGCCCGTGGTGACATTCGTCGTGAGAACCACGACGACGGAGAAGATCATCGTCGTGGCACCGACCACGGCGGTGCCGATGAGCACCGGCTTGGCCGTCGCCTTGAAGGTGTTGCCGGCGCCGTCGTTCTCCTCGAGGAAGTGCTTCGCCTTCTCGAATTGAACGTCGAACCCGAACTTCTTCTTCACCTCGTCTTTGACGTCGGGAATCTGCTCGATGACCGACAGCTCGTAGACCGACTGCGCGTTGTCCGTCACCGGACCGTACGAGTCGACCGCGATGGTGACCGGCCCCATGCCCAAGAACCCGAAGGCCACGAGCCCGAACGCGAAGACCGCCGACGCATCCACCGCGCCGATGGTCATGAGCGCGCCGAGGCCCTGCATGCTGACCCACCAGGCCGTGCCCATCAGTGCGACCAACACGAAGCCGAGCCAGTACGCGCTGTAATTGCCCGCCGTCAGGCCCGATAGAATGTTCAGCGAGGGCCCGCCTTCACGCGACGACGTGACGACCTCACGCACGTGCCCCGATTCCGTCGACGTGAAGACCTTCACGAACTCCGGAATGATGGCGCCCGCGAGCGTGCCGCACGTGATGATGATCGAAAGCTTCCACCAGAGGGTGCCGTCGCCCAGATTCGGAATGAGCGCGTTCGACACGATGAAAGTGAGAATCACGCTCACGATCGACGTGATCCACACGAGCATCGTCAGCGGGTGCTCGAAGTTCATCTTGTCGGCGTTGGCGTAGCGACCTTTGGCGATCGCGTCGTTGATGAAGTACGACACCACGCTGGCCACCACCATGACGATGCGCATGGCGAAGATCCACACCAGGAGCTGAACCTGAACGGGGATGTTCGCATGCTGGCCGGTCGGGTCTTTGACGGCCAGTAGGATGAACGAGATGAGCGCGACGCCGGTGACGCCGTACGTCTCGAAGCCGTCGGCGCTGGGGCCGACCGAGTCGCCGGCGTTGTCGCCCGTGCAGTCGGCAATGACGCCCGGATTTCGCGCGTCGTCTTCCTTGATCTTGAAGACGATCTTCATCAAGTCCGAACCGATGTCGGCAATTTTGGTGAAGATGCCGCCGGCGATGCGCAACGCCGAGGCGCCGAGCGATTCACCGATGGCGAAACCAATGAAACATGGGCCGGCGTAGTCGCCCGGGATCACCAGGAGGATGCCGAGCATGATCAAGAGCTCGACACTGATGAGCAACATGCCGATGCTCATGCCGGCCTTGAGGGGAATGGCGTAGCAGGGGAACGGCTTTCCGCGCAGCGCGGCAAACGCAGTGCGCGAATTGGCAAACGTGTTCACCCGTATGCCGAACCAAGCAACGGCCGAGCTGCCGGCGATGCCAACGATGGAAAACAGCAGAATGATGATGACTTGCAGCGTCTTTCCCTCGGCGAAGTAGTTCTGCATGACGCCGAAGTACACGACGATGATCGCGCCAATGAAGGCCTCGAGGATGAGGATGAACTTCATCTGCGTGACGAGGTACGTCTTGCACGTCTCGTAGATGAGCTCCGAGATGTCCTTCATCGACACATGGACATCTGCATTCTTGAGCTGTGTGAAAACAATGAGTCCAAAGACCAGGCCAAGGATGGCCACCCCCACACCGACAGCGAGCAGACTCGCCCCGGATAATCCGAAAAAGGAAGCGATGTGAACATCGTCCAATCGAGGAACGATGAGGTTCGCTTCACCACCGCCATGATGAGACTGCGGAGCTGAACCTTCTTGCGTCGCAGCTGCCAGCGCAAGCGGTGAACTGCAAAGTAATGCGATAAACGTGACTACGGCACTAATCGTGGATAGCGCCTTCGTCAGCGCATCCTTCGAGAACCATGCGGATTTCATGCAGAACCTCCGAGGGAAGGCCGCTTGACCCGGCACGAGCCGATGGGCGCGAGCAAAGTCGAAGACATGCCTCGTTCTCGAGGGGTTGGCCGTCTGACCTGTCTTTCAGACGCTTCAGCACGCCTCGTCTGCCTCGCTCTGGTCCGAGGTGCCCCGGCAGACCGAGGTAGCCCTTGGACAGTACCAGTAAGCTACCTCGAAGTAAATGCGGCAGAATTTCGTACACCAGCACGCTTCAGCCGCACGCGCACGCTTGAGACGCCTTATTTTCCGCCGTTTCAGTGTGCGAGCCGCCGCCGGCCGATGTAGCCGAGGAGCGCAAGAATCAACAGCGCGCCAATCACGCTGCCGATGATTCCCGACGTCCGCAATTGGAACATATCGCCCCCACCGTGGAGCAGGCTTCCGACGAAGCCTCCGATGAACGAGCCCACCACGCCAACGAGCGTGGTCATCAGAATGCTCAATTTCTGCTCACCCGGCATGATGGCTCGGGCGAGCAGTCCGACGATAAAACCGAAAATCAGAAATAGGAGAATGCTCATGGACCGACTCCTTTTTCGAACGAGCCGGTCGAGCAAGTTCAATGCCTCAAGTATCCGCAGTCAGCGGGTGTGCCTTCCACCAGTTCAGCGCACGCCGCATCCGCCACTCCGCTTTGGGGTCCGGTCCACAATGGCCACGCGTGTAGCCGGATAGCCGTTGGACTTGAGGCAGCTTCTTACAAGCTTCGAACGAATCGTGCATTCGATGCAGTCCCGCCCGCAGGCAACGCGTGCGATCCTCCACCAAGTCTTTGCCCGTCCATTGTTCGGCGGTGCGACCAAAGACCTGCACCTGCAAAATGCACCAACTTCGACCGTTGTCGCCGCGGATGGTTCCCAAGTCCACCTCTCGACGAAATCCGGATTCGTACGAGGCGACCGCGGCAAGCAAGAGCGCTGTCTGGGCCCTCCCCTGAGGGCCTTCGAATAGCGGCTGTTCATTTGAATCGAGAACCACCTCGGCTACGTCGTGCGCGATACTGGCGTAGCGTTCGGTAGCGGCCTGTTCCCCCTCACGATGTTCCGCGGGAGGATTCCACGCGGTCATCGCCGTTACGAGCCAAGCGGCTAAGGCGTCGATTGTCATAGGGGCGCATTAATAAGCCCCTCCTTCTCGAGCAAAAGAGGGCTGTGCGAGCAGTTCAATCCATTCAGGCTGTACAAAGTGCCACTGACCGGAGCTCGTCCTCCGATCGGTCGGGGATGGTTTGATAGGGATCCTCCCGCGTTGGGGGCGAGACCACCCATAAGCTCCGGAGTCCACAGCCAGAGTAGTCTCATGTATGTATTTATGCTTCAAAACTGCATCGAGCGACCGGTCGGCTTCGATAGGAAGAGCCGTGTTTTTGACGCTAGAGCCGTTGGCACGGGGCTTTTGCCCTCGCATGGACTAGGAATACGCGCGTGAAGTTCGTCGACAGTTGCGAAGTCAAAGTGGTGGCCGGCCGTGGGGGAAATGGCTGCGTCGCGTTTCGTCGTGAAAAGTTCGTCCCGTTTGGCGGTCCGTCGGGCGGTGATGGGGGCAAAGGCGGGGACGTGGTGTTCGTCACGGACGAAGGCCTGTCGACCCTGCTCGACTTGATTTATGCCCGCACATTGAAGGCCGACGACGGCGAGCACGGTCAGGGAAAGGACTGCTACGGCCGGGGGGGAGAAGACCTCATCGTCCGAGTCCCCGTGGGCACCGAAGTCTACGACAAGGTCACCGGCGAGCGGCTTTTCGATTTGGATACACCGCAATCGCGCACCGTCGTTGCCAAGGGCGGCCGCGGCGGGCGCGGGAATATCCATTTTGCGACCCCGCAGGATCGTGCGCCGCGGCGCGCCGAACCGGGTGGCGAGGGCGAGGAACGCGAGCTGCGTTTGGAGCTCAAAGTGCTCGCAGATGCTGGGCTTTTGGGCTTTCCCAACGTTGGAAAATCCACGTTCATCCGTGCCTGCTCACGGGCTCGGCCCAAGGTGTCGGACTATCCGTTTACGACGTTGGTGCCCCATTTGGGGGTCGTGTCCGTCGGCGAAGATGCCAATTTCGTCATTGCCGACATTCCCGGTTTGATACCGGGCGCTGCCCAGGGTGCCGGGCTCGGGGTGCGCTTTTTGAAGCATGTGGAGCGCACGCGCGCCCTGCTGCACCTCATTAGCGTCGACCCCGGTGAGGGGCGCGACCCTATTTCGGATTACGATGCATTGCTCCATGAATTGCGTCAATTCGATCCGGAATTGGCCGATCGACCCACCGTGGTGGCCATGAGCAAAGTGGATTTGCCCCACGTCCAGGAGGCATTCGGTCCGGCCAAAGAGCATTTCCGCGCGCGGAACATCGATTTGCTCCCTGTCTCGGCCGCCACCGGCGAGGGCGTGCGCGAGGTGCTCATTGCGCTGCACCGGCTGATCAAAGACATGAAACCGGAGTGACGCGGGCATGAAGACCGAGGAGCCCACCCCGAGACGCCTGCGCAAAGCCCGCGCGGAAGGCGACAGCGGGGCGAGCTCCTATGCCGCGGGATCGCTCGGCTTTTTGGCGGCGGTGATGACGGCTCCCGCGGCCGCGTACGCGTTGAAAGATTGGGCCGTGGAGGCGCTGCGCCGGGCCATTGGCCGAGCGGGCGAAATCGATCCGCAGGTGTCGCTCGATGCATGGGCGGTCGGTCGGCCCGTGCTCCTCTATGCGGTACCGTTGCTCGTCGTGGCGGCGGCGACGGCGGTCACGGCCACGGTCGTGCAGACCGGGGGCGTCATGACCGCGAAGCGGCTGGCACCCGAGCTGCGACGCATCAATGTGCTCGAGGGCGCGCGGCATCTTTTCTCGCGCGAGCATGCCTTCACGGTGGGACGCGCCTTTTTCTCGGCGGCGCTCATCGGGTCGTTCGCGTACGCGGGCCTGCGCGCGCACGCCGCAGACATGGCCGCCTTGGCGGGGCGCGTCCCGTACATTGCACCGGCGGGCGCCACCATCGCGCTTCGCCTCGCGCGTAGTGCCGCGGTCTTGGGACTCGCCGTGGGCGCGCTCGATTTGGTGGTGCGCCGGCGCTTCTGGCTCACGCGCCTTCGCATGACGAAGTCGGAGGTCGAGCGCGAACGCAAGGAAAGCGAGGGCGATCCCGAGTGGAAAGCCGCGCGCGCCCGCGCCCATCGCGAACGCATGATGCAAGCCACACGCGCCGAGCTGCGCGAGGCCGCAGTCCTCGTCGTGGGACGCGCCCTCGCCGTGGCGTTGCGCTACCGCGAAGGGGACCGCGCCCCCATCGTCATCGCGCGCGACGAAGGAGCCCGCGCCGAAGCCGTCGCTCAAACCGCGCGCGCGCTCGACATTGCCATCGTGGAGGAACCGACACTCGCCGCCGCCCTGGCCGGCATCACCGTCGGCGACGAGATCCCGTCATCGCTCTACGAAGCCGCCGCAGAAGCAATTCACCAGGCGCGCTCACGCTAAGAGCGCGAGACGTTGACCGAGTCGCGGAACAAGGCCGCTTCGTTGCCGCGGTTCACGCGGGCGAACAGCTTGGCCAAGAACGCGAGGCATGCGCGCACGGCTTCGTTGTCCTCGCTTTCGCGGGCGCGGGCCAATGCGTCGAGCCCCTCGAGCAGCGCATCGTCGTAGCGGCCCGCGAAGGAGAGCCCCACGCCCAGGGCAAGCGCCGCCTGGCATCGCTTCTGCGGCGGCGCACCGTCGGCATCGCGGCGCGCTTGCTTGAGCGTGCGCAGGGCATCGCCCACCTTGCCGCGCGAAAGGCGCGCCATGGCGTGCATGCGGTTCGCCAGCGAATCGCGTTCGCCGGTGGCCTTGAGCCCTGCGCTCCACCGCTCGAGCGACTGCGCATCCCCGCCGAGCAGCGCTTCCTTCGCCAGCTGCGTCAGGCGCGCCGCCAGCGATTCGGCGTCGCCGGTCTCGATTTCCTCGGGTTCGGCCTCGCGGACCGAACGCGGAAGCGGCGTGGTCACGGGCGGGATCACCAGCGGCAGCACCGCGCGCATGCTGCGCGACGGCGGCACCTGCCCGCCCTTGCCGCGCTTCCATGGGTTGTCCATGTCGAGCGGCACGCCGAGCACCTCGACCCCCGCTTCCGACGTGAGCCTCGGCTCCTGCGTGTTCAAAAGGCCCTCGAGCGCAGCGCGCACGCTCGCATGCAAGAGCACCTCCCCTCCCCGCGCCACCCGCGAAAGCGCCAGGGCAATCACGAGAGGCTCACCCCACGCGAGATCCGCGCGGCGGGCGCCCGACGACGAGGTGGCGAGCGGCTCCATCTCGCCTTGCGCGATGCCGCAGGCCCACGTTTCCTCCTCGGGCGGCGTGTCCTCGTCGGCCGTGATGGCGAGATGAATCGCCTCCTCGATCGCATCCGAATCCCACGCAAAGGCAAGGCTCAGCGCCGCCCAGGAGACCAACGTTGCCCCGAGGGCCTCGGCGCGCTGCATCAACTCCCGCGCCCGCGGAAGATAGACGCGGGCCCCCGCCGCGGACATGCGGTAGCAAATGACGATTTTTTCCGCCATCAAACCCGGATGCGCTTTTTCAGCGCGGCCAGCTCGTCGTCGATGTCGGACTTACCTGCGCCGTCGCTGTTACCGCCACCACCCCCGGTCCCCCGCTCCAAGTCTCGGAACCGCGCCTCGAGATCGCGCGTCTTCTCCGTGTTGCCAAGGGCTTCTTCCACCTCGGCCATGGCGCTGTTTTGCGCCTCGCGCCCCTCGATCTTCTCCTCCATGCGGCGGAAGTTCTCGAAGGCGTTCGACCCGCCGCGGGCGCCCAGCCCCTCGGTCCCCGAGCGCGCCTGCTCGGCGCGGGTGGCGATGGTCGACTTGCGCATCTTGATCTCTTCGAGCTTCTGCTCCATCCGCTCGAGCTCGGCCTTCATGTCCAGCGCGTGATTGTGCTGCTCCTGGCGCTGTCGCTCGGCATTCTCCGCCTCACCGCTCACGCGCTTCTTCTGCTTCAAGGCCTCACGGGCCAGGGCTTCGTCCCCGGTTTTGAGAGCGAGCTCGGCGCGGCGCTCCCATTTCGCTGCCTCGGCGACCAAGTCCTCGTGCTTCTTTTTGAGCTGCTTGGCGTTGGCCACCGCGGAGATGACCTCATTCCGGCCGCGTTTGAGCTGCTCCCCCATTTCCTCGACCGTGAGATCGAGGAGCTTCCGGTCATCCTCCGCTTTGTCGAGCAAACTGTTCACATTGCTCGAGATGACCTTACCCATCCGGTCGAAGATTCCCATGAGCTCACCTTATGTCTTCGCCGCCCGACTGCAACCACGTGCCCCGCGCGTTTTTGAGCGGTTCGAGCCTCGCACGCCGGGATAATATTAGCACCCAGCGGCCCCCGCGTGGGGGCATCGCGCAGGGGCTCCGTTAGCGGGGGCAAGCGGGACTCGGCGCAGGCGAAGCGGAGGTTTCCATGCCGACGTGCAAAGTATGCGAGAACGAAGTCGACCAGCTGGTGAGCGTCAAGGTCGCGGGAAAAAGCAAGAAGATGTGTGAAGACTGCGCGGACCGCGCCCGCGAGGAGGCCGAAGTCGCCGAGGCCAGCGAGTCCGTCGTGCAAAACATGATGGGCTTCAAAGGCAGGCGTTAAATCTCTCTTCCCGTCCACGTACACGTTCCCGTCCCCGTTCCCGAGCTCTTCTTCGGGATCGTGTACGGGAACGGGCACGGGAACGTGTACGGGAAGAGAAGATCGGATCCTATTACTGATTCTTGTTCATCACGTGGATGGCGTGGCCGAGCGCGTGCTGCGCCGCCTCCATCATGGCCTCGCCCAAGGTCGGGTGCGGGTGCACCGTCAGGCCGAGATCCTCGAGGAAGGAGTGCATCTCCAGGGCGAGCATGCCCTCGCTAATCAGGTTGCTCGCCTCCGGCCCGACGATGTGAACGCCGAGCAGCTCGTGGCTCTTCTTGTCGGCGACGACCTTGATGAAGCCCTCGGTCTCGTTGATGGCCATGGCCTTGCCGAGCGCGGTGAAGGGGAATTTGCCCACGCGCACGTCGATGCCGCGCTCCTTGGCCTGGGCCTCGGAGAGACCGCCGGTGGCGATTTCCGGATCGGTGAAGATGACACCCGGAATGGAGACCCAGTCCTTCGCCGCCTTGTGGCCGGCGATGATCTCGGCGACGACCTCGCCCTCCTTCGTGGCCTTGTGCGCGAGCATCGGCTGCCCGGACACGTCGCCCACGGAGTAGATCGACGGGATGTTCGTGCGGCCGTTCAAGTCCGACGGGACGAAGCCCTTGTCGGTCTTGACGCCCAGCTCCTCGAGGCCGAAGCCTGCGCTGTTCGGGCGCATGCCCACGGCCACGAGCACCGTGTCGACGACCAAGGTGTCGTGCTTGCCGTCGCCCAGGTCCACCTTCACGGCGAGTGAGCCGTCTTTGTTCTTCTCGTAACCGAGCGCCTTGGCGTTCTTGAAGATCTTCGCGCCGTGCTTCACGAGCTTGCGTTCGACCACCGCGGTGAGCTCCGGATCCGTGCCCGGGAGCAGGGTCGGCGTGGCCTCCACGACGGTGAGCTCCGAGCCCAGTTTCTGGTACACGGTGCCCAGCTCCAGGCCGATGACGCCGCCGCCGATGACCAGGAGGCGCTTGGGCACTTCCCTGAGGCTCACGGCTTCCTTGGCGCCGATGATCTGCTTGCCGTCGAACTTGAACGAGGGAAGCTCGATGGTCGTGGAGCCGGTGGCCACGACGATGGCGCGCGCATCGATGGTCTCTTTCTGACCTTCGCGCGTGGTGATTTCCACCGTGTTCGGTCCGGTGATGCGGGCGGTGCCGACGATGAGCTCGGCCCCGTTCGTCTTGAGCAGGGTGCGGACGCCGCCGGTGAGCTTCTTGACGATGCCGCCCTTCCAGTCCTGCATCTTCGGCACGTCGACGCGGACGTTGTCGGCCAAAAGGCCCATCACGGCGCCGTTCTTGGCCTTTTCGTACGTGTGGCTCGCGGAGATGAGGGCCTTCGACGGGATGCACCCCCAATTGAGGCACACGCCTCCCACTTCGTCTTTTTCGACGATGATGACCTTTTGTTTGAGCTGTCCCAAGCGGATCGCGCAGGGGTAACCGCCCGTTCCCGCCCCAATTACGACCGCATCAACCGTCCTCGTCGCCATCGATTTCTCCTTCTGTTCTTCGTGAGCCTTCTACGAGCTTTCGAGCTTACGAGATAGCGTCCCGACGCTGCTCGGCCAGATGCCAGGGCAGAACGGCGTACACGTCCTCGAACAAACTCTCGCGGGGAGGTGCCGGCATCGCCTCGACTTCGTTCACGGCTTCGCCGATCTCGAGGGCGAACTCCGCATCGAGCTTCGCGTCGACCCCTTCGTCGACGATACCGAGCACGACGAGGTGGCGCCGCAATCGGTCGAGCGGATCCTTTTTCTTCCACGCCTCGACCTCCGCCTCGGAGCGGTAACGCGTCGGGTCGTCGCTGGTGGAGTGCGCGCCGATGCGGTACGTGAGCGCTTCGATGAACGTGGGTCCCCCGCCCTCCCGCGCGCGCTTCGCGGCCGCCTCGATGACTGTGTAGACGGCAAGCAAATCGTTGCCATCGACGCGAACGCTGGGAATACCGTACGCACGGCCTTTGATGGCGATGGTGCGCGATGCGGTCTGGCGCTCGGTGGGAACGCTGATCGACCAGTGGTTGTTCTGACAAACGAGAACTGCCGGCACTTGGTAGCGTGAGGCAAAGACCATCGCGGCATGGAAGTCCGCCTCGCTGGTGGCGCCGTCGCCCATGAAGCCCACGGCGACGTGGGGCTCCTTCTTCATTTTCATCGCCCACGCGGTGCCCACGGCCTGGGGGATCTGGGTGCCGATGTTCGAGGACCAGCTGACCTGATTGACGCTGCGGCCCGAGTGGTGGCTGGGCATCTGCCGGCCCTTGAGCACGTCGCCGGAATTGCCGAACACTTGCGCGACGAAGGACACCAGCGGGAAGCCGCGCACGAGCATGATGCTCTGCTCGCGCAACGCAGGGAACACCCAGTCCGACGCCTCGAGCGCCAAGCCGGTGGCGATGGGCACGGCCTCTTGCCCCGTGCATGCGCCATAGAAGCCGACGCGCCCCTGACGCTGGAGCACGATCATGCGCGCATCGATGGCGCGGAGACGGCGCATTTCGCGGTAGGCTCGAAGGAGAAGCGCAGGATCGACTGGCTTGATGGCCGAGCGTCCGGCACCATAGTCCGCCGTGTCGTCGTCGCGCAGGACGCGGTGCAGCGCTAGGTCCGGATCGGAGGCTTGCGTGGCATCGGACATTTGCCCGCGGACTCTACATCACAGGCAATACCCGAGGTAACCCGGAAAGCCCGTGACGGTGCCCTTGCATGCGCTCCCAGCTTGGCAGCCGCCGTAGCCGGGTTCGTCTCGAACGGCGGACGCATCGAAAGGCGGCGGCTCGCCGCCCCTGAGATAGCAGAGGGTGCGGCAGATGCCGGCGTCGGGCGGCCCCAGGCAAGCCAGGCCGTCCGCGCAATGGTTCGCGAACGAGCACGGTTGCCCCACCGCTTTGCCGGGCGGCTGGACGATGTCGTTGCAGCGGTAACTGGTGCCATCGCGCTGCAGCAAGCACGTTTGTCCGGCGCCGCACGACTGGATGTGGAACGGCTTGCACGCTGGTTTGTACGAACACGCGTGGTAGAGGGGCGTTCGGCCGACGCCGCTGTCCTCGTTGGGGTAAACCAGGATTTCGCATACGCCCGGAAATCCTTCGGGAACGCTGGCTCCGCAAACGCCGTCGTCGTCCTGGCAGCAGTGCGGTGTGCATCGGGCCGTCGCGGCGTCGCCCGAGCACGCTGCACCGATGCACTCGAGGCCCGCGGCGCACTGGTTTGCACGGCCGGGGCAGCACGATGCGCCCGCGGGGCGGTTGCCGGTGCTGGCGCCGACGCACGCCGTGACGTAGCCCGCGTCGGTGCCTTGGACGATGCACTCCTGGCCTTCGGGGCAGTCCTGAAGGACGAGGTCGCACGCGGGTCCTTGCACCGCGCTGCAGTGGCCACGGGGACCGGAATCACGGCCGCCGTCGAGGGCTCCGTCCACGGTGGCGTCGCTGCCCGCGTCGCTCGGCCCATCCGAGTCGGAGCTCGAACAGGCCGCGAGCCACGCGCCGGCGGACCACACCGACAAGGTCGCGAGAAGGACGATGCAGCGATTCGCGTGCATGGGCTTACCCTCCGTCGTTGAGTCGTTGGCCGCACAAAATTTCGACGATCTGAAACTCCGACTTGTTGTCGATGCAGATGCGAAACGAGGGTCCCGCGTCCGCCGCGATGCAAGGGGCTACCTTTTCTTGGTACGCTTTGCACGGCCCACCGGCGGCGCGCAGGGTGCAGGCGCGGAAGTCGTCATCCCCCAGGGGTGAGAGCGGGCAGTTCGCAGTGCAGGCCTTGATCTCGCACTGCACCAGCGCCTGGTACTTGGCCGCGCATCCCGAGGCCGTAAAGTCGTTCGTCGCGTTCGCGATGCACGCGGCCACGTTGGGCAGCCGATGCTCGAGGCTCGTCTCGAGCAGCGCGGCTTGTTCTTTCGGTGTCGGCGTCTCGAAGATGCATGTGCTGCACTTCGCGTGCTCCGCCGAATTGCGAAACTCCTCGCACGCCTTCGAATAGTATTTGGCCGCGGTGTTGACCTCGCAGACCGAGTTGAAGGTATTCAGCTCGTCCCTGGTGCACGCGCCGCGGTACCACGCCGGAGGGCGCTCCCAATTCGGCTCGAAGTCGTTGACGCTGGCCGGAGCGCACGCGCTGCTGGCGTCGGAGCTGCCCCCGCCGCCGTCCAACGCGACACCACTGTCGGGCTTCGGTCCCAGCGGACCGGCATCGTCGCTGGACGACGAGCAGCCCGCCACCGTGCCGAAGACGCCGAAGACGCCACCGGCAACGAACGCGAGAGGGACGAGAACGAGACGTGAACCCCGTAGGGTCGAGAAGACAAAGCGAAGCACAGCGCCGGTTAGTTTAGTAAATCCGCGAGAACATGCACACTACGCAGGTGTTCCAGGTAGTCCAGGCGTACCGCATCGTCGTGGATCCGTCCCGACGGCAATTCGAAGGAGAAGTCCAGTTCGAGGTGCCGGCTCCCGGCTCTCCGGTAGACGTCGCGGTACCGACGTGGGTGCCTGGAGCTTATGGCTTCATGCGTTATGGGCGCGACGTGTTCGATGTCCACGCGGTCGAAACCCAGACCGGGACGCCCCTTCGCATCGAGCGGCGTGGGTTCGGCGGCTACCGCATCGAGGGAGCGGCCCGCTCGATCACCGTGCGTTGGCGGGCGAGCTCGTGCGATACGGCCTGGGGAGAGCTCGCCGGCTTCATCGAGGGGACGTGGGCCGTGCTGCTCGCCACCCGCTACCTCTTCGTCCCGGCGCATGTCGACGCGCCGTGCCGCGTCACCTACGAGTTTCCGCCCGGCTACGAAGTGCACCTTCCGCGCTCCGAGTACCCGAGCTTTCGCGCGCTGCTCGATGCGCCGGTCGTCGCCTGGAAAAGCGGCAAAGCTAGGGAGGGCGCCGTGACCCGCATCACGCGGCGATCCAAGGGCAAGGATCTGCACTTCGTCTTCCTCGGCAGCGCGCTCGGCTTCGAGACGGAAGCCCCGCGCTTCATCGACGACGTGTGCGCCCTCGCCGAGAGGTGCCACGACGTGTTCGGCTCGTACCCGTTCGACGCGTACACCTTCATTTTCGGCTTCGATCCGCGCTTTCACTGGGGGCTGGAGCACGCGGATGCGACGATGATCGGCCTCGGGCAGGACGTGTTCATCGACGAAGAGGCCCGCTACGCGGCGCTCCGGGTGAGCGCGCACGAGCTGGTGCACGCCTGGAACGTGTGCCGGCTGCGGCCAAGCGGCCTTGGAGAGGGCGAGCTCGACCTGGTTGCCGGGAGCTTCACCGATGGCCTGTGGGTCTCCGAAGGCTTCACGCGGTACTACGAGTTTTTGCTCCTGGCGCGTGCCGGCAAGCTCACGGCGTCGCGCTTTTTCAGCAACATCGCGCGCTACCACCGCGCCCTGACGGATCGTCCGGCGTACGCGCATACGGTGGTGCGCGATTCGTCGCGGGGGACGTTCATCAACCACAACGCCTACCCCGGCGCGCACGATTCGACGCTCGATTACTACGATCAGGGCATGCTCATCGCCTTCGATCTGGACGCGGCCCTTCGCCGGGCGGCACCGGGTGAGCGCTCGCTCGATACCGAGTTTCGCGCGCTCTACGATGCGTTCGCAGCGCGTCCCGCCGGCTTCACCAGCGAGGAGGCCATCGCGTTCTGGACTTCGCGCACGCCGGCCATCGAGGGCTTTTTCGCCCGCGAGGTCAACGCCGCCGCCGGTCTGTCCACACTGGAACGGCTGCGCGAGCTCGGTTTCGAAACGCGGACGACGACGACGTTCCGCATCGGGGCCATCTTGAAAGAGGGCGGCAATGTCTACGACGTCATCGACCGAGGCCCCGCCGCCCAAGCTGGCATCGCCGCGGGCGACGAGCTTCTGAGCGTGGACGGCTTCTCCTTCTCGACGAAGGCCCTCACCTGGGCCATCGCCCGTGGCACCGAAATGACCCTCGGCCTACGCCGCGGCCACGTGCAACGCCAGGCCATCGTGCGCCCGCGCTCCGAGGAGCGCCTGACCGCCCTCGTCTGGCACGGCGACGCCGCCGCCCTCGAGCGCCTTCGCAACTGGCTCGGCCAGCCAGATCTCACCTACGCCGACGGCGAGGTGATCCCGCTCGCGCACTACGACAATTTCCACGGCACCTTGGAAGCGATTTAGGGCGCTCCGTCGGCGCCAGCATCCCGCGGAAGGCCCACCGACCTGGGTCCCAGCGAGGGTCGGTTGTCTTCGCGCTCGCAGGAGCTGCAACCCGCGAGCGCGATCGAAAATCCGAGGACGACTGCCAGGAAGCGTTCAACCATCCGCGGGCGCATCGATGGATGCGTCGCCCGCATCCGTCGTACTGGCATCCCCGCCGCCATCGCCCGCGTCCGTCCCGCCGTCGCCTGCAATGGGCTTACCGCAGAAGGTTCTCGCAAACTCGACCAGATTACTGATTGGCTTGTTCTGGGCTTGCGTTACCGCAACTTTGTCAGAATCCGACCCACACGCGGTCGTATAGATGGCGTTCTCGCTGGCGCAGACGCCCCCTGCCCCGAGCACCTTGGCGTTGCATGCCGCGAGCTCGGCGCTGCTCCCGCACGTCTGGCACGCCCAAATGCTGCACGCGATGACGTTGTGGTACGCAACCACGCAGGTCTGGGAAGCTTCCCCCCGATAGGCCAGATAACCCGGCGTATTCGGGAAGTTGAGCATGTAGGCGCCCAAGGTCGAATCCCCCTGCTTGAGGCCGAACAAGCAATTCGCGCAAGCCGGGACGCTATCGAGGTACGAGTTGCACGCCGACTGAGTCGCCGTATTCGAGATGCAGTTGGTAAAAAACGAGGATAGGTTCTGTTCCGAACAGTCGCCCGTATCCTTGAACGATGGCCCGTACCCGGGGTAGCCGGTGGAGGGCCCGGCGCAGGCATCCAACGGGGCGTAGCTATTGCCAGTTCCATTGCACCCCACCCCGTATCCGCCCACGGCGATGAGCAAACACCCGCCGAGGACCAAACCACCTGCTTTCTTCCACATGACCACCTCCACCAATCTAACTAAGGATCCCTCACTATACGTGGGGACGCCGAAAAGACGAAGAGCACGACGTAGACCACCAGAAATAGGAGCTCCGCCTTCGACACGGATTCGGCGCGTGCGTGGAAGGCTTCCAGCTTCATCCCGAGATCGCCCATGTTGCGCACTGCGCCGGCGCGGTGAAGTTCCTCGATCACGGGTGAGATCCACACGCCTTCTAGCACGGCGAGGGCGCCCGCAAGCAGCGCTGCGCCCATGCGGGCGGAATCGAGGCGCTGGATTTTCGGCGTCATGAGCACCGAGGCCAGCTCGCGCGCCACCACGATGGCCGCACACGCCATGGCAAAGACGTCGAACCTTCGGAACACGAGGGTCATCGCGTTCGCGCTGTAGGGCGCGGGCACGTTGCGAAAGACCAGCGGGGCGCTGATGGCACCGAGCGCGACCAGACCACCCAGCCAAATCGCCCAGGCCAGCAACGCCACCGTACTGGCGCTCTTCTCCAGCGTGTGGTCCCTCATAGGTACATCCGGATCCCGTGGTCGGGATCGTGCGTACCGATCTCGAGCGCAGCTTGGGTGGAGGCCAGGATCATGGGCGGGCGCTTTTGAATCGAGACCTCCAGCCGGGCGTGGGCGATCTTCGTGTTGAGGCAATAGGTCATGGGCGTATCGGGATTCGGGTAGTGCAGGCCGACGAAGTCGTCGTCCTCGGCCCAGAGCTCGCCCTCGATGCGCGCGAGCTCGCCGTGGCCGCGAAAGCTCCAGCGGCGCATGCCGATGGTGCCGCGGTTTTTCATCATCTGCATGACGCCGTTCAAGTCGTAGCGCACACCGCGATGGCGCAGGCACAAGATGGTGCTCACGGGCGTGAGCACGGGACCGATTTTCACGCGGGCGCTGGTCCCCTCGAACATGACGTCTTCGCCCCCCGTCCACGAGTTGCAGTGGCCCCAGGCGTACGTGTGCGCGTTGCGCTTGCCCCAGTTGTGCCCGAGCAGGGCCGGCCAGCCCTCGACGTTCACCGATTCGCCGCCCACGTCGATGGTGCCGTAAACGCGCGCATCGGGAAGCAGCGAGACGAGCTTGGAGCTGGGAAACGGCCCCTCGTACATGAACGTGCGCGGGAAGTGCAAAAGCGGCGGCCCGTTCGAGGCGAGCGTGAGATCCCAGCCCACGGAGCGATTGCCGCCCTCGAGGCGCCCCCGGGCGATGCGCGCGTCGAGGGTGACGCCGTCGATGCAGATATCGAGCTCGCTGCGCGAAAAGCGGGCGCGCTGCAAAGGCACCTGCTGCTTGACGGCGACGTGGCCGCGATCGCGGTCGAAAAAGATGGCCCACGCCTCGGCGACGGCCCGCGAAGCATCGTGGCGCCCGGCGTAGATCGTGTGGCGAACCCACAGGGCGCGCCGGCCGCTGGGCTCGTTGGCCTTGAGGAAATAGCTTTCGACGTGCGGGCGAGGCAACGCAGGATCGAAGCGCGCGCCGGAGTAGTCCTTCTGCATGGGGGCGGATTTAGGCATCGGTGCGCCGCTCAGTCACTCCGTCACTCGATGGGGGCCGCGCTGCAAGCGCTGGAGGGCATCGGCTCGCAGCTCGGGATCGACCGCGTCGTCGGGCAGCGCGGCGATGGTTTCGCGCAAGTCGACCAGGCGGGCGCGCCCGGCGGCCACCACCGCGGCCGAACGCGTTTCGCGCTTTCCGGCGCCGAGATCGCGCGTGATCTCGGCCTGCGCGCGCGGGTGGCTCATGCGGGCCAGCGCGATCTTCGCGTGGAAGGCGCAGGTGTCGCGCAGCCATTTTCCCGCGCCCCACGCGCGGCGTTCGAGGTGCGGAACGAGCTCGCGCAGCTCGAGTTCTCCCGCGATTTCGACGGCCTCGCGCTCGTCTTCCTTGTCCGCGCGGAGCTGCCCGCGCACCACGCGCTCGATGATCTCGTGCCCCGTGTCGTCGCCCGTCTTGGCGAGGAAGATGGCCGCCACCACACGGACTTGGCGCGCCGGATCGTGCAGCATCTCACGGGCGCGCGGACCGAGCTTCGTCCACGACGCCGCCCGCGCCGAGCGGGTGCCGTTGCACGACGGCGGCGGCAAGTGCTTCGCCGTCGTGTCGATGCGCTCTTCGGCGATGCGCAGCGCGATGTAGCGAACCGCCGCGTCCTCGTCCGACGTCGCCTTCTCCAGGGCCTCGAGCGTGTCGTCTTCTTCCTGCGAAACGCGGCAGAACGCGATGATGCCTTGGTAGCGCACCTCGGGCCGGCCGTCGCCGAGCGCACGTCGCAAGCGGGGCAATGCGCGCACGTCGCCGATTTCGCCCAGGGCGTTCAGAGCCATCTGCCGCACGTGGAGATCGGCATCTTCCACCGCGACGAGCAACGCGCTCAACGCCTCGTTTGCACCGAGATCGCCCAGCGCCACGGCGGCGGCCGAGCGCACCTCCGGCGCCGCATCCGAGGCAAGCGCTTTCTCGAGCAGCGGAATCGCCCGGGTGCGCACGGCCGCATCGCCCTGGGCATGGCGCACCAGATCGGCAATCGAGGATGCACGCGTGGAGGGCCGTGTCGATTCGAGATCGCGCACGGAGGCTTCGAGGTTTCTGGCGAGCGGCGGCGTCAGCATCTCGGTCTTTCTCGTCTTGCTCCCTTTTACGTCCGTTCGGCCCCTGCCGCCAACAGCATGGATGCGCTCGTGACGAAGACCGCGAGCGCCCCCACCGTGAGCACGTGCGGCGCGCGAAGCATGGCGGCAACCCCTTGATCGAGAACGTTGCCCAGGGAAACGCCATCGTGCGGTCCGAAACCGACGAACGCGAGGGCGGCCTCGCTCACGACGATGGCCGAAGCCGTTGACCCCAGCTGGACTTTGACCACACCGAGCAGATTCGGCAGGACGTGGTGCCAAAACACCCGCGGCGGCGTCTGGCCGAGCGCCACCGAAGCATCGACGAACGCCGCCGCCCGAAGCACGCGCGCTTGCGCCAGCGCGAGCCGTGCGAACGGCGCCCATGCGGTCAGCGAGAAGACGAGCCCCAGGTGCCATCGCGTGGGGCTGCGCACCGCCGAGAGCACCACCAGCGCGAGCAGAAATGTGGGGAAAGCCTGCAAGAGATCGCACGTGCGCGCCACACCGCTTTCGAACCTGCCGCGCGCAAACGCCGCCGCCGCACCGAGCGGCGTCCCCAGAACGAAGCCACCGAGTGCCACCAGCACCGCGAGCACGATGCCCCGAAGCTCCGCATGGGCCGTGAGCGACAGCAAATCGATGCCCCCCTCCCCCGATCCAAACGGCCGCGCCACGCTGGGCGCCATCCAGGCCAACGTGGGATCGAGCCGGGTCGGTGAGCCATGGCCAAAAAGCACCACCCCCGCCGAAAGGAGGAAAATCAGGAGCAGCGGAAGCGCCTTCACGACCGCACCCGCGGGTCGATGGCCGCATGCACGGCGCCGGCAATCGCTTGCGTCGCCACGAAAAGCGAGCCCGCGGCCACGACGGAGGCCTCGAGCACCGGCAGATCGCGCGAGGCGTACGACTCGAGGATCAAGGTACCGAGCCCCGGCCGCTCGAAGAGCCGCTCCAGCACCACGGCACCGCCGAGGAGCGCACCGAGCTGCGTCCCAATGGTGGTCACGATGGGCCCCGAGGTCGCGGGCAGCCCGTGCAGGAACCACGCGCGCGCGAAGCTTCCCCCTTTGGCCCGCACCACCGTCAGAAACGGCGCGCCGCTCACGTCCTGAAGGGCCGCACGCCCGATGCGCGCCACGTGCGCGGAGAGCGGCACGGCCAGCAGCGCGCTGGCAAAGACGAGCCCGAGAAAGCCCGCATCGGGATCCCCCGGCAGCGGAAGTACGCGCCAGCGCACGGCGAACACGTAGGTCAGGAGCGGCGCAAACGCGAGCAGCGGGGTCGATGCCACGACGACGAACGCGCGCTCTACGTGACGCCGCCCCGCACCGAGCCAGGGCCCTACGGCGAGCACCGCGGAGGTGATTCCCACGACCGATCCCATGGCCACGGCCAGCCCGGCCAGCTCGCCGGTGGGCCCCAGGGCCTCGAAGACGCGGGCCGCCGCACGCACGCCGGGCCGGCGAAGGGAGTCGCCGAAATCGAGCGTCAGCAGGCCGCGCAAATAATGTGCATACTGCACATAGAGCGGCCGATCGAAGCCCAGACGCGCACGCAGCGCAGAAAGCTCCGCGGCGCTCGCCTGGTCACCGAGGATCAGCGCTGCGGGATCGCCCGGCAAGGTGCGCAGGGCCAAGAAGACCAGCGACGCGAGGACCACGAGCAGCGCCACGGCTTCGGCGCCGCGCCAAGCCATCGCGACGAGGCTGCGCGTAAATGAAAAGGAAGCGCGGGACGCCGACTTACCCGCCGCCATCGGCGGAGGCGTCTCCCGCGTCGGTCCCGGCATCCGTCACACCGGCGTCGCCCGCGTCCACACCTGCATCGGGCTTCGGTGACGAGGCATCGATGTCGGGCGGCTCCACCACCGATCCGGGCTGGCACACCAGCGGATTGTTCGGCAAGGGCCCGGCGTCCAGCGTTCCGCCGACGATGGGAACGCAGACCTTGCGAGACTGATTGCGGTCGAGAATCTGCGCGAAGTACGGAGCCTCGCCCGGAGCGGCGCACCGGTACTCGGCGCGGCAGTCCGAATCGGAATCGCAGTGCTTCACGCAGAAGCTCTTTGCAGAGCGCTGGCTTCGGTCACTGTAGGGGCAACCGTCCACGGCCGCGTGGAACTGCACGCAGGCGGCCTCGTCAGGACACCTGTCCGGTTGGCAGTTGAACACGGTGCAGTACCCACCAGGCTGCGAATTGTCGCAGAGCCGGTCGCCCGAGGACGAGCAGTTGGTGGAGACCGTGCAGCTGTCACCGATGGAGGGGGTGCACCCGGCCGTTGCAATGAGCGCGGAAAACAAGATGCTAAGGCGGCGAAAAAGCATGAGCCGCGCCGACCGTAGTCGCGTCCCGGAAAAGCAGCAACAGGTCTTGTTTGACACAACGGGAATCGACCCGTAGGTTGCGCAGCAAACGATCATGTCGACGTACATCACGGCGGACTGCATTAATTGTGGAGCATGCGAACCGGAGTGCCCGAACGAGGCCATTAGCGAGGGCGACGAGATCTACGTCATCGATCCGGAGCTCTGCACCGAGTGCGTTGGGTTTCACGACCACGAGGCCTGCCAGGCCGTTTGCCCCGTCGAGTGCTGCCTTCCCGATCCGAACCACACCGAGGACGAGAAGGTGCTTCTCGAGCGGGCGCTTCGCCTGCACCCGGAAGATGAAGAGCTGAAGAAGGCGGCCTCGGCGAACGAGTTCGCGTCTCGCTTCCGCAAGTGAGGCGGTTTCCGGGGGCCAGAGCACATCTCGGGTTTCTTGGCTTGGGTGCAACCGCCGTTTGCCTCGGCGGCTGCGCGGGCGGAGCCCCTTTGTTGCACCCCGCACGGGCTTTGGGTCCCGGAGAGGTCCGCGCTGCGGGAGGCTTGAGCGGCCAGATCGCGGTGGGCTCCGCAGCGGACGATCTACGCGTCGCACGCGACCTATCCGCCGCCGGTCCCGAGCCGCAAGGCCAGCCGGGCACCAACCCGGCCTACGCGAAAGGTGCCCTCGTCGCCGCGGCGATGGGCCCCGGCTTGGCACCGTATGTCTCGGCGCGCGTCGGCGTCGGATCCGGCGCAGAAGGCGGCATCACGTACACCGGACGGGCCGCGCGCATCGACATCCGTAAGGCCTTCGACTCCGGTGCGTGGTCGTACTCCGCCGGCGTGGGCGTCTCCGTCCCGTTCTACGGGCAACAGCAAGGCAGCACGCTCACGAACGTGGACCTCGAAAGCCTGCGCGGCTACGGCGCCGACGTCCCCCTTCTCGTGGGCTGGGAAAGCTCGGGCGGGATTTACAAGCTATGGGCCGGTCCCCGCGGCGGCTGGGAGCACGTCTCCATCGGGGCCCTGACCACGGAGCAGAAACCCTCGGCCCCTGGACCGGATCTCTCCGCCGATCGCTTCTACGTCGGCGCCGTCGCCGGCCTCGCGGTGGGCTTTCGCCATGTGCACGTGGCCCTGGAATTTGCCGGCTCGTACACGCACATCAACGGCGAGTACAACTCCAACAAGGTCACCGTCACCGGCTTCGCCCTCACCCCGGCGAGCTCGCTCTGGTGGACCTTCTAGAAAGAGGCCCCTGGGACCTTCTACACTTGGGCTTGCTTGAATACATACATTCATGAATGTATGTAATATCCATGAATGAAAAACTGCTGCTTTCGCCCCTCGCCGCACTCGGGCTCATCGAGAAAAGCTTCTTCGAGCACCTGGGAAAGCTTTCCCTCGGCGGCGAGGAGTCGTCGATTCGGGACCGCATCCGGGGTCTTGCGCCGAAGACGCGGCACCTGATCCACAACGAGCTCGATGAGGGCAACGTCGGCTTCACCTTGCTGGCCGTGGCGGCGTACGACGTGCTCCTGCCGCAGCTTGGCTCCGAAAAAGCGCTGCACATCGTCGACGCTTGCCTCAACGAACCGCTGCGCGCGTGGGTTCTCGAGGGCACGGCGGGCATGCTCGACGCGTCCGCCGACCCTTTCGAGGCCATCACCCAGAGCTCGCGCGAACGCGAAGAGCATTATTTCGGCCCCTCCTTCGCGTTCGAGCGGCCCGTCGACGACGGCTTCGGCTACGTGCTCAACGTGCGGCGCTGCCTCTTTCACGAGACGCTGCGCGCGCTCGAACGAACCGAGGTGCAGCCCGTGCTATGTCGCTTCGATCTCAACTGGATCGATGGCATCGACCCCGCGCGCCATCGTATGCGCTTCGCACGCCCCAGCACCTTCGCCACGGCGGACCTTTGCCGCATGTGGTTCATGCGCCTCGAGGGGCCGATGCTCCTGAAAAAAGCCCATGCCAAGACGAACCCCTGAAGACGCTGCCAAGACCCGCGAGACCATCCTCGATGCGGGCCTTCGTGTCTTCGCGGAGCTGGGCTTCGCGGCCGCCCAGCTCGAAGAAATCGCGAAGCGGGCCGGCGTAACGCGGGGAGCGTTCTACCACCACTTCACGAACAAGGCCGATTTGTACGGCGCCATCTTGCGCGAACGATGGACCAGCGTGATGGCCCCGGTGCTCGACGTTCTTTGCACCGAAGGAGAGCCCGCGGCGAAAATCCATGGCTTCGTGGCCAGCTTTCTTCGCGCGGTGCAGACGGATCCGCAGATGCAGGCGCTGATGCAAATGAGCCTCTCGGGTGACCTTTCGCTTCCCGATTTTCGCGACGACGCGGGCATCGCGCACAAGCAGGGCGCCCTCGAGGAGCTGACGATCTCTCTGGCCAAGGTCCTGGAAGCTGCAGGCCACTCCGCCGACGCACTCGATCGGGCGCGCACCATCGTCATCTTTCTGAACGGCGCCGCGGTGTCGGCGACCTTGCATCCTGCGTCGGTATCGGCCGCGCCCGAGCGCCTCGCCGCGTTGTTCCTCGACGGGGTGCTTTAGCCGAGCACGCGCTCGACGATTTCGACGACGCGGGCGGCGACGGTGCGGTGGTTGTCGCGCCATTGGATGCGGCCTTGGCTGCCGACGACGTTGGTCACGCCCAGTACGGCAACGCAGGGTACGGATACGGCGGCGCAGGCGGCGGCCACCGCGAAGGCCTCCAGGTTTTCAACGTCCGCCCCGCTGCGCTCGGCCAAGGCGTGGGCGAGCCGATCGTCGGTCGCGATGCCCAATGTGCCGGCGACGATGGCGGGGAGGCATCCGCCGGCGACGAAACGTTCCACCCAGGCCGGGTCGGTTGGCGCATGCGTCGCCATCGGCGGCGGAAGCGCCGCTTGATCCTGCGCCACCCCGGCGTCCGCCAGCACCGTGCGGGTGGCAACCACGACCGCACCCGCCGCGGGCGCGCGGCCCGGATACACGCCGCAGCTTCCCACCAGAAGAACCGCCGCCGGCTTGGCCGAGGCCAACAAGGCACCGGTGGCGTGCGCGGCCGTGACGAGGCCTACGCCAATGGCGCGGGCATCCTTGCGATAGCGTTCCGAAAATGGCTCGAGCTCCGGAGGGAACGCAGCAAGGATGAGCATGTGATCTTGGATTGCGTGAGGGGGCATACCCGTCTACCCTTAATCGTCGTGTCGGCTCGGACTCGAATTTTATCGATCGCGGGACCCCTTTTTGGGGTGCTCAGCGTTGGCTGCTCGGCCAATATAGCGGCCTCCTCGGAATCAACCGACGCGGAAGCGAGCGCGGTCACCGGCATCGTGACGGTCGAACGCACGACGGGAGCCAGCGGCACCGAGGCCCCGAAGAGCGACATCATCGCCCGGTTCGTTCGCTCGCGCGCGGGCGTCGTGGATGGCGATTCGCTCCGGCTCGTAGGCGCCGCCATCGAGTTACCGCCCGTGGGTTCGTGCAGCCGCCTTTCGGGGGCGAGCTCCGCCACCAAGCTGGCGCGCAGCCTCGAGCTGCTCAATGTCGGAGCGCTCTCGTTCGAGCTTTCAGGCGGGTCCGCGGCCGAGGGAAAGCCGGAGACCAAGCTCGTCGCCCGGCAAGTGCCCGACGTGGTCGATCTCGTGAGCGGCGTCGTCTACACGGCGCGCGGCGAGGGCGACGCGTTTCCGGCCAAGGGCCGCTACGTGTTTCGCGCGGCGGGTTCGCCGGAGCAGGAAATCGCCCCCTTCACGGTGGAAGCCACCGCCAAGGGCGAGCCGGGCGACATCCGCATCGCCGATCAGGCGCTTTCGCACCGGGTCGATGGGTCTCCCGTGTTCATCCCGGCCGTGGATCCAACGGAAATCGCTTGGACCACGGAGGGCTCGGCGGATGACGACGTCGTCTACATCGACGTGTCCGCCAAGGCAGCTTCGGTGGGTGGGGCAGGCACACGCGATACGGGCGTCCGCTGTTCTTTTGCGGACACCGGACGCGCCACGCTCGCCGCGACGGCGTTCGTCGCGGACGAGGGCACCATCGCCATTCACCGCGTGCACCGCGAGTCCTTCCGCGCCAAGGGAATCGACTCGGGTGTTCTGCGTTTCGATTTCGCGCGGGTCGCCACGTTCCGGCGCCGTTAGAGGATCCACGAGGGCGCTTGAGAGGTTGGTTCGGATCTACGACGCGATGGTGCGTGCTCGGTTGCATGCTTGTGTCGACGGTGGCCTTGGCCGCTGCGCCCACCGTGCAGAAACCCAAGAAGACGAGTGCCAAGGCCGCGCAACAGAGCGCGCGCATGCGCAGCTGGCATACGCCCACGCCGAACAAGGCGCCCCCGGTCGATGAGGAAGGGCGCCCGAAACTCGCGCTCTATTCGCTGAACACGAACGACCGCGTCGAAATGGCCGCACGCAGCGACCACGGCGGGTTCTCGGCGCGCGATCTGGATCGCGCGGCCCACGTGCTTCGCGATTCGCGAAACGGGTGCGAGCATCCGATGGATCCGCGGCTGCTCGACCTCGCTTACCGCATTCAAACCTACTTCCACGCGCAGGAGCTGCGCATCGTGTCGGCGTACCGCGCGCCGCGGCGGCATCGCAAATCGAACCACGGCTTGGGGCGGGCGCTGGACATGATCGTGCCGGGCGCCAGCGACGAAGAGGTGGCGAAGTTCGCGCGCGAGCTCGGCTTCGTCGGCATCGGCGTCTACCCTGCGAGCGGGTTCGTGCACGTCGACGTGCGCTCGCGCAGCTATTTCTGGGTCGATCGCAGCGGCCCTGGCCGGCGAAACCGCGAACGCGGCATCCTCGGCGATCTCGCGGCCCGCAGCGATTCGCAGGCCGTCACGCGCGGCGAGCGCCCTTCCCCGCCCTTCGCGCCGTTCGGCGACGTCGATGCATGGCTTCGCACGCGCCCCTCGCAGGCGGCGCCGGCGACGCCCGACGAGGACGACGACGAAGAGACGATGGAGAACGGCAACGGCTCGCCCGACGGCGCGGAGTTCTGAGGCGGTGCGCGATGGATGACGACATCGCGAGGTTGATCCGAGAACAACGCATCGCCGACGCCGCCGCCCTGGCGAGTGCACGCGGAGATGCCACCACGGCGAGTGCCCTGTTCGAGCGCGCCTGTGAGTGGCACCTCGCCGCGACCGAGGCTCTGCGCACGTCGGATGCCGGACGGGCCATGCGGCTTTCGGTCCTGTCGCGCGACGATGCGCTCATCGAGCGGGCGCTCGCGAACTTGGTGGCTTCGCCGCAGATCGCAGAGCACGTGGCCGTGTCGCTGGAGGCCCACGGCGATCATGCGTGGGCCGCGCGCATCTTCGAGAGCGTGGGCCGATCCGCCGAGGCCGCGCGTGCATGGGATCGCGCCGGCAATGCGGTGCGCGCCGCCGAGCTGCTCGAGGCAGCACACGACGTGGTGGGCGCCGCGCGCGTGCTGGAGACGGCGGCGCGGCGGGCGCCGTTGCATTGGCCGAACCACCTTGCGCTGGGCGGGCTTCTCGTTCGATACGGCAAGGCCCAGGCCGCCGCGCGCACCCTGCAAGGCATCCCGCCCGACGCGGCCGAACGCCTGCCCGCGCTGCGCCTGCTCGTGCGCGCGCTCGAGCAGCTCGGACTCGAGCAGGCTGCCGCGGAGGCCAGACGCGAGCTCGCCGCGATGGGCGAAGTGCCCGCGCCCGAGGAGCCCGCGGCGCCGCTCCGTCCATCGCGCCCGCCCGCGACGCGGATCTACGGACGTTACGAAGTGGTGCGCGAGATCGCCTCGACGCCGAGCTCGCGCGTGCTCGAGTGCATCGACACGGTGCGAGGCGAGCGCGTGGCCATCAAGATTTACGCAGGCTACAGCGCACGCGGCGCAGGGCGCGACGTGCTCGCGCGCTTCGAGCGCGAGCAGCGCGTTCTGGCGTCGATCGATCATCCCAACGTGGTGCCGCTTCGCGACTACTTTCCCGATGGCCCCGCGCTGGTGCTCGACTGGATGCCCGGCGGCACCTTGGAGGAGATGCTCGCCCGCGGGCCCATTGCACCGGCCCGCGCCGTCGAAATCGCGTGCGCCCTTCTCGGCGCCCTCGAGGAAGCGCACCGCGTGGGCGTTTTGCACCGCGACATCAAGCCGTCGAACGTGCTCTTCGACGGCGCCGGAACCGCCCGCCTCGCCGACTTCGGCGCCGCACACTTGGGCGATCTCTCCGCCACGGCCACGGCGGGCGTCATCGGCACCCTTTCGTACATGAGCCCCGAGCAGCGCGCCGGCGAGCCCGCCTCCCTCGCGAGCGATCTGTACGGCGTCGGGGCGGTGCTCTTGGAAATGCTCACCGGTGAGCTCGGGGATATCGCCCGGCTGCCCAGCGCGAACCACCGCGATCTCGACGCGCGCCATGACACGGTGGTGCACGCACTCGTCGCGCTCGATCCCGCGCGCCGCCCGAGCGATGCACGCTCGGCACGACGTGCCCTGACTGCCCTGCCCTGGCCTAGCTGGTTCGGTGCCCCTGCGCCGCGACCGAGCGCGCCCTCCGAAGCATCGCGGCGCCGCTCGAACGAGATGGCGGAAGAATCCGCCCGCGTCCGAGTCGGTGTGGCGGGGCAGCCCGATGTGGACGCATGGCTCGAGAGGCCCATTCTTCGCGTGCCACTCGATCCGCCGACGCTCGCGCGCGCCTCCGCCTTCGCGCGCGCCGAGCATCCCGGGTTGCAAATCGTCTATCGCGTGGACCGCCGCGCCGGCGAAATTTGGCTCGATGCGAACGACCGCCCGCTCGATCGCTGGCTCACCGATGAGGATCGCACACGGCTCGCCAGCGCACTCGACGCGCTTCACCGTGCTGGCATCGTTCACGGCAACGTCCACCGCTCGCACGTTCGCCTGGATCCCTCCGGCGCCGTGCTCTTGCGGTTCGCACCGCCGGCGCCGGATGCACGAGGCTCACACGTCGCGACAGCCGACCACGATCGCGAAGCCTTGTTGCGGCTGGTCTAACATCCTCCCGAAATGGCCAATGCGCATGGTAGGGACGTTGGAAGCCCACAATGATGATCCGCGCACGCGAAGTCGGTCGCCTGGTCGAACTTCGCCACATTCCCCCGCCCGACGTGAGCGAACTCGATGAAGGAGCCGCGGCCAGCTTGATCGAGTTCCTCGACACCATCCCGAACGCCGTGATGTGCGTCGATCTTCGCCGCGCCACCGTACTGCCGCCCCACCTCGCCGATCGCCTCGTTGCCTTGATGGAGGGCATCCGCGGTCACTTCGAACGATGCGCCGACGTCATGTCCCCCGCGCAGGCCACGGCCCATATGCAGATCGAACGCATCTCGCGTGCATCCGCCGATCCGGCACGACGCGTCTTTACCGATCCCCATGCGGCCATCCGCTGGCTCGACGAAGTACTGAATCCCGAGGAGCGGGCGCGCCTGCGCATCTTCCTCCTCGGGCCGGGGCAAGTTTTCTAAATTCGTATCAAAGGGCCCACTTGAACATGACCTGCGCCAGGTTCTCGTTCACGCCCTTTTGCAAATAGCGGTTGAGCGCAATTTGGTATTCGATGCCCGCGTAGAAGTGCCGATCGGTGATGCGCGCCAGCTTGCCCACGTCGAGCAAAAACTGCGGCTGCGACGTCACGAAGGGCGCACCTTTTTGCTGCACATGAACGCACTTGTCGACACCGTCGTCGCAGAACTCGATGGCGCCGCTGCCCTCGCCGAACATGCCCCACTGCACGAAGCCCGCGAAGACGAAGTCGGTGATGTTCCCGAGCGGAATCGTCATTTGCCATGCGCCGCCGATCTGCAGGTCGACGCCCTTCAAGGACCAGTCGTCACGGATGACGGTCGTCGCGGCCACGAAGTCGAAGCCCGGGATCTTCAGGTCCCACTGAAGTCCGTAGTACATGAGCATGCCGAACTTCGACACGTGCTCCATCTCGTAGCGGAGCGACACGTCGCCGAGCGCACCCCAGTCCCACTTCTCGCCCGAGATCTTCTCGCCGATGCGCTTCGCCGAAAGTGTGAAGGATTGGCCGCCGAAGAACCCTCCCTTTTCGTTCGGCAGTACCTTCGAGTCGGGCGGCGTGAAAGGCCCGGTGATGTCGTAGTAAAGAAAGAACGTCCCGTATTGCCAGGGCTGGAACGTCTTCACGGTGTAGATGGTGCGTTCCTTCGCGCCGTTGAAGTCGTTGTTGTAGTTCCAGCCGTGAAGGATCTCCAGCGAGGTATCCGCGGCGGCCGCCGACGCCCACGAGGTACACAGAACGAACGCGGAGATAAAGAGTCTGCCCTTCATCGCATTGACACCCTGTCGTTGATGGGCCGTCACATGACGGACCCGGACGTGAGAGGAGGGACTTGCGCGCACGATGGGGGTCGCACGGCCAAGCCAAGGTTGAGCCTGAAAGGGAGGACCCTACCATCCCACGACGATCGCCGGGGTCAGCAATTGTGAGCGGTGTCAACTATTCTGCGTTTCCTCCGGGTTTCTGCAGCCATGGCGCCGCCATCGTTCCGCTGTGGATAAAAAGATCGCCAAGCACCGAAACTCAGGCCATTAGGGGACAAGAATGCGTCAACGTGTAAAATCCCTGGAGGAATCGGTGGCTTCGGGCGCGCTGGCGGCGGGCGGCTGATGCGACGGATTCGAGGAGCGCGAGCGGCGTGAGCAATCGACAACGTATCGTCTTGGCGGGGGCCTTTACCGTTCTCTTCGCGAGCGCGTGGACGGCTTCCGCTCGGGCGGACGATGCGTCCAAGCAAGCGCGAGCCGAGTACGACGCCGGCGCAGCCGCGTACGAAAAAAAGGACTACACGACGGCCGCGCAACACTTCGCGCGCGCCGACGAGCGGGTGCCCAACTCGCGCGCCTTGCAACTCGCGATGGCCGCATCGCTCTCCAGCACCGACGGCGTGCTGGCCATGGAGCTCGTCGAGCGCGCGGAGACTCGCGCGGTCGATGGCGCATTGGCGGAGTTGGCGCAAAGGCTGAAGAAGAAATTCGTCGGCTCGGCCGGAAAGATCCGCGTGGTGTGCCCGGTCGATGTGGCTTGCACCGCGACGGTGGACGACAACGCAGAGCGCACCATCGAAGGCGGCCGCGCCGTTTGGGTCGCGCCTGGAAAGCACATCGCGCACCTTCGCGCTCGAAATGGCAAGCCCGTGGATCGCGAGATCTCGGTGGCCGCAGGCGCGACGGCCGACGTGACGGCGTCGTCGTCGGAGCTCGCGCCGGCAGCGACGGGTGTGGCCGTGGCAGGCTCGCCGAAGACCGACGGGCACGAGGTGCAGCCTCCGCCGGAGATCCTCCCGGAGCGCCACACCTCGGGCATCGCACCGGTGTACTTCTGGACCGCGCTGGGCGTCACCGGAGCGGCCGTGGCGACGGCGACGGTCTTCACCGTGATGACGAAGAGCAAGCACGATGACTTCGTGTCGAACCCGTCGCAGCAAACCGCGGATGATGGCGAGTCGGCGCAAACACTCGCGCGCGTCGCATGGGGCGTCACGGGCGCCTTCGCTGCAACGACCATCGTGCTGGCCGCGCTGACCGATTTTCATCCTTCGAAGAACAGCGCCGCAGCCTCGAAGCCCGTGTCCGTTGCCGTGGGCCCCGGCTCGGTGCTCTTGGTCGGGCGATTCCAATGACGCCTCCAATGACAGCGACGCGCTACGAATCACTGGCGCGGCTGGGCACTGGGGGAATGGCCACCGTTTACGTGGGGCGCGTGCAGGGCGACGTCGGATTCTCGCACTTGGTCGCGCTCAAGCGGGCGCACGAGCACGTGCGGCTCGATCCGGATCTGGTCGATGGATTGAAACGGGAGGCACGCCTCGCGTCGCGCATTCACCACCCCAACGTGGTCGGCGTGATCGATGTCACGGAGGACGCGGGCGACGTCATCCTGGTCCTGGATTACATCGAGGGATGCACCCTCTCGGACTTGATGCGCCGGATCGATACGTCGCAGTGCCCGCGCGAGATGATGCGCATCCTGCTCGATACGGCCGCCGGCCTCGATGCCGCGCACCGCACCACCGACGACTCCGGGCAGCCGCTCCACCTCGTTCACCGCGACGTATCGCCGAGCAACGTGCTCATCGGCCGCGATGGCATGGCGCGCATCGCCGACTTTGGCGTGGCGAAGACGCTGGAGCGCACCGCCGAGGAGACGGCCACCGGTGTGCTCAAGGGCAAGCTCGCGTACATGGCCCCCGAGTACATCGAGCGGCACTACGTGGACGCGCGCAGCGATCTCTTTTCGCTGGGGATCATCGCCTGGGAGGTGATGACCGGCGAGCGGCTGTTCAAAGCCGCCACCGAGCTGGAGACGCTCAAGCGGGTCGCGGCGCAGAACATCCCGCCGCCCTCGGCGTACCACGCACATCTCGCGATGCTCGATCCGGCGATCTTGCGTGCGCTCGCGCGGCAGCCGGATTACCGCTTTCCCACGGCGGGTGACTTCGCGCGCGAGCTCGAGCTGCGGGCGCGCGCCTCGAATTTGGTTGGCTCGCACATCGAGGTGGCAAAGCTCGTGGAGAGCGCCTTCGGGGCGGAGCTCACCGAGCGCCGGCGTCGCTTCGTCAGCGAGAACTCGTCGCCGAAGCAGGAAACCGCGGTGCCGCCGGCAGCCATTTCGCAAGCGCATCCCGTCGTGGACGCGCCGAGCTTCACGCAGTCGGCCCCCGCCCAGAGCGTGACGCAGAGCGTCCTGCACACGGCACGCGCACGGTTTGGCACTGCGGTTCCGCTCTCGGTGCTCGCAGGCGTGCTTCTCGTGGCCACCGCCGTCTCCACGGGCGCGTGGATCGCACATCGCGTGAAGGGAAATGCGCGTACCGCCTCCAGCGTGCATACGGTGGCCTCGGCACCACCTACTCCGGCAACGGCACAACCTGCGGCGGAGATGTATCCGTCGACCGCTCAGGAGACAGAGTCCACCCTTGGCTCTACTTTCAAGGACGTGCCGACGACTCCAAGCGCGTCGGCTTCGGCCTCCCCCTCTGCAAAACCCGCAGCAAAGACAGCTCCGCCACGGCGCACGGGAAAAACGGAATCGGCTCCGCCTTCTCCACCTTCTCCTCCTACTCCACGCATCATCCCAGCAAAGCCGCCGCCCAATCCTTACGGCCCGTGAGTCGCTCTTGACGGCGTAGTCGCCGGCGCGTGACAGTCGCGGCATGAAAAAGCTCGCCATCGTGGCCTTGGCCGCGGTTCTCGGTGGTTCGACGCTCATGTGCAGCGAGACCGAGCTCGTATCGGACATCCCTCCCGATGCCGATGCGTCGCCCGATGGAAATGCCCGCCGCGACCGGGATGCCCGCACCGAGGGGCCCCGGTCCGAGCAGTGGCCTTCTTTCGCAACCGATCCCACGGCGTTGGTCGACACCTCGATTGGCAACAACGAAAGTGGCACCACCTTCCCCGGGGCAGCGATGCCATTCGGCATGGTGCAATTGAGTCCCGACACGGGCGTAAACCGATATGCCTCGTATCAATACAAGGATACGAAGATATGGGGTTTCAGTCATACGCACCTCTCGGGCGTCGGCTGTCAGACCATGGGCAATTTCCGTTTCATGCCCACCACGGGTCTGCTCTCATCCGATCCGACGCAGTACGCGACGACGTTCTCCCATTCGAACGAAAGCGCTTCCCCGGGTTCCTACGACGTCGCGCTCGGTGATACGGGACAAGGCGTGAAGGTGTCGCTCACGGCCACCGAGCGCACGGGATGGCACCGATACGTCTACCCCGATTCGGCCACGGGGATGAACGTGCTGGTGGAGGTCGGCGAAAGCAACGGCAATGTCTACGATGCCGATGTCTCCGTCGTGGGCAACGACACCATCGAGGGTTCGCTCACCGGCGGCAACTTTTGCGGCGAAACCGGCAAAGAGCGTTACCGCATCTTCTTCAGCGCGAAGTTCGATCGCGCGGCGAGGCTGTTCGGCACCTGGGTGGGAAGCACGTTCACACCCAACAGCCGCACGGCGAAGCGTACCAACGGGCGCATGGGCGCGTGGCTCTCCTTCGACCCGGCGGCGGGAAGGACCGTGAACGCCGTGGTGGGGCTCTCCTACGTCTCCGTGGAAGGGGCGCGCACCAATCGGAACAAGGAGAGCCAAGGGCAGTCGTTCGAATCCGTGCGCGCTCGCGCCCATGGCACCTGGCAGAGCGAGTTGCTGCGCATGCCGGTGGCGGGTGGCTCGCCTGCCGACCAGCGCACCTATTACAGCGCGCTTTACCGCTCCCTGCTTCACCCCTCCATCGGCTCCGACGTGGATGGGCAATACCGCGATTTCAAAAACGGCATCCACACGAGCGACCGGCCCTATTATCAAATGCTCTCACTCTGGGATACGTACCGCTCCCAGAATCAATTGGTGGCATTGCTCCACCCCGAGCGCGCCGCAGACATGGCCCGTTCGGTGCTGCGCATTTACAACGATGCCGGGTGGGTGCCGCGTTGGGCGCTGGGCAACGGCGAGACCAACGTGATGAGCGGCGATCCCATCACGCCGTGGATCGTGACGATTTACCGCCGCGGCCTCCTCGATCGAGATACGGCGAAAAAGCTATTCGATGCGCTCTGGCGCAACGTCAACGAGGTGCCGGCGGATACTTCGATATTCCGCGGGCGCGATGGGAATCCCACGTACAAGGCGCGTGGACACGTCGATTACAGCACCACCTCGGGCTACACCTACGGCGATCGCCGGCAGGCGGGTTCGGCGACGTTGGAGTACGCATTCGCGGATTGCGCGCTCGCGGTGATGGCCCGCGGCCTGGGCGAGAAGGAGAAAGCCAAACAACTCGATGCGCGGTGCCGCAACTTCGAAAAGCAGTGGGACGCGAACGCGCAGTCGAAGGGCTATACGGGCTTTCCGCGCGCACGCAACGCCGACGACACCAACGCGGAGCCCGACCCGTACGATCCCATGAAGGGGCACGGCTTCCACGAGGGCACGGCGTGGCAGTACCAATGGCTCGTGCAGCAGGATGCGCCTGCCCTCTTTGCCAAGATGGGCGGCGAGGCAGAGGCGGAGAAGCGCTTGGATACCTTCTTCGATATGCCCACCGTGCTCGCCGATCCGGCCAAGGCGGCCAAGGAGAAGTGGGTGCGCGGCGCGTACACGTATTACAACGCGTTTGCCTTCAATCCGAACAACGAGTCGGATCTGCACGCGCCCTGGATGTACGCGTGGACGGGCTCGCCGTGGAAGACGTCGGCCGTGCTCCGCGCAGCGCGCACGCTCTTCGTCGACCGTGAGGATGGCATGCCGGGCAATGACGACTTGGGCACCATCTCGTCGTGGCTGCTATTCGGCATGGTGGGCCTCTTCGAGGCCGCGCCCGGCTCGGGCGCCTACGTGCTGAGCGCCCCCATGTTCGAGGTCGTGGAGATCCGCCCGGAAAACGGCCAGACCGTGCGCATCGAGGCGCGGGGGGCGGATGCCTCGAAGCTCCAATACGTTGCGAGTGTTCGCGTGGGAGATCCCGAGCGCGGCTGGATTCGAAGCTGGATATCCCACGAGGATCTGCTGCGCGCCCAGACGATTCGCGTATGGCTCACCGACAATCCCAATTCGACCATTTGGGCCACGGCGCCCGAGGCTCGGCCGCCGCGCATGAGCGAGGTCACCGGCCCTTCGCCGTAGTCACGTTTTCTCATTGCACTGCTTGACACGTCGCGCCAAGCCGGTCATTGTAACTGCGATATGCGAATCGCCCGCCCCACCGGCCTGATTATTATTATCGGAGGCAAGGTGCGGGCTTAGACTCCCAGGAGTCCTGATACGAGCCCCGCACCTCCTTAGAGGTCGCGGGGCTTTTTCGTTCCCGCGGCAGAAGGAGGTTCGAGGCGTTCCCGGAGGCCGTGAATGACTCGAATGACAAGTCCACCTCGTGAATTGATGGAATCGATCCTCACCGCGCCCGTCTACGACGTCGCGATTGAGAGCCCGCTCGATCCCGCGCCGAATCTTTCACGCCGCCTCGGCCACCAGGTGCTCCTCAAGCGCGAGGACCTGCAGCCGGTCTTCTCCTTCAAGCTGCGCGGTGCCTACGCCAAGATGGCGCGCCTCTCGCGAGAGGAGCTCGACCGCGGCGTGGTGGCGGCGTCGGCGGGAAATCATGCGCAGGGCGTGGCGCTGGCCGCGCAGCGCTTGTCGTGCCGCGCGAGCATCGTGATGCCCGCGACCACGCCGGAGATCAAGGTGCGGGCGGTGGCCGATCGCGGGGCGAAGGTGGAGCTTTTCGGCGACTCGTACGGCGAGGCGTACGAGCGCGCGCACGAGCTTTCGCGCGAGCAGGGCCTGACCTTCGTGCACGCGTACGACGACATGGACGTCATCGCCGGCCAGGGCACCATCGGGATGGAGCTTCTGCGGCAGCGTCCGCGGGATCTGCACGCGGTGTTCGTGCCGGTCGGCGGAGGCGGGCTCATTGCGGGCATTGCGGCGTACATCAAATGGCTCAAGCCCGACGTCAAGGTCATCGGCGTCGAGCCCGTGGACGCCGATGCGATGTGGCGTTCGCTGCAAGCCGGCAAGCGCGTGGTCCTGAACGAGGTGGGATTGTTTGCCGACGGCGTGGCCGTGCGGCAGGTCGGCGAAAAGACGTTCGATCTCTGCCGAAACTACGTCGATGAGGTACTCCGCGTGGACGGCGATGCGATTTGCGCAGCCATCCAGGACGTCTTCGAGGACACGCGCTCCATTCTGGAGCCCGCGGGCGCGCTGGCCGTGGCCGGGTTGAAAGCGTGGGCGGATCGCGAGGGAGACTACGGTCGCAGCTTGGTGGCCGTGACCTCCGGCGCGAACATGAATTTCGACCGACTGCGCCACGTCGCCGAACGCGCCGCCTTGGGCGAAAAGCGAGAGGCGCTGCTGGCGGTGACCATCCCCGAGCGGCCGGGCAGCTTTCGTGAGTTCTGCGCGCTCATCGGCCGCCGCTCGGTGACGGAGTTCAACTACCGCTATGCCGACGCGAAGCGCGCGCACGTCTTCGTGGGCCTGGAGGTACGCAGCGCCAGCGAGGTCGATCTTCTGTTGGCCACGCTGGAAGACGCCGGTCTGCCGGCGCTCGACTTGAGCGGCAACGAGCTGGCCAAGCTTCACCTGCGGCACCTGGTCGGCGGCCACGCCCCCGCGAACCACGAGAAGCTTTACCGCTTCGAATTCCCGGAGCGCCCGGGTGCGCTGCTCAACTTCCTCGAGCGGCTGCGCAGCGATTGGAACATCAGCTTGTTCCACTACCGCAACCACGGCGCCGATTATGGTCGCGCCCTGGTGGGTTTTCAGGTGCCTCCGGACACGGAAGCGCAGCTGAATGCATTGCTCGACGACGTCGGCTACCGGCGCTGGCACGAGACGGACAATCCCGTTTATCGACTCTTTTTGGGGCCGTCCAACGGGAGTTGAGCCTCGAGGTCGGCGCGGCGAGATGCGGTAGCGTTAGGCAACGGGCGGAGCCGGCTTCAATCGCCGGTTCCGTGATCGCACGACGAGGAAGAGGCCGATGCTGAACGCCACGACGGCCCCGAAAGCTTCCGCCGCGTAAAGGGCCGCATCGGACTCGGCCACGTGCGACGAAGCCGCCCCGGGCGGCGCACGCAACGTGGCCATCGCGCGCTGCGCGAGCACGTTCACCGTGTTCACGTCCTCGGGCGATGCGAAGAAGCCAATGGAGTAGTTTCCCCTGCCGGTCGCCGCGAAATATTGAAGCTGGTAGCTCATGATCCGACGCGGATCGTCGGCGTTGAGGCGGGGCGCCAGCTCGTAGCGGATGACTTGCACGCCGTTGATGCGCATCTCGGTCGGGTCGACGTCGTCTTCCGCGGGGAACGCCGCTTCGCCGTAGGTGACCCGCCGCGCGGCGCGCCCGGAACGTGCCAGGGCGCGTGCCGCTTCCTTGCTGAACTCCTCGTGCGTCTTGCCATTGTGCATCACCAGCACGACGTAGAAGCTCTTGCCGGCGCGCACGACCATCGCAGAGACGGGCTTCAACTCGCCCGAGCCACCCTGGATGGTGCTCAACCGCGCATTCACCGATTCGACGTCGACCCCTGCGCAGGCTTTGGGATCTTGCTGCTCCTTGGGAAAGGAGACGCAGACTGTGGCGTCATCCGGCGCGAGCTCGAAGCCGAAGTCTTTGTCGGCGACTTGCACCGCCCCTGCGTGGGACGACCACGCCAGCCCAAACACGAGAGAAGCGACGCACCCGACGAACTTGACCCACGCCATCGAGCCTAGGATACCGCGATTAGGCCGCCGGTGGTGGCGGAGGTGGTGCGTTGTATCCGTAATACGTTTTGGGCGCCTGCGTGCGCCGCGTCAACGCGCGAACCAGGAAATAGAGCCCCACGACGAGGCCCACGAGGACACCGACGAGCAACACCGCCGCAAACACGATACCGCCCACCATGTTGTACGGTCGAGAGCCGGGCGTAGCGTGCAGCGTCGTAAGTGAGCGCTCCGCCAGGGCTCGCGCATGGGGGAGCCCTTCGGGCGACGACGCGAACGTCAGGGCGTATCGACCATGGCCCGTCACGGCTATCCAGTGAGCCATCGAACTTCCCACCCGACGCGCGTCATCCGGAGGAAGTGCCAACGCGATCTCATAGCCCGTGAGTTGCACGCCGTTGCTCCGCAACTTCATCGGCGTCGGCTCCCCCGCGGGCAGCGCGTTCGCCCCGTACTTCCGCCGCAATCCTTCGATCCCCTCCTTGACGAAGGCCTTCGTCGTGAGCTCGTCGTACTCCCACGGGATATTGTCGACGCGCCGAACGACCACGTATTCCTGGTGATCCTCTCCTCGTACAATCACCGACCCGATAATCGGCGGAGTGCCCGGATTGAGGGCTCGAAGCCGTTGATTGTAGTCGGCGACATCCAGCCCCTCGCATTCGATTGGGTCCGAGAACGTCTCGGGAATGGTCACACACTCGTGGTCTTCGTCGTTGGATACGATATCGACACGGAAGTCGCGATCTACGAATTGCACGGCCCACGCGGACCATGTCCCGAGAAAAAGGCTCGAGAAGATGCTGCACGCGAGGATGGCCCTCATGGCCGCGCCTCCGGCTCGTAATGGGATTTCGCCTTCGACTTATTCAATAGGACACGCACGAGAACGAACGCGAACAAGCCGAATACCGCGAGTACTCCGACGGCGCGCCCCAATTGGTATGCGAGGCTCGGGGCCTTTTGGGGCGGCGGGGGTGCAGGCTTTGCTCGCAAGGTGGCCAGCGACCGACTCGCCAATGCGGATACGGCGGCCGCGTTTTCGGGCGCGCCGGCGAAGAAAAACGCATAGACGCCCTGGTCCGTGGCTGCAGCGAAAACCAAGGTGTAGCTCCAGCCGCGGCGCGGATCGTCGGCGGCGAGCGCCGGCGTCACCTCGAAACTCGTGATCTGCACGCCTTGAATGCGAGCCTCCGTTGGATCGAGCTGGGAGTCGGGCGTGAGAGCGGCGACCTTCCATTCGACCGTACGAGCATTCTCGCGCATGACACGCGCAAGCTCACGTGCCGAGTCCTTGTCGAACTCGGGCTTCCGATCATGGTAATGCAGCACGAGCACGTGGTGACGGCTGTCGCCGTCCGACACGTGCATGAGAGCGACGGGTTGCGATCCTTGCCACGTCGCGAATTTCTTCCGCTCTCCGGCGACGTTGATGCCCGCACAATTCTCGGCATCGTAGCGCACGGCCGGCAGGACGACGCACACGCCGCTGCCGCCCGGATCGATATCGATCGACAGCCCGCCGCTGGTGATCCGCTCCGCCCGTACGAACGAAGGCCAGGTCACCAGTGCCGCGAGCACCAGACCTGGCCCTATCCACTTCGATATCCTGGCGCACTCCATGCGAGCCCCTCCAAAGGGAGCCAGGATAGATTTGGAACGTCTTATTTACGAATTGCAGCGATCACGCGTTGGCCGAAGGCGCTGGTGGAGAGAGCTTCCCCACCTGCACCTGCCATGTCGGCGGTGCGGGCACCCGAGTTGATCACGTCGTCCACCGCGCGTTCGACGGCCTCGGCTTCCGCCGTGAGCCCAAGCGAGTGACGCAGCAACATGGCGGCGCTCAGAATGGTGCCGGTGGGGTTCGCGATGTCTTTGCCGGCGATGTCCGGTGCGGAGCCGTGGATTGGCTCGTAGACACCGTTGGTCCCGTCACCGAGCGAGGCGCTGGGCAAAAGGCCGAGTGAGCCGGCGAGCACCGCGGCTTCGTCGGTGAGGATGTCGCCGAACATGTTCTCGGTGACGATGACGTCGAACGAGCGCGCCGCCGTAATGAGGCGCATCGCGCAGGAGTCGACCAATTGATGCTCCAGGGCGATGTCGGCGAATTCCTTGTGCACTTCCGTTGCCGTTTCACGCCACAAGCGCGACGACTCGAGCACGTTGGCCTTGTCGACCGACGTCACGCGCTTGCGCCGCGGCCCCGCAAGGCGGAATGCCAGGCGAACGACGCGGCGGACTTCCTCGTCCGTGTACTCGAGCGTGTCGACCGCGCGCACCTTGCCATCGCGCTGCTCGCGCAGACGCGGCTGGCCGAAGTACAAGCCGCCCGTGAGCTCGCGCACGAAGAGGATATCGACGCCCTCCACCTTGTCGGCCTTGAGGGGCGACGCCGAGGCGAGCTTCGGGTGCACGCGCACCGGACGCAGGTTCGCATAGAGCCCGAGCCCGCGGCGCAAGGCGAGAAGCCCCTGCTCCGGGCGCACCTTGCGCTTCGGATCGTCCCACTTGGGACCGCCCACGGCCCCGAGCAGCACCGCGTCCGCCGCTTGGCACGCATCCAAGGTGGACTTGGGCAGCGGGTCGTCGTGCGAATCGATGGCGGCCCCGCCGATGGCGTGCTCCGAGAACTCGAACGTGTGCCCGAACGTGCGCCCCACCTGCTCGAGCACGGCGCGCGATTCGCGAACCACTTCCGGCCCGACGCCGTCGCCGGGCAAAAGAACGATTTTCTTGGTCACGCCATCACTCCTTCAAAAGGACTTCTCTGCTTCATAGGCCGCAATGCGATCCGAAAGCGAGAGGATATATCCCAGTTCGTCCAATCCGTTTTCGAGGCAATGCTTCGAGAACGGCTCGATGACGAATGGGAACGACGCGCCATCCGGAAGGGAGACGCGGAGGTTCGGCAGGTCGACCGTGATGCGAAGCTTGGGATCCGCCGCGCTGGCCGCGACGACTCGAGCATGCGCATCGTCGCTCAGCGCCACCGGCACGAGGCCGTTCTTCAGCGAGTTCTGGCGGAAGATGTCCGCGAAGGAGCGCGCGATGACCGCGCGGATGCCCCAATCGGTGAGCGCCCACGGCGCGTGCTCGCGCGACGAGCCGCAGCCGAAGTTGTTGCCCGCCAGCAAAATCTCGGAGCCCTGCACCTCGGGGCGGTTCAAGACGAAGTCGGGACGCGTGCGCCAATCGGCAAACAGACTCGCCCCGAGTCCCTTCTTGTCCGTCACCTTGAGGAAGCGCGCGGGGATGATCTGGTCGGTGTCGACGTCGTCCGCCAAGAGCGGGACGACCGTGGAGGTTACGGTCTGGAAGGCTCTCACGATGCACCTCGCTCGTTCGACAGCAGCGTACGCACATCGGTGATGCACCCCGTGACCGCGGCCGCGGCCGCAGTGAGCGGCGACGCGAGGAAGGTGCGCGAGCCCGGTCCCTGACGGCCTTCGAAGTTGCGATTGCTCGTGCTCACGGCGTATTCGCCGCGTTCGAGTTGGTCGCCGTTCATGGCGATGCACATCGAGCAGCCGGCCTCGCGCCATTCGGCGCCCGCCTCACGGAAGACGCGATCGAGTCCCTCGGCCTCGGCCTCGCGCTTGATGGCCTTCGACCCGGGGACGATGAGCGCGCGCACGCCTTTGGCCACGTGCCGCCCGCGAAGCACCGATGCGGCCGCGCGTAGATCGCCGAGGCGCGAGTTGGTGCACGAGCCGACGAACACCGTGTTGATCTTCTTGCCCAGGAGCGGCGCCCCCGGCGCGATATCCATGTAGCGAAGCGCCTTCTCCAGCGCAGCGCGCGCCGTGGCATCGGGCGCGTCGTCCGGCGATGGAACCTTGCCCGTGATGGGCATACCCATGCCGGGGTTCGTCCCGTACGTGATCATCGGCTCGAGCGACGACGCATCGATGTCCACGTACCGATCGAACTTCGCGCCCTCGTCCGTATGGAGCGTGCGCCAACGCGTGAGTGCCGCTTCCCACGCCTCACCTTTGGGCGCGTGGTCGCGTCCCTTTAGGTAGGCGAACGTCACCTCGTCGGGGGCGACCATACCGGCGCGGGCTCCCGCCTCGATGGACATGTTGCAGACGGTCATCCGCCCCTCCATGTCCAACGCGCGAATCGCCTCGCCGCTGTACTCGATGACGTGGCCGGTCGCACCGCCCACGCCAATCTTCGCGCACATCGCCAAAATGATGTCCTTGGCCGACGTCCCCTCGCGCAGCTTCCCCGAGACGCGCACTTCGAGCGTCTTCGGCTTTCGCTGCAGGAGGCACTGCGTGGCCAGCACGTGCTCGACTTCGCTGGTGCCGATGCCGAAGGCGAGTGCGCCGAAAGCGCCGTGCGTCGAGGTGTGGCTATCGCCGCAAACGATGGTGCGGCCCGGCTGCGTGTGCCCCAGCTCCGGGCCGATGACGTGCACGATGCCCTGCTTGTCCGAATCGAGCCCGTGAAGCGCGATGCCGAACTCGGCGCAATTGTCTTCCAGCGTCTTCAATTGCGCCTGCGCCTGCGCGTCCACGATCGCAAGCGTGGGCGTCGAGTGGTCCATCGTCGCCACCGTGCGATCGGGCCGGCGCACGCGGATACCCCGCGCGCGCAAACCGGCAAAGGCTTGGGGCGAGGTCACCTCGTGGATCAGATGCAGGTCGATGTACACGAGCGCCGGGCGGCCTTCTTCTTCGGCCACCACGTGCGCATTCCAAATTTTCTCGAAGAGCGTTTGCGGCATCTTGTCTCTTACCTAGGGTCAGGAGGCGCGCGAGGACGCGACCGCCGCCTGGACGGCCTCGGAATGTACCACCACGTCACGCGAGGAGGGTGCATCCCATTCTCCGCCCGTCGCCTGGACGAGCTTGTTCTGCGCGCGCAGGTACGCCTTCACGCTGGCCACGATGATGTCCGTATCGGCACCGGTGCCGTGGAAAACGCGCTTCTCCGGCCCCTCGTGCTGAGCCCGCACGCCCTCGTGCACGTCGCGCTCTCGAATGCGCACCGCGACCTCACCGAGCGCATCGATGCCCTCCGTCACGGAGCGGATGGTGAACTCGAGAAGATCGGCGTTGGTCGAGACGATGGCGTCGACCGCCTTGTACGCCGCGTCCACCGGCCCCGTGCCGACGGCCGCGTGCACGCGCACTTTCCCGTCCGGGCAACGCAGACGCACCGTCGCGGTGGGCATGCCCATCGTGCCGCAACCCACGAGAAGCCCCTCGAGCTGGAAGGACTCCACATCCGGCTCCACCTCGTCGTGGATGAGCGCCTCGAGGTCGGCATCGTGCACTTGCTTGCGACGATCGGCGAGCGCCTTGAAGCGGGCGAACACGCGGTCGAGCGCCGGGCCATCGAACGAGTACCCCATCGAATTCAACCGCGCCGACAGCGCCGCGCGGCCCGAGTGCTTACCCAAAACGAGGTTCGTCTGGGTGACGCCCACCGATTCGGGGCGCATGATCTCGTACGTCGCCTCGTGCTTCAGCATTCCATCCTGGTGAATGCCCGACTCGTGCGCGAAGGCGTTGGCGCCGACGACGGCCTTGTTCGGCTGGACGACGATGCCCGTCGCCGTGCTCACCATGCGGCTGACGCGGGCGAGCTGCGTCGTATCGATGCCCGTCGTCAAATTGAACTTGGGCGCGCGCGTGGCGAGGGTCATCACCACTTCTTCGAGCGAGGTATTGCCCGCGCGCTCGCCGATACCATTGATGGTCACTTCCGCCTGCCGCGCACCGGCGCGGATGCCCGCCAAGGTGTTCGCCGTGGCCAGGCCCAGGTCGTTGTGGCAATGCACCGACACAATCACACTGTCGATGTTCGGCACGTTGGCGAAAATGCCCGAGATGATGCCGCCGAACTCGTCCGGCGTGGTGTATCCCACGGTGTCGGGAATGTTGAGCACCGTCGCACCGGCGCGGATGGCCGTGTCGAGAACCTGATAGAGGAACTCCGGATCCGTGCGGCCCGCATCCTCGGGGCTGAACTCGATTTCCTTGCAGAGCGACTTCGCGTAGGCCACCTGCTCCGCGATCTTCGCGAGGACCTGTTCGCGCGACATCCGCAATTTGTGCTTCATGTGCAAATCGGACGTCGAAAGGAAGGTGTGCAGGCACGGGTGCTTCGCCCGCTTGATGCCTTCCCACGCGGCGTCGATGTCGCCTTTGGTGGCGCGCGCCAGTCCGACGATCGAGGGCGGCTCGGAGGAAGGCCGGCCCTCGATCGATTCTCTACCCACGTGCTCGGCGATTGCGCGTACGGCCGCAAGATCGTCGGGCGACGCTGCGGGAAAGCCCGCCTCGATCACATCCACGCCGAGGCGTGAAAGCGCTTTGGCGATCTCGAGCTTCTCGCTCGATGTCATCGTCGCCCCAGGCGACTGTTCCCCATCACGCAGCGTCGTATCGAAAATGCGTACGTAGTTGCCCATCGCTAGTTCCCTCCTCCGTCAGTCGCCAGGTTTAATCGTTACCGGATCCAAAAACGGCATCATGCTGCGCAATTCAGCCCCCACCACTTCGAGCTTCTGATCGCGTTCCTTCTGTCGCGTGCCCTCGAAAGACTTGCGACCGGTCGCGTTCTCCTCGATCCAATTCTTGGCGAAGGTGCCATCTTGAATCTCGGCGAGAATCTTCTTCATCGTGGCGCGCGTCTCGGGATTGATGACACGCGGCCCTGACACGTAATCGCCATATTCGGCGGTGTCGCTCACGGAGTAGCGCATGTAATTGAGGCCGCCTCGGTACATCAGGTCGACGATCAACTTCAGCTCGTGCAAGCACTCGAAGTAGGCAATCTCCGGCTGGTAGCCCGCGTCGACCAAGGTCTGGAAGCCGGCCTTCACCAGTTCGCTCGCACCACCACACAACACCGCCTGCTCACCGAACAGGTCGGTCTCCGTCTCCTCCGCAAACGTCGTCTCGAGAACGCCCGCGCGGGTGGCTCCGAGTCCCGCCGCGTACGACAGGGCCAGCTCCTTGGCCTTGCCGCTCGCATTCTGGTGCACGGCAATCAGGGCCGGCACGCCGCCGTTCGCTTCGAACGTCTCGCGCACTCGGTGGCCGGGGCCTTTGGGGGCCACCATGCTCACGTCGACGTCGGCGCGCGGCTCGATCGTCTTGAATCGAATGTTGAAGCCGTGGGCGAACATCAGTGTCTTGCCCGCGGAGAGATTGCTGGCAATCGCCTCGTTGTAAATCTTCGCCTGCGACGTATCGGGGATGAGAACCATGATGACGTCGGCCCACGCGGAGGCCTCTGCGACGGGCGAAACCTCGAGACCGGCAGCCTTCGCCTTGGCGATGCTCTTGCTCGAGGAGTGCAGACCCACCCGCACGTCGACGCCGCTGTCTTTCAGGTTCAGCGCGTGCGCGTGACCCTGCGACCCGTAGCCGACGATGGCGACCTTCTTCTTGCGGATGATCCCGAGGTCTGCATCTTTATCGTAATAGATCTTAGCCATTTGTCTCTCCACTTTCGAAATCTTTTCTAGCCGTTCGTCTCGCCGACCTGTTCTAATTTCGGCGTTATTTTTTGCGATTGGCTAGCCCCTCGAGCCGACACTCCATTAGGCGGCATCACGCGGGAGTTCGTGTACGCCCGACGGATCCACGTCCGAATCCTCGAGTGCGTCGGCGCCGCGCATCATGGCGACTGCACCCGTTCTTACCATTTCGAGAATCCCAAAGGGGCGAAGCACTTCCACGAGACCGTCGATCTTGTCGCCCGTCCCGGTGATCTCACAGATCAAAGCGGACACACCCACGTCGATGACACGGGCGCGAAACACTTCGCAAACCTGCATGATGTGCGGCCGCGTCTCTTTGCCGGCGTGCACTTTGATCATGGCGAGCTCGCGGCTCACCGTCGCCGTGTGCGTGGTGTCCTCGACGCGGAGAACGTTGACGAGCTTGTAAAGATTCGCCTCGATGCGGCGGGCAGCGTCGTCGTCGGCCTCCATGACGATGGTCATGCGCGAAACGTGTTCCTTTTGCGTACGTCCTACCGTCAGCGACTCGATGTTGTAGCCACGGCGTCGAAACAGCGACGTCACGCGGTTCAACACGCCCGGCAGGTCTTCCACATATGCAATGAAGGTTCGCAAACTTGGTTTAGCCATGACTCTTCCCGTCCTCTCCCAAAGACTCTCCCCACTCAATCTTTTGCTGCTCGTGATGCTCGCGATGCTCATTCATCATCCGCCGTCTCTACGATCGGGCTCGGCCGGCGGATCATGTCGTGCAAATCCGCGCCTGCTGCGACCATCGGGTAGACGCTGTCTTCTTGCTCCACCCGAAAATCGATGAGAACGGTTCCGGGGGTCGACCGCGCCCGCGCCACCGTTTCCTCGACCTCTTCCCGCTTGGTCACCCGCAATCCCGTATGGCCGTGAGCTTCGGCAAGCTTCACGAAATCGGGGCTGCGCAGAGGCGTCGCGGAATATCGACCATCATAGAAAAATTCCTGCCATTGCCGCACCATCCCCAAATATCCATTGTTGATGATCGCAATGTTGATCTTGATTCCTTCCTGCGCGGCTGTCGACAGTTCGCAGGCGGTCATCTGGAATCCGCCGTCTCCGGCGATGACCCAAATTTCTTCTTCCTTCTTTGCGAACCGCGCGCCGATGGCGGCGGGAAGTGCAAAGCCCATCGTCCCCAGACCTCCGGAGGTGATGAGTTTCCGCGGGTGGTCGTGCTTGTAATATTGCGCTTCCCACATTTGGTGCTGGCCGACATCGGTCACCACGATGGCTTTGCCCTCGGTGATGCGCCAAAGATCGTGCATCACGTGCGCGGCGAACAAGCGACCGTCGTGCGGCATTTTTTGAATGTCGCGCACCGCCGAATCGCCTTTCATCGAGTTGATGCGTTCCATCCACGGCTTGCAGTTGCGCGACGAGAGCTTGGGAAGCAGCGCGCGCAAGGTGTCTTTCACATCGCCGACGAGGCGCAGATCGACGCGGACGTTTTTGTTTATCTCCGCCGGATCCAGCTCGAAGTGAATCTTCTTGGCGTGGACTGCATAGTTTTTCAGATTACCGGTTACGCGATCGTCGAATCGCATTCCCAGCGCCAAGAGCAGGTCGGCTTCCTGGATAGCTTGATTGACCCACGCTTCGCCGTGCATGCCCATCATGCCCAAACTGGCCGGATGGGTGGCAGGAAAGCCGCCAAGGCCCAACAAGGTGGTCGCAACGGGAATACCCGTTTTCTCCACGAACTCGAGCAGCAGGCGGGTCGCCTCGGCGCGCACGATGCCGTGTCCCGCAAAGATGATCGGCCGCTTTGCCGAGGCAATCATCTCGGCGGCGCGCTCGAGATCTTCCACGCTGGTTCGGTGATCGGGGCGATAGCCCGGTAGCCGCACCGGCTCGTCGCTCCAAACGGGGACCGTAGTGGCCTGTTGTGCGTCCTTGGTGATATCGACCAACACGGGGCCCGGACGGCCCGATCGCGCGATGTAGAAAGCTTCGCGAATGGTCGAAGCAATCTTGTTTACGTCACTGACGACGTAATTATGTTTCGTAATTGGAAGCGTCACACCGGTGATATCCGTCTCCTGGAAGGCGTCGCTCCCAATGAGTTTCGAATTCACCTGCCCGGTGATGCACACCATGGGCACGGAATCGAGCATGGCGGTGGCGATTCCGGTCACCAGGTTCGTGGCACCCGGTCCCGACGTCGCAATCGCAACGCCCACTTCTCCCGATGCACGCGCGTATCCGTCGGCCATGTGAGCTGCGCCCTGCTCGTGGCGCACCAACACGTGATGGATGGGATACTGAAGGATCGAGTCGTACGCCGGCATGATGGCGCCGCCGGGGTAGCCGAATACGACTTTGACCTCTTCGCGGATCAATGCTTCCCAAATGATTTGTGCACCCGTGCGCCGGGCATCGGCGCCCACACGACCGTCTGCGCTCATGCCACTCCTCGCATTTGTGTCCAATATCGCACTGCAACGTCCGTCGCCGAGGTCGGGGCGGAGGTGATGGCGCGACGTGAGTCCGCCGTGGGCTGTCGCGTCGCGACGCAGGCGCGCAGGCGCTCGTAGTACGAGAGCTTCGCTTCGTCGGGTTCGTGCGCCCCACCGCGAACGAGGATTTGATCCAATTCCGCGACGAACGCCTCGTGACCGCCGGCGCGTGCTTCGCGGGCAGCCAGATCGGCCTCCACTTCGTCGGAGACGGTGGTCGTGCCCAAGCTCACCTTCGCCTCGGGGAAGGCGGCGCGCGCATAGGCGATGGCCCGCTCCAGTGCGCGGCCGGTGGCATCGCGGTAGACGGCGACGCGACAGCCCGGGCGCTCGCTGGTGCCGGATGCACCGGCGGTGACCAACACGACATCGACGTCGGCCTTCGGCTCCAGCATGCCGAGGTACAGGGCGTGTCCGCGCTCGACGACGAGCAGCGCGCCCGGTGTGATGTGCGGCGCAACGTTGCGCCAATAGACCGCGGGTTGTTCCTCGTCGGGGACGAGCAAGACGACCACTTCCGCCGAAGCCACCGCTTCATCGGCAGGTGCGGGGGCGAACTTGTCGGCGTTCGCACGTACCCAGCTCAATCCGCCGGGTCGCATGCTCACCGAGACGTCGCAGCCCGCGTGGCGGAGACGAACAGCTCGATCGCGCGCTTCCGTTCCGTAGCCGAGAACGGCAATGCGCGTGGCTCCTGGGTTTTGTTTTTGCTGCTGATTCGCTCCGCTCTTCTTGCCATCTGGATCGGTCATGACTCCCCTGCTCCTTTTCCCTTTTGCATCCCTTGGTCTTGCGACGGAGGGGTCACGGCCCCTTCCGACACAGACGAAACCCGTGCTGCGGACTGCGCGACGACGCCACGCGAACAACGAGGCGAGCGCGTTCGTATTCCTTGGACGTCGATCCTTCGCATGGCCGCGTTCTTCGGCACTTCGCGATAGAGATCCGGCTCTTCCCGCTGGGTGCGCCCAGTGCTCGCATCGAGCATCCACTTGGTCAGACGGCGCACGCCGCTGCGCTGGGACATGAAGCCGGGCGCTTTAAAGGCGACGGGGGTGCCGCCTGCAGCGTACACCCCCTGATTCACCTTCTCCGCAAAGCGGCGCTGGTGAGCATTGCAAGGCTTGGCTTCGGTCCACGTGTAGGCGGTGCCAGCCTGCGGTTTTTCTTGGTCTTCATCGGTATACCTAGACCCTCGCATGGCGCGCGCGGGTGCCCTGGCACTCCCTTTTTTCAATGTATCGCTGCGCATGCTCCGAATCTCCGACGACGACCAAACCAAAAAAAAACCCCCGCGACCTTCTCTGGGTGCGGGGGCCGAATCAGGATTTTTTCTCCTTATATCGGCGGCCCGCACCCGATGGTAATGAGCCGAAGGGCACCAAGAAGGAGCCCAAGAAGAATGAGGCCCGAAATGAGGAGTTCCGATACGAGGACGCAGGCTACCAACGCGAACAACGAGGGTACGCGCCCGCCGACGGCTACGTTTGCTACGGCAGTCGACTCCGCCGCGGGCGCGCTGCTCTCGAAAGAGCGCGTCTCCAGACCGGCTGCGGGGACGATTGCAAACGTCACAGTCTGATTGTTACCTCGATTAGCGCTTCGCGTCAAACGAAGCGTGAAACAAAAGCGAAAAAAGAATTGGTGAAAGGGACATCGACTAAACCGCAATTGGCTGACCCACACGCGCCAACGACGCACCTACACGGGCCAACCGGTCGTAACTCCCGCAAAAAACCGCCTCTCTCCTCTTATAGGCAACCCCGGCTGAGGCTCTTCACCGCCCCGGTAAAATCTTGCCGTGGTCGAGATGAACCTGCTTAAGTCGCCGCCATGAAACGACGACACATCCTGGGGGCTCTGTTTGGCTCGGTCTTTTCGCTCACGATGTTCACGAAGAGCGCTCACGCCGTCGAACCCTGGCTCGATCGTCCCTTAACGCTTCCATCACTTCACGCCTCGGCGGACGTAGGCCTCGGCTTCGGGCAGCACGTAGATATCGCGGAATCCGCCGCCGCACGCGAGACCAAGCACAGTTGGGGCTCGGGCGCGAGCATGGAGGCCGCCGTCGGTGTCCCGATCTTGGGCGAGGTGGGCGTACGCACCGCCCTGCGCTTCGGCGACGGAGGCAAATCCGAGCCGGCGGCGGATCGCTTTGGCCGCCTCTTCGACAAGCAGACGTTCAACGGACGCGCCACGGGACACGACACCTTCGCCAACCCGGAGATTTTCCTCCGCGGCACCTTGGTCGACGTGAACATCGTCGCCGTCGGCCTCGAAACCCGTTTCAGCCTGCCCGCAGCGGACGACACGAAATTCGGTTGGGCGCCCGGCATTCCGGTGCGCGTCCGCATTCCCAACCTCGCCCGTCTCGATACGGGCATCTACGTTCCGTTCGTCTTCGACGACAAGACCATCTACTCCTTCGACATTCCCGCGCACCTCTGGTTCCAGTCGGACCAGCTCTTCTTCGGTCCGTTGGTCGGCTTCCGCTTCAATCACTTCCCCGTCGGAAACGATCAGAGCGAGAACGAGGGTACCCTTCGCATCGGCGGTGGCGTGGGCTACACGGTATTGAGCTTCATCGACTTGAAGGCGCAGGCGTATTTCGACCGCGTCAACAAGATCCCCGAAGGCTCCAACCTGGGCAACATGCTCGGTTTCGGCCTCGGGGCCGGTATCAACGTTCCTTGACGAACACGCGCGGGAAGGTGCGGGGGGCGCGCTTCTTTCGAAGACAACGCGTTGCTGCATCCATGTAGCAAACGCTAAACGCTCGCCGGGGCCGACCCGTGCTGTTGCGCCCCGAGCGATGCCAGATCTGATTGTGCAGAAGAATCACGTCGCCCGCGGACGCCGGCAGAGGAACCGCCGATTCGTTGGCGTGCTGCTCTTCGACGAAGTTCGCGCCCACGACGCCTCCGAGCGGCGTCACCAGGCCGCGGCGGTGGCTTCCGGGTAAAACCTCGACGCAGCCCGACTCGAGCGGCGCGTCATCGAGTGCGGTCCATATTTGCAGCGTGGGCTCGCGATCGAGGCCCCAAAAGCGCCCGCCGTCTTGGTGCCATGGCAACGGTGTGCCGCCCGTGGCGCTCTTGTTCATCACGATCGCGCGGTAGATCACCACGGCGTCCCCCACGACCGCGCGTGCGATGCGCTCGAAGACCGGATTCTCGATCCATGCGAGGTAAAGAGGATCGCGCTCGAGCTTCTCCAGCTTGCGGTAATCGAGGCTTGGCCCTTGGTAGCCGAGCCCGTAGGTCAGATCGTCGTAGTTGCCCGTATCGGAATCGAGCTGGAAGAAGAGCCCGGGGATCTGGATTTCCCCGAGCATCAACGCATTCGCGCGCTGCCGCAACCCATCCAGCGTCGCATCGTCCGCGATTTTTCCCAGCCGCGCGTAACCGTGCTCGTGAAAGTGCGCGATCGCGGTGTCTACGTCAGCGAGCATACGTAACGTCGGTACCCGTGAAGGCCAGGTGGAGCGCTTCCACCTGCTCCAAGGCCTCGGGCGAGGGCGTACGTTCGACAGCGTCGAGCGCGAAGTCGAGTTGCTCCACCGTCGCGGGGCCAAGCAAAATGGAATCGACCCCCGGCCGGTGCGCGAGCCACGAATACGCGAACGCGGCGAGCGACTGCCCTTGAGAGTCCGCAATTTTCCGCAGTTCCGCCACGTAGGAGAACATGGCCTCCGTCCAATAGCGGCGCTGGTAAATCGCATTCTTGTCGAATCGCGAGCCGGCGGTCACCTGCTCCTTCTGGTGATCGCGCGCGAGCAAACCGCCTGCCAACGCATTGTATACGGTGGTGTGAATCGGGTATTTGCGCGTGTACTTGAAATATTCGATATCCAGCTGGCGAATGAGCATGTTGTAGATCTGCTGCGCCATCACAGGATGTGCGATACCCAAATGGTCGCACGCGCGCTTGACCTCCATGATTTGCCAGGAGGCGAAGTTGGATATGCCGAAGTGCCGAATCTTGTTCGCCTCGAGCAACTCCTGGATGCCCTCCAGGGTGGACTCGATGGGGGTTTTCCAATCGGGGGCGTGGAGATAGTAGACGTCGATGCAGTCGGTCCCCAGTCGATCGAGGCTTTCGTCGCAGGCTTGCACGACGCTTTCGCGCTTGAGCCCTTCCGGCCTGCCGTCCCGTCGATCGAGACCGACCTTCGAGGCGATGAGGCACGCGTGCCTGCGGTGGCCGAGGGCGCGTCCCAAAATGCGCTCCGACTCGCCGCCCTCGTACATGTTTGCCGTGTCGAAGAAGGTGCAGCCACGCTCGATGGCGCGCAGAACGATGCGCTCCGCTTCGTCGGCCGACGTTCGCTTGCCAAAGTTCATCGTGCCAATGGCACAAGCTGCAGGCTTCTCAGCCAGCACACGAGGAGACGCCCATACGGAGGGGAGCATGGCGCCGGATGCTACATCGAAAGAAGAAAGGGGCAAGTGCCAAAGGCCCTTGCCCCTCCCTCACGGTCAGACGCTATCGAGCGCTGACAGGCGGGATGTGATCATCGCGCTTCGAAAACGTCACATGCGGATACCGACGGCCTCGCCTTTGTAGTGGTGGCCGATGGTGAGTGTCTGGAAGCGCGCACCTTCTTCTACGTGCGGACGCGTGGCGATCGCGTGATCGATCACGGCGAGCGCGTCGCGCAAGGACTCGGCCTCGAGCTGCAGCCGCGGCGGCCGCACGCGCGCGTTTCCGCGGCCAACTCTTTCGAGCATCAACTTGGTGAGCTGGATGACCTTCGTCCCTTGGGCGAGCTGCATAAGAGGACGGAACCACTCGTGCAACGTTTCAAATTCGCGCGACGCTTCACGCCCCGCGATGGCGTAACGGTGCAGGGCCACGCACTCCGTCGGGAACACGTTGATCAACCCGGAGATCCATCCGACCGCTCCGGCGCGGATCGAATCGACCACCGTTTCGTCATGCCCCGCGAGCACCTCGAGGCGGTGACCCAGCAGGTCGCGCAGGGTCGGGATGCGCGTGACGTCGGAGTGGGATTCCCGAACGGCCTCCAAGTTGGGAAAGGCATGGGCGAGCACCGTGATCTGCTCGGGCAGCAGGTCGGTGCGGTAGGCGGTGGGATTGTTGTAATAGACGCAGCGAAGGTCCGTCGCCGAGAGGACGGCGGCGATATGCGTCTGAATCTCCCGCGCGTCGACGCCGTAGACGAAGGGCGGCAAGATCATCAAACCGCGGCAACCCACGGCGCGGGCATGCTTGGCGAGAGCCACCGCTTCGGGGGTGCTGACGGCAAAGATGCCCGGAAGCACGGCCACGCGGTCGCTCACAGCGCGAACGCACGTTTCCAGGATTTGCCGCTTCTCGGAGTGCGTCAGGGTAGCGCCCTCCCCTAGCGAGCCCAAGGGGACGACACCGGCCACCCCCTGATCGGCGAGCCACCGGCACTGTTCCGCCAGGGCGCCATGGTCGACGGTCAGGTCGGCGTTGAAGGGCGTGGTCATAGCAGGAATCACGCCATTCCAGCGAACTCGCGCCTTTCGGCTCGATTTTGGGCTCGACTCCCGGGAGGAAGGAGCGCTCGGGATGCTCGGAAGGGATGCGCGGCTTTCGTCGGATCGGAGCTTCTCCACAGTGTTACGTGTGTGACGCTTGCCCGACTCAATTATGAGAAATTCTATCGCTTTGGCTTCATGACGCGCCGCGCAATACTTGCGGGTACATGTGGCACGATGAACGACGTCTCCCCGAGTACTGTGGCAATATCCGTGTATGGACTGCCTATTACGCTCAATTCGATGATTTCGTCATCGACGAATTGGGAATTGTGATAATGCCGTAGGGTCGTTCCTCGGACGAGTGGGTTTGCAGTCGGCCGCGAGATGAACCGCGCGCCTGTGTTCACTGCGAACGCCCTTGCGGGAGTCGAAGGCGGCCTACGGGCCACATTGGCTACTCACGCATGCCTCACATGGAGGTCTCGATGAATACGAATTTCGGGCGTCGACTCGGCAGGGTTATCGCACTGGCCGCGCTTCCCATCGTGGTGGTGCTCGCAGGTTGTTCCGGGGCATCGGAGGAGGAAGGCGCTGCGCCGGCCGGCGAAGAAGCGCAAACGGGACCGGTCCGCGCGACTCTTTCCGCGGATAAATTGAGCGTCGGCGGCAAAGAAGGCGTCAATGTGAAGGTCACCCTGACGAATGAGTCGGCGGAGACAGTGCGTCTATTGAAATGGGAGACGATTGCCGACGGGTTGAAAGAGCCTTTATTTGTTTTGACCCATGACGGCCAACCGGTGAAGTACCAGGGCGCTCATTACAAACGTGCCGAACCGACCGAAAGCGATTACCTGACGCTCGGACCGGGCGAGGCCCTCACCGGCAGCGTGGATTTGGCGCAATATTACGATATGTCCGCATCGGGCAACTACGATGTTCAATTCCGCCGCGACGATATTGTCTCCAACCATGTGACACTGCAAGCGGAGAGCCATATTTCACCCCAGTCGGCCCGGGCGGCCTTGCGCGGTGCAGAGCTGAGCACGCAGGCCGTCGACCTGGCAGCCGGCACCAAGTTCGTGTCATGCAGTTCGAGCCGCCAAAGCGGTATTAACACTGCATATTCGTCGGCTCAGACCTACGCGACCAACGCATCGAATTACGTCAATGATCACACCTCGGCGACCCTCCGCTACACCACGTGGTTTGGCTCGTACACGTCAGCGAGACACAGCACGGTCCAGAGCCATTTTTCCAAGATTAAGAACGCTTACTCTAGCCAGACCTTTACCTTCGACTGCACGTGCACGGACTCGAATACATATGCTTACGTCTATCCGGACCAAAGTTATTACATCTATCTCTGCGGCGCCTTCTGGAGCGCCCCGAACACGGGAACCGACTCCAGGGCCGGCACGATCATCCATGAGTCGAGCCATTTCACCGTACTGGGCGGCACGGACGATTACGTTTACGGCCAGAGCGGAGCCAAGAACCTAGCCAAGAGCAACCCCGGTCAGGCAGTCATGAACGCCGACAGCCATGAGTACTTTGCGGAGAACAATCCCGCCCAGCCGTGACGGCTCGCAATAAACGATAGACGCGATGGAACCCGCCTCGGCCAAGCCGAGGCGGGTTTTGCTTTATCGGAATAACTCACCGCAAACCGTCTCTCGATTGCGACGGATCGACAGCACCAAGCCTGAACGGCAACGCATGCGTAGACTCCAGAGTCTGCGAGTCGCGACGCGACTGTAGCCCTTTGATTTTCCATGGAACTCGGGTGCTCCGGTCGCGGACGAAGTCTACCCACGCGAGGCGTGCTATTTCGGAAGCCGTCAAGCTCCCATGCGCGCCAGCACCATCTCCTCCTTGTTCGGTCTAGGATTCTTCACCCTACTCGCCCTCGGTTTGGGAGGATGTCCACAGTCCACTTCGGAACCTTGCCAAGGTTCCCAGTGTCAGTTGCTCCAAGACGATGGTGGCGTCGAGGAGCGGACCAAACGCCCCGCTTCGCTCACAATCTCAAACGTGACGGTCGACGGGAATCCATCGCGAAAGGTCCGGCAAGGCTTTGGTGGCGCGCCAAGCAACGGCACGACGACCGTCCATCTCTTCGGAGCACATTTGGAATCGGCGACGAACGTGACGGTAGGAGATGGCCCGGATGCCTTGCCAGGCACAATTACGTCGAAGACTTCTACGGAACTTACCTTCACGGTAGGCATTCGCCACGGCGCCCCCATCGGCTCGCAGCAGGTGAAAGTAACAGCGCCCGACGCCTCTGCGACATTTGCTGACGCGATAGTGATCACAGCGATTACAGCCGCACCATCGGGGAGCGACGACCTGGATGTTGGGTTAGATTCGGCCGGAACCGACGAGGATCCGGTACGATCCATGGCCAAAGGCATCATGCTTGCCGCGGCAGGCGACACGGTGTTTTTGAAGAATGGCACTTACGACATGGATCACGGTGAGACGTTCGCAATCGCGACGAAGCACCAGCTGATTCCGAATGTACCACCGGACATCACCATTAAAGGGGAGAGCCGCAATGGCACCCTACTCCAGGGCCCTATCGTAACGGACTGCAGCATCTCCGATAACCATTTTGTCGGCTTGGCGACGGCGGGAATTGCTCGTATCGAGACACTGGGAATTTTCGGATTTTGCACGAGCGGCATTTCCGCAAAAAGTGGCGTTGCAATCAGAGAAGTCACGATACGTGGCGTAGGGACAGGCATTAGCGCAGGACCGAATGTCACGATCGACTCGGTCGACATCTCTGAAGCCGACGAGGGGGTCCTTCTTAGCAATCGAACCGGTGCGGTCACGATATCCAATAGCCATGTGCACCATAGCTCCACGGCTATTTACGGCGTTGCCGAGGGACATCTCGTCCTGATAGCGTCGGAAATCGATCACAGTGGTCCGCGCAATGACGTTCCCTCCCGTGGTGGGATTGTCGTCAGTGGCCCGACCACGATCGCGGACGTCAAGATTCACGAAAACGAATCTTTCGGTGTGACAACCTCGGAGTTTGGGTCGACGGTTCCGCTCGACATCACGAGAAGCCAGTTCTGGGGCAATCGGTCCGCGGCGATTTTCGTCAGCGCGCCGGGAACACTGAAAGTTCGCAGGTCGACTTTCAACCATGACTCGAAAGCGATCCATGTCACGAGTGATTCAACCGTAATCGATCTCGGAACACCCGATAGCCCTGGAGAAAACAGCTTCACCATCTGCTCAACATGTGATGGCGTCTTTGACGCGCGTCCTGCAGCAGTTGAACAACTTCGACCTATTACCTTGACGGGAAATATTTGGTCGGGCGGGGAACCTCCCAGAGGATGCTCGGACGTCGACCACCCGAGGAGAACGGATCCGCCTCGCCTGTGGCACATGGAGAATCCAGGCACCTGCGGGTCCAAAGGAAATGTGATCGTGAACTGAGCTGAGACATGCGGGCCGTCACAGTTTCTTCCTTGTTCATTGCGCTCTCTCACCCAGGTGGCCAAACTTGCGGCGGCGGGCGATACCGTGCTCCTCAAGGCTGGCACTTATGACATCGCCAATGGTGAGACGTTTCCGCGAACCCCATACGACTGGAACGTCCCCGATGATGTCACCATCCAGGGAGAGGGTTGGGACGCCACACTGCTCCGAGGTCCGGATGACGCAAATTGCGAAACCAATAGTGCACTCGTTCTGCAGGGAAGCGCGCGCATCCGAGCACTCGGCGTGGTCGCGTTCTGCAACGGTATCAGGAGCTCCACGAAAGGTGTTGTCGAGATCCAGGCCGTGAAAATACGAGGCACTCAAACAGCTGTGGAGCTTTCAACGAACGCGACCCTGGATTTAATGGATATCTCCAGCTCGAAAACCGCAATCAATTCGTCTCATGGCCCCCTTACAATCATCAATAGTCGTGTGCACGAAAATCGTTCGGGCATCCATGTGGACGACAGCATGCCCCTCGTGGTGACGGCATCGGAAATCGATCACAATTGTCGCGGAGAAAGTCCGGACGAAAGTCAGGCAATCCTTCTGAAGAATGAGGCGACACTCACGGACGTCCGAGTGCATGACAACGAGTGTCCCGGAATAAGAGTTTCGGCTGGCGGACTGACCGGTCCAATCGTTATTGCGAAAAGCTATTTCGATGAGAATAAGCCGGCGGCGATCACCGTTGATGCTGCCGTAAGAACGACGATTCGCGAATCGCACTTCTTCGAGCATAAGCAGGCCATTAGACTTAATGGAGAATCGAACCTCGATCTCGGCACCCCCGAGGAGCCGGGCAACAACAGTTTCACCGTCTGCGACACCTGCGATGCGATTTTCGATGCGCGACCGGCCCCGGCGCAAGGCTCGAATCCCATCACCGTGAAGGGAATTTCGTGGACGCGCGGAGGTGATGCGCTCCCCGTGCCGATGGGCTGCTTCGACACCGACTACCCCAAAGGCAGCACCTCCCCGCCCCGCCTTTGGCACATCGAACACCCCGGCCGCTGCGCCACCGCCACCGGGAACATCATCCTCAACTAACGCCCGCGCCCGTCGAGTCCGCCACACACCCGAGCTCGCTACCCGTGTAAAGACGTGCAAACCCGGGCGTGGAACCCCCGACCCCGTGCGTCTATTGGGCATGGCACTCAGTACGAACCACAAATCGATTGCAACCGTAGTTCTCTCTCTCCTCCTCACCGGCGCCATGGCCGTGCCCGCGTTTGCGGACGACAAGGGGCCGGCGGAGGTCTTCCCCATGAAGGCGGACGTCTTTCAGCAGAAGGTCGAGGCGCGCATTGCGAAGCACAAGGCGCACCTCGAGGAGCGCATTACCAATGACAAAGTAGACGCCACCAAGGCCAAGGAGATGCGCGATCGCTTCGATGCGCATACGGCGCAGATTCGCGCGGCCGTCGCGACCGCGGTGCAGGACGGCGTCGTTACGAAAGAAGAGGCGCAGGCCGTGCGCGCGGCGGGTGGCGGGCATCATCGCCACCCGGACGCGCAGAAGTAAGCCCGAGGATTACTCTCCCGCCAGCGGGTAGCTCGGGGTTACGTCCACGGGAATTCCCGTGAGGCCCGAGGTGGCCTTGGCGATGGGCGCGCTCTCGACGCCGTACTTTGCCAGCGCGGCGTCGACGCCGGCCTTGTCGCCGGTGGCTTGCAGCATGCACAAGTCGTGGACGAGCTTTCCAATCGACGCTTCCAACTTGGGAAGGTCGATGGAAAAGCGGCCGCTCGCATCGTCGAAGGAGACGGCGCCCTCCTCGAGGTAGCGGTTGATCTGGAGCGCGTTCCCCTGCCCGTGGGCCTCGGCCACGCCGAAGCGAACACCGCGCAGCAGGCCCGCGAAGTACGACACGAGCAACTTGTCGTGCAGCTCCTTGGGAAGCTCGCCGCGTTCGATCATGTAGAGAATGTTGTACGCGCCCATGACGTCGGCCTTGGCCTCTTCGACGGCCGAGTAGCTCGCCCCCAGCACGACGCGCACCTCGGTCTTTTTGCCGTTCGCATTGACGAAGGCGGGGCCCAACGAGTGCGAAAGCTCGTGGAAGAGCACCTCGTCGAAGAAGGCCTCCGCCGAGAGGTTCTCGAGTTGCGCAGGCACGAGAACGCGCTCGGCGATGGGGCGCAAAATGACGTCGAACTTCTTCTCGATGAGGTTGCGCAGCATGACCTTCTTGGCGCCCTTCTCTTTGCGAACGCGCTCGTCGTTCGGCAGGTTGAAGGCGATGGTCTGCACCGACTTGCGCGCGTCGCCCGCGGTAAACACCAGGTCGACCACGCGGATCGGGCTGGCCGCACCGCGCTTGGTCTGCACCTCCTTCGGGATGGGCAGGTGCGCTTCCATCGCGGGCAGCAGCTTCTTGTACCGCGCGAGCTTGGCCGATGCAGCCGGATCGGCCACCGTCACGAATGCCTCGTAGGAGGCCTTGCGCCCGAGCAGATCGTCCTCGTACGTCTCGTACGGGCCAATGGTGATTTCCACGAGACCGTCGAGATCCATCCAGGCCTTGTCCGAGGCGTAGTAGTCGTTGGACGAAAACGCGGCCGCGCGCGTCGTGAGGAACGTCTTCAGCGTCTTGTCCGACGTGAGCTTCGCCGCCTCCAGAAGAAGCCCGGCTGCAGGCTTCAACCATTCCGCGTAGGCCTCCGAGTACGGCGTCGCCACGAGCTTGTCACCTTCACGCGAGATGACCGTGCGCTCGGCCTCGAGCTTCGCCTTTTCGGCGGGGTGCGCAGCCACGTACGCGCGGAAGTCATCCGCGGTCAGATCCTCGGGGTAGAAGCCCGCGCCCTTCGGCCGCTCGCGATCGATGGCGAACGGTTTGAAGTGATCTTGCCGGTCCCAAGGCCCGCGCATGATATCGAAATACTCGAGCTTCGCCTTTCCCTCGGGCGACGTGTCGGTCACCAGCTTGGCGCGCACGTTGACGTTGTCGCGGTAGGCCTGGCGCGCGAAAAGCGGGTCGATCAGCTTGGCGGCCGCGATCAACTTGTCCAGCGCGGCCTTCTCCGAGGGCGGCAACTTCGAGACATCCGCCGTGAGCTTCACCGGTGCGAACTGCTTCACGCGCTCCGCGACCGAGGGCGCCCCCTTTTTCGGGGTCGAGCCCGACGCTCCCGATGTGTCGCCTGCGCCCGAGACCAGCGACGCCGGCGGCGTGGGCAGCGAGGCGCTGGGGACGGGCGGCGTCTCGGATGGCGCCGAGGAGGAGGAACCACACGCGGAGGCGAGAAACACCAAAGAGGAAGTCGCAACGAGGTGACGCAGCATGATCCGCCCGTCTTATCCCTTTGGTCGGCGGAGCGAAAGAGCTAGCTCACATGCAAAATCTCGAACGTGCGCGTCTGCTGCGGCGTCACGACTTCGGCCTCGTCCCCCTCGGAAAGGCCGAGAATGGCCGCGCCGAGAGGACTCGTCGTGGCCAGGGTGTGCACCTCGATCTTGCCCTCGTGAAGGCGCATGCCACCCGCCGCGGGCACCACGAAATAGAGCGTCTCCGTGGCATCGTGGCGGATTTTTACGATGGCCGAGACGACGATGGCGTCGCCGGGAGCCAAATCGCGAACCGGCATGCTGGCCAGGCGCGCGAGCGCCTGTTCGATTTCGCGCAGCCGCTCGACCTGTCCGCGCGCCACGTACGAATCCACGGTGGAGCGCATGTCCTTGTCGTTCTCGGGGCGATTCTCCTCGTGGGTGGCTGCCACGGCCGCATCGTGCGCCCGTTGCCGGGTGGCCTCGAGTTCCTTCGTGAGCTCCGCGCGGAGAGATTCGAGCAACTTTGCTTTGCGTTTGCTGGCAGCCATGTCACGAGCGAGCTTACACGTTGGCATGCCCCTCGAATGGTACAAACCGGTACCACCTGCGCTCGCTGGGAAGCCCATCAGTGCGTCACGCGCGCAACGGTGATGTTCAATCTTGCACGTATCGGCCATTACGTTCTTGATGGAGCGATCGTGCCGGTGGCTCTGGCTTTTCTCGGAATGGTGGTCACCTTTTTACGATGGAGACCGCCAGCCCATATGCACGCGCCATCGACCGCGGTAAGAATGCGCTGGAGATTTGCACCCACCTCATCTTTCGATACGCGCTTCTGTAGGAATGAAGTTCACGTTCGACTTGCCTGTCACCTTTCACCTGTCACTTACGGCGCGCTCCCATGAGGGGAGCCTCGGTGCGGACTGCATGACACGAGAAATTCAGCGGACACCACGATTGTGGTTGGGCTTGTGCTGGTGCGGTTGTGGTACTCTTGAAGGCTCCGCCTCTTCCGCTTCTAGGCTGGGGGGGAGATTGTGATGGAGTTTCACTGCAGCGATCCGAGCGCGATGGTACGAGCCGCAAACGTGCGAGCCACCTTGGATGCGTTCAAGCTCGTGCCAGGTCTCGGCCGTCGCATCGTCGAGAAACACGATCTTCGTATTTCGGATATGCGTCCGGACAATTTCATTCGTGTTCAGAATTGGTTGAACGCGCTGGAGGACATTCAAAATGTCGTCGGCCCCGCCAAGCTTCGCGATGTCGGGCGGAATGTGGTGGCGGCGGCGGACATTCCTCTAGGCCAGGACACGGAAGTGATCCTGATGAATCTGGACGGCATTTATTATCAGAATCACCGCGGCGACGTTGGCCACTACCTTTCGACGCGGCTGGAGGATGGCACCATCGAAGTTCGATGTGAGACGCCCTACCCGCGCAATTTCGAATGGGGTCTTATCGAGGGCTTCTGCCGTCACCGCGCCGCCGATAAAAAGCGCTACTCCGTCGAGTACATCGACGGCCCGTCCAAGGCGGCGCACACGTGCACCTTGGTGGTTCGCCTCCTTCAGATCTGACTCGAAAGAACTCGGTCTACAGAGCCTTCGCGCAGCGGAAGCCGATGCCGTGGCTCTGGGCCTTGGGGTCTTGCGCGTAGCGGAAAGAGGGAATGAGCCAGCTGGCGAAACTGCCATTGAAGGCGCCGCCTCGGATCACCTTCTTTTCGCCGGATGCGGGACCCGTCGGGTTTTCGAGATCGTCCGCTTTGTAGTCGCCGTACCAGTCGGCGGTCCATTCCCAGACGTTGCCCACCACGTCGAAGGGACCGAATCGCGAATTGCCGGCGGGGAATTTCCCAACGGGGGCCGTGGTGGCGTAGCCGTCGTCGGCGCGGTAAAGCGGCTCCAAGGCAACGCCGTGGGACTTGCCCCACGCCACGCATTCCGATCCGCACGCGTTCAAGTGCCCGGCGGTGGGCTCTTCGTCGCCCCACGGGTACATGCGTCCATCGGGGCCGCGCGCCATGTATTCCCACTCGGCCTCGGTGGGTAGGCGCTTGTCCTGCGCCTTGCAATAGGTCGCCGCCATCTCCCAGCCGATGCAGTTGATCGGGTGATCGCCCTTCGCGGGATCGGCGATGGTGCACAACGACGCGTAGAGCTTTTTGTCCGCGCGGGTGATGTCCGGCCAATCGACCTCGGCGGAGGCCCGGCGGCATTTGCCAACATCCGAACAGGCTTTGTAATCCTTCGCCGTCACCTCGTAGAGATCCATGCAGAATGCACCGAGTTTGACGTTGTGCGATGGCTTTTCGTTCGCTTGCGCATCCTTGCGGTCCGAGCCCATGAAGAACTGGCCCGCAGGGATCTTCGCCATGTTGGCCGGACACACGGGTTCGGGCGCCGGTGCCGGCGCAGGAACGGCGGGCACCGAAGCACTCGACACGGGCGGCTCGGAGCGCGCGGGCTTTTGCCCCAGGGTGAAAAACGCCGTGAGCGCACCGGCACCGACGACGGCCGCGCCCGCACCGAGCAGGAGCCCCAACTTGCTCTTCGACGCGGGCGTCGGTGCGGGGATCGGCCCCGGGGTCTGCGAGACGAGCACCGCGCCCGATCCCGTCGAGACGTGCGGCAGAGGAGGCAACGGAGGCAGAGGAGCCACGGGCAGCGGCGTCGGTACGGACGCGACCGTCGCGCGAAGGCTCGGATCATCGGGCAACGCGTACGCCGACGGCCCGCGTGTCGCCATCACGAGCGCGTCGAGGAACTCGCCCGCGCGGGCGTAACGCTCCGTCGGCTGAACGGCCAGCGCCTTCGAGAACACCTGCTCGACGGCATCCGACACGGGAATGCCCAAGGTGCGCGGCGTCGGACGCCGCTTCACGTCGGAGGAGGTCATGGCGAGCTGCACGAGATCGTCGCCCTCGAGAACGGGCGCCCCGCGCAGCATTTCGAGGCCCACCAACGCGAGCGCGAACACGTCGGTCCAGGGGCCCGTAGCACCGTAGGTTCGGCTGAATTGCTCGGGCGCTCCGTATGCGGGGCTGAACGACTTGACGCTCGCCCCCGTCTTGGCCAACGCAGCCTGCAGCTGCGTGTTGTCGGCCATCATCTTGGCGACGCCGAAGTCGAGCACCTTGATGGTCGCGCGACCGCTGCGTGGCTCGGCCCCCACCACGAACAGGTTGGCCGGCTTGATGTCGCGGTGCGCGATGCCGCGCATGTGCGCGATGTCCAGGGCGTTGGCCACGGGCGTGAGCACGCCCATCATCTCCGCGATCGTCCACGGAGGCATGCCCACCTCGCGCTCGCGCAGCAGCACATCGTCGAGCGACAGTCCGTCGAGCCATTCGAGCACCATGAACGGCACCCAGTGGCCCTGCGGCGAAATGTACGTTCCGATATCGCGCGCTTGCACGATGCTCGCGGTTTGGCTGCTCAGCTCCGTGAGGAGCGCGCCCTCTTGCACGAAGGCCTGCATGAACAGCTCGCGCTGGTCGAGCCGGGAGGCGGCAAGGCCGTGGAAGAACTTGATGGCAACCGGCTTGTTCCAAATCGTGTGGATCGCCCGGTAGACGATGGCAAAGCCGCCCTCGCCGACGGCTTCTTCGATCCGATATTTCTCCGCCACCACTTGTCCCGTGAGGTGGAGCGGGTCGCTGGGCCGGGTCATCGTCATCGCCATGCTCCCAGATGCGCGCCACATAACGCAACATCTCGCGTTAGATTGCGATGTCCTTCATGGGTTCCGGCCTCGGCGATAGTCAATCCACGAAATCTCGGCATTCTGGCCCGGCTCCATTTTGGGGTCTGGTCAATCGATCGGCCATCACCCTCGGGGCGATTCTCGCCGCGCATACCATGCTGGAAACGGCGCGCGACACGCTCTTTCTCGAAAAAGTTCCGCTTCGGCATTTGCCGTGGATGTACATGGCCATCGCTGCGCTCTCGGTGGTCCTGGTGGTGTTTCCCCGGAGCGGCGGCAGGTCGGAGAGCAAGTCGGAGGCCAAGCGGGCGTGGCTCGGGGCAGGCCTTGGTGCGGCGGCGCTCGGCACCGCGGTCTTCGGGGTTTTCGCCTCCGGATCGGTGCGTGGATTCTATTACGCGCTGTACCTGTGGTCGGGGCTCGTAGGGGCCACCGCGGTCACCCAATTTTGGTCGACGATGGCGCGCCTTTTCACCATGGGCGAGGCCAAGCGCGTGTACGCCCGTATCAATCTGGGCGGAATTCTCGGCGGGGTCTCCGGCGCAGCGCTCGCGCGGGGGCTCTTTTTGGTCGCGCCCGCCCGCGCGCTGCTTTTTCTCTCGGCGGCGACGTTCGCGGGGGCGGGCATTCTCTCGGTCCTTTCGGCAACGCGCGCGGCGGCTGCCGTGGCGCCCGAGCCGGAGACGCAGACCAGCCAAAAGGCCGTGCAGCCGGCGCTGTTTCGCGACGTGTTCGACAACATGTACCTGCGGCGCATCGGGGCGATGGCGCTCACCGCGACCATCACGCTCACCCTGCTCGACTACGTCTTCAAGCGGGGCCTCGTCGCGCGCGTGCCCCCGGAAAATTTGGGCGGGACGCTGGCCAGCGTGGCGTTGGCCACGAATGTGTGCAGTGCGATCGGTCAGAGCTTTCTCGTTCCCCGCATCATCCGCACGCACGGTGCGGTGGGCTCGCTCACCGTGTTTCCCGTGCTTTTGCTCGCCGGCGCGGTGGGCGGCACGCTCGGGCCTGCGGTGGCCCTGTCGGTGGCCATGCGCCTCGTGGACGGCACCTTGCGATTTTCGCTGCACCGCACGGCCGTGGAGCTGCTCTTCGTGCCGGTGAAAGAGTCGATTCGCACCCGCGCGAAAACCCTGATGGACGTGGTCACCCAACGCGGAGGGCAGGCCTTGGCCTCGGTGGCGATCTTGCTCCTGCCCACGCAAATCCCGCTCCGCGTCCTGACCGCGGTGCTTGCGGTGGGGTCGGCCATCTGGATCTACCTCGTGCAGCGACTGCGCGCACCCCACGTGGAGCTTTTTCGCGCCATGGTGGAAGAGGGCTCCATCACGACGCGCGTGAAGCTGCCTCCCCTCGATCTGACGAGCGTCGAGGTTCTCGTGGGTGCGTTGAGCAGCGCCGACGACAACGAGGTCATCACGGCGATGGAAGTCCTTGCCGACCGGAACAAGGTGCCGCTCATACCTACGCTCATTTTGTACCATCCGAGCGCGCGCGTGGTGATCCGCGCGTTCGAGATCTTCATCGCGGCCAACCGGCGCGATGCGGGCACCTTTGCCTGGCGCTTGGTCAACCACGAGAACCCCGACATCCGGGTGCGCGCGGTGCATGCGGCGGCGGCGCTCGCTTTCGATGCCGAGCGAGTGCGCGCGCAATTGCGCGATCCCGATACCGGAGTGCGCGCAACGGCCATGGTGGAGCTCTGGGGGCGCGGACTGCAGAACGAAGAGGACATCGCGTGGGTGAAGACCATCTTCGCGGAAGGCGGTGATGTGCGCGCGCAGGGGGCCATTCTGACGGCGCTGTCCACGACCCGCGCGCGTCCGCTGCTGCTCGCCGCCCTGCCGCTTGCTCAATGCGGCGATCTCGAAATCAAGGCGGCCATCGCCCGCGCGCTGGAGACCGATCCGGCACCGGAGGCGATGCCCGCGCTCATCTCCATGCTGGAGCACCACCGCACGCGGGAGCCGGCGCGGCGGGCGCTGGTTGCCGCGAAGACGCAGGCGCTCGAGGCGCTCCAGGCCGCGCTCGAGAACCCGAACATGGCGCGCGAGGTGCTCGTGCACGTGCCGCGATCCATCAGCCGGTTCGAGCCCGATCGGGCGATGCCCATTCTGCTGCGCGTCCTCGAAACGCACCCCGATGGGACCGTTCGCTACAAAGCGCTTCGCGGCCTCGGTCGCCTGGTCGCCAATGGCGCCAAAGTCGACGTCGACATTCCGCGGCTGATGCCGCTGTTCGAGCGCAACCTGGGGCAGGCCCACCTGACGCTGGCGTGGTACGAGAGCCTCATGGACGCGACCACGTCCGACGACGGATTGAAGGCCGAGCACGAGCTGCTCGCCACCTTGCTCATCGAGCAGGTGGTGCACGCGCTCGAGCGCATTTTCCGCCTGATCGGGCTCACCAATCCAGGAGAAGACTGGGAGCAAGTCGTCGCGGCGCTCAAGAGCAAGAACGCGCGCATGCACGACAGCGCGCGCGAGCTCGTGGAAAATGTCGTGGACGAGCCACTCCGCGGGAGCCTCGTGCCCTTGCTCGATGCGATGCGCGCTTCGGTCGAGTCGCGGCGTTCCCTCGTCCGCGTGCCCATCGGCGACAGCGGCCTCGCCGCCCTGCTGGACGAAATGGTCCGCGGCAGCGATCGCACCGTGCGGTCCATCGCCGCCCACTATGCCGCACGCTTGCAGGCAGCCCAGGCCAGCTGACACGGGACCATGCACTTCGTCGACCGCATCGATCGCCTTCTCTTCCTTCGTACGGTGCCGCTCTTTGGCGACTTGCCCCAGGAGCGCCTGGCGTTGCTCTCCGAGCACATGCAGGAAATCTTCGTGCCGGCCGACACCGTCTTTCAGCGCGAGGGCGACACCATCGGTCAGCTTCGCATCGTGGTGGAGGGCAACGTGCAGGGCTTTCTGCAGAGCGGCGAGTCATGGACCATGCCGATGCACGCCGTACTCGGTGTGTTCGAGTTCTTCGCCGGCCGCTCGCACCAGTCGCTGCGCACCACCTCCGACAGCGTGATGCTGGAGATATCGACGTTGGCGCTACGAGGTATTCTGGAAGACTATTTCGATGTCGTCGTTCATACGTTTCGCGGCCTCACGCGCATTCTCATGCATTTTCTCAGCGAGTACTGGCTCGAGATACCTCTGCGCGATCTGACAACGCCACCCAATCCGCCGCCCATTCCCACGAACCCCGATGTGGTGGACCAGATTCTCATTTTGCGGCACGTTGCACTTTTCGAGCGTGCCAGCGTGGACGGGCTGGCCGCGCTTTGCCGGACTACGAGAATCGTGCACTTCGCGGCGGGTGAGCGCATCTGGACGGCCGGGGACGCGGAGACCTGGGGCGGCGTCATCCTCGCTGGGTCGATCCTCACCCGGAACAACACGCTCTTGAAACGGAGCGGTGAGATCACGTTCGGTCCTCTTTCGCCGCCCGGTCTTCTCGAGTTGCTCGCACATCGCCCTCGCTTCTACGACGCCTATGCGGAAAAGGAGCTGGTGATCCTGAGGATCGATTTGGACGACTTTTACGATGCGCTCGAAGATCACTTCGACATGACCATGGAATGCCTCGGGGCCTTCGCCTCGGCGGCGATGAACGTGTTCGAACGCCTCGGGCGCGCGCGGCTGGAGCAGATGCGGCAGGCAGGCGCCGCCCCGACGATTTCCTTCGTCGTCGACGGAGCCCCCATCTCGGTGCCCCACGCGTCCTCCTCGCTCTTCGAGGCACCTCCCGAATCGGTGCGCAGCGCTCGATGACGCACACAAGGTGCGGAGCGTCCTCCAATGGATCGCTCGACCTCCATGGCTTCCCGTGCGTGCAATGAGTGGACGCTTCCCCATGAACGGAATAGCTATCGGGCAAAGCACTATTTGGTTGTTGCAAACGTAACTTTTCGATTGGAGCGATTGGCTCGGTCACTGCACGGAGGGAACTGTGATTTCCGCACCCGATAGTCGTGCCAGCATCCTGACAGAAGAAGACGATCCCATCGAACATCGCCCTCGAGCGCCCTATCCGAAGCGCTCGTGTGACTCTTCCGCGTTGATCTTCCACGATCCCGATCGGCCGGACGCGGATTGGACCGAAGAGGCCGAAACTTTACCCATGCGGCCGCGGCTGCTGTCTTTTCATGCCGTGGAGGCGCTGCTCGATGCGGCGTTTCCGCAGGTTCGACAGCTGCGAAGGAAACGCGCCGCGCGGCGGAGCGAGATCGATATCCCCACGCGCGTGCGTCCCGATCTCACCGCGTCGGCGGCGCTATCCAAACTGAACCACGCTTTGACGACGAACGCGCCGACCATTCGCGAGAAGCCACCGGATCGATCGGGGGTCGTTCGCGCCGTGTCGAAAAAGAACGCAACGTGGCTCGCGTGGGTGGTGCGAATTCCCGCCGCGGTGGCATTGGGCATTCTATTTGGAACGCTGATCGCCATTTTCATTTATGGCGAGGACATCGTGTTTCGCGACTTGGAAAGCGCCGTCGATGCGCCGCCACGCGCTTCCGTGGAGCCGGCGTCGATGGGTCCCCCTGCCCCGCTGCCGTTGACCGTGTCCATTGCGCCGGTGGCTTCGTCGGCCCCGCCCGCGGCCTCGTCCTCCGCGCCGGCGAGCGTGCCGCCACCGGTGAAGAAGATCGAGAAGACCAAAAAGCCGGCGGCCACCCCGGCTACCAGCAAAGAGAAAACGAAGGACACCAAAGTGACCACGCCGCCGAAGGCCGCGCGCCCGGAGGTGTCACGCCCGGAGACTTCGCGCCCCGAGGCGCCGCGTACCGAGGCGCGTGTCCCGCAAGCGGCTCCCCCCGTTGCCGACAAGACACCGGCGCCCATCAATCCGGCAGCCGACGACAAGGCGATGAAGCGGGAGAAGGCGCTGGCGGAGGCCGCACGCAAGCTCGCCGAAGGGCAGCTTTCGCAATCATTGGCTCGTTGAGCCGTCGAAAATTCCGTTCGCCTCGCCTAGCATGGCGCCATGAAATGCTGTGCGACCTTCGTCGTCGCGGCCGCGCTGCTGGCGGCAAGACCGGCCGCCGCGCAAGGCTCGTCGGGCTCGTCGGGCTCGTCGGGCTCGTCTGCCATGGCCGAAGCGCTCTTCTTGGAAGCGAAGCGCCTGTTGAATGCGAAGCGCGTATCGGAAGCGTGCATCAAGTTCGCAGAAAGCCAGCGCCTCGAACCTGCAACGGGCACCTTGCTCAATTTGGCCAATTGCCATCAGCTCGAAGGCAAAAAGGCGACCGCCTGGGCGGAGTTCATCCAAGCCGCCGAGCAGGCCGAGCAAAAAGGCCAAACCGATCGTGCGAAGTTTGCCCACCAACAGGCCGACCAGTTGAAGGACAAGCTTCACATGGTGGTCTTCGTCGTCAAAAAGCCATCCGCCCAAATGGAGGTGAAGCTCGATAAGCAAACATTGGGCAATGCGGCTTTGGGCACACCCCTTCCCATCGATCCGGGCGAACATCGCGTGACCGTGTCGACGCCCACGCGGACGTGGGAGCACGTGATGACGACGCCCCCGGATGCAGGGACGTCGCACGTGGAGATCCCCTCGCTCGAGGACGCGCCGCTGGTCGTGGTGAACGAGCCCCGACCCATCGCGTCCGTCGCGTCCGTGCCGCATGACCGCGGCGCCGCCCATGGCCGGCGCAACGCAGGTCTCATCGTGGGAGGCGCCGGCGTCCTTGCATTGGGGACCGGCATCGTCTTGGGCGTGCGGTCGGTGCTGCTGGAAAATCAGGCCGACGACGAGGAGGCCACCGCAAAGAGGTTTCCGCCGGGCAACATCAACGAGCAGCGCCAGCGGGAGGCGAGCCTCCGCGATCGCGACGACGCCTCGACGAATCGAACCATCGGCTTCATTGCCGGCGGCGCGGGCATCGCCGCACTCGGCGTGGGGATCTACCTCCTCGCGACGGCGAAAAGTGAGCCTTCCACGAAGACGGAGGGCATTCGCGACGTGCGCATCACGCCGCTGGCCGGGCAGCACGGCAGCGGCGTGAGTGCGTCGTTCGCCTTTTGATTACGACGCGAACGCGGCTCGGTACGCGTCGAGAACGCGGGCGTGCACGGTCTCCAGATCGGCCTCGGCATCGACGGTGGCAACGCGGTCGTTGGGCAGATAGCGCGTGATGTTCTTGTAAAATGCCGCCAAGGCGCGCTGCACTTCGTTTTGCTCGTAGAGCTGGGCCGCCTCACCGCGGTGGGCCCGGCGCTCGGCAGCGCTGTCCGGAGCAATGTCGAGCACGATGGTCAGGTCCGGGCGACGCGCGTAGCGGTTCAACGAACGGATCCACGAGAGAGGATCGTCCGTGGCATGGCCACTGGTCACGCTCTGGTACGCGAGGCTCGAGGCATCGTAGCGATCCGAGATGACGATGCCTCCCTGGGCGATGAACGGCAGAATTTCCGACTGGACGTGATCCATGCGGTCGGCCGCGAATAGAAGGGCCATCGTCTCCCACCCCGGGGCGGACGGCGGCTCGCCGGGGGCGGTGGGCGGCGCCACGATGCGTCCGGTGAGCACTTGGCGGATGAAGGCTCCGATGGGCCCGTCGCTCGGCTCACGGGTTGCGCGCACACGACGGCCCTCCCGGCGCAGCGCCTCGGCGAGCTTCGCCGTTTGCGTGGTGGTGCCGGCACCGTCGATGCCCTCGAGAACGACGAAATGACCTGCGATGGCGCTCATGATGTTGCCCCCGGAAGCGGGTCCTCGCCCAGCACGACGTTGTCGATGAGACGCGTCCTTCCAACGTGACAGGCAATGGCCAGCAGCGCCCTCCCCTTTCGTGCGATGGGCGACTCGAAGGCCGACAGCTCGTCGGGGTCGACCACCTCGACGTAGTCGATGCGATCGGCCACCGCCTGCACCTCGCGGTGGGCATGCTCGCGCAGCACCGCCGCGTTGCGCTCACCGCCTTCGAAGGCGTTCCACGCGGCGCGGAGCCCTCGGGACAGGCCGAGCGCTCGCTCGCGTTCGGTGCTCGACAGGTACGCGTTGCGGGAGCTCAGGGCCAGACCGTCGACCTCGCGCACGATGGGGTGGCCCACGAGCTCGATGGGAAGAAAGAGATCGCGCACCATTTTTTTCAGGACGGCGAGCTGCTGGTAGTCCTTCTTGCCGAACACCGCGACGCATGGGCCGGAGAGCGCGAACAGCTTCGCAACGACGGTGGTCACACCCTCGAAGTGCCCCGGACGGAAGGCCCCGCAAAGCGGTTCGGTCAAGCGCTGCACGCGAACGCGGGTCTGCTCGCCCTCCGGATACATCGCCGTGGCCTCGGGGGCGAACACGAGATCGACGCCCAAACCGGACAATTTTTCGACGTCGCTCAGAAAATCACGCGGATAGGCAACGAAGTCTTCGTTTGGGCCGAACTGTGTTGGGTTGACGAAAATGGACACGACGATGAAGGGAGGCGCTGCCCCCTGGCCTTCAATATGGCCTTCAGTATGCCCTTCGGTGTGCTTGGAGCCGACGAGCTCACGAGCCTTTGCCACCAGGGCCAGGTGCCCTGCGTGGAGAGCACCCATGGTAGGCACAAACCCTACATTGGCGCCGGACCGACGGGCAGCCTCGCAGGCCGCTCGAAATTCGGCGGGGGTTTTTGCAATGACCGGGGAAACGCGGGAAACGCGAGGGAGTGGCGATGCCATTGGACGTGAGACCGTAGTACGGTTCGCCGCCCGCCGCCCGTATCACGTGTGTTCGCCCAGGCTTTCTGACTGTAATTTTCCCTTTCCGACGAATTTCGAGGAGGCGTTTTCCACATGATTCGAGCTCGATGGCTCGTCGCCGTTGCTGCAGCGTCCTCGCTCGCGCTGCAGCTCGCGACCCCGACCTGCGCCTTCGCGCAACGATCGAACGGCCCCTCGCAGGCTGACATCCGCACCGCGCGGGATCTGTTTGCCAAGGCGGAGAAGGACCAAGAAGCGGGCCAGTGGGCCCAAGCCTTGGACAAGTACCAGCGTGTCAGCGCCATCAAGATGACGGCCGGCGTGCGTTTTCGCATCGCACTTTGCGAGGAGAACCTCGGGCGGCTGCTCGATGCACAGGCCGACTACACGGGGGCGCAGGAGCAGGCACGCGCCGACAGCATGAAGGACGTGCTGGATGCCTCCACGGAGGCACTCGCCCAGTTGAAACAGCGCATTCCCACGCTGAGGGTGGTGATCCCCGCGGGGGTCAACGACGCAGAGGTGCTCGTCGACAAGAAGCCCATTGCCTCGAGCGAGACGGGCTACGTGACCAGCCTGGAGCCGGGCGCGCACGCGTTGGAGGTCCACGCACCGGGCCGGCAGCCCTACGCGAAGACCATCAAGGTCGTGGAGCGCGAGATCACGACGGTGGAGCCTCCGCTGCTGCCGGTGACTCAGCAGCCGCCGGCCGCGGTAGCCGTTCCGCCACCGGCCGCAACGACCACGCCGCCGCAGGCACCGAAGGAGACGCCCCCGCAACAAGCCGCCCCCGAAGGGCGCAATCTCGCCCTACCCATCGCGACCACGGTCGGTGCCGTGGCGCTCGTGGGCCTCGGGTTCGGCTCGTACATCTTGGCCGGCAACAAGGCCGACGATGCGCGAAGCAAGTGTGAGGCGCGTGGCGGCGATCCGTGCACCGATTCGCGCAGCACGATTCGCACGTTCGATGCGCTGGCCATCACGGGATGGGCGGCGGGCGCCGCCCTCGGTGGCTTGGCGATTTATCTGTGGACCCGCCCCGCGCCGGCGTCGAGTGGTACGGGGACCGCACTCACCGCGCCCGCAAACGGCGCGCGCTACGTGCGACTCGTTCCGTGGGGGCAAGGCATGCGACTCGAAGGGAGCTTTTGATCGTGCGTCGTTCTTCCGTGATTTTCTCCACCGCATTGACCACGGTCTTCATTGGCGCCATCTGGGGCTGCGGCGATCTGTTTCACAGCACGGACTTCAGCGAGGTGTCGAAACGCGACGACAAACCGATCAATTTCTGCGAGTGGGATCAAGGAACGGCCGCCTTGCGCGCCGAGCACGCCTGCACGATGCTCCTGTCCTGCCAGAAAGGCTTCGCGGCCGACGCCCCCAATGCGCTCGGCGAGTGCATGCGGCGCGCGATCATGGCGTACGACTGCCAGGTCGCCCCGAACCGCCCGGTGAAGGGGAAGACGCGGGCGTTTTGGGATTGCCTCTGGCGCGCCAAGACGTGTGTCGCGCAAGACCCGACGAAGGAAAACGATGTCGCAGAGTGCTTCAAGCTCGACGACGGTTCGTCGCCGCCGACGGGATGCCAACAGCGGGACACGGACTACGTCACCTGCGAGGGTCCCTTGCGCGCCCAATGCCGCGCACACAGCCCGCAAGCGGAGTTCGATCCGTGCGTGGCCACGGGACAGACCTGCGCAGTCCTTCCCGGGAACAAGGTGGTCTGCGCCGGCTCGAGCAACGGCGCCTGTGCCAGCCCCGGATGCGACACCACGCGACTGCACACGTGCTCGGACGGCGGCATGCCGCAAGATCACGGGGTCGATTGCGCGAACTTCGGTGGTGAAGCCTGCATGGTCGCTTCGGATGCGGGGCCCGCGTGCAAGCTCAGCGCCCCCCCACTTCCCGATGGCGGCGCTCCGGAACCGGATGCAAGCGCTGGCGAGGCGTGCCCCCCCTCGGGGCAAGTCGTGTGCGCGGGGGGCACCGCCCGAGGTTGCCCGACGGGCATCTGGGAGACCGTCCAATGCGAGCACATGGGCCTGGCCTGCACGACGACACCCGCCGATGTTGGCGACGCGTTCGATGTTTCGCGCGCCTGCGGAAATCGCACCGCGGCGTGCCCCGACGACTGCGATGGAGAAAAGTTGGTCGCGTGCATCCGAGGCGCCAAGTTGGGGGCCATCGATTGCGCCAACCACGGCTTGGGCAAGTGCACCAAGCAGCAGACCGCAGACGGGAAAACGCAGGCCACGTGTGGACCTCCGCTTCCCCGTCCGTGATTGCACGATTCAGAACTGGACGCTGAGGTTCACCCGAGTATCGGCGACGGTGACGTCCTTCTCCCAGGTCGTCTTCCCCGGTGCGGCCACGCTCACGTGGTACGTGCCGGGGAGGACCAAGACGTGGAACGATCCGTCAGGATTGACGGGGCGGCTCTGCGTGGCCGTGCCGGAGCGCGTCACGGTGACCGTGGCGCCCGAGACACCGGCGGGGACGACGCCGCGCAAACCGCTGCCGTCGAGGCGTGCGAGGGCAACCTGCCAGGCGCCGCGCAGCTTGGTGACCGTGCGATCGCGCCAGGTGGCGTACGACGGCTGGAAGCCCTGGGCGGAGCGATTGACCTCGATGACGTAGGCCGCCACCGAGTACTTGTTGTGCATCCAGTCGATGTCCCCGCCGTCGACGGCATAGAGCGTCTCCCACGAGGTGCCGTATCGGTAATTGCCACTTCCACTGTCGGACGGCAGCTTGGCCGCCATGGACTGGGCCAGGCCGCGCAGAATGTCCCGCGTGGGCGACTGCACGCCGTCGCACCCGTACGGATAGATGATCAATTCGCTGTACGAGTGGTACGAGATGTCAATCACGGGACGCGTCGCCGCCACGTGGTTCATGAGCACATTGGTCTCGGGCTCGGAACCGGCGCTCGGCCCGCGGTAGGTCTCGGAGCTCGCGCTTCCCGACGAGCCATTGCACGAGCCCCACGCGTACGGATAATTGCGATTGATGTCGACACCGGTGCCCGACGGACACGAGCCGCTCGAGGGGCAGCCGCGCGTGTTCTTGCGCCAGTAATTGTCGGTGTTCCACACCTTGTTGTTGCCGTCGACGTTGAGCATGGGAACGACCCAAATCTCGTTCGCGTCGACCCAATGGGTGATGTTCGCGTCCGTCCCATACTTGTTGAGAAGCTGCTCGATGGTGTCGAGGGCCACCTCGGGCGACATCACCTCGCGTGCATGGTGCATCCCATTGAAGAGGATGACCGGCTTGTTCGGCGAATGCTGCGCCACGTCTTTGGTGATCTTGATGGCCCAGATGTCGCGCCCCTCGCGGGATTTGCCAATCGACTTGACCGAGGCAATGGCGGGATGCGCCGACGCGAATTGGTGAATCAACGTATCGATTTCCGCCGGCGTCTTGTAGGCGGCGTCCGGCGCCAACTCCTCTTCTGCAGCGAGCTTGTGACGCACGACGCTCATGCCCTGTTGCGTCAGTTCTTCGACTTCATAATCAGTCAAAATGACATCTGCTTGCGATGCTGGCAAATCCACACCCGCGATGTCCAATCCGCGTGATTGCAAAAATTGCATCTGACGCGGATAGTCGGTCAGCTGGAATGTCACGAGGCGGCGGGCGCCGTGCGCGCGGGCGATCAATTCGTCCGCGCTCGTCGACCATTCCGTGTCGGGTGTCGACGCCGAAGAACAACTTGCCAGCAAAATAGCTGCAGGAACCACGGCCGCGACGCGCACTACGGCCTTCATCGTCTTCAACGAGAATCGGCTGCTCATGGTGATGCCTCCCCTGAGGGTAACGATCGACTGAACGTACCTTCTCGGATCTCAGCTATGCGAGGAGCACCGCGGCGGCGGGCTTCGCCGGGATTGTTCCGCTGCCGCTGTTCGATGGCGATGCAGGTCCGAGACTGGACGACTCAATCGGGTGTTGGGTTGGAGTTCGAGAGTCGGGCGTGTGGGCGAGCGGGAGGCTATTTGGAAAGGACGCCGGTGGCAATCAATATAGCGATGGCAATGCCCATCAAGCTTTCACCTGCAATGAACCCCGAGCTGATGGGCACGACCGTCTGTTCGGCGACCCGCGGATGCCGCCGGCGCATGAACTCCGCAATGGACGCGCCAATGAACATGGCGATCGAATTGGAGCCCGGAACGACCATGGCCATGCCCACGCCGGACGCCGACGGGATGTACGGCTTGAGGCTCTTCGGCGCCCAGCGCTCGAGCAAGGTGATGGCAATGCCGAGGGCGAAGGCCACGCCAATCGCCGTTCGCGCCATTGGATGAAGCCCGCCAATGCCCAGCGAGAGCGCCCGTGACACGCCGGCCCATACGAGGACGCTGGGCGCGGGGAACTGCGTCGAGCCAATGACTTCGGCCGTGGGCACCAGCAGGTTGTACGCGGGAACGACCACCGCAGCGCCGGCGACCACGCCGAACAATTGCGCGAAAAGCTGCTTGCGCGGATTGGCGCCAAGCAAATAACCGCTTTTCAAATCGGTGAGCAGATCGGCGCTGTGCAGCCCCACGCCCGCGGTCACGTTCGCCGTCATGACGTTCGCCACCACGTTGCCTGGCAAGAGCGCACCGAAAATGAGCTGCGTCATCGGCCCCATGGCTTTGGTCGGCGTAATGTCCGTTTCACCCGTGACGCGCGATCCGACGATGCCCACGACGAACGTCAGCGGCAAGGCGATGAGCGCGGCCCAAAGCGGCACCTGAAAGAGCCACATCATGAGAACGACCGCGAGGGGCGCCAGCGCGAGGAACCCGACGGGGAACCACCACGTGGGGCACTCGACATCGGCGAGCGGGTCGACTTCTCCTTCTTTGCGCTTGCGAAACAGGGCGACCACGCTGCCGAAGGAGCGCGCGATGCTTCGCCACTGGAATGCAAAGGAAAGCATGTTGCTCGAGACCAACAGCGCCGCCGCCGGCCACAAGGTGAATTGCACGATGTTCCTGTAGACGACGCTCTCGATGGCCCCCCGCGAGTACATGGCCGGGCCCAGCACGCCGTAATTCAAAATAGCGCCAAGCAGCAGCGACCAACCCGTCTTGAAGCTCATGAGCGCGCCGGCGCCAAAGAGGATCAAGCTGCCGTCGAGGGAGAGCGTCCATTTCTCCGCGGGGACGCCGCCTATCTTGAAGGGCAATCCAAAGTGCGCCGGCAGATTGAAGGGGAGCCAGCGCGTTTTTGCATCGCGAAAGAACGCGATGACCGCGCCAATCATGCCTGCGCGAATGAGGTAACGCGCTTTGTTGGTCGCACCGCCGTGGTGGTGCAACGACTTCAACGTCTCGGCGGTCGCCGTCCCCGTCGGGAAGGCCAATTTGTCGATGTTGATGAGTTGTCGCTTGAGCGGAATGGCCACGAAGACGCCCATGGCCGCGATGACCGCGAACCAGACCATCAGCGGGATGCTGTCCGGGCGAATGCCCGTGAGCAGAAGAAGAGCAGGCACGGCGGACATGTTCCCGCCGCCGGTCATGAAGCCCGCGGCCGAGGCCACCGACCCCATGGCGTTGTTCTCGAGCACGGAGAACTCACGCTTGGTGATGCGCATGGCCGCGAGAAGGCGATAAATCGCAAACGCGAGGATGCACGCGGTGACGGTGACGGCGAGGCTCCAGCCCGTCTTCAAGAAGACGTACAGGTTCGACAGGCACATCACGCCACCGAGGAACATCCCCGTGATGACCGCGCGCACGGTGAGCTGCACCGCGCCCGGCTGATAGACCTCACGAAGCCAACGCAGCTCCGGGTCCTGCGCTTCCTTCTGCGCTTCCTTCTGCTCTTCCTTCTGCGCTTCCTGCTTCGGTGACGGCATCAGGGTGAGACTACCATCGCGCTGCCACCACCCCGGCGGACGGGTTCGGCCACCGCGGTGACCGTGCCGTCGTCGTTGAATTGGATGCCGGTGGCCGCGCCGATCTCCGCCGTTTCGACGAATTGGTGACCGCGCGCTTTGAGCGCTGCACCGATGTCCGAGTTGATGAAGGCAGGCTCGGCGGTGCTCTTGGTGTCCGTGCCCGGCGTCACCACGATGTTGCGCTCGGAGACGCGCGGCTCCGCGAGAGCTTGCGCAAGGGGCATGTTGAAATCGAAATAGTTGATCAATGTCTGCCCCACCGTGGTGATGATCGTGCTGCCGCCCGGGCTGCCCACCGCGATGCGCGGCTTGCCGTCCTTGAAGATCAAGGTGGGGGTCATGCTGCTGCGGGGGCGCTTGCCCGGTTCGAGGATGTTCGCAGCCTTGGCGTTGGGATCCGTCGGGATGTCGAAGTCGGTGAGCTCGTTGTTCAGGAGGAAGCCGAGGCCCGGCACGACGATGCTGCTGCCGCCCTCGAATTCGATGGTGAACGTGTACGAGACGATGTTGCCCTCGGAATCGGTCACCGTGATGTGCGTCGTCTCGCGCGTGGCGCCGCCCGGCGAGGTATCGAGCGCGGGCGTCTGCGCCGGCGGGCCGCTGGGGCTGGGATCGCTCTGGAAGGCGTAGGGATTTCCCGCCTTGGCGCTGCCGGTACCTGCCTTGTCGGTGATGACCGCGCGACGACTATCGGCAAAGCCCATCGAGAGCATGCCTTGCATCGGCACGTCCACGTACTCGGGATCGCCGTCGTAGGCATTGCGATCGGCGAAGGCGAGGCGCGATGCCTCGATGTACCGATGCAGGTGCAGCTCGCGATCGCCGTTCGCGCTGAACGGCGTCAGGATATTCAGTGTCTCCGCGAGGGTCATGCCGCCGCTGCTCGGTGCGGGCATGCCAATGACCGTGTGCCCGCGGTACGTGCTCTCCACGGGAAGTCGGACGCGCGCATCGTAATTCGCGAGGTCCTCCATGGTCATGACGCCGGCGCGCAGCGGCGGGTTGGCCTCGGGCGGCTGCCGCACCGCGTCCACGATCTTCTGCCCCACCTCCCCTTCGTAGAAAACGCGCGTGCCACCCTCGGCGATTTTGCGGTACGTGGCGCCCAATTCGGGATTCTTGAACAGGTCGCCCACGGCATGGGGCTCGCCCGCGTCGGTCAGGTACAGTTTGCGCGCGCTGGAGACGCGTTGAAACCGGGCCTGGTTGCGTTTCGTCTGGTCGACGAAGGTGGAGTCGACGACGAAGCCGTGTTCCGCCACGAAAATGCCGGGCTGCATCACCTCCCCGAGCGTCTTCTTTCCATAGCGCCGCAAGGCCTCTTCCCAACCGCGCAGGGTGCCGGGCACGCCCACGGAGAGGCCGCTGGCAATGATCTCGTTCGTATCGAGACGCTGGCCGCCTGGATAAAAGAGCGACGGCGTCTGCGCCTTGGGCGCCTTTTCGCGATGATCGATGGTGACGAATCGGTTTTCCTTGGCCAAGTAGATGACCATGAAGCCGCCCCCGCCGATGCCGCACGAAAACGGATCGGTGACGCCGAGAACCGCGGCGGCGGCCACGCTTGCGTCAATGGCATTTCCACCGCGCTTCAGAATTTCAATGGCAGCCAAGGTCGCGCGCACGTCGACCGTGGCGGCCGCGCCACCTCGCCCCACGGCCGTTGCCGCCGGCGTGGGCGGGTTGGCCAACACGTCGAACGACGCCGCCGCATCGGGCGCGCCGCCATCGGGCGGGGCGGAGACCTGCGTGGAGTCGTCGCACGCGACGAACCCAGTGAGCGCCACCAGCGGGATCAGCGAGAGGGTAAGCCATTTCGTCATTGCGCGAAGTTAGGCATACCGGCGCCCGCTGGGCAATGCCCCTTTCAGGGCCGATCCGCGAATGCGTGCTTACGGGAAAGACGAGAAAGGCGGAAAAGGGAAACTGTGGATCCCAAGATCCAGTGGACCGTCGATTTTGTTCACGTGTCCACGTGGAGATACTACGACGCCCTGCTCACGGTGATCCAAGGCGTAGGACGGGATCGCGGGAGGTCGAACTGGCCTGACACGTGCAAAGTTTGACGATTCACATGAAAACCGTTTTGAAATCCCTCTTTTCGATTCCCGTTCTCGCACTTACGGCGACAAGTCTCATGGTGGTCATGGTCGCCTGCAGTGGTTCGAGCAATTCGGGGGAGAACCCGGACGACAAGAAGACGGACAGCGGAAACGACGACGACGACAGCGGCACCAAGACCGATGCCGGGGACGACGAAGAAGACGCGGGAAATGACGCAAACGGCAATCCCGGCGCCGCGTGCAGCGGTGAGGCGAAGCAGGAGGCCTGCCTATCCTGTTGCGATAAACAAGCGGGCGGTGGCCGCGCGCTGCTCAACAAAGCGTTTCTGGATTGCAACTGCAAAGACGGTGCAGACTGCAAAGCCGAATGCGGTGACAATTACTGCTCGGGCAAAGCCGAATCCGAAGATTGCGCACAATGCCTGAAATCGGCCGACGATTGCGAGAACACGGCCGCCCAAGCCTGCGCCAATGATGCCAAATGCGTCGCGTACATCACCTGCTCCTCGGATTCGGAATGCGCCGACAAGGATCCGTGATCAGTTGCAGGACGATCCCTTCTCGAAGCCGTTCGCGGGCGATGCCTTGAGTTTCTTCTCCGTATCGGGACCGTAATCGCCATCTTCCCCGGTCGGATCGTCCGGGTGATTGCGGTTCCAGAGCCTCTGGAAGGCAAGAACGTCCTTGCCGCGCAGTTCGACGGCGTCGGCCCCGATGTATGTAAAGTGCATGCGGTCGCCGGGACCGAACCATTGGAAGTTCACCCCCTCCAGGGCGTCCTTCCACGCGGTGTTGTCGCCAATGTCGATGGCCAGGCCCTGCTCGTGGTTCGAGGCTCCGGGTGTGGCCGCGGCGGTGATGCTGCAACGCCCCGCCAAATGCCACTGGCGAAGGAGGTACTGCTGCGGAAGGCCGCGAAGCATCGAATTGATGCGCATCGTCATCGTCGGATTGGCCGCGAGGGCATCGCCCAGGGCCTTGGCGGCGGGCGGCTGCAGGTAGGCGAAGACGGCCTCGCCGCGCGTCTGGTTCGAGGTCGAATCGACGGGGGTCAGGGCGTTGGGCACGAGGCAATTCACCTCGTTGACGATTTGGCGGCTCAATCCGAGCACGGTGACGGTGGAACAGCCCTGGTCGACGGCTTGCTCGACGGTGAGGGCCGGCGCGAGCAAGCTTTCGGTGCTGCTGTTGAGGAAGGTCTGGCCGTCCAAGGCGAAGCCACCGAGCACCGGACCCTTGGCCTGAACGAGGCCGCCCCCGTCGGGGTCGAAAAGGCCGCCCTTCGTCTGGAGGACGCCGTCGCGCGATTGGAAGGGAAGCTGCGTGGTCTTGCCCGATGCGCTGGTGAGGGTGAGCACGTCGCGCGCGGCATTGATGGTGAATGTGCCGCTCTCGAGGCAGGCGTCGGGTCCAATCTGCGCGACTTCTTCGGCGAGCTCGCACTGGCTCTTCCAGGACAGGTAGTGCGTCGCATCGACGAAGGCGATCTCGGAGATGGGCCCCGCGCTCGTGGCCTTGTAGGAGCCACGAAGCACCGGGGCCTTGGACTCGTCCGCGGGCGGCGGCGGCGGCGAGGACGACGAGGAGCAGCCCCCCGCGATGGCGCAGCCCACGGCGAATCCGAGGCAAAGAAGCGTTCTCAATACGTCACCGTGACGTTGCCGCCGCCGTAGCCCGAGCAGCTACCCGCGGTGCGATTGGTGACGCCGTGGCTCAATCCGAGCGCGGACATGACCGCGTTGCCACCTTCCCAATCGCGGCTGACGGAGGTGTCGCGGATGTTCGCCACGACGCACTTGCCGCTTCCATTGCAGAGCGTCGCGGTCTTCTTCGAGCAGTACGACTTGGTGGGCGCGGCGACCCAGGGATCGCTGTCGGAGCAGGCCCCCTGCCCCGTGCAACCCCAAGACACCTGGCCTTCGGGCATGTTCTGCGAGAACGTGGAGCACGATCGGAGGAAGTCGCAGTCTCCTTCGTATTTCAGGCTCACGCGCTGGCTCGTCTTTTTGCCGCCGTTGTCGTCTCCGCCTCCGTTGTTGCCGCCTCCGTTGTTTCCGCCGCCGTTGTTTCCGCCGCCGTTGCTATTTCCCGACCCACCGTCGCCGTTGTCGCCGTTCGAGAAGGATTGATCGCCTGCGGTGAAGGCTTCGATGAGCGCTTTGATCAATTCGATGAGGCTCCCGCCATCCCCGACGAGGGATCCGCCGTCGTTCGGGACGAGCGGCCCGGCGTCGTCGCCCACGAGCGGCCCGCCCAACGTGTTGACGCTTTCCGCGCGCAGGCCGGTGAGGTTCGCGTCGCGGTTCACGTTCATCGCATGGAACGGCATGCGCTTCGTCTCGCCGGTGTCGACGTTGGTCAACGCGAGCTCGGTTTGCGCGTCGTTGATCGCATACGAGCCGCTCTCCAGGCATTTTTCCTGCTGTTCGCAGGGACTGCGCCACAAGAAGTAGTGCGCCGAATCGTAAAACGTGATCTCCGTGATGGCTCCGGCGCTCGTCGCTTGGTACGTGCCACTGAGCTTCGGAGCGGCGGGAGGTTCGTCCGACGTCGACGAGCATCCCACCATCAACGATCCAACGACCGCGCACCCGACGAAGACTGCATTCCAAGTTTTCATACGAGCTCCCCTGCTTAGACCTGTTCGGATAGGTGGCCGCAAAAGATTGCAACGTACGAACCACGCAAAATTGCCGTAATTTGTCGCTATTTCCGCATCTGCGCCGGAACGATCCGTTCCATCGGCGGATCTCCTCCTTCCTCTGTTCTTCTTTTGTCTTCTTTTGTTCCTCTAGACTGGAGTCATGGGTCTTCGGCTCCTCGTCTTCGATGGAACACCCAAGAAGGGTGAACGCCTTCTGCGTGCGGCATGGTCCACCGGTGCGCCTTTGTACCGCGCGCTGGGGCGCGTCGATGCGCATCACGGGGCGACGAGTTGGGCCGATGCGCTTGCGTGGCTCACGCAGTTCCGGCGAGGTGAGCCCATTTCCGAGATTCAATATTGGGGACATGGGAAGTGGGGCACCGTGTTCATCGCCAACGATGTCTTCACGGCACGGGCCCTCGAGGCGGGGCACACGCACTTCGAGGCCCTCGCCGCGCTGCGCGCGCGCATGCTGCCAGGCGGGCAATCGCTGATGTGGTTTCGCACGTGCGAGACGTTCGGGGCGCGTGCGGGGCATGCGTTCGCATCGCGGCTGGCGAATTTTCTCGGCGCCCGCGTGGCCGGGCACACGCACGTCATCGGCGCGCTGCAGAGCGGACTTCACGGGCTGCACCCGGGCGAGACTCCACGATGGTCCGATGCCGAAGGGCTCGCGGCCGGCAGCCCCGATGCACCGGTGTCGGCCAAGGGCTCGTCACCCGACGCGCCGCACACGATTCACTTCATGAACAACGTCGTGCCCGAGGCGTGGTTCTCGAGCTAGCGATTACAACGATTGCTGAAGCTGCGCACGGGCGAGTGCGTCGGCCGCGGCGGCGTTGGCAACGTCTTCGTCGCTCGCGCCACCCCGACCTTTCGCGGGCTGCTTCGAGGTAGCCGGCGCGCGGGGAGGCTTGACCACCGGCTTGGGCGCAGCGGAATGCCGTGGCTCGGGCGCGGGCGCTGCGCGTGGGGCCGTTTCTGCCGGCGGCGCGGACGCGGCGACAGGGGGCGGAGGCGCCGGCGGTAGATCCATCACGGAGATGGGCTGCGTCGAAGGGGTCGCGGGCCTCGGTTGAGGCTCCTCGGTGCGGGCCATCGATGGATCGACGAATGCGGCGCCGGTGCGAAGGAGCTCGTCCCCGCTGCCCTCGACGATGGCCACCGTGGCGACGGATCCAATGATGGCCATGGCGGCCAGGGCGAATGCCCACGACACCGTCGGTTGCGGCGCCGCGTGCATGCTGCGCGCCACCGGCGGCGCCGCAAAGACGCCCTCCGGCTCGTGCACGCGATTCATTCGCCGCGCCTCGCGGGCCGCGTCGAGCTGCGCCTGGATGCGCTCGGGCGTGAGCGGGGCAAAGGCGGTGAGGCTCGCTCTCCGCGTTTGCGCCATGTGCGCGGGCGCGCCCGCGGCCGGCGCATGCAGCGGAATGCGCGTCTCGGCCTCGTCGGGTTCGGGCTCCCCTCGCGCACCGGCATTTTGAAAGGGGCGAAAGTTCGTGCGCTCCTCGTCCACCGGACCGCGTCCCAGGTTCTTCGGATGCAGGCGGGTGAACTCGTCACCGCTCATCGAATCGTCGGCGATCAGCTTGCGGGTGTCATCCTCGGACGGGTCGGGCAACGAGCGGCGATTCAGGACGATGGTTTCGTTCTCATCCTCCTCGACCGCGGCAGTCGGCCGCGGCGGGGGCGTTTTAGGTGGCAACATTCAGCAGGCCCTCGCAAGCATCGTTGCAGAGGGCGATCCAACCACAAAGGGTGTCCCTATGTCCTGCGTTCACGCAGACGGCAGCGTAAAAACACGCTTGTAGGTGGGCTTCCTACGCTCGCGTCGCCTCCCATTTCCTGACGTGCGAGCACTTCGTGCGTTCCAACGGAGGTCCGTCGATCCAATGGCCCCCGCCGGGGCCACTGGACGACGCGTGAATCAGAGCGACTGCTCCAGCTGCTGCTCGGCGAGCTTTTTCGCCTCCTCGGCCAGGCTCTTCTCCTTCTCTTTGTCGCCCGAGCTCTTCTCGTCCTTCTTCTTGCCTTTGCCGTCCTTCTCGGGCTTCTCCGCCTTTGCTTCGGTCTTCGTCGGCTCTTTCTCTTTGGCCTCGGTATCGGCCTTCGCCTCGGTATCGGCCTTCGCGGATTTTTCCGGCGAGCGCGCGGGGCGGGGACGCGGTGTTGCGCGCGGCGGCGGGGGCGCGGCCGGCTTGACCACACCGGTCGCGGCGGGGCCCTGCGCCACCATGACACCTTGAGGCCCGGCCGGATACGCGGCGGCGGGATAGCCCGATTGCGGGTACATTGCACCCGTCGTTCCCGACGCGCCGGGATAGCTTGCCGGCGGTGTCGAGCCACGCGGGGATTGTGCGCTGGTGAGCGCTCCTTGCGGGGCCGACGGCTGTGCGGCCGCTTGCTGCATGCCATTGGTCGAGGGCATCGCGTTCGGTGCGGACTGCGCGGCTTGCGCATTCGGCGTGTCGATGAACTTGGCCATCTCGTCGAGCGCCACGTCGCTGTCTCCGCGAACGACCAGCGCGATGATCAAGCCACCGAGCACGCCGAGCGCCACGAACACCGCGACCCACGAGATCGTCGGCCGGCCGTCCTTGTCGCGCGAGAAGAACACCGTCGCCGGCTTGTCCATGCGAACCGCGGCGCGCTGCTCCGTCGGATCCTGGCGGCCCGTCGACATGCCCATCGGGCCCGAGTTGGGCGGCGGCGGCGGCGAAGAACGGTAAAACGGCGCGGCCGCGTCGTTTGCCATCATGCGCGGAGGTCCGAGACGCGTGGGCGCCTCGTACGACGGCTGCACGGCAACCGAGGGCGGCATGGGCTCGGGGGGCGGCGGCGCCTGCGTGACATAGGCGGCCGGCGGCGGCGCCAGGTACGCCGAGGGCGCCGGGTTCATGAAGGCGGTGGTCGCCGGCTCGGGCTCGTAGACCTCGGCGGGCGCGGGCACGTACACCGGCGGCGCCGGGGGAACGTAGACGGGCGCCGGCTGCGAACGCGGCGCCGGCGGGGCCGAGCGCGGGACCGGCGCAGAATTGCGCGGCGCGGGCGCGGAGGAACGCGCAGGCGGCGGAGCCGAACGCCGTGCCGCCGGCACCGAGCCCGTTGCGCCCATCGCACCTGACAGCACGGCGGCGGCGAGATCCGGACGCACCTGCGTCTGCTCTTCGTCCGGCACGCGCGGGGTGCGCTTCGACTTGGGGAACGACACCGCCGGCGGGCGCTCCGACGGCTCGCGCGGCGGCGGGGTCGTCTGCTTCGAGCGTTGCGGCATCAAGGTGGTCACATCCTCGCTGCCCTCCACGTGGGAGTCCTGGCTGGCGCGCGGGTTCGAGAAGAACATCGCGGCCGAGCGTTCCGACGCTTCGGAGGTGCGCGAAGGCTCGCGCGGCGTTGCAACGGGCGCCCGCTTGGGCGGACGCGCCGACTCTTGCAACGAATCGAGCCGTGACCTGGGCGGCGGCCGCGTGGGCGGCAGCTTCCGTCCATTTCTCTCGTGGGCCTCGGAAGCATCGACGTCGAACTGTTCGATGCGAGCGCTGCGCTTGGGTAACGGGAGCACGGAATGTCTTCTTGCAGCCCCCGAGCCAAACCGTACACGACGGCGCAAGCCGCAATTTTCAAGGTGTTTTCTCGACACTCGGTCGCGTGCGCGCACGAGTCCACCCAGGCCTTCTCCGCGTCCGGCCACGGATCTGGGGGTCCGAAGATCCAGAATGAAGGATCTAGCCGAGCCTTCGATCGTACGATCCCGCTGGGACTACAATCGACGGGCTTACCGTTTGCTCCGAGTCGGACGAAGATACGCACGATGACTGATCCTGCATTTCACGCGCTATTCGAACGCTGGGCGCGTCGCGTACGCACGAGGCTCGCGCTTCGTCGCATGCTGGCGGGAGCGGCCATCGGGCTGGCGGTCGCGCTCATTCCTGCGGCCATCGGCTGGAAAATGCGCTGGGCCGACCTGCGGCTCTGGGCACCCGTACTCGGATTGGCGGGGCTCGGGCTGGGATGGCTGATGGCGCGGCGTCGTCGATGGACGGACACGGACGTGGCGCTCTTTCTCGATGCGCGCCTTGAAACGGAAGAGGCGATTGCCACCGCGGTGGCGGGTGAAGCGGATCACCCGGGGGCTTGGGCGGTGGTCATCACGACCGCGACAACGGCGCTGGCCAAGGAAACGGGACAGCGGGCAAACCCGAGGCTGTGGAAGCCCGTGCATGCGCTGGGTGCCGTCGGCGCGATCGGGCTGGCGGTGATCGCGCGCCAACCGCTGCCTGCGGCTCCCGCGGCGGTGGCGGCACCGGGGACGACGAAGGTGCAGACCACGGAGGTCGAGGGGCTGGAGAAGGCGGCGAAGCTCGGTCAGCTGTCGCCTCGGGATGAGGCGCAACGCGAGCGGCTGGAGAAGATCGCGAAGGATGCGGAGGCGCTCAAGGAGGAGCTCCGCAAAGGAATGGAAAAGCGCGAGGCGCAGGACAAGATTGCGCGGCTGCGCGAGCAGCTTTCCCAAGAGCGATTGTCACTCGGCGAGGGCGAGCAGCGCGCAGGGCTCGAGAGCGCGGTGTCCAAGCTTCAAGAGAGCGAGGCGACGAAGAAGGCCGCAAAGGCGCTGGGCGACCATGATTTGCTGACGGTCGACCGCGAGATGGAGAAGCTGGCCAACGAGCGGGAGAAACAGGATCGGGAGCTGGCGAAGAAGAAGCTGGAAGAGGCGGCGGATGCCGCGAAGAAGAATGGCGCAGGCGACGTGGGCAAGGCTCTCGAGGAGGAGAAAAAGCTCATGGACCGGCGGGGCGAGCGAGCGGATACGCTGCGCGAGCTCGCGGACGCGATGAAGGGCGCCGGCGAAGCGAGCGACGAGCTAAAGACGCAGAGCGAGGCGCTGGATCGCCAAGGGAGCGACAAAGCAGCGAAGCAGTTGGCCGAGTCGCTGGGCAAGGCATTGGAAAAGATGACCCCCGAGGAGCGCAAGCGGCTCGCGGAGAAGCTGCGCGAGATGGCGAAGCAGTCGGGGGTGCCGCAGGCGGACGCGGATCGCATGAAAGACATGGCCAAGGATCTGGGGACGCCCGAAGGGCAGAAAGAGCTGGAGGAGAAGCTCAAGGAGCTCGCCAAAGAGAACACCGAATCGAGCGAGTCGAAGCGGCAGCAGGCGCTCGACGACGCGGAGCGGGGTGCGCAAGGAACGGAGCGCGGGCTCGGGGAGCAGGGCCAAGGGCAGCAGGGCCAGGGCCAGCAGGGGCAAGGGCAACAGGGCCAGGGGCAGCAGCAGCAGGGGCAAGGGCAGCAGGGTCAGGGGCAGCAAGGGCAGCAAGGGCAAGGCCAAGGGCAGCAGGCGGGAGCGGTTCCCATTCCTGGGGATGGGCAGACGGCGGGAAGTGGAAGTGGAACTGGTGGCGGCGGCGGACCGAAAAAGGGAAACAGTGGCGGCGCGGGGGATGCGCAGACGATGAAGTCGCGGGCGCGGGGCACGATTTCCAAGGGGCAAGCGATGCCGGGCACGGTGAATACATTCGTCCCGGGAAAGGCCGGCGGCACCGCCAACACGCGCGGCACGGGCGACTTGCGCATCGTCGGCCCCAGCGAAGTGGACGGAGTCGAACGAAGTGACGTGCCCGAGGAATACCGGGAGCACGTTCGGCAGTACTTTCAGCCATAGCCGCGTGGCGGCGCGAGGAATCGATGTCGGAACAGTTCGAGGCGGGACTCAAGCAGGCAGCGGCTGCGGTCAACATGCTCAAAGACGCGATCGGACGCGTCGTCGTCGGTCAAAGCGACGTGGTGAACCAGGTCATGTGGGGCCTGGCCGCCGGCGGCCACGTGCTGCTCGAGGGCGCGCCGGGACTCGGCAAAACGCTGCTCGTGCGAACCCTGTCGCAGTGCCTGGATCTCCGCTTCTCGCGCATTCAGTTCACCCCCGACCTGATGCCGAGCGACGTCATCGGCACCAACGTGCTCGTCATGGATCCCTCCCAGCGCGCGACGGGTGCGATGTTCTCCGTGCAAAAAGGCCCGATTTTCGGCCAGATCGTGCTCGCCGACGAGATCAACCGGGCCACGCCCAAGACGCAATCGGCCTTGCTCGAGGCCATGGCGGAGCATGCGGTCACCATCGCGGGAACGCGCCATGCGCTCGAGGAGCCGTTCTTCGTGCTGGCCACGGAGAACCCCATCGAGATGGAGGGCACCTACCCGCTGCCCGAGGCGCAGCTCGATCGCTTCTTGTTGAAAGTCATCGTGCCCAACCCGAGCGAGAACGAATTGGTCGAGGTGCTGGCCCGCACCACCGGCCACGAGCAAGGTGCACCGCCGCGCGTGCTTGGACGCGACGGTGTGTTGCGGCTCCGGTCGATGTGCCGCGACGTGGTGGTCGCCGAGCCGGTGGCTCGCTACGCGGCACGCCTCGTGCGGGCGAGCGATCCCACATCGCCCGACGCACCCGATTTGGTGAAGCGAAGCCTCCGCTATGGCGCCGGCGTGCGGGGTGCGCAATCCTTGGTGCTCGCGGCCAAGGCGGTGGCGCTTTGCGAAGGGCGCGCGAACGTCTCGTTCGCCGACGTCGCAGGCGTAGCCAAGCCTGCCCTGCGCCACCGCATCATCCGCTCCTTCGAGGGCGAGGCCGACGGCGTGTCGACGGACACCGTGATCGACGCGCTGCTCGCGTCGGTGGAGGCACGCCCCGCGAGCGTCGATGCCGAGCGCACGAGGCAGGCATGAAGCGAGGCCTGGCGGCAGCCGCGGTGGTGGCCACCATGGGCCTCATCGCGCTGCCCACAAATGCCCAGAGTCCCACCGATCAGGGTGAAAAAGAGCTCGCCGTGCGGGCGACGCCCGTCTTCGGCAACGAAGCCTCGATGTCGACGGGGTGGACCGAGGTGGCCGTCAGCCTCGAGAACACCGGCACCGCCGCACGCAAAGGGACGGTGGAGCTCTTGGGCGAGGCTTCGTGGGCTCGCGACGAGGAATTCGTTGCGCGCGCACCGTTCAACGTCACCGGCGGGCGCAGCGTGGTGGTGAAGCTGCCGACCCACGGCACCCGCCTCTCGGCGCCGAACCTTTCGGTGCGCGTGCTCGATCCTTCGGGAAAGCAAGTAGGAAAGGCAAGCCTCGGCAGCATTGCCTTCGGCGCACCGCTCTTGGTCGACGTGCACCAGCCATCGCGCCTCGCCCCCTCCCTGCGCAACTGGCCCATTTCCACCACGTGGTCGCCAAGCCGCGTGCCCTATGCGAGCTCCATGGGGCCCGGTGTGGGGCTTACCGTCGGTGTGCCCACGTTCGATCGCGCGACGGGTGATCCCATTCTGCCGGATCGCGCTGCCGGCTATGCGGCCGCGACCGCGGTGTTGATTCACACCGACGTGCTCGCACGCATGGAGGATTCCGCGGCCGAAGCCCTCATGAACTGGGTCATCTCCGGGGGCACCCTCGCGCTCGTTCCTGCGCGCGCGGACGATCTGCGCGGGCCACGGGTGACCGCCCTCGTTGGCGGCACCGCGGCGCCGGCGCCGCCGCCACCGGTGCTGCTCAGCCTTCCCACGCGAACGCGGCCCACCGATCCGGGGCTCTTTCCGACGAATCCCGTGGAGCCGGACGACGATCCGCCGGCGCCGCTGCACTTCGTTCCCATTCGGACCACGGAGCCTTCGGGGCGCGCGGCACCGGGTCCGAGCCCGGCCATCCGCAGCCGGCTGCAGGGGTACGCGGGAGGAAACCTCGCCCCCAGCGTCTACGGCGCGAGCGCGGCCTACGGAACCGGCGAAGTGCACCTCTTGGCCTTCGACCCGACGGAGGCCCCCATGCTGGACGATGCATGGGCGCAAGGGCGGCTGATCGATTTGCTCGAGCACGCGTGGGACCGGCGCGCGATCAACGTCGTGGCGCACGGCGGCGGCGAGTACGACAGCATGAACTTCGACGGCGTGCGGCGCGCGCTCGACCCGAACGAGAACTTCCGCCTCGCGCTGGGCGTCGCGGCGATTTTGCTCGTGCTCTACTCCATCGTGTGCGGGCCGTTGGTCTTTTTGCGCGCGGCCCGCAAGGGCAAGCCGCTCGCGCCGCTCGTCTGGGCCCCGATTTTCAGCTTGGTGACGTTCTTCACCATCGTGGCGGTGGGCTTTCTCGTCAAAGGGTGGCACGGGCGGGCACGCCATTTGGCCATCGTCGAGACGGGCGCCGGCGTGAGCCGCGGGGCCATCCGGCGCTTCCGTGGATTCTTCACCAGCGAAAGCCGCGCCCTGAGCGTCGGCTCGAGCGATGCCGCCTCCGTTCTCTCCGTGGCCAGCGCCGATTCGTCCTCGTCGCAGGAACGAAGCGCGCTTTCGGTGGACCGCAACGGCGTGACCTTGGAAGACATCAACGCGCTGCCTTGGCAAACCATCGTGGTGCAGGAAGACGGCTTTCACGATTTCAAAGGCGGCGTGAGCATCATCGCGGCGAAGGATGGAAGCCTGGACGTGAGCAACCACACGGGGCGGATCTTGAAGAACGTGCTCGTGTCGGTCCCCGGCGATGGGATCCACTTCGTCGATCGAATCGCCGATGGTGCCAGCGTGCACGCGGCCGATACGCAGAAGTTGAGCGGGGTGCTGACGACGGGAAGCGCCACCAAGAGCGCGACGCATACACTGTCGCTGGAGCACATTTTAACGGGATTTCCCGGCAAGAATGATAAACACGGCGAGGCGCTCCGGAGCGCGTGGGGCGTGATGGAGACGGCGCTCGGCGGGTTCGTCGATTGGTGGCCGGACCAGGTGCCGGTGGTGCTCGCCGAGGTGGACGGCGGCGAGGGTGGCACCGCGCGCGATGCAAATCTTCCAGTGGAGAGCGATCGGCTGCTGCTCCGGGTGATCGGCAAGGGAGGTGCGCCGTGACGGCAGCTCCGGCGATCCGGGTGCGGCATCTGTGGCATCGGTTCGGGCGGTTCGACGTGCTGCGCGATGTGAGCTTCGACGTGGCGCATGGCGAGATTTTCGGCTTCATCGGGCCGAACGGTGCGGGCAAGACCACCACGATCCGCGTGATGTCGACGTTGCTCGAGCCGCTCGCAGGGCGTGTGGAGATCGACGGGTACGATGTGACCATCGATCCGGACGCGGTGCGGAAGATCATCGGCTACATGCCGGACCACGCGGGGGTGTACGAGCGCGTGACGGTGCGCGAATACCTGGAGTTCTTCGCCGATGCGTACCGCGTGCCGACGGCGGGGACGAGCTACGCCGTGGTCGATGCCGTGATGGAGCTGACCGATTTGACGAAGCTGCGCGACAAGCTGGTCGCGACCATGTCGAAGGGCATGAAGCAGCGCCTGCAGCTGGCGCGGACGCTGCTCCACGATCCCAAGGTGCTCATTTTGGACGAGCCGGCGAGCGATCTCGATCCGCGTGCGCGCATCGAGATTCGCGACCTGCTCGTGGAGCTGCGCAACCTCGGGAAGACGATTTTCCTGTCGAGTCACATTTTGACGGAGCTCGCCGACGTGTGCACCTCGGTGGCCATTTTGGAACGGGGCCGCCTCGTCGTCTCGGGCCCCATCTCCGAAATCGCGCGCCGCCTCGAACCGCAGGCGCCGCAGCATGCCCCTGCACAGCCCGAGGCGCCAGCACCGCCGCCTCCCGTCTTGACCCGCACCGTGAAACTTCGCGTTCTGGCGCCCGGTGAGGCCGTCGCCGCGGCCCTCACGGGCATGCCCGGCATCCACCGCGTGGCCCCCGGTCCAGCGCATACCGTGCTGGTGACCTATGCCGGGGACGAAACCATGGTCGCGTACATCGTCCGCGCCTTGGTCATGGCCAACATCGGCGTCAGCGGCGTCGAGCCGGAGAGAAACGAGCTCGAACGCATCTTCCTCGAAGTCACCAAAGGTGAAGTCCAATGAAGCTCCTCGAGCGCTGGCTCGCCGAGCCCAATGCCATCTGGATGCGGGAGATGCGCCAATCGGCGCGTCTCGGGCGCACGCCGTGGATCCTGTTCGCGCTCACCTTGAGCATCTCGCTGCTCATGTGCTCCATCGGTGGCATCGCCGCCGCGCGCAACACGAGCCCCGCCAACCTGGGGAGCTGGCTCTTTCAGGTCTTCTTCTCGCTCGCGTACCTCGTCGTGGTCGTCGTGGGGCCGGCTGTCGCGGCCAACAGCATCGCCTCCGAGCGCGAAGGGCGCACGTGGGAGGCCGTCCTGCTCACGGGCCTCACGCCCGCCGACATCGCGCGCGGAAAATTCCTCGCGGCGTACACCACCATTGCGCTCTACATCGTGGTGCTCGCGCCGGTGGGGGCGCTCTCGTTCCTCTTTGGCGGCGTCACCGCCACGGAGGTCATCATTGCCTTCTTCTTCCTCTTCTTGCTCGCGGCGCTGGGCGTCGCGTTCGGGCTGGCCATCAGCTCGCTCATGTCGAGCCTGCGCGGCGCCATCGTCGTCACCTTGATCCTGGCCATTTGCATCGGTCCCCTCGCCTATTCGATGTTCGGCTTCGGGAGCTCCTTCGCCGTGCATCAAATCTGGAACGACGTGCCCGAGGCCCACCCCATTTGGCTCCCCCTCGCCTATTCGCGTGCGCCGTTCGGGCTGAACTACATCGCGCTGCTTCTCGGGGTGCCGCTCCTGTTGGTGCTCGTGCCCGCGTGGTTCCTGTACGAGACGACCATCGCCAACCTGACCGGCGAGGCCGAGGATCGCTCGAGCGGCGTAAAGCGTTGGTTTCTCGTGTGCACGCCGCTCCTGGCCATCGCGGCGGCCATTCCCAGCGCGGCGGCCACCAGCGTGGACCGGGCCGCCATGTGGGCCATTTGGGGGCTCGCACTGTTTTCGCTGCATGCGGGCTTCTGCGTTTTGCGCTTCGGCGCCGAGCCGCCCGGCCCCTCGCGACGCGTGCGCATCCATTGGGAGCGCAGCGACGCGGGCATCGTTCGGCGCTTTCTCGGCCCGGGGCTGGTGAAGACGCAGGTGCTGGCCACCTTGCTCGGGCTCTTGGGGATGGCGCTCATCGCGGGCGTGGACATCGCGTTCATCGCCCGTCACAGTTCGGGCATGGCCGCGCGCGAGGCCATCGAGCAGGTTCTTCTCTTCACCGCCTACGAGATGTTCTTCTACGTCTTCGTCGTCGGGCTCATCTCCTGGCTGCGCGCGCGCAACCCGAGCCCGTGGACCGCGCGCCTCGTGGCCTGCAGCATCCTCTTTCTCATCGCCGTGGGGCCCTGGGTGGCTGCGCTCATCGGCGGCGTGGCCGACTCGCGCGGGCACGATTGGCTGATCGCGGGCGCGCCGAGTCCGTTCTACGTCATCGTCATGCTTCGCGACGTTCATCATCCGACGACCGAGGGCATTCCCTCGGCCATCGCCGGTCTTTCCTGCGCTGCGATTTGGGGCGTATTGGGCCTAGTTTTGCTCGTGCTGGCCTCGCGACGGTGCCGCCGCACGGTGGCCACCCACGATGCGGCCCTGGCCCAAGCGGATGCAGCGCTTGCGGCAGAAGACGTGGCAGCGGCGGAGCCCTCGTGAGCTTGCTCGATCCGGCGTTCGCGCGCGAACTGGAGGCGCTCCGCCGAAAATTGCGCGTCCGCGCGCGCTCGGGCGCGGGCGGCGATCACCTGGGACGGCGCCGGGGTGGCAGCGCGGAGTTCCTCGAGCACCGGCCCTATGCGCCGGGCGACGATCTGCGGCGCATCGACTGGCTGGCCTTCGCGCGCACGGGCGAGCCCGTGTTCAAGTTGTTTCGTGCGGAGGAGGACATCGTCGTGCGGCTCGTCCTCGATGCGAGCGCCTCACTCGACTACGGCACACCGACGAAACTCCTCACGGCGAAGCGCCTGGCCGCGAGCATCGGCTACATGGCGCTCGCCCAATCGGAGCGCACGCAGGTCGTGGCGGCGAACGCCGGTGATTTTCGCATGACCGAGCCCACACGCGGCCGGGCGAGCCTCCCTGCCCTTCTCCGCGCGCTCGACGGGGTCGACGCCCGCGGTGGGACCGATCTGGCGCACACCATCGACACGGTGGTGCAGCGTTCGGCTCGACCGGGCTTGCTGGTCGTGCTCAGCGATTTCCTGGATCCAGGCCCGTTCGATCTGGCCATCTCGCGCGCGGCATCCGCCGGGCACGATGTGGCGTTGGTGCAGGTGCTGGCCCAAGACGAACTCGAGCCCAACTTCGAGGGCGATCTCGCCTTCGAAGACGCCGAAACCGCGGAGCTGGTGGAGGTCACCGTCGATGCGCGCGCCGTGGAGGCGTACCTCGCGCGCCTGAACGGGTTGCTCGCCACGGTGCGTGCCCTGGCCAAGCGTTGCCGCGGCATCTATGTGCGCACGAGCAACGTGGAACCGGCCATCTCGGCGGTGCGTCGCTTCGTCGCGCGCGGGGTCGATTGATGGAGCTCCTCAACCCCAAGGGATTGTGGCTGCTCACGGCCTTGGTGCCGCTCATCGTCCTTTACATCTTGAAGGTGCGCCGTCAGCGCATGCGCGTCGGCTCGACCTGGCTCTGGGCGGCGGCGCAGCGCGATTTGATGGCCAAGCAGCCATTTCGCAAGCTCGTGGCGGAGCTGCCGCTCATCCTGCAGATCCTCGCGCTGGTGGCCCTGGCCATCGCGCTGGCGCGACCCGCAGCCCGCGGCGGAAACATTGCGGGCGACCACGTGGCCATCGTCATCGACACCAGCGCCTCGATGGGGGCGGGCTCGCGCATGGACCTCGCGCGAAAGGCCGCGCACGGCGTGGTGGCGGCGCTCGAGCCAGGGGCCGATGCCATCGTGATCGAGGCCGCCCGCGAGGCGAAGCTCGTCTCGCCTCCCGAACGCGATCGGCGGCGACTCGATGCCGCCGTGGATACCCTTCCCGTGCGCGAAGTCGAAGGCGATCTCGCGCCGGCGGTGGCCTTGGCCGCCGATCGGCTGCGGAGCATGGGCGGGCGCCGGCGCATCGTGTTGGTGACCGATGGTGCCCTCGCGCACGATGCGCCGCTTGCCGCGGCGGACGTTCCGGTCCAAGTCATCACCGTGGGCGAGCCCGCGCCCAACGCAGCCATCGTGCGCGTGGACGTGCGCGCCGGCGTCGACACCGCAACCGACGGTGCACGCCGCGCCGAGCAAGCGCAGGTCTTCGTGATGGTGCGCAATGACGCGGATCGCGCGCGCGACGCCTTCGTGACCTTGCGCATCGAGGACCGCGCAGAGCCCATCGCCTCGCGCCGCGTTCTCTTGCCGGCGAAGGACAAAACGCCGGTGGTGCTGACCTTCGAGCCCAACGTGGCCGATCGCGGCAAGGGCCTCGTCGTGCAGCTCGCGTCCGAGGGCGATGCGCTGGCCATCGACGACACGGCCTATGGGCGCGTGCCCTCGGGGTACAAGATGCCGGTCACCCTGGCATCCCGTGCGCCCTATTCGTGGGTGGCGCGTGCCCTCGACGCCGATCCGAGCATCGATCTGCAGCGCATCACGGTGGACCAGCTGGCGACGGTCAACGTCGACCCGGAGGCGCTCGTCATCGTCGAGGGCGCGTGCCCGGAGAACCCGCCGGGCCGCGATCTCGTCGTCGTCGCGCCGCCGGAGGGACGATGCCGCGAGACGGATGTCCTCGCCCCCGTCACGCAGCCGCAGCTCACGTCGTGGGAATCGGGCGATGCGCGCTTCCGCTTTCTCACCTTGGACGGCGTGCACGTGGCGCGTGCCACGCCGCTGCGCGCCATCGGATCGGAGGCTTCACTCGTGCGCGCGGGCACGACGACCTTGATCGCGGATGCGTCCGTCCCTGGCAAGGCGGTGACCATCGTCGGCTTCGACGTGGGCGACAGCGATTGGCCGCTTCAAGCATCGTTCGTTCTCTTCGTGCGCAATCTCGTCGAGCAAGCGCGCCTGCACCGCACGCAAGGCGCCGCCGGTCCCTTGCGCACGGGCGATCCGTTGCGCGTGGCGGTGCCGAACGGGGTCACGACGGTGCGGGTGGAAGGCCCGGGAATGGCCGATCACGAGGTCGCGGTCAGCGGCGGGTTCGTGGTGGTTCCCGCGGTGGACCGGGCGGGCATCTACCACGTGCGATGGAGCACGCCGCGCGTGGGGGCGACGGCGATTGCCGCCAACCTGACGAGCGAAGCGGAGAGCAACATCACCCCGCGTCCCGTGACCATCGAGACCGGCGGCGGTGCGGCCGCGGCCGTGCAAACCGCGCCGGCCCACCGCGAGTGGAATACGTGGCTTCTGGCGCTGGCCGCCGCCATTTTGGCCTTCGACCTATGGTGGCTCACACGCGCGCGGACGGCGGCCGCAAAGGTCGGCAAGAGCGCCATCGCCATCGCGGTTCTGGCGGCGCTGCCGCTGCCTTACGTGTGGCTCGCGCACGCGGGCGTCATCCGCGAGACGTACGTGCGCTTCGGCGTGCCGTTTGCGCTGTGGTTCGTGCTGGCCGGTGGCGCCTTCGTGGCCTGGCGGCTCGCGAAGCTGCCCGCGCGCATGGGCGGAGGACGGCGCCAGCTCGTCACATGGCTAGTGGCGGCATCCATCCTCGGCGCGCTCGTCGCGGTGGCCGAGCCCGAGCTTGGCCGGCCGCTCGATCGAACGACCTTGATCGTGGCACTCGATCGCTCGCGCTCGATCGACCTGGTTTCCGCAGCCGAAAAGCGCATGACGAGCGAACTCGAGCTCGCCGAGCGCGGGATGCACGACGACGATCGCATCGGGGTGGTCGCCTTCGCCGCAGATGCGCAAACCGAGGATCCGCCGCGCCCGAAGAGCGATGCCCCACCGCCCCAGCGCGCCAACGTGGGCCGTGACGGGACGGATCTGGCAGGGGCCATCCGGCGCTCGCTGGCCGAGTTGCCGGCCGACACGGCAGGACGCATCGTGCTGATGACCGACGGCGTGCAGACGCGGGGCGATGCCCTCGCGGCCTCGGCGCTCGCGGTGGCGGCGAATGTACCCATCGACGTGGTGCCACTGGATCAGCGCGTCATTCCCGACGTGCGCGTGGTCAGCGTGCGGGCACCCGTGCGCGCCGATGAAGGCGAGCCGCTCGATCTGCGGGTGGTGACCTCCAGTGCGGCGCCGGCCGAGGTGGAGGTGCGCATCAAGCGCGATGGCGAGCTTCTGCACACGGGGCGCGCGCGCATCGGTGCGGGAGAAGACGTGCTCCGTTTGCGCGAAACGGCCGCGGCGCCGGGTCTGCATCGCTACGACGTGGAGGTCTCCGCGCTCGATCCGAATGCCGACGGCGCACCGGAGGACAATGCGGGAAGCGCCTTCGTGCGGGTGCGCGGTCCGTCGCTGGCCCTGCTGCTCGAAGGCGACCGTGGCAAGGGCGAGCCCTTGGCGCAGGCGCTGGAGGCAACGGGCTTCCGCGTGGCGCAACGCACGACCAGCGGTGTGCCGGCCGACGTGGGCGAGCTCGCCGGGTTCGATCTGGTGGTTCTGAGCGACGTGCGCGCGAGCGATCTCGCACCGTCGCAGATCGATGCGCTGGCCAGCTACACCAAGGACCTGGGCGGCGGCCTTTTGCTGATGGGCGGCGATCGGTCGATGGGACCGGGCGGCTATGCGCGCACGCCCATCGAGGACGTGTCGCCGGTGTCGTTCGATTTGAAGGAGGAGAAGCGCCGGGCCTCCCTCGCAGAGGTCATCGTCATCGATTACTCCGGCTCGATGGGCATGACGGTGGGCGGCAAGACGAAGCTGGCCCTCGCCAACGAGGCCGCCGCGCGCTCGGCGTCGCTCCTCGGGCCCGGGGACCGACTGGGCGTGGAGCATGTGGATGATCGCGTGGCGTGGACCATCCCCGTGGGCCCGGTCAGCGATGTCGACACCATTGCGAAGAAGATTCAGTCCGTGGACGTGGGCGGTGGCGGCATCTACACGGACATTGCGCTGCGCGAAGGGTACGACGCGCTGATGAAGGAGTCGGTGAACTTGAAGCACCTGCTCCTCTTTGCCGACGGCGACGACGCCGAACGGCTCGGCGGGTGCCGCGTGATGGTCAAGTCCGCGATGGATCGGGGCATCACGACCAGTGTGATTTCCCTGGGGCGGGGCAACGACACCGCCGAGCTGGAGGTGCTGTCGAAGATTGGCGGCGGGCGCTTCTACTTGATTGACGACGCGAGCAAGCTGCCGGCGGTGTTTTCGCAGGAGACGATTCTGGCGAGCAAGGGCGCCATCAAGGAGACGCCGTTCCACGCCGGCGCGGGCTCGCCCATGCCGGCGACGCGCGGGATCGATTTCAACGGCGCACCGGCGCTCGGTGGGTACGTCATCACGGTGAAGAAGCCTCGGGCGACGGTGGGGCTGGTGGCGGATGAGGGCGATCCGCTTCTGGCCACCTGGTCCGTGGGCATCGGCCGCGCGTCGGCGTTCACGAGCGACTTCAAGGACCGATGGGGCCGCGAATGGTTGCGCTTTCCGGGCGCGGTGAAGATGTTCGGGCAGCTGGCCCGCGATACGGCGCGCAAGGCGGACGATCCGCGGGTGCGGCTCGAGAGCGATACCTCCGGGGGTGAGCTTCACGTGCGCGCCGACGTGGTGGGCGACGACGGGCGCGCGCAAACGTTCCGTCGCTTGACGGTGCACGTGGCGGGGCCGGACGGCTTTGCCCGCGACGTGGCGTTGGAGGCGGTGGGGGCCGGGCGCTATGCGGCGTCGGTGCCGCTCTCGCGCCCGGGGACGTACGTGGCCACGGCCAAGGACGAGTTGAGCGGCGAGGCCGTGGGAACGACGGGCGCCGCGCTGATGGCCGGTGAGGAGCTGCGCCCCACGGGGACGGATCGCGCGCTGCTCGCGCGGATTGCGATGATGAGCGGCGGCAAGGTGCGCGATACCCTGGCGGGTATCTACGACGAGCGCGGGCCGCGTCGTTTTGCGTATTCACCGCTCGTGGCCCCGCTGGCGTTTCTCGCGGCGGTGGCGATGGTGCTCGGCGTGGGGGCGCGCCGGCTTGGGATGCCCGATTTCGTCACGAAGGTGCTGGCGCGCGCGCGAAGTGCCAAGGAGCACCGGCGCGAGCGCCGCGCCGAAGCCGCACAACGCGCACGCGAGCTGGAGCAGCTCAATGCCGCGCTTCTCGCGACGAAGAAAAAGGCCGCTCCGCGCAAGGAGAGCGCTCCCCTCGCGGCTCCCCCACCCCGAGCCTCGGCGTCCAACCCCAATCCTCCGCCGCCCGCGAGTCCTGCAGAACGTGAGCTCACCGCGGCCGAGAAACTCGCCCTCCGTCGCCGCGAACGGCGCTAGATGCAGGCGGCTACTTCATCGCGATCAACACGATGATCAGCAGCAGCAACACCACGCCGCCTGCGATCGCCGGCATCAGCCACTTGGGCTGGTCTTTCGACGACAGCCCCGCAATCTCGATGGGCTCGTCCTCGACGCCGTTGGAACGACCCGGCACCGTGTTCGCGGTGCGCGCCGCAACTTCGGCGGCGCGAGCGTCGTATTGCACGGGTGGCGACGGCGCATACGCATCCGGTGGCGGAGCTTTCCCTGCCAACGCACCGTAGGGAACGGCGCCCCCGTCGGGCGATTGCACCACGATGCCGCCGCCACCGCTCTGCGCGTGGACCAGGCCGGCGGCGGGGGCGGTGGGCGGGAAACCAGGGTGCGCGGCGACCGGCTGCGACATCGCAAAGGGATCCGCCGATGCCTCGAGCACGTTGATCTGCCGCGTCTTCAGCAAATGCGGCCGCGCGGTTTCGATGAGCTGCGCCAACTCCGCCTGCGGCGTCTTCGCCCACGCGAAATGGTCCCCGGTGAGCCCGTACGCGCGGCCAACGGCATCCGCGAGCATCCCCACAGACTGGGTGCGGATGTTCGGATTCTTCGCCATCGCCTCCTCCATCACGTCGTCCAACGCGGGCGGCGGAGGATTGGAGCGGCCTTGGCAACGCACACTCGGCGGGTCTGCGTCTTTGGTCAGAATGGCCAAGAGAATCGACGGACCGTTGGTACCGGGGAATGGCACCCCGCCGCACAGGCACTCGTACGCGATGGCGGCCAGCGCGAACACGTCCGCGCGACTGTCCAACGTCTCCAAGCCCTGCGCCTGCTCCGGTGCCATGTAATACGGCGACCCAATCGTGGTCCCGAGCACCGTGAGCTTCTTCGCGTCGGTGTTTTTGTCCTTCACCGAACCGAAGTCCAAAATCTTCACGACATCGCCATCGCGGCTGCCGCACAAGAACAGATTGTCCGGCTTCAAATCGCGGTGAACGAAGTTGATGGCGTGCGCGGCATCGAGCCCGATGGCGGTCTGCGACAGCATGCGGATGACGCGTTCCGGTGGAATCGAGTGCTCGCGACGCAGCACCACGCGGAGCTCCTCACCGTCGAGGAACTCCATGACCATCAGCCAGTCGCGCGTCTGCGGATCCTGCTGGAAGTCGAGCACCTGCACGATATGGTCGTGCGGCAGCTTTGCACTAATCTCGAACTCGCGGCGGAAGCGTTCGACCGACACTTCGTCCCGCGCGACGTCGTCGTGCAAAACTTTGACGGCAATGCGCGTGTCCGTGGCCTTGTCGACGCCCTCGTACACGCGCCCCATGCCGCCGTCGGCGATGACCCGCCGAATCTCGTAGCGGTTGCACAGACGCAGGCCAATGCGGCGATCGTCCTCGCTCGCCACAGGGACCATGCTCGTGAAGACGAGTCCCGTGCCGTCCGCGGCACAAAAGCCGGCATCGTTGGGGTACACCCGTTGGCACTTGGGACAGCTCTTCACTGGCTCGATTAGCCTTCTTTCACTGGCTGCGCAGCCGCCGCAGGCGAGACGAAGTAAATGATACGGTTGCACGACGGGCACTGGTCGAGCAATGGCTCACGTCGCAAGCGATGAAAAAGTTGCGGCGGAAGCGCCATGTTGCACGCCTTGCAGGTGCCGTCCGAAGTTTGCGCGATGCCCGTCCCGCGCTTGCTGCGGATTTGTTCGTAACGGCGGTAGAGCACGGGCGGCAGCTTCTTCGCCGCGACCTCGCGATCGGTGACGCGCTTGGCCTTCTGCGATTCGACCTCGCTCAAGCGCGAGCTGATGTCGCCCTCTTGCGATCCCAGCTCAGCGGAAATTTTGCTGGCCTCTCCCTCGGTGCCCTCGATGCCCTGGCGGGCGCCTTCGGCCTCGGTCGTCAGCTTGCCGATTTCCTCTTCGCGATCGCGCAGGAGCTTGCGGAGCTCCTCGAGCTCGCGCTGCGCGGCGTTGGCCTCGCGCTCGTTGCGCGAGCGGTTCATCTTCTCGCGCGAGTGCTCGATCTGCTGATTCATCTGCCGAACCTCGGCCACCAAATCGGAGCGCGTCTTGTCGAGCGCAGCGATGTGGGCGCGGTCCGTCTTCAACTTGTCCTCCAGCTTCTGGAGGCTTCCTCGTAGTGCGTCGAGCGTTGAACGCTCTTGATTGAGCTGGTCCTCGAGGATTTTCAGCTCCGCATCGACGGAGGCCAGTTCCTCGAGCGAACGAATCTGCTCGGTGATGCTCAAGCTCTCACTCCTTGGCGGGTGCCGTCAGATGACCCGCTCTTGAAGACGGTGCGGTGCAGGCAACCGGCTTCCTGAGAATCATGCTTTCGTGGGCCCACCTGGGTTCGAACCAGGAACAGCCCGGTTATGAGCCGGGGGCTCTGACCGATTGAGCTATGGGCCCGGCAAGCTGGGGGTAGCACGGGGCGAACCGTAGTCGAATCAGCTTATCTATTCAACGCCTCGCAGCGAACGAGACGCGCCTCGACTTGATCTTTTCCTTCCGCGGACGCACCTACAGCGAGCAGAAGCACTGCCGGTCCGGACGATTTGGACGAAAGCGGACTCTGACCGTCGAGGGCGGGCATCGCCATGGGGGTCGCGGGGGCGGCCGATCCATCGAGGAAAACGGCCTGCGCGTGCTCGGTCACGTCCGTGTAGAAGAGCCAGCGACTGCCCGGGGTGCCCAGCGGAGCCGGATCGCCCTGCCCCACGCCTCCGGTCACCAGCGCTTGCGATGGCTGGACGCCGTCGTCGCGCACCCCGATGCGAAGGATGCGGCCACCCTCGCCTTCTTGCGTGGTTTCGCCGTCGTCGCGCACGAAGAGTTCCACGGTGCCATCGGCGCCCGCGAGCCAGTCGAACGCGGTCACGTGCCCCGCGTCGCTCGTGACGCGACGCACCTCGCCCACGCGCTTGCCCGCGTCGTCGATGCGCGCGATTTCGAGCCAGGAAAAGGCGCGATCTTCGCCGGGGCCTTCGATTCCATTTGGGTCATTCTCGCCCCGCGGATCGCGGCGGCGGGCAATCCAGCCGAGCCAAAAACCTCCGCCCGCGCGCGCGATGCCGTGCGGCCGCTCGACGTCGGCGCCGCTCGCGGAAACGATCGCGCCGCCAACGTTTTTTTCCGCTGATTGGGGAATCACGGCGACCTTGATGACGCCACGCTCCACGCCGGCGTCGCCGCTGGCCGCGTCCTCGTCCCATGCCACGATGCCGGGCCCCTCGGGCGAGGTGACGACGTCGAATGCGAGGGACTCGTCGCGCTCTTGGGCCAATTCGACGAAGGCCGCCGCCGTCGTGCCCTGCACGCGCGAGAGCACGAGGTTGCGGCCGTCGCCCGCGCGCGCATAGCCCGCGGCGAAAAGATCGCCGCGGTGCACGAAGGGCCGCGGCGGCGGGAGATCGCCCGTGGCCTGACCGAGATCGACGAAGGTCGCCCCTCCGCTGAGATCAGCCTTCACGACGGCGAGGCTGGCACGCCGATCCTTGCCGGCGCGCCGCACGAGTCCGATGGCGTAGCCGTCGTTCGTCGCCACGCCCTCACCGACCAAGGCATCGCCGCGCGCGAATCCTTCGCCGAGTGCGACGGCATTGGGCTCGCGCGTGCAGCGCGCGGGAAGGCCGCCCTCGGGCACGCCGGCATCGGCCGCGGACTCGGCGCGGCCCGGCGAGGAGCAGGCCCGGATGACCAGGGTCAAGCCCACCGCGCACACGGCCGCCCATGCGGCGACCGAGAGCAGGAGCCTTTTCGGCATGCCGAACGGCATTGCCTAGCCGAGGGCGCGCGTCGCGGTGATGGGGCCCTGGAAGCCGTCGATCACCTCGAGCGCCAGCTCGTATTTCTCGAGCGGCGGCATGATGTACGCGCCGGCCACCTTGTCGCGCACGGCCGCGAGCATCTCGCGCGCGATGGCCACGCCTTCCTTGCGGCCCGCGGCACCGCTTCCCGCTTTGCGCATGCGCTCGCGCACGTGCTCGGGAACCTGCATGCCCGGCACCTCGTTGTGCAAGAACTCCGCGTTGCGGTAGCTCGCCAGCGGCAAAAGGCCCACGAGCACGGGCAATTGGAGCGGCGCGATGTCGGCGAGGAACCGATCGAGCGCCGCCGGATCGTAGACGGGCTGGGTCATCACCAGCTCGGCCCCCGCCTCCTTCTTCAACTTGAGGCGCTCGATCTCGCGCGGGTAGTTCAGCGCGGAAGGTTCGGCGCCGGTGGCGAGCACGAAGCGCGTGACGTCGCCCAGCGCGCGGCCGCCGGGGTCGATGCCGTTGTTCAAACGCGCGGCGAGCTTCAAAATGCCGATGGAATCGAGATCGTAGACGGGGGTCGCATCGGGGAACTCGCCCATTTTCGGCGGGTCGCCGGTGATGACGACGAGGTTGCGAATGCCCATGTCGTGCGCACCGAGAAGATGCGCCAGGGTGCCGAGCAGATTGCGATCGCGCCCGCAGACGTGAAGGATGGTCTCGATGCCGACCTCGCGCTGGATGCGTCCGGCCATGACGAGGTTGCTCATGCGCGCTTGCGCGCGGGCGCCATCGGCGATGTTGATGACATCGACGCCGCCCTCTTTGAGCATGCGCGCGGCGTTCACCGCCTTCGAGGGGTCGAGGCCAATGGGCGGGTTGACCTCGACGGAGACGACGAAGCGTTTGCCGATTTTGCTGGCGAGATCGCTCTTCTTTTCGAACGACACGGGCAAGAGGCCACGCGGAAGAGCAGCGACCTGCGAGGTGCCTTCGTCACGCACGACGACGCTGGAATCTGGCTCGCGCGCATCGGCGGCACCGGCCATACGCGCCGAGGCTGCGATGCGCTTGATGTGCTCGGGCGTGGTGCCGCAACACCCGCCGACGGCGCGCACGCCAAGCTTGAACATGCGGCGCGCATACAGGCCGAAGTACTCGGGGGTGGAGACGTAAACGAGGCGCTCGTCCACGCGGCGCGGGAGGCCTGCGTTGGGCACCGCCCAGACGGGAAGGCCGAGCCGGAGCATCTGCTCGGCGGCGGAGAGGACGTTCATGGGGCCATCGGAGCAGTTGACCCCGACGACGGCGGCGCCCTCGTCCCGGAGCTGCGAGGCGATTTCCAGCGCGGAGGTGCCGTCGGCCATGCGGCCGTGCTCGTCGAGGGATGCGCACGCCACGACCGGCACTTTGCCAGCCGAAGCCTTCACGGCCGCATCCAACGCAACGAGGAGCTCGTTGGGCTGGCGGAACGTCTCCACCACGAGAACGTCGATCCCAGCTTCGACGAGCGCATCCGCCTGCTCGCGCAGGGCCACCCGGACCTTGGCGAGATCGCTCGCGCTGGCCTCGCCGAGGAAGTAGCCGCTGGGTCCGATGGCACCGGCCACGTACGCACGCCCGCCTGCCGCCGCACGCGCGAGGGCCACGCCCGCCAGATTGAGCTCGCGCACGCGCGACTGGAGGCCGTGCTTCTCGAGGCGAAGCGCGTTCGCACCGAAGGTGTTCGTCTCCAGCACGGTGGCGCCGGCACGCACGTAATCCTCGTGAACGCGGGTGACGACCTCGGCGCGGGAAACGTTGAGCTCTTCGAAGCACGTGCTGTAAAGGATGCCTCGCTCGTAGAGCTGCGTGCCCATAGCCCCATCGACGACGAGGGGTTCGGACGCAAGGTGCTCGAGGAACGGACGTAGGGGACGCGCAGTCATTTCCGCGAAGGTATAGCTCGGATGTACCGGGAGCGCAGCGGGAACGCGCTCGGGCCGCTATAAAGGATCCCGTGAGCGAGCTCTCCATCGAACTGGAACGTGCCCTTCCCTCCCTGCGAAGGAGTACCGATTCGGCCGATCGCGTCGCCTACGCGCGCGATCTCTGGCCGCGCCATCACCTGGCGGTACGCGCGGGAAACGTGGCGGAGCATCGCCCCGGCGTGATCGTGTGGCCGGCTTCCACCGAGGAGGTGCAATCGCTCGTGCAGTGGGCACGCCGAACGCGCACGCCGCTGGTTCCATTCGGTGCGGGGAGCGGCGTGTGCGCGGGCATCTTGCCGCGCGAGGACGTGGTGGTTGTCGATTTGAAGCGCATGAACCGATGGCGCGCCTTCGATCCAAACGCGCCATCGCTCGACGTGGAGGCCGGGCACATGGGTCTTCCGTTGGAGGAGGAGCTGGGGCGGCACGGCTTCACCTTGGGGCATTTTCCTTCGTCGATTCTGTGCAGCACCGTGGGCGGCTGGGTCGCGGCGCGCAGTGCAGGGCAGAACTCGGGCTACTACGGAAAGATCGAGGACATGGTGGCCTCGCTCGAATGCGTCACCGGGCGTGGCGAGGTCGTGCGGCTGCATCGGCGCACGAATGGGCCCGACTTGGTGCCACTGGTCGTGGGCAGCGAGGGGACGTTGGCCATCGTCACGTCGGCGACGTTGCGGCTTCACCGCGCCCCCGAGTCGCGTGGGTTTGCGTCGTGGAGCTTTCCCTCGACGGAAGATGGGTGGGAGGCGATGCGTGTGCTCTTTCAATCGGGGCTGCGGCCGGCGGTCTGTCGTCTGTACGATCCGTTCGACGCGATGCTGGCGCGCCGCGGAAGCGTGAAGAGTCATGCTTCTGGGAAGAAGAAGGCGCCGGGCGCAGGCGCTGCGGCATTGCGGGCGCTGTTGCGAAGGCCGGCGGCGTTCAATGCGCTCGTCGACAGCGGGCTCGGGACGAAAGCGTTCGGCGGTGCGCTCATCGTGGCCGTGTTCGAGGGACAGGGCGAGCAGCCGACACGCGATGCGGAGGCGGCGCGAAGGCTCGTGGAATCGTGCCGCGGCGAGTACCTCGGTGAAGGTCCCGCGCGCCGCTGGATGGCGCACCGGTACTCCATCAGCTACCGGCAGGCTCCGACCATTGCGTCGGGGCTCTTTTTGGACACGATGGAGGTCTGCGCGACGTGGTCACGCCTCGGCGCGCTCTATCACGGCGTGCGCCGGGCCCTCGGTGAGAGCGTTTTCGTGATGGCCCATCTGAGCCACGCGTACCCCGACGGCTGCTGCATCTATTTCTCCTTTGCCGGAAGCGCCGCACCGGGCGCCCGGGCCGGCGAGTGGGACGCCGCCTGCGAACGCGTCTACGACGCCACTTGGCAGCGCGCGTTGGACGCCGCCATTGCCGCGGGCGGTACGCTGGCGCACCACCACGGTGCCGGCCGCTCGAAGGCACCGCGGCTCGGCCGCGAATTGGGCCGCGGCGTCGAGGTGGTGCGCGCCTTGAAGCGCGCATTCGATCCCGATTCCGTTTTGAACCCGGGCAATCTCATTCCGCCCATCGAGCCATTTCCCTATGCGGACGACGCGCACGCGAAGGCGGTGCACGCATGAAGGTGGATCGCGAAAGTCTTCTCGTCGACATCGACGCGCGCACGAAGCTCAGCGACATCGAGGTTGCGCTCTCGAGCGACGACCTCACCTTGGGCGTGGCCGATTTCGCAATGCATCGCGACAAAGACGTGGGCACCTGGCTCGGCGAAGGGGCGCCCGGCGCACCGGATCCGTGGCTCGACCCTGCCGATCACCTCATCGCCGGCCTCGACGCGACGTTGCCCGACGGCACCTCGTTGTCCATCCGCCCCGCGCCACGCCGCTCCACGGGCCCCGACTTGATGGCGCTCGCCTTCGGCATGCACGGGCGCTTCGTCACCATCACGCGCGCCTGGCTCCGCGTCCACCCCCGCGCCATCCCCCGCCCCTCGACCGAGCTTTTTCACATGGAGCGCAATCCGGCCCTTTCACCGGACGAAGAAGCGCTCCTCGCCGCCATCGAGCGCGAGCTCGCAGCGTCACTCCGCGGGAAGGGCGGTGCGGCGGGCGACGACGCGGTAGGTGTTGGACCAGCCCGGGCGCCGGACGAAGGGCGCGAGAATTCGGTCCAGGATGTTCGCGAAAAGAAAAATGGGCAGTGACAGCATGCGCAGGAAACCGCAGAAGACGCGCTTGATGGCGCCGCTGCGGGTGTTGCGCCAGGGTCCGTCGATGAGCGGGGCCAGATCGGCGAAGAGCAGATAGGTGCCGAAGGTGAAGTCCACCGGTTGATGCGCTTCGCCGCGGTGCCAGAGGACCGGCTCGAAGCCGTGCTCGCGCAGCAGACGCTCCAGATTGCCCGTGCTGAGGAAGTGCAGATGCTGCGGCTGGAACCATGGCATCCACTGGCGGCCCAGCAAGCGCGCGAAGCGGCTCTCCGGATCGGGGACCTCGATGAAGAAGAGTCCACCCTCCTGCAGAACGTCGGCCGCGGCCGCGATCTCGGCACGCGGATCCGTCGTGTGCTCGAGGTAATGGCTCATGCTGATGACGTCGTAGCGCTCCGCCGCAGCCACGAGCGTGGGGGCCACCTCCGGGAACAGACCGCGGATGCCGCGATCCACCCAGCGACGGCGCTCGGCGTCCTCGATGCTCTCGGCCAAATCGAGCCCGTCGAAGCGCGTGTTCGGCAGGATGTCGCGCGCGATGCTGCAGAAGTGGCCATGGCCAGCGCCCACGTCGAGCCAACGACGCGGTTGATCCACACCGGCGACCATGCGTGCGCGCGCCCGGTACAGATCGGGCGTGGAAGCGAACAGCCCGGCGAGTTCCTCTTCACCGTGACCGTCGTAGAAGTCGCGGTAATAAAAATTGAGCCCTTCGATCGACAGGCGCGGATTTTGAAAGACGTGGCGGCACGAATCGCACCGCGACAACGTGAAGCGCCCGGGCTTGCCTTGGTAGCGGTCGCCGATCTCCAGCGCCTTCGAAAGCGCGCGGCTGCCGCAAAGAGGGCAGTCCTCGCGCGGCCGCTCGAAGAAGCGCGACGTGCCTTGCGCGAGCAGCGTGTCGTACGCCTGCGCCAACTCTTGCTCGGTGGTGCGGCGACCCGGCGCCTCGTTCATCGGGCCGAAGGTGCTCGCGAGCTCGACGGCCGTGCGCGACACGAAATAGACGGCGCGATCGCGTGGCGAGAGCGGTGTGCCCAAGGTGGAGACGAAGATCTCCAGGTGGCGCATGAGCAGGGCCGCGAGACCCCACATCGGCGCGAGCAAGATCGCGAGGATGGTGAGCGCCACGTGCAGCGCAATCACGGGGCCCACGTAATTGCCGAATCCCATGCGCAAAAGACGGCGCCGCTCGCGCAGCGAGATGCCCGGCGTCTCCAGACCCGGGGCGACGGCAAAGTCCATTTCCGTCGAGGCATAGTGCTTCAACGTCGCGGCAAGCTTGGCGAACTCGATGGCGTCCGCCGGCTCCGCCGGGGCTCGGCCGCCGTGTGTAGCCCGCGCGAGCGTCTCGCGATCCACGAGAAGCGCATCGCACGCGCTCACACCGTTGCCGATGCGGTCGCGCCGGTACGTGGCCGGATTGGCCAAGGTGAGGAACAGTTGCACGCGCCACGCGGCCAGCTTGGGCGACACCAGGTCGAGCGCCAAGAGGCCCATCGCGCGGGCGTGGGCGCTGGCCGCACGTCGCGTGGCGTCGTCGAGGACGACCCCGGGGCGCACGATGAACACGTGCTCGGGTGCCACGTCCGTGGTCGCAGGCGCCAAGCGTTGAAGCGCCGCCGCGCGACCGCGCTTGTTCAATGAGTCGAACAGGCCCAAGGCAACGAGTGCCCCACCGATGAGTGCCCCTGCAATCACGCCAACGCCTCCAATGCATCTGCGGCGGCCCGTGCACCACCTGCGGCTCGAAATGACTCCCGCACGCGCTCGGCAGCGCGCCGGTAGGAAGGATCGCCGAGGACGCCCTGCACGGCCTCGCGCAAGCTCTTGGCCGACATGCGGCCGTAACGCACACGCACGCCCGCGCCGGCGCGAACGACTTGGCTCGCCACCACCGGCTGATCGTCGCGAATCGGCGCCACGACCAGCGGAAGCCCATGGGCCAGCGACTCGCACACCGTGTTGTGCCCCGCGTGGCACACGACGGCGTCCACCTTGGGCAGCAAGGCCAGCTGCGGCACGCGTTCGCGCACGAGAAACGTGGGCGGCACCTCGGGCACCAGCGCCGGCGGCGCCGCGAGAATGACCTGCGCCCCAATGTCGCGAAGCCCCTCGACGACGTTGGCGTAAAAGCGCTCCCCCACCTCCGTGCTCACCGTTCCCAGCGACACGAAGACACGCGGGCCCGGCGCGAGCGACTCCCAGGGAAACGGCCTCGAGTCGGGTCGATCCTCGATCGAAGGGCCGACGAAGCGGTAATGCACCGGCCACGCCTGCTCGCCGATCAAGGCCTCGGTCGAAAAGACAATCGCGCAATGCGGCGAGATATCCGGCGCGCGCATCGGCGTCAGGCCCGCCTCACGCTCGAGCCCCTCGAGTTGCGCATCGACCCACTGTTTGACCTTGGGCAAGGCCTGCAGCGGATCCACCACGCTGGCCGACGTCGTCGACAAAGTCGCATAGGGAATGCGCGCGCGCCGGGCGGCCAGGGAGCCGGCGATGGCTTGCTGATCGACCGAGAGAACGTCGGGCTCGTAGCGCGCGATGGCGTCTTGAACACTGGGCAGCATGCCGCGGGCGAGCGGAACGAGCACCTCTTGCCAGAGGAATTGCAGGCTCTCGAAGCCGCGTACCGACTTGGACCGCTCGCGCAAGTCGACCCACGCTTCGTCGAAACGCGGATCATCCAGCGGCACGAGCTCGGCCCCCTCGGGAAGCAGGTGGCCCACATACCGCGCATGCGCCGCCCACGCCACGCGGTGCCCGCGTGCCATGAGCGCGCGCGCCACGGAGACGGTGGGGTTCACGTGCCCGGTGAGCGGAGGCACCACGAAGAGAATGCGCTTCGCCCTCGCCGACCTCACGGCTGCACCTCGCGGCAGAAGTCCACGATGCGCGTTTTCACTTCGTTGGTGGCCTCCCACAGGATGGAGTGCGTGCACCCGGGCAGCACCCGCACCGTGCAGTGCGGCATGCGCGCGACCACCGGAAGACTGCGCGAGAGCAAGTCGGAGCTCTCGCCGTAGAGCGCGAGGGCCGGCGCCGTGATGCGCTCGAAGTCGGCCGCGGTGAGCGGCGGCGTCGCCCGCAGATCGCGCACCAAGGTGGTGTCGTTCACCAGGGCGCGGGCCATGTCGCCCAGCTTGGTGCGCTTGCGCGCGCTATGACGCCCGAGCCAATTTTGAAATGAGGCCGCAATCGCGTTGTCCGCTTCGTCGCCTTGCAGCGAAAGGGTTGCGGCCATGCGCTCGCCGAAGTCGCTATCGCCCAGATGTCCATCCACGAGCACCAGCCCGGCCACGCGATCCGGGTGGCGCAGCGCAAAGCGCACGGAGAGGAACGCGCCGTAGCTATTGCCCACGAGGACGACGGGCGCATCGCCCACCGTCGCATCGAGCACGCCGCACAAGTCTCCGACCATCTCGGCCTCGCGGTAGCCCTGCGCCGGGCGCTCGCTCAAGCCATGGCCGCGCAAGTCGTAGAGCACCACGTCGGCGAACGCGGCGAGCGCATTGGCCACGGTGAAGTACCAGCTCGACAGATTGTCCATCACGAGCCCGTGCACGAAGACGGCCCGCAAGGGCGCGCCCTCGACACCGAGCCGCTGGTAATGCAGGCGAACGCCTCCGACGACGGTTTCAGCCATCGATGAACCTCACGAGCTCTCGGGTCAATGCCGCCGGGGACTCCTGCGGAAGATCGTGTCCCCCTTCCAACGTGACGTAGGCCGCGCCCGGAACGACGCGCGCAAGGCGCTCGCCCGAAGGCCGCACGCCCGACGCGTTCCCGTACACGGCCAGCAGCGGACACGCGAGCCGTGCCAGCGCTGCATCGGACATCTCGGCGCGCGCCAGATCGTCGCGGAGCGAGCTCTCGAGGCTCAAAAAGCGCACCGTCTCGAGAAAACGCCCTGCCCTGCGCCCGCCCGCCACCAAGGCATCGCGCACCGCATTGGGCAGCGATGCCAGCATCGACGCGGTATCGGCTTTGGCGACGGCGGTGTAGCGCGACCAGAGCTCGCCGGTATCGAGCGGCGGCAGCGGCGCCTCGACCAGCGCGAGCTTGCGCACCCGATGGGGTGAACGCAGCGCATACGCGAGCGCAATCACACCGCCGTAGCTATGGCCCACCAAGGTCACGTCGTCGCGCGCGATCTGCTCCACCACGGCCTCGAGATCGCCGGCCATGGTCGCGACGTCGTAGCCGTACGGCGTTCGCGCACTGCGGCCGTGCCCGCGCAAATCGTAGACGATCACGCGGTGCGATTTCGCGAGCTCGGCGGCGGTGGTGAAGTACCAGGTGGCCAGGTTTCCGAACAAACCGTGGAGCATGACCACGGGCGGGCCGCTTCCGAGCTCTTGAACGTGGAGCTCTACGCCGTGGGCGATGCCGAGTTGCATCGAACGATGAACTCCACGAGTTGGCCCACGCGCAGTTGCAAGATCTGCTCGAGCTCCATGGAGCCGAGCCAGCCGGCGAAATCGACGCCCTTGCCGAATTTCTCCTTGAGCCGTTCTGCAAGGGCCACGAACTCGATGCTCTCGAGCTCGAGGTCCTTGGCGAACGAAGTCTCCATTTCGATGGGCACGTCCTCGGCCCATTCTTCGCCGATCACCTCGCGAATCATCGTCCCGAGATCGGCGAGGACGACAGCGTCGTTGGATATGGTGGAAAGGTTATTTTCGTTCATGGACCGTCCAGGCGATGATGTAGTTGCCGTGGCGTTTCGTATCGACCCACACGCCGTCGACGAGTAGGCGCCCGCCGACGCGGTCGCGTATGGGAAACTTGCGCGGCGCCCCTTCGAGGCCGGTGCCGCGGGCTTTGGCCGCCGCCTCCTTCGCCGCCCAGAGGCGCGTCCAGCCGGCGTCGCGCGGTTCGTCGGCGACGAGGCGCAGCTCCTCGGGCAAGAAGGATAGCTCTGCGAACGCATCGGTACGCGCCTCGATGCGCTCGATGTCGATGCCCACGTCCTGCCCCTCGCGGGCGATGGCCACCGCGGTGTCATCCTTGTGGGCAATGGAGACGCGGATGTCCTCCGCGAAGCGCGTGGTCACCACGGGCCGGCCCGAGGGCTCGTTGGTGATGGTCACCTCCACGGGAAAGAGCGGGCCGTGGCCGAGTTGCCCGAGCAGGTGGCGCACGGCATCCTTCGCGGCGACGCGGCCGCTGAGCCATGCGCGCTGCTTGCGCGGGCCTTGTCGTTCGTAGTCGGCGCGCTCGGCCTCGCCGAGGAAGCGCCGGTGCATCTGGTCGCGCGTGGGCGCGGCGCGGTACGGGTCCTCGAAGAGCATGAAGCCTTCGGGCTGCGGTTCGGCGAGCGCGCTCTTCTCGGGCCAGATGAGCATGTTCCAGAAGCGCGGATCGCTGTCGAAGCGTCGGTCTTCCCACGACTCGAGCACGGCCCACGCGCGGCCGTTTTGCCCCAGGGTGAGATCCGCGACGACGCTCTTGTCGTCGATGCGGCGGATGCGCACGGTGCAGTTGTATCGCTCGCCCGGCAGCGGGTGGCGCCCGAAGAGGCGCACGCGCCCGATGCGCACGGGCATGGCCAAGCGATTCGTTTCGTGCCGGGCCATGACCCAGTAGCCATAGAGTTGGCCGGCGTTGTCGAGGAAGGCGCCGCGGGCGCGGCCGACCTCGAGCTCCCCGCGGATGCCGTCGGCCGCGAGCATGCCCACGTCGACGACGCCCTGGAATTCGGGGCCGTGGAACATCCAGCGATCCTCGTAGAGGGTGCGCGCGTCGATGGGCGCGGGCGCAGCATCGTCGAGGGGCCCGGTGTCGTCGGGCGGTGCGGGTTCGTAGTCTTCGGCGACGACCACGGTGGCCTCGCTGTAGTCACCGAGGCGCACGTGAACGCGGTCGCGGCCGTCGAAGCGGCACGTGATGGGCAGCTCCACGGGCTTGTGGACGGCAAACCATCGGTACGCGCGGATGTCTTCCACCGCAACGGCCACGCGGCCGGGAACGGTGTCTTCGGCGTGCTCGATCATGAGATCGATCAGCGTCGTCATCGGCACCACGGGGTATCGATCGGAAAGGACGGGCCAGCGCGGTGGCTGGCGGTAGAACGAGTGATCGACCAAGGTCGGCATCGTCTCGATGGAGAAGGTGCGGAGCGTGGTGACCTCCCGCGGAGACAGGCGCGGTTTGGCGAGCAAGGTGAGGACCTCGCGCTGCGCCTGGGCGATGGCGTCGAGGCTCTCGAGGAATTCCGCCGCAAAGGGGGAATCGGGAATGGGCAGATCGGCCAGGGGCCTGGCGGCGGGCGCGGGCACGGGCACGGGCACGGGCACGGGCACGGGGGGCGGACGGCGAAGAGGGGCGATGTTGCGAATCAGTGGGACGCCCAGGGCGAGCGGCATGCGGGGACGCGGCGCCGGTGGCGGACGCACCGACGCTCCCTCCTTCGAGGGCGGAGGGAGCGTGAGGGGCGGATCCTCGGGAAGGAGCGCTCGCCCGCGGTAGGCCGCGCTGACGTCCGCGCCTTCGACGAACAGAGACGCCAGCACGCGACGGAGCTGCTCGAGGCCCGTGCGATCCTTCACGTTGGAGGCGATGGCCAAATGTGGTTGCCCGCGCAACGTATCCTCGACGAAGCCGACGAGGCTGCCCGTGCCCACTTGGACGAAGACGCGCGTGCCCTGCGCGTGGAGCGCGAGGATCAATTGGCGAAAGCGAACCGGCTCCACCAGGTGCTCGAGGGCCAGCGCCCGAATCGCCACCGGCGATGACGGGTACGGCGCACACGTGGTCGCCGACCAGAGCGGCGCCTTTGGCGAGCCGACGGCGAGGTGCTCCAGGTGCTCGCGGTGCGGGCCGAGGAAATCGGCGAAGAGCGGCGAATGGAACCCGGACTGGAATGGGAGCTTCTGGCAAAGGACGCCGTCGATTTTCAGGCGCGCCAGGGCGATGTCCACGGACTCTTCGCGCCCGCAGAAGATGACCTGGTGCGGGCAGTTGTCGTGGGAAAGGGCAATCTCGTCGAGGCCCGTCATGGCCTGCTCGGCGCGTTCCATGCTGCAACCGGCGGCCGCGAAGACCACGCCGGGCACTTTGAGCTTGTCCGGCCCGAGGTTCGCCACGAAGTCGTCGACCGCGCCCTCGGGGGTGATGCCGGTGGCGATCATCCCGCTCCACTCGCCGATGCTGTGACCCGCGACGTCTTTGGGGACGATGCCGAGGCGACGCAAAACGCCATCGAGCAGACGGTTCACGCCGATGATGCCGACGCCGGTCTCGTACAGGTTCTGCGGCCGCGTGCACGCCGGCAAAGGCAGGTGGAAGTACGCGGCGAGATCGTCGATGCGCGGCTCGAACGAAGCGTCGACGCCGGGAAAGAGGAACGCGATGGATCCGCCCGAGGCGAGAAGGCCCTGGGGCGCGAAGAAGATGCCTTCGCGGCCGCGCCACGACTTGCCACGCTGGGCGATGGTGCGCGCGCGCTCGATGCGCTCCGGCGTCGGGTCGAAGAGCGCCAGGCGCGCGGGACCGGCGTCCATGCGCTCGCGGCCGTTCGCGAGATCGGCGAGGAGTTCGTCGTGCGTCGGCGCCGAAAAGAGCGCGATGCGATCGCCTCCCGTGGCAGCCGGGGCCGATTTCTCGCGGTGGAGGACGCGCTGCTCGAGGACGACGTGCGCGTTGATGCCGCCGAAGCCGAAGGCGTTGATGCCCGCCCGACGAGCCTCGCCCGACGTTTCCCACGGCTCGGAGCGGCCGATGACGCGGAAGCGCGTGGCCTCGAGCAGCGGGCTCGGATCGTCGCAGTGCAACGTGGGAAAGAGCACGCCGTGGTAGACCGCCAGTGCCGCTTTGATGAGGCCTGCTGCGCCGGCGGCGGGCATCGCGTGCCCGATCATCGATTTGACGGAACCCACGACGGCGCGCCGCTCGCCGGGGCTGGCCTGGCCGAACACGCGCGCGAGCGTGGTGAGCTCGGTCTGATCGCCGGTCGGGGTTCCCGTGCCGTGCGCTTCCACGAGCCCGACGCTCTTGGGATCGAGCCCCGCTTGCTTCCATGCCCGCTCGAGGGCGAGGACCTGCCCCTCGAGGGACGGGCTCATGAGCGACGTAGCGCGACCATCGCTCGACGAGCCGCACCCGCGCACCACGGCGTAGATGCGGTCGCCGTCGCGCTCCGCGTCGGCGAGGCGCTTGAGAACGACCATGCCGATGCCTTCGCCGATGAGCAAGCCGTCGGCGCGCCGGTCGAAGGGGCGGATCGTCTCGCTCGGGCTGAGCGCGCCGAGCTGGCAGAACACGCTCCAGAACGCCTCGTCCTGGCAGAGATGAACGCCGCCGGTCACCACCAGATCGCAGCGGCCGCTCGCCAGCTCGGAGCATCCTTGGTCGACGGCCACGAGGGCACTCGCGCACGCCGCATCGACGGTGAAGGCAGGCCCGTGCAGGTCGAGTCGGTGGGCGATGCGCGAGGCGGCGAGGTTGGGCACGAGCCCGATGGCCGCATCCGCGCGCGCCGCCCCGGTCTGCGCTTGAAACTCGGACTTGATGCGCCCCAGCGTCGCCTCGTCCAGATCCGGCAAGAGCGCACGCAAGGTGGCCACGATTTGCTCGGCGGCGCGGACGTGCTGCTCGAGCCGCGTCCGCCCAGAACCGGCATAGCCGCCGCGCCCCACGATGACCGCCGCGCGGTCGCGCGCGAAGGGGCGGTCGTGGTAGCCCGCATCCGCCAGCGCCCGCGAGGCCACTTCCAGCGCGAGCAACTGATCGGGCTCACCGCCCTTCGCGGCGATCGGCATGACGCCGAAGCCGGTCGCGTCGAAGTCGGCAAAGTCGTCGATGAAACCGCCGCGCTGGCAATAGAACCGGTCCGGGGCGCGCTGGCCCTTGTCGAAGAACACCGGGTCGAGCCGCGCCGGTGAAACCGTGGTGATGGCGTCTTTGCCGTCGCTGAGGTTACGGAAGTACGTATCGAGGTCCGGCGCGCCTGGAAACAGGCACGCCATACCGACGATGGCGACACTCACGCAAGGGCCTCGGCCGATGCCGCAGTCAGGATGACCTGCGGATCCGTTCCCTCCAGGAGCTCGTCGAAGAAGCGCTGCACACCGGCCTCGGGATCGATCAGCGCGATGCCGCGCCGCTCGTATTCACGTTCGAGCTCGGGCCGGACCATGCCTGCGCCGCGCCACGGGCCCCAGTTGATCGAGAGCACGCGCCCGTTCACCGTGGCGTGCAGATGGTGCGCCAGCTTGTCCAGCGCGTCGTTGGCCGCCGCGTAGTCGATCTGGCCGCGGTTGCCGAACGCGCCCGAGACGCTCGAGAAGAGCACGAAGAAGCGGACCTCGTTGGCGAGCTTGCGCGCCAGGGTGCGTGCGCCGTTCACCTTGGTGGAGAAGACGCGGGCGAAGGACTCGTGCGTCTTGTCGCGAAGCAGCTTGTCCTCGATGAGCCCCGCACCGTGCACGACGCCGTCGATGCGGCCGTGGCGTGCGCGCAGCTTGTCGATGACGGCTAGGAACGCGGCTTCGTCGCGCACGTCCACCGCGTGGTAATCCACCGTCGAGCCGGCCTGGCGAATCGCCGCCAGGGTGGCGCGGATCTCGCGGTCGGCGAGAATTTGCCGCGCGTGGGCGTCGATGGCCTGCGGGTTCGAGGGGCCTGCGCCGTTCATGCGCGTGATGAGGAGCCGCCGCAGGGAGGCGACATCGGTCGCGCCCTGGAGCTCGGCGTCGTCCTCGTCGTTGGCGAGCAGCTGCGAGCGGCCGACCAACTCGATGGTGCAACGGAAGCGCCGCGCCATGGCCAGCGCGATCGTCGCCGTGATACCGCGTGCACCGCCGGTGAAGAGCACGACGCTCTCTTCGTCGATGGTCAGCGGCACCTCGGGCGAGGAGGCCGATGCGCGGGCCGAGACCACGAGGGTCTTGCGTTCACCGCCGGCGTAGCCCACCTCGAGGTGGTTGTCGTCGGCGAGGATCTCGTCGAAGACGTGCTGCGCGAGTTGGTTCACGTCCTCGTGCATGTCGAGGTCGATCGCCCGCACGTGCAGCGAGGGGCATTCTTTGGCGAGGCTCTTGAGGAAACCGGAGACGCCTGCAGCGGTAAAGCGCGGGCTCTGCGCGTGGGAGTGATGGCCAAAGCGGCCACCGAGGCCGGTCACCGCGACGACCCAGTGCAGCTTGCCGCGCGCGGTGGCTTCCTTGGCGCGGACGAAGAGGCGCCGCAGGGTATCCGGCGAGCCGTCACCCAGCGAGGCCAGATGCAAAAGGCCATCGACCTCACCGAGTTCCTCGCCCGGCTCGACGATGCGGGCGCGCGCACCTTCGCGCTCGAGCTTCTCGACGAGCTTGCGGGCAACGCCGGTGGCATCGGCGGTGAGCGCGAACTGCTTGCCCGCGAGGCGGAGGCTGGACATCGAGGGCGGCGGCACGGAGGCCACCTCCATGACGTAGCGCTTCACGCTGGAGGGCGGCGGCGTGCTATCGGACGCCTGCTTCTCTTTGAGGGCGGCCGGCGCCAAGGTTGGCGGGGGCTCCTCGACCTTCTCGGCCTTATCTGCTTTTTCTGCCTTTTCTGCCTTTTCTGCTTTTTGCGTCTTTTCCGTCTTCTCGACCTTGGCCTCGGCCTTTTCGGCTTTGACCTCGGAGGCCGGCGACGTTTCGGGCTCGAGCAGCTTGGCGATGCTGCGCAGCGTTTTGGCGGCGGCGAGTTTCTCGACGAGGACGTCGCCGGCGTCGGCGCCTTGAATGCCCAGCTTTTCGCGCATCTCACCGAGGATCTCGATGCGCTTGATGGAGTCGATGCCCAGATCCGCTTCGAGGTCCAAGTCGGCGTCGAGCATGTCGGCCGGGTAGCCCGTGCGCTCGCTCACCGTGGCCACGAGCACCTCGAAGGCCGATTTCACCGGCGGGGGCGGCTTGATCGATCCATTGGTGTGACCGTTGGTATGGCCGTTCGTGTGCCCGTTCGTATGCCCATTGGCATGGCCGTTCGTGTGCCCGTTGGTATGCCCATTGGCATGGCCATTCGTATGCCCATTGGCGTGGCCATTCGTGTGCCCGTTGGTATGCCCGTTCGCGTGGCCATTGGCATGGTAGCCGTTGGAGTGACCGTTCGCGTGCCCGTTGGCATGCCCGTTCGCATGGCCATTCGCGTACGCGCCATTCGTGCCGTTGATGCCATTCGAATGATGGATACCGTTGCTCTTCGGCGGCACGGATGCGCGCTGCGTGCGGGGCACCGGCTCGGATGGCATGCGCTCGACTTGCACCCGCGGCGCCGACGTCTCGCCGAGGAAGCGCAACATCACCTCGCGCTGCGCGTCCACCAGCTCGCGCATCGACCGCAGGTACTCGCGCATGACACTTTGTGATTCATCATCCATGGAGGCACCTTCGAAGCTTTTCTGAGAGGAGGGTGAAGCCGCCGCAGCCGCGACATGTGAGACAGGTGAGACAGGTGGGCCAGGTGGGACCAAAGAGACAGGCGCCGGAAGCGGGCGCATGGCAAAGTCGGGCAGCTCGCCGCGAATCGGCCGCGCGCTTCCCCCATCGATGACCCACGCCGTCGCCGGCGCAGCAAACGCAGACGGCGCATGGAGATCGATCCCCGCCGTGCGATCGTCGAACAGCGGCCGCAGGTCGATGGCCACGCCCGCCGCCGCGAGCCGCGCGAGCGCCGTCAAGAACGACGTCACGCCGTGCATGTCGCTCTTGTCGCACGCAACGGCGACGTGCGGCCGGCCCTTCAGAATGCGCCCCACCAGCTCGGTGAGCACGCCGCCCGGCCCCGCCTCGACGAAGATGCGCGCCCCCGCGGCATACATCGCCTCGATCTCCTCGACGAAGCGCACCGGCGACGCAATCTGCGAGGCCAGCGTCTCGCGCACGCCCTCGGCGCTCGCCGCGTACGGCTGCGCGCTGGCGTTTGCATACACCGGAATGAGCGGCTCCTCGATATCCGCGTTGGAGAGATGCTCCGCGAACGATTCCACCGCGCCCGCGACGATGGGGCTGTGGAACGCGCACGCCACCGGAATGGCCCGCGCCCCGATGCCCGCGGCCGCAAGGCGCTCGCACGCGTCCTCGACGGCCTTCTTCGATCCGGCGATCACCGTCTGGTCCGGCGCATTGTGGTTCGCCAGCACGGGATCGGCGCCCTCGCCGAGCACCTCGCGCACGCGATCCGGCGCCGCGCGCACCGCCGCCATCGTCCCAGGGTCTTTTCCGGCCGCACCGAGGATCGAATGCGCACGCGCCTCGGAGAGCGCGAGCAGCGTATCCGCGGAGAACGCCCCGGCGACGGAGAGCGCCACCAGCTCACCGTAGCTGTGACCCGCGGTCATCTCCGGCTTCACGCCCGTGCGCTCGAGCAGCCGCGCCATCGCCAGATCCGCGATGCCCAACGTCGGCTGCGCCACGCGCGTGTCGGTGATGGCCTGCTGCTGCGACTTGCGCACCTCCGGCCGGTACGCCCCGCCGGGGAACAGCCGATCGCCGTACGCGCGCCCGATGTCGAGCAGCTCGCGCACCTCGGGGAAGGTCACGAACAAGTCGGCCAGCATGCCCGGCCGCTGGCTCCCCTGCCCCGGGAACACGAAGGCGACCTTGCCGCCCTCCGCCGTGGCATGCGCCACGTGCACGCCGTCCACGGTGCGGCCTTCGCGCACCGCCGCCAGCTTGTCGCGCAGATCGGCCATCGACGTGGCGACCAGTGCGACCTGCACCTTCGACCCCGCGTTCTCACGCGCCACCGACGCGGCGAGCTCGCGAAGCTTCGGCGGGAAGTCCGTCTTGGTCATGGCGTCGATGGCGTCGACCACCCGCGTGACATCCGCCGCCGTCTCGCCGCGCAGCACGAACAGCTCCGCAGGCCACTCGGTGAGCGCCGTCTTCGGAGCCGACGTCGCACCATCCGACGAGAGCACCGTGTGGAAGTTCGTTCCACCGAAGCCGAACGCGCTCACGGCCGCGACCAGTTCGTCGTCGGTCCAGGGTGCGGCCGCATCGCGCAGCACGAAGGGGCTGCTCTCTGCGTCGTAACCCGGATTGGGCGACGTGATGTTCTTCGTGGGCGGCAGCACGCCGTGGTAAATCGAGAGCGCCGCCTTGATGAGCCCCGCCATGCCGGCGGTGCACTTGGTATGGCCAATCTGCGACTTGACCGAACCCAGGGTGCAACGCCCGCTGGGCGCACCCGCCGCCGTGTAAAGCTCCGTCAGGGCCGAGAGCTCGGTGCGGTCGCCCACCACCGTGCCCGTGCCGTGGGCCTCCACCAAGCCGACCCGCGTGGGCGAGACGCCCGCCCGCGAGTAGGCGCGCTCCAGGGCGCGAATCTGCCCTTCCTTGCGGGGTGCCGTGAGCCCGAGGCTCTTGCCATCGCTCGAACCACCGACGCCCTTGATGACGGCGTAGACGCGATCCCCGTCGCGCTCTGCGTCCGCGAGGCGCTTGAGCACGACCGCCGCCACGCCCTCGCCGAGCGCGATGCCATCCGCCGATGCGTCGAACGGCTTGCACTGGCCGCTCTTCGACAGCGCGTGCACGCTGGCGAACATCAGGTAATCCTGGATGCCGTTGTGCAGGTCGGCGCCGCCGGCCAGCACGAGATCGCTCGAGCCGCTCGCCAGCTCTTTGCACGCGACATCGAGCGCGGCGAGCGACGAAGCGCACGCGGCGTCGATGGTGTAGTTCACGCCGCGCAAGTCGAGCCGGTTGGCGATGCGGCCGGCGATGACGTTGGAGAGAACGCCAGGGAACGAGTCCTCGGTGAGCTTCGGGAGGCTCTCGTCGAGCTCCTTGGGCATCTCGCCGCTGATGTACTGCGGGTAGCTCGCCCGGAAGCCGTAGGCGCTCGAGAGATCGTTGCCCGACTCCGCGCCGAACACGACGCTGGCGCGCTCGCGGTCGAACGACTTGGTCGCGAGCCCGGCATCGTCGAGGGCGCGCCGCGCGACCTCGAGCGAGAGGATCTGCACCGGATCGATCGCCGCGAGCGAGCGCGGCGGGATGCCGTACTTGCCCGGGTCGAACAGCGTCTCGGGGATGAAGCCGCCCCACTTGGAGGGCGTCTTCTCACCGGTGCCGTTCGGGTCGTAGTAGTGCGCCGGGTTCCAACGCTCGTGCGGCACCTCGCGGATGGCATTCCGCCCGGTGACCACGTTGGTCCAGAACGATGCCAGGTCGGGCGCGTCCGGCAGGATGCAGGCCATACCGACGATGGCCACGTCAATCCGGCCGCGCGAAGGGAGCGGGTCCGGCAGGGTGATGTCCGAGAGCTCTTCGGTGGAACGGTCGCTCACGTCGCTGTGCAATGCACGGATCGTGCAGCGCCCATTTCGCATCGAGGCGACCTGCCCGATCATGAACATGCCATCGCGCTGCTGCGCCTCTTCGGCGACCGAAACGAGGTTGTCGCCTTCGCGCACCAGGCCTTTGGAGGCGAGCCGCAGCCGGCCCACGTTGAGCTGCTCGAGTGCCGCCCAGGTGGCCTGCGCATCGTTGCCTTCGGCCGCCAGGCGCTCGCGTTCGCGCTCGAACAAGGTGACGTAGTCGCTCTCTGCGCAACGCGTGGCATGGCCCGGCGCCGTCTCCAAGAGCACGGTGCGCTCGCAGTCGATGGCGGCTTGCTGGAAAACTTCGCCGATGGCACCGCCGCGGACGGCTTCCTCGGTGAAGAGGTACGCCGTGCCCATGAGGACGCCGATCTTGGCACCACGCGCGGCCAGCGGAGCGGCCAGTGTGGCGACCATCTTCGCGGACATGGCGTCGTGGATGCCACCCGCGAAGAGCACGCTGATGTCGTTCAATCGCTCGCACGCAAGGAGTCGCTCTACGGCGGCCTCCCACAAGACGAAGCTCGAACGCGGACCCACGTGGCCGCCGCACTCGCGGCCTTCGAAGACGAAGCGGCGCGCCCCCTCTTTGATGAAAAGATCCAGCAGGCCCGGCGAGGGAACGTGCAGGAACGTCTTGATGCCCACCTGCTCCAGGGGCTTCGCCTGCGAGGGGCGGCCACCGGCGATGAGCACCACCGGCGGGCGGATTTCCGTCAGCAGTGCGAGCTGTTCGTCCCGCGTCTCCGGCGGCAAGAAGCCGAGGATGCCTACGCCCCACGCGCGCTCGGCCAGGCGATCGCGCGTTTCGATGACGAGCTTGCGCGCTTCGGGGCCGCGCATCAATGAGAGCGCCAGGAACGGCAGGCCACCGCCGCGTGCGACCTCCTCGGCGAACTCGGGGCGATCGCTCACGCGGGTCATCGGGCCCTGCGCGATCGGGAAGATGGTGCCGTACTCCTGCGCAAACGCAGAGAACCGCGCGAGGGGCCGCCCGGCCCGGGCTTGCTTCACGTGCCCATCGATGGCGGTGTGGATGGCGCGCACGAGGCGCTCCACCGTGCCGAACCGCTTGGCGAAGGGCGCGGCCATGGCGGCGTCCTGCCCGAGGGTAATGAAGTGCTCGGCCGGATTTTTCGCGCCGAGTTGCGAGGCTATCTCGGTTGATGTCGAGTCAGCTTGCGGGACGCGCGCATTGGGCCGCGCATAGAGACGATATCCGCCAACGACGATTGTTTCGCTGCCGTCGAACGCACCGAGCGCGCGCCGAATTTCGGCAGACGTCTCGGCCTCGTCGAGCAACGCAAGTTGGGAATCGAGCACCACGCCCGTCGCACCTGCCGCGATGCACGCGGGCGCTGTGTGCAGGCCTATCCCGCCTTGCACCCACACGGGGAGATGCACACCGGAGCGGGACACTTCGGCGACCACGCGCTGGACGAGGATGAAAGAAGTTTCGTCCCCCACCATACCGCCGGCCTCTTGGCCTTTGACGATAAGTCCGTGGGCGCCCGCAGCGATCGCGATGCGCGTTTCCTCGAGGCTGCGCACTTGAACGATCAGCGCACGATCCCCCTGCAAACGCGCGAGCAACGCGTGCGCTTTCTCGAGCATCGAGGCCGGCAACACCACGGTGCGCACTTCCTCGGGTAGGTCCAAGCCGTAAAGCTCGGAGTTCTCTGGAATGCGCACACCGAACGTGCCAATGCGACGGCGTACGAGAAGATCGAGCGATTCTCGCGCGACTTTCTCGTCGTGTCCCAGATCGAGCACGCCCAGCGCGGAAGACCGCGCGAGTGCTGCAACCAGTGTCACATCAGGACTCTCGAATGGGCTGAGCCCCACGACTGCCTTGGCGGCAAGCATGTTTGTGACTTCTTTCTCCCCTCCCCATAGTCGATGCTCCAGCGTGCAGGAACAAACGCAGCAATAAGAAGTCCCGTAAGGGTCAGCCGATCAGGCAAGTGGAGACACGGAATCGATATTTCAATCGATTATTTATTTTCGCCGACCCCCAGAAACTTAAGCGAAACACCCCCCTTTGGCCTTCGCTACGCGCGAGCAGAAGGTCTCTCATTCGTAATGGCACAGCATCCGCAATTCCGTCTCGCTATTTCGACGCACGCGGTCAAATTTGGTTCAGCTTTAGCGAATGGCCGCGCTAAGTCCTGAAAAGAATACCAAATTGGGCGCAACGGGATTGTCACCGCTTCCGAACGCCGGTGTGCGTATTCGCATTTCGAATCCGGTTCATGAGGGCCTGGCGGCCCTCATAGGCCTCATCTGCCCTCGATTTTGCATTCTACGATCGGTTCTTATTGAATCGGCTCGGATGTACGAATGCAGCGGAGGTTCTATTGAAACGTAACAGCGCGAGCGGGAGAGGCTGCGCGGACGCGGTGATTAAGCCTCTTCGAGGCCGCTGAGCCGAAGTCCCATCGACAACCGCGCGAGGGCTGCATCGATGAGGGCGCGATCGCGTTCACTCGCATGCAGCGAGGTATTGCCAGCCCTTCCGACCAGGTAGATCACGCACGCCACCTCGGTCTCACTGAGCTCGAGTCGCCGATCGAGGCGCATGCTCGGTAAGCGATAGCGCAGAAGACATGTGCGCCCGCTGCCGCCGCCGCGCACGACCTCGACGCGGGTCACGGGGCCGCTGGTTCCGGCAAGTTGCCGGACCACCCCCCGCAGGGTGGCCGAACGCGTGCGAGCCACACGCACGTCGGGATCGGTGAAGAGCGCAAACATCTTGTTGCGCGAGTACAGACCTGGCACCACCGTCATGCCGACGGTCAGGGCTTCGCGATCGATGGCGCTGGGCGTGAGCCGCTCACCGCTCGTCTGACTCATCACCACCTCGGTCTTCGACACGACGTGGCTCCCCGCTCGCTTCTTGAAGGAGCGCGGCCTGCCGCTCGTTGCGCAAGGCCGTGATGAGCTCGTCGAGATCGCCATCGATGATTCGGTCGAGCTTATTCAGCGTGAGGCGGATGCGATGATCCGTCACGCGGTTCTGCGGATAGTTGTACGTGCGGATTTTTTGACTCCGCTCACCCGTGCCCACCATGCCGCGTCGTTCGGCCGACACCGCGGCCTCTTGCTTCTCGCGCTCGATGTCGAGCAGACGGCTCTTGAGGACCTTGAGTGCCTTGGCTTTATTTTTCAGCTGCGAGCGCTCGTCCTGGCACTTGACGATCATGCCCGTGGGCTTGTGCAAAATTTGGACGGCGCTGTTGGTGGTGTTGACACCCTGGCCACCGGGGCCGCCGCTGGCGGCGATGCTGATCTCGAGATCTTTCTCGTCGATCTGGACGTCCACGTCGTCGGCCTCGGGAAGGACGGCCACGGTGGCGGTGGAGGTGTGAATGCGGCCCTGCGTCTCCGTCGCGGGCACGCGCTGAACGCGGTGAACGCCGCCCTCGAAGCGCAGCTGCGAGTAGACGTCCTTGCCGGTGATGAGGACGATGCACTCCTTGTAGCCGCCGGCCGCCGCCTCGCTGAGGGACATGACCTCCAAGGTCCACCCTTGCCGCTCGGCGTAGCGCGCGAACATACGGAACAAGTCCGCCGCGAAGAGCGCAGCTTCTTCGCCGCCTTCACCGCTCCGAATCTCGACGATGGTGTTCTTCTTGTCGTTCGGATCCTGCGGGAGGAGCAAAAGCTTGATGGTGCGCTCGAGGGCACTGCGCTCATCTTGCAGAACGGGCAGCTCCTGCTCGGCGAGCGGGCGCAGTTCCGGATCGGTGAGGGCTTCCTCGTTCTCGCGGATGTTCTTCTCGACGTCGCGGTAACGCTGGAATTGACCCACCACGGGCTCGATGTCCGAGCGCTCTTTGGTGAGTTTGGCGAGCTTTTGCCGGTCGGAAAGGACGTCCGGCTGGCACATCAAGTCGTCCAGCTCGCGGTAACGGCGGGAGAGTTGTTCGAGCTTTTCGACGGGAATCATGATCGCAAATGCGACGCTGTCGCGAGCGCCTCGTAGTTGGCGAACGACACGTCGTCGGCCACCTCGGAAACCTCACCGTGTTCGCGAAAGAGGGTGGCGCGCAGGGAAGCGAGGGCCACTTCGAGCTGATCGTCGTCCGGCTCGATGGTGGTGATTTTCTGCACGAGGAAGCCCGGCCACAGCAACGCGCGGAGCGGGCCGGTGGTGCAGTAGCGCGCGAAGAGGCGCTGGATTTCGAAGGTGACCGCGGCGATGAGCGGCAGGAACGGGAGCTTCTCGAGGAAGAAGAGAACGTTGTCCGCGATGGCGCTGCCGGTGTGGATGCGCGGCAGGAGGCCACCCACCGCCGTGAAGACGAGGATGGAGACGAGGGCCACCATGACGAGGAAGGTGGTTCCGCACCGCGGATGAAGCGTGGTCTTCGCGCGGGCGTTGACGACGATGAGCTCTTCGTTCGCTTCGTAGGTGCTGATCGTCTTGTGCTCGGCGCCGTGGTACTGGAACACGCGGCGAATGTCCGGAACGCGCCGGATGAGGAGCATGTAACCGACGACGACGGTGAGCTTCAGAGCCCCGGTAATGACCTGGAACAGCGGCGACTGCACCTCGAGACCGAGGTGGAAAACGCGGTTGATGCCGGCGGCGGCAGCCTGGGGCAAGGCAATGAGGAAGGCGATCGCGAAGACGAGCATGACGCCCATGGCGCCCCGCCCGCCTTTCTTGGCGTCCGCATCGGTGGACGCGACGGCCTGACCGTCGTCCGCGCTCAGCAGGGAAAATAGCGAGAGACCGAAGGCGGCGAGCGCGGAAAGCCCCGCGGTGCTGGCCTTGCTTTTTGCGAGCTCCGCCGCTTCTTCGGCGGCGAGGTCTTTCTCGAGTTGCTCGACGGAAAACCGCAGGGATTCGCTGCCGAGACGCAGGGACTCGACCAAGGAGCTGACCCCGCGCACCAGCGGCCAACGGCGGATGCCGGTGCGCTCGTCGGGCACGGCGCGCTCGCGGACGAGCAGCGAGCCATCGCGCCGGCGCACGACGATGGAAAACGAGTGCGGCGCTCGCATCATGACGCCTTCGAGGACGGCCTGCCCGCCGATGTAAGGTCGGGCGGCGGTCGAAGGAGCGGGCTGCTGTCGAGTCTGCTGCGAAGCGGTGCGAACGTCCGTCATAGTCACGGTACTATACGGTGTGGAGCAGCCCTGCGCTCGCAGAGCTGCTCTCGCCTGTGTGGCTGTGGGGGCGGCTACTAGGACTTGGCGGGCGTCTCCGCCTTTTTGGCGGCGACGGTCTTGCCCTCGTAGCGCTTGCGGAAGCGATCCACGCGGCCGGCGGTGTCGATCAGCTTCTGCGTGCCGGTGTAGAAGGGATGGCAGTTCGCGCAGACGTCGACCTGGAAATCACCGCGCGTCGAGCGGGTGACGAAGGAGTTGCCGCAGGCGCAGGTGACGCGGGCGGCGGGATAATTCGGATGAATGCCTTCTTTCATGACGAGCTCCACCCCTCCGGGTATAGGAAGGGACGCGGGAACCTAGTCTCGACTGAACGGACTTGCAACTGTCGAGTTGATCCCTGGCAGGGTCCTCGCGGATGGATCGCGCTCCAAGCATGGCGCGCAGGATGGAGCGCCGGTATCCTGCCGGCGGTTCGCCGGCTTCTAGCCGGCTGAGGCGTCGGCGGCGCTCCTTATTCTCGCCGAAATCAGAACGGAATGTCGTCGTCGCCGCCGCCGAAGCCGCTGCCGTAGTCGTCGCCGGGGTCCTGGGCCGGGGCCGCCGGCTGCTGGGAGCGACCGCCCCCGCCGCCACCACCACCGCCACCCCAGCTTCCGCCACCGGAGTCGCCGCCGCCACCGCCGCCACCTCGGTTGCCGTAGGAAGAGCGCTCGGGACGGCCCCCTCCCCCGCCTTCGTAGGGCTGGTCTCCGCCGCCACGGCGGCCGCCCGCGAGGATGATGTTGTTGGCGACGATGTCCGTGCGGTATCGTTTCTCGCCATCTTTTTCGTAGCTGCTCGTGCGGAGGGAACCCTCCACGAATATGCTCGAGCCCTTGCTTAGGATCTTTGCCAGCGCCTCTCCGCGCTTGCCCCAGACGGTGACTTGATGCCACTCGGTTCGTTCTTGGCGGGCGTTGTTGCGATCGAGATAAGTCTCGGTCGTGGCCAGACGAAGTTTGAGGATGGCCTGGCCGCCGGGGGTGACGCGCAGCTCGGGATCCGCCCCCAAGTTTCCGAGCAAAAGTACCTTGTTGAGACCTTCCGCCATGATTTTCTCCAATGAACCGACGCTTGAAACGGCATCCATCCACATGAACGACACCGACAACGCCGAAGTGAATGTTTCGAACGGCTTCGCTCCTGAGTCAACGGTCAAAGCGCAGCCAAAAAGGATGGTATGTAGCCCGGCTGAAGCCATGACCAAGCCGCGTATTTCGATCGTCATACCCGTTTACAACGAGCAGGGCATCCTCCACGCGGCGATCGTCGACCTTCGCGAGCGGCTCAAATCGTTCGGTTGGAGCTACGAGGTCATCCTCGCCGAGAACGGCTCCCGGGATCATACCGTGGAAATCGGCGAGGAGCTCTCGCGCAAGTACAACGACCCGGCCACGGGCCAGATCCGCATCATGAGCCTGGGCGAGCCCAATTACGGCAAGGCCATGAAGCAGGGCATTTTGCTGGCCAGGGGCGAGCTCGTCATCTGCGAGGAAATCGACCTGTGCGATGCGGATTTTCATCGCCGCGCCATCGACATCCTCGAGACGGGCGAGGCGGACCTGGTCATCGGCTCCAAGCTGGCCGATGGCTCGGAGGACGACCGTCCCATGGTCCGCCACGTCGCCAGCCAGGCCTATTCGACGATGCTCAAGGTGCTTCTGGGCTTCCGCGGCACCGACACGCATGGCCTCAAAGCCTTTCGGCGCGTGGCGCTACTCGACACCGTGCGCGCCTGTTTGGTCGACAAGGACGTTTTCGCGAGTGAGTTCGTCATCCGCGCCGATCGCGGGGGCGTGAAGATTCGCGAGATCCCGGTCCGGGTCATCGAAAAGCGGCCGCCGTCGATCAACCTCTTCAAGCGCGTGCCCAACGTGTTGAAAAACGTGGCCAAGCTCACGTACGCCATCCGCATCCGAGGGTAGGTCGGATACACTTCGCTTTCGTCCTTTGGAAGCCGATCCGCGTGTTCCCTACAAGAGCCTGTTCGCGGCCTCGCTGGCGCTGCTCGCCTACAGCACGCTGACGGCGGTGGCCTTGGCGGCCTACTTCGCGCGGACGACGCAACCGTGGACGTACAACAGCGTGCTCGCCACGGTGAGCTGTGTGCTCGGCGTCGTGGCCAGTGCCATCGTGTGGCGTTGGCCCTCGCGACCTGCGCTCATCGCCGGAATGGCGGTGATGCTTTCATCGCTGCTTCGCGTGGGTCCCTTCAACGAGTGGACTTGGGTGTCGTTCACCATGCTGGCGGTAACGACGCTGCTTCTCGTTCCATTGGTCCACGCATTGGTCTTGCTCCCGCCGCACTCGTGATAATCGTATCGCGTGCCCGACGCGAATAGCGGGAACAGGATGGGGGTGGATGCTGCGGCGGTGGACGCGTCGTACGACGTGGCGGTCATCGGCGGTGGGGTCAATGGCACCGGAGTCGCACGCGATCTTTCGCTTCGCGGGCTGCGCGTGGTGCTTTTCGAACGGCACGATTTGGCTTTTGGCGCGAGTGGCAATTCGAGCGGGATGATCCACGGCGGGGTGCGGTACCTGCCGACGAATCCCAAGGTGACGCGGCAGTCGTGCCAGGACTCGGGATACATCCAGCAAATTGCACCGCACTTGCTGTTTCGCATTCCGTTCTTGATGCCGGTGCGCGCGGGGGCGCGCGGGCGGATCATGATCGAGTTGCTCGATGCCTTTTTTCGGGCGTACGACCGGTACCAGCCGCTCAAGCGCGGGGAACTTCACACGCGGCTCGATGGGCGGGAGCTCGCGCATTTGGAGCCCGGGCTGCACGGCGATTTGGTGGGCGGGGTGACCTTCGACGAATGGGGCGTGGACGGAACACGGCTCTGCGTGCTGAACGCGCTCGACGCGAAGGAGCATGGCGCGAAGGTGCATGTGCACACGACGGTGGAGTCGATGGCGCGGGGGCCTGGCGAGCCCCGGAGGTACGTGCTGCGCCTGCGGGATCGGCTGACGCAGCGGGCGTTCGCGGTGGAGGCGACGAACGTCGTCAATGCGACGGGGGCGTGGGGGCCGATTACGGCGACGTTGGGAAAGCTTTCCAACGAGCGGGTGCGGGTGCGGCCGGCCAAGGGGATCCACGTGGTGTTCGACCGGCGGATTTCCAATTACGCAATTTTGGCGGAGGCCATCGACGGGCGGCAGGTTTTCCTCGAGCCGTGGGAAAACATGAGCGTCATCGGAACGACCGACGACGATTTTTTCGGGGACCTGGACGACGTCGTGGCGACGAGCGAGGAGGTTCGTTACCTCGTCCAAGGGGTGGCGCGCGTGTTTCCGGCGATTCGCGAAGCGCGCGCGATTGGGACGACGGCGGCGGTGCGGCCGACGCTGTACGAGTACGGGCCAAACGAGGATGCGCTGTCGCGGGAGCACGCCATCGTGGACCACGCGCCAGACGGTGCGCCGGGTGTGTACTCGATGATTGGGGGCAAGCTCGCGAGCTACCGTCTATTTGCAGAGGAGATGGCCGATCGCCTCGCGCCGGGGACGACGTGCTCGACGCACGTGAAGGCGCTGCCGGGCGGCGACGCCGTGCCGGACGCGCTGGTGACGGCGGAGCAGAACGAGCTGACGCCGGTCGCAGCGCGCCGTTTGGTGTATCGGCACGGGTCGCGGGCGAAGCAGGTGCTGTTGCGCATGATGCGGCGTCCGCGGGAGCGGGCGGTGGTATGCCCCTGCGAGCCGGTGTTCGAGGCCGAGGTGCGGCACGTGCTGCAAGAGGAGATGGCGCGCACGGTGGACGACGTGGCGCGCAGGACGCGATTGGGCTTGGGGCCCTGCGGCGGGATGCGCTGCGCGGCACGCTGCGGGCAGATTGTGGCGGACGAGCTCGGGCTGGCTCCACGCGACGGCATCGAGCAAGCGCGCACATTTCTCGAGGGACGCGCGAAGACGCGCATCGTGGCCATGGGGCCCGATCAGGCGCGCCAGGAGGCGCTGGCCATGGCGCATCTGCGCGCGACGCTCGGCGCAAAGGGCCGGACGTGAAGCCCGTGGTCGTGGTGGGGGCCGGTGCCGCGGGGCTGGGGGCGGCGCTTCGTCTGGCCCGAGCGGGCTGCCCGGTGCAGGTCATCGACGGCGCGGCGGGCGCGACGTCGCTGTCGTGCGGCGCGGTGGATGCGACGCCGTGGGAGGACGGGGACACGGCGCTGCGGATGGATGGGGAGGCGCTGCGGCTCTTGGAGGAGCTAGGGCTGTATCGGCTGGGCGGCGCGGTGTTGGCCACGACGGCGGGCATCCTGCGCGGCGCGGCGGGGGCCGATCGAGCGATGCTCGATGTGAAGGCGTTGCCTCGGGGTGCGGTGCTGGTGCCCCGCGTGGAGCATTCCGGGTGGGACGGTGGGACGCTGGCGCGCTCGTGGAGCGATACGGAGATGGCTCGGGCGTGCGGGCTGACGTTCACGGCGGTGGATGCGACGATCTTGCGCTTTCGCGAGGAGCGAGGATTGTGCGACGCGGACATTGCCGCGCGCCACGATGACGGAGCGAGGCTCGGGTGGCTTGGCGAGCGGCTGCGCGAGGCGCTCGGGCGCAGTGGACGATGCGTCGGGGTGATTCTGCCGCCGTGGCTGGGGGTCGAGGGTCCGCAGGCGGAGGCCTTGTCCGAGCGGGTCGGGCTTCCGTGCGGGGAAGCTTTGGCGGCATTGGCTTCGGCAGCGGGACGCCGTTTCGAGCGCGTGCGCGATCGGGCGCTGTCACGTGCCGGTGCGGCGGTGCGGCGTGGGTGGGTGCGTCGGGTTGCGGCGTCCCCATGGACGGTGGAGTTGGAGGATGGGGAGGCCATCGAGGCGTCGGCCGTGGTGCTCGCGGCGGGTGGGCTGGTGGGCGGTGGGATCGCGTACGATCCGAGCGAGGCGGCGGCCGGTGGCGAGGTTCCCGAGGGCGCACGGCCGGTGTTTCGGATGACGATGGCGGCGCCGGGGACGCTGGGAGCTAGGGGCCGACCTCTCGAGCTCCCCGGGTCGCTGTTCGGTGTGCCGCCCGAGTCCATCGCGTGGCCTTTTGCGAACGACCCACTGATGGACCGGGTGGGGCTGCTGGTGGACGCTTCTGGCGCGGTGCAAGGCGCGCCGGGCGGACTCGTTGCATGCGGCGATCTGGTGGCCGATCGCCCGCGCACGTGGCTCGAGGCCTGGCGATCCGGAGTCCGCGCCGGCGGGACGCTCTGCGCGATGCTACTTGGCCGCGAGAACGTCGACCTTCACGATGCTCGGGGGTGAGGCGAGCAGTTCGTCGGCTTTGGCCATGAGGGCCTTGGCGATGGGGCCTTCGATATGCGCCGTGCGGCCGGCTTCGTCGACGAAGGCGTCGAAGATGCCAAAGGTGCGCGGGCCCGATTGAAAGGCGTACCAGACGACGGTTCCGCTTTCCGCAGCGGCGAGGGCCTGGGCACTTTTGAGAAAGGCCGACAGCTCTCCTTCTTTTCCGGGTTTGGCTTCGAGCGTCGCGAGAAATCCAACTTTCAGCATGGGAAACTCCTTTGGTTGCAAGGGACGGGCGAGAAAGTAGGCCGCGCGGGTCGAAAACGGCAGTGGCGGAAACGACACATATCGTATCATTTACGCCATGAAGATTTCGGTGCTCGCCCTGGAGGACGTGTTCGACACGGGGCTGTCGGCGGTGCTCGATACCCTCGAGACGGCCAACGAATTGGCCGGCGAGTGTTCGCGGTACGACGTCCGGTGCGTGGGGGTGCGGGCGAAGGTTTGCACGCATCAAGGCTTCGAGGTGCGTTTGGCGGCAAAGGCGCATCGCGCCCCCGATCTCGTGGTGGTGCCTGCCCTTGCCTGCAAGCAGCCGGAAACCATCGTGGCTGCGCTGGCTCGTGCCGATGTGGCCGATGCCGTCAAGCTACTCGCGCGCTGGCGCGCGGGTGGGGCGCGCATCGCGGCGGCGTGCACGGGGACGTTCGTGCTGGGCCGCGCGGGGCTGCTCGACGGGCATCGCGCGACGACGAGTTGGTGGCTCGGTCCGACGTTTCGGCGCGAGTTTCCTTCGGTGGAGCTCGACCACGAGCAGATGGTCATTGCGGACCGCGGCGCGCTGACGGCGGGTGCCGCGCTCGCGCACGTCGATCTGGCGCTCACGGTGATCCGCGAGCGGAGTCCAAATCTGGCCGATTTGGTGGCGCGGCATCTTCTGGTCGAGGACCGCGCGTCGCAAGCTCCCTTCATTGCGCCGGGGCACATCGCCCACGACGACGATCTCGTGAAGCGGTTCGAGACATGGACGCGTCGCCATATCGCGGAGTCGTTCGATTTGGCCCGGGCCGCGCGCGCGGTCGGAGCGAGCGAGCGCACGCTCCAGCGCCGCATCCGCATGGTGCTCGGCAAGTCGCCGATTGCCTTCGTGCAGGATCTGCGGCTCGAGCGAGCCGCTCACCTGCTTCGGACGACGCGCGACAACGTCGACAATGTCGCCCGTTCCGTGGGCTACGAAGACGGCGCCACGCTGCGTGTTCTCATCCGTCGCAAACTCCGTACCAGCGCCCGCAACTTGCGCCGCACGGGGTAGCGCAGGCCAGAGAACAAACGGGTGCGTCAACGAGCGCTCCGCGCGTTCGCACACGTTCTGCTGCTGGCGTTTCTTGTTTGCCAGACGAAAGAGGAGGCAAAAGATCCGGTGGATACGGTCAGTTCTGCAGAAAGGCAGCTACCCCAACGAGGAATACCGCCACCGGTCGGCGCCCGCTGCGCGACCCTTCACACGCCGCGTGTTGTTCCCGCTTATTCGGGGCTCCCTCGGGAGCCGGTTCCGACGTTCACGGGCACGCGACGAGCTGTCGACTCCCAACCTTACCAAATGTCGACCCATCGTCTGCGGCCCCGACGGGGCGGCGTCCGGAGCACCGCGACGCCGAGGCCTGCCCCGCACCTTGCCAACCTGGTGCCAGACAACGCACAGCCCTTTTCGCCGATGAACCGCGCACGCGCGGCACGCGATGGCCTGTCCGGGACAACGCGAGGCCTGTCCCGGACAGCCCCCCTACCCGCGTTAGCGTTTACGACGCTCGAGGATGGCGCCCAACAGAACCTTGCGGAAGGACGTGCGTGGGTAGCCGGCCTCGCGGGCGGCAGCGCTCATGTTGTTGTCGTGCTTCGCCAACAGAGCTTTCGCTGTTTGGGGCGTGAGCGAAAGCGGGGGGCGCGAATCCGCCCTTGGATTCAACGCGCGCTCCACGTGAATCGTCTCGATGACGCCCGCGTTGTCGCAGGCCAAATCGGCCGCGCGCAAGAGAACATTGCGCAATTCGCGAACGTTGCCGGGCCAATCGTGCGCGGAAAGGCGGACCATCGCGCCAGGCGCGAGCGTTCGCGTGCCGATGCCGACGCACGAAGATGCCAGCAGGGTGCGTGCAATGACCGGAATGTCTCCCTTTCGATCGCGAAGCGCTGGAATGTCGATGATGAAGCCCTCGAGGCGATGGTAAAGGTCGCGCCGGAAAAGGCCCTGGTCGATACGCTCCTCGAGGGAGACGTGGGAGGCGGCCACCACGCGGACGTTGGGGCGGTAGCCGCTGCCGGTCGCCCCGACGCGCCGCACCTCGTATCCATCGAGCGCGCGGAGAAGCTTCGGCTGCGCTTCGATCGGAAGTTCACCGATTTCGTCGAGAAAAAGCGTGCCGCCCTCGGCGTCGGTGAACGCGCCGGTGCGGCGCGATGTGGCGCTGGTAAACGCGCCTCGCTCGTGTCCGAACAACTCCGACTCGACGAGTTCGCGCGGAAGCGTCGACACGTTCAGAGCGATGAAGGGGCGATCCTTGCGCGGCCCCTCCGTGTGCAGTGCACGGGCGATCAGTTCTTTGCCCGTGCCGGTCTCCCCCGAGATGAGAACCGGATTTGGATACGCCGCGATCCGCCGAGCGTACTCCGTCATGCGCCGCACGAGCAGAGAGCTTCCGGCAACGCCGGGAAGCGGCTGAAAGATGCCTCCGTCGCTGAACACTTCCTCGCGGGCCCCCTCGCTCAATGTCAGCGTGGAGTGCCCGACCGTGATGCTGGTCCCCACGGCGCACCAAGCATCTTTTACGCGAGCGCCGCCGACGAAGGTGCCGTTCTTCGAGCCGAGATCGCATATCGAAATTCCCTCGCGGCTCACCACGATGGAGCAGTGCCGGCCACTCACCGCGGGATCGCGCACCTTGATTTCGGCTTGCGGCGACGAACCGACCACGAAACGCCCCGGGGCAAGAGGCAGGTACTGAACCCCCGAGCTGTCACATACCTCGAGCACCCACGAACCACTGCTCGGGCCTTCTGAAATCGTCAGAGTCGGCTTGTCTTCCATGTTCCACGTCCCTCCGAGACATTCATCGGATTACGGACGCCTCCGGTTGCGCACTTTGGACCGCAGCGGCATAACGTGATGGATTTCATTACGGAAAAAAAAGACCCCATGCCGCTGCCCGATTCCTTTCACCCTGCTGTTCGCCATTGGTTCGAGCGCACGTTCGATGCACCGACGGAAGCCCAATCCAACGGGTGGCGCGAGATCGCGGCCGGCCGGGACACCCTGATTGCAGCGCCCACGGGCTCGGGAAAGACCCTTGCCGCCTTTCTCGCCAGCCTGGATGCGCTGGTGCAGAAGTCCTATACAAATGATCTCCCCACCACCCAGGGTACGAGCAAAGTCCAAGTCGTCTATGTCTCGCCGCTCAAAGCGTTGAGCAGCGACGTGCAGCGCAATTTGGAAATGCCGCTCGAAGGCATTCGCGAGGCCGCCCTCGCGCTGGGGCTCGAGCCGCCCGCCATTCGCACCGCACTTCGCACGGGCGATACCACCCCGGCCGCACGCGCGGCCATCGTGCGCGACGCGCCGCATATCCTCATTACGACGCCCGAGTCGCTTTACTTGATGCTCACCGCCGAGCGCACGCGCGCGCTCCTCACCGATGTGAACACCGTCATCGTCGACGAGCTTCACGCTCTGATGCGCGACAAGCGCGGCAGCCACCTCGTGCTCTCGTTGGCACGCCTCGATGCCCTCGCCAAACGGCGCCCGCAACGGATCGGCCTTTCCGCCACGATTCACCCCATCGAAGAGGCCGCGCGTTTTCTGACCGGCCCGAACCGACCGTGCGCCATCGTCAATCGCGGGCATCGGCGCGATCTCGAGCTGCGCATCGAGGTCCCGCAAACGGACCTCCAAGCCGTCCCTACGCACGAGCAGTGGAAAGAGATTTACGACCGCATCGCCGCGCTCGTCGCGGAAACGCGCACCACGTTGGTCTTCGTCAATACACGGCGCATGGCCGAGCGGGTCGCGCATCACCTCGGCGAGCGGCTCGGGGAAGACCGCGTCGCGGCGCATCACGGAAGCCTCTCCAAAGAGCGCCGCCTGCGCACCGAGCAGCGCCTCAAGGCCGGCGACATGCGCGCGCTCGTGGCCACCGCATCGCTCGAACTCGGCATCGACATTGGCTCCGTCGACCTCGTCTGCCAAATCGGCTCACCGCGCGCGATCACCACGTTTCTGCAGCGCATCGGCCGCGCCGGCCACGGGCTCGGCCGCATCTCGCGCGGCCGCCTCTTCGCCACCTCGCGCGACGAGCTCCTCGAATGCGCCGCCGTGATCCGCGGCGTCGGCACGGGGCACCTCGATCGCATCGAGCCACCGGTGGCCCCACTCGACGTGCTCGCGCAGCACCTCGTCGCGGAATGCTCCGCGCGCGAATGGGACGAAACTGCGCTCTACGAGCTCGTTCGCCAGAGCGCACCCTATTCCGACCTGCCGCGCCAAGCCTTCGACGAAGTCGTCGATATGCTCTCCACGGGGGTCGCACCGCGGCTGGGTCGCAATGCCGCGCTGCTCCACCGCGATCGCGTGGCCAATCTCCTTCGCGGCCGCCGGGCGGCGCGCATCATCGCGCTGACCAATGGCGGTGCCATACCGGATGTCGCCGACTACCGCGTCATCCTCGATCCCGACGAGACCTTGGTCGGCACCGTCAACGAAGATTGGGCCATCGAAAGCATGGCCGGCGACGTCTTCGTCCTGGGGACGCACTCGTGGCGCATTCGTCGCGTCGAATCGCGCAAAGGCATCATGCGCGTCGAGGATGCGCAGGGTCTTCCGCCGTCGGTTCCTTTTTGGCTCGGCGAGGCGCCCTCCCGCACGTGGGAGCTCTCGGCCGAGGTCAGTCGCCTGCGCGCCGACGTCGTCGCCTACTTGGATGGGCGCGACGGCCGGCGCGACATTCCGCCCTGGCTCGCCACCGAATGCGCACTCACGGACGAAGGCGCCGCCCAGGTTGCCGAATACGTCACCGCACAGCGCGATGCACTCGGCGTCGTTCCCACGATGGATGACATCGTCTTCGAGCGTTTTTTCGACGAGGCCGGCGGCATGCAACTCGTCGTGCATGCTCCTTTCGGGGGACGCGTGAATCGGGCTTTCGGACTCGCTTTGCGCAAACGATTTTGCCAAACCTTCGATTTCGAACTTCAGGCCGCCGCCACCGACGATGCCATCGTGCTCTCCATGGGCACCATGCATAGCTTTCCGTTGCAGGACGCCTTCCATTTCGTGCGCGACGACCAACTCGATACGACCCTCGAGCAGGCCATTCTCGTGGCCCCCATGTTCGGGGCGCGCTGGCGATGGAACGCGGGCCGGGCGCTCGCCGTGCTTCGCCATTCCCATGGCAAAAAGGTTCCGCCGTTCATCCAGAGAATGCGCGCCGACGATCTGCTCGCCGCCGTTTTCCCCGCGCAGGTCGCCTGCCAGGAGAACGTCACGGGGCCGCTCGAAATCCCCGAGCACCCGTTGGTGCGCCAAACCGTGCATGACTGCCTGTTCGAGGCCATGGATACGGTGCGCCTGCACGAGCTGCTCGCGCGCATGGACCGCGGCGACATCCGCATGCACGCCCGCGACACCACGGAACCCTCGCCGTTCTCGCACGAGGTCCTCAACGCCAAGCCGTACGCCTTTCTCGACGACGCGCCGCTCGAAGAGCGCCGTGCCCGCGCCATTTCCCTGCGGCGCACCCTGCCCGAGAATCAGCGCGATCTCGCCGCACTCGATCCCGACGCCATCGCGCGCGTGATCGCCGAAGCGCGCCCTTCGCCTCGCAATGCCGACGAGCTGCACGACGTCCTGCTCGGTCTGGTGATTGCCCCCATTGAAGACACCGCGCGCGGCTGGCTGGAGGAGCTCGTGCGCGTAGGCCGTGCCGCTCTCCTACCGACCCATGCCGGCGAGCTGGCCTTCGCCACGGAGCAAATCGGCGCCATTCGTGCACTGTACGCCCCCCACATGGCGGTTCCCGACGTGGCGCTGCCCCCGCACATCACGACGGAAATGCTGTCGCACGACGAAGCGGTCCTGCGCACCGTGCGCGGTCACATCGAAGTCATGGGGCCATTTCGCCCGACGGCGCTCGCCGAGCAGCTCGCGCTCGACCCTTCCGACGTGGCCATTGCCCTCGGGCAGCTCGAATCGGAAGGCCTGGTGCTTCGCGGCCATTTCACGCCCGGCGCGCAGGAGCCCGAGGTCTGCGATCGCCGGCTCCTCGCCCGCATTCATCGTTACACGCTGGATAGGCTTCGAAGCGAAATCGAGCCGGTGAGCGCGCAGGATTTCATGCGCTACCTTTTCGAGCGGCATCACCTGTCCCCGCGCACACGCTCCGGCGGACGCGCCGGCCTGCGCGAAAGCATCGCGATGCTGCAGGGATTCGAGCTTGCGGCAGCTTCGTGGGAGAAGGATATCCTCACCCCACGCGTCGCCGGCTACCGCGCGGAATGGCTCGATCAATTGTGCCTCGAGGGTGAGGTCGCGTGGGCGCGCCTCTCCCTGCGCAAATCGACATCGAACAGCGCCGGCGGAGCATCCCGCGCCACCCCCATCACCATTGCTCTGCGCGCAGATCTCGATTGGCTCCTCGAAGCCGTTCGCGGCAGCGACCCTGCCCCCCATGCCGAGGGCTCCCCCGTCCTCGAAGCCCTCCGCCGCCGCGGCGCCCTTTTTCTCGAAGATCTCGCCAAGGTCACCCAACTCCAGCGCGCCGATCTCACGGGGGCCCTCTGGGACCTCGTCGGCTCCGGGCTCGTCGCCGGGGACGGCTTCCACCCATTGCGTGAGCTACTTCAATCGGGCCACGCCGCTGCGCGTCGGAAAAAGCGCGCGTTCCAAGGACGATGGTCGCTGCTCGAGCGCATGTCTCCCGACACCACGCCGATCGACGAACTCGCCGACCGCGTCGCAGGGCAGCTGCTCCTCCGCTATGGCGTCGTCTTTCGTGAACTCGTCACCCGCGAAAGCTTCTCCGTCCCCTGGCGCCATGTGGTTCGCGCATTGCGATTGCGTGAGGCACGCGGATTGGTACGCGGCGGTCGATTCGTTGCCGGATTCATTGGAGAGCAATACGCACTACCGGAAGCGGTCGACGCATTGCGACGCGTACGGCGTCAGGAGCGAACAGGCGACATGGTGCGCATTCGTGCATCCGATCCGCTCAATCTCGTGGGCATTCTGCTTCCTGGCGCGCGCATTCCCTCGCATCACGGTGCGTCACTCGTCTTTCGAGATGGCGCGTTCATAACGGATCAGCCGATGATTAATCCGCCAATCGCAGATTCGCCCAATTCCATTACAACCTATAATTGACAATTAGAGTTCCCTCACGACAATGGCCGCTTCCAAATTCTGGAGGTGGTGACCATGAAACGACTCGGCCTCGGTGTAACCGTAGTCTCCTTCGTCGTAGGTTTTGCCGGATGCAGCTCCTCCTCTCCGTCCGACTCCTCGGACCCTAGCGACACGTCGTCGACGGGCCAAGCGATCCTGCGCGAGGGCGTCGCCGATGCCATGGTCGAAGGCCATGCGCCCACGTCGGTCCTCGTCTTCCTCAAAGGCTCCGCCGATCTCACGGCGCCCACCGCCGGTTTCGCCACGCGCGCCGAACGCGGCGCGTTCGTGCACACCCGCCTCGTCGATCATGCGAAGGCCTCTCAGAGCGCCCTCCTCGAGATGCTCGCACGAGAAGGCGCCAAGGTGCAGCCTTTCCATATCGTCAATGCCGTTCTCGTGAACGATGCCTCCCCTCGCCTGCTGCGCAAGCTCGCGACCCGCGCGGATGTCGATCGCATCCTGGTCGACAAGGCTGTTCCTCTCAAACTCGTCCCCAACGACGAAACTTTGCAAACCGAAGCCGTCGCAGCGATCGGTTCGAACATCACCGCCACCGGAGCAAACCGTGTTTGGACGGAATTCGGCGTCAAAGGCGCCGGTGTCGTCATTGCAGGACAAGACACGGGTGTCAATTGGTCCCACCCCGCTCTCAAATCGCACTACCGCGGATGGAACGGGACGACCGCCGACCATAGCTACAGCTGGCACGACGCCATCCATGAAGCCTCCGGAAATCCATGCGGCGCAAACGCAGCGGCACCTTGTGACGACTACGGTCATGGGACGCACACCATTGGGACGGTGGTGGGAGACGACGGCGGCAGCAATCAAATCGGCATGGCGCCGGGCGCAAAATGGATTGCATGCCGTAACATGGACGCAGGCACGGGTACGCCCTCAAGCTACATCGAGTGCTCGCAATGGTTCCTTGCCCCGTACCGGCAGGGCGCCGATCCGAGCACCGGCGACCCATCCAAGGCGCCGGACGTCATCAACAATTCGTGGGGGTGCCCTTCGAGTGAAGGTTGCAGCGGAAAGGATCTCGTGGATGTCGTCCGTTCACTCGCCTCGGCGGGTATCGTCTTCGTCGCTTCGGCGGGGAATTCAGGCTCCGGTTGCGGAACCATCTCGGACCAGCCAGCAACCATCTGGGATGCCACCCTCTCCGTTGGCTCGTACAACCATCGAAACGGTGCGATTTCCGGCTTCTCCAGCCGCGGGCCGTCCCAAATCCCCGGCGAAACGGAAAAGCATATCGGCCCGGATGTGGCTGCGCCCGGAGAAAGCATCAATTCGTCGGTGCAAAGTGGTTATGGCTCGATGAGCGGCACGTCGATGGCTGGCCCTCACGTCGTAGGCGAAGTGGCTCTCCTCATTTCGGCCAAGCCCGCGCTGCGCGGAAACGTTGCCGAGATCACCAGAATCGTGACCACCACCGCCAAGGCCAAAACGTCGACACAAAGCTGCGCTGGCACCAGCGGATCCGCCCGTCCCAACAACACGTGGGGCTACGGTATCATCGACGCCTACGCCGCCGTCAAAAGCGTCAGATAAGGCACTGAGGCAAGAGCTTCCCCGACTGACCTTGTCGCGTCGCGAGTTGCCGTCGCCCGAAAGGTCTGTAAAGACTCCTCCCGCAGCTTAGCGGGAGGAGCGAATCGGTGAGAAAGGCGCGGGGAATCGGAGGATGGTGCAAGCTCGCGGGCAGCTCGTGCCTCATTTTTGCGGCGATCTCAGCGTGCAGCTCGGACGAAAATCCGGCGCGTCCCGATAGCCTGCGGCCCGGACAGATTCCAAAGTATGACAAGGTGCCCCCCACGGTCGCTTGGACATCCCCGCTCGACGGGGAGGAAAATGCGTGGGTGCGGGCACCCATCCGGGTCACGTTCTCCGAACCCGTCATTTTGGGAGACAAACCGGTCCAGCTCACGGTGGATGGCCAATCCGTACCGGTCACGACCGATTACGAGGAAGCCTCCTACACCCTGACCATCAAGCCGGGCCACTCTCTCGTCGGCCCGGCGCACGCATCGGTGGATTTCGGCGACATCCGCGATTACGAGGGCAATCCGCTGGTAAGGCCGCCGTGGCGCTGGTCCATGGATCGCTGGATCGCCGTTGGCGAAGTTCTCGAGGAACCCGACGGCCGGCCCCCCGTCATCGCTGCAGGCCCCGGTAACGAAGTTGCAATTGCATTCGCGCCCCTCCCCTCCTCGTCGGTACCGAGGGCACGCACGGTCGATCCACGGCACGGCATCTGGCGCGAGTATCGGGACATCGACGAGGTGTCCGCGCGCGATCCATTGACGCTCTTCATCAGCGAAATGGGGCGACCGACGATGGTCTTCACCACCGAGCTCAATGAAGTTGCCATTGTCGAGTGGCAGGACAAATTCAGTTGGCTGCCCGTCATGGGTGGAGATGACTACGTGACCATCGATCAGGGAAAGGCGTTTGCCGCACGCGCCAGCGACAATGTCCTCTTCGCCGCATTCGACACACCCGATGCCGACGGAGGCTCCCATATCGTCGTCAAAGCGCAGAAATGGTCGGACGAACGCCCGCTCGGTGAAACCGTCAACGATCCTGCGACCGAAAAGGACGCCCGGTTGCAATCGCTGGCGCTCGACCGCGTCGGCATCCCTTATGTGAGCTACCGCACCACCACGGGCGATGGACACGTGCGGGTTTGGTCCAAGGATCGATGGTTACCCGTGGGCCCCGCGGTCAATCCATCCAACGAGAACGCGGAGATCACCCAAGTTGCGGTGAACGACGCGGGAACGCCCTACGCACTCGTGCAGCTGTCGGATCGGTACCTGCCTCGGCAACGTACCGTCGTAATGAGTTTCGATGGATCGCACTGGGTCGAATGCGGCCCGCCCCTCACTACGAATAAGATCGAAGGAGGTACGTTCTTTGCGCCAACACGTGGCGATCGGTTCCTTGCCTATCTCCCTTCCTGGCAACCCGGAAAGGGATATCACCACCTGTTCGAGGCATCCGGTGCCGGATCTCTCGAGATCCCGTTCCCAGATCTTTCGGCGAACGGTCCCGGAAATGCCACCGTGGACCCGAACGGAATTCCCGTGGTTACGTGGCGCGAGAACAATCGAAACGTGCGCGTCGCACGGCTGAATCGGTAATCGTGGTCGCGAGAAAAGTCAGAGCGTGATGAGCGTCATTTGGAATCGCCGGACTGCCCTTGTCCTAGGAACATTGGTCACCGTGATCGCTTGTGGGTCGTCGGGATCCGCCACCGACGGATCGCCGAACGATCTCGACGTGATTCCCCCCCAGATTGTCTCGCAGAGCCCCTTGCATCGCGATGCCGAGGTTTCGGTGCACCAGCCCATCGAGGTCAAATTCTCCGAGCGCGTGCGACTTTCCGACTCCGCGCCTGTGAGGCTTTTTGCGAACACGGGCGAGACTGACGTGCCGGTACCGGCGACGGTTCGCCTCTCACGGGACGGAACCGTGGTCACCATCGAGCCCACCGCGCCTCTTTCTGCCCCAGCTGACTATTCGGTGAAGTTCGGCGATATTCGTGATGAAGCCGGAAACGCGTTGGTTTCCATGGGCTGGACGTGGAAGGCTCCACTCTGGTTGCGCGTGGGACAGCCCCTGGAAGATGCGGGTGACCTCTCGTCCTTGATGATTGTGGCAGGTCCCGACGAGCAGGTGACCGTGGGTTCGACCGTCACCGTCAATGTCCCAGACCAACGTCTGCTGATACACGCCATCCGCCGTTCGAACGACAGGTGGACACTGTTGGACAATCGATTGAAAATCGACAGCCGAATTGTGCCCAGTCTTTTCTGGGATAAGGAGTTGGGGCTGTCCGCGCTAATTAGCGATCGAGAAAACCATATCGCACTCGAACAATGGCTCGACACGAAGTGGCAAGAGCACAGTCTCAACCATTCGACCAGTGACGTCGTCGACGCGCTCATCGGGAACTCAAAGGACGGGGAACGCTTTCTCGCGCATCACGTTTTCCACATGGATGCGGGCACGGAAATCTTCGTGTCGCACGGAAGCAATTGGAGTCGCCTGGGCGGTCCCGCCAACGGAGAAGACATCATCCAAGGGCGATTGATATCCCTCTTTCTGGATAGGCAGGGGACACCCTACGTCGTGTACCCCACGAGCTCGGATCCGGGCCGGCTTCGGTACTGGTCGCAGGGTTCGTGGATCTTGCGCGCTCCCCCGGTGACTTCCCCTGGTGATAAAGCGCTACTCCTACGAATCACGATCGACGATGGCGGAACTCCCTTCGCGTTGGTCGCTATTTCGGAGGGGCCCTCCGTGTACGACCAACGGTTCCAAATTCGTCGATTCGACGGAAACCACTGGATCGATTGCGGCGCTCCTTTGCCAATGCCAGGTTCTTCTAGGCTCCAATACTTTGGGCAGGCGTTGGACGGTCACACCTTTGCGGTCCTAACCACCCAAAGCCCAGGCACCGAGATTCCGGACAAGGTCCTCACGTTCGACGTCACCCAAAACGGATGGACCGCAATCGCGCCGCCCGTGGATACCCTGCGCCAATACACGAGGATATTCGCCACCATCGACGACCGTGGCGCCCCCATTCTCGCCTGGTCCGAGGGCTCCGTGGTGCACCTGCGGCGCCTGAATCGCTAGAGACAAAATGAAAAACGGGACCCGCGTCTCCGTGGGTCCCGTTTCGCTGTTTCGACGCGGAAAGCTTACGCGTCAGGCCTTCTTGCGCGCGCGGCCGCCGTCGGCCGTCTTCTTGACGGCGTGGCGGATGAGGACGAGGCCGCCCTTCGAACCGGGGACGGCGCCCTCGATGAGGAGCAGGTGCTTCTCGTTGTCGACGCGGGCGATCTTCAGGTTGAGGATGCTCACCGTCTCGTTGCCGTACTGGCCGGCCATCTTGACGTTGGGGAGCGTGCGACCCGGGGTCATGTTCGTACCGATCGAACCGCCGTGACGGAAGTACTCGTGCGTACCGTGCGAGGCGACGCCGCCGGCAAAGCTCCAACGGCGCATGACGCCCGTGAAGCCGCGGCCGCGGGTGGTGCCGCGGGCGTCGACGAATTGGCCGGCCTTGAAGAGCTCGTCGAGGTTGATGACCGTACCGACCTCGAACTTGGCCGCCCACTCCTCGCTCACGCGCAGCTCCTTGAGGGTGCGCTTGGGGGTCGCGTTGGCCTTCTTGTAGTAGCCGGCGAGCGGCTTGTTGGTGTGGCGCTCCTTGCGCTCACCCAGGCCGAGAACGAGGGCCGAGTAGCCGTCCTTCTCCACCGTGCGCTTGGCGACCACGGTGACCGGGCCTGCCTCGACGACGGTGACGCGCTGGACGGTGCCGTCCTCTTTGAAGAGCTGCGTGTTGCCGAGCTTAATCCCGAAAATGCCGGGGTTCGTATTCATGGGAGACAGATTTCCTTCTTCGCGCGAAAGGACCGTGAGAGAACCCGTTGGCGTTCCGTTCGGAGCGGTCGAACCCGGTGCGAAGTGCCGGGTGACCGTGGGAACCACCGAAGTGGAGCCCGACGCCGTCAGGTAGGGGAAAGGTCGCGCATCATACGGGCCCCTACCGCAACGTCAAGCGCGTCTTCGCGCCCCGCGTTTCGATACAGCTAGATACGTCTCGTAGAGCTTTGCGCTCGCGCCCGCCAGGGTCGAGAGAACCGGCACGTGCGCCGACGGATGGGCTGCAAGCCACGCCACGTACGCCTCGGGCAGCCCCGCCTCCCGGGCCCCTTCGCAGAGGAGCGCCAGGTACCGCCGTGACGGACGCAGCCCGAGCGTGGTGCTCGAGGCCAGGTACACCTGCGCCACCGTCGGGCCGCAGCGCGCCCCCGTGACGGGGAGCTCACAGCGCTCGTACTCGTCCTCGAGCTTCTCGAGCCGTTCGAGATCGGCCTCCCCGAGCCGGTGCAGCACACCGTGCACCGTGCCCGAGGCATCCGGAAGAAGCGTGGCGAATGCCGGCTCCACCACGGCAAAGCCTTTGAGCGCAAAGGCGAGCCGGTAGCCTTGAAGCGACGCAATCTCACTCTCGAGCGGTCGCATGCCGCGGCGTTCGACGAAGACGCGACGGCTCATGTTCGCGCCGTAGGCGAAATACCAAGTGGATCCATCTTGACGCTTCATGCCGTTCCTATCCTGCTAAACACGTCGCCATGAAAACCATCGGAAGCGGGCAGCTGCCATTCGGTGTACTCGCGTGGTTCGGTATAGTCATGGGCACCGTGTCCTGTGCCAAGACGCCACCGGAGGCCACACCCGCCGCCGAAGCACCCGTTTCCTCCGCGCCTGCACCCGCGCCGGCCGAGCCCGCGGCCCCCGTTCCTGCCACGGCCACGCCGGCGGCATCCGCAACGGCCCCCGCCTCCCCCGCGCTCGAATGTTCGATCCGCATCGAGCCGAAGATCAAACTGGGGCAGTCCGCCAAAGTGCATTTCCGGCTCGCCCAGCGCGCTGCGCAGACCGTGTACGTTCTCAATTGGCGCACGCCGCTGGAGGGATTGCGCGGCGACGACTTCTCCGTCGTCCGAGATGGAACCGAAATTCCGTATCGCGGCCCCATGATGAAGCGCGGCAATCCCAGCGCGGAAAGTTACCTCGCGCTGGAGGCCAGCAAGCCCCTCGAGGCCGACGTCAACTTGGCGCTGGCGTACGATTTCTCCAAGCCAGGCCATTACCGCATCACGTTCCGCGGCAAGATTTGGGACCTCGTGACGCAACAGTCCGAGATCCCGCGGCCGCTCGACAAGCATCAGCCCGTGCAACTGACCTGCGCCTCCGTCGAGACCGACGTCGCGCCCTAGCATCCGTCCCTAGCTGCCATAACGCGCCACCAATGCGCGGGCTCGCTCGGCGAAGCCCGCCAGGTGGAATCGCTCGAAATCGGCCCACGTGGACAAGGTGCGCGTGTCGGTCACGCGATCGACGAACAGCTTGCCCTGCAGGTGATCGATCTCGTGCTGGAAGGTGCCCGCCGTCAGGCCTTTCACCTCGAAATCGAGATCGTCGCCCTGCCGGTTCCACGCGCGCACGCGCACGTGTGTGAACCGGGGCACTTGCCCGCGCAGGTTGGGCACGGAAAGGCATCCCTCGTTGTTGTCGAACGTCTCGTCCGTGAGCGGCGTGACCTCGGGGTTCACGAGAATCGTGAGCGGGTAATTGGGCTTGTACGGATAGCGCGGGTTGTTCTGGATGTGGATGACGCAGAGCTGCACCGGCTCGTACACCTGATTGGCCGCGATCCCGGCACCGTTCGCATCGCGCATCGTCTCGATGAGGTCGTCGATGAGCGCCTGCACCTTGGGAGAAGCAAGCTCGTCGCGCGTGAGGGTGCGCGCCACTTGGCGCAGCACGGGGTGCCCGAGGGTCGCAATTTTGCGGATGGCCATGACGGCCGATCTAGCACGGCCGGACGTTACAACCACTTCTTGTGCCGGAACCACAGGACGATGGCAATGGCGACGGCCGCCATGCTGCAAATGGCAAATGCATAGCCGTAGTGCCATTTCAGCTCGGGCATGTGCTCGAAGTTCATGCCGTAAACGCCGGCCACGAACGTGAGCGGCAGCATGACCGTCGACATCATGGTCAAGGTCTTCATGACCTCGTTCATGCGGTTCGACTGCATGCTCAAATAGGACTCGATGGCGTTGCTCGCCAATTCGCGGTGGCTGTCGGTCAAATCCGTGACGTGCGCGAAATGGTCGTACACGTCGCGGAAGAACGGCATCGCCTGCTGCGGCACCTCGTCGAACTCACCGCGCGAGAGGCGAAGCAGGATCTCGCGCTGCTGCACGCAAATGCGCCGCAGCCCTTGCAAGGTGCGCTTGAGCGAGAGCAAACGCGACAAGATGCGATGCCCCGTCGGCGTGCCGGCGTGGTGAATCACCGCCTCGTCGAGCTTGTCGAGCTGCGCATCGAGCGCGTCCAGCACGGGCAGATAATCGTCGACCAAGTGATCGAGCACGCCGTGCAGTACCCAGGCGGGGCCTTTTTTCAGGCTCTTCGGGGAGCGTTGGAGGCTCTGGCGGACTTGCCCGATGCACTCGGCGCCGTGGTGGTGCGTGATGACCCAATTTTGGCCGATGACGATGTCGACCTCGAGCAGCTCGATCTCGGCGTGCACGTTCTTGTCGGCCCGCATGCGCACGCCGTGCACGAGGACGTAGAGGTACGCCTCGAAGTCCTCTATTTTCGGCAGCGCGCGGTCCTCCCAGATGTCCTCGAGGACCAGCGGATGCAGGTTGAATTCGCCGGTGAGCAGCTCGTCGACGGCCGCGCGATCCTTCGTCTTGTCACTCTCGCCGAGGTCGATCCAGAGCATCCGGCCATCGGCGTGGAGCTTGCGCACCTCGTCGAGGTTCGACGTTTCCGAAACGCTCTCCCCATCGACGAAGAAGGCATGCATCGGCGACTACTTTAGTAGCTAACCGCGCTTTTCGGCCAGGATCAGGGTGCGCGGGGAGTCGGTGCCGAAGAAGACACCTGGGGTGGCGATGCGGCCGCTCACCTCGGCGACGCGGAAGCCGTGGTCGTGCAGCATCTTTCCAAGCTCGTGCAGCGAGTAGATGCGGATCGAGTACTCGATTTCCTTCGAGCGGCCGTCGTCCATCATCATGGTTCGCTTGATGCGCATGCGGCTGGTGATCCAGTCGATGGTCATCTCATCCATGCACACGCAACCTTCGCCCTCGAACCAGGCGAGCGACGGTGCCTGGCGGCCGATGAAGTCGCGGTTGACGACGTCGAGGAGGAATTGTCCGCCCTTTCGCAGGGCGCGGTGCACGCGGGCGATGACCTGTGCGTTGCGGTCCTCGTCGAAGTAGCCGAAGCTCGTGTTCCACGAATAGATGCCGTCGAAGGTCTCTTCGAAGGTCATCTCGCGCATGTCGCCCTGCACGAAGTTGAGCTTCTGGTTCCGATCTTGCGCTTCGTCGGCGGCGCGCGCGAGCATCGACAGGCTCAGATCGTAGCCCACGACCTGGTAGCCGCGTCGCGTGAGCTCGATGGCGTGGCGGCCGGTTCCACAGGCCAAATCGAGCACCATCGCGCCCTTGGCAACGGCCAGGCTGTCCTCGATGAAGTCAGCCTCCGCCGCAATCTGCGCGTCGGTGAGCTTGGCCATGGTGCGGATGAAGTCGTCGTTGAAGAGCTCTTCCCACCAGGGCCGCGAGCGTTTGCGCTGCAGTACGGATGCATCGTTGAGCGGCGGCGGCGCGAGCTCGCTCTGCGCCGGGCCAATGACGAAGGGCACGGAGGAGATGCCTCGCTCGTCGAGATCCGGTGTCGACGACATGCCCCGGTTCGGGATGACCGGAACGGGCGGCGGAGAGTTTCCCGACGGCGGCGGATGCGACGGTTTGACCGACGCCGGAACCGGAGGCGGCGGCGCCACGGGACCGGACGACGGAGGAACGGGCGGCGGAGAGGCCGACCGGCTGCTGTCCGGCTCCGCGTCCAGTGAAATGATGGGGGTCTGGCTCGCGGGCGCTGGATTCGATCCCGGTGGGAGCGGCGGAGCCGGAGGAGGCACGCGCGGACGCGCCCTCTCCATGCTGGGCTCCGACTCGACGCTCACCAGATCATCGGGCATCAGCTCCGGCGTGGACGGGCGCGCGAACTCCTCGTCCTCGACGACGGGGATGTCCACGGAGCCATCGCTGTCCGGAATGGTCACCATATGGGACCGCATCGCGCGGGCCGGCTCGTCGTCCATGACGATGACCGGGAGCGGCGGCGACGGCGGAGGCGGAGCCGATGGAACGCTGGAAGGCGGCCCATGCCGGCCGCTCTCCGGAGCGCCCAACGAGATGGTCGGGAGCGAAGCGATCGCAGGCGCCTCGCGCGGGGTCCCGGCTGCGGACGCAACGTCTTCCGTGATGGGCTCGACCTCGTCGTCCAACGTGAGCTCGTTCGCGGCGAGCTCGGTCGACGGGAGCGGCTCGGTATCGGGCGGCGTCGACGAGGGCGAACGCCGCGCATCCAGGCCGAGCGCCTTGCTCGACCCGGCCAACAGATCCGGCCGCGAAGGTGCGTTGATCGTGATGATGCGCTGGGGCGCGATTTCGACCCGGGGCACCGAGGTTGGCGCGGGCGGAATTTCGCTTCGAGGCACCACGACTTGGGCGGGTGGCGGAGGTGGACGTTGCGAATCCGTTTCCAACGTGCGCCGCAGCGGAGGTGGCGGCGGGGGCTCGAGCCGAGGCGGCGCGATCTCGGGCTTCGAGGGCGGGCTCGGCTCCGGCGGCGGGGCGCTCAACGGACGCGCCACCTCATCGTCAGGGATGCGGAGGGTCATGCGAGGACGCACGCGACGACTCGTCGGCGGCTCCTCGTCCACATCGCGCAACTTCGCCCTGGAACCCGAAGCGGCAGCGCGCACGGGCGGAGCGATCGGCGTGGGCAAAGAATCGTCCTCCAACGCCACTTCGATGCCGTCGCCAAGCGCCTCCGATGCACTCGCACCGGTGCCGGCAGCAGCCTTGATCGAGGGGGGAAGTTCGTCGTTCACTCTCAGGTCACTCCCTTATGGCCGGCACGCCGTCCGTCGCGCCAAGCCCCGACCCGCGAGACAAGCTCTGGCCATAGAGTACCGGGCCTTCGCTTGCGACGAAGCCAAATGCGGCGGGCTCCAAAAACATGACGCACGTCGACCCGAGGTGGAAAATGCCGATTTCGTCACCTTTCTTCACCTCGAGCGGTGGGTCGAACGTGTGAACCCCAAGCGGAACGTCGCGCGCATCGATGCCGGTGACCGTGATGCGGCCCACGACGATGGCGACCACCATCACGACCGTGACGCGGCCCAGCCCTGTCTCGGGCGGGGTGTCGATGGAGATGGCCACGCGCCGGTTGCGCACGAAGAGGTTCGGCACATGCTTCATGCCGATCGCGTTGACGGGGTAATAATCGCCCGGCAGTGAACGGATCTGCCGGATGACGCCACCGACGGGCGCATGCACGCGGTGGTAGTCCCGCGGCGAGAGGTAGACGACACAACCGCCGCCACCCTCGAACCGCTTGGCCTCCTCGGCATCGCCCACCAGCTCATCGACGCTGTAGGGACGACCTTTGACGAGGTAACGGCGGCCGGGTTCGACGCGCGCGATGGAGTCGAGGCGACCATCGGCCGGGCTGACCACCGTGCGCGGATCGGGGTCGATCGGACGCACACCATCGCGCAAGGTGCGGGTGAAAAATTCGTCGAAGGAGGACCAGCCTTCGGTCTTGGTGCATTCGTCGAGCGAGATGCCATAGGCCTGCGAATACAGCCCAACGACGGCGCGGCCGACGGGAGAGGACCAGCTATGGTCTGCGAGCTTTCCCATCACGCGGCTGATTCCAGCACGCGGTAGGACACGCAGAAGCTGTGCGGTGGCGAAGGTGAGTGCACTCATCATCAGGCGCGCAGTGATTCCGCGAAGCCTTGCACCGCGCCCGAGAAGTGAGCCGGCGAAGAATCCACTTGTTTACGATGGTACCTTCCCGTCACCGAGTCGGTCAAATGCCTCAATCCTCTGTTCCACTTGGAACTTTCCATGCGCGCGCGGTCTGACATAAGGGGCTTGGGTCCTTGGATGGGGGGGTAGAAGAATCGGCATCGAGGGTCTCACAGGCTGCCTCGACATCGAAGGGATCCGTGGCCACGGCCTCGGCAAAAGAAGGCTCCGCGATGGCCTCGTCGTTGCGGGATCGCGCGAGCACTCCACGCAGCGCCCACCACGGGCCGTAGGAGGTGAGCACCTCCTTCGGATCCTGGAAGAGCACCTCTGCCTCCTTCGTGCGACCCGGGTCGCCGAAGGCCATGAGCACGCGGCCGCGGAGCTCGCGGTAGCTGGGATCGTCCTGTGGCGCGCCGGTTTGAAGTCGATCGAGCTCGCTGAGCGCCTCCGTCGGGTGCTTGCGCGCGAGGAGCAACTCCGCGAGGCGCATGCGCTCGCGAACGTCGCGCAGCGAAGGAGCTTTCGCATTCGGCGCCGTCGTCGAAGGGGGCGGCGCCTTGCCCAGCGAAAGAAGCGGCGGCAGCGGCTCTTTGGGCTTCGATTGGAGGTAGGCGCGCCACTTGGTATCCCACTGCTTCAAATTGCCGGAGCTCGCGATTTCGAGTGCACTATCGGGCTCTTTTCCATCGCGCAGCGCGGCGAAGAGGCGCTCGAGCGAGCCGGGGGGCGTGCTCGAGGCGAAGAAGCGGACGAAACTGGCGACCTCGGAGAACGCAACGAGCGCGGCATCGGCGCTGGGGAGCATGGCGATGGATGGGCCGAGCTTGTCCAGCGGCAGATCGAGTTTCAGCTCGATGCCGCGTGCGGCGATGGCATCGGGCGACGGGCGGTCGTCGAACGGCCCCGGCTCGCGCCAGCGCACCTCTTCGCGCTTGGCCACGCCTTCCTGCAGCCAAAGCGGTGCGCGATCGATGGTGGCGCGCGTGACCGCGAGATGGGTCAGCTCGTGCGCGACGGTGTCGCGCCACGAATAGCCATGGTTGCTGGCGCGCGGCGAGAGCAAGGTCACGCGCCCCCACTTGGCCACGGCCACGGTGCCGGTGGTTTGGGCGGACTCGTATGGGAGGCCGGTCATCGCCGAGAGGGACAAGAGATCGCGAACGACGACGATGCGCGTGGGCTTCGGCCACGTCGCCCCGAGATCGCGGGTGAGGGCCTCGCGCGCTTTGACCACGGTCTCGATGAGCAGCGGCGTGAGCGTGCGATCGTTCTCGTCCTGGTAGCGGATCCATACGCCCTGGTCGCGGTCTTCTTCCAGCACGGTGGCGGCGGTGATGCGGGCGCAGCCGCGGGCGATGTCGGCGAGCATGGCGCCCTGCTCGGTTTTCGCGACGTCGGGCGAGCTGAGGGTGACCAGCGCGCCGTCGCAATCGGCCTCGTACAAGGCCAAGCGGGCGCGCTCGGTGGCGATGCCCACGTCGTCCGGCTTGCCGCGCGCGAGCTCCTTGCGGGCCTCGTCGAAGTCGTTGGCGAGAATGTACTCCTGCGCCCGCCCCGCGTGTTCGTCGGGCCCATCGGCGCGTACGCCATGGCCGGCCGCGAGCACGGCCACCGAAATGAAGAAGGCTGCGGCGCTTCGTTTCATCGCAAGAGCCCCTCCGCGTAACGGCGAACGGCGTCGCGGTTTTTGCCGCTGCCGGTTTGGCCCAATCCTTTGATGACGCGGCGGCGGAACTCCTCCGGGCCCTTGTGGGCGTCCGCCTTGGGGATGTCGGCGTGGTCGTTCGAGGGATCGCCCTCGGGGCCTTCGCGCTCCCCTTCTCCGGAGTTGCTGCCCAGCGCCTCCTTGGCCATTTCGAGCATGCGCTGGGCCTCGCGCTGGCGCTCCAGCGCCTTGTCGGCCTCCCCGCGCTTGAGCGCACGCGCTGCCTCGCGCGCCGCTTTTTCGGCCGCATCGAGCGAGTCCAGCGCCGGCGGCGGCACGCCTTGGTCGCGCCCTTTTTCGCCCAGCTTCTGCGCGCGCTCGGCACGCTTGTCTTCCTCGTCGCCCTCCTTGGAGAGCTGCTCGCGCGCGCGCTCGGCCGCTCTCTGGCGCATGGCCTCGAGCTTTTGCTCGGCCCACTTCACCTCGGGCTCGAGCTTCTTCTGCGCCTCGTCGATCTTCTTCTCCGCCTCGTTGTCCGCCGGCGAGAAGATGGACCATCGTTCGCGGGCGGCGGTGCGTTTGGCCTCCTCCAGGGCTTGCAGCGCATTGCGGCCGCTGGCCACCGCGTCGGCGGGATTTCCGTGCTCGAGCGAACGCGCCATCTGCTCGCCGTGTTCGCGCGCGGCCGCGCCCTTGCTCGTCCAGGAGTCGCTGCCCGCGCCGATGCTCGGCAGCGACTTCGTCGCCTCGCGCACGGCCTGGGCGTGCTTCTTCGCCTCGTCGGCCATCTGCTTCATCTCTTCTTCGCTTCCCGCGCCGGCGAGCGCCTGCTCCACGTTGTTAATGCCGCCCGCGTGATCCTGCGCCAGCCGCTCGAGCTCCTGCGCCGCCTCGTTGAAGGCTTGCTCCGCGTCGTCGGGTGAATCGGCGGAATCGCCCGCCTCCGTGCCGCGCCCGCCGCCGGACTCACCGCCCGCACGACCCGAGCGCCCCTTGGCACCAAACGAGGGATCCGGCTGCCGCAAGCGCGCCGCCAAATCGCGCGCGGCCAGCTCGGCATGGTGCAAATCGCCCTCTTTTCGAGCGCGCGACACGCGCAAGAGGTACGCGCCGACGATCTCGCCGAGATCGTGCCCCAACGAGCCCAGTTGCACGAGCGAGCGGCCCCCGCCCCCGAGCACCTCCGCCGCCGCGTCCACGCGATCCGAAGGCACCTTGCCCGGCGCCGGATCCGTGTGCCGCGCCATCTCGGCGATGCCCATCGCGAGCTCCTCCGCGACGTCGGCCAACTGGCGCGCCGTCTCCCGCGCGTCGCGTTGCCCCAGTCCGCGCAGCACGGCGTCCACCACCAAGACGATGCGCTCGGTCGCCTTCACCGTCGCATCGTGCTTCGCTTTGTTGGGGGCACGCACCTCGGCATCCACCGCCAAGCGCACCTTGCGCATCTGCCCGCGCAGGATGGCCTGCAGGCGCGATGGGACGCGCGCCCCGGCGTAGGAACCGCTCAAGGTGGCCTCGAGGAAGTCCGCGCTGTCGTCGGCGCCCTTGAGCAGATCGCGCGTGTACACCTTGCGATCCGCCGGCGCGTTGGGGATCTCGTGCCCGATGCGCCAAGCCAGCGTGTCGACCAGAATGTCGCGCAGCTTGCGCAGTGAATCGATGCGGCGTGCTTCAGGCTCGCCCACCTCGGGCGGGATCAACGTGATGGCCGCGCTCGAACCCCACTTGGGGCCCGTGACGGGATCGTTGTCCTTTGCCTCGACCCGCACTTCGACGGGGGCGTGGCTCTTTTTCACGAACGGATCGGTCGTCTTGAGCACGTGGCCGCCGCGATCGCTGCGGGTCTCTCCGTCGAGGCGTGCGAGCACGCGCCGCTCTTCGCGGGCGCCCGAGCGGAGCACGAGGTGCACTTCGCGCAGGCCGTGGTCGTCGGAAACCGTGTAGCGGATGGGAATTTCGCTCACCTCTTCGGAGGCGAGCAGCACCTTGCGCGGGGCGCCCTCGAGCACCACATCGGGCGCGCGATCGGCGATGGAGACGATTTCGGTGGCGTCCGGCTCCTGGATGATGACGTCGCCGAAGCGTGCCACGACCCTCAACGTGACGCTCTCGCCGAGGGGCCAGCGCGCCACCAGGCGGTGGTGGCCGTCGTCGGCGAAGGGGATCTCGTTCGAGCCGTCGGTCAAAAAGAGCCGGCGCCCGTCGTGCGACGGCATGCCGATGAAGGTGACGAGCGTGCCCCGGTGCAGGGACACCTGCTCGTAGGCGCGCTCGTGGTACTCCTCGAGGTGCAGGTACTCCGGCGGCCGCGCGACCATTTGCAGATCGTCGAGCCATTGCATGGAGACCGGCGCCACGCCGCGCCGGGCCACGAGCACGTCCGCTCCCTCGAGGATGGCCCAAGGCCGGAAGATGGCCAACGCCAGCACGACCGCGCCGAAGACGCCCGAGGCGATGCCGAAGTGAAGCGCCTGCCGCGCGGCCCCCACGACGATGCGGTCGCTGGGCAGCGCGGCGATGGTGCGCTCCACATGAAGCCGCGCGAGCGGGGCCGACGTGCCCACGGCCGTGTCGCTCGTCTCGCCGTTCGCCGTGACCAGCGAAAGCGCGCGCAGGGCGCGCTGGGCGCGCTCCGGATCGACGGGTACGGCGATGCGGCGGATGATGCGCCCCGGATCGGACCAGATGCGTTTCTCACGCTGGCGCGCCGCCAGGACCAAACCGAGGACGCCGACGATGAGGGCGGCTGCCGCGGCACGCCATCCGAGCGTGCCCTTTCGCGCGATGAGCATGCCCGCGACGACGGCGAGGATCACGAAGCCGACCACCGCGCGCTCGCGCGGCGTGCGCACGGCGCGAAGCCACGCCTCGGACAGCGGGCGCAGGGGCGAAAAAAGATTCGACGGCGGCGGCTCGGGCGACTTCATGTCCGTCACGTGGAGGCGGGCGGCGGATACGGCGGCGGCACCGGCGGAATGGGCGGGAGCGTGCTCGGGATGGTGGGAAAGCCACTCGGCAACGTGGTGGGGAACCCGCTCGGCAAAGTCGTAGGAAAGCCGCTCGGCAAGGTGATGGGCGGCAGCGACACCGAGGGGAATGGGACAGCCCCACCACCGCTGCCCGACGTCACGGGCGTAGGCTGGGATGAAGGCTTGCCCGAAGGATGCGGCGTCGGCCGTGCGGCCGTGGTGGGATTGACCAGCGGCGCGACGGTGTTCGCAGGCGAGGCGGGCGCCGTCGTCGAGACCGACGCTTGCGCGGTTACCGACGTGTTCGGCGGCGTCGTAGGCACGTTGGCCACGGGCGGCGGGGCGCTCTCCGTCTGCCACGTCGTGGCCGCATACGCGATGACGCCGCCGACCCCGAGAACCACGGGCAAGAGCACCCAAAGCCATGCGCGGCTGCCCGAAGGGCGCGGCGCCGGCACCTGCCGCTCGTAGCGCTCGTCGCCTTGGCGCGGCGAATACGGCGGAGGAGCCTGCACCACGGCGGCCGCCGGGTACGGCGCCGCGAGCGGAGGCCCGAGCACCGTGGATCCGGGCGCACTCGTGCCCGCGCTGGCCGCAAACACGGCTTCCGCCGGGGCGCCGAGCACCGTGCCCGGTCCGACCGGCTCCGCCAGTCCCGCCGGTCCCGCCAGTCCCGCCGGTCCCGGTACAGCAGCCACCTTCTTCGTGGGGATGCGCCCCGCCGCCTCGGGCGTGAGCGACACCTTCTCCAGTGCGATGCGCATTTCCGTCGCGCTCGCGAAACGAAGCTCCGGGCGCGCCGCCATCGCGCGGTGGACCAAACCGGCCAGCTCACGCGGCACGTCCGGCGCGGCATGGACCAGCGGCTTCACGTCGCCCTGCTCCACGCGCGCGGCGATGATGCGTGCATCGCCCTCGCCTTCCACCGGGCGAACCCCGGCGATCATCTCGTACAGCATGACGCCCACGGCGTAGATGTCCGAGCGCGCATCCGCGCGATCCGCGGAATATGCCTGCTCCGGGGCCATGTACTCGGCCGTTCCCATCACCACGCCGGCCACGGTGAGGTTCTTCGGCAGCACACCCGGCTCGCTGGTGCGGAACTTCGCGATGCCGAAGTCGATCAATTTGAGCACCGGCTTGCCCGCCACGAAGGTGACAAACACGTTCTCCGGCTTGAGATCGCGATGCGTGACCCCCAACGCATGCGCGGCCTCCAGGGCCTCGAGGATCTGCTTCGTGTACTCGCAGGCCAGCGGGATGGGGACTTTGCGCTCGCGTTCGAGCACGCTCGAAAGCGCCTCTCCCTGCAGCAGCTCCATGACGATGTACGCGATCCCTTCCGGGGTGCGATCGACGTCGGTCACCTGGACGATGTGCGGGCTCTGGATTTGCGCGGCGACCCGGGCCTCCTGCATGAACCGGTCGATGAGGCCGGTGCGGCCCACGAGCTCCGGGTGGAGCAACTTGATCGCGACGCGCGTGCCCAGAACTTCGTGCACCGCCTCGTAAACCGATCCCATTCCGCCGTCACCCAGAAGGCGAACCAAGCGGTACTTCGAGCTGACGAGGTATCCAACTCCGGCCACCATGGCGTTATACCTCAGACCCCGTTCTCTCCCCCTCCCGATCCCGATCTTGCGCCCGATCTTCTCGGGGAGCGGGAGCGGGAGGCCCGAAAGCTGTCGGCCTCGGCCAGCTCATCATGGGTCCATTTCCGACGGCGGGGGCCATTTTCCCGACCCGCGGGGCTCATTTTTCTCGGGCTCACGCGGCGTCGCGCAGATCCGGCAGCGGCGGCGTGAGGATTTCCCCCACCGTTTCGGCGTCTTCGATGCGCGCGAACACGGGAAGGAGTGCGCCCTCGCCTTCCTCGCGGCCAAAGCTGGCAAAGGCGCCGCTCGATGCGAGGGCGCGCGCCTGCGGGCCGTCGAGCACGAGAAAGACGTCGTGCAGCCGGCGGGCCCCCCAGGAAACGCTTGCGGGGCCGTTCCTGGAAGCCGCGATGACGTAGGCGATGCGCCCCCGCTCCAGGTGCAATTCTTCGCGATCGCGCCGGATGAGGACGCGTCGATCGGTCACGGCGTACAACGTTTTGCGCGCGAGAAGGACGGGACGCAGGAGCGACGCGTAGGCCACGCCGATGGCCACCGCTGCGAGCAGGAGCACGGTGAGGCCCACCCCGAAAATGAGCAGCGCGGCGATGGCCGGCGGCAACGTGTGCAGGCGCAAGACGCGGCCGATCGACGGCACGGTGCGCACGAGCACGTGCACCGCGGAGATGGACGCGAAGAGCGAGATGATCGCCGTTCCGACCCGCCGCGCGGTCCAGGGCGAGGCCAGGGGAATGCCGCTCCACACGACGCGCTCGTCCGGATCGAGGCGCTGGCCCAGCGGGCGCGTCCCCTGCCCGAGCGGTGCGCACGGCGTCATGCCGCGCACGATGGCCCAAAGTCGGTCGGGCCCCGTCACGCCGGACAAGCTCAATTTCAAGGTGCGGCGCAAGGCACCGGTGGGCACGGCGCGGACCAAAATGAGGTCGCCCACGTCGGGCTCGCGCGGGTTCCAGCGGATCACGGCGTAGCTGATCGCCGACCGGTCCATGGTGCGCCGCATGCGGCCGCGCTTCCAGATGATGTGCTTCTCCGTGACGAGGTACTCCACTCCCGCGCGCCACACGAGCGGGAGCCTCCACGCGAGCAGCGCAATCGAGGCGCACCAGACGGCAAAGAGGATCATCCCTCCGACGTGCGCCCTCAGGGAAAGCGCCGCCGTGACCGCGAACGACAGCGTCACCAACGAAACGACGGCGCTGACGACCGCGAGGAGCCGCGCGGCGAAGGGCGCCCGCACGATGCGGGGGCGCCCGTGCCAGAGGATCGCTTCGTTGAAGAGGGAGTCGCGCTGCATGGGTACGGCGTGCGAAGCTCGAGGCGAACGCCGCCTACCCTTCGATATAGCAGGGAAGAACGGCTCCGCCCTTGTAGACGCACGGAGCGCGCCAATGCTTGGGTGCTTCGCCGTCTACCGCGCGCGCCTTTACGCGCCGGGAAATGCCAAGGGCGCGTTGCGGCGGGTTGGTCCACGCCGGTGGGCACTGGCGACGAGGGAGTCACACAAGCGCGGGAACGGAATGCCGATGGCGGCAGCCGCCTCCGGGTACAGGCTCGTCTTGGTGAACCCCGGCAAGGTGTTCACCTCGAGCACGATGACCGCCGAAGGATCGGCTCCATCGCCCACGACGAAATCGACCCGGGAGAGATCCCTGCAGCCGAGCGCCTTGTGGGCGCGCACCGCCAGGTCCTGCACGCGCTTCGTGAGCTCATCGCCCAGCGGTGCCGGGCACGCGTGCACGCTTCGCCCCGGCGCATAGCGCGCCTGAAAGGTGTAGAATGCATCGTTCGGCGCCATGATCTCGGTCGGCGGGAGCGCGTACGCCTCCTCTCCATCCAGATCGAGCACGCCGCACGTGACCTCGCGCCCGCGCGCGAAGTGCTCCACCAGCGCCACGTCGCCGAGCTGCCACACGCCGTCGATCGAGGCGGCCACCTCCTCGTGGGGCGCATCCGCCTCGTGACGGTTGACCCCCACCGCCGATCCGCTGGCCGCCGGCTTCACCACGACGGCTTGCCCCACGACCTTGCGCGCAAACTCGGCGGCGGCCAGGGGCGACTTTTCTTGGTCGCGGCGGAGGGCGATGCCTTGCGCCACCGGCAGCTCGGACAATTGGAAGACCTTGCGCGCGAAGACTTTGTCCATGGCCACGGAGCTGGCCCGCACGTCGGAGCCCACGTACGCGAGGCCCAGCACCTCGAGCACGCCCTGAAGGCACCCGTCCTCGCCGACGGCGCCGTGCACCGCCGGGTGCACCACGTCGAACTTGCCGCGAAGCAGCGCATCGAAAATGCCGGTATCGAGCTCGAGCCGGGTCACGTCGTGGCCCGCCTCCGTCAGCGCCTCACGCACGGACGCCGCCGACGCACGGCTCACGCCGGCCTCCGACGAGGGCCCTCCTTCGATGACAGCAACGCGCAGCTTCTTTTTCGGGTGTTCCGTGGACATGAGCCCACATTACTTCAAGCCGAGCCGCTTGTTGACCGTCTCCCCGCCCTTGATGGTGACGGTGAAGGTCTGCTTGATGCCCTCGTCCGTGTTCTCCAACGTCAGCGTGTGCGAACCTGCGGAGAGCGGTACGCGCAGGATGGGCGTGGTTCCCAGCACCCGCCCGCCGTCGGTGACTTTCGTCCACGGAATCGTATCCAGCGAGAGAAAGCCGTCATCGGCCTTTTCCGGCACGTTCGCCACAGGCGGAGGCGGCGCCGCGCCATGGCTGTTCTGCGGCTGCGGGTTGCCCTTGCGCCCGCCCCCTCCGTACACAGGCTTGCGGGCGGCCTCACCTTTGGCGCCAGAAGAATTGGCATCCGGCGCCACGACACCCGGCATGATGGGCGTAGCCGACGGCAACGCCGTCACGACGCTCGGCACGCTCGAAGGCTGCGTGGGGATGGCGCCCGTGGTCTCCGCCGTTTTGGCCGGAGCCTCGTTCTCTTTCGCTTCTTTGCCTTTGGAGCCGCCGTCCTTCTGCACGTAGAGGAAGACCACGGCCAGGCTCAGAACGGCCACGAGCACGGTGAGCAACAGCACCAGCACGCGGCTCTTTTTCTGTGGCACCTGCTCCCCCGCGTACGGGTACGACTGCGCCGATCGCGAATACTGCGAATGGTGCGCGTGGTGCGGATGCGAGAGCTGCGACGGATGCGATAACTGCGACGGATGCGACGGACTGCTCGCCCGCTCGTGCCCGAAGCCGCTGCCGGTGAAGTTCGGCACGATGCCACTTCCGCTGCCGCCACCGGTGCTCAACTTCATCAGGTGCGCGGTGGACGGCGAAGAGCCCATACCGCCATTGGCCGAGCGGCGAATCGCCTCGGCGTTGAGGGCCGCGAGCTCCTCGGTGGTCGTCGCCGCGGTGACCTTGGCCATGTGCGCTTGGATCTGCTTCTGCACTTCCTCGCGCACGCGCGAAAACATCGCGCTCACCTTGCGGCCAATCTCGTCCTGGCGAACCTGCTTGCCCGTCGAGACCAGGAAGCCGTCGAGCGCATCGCGCATTTCCTGGGCGCTTTGGAAGCGAAACTCGGGCTCTTTCTCGAGCGCACGCCCCACGATGGCGTCGAGCTCGGGATCGACGTCGGGCCGAACCGACGACACGGCCGGAATGGGCAGGTGCAGGAGCCGATGCAACGTGCTCGCGGCCGAGTCGCCGGTCATGAGGCGCTGCCGGGTGAGCAGCTCCCAGAGCACGATGCCCATGGCGAAAATGTCGGCCCGCCGATCGATGTGGCCGCCCACGGCCTGCTCGGGCGACATGTACGCGACCTTGCCTTTGAGAACGCCGATCTCCGTTTCCGTGGAGCTCAGCGCCGCCTTGGCAATGCCGAAGTCGACGAGCTTGGCTTGTCCGCCGTAGGTGACGAACACATTGTGCGGGCTGACGTCGCGGTGAATGATGTTGAGCGGCCGGCCGTCGTAGTCCGCCAGGTCGTGCGCGCATTGCAGACCGGCCAGCGCGTCCGAAATGATGCGCGCGCAGAAGGACTGGTCGAACACGTCGTTGCGCTTGACGGCCTCGCGGATGATCTTGTTGAGCGACTGGCCCTCCAAGTACTCCATCGCGATGAAGTAATTGCCGTCCTTTTCGCCGACCTCGTACGTGTGGACGATGTTCGGGTGATTCAGCCGCGCGGCGAGGCGGGCCTCGTCGAGGAACATGTTGCGGAAGCCGGGATCGTCGGCGAGGTTGGACCGCAGACGCTTGATGACCGCGAGCTTGTTGAAGCCCATTGGGCCGCGGGCAACCGAGAGAAACACGTCGGCCATGCCGCCGCGGCCGAGCGTCGCGAACAGGTGGTATTTCCCGAAGGTCGAGGTGGGGCTGCCCACCCCGAGCGCCTCCATTCCGCCCTCTTGGCCTTGTTCGGCCCCAACCGACATTGCCTCATGGGATACCACGGATTGCTTGCATCGGCCTAATCGGAGCAAGATTTCTCGTAAAAAACGCCCGATGTCTCCCGGTCATCGGATGCAGAGTCCATGAACCCATTGACGGATGTCGGAACGAAGGGCACATCCGGAGCCATGCGCGAGCGACGCGAGCGAGGAAAACGAGCAAGGTTGCCCTGGAGGGCGCTCTGGACGGGGCCCGCGGTGGGCCTACTTCTCATTCTGGTGGGCATTGCCCATGCTGCATCGGGACAAAGTGACCGGGCCCGGGCCGAGAGTGTGATTGCGGAGCTCGAGGGCAATGCGGCCAACAAAGCACTGACCGCCGACGTGGTGCGCCGTGCCCGGCAGTACCTGGAACAAGGCCAGAAAATGCGGGCAGAGGGCGATGAAGCCCACGCGAAGCTCGCCGATAGCGTTGCCCGCGAATGGGCGGAGGTCGGGCGGGATCTGGTCCGCACGGTCGAGCTCGAGAAACGGGCCATCGAGGCCCGGCGCGCGGCCGATGATGCGGGGGCCGAGGTGGAACGGGAACGCGCCCTTCTCGACGAGGGCATCGCGCAGAACGGTCGCTTGCGCGCCCAGGTGGAGGCTGCCGAACGCGAGAAGAAACAGGAGCCGGACAAGACGTCCCCCAGCGCCACGCGCGATGCGGGAGCACCGAAAGCCGCGCCGAGAGGTACGCAAGCCCCCGCGAAAGGACGTCAGCCGTGAAGCGATCGGTTTGGCTTTTCGCAGTGTTGGCCTTGATCTCGGCCTGCGGTGGCGGGGGCTCGCAACGCGGCGCCCTGGGGGTGCTCGACAACGTCGAACGGGCGCGCAGCACACCGGGTGCCCGTGAAGCGGCGACCCTTGCACCCCAGGAATACGGCGTTGCCGAACGCGATCGGGCGCTGGCCAAGAAGGCCCACGAGGACGGCGACGATACGGCGGCCCGCCTTTACGCGGAGCATGCCCTCGCCTCCTATGAGCACGCGACCGTGCTGGCCCGGCTGGCCCGCGCGCAATCGGATGAAACGAAGGCGCAAACCGCACGCACCACGGCGCAGGCCGATGCCCGCCGGCTGGCGCAAGCCCGCATCGACGTGGACCGCGAGGGCGCCGAGCTCGATCGACGGCTGACGCTCGCGCAAGAGTCGCTGGTGCCGACGAGCCGGCCCGCCGACCCGCAACGCGAGGCCGCGCGCCTTCTGGCGGCGCGCTCGCTGGCCACGCAAGCGCGCCTCTTGTGCGGGGCTGCGCGGCTTTTGTCGCCGACCCTGGACGGCCTCGCGGAGGCTGAAAAAGAGGCGGCCGACATCGAGAAGAAGCTCGAGGGCAACCCGCGTCCGGTTCCCATCGACGCCGCCACGCATGCGCGGGTCGCGTGCCTCGCGGTGCTCACCAAGGTGCGGCGCACGGCCGAGCGTGCGGGCGCGGGGCAAGCCGACGCGCTGCTCGCCGAGCTTTCCGCCGCGGGCAATTGGTCGCCGGTGCGGGATGAGCGCGGCGTCGTCGTCACCTTGCGCGACGCCTTCGCGAAGAATGCGCTCAACACCGACGGAGAGACGAAGCTCAAAGAGCTGGGGCGTGTCCTCGGCGCGCACCCGAACCTCGCGGTGCAAGTCGTCGTTCACGATGCGACGGCGCCCAGCGCGCAGGAAGCCGGCCAGGACAAACAGCGCGCCGACACCGCGGCGAAAACCATCGCCTCGGCGGCCAACTCGACGCGGGTTCGCGGCGAGGTCGCCGGCACGCGCACCCCGCTGGTCGATCCCGCCGACGCCAAACTGCGCGCACGCAACGCGCGCATCGACGTCGTCTTCGTCACGCCGAAAGACTGATCGCCAGCTGCCCCAGCGTTTTCACGGCGTTCTCGAGGCGCGGGGACCACGTGTATCCGCAGCTCAATCGAAGGCAATTGGCAAAGCGCGTGCTCGCGGAGAAGACGTCGCCCGGCACGAAGCAGATCCCCTTGCCAATCGCCGCGTCGAAGAGCTCGCGCGCGACGATGCCTTTGGGCAGCTCCAGCCAGAGCACGAAGCCGCCCGCCGGACGCGTGATCTTCGTCCCTTTGGGAAAGCTGCGATCGACGGCGCGGATCATTTGGTCGACGTTGTCCTCGAAGGTGCGCCGCACCCGCCGCAGATGGTTGTCGTACCCTCCCGAGGCGAGAAATTCCGCCAACGCGAGCTGCGGCAAGGCCGGGCCGCAGAGTGAAATCGCGAATTTCTGCTCCAGCGCCTTTTGCATGTATCGATGGCTCGCAAGCCAGCCGATGCGGTACCCCGGCGCGACCGTCTTGGAGAAGGAGCTGCAGTAAATGACGTTGGCCTTGGTTTCGAGCGCCATGAACGGGCGCGGGCGCTCCTTGCCGAAGTAGACGTCGCCGTAAATATCGTCCTCGATGAGCGGCACGTCGTAGCGCGCGAGCACCTCGAGCACCGCGCGCTTTTTGGTGTCCGACATGGTGCAGCCGAGCGGGTTGTTGAAGCTCGAGGCAAAGAGGCAAGCCTTGACCGATTGGCTCGCGAGAGCTTTCTCCAAGGCCCCGAGATCGATGCCGTTGGTCGCATCCGTCGGGAGCTCGAGGGCTTTGAGGTCGAGCGCCTCGATGACGTGCAGCAAGCCGAAATACGTGGGCGACTCGATGGCCACGACATCGCCCGCGCGCGCCACCGTGGAGAGCGCAATGGTAAGCGCCTCGGTGCAGCCGCACGTGATGAGGATGTCCTCCGGCGAGAGCGCCTGCCCCCACCGCATCGCACGCCGCGCGATTTCCCGCCGCAGATCAGGATCGCCTTTCGGGGCGGTGTACACGTTGTACTCGACGCCCTTTTGGCGGGCCGCGCGCGCAAGGAAGCGATCGAGCCGCCCCGCCGCGAGCAGCTCCTTGCTGGGAATGGCGCACCCCAGCGGCACGAGCCGCGGATCGGAGGCGTACTCGAGGAGCTTGAGCAGCACGCCGGAGACGGCCACGCTGACGGCCTTTCCCGGTGGCTTGGAGGGCGCGGGCGTCTTCAGCGAAACCGCCGTTCCGCGGCGCGCGACGTAGAAACCGGATTGCGGCTTCGCCTCGAGAACGCCGCGGTCTTCCAGCAGACGATACGCCTGCAGTGCGGTGGAGAGGCTCGTCTTGCGTTGCTCGCTGATCTGCCGCAGCGACGGAGCACGTGTCCCGGGCCGCAAGGTGCCGCTGTCCACGAGGCGGGTGATGAAGTTGGCCAACTCTTCGTAGCGATGAACCGGATCTGCGCGCACGGACCAAGGATAACTGTTATGGATACAATTTCAATAAACTGTAACTGTTATCGAGCCACTCGAAGCCGTACACCTCGGAAGACAGGAGGGAGGAATCCGATGGCACGATTTCCCGATAACGATCTCATCTCGCTGCTCGCCGAGACGCCCCGCTATGAGCTCGCCGAAAGCGTAGGCCCCGATCTGCGGCTGAGGGAGCTGGTCGAGGGAGGCGACGGCGTGCGCGATCTCTTGCTGGCGTACACCACGCCCGAAGGCGATCCGCGCCTTCGCGCGCGCATTGCCGAGCTCCATGGCGTGAGCCCCGACGACGTGGTCATCACGGTGGGGAGCATGCACGCGCTGTTTCTGCTGGCCTTTTTGCTCGTGAACCGCGGCGAGGACGCCGTCATGACGACGCCATGTTTTCCCCTGGCGCGCAATGTGCTCGAGGCTGTCGGCGCGCGACTGCACACGGTGTCGCTGTCGTTCGAGCGCGGGTACGTGCTCGATGTGGCGCAGGTTCGCGAGAAGCTCTCGGAAAAGACGAAGCTCGTGAGCCTCGCCTCGCCGAACAATCCATCGGGCGTGGCCATTGCGCGGGACACGCTCGAGGCGGTTCTCGCCGCGATGCGCGAGCGATGCCCCGACGCGCACCTGCTCGTCGACGAGACGTACCGCGAGGCCGTCTACGGCGATGATCCGCTTGCTCCGCCGGCCATCTCGCTGGGTCCCAAGGTGGTCACCGTCGCGGCGCTCTCCAAGTGCCACGGTGCGCCGGGGCTGCGCATCGGGTGGGCCATCACGCGCGATCGCGAACTTCGTCAGCGCCTCGTCACCGGCAAGTTCAACACGGTGATCTCGTGCTCGGCGCTGGACGAAGCGCTCGCGGTGAAGGTCTTCGAGCAACGCGACCGCATCATCGGGGCACGCCGGAGTGTGCTCGCGCAGGGCATCGAGCGCACCGCCGCGTGGGCTCGCGCGAACGCGGGACTCGTCGATTGGGTTCGGCCCAACGCGGGGGCCTTGAGTTGTGCCCGACTTTCGCCCTCGGCCTTCGACGACGCCGGCGTGCGGCGTTTCTACGACGCGCTGTCGACCGAAGGCGTGCGCGTGGCCAATGGCACTTGGTTCGGCGACGAAGCCCGCGTGTTTCGGCTCGGCTTCGGCCTCATGAGCATGCCCGATCTGGAGGCCGCCCTGGAAAAGCTCACCGCGGTTTTGAAGCGAACGGCCCTACAGTCAGGGGCGTGAGGGGCGTGAGGGCGGTTGCTCGATGCATTGAAGGGTCACCAACGCGTTGCTCGGCGGCATGCCCCGTTTCGAGAACTTGATGGCCTGCGCGCACTTTTCCGAGGGACTCTTGGCCCGGGTGACGTAGCACCATCCCGCCCCCGCGGACTCTTCGCGGATGACTGCACGAGCTCCTCCCCTTTGAGCTGCTTCATCACGCACAAGGGGCGCGCGAGGCCGTCGGTATCGCCGTTGGCCTGCTGCGCCGCCCGATAGCGGCGCAGAACACCCGGATCCGGTTGCTCGAGCCCCTTCGAGGAATCGCAGGCCGTACTTTGGTCGCCCGCGCCGGGCAGCAGCTCGAGGACCAAGCAAGGAACGGTTCCATCCGTTTCCTCCTCCAAGGGCTGCGGAACGCATCGTTCGGTGAGGGCACTCTTCAATCGATCCACGATGGCACTGACCGCAGGCCGGTAGCCGTACAGGGGATCGCCCGCGCTCTGTTCCGTCACGTGGATGGGGCAGATGGACGAGACGATCCCCTGCTCGCCTATCTTTTTGGCAAGGAGAAGCTCCCGAATCGTGGGATACGCTTTGGCGGCAATTTGCTCCGTTTGCTTGCTTGGATTGCACACCGGCGGTGCCTGCGCGGCCGTCAGGGTCGGCTTCGAGGGGCAATCGCACGCGTCCGCATTGTCGGCCAAGGTGCAATCGCGCGGCTTCGCGAGAGGGAAAATGCAGGCAAACTGCCGATCGACGGGCAAGATATGCCCTGCGCCTTGGTCCGTGATCCATTCTCGACCATGGATCGGATCGGCATCGTTCGAAGCCCCTGGCCCAGCCAGGCCCGCGCGGGGCGCCACCGATTCGATCATGTGCGGATCGATCCCCGTGTAATCGTACGCCTCGGGATTTTTCCCTAGAATTTTCACCCAGTCTTCCTCGCGAATGGCGCTCGCCTCGGGATCGCGGGGATCGAAATGGAGAAGCTCGTGGGGGACGCCACCGATGTGGGCATAAAAGATCGAATCGCTCGTCCGCGGCCCCGACGCCAAATGGCAAAGCGCAGCCGCATCGGTCGAGGAACCGTCCGGAAGTGACGCTGCAAACAGCGGATTCGTGCACTTGGCGTCGCCCACGTAATTCTTTGCCCCGGACGGGTACTCGCCGATGCGGTCGGGCACGGCCTTCGCGGTCAGCCCCACGACGTAGCGCGAAATCGGGAATTGCGGCTCGAAACCGTATTTCGCCTTCATGTGCACATGGCGCAGATTGGGATCGTAGCCCCAGTCATTGGGGTCGGTGTAGTTGCCTTTGGCGCAGTTCGGATCACCGGCACCGCCGTTCGGAAGGAATGCGCACGACGTACAATTGGGATCGGCGGGATTCGATGTGCACGCAGACGTCCCCCTCGGAGGTTTGAACGTCGTGCTCATGAACTTGTATCCGCTCTGATCGGCCGAGCGCACGTCGATCTCCGAATCGTTCTCGTCGGTCAGGACGATCACCGCAACGAGGGAGTCTGGCCGGAGAAAATCGTGACGCTGTTTGAGAATGGTGACATCGACACCGTTCCACGTGGCCTTGCCGTTGGAATCGAGCGCAATATCGTCGTACGGATCGGGCTGAATCAAGAATCGATACCAACTCTCGAGTTGCGACTCGATGCCGCATCCATACGCGTGAACCCCCGTCACCATCGATTGAAAATCGTTCGACAACACCTCCGGCTGCTCGATGCCGGGTGCACCCGAAGGCTTGCCATTCTTTTCCCCCGACGAAGGAAGCCAGGTCAGAAAATGGCTCGGCCCCGCGCTGGGAAGCTCGATTTCCGCGTCCATCGCCCGATTCAGAAGATGGCCGCGGTCGTCGTTGTGGCGGTTCAACGTGCGCCCGCCGACCGTCACCGTGGCGCCGGGATCGCAAATGTCGCCACCTCGCGGCCCCAGGGCGGAGCTCACGATGGCAATGTGCATGTCATGCACGGGCGGAAATTCCACCTTGCCCCGATCGCATATGCCATGATCGTGTGAAATACCCACGACCTCGTTCGCATCGACGCAATTGGGCGTCGTCAATCGATTCACGAGATCGGGGATCGCCTCGCCGAGGTACGCTTGTTTGTCCCCCATGGATGAGGAATTGTCGATGGCGAACAACAGATCGACCTTGTCCACCGCAGACTGTCGCACCACCGTCGCGAAGTTGACCTTCGTCGTTGGCGCGCCGGAAGCGACCGGGCGGGTCAAACATGCACTCTGGAGCACCCCGTCGCCGATCAGCAGGATCACGATCACCGCGACATGCCATTTCAAGTTGCTCATCGTGGCGGCCGATAGGAGCACGGCGCATACCAAACGAAGAAACCGCGCCGCTGGGGCCAATACCGACCTTGTCGTCCATGCACTTTGCAGGATGATCCGCGGTCAGACCATGCAATCCGCCTCCTCGTCGTGGCGAGGCAACGGCGGCACGAAGATTCGATAAAAGACGGGGACCACGAACAACGTGAGAAGCGTGGAGCTCGAGAGGCCCCAGATGATGACCGTGGCCAGCGGCCGCTGCACGTCGGAGCCCAATCCCCCCGCGAGCGATGCGGGGAGCAAGCCCAGAATGGCCACGGTCGACGTCATCAAGATCGGCCGTAGGCGCGTCAGCCGTCCGAGCACGATCGCCTCGTCGATGGAATGCCCTTTTTGCCGATAGCCGAGGATGCCCCGCACCATGAGCACGCCGTCCATGATCGAGACGGCAAACACCGTGGCGAAGCCGACCCCGGTCGATACATCGATGTTCATCCCACGCACGTACAGGGCCAGGGTGGCGCCCATCAGCGCGAACGGAATGGGCAGCAGCAGAATCAGCGCCGTCTGGATCGAGCGGAACGACATCAACAGAATGACGAAAATGGCAGCCACCGTCATGGGAATGAGCCGCGTGAAGTGTCCGCGTGCCCGCGACAGATTCTCGAACATGCCCAGCCACTCGACCGAGTAGGGCGATGGCACGGAGATCTCCTTGGAAAAGCGTGCCTGGGCCTCCTTCACGAAGCCGCCCTGATCGCGCCCCACGATGTCGGTGCGCACCGTGATCCTTCGCCGGCCGTTCTCGCGCGCGATGATCGTCTGACCGTCCACGATGTCGATGCGGGCGACCTGCGCGAGGGGGATCGGGGTGCCATCCTGCGCGTACACGGGCAAGCGCCCGATGGCCTGCGGCGAGTGAAGCGCCTCGCGATCGAACTTCGCGGTGATGTCGAACCGCCTTTCGCCTTCGTAGAGTGCACCAATCGGACTGCCGCCCAGCGCGGTGGTGATCATCCGGTTCAAGCCGTCGATGTTCACGCCATATCGGGCACATAGCGCCCGATCGGGTTCGATGACGAGCTGCGGTTGCGGCCCCTCCTGCTCGATGGCCACGTCGGTAGCACCCGGCACCTTTTTCAGGAGATCGCGCGTCTTGCGGGCGAGGTCCAGGAGCACCGCAGGGTCGTCGCCCAAGAGCTCGACGGCCAGATTGGCCGACGTGCCATTGGTGTCTTCCGTGACGCTGTCGATGATCGGCTGGGTGAAGTTGAATCGGATGGTGGGAAACTCCTCGCGAAAGCGATTTCTCAGCGCTGCGAGGAGCTCTTGCTTGGTGTGAAATCGCTTCCAGAGCGCACGGGGCTTGGGGCCGATCATCATTTCCATGCGGCTCGGGGGAAACGGATCGGTGCCGCTGTCGTTGCGGCCCGTCTGCACGACGACGAAGTCCACCTCGGGGAACTCGAGCGCGAGCTCGCGCAAGCGACCGCCGTAGGCCGATGTTTGCGTCAAGGACGTCCCCTCCGGGCAATTCACCCGAACCCAGATGACGCCTTCATCCATGTACGGCAAGAACTGCGTGCCGAGGCGCGGGGCCACGAAGGCCATGAGCACGAGGAACACGCCCACGGTCCCCACCGCAACTTGGTAACGCCATCGAAGGAGCACCTCGACCCAATGGGCGTAGCGGGGTTTGAACCATTTCAAAATAGGATTTTCCCATTCATCGTACCCAAATCGAAGTAGAAACGTCGCCAGCACGGGTGTGACCACCAGCGCGAAGAACAGGGCGCCCACCAGCGCGAAGATGATCGTGAGCGCCAGGGGCCGAAACAACAGGCCCTCGATGCTCCGCAAGGTGAGCAGCGGCAGGTAGGCCGCGATGATGAGAAAAATGGACGCGAAGAGAGGTTTCTCCACTTCGAGCGCGGCCTCACCGATGCATCGCACGATGCTTTGCCGGGTCACCGGCTTGGGCAGCTCCCCCACCCTGCGCGCGATGTTTTCGGCCATGATGACCGAGCCATCGACGATGATGCCGAAGTCGATCGCGCCAATGGATAGAAGGCCCACGGGAATGTCCGCGATGCGCATCAGGGCCATGGCCACCAAGAGCGAAAATGGAATGGTGAGCGCCACCAGCAGCGCCACCGTGGGACGTCCCAGGAAGAAGACGAGCACCAGGACGACGAGCGTAATTCCCATGAGCACGCTGTGCGTGACCGTGTACATGGTGCTGCGCACGAGCAAGGTGCGGTCGTAGTACGGTTTGATGCGTGCGCCCTCGGGCAAGCGCGATGCATTCAACTCGGCGACGGCGTCGTTGACGCCCGCGAGCACTTCGGAGGGATTTTCCCCTTTGCGCATCAGCACGATGCCCTCCACCGATTCGTCGACGCGGTCCTTGCTGAAAATGCCGGAGGGGACCGGACTGCCGAGTTGCACATCGGCGACGTCGCGCACATAAACGGGGGTACCCGCGACGGATTTCGCGAAGACGCGCTGGATCTCGTCGATGCTCTGCAAAGCGCCTTTGCCGCGAATGACGAAGGACATGCTGCCGCGGGGTATGACGCTCCCGCCGGCGCTCGCATTGTTCGATTGCACGGCATCGACCACGTCTTGGACCGACAGCCCATAGCGCTGGAGCTGCGCCGGCTTGAACACGATGGCGTATTCTTTGGCATATCCGCCGAAGTTGGAGACGTCGGCCACGCCCGGAACGCGCAAAAGCCGCGGGATGACCACCCAATCGTCGAGCGTGCGCAGATCCATCGTATTCTGGCTGCCGTCGGTGATGATTTCGTATCGAAAGATCTCGCCGTACGCCGTGGCCAGTGGCCCGAGATCGGGGTGCGCGTCGTCGGGAAGCCCCAACGTTCCGAGCTTTTCCTGGACGCGCTGCCGTGCCCAGTAATTCTCGACGCCCTCCTCGAAGATCATCTGCACGACCGACAATCCAAAGATGGTGCGGGACCGAATGGTCACGACGCGCGGTACGTTGCGCATTGCGATTTCGACGGGGATGGTCACCTGCCGCTCGACGTCTTCCGAGGCGCGACCAGGATACGTCGTAATGACTTGGACCATTTGCGCGGAGATATCCGGATAGGCATCGACCTTCTGCTGCGTCGTTGCCCAAACGCCCCAACCGGCGATGGCGATGGTCAGAATCACGACGTGGACCCGGAAGCGCAGCGCCTGCCGGATGATGAACGGAATCATGGATTTCTCGCTGCCTCGACCACGAAGGGTTTGAGCAAAATGGCGCCAGCCCCGATGACGCGCGCGTCTGCGGGGAGCCCGTCGAGAACCTCGATCTCGGAATCCCGCTGGTCGCCGACCACGACCGGCGTCACCTTCCAGAGATCCGCGCCGGAGGCGACGAGCACGTAATCGGCGCGGCCTACGTGAAGGACGGCGTCTGCGGGGACTCGAAGCGCGGTCCGCTCATCGGTGCCCAGCCCCACGTCGGCGAACATCCCCGGACGGAGCCGCGCGTCGCGATCTTCGAGCACCGCGAGAACGCGCAGGGTCCGTTGCTCCTTCGAGACCGTGGGCGAGATGCGCCGCACGTGACCGATGAAGGGCACGCCGGGGACGCCATAGAAGCTCGCCGTGATCGCCTGCCCCTCGCGCGCACACTCGGCCTTCGACTCGGGGACCTCCGCCACGAGGACCGCGCTCCTGTTGGCGATGGTTGCGAGAAGCTCGGGATCGAGCCCCGCCTGTTCGAGCTGCCGCGCGAGGGCGGCTCGGCTCCGCTCGGCCGTGCGCAGCGCGATCTCGGCTTCGTGGACGCTCTTTTGTCCCTCGAGGCGCGTCTGGACCAAGGCGGTCTCCTCGACGGCCAAGTCCTTGGGCGAGTCGGATCCGGCTTGAACCAGCTTGCTCAGACGCTCGACGACCTTCGTCTGCGCCTCCACCTTGGCACCGTCGAGCCTGCGCGTGGTGTCGAGCTGCTGGGCGGCAAACGAGATCTCGTGGCCCGACTTGCTCCATTCCGCGTAGGCACCGAGCAGCTCCGAGCTGGCGAACTGCCAGCGCATCTCCGAAGGACCGCGCCCCTGCTCGAGACGCGCGACCACGGAACCGGTCACCTCGAGCAACGGAGCCCTCGAGCGTTCGCTCTTCACCTCGCGCATCGTGAGCTTGGCAGCCATGGGACTCGATGCCGCGATATGGATATACCCTGGGCCGGCGCGGACGGCGTCGAGCGCATTCGACGGTGACCGGTCGAGCGCGGGCGGTTTGCTCCGCGCGAGGTAGATCACGAGCACCGCGAGAACGATGCCGGTCACGAGCCAACTTCCGAGATGAGTCATTCGCTCATTCATGGCAAAACCTGATTTCCGACGGCGGCGTTGATGGCATGAAGGGCTTTGAAATAGCCCGCGCGCGCTTCGATGCTGAGACGGTACGCATCGCGGTACGCTTGTTGGGCATCGAGCACCTCGAGCAAGGTGCGGCCGCCCAATCGGTACGACTCTTGGACTTTGTCGCGCGCGGCCGCCGCCGCGCTCAACGTGGGAGCATCGTCCTTCGAAACGATGTCGTAGCTGACCTGGTATTCGCGAAGCGCCTGCTCGACGTCGGCGCGAAGGGCCAGACGATCGGCACGGAGTTGCTCGTGCGCCTGCTGCACACCGGCACGCGCCCCGGCAATGTTGCCTTGGTTGCGATCGAACAGCGGAATGGTTCCCGAAAGTGCGATTTGCCAGCCCGGTGCGTCCGGTACGCCAATTTGCTGCTGGTAACTCAGGCCGGTGCCAATCGTCAGTTGCGGAAAGGCGAGTGCACGCTGCGCGGCCAGGTTGGCGGAGGCCAGCTCCACACTGCGCTGAGATGCGAGAAAATCCGGGCGCGCCCGCTCGGCGCGTTCCAGCGCAATGGCGAGGGGCGGCGGCGGACGGGGCGCAATGATTTCGAGATCCCCGACGACATCGACGTCGGGCTCATCGGGACGCCAGGCCACGCGGGCACGCAACCGCGCGCGCGCCTTGTCCACCTCCGCGCGGGCGCGAAGCTGCTCTCGGTTCGCCGAGAGAACGGCGAGCTCGGTCCGATCCGCCTCGATGGATCCCACACTGCCGAGGGCGACGCGCGAGCGCGTGATGTCGCGAAGGCGCTGGGCCTGCGTTTCGGCATCTCGGGCAAGATCGAGCTCCATCTTCGTTTGCAGCACGTCGTAATAAGCGCCAATCGCATCGAGCACGCGCTGGCGAATCACGTCGGCATGGTTTGCCGTCGCAACCTCCACGGCCCGACGGGCGCTTTCCATGGCCGCCGATCGTTTGCCGAACAGGAGCGTGTCGATTTGATAATTGACGACGAAGTCGTATTGCGTGGGCCCGCCAGGCCGCTGCTCGCTAAAAGGGCGTCCCGGCAGCGCACCGAAGACGCGGTCCACGGTGAAACCCGGATTGGGAAGGAGCGACGCCGTCGTGTAAGCGCCCTGCGCTATTTTGACATTGGCGAGCGCAACTTGGATTTGGGGATCGCGAAGTACGGATAGACGAATGACGTCCGCGAGCGCCAGATGCACCACCGGAGGCGGCGACCGCGCGTCGGGGGCGGCTGCCGCCGGCCGCTGGCCGAGAAATCCACAAGCAACGAGAACAACGAGAAAGAAGGCGCATAGTTTCGGATAAGACATCGTGGGCGGCCGGCCCTGAGCAAGGCCCGGGCCCACTCGATCGCGGGGCGACGGGCGTGTGGACGGCTCGACATGGCCGCAGATCGCCCGACGCGCATGCCGCCCCACCCGGCAATTTGCCGTGATGTTTTCCTCGGTGCAGAGCCCAGCATCGCTCGTATCTTTTCTCCACGATGGATCCGATAGCGTCCTGGTCCGTATTGGTCGTCGACGACGATCCGGGTGTTCGTCAATCGCTGCGACTTTGCCTCGCCGCCGACGGCGCGCGCGTGCTCGGTGTCGGAAGCGCGAGGGGCGCGCTCGAAGCGCTCGAGCACGGGCACTTCGACGTGGTGCTGCTGGACCTGTGGCTCGGCTCCGACTCGGGTCTCGAAGCGCTCCCCGATATCGTGCGCCGGCAGCCCGATGCCGCCATCATCGTCATCACCGCATTTGCCACCTTCGAAACGGCCGTCGAGGCTATGAAGCGGGGCGCGGTGGATTACCTGCCGAAACCGTTCACCCCAGAGCAGGTGCGCCATGCGGTGGCTCGCGCTTTGGAATCGGTGCGGCTCAAACGACGGCTCGCCGAGGCCGAAGTGCGGCTCGAGCTGGCCGGCGCGGATGACGATTTTTTCGAAACGGAAAGTCCCTCGGCCTCTGCCATCCTGAAGCTTGCATCCCGTGCGGCCAAGACCAACGCGCCCATCCTCTTGCGCGGCGAGAGCGGAACCGGCAAAAACGTGATGGCTCGATGGATCTGGACGCGGAGCCAACGCGCAGGCGGTCCATTCATCTCGGTCAATTGCCCGTCGCTTTCGAAAGAGCTCATGAACAGCACCCTCTTCGGTCATCGAAAGGGTGCCTTCACCGGCGCCATCTCCGATGCGCGAGGGAAGGTTCAAGAGGCGGAGGGCGGAACCCTTTTTCTCGACGAGGTGGGCGACTTGTCGCCCGAGGCCCAGGTGCGGCTTTTGCGGTTCTTGAACGATCAGACGTACGAGCGCGTCGGCGAAAGCAAGGAGCGACGCGCGGACGTGCGCATCGTCGCCGCCACCAACCGCGATCTGGAAACCGAGGTTCAGACGGGCCGCTTTCGGGAAGATCTGCTCTTTCGCCTCAACGTGGTCACGCTCACGTTGCCCCCCATGCGCGAGCGGCGCGAAGACGTGCCCGGCCTGACACGGTATTACCTAGAGCGCGCCAAGATTCGACTCCACCGCCCCGAGCTCGCGTTTTCCGACGCCGCGGTGCGCGCCCTTCGTGCGCACCCTTGGCCGGGCAACCTGCGGGAGATCCGCAACGCGGTCGAGCGCGCCGTGATCCTGAGCCCTGGGCCGCGGATCGAGCCGGAAGATCTCGGCATTCCCGAGCCGTCGGACACCGCCGAAGGGCGCAGCCCCGATACGGAGGTCGCACTGGGCGCCGACGTCAGCCTCGAAGCCCTCGAACGCGAGCACATCGCCCGGGTCATTGCACGCGCGCCGACCCTGGAGAACGCGGCGAGGACCTTGGGGATCGATGCCACCACGCTGCAGCGAAAACGAAAGCGCTACGGCCTCACATGAAGGCGCTCGGGCTGGGGGGTCGCTTTCTCGTGGCGGGGGTGTTGCTCGTGGCGACGTCGGCCGCCTCCAGCGCCTGGAGCGCGCTGGCATTCCGTCGCGTGAGCCTCGTCGTGGATTCCACGGTGCGGGCGAGCGAGCAAACGGTGGCGGCCACGGGAACTCTCGCGAGCGATTTGGAGCGCGAGGACGATGCGCTTCTCTTGACCCTGGCCGACGCCGTGCGCGGGCGGCGCGAGCTTCGCGAGCGGCGTGTGCTGGTGGAGCGCTCTCTTTCGCGCCTCGAAGCGCTGCTCGACCGTCCCGAGGATCACGCGAAGACGGCGGCGCTCCGGCTCGACGTGCAGGCGTACCACGAAGCGGGAGATGCGCTTCTCGCGCACGCACACGACGCCGACACGCGCATTCGCTACCACGAGGAGGTGAATCCGCTTTTGCGGCATGCGGTGTCCGATGCGGCACGCATCCGCGAGGACGATTTTCGCTCGACACAAAACGTGGCCGCGTGGGCGCGCGATCAGGCAAGCCAGGCCACGCAGGTCCTCGCCGTCGTCTTCAGCGCGGCCTTGCTGCTCTCGATCCTGGTGGCGCTGTATCTGGCCCGCGTCGTGTTGCTGCCCATCGGAGAGCTCTCGCGCGGCGTGGACGCGATTCGACGCGGAGACTTTTCCCGGCGCGTCCAGGCACGCCACGGCGACGAACTCGGGCAGCTCGCCGAGGGGTTCAACCGCATGGCCGACGATCTCGAGGAATTTCGTCGCGCGAACATCGGTGAGGTCATCGCGGCGAAAGAGACGCTCGAGGCCACGTTGGCAGCCCTTCCCGATGCGGTCCTCGTGGTCGAATCGGGCGGAAACGTCTCGTCGGCGAATGCGCGCGCCACGGAAGTGATGCGCCATTTGACGCTTCCCGAGGGTGTGCGCGCGGCGCTGGATGCTTCGCTGCGCGGAGAGGTGGTGTCGCTCCCGCTCGATTTGTCGCGCGCGTTGGTCGTGCGGGTGGGCGAAGAGCATCGACGCGTGCTTCCGCGCATCGTGCCCATCGAGGGCCTTCCCAACGACCGCCATGGCGCGGTGCTTCTTCTCTCGGACGTCACCGAGCTGGCCCGGCTCGACGAATTGCGATTGGAGCTCGTCGCCGTCGCATCCCACGAGCTTCGCACGCCGCTCACCACGTTGCGCATGACGCTCCTCATGCTCGAGGAGCGCGCCGGCCGGCTCGACGCGACGAACCGGGAGCTCGTGAGCACCGCGCTCATGGGCGTGGAACAGCTCGCGGGCACGGTCGCGGAGTTTCTGGACCTGACCCGCATCGAAGCGGGCGAGCTGCGGCTCCAATCCGAGCAACTCGATCTCGGGCTGGTCCTTCGGCAGACCATTGCCATCGTCCAGACCCGCGCCGACGAATCGAACATTGCCATTCGATTGCACGTGAAAGACGGCTCGGCGCCGCTTCCCTTCCACGGCGACCTGGCACGACTGACCGTCGTGTTCTCGAATATCCTTCAGAATGCGCTGAAGTATACGCCGTCGGGCGCGGCCATCGATGTCACGGTCGAGCGCTCGAGCGAGAAGCTTCGCGTCACCATCTCCGACCGCGGTCCGGGCGTACCCGAAGAATTTCGCGAGCGCATTTTCGACAAGTTCTTTCGCGTAGAGCACTATCGCATCGGGTCGGACGTGCACGGCTCGGGCATTGGGCTCTACATCGCCCGCGAGATCATTCACGCGCACGGCGGGTCGATCGCGTGCGAGCCTGCCTCCGACGGCACGGGGGCCTGCATCGTCGTGGCGCTTCCCGAAAGCGCTACAACAACGCCCCGCGAAGGATGACCGCCGCGACACTGAAATAGATGATCAATCCCGTCACGTCGACGAGCGTGGCCACGAACGGTGCCGACGCGCTTGCCGGATCGAATCCCAATCGGCGAAGGACGAACGGCAAGAGCGAACCGGCGAGGGTTCCGAACGTCACCACGCCGATGAGGCTGAGAAACACGGTGAAGGCCACGAGCAAGTAATGCTCGCCGTACGTGGGCGCCACCTGTTGCCAAAGGAAAATGCGCAGAAAGCCAATGCACCCGAGCGCCAGGCCGAGCACGATGCCCGACGCGAGCTCGCGTCGCATGACCCGCCACCAATCGCGGAGCCTCACCTCGCCCACCGCCATGGCACGAATCACCAGCGTAGAGGCCTGGGATCCCGAGTTTCCGCCGCTAGAAATGATGAGGGGCACGAAGAGCGCGAGCACGACGGCGCGCGCAATTTGGTCCTCGAAATGGGCCATGGCCGTGGCCGTGAGCATCTCCCCGAGGAAAAGCGCCGCGAGCCAGCCTCCCCGCTTTTTGACCATTCGAAAGAATGCGATCTTCAAATAAGGAGCATCGAGCGACTCCATACCGCCGAACTTCTGCGCATCCTCGGTCGCCTCTTCTTGCACCACGTCGACGATGTCGTCGACGGTGACGAGGCCCTTCATCCGACCTTCTGCATCGACGACGGGGATGGCCAGCAGATCATGCTCGGCGAAAAGCTGGCCGACCGCTTCTTGATCGGTTTGCTCCCCGACCTGAACGAGATCCGTCCGCATCACGTCCCGCACCGTTTTCTCCGGTGGTGCGGCAAAGAGCTGCTTGAGCGACACCACGCCCACGAGCCGCTGGGCATCATCCATCACGTACACGTAATAGATGGTTCCCAGATGCGCGCGCGCCTGGTTCCGAAGGTAAACGAGCGCCTCGTCCACGGTCAGATTGGGCCGCACACGCGCATAACGTGGATTCATCAATCCGCCGGCAACGTCCTCACGGTACGCGAGAAGAGCCGCGACTTCCTTGCGCGTCGGGTCGTCGAGCAGGGCAAGAAGGTGTTCGCGCTGTTCGGGCGGCGAGGCCTGCACGAGATCGGCCACGTCGTCCGGCGGCGCAAGCCGGACCCAGGAGCGCCGCTCCTCGGGTGGCAGCGAAAGGACCAGCTCCGACATGTCCAGTGCCGGCAGACCGAGGAAAAAGTCCTCGGCGTCCATCTTGGGTAAAAGGTGAAATCCCTCCTGACGCTCGCTTCCGGACAGCACCACCCAGACGTCTCGCAGTTCGTCGAGGGTCAACCCGTCTTGCAGATCCGACGTTTGCTCCGGCATGCGCCACTTGCTACTTCGGAATCCGCGCAGCAACAAGTGACGTATCTGTCATCTAATGAACGGGCGGTGGTGCGGGCTCCCCGGTGTCGCTTTGGATGCAGGCCGATAAGTCGAACAACATGAACTCCAACGCCTTTTCCTGCGGCGATAGGCTGGTCGTCAGGCACCCTTGCGGCCAGTCGGGTCCGTATTGGTCGCCCACACCGGACGAGACGTGGAGATCGCTGTAGACCGCGCGGCCGCATTTTTGCTCGTCGGATACCCCGAGCGGGACGTTGAACGACATGTATTGGACCACGGCGGCCGGCGCATACGTGATCCACTGCGTCGCATTGGCCGGGTTCACGGACGCGAGGTTCTTTTTGGCGCCATCGATGGGAAGCTCTCCCGCCGGGGTCAGCGCCTGCACATTGCCGAGCCACTCCTTCATGGCTTGGCCCTTTGGGAAAGGCTTGCCATCGGGCAACGTGGTTTCGACCTTGGCCTCGATGCCATTCAGCTCGTTGCCGTCGTCCCAATCGCCTAGGTCGGTGAACTTCGTCGTTCCGAGGGCCGGACCATTGCCATCCGCATTGGGATGAAACCAGTAGCGATGCCAATGCGAGGCAAAGACGCGGCCGCCCGCCGCCGTGTAGTCATAAAGCGCGTCGAGTGCGGCTTGCGGCTTGGTCATCGGGTACGTCTGGCCCTCGCAGGAAAGAAGGACCATGTCGTACTCCTTCAAATGGCCGGCACTGGACCAGAGGCTGCCCGCGTCCCCGAAGGCGGCACCGCCGTGCGCATCATCGAACCTCGCCGTCGCGCCCCAGCGCACGTTGCCCTGGGGATCCCGCGTGGTGGCGGGCGAGCCGGCGTAAAGGTGCACACGACCGGGGCCGCCCGGGGCGGTAAATTCGGAATCGTCCAAACCGACCTTGCGGAGAAAGCACTCGAGTGCGTCGGCACCGCCCGTGGTCAGCGCCATCAAGGGGATGTCGCCCTCGCCCTTGTTTCGCGGCAGGCGTGTCTGCTCCGCGGCGAGCGTCGTGTCCTGGCATGCCCTGGTCACGTCGACATGGAGTCGTCTACGCCATTTGCCCACTTGGATGACGACCGGGATATCGTTTCCGACGGGCACGTTGGTAAGCTTGAAATGGCCCGACGTGTCCGTGATCGTGGAGACGAGCGGATCGCCCGATACGTTGCCGCAGCGATCGCACGAGGCGCCACGGGTGAGCGGACTTACGGCGCCATTCGGGACGTACACGATGACGTTGTACAGAGGCACCCTGCCAGCGGGATCGCGGACAGTGCCGCTCAGCGACGTGGTCCCACCGGCAGGGCACGTCGTCTGCTGCAGGCAGAGATGCGTGCACGGCCGCACGGTGGTTCCGCCGTCCCCAGGCCCGCCAAACGAGCCGCCCGCCCCATCGTCGGTCAGGGCGGCATCGGCACCGGGGTTGGAGAATTGCGAGTCACCGCTGCTCCCACATGCGGGAGCTAGAACGACTACCGCGAAGACCGACACGACGCCAAGGGGCCCGAATGCGCGCAGGAGCATGCGCGCATCGGAGCACCGCGCGTGCCGCCGTTCGGGCCGACACGCGCTTCGAGAAGCGAGCGAATTTCGGCGTGTAAGGGTGACTCGTCCCTGCAATGTGCCGGAGATCGCGTCGAGCGAGACCGGCAGTCTGCAGGGACGCGGCTCAATGAACGACCGGCGGGGGCGGCGGCTCGTGGTCACTGGAGACGCACGAGGCGAGATCGAAAAGCATGAACTCGAGGGCCTTTTCCTGCGGGGAGAGATCCGCATTTTCGCAACCATCCGGGAAGGTTTTCCCGTCGCCCGCATGGTCGTTGCGCGCCCCCGAGGATACGTGCAAATCCGTGAAGACCGCGCGACCGCAGATCTTGTCGTCCGCCGCGCCGATGGGTGCATTGTAGGAGACGAACTGCACCGCCGCGGCCGGCGTGGCATTCACGATGGAGCCGTCGTTCTTCTTCTGCTGATACTGCGGAATCGTCGCCCATTCCGTGGCCACGTTGCGATTGACGGAATTGAGGTTGTCGCGCGCTGCGGTGATCTTGAGCTCTCCCCGCTTTTCCGTCGCATGCACGTTCTGGAGCCAATCGGCGAACGCGATCACCTTCGGCAGATTGCTGCCCACCTGCACGACCGCGGTTTGCTCTTGCTCGCCCTGAATGTTGTCCTTCCAGCCGCCATTGTTGGCAATCGACGGAACCGGATCGGGCCCGTCGCTGAACCAATAGCGATGCCAGTGGGACGCAAACACCCGCCCGCCGAGGGTCTCGTATTCGTAGAGGGCATTGCGTGCCGCCGGCGGCTTGCTTCGCGGATTGATGGTCCCCTCGCAGGAGAGAATCACCATGTCGTACGCCTTGAGTTGGTTGGTATTGCTCCAGAGATCCGTCGAAGGCTTGAACTCGGTGCCGTTGTCGAATTTCCCGCGCGCGAATTGGCTATCGTTCGGGTCTTGGGCGATGAGGTCTTCACCTTTGTAGAGATGAATGCGACCGGGCCCGCCCTTGGTCGAAAACTCGCTATCGTCGATGCCCATGCGGCGCGGTAGGCACTCGATGGAGTCGGCGCCCCCGGTCGTGATGGCGATGAGCGGGATGTTGCCTTCCTTGCTGTTCTTGGGCAGGCGCGTCTGGTTCTTGTCGGCGAGCGGCGTGTTCACGCAGCTCGCCACCGTCGGAATCTTGATCTGCCGCCGCCATTTCCCAACCTGGATGACCAGCGGAATGTCGGCCCCCACCGGCACGCGCGGTATCTTGAACTCGCCCTTGGCGTTGGTCAGGGTCCCCGTGAGCGGATCCCCCGAATAGAGCGCCGAATCGCAGCGATCGCACGACGCGCCGGTCTTGATGTCACCAACTGGCGCATTTGGCACATACACCGCCACGTTGTAGAGCGGCACCTTTCCGGCGGGATCGTAGACGATACCGCTCACGGTTGTGTCACCCCCGTTCGGGCAGTCCACCTGCTGACGGCACAACCCGGTGCAAGGGCGGGCATCCAGGGTGCCGGCTTCGCCAAAACGGGGATCTCCATCGGGCAGTGAGCCATCCGGGTCCTGGGGACCGGGAAACTCCGAGCCGTTGGAACTTCCGCAGCCAGGCGCGAGGGCTATGAGCCCGGTGGCCACGAGAACGAGACTGACAAGCAAAGTCGAATGGGAGCGCATGGGCGAAGACCTCCGCTCCCTCATGGCCGCTCATGGCGCAATCCGCGTCAATTTGCACACGGCACACGCTGATTTGTAGCATGTTGAGCCACACGCTGGACGAGGCTGCTATTTCGGCTGAACCGAGTGAGGACCATGAACCCGGCGTTCTCGCATCAACGCACCGGTCGTGCGGATCGGCAAACTCCGTAAATTGTCCTGCGGTGTCAGCCGCTCTGAACAGCAGACGCGGAGGTACACACCGTGCTTAGCGGCCCGCATGTCCGCGGGTCTGGTTCATCTTCTCCGTGATCGACGAGGCGTTTCCTCGATCGAATATGCGCTCCTTCTATTTGCGATTCTGCTCGTCGTCGGCGGTGGCTACCGCGCGCTCGCGCGCAACGATGCGAAGGCCACGCGCACGACGACGCGCGTCCTGCAGGGCGGTGACAGCGATCTCGTGGCTTCGGGCGGCCAGTACACGGGAACGGGGAGCGGGGGCGGTGCGAGTGGTGGCGGGGGCGGTGCGCTGGGGGGGACGGTGTGCGACGGTCGATCGTGTGGTGCCCCCGGAGGCAACTGCTTCGTCGCGGGCACGCCCGTGTGGACCGCGCGAGGCGAGGTCGCGATCGAGAACGTGGCCAACGGAGACCTGGTGCTCTCGCGCGACGAGAAGACCGGCGATGTGCGCGAAGCGCGGGTGGTGACGACGTTTTCGCACGTGGCCAAGGCGCTGCTCGAAGTTGTGCTTCTTGGAAGCGACGGCGCGGACGTCCTGAGCGTGACGCCCGAGCACGTCGTTTGGTCGCGCGAGCGCGGATGGATCGAGGCCGGTGCCCTGGCACCGGGCGAGACGCTGCTCGATCGAAGGGGCAACGTCGTGCAGGTGGAATCGGTGACGAAGCTCGTACGCGAGGCGGTCGTCTACAATTTCGAAGTCGAAGCGACGCACACGTATTTCGTCGGCCATCTCGGGACATGGGTGCACAACGCGTGCAATCCTTTTCAGACCCCGACGCCGACGGTGCCGGGCATGACGACCTATTACACGTCCAATGCCTTCAACCATGGCCACTTCTCCGGAACCGAGACGTTCTGGATGAATCAGAGCAACGGCGTCATCACGTTGGATAAGCCTCCCACGAACTGGCTCGGGCAAACGACGGGTTACACGAGCTTCAACGGCCAATACGTGGGACTCGGCAGCACCGCCATCAACGACGCCACGACGGCGAACCCGCACATCCATACGGTGCCGGGCATGTGGGACCCGTCGGCCGACGTCGTGTTCACCGATACGCTGTCGGCCTGCACCGTCGTGGTCTACGACTCGAGCCTACTGCACGTGCACGCACTGACGCTCAATGCCGCCCCCTACAATGGGGATATCCAAGCTTATTTGAACGATCCTCAACACGGAGCCGTCAACAAACCGCCCGCCTTCACCGTGACGCCCCAAATGTACAGCTTTCCCACGGGCGTCGGCTTCCTCTACGGCGTCAACCAAGACAACGGACGCAACTGGTACCTCGTCTCCTATCCGCACGGCTCGCCCACGACGACCACCTACGTCGGCACGACGACGCGATAACGTGGAACTTCACCCGGGCGGCGAACGAAGCAGGCGCTCGCGAAGGCGCTCGATCGTCGCCTCCCACGCGGCCGCGGTCGTGCCTTCGCGCCAGAGCGAAGCAAGCTCGGACTGCGCCCCCACGACGGCCGCCAAGGCTGCGAGTGCGCGGGCTGCGTGAGTGTCGTCCGGCTGCCAATCTTGCGCCAAGGCTGCCACATCCTCGGGCAGACCTGCCATATCGCCATCACGCGCCGCCGCGATGAGCGCCGCGGCTGCCACGGCGGCCGAGCCTTGGTCTACATCGAGGTAAGCGGCGCCCGTGGCCTGCTCCAACGCGGAATCGATGGCCGCATTCGTATCGTCCTCGGCCCAACTGACCCAATCGAGTGCGCCGTCATTGTCGAACGGCCCGTGTCCCCATGCGCCCATATCATGTCACCCGATCACAACGCGCGGATCCCGCTCGCCGCGGAAAAAGAGCTCCAGGCGCTCGACCACCGCGAATGAGCTCCAAATGACGGACTCTTCGAGCCCGACGATCTCGGTCTCGGTAACGCGCTGTTCCTCATCACTCTCGTTCGCACGCCATTCGTACATGAAGATGAAACCCGGCGCCGTTGATCGCCAAAAGCGAATAGGCTCAACCATTGGTGACGGAGGAGAAGCATTTCCAACAATCGGCCATTTTCCACCCTGAATGGCATCGATCGCACACACGATTCGGAACGCAACGCCATTTCGGACTACCTTCTCGACAGGGAGTCTGACTGCACTTTTCACGTCATAGAAACCCACCAAATTCCCACGTAGAACGTGTCCATAAGCAATGTCCCCGTCGCTCAGTGGGATTTCGAAGACGTCTCCAAATCGAGGCGCAATTTTTCGGCGAGCCATATTTTTCTATTCTCCCGGCGCTGTCCAGGTGGGTGGCTTGTCTCCGAACCTCTCGGACAGCGGGAGCTCCGCCGACATGAAGAAAGGACGAAGTGGGTTATCTCGAGCGATTCCATTGATGGCATTTCCGGACGACCCTTCCTCACTCTCGGGACCACCATAGTGGTCAATGAGCTTTTGCTCGCGTCCTCGAATCGCCGCGTAGTTCTTGACAAGTTGCTCCAAATTCTCCGCCGTTGGATATTTGTCTATCTTGCCGCTGGCGTACGCGTCAAGCTTGGCGCTCGCCCCCTCACTCGCGTACTTGCGCATGTGATGGCCGCCCCATCGATCTCGGACGGCACGCTCGGCCGCGTCACGGTCCGTCTCGCCGTCGCGGACAAGTGCGGCGGTTCTTCCCGAATAGACCGAACCGTCGCTCAGACGCATTGTGTACGTCGCAAATACGTACCGAGTCTCCTTCCCGAAACGACTGGCGAGCGCGAGCGACTTGGCTGTGAGGTAGGCAGCTTGCGCCGAGGCGGAGGCCGATGCGGCCAAGTCTTTGAGCCGCTCCACCCGGCCCTCGACCCCCTCGGCTACGCTATTGGCGAAACTGCGAACTTCACGCCGTACGGCGGGCTGCGAGTAATAGAGCTCGGTGACGGCCAAATATGCAACGAACGCAACCGCGCCAATGGCTACCGCCGCCTGGGCGACGGTCCCCGTGGGATCCGCGAGCAGCAAGGGCTGATTGCGCGCGTATCCGTAGAGATTGCACTCCGTCGGGCTCTCGAGGCACTTATCCGGCTGCTCTAGGAACAGCGGGTCGGGCGTGAGGAAGCGCGAAAGCAGCGGGTCGTAGTCACGCACGCCCATGCGAACGACGCCCAGATCCGGGTCCCAGCCCTTGGCGGCGTAGTCGATGGCCTCCGATTCATCGGGGTGAACGTCCCGCTCCCCGAAGGGAGAAGGGATGCGTGGGGTGCCATCGGTGTCGGAAAGAATGCTGCCGACCAAGTCGGTGGCGACGGCTTTCATCTGCTTGGCGCCACGGCCTCCCAGCTGCGTCGTCGTACGCAATACGGCAACCGTATGGCTGCCGATGGCGACGGGCTCCGTGATGGACGTCTCGTCCACGAATGCGCCGCCATCGAGGTACGCCGCCACCGGCTGGCCGCCAACCCGCTTGGCGATGCGTCCCCCTGTCTCGTCGTACAGGTAGCTCCACGATTTCGTCGACGTGGAGGCAGAGGCCACTTGGCCGTTCGCCCCATACGTGAGGATGACGTCATCGCGTTGCACGACCCTCCCGAGCGAGTCCAACGTGTGAAAATGCCGCCCCGCCGACAGCACACTCCCGCGTCGCTCGAGCGTGCGCACGTCGCTCGTGCCATGTGCATCGTGTTGAATGCGCGCCGGCAGCCCCGTCGCATCATAGGCGTAGGAATAAGCATCGCCAGCGTCCTTCGACGAAGCGAGAAAGCCTTGCGGGGAATAACCGAATGCTCGGCGCAACGACGTCGCGCCGATGGAGATATCTTGGTAGTCGAGAAAGCCGCGCGCGTTCATGCGCGTTCCCAACGTGGACGTCCAACTGGGGGTCTGCGTGCGAACTCCGGTGCGCGCGCGGGTCAGGGGATCGTAGGTGAACGCTACGCTTTCGCCGTGCGCGTACGGGCCTGAAAACCGCGCAGACGCCATTTGGCCATTGCCGTTGAAGGCGTACGTCGCGAAGGCATTGCCATCGACATCGAGAGAAACTTGCCGGCCGTAGGCGTCATAGGCGAACGCGCCGTCGGCCGTGGCCAGCAGCCGCCCTTGGCCGTCACGCAGTGTCGTGACCCGGCGGCGCACGGCCCCGCGCTCGTCGTACGTGAGGTCGACGTCGACCTGCCGCCAGCCCGCGATGGACGTCGAGCGATGCGTCTCGACGCCGTCGAGCCGATACGCCATCGTCTTCGCGTATCCATCGCCGGTGACTGCCGTCACGAGCCCGCGAGCATTGCGTGCGTCCGGCGTCTTCGGAGTAGCGCCGTCGCGGTAATATTGGAACGACTGCGTCTCGTCGCCGGGCACGTCCGTGTGCGTTTCCTTCGCGACGCGCCCGATCCCGTCGTATTCGTAGACGACTTTGCGCACGATGCTTTCGGGCGCCGCACCGGGCGGAAAGAAATCGCGCTCTCGAAGCAGTCCGGTGCGCGCGTCGTAGCCGTACGTGATGGTCGCCACGCCGCTACGGTCGATGCGGCTCGGCCGGCCATAGCTGTCGTAGTCGATCTTGTGAACCGATCCGTCCGCGAGGCGAATGCGACGCACGCGACCACTGACGTCGTACGTGTACTGGCTTTGGGCGCCCGCCTGATCGCGGTACGCCACCATGTGCATCTGCTCGTCGAGCGATGTCAGGGTGGACGTCGCGCCGTTCTCCACGTCGGTCCGCGTCAGGTCATCGCCGAGGCCCAAGGTGGTGGCGATGTCGCGCTGAACGTCGGCGTGAAGCTTGTGCGACTGGGAGATGGGTGCGCCGAACAACCCGGATTGTTCGACGCCGACGGCTTGTGCGGAGCTGTACAGAGCCGATACGTCGAAGGTCGCCACGTCGACGTTGGTCGTCGGTTTGACGAGGGCGGTATTCCGCCGCGCGGCGCGTTCGCGCTGCGTGAGCGAATCGAAAACCCAGCCTTCCGGCACCAAATGGAGCTTGGCCAGCTCCTGGCCACCGCCCGAGAAGATCTCCGCATGGTTCGTGTAAATGCCATTTGCAGCATCGACCAGCAATTTCGATTGAACCAGCGCAGGAATGACCCCACTCGCGTAACGGTACGTGTACGACTCGAGCGGGACCTGCTGCGAGTTCGTTCCCAAGTTGTCCCACGACGCCGACAGCCGCTCGAGCGCGTCTAAGGCGAAGCTTCGCACGTAGGGCCCACTTCCGCGGTCCACGGCGAGCGACACCATGGCATCCGTGAGCGGATCACGCGCCGCCGTCGTGATGACGCCATCGGGGCCGGTGATGCCCGAGAGCATGCGGGTCTTCGGATCGTAGGCAAACGTCGTGGTGCCGCCGGTCGGCGTCGTGATGCTCGTTGGCAGCCCATCGATGTCGTAAATGAGCGACTGATCCACGAACGCCGCGCCATTCGTGCCGAACAGTGTCAGCCTCTCCAGGAGACCTTCGTGCGTGCGGGACATCTCGGCTTCATGCCGAAAGTCGAGTGTCGGATCGGAATGGCTACCGGTTGCGATGACGTGCTTGTCGAGGCATGCCATCGACTCGGCGAATGGCGGCAAGTCGTGAAATGTCTTCGTCGTCAGGAGCTGCCCGGCGCGCGTCGTTTTGCGTACGCTGGAAGGACAGATATCGCGCTCGTACGCTAGATACTCCGTTTGCTCGAAAAACGGATTCGGTCTCTGCGGATCGGTGCTGCGCCATCCCCCTCCGTCCCGTTTGACGCGCTTCCAATGCACCCCGTGGGTGACGGCGTCTTCGTACTCCTTGAAGGCGAATCGCTCGAGCGCCGGCGAAAGCTCGTCGCGCTCGGTGTGTTGAAGCAGCAGCCCCGCCCAGTCGTCGCCGTTGAGAAACGACTCCGTCGTCCAATCGAGCTCGCCGCGCCGCTGAACCTGCGCATACCCCACGAGAAACTTTCCCGCGGTGTGAAGCTGCGGTTGCGTGTACGCGTACGCGTTGACGACCGGATCGACACCGGTGGTGGTCAGCTGCACTTGGGTGAGCAAGCTGTTGCGGTATCGGACACCTGCCTCGGGGGCCGCACGGCCATACGTAAATTGTGCGACGGTACCGCGGCCGTCGTTGGCGCTCGACATGAGCCCGACACCGGGGGCATCCAGATCGAAAATGTATCCGAGGCCGTCCTTCGCGTAAGCCAATCCAGTATTGCCCGTGCCACCGAGGTCGAGCACCACGGGCTTGACCCCCTGCAGGTGCGCGCTGCGGAATGCCGGCATATCCATCTGGCGAAACATCGAACCGTTGTTCGTGAACAGCATCGGCGTGGTGCCGCCGGAAAGCAGCATGTCGGCCAAACCGTCATTGTTCGCGTCGAGGAAGGATACCTGGTAAGGCGACATATCGCCGATCGACTGCCCAAGCGTATTGACGACGGGAAACGATTTGCCGGCCCGCTCGAAGGTGTAATTGCCCTTCCCGAACCAGACGACAATCGACGTTTGGGTGCCCGCAATGAGATCAGGTATTCCATCTCCGTTGAAGTCATTGACCCACGCGACGCTTGGGGTGAAGGATGGCGTCAACACGCCGGAAATCGGAGCGCCGAACGCAACCCCCGACGCCGTGCTCTGGTTGGGAAGAACCTTGTATCCGCCCGTCTGCACCAACACGAAATCGGGCTGATGATCCCGATTCAGGTCGACCAGCCGGGTCGTCGGCCCCGGATCCCATTTGCCCGAGAGCTGCATTTGTTGCAGGAGCGTGCCATCGCGCTCGCACACGAAAAGCGCCGTGAGCGACGGGCTCGCGACGAATCCGAGCACATTCAGGGCATCGGAGTCCGCGTGCAACCGCGCCAGAGTACGCGGCGCATTGGCGGGCGCTGGCGCAGGCCGGCACGTCGAATTGGCCGATGGGGATGCCGGTGGCAGGGCCTCGCTGACCCAGCCATCGTTGGTCTGCCGCAGAAGACGCTGATCGAATGCGAGCTCGAGATCGGGCCGGCCGTCGAGATCGATGTCGGCAGAGCCCGAGCGATTCGGCTGAATGGAATCCGCCCCGTTCTTCGCGAGCACGGCGTCGATACCTGCCGCGCGCTGCTCACGCGCCTGTGTCAGATAGTCGGTCCCCATCGTGTACGTGTACGCGATCGCGGGCATGCGCCCATTGGGGAACACCTGCTGAAGGCCCGTCAGGAAGAAGGCCAGTCCGCGGGACTCCTCGGTGTACGAAATCTCGTAACGATAGCGCTCGACGAACGCGCCGCCCTGCGCCACCTTCGCATGAACCGCGGTGATGCGCCGGTCCAGCGTTCTCGGTTCTCCGGAGCGATAATCCACCGTGGAGACGGACAGCGGCGAATAGTCGAACGTGAGTTGATACTGCCTCGGCACGAGGCTCGTGCCGCCATACGTCACCGTTGTGAGAAAGGGCCGTCCCGACGGATTTTTCTCGTATGTAAAGGTGGCATTGGCCCCCAACACCGTCGTAACGTCGCGCAGATACCACGCATAGGTGCCCGCGGCCGTCGTGCTCCGCGCCGCACCGCCGAAGGTCCAACGCGATCCATCGGGCAGATACGCCACGAGGTCATCCCCCGAGACGAGTACGCGAACCGGCGATTTGAGCCCCACCGGATACCACGCGGCATCGGTGCCCTGGACCATGCGCCCCCACGGCCCCGTGAGCTCGTCGGTGCGGTAGTCGATATCACCGAGAATGCGCGTCCGCTGAATGACGAGGTTCGGGACACTCCATCCAACGCCCCACTCCGAGAGTCCATGCTCGGCGCTGTACGTGGGAAATACCGATGCAGCCAGCGCACCACGCTCTCCCGGCACGTCCACCGGCAGCGGCAGCGAAAACACGCCGCGACTGACATCGCCCGGCCCAAAGGAAAGCGACGCATACTGCCCCGTCACGGAGCCGCGCGTCGGAGCACGCAGCTCGGGCGGCTGCACCCGTGCATCGCTGAACGGCGTGGATTGCGCCCACGCGGTGCGGGCGAAAAGCGCAATAAGCACCGAAGCAAGGAGATGCCAAACAAATCGCATATTGGCCTCATTCGGCGCCGAAGCCGTCTTCCTTCAACCGCAAGCAATATCAATTCAAACACACAGACAACGAATCTATCCGATTAAAACCTATTCATCTTCCTCGTCGTCCACCGCACACAAAACGGCACCTTCTTTGGCGTAGGCTTTGACAAATTCGTCCAAAAGAGACTTTAAACGCTCGGGCGACATTTGGTCGATGAACCATAATTGATAAATCTCGAAAACAAGTTGTGACTTATCGAACGTCCCCTCAACGTCGAGAGTAAGCTGGGTCAGCTCGTAGTCGATTCCGGCTTTGGAAATAAAAAAATCGAATCCAAAAAGCCGATCCTCGGCCGCCTCCTGCACTCTCATGGCGCGCTGTTGCGAAGCAGAGATCCAACTTACCATGTTGCTGTCGTCAGGAAAGTGAATGGGATACCACTCGGGCAAAGCCTCGACCTTGGCCGCCACTCGTAGCGCTTCGAATTTCTCCATGAAAGCGCGCCGCGTCTCACGATAGTTCGGGGGGTTCATTTTACGATATTATGACCGGCCAAAATTTCGATGTCGACACGTGCGTCCGTACCACGGACACCTGGAATGTAGAAGGACTTGCGATCGGGCGGCGAGCCGCCTCCTGCAGCCGTCTTTACAATCCAAGCTTCGGCAGCCACGAATGCCACCGCACGTTCCTTGCGCTGCGATTTCGTCAACTCCCCTCTGAGCGCCTCGAGCCCTGCGAGTGCCTGCGCTGCTGTCACCGGACTCGACTGCGAGAATACAACTGATTTTTCGAGGTGACCACCCTGAGCCTGCAACCGAACTACATATTTATCTTGTCGCTTGTCTTTCGCGTCCTCCTTCGCGACCGCCTTGTCACCACTGTCAGCTTTATCGGCTGGCTTTGCCAGCAGAACAGGAGGGGAGTCTGTTTGGTCTTGCGTGGCCGGCTTCGTAGAGCTCGACGTTACCGACGAAACCAACTCCTTCAGGCGATCCGCGGCTTGCGACGCCGCCGCGCGCAGATCCCTCTGCACGGCAGGTTGCTGCAGATAGAAGTGAAGGGTCAGCGCCGTGAAAAAGATGACGCCGGCCGCTGCCTCCGCGCCGTCATCGACGCCTGCGAAGGTGCCGGTGGGATCCTTCAGTTGCGAAGGCAGGTTGCGGGCATAGCCATAGAGGTTGCACTCCGACGGACTCTCGATGCACTTCTCCGGATGCTCGAGAAAGAGTGGGTCGGCCGTCAGGAAGCGCGCGAGCAAGGGATCGTAGTCGCGAACGCCCATGCGAACAACGCCGAGATCCGGGTCCCAAGCCTTGGCCGCGTAGTCGATGGCTTCCGACTCATCGGGGTGAACGTCACGCTCACCAAAGGGGGAAGGAAGGCGCGCTGTGCCGTTCGTGTCGGAAAGGATCGTGCCCAAGAGGTCCGTGGCAAGGACCTTCAACTCTTTGGTGCCCGCACCTCCGGCCGGTGTCGTCACACGCAGCACGCCCACCGTTTGTCCATCGACGACAACAGGCTCGGTCATCGACGTCGCATCGACGAAGGTCCCGCCTTCGAGGTACGCGGCAACCGCCTGGCCTCCAACGAGCTTGGCGATGCGTGCACCCGTTTCGTCGTACAGGTAGCTCCACGCCTTGGTCGACGTGGAGGCCGAGGACACCTGCCCGTTCGGCCCGTAGGTCAGGATGACCTCATCGCGCTGCACGACCCGTCCGAGCGAATCGAAGGTGTGAAAGTGGTGGCCGGCCGACAGCACGCTTCCTCGTCGTTCGAGAGTGCGCACATCACTGGTCCCGTGTGCATCATGCTGAATGCGCGTAGGAAGGCCCGTCGGATCGTACGCATAGGAATAGGCATCCGTTGCGTCCGTCGATGAGGCCAAGAAACGCTGGGGCGAATAACCAAATGCGCGACGCAGGGACGTACCGCCGACCTTGATGTCTTGCGAACCAATCAGCGCACGCGCGTTCATGCGCGTGGTCAGCGACGAGGTCCACCCCGCCGTCGTGGTTTGGACGCCCGTGCGCGTACGTGTCAACGGATCGTACGTGAAGTTCACGCGCTCGCCGTGCGCGTAGGAACCAGAAAAACTGGCGCTCGCGACATGGTCATTCGTGTCGAACCCGTACGCGGCGAACTCGTTGCCGTCGATATCGAGTTTCGCCTGTCGGCCATACGCGTCGTACGAAAACGACTCGTCGTTCGTCGCGAGAAGATTCCCCCTACCGTCACGCAGTCGAATCAGCCGCCCGCGCGGCCTTCCGCGATCGTCATAGGTGACATCCACATCGGCTTGGCGCCAGCCGGCAATCGTGGTCGAACGATGCGACTCGAGCCCGTCGAGGCGGTACTCCAACGTCTTGGTGTAACCCTCGCTGGTCACCGCCGAGAGAAGCCCGCGCGCGTTGCGTGTATCGGGCGACGATGGGCTCGCACCGTCATGGTAGTAGCGGAACACCTGGGTGTCGCCGCTCGGCACGTCGACGTGCGTCTCGTTTACGAGCCGCCCGATTCCGTCATATTGATAGAGAACCTTGCGAACGACGCTGTCGAGCCCTCCGCCGGGCGGGGAAAAATCCCGCTCGCGCAAAAGCCCCGTCCTCGCGTCGTAGAAATACGCAATCGCCCCGACACCGCCCCGGTCGATGCGGATCGGATGGCCATACGCATCGTAATCGATACGGTGCTCGGCACCGTCCGCAAGGTGAACCCGCCGTACGCGACCAAAGGCATCGTAGTCGTACGTCATCCGAGCGCCAGCCTCGTCCCGGTAACCGACGGTGTGCATGCGCTCGTCGAACGACGTGACCGTGGACGTCGCCGCGTTTTCGACGTCGGTGCGGGTGAGACCATCGCTCAAGCCCAACGTCGTGGTTACGTCCCGCTCGACGTCCGCGTGCAGCTTCTGCGACTGCACGACGGGAAGGTCGAAAAGGCCTTGCTGCGCGACCCCCACCTGTTGCGCCGAGGCATAAAGCCCTGGCACATCGAGCCCAGCCACGTCGAAGTTGGCGGTCGCCCTGGTGAGCGACGTGAGACGGCGCACGCTGCGCTCGCGCAGCGACAGGGAATCGAAGACCCAGCCTTCGGGGGCCGCGTGCAATTGGGCTAGGGTCTCGCCGCCGCCCGTCATTGCCTCCGCAGTCCTGGCGTAAATGCCACGCGCTGCGTCGACGAGCGTCGTCCCTTGGACGAGTGCGGGGAGGTTCCCGTTCGCATAGCGGTAGCTGTACGTCTCCAGCGGCAACTGCTGCGAACTGCGCCCGAGGTTGTCCCACGAGGCCGACAGCCGTTCAAACGCGTCGAACTCGAAGCTCCGCACGTACGCTCCGCGGCCACGGTTGACGCCAATCGAGATGATCGAATCAGTGATTGGATCACGCGTTACCGCGGTCGCCACACCGTCCGCGCCCGTGATGCTGGCAAGAAGGCGCGTCGTTGGATCGTACCCGTACGTCGTCGTCCCGGTTGCCGGCGTCGTGATGCTCGTTGGCAGCCCGTCGATATCGTAGATCACCGATTGATCCACGAGGGCCGTACCATTGGCGTCGTACAGGGTGAGCCCTTCCAATAGCCCGTCGTGGGTTCGCGCAAGCTCCGCCTCGTGGCGAAAGTCCAGTGACGCGTCAGCGTGCGTTCCCGCTGCGATGATGTGCTTGTCGAGACAGCTCAATGATTCGTTGAACGCCTGCAAGTCGTAGAACGTTTTCGTTGTCGAAAGCTCGCCCGCACGCGTTATCGTGCGTGTACGCGACGCGCATACGTCCCTTTCGTATGCCAAATACTGCGTCTGCTCGAAGAACGCGTCCGTTCGGCTTGGATCCGTGCTCCGCCAGCCTTTGCCTTCGCGTTTGACGCGCTTCCACGCAACACCGTGCGTGCGCGCATCCTCGTATTCCTTGAACGCAAACCGCTCCACGGCCGAAGAAAGGTCGTCGCGCTCGGTGCGCTGGACCAACAAGCCGGCCCAGTCGTTCCCATTGAGAAACGACTCCGTCGTCGCATCGAGAGGGCTGCGCCGCTGCACCTGCCCGTAACCCACGAGGAACTTGCCAACGCTGTGCAGCGTCGGCTGCCCATAGGTGTAGTCGTAAACCACTGGGTCCACCCCCGTGGTCGTGACCTGCACGCGCGCCAGTACGCTGTTGCGCAAGCGCACGCCCGCTTCGGGGGGTGCGCGATCATAGGCGAATTGCACGACGGTGCCACGGCCATCGTTGGCACTGCTCATCAATCCCACCCCTGGGCCGTCGAGATCGAACGCGTACCCCAGGCCGTCCTTTGCATAGGCCAGTCCCGTGTTGCCCGTGCCTCCGAGATCGAGCACCACCGGGCGGACACCCGGCAAATGGCTGCTGCGGAACGCGGGCATGTCGAGCTGTCGAAACATCGTGCCGCTGTTCGTAAAGAGCATCGGTGACGTGCCGCCGGTCAGCAGAAGATCGGACAATCCGTCGTTGTTCGCGTCCAAGAACGAGACTTGGTATGGCGACATGTCCCCGATCGATTGGCCCAGCGTATTTACGACGGGGAACGACTTCCCTTTCGTCTCGAACGCAAAGTTCCCTTTTCCGAACCACACGACGAGCGACGTTTGCGTGGCCGCAATGAGATCAGGTATTCCATCTCCATTGAAGTCGTAAACCCAAGCCACGCTCGGCGTGAACGACGGTGAGAGCAGCCCGGTGATGGCGTTGCCAAAAGCCACGCCGGAGGCCGTGCTCTGGTTCGGCAAAATCTTGTAGCCCCCCGTCTGCACCAATACGAAATCAGGCTGATGATCGTGATTCAGGTCGACCAGGCGCGTCGTCGGTCCCGGCTCCCATTTTCCCGGCACCTGCATTTGCGACAAGAGCGTGCCATCGCGTTCGCAAACGAAGAGAGCCGTCGCCGATGGACTCGCAATGAGGCCCAATACGTTCAACTGGTCGGAATCGCCACGCAAACGGGCCACCATGCGCGGCGAATTGCTCGGCGCCGCCGCCGGCCGGCACTGCGAATTTGCAGAGGACGACGGTGGTGGCAACGCCTCGGCGACCCAGCCTTCGTTGGTTTGCCGCAGCATGCGCTGGTCGAATGCCAGCTCGAGATCGGGCCGGCCATCGAGATCCGCATCGAACGAGGACGAGCGATTCGGCTGAAAGGAATCCGAGCCGTTCTTGGCGAGCACCGTGTCGAGACCCGCCGCACGTTGCTCGCGGGCTTCTTTGAAGTAATCGCTTCCCAGCGTATACGTGTACGTAGTGGCCGGCATGCGGCCGTTGGGAAAAACCTGTTGAAGGCTCGTCAGAAAGAACGCGAGCCCGCGGGACTCCTCGGTGTACGCAATTTCATAGCGATACCGCTCGGCATATGCACCTCCTTGAGCAACACGTGCATGCACCGCGGTCACACGTCGGTCGAGGGTCTTTGGCTCACCCGACCGGTAGTCGACGGGTGAAACCGACAGCGGCGAATAGTCGAACGTGAGCTGGTATTGCTTGGGCGCGAGCTTGGTCCCGCCGTAGGTCACCGTGGTGAGGAACGGGCGCCCCGAAGTATTCTTCTCGTAAGTAAACGTCGTATTCGAGCCAGTGGCCGTCGTGATATCGGTCAGATACCACCCGTACGTGCCGGCCGCCGTCGTGTTCCGCACCGCTCCGCCAAAGGTCCAACGCGACCCATCGGGCAAGTAGGCCACGAGCTCCTCCCCCGATGGGACCACGCGCACCGGCGTCTTCATTCCCAACGGATACCAGGCCGCGTCGTCACCCAGGATCATGCGACCCCACGGGCCCGTCAGCTCGTCGTTTCGATAATCGATATCGCCGAGCACCCTCGTGCGCTGAATCACCAGCGCGGGGACGCTCCAGCCCACGCCCCATTCCGAAAGCCCGTGCTCCGCGCTATACGTGGGTATCACCGCGGCCGCGAGCGCGCCACGCTCGCCGGGCACCGCAACGGGGAGCGGAAGGGAAAAGAGACCGCGGCTGACATCACCGGGGCCGAAAGCCAAGGATGCGTATTGCCCGGCCAGCGACCCGCGTGTGGGGGCGCGAAGCTCCGGCGCCTGCACGCGCGCATCGGTAAATGGAGTCGTTTGGGCCGACGAAGTGCTTGCAAACGATGCAACGACGGCTGCGGCGAGGATCTGCCAGATCGTACGCATGTCAAAATTGTCCCAAGGTTCGAGCAAGAAAGCGCGCCGTCCGACGGACTCCCGCCGGACGGCACTTACTACGTAGTTACCGAGGCATCAGGGTTTACTGGCACTGCGGCACGCCTTTGACGTTGCCGCTGGACGAGGTCTGATACGACGGGTCGATGTTGAACACGAGATCCAGCTCGTAAGCCTCATCGAGCGGTCTGGCGGAATTCTGGTGCAGCAGTTCCGTGGCAAACGTAAACGCCGTGAACGGAGAGAACCCCGCCTGATGAGTCAGGGTTTGTGGCGATTGCGTCTTTATCTTCGAGAAGGTGTCCAATGCGTTATCGCCCTTTCCGAACAAGAAACGCCCCTGTGAATAGAGTAGCGCGGAGTCGACGTCGTATGATTCGACACCGGTCTTGAGCGGGAAGAGCATCCGGTCACGTGCCAGCATAGCCGGAGCTAGCGCTTGGCTGTTCAAGCTGGTGGCAATGCTGTCGGCCATGTCCGTCCCCAAGTAAACCGCCATGTGCGTGATGAGAGGGGCAGCGACATTGCAGATGAGCGGGGCCGGGCCTCCGGTGGCTACGTACACGTCCTCGGGGGACAGTTCGATGGTGACCGTCTTCTTAGCCGGGTTCAGCAGATCGGCCCACATACGGCGAGCCTTGGCGCAATCACGAATGGTCACTTTTCCTTGCGCGTCCGGCTCGGAGACCGACCCGATGGCCTTCCAGCTAGAGTGCGGCAGATCGCCTGGGCGTGGAAAGGGTGTGCAGGCCGCGTTGGGATCGTTGACGTCGAGCACGCGCGGAATTCTCACCACGACCTCGTTGAGAATGGGGTCGTTCCGGTCATTCAAGACGACATTGCGAATGGTCTGGGCCATCCGCGCGAGTACGTCGGTTTCCCTCTGTGCCAGTTCGCCCACAGAGCTCGCGGACGCGCCAGCGGGCGTGGACCACACCGAGTCGATCAGCAAGTTAAGCTTGTCGTTGAAGGTCGAGTCCTGGGCGAGGGCTACCAGCGCTTTCGGATGGCGAAGTTGGAGAATGGGGTAAACCCATTGGGTGGCGCGCGCAGCTGCAGTGCGCATGAACGTGTCCAATTGGTACGAGTCGAGGTTTCGCGCTTGGATGTTTGCCACGACCGTGCGCAACCGGCCTTGTCGCTCTTCCGACTCATATTCAGTCGTGAGAGCCGCATAATCCATGTCGAGCAACCGGAGTTCTCGTTCCTTCGTTTGGATCGCAATGAAGCGATCGATCTGAGCAATCTCCTTGGCGAGCCATTCGCTGAAGAAGCCCTGTACGAAGTGAGGATACTGATTGAAGTTGCAATGGCAGCCGGTCGTCAGCTTTTGATAGGCCTGCGCCTGCAATTGGGCGGTGTCGGTGGAAGTAAGCTGGCCTTGGGCCACGAGCCGGGGGCGCTCGGAGCGCAGCCACTTATGAACTTCTGACAGGGGCTTGGCGAACGCCTCGAGCAATTTGATCGCCGCCTTCAATCGGAAGGGGGTCACTGTCAAGGATTGGGTGTTCGCGCTCGCTCCGCATTGTCCGGAATCGTTCACGACCAGGTAGACTCGCACCGGTTCAGGATACATGAGGGCCGTGTTCGGGCTTTGAATGACCCGCACGTCCACGACGTTGCGCCCGTTGCCATTTAGCGGACGGCTCTCGTCGTCGTCGAGCCTGATTTTTCCAGGTTTCAAGGCCACCGCCAGCAGGGCCCCGGCGGGCGCCCTCGGGAATGGCGTGTTGGGGGCACGCACCCCGCCGACGAACGAAGCACTGGTGCGCATCTCACCTCCGCTGCCATCGGTGTCGGTGACCGCGTGCGTATAGGTGGTTCCAGACGAGCGGTCCACGCAATCCGTGAGGGAGTTGCTGTAGGTCACCGAGTAGTTGACAGGTTGCGTGATGCTGATGCCGCCCGTGAAGTTGCCGCTCTCGCATTCCGAATTGCGGTGGACGATTTGTCGGAAATCCTGGACCGAGTCTACCGTGCTATGGCTCGTGGCTTTGAATCCCGAGTTCGTAAACGACAGCGAGAAGCCCTCGGGGCCCGTGCGCAGCCCATCGAGCTCGGCGTCCGGCATCGTCTTCCCATCGGGAAGTTTCAATCCCTTCAGCGCGCACACGGGGGCCCAGGTGCCGGACACTTGGAGGTTCGTGATCTCCCCAACGTCTTGCGACCAATCGACGCCAGGGATGGCCCATTGACCGATCTGGAACGTTCCTGGCTGATAGATGGCGTGTTGTTTCGGATTAACCAGGAACGTCGCCAGCTGTTTCGGATCGAAAGCGTAGTCTGCCTGTTCCTTTTCCTCTTTCAGCAACGTGTTATACGCCGCCACGAAGTCACCGAACTGCATCTCGTTCCGGGAAACGTTGTCGCGCAGACCGCCTAGATCGCTCAGCAACTGATTGCGCCGCGTGGTGTTGGCCGCCAACTTGGCCTTGACGCCTTCGAGCGACCCTTGCTGCTGCACTTGTTTGATTTGCGTTTCCAGGTACTCACTCTCCTTAGCAACGTACCTATCTCTCTCGGTCTTGAGGGTTGCCGAGTCGCTGTCGAGCTGTGCCAACCACGCGTCGCGAGTCTCCTTCGTGAAACTTCCATGTATGACGTTCGGGTTGCCCGTTTCGAAAAGGCCCACAGTGGTGTAGTGGTCCGTCCGAATCTTTGCGTCGCTCACGATGCCGGACAACGCATTGATCGGCCGCGGCTGACCGTTCGACGACGCGGACACCATCTCCGTCTTGTAATCCGTGGGCGGCGCCAGCGGGTCGAGCGCATCGAGCACGGCTGCTTCGAAGGTGGAATGCCCCGTTTTGAGCGCGGTGAACGCCTCGCGCCATGGATCGGTAGCGAGATGCGATGCCGCGTCAATCGCGGTGGACAAGGTGGTGCTGTCGGGAATCGCACTTATGATGCGATAGAGCTCGCTGACCTGCGTCGACCGAGCTCCTGCGGCGCATCCCCCACTGCGGAACCGGCATCCGAGATCGTGTAACCCGCTCATGGTCCGAAGACGCCCGGACATTCCCTGCAGAGCATCGCTCAAGACATAAAGGAGTGGTCCGTGCGGCATTGGAAGCCCGGTGGAGGTGGTGCTTCCGGGAGGCGTATACGGCGTGAGCGCCGCCAGAAGGATGCGACGATCGAGCTCGAAGTTCACACTGGCCAAGTCCGATCGCGTCGTCGTCGTCGGTACACCCGACAGACCGTAGACCGTTGCCCATAGTCGACCCAGCATTTCGTCCAGGTCGGCCCGCATTTCGGCGAGGAGCTCGATCTTCTTGGCGGCAATCTGCCCCGGCGGCTGTCCGTTCATGTCCGCAAGGACCGCCTTGATAGCGGCGATGCGCTGCACGTACCAAGCGTCGATAGCCGCGAGTCGGGCCTGCACGTCGGACTGCAGCTGCTTCATCGCGGCGGGATCGTTCGAGGTCGGAACGGTACCGGTCACGCGCTGGCTTGCCGCCGAGACGTATTGCACATCCCACTTGGCCGGAGCGAGGGGGCGGCATTTCGTATTGTAATCCTGCTGGAAGGCAGCATCACCTCCGCGGAAGTTCGTGAGCGTCTTGTACGCATCGAGGCACGCGCTCTGGTTCGCCAGGAGCGTGGTGCCCGTGCCGTGTACGCGCATGGCGTCGCAGTATTCGAACGAGCCCAACGCCTTGCTCACATTGGCCGCGCTCGCATTCGAGCGAAGAAGCGTTCCGCATGCGGCAGCCCCGTCTTGCGCCGGCCGATTCTGATCGCAATCGGGCGGCACGGTGTAGAGGTAAAGCTTTTGAATCTCGTCGCGTTGGCCCGCCTCGAGATATTCGCCTCGCATCTCTGCGAGAAGCTTCATGTTCTTCACGACGCGCGTCGCGATGTTCGTTTCCGACGCCACGCGCCGGTAGCCCGCCCCATCATCGACGGTGTGCTGAACGAGCGAGCGATACAGGCACTCGTAGCGACCCTGCACCGCCTTCTTCCGGCGATCCAGTTCGGCCTGGTCCGGCGGGGGGGTGGTGTACTCGGGCAGGGGCGTTTCATCGCACGTTACGCACGTCGCTGCAGCGTACCCCTTCGACGCACCGCCGCCATTTACGATATCGGTATAGTCGGGGTTTCGTTCCTTCAAGCCCTCCAGCGATAGGCCAATTTCGGATCGCAACGGGGGTTCGTCGCACTGCGACGCGTTGGCCAGTCCATGCGCCTTAAGCCGGCACGAGAGGGAGATACTGCTCGTGCCACTGGGCACGGAGGTCGTCCCGCAGTAGTTCTCGTTCGGCAGGTCCTCGCATGAGTTGAAGACAGCAACATTGATGTCGTAGACACAGTGCACCATCTCTGGGCTGGTGTTCGGGATGATCCTCGAGCTATAAGGACTCCAATCCATGAACGGATAGATCTTTTTCCAGTCCGCCTCGGTGACCGGGTCGGCTGGCTCATTGTAAATGTACATCCGGCGCGCGGTTCTGATGACGTCCTTGATCATGACGTCCTTGCACGAGGCAGCATCGCTTCCCTCGGGATGAAAGTAGACCGATCGCGTGTCCTCTTCACGACGTAGCTTTTGCCGCGGTGGATTCACGGGGCCGCAGGAAGGTTTTTGGCACGAGAGCTTCTTGGTGACGTACGTGGGCGTACTCCATGCTTCGGTCCCACAATCGGCACTGTTCTTGAAGGTGTAACAAGGCGCCGGGTACTCCCAGAAGCCCGAGCACAGATTGTCGGAGAGCGAGCCGGAAGGCCGCGCGAACTCTTTCGAGCACGCTTGAACGTCATCAGCACCCGTCGTGGCGGCGGTTGATACCTCGCCGATAGGCGCCTCGGAGCCTGGTTCCGTCGATGAGCTGCACGCTGCAGCAAGCAGCGCGAACGAAACACTAGTGAGTGTCAAGTAGGAAAAACGCACAGTCGTAGCCCCTTGCCGTCCTGAGGACGAGCGAATACCTTTAGATGGACTCATTTGTGGTCCGCTAACTCATTGAGTGACCGCCGGATACGATTGCACCGGAACAGGAGAATACGACTCCGTCACACGCCGGTTGTCGAGCATGTCGCGGGTGTTGTCGCCCCAGCACCAAACTTGACCGTCATTGCGAAGAGCGCACGTGTGTTCCGCCGCGGCATCGCGCGAGACTGCGTAGGAGAGCAACGGAACGTTACCCAGCGAAATCGGCCCGACCGCAACACGGGACGGCTCGGACGTGCGCACTCCGAGCTCGCCGCTGTCATTGGTGCCCCAGCACCATAGGCTTCCGTCGCCCTTGTCACCACAAGAGTGTTTCGCTCCGAGTTCCAGCCGTTCAAATGCATCGAGCACAGGAACGTGCGTCGGCTCGAAAAGCCCGAGTCGTAGGATAGGTGTCTCGGGATTGTCGCCAGGAAGCAATTCCGGCAGACCGGATCCGAAAACGCCATAGCCGTTCGTGCCCCAGCAATACACGGAGTCGTCCTCGAGCTTGGCGCAGGAAGCATCGCCGCCGGCGAAGATGGCGACCGCCGAGCGCGGTAGATTGATGGGAAAGAACGTTTCCATCCATGTCGCCGTGGTGACCCCAGCTTGCCCCGACGTGTTGTTGCCGAGGCATGAGACCTTGCCGTCCGAAGTGCGCACGCAAAGATGATTTGATCCCGCCGCGAATTCCACGGCACCCGATTCCAGGAGAATGCGCGGGACGCGCATGTCGAGGGTCTTTTCTCCCGCAAACCGCATGGTACCCCAGCACTTTACGCCGCCGGTAGAAGCTCGGGCACAGGTAAACCAACGGCCCGCGACAAGATCGACGGCCTGAATTCCCGGAATGGTTTTGGGTGATGAAACGTCTTGCGTACGGTGATCGGCTATTTGGCCATAAGAATCGTTGCCCCAGCATGCAACGTTGTCTCCGCTAATGCCCAGTGCTGCGCAGGCATGTTCCTGGCCTGCGGCGACGGAGATGGCCCGCCGGCTTGGAGTTGCGTACCCGAGATCCCGCGCGAGCGACGAAGTTGTCTTGGCCGCCTGGACCACGGCGTGCGCATTGCTCCCCCAGCCAAAGATGCGACCGTCGTTCGTGGTCGCGAGCATGAATGGCCCTCCACTCGCGATGCTTGCGATCCCCGAGGGATCAACCGTGGGAACGGCAGCGTGCGCGGAATCCAACTTCCAGTTCTGCAAGGACGATCCATCGCACCCCCGCAAAATTACTGTGTTCGACACATCGGCAGCAAAACACTTCGAGCCGGCGGAAGGAGCAGTGATCTTTCCCTGCAAGGCCGACAGCGGGAGTTCAAATCGTTGTGCCGCACTCTGCGAGCAGCGGGCTAGTTGAAGCTGCATTCCGTCGGCGACCTGTCCGACTCGTACGGTGACGCACTTGGCGGCGTTCGCGGCAGGCGAAATGCTCTGCGACGCCTTATTAAATGTCCACGCCTGGTCACGTGCCCCCAAGGTACACGCGGCTAGTCGAACGATGCTGCCAGCCTTGGTAGAGGAGATGCTCAAGCACCTTCCATCGGCTGCCGTGATCGCGGCTGGCGAACCGATGGCACCCAACTGGGCGAGGGCGTTGGTGCCGACACCTTGCGATTCGCGCTCCGAAGAAGTCCGCGATGAACTACTGCAGGCTGACACCGCCAGCACCGCGGCGAGTACGCAGACGGAGATCTTTGTTTTTTTGGACAATTCAAATGAGTGTAATCTATGAAGCACCGGAAGGTCCTCCAATCAAATAGTTGGCAGGCTCTCTTGATATTTATTGCATGCGCGCGGCAGGCGGACCTTTGCCGCCTTTTCTGTTCGCCTCGATTCCTTCTTGGAAAAGCAAGGGGACGGCAGGCACTCTCGCTGTCGTAGACCGTCTTGACCCATTTGACCCCCGAGTTGCTAACAATATTTGTAAGACTGACTGCTTTCGGACGTAAAACCAATACGGGGTTGAGATATGCAACAGCACGATGAAAGCGCCATGTCTCCTCGTGTCTCCCAAAGGAGCCATACATCATGGCCATAAGACATAAGCCTTCCCCGTGGCAAACCAAATCAAATCAATTAATCAGACACGCACAATTTGCCCGCATTTGGAGGCCTTATACCCCAAATTCGCGACGCCGCGGCAGTGAACCAACGTCAGAAACGGTGGAGTGAGCGGTTCTTCGCAACTAATGACCTCTACACGGCCGACGCCTGGGGCGTCGCTCCTATCTCAAGTAGGGAAGGGCTTGATGCGCGCCCTGCTCTGCAATCGCAAACGGCCATCCAGGGTTCCTTCGTCGGTTGGCACAAATGTCGCGACGCAATGACCACAGCGGCGCGAGGGCCGTCCCGCTCCGGTTCGCCCAGCGTGCGCGCAGGGCGCCCGCCCAAGCGCGTTTTGTTGCCTAGAAAAGATAGGCAGGGAACCATACACCAGCGTATTACAATGTCGCGCAACGGACGACAAACGCAGGTAGTTTCGGCCGCGCCAATCAGATGAAAAGCCCTCCTCATCGACTTGGTCGATAGGGAGCCGTTGCTCGCATTGCTGACGGAGCCGCGGCGATCGCTGACCCTACCCGTTTATCGGAATGACCGCTGTCTCATATATCGTTTCATGCGCCCGTCCTGGATTGCCCCTTTGAAAGTGACCCGCCTGCGCATTAGAGGTCGCCTGCTCGAGACAGAGGAGCCTGGCAATGGCTTGTCATGATTAGTTTAGAACCCCTCCGGAATCGATTTCGGGCTAGTCGGCAATCTCACCTAGATAGCTTAGCAATGCTCCCGTGGACGGAACGAGCCAGGTACCCCGTCGCACACGGGGTACCCGGGGATTACGGTCAGTGCGGGCAGACGTTGGGGTACCCAGCGACGTTCACCTCGACTGGCCAGAAGACACCTTGATCACGGTCATCGAAAGCTTGGGCCACGATACGGAAACGAACCATCTGTGCATCAGGGGTTGCCATGGTGAAGTGACTGACAGCTCCATCCCACGTGCATCCGAGGCAAAAGCCGCCGGAGCAGGGATGCCATTTCCCGTCGAATTGATACGTCTTGGGATTTGTCCCAGTCGTAGAGCCCGTACCGGCGATTTGCATGTTATACGGCACACCGTCGGCGTCATAGCCAATTACCCAATAACGCGCGTGCGTATGCTCGCAATTCTCTGCCGAGCCGGGGTATGGGCCATTGGGTCCCAGCGGTCGCGGCATGAGCCACTCGACCCAGAAGTCATTACCGTTCGTAAGTTTATTAACATCAATCACGTAACCATTCTTGCACTTGGTATGATGGTAGCTTTCGTTTGGAGACGTCAGGACGTGGTCCCATCCAAGTGGGCAGTATCCGGATGTGATGGACGGAATGGTTGCGTCTGCCGTTGTCACTGGCAGCGCACAGCTAAGTTCCGTGAAAGCCTCGCTTGTCGTGGCGGTCAGCTCCTCGGCGGAAGGCTCTGCGCTGCAACCCACCAGTATTGCGATTGCTGCACTAGCAGTCGCAAACATGTACTTCGTCATATTGCCTCGGTCATGTGAGAGAGAAAGTCGCACGCGAAAGAAACTCGCTCCTCTTCCGCGTAAACTCACTCGGTCGCGGCCGCGGCTCAGTTGCGAACAAAAAGCATCACTTGCGTTTTTGGCGTCGCCGAAGATGTCGCCAGGACCCATTGGCAAGAGTCTATCGTCCGACCTGACCTCCGACTTGAGGCGGGCCGCGCAATTGCCCGGCTCAGACCAACTGGCCGGTACCTGCGGTTACAACGCCAACTTGTACCCATAGCCGTATACCGTGAGAATGTGCTTCGGCTTGTCGGGGGATACTTCGATCTTCTTGCGAAGCTTCACGATGAAGTTGTCGACGGTGCGGTTCGACGGGGATGCGTCGAGGCCCCATATCTTGTGCAAAATCTCGTCGCGGCTGACGGGTTGGCCGGCGCGCTCGTTCAATAGGCGCAGAAGCTCGACCTCGTAGAAAGAAAGCTGCAACACTTCGCCGGCGCGCGTGAGGGTGTGCGCGGCAAAGTTGACGCTGGCCTCGCCGATTTCGAAGGTCTCGGGGGCGGTGCCGACGCGGGCGGCACGGCGAAAGATGGCCCGGATGCGTGCGATCAACTCGCCGACGCTGAAGGGCTTCGTCACGTAGTCATCGGCGCCGGCGTCCAGGCCTCGGATCTTGTCCATCTCCTGCGAGCGCGCCGTAAGCATGATGATGGGCACGAAAGGACTCCAGCGCCGGAGCTCCTCACAGACCGCGTACCCGTTCATGTCCGGGAGCATCAGGTCGAGGATGATGGCGTCTGGAGTCTCGTTGCGTGCAAGCTGGACTCCTTCCCCACCCCGGGCGGCCGAGACTACGCGAAACCCTTCGAACTCGAGTGAATCGCGTAGTCCGAGGACGATGTGGGGCTCGTCCTCGATGATCAGGATCGTCTTCTTCGGAGACAATGCTACCCCTGGCCGCCTTCTCTAACGCGTAGCCCGATCAGGGGCCCGCGTCTGCGCCCGCGCTGGGCGGCTGCTCGATGCACTGCAAGCTGACCAAGGCGCCGTTCGGCGGACGAAGCGTGTCCAGCTCCGGGAACTTGATCGACTGAGCGCATTTCTCGGTCGGCACCTTTTCACGGGACACGTAGCACCAACCACCCTTGTTGGACTTCACGCAAGAGTTGTTCACGAGGTCGGCGCCTTTGAGCTGCTTGATGACGCACAAGGGACGCGCGAGCTCGTCCGGGGTCGCGTTGTTCGCTTGCTGCTGCTTGCGGTACCGATCGAGAACGCCCGCCTCCGGCTGCTCCAGCCCCTTGGCAGGATCGCACGCCGTGGCTTGGTCGCCCGACGGCAAGAGCTCGGTGATCAGGCACGGAACGGTGCCATCCGCTTCTTCCTCGAGCGGCTGCGGGATGCAACGCTCGGAGAGTGCGTCCTTCAGGCGGTTGACGATGGTGCGGACGGCCGGACGATAGCCGTAGTCTGCGCTGTCCGTGTTGGTGATCTCACGCGGGCAGAGCGAGGCGACGATGCCCTGATCGCGGAGGGTCCTCGCCACCGAGAGCTGGCTGACCGTCGGATACGCCTTGCCCTTGGTCTGCGTGGTCTTGGTCGTCGCGTCGCACAGCGGCGAGTCCGTCGGCCGCGCGCAGTCGCAGGCGTCCTTGTTCTCCGGCTTCGTGCAGTCCCTCGGCGCCTTGAGCGGGAAGACGCACGCATACTGCAGGTCGTCGTTCTTCGTATCCCAATCACGCCAATCGGTGCCGGTCACGCCCTCGCGCTTTGCAATGGACTCGCGCATGCGCGGGTTGATGCCGTCGAAGTTGTAGCGGAGCGGATCCTGACCCAGAATGCGTCTCCAATCGTCATCATTCAGCTTGTCCTTGAAGACACCCGGATTGTTGTCGTTCAAATCGTCCGGTTTGTCCGTCAGCATCTGCCAAGGAACGCCGCCGATGATGGCGTAGAAGATGAGATCGCTCGAGCGATCGCTCTTCGTCAGATTGCACAGCTTGTCCGGATTGTCCGGGTTTGCGGCAGCGTCGGCGAGAGACGACGCCTTCGCGAACAACGGATTCGTGCAATTGGGGTTGCCCACGTAATTGAACGAATTGTCCGGATGCTCGCCACGACGGTCGGGCACCTTGGCCTGGGTAAAGCCCGTCGTGTAGCGCTCGATCGGGAAACGCGGATCGTAACCAAAGCGCCGCTTCGGCTCGAAGAAGCGTACGTTGAAGCCATCCAGCTCGCGGTCTAGGGGCTTTTGGTAGCAGGGGGTCCCCTTCGCGCCGTCCTGATAGCAGGAGAAGCACTCCTGGCTGTTCGGCCCCTTCGCGGGATCCGAGCACGCGGGGGTACCGCCCGCAACTTGCGAACCGCTCTCGTAAAGCCACGAGTGGGCTTGCAGTGCCAGCGGGTCGATCGTGTTCTCATTTTCGTCGGTCAGCATGACGACCGCGACCAGCGAGTCTTCCCGCAGGAAGTTCGCACGCTGCTGAAGGATGACCTTGTCGATCCCATTGAGCGAGACGACCGCATCGCGGTTGTTCTCACCGCCCGGCAATGAGTAGCTCTCCCAAGGATCGGGCTGAATCAGAAAGCGGTAAACACTTTCGAGCTGCCCCTCGTAGCCGCATCCGTGGTCGGCGGTGCCGGTCACCATGGCCTTGAAGTCGTTCTCGAGCAGATCGCGCTCTCGGGCGACGTCCCCGGTCCGACCGTACGCCGTCGTCCCGTCGATGGGCTTCTTGTCCTTGTTCGCCTCGACGGTGGGCAACCACGAAAGGAAATTGAACGGCTGCGTCTTGGGGCTGCTGCCCGCCGTTGCGCGGACCAGCAGGCGGCCTTTGTCGTCGTTCTGCTTGCCCGGCACGGCCGGATCGCACTGGACCGTGCCGTAGCTGCCGATCGAGGAGCTGACGATGCCGATGTGGATGTCCTGAACGGGGGTGAACTCCGGCTTGGTGTTCGGGGGGCACCCGCCGCTCGTCGGCGCGACGACGGCGCCGTCGGAGTCCCTCAGGCAGTTCGGCGTGAGCAGGCGGTTGATGAGGTCCGGAACCGCTTCGGCGAACAGCGCCTGCTTGTCACCCATCGAGGTCGAGTTGTCGATGGCGAACAAAAGGTCGATCTTGTCGATGGCCGATTGGCGGATGACCTGTGTGTAGTTGATCTTCGTGGTCGGCGGTTCACCGCTGACTTTGCGGGTCAGACACCCGCTGCCCAGGGCGCCAAGGCTCGCCAGGAGACCTGCGGCCGTCAAGACGCGAGCTGCAGTATGCATCGGCGTGCGTCGCTGCCCGCCTCCGGTGTATTCCATGTCCGCTACTCCCTCGTGGTCGTGCGTAGCTGCTTGCCCTCGGGGCGAGGGCTCGGCTGGAGAGTAAAGCATACCGCGCACCAACGTGTGAAGGACTTCGCGTGCACGTTCGAGGCTAAATCTCCTTGTGAAAACGAGCTTGCCGCACACGGTGGGGCATCCGCGGAGCTGTCAACGCGGTTGGCAGATGCTCACGTCGTTGCCTCGTCGGGGGCGGTCTCGGGCGCAGCGTCCGGTGCGATGGCGGCAGGCGTCGCCGGGGGAAATGCCTTTCGGAGCGCAGCCACGTGGCGCTTATTAACTCCCGGGATGGCGAGCAAGGTCGCGTCGTCGGCGCGCTGGATGGCGATCGCCGAACCCAAGGCTTTGAGCAATGCCTTTTTCGTGGTGGGCCCAATGCCTCGCACATCGTCCAGCGCCGAATGAAAGCGACGGGCCTTGCCGCGCTTCTCGCGCCCGCGGTTGGAGAAGCGGTGGGCCTCGTCGCGCAGCCGCGCCAAAAAGAAGAGTGAGGCGGAGTGTGTCTTCAGCGGGATGGGATTCTTCTGCCCGGGAAGGTAGACGCGATCGACCAGCGTCTCGCCCATGACGTTCTCCTTCTCCTTGGCGAGGCCCACGATGGGAAGCTGGTGAAGTCCCAGGTCGCGCGCCGCGGCCAATGCCACGCCGAGCTGTCCGCGACCGCCGTCGACCACGAAGAGGTCCGGCAGCTCCCACGGATCGGATTCCTCGGTCGCCGCAGCGTCCTCGGCACCTTCGGCCGGCGCCGCCGCGGCGGTGATGCCACGTCGGAAGCGGCGTGCGAGGACTTCGTACATGGCCGCGTAGTCGTCGCCCGCATTCAACTCGCCCGAGCCTCGGTTGGCGCTGCCAGTGCCGCGCACATGGAAGGTGCGGTAGCGCTTTTTGTCCAGCACACCGTCCGTCATGGCCACCACGGCACCCACAGTATCGCCGCCGCCCAAGTGCGAAATGTCGCAGCATTCGATACGGCGCGGCAACGTGGGCAAGCGCAGTCGCTCTTGCAGCTGCGCCAGGCGCTCTTCCACGCTGTCGGAGACGCGGCGCTTCTCCAAGAACGAGTGGCGCGCGTTGTCGTTGGCCATGGTCAGCAGATCGACGCGTGCTCCGCGCTTGGGATGAACGATGGCCACCTTGTGGCCCGCGCGCTCGGCGAGCCACTCCGCGATGCCCGCGTGGCCTTCCGGCAAACAGGGCACCACGATCTCGCGCGGCACGAGGATCTCCTCCCCTGCCCCGACGGCTTCTTCCTCCTCGCTTCGAGGCCGCTGCTCACGGCCGTAGTGCTGCGCGATGAAGGCGGCGACGATTTCCTCTTCCGGAATCTCCGCGTGCTTGATCGAATACGTGCCCACGTCGCCGAGGCGCCCGCCGCGCACGTGAAGGATCACCAATTCGACCAAATCGCCTTCGCGGTAAAGGCCAATGACGTCTTTTTCGACTTCGTCGTCGGCCACCACCACGCGTTGCGACTCGCGCACTTGCTCGATGGCCCGAAGCTGATCGCGGTAGACGGCGGCCAATTCGAAGCGCATTTCCTGGGCAGAGCGTTGCATGCGGTCGTGCAACTCGCGCGTGAGCTCGTCGTGTCGGCCCTCGATGAACATGGCCACCGCGCGCACTTGGTCTTTGTACCAAGCGGGATCGACTTCATAGACGCACGGCGCCGGACAGCGCTTGATTTGATATTGCAAACAAGGCCGCCGCCGGCTGGTGAGCTCCAGATCACTGCACGTGCGCAGCTGGAAATGCTTGTTGATCAAGTGCAACGTGCGGCGTGCCGCGGTGGCCGAATGGTACGGACCGAAATACCGCGAGCCATCCGCCGCCGGACGGCGCACCACATCGAGGCGCGGCCAGGCATGCGTCACGTTGAGCCGCAAGGACAGGTATTCCTTGTCGTCGCGGAGCTTGACGTTGTAGCGGGGGCGAAGCTCCTTGATGAGCGTGTTCTCGAGGATCGTCGCCTCTTTCTCGTTGGCAGTGACGATCGTGTCGAGGTCGCCGATGGTCTCGAGCAGGTGCGGAATGAACAGCCGCGAATCGCTGCCCCCGCTTTGAAAATAGCTCCGTACGCGGCTGCGAAGGCTCTTGGCCTTCCCGACGTAGACGACTTCGTTCTTCTGATCCTTGAAGAGATAAACGCCGGACTCGGCCGGAAGCGCGCGAAGCTTTTCCTGTACGACCTCGGGAAGCACGGGTTTCTTATAACGCCTTTCTCTGGAATCTCACGGGACCACGGTTTGCGTGCGGAAGCGGAGCGTGCGGTCGCTGGAGCCGATGCTGCGGACGAACAGCCCCACGAAGGACCCGAAGAGCGCGTCGCTGGGGCCAATGCCCGTGGAGCCGGTGGGGCGCGATACCCAGGTGCGCATCTGGTCGAGCATCTCCTTGCTTACCGGGTTGATGTCCACCCTCACCGCGAGAAAATGCGGCGTTCCCGCACGCAGGTACGATTTATCGGCAATGGGAAGATCGCGCGCCTCGGCGCACTGGCGCAGCACGCCTTCCACGTTGAGCACGGGCTGATCGCGCACGCCGCCGCGGCTGGTGACGGTGACGCGGTAAACCTCCTCCCAGAGGTCGAACACCACGCGGCAGCTCTGCACCGCGAGGGCCACCGGCGTATCCTCGCCCTGGCGCATCACGTACGCACGCATCGCGATGATGGTGGGGAGCCCGCTGGAGAGCTTTTGCGTGAGCGGCGCGTCGATGGCATCGCGGTAGGAGAAGCTGGCGATGAGCCGCGTCTTGTCCCACGCAAAATTGGCCTGGCGCGCGGGCAACGCCGCCGCCGTGGAGGGCTCGGGCGACGCCTCCTGCGCCTCGGCGCGGCCCGGCAGCACGATGCCCAGAAGAAGCGCCACCACCGCGGCGAGAGCGAATCGAAGGGGCGGTTTCAATTGCCCTCCGATCGCACGGGGATGAAGCCAACCAGGTTGGCAATGCCGAAGGCAAAGCCGCCCACGTTGGTTTCGATGCGCAGGCCCGCGTTGAAGGTCAAATCGATGGGAACTTTGGAGAATCCCGAATAGCCACTCGGCGGCTGCCGCAAATTGAGATCGTCGGTCAGGCCGTAAATGCCGAAGGAGCCAAAAAGGTCGATACCGTAGATGGACCGGGTACCGCGATAAAGCGGTATTCGGTATTCGACGTTCACCTTGGCCGCGTACGTGCCATATCGAACTTCCTGAATGCTGGTATCGAGGAAATTGGGCGCGGCACGCCGGTCGAAATTCAAATCGAGAACGCGGTCGGGCAGCAAGTCGGTGAAGTCGCCCACGTAAAAGCGCTCGAACAAGGGGGCATCGCCGAAAATGCTCCCGGCGAAGCCCTCGAGGCGCAGCACGTGTCCCCACGACAGTGGGAACCAATGCGAGGCGCGCACTTGCACTTTGGCGTAGGGGTAATCGGTCCCCAACGGCGAGAGCGAAAGCTCGGAAAGCAGCGCCATGTGCGTGCCGCGCGTGGGCAGAAAAGGCTCGTCGCGCGTGTCGTGCACCATGGTGGCGCGCAAGGTGGATATGAGCGAGCTGCCGCCGTGAATGTGAAAATCGATGGGCTCCACGTCGCGGCCGCGCACGTGGCTGGCCGCCCGGGGCAGATTGGCATCGATCTTTTCGAATCGGTAATCGAGAAAGAGCTGCGTGGTCGTGCCCAGGTCGTGCCCCACGCCCACGGAGCCGCCAAAACGGCGGTAGGCGGCGACGGCGAAGTCCTGCCGCACGTCCGCCTGAGGATCGTCGACCAAGGCGTCGCGGTTGCCGAAGAAGTCCTTGGCGTTGTTGTAGAGCAGCTCGACATTGGCCATCCACGGCGTGCCGCGGAACTGCGGATCGGAGAAGCGCGTGCGCAGCGCCAGCTGCCGATCGGCCAGGGCCATCGCGCCACCCAGGGTGATGCCGGTGCCGGCGAGGTTGCGCTCCGAAACATCGAGGCCGCCATACGCCGTGAGCGGGCGCGCACGCCCATCGGGCTCCGCGTCGGCGGACAAGCCGAGCCATATGTCGTTGACGACGATGGTGTTGCGCTCGACGACGCTCACGACGAGCACCGCGTAGCCGCGCCGCGAGCCGCGGCGGAGCGAAAGCTGGACATCCCGGAAAAAGCCGGTCCCGAGCAGGCGGAAGCGCGTGACCGAGAGCTCCTTGTCGTCGACGTCGAGCGTGTCGCCCGCTTTGAAACGGACGTACCGGAGCACCACCCGCGACAGCGTGGTTGTGTTGCCCTGCACCTCGACGCCCTCGAGCTTGTAACGCAGGCCAATGTGGCCCGGCGTGTGGACGATGGCCTGCGAGCGAGCTTCTTCCTCCTCCTCGGTCGTCGGTGTCGTCGGTTCGGCGGGCGCGGTGTGTTGCGGGTCGTCGTTGCCTTTCGATGCAGGCGGTTTCGGGACGGGAGGCGGCTCCGGCCGGGTCGAGCCTTCGACGGGTGTGCCTACCGTGGTGGGCGGTGGGGGCGGCGGCGGTGCGGGCGGTGCCGTGGGCGCCGGCGGTGCGTCGGACGAAGGCTCGGGCGGCGTACGCTCGCCGCCCCACGTGCGGACGGGCTGCGCGTGCGCAGTCGCCGCCGTCATGGCCGCCGCGGCCACCTGGAGCGCGAGCGCCATCGCGAGCTTACGCACTTTACGCACTGGCCTACGAACGAAGGTCACGGAATGGCGTCGGGCTGGCGCTCGGGCATGGCTGCCTGCGCAGCCTCGGTGGAAAGGGCCGCCTCGGCGGCGGCAACGGCACGCGGAAAGGGAGATAGGTCCACACCGAAACGCTGCGCACTGTACATCTGCGGCACGAGGAAGAGATCGGCCGCGGTGAGCGTGTCGCCATAAGCAAAGCGCCCTTCGACCCCCTCCTTTTCATGAAGCGTCATGAGTCGTTCGACGCTGGCGAGGCCGCGCGTATTGAAGTGCTTCGCCCACTCCTTGCGCACCTCCGGATCGGGCCCCAGCCGCTCGAGCACCACCAGGTTCTGCAGTGGCTGCGTCCCCGCATTGATGACCTCGACCATGGCGCGAACCCGCGCACGCGCCCAAGGATCGCGCGGATACAGCGGCGGATCGGGGAAAAGCTCGTCGAGCAGCTCGATGATGGCCACGGACTCGACCACGGGCCGCCCATCGATGAAGAGACAGGGCACGTACCCCGTCGGGCTCCGCTCGCGGTGCTCGTCCCCATGCTGCTCGCCCTGTCGGAGGTTCACCGCAACCGATTCGTAGGCGATTTTTTTCACCTGGAGCGCAAAGCGGACACGGTAGGAGGAGGACGAACGCCAGTAAGTGTAGAGACGGAGCGTTGGCATGGCGTCCCCATCTTCGCACGTGCGGTTGGCACGCGAACAGGGTAAGCAAGCGACGGCTGCAGCGGCGAGGTCATCGAAGCGAGGAGCCATGGCGTACGCTGGCATTGTCTTCTCAGTTGCGGTTCTGGCGTTTTCTGCGCTTTCGGGAGTCGCGTGCGTCCAGGAAGACTGGGGCGGCCCAAAGGGTCCGCCGGTGGCGCAGACTTCCTCGCCCCCTCCGCCCGTCGTCTTGCCCCCCGACGGAGGGAGCGGCAAGGCGGCACTCACCTCGGGGGATGCCAGCAGCGATCCCGGTGCGCCGCCGCCTCCGGGATTCGATGCGTCGGGGTCGAACGAGAACAAGGACTCCGCAGGCCTGGTGCCGCGCGTGGATGCGACCTTGAGCGGAGGAAAGATTCCGGGCTTCGACGAAGCCATCGCGGGCATGCGATCGACCTTGAAAGCCTGCATCGACGGCAAGGCGACGCCCAACGCGCGCGTGGAAATCACCGCGAAGATCGGGCCCAAAGGCACGGTGCTCAAGAGCGACAAGGTCGGCGGTACCTCGTTCGGACAAGGCGCAGTGCCGTGCTTGGTGAAGCGCATCGAGGCGGCGCAGTTCAAGAAGCCGACGGAAGGCTCGCCTCGCATCACCTTCCGCGTGCACATGTCGAACGAGTGACTCCGCGATGCGGAGTTGGGCTTCCGCGCAGCGACGCGCGCCACCTAGCGCGTCAAAATAGCGTGCTTGCTAAAGGGCCCCGAGGGGTACATCGTCGTACGCATCATGAGCGACCAAGCCCTCAGCGCAGACGAGATCGTCGCGTTGTCCAAGAAGCACACGATGTTCGAGTGGTCCGCGCAATCCGCCGTGGATCCCATCCCCGTTTCCCACGCCAAGGGCTCGTATTTCTATACGCCCGATGGAAAGCGGTACCTCGACTTCAATAGCCAATTAATGAGCGTGAACGCCGGCCACGGCGATCCGCGGATCATCAAGGCGATTCAGGAGCAGGCGGCCAAGCTTGCGTATGCAAACCCGTTCATGGCGCACGAACCGCGCGCGCGGCTCGGGAAGAAGTTGGCGGAACTCTGTCCGGGAGACATCGATGCGTTCTTCTTCACCAACGGCGGGGCCGAGGCGAACGAGAACGCGATCAAGATCGCGCGCATGTACACGGGCCGGTCGAAGATCCTCGCGCGCTACCGCTCGTACCACGGAGGCACGGCGGCCGCGATGGCGCTGACGGGCGATCCGCGGCGCTGGGCGGCGGAGCCGAGCATCCCCGGGGTGGTTCGCTTCCCGGACTTTCACAAGTGGGCGCGCAAAGACCCGGAGCCGGTGAGCGAATCGCTGCGCGACGTGGAAGAAGTCATCATGTTCGAGGGCGCCAAGAACATCGCCGCCATTTTGGTGGAGACGGTGGTCGGCACCAACGGCATCCTGATTCCGCCGGATGGCTACATGCAGGGCCTTCGCGCCATCTGCGACAAGCACGGTATCTTGCTGATCTGCGACGAGGTGATGGCCGGCTTCGGACGCACGGGCAAGTGGTTCGCGGTGGATCACTGGAAGGTGACGCCGGACATCCTCACGATGGCCAAGGGCCTCACGAGCAGCTACGTGCCGCTCGGCGCCGTCGGGCTGCGACGTCGCATCGCAGACCATTTCGACAAGAACGTGTTCTTCGCGGGGCTGACGTACAACAGCCATCCGATGGGCTGTGCCACCGCGTTGGCGACGATCGGGGTGTACGAGCAAGATGGTCTCATCGAGCGCGCGGCCAAGATGGGCGAGAGCATGAAACGGCACCATCAGGCCTTGTACGAGAAGCACCCGTGCGTGGGTGCGACGCGCTCCATCGGCCTTTTCGGCATGGTGGAGCTGGTGCGCGACCGCAAGACCTTCGAGCCGATGGCCCCGTACAACGGGACGAGCGACGAGATGAAGGCGGTCCACGCGCACCTCAAGGAGAAGGGCCTCTACACCTTCGTCCGGTGGAACGGCATCATGACGAATCCGCCGCTGACGGTGACGGAAGAGGAGCTCGCCGAGGGCTTCGCCATCATCGATTCGGCGCTTTCGCTCGTGGACAAATCCGTCAAGGCGTAACATCCGGGACGTGAACCACGTCTCCGACAGCGATCTCGGGCGATTTCGAGCGGTGCAGCGGCTCGCGTACGATTGCGCAGAAGCAATCGGCGCGAGCCTGCAACCGGGCATCACGGAACGCGACGCCGTAGCGGCGATGCGTACGTGGCTCGTGGGGCGCGGCGTCGACGATTGGCTGCATAGGCCCTTCGCCTGGTTTGGCGATCGGACGGCATTCCGTGGCTTTCGGTTTCCGCACCAGTTTTTCCCAACGGACCGCAAGCTCGAACCGAACATGCCGTACATCCTCGACGTGGCGCCCGTCGTGGATAACTACGCAGCCGACATCGGCTACGCAGGCTGCCTCGGCGAAAACGCCGTGCACGCGCGTTTGCTCGCCGATTTGGAAGCGTACCGCTCGCTCATTTTGGCAGGCGTGCGCGCGCGCAAGTCGCTGCGCGCGATTTATCGAGACGTGGACGCGCTGCTCGCGCAACAAGGCCACACGAACCGGCACCGCCGCTACCCCTTCGGGGTGCTCGCCCACAGGGTCGACGTGGTCCGCAACGACGTACCTCGGTGGACGGTCGCGGGCTTCGGAGTCCGCAGTCTGCGGACGATGTTGGGCGATGTGATGGTGGGGACGCGTGCGGGCTGGTCGCCGTTCTGGGGGCCAAGCCGGTTTTCAGATCACCCGCCCGCCCCGGGTCTATGGGCGGTGGAGCCGCATCTGGGACATGGCGCCGTGGGGGCCAAATTCGAAGAACTCCTGGTGGTCACCGAGACGGACGCGTTTTGGTTGGACGATGATCTGCCGCACGTGCGGCGGTGGAGCGCCGCGGCGTAGGTGGGGGATCGAATCTGGATCTGAATCCGAATCCGAATCCGAGTCCGAATCCGAATCCGAATCCGAATCCGAATCCGAATCCGAGTCCGATTCCGAGTCCGATTCAGATTCCGAATCAGATTCAGATTCCGAATCAGATTCAGATTCCCCTAGCGGCGGCGGGGGCGGCGGAGGGCGACGGCGTTGGCGCGGGGCTCGGGCGTGGGATCCAGAGGAGGCAGCGCCAGCACCAAGCGCTCGATGCGCGGGAGTGCGTCGTTGAGGGCGCGCTCGGCGCGGAGTTCGTCGAAGGGCGACTCGAAGACGAGCACGATGATGTAGATGGTCGCAAACGACTGCGCCACGTAGCCGAAGTCGGCGAGACGCACCGTTTCGCGGATGGGGCGGCCCTTGCGGAGGCTGTCGATCCCGGGGAGGCTGCGCACTTCGCGCAGGGCGCGCTGGGCGGCGGGCACCAGATCGCGGAGATCGGGCGGGGGCAAGGACCCCGGGCCTTTGGGCTCGGTGACCTGCGTTTGGCTCGGCTCCGGCGGGACCGCAACCGGACCCGGAACGTCGGCCAGCCGCGGGGCAGGCAGCGGCGCAGGCGGCGGAAACTCGACCAGCTCGGCCAGATCGTCGTCCGCCCCCAGATCCGAGGACGGCGGAGGCTGCTCGGACTTGTCGCGGTAGAGCGGCGTGACCGAGGCGAACGGCTCCAGCGGATCGACGACGTGAAGCACCGCGCTGAGCTCCGGGGGCTCCTCCAGCGGCCCGCGCTGGTGCGTCGCGCCCCAGACCACCGGCGAGTGGGCGTCCAGGACCAGTGCTTCCACCGCCTGGGTGCGCGTGGCCAGCGCCCGCAGCTCCTCTCGGAGCGAGCGGGAAATGGACAGGCGCGCGGGTGGCTTCGCGTGCTCCCCGATCAACTGCGTGAACGTGTTCACCAGCATGTCCAGGCGGCGCCGGAGCGCCGTGGGGTTCCTGGGGGCCGTGGAAAACGTCACCGCGATGCCCGTGCCATCGGAAAGGCGCGCGTAAAGCACGTTGGCAGCGGGACTCTGGGGCTCGGGGTCTTTCGTGAGGACGCGCACGTCCTCGGCACCGAGTTCACGCCGCACGAGGGCAGCAAACCGCGCAAACGGTGACTCGGGATCGGGGGGGGGACGGTCGGACATCGGGAACCTAGCTCGACAGCAGCAACCCACCCAGAGTATCGCCAAACGCGGGCGGGTAATGCGCTATATCACGGGCGCGTAAGGTAACCGATGATCCTGCGCAGTAAGGCGGAGTAGCTCCGGCGAAACTGCGGCTCGTCGGGGGCGTGCCCCGTCAGCATCCGGGCGGCCTGCGGCATGAGGTGTGGATAACTGGCCAGGGCCATGAGCACCATCATGGCGAGCTCGGTCTTCTCTTCCCGGAGAAGGCCATTTTCCCGTTGCGCCTTGGCCACACGGTCCAAACCGGGCTTGAAGAGCTTCGCCCGCATCTTTTCCGAGGGAACCTCGCGGCTGCCGTAGGTGAGCGCCTCCCACTGCATCATACGCATCCAGTCGCGCTTGCTGCCGAAGTTGTCGTAGATGTAGGGCAGCATGTCCTGGACGTGCTGCGGGCCAGCCTCGATGATCTGCTCCTTGTCGGCCTGGATGGCCAAGATGGTGGCCTCGAAGAGCTCCTTCTTGTTTCCGAAGTAATGGTAGAGCATCCGCTTGTTGATGCGCGCCCGCTTGGCGATCGCATCCACACGGGCGCCGGCAAACCCTCGCAGCGCGAACTCTTTCATCGCCGCGGAGAGGATGCGCGCCCGTGAGCGCTCGGGATCGCGCGCACGCGGCTCTCGAGCCTCGCGCGGAGCGGTCCCTTCATACTTCTTAACCGTGTTCTGCTTGGCCTTGTTCACGCGCGACGCTATGTAACCACCTGGTTAGTTAACCCACAACACCCCATGCGCATTCCGCCTACTTCTAGCCCATTCTCTGCCGTCGTGTCGTGCGCCATTGCTCTTGCGATGGCTCCGAGCATGAGCGCGTGCAAGCGATCGGAAGCGAAGGCCGAGCCGGTCTCCAAAGAAGATCCGGTCGTGCACGCCAGCGTGGTGCAGGTCACCGAGCAGGCGATGCCGGAATACCTCACGCTCATTGGCACACTGCGGGCGAACCAGGAGTCGGACATCGCGGCCGATGCCAGCGGAAAAGTGCTGGCCACGTTCGTGGAGCGTGGTCAGGCGGTCCGCAAGGGTGAGTCGCTGGCGCGGCTGGATTCGCGGGCCGCCGTCATCAGCGTCAGCGCCACGGAAGCTCAGTCGAACCAGGTGAAGGCCAACCTGGAGCAAGCCCAGCGCGAGTGCGAGCGCGTGAAGCACTTGCTCGAGACGAGCGCGATTTCGCAAGCCGAGTACGACCGGACGACGTCGCAGTGCTCGTCGACGCAATGGTCACTGGCCGCCGCCGAGGCGCAGCACGAGAACGCGCGCAAGTTGCTGGGCGACAGCAACCTCCGGGCACCGTTCGATGGCGTCATCGGAGAGCGCTACGTCAGCGTCGGGCAGTACGTGAAGCCCGAAACCAAGGTCGCCTCCATTTACGCGCCGGATCCGCTGCGCCTCGAGCTCACCGTGCCCGAGGCGCAGGCCGGAATGATCCAGCCCGACATGAAGCTCACCTTCAGCGTCACCGCGTTCGGCGACGAGAAGTTCTCCGGCACCGTGCGGTACGTGAGCCCGCACATCCGAGAATCCAGCCGCGACCTCGTGGTGGAGGCCATCGTGCCGAATCCAGGTCCGAAAGGAAAAGACGGAAAGCCCGCCGGCGTGGGCAAGCTTCGTCCGGGCATGTTCGCCACGGCCAAATTGCTGCTCAGCGAACACCCCGTTCCCGCCGTTCCCGTGAGCGCGCTGAAGCGCGAGGGCATCACCGCGCGCATCTTCGCGGTGGTCGACGGCCGCGCGAACGAGCGGCTCGTGCAGGTCGGGGAGGAAAAGGGCGGTCTCATCGCCGTCGTGAGCGGCATCAACCGCGGCGATGGCATCGTGGCCGAACCTGGACCCGACATCCGCGACGGCGTTCGAATTCAGTAATAGCAGCGAGAGAGGCAACCTTTCATGCAGTGGCTTGCGGCGATCTGCATCAAGCGCCCCATTTTTGCGACCGTCCTCATCCTGGTCATCTGCGTCGTGGGTGCCTTCGGTTACGTGCAATTGGGCGTCGACCGCTTCCCCAAGGTCGACCTGCCCATCGTCACGGTGACCACGCGCCTTCCCGGGGCCGCGCCGGAGGACGTCGAGACGGAGATCACCGAGAAGGTCGAGGAAGCGGTCAACACCGTCAGCGGCATCGACGAGCTGCAGTCGATCACCACCGAGGGTGTTTCGCTGGTGACCATCACGTTCATCCTCGAGAAAGACCCGGACATCGGGGCGCAGGAAATCCGCGACCGCCTCAATCTGATTTTGCCCGATCTGCCCAAGGACATCGAGCAGCCCACGGTGCAAAAGCTCGATCCCGATTCGCAGCCCGTCCTCTATTTGGCGCTCAACGCACCCGACAAGCCGATTCAGGAGGTCACCGAGTTCGCCGACAAGCGCATCCGGCGCCTGTTCGAGGCCATCGACGGGGTGGGCCAGGTTCAGATCATCGGCGGGCAAGAGCGCCAGGTGAACGTGTGGCTCGATCCCATCGCGCTGCGCGGTGCCGGGATCACGGCCCTGGACGTGCAGCGGGCCATCGGCGCGCAGAACCTGACGACACCGGGCGGCCGCGTGGACACGGGACCGGAGCAGCTCACCTTGCGCATCCACGGGCGCGTGGAGCGGCCGCAGGAGATCGGCGAGTTGGTGGTGCGCCAGGTGGCGGGCCATTCCATTCGGGTCAAGGACGTCGCCAAAGTCGAGGACGGGGCCGAGGAACGCGAGACCGCGGCGCAGCTCAATGGGCGGCGCACGGTCACCTTGCAGGTGCGCAAGCAATCGGGCTCGAACACGGTGAAGGTGGTCGACGCCGTCAAGGCACGCATGGAGGAGCTGAAAAAGACGCTCCCCGCAGGCTACCAGCTCGAGGTCGTGCGCGATGACTCGGGCGTCATCCGCACCAGCGTCGATGCGGTGCACGAGCACTTGATCATCGGAGCCATCCTCGCGGCGTTGGTGGTGCTCCTGTTCTTGGGGAACCTGCGAAGCACGATCATCGCGGCCATCGCGATCCCCACGAGCATCATCGGCACCTTCGCGCTGATGTGGATCCAGAGCTTCACGCTCAACACGATTACGCTGCTCGCTTTGGCGCTGGCCGTGGGCATCGTCATCGACGACGCCATCGTCGTGCTGGAGAACATCTATCGGCACGTCGAAGAAAAAGGGCAATCGCCCGAGGAGGCCGCGCGCACGGGCACCCAGGAAATCGGCCTCGCGGTGCTCGCGACGACGCTCTCGCTCATCGCGGTCTTCCTTCCCGTGGCCTTCATGGGCGGCATCCCGGGGCGCTTCCTCAAGAGCTTCGGCGTGACCATGGCCTTCGCCATCGCCGTGTCGCTGCTGGTGAGCTTTACCCTTACGCCAATGATGGCCTCGCGCTGGCTGAAGGCGCACGAGCGCGGCAGCCTCCCCTCGGGGGACAAGACGGCGCGCATTCACGAGGAGCGCAAGGAGCCGTTGGGCGAACGGGTGGTCAACTTCTTCTATCGGCCCATCGAGCGCGCCTACATGGCCATGTTGCGCTTCGTCATGCGCCGCCGGTGGATCGTGGTGGTGCTTTCGCTGGTAACGCTCGGCTCCTGCGGGCCGCTCGCCGGTAAGGCCAACAAGGGATTTCTCCCGCGCAACGACGACGCCCAGTTCGAGGTCGTGGTACGCGCGCCCGAGGGCACGAGCCTGGCGCAGACGGAGCTCATTGGCGAGCGCATGGCACGGGACATCCGCGCCTACCCCACCGTGCATGCCACATTGGTGACGGTGGGCAGCGACTCGGGCAAGACGCAGAACGCCGCGCGCATCTACGTGCGCCTGACCGATCCCGCGTTCCGCCCGGAGCAGACGCAGGAACAGATCATGAACCAGTTCCGCAAGGAAGTGGTTCCCAAGCAACCCAAGGATCTGCGCATCACCATTTCCGAGATCGGCGCGTTCTCGGGCGGCGGATTCTCCACGGCGAAGATCCAGTACACCGTGCGCGGGCCCGATTTGCGAAAGCTCGAGGAGGTGACGTCGCACGTGCTGCCCAAGCTCCGCAAGGTGCCCGGCGCGGTGGATGTCGACTCCTCGCTCATCCTGGGCAAGCCCGAAGTGGGCGTGTACATAAACCGCGGGCGCGCCGCCGATCTGGGCGTGCAAGTGTCGGACATCGCGAACGCGCTGCGCCTCCTGGTCGAGGGCGACGAGGTGTCGAACTACGAAGAGCACGGCGAGCAGTACGACGTGCGCGTGCGCGCCGAGCCGCAATACCGCGCCGACATGAACGGACTGCGGCTGCTGACGGTGCCTTCGCAGAGGCTCGGTTTCGTGCCGTTGAGCGACGTCGTCGAACTGCGGCGCGGCACGGGGCCGGCGGAGATCCGCCATCTGAATCGGCAGCGCGTGGTCACCATGCTCGCAAACGTCATTCCCGGCGTGGGCGAAGGCGCCGTGGCCTCGGAGCTGAAGAAGATCATCGACGAAGAAAAGCTCCCCGCCGACTACGTGGCCGCCCCCACCGGGCAGACGCGCGAGATGGGGCGCGTGATGGTGAACTTCGCCCTGGCCATCGGCCTCTCCTTCGTCTTCATGTACCTGGTGCTGGCCGCGCAGTTCGAGTCTTGGCTGCACCCGTTCACCATTCTATTGAGCCTGCCGCTTACCCTCCCGTTCGCGTTCATGTCGGTCATTCTGTTCAAGCAGGCGATCGACATTTATTCGATGCTGGGCATCCTGGTGCTCTTCGGGGTGGTGAAGAAGAATGCCATTCTGCAGATCGACCACACGAACCAACTGCGGCGCGCCGGCATGCCGCGGCTCGAGGCGATTCTGCAAGGCAATCGGGATCGTCTGCGGCCCATTTTGATGACCACCTTGGCGTTCGTGGCGGGGATGATCCCGCTCATCCTCTCCAAGGGCGTCGGCGCCGGTTACAACCGGGCCACCGCAGGTGTGGTCGTCGGTGGACAGATCTTGTCGCTGCTGCTGACACTGCTTGCGACGCCCGTTGCGTATTCGCTCTTCGATGATGCGTCGCGCTGGCTGCGCAAACTTTTCCGGCTAAAGGGCCCGGGCGAGTTCGACGTGGCCATCGCCCCGCCGCAATCGCTCCCGATGCCTGGCGAGTAGACAAAAGCTATTCTTTGGGCCGTCCGGCTTGCCTGGCGCGAGCAGGAACCTATCTGCATCCGCAATGTCTTCTCCAAAACGTACGAATCGTGCGGTAACGACGGCCGCGATCCTGCTCTCGTTGTTCATGGCAGCGATGGAAACCACCGTGGTCGCGACGGCGATGCCCACGGTGGTCGCGGATCTCGGGGCGCTCGAGTTGTACGGGTGGGTCGGCGCGGTGTACTTGCTGGGCAATACGGTGGCGATGCCCATCTACGGCAAGCTGTCCGACATTTATGGGCGCAAATCGCTCATGATGGTCGGCATCACGCTGTTCTTGATTGGCTCGATGGCCAGCGGGCTCTCGCAGTCGATGGTTCAGTTGATCGCCTTCCGCGGGCTGCAAGCGCTCGGCGCCGGTGGACTGCAGACGCTCGCGTTCACGGTGGCGGGCGACATCTACGAGGTGAAGGAGCGCGCGCGCATCCAAGGCATCTTCGGCGCGGTCTGGGCCATCGCGGGCATGAGCGGGCCGTTCTTGGGCGGCCTCCTGGTGAAGTTCCTCTCGTGGCGGTGGGTCTTCTACGTCAACGTTCCCGTCGGTGTTTTGGCGGCGTTTCTCTATGTCGTGGCCTTCCACGAGTCGGTGGCGAAGCGCCCGGCGAAGCTGGACATCCCGGGCGCGCTGGTCGTCACGGCCATGGTCGTGTCGCTCTTGTTGGGCACGAGCCGCGTGGCCCCGGCGATCACGATTCCGCTCGCCATCGGGTTCGGCGTGATCATGATGCTGGTCGAGCGCCGCGCCGAAGAGCCGGTGATCCCGCTGGATCTGTTGCGGCAAAAGGTCATCGGCCTGTCGTGCATTCTGGGCGGCGTGGTGGGCGCGACGATGATGTCGGTGGTGACCTACCTACCCTTGTACCTGCAAGGGATCTTGGGCACGAGCGCCACCACGGCGGGCTCGATGCTCTCGCCGCTGCTCATCGGCTGGCCGCTGGCGGCGACCCTCACGGGGCGCATTCTGTCGCGTCTCTCGTACCGCACGATCATGATCTTCGGCTGGACCTTGGCGACGGCATCGCTGGTCGTGCTCTCGGTGGAGATCGCGAACGTGGCCGCGCCGGGCGTGCTCTACGCCATCATGTTCTTCCTCGGCCTGGGCCTCGGCTTCGCCAACACGCCCATCATCCTCGTGTTGCAGGAGAGCGTGACGTGGCGGCAGCGCGGCCAAGCCACCGCGGCCAGCTCGTTCTTCCGCACCATCGGTGGATCCATCGCGGTGGGCGCGCTCGGTGCGATCCTCGCGGGCGGCCTCGCAGGCCTCGCCGACCCGCGCCTGCTGTCCGAGATCATGGGCCCCGAGCACGGCCATCACCTGGATCCGGCGTTGATGGGCCGCATCTCGGCGCAGCTGGAAACGTCGCTGGTGACCATCTTCCGCATCATCGCGGCGATGGCGGCGTCGGCCCTGGCGCTGGCGTTGTTCTTCCCGCCCCTGCGCCTGGGTCAGGGGGAGGCGTCGCTAAGGGAGCGTCAGGATGGGGCCCTTGATGACGGACCTGTCGGACAGGACACCGAAGACGCGAAGATGACGACCTGACTGCAGCCCGCCCATGTTCGACGTGTAGAGCGTCAGGTGGTGCTGGCCCGCGGGGATGGTCACCGAGCCGTTGGCCTTGTTGATCCACTTGCCTTCTTCCATGACGCCGAGCCCGGAGGACATACGGCCGAGCTCCAGGGTGCCGCCGAACATCTGCGGCGCCTCTTCGGTCCCGATCATCGTGTTCACGCGAAAGAAGTTGTCAGGCTCGCCGCGTTCGTCCGTCGACATGAGGAAGAGCGCCGCAAGCGGCCCCGTCACGTCCACGACGAACGCAAGATCGAGCAGGCCATCGGGATAGAGGTACGCATCGCGCCCGCCCACCTTGTCCACCCGGAGCGAGTCCGGCGCAATCTGCAGGGTGCGTACGCTCGCCCCGCTTGCCGAAACTTCCACGGTCGTGGACGACGACGAGGGCGTTTGTGCCGTCGTGTTCGAGCTGCCGCCGCATGCGAAAACGGTGGCCAAAGCAAACAGGCCAACCACGTGGACGAGGGACTTCGGGGGACGGGTCATGCGCGCATCTTAAGCGAGCCCGATTCTTGGTACACTACGAAGATGGATGCGGTGAAATTGGCTCGGCTGATCGATGCAGCGCAAGGGCGCGTGCCGTGCGACGTGGTGGTCAAAGACGTGCGGTACCTCGATGTGTTCTCGTGCACGTGGCACCAGGGGGACTTGGCCGTCAAGGATGGGTTCCTGGTGGGGCTGGAGCCCGGGCTCTCGGCCACGCGCACCATCGAGGGGCGCGGCCGCTCCGTGGTGCCGGGATTTTGCGATGCCCACGTGCACCTGGAGAGCTCCCTCCTTACGCCGCACCACTTTCAGCGTGCGGTGCTGCCGCGCGGAACGACGTCGGCCATCTGCGATCCGCACGAGCTGGCCAATGTGATCGGCCTCGGTGGCATTCGCTATTTCCTCGATGCGTCGCGCGGCATGGCGCTGAACCTGCGCGTGATGCTCAGCTCCTGCGTGCCGGCGACCGACTTCGAGACCAACGGCGGCGGGACCATCGACGCCGCGGCCCTGGCCACCTTGCTGGATCACCCGAAGACCTTGGGCCTCGCCGAGATGATGAACGTGCCCGGCGTGCTTCATGCCGATCCGTCCGTGCTGGCGAAGCTCGAGACCTTCGCCGGACGGCGCATCGATGGGCATTGCCCGCTGGTGCGCGGGCGGGATCTTTCGGCCTACGCGGCCGCGGGCATTTCCAGCTGCCACGAGAGCTCCGAGTACGAGGAGGCGAAGGAGAAGCTCACCAAGGGCATCGCGGTATGGATCCGCGAGGGCAGCGTGGCCAAGGATCTGCGCGCGCTGGCGCCGCTGCTCACGATGGCCACGTCGACGAGCATCGGCTTCTGCACGGACGATCGCAACCCGCTGGACATCGCGCGCGAGGGGCACATCGATCACTTGGTGCGAGGGGCCATCGGATACGGCGTGCCCCCGGAAGTGGCCTACCGTGCGGCGTCCTTCAGCGTGGCGCGCCACTACGGGCTCGTGCGGCGCGGCGCCATTGCGCCAGGGCACGTGGCCGATTTGATCTTGCTCGACGACGTCGCGACGTGTGCCATCTCGGACGTGCTCGTCGCCGGCACGCCCGTGGGCGAGCTCGATCTTTCGGGCGATGCCGATGCACGCGAGGGCGCTGCAGCGCGCGGAACGATGAAGGCGCACGTTCCCGAAGCGCGCGATCTCGAAGGCCCCTCGGGCAGCGTGCACGTCATCGGCGTGCGCGAGGGGCGCATTCTCACCGATCGCGCCGTCATGGCGCACGATGCCGAGGGCGTCGCGAGGCTCACCGTGCTCGAGCGCTATGGGCACGGCTCGAGGCCGGCCAACGGCTACGTCCGCGGCTTCGGGCGCAACTTCCGCGGCGCCATCGCATCGAGCGTGGGGCACGATAGCCACAACCTCATCGTCGTCGGGAGCAACACCGCCGACATGCGCATGGCGCTCGCAACGTTGATCGACAGCGGCGGTGGGTTCTGCGTCGTCGGCGGCGGGGCGGTGCACGCGCACCTCGGCTTACCCATTGGCGGACTCATGTCCCCCGAGGAGCCGATTTTCATCGAGCGGGCCTTGGGGAAATTGCATCATGCAAGCAAGGAGATCGGCTGCGAACTTCCGGAGCCATTTCTCCAGCTCGCGTTTCTCAGCCTCCCGGTCATTCCGTCGCTCAAGCTCACCGACCGAGGTCTCATGGATGTCGATGCGTTCCAGTTGATCGACGTGCGCGCCGCATGACGTCTCCCGCCCCCGTGACCATGAAACGAGTCGCCCTCATCCTGGCCGGCGGTGCCGCGCGGGGTGCTTACGAGGTGGGCGTCGTGGCGTATCTCCTCCAAGAGGTGTCGCGGGCACTGGGGCGCGACGTGCCGCTCGACATTCTGTGCGGCACGTCGGTGGGCGCGCTCAATGTCGCAGGCCTTGCTGCATATGCCGACGAGCCACGCGATCGGGCGCAGCGCCTCGTGGACGTGTGGCGCGAACTGCGCGTGGGCGATCTCGTCAAGTCCGACTTGCGCGGGCTCTTGGCCGGATCGCGCGCACTGCTCGACACGAGCGGGCTGGAAAAGCTCGTGGCGGACAAAATTCCGTTTGCGCGCATCGGCGACAATTTGGCGCGCGGGATGCTCACCGCGGTGACCATTTCGACGACGCACGTGGCGAGCGGCAAGACCATCGTGTTCGTGCAACGCGGCGAGCCGGGGCTCATGGCCTGGGGCCACGAGCCGACCCTCGAGCCGCGCGCAGCGATCCTCACCGAGCATCATGCGCTGGCGTCGGCAGCGATTCCCATTTTGTTCCGGCCGGTGCTCATCGATGGGCAGTACTACTGCGACGGCGGCCTGCGCCAGAACGTGCCACTCTCACCGGCACGGCGTCTCGGCGCCGACGGACTGCTCATCGTAAATCCGCGTTACATCCGGCAAAACGGCCGCGATGCCACCGCGGAGGAGGAACCGCGCCCGGGGCCACTGCTGCTTTTTGGCAAGGCGCTCAATTCGCTGTTGCTCGACCGACTCGACACCGACTTGGCGCGCCTCGAGGGCATCAATCGCCTTCTGTCGGCGGGCACGCGACGGTTCGGTCCAGGCTTCGTCGATGCCATCAACGAGGAGCTCGGCCGCACCGCACCGCCCAAAATCCGTCCACTGTCGACGATTCTGGTGCGCGCCTCGGAGGACATCGGCAAGATGAGCGTGGAGTTCGTGCGCTCGCCAAAGTTCCAGGGCCGCGTAGGCGGGCCGCTCGCGCGTGTAATGCGGCGCCTCGCCGAAGCGGGCGGCGATTCGGAGTCCGATTTGCTGTCGTACGTGCTCTTCGACGGGGAATTCGCGTCCGAGCTGATCGATCTGGGGTGGCTCGACGCCAAAGCGCGCCACGACGAATTGTGCGCATTCTTCGAGTCCATGTGGACCCCCCGCGACTCCCTCGCGTGACGGGTTGAATCTGGATCTGGGTCTGAATCCGATTCCGAATCCGATTCCGAATCCGAATCCGATTCCGAATCCGATTCCGATTCCGATTCCGATTCCGAATCCGAATCCGATTCCGAATCCGAGTCAGATTCAGATTCAGAATCAGCGGCGCGGGCGGTGGCGGGGAGCTGGGCGGTGAATGCCCAGCTCCCCGACGGACGCGCTAGCGCATAGCGCCAAGGTGGTGAAGGATGGCGGCGACTTTGTCGAGCAATCGCTCGCCGCCTTCGATTTGGTGAGCGTCGACGTAGCCCCAGGCGACCGCAACGCGCAGAGCGGCACGTGATTCGCTGTTGGAGCCTGCCGCGGTGGAGAAGCGTGCGATGCGGTGCCCGCCTTGGCTACGATTGCCTTCGGCGATGTTCAATGCGACGGAGCTGAGGGCCCTTCGAAGCTGCTCGCCCAAGTCGCGGTCGCAGCGACGGATATGCATTACTGTGGGACGAAGAAGCTCGATGGCTTGAATCGCCAGCTCGAGGACCTGAAACTTGGAGGGGCGGTGGGGTGTTCTTGCTTGCATGCCCCCTCCAGCGAAAGAAGCGTGACAGCGCCTTGGCCTCGATCGCCGAGCCACGACGGGCGCTGGCGCGCTTCTTTCGCGCCCGGGCAGGCAAGCAAGAACACCCCGCCGCACCGGGATTCACGTCGAGAGCAGCCTTCGAATCCGAGTCCACCTCCGGCATCGGAGCTGCGTCGTCGTGCGCCAGCGAAGCTGCGTAGTCGTAGGGCATCGGAGCCGCGTCGTGCTGCAGCGAAAGTCGAACCTCGCGCTCGATCGGAAGCCGGTGCGGCGGGTCGGTTTTGCTTGCCTGCCCGAACGCGAAAGAAGCGCGCCAGCGCCCCCCACACGGCGGCCTTCGACAGCGAGGGCGCTGTCACGCTTCTTTCGCTCGGGGGGGCATGCAAGCAAAACCGCCCCACCGCCCCTTTGGTTTCCACGTCCTCGAGCTGGCCGTTCAAGCCATCGAGCTCCTTCGCCCCACCGTTGCCCATATCCGGCGCTGCGACCGCGATCTCGGCGAGCAACTTCGACGTTCCCTTAGCTCCATCGCGCTAAACATCGCCGAAGGCGACCGTAGCCAAGGCGGCCATCGCATCGCCCGTTTCTCCACCGCCGCCGGCTCGAACAGCGAATCGCGCGTCGCATTGCGCGTCGCAGTCGCCTGGGGCTACATCCGCCCCCACGAAATCGAACCCGGCGAGGAGTTGCTCAATCGCGTCGCGGCGATGCTTCATCGCCTCGGCGCCACGCGATAGCGCGCCGCCGGGGAGCCGGACCACGCCGTCCCGCTCCCCGGCGCCCCTCCGAATCCGAATCCGATTCCGAATCCGATTCCGATTCCGATTCCGAATCCGATTCCGAATCCGAATCCGATTCCGATTCCGATTCCGATTCCGAATCCGATTCCGACAACTACCGCGCCGTAGCCTCGAGAAGTGTGGAGAGCCCGGGAAGCGGGTGCACGGTGCGCAAGTCGAAGCCCGCCTCGTCGAGAAGCCCTCGGAGCTGGACCTCGGTGCGCTGGCGGCCCTCGGACAGGACGGTCATCATTTCCATGTCGAGGAAATGAACCATGGGGTATGCGGGTTGGTCGGTCACCAGCAATTCTACGATGAGGAGTCGGTGATTCGGATTCATCGCGCGGCGGCAATTTTTCAAAATAGTGAGACTGCGCGCGTCGTCCCAATCGTGCAGAATGTCCTTGAGCAAGTAGGCGTCGGCCCCCGCGGGGATGGCCTCGAAGAAGTCGCCCGATACGAACTCGCAGCGCGAGAGGACGTTGCGCTGGCGCAGGCGGGCGCGCGCGTCTTCGAGGCGGGCGGGCTGGTCGAACAGCATGCCCGAGAGGTGGGGATGCTTGGCCAGAATGCCCGCGAGGAGCATTCCGCTACCGCCGGCGACGTCGCAAAGCTTTTTCACCTCGCGAAAGACGGGCAAGGCCGCGACGCCGGGCGTGTCCAACTCGGTGATGCGCGACATGGCTTCGTCGAAGGTGGCGCCTTGATCGGGGTGCTTCTCGAAGTAACCCCAGAACGACGTGCCGTGCACCCGCTCGAAGGCGCTTTTGCCGGTCATCACTGTGTGCTCCAACTCGGCCCACGCGTGGGCATGGTAGGAGGCACCGAAATATTCCGGGAAGGCCGGCCCGCCCAGGGCGTTCGCGCGCAGGACGCGTGAGACGCGGTTGTTGCCGAAGCGCCCGTCCCGCTCGCGGCGGAAGACGCCGATCTGAACCAGCGCCCGCATCATGCGCTCCAGCGCGTCCGGGTGGGCGCCCGTCCGCCGAGCGAGCTCGGGCGCATCCAGGGGGCCATTTTCCAGGTGATCGGCCAATTTCAGCTTGGCGGCCACGTGGACCATCTGCGTGCGCATCACCGCGAGGGTGTGCTCGACGACTGTGAGCTCGGGGGGCGTGATGAGGTCGAGCACCTTGAGAACGGCCGCCCGCAGCGCGAGCATGCTCTGCACCACGAAACGACCGGGGTTCGGCGGGGGCGTGTACGGTCCGTCGGACATGTCCGGCGTACTCTAATCTTTTTGCTTCGGGTTCCGTGCGGAAGTAGCCTCCGCGCGTGAGCGAAACGACGGATCTTGCCCCCCTCTCCTTCTTCACACGACTTTGGTTCGCGTGGATTGCGTTTTTCCGCGTTCTCTTCGACGGCGAATACGCCGCCCGTGCTTGGGATGCGCGAACGCCGAAGGCGCTGCCTCCTGCCCCTCCCCCTCCGAAGGAGGTGGCGCCTCCGGTGAAGGAAGAGCCCAAGGAGCTGGAGAAGGCCGAAAAATCCGTGGATGGGGCGCTGCAGCTGCTGGGGCTTTTCCAGCGTGAAGGCCGCCTGGTGGACTTTCTGACCCAGGAGATCGCGCCCTTCGCCGACGCGGAAATCGGGGCAACGGCGCGCGTGATCCACGAGGGATGCCGCAAGGCCCTGCTGTCGCACGCCACCATCGTTCCGCTTCGTTCGGAGGACGAGGATACGACGGTCACCTTGAACGCGGGCTTCGATCCGGCCGAGGTGAAGCTGACCGGCAATGTGAAAGGCACCGGCCCCTACCGCGGGGTGTTGCGCCACCGCGGCTGGCGCGCCAAGGAGATCACCTTGCCAGCCGCCGTTTCGGGGCACGATGCGAGCATCCTTTGCCCGGCGGAGGTCGAGCTGTGAGCGACCAAAAGCGCTTCGTCGTGGGTATCGATCTGGGGACCACGCACACGGCCCTGGCGAGTGCCCCGCTCGGGGACGAAAAGGCTCGGCCCGAGGTGACGCCCATCGAGCAGCTCGTGGCCGCCGGCACGGTGGACGCGCGGACCTTGCTGCCGTCGTTCTTGTACTTTGCGGCGGAGGCCGAGGGGCCGCAGGCGCTCCCGTGGGATGCGGAGCGGCGGTTCGCGGTGGGCGAGCTGGCGCGGGCGCGAGGCGCCGATGCACCGCTGCGCACGATTGCAAGCGCCAAGAGCTGGCTCTGTCACACGGGCGTGGACCGGCGCGGGCAGATTTTGCCGCAGGGTGCACCGGAGGACATCGAAAAGATCTCCCCGGTGGAGGTGTCCTGGCGCTACCTGGAGCACCTCACCGAGGCGTGGGATGCCCTGCAAAAACGCCGCGGCGGTGATGCAGCACCGCTGGGTGCGCAGGAGATCGTGATCACGGTGCCGGCGTCGTTCGATGCGGGTGCCCGCGAGCTCACGGCGGAGGCCGCGCTGGCGGCAGGCCTGGAGAACATCACCTTGCTCGAGGAGCCGCAGGCCGCGCTGTACGCGTGGATCGATGCGATGGGCGATGGATGGCGCAAGGAGCTGAAGGTCGGCGATGTCATCCTGGTCGTGGACATCGGCGGCGGGACGACGGACTTTTCGGCCATTGCCGCCGTCGAGAAAGAGGGCTCGCTCGAACTGGTGCGCGTCGCCGTGGGCGATCACATTCTGCTCGGCGGCGACAACATGGACCTCGCGCTCGCACACGTGGTGCGGCAGAAGGTGGCCCAGAACGGGACGGAGCTGGATCGCTGGCAAATGGGCGCTCTCACGCATGCGGCCCGCAGCGCGAAGGAGCGGCTCTTGGGCGATGCCGCGCTCGAGTCGGTGCCCATCGTTCTCGCAGCGCGCGGCTCGAAGCTGGTGGGCGGCGGCGTGCGCAGTGAGCTCACGCGCGAAGAGGTGACGCGCGTGCTCGTGGAAGGCTTCTTCCCGGTGGTGCCGGCGGCGGCGCGGCCTGCGGTGCGGGCGCGTGGTGGTCTGACGCAATTGGGGCTTCCTTATGCATCGGATGCCGCGGTGACGAAGCATCTGGCCGCGTTCTTGGGCAAGCAGGCCGGGGCGCTGGCCACGTTGGGGCTCGCCTCGCAAGGCGGGAGCTTGCTGCATCCAACCGCGGTGCTGTTCAACGGCGGCGTGATGAAGAGCGATGCGCTGCGCGAGCGCCTGCTCACGACGCTCAATGGATGGCTTGCGGAAGATGGAGCAGCGCCGGTGCGCATGCTGGCCGAGGCCGATTACGACTTGGCCGTGGCGCGCGGGGCGGCGGCTTACGGGCTTTCGCGACACGGACGCGGGCTGCGCATCCGCGGCGGTACGGCGCGCGCGTACTACGTCGGCATCGAGAGCGCGATGCCGGCGGTGCCGGGCATGGAGCCGCCGATCACCGCGCTGTGCGTGGCGCCGTTCGGGATGGAGGAAGGCACCGAGGCGAGCCTTCCGCCGAACGAGCTGGGCGTCGTGGTGGGCGAGCCGGTGCGCTTCCGGTTCTTCGGATCGACGGTGCGCCGTGACGACGCCGCAGGTACCGAATTGGAGCGATGGAAGGAAGGAGAGCTCGAGGAGCTCGCCCCCATCGAGGTCACGTTGCCCGCCGAAGGCCGCGCCGAGGGCGACGTCGTTCCGGTGCGGTTGCATGCCTCGGTGACCGAGGTGGGCACGTTGATGCTCGAGGCGGTCGCCACGCAACCGCGCAAGCCGAACGAGCGCTGGGGCATCGAGCTGACCGTGCGCGGAGAGGCGGGATCGACCTAAAGGATGAGAACGAGCGCGCGCGTCGTTGGGATCGATCTCGGCACGACGAACACGCTGCTGGCGTGGGCGGACGCGGAGGGACCGGACCGCACGCCGCGCATTTTCGCAGTTCCGCAGTTGGTCACGCGCACCGAGATCGAGGCGCGCGCTCTCTTGCCATCGTGCCTGTTTGCGCCGGCGGCAGGGGAAATCGAGGGCGATCCCTTTCACGATGCGCCGTACGTCACCGGTGAGTTCGCGCGGCAGCGCGGCGCGCAGGTCCCCGGGCGGCTGATTGCCTCGGCGAAAAGCTGGCTATGCCATGCGGGCGTCGATCGCACGGCGGCGATTCTTCCGTGGGGCTCGGACGACGAATCCGTGCCCAAGGTTTCGCCGCTGGACGCGAGCACCCGGTACCTCGCGCATTTGAAGACGGCGTACGACGCGGCGCACCCGGATACGCCGCTCGCCGATACCGAGGTGGTGCTCACCGTACCGGCGTCGTTCGACGAGGGCGCGCGCGAGCTCACCTTGGAGGCGGCGACCCGCGCGGGCCTGAACGTGCGCTTGCTCGAGGAGCCGCAGGCCGCGTTCTACGATTGCATGCAGCGCATCGGCACCGCCGGGCTCGAGGCGCTCATCGCGGGCACACAAGCCGCGCACGTGCTCGTCTGCGACGTGGGCGGCGGCACGACGGATCTCTCGCTCATTCGCGTCGAACGCGGGGAAAGTGGCCCCGTGGTTTCGCGCATCGCCACCGGGCATCACCTCTTGCTCGGCGGCGACAACATGGACCTCACTTTGGCCCATCTCTGCGAAGAGCGGCTCGAGACGAAGTTCGACCCCGGGCGCTTTGCACAGCTCACCGCGGCCTGCCGCACGGCCAAAGAGCGGCTTCTGGGCGGCCAAGGTGAGAACGTGCCGGAGGAGGCGGCCGTCACGGTGCTCGGGCATGGCGCCAAGCTCGTGGGCGGCTCGCTCAGCACGAAGCTCACACGGGACGAGGTGGAGCGCATCGTCCTGGAGGGCTTTTTCCCCAAGGTGGAGCGCGATGCGCGGCCGCAACGCACGCGGGGTGCCTTGGTCGCGTTCGGGCTCCCGTACGAGCGCGACGTGGCCATCACGCGGCACATCGCCTGGTTCGTCGCGCGGCACGTGGGCTCGGGGACGCGCATCGACGCGCTGTTGCTGAACGGCGGCGTCTTCCGCGCGACGCGCATCGCCGAGCGGGTCGCGGAGGTGGTGAGCTCGTGGCACCCCGAAGGCGCGCCTGGACCCGCGGTGCTTCCCCATCCCGATCCCGACTTCGGTGTGGCCCGAGGCGCCGTCGCCTATGCGCTCGCACTGCGCGGACACGGCGTTCGCATTCAAGGTGGCGCGGCGCACGGCTATTACGTGGCCCTGGGCGACGGCACCAAGGCCGTCTCGGTCGTGCCGCGCGGCACCAAAGAAGACGTCACCGCCGTGGCGGAGGGGGTTCCCCTAGCCCTCACCGTCGGGCGGCCCGTGCGCTTCGACCTGTTCGCGGCCGACGACGCGCGCATCGATCCCGCGGGCACCGTCGTGCCGCTCGATGAAGAGCACTTCCGTCCCCTTCCCCCTGCCGCGGTGACGTTTCGCGCCGAAGGCAAAGAAGAGAAGGGAGAGAAGCGCGAGATCGCCGTCGTGCTCGAGGGAAAGCTCAGCGCGATTGGCACCTTGGATCTCGCGTGCGTCGAATCCGATCCGCCCGCGGGCAAGGCCCCACGCCGCTTTCGCCTCGCCTTCCAGCTGCGCGCCCCGGCCGTGGAACGCGAGCGCACCACGTCGATTCCCCCGGCGACCTCACTGCGCGGCAAGAAGTTCGACGCGGCCCACGATCTCATCGACCGCGCCTTCGGCAAGCCCCGCCAGGACGCGTCGCCGCGCGACGTGAAGGATCTCGTGCGCGAGCTCGAACGGCTCCTCGGCGAGCGCTCGAGCTGGACGATGCTCGACGCGCGCACGCTGTACGATGCGCTCATCCCGCTCGCGCGCAACCGCCGCCGCACCGCCGACCACGAGCGCGTCTTCTGGCTGCTCGCCGGGTATTGCCTGCGGCCTGGCTTCGGCGATCCCCACGACAGCGCGCGCGTGTCGCGCCTCGCATCGCTCTTCTCCGAAAAGCTCGCCTTCGTGGACGGCCCCCGCGGCTGGCAACAGTTCTTCATCGCCTGGCGCCGGGTCGCCGCAGGGCTCGACGAGGCTGCGCAGACGCAGATCGTCGACACCTTCGAGGCCTTCGTGGCCCCGCCCGATCGCGGCATCAAAAAGCCCAAAAAGCTGAAGCCCGAGGCACTCGACGATCTGCTCGAGATGCTCTCGACCCTCGAGCGGCTTCCCCCTCAGCGCCGCGCGGAGCTCGGCAGCTACATCCTCGAGCGCACGTGGACCGATCGCGATCCGCGACTCTGGGCCGCGCTCGGGCGCCTCGGTGCGCGCGTGCCGGCGTATGCCAGCGTGCACCACGTCGTCTCGGCCATCACGGCGGAGCGGTGGCTCGACCATCTCTTGCGCGAGAAGTGGGAGCAGGTCCCCACGGCCACGCGCGCGGCGGTGGAGCTTGCGCGCATGACCGGCGACCGCGCACGCGACGTCGGCGAGCGCGTGCGCCGCGACGTGGAAAAGCGTCTGGTCAAACTCGCCGCCAAGCCCGAGTGGATTCGCGCCGTGCGCGAGCACGTGCCCGTGGAAGAATCCGACCGCGCCGCGTTTTACGGCGAAGGACTGCCCCTCGGATTGCGCCTCATGGAGGAGTAAGTCGCGGCCGTCCCAGCTTGTCCCCTATTCAGACGAATGGTTGGCCGTGCCCAGAATGGATACTTCGTTTTGCACGGAGGTCATCATGCATTCGGGCAAACTCGGCGTGCTCTTCTCGGGAATCGTTTTCAGTCTTTTTATCGCAGCTTGCGCCACGGAAGAGCCGCAGGCGACGGACGAACCGTCGAATCGAAGCGAGGCAGTTCAAGATATCGTCTTTCCGACGTGCGCCGATGTCGGCACGCCGGACTTAACGGTGACGGACATACCAGGCAACTGTGGTGGCGTTCTTTCGTATTCGTCGCCCAATGACCAGTACAACCATGGCCTCTTTTGCGACAGCTATGTCGTGGATTTCGCCAACAAGCCCGTCGGCGGCTTCCGCGCAGGCCTGGACCACGTCGTTCACTCGCAGGGCGAGTGCACGGGATTGCATGCATCCTACACGGTTTACGCCTACGACGGCACGAAGTGGGTTTCGAGCGGATCGGCCAGGACCCACGGCGTATGGTCCTCAGGCCAATTCGGCGGCTGCTCGATGCAACTCGACTCCGGCTCGTCCTTCCCCGTCGCAGGCACGGGCACGAAGTGGCGCGTGGTCGTACGGGCCTACGAGAAGAACTGCAACGGCGACGATTGTTACACCGACAAGAAGCGCGTCTCCGTAAGCCAATTCGGCGGCCCGCCCTGCTGAGGGTACGGTAACCAGGATTTAGACGGCACAGAAGAAGGAAACGCCAAGATGCCAGAGACGCCAGGATCGCCAGTGGAACCTGCAATAAATCAAATGAGGGTATATTGTTGGTTCCCCTGGCGATCCTGGCGTCTCTTTTTTGGCGCCCTGGCGGTTTCTTCTTCCTCTTTTTTTCACAAAGCAAGCGAGCCGAGAGCGTCATCGCCTCAGCGAATTTGCCACTTGGCGCGCAGGTACTCTTCGATGAGGCGGCGGTTCGACTCGGAAAGGGACGCGGTGTAGACGAGGAGTTCGCCCACCATCGCCGATGCGAATTCGTCCATGCCGGGGGCGCAGCCCAGGGTGAGCGCGTCCGCTGCGGGGAGATCGCTGTCGAGCAGTGAGGCTTGCTCGGCGAGCTGCCCATTTCGGTAGGTGCGGATGCCGCCAACGTCGCGTGCGACCAGGCGGGCCGAGAGGACTTCCCATGCTGCGCCCGAGGAACCGAGCCGCGGTGTTTCTCGGGCGCCGGTCGCCGTGGTCACCAGAAGGCCCAAGAGGGGTGCGTCGCCGTGCGCGTTGTCCGCGTTCGAGTCCCACGGAAAGGCGACGATGCCCCCGGGGCCGAAGCGAACGACGTTCGTGGCATTCCCGCGGCTGACCACGAACAAGGTGAGCCCGCGCGGTGCACCGATCGCGGTCCATGCGACGGAGAGGCACGTCTTCTGGACGCGGTCGAAGACGACGACCGGTGCGGGCACGGTCGCATCGCGCACCAAGCGTGGACGGCGCGATGGTTCGATGGGGGTGGCCGAATGCCCCTTTCCGGAGCGATCCTCCCACAGCGTGATGGTCCCCTCGGCGTCGGCGAGGGCCGAGACGCCCACGTCGGCGGAGAGCCACAAGGCGAGCCCCTCGAGGCTGCGCGGATCGACGGCCTGCGCATCGGAGCCCGCGTCGCCTGCTGGGGATGCATCGGAGGAGGGCGGCGCGCCCGCGTCGAGGGTGGCCCCGTCGAATTCGGCACCGAGGATCTGCGCGCAGCCACCGACCGCGAGCAGGCAGACAACGGCGGCTGCAAAGCGGCGCGAGAGCATCGTCAGAACGAGTGCCGGAGCGTGAGACCTCCCCCGCGCGGCGACACGAGGGGCTCGATGGCCGTCGTCGGCGACGGCGCGGGGCGGTTGGTCAGCACGAGGTAAAGCCCACCCGCAATCGCCACGGCGCCGGCCGCAAAGGTGATCGTGCTCACGGTGGCGAATGTATCGCCGGAGCGCGCGGCGTCGTAGCCGGTGGCGTTGCACGCGTTGTTGGCGTCGCAATTGTCACGGCGAAGGTGCTCGCGATCCAGGGCAAAAAGCCCGGTAACGCTGCCGACCCAGACGCTCGCGATCCCGAGCCCGAGCGCGCCGATGCCGAGCGCGCGCAAGACGCTGGCGTGGCGCTCGCGATCGCGCGGGCCTTGCGCCGTGTTCTCGACGAAGGTGGGCACCGCCTCCTCCAGCGGGGGGCCGGGCCACACGGCGAGCTTCCGCGCCTCGCCCGAGCCGAGGCTGACGCCCTGGCGCGAGCCTCGGTAGCCGACGGCGGTGACCACGACGAGGTGGTTGCCCGCCGGGAGAAGCAACGAGACGCCAAGCTCCTTGGGCCCGAGAACCCGGCCGTCGAGGGTTACCGTGGTCTCGGCGGGTGCGCCGCCGCCGAGGCGCAATTCGAGGCGTGCGGAGCGCTTTTCGAGGGACGAGATGCGCTCGTGCACCAAGGGGAGGCGGTCGTCTTTGACGGAGAGACGCGCGAAAGCTTGCTCGTAATACGCAAGGGCGACGTCGGGGTGACCTTGGTTCTCTTCGCAATCGCCAAGGTTGATCAAGGTACCGACGGCGGTGGGGTCGAGGCGGAGGCTCTCGCGGAAGTACTGGCAGGCGCGCGCAAAGTCGCCTTTGACGGAGGCATCGCGCCCGGCCTCGAAAAGGCGATCGGCCTCGGTGGGTGCCCGGGGCGGCTCGGCATGCAGAGGCGCCGGCGCGGCGAGGACACTGGCCAGGGCACAGGCGGCGAGGAAACGCGGAAGGACGGAGGGGATCACTTGCGGCGATCGAGCCAGGTTTTTTCGCGGGGAGGCTCGCGCGGCGGCGGCTTGCGGGACTTGTGCGTGGCGCCCCCCTTTCCCGTGGCCGCGGGAGATGGATTGGAGAGCTCCAGGTCGACCGGGGTCTCGCTGGAGGCCGGAGGCTCGGGCTCGCTGGCCGAAACCGGTGCCGGCGGCGGCGGTGTTTCGACGGCGACGCTCGGAGTAGGCGGCGGCCGCATTTTCCCCATCACCACGAAGCTCCCAACCAAGGCCAGCGCCACCAGCAATCCCGACGTGGCCGCCACCACCCAGCCACGGAGCTTGGGGGCCGCCGGCTTCGCCACGCTGACCGACAACTCCGCCCCCGTGGTGTCGGCCATCTCCTGGCCTTCTTGCCCAAACGGCGGACGCAACACGTGCGATAGCGTGTCGCGCCAAGGAACCCCGGGAACCGACACCCGCGAAATCCGCGGATGGCTTCCGCTCGCTTCGGCCGCGACCAGCGAAATTCGCCCCCACGACGACGACAGCGACTCCTCGGCCGCCCGCAGGGCATGCTGCATGGCCTTGGCGCTCGACCACCGCCTGGCCTTGTCGTACGAAAGCGCCCGGTCCACGACCTCCACGATTTCCGGGGCGACGTCGGGAGCCACCTCCGCAAGCGACAGCGCCGAACGCGTCGCCGCGGCAATGAGCACCTCGTTGGCGGTCTCGTATTCGTGCACCAGCCGACCGGACAACAAGGTGTACATCGTTGCGCCCGTCGCCCACACGTCGGAGAGCGCATCGACCTTGTCCATGTGCCCCAGGGCCTGCTCGGGCGGCATGAAGGCCGGCGTCCCCATCGCGGTCGCCGTATGCGAAACGGGCCCTCCGCTATTGCGCAGACGCGCGATCCCGAAGTCGAACAACTTCACCGTCCGGTCGCGCGTGAAGAAGATGTTTTCCGGCTTGATGTCACGATGCACAATGCCGCCGCCATGCGCGGTACCGAGAATGTCCAGCACGCCATCGATGATCGTGAGCACGTCCTGCACGGGCAAGCGCCCGCCGAGACGCTCCGCGCGGTGGGCCGCGGTCTCACCGTCGAGCAGCTCCATCACCAAGAAGGCCGCGCCGTCTTCCGTCACGTCGTCGTCGAGCACCCGCACCACGCCCGGATGCTGAACGGCATTGGCCGCATACCCTTCCCTCTTGAAGCGCTTGCTCAGGGCCTGGTCGATCGACAGCTGCAGGTGCAGCACCTTCAGCGCGACACGGTTTCCATTCCGATGCGTCGCAGCATAGACGGCCGCCATCCCGCCGGTGCCCAGGAGGGCATCGACGTGCCATTTGTTCCGGATGACTGTGCCGACCCGCGCATCGACGATGTCGAGCACAGTCTGATCGAGGTTTGCCTCGGCCTGCACTAAAGCTCAGGGTAGCATGCTCCCCAGGCGTTGGCGCAGATCTCGACGCGCTCCCGCCATCGATAAATACACCGATATGTCTCCTCATCCCCCTACTTCAAAAAACCCGTCCCGTTACAAACGCACCTCGAAGGCCGGTGCGTTGATTGTAGGAGCCGCCTGATGTCCGAAGAAATACGCCTGGGAATTGACCTTGGCGGCACCAAAGTCGAAGGAATCGTGATTCGCCGTCGCGGCGATGACATCGAAACACTCGCCAAGATGCGGCGCCCGACGGAGCGGGAACGCGGTTATGAGCACATCCTCGATGTCACTGCCCAGGTGCTCGCCGAAACGGAGCGTCAGGCTGGGTTGAAGGACATTGCACGCATCGGCGTGGGCATGCCCGGAAGTGAGACGCAGGAGGGCTTCGTCAAGAATGCCAACACCACCGCGCTCAACGGGCGCCCCTTCCGCGCCGATCTCGTGGCGCGCGTCGGCCGGCCCATCGTCTTCGCCAACGATGCCAACTGCTTCGCGCTCGCCGAGACCGTTCTCGGAGCAGCCCGCGGCTCGCGCGTCACGTTCGGCGTGATCATGGGCACGGGCGTGGGCGGCGGCATCGTCATCGCCGATGAAGGAACGCCGCGCGTTTGGGATGGTGCCCAAGGCATCGCCGGCGAATGGGGCCACGTGGTGCTCGAGCCCGAGCGCGGCCTGGCGTGTTACTGCGGCCGCCGCGGATGCATCGAGACCCTTCTCAGCGGACCATTCCTCGAGAAAGCCTACGCCGCCCGCTCCGGTGAACGCCGCAAGCTGGTCGACGTGGTGGCCCGCCGCGAGAGCGATCCCGCCGCGCAATCGACGTTGGATCATCTCGTCGAAACCTTCGGCCGCGCCATGGCCACCGTTGTCAACGTGCTCGATCCCGACGTCATCGTCCTCGGCGGCGGCGTCTCCAACATCGACGTCCTCTACGACGCAGGCACCGAAGCGCTTCGCCGCTGGGCCTTCACCGACAAGCTCCGCACGAAGGTCGTGAAGCACGCCGTCGGCGACAGCGCCGGCGTCTTCGGGGCAGCGTTTCTGCCGAAGTAAGGGGTTAGGGGTTGGGGGTTTAGGGGTTAGGAAGAGCGAGAACTGGATCGCAAAGAGCCCCGGGATCATTGAACCACCACCCCCGCCCTTTCCGGACACTGGCCCTCGAGGCCAGTGTCTCGGGTGCCGGGAAACAGGGCCGAAATGCCCATGGTTTGCCGTAGATCGCGCGTGCTGACCGCGTAGTCCCATCGAAAACTGGCGTGGCCCGAGCCTTGCCATAGGCCCGCGAGGAGGTCGCGATGGGCAAACGAATCGGGCTACTCGGACTCGTGATCCTGGGCTGCGGCAGCAACGCCGGCCCGGGGGACACGACCGAGGCGCGCACGCAGTCCGCGAGCCTCGTCGAAACGCTGTCGCACGAGAGCGAAGATGCCTGGGAGTGGGCCTCGGATCCGGAGCTGGGGACACCGGCGCACGTCGCGGGGCGTTCGGCGCCGCTCCTCACGGGCAGCGTGTCGGCGAAGGATGCCACGATGGCGTTTCTGAACCGGTTCCGGGAGCAGTACAACATGCGCGATCCCGAGAGCCAATTCAGCGTCACACGCGAGCACCGCGACGAGCTGGGGATGACCCACGTGCGCCTGCAGCAAGTCGAGCGCGGAATCCCCGTGCAGAACGCGGAGATGATGGCGCACTACGACGATACGGGCGCACTGCGGACCATCGACTCGAACTACGTCGCGGGCCTGGACGCGGTGGACATCGTGCCGGCCTTCGACGCGGAGCGTGCGCTCGTGCGCGCCCGCGAAGAGCTGCGCAACGTCGTCAGCGATCAAGAGGCGCGCATCTGGACCGCGCCCGAGCTGGTCATCCATGCGGTGGATGGCGCCACCCCTGCCCTCGCGTACCACGTCGTGCTGCGCACGGAATTTCCGGCGTTGCACCGCATGGACTACCTGCTCGACGCGCACACGGGCGACGTGCTGCGCGCATTCGACGATATCGAGACCATGGAAGGCACCGGCAAAGGGGTGCGCGGCGACTCGAAGAAGCTCCAGATCGCGCAATCGGGTAGCAGTTACATCCTCGATGACAGGACGCGCACACCGAACGGCATCCGCACCTTCACGGCGAACAACACCGAGAACCTTCCGGGAACGCTCCTCACCTCCACGAGCGCGACGAGCTGGGATCAATCGGTGGAGAGCGGCGCCGGTGCGGCGGTGGATGCGCACTATTACGCCGGCAAGGTGTACGACTATTACAAGACGCAGCACGGTCGCAACGGGATCGACGGCAACGACGGCGCGCTCATTTCGGTGGTGCACTTCTCCCAGAATTTGCTCAACGCCTTGTGGGACGGCACGCAGATGGTTTACGGCGACGGCGACGGCACCACCTCGCGTGCCCTCTCCGCGAGCCTGGACGTGGTCGGCCACGAGCTTACCCACGGCGTGACCGAAAACACGTCGAAACTCGTGTACCAAAAGCAACCGGGGGCCATCAACGAGTCCATCTCCGACATTTTTGGCTCGATCATCGAGCACTCCATCGAGCCGAACGACAAGAACAATGCCCTATTGGGCGAGAACGTCTTCATCAGCGGCAAACCATTTCGGGATCTCGTGCACCCGGGCGATCCCACCCTCGATTTACCGCAACCGGCGCACCTTTCGAAGTTCCTCAATACGACCCAGGACAATGGCGGGGTGCACATCAATTCGGGCATTCCGAACAATGCCTTTTACTTGATGACCAAAGGCGGCACCAACGATGTATCCAACATCAACGTGGCATACGGCATCGGCTGGGACAAGGCCGCTCAACTTTGGTATCGCACGCAAACCAAGTATCTGACGTCGAGCGCCAACTTTTCTCAATTGGCCAATGGAACCTTGCAGTCGGCGACGGATTTGAAGTTTTCGCAGAACCAGAAAAACATCATCGAGTGTGCCTGGATTGCCGTGGGCGTGATCACGGCGCCGTCCTCGTGCAGGAGCATCACGGCCGAGGTCAACAGCGCAGGCGGTGACGCCGGATTGCCCAGCGGCAAGGATGGCGGACAAAGCGCAAGTCCTGGCAACGGCAACAACGACGAAGACGTCTTCAGCACGGGCAAGAGCGGCTGCGCCATGGGCGGCTCGCACGATGCCGCGCCGTCGCTGTTCGGCGGTGCGCTGGGGTTGGGCATGTTGCTCGTCCGCAGGCGGATCAGGAGGTCGTGCCCTGCATCTTGACCTCCAGGCCTCCGTATTCGGAGTCTTCGAGGGTCAGTTCGAAGCCGTGAAGCCGCACGGCGCGGTACGCGATGTGAAGACCGAGGCCCTGCCCATCCGGGGCGCGGGTGCGCGCTTCGTCGCCGCGGACACCGCGTTCGGCGAGGCGTGAACGCTGCGCTTCCGGAATGCCGGGACCGTCGTCGATGACGCGAAGGGAAAAGCCGTCGCCTCGTGTGCGCTCGAGGATGACGGCCACGTGGCCGCCTTTGCGGTTGTAGCGGATGGCGTTGTAGGTGACGTTGCTCGCGGCCTGCTCGAGCAGGGTCACGTCGCCCAGGACGTGCACGGCGTCGCCGGGCACCGAGCTCTCGAGCGCTACCCCAAGCTCGCGCGCAATGGGGCGATGCCGTGCGACCACGCGCTGCACCAGCGCGGTGAGATCGACGGTGTCCTTCACGGTCGGGGCTTCCGCGGCCTCCAGCCGCGCGACGGCGCTCAGGTTGTGGACGAGCGACGCCATGTAGTGCGCCTCGGCCATCGCCGAAACGAGAATGCGCGCATCGAGCGGCTCACCGCGTGCGCCGTTCTCGCGCAGGGAGGCGAGGTGGCCTTGCAAGACGGTGAGCGGGATCATGACGTCGTGCGTGGTGTTCGCGAGGAAATCGCGCAAGGCGCGTTCGCGTGCGCGGATTTCGACACCGGCGGCGTTGAAGGCGCGCGCGAGCTCGCCGATTTCGTCGCGGCCGTCCTCGGTGATGGCGCTGGCGTAGGCGCTTTTGGCAGAGGCTTGGACGGCCTCGGTGAGCTTCTGAATGCGCCGGACGACGGGGCCGAGCGCGAGGAGCATCGCGGCGAAAACCGCGACGGTGGGGAGCAGCCACAGGTTCGATTCGGGGAGCACGCCCCACCCGGGATCGGTGCTTCCACGCCCGAACATGTAGGCACAAGGACCGGTGCGCCATGGCATGGCGACCAGGACTTCGACGTCGGTGCTGAGAAAACGCGTGGGCGCGACCGCCACCGACGCATCTCGGATGGCGCGCACGAGAGACTCCGGAATGGCCGGCGCCTTGGGATTGCGCGAGCGCAGCTCGGTATCGTACGCAAAAATGACGGCAGGGCGCGCGCGCGGCCTAGGAGGAGGCGGCGGCGGACCGTGGGGCGGTGGAGGCGGGGCCCCCGGCGGAGGGGGGCCAGGCGGCGGTGGACCGAGATGGCGCGGCGGGCCTCCGGGCAATTCGCCGCCGAAGGACTCGGGCGCGGCCTCGCAGCGATCGCGCTCGGTGGCCATGCGCGATTCGACGTGCCCCGCGAGCAGCCGCTCGGCAACCTCGTGCTGGCGAGCGGCGTCGTACCAGAGGAGAAGCAGCCCCACGGGGATGGTCACGAGAATGGTGGCGACCGCAACCCGAATGCGCAGGCTGGTCATGGCGCAAGCCGATAGCCGATGCCCCAGACCGTCTCGATGAGCGATGTCTCGCCCATCTGCGCGAGCTTCTTGCGGAGCCGCGAGACGTGCACGTCCAACGTGCGCTCGCCGCCATCGCGCTCGGGATCCAGCGCCCGCTCGGCGAGCGCACGCCGGGTCATCGCCTCCCCTGGCCGCTCGGCCAGCGCGGAAAGGAACTCGAACTCGACGCGCGTGAGCTCGATGCGTTCTCCCTTCCACTGCACCTCGCGCCGTGCGCGATCGATGCGCAGCGCCCCGGCCTCGAGCACGTCGCCGCGGCCCAGAGCGGGCCGGCGCAACCGCGCGCGCACGCGCTCCAGGAGCTCCTCCGGCCAGAATGGCTTGGTCATGTAGTCATCGGCGCCGAGCTTCAGCGCGCGCACTTTGTCGGCCGTCGCATCGCGCGCGCTGAGAACGAGAACGGGCACCTCCGAGCAGGCCCGCACGTCCTTCAGCATGTCCATGCCGTAGACGCCCGGCAGCATCAAATCGACGATGACCAAATCGAAGCCGCGAAGGTCTTCCTGGGTGACACGGCGCCCCTCCCGCCACCACTCCGCCTCGAATCCATTGTCGCGAAGCCGATGAACGATCTGCGCACCCAGCTCGCTATCGTCCTCGACGAGGAGCACACGCCTCGACATAGGGATTAGGGATAAGGGGTTAGGGGTCAGGGCGAAAGGGAAATTTTGCCGTGTAAGAGATTCGTAAGATCTCGGGTAGCAGACTGAGTGCGCAGGAGAACGTGCGCATGAAATATCTTTCCGGTGGTTTGACGAAGCGGGTCGACGAAGAGTTGCGGATCATCTCGCGACGCAAGGCTTTGCGCGGCATCGGCGCCGCGTTCGTGGCGGCACCGTTTGCCAAGTTGCTCATCGGGTGCTCGTCCGATGGCGATGCGGGCACCAGCAGCGGTACGGGAACCGACAGCGGTACTGGAACGGACAGTGCGACGAACGCGGATGCGATCGGCACCGGTGAGGCGGGCGCATGGGCCACCGGCGGAACGGCGGTGATGACTGGGAATTACCCCGATCCGTTCACATCGGGCTTGGGCTCGGCGTGCACGCTGACGTGCGCCGCGACCTTGGGACCGTGCTACGCGCAGACCATCGAGCGAAAGGACATCAGCGAAGGCCACGATGGCCTGCCCGTTCGCCTTGCGTTTCTCGTGGTCGACGAGTCGTGCACGCCGGTGGCGAATGCCAGCATCGACATCTGGCACTGCGCCCCCGAAGGGCTCTACTCCGGCAGCGACGCGAGCGACTTTTGCACGAGCGGCGATGCCACCGCACGCGCCGCTCGATGGTTTCGCGGCGTGCAGACCACCGATTCGAACGGGCGCGTGGACTTCGACACGTGCTTTCCCGGCTGGTACAGCAGCCGCACGATTCATATCCACTTTACGATACGCATCAACGGCACGGAGTACGTGACGTCGCAGCTGGTCTTCGACGATGCGCTCGACGACGAGATCGTGAGCACGCAGCCGCTCTACAACACGCGCGGCGCGCGCGATACGACGAACACGAACGACAACGTGGTCGGGGGCGCGGACCTGGCCAATTATACCTTCGAGACGGCGCGCATGAGCGACGGTGCGATGCTCGCGTGGAAAGCCATCGTGGTTCGCTCCTCGACCAGCACAGCGTTGTGCTCGATCGGGGGTGGCGGTGGCGGTCCCAGGGACGGCGGCGGTCCGAGAGACGGTGGCGGGCCGCCTCCTCCGTGAAAATTACGGAAAAGAGCGAAACCGCTACGGGCCACGGCCGTAATCTACGGCGTGACCATGCAAGCAAGCCTCATTCGCCTCGCGTACCTAGGTTGTTTCGCCGCCATCCCGCTCGCAGCCCTGGGCTGTAGCAAGAGCGAGGACGCGCCCAAGCTGGCCGCGAGTGCAAGCTCGCTGACGGTGGAGAAGCCACCGCCCACGGCGATGGTGGCGAAGTACACGATTGCGACCGATGGCAAAACGCACATCGACGGGCCGGCGCCGGCCGAACATTTGAAGGGCGATACCTCCGCCTCGGCCGGCTCGCTCGATGTGGACTTGATGAACCTCGCCAATACGCGCGGTGAGGTAAAAATCGATCTGACCACGCTGAAGACGCACACGTTCGACGCGGATCCGCAGGATTCGAAGCAGACGAAGGACGCCGCCGGATGGCTCGAGGTGGGCGATGCCGTCTCCGCCGACGTGCGCGAAGCGAACCGCTGGGCGGTGTATTCGATTCGGTCCATCGATGAATTGAGCGCGTCGGACGTGACGAAGGTTGCCCCGGTGAAACAGGGCGCGGACGACGTTCGCGTGGTGACGCTCATGTCGCACGGTGAGTTGCTGCTGCACGGTCACAAGGCCGACAAGGTGGTGCCACTCGAAGCGCGCTTTCATTTTCCGTCGGGCGCAGCGGCCGATGCGCGGCCCACGTCGATCGAGATTGTGACGAAGTCGCCGCTGAAGATCACCATTGCCGAGCACGACGTCAAACCGCGCGACAATCTGGGCAAGCTCGCCAAACGGGCGTTTGGACTGCTCGGAACGAAGGTCGCCGACGTGCTCGACGTCACGTTTGAGCTGCGCGCCACGCCGCAATCGCAATAGTATGGTGCGCGAATTCAAGGAAACCGAAGAAAAAGAAGAAGAAGAGAAAGGGAGACATTCGTCATGAACAAGTTGAACGTGTCGAGCATCGCCGGCGTCCTCGCCACCCTGGGAACCGGTGCGCTCATCGTGGCGTGCGGCGGTTCGCCGCCGCCCGAGTCGAGCAGCCCGACGACCACGACGACGACGACGGCCCCGGCCGAGCCCGCACCGGCTGCCGCCGCGCCCACACCGGCGCCGGCTCCCGCAGCGGCCACGACGGAAGCCGCAGCAGCGCAGCCGGCCGCGGCCACGCCCGCCCCCGCCGCGACGCAAGCTCCCGCCACGACGTCAGCCCCTGCCCCCGCGGCCAAGGAGACGACGCCGCCGAAGAAGACCGGGAAGAAGCCCGCCGCCGGCCAGGCGAGCTGCGGCGCCGGCACCTGCGGTTCGGCGCCCGCGAAGAAGTAACCCGAGGGCGCGTGAAGGTCGGTCTCGGTCTCCGGTGGGAGTTCATCGAGGAGCTCCTCGAGCGCATGCCCGAGGAGCTCGATTTCCTCGAGATCGCCCCCGAGAATTACATCGGGCGAGGCGGCTACCACCGCGAGGCGCTCGCACGCCTCGCGGGCCGCTACCCGCTGCTGGCGCACGGTCTCAGTTTGTCGCTCGGCGGGACGGAGCCGCTCGATGCGACCTTCCTGCGCGAACTGCGCGCGTTCCTCGATGAGGTGCGCGCGCCCTTTCACTCGGACCATTTGTGTTTCGGTTCCAGCGGCGGGCGTGTGCTTCACGAGCTGCTGCCCATTCCGTTCTCGCGCGAGTCGTTGGTTCGCGTGGCCGATCGCGTGCGGCATGCGGCCGATGTGCTGGGGAGGCCCGTCGCCGTCGAGAACATCAGTTATTACCTGACGCTGAATGACGATGATGCGATGGAGGAGCCGGACTTCCTCTCCGAGCTGTGCGAGCGCGCCGATTGCGGGCTTCTTCTCGACGTGAACAACGCGTTCGTCAACGCCACGAACTTCGGTTTCGACGCGGCAAATTGGCTTGATCGTGCGCCGCTCGAGCGCGCCGTGCAGATCCACGTGGCCGGTGGCGAGTGGATGAGCATCCCCGGCGACGAGCGCCTGCTCGTGGACACGCACGGCGCAGACGTTCCCGATCCGGTTCTCGCGCTTCTCGCTCGTGCCCTTCCGCGCACCGGGCCTGTTCCCATCGTCGTGGAGCGCGATTTCACCATTCCGCCACTCGACGCACTGCTCGACGAAGTCCGCAAGGTGCGGGCTGTCGCCGAGCGTGCGCTCCCCGGCGCTGCGGGAATTACCTCCGCGTGAATTGTCCGCAGCCGGACCAAACGAATTCCACGCGCTCGCACCCGATGAACGAAGACTGCAGGGAGAGCTTCCCCGAGGTGATGCACAACGGAGGCACGGGCTGGAACGCGCCTGCGTCGTCGACGGGTCCGATGCCGGCATCGGCATCGTAGGGCGGGGCCACCGTGTCGTAAGTCACGTCGATCTGCACCGACACGTTGGTTTTTTCATTGACGATTGAGCCGTCGTAGTAGCTGTCCGTATCCGCATTGGCTTGCCAGCTGCCGTGGATCTCGGCGTCGCTGATGGTCAGGCTTCCGCTGGCGTTGCTCTCCCACGTGTTTTGCGCCCAACGCCCGTGATCGTTGTGCGAAAATTCCATGGGCCCGGCGATCGCAACGCGATCCGTCCTTTCATGGCGCCCTACGCTCGCGCCTGCAACCTGGTGGCACGAGAGGACGGGATAGGCTCCGCTCTCGTCCGTCGTCCAGGCTGGACTCGTGAACGAGCACCAAACGGGCAGGTTGTCCAGCTCAACGTAGCTGCCGAAGACACCATAGGACATTTCCGGAAGGTAGGACGAGATCGCCCCCAATCGGGAACGAGCGGGATGCCGATGAAGCTCGACAGCTTGCCCCAGCGTGCGTTCCAAATGACGTACTTCGTTTTCCACGATGGTGCACCCGCCGCCGCCATCCGGGGTTGCGTCGGCCGCATCGGCGTCGCTCGCATCGAAGGAGGGGGCATCCGCGGCATTCCCTGCATCGCCGGCGTCTTCGTGGGTAGGCCCATCGGGCGCGTCGTCATCGCATGCGGCCATGACGATGATGCCGATCGAGAGTGCCAAGCCCGATAACGTCGGTGTCCTAAGTCCCATTCGATGCAAGGAAGCCTCCGCGCGAGCGAACTACAGCCATACTGGATTCGCAAAGACTGCGAAGAGCAAAGCGAATACCAGCTGGCGGCGTTTCTCGAAGACGGCGCAAACCGCAACGAAGGACGAAAGCGATGTCCGTTTCTCGGACGCCCCAAGACATGGATGACATGGGGCTACTAAGCGGCTCCGAGGAGCACGCCTTCCTCAGCCAGCGCCGCAAGCAGTTGGGCGACCTGCGCGAGGAGCGCATCGTCGATGGGGCCTTCGGCACGGGCTGAGGCCGCGCGAACGGCTTCGGCGAGCGACTCGCCCGCGAGAAGGCGCTCCATGACGGGCGCGAGGGTCGGATCGAGCTCGCGCGTGTGCACCGCGTGCTCGGCATCGCGGAAGACAAGGAGGGCGACGGCGCGCGGGGCCGGCGGATCGTGCTCCTCCTCGTGCACGGCGTGGGCGAAGTGCGCGAGGCGCGCCGTGGGATGAAAGACCACGCCGCGATCGAGCGCCAACTCCGCGCGCGCCGGGGGAGGTTGCGCCACGTCGGCGATGCCGACCTCGAACTCGAGAACCTCGTAACGCGCGAGGTCGGCCAGGTGCGGTGCGTACCCCTGCCCCGCCCACCGGGCCGGCGCCCCCCATCGAACGAGCTCGCCACCGATGTCGCGGAGAAAGTGCGTCCGTGTACCCGCCTCCGCGAGAAACGCGCCGAACTCGCGCCCAAAGCCGTTCTCGGCGCGGTCGAGGCAGGCGGCCGTGCGCGGCAGAAGCTTGCGCGCCACCGCCTCCAAATTTCCGCGTACGAGCCTGCGGTAAAGCAGCAGCCGGCCCGCTTGCGGCGCGTCCAGCCCACGCGCCAGCTCGGCCACGTCCCGTTCCTCGTCGCCTTCGGCAACGCAGACGTCACGAATCACTTGCTCCCAGGAGGCGTCCATTTTTCGCATCGTACGGACTGGACGGGGCTCATCCCCACGGGTATTTGATGTCACCAGGAAGAGATTTCCAGCCCGCCCCCGTAGCTCAGAGGATAGAGCAGCGGTTTCCTAAACCGAAGGTCACAAGTTCGACTCTTGTCGGGGGCGCTCCGAATTACCCAGTAATCTCCGGAGCATAGCGGCGGCGCCTCGGAGTCCTTGGTGCAGGACTGCCGTGCCCTTCGAGCGGAAGCTTCTCCACCGCCTCGAGCAAATCGTCCATGCGCACTCACCCGGCTTCGTGCTCCTCGGCGTACGTCGCCCCCCCTTTGATCATCCGGCATCGTCATCGTCAAAGTAACGTCACGACCAGCTCCACGCGCTGACTGGTTTGCGCACACAATGGGCGCGACGATCGCGTCTATTTGCAACTGACGTCGAGGGTCCTCGCGAACCGATCGAGGTTCCAATGGCGCCAGCACGTGGTCGGATGGTTATCTCGGAGCGCACCAAAGAAGGGGACACTCCCCTCCCGAATCTGGGCGAAGCATTGGCTCGCGGACTCGTCGCTGCTGTGGTTGTGCAACAAGTAGAGCGATACCGAACGAGGATCTTTGCCGTGCTCTCGAAGAACGCGCGCCGAAATGACGTCCGCGTCCTCTTCTTCCTCGTACACTCGCAACGATTCGAGCGGCAAATCGGTCTTGGCCTCCAGTTCGGCGAGTGCCTTGTGTTTGAGCTCGTTGAGCTCCAAGATCTCCGCCACGAAGTCTTTGCCAGCGTATTTCGATTCCGCCGCCGATTCGTCTGCGTCCAGCGCACCTGGCAGCTTTCCGTACTTTTCTTGAATGAGCGATGTGAAAGTCCGCTTGATGACAGGAAGGCATTTTCGAAGTGCCTCGCGCAACGGCTCAATCTTCGATGCAATGGCCGCCTTGGTCCCATCATCGAGCGACAGGGTGTACTCGTCCGGATTCCAACGTTGGAGCAGAAGTTGTTTTACCTCCAGGCTCTTCGTCTGGACCTCAGTGCAAGCCGAAGGATCCGCACTCTGCGGCTTGTATTTATTGAAAGCGTACGTAACGACGTCATCGTAGAATGGCGGCCTGTTTTTCGGGTGAAATGGCCATTGAGGGATCCGGCCAACCTCTGGTACGCCAACCATGCCGACGCGCGCGCGAAGGTGATCGAGCTCCGCGGCCCGTTTGGCCACCTTCTTGTCGTCCGTCTGGTATGCGCCAAAGACGCCTTGTTCATCGCCAGAGACGATGTAATGACGTTGGTAGCTATTCTTGACAGCTGCTGAATAGTTCCGCAGCAGCAAATGTCCCAATTCGTGCCCCACCAACCCCAAAAGGTCGTCCCGCGTGGCGCCATTGAATGCACCGGTATTGAAGGCAACGTACCAAGGATAGACCTCCGGTTGAACCCTACTATCCTTGGTCGCGAAGGCGTTAACCTCGTCGTCCTCGATGATCAGGGCGCGCGGAGGCTTGTCCAGCCCTTGTGTCTCCGTGGGATAGACCTTTCGAAATGTCGGATAGAGCTCCGATATGAGCGCCTCGGCCTGCGCTTGGAGCGCGTGCCCCGCCGGAAGCGGTGGCTTCTTCGATATTGTCGGGAAGAGGACCTTTGCATGTTCAACGGCTTCCTGGTCGGAAGCGAAGAAGCGGTAGGCGTTGGCATTTGGCGTTGGCAACGGCCGGTGAAGTGGCTCGCAAAGGGCCTGGTTGACTGCGGGCGGGGGCCGCAAGTCCGCCGACTCGCCTCCATCATTCGATGCAGAGCACCCGATGGCAAACATCAACATCGGCGCTGTGATGGCCACCCTGGTGAGAGACGAAAATTCAGTCAATCCAAATTTGCGAAGGATGGGATTGGTCATATCTACCTTCGCGAGCGTGCGCGCCGTCGTTGGACGAACCATCGTTCATTCTCTCCAAGGTTGGGTGGGTGTCGCCATCGGTCGACGGGATGATGAGGTTGAGGCTACGAAAGTCCCTTTCGGCAATGCCGGCTTCGTCCGCTAGGCGGACGGCCAAAAAAAAGTCGTCCCGCTGGAATGAGGCGTACGTTTCCCTTCATTGAGCGTCATTGGCGCTCATCGAAGAGTGTCCAATCAACATCATTGCCCGTCGTCCTGCTTTTCCCGCTTTCCGATACCCCACCGCACGGGCAAAGTTTCATCATGATGAGCAAACCGTTTGGAGGGAGCTTCCCCAAGACTCCGCCCTCAGCGGTTATGGGTGTCCGGAGCCCGGACCCGGTGCAGCGATCGCAATCGCTCAAGGTCATTTCGAGGTCGTACTGGAAGCCGATTTACAAGTACGTTCGCCTTCGCTGGCGCAAGCTACCCGCCGAGGCCGAGGAGATTACCCAGGAGTTCTTCGCGCGTGCCCTCGAGCGCACGACGTTGCAATCGTACGATCCGGGTCAAGCACGGTTTCGCACGTTCGTTCGCATGTGCGTGGATCGACTCGTCATCGACATGGACCGTCAGCACTATGCCAAAAAGCGGGGTGGCGCCGTGTCCCTTCTTCGGCTCGATTTCGGACTTGCGGAAGAGGAGATCGAGCGGGAAGCTCCAGTCGAAGATCCCGAAGCCGTGTTCGACGCGGAATGGGTAAAAGCCCTGGTCGATACGGCGGTCGAATCGCTTCGTACCACCTGTGAGCGTGAAGGAAGGAAAATTCACTTTCGAGCCTTCGAGCTCTTTCACCTGCGGGATGACACGGACCGCTCGACTTACGAAACCATTGCCTCCACGCTCGGTATCTCGATTACGGACGTCAACAACCGCCTTTCTTACGCTCGACGCGAGTTCCGAGCCGCGTTGCTCGAGGCGCTTCGCAACTGCACCGGAAGTGAGCAGGAGATGCAAGACGAAGCACGGATCGTGTTGGGACTTTCCTTGTGAAGCGTTTGCCGAGCGAAATCATCGGCTCGGTGCAATGGGAAAAGCATCCCCTGGTCTTCGGCGAGCGCTTCGACATCGAGCGTGAAGCGGGATTGGGCGGTACGAGCATCGTATACCGAGCACGCGATCGAGTTACGGGAGCCCCCGTCGCCCTGAAGGTCATGCGCACGACCCATCCTTCCGCTTTGCGAAGGCTCGACGCGGAGGCGCGCGCACTCGAAATGCTCCAACATCCAGCGGTCGTTCGCTACGTTGCGCATGGCGTCGGCAGCGAGGGCGAGCCGTACTTGGCGATGGAATGGATCGATGGCGAGACGCTTGCCGCGAGACTCCAACGGAGGGCGCTCGACGTGCACGAGGTCGTGAAGTTGGGCCGGTGCATCGCCGAGGCGTTGACGTCGGCGCACGCGCTCGGGATCCTTCACCGCGACGTCAAACCGAGCAATGTGCTCCTGCCAGAACGAGCGATCGAACAGGCCAAACTCGCAGATTTCGGGCTTGCCCGCTCGATGGGTATCGAACGAATGTGCGACGTGGGGTCCCAGAGGACGGCAACCGGAACCATCATCGGAACCCCGGGCTACATGGCGCCGGAGCAAGCGCACGGCATCGCGGACCTCGATGCGCGAGCCGATCTCTTTTCCCTCGGGTGTCTCCTTTTTCGCTGTCTCACCGACGCGGAGGCCTTCGAGGGCTCGCGCGCACTCACGGCGCTCGCGAAGCTCGTGCTTCTGGAGCCGCCGCGCGTCATCGATCTCCGTCCGGACGTTCCGGCAGCACTCGACGACCTGGTGGCCGCGTTGCTCGCGAAGGAGCGGGATCTTCGCCCAGCATCGGCGGAAGCCGTGCGCGAGGCACTCGAGCGCATCGAGCGGGACGTGCAGACGAGGGCCGTGCGAGGCTCGCGCAATGATCTGGAGCTTTTGCCGGGCATGGTCTTCGGTCGCTACGTTCTCGAGGAACGCCTCGGCGTCGGCGGCATGGGGGAGCTGTTTCGCGCCTTCGACACGACGTTGAGGCGCCCCGTCGCGCTGAAAATGCTTCGCGGCTCACCGGATCGCGAAACCTCGGCGCGACTGGTTCGCGAGGCGCGCGCAGCCGCGACGTTGAGCCATCCGAACATCGTGATCATCTACGACGTCGGCGTGCACGAAACGATTCCCTTCTTGGCGAGCGAGTGCATCACCGGCAAGAACCTCCGCACCTATGTCGGCGATCCTTCGGTGGACCTGCGGCGGAGGGTTCGATGGCTGATGGCGATCGCGGGCGGCCTCGACGCGGCACACCGCGCCGGCGTCGTGCACGGTGATGTGAAACCAGACAATGTCATGGTCGGAGACGACGGGGCGATCAAGCTCGTCGACTTCGGCCTCGCGACGGCAATGACCGCTGGCATCATGGGAACGCCTGCGTACATGGCGCCAGAGCAGATTCGCGGGGAGCCGCTCGACGGGCTCACCGATCAATTCGCGTGGGGCGTGACTGCGCACGAGCTCCTGACCGGCGAGCTGCCATGGCCGGGCAACGACCCTCTCGCGGCGATGGCCTCGGTGCTCGAAGGGCAGCCGCGCGATATGCACTTGCCTCATGAAATCGCAGGCGTGATTCGGCGAGCCTTGAGCAAACGGCCCGAGGATCGCTTCCCAACGATGGAGGCACTCCTCGCCGCACTCGAGCCGAGCGTCAAGGTTGCGCCGGTGCGCAAGCGATCTCGCCGCTTCGGATGGATCGCGGCGTCACTGGTGGTGCTAGGGCTCGTGCTTCATGCTTTCCTACCGCGGAAGGTGTCCGCGCCGATGGCCCTAACGGCGCCGAGCCCTACATCGGTCGTCGGGCTCCCGGTGTCTTCCGCTTGCGCCCCGGCGGCTGCCGAACTTCATCGCGAAGGGTTGAAGGCACTTCGCGCAGCAAATTGGAAGCGAGCGACAACGCTCTTCGAGAAAGCGGCCGCCATCGATCCCGCGTGCCCCGAAACGCAACTTCGCTTGACGGTGATTCCGAGAACGCGCTGGTCCAGGGCACGTCAGATGGAACAGCTCGGACGAACGCTGGCCATTCGCGAGAAGCTCAGCGAGCGCGATCGTCTCCTACTCGACGCGTACGCCCAGCTGATCTCGCCCGAGCTTCCCGACGAGAACGGAGCTACTCGGTTCCTCGATGAGGGAGTGCGCCGATTTCCCGAGGACGCGGAGCTTCGGGTCCTCGCGGCGCTGCGGCATTCGGGCGTCGCGATGCTTCCTCACGAGCTCGAGGGTTTGCTCACGATGGTGCGTCGCGCCACGGAAATCGATCCTCTTTACGCGGACGCTTGGCAGTTGCAGTCGCACATTCTCTGCCGTCTCGGCCGCCACGACGAGGAAATCCACGCGCTCGACCGATGTCTGGAGCTCTCGCCGGAAGCGGTCGACTGCATGGAAGATCGCAGCGTCGACCTGCGTCGCACCGGTCGCTGTAGCGAGGCGGTGACGCAAGCGCGGAAGTGGGTCGCATCGGAAGCGGATCAGCCGTGGGCTTACGGCGAGCTCGCGAACGCGCTGGCCGGCACCGGCACATCGCGCGCGGAGATCGAAGAAGCGCTCTCCTTGCGCTGGAAGAATCTCCCGCCCGAAGAGCGCGAGCTCGCGCGCCTGCGCGATTCGGCCGAGCTCGAGATTTGGGCGGGTGACTTCGACGCAGCACTTCGCATCGCCGAACAATTGAAACGTCGAGTCACCGGCTCCGAGACCATCGAAAAGCATCTGTCGGCGGCACTCATCTCCGTCGAAGCGTTGCGCGAGATGGGACGCGGTCGCGATGCAGCTCTGATCGCGGAGGGCTTCTTTCGGCGCGATGGAGTGTGGATCCGCGGCGATCCCACCCTCGCCTCCGAGTATGCGAAACCATCTCTTTTCGCCACGGCGCTCGAGCACGGCCAGATGACCACGGCGACATGGAAAAGCGCGACCGAGGTTTGGGAGCAGAACACTCGGGTGAAGATCGACAGCTTCAAGCGTTGGGTGCTTCGATGGGGCCCCGCCGTCGGCTCTCGCATCGAGGCGACCGAGGCCATGCTTCGCGATCCTCGACACGAAGCGGGAGAAGTACCCATGATCGACAATGCGCCCATGAACATGGGCGTGCTCGAAGCCTACGAGGGGCATATGCGTCTTCTCGCAGGTGACATCACGCGCGCGATCCCCCTTCTCGAAACGGCAGCGCAAACGTGTCAGGGACCTCAGCGCGGCGCGCTCCACGTGCGATCCCACCTATGGCTCGGCGCAGCCAAAGAGAAGGCCTCGGACATGCCCGGCGCGTGCGAAGCGTATCGTTTCGTCCTGCAGCGATGGGGCGCGGCGCGACCGCGTTCCGTAACTGCCGAGGAGGCCGCGCGTCGCAGCCGTGCACTCGGGTGCCCTCTCTAGCTACGAGGACGTCTTCCGTCGTAGCCTATGACGTGAACAGGTACATTCCGTGGACCATTGAAACGACGAAATGGGAATCATCCGCAGCGGTCGCCTCAACACTGGCCACCACGCCGCGCGCCAAGAGCGGATTCAGTCTACAAACCCGTGGGGCGACGCGAGGAGCACGATGAAGCGGCCGTCGTCCAGTCGGGCTCGAAAGGACAGCTGGCCCAGGTTGTTCTGAGCCACATTGCCGTACCCCGACGCGCTTGCAAAAGAGGCAATTTTTCCAATGCCGGGGATCACCGTTCCGGTGCGTGCTACGAGGTGCAGGGTTCCCAGGGACCAAACGTAGATCCCTTCATCTCGGACCCCGTTGGTGAAGGTGTCGAGAAACGCGGGGATGGTAATTTGGCCCCAATCACTGAGGTACTTCGAGCCCACGTCGAAGTGGACCGACTTCAGGTGGCCGCCTCCCGGCAAGGCGTCGCCCGGGCGCACGATAGGGAATACGGATCCTAGCGCCGCCATGTAGAGGTACACGCCGGTGTAGGCTCCGAATTCCTCCGGTGGCGGCGTGAGATCGCCAATGAACACGACATTGCCCCAGCGGTCGATGTTGGCCGTGTGTGCCTGGCGGTAGATTCCACCTTTGGGGGCCGGATCGCCGCGATGGGCGACCGTGGTAATCGGGCCGCCCGCTCTTCGCGTATAGACGCCCGTTCTGCAGTGGATCACCTTCTCATCGGCGGGATTGTCTACGCACTCCTCGCCCAAAATATGGCCACCAAACGCAACGTCACCGCGTTCGTTGATGGTCGCGTTGTACGCAAAATCGAGAACACCGCCGGGTGCGGGATCGCCCGGTACGGCCAGGCCGGCGATGCGGCCGTCGGGATCCGCGCGAAAGATGCCCGAGCCCAAGCCGCTTGGATTGCCAGGGATGCCATGCGGGGTGGGGTGAAGGCCTGGAAAGGATACAACGCCGTTGTCATTGATCTCTTCGTGAACATTCACCCCGCGAAAGACTCCACCGCCGGGCGCGCGCGTTACCCCCGGGGTCAGCACGGCACGCAGGGAACCGGTGCGGGAGGAATAGGCATAGACGCCCGCCCCCGCCCCCCGCGGCAGAAGTCCGCCAGGTTCGAGCAATCCCGTGAATGCCACGTCCCCCGACCCGTTCATGCTCATCGTAATGGGGAATTTGAAGGTACCGCCGCCCGGCGCCGCGCCTCCACTTTTCGCAATCTCGAGGATGTGTCCACGATCGTAACGATAGATGCCGACGGCTCCGGAGGGGGTCAGATCGGTATCGAATGCCAATTGGCCACGATCGTTCAGCGACCAGACTTCGAATATACCCCCCAGCCGCTCACCATTTGGCGCGAGGTCGCCGGCTTTTAGCAGTACGGAATAGTCATACTCCGATTCCGCTGCCTGTGCGGTAGTTGGCAAAATCGCCATCATCGACGCAACGACGACGGTGCAAGAAGCAGACGCCAAGCGAGTCATGGATCCCATGCTATTGCGCATCGTATGACTGGGCATGGCAACCATCAATGCTCGCTGGTCATCAAATCATTAGACCATTCGCGCCAATCGACGTCGCCTTTGGTGTCGAGATATGCTGCTCGCGCTTCGAGGCTTGCGCGATGCATTGTCGAGGGCAAAGACGCGCAACGCGTTGGCCTCGAGGGCCCGATGCTCGATCGATCACGCGCTCGCGACGCTGAGGTCGTTTCTCAGGACAACTCCCGGCGCGAGCTCGGTGCGCTGGTTCCGTTCTTCACGACCAAACGGTGGCACGGGTATCGGCATCGCACGATTACGCCGGATTACGCCGGATCGCGGGAGCTCACGGCGGGGAACTCGCCCTGACGAATCGGACGGATGCCTCCGGGTGCATCACGCGGTTGCCGCGGCTGCGCGCCCAAACGATTCTTGAAACGATTCGCGCGAGCTCTGCACTAGCAACTTCGAATCAACGCATGGCTTACGGCCGCGCGCGGTCGATCGTGCGATGGTAGACTGCGCGCGTGACCCAGCGAAGCATCCGTCCTGAAGACGTCACGGACGATCCCGGGATGGTCCGCACCGAAACGCTCACCAGCCGAAGCATCACGCATCTTCGCGGCGAGGCGACGGACTCCACGTTTCTGCAACCTGGCGAGGAGGTGGACGGCAGGTACCGCATCGAAAAGCTGCTGGGAATCGGAGGGACCTCTCGCGTTTGGCTCGCGCACGACGTCGTCGAGGGACGGCGCGTGGCCCTCAAGGAAATCGAGGCATTCCCGGACGTTCACCACGACGACGTCGAAGAGAGTGTGCTCATGGTTCGTCGCGAATTCTTCGCGATGAAGAGGCTGCGGCACCCCTTCACCCTCAAAGTGTACGACTGCGGCCTTCTCCCGTCGGGCAATCGCTACATCACCATGGAGCGCGTCGATGGAGAGGACGTCAATGCCCGCGTGCACAAGTCCCCTCTTGCCTCCAACGAAGTATTCGATTTGCTCATGCGCATTGCGCAGACGCTTGCGTTCATCCACGCCCGGCTCTTCGTGCATTGCGATATCAAGGCCGACAACATTCGTCTGCTGCCGAACGGTGATATCAAATTGATGGATTTCGGCGTGATGCACCAACTCGGAACCCCGACGGCCGGGCGCCTTTGGGGAACGGCTGCGTACATCGCCCCGGAGTGGCTCGTCGGGAGTGCCATCGATGGCCGCGCCGATCTTTACTCGCTCGGGGTACTCGGTTTTTTCGCCGCGACCGGACAATATCCCTTCAATGGGCAGACCGTTACCGAGATCCTGCGCGCGCACCGGGACCAGGAACCGCCCACACCGTCCTCGATTTTGCCGTCGATCGATCCCCGACTGGAAAGCATTCTCCTGCGCCTACTGGCCAAGGATCCGGCCCAGCGATATCCCAACGCGAACGCGTTGATGGTGGCTCTCGCCAAGGCCACGGGTGCGGCGGCGTTCGAAGAGCCACTCGGTTGCCGGGCCAGCTATCTCCACGTGCCCATCGTCGTGGGGCGGAAGCACGAATCCGAGCGCTTGATGGAGGCGTTGCATGCCGCGGAGCGAGGTAACGCTCGCGCGGTGTTCATTGCCGCCCCCGCCGGCACCGGCAAGTCGCGCCTTCTATCCGAGCTGGAGCTTCAGGCCAAACTGGCCGATATCACGGTGGCCATTGGCCAATGCCACGCCGAAGGCGTCGCGCCGCTAACGCCGCTCAAACACGCCTTACGACTTCTTTTACCGATCACGCCGCCGGAGATGCTCGCGCGTATTTCCGGACCGCTCGCACCTCTTTTCGCCACCGAGCATGCGAATGCCGAGGGCTTCGCGCGGGCGCCGCAGGAAGGCAAGCTCATTGTGTTCGAAGCGCTCTCCCGCTGGCTCACCGAGCTGGCCAAGGTGCGGCGATTCGTCCTTGCCTTCGAGGACCTCCACTGGGCCGACGATGCCACAATCGAGCATCTCAACGTCATCGTCCATGCACTTCACGGCACGCGCGGGCTCGTCTGCGGAACCCTTCGATCGGACGAGCTCACCTTTTCGCCGCTCTATCACACCGTTTTTGCGGGCGCGGCCGAAATCTTGAAGCTTCCTCCTCTGTCGCACGGGCAATTGCGCGAGTTGGTTTCGCTCGCTCTGCCCGGTTTCGACGTGCCCCGTACATTCATCGACAATCTGTATGGCACGACGGGCGGAAACGTCTTTTTCGCCACCGAGTGCTTGCGCGCCCTGGTCGAGCGAGGTGCGCTGAGCCGGCCCGACGGGGAATGGCATGCCCACGCGGATCTGGGAACCATCGCGCTGCCCAGCAGCATCGGGGAAGTGATTCGCCAGCGTCTTTCCACGCTCTCGCAGGACCAACTCGATTTTCTGCGGCGCGCCGCTCCGGCCGGACGCATCCTCGATATGGCGCTCGTGCGCGCCGCGGGAGAGCTGAGCGAAGAGAAGCTATTTCTATCCCTGGAAGAGGCCGTGGAGCGCCAGTTCCTGCAATACGCAGACGGGACGTACCACTTTACGCACGATACCGTGCACGAGACGATTTACGCTGCCACGCCGGCTCTCGAGCAGCGTCTTTATCACGGGCGGATCGCGGAGTACCTCGATCGCACGGTGGGAAGCAGCCCTGCTGGGGCCCGCTCCGTGGGTTACCATTTTGCGCGTTCGCTCGAGCCCGCACGAGCCATTGCTCCTCTGCTGTTCGCCGCGCAGCATCTTCTGGCCAACAGCGGCATGCTCGAGGGATATCGGATCCTCAAAGAGGCCGAGGCACTCCTGGAAAAGCACCGCAATTATCCCAATCGGACCGAGCTCCAAGTGCCCGCCTTGGGAAAGCTCATCGAAATCGGTTACAGCTGCGACACCCCCATATCGTTCGTATTCGCTTCGAAGCTCTTTTCTTACTGGGATAGAACGCTCGATCTCGATGCGGGACGCGAGATCGTGCATCGTCGGATGCTCACGGAACCGAAAAGGGTGTTCCGCGAGATTTCGGTCCACGCACGGATGAGCGCGGAGGAAGCTTTCCTCAAGAGATCCGAATATCGAATTCTGCAATGCATGGCGCTGGCCATCATGGGCCGTTCGGCGGAGTTTCAAAGTGCGCTCGAGAGCGCCGACACGGAAAATGGTAAGGATTCGCCCTTCTGCGCCGCGGCCCATATCGCGGGCGGTGGGGGACTGCTCCACCACGGACATTTCGTGAGCCTCGTCCAAGAGATGAGGGATCACTTGACCGTGCTTCGCGCGTTTCGCGCCGAGAAAACAGGCGCACCGGCGCGGCTTTATTGGACCCTGGCGATGGGCAGCTATTTCCTGAATCTCATGTCGGCACTCATGGGGAATGAGCTCGATCCCCGCGCAACCTCGGACGTGCTCGAGGTTGCGGACGAATTGGGAATTCCGGAGATCCGCATTTATCATCTCTTGTCGCTGGTGGTGCGCGCGGCGGTCATCGGGGATGCGTCTCAGTTCGACCGCTACCATGCCGAGATGAACGACCGGATGCGCCGGGTGGGCAATCCGCCCCTCCCCGAGCGCAACCTCGCCATTTTTACGCCGGTTTACTCCCTGGAGCGGTGCGATGTCGAGCTAGCCACCGCGATTGTGCAACGGGGCGCACAAATCAGCGAAAAGGTCATGCCCGGCGATGACTGGCTCAAAATCTATGTCGCGGTGTACAGCGCTTGTCTCTTGGTGCTCCGCAAAGAATACGATGCTGCGCGGTCCGCGCTCTCGAAGGCCATCTCCGACGCGCGTGCGCGCGATTTTCGGCTGGAGACCTTCGCACTCGTCTACATGTCCCGATTGGAGCAGGCGGTGGGCAATGTCCCTGCGGCGCGCGAAGCCGCCGAACTCGCCCTGGCACGGGCCACCGGTGCGGTCCGTGGGAATACCTTCGATGAAATTCTCGCTCGGCGGGCGCTCGCGGCCATCTTTCCGGGGGCAACGGGTGACCATCAGCTCGAGATCGCGCGTGAATTGGCCAATGAATCGGGCAACGTTTTGCAGCTCGGCATTACCTTGCTGACCCTCGCCGAGCGTCGGGCTTCACGTCATCGCGGGGCTGCATTTGCGCTTCTGGCCTTGGCCCGGAAGCACCTGAAGGCGGCAGGCGCACACGTCTGGCTCGAGAGAGCCTCTCGCCTCCAGGACGGGTGGCGTTGAGGCCACGGCGTGACTTCTAATACACCGCCACGCTCCGCCGGCCATCCACGCCAATGGGCGCTTCACCCTTTACCAAGACGCGCCTCATCAATCGCTCCTGCTCGCCGTAGTCGTCGACGGTGAAGTTTTGGCTGGACCTCGCGTCCCAGATGGCGACGTCTCCCTCCCGCCAGCTCCACCGAATGACGTGCTCCGGCCGTTCGATGTGCGATTGGAAGAGATCGATGAGCACCGCCGATTCTCTGGCAGAGAGCCCATCGATGCGTTGCGCCAAGTTGCCCAGCAACAGCGATCGCTCGCGCGTCTCTGGATGAACGATGACCATCGGATGCAAAGCCTCGAAACGGGCGGCTGCGGCCGCAGTTCGTGCGTCGGGAGGCGCTAGACAGGGGGCATTGGAATGCCGAACCCATAGTCGATCGGCCAGACGCCGCAGCGGTTCCGCAAGGCGACGGTACGCGGTTGCGGTGTTGGCCCACAGCGTATCTCCAAATGGTGGTACAACCACGGCCTGGAGGACTGCTATCTTGGGATAGGCGTCCAAGTATGCGCCGTCGACGTGCCATACGTCGTTCCGGGGATGCTTGTTATCCGTCTCCGAGAACGTGTCTGACGACAATATCAGCATGGCAGCGCCCGAGTTGCCCAACGCATTCGGGTGCGTGAATGGTACGCCGAACAGCGCGGCGACTCTCTCTTGCTCGTCCGAGTCCAGGTGCTGCTGGTCACGGAAGAAGAGCACTTTGCAACTGAGAAGCGCGGAATTAAGTGCGTCTACCATATCCGTGGAGAGGCCACCGTGAAGGCGCACGCCTTCGACGACGCATCCGCCAGCACCGGTCAGAGCGCGGACACGGAACCGTGGCGGGTTCACCGCCATGTCGGAGAATGCTCTACGGGACATCGTCGTCATCTCCTTGCAGGCGCTTATGTCCTTTTCTTGCGAGAACGAAGCCCGAAACACTGCACCGAATAGGATAGCCCGTAGTGGGTTGAACGCGTACGCTCATATGGGGTTGCCCTGGCGCCAATTGACAACACCGAGCGAAATATCGAGTCGCTCGGCGCGAAACGGTCTCAAGTCTCGCCCTTTTTTCCTATGAGAGCTTCGAATTCCCCGGCCTGGGCGAGAAGAAGCTCACCATGAGGTCCAAAAGGGATTGACTCGGGAAGACATGGTCGTCCGAAGACTTCGAACTGCCGGCCAAGGCTGGCGCGGAATACACGCTAGGCCGGACCAACGGTGTCCCATCCAAGTTTGCTTTGGCAACCGCTGTTATTAATTTGGTAACCGGTGTCGAACGACAAATCAAGCAGCAATTCAATTTAACCATTCGGTGCGGTACGTGACTGAGTGCGGCGGTATTGCGTTAGGTGCAAATGGCATTCATTCCCTCTCGTTCCGTCGTATATCCGCGATGGAGTCGGAGTAACATCGAGTCTCTCTACGCGATGCTCCGACGTGACGAGCGTGATAGTTCGTCGTCGAGCCCGATGCTGACGGAGGGGGCGGAGGCAGATGGCCGATGCCGAATGGACGCCGAACCCCGGGGGTGCTGTTGCGTACGTCGTTGGCGGTGGCAAGCGGAGATGACACTAGGCCCAGAGCCCATGTGTGAGGGAGATTCCGTATCAATCAATCCGACATTGCCGACTTCGATAATTTTGCAACCGATGAATTCACCCGCCGTGGTCCCGGAAGCGCGCATTCCGTCGAAGACGCTGAGGGCGCGCACGCCGCGTGAAGGCCCACGGTTGCCGTTATGTTAGGTGGGATGATGTGTCTGCGCTACCTCCGGTCATCGGAAGAAGCACGATCGCGAAAAACGAGGTGCCAGACCGGAAAGCTGTACGCGAGCCACACGAGGTTCGTCGTCACGAGGCGCACGGGCAGGTAGAAAGGTCGCGTGCTCGGGATGAATCGCATCACACTTTCGAAAAGGGCGGCGTTCAAGGCGAGGCCCACGAACTGCACCACGGCGAAGAGCACGACTTGCGCCCTGCGGATCTTCCCGCGCTCGCCAAATGCAAAGTACTTCTGACCGAAGTACATGACGATGGCGCCGGTCGTGAAGGCCGGAATGCTCGCCACGCGTGGCCCGAGTCGCACTCCGCTCGTCAGGAACGCGAGCACGCCGAGGTCCGCCAAGGTCGCAAACGCGCCCGCCCCTGCGGAGCGCGCGAGGCGTTTCAGCACGTTCCAGAGACGACTCATGGCCTCTTCTATACATCGATTGTCAGCCAGCGTGCGAGCTTACCTCGCCTCGGGTCTATTTGCCGAGCCCGATCTCCTTCATGAACTCCTGGTTATCCCAGAAGAGATACTCCTCGTGCATGACACCGTCCGGCGACCAATGGCCTACGGTGACCATCTGGATCTTGAACGCCTTGCCCGTTGGCGGAATCGTTTTGCCGTCACCTATCGGCATGGGCTTCGTGAACGTGCCTTCCAGCACGCCGGTTACGGCTGTCCAATCCTTCTTGGCGATCTTGATCGGGTGCTCCTGGATGCGCGTGTCCGGAGCCCAGACGAACATGCCCTTCAGGTCCTCGATGTGCTTCTCGATGCCTGTCGTCGTGTGTCCGTCCGGCCAATGGACCACGATGTCTTTCGAGTGGGTGCGACCGAGCTCGCCCCACTTTTGGTTCGTGTAGACGTTGAAGTCGAGGTCGTCGAAGAGGGCGAGCTGCTTGGCCTCGAGCGCCTCTGAACCCGCGGGGGCGGTCGTTGCGCAGGCCGCCGTGCCTACCGTCAGTGCCACCGCCAGCAGGGTGGAGGCGATACGCGCACTTGCCTTGACGTTCTTCATGTGAGGTTTTCCTTGGTCCTTGTCGCCATGATCAGCGCTTCTGATGGCATTCTGCATCGTTGCTCGGAATGCACTAGATGCTCGAACAGCGCTACAGTGTCTCCAAAATGGGAACAATCGATTTCAACCTCCTCCCGCTCTTCGTAGCCGTCGCGGAGACATCGAGTTTCTCTCGCGCCGCCGTGAAGTTGAACGTCCGGAAGTCGTCCGTTAGCCGCGGCATTGCGGCACTCGAAGGCGCGATGAACGTTCGGCTCTTTCATCGGACCACCCGACAGGTGTCACTGACCACGGCAGGTACGGCGCTGCTGGAGCGTGCGTCGGCGCCGCTCGCATCCCTTCAGCGATCGGTCCTTGACCTACCCGAGGTCCAAGAATCGGTATCGGGGCAGCTCCGCATCACGGCACCGATTGACCTCGGTTCCACGGTGCTCGCTCCGATAGTGGCCCGCTTCTCGTCGCTGCATCCCGGCCTGGAGATCGATCTCCGCCTCACGAATGCGTTCGTCGACTTGGTTGCCGAGGGGATCGATATCGCATTCCGTATCGCTAGCCGGCCGCTCAAGGACTCGTCGCTGACCGCCCAGAAGATCGGGGCCGTCCATCTGCAACTATTTGCATCTCCGGGCTACCTCGCGCGCAAAGGGAGGCCACGGTCACCCGACGATCTCGCCAAGCATTCGTGGGTCACCTTCCGTCACGCCGAGCGGTTGAAGCTCGTCGGGCCAAACGGCACTGCCACCGTCGGGTGCCGTGGCCCGATCCGGTGCGATGACATGTTCTTCATGCGCGAAATACTCCGGCAAGGTGCGGGCATCGGATTGCTTCCGACCTTCGTCGCGGGGTCGGATGTCACCGCCGGAGAGTTGGTCCATGCGCTCCCACAATGGACTGTGCCGCAAGGACAGCTCTGGTTCTTGTACCCTAGCGCACGTCACCTTCCCCGAAAGGTGATCGCCTTCCGCGAGTTCGTCGTCGAGTGCTTGCGCGGTCGAGTTGGGCGCAAAGACCCATAGCTGGTAGTCCGGCGCGAACGCTTTGACATCGATGGGTTCGTAACCGCGCCGCATTGCTTCGTGGTACAGCCGCGACTCGTACGCAAAGACGGGGTCGAATCGATCGGCGCGCGATGAAATGAGAATCAGTATGTCGGGCCATTGATTGAGCACGTACGCGGCATCCCCGCGCCCGCCTTGTGCGACGTAGACGTCGTTCAAACCATAGGTATCGATGGCCCGCCAGCGTGACATATACGGGAGCACTCCATTGTCGAGCAGCGCCATCGTCGGTTCCTTGCCAGCTTGCCGCGGGACCGTGGCCAAATCGTGTGCAATGGCGATGTGCGCCCGCCGCAAACCCTCGGCGTACGCAAGTTTGTCCTCCAGGTTCACGTCACGGAACATCAGAAAGTGCGTGGGAACGAGGAGCACGAACGTCGCGAGCGCCCCCACATCGAGGGACACCCACCGCCAGCCTCGCTCGATATGGCGACGAAGACGCTCTCGAGCCTCGGAAAATCCAACGCCGGCCAACGCCGCGACGAACGGAACCAGCGGGTGCAGGTACCGATGGTTGTACGCCATGAGCGGGGCGGGAAAGAGGTAAAAGGCAAAGAGCGCGAGTGCGGCGAGCAGCGGCGCGGCCGCGCGCCGGCGTTGCCAAAATGCACCGAGTGCGGCAAGCGCGGCGATGGGAAGCTCGCCCCAAAGAAGGTTCGCGACGAAGCCCCACGCCTCGTCTGCGCCGGCAAACATCGTGACCTTTTCGGTCTTTACGTAAAATGGAAGTGGCAAAAGGCACCCATAATAATGCCAGCGCCATAGGAAATAGATTGCGCCGGGCAGCACGTACACGAGCGCGAGCTTCACGACGAAGCCGCGACGCAGTGCATGGGGAAGCTGGATCCAGAGGACCGTGGCGGTGACGGCTGCCACCAGATTCCCATCGGGCCGAACGAGGCCGAGCACGAGGGCGCTCGTCGCAAACAGATACGTGCTGCGCCGGTAGCTCGGACCGTGCGCGGGCTCGCAAGCCCGATCGAGAAGCCGTACGGCACACAGAAAAAGCACCGTGCACATCGTCGTGTAGAGCGCGGTCTCCATGCCCGAGACGGCGTGTGCGGCCGTTCCGAGATACGCGAGGAGGAAGGCAGCGGCGAGGACGGCCGCACACACGCCGGCATCGCTCGGCTGTGTGTCATCGGGGGCGCTCGTGACGTGCGTGTGCATCCATGTCCTTGCGAGCGCCGCCGTCACACCTATCCCCGCCACCGTAGCGAGCAGGGAACCCACCTTGGCCAAAAGTTCGGCATTGAACGGGAGCCCATGGATCGCCGCGGCAAACAGCGTCCATACGAAGGACGTGTACCCTTCGGCGCGTTCACCGGGGTTGAAGACGGGGCCGAACCCCTCGGCCCAGTTCCGGCCGTACCGCAGAGTGATGAAGGTGTCATCGACCGTGCAAGGCCAAATGGCCAATACCAAGCTGAGAAAAAGCGCCCCGCCCACCAGAACCCAAAGCGCGAAGCCGACCCGCGAAAAAGTGCGCATGGCCGCACGGGTCTACACATTCCACGCCACCAGCATCTCGTCCCCGAGCCCGGTGAAGAGCCGGACCGCGCACGAGGCAGGAAGCGTACAGCCAAGGCCGCCGCCGAATTGGAATGCGGCATTCGGTTCTTGTGCACGGCACGTTCGACATTGTTCAGCCATGGCATCGTTGGCGGCACAATGACCGCTGCCCGCGGCTCAATTTGGCCATGGAGTTCGTGGACGGCTACACCCCGCTGGAGTGGCAGATTGCGCAAGATCGTTCCTGGCGCGAACGCGGAGGTCGCGGAGATATCGACGTGGTGTGACGATTCAGAAAAGTGAGTACCGCATGCTACTTGCCGCAAAGTGTGCCGCGCACTCGACAGGGCGCGCGAGGTGGGGCATGTCTTTTTTCCATGATCCGAAAGAGTCTCGCTGCATTCTTGCTCGTTGGGTGTGCGCACGGCCACGAGTCACCTGCCACGACAGCCATGAGCCCCTCGGCAGAGACCAATGGCGCGCTACCTTTGCTCGTGGATACCGACATTTGCGCCGATGTGGACGACATCGGGGCGCTGGCCATGGTCAATTCGATGCACTCGCGCGGCGAGGTGCGGCTGCTCGGTGTGATGGTGGACACGCGGGGCAATGCAGGCGCGGCCGCCGTGGATGTCGTGAATACGTATTATGGCCATCCCGATATCCCGATTGGTGCATTACAGCCCACGGACGCGTCGAAATGCGATCTATCCCATGATTACGTCGGGCATCTCGTCGAGCGCTTTCCGCACGATCTCACGGGAGGCTCCGCGGCGCCGAACGCCATTCACCTGTATCGGAAGCTGCTCGCCGCAGAGAAGGATCACAGCGTGGTCATCGTCTCGGTGGGCGCGGCGACCAACTTGGCTGCGCTGCTCGACTCCCGCCCCGACGCCGCGAGTGCGCTTTCCGGCGCCGAGCTGGTTTCGAGGAAGGTCGCGCGCCTCGTGCTGATGGGCGGCAAATACCCGTACAGCGACACTGGGCCCGAGTTCAACTTCAAACTCGATCCCGCGGGTACACGCCACGCGGTGGACCATTGGCCGACCCCCATCACGTTCAGCGGGCTCGAATCGTTCGTGAAGCTCGGAAAGCGCGTTTCGACGGAAGCACCCTTGGACAGCCCCGTGCGCATGGCCTTCGAAATCGGCTACGGCCCGGGCGTCAACCACGACGCGTGGGATATGCTTCCCATCCTGTACGCGGCGCGCAGAGGACGGTACTTCACCGAGAAGAACTGCGGCTTCAACCGAATCAGCGACGATGGCTCGAATCGATGCACCGTCGACGTACCATCCGACGCCAAAGAGTCGGATTCGATCGCAAGCCGGCAACGCTACCTCCGCTTCTCGGATCCCGAAGGACGCGCGACGGCGACCATCGAGGACATGCTCGTCACGGGCCGCTGATCCCAACCGTCGCGACGTCGAGAAAAAGGACATCGACTTGCGAACGCTGCGCGGAGTTCGGTAGCGGTTCGTACCATTCCTTGATGCGCGCCGGTGATGTCCGCACCTCCGCCAGCTGGCGCCGGACGAAGAAGTGGTACATCCCCTCGACTTTTGGCGTCAATATTGATGGCATCAATATTGACGGCGAAGCGCGCTCACCGTGATGGTGCTGTTCAACGGCGACCTTCGACCTCACCGTGCTCGAGCGTTGCACGAGAGCGGTCGGAAACTTTACCCGAGCAGGGAGCGGGCCTATCGTGCTGGCCATGCGCCTTCTCGTCGTGTCGTGTGCCTTCCTCTTCAGCGCAGTCGTTGCATCTCAGGCCCAAGCCGAGACCTTGGCCTCGGGGCAGGCGCACCCTGTCGCTGCGGCATCGTCGACCCGCGGACACCGCTCGAAGAAGGCCAAGCGACCTGCGAAGAATCCGGAACGCGCCACGGCCGGCGCCGTCAAAGCGACGGCCGCCCCTGCCCCGTTTCAGCCGCCCGCTGCGTCGATGAGCCGCCCCGTCGAGGAGCCCCCCGCGCCCGCGGCAGCACCGAGCCCCCCGAAAGCAGCGTTGCCCCGTTTGCCGGCGGCGCACGGCAAGCGAGTTCGAAAGAGCAAGACCACGCGTCCGGCACACGGCACCGCAAAGAGCATCTGATGGCGGCAGACGCCTTTCGCACCGCTAGCCGGTCCCCCGGCTAGCGCATTTCATGCAACTTGATTGCGAACGCAGCCTGTCTCAGAAGTAGTAGAGCTGCATGGCGAACGTAAACTGATTCGTCGAGTTCTTGGCGCCCTCTCCGGAGGTGGGAGCGTTTGGAAACTGCGAGCGATTGTACGCGACCGTGAAGTTGCAGTAATTTTCGTATAGGTGGTATTTTAGCCCGCCGCCAAACCAGATTCGATTGGCCACCTGCGTTTCGTCGCGGCCAAAGAACTGACCTTCGAACTTGCCGAAGGCAGACATATTTATCGTTTTGTTGAAGTAGGCCGCTTCGACGAGGACATCGTTCTGGCCGGCGAGCGTGCGCGCCGTTTCCTGGCCGTCGTAATACGTGTAGTTGACGAAGGCGCCAATTTCGTCTCCCCCGGCCTTGGCATCTCCGTTGAGTGGAATGGCCGTGAACGCGGCGCCGGAGACAGCGTAATACGGATCGAGCCCCGAGCCCTTCTGGAGATCGACGCCGGAGCTGATCCCGAGAACCTTCTTTCGGCCGTAATAGGTGCCGTGGAAGACGTATCCCTTTTCGGGATCGAGAAAATTGAATTGGAGGTAACTGGAAAACCTGGGCGAGTTCTGCGCCCCCACCTCCACCTGCGGCGTGCCATGCGGGGCTTCCCGGATGCCCGAAAAGACACCGAGACGGTATTCGAAGCGGTCGCCGAAGAGCTGCCCCTTGGCCTGAAATCCCACGTCGCGTAGCACGGATGTCTGTAAGGCGCCGAGGGTGACGGCGGTGGTGTTGCCGGTGTCGAGGCCAAGATAGGTGGTCGTGGCCATGACGTGATTGCGGCTCACGGGGACGATCATGAGGCCCCCTTCGAGCATGAACGCGTCATGGAACTTCACCTCACCCCACGCATCGAGAATTTGGGGCGGGTTGAAGTTTTTGTTGTTGCTCGTGGTGCTGTTGGTGGCCATACCCAACGACGAACTTTCCAGAAGAACGTACACCGTGATGTTCTTCATTAAGTTCGCACCCGCGAGGATGCGGCCCCGCCGCAGGATGAAGTTGTTCTGGTGATCGCCCGTGCCGCCATCGGGCTCCCGATTGGAATCCTGCGACGAGTCTGCCCAGACCTGTGCTTGCACACCCAATCGAAGTGCCACGTTCTCGCTGAGCCGCAGCTCGCGATTCGGCCCCACGATAGGATATTTCACCGGCTCGGGCGCAGGAGGCGCCGGCGGTGCCACCGCGGGGGTCGGCGTTGGCGGCGGCGCGTCCGGTATGGGGGGCTGCAGCGCGGGCGGCGGCGCCGGCTCGGCGGTTGGAGGTGGTTCGGGCACGGGCGCCGGCGGCGCGGGTGCCGGCTCCGGCGTCGTCTGGGCATCCGCGGCGGCGGAGGCCAAAAGGAGTCCCAATGCAATGAGTGAAGCAGACCATCGTCGATACAGCGTGCGGTCGCTCATGTTCGATCTCCCCGTGTCTGCTGAAGCTGGCTAAGGGCGCGATTCTGAACCGCTACTTGCGATTTCGCAAGGCGCTTCCCCAGCCAACGCCGAAAGCAGTTCCGTCCGCGATTGCGACCATGCGCGGCATCGCTACGCCACGGTAATCGCATTCTTCGCCTTCATCGGGAACGTGGCGGAGCTCCTTTTGCCCAGATCGCGCCGTCGCTATCGACGAATCCTTTTGACAAGACGGATATGCGGCGTGAGTACGCAAAATCGCTTCGTAGCGAGCGGGTTTCCGGTGAGCGTCCGTTCCGATCCGTTGTTGAGGCTCAGATCAACGGATCACGGCGTCGGTTGCAAATCATTGCGTCATTGAAATTGTCGTCTTTTGCGATTCACCGCGTCAATGTGGCTTTACACCTCAAGCTAGAGCCTTGCGGATCGCGGCACCGCTCCGGATTTCCGGGACAGTTGGTGTGCGAATGTCTACACAACCGGTCGGCCTCTTGGGTCCATCCCGGGAATATCCCGAATACCCCGCGACCACGGGCACCCATGGAATCTCCGAGCCATGATTGTCGACGATCCGATTGTCTTGGTTTGCTCACTTGGCTTGGGCACGAGGAGACGATGTCGTGAATCGGTCGCTCGGCGGTCCCCTTCCCTGCGACCTGCATGTCGAGGAAGAACGCCTCGACGTCGTTCGCGCCTTGCGATCGAATTGGACTCGGAGCAATGGGGTGCGCGCCCGACGCAGCGCAATAGATACCTTGTAGCCATTGGGGGGCTCTGAATCGGCGGCATTCGACTCTATTGACACCGGTGTCAAACTTTGAAGAATCGTTCCCCGCGAGGGTGAACTCAGAACCAACTGTACCTTGCTCGAGGTAAGGGGTGCGACATGTCCGTTCGATTCGTGACGATGCTCGTGGGCATTGGTGTGGTGGCGGGATGCAGCGGCGATGCGCCTGCCGATATCGAAGGAGGGCACGAGGCCCTCGCGGCTGCGACGCCCGGCACGGTGGTCCTCGACGGTGCGCAGTTGATGGCGACACGGCAAGCACTCGCCAATGGCGGGGGCACGCCAGCACAACGGGCGGCGCTCGCGGCCTTGCTTCATCGCGCCGACGACGCGTTGACTGCCGGGCCTTGGGCGGTGACCGACAAGGACCAAGTGCCGCCGAGCGGAGACAAACACGATTACCTGAGTCAGGCCCCCTATTGGTGGGCATCGAAAACGCCGACGCCGGACAACCCGAAAGGGTGTCCTTACGTGTCGCGCGATGGGCAGCGCAACCCGGAAGCCGATGCGATCACCGACCACTACGAGCGCATGGTGGCATGGGACGCGATCGTCGATTTGTCCCTGGCCTGGTTCTACACGGGGAATGCCAACTACGCGGCGCGCGCGGTGCTCGATGTGCGCACGTGGTTTCTCGATGCCGCAACCCGTATGAACCCGAGTCTTCCGTATGCGCAGCTGATCCCCTGTCGAACGGATGTCCGCGGCACGGGCATCATCGATACGTCGCAGAACATCACGCACCTCGTGGACGCGCTCGCGATCCTCGATTCGGGCGCGCCGGGTTGGACGGCGGCGGATCGCTCGGGCATCAAGGACTGGTTCACGAAGTTCCTCAAATGGATGCAGACCAGCCCGCAGGCCAAGGCCGAATTGGGTGCCAAGAACAACCACGGTAGCTTCATCGACATGCAGAACGCGGCCATCGCGCTCTACGTCGGGCAAACCAGCAACGCCAAAACCATCGTGGAGGCCGCGAAGTCGAAGCGGATTGCCGCCCAAATCAAGTTGGATGGGAGCCAACCCGCGGAGCTCTCGCGGACGATGTCGTGGCACTATGCCAACTTCAACCTGACTGCGCTGGGCCGTCTCGCCGAAATCGGGACACATGTCGGCGTTGATTTGTGGCACTACACGGCCCCCAACGGCGCAAATCTGCTCAAAGCCGTGGACTTTGTCATCCCCGCCGCCGAAAAAGGCGCTAGCGCATGGCCGTACCAGCAGATCAACGGTTTTCAACAGTTCATCGCGGTCGACATTCTGCACGCCGCCGCGGAGCAAGCCAACGACACGAAGGCCAAAGCGGCCCTATCCAAGGTCCCCGCCCCGCCGGGCGGCGACTTATGGCCCATCCGTCCCTCGTGTACGCCGCTCGATCCTCCGGCGCGCTAGAGGAATGGGATTCCCTCACATCATGCTTCGCTCAAACGGGCGATTGCGCGAAAGGTTCGTCGGTCGCGAAGGAGCCGCCCGTTAGGATGCGCAGCGCCGTATCTGCGCGATGTCACGCCGAAGCTCCACCGCAGCTTTACCGGCTTGGCACCGGTTCTTCACATGTAGAGTCCAGCATCGCGCCCCCACGCGCAGGAGGGACTCCATCATGTTTCGAATTGGGCTATCTCGAGGCCGATACGTATTACCGTGGCTAACCATGATACCTTTGGCCTCGTTGTCCAACGCCGCAGCGGCGGCGCCGGCTACGAATGCGGCGGCACTCACCACGACGCCGAACAGCGTGCTCTGTGCCGGCCAAACCCAATATGCCAAAGGGCAATCTTTTTCCGTGTCTTATGCCACGACGCGCGTGGCCTCCAAGAACTGGATTGGCATCTACGCCGACGATGGCCGGGGTCCCGGCAGCGTCAACGCGCTGGTGTGGGCCTATGCGCCCAAAGCCTCGGGCGCCGTGACATTGTCCACGAGCTCCCTCGCGCCGGGGCATTATGTCGCGTACTACTTATACAATGATGGATACACCTCCTTGTCCAATCCGGCGCGCTTCGATGTGACGTCGGGCCCTGCCACGGGGAGTCCGAACCTCATCGTGAACGGCGACGCGGAGTGTGCGAACGCATCGGCGAGCGGATACGACGGGGCGGTGCTTCCGGGCTGGCAGGTGTCCGGCCTTACCGCCGTCGTCGGCTACGACGTCGGCAGAGGCTTTCCTTCGCCGAGCACCGCGGGCCCGGCCATTCGCGGTCACCAATTCTTCTCGGGCGGACCAATTGGCGATTCGACGTTGACGCAAACCATCAACGTTTCCGCGGCGGCCGCACAGATCGATGGTGGCGCGGTGACGTACGATCTTTCGGGCTGGCTTGGTGGCTATGCGAACGAGACATCGTGGACGGTCGTCACGATCAGCTTCAACGGCGCCAATGGCGCGAGCCTCGGTACGGGAACGATCGGGCCGGTCAGTGCCTCGGACCGCGGCAATACGACGGCGTTGCAGGAGCGTGTTTCCCACGGCAATGTGCCGGCGGGAACGCGGAGCATCGGGGTCAAGGTGGAGTTCCTCGGTGAAACGCTGCGCAACCTTGCCAATCAGTACAACGACGCTTACGCGGACAATCTTTCCCTGACGCTTTCGACGCCACTCCCGGCCCCGGCGGTTCCCCCGCCGGTTGCCGCAACGGTGCCGGCGTTCGACCACGTATTCTTCGTCATTCTCGAGAATCGGCGCTACGACGAAGTCATTGGCAGCCGCTCGAATGCTCCGTACTTGAATGGCCTGGCGTCGAACAACGTAGCCCTCGCACGGTCGTATGGGCTCATTCACCCCAGCGATCCCAATTACATGGCGGTTGCGGGCGGCTCGACGTTCGGGCACCAGGACAATCCCATGCCCGATGGCATCGGAACCATCGGCTCGCCGCACATCGGCGACCTCGTGGAGGCCGCCGGCAAGAAATGGCGCGGTTACATCGAGGACATGGGAACGCCCTGCAATCTCGTAAAAAATGGGAATTACGATCCGGACAATCTGCCATTTCTGTTCTTCCAGAACATTGGCGGGGCGGATCGCACGCGTTGCAACGAGCACATTCGGCCGATTACGCAATTGTGGACCGATCTGCAGTCCGCGACGACTACACCCAACTTCGTCTGGTTCGAGCCGAACAGCTGCAACAGCATGCACAACTGCTCCACGCAGACGGGGGATGCTTGGTTCCAGGCGAATTTGCCTAAAATCTTGACATCACCCGCATGGACGCAGCAGCGCTCGCTGATGATCATCACCTTCGACGAGGACGACAACGTCAGCGGGCAAGCCATTCCGACGATCGTACTCGCATCGCCCGGCATCACGAAAACGGGGTTTCAGTCGAACGTGCGATATACGCACTACAGCATGCTGCGCACGATGGAAATCGGACTGGGTCTACCGAATATGACGCAGAACGATCAATTCGCCATTCCTCTGAACGATATTTGGCGCTAATTGCCCCGGGCCCGCCGACTGGATTTCGCGAAGTTCGCGAAATTCGCGAAGGAGGCGGGCCTGCGGTTCATCTATCCAGGGACGGAATCGCATCGACGCCGAGGCGGTACGTGAGCCACTCCATGGCTCGAAGTCGTTTCGTATTTTGGAAATGCGCGAACCGCCATTGCGCCTCGCGGTCTCGCACGGCAACCTGGGATTGAACCTTGGGAAGCCTCTTGGGCGGGCGCTTCGCGACCTCGCCTCGCGTGATCACGATGGCCACGTCCGGGTTCACGAAGCGGATCTCGAGAACCTCGGTGTGCATACGGGTTCCCTTCAAAATGCCTTTCCAGAGGAGCCGGTGCGAGGCGACGATCTCACTTCGCCCCCGGTAGATTCCACCGAAGAAGGCGATGTAGCGGCTGTCTTCCGTGAAAGTCTCTCCGAACGCGTCGGCGTCGGCATCGTTCCATGCCTTTGCCTGGCGCTCGAGTAGTGCATGGATGGCCTGCTCGTCGCCCTGTCGACTCCCCTGCTCCGTGCTCGCCGTTCTCACTCGGATTCCTCGTGGTCGATGCTATGGTTCGACTCGACGAAATGTTCGATCGATCGAACTATCTGACCCATAGGACCACATGAAAACCATGTCAAGCCGTGCCCGACCGAGCGCCCGGCGGCAGGATTTGATCGATTCCCTGGTTCGGGCCGCACGGAGGAGCAGTACGTCGGCGGTCATGTTCCACGGTGCCGTTGCCGAGCGGTTCGGGCTCAGTGCATCGGACAACAAGGCACTCGAGATTCTCGATCGGGCTGGGCCCCTTACCGCCACCGAGCTCGCGACGCAAACCGGCTTGGCGAAAACGTCGATAACGAGCCTCGTCGACCGCCTCGCACGCAAACGCCTGGTGCGGCGCGTGCGTGATCCGAAGGATCGCCGTAGCATCATCATCCAGCTGAATCCGAGCGCGCTCGCCCCTCGGAATGCCGCCTACGAGACGATTCGACGCAAGACGATCGCGGCCCTTGCGCGCTATACGAACGATGAACTGGCGCTCATTACGGAGTTTCTGACGCGCGGCGCGGATCTGGCCATCGAAGCAACGATCGCGGTGGGATCCCTCGCTTCCCGCACGCGATTCGGAGCGCGGCAAGATTGACAGGGCGAATGGGCTCCCCATACTCTCGAGTATGGAGGTCTTTGCCCGTGCAACACATTCGCAATATCCATGTTCGGCGCATGGCTGCACCCATCGAGCGCGTCGGACTTTGGATTGAAACGTGCTGGAGCGCCGGCGACCGCGATTCCTTCCCTCGCGACGTCATCCCCAGCTGGTTCGAGAATCCGCCCGGCAGCGATCCATTGGCACTCATTCCCGGGCAAACGTTGTTGGGACACGGTCCCTTCACCTTCCGCCTGCGCTCGTGGGACGGTGTCGCCTGGAGGGTCGACGTGGTCAATGGCCCCGTGGGCTGGCACGGATTCGACCTTCAGCCCGACGGCGACGGCTGCCGTGTGACCCATACCCTCGAACTGGAGAGCAAGACCCTCTCGGGGCGTCTCCGCTGGATGCTCATCAAGCCCGTGCACGACTGGGCCGTCGAGGCCCTCTTCGATCGGCTGGAGCACGCACTCCGTACCGGCACCGTTCCCGAGCGCACCTCGCGCCCCATGTCACCGATGGTTTCGTTCGCGCTCGGGCTGGCGCGCAGAGCCTCGTCGGGCCGCCGCACCCCGCCGCGTCCGGATTGAACGCGAAACGACCTGGCCCCGCTGGCGCGCCCGCCTGAGAACGTCTACGCTGACAGGACGGATGCACTATCTTACGAAAGCGGCCGGGGCCGCTGCCTTGATTGGAATCATTGCGGGCGCAACCATAGTTCTTCGGCACGAAAAGCCCATCGCTTCGGCTCAACCGGTGCCGGTCGCCGTCGATGGCGCAGAATCGTGCAACCGCGACACCGAAGCGTGTGACACGCATCGGCCCAACGCCGCAAAGGCGGGCGCACGGCTCGAGGGCCGTCCGAGGATGATCGCGTTTTCCAGCGCGGCCTGCCCGGCGTGCGAGCGCATGAAGCCGCGGCTCGCGGAAGCGATCAAGGCGTGCCGCGGAGAGGCGGACGTCTACCGCGTCAACGTCGACGATGACGCAGGCGAAACGCTTGCCGCCACGTACAATGTGTCGCTGCTTCCCACGTACGTGAATGTCGACGCTTCGGGGGTCGAGGTCTCGCGCCTCACCGGGGTGCAGTCCGAAGAACGCCTCGAGCGCAGCATCGAAGAAGTCCGCGCCGTGCAGTGTGCGTCCATCGAGAAGAAGACCGACGAAAAGCCGATGTAGCGTTCGCCAGCTCCGGGCAACGAGGCGAAAGGTCGTGAAGTAGGGTATACGGCTGGCGATGACCATCCAGTGGTACCCGGGCCACATGAACAAGGCCCGCAAGGCCATCGCCGACGCGCTCCCCACGAAAGACGTGGTGCTCGAGGTGCTCGACGCGCGCATGCCCCGAGCGAGCGCCAATCCGGTCTTGGCCGAGCTTTGCGCGCACAAGGCGTGCATCAAGATCCTGAGCAAGAGCGATCTGGCCGATCCCGAGGTCACCAAGGAGTGGATCCGCTACTTGGAGTCCGCGGACGGGAATGGAAGGGTGGCCGCCATTGCCCTTACCACCACGCGGCCCGGCGAGATGCGCGCGAAGATTCCCGAGATATGCAAGCGGCTCGTCCCCCATCGGACCGGCCCAACCAAAAGCGTGCGGGCGATGGTGGTAGGCATCCCCAACGTCGGCAAGTCGACGTTGATCAACACGCTCATGGAGCGCAAGGTCACCAAGGTGGGCGACGAGCCGGCGGTGACCAAAAGCCAGCAGCTCGTCACCCTGAAGAGCGGAATGACCCTTTCGGACAATCCGGGCATCCTCTGGCCGCGCAGCGACATCGATAGCGCGGCCACGATGCGGCTTGCCCTCGGCGGCGCTCTACCCGACACCGTGATGGACTACGAGTACGTCGGGCTCTTCGCGGCGGAGTTCTTTCTCACGCGCTATCCGCAGCTGCTCTGCACGCGTTTCAAGCTCGACGAAGTCCCCGCCTCGCCCATGGAGGCGCTGCAGACCATCGGGCGAAAGCGCGGCTGCATCCGGAGCGGCGGGGTCGTCGATCTGCACAAGGCGGGCGACGTCTTGATTCACGAGTTCCGAAACGGCACCTTGGGACGAATCACGTTGGAGGCGCCGAGCGATCCTCCCTGAGCCCGCTCGTTGCGGGCTCCGCACGTCATTCCGGAACGTCGCCGAATTTCCCGCTGTTGACGTCGTAGATCGCCTGCTCGATCTGCCCGACGGTGTTCATCACGAAGGGGCCGTAAGCGACGATCGGTTCGCCGAGGGACTGGCCCGCGAGAACGATCACGTGCGCGTCTTGCTCCGCGACGAGTTCGAGGCGCGCGCCATCGTTTGCGAAAAGGAGAAGTTCTCCCGTGCTGGCGAAAGCTTCACCCGCACGCACACGGCCCTCCGCAACCACGGCGAGCGCGTTGTGATTCGCGGGAAGCGGCACCTGCAGACGCGCGCCCGCGGAGAGCTGCACATCGAGCATCGTGATGGGCGTGAACGTATGCGCCGGACCTCGTGCGCCGCCGTGCTCGCCCGCAATGACGCGAACTTCGCCACCGCCCTCGACCGGCACGGCCGGGATTTGCGCGGCCAGGATGGGTTGGTACGCCGGCGCGGCCATCTTGTCCTTCGAGGGAAGGTTCACCCAGAGCTGCATCATATGCAGCTTGCCACCGCGACGCGTGAAGCTCTCCTCGTGGTACTCCTCGTGGAATATCCCGGCACCCGCCGTCATCCATTGCACGTCGCCGGGCCCGATGACCCCGGCATGGCCGGCGTTGTCACGGTGGGCGACCGAACCTTCCCACGCGAGCGTGACGGTCTCGAATCCGCGGTGAGGATGCCAACCTACGCCGCGCTTGCCGCGTGCGAGCGGAGTGAACTCCTTCGCAGGGCCATAATCCATGAGGACGAACGGGCTTACGCGCTCCGCGGGGAGTCTTGCACTGGGAAAATAGGACGATACGTGAAAGCCGTTGCCGACCCAGTGGAAGGCGTTGCTGCGAAAGACTCTCTCGACGGAGCGAACGTCGGACACGCGATGCCGCTTCGAAAACACGGATGCGTCGAATTCGGTGTTCATGGCCGTCAATCTGCGGACGGTGCGAATCTCGGGAAACCGCTGTTCCCGTGAGAGGTCCCATCACTTCGCGTGATGGGGCGCGCGGCGGGCCGAACCAGGTTCGACCACGCCGAGGCATAGCTCCGAGAGGCGCTGCTGCGCCCAGCGCGCGACCGGGCCGAGCACGGTTCCGCGCCTCCATACGAGCACGAGCGAGCGCCGCAGTGTGCCGCCTCCCCAGGCATCGAGTGCGAGCTTCACCAAACGGCCCGCGCGCAGATCGTCGCGAACGAGGTGCTCGGGCATGTGCCCCCATCCGAGACCGTTGGCAATCAGCGAGAGCTTCGTCGCTTGGTCGACGACGCGCCAGGTGTGCGGGGCGAAGACGCCCTGCGCGTCCGACGCGTCGGCCGTGTCACGATGTTCTCCGAGGACGATTTGCACCGTCCCCTCGAGAGCGGCATCGTCGATGGGGCCAGATCGCTTCGCAAGAACGTAGTCGCTGGCGGCGACCGGAACGAGCTGCACATCGGCGATGGGGCGGCGCTCGAGATCGGTCATGTCGGCGTCTTCGATGGCGATTCCCCACGCCGATCTGCGCTCGCGCACGTGCGCCGTGACGCCCGAGAGGACGTCGGTGAAGAGCACGAAGGAGACGGAGGGATGCTTCGCCGCGAGGTCCTTTGCAAATGGCACCAGTGATGCGGTGGGGAACAACGCGTCGACGACGATGGAGAGCGACGTTTCCTCGCCTCGCTTCAAACGAGCGGCCAGCTCCTCGAGCGCGTTCACATCGCCTTCGATCTTCGCCGCCGCCGCCACGATGGCCTCGCCGTGACGTGTGAGCCGCGGCACGCGCCCCGATCGATCGAAGAGGCGAAGCTCGAGCAGAGCCTCGAGCCGGTCGATCGACTGGCTCACCGCCGCTTGTACGCGCCCGAGTTTTCGCGCCGCGGCCGAGAAGCTTCCCGCCTCGGCGACCGCACGCAGCGTACGCAATTGTTCGATGGTGACGCCTTCGAGCATAAGTTGCACTGTATCCAGTATCGCGCGTGATTTCACCGTGGCCGGGGGCGCCTCCAAAAGGCGCCAAACGCAGAATGCTTCGATAGGAAGAAATAGGTCCTTCGAAGGCATTTCTCCAAAGCGACGGCGTAGATCCACCACACGTGCCGTGCGCACGTTCCAAAGGAGAAACGCCATGCTGTCTCGAACGATATCTGCACGCCCTTCCATCGGATTGCGCCATCTTTTGGTGCCCCTCATGCTCGTCGCAGGAGGGTGCGGCAAGTCCGAGCCTCCGAAGCCGGGCCAGGTCGAATTCGAGGCCGCCAATGGGAAGATCGATACGTTCTCCTCCGAAGTAGGCTTTGGCGCGGACGCCGAGGCCGTCGCTCTGGCAAAAAAGTTCAGCACCACGCTCAAGAAGCTCGAAACGGAGACATTCACGGGCGGCAAAGACGAAACGCGCGACACGTTTACCAAGGGCAATTGGCTCACGTATGCGCATGTGCGCCCCACGGACATCGTATTTCTGGTCCAAGCTCCGAACCTCGACACGTACCAAAAGGGCGAAGATCGGAAAGCGCTGATCGAAATTGCCTTCGAAGCCGCGCAAACCGTGACCGAGCCTCTCCGCGCCACGCGCGACCGAAAGCTGATTGTGGCGATTCGCGGAAAGGTATTCTACGGAGGCTTCGCCACCGGCCCCGGGAAAGGCCAGCCGAAGATCACGCAGGATACCTCGCTCGACGTCGCGTGGATGTACCCCGCGTTCGCGCCCCCAGCGGCCTCCGGCGCACCGTCGAGCGCTCCTGCGACGAAATAAACGCCGTGGGGTACACTGGCGTCCATGGCGAGCAAGAAGACGCGCAACGACGGCGACGATCTGCGCGGGGCCAGCCGGCTCGCGGTCGAGGCGACGAAAAGCGTGACCGATCTGGTCGAGGCGATGCACCACGCGATCGGTGGCGGGCCCGACCTTCTTGGCCGCCCACTTGCCGTGCCGGTGCGTTTGATGACGGCGCCCGTTTACGGAAGCATCCGCGCCATCACGAAGTTGGTCGGTGTGACCTTGGACGTTGCCCTCGCGCAGCTTCAGCCGCTGCTCGGGGAACGCACACCGGGGCCCGAGCGCGAGGCGGTCATCGCGGCCCTCAACGGCGTGCTGGGCGACTACCTGGCCAAGACGGGTAACCCTCTCGCCATCGAGATGCGATTGCACCACGAGGGGCATCCGCTGACCCTCGACGAAGCATCGCTCCGCGAAAGCCTCTCCCGCGTGGGGGGCAAATTACTCGTCCTCGTTCATGGCTCGAGCATGAACGACCTTCAATGGCTCCGGCGCGGGCACGATCATGGTGCCGCCCTCGCGCGCGACCTTGGATATACGCCCGTCTATTTGCACTACAACAGCGGACTGCATATCTCGGCCAACGGTCGCTCGTTGGCCGATTTGCTCGAGCGCGCGGTTTTGGCCTGGCCTGCCCCCATCGACGAGTTGGTCCTCTTGGGCCACAGCATGGGCGGATTGGTATCGCGGAGCGCTTGTTACTATGGTGAAGTGGCCAATCATGTTTGGCGCTCCAAGCTGCGCAAGATGATCTGCCTCGGATCGCCGCACCACGGCGCCCCGCTCGAGCGTGGTGGCAATTGGGTCGACGTTCTACTCGGCATTAGCCGGTACAGCGAGGCGCTCACACGCCTCGGGCAGATCCGAAGTTGCGGTGTCACCGATATGCGGTTTGGCAATGTGGTCGACGAGCACTGGGAAGGGGTCGACCGTTTTGCATTCGGGAAAGACACGCGCACCCCGCTCCCTTTGCCCGAAGGGGTCGCTTGTTATGCCGTCGCCGCGACGACCGGTCTCGATGCAGGTGGCAAGCTCCCGGGCGATGGTCTCGTTCCCGTCGACAGCGCGCTCGGCCGGCACATCAAGCCGGAGCTGACCCTCGCCTTCCCCGAGGCACATCGATCGATCGCCTACGGCACAGGTCATCTCGACTTGCTCGATCGGCCCGAAGTTTACCGAACGATCGCGTCATGGCTGGCGTCGGAACCGATTACGCCTGCAGGCACGATAAGTACATGATGTGCGTTGATCATCGTGGTCATGGTCGAATCGATGTCACCAGCGCAGGCATCGTGAGTGCGTCGTGGCATTCTACGACCACCGATGAGGACGAAAAAGAACTCAGATAGGCCCGCCGCGCCGGAGAGCGCAGTCGCGACGCTGACGGACGGTGCTCGTCGGGCACCGGATCGGCAGCGTGATGACACGCTCGAACCGGCGGAAACGGTGAGGAGCGGCCTGCAGCCCGGACGAAGGCTCGGCGGAATGACCCAAACCCGATTCGAGCTGCTCGAGCCCCTGGGCAGCGGAGGGATGGGGGTCGTGTTTCTCGCGCAGGACACCGTTCTCGATCGAAAGGTGGCGATCAAGTTTCTCACGCGCAAAGACCTGAACACGGCGGAGGCCTTCGAGCGAGTTCAGCACGAGGCGCAGGCGTGTGCGCGTTTGAACCACGAAAATATCGTGCGCCTGTTCGACATCGGGCAAGACGAGGGGCGCCCCTTCCTCGTGATGGAGCACCTCGAGGGATATCCCCTCAATGTCCTCATGTGCCGTACACACGAAACGAATGAATCGGTCATCGACGTCCGGCGAGCCGTCCGACTCATGATCGACGTCGCGAAGGCGTTATCGCACGCACACCGGGCCGGAATCGTGCACCGCGACTTGAAGCCGAGCAACATCTTCATCACCAGGGACGGAACGGCCAAGGTCCTCGACTTCGGCGTGGCACAAATGAGTGCGGGTGGCGATGTCGCCGGCGCGCACTTCCTTGGGACTCCCCAGTACATGTCCCCCGAACAATGGCGTAGCGAGGTTCAAGATGGCCGAACGGACATCTGGGCTGCGGGGGTGATGTTCTTCGAATTGCTCACCGGAGCTTCTCCGTTCGCAGGCCATCACATTGCAGAACTGCGAAATGCCGTGCTCTCGCCGGCTCCTTCGCCGTCGCTGCGCGGGGCGCGGCCAGAGCTGCCCGAGGAGGCGGAAGGAATCGTAAAGCGCGCGCTCGAGAAGGAGAAGGATGCGAGATTCGGCAGCGCAGACGACTTGCTCGACGAATTGGTCGGGTTGGAGGTGCTGCTCGTGCAGGCCCTGCGCGGGCAATCCGACAGCACGGAGGCCCCCGTGCCGTCGCACCCGAGCTTTCCGCGGCGACGAACTCCCCTAGCGAATGCCGAGCGGCGACAGATTACCGCCATGGCTTGCTCCCTTTCGTCGACGGCATCGAGGGACGCCTTCGATGACTCCATTGGCGAATTCTTCGAGGCGTGCGCCACGATTGTGAGCCAGTTGGAGGGCACGATTCTATTTTCCCTGGGCCGACAGGTCGTGGCGTGCTTTGGCTATCCTCGAGCCCACGAAGACAGCGCTCAGCGCGCATTGCGTGCGGCGTCACTGATCGTCGATGCCTTTCGGCCCGAGGACAATGAGCGCTCCCGCGGCGCCCGCGTGGGGGTGGCGACGGGCCCGTGCATTCCCCTTGCCGCGGACCCGGAAGCCGCTCCCCCGAGAATGCAGGGTGAGGTGCTGGAAGCCGCTCAATCGCTCGAACGCCGCGCCCAGCCGAACGAGATTCTCACGGAACGGGCAACGCAGATGCTCGTGCAGGGCACCTTCGAGCTTGCATTGCTCGAGGAGGTTGCGGCCGAAGATGGCATTGCGCCACAATATTTGTATCGATTGTTGCGGCGGAAGGAGAATCGGATTCGCTTCAATCCGATTGCGGCGGGCACCATCACTCCGCTGGTGGGACGTACAGCCGAACTCGATGAACTGCATCGCCTTTGGCGATCGGCCATCAGCGGCAAAGGCCAATTCGTGTTCATCGTCGGCGAAGCGGGAATTGGCAAGTCGCGCCTGCTCGAGCAGCACCTCGAAGGTCTGGCGACGGAAGGCCATAGGCTGGTGCGGTGCCAATGCTGGCCGCATTCCCAGAGCAATGCACTGCAGCCCATTTTGGAGGGGCTGGAGCACGCGATGGGGTTGGACCCGGATGCCCCTCCGCTCGAGAAAGCGGCTCTCCTCGGGCTTCCCGTGCAAGATGCCTCCGCCCCGGACATGGCGCAAAGTGCGAATCTGCTCAAGCACCAGATGCTCGGAGCCCTCCTCGGCTTGCTCCAGCGGCTGGCCGAGGAGGAGCCCTTGCTGCTCGTCGTCGAGGATGCGCACTGGGCTGATTCCATTACACTCGAGTTGCTGGAGCGGTGGCTATCGGGGCCCGCGGCGGTGCGGGCCATGGTGCTCGTGACCGCGCGCCCCGAGTTTCAGCCGCTCTGGGCGCGTTCCTCGCTGCTGCATCACGTGACTCCACGCCGGCTTTCGCCGAGCGAGAGCGCCGCCATGGTCGGCTTTGCCGGTCGCGGGCGCCATCTACCTGCGGCCATCGTGGAGCAAGTCGTGCAGCGCGCCGACGGAGTCCCACTTTTCCTCGAGGAGCTCACGTACAGCGTGTTGGACGCGCTCCAGAAGGGAGGAAATGAGCCCACGTCGTGGGGCGATGCGGTGCCGGCGACCCTCGAGGCTCTTTTGCGCGCACGCCTGGACACCTTGCCCGAGCCGGGCCGGGAGTTGGCGCGGGTTGCCTCCGTGCTCGGGCGCGAGATGAACTTCGATCTGGTTCGGATCATGTGGCCTCTGTCCGAGGAATCACTCCGGATCGGACTGCTCCAGCTCGTCGAGACAGGGATTTTTCGCCCCGTAGGGGGCATATCGCGCGCGCGCTTTCGGTTCAAGCACGCCCTCGTGCAAGAAGCGGCGTACCAATCCCTGGTCAAGCAAGAGAGGCAGGAGCTGCACCGGCGGGCCGCCGAGGTGCTGGTTTCGCAATTCCCTCAAATTGCGGAGCAAAACCCGGAAATCGCGGCCAGACATTTCGCCGAGGCGAAGCGCCCCGAGGAGGCGTGCGTGTACTTCGAAAAGGCGGCGAAACAGGCCATGCAAAGGTCGGCCAGCGCCGACGCGCTCACCCACTACGCGCGTGCGATGGCGCAACTGGATCTGCTGCCATCGAGTTTGGTGCGGGACCGACGCGAGCTTTTGCTGAAGGCCCAGTTGGCGGGGGTGTATCTCGCCGAAGATGGACTCGAATCAGAGCGCACGAGGGAAACGCTTTCGCGGATTCGTGAGCTCGCCGAGCGGTATGACGGTGACGAACAATCGTTCTGGGCGCTGTTGACCTTTCAGCAGTTGAACCACGTTCGCGGTGACCATCGCACCAGTTACGATTTGGCGACCAAACTGATGGCGCGTGCGAAAAAAGCTGCGAATCCTGGCATGATACTCGCCGCGTACACAGCCACGGTTTCGTCGGCGCTTTCTTGCGGCGACCTCACCGCGAGTCGCCACGATGCGGAGGCGGGGATACGGCTCTACGAGGCGCAGGCGCGAGGCGCGGTTCGTGTCCATATGGGATCCGACGTCAACGCGATTCTGCATATGTCTCTTGGGCAGATCCTCTGGATGCTGGGCGAGCCTGACCGAGCGCTTCATCATTCGCAAGAGGCGGTGCGAATCGCGCGCAAGCACGATCATCCTGCCAGTCTCGCGATACGGATGTTCCTCCTCGCCACGCTGCACAATGAACGCGGCGAGTACCCCCAGGCGCGCACGCTGCTCGACGAGACATTGCGCCTGTGCGAGGAATACGGCCTCCATTTTCTCAGCGCCCAAGTCCGCGTCCGCCAAGCATGGACGCAAATCGAGTGCGGTGAGCGCCAGGGGGTCGACGAGCTTCAAGCAGCCCTGGGCGGTCGAGCATCGATGGGCTCGACGATCAATTTCACGCGCTATCTTTCCGTCCTTGCCCAGGGGCAGCTACGAATGGGTGCACTCGACGAGGCCATGCTTTCGATCGAAAAAGCAATGGAGACCTCGGAACGGACGGGCGAACGCTATTGCGATGCGGAGCACTTTCGATTGAAAGGCGAAATACTGCTCGCCATGAATGAATCGAATGCCCATCATGCCGCACGTACCTTCGAGCGTGGGCTCGAAGTAGCGCGCGGCCAGCAAGCCCGGAGTTGGGAGCTGCGGCTTGCTTGCAGCTACGGTCGCTTGCTGGCCAGCCAAGGGAGCATTTCCGAAGCAAAGGGGCTTCTTGCCCTCATTCTGTCAACCTTCACCGAAGGTCACGGCACCCGCGACCTTCGTATGGCGCACGACCTGCTTTCCTCCTGGATGGCGCCGCGCGATTCATGAGCGAGATTCATGGGTCCTGGCGCCCTCCAGCATCGCGAGCAATTCGTCCTCCGAGAGCACCTTCAGCGGCGCACCTTGCCCGATGAGCTTTTCAGCGGCTTTCTCCTTGGTGGACTTCGGACCGCTCTTGTCGGCGCCGACCACCAAGTACGTCAGTTGCTTGGTCACGCTGCTGAGCACTGCGGCCCCCAGAGCGCGCACGCGCTTTTCGGCCTCGCTCCGAGAGAACGCGACCATTTTTCCCGTGAAGACGAACGATAGGCCCGCGAGCGGTCCACCGCCCTCCCCTTCGTGATGCGCCGGCGCCACGATGGTGACGTGCGCCCGCAACGCGTCGATGAGCGGGCGCGCCTCGGCCAAGCCTGCAACGACGCTCTTGGCAATCGACGCGCCGATGCTGTGCGTCTCCAAGAGCTCCTCCTCGGTCACTTGGAGCACGGCATCGAGCGTGCGATACCGGTCCGCGAGGATGGCCGAGACATGCTTGCCGAGTTCCGAAATGCCGAGGGCGCGCAGGAACGTTGCGAGCTCCAAGGACCGCTTCTTGTCGACCTCCGCCACCAGCTTTTTGGCGATTTTCTCGCCACTTCGCTCGAACTTCGCAATGTCCTCCCAGCGCAGCGTGTAGAAATCGACCGGGGAACGAAGAAGCTCCGCGTTGTAGCCATGTTCCAAAATCGCGTCGCCGAACCCGAGCATGCCGATGGTCGCCGCATAGTGGGCAAGCTGCCCGATGACGGCGCTCTTGCACGTGCTCGGTTTGCTGCAGAAAATGAAGTCGCGATCGCGTCGAACGACGGAGCCGCAACTCGGACACTGTTCGGGAATCACCACGGGATCGGTCCCAGGGACGGTAACGTTTTCCAAGTTGGGAATGACGCCGCCGCGGCGCACGAGCGTGACATGTGCCCCCAACGTGAGACCAAGATTGCCAATGAAGGCAACATTGTGCAGCGAAGCGCGGGTGACGGTAACACCAGACAGATTCACGGGATCGACGATGGCGACCGGCGTGATCGCCCCGGTTCGAGCCACCGACCATTCCACCTGCCGCAAAATGGAAACGCCTGAATCGCCCTGAAATTTGTAGGCAATGGCAAATCGCGGATGGTGCGACGTCTGCCCGAGACGGCGCTGCTCTTTGATTGCATCGACCTTGTAAACGACACCGTCGATTTCGTAATCCAAGTTCGGTCGCCACTGCGTGAACTTCTCGAACCCCTCGATCACGTGATCGCGTTCGAGCACGAGGTAATCCACCTTGGCAAAACCGAATCGAACGAGCTCCTCCAACTCGCCAACTTGCGAGTCGGCACGCGTCCCGATGAGATCGTAGGCTGCGAAGGACAGTTCGTACGCGGCCGATTTCGATTTGTCTTTTTGCTTGATGGCCCCCGCCGTCAGGTTGCGTGGGTTGGCCATTCCGGCGGCCTTGAACTTCGCAAAAACGGATAGGCGCATGTAGATCTCGCCACGCACCTCGACGGTCTCTTTGGTCGGAATCGTTGCGGGAACGTCCTTGATTTCGAGGACGTTCACCGTGATGTCGTCGCCCACCGAGCCATCGCCGCGCGTGGCTGCGACCTTCAAACGGCCGTCTTCGTAGTGGAGCGCACAGGCGATGCCGTCGAATTTCGGCATGGCGACCACCCGACCTTCGAAGGAGGCCGCCCACTGTTCGAGCTCCGCGGGCTCGTAACATTTGTCGAGGGAGAGCATCGGCTCCTTGTGGCGGAAGGCTTCCCCGAGAACGCGCGGCGCGTCCTTGCTGGGCCCCATCTCGGAAAGCACCGCGGAATCGGGGGACAAATCCTTGAGGCGCCGAACGAGCTTGTCGTAATCGACGTCGGAGATTTCAGGCGCGGCCTTGTCCCAGTACAGGTGATTGTGGTGGCGGATCGCGCTTTCGAGGGATTCGATCTCGGCTTTTTCTTTGGTGCTCTTGCTCACGGGTTCTCCGGATCGTCGTCGGGTTCAGCCTGGAAGGGGTCGAGGTCGGCCGCGGTGGTTGGCTCGTCCGCACCATACTTCGCACGATGAAGCGCGTGCGCCAAGCCGTCGAGCGCGGCGCTCTTTTCCACGCGCGAAATCCAAGCGGGATCGTCGCCGCGCGCCCGTAGGACGCCCACAGAGCGGTCGCTACCGCTTCCTCGCCGACCCACGCCCCGCCGAGGAGCTTGCAAACGTCGTCCACAATCGGTCACACCGCGTTCGCCCCAGGGTGCGCGGATGCCGGCGACGGATCCCACTGTGGCGTCATACGAAACACGATAAACACAACCTGACTCGCCAGCAGGTGAAGGTGATCGGAATCGATACGCAAAAGTGGATACGGCGTTACGCTAAGGCTTGGCCGCCTCGGTCTGCGTCGGTTCGGCGGTGGGGCAACGGTACGCCGTCGCCGAGATGGTGGCCGTCGTGGTCGTTCCTTCGTGTTGACCGAGAGTCGGCGGGTCCTGCTGGACGTAGTTGGCCCCGCGCGCTGCGGCTTTGTTTCGCAGATCGTTTTGAGCATATTCGATCAGAACGTCATTCGAAATGTTCGAACCGATCAAGCTTCCGCCTCCGTGCCCGACCAGCTGTGCAACCTCGGTGCAGTTCGGGGGCGGAGCACTTCGAGCGACGGTGACGCGCGCCCCTTGGGGGCTCAGCGCGGTCGAGGCGCAAGCCGCAAGCGAGGATGCCGCAAGAAAAATACAAGCTCGATACGTATTCAAGCGAGAAATCATTGTGACCTTTCCACGTTAGGAAGATGGGAAAGGACATCGCAAGCCACGTGCCCCGTGCGCATTCACCGGTGCACGAGCAAAAAATACGGGCCGCGATCACGCGTTGCCAATTCTCGTTGTGAGGCGGAAAATTCACATGGAGAAGAAGAAGAAACCGCCAGGGCGCCAAAAGAGAGGCGCCAGGATCGCCAGGTGAACCAACAATGAACTCTCATTTTTGGGGATTTAGTGTTGGTTCAGTTGGCGATCCCTGGCGCCCCTGGCGTCCTGGCGGTTTCCTTCTTCCTGTTCGAGAATCGTGCTCGCCAGTGCTCGCCCATTTGGGGTCGGGCTTCTTCGAGATATCGAGGTTCGCGCCGATCCCAGTGAACTCGAAATTCACACTGCGTGAATCCGCGCCATCTTCCTTCATCATCACGCGGGTACGACGGTCCTGGACACCCGCTCGTGTATGCTCGAGCCAATGACTCGTATTGGAAACACCGATTTGGACGTATTTCCGCTCGCCCTTGGAGGCAATGTCTTTGGTTGGACGGCGGACGAGCCAACGTCTTTTGCTATTTTGGATGCCTACACGGCAGGTGGCGGAAACTTCATCGACACGGCCGATGCGTACTCGGCGTGGGTCCCCGGCAACACGGGTGGCGAGTCGGAGAGCATCATCGGCAGGTGGCTTTCGCAACGTGGACGGCGGCATGACCTGGTCCTCGCCACCAAAGGGAGTTCCCACCCCCAGTTCAAGGGGCTGAGAAACATCCGGGCCGCTGCGGAAGCGTCGCTGCGCCGCTTGGGGACCGATTGCATCGACCTCTACTACGTGCACGAAGACGATCCTCGAATCCCGCTCGAAGAGTTCCTCGTGGCGTTGGACCGGTTGGTCCATGAAGGCAAGATTCGTCATATCGCTGCGTCGATCATCTCGGCAGAACGGCTGGCCGACGCGCTCGCTTTCTCGACGCGCGAAGGGCTCGCGAAGTTCGTAGTTCTACAGCCGCATTACAATCTCGTGGAGCGCACCGCATACGAGAGTTCGCTGCTCGACGTAGTCGCATCGCACGGTCTGTCCTCGGTGCCGTTCTTCGGCTTGGCGAAGGGATTCCTGACGGGCAAATACCGGCCCGGCGTGGCGATCGACAGCCCGCGCGCGCCCGCAGCCGGTCGATACCTCGCGACCGAGCGGGGACTCCGCGTGCTGGCCGCGCTCGACGAGGTGGCGAACGCGCACGAAGCAGAGATTTCGACGGTCGCGCTCGCGTGGCTGGCCGCACAGCCGACCGTGGTCGCACCCATCGCAAGCGCACGCAACGTTGCGCAGCTACCCGCCTTGCTCGCCCTTGCAGATTTGAAATTAACCGACGCCGAAATCGCAAAGCTCACGACGGCTTCGGCCTGAATTCGGCATTCCCGCGCTCGAATATCGAAATGCAGATTTCGCAATTGCACGACGATAATTACTTATGGCGCGTTCGGCAGCGTCACTACTCGAGCGCACGACGCATTGGCGCCTCCCATCTATTTGGTCCAATAGTTTCATATACATCGCACTGCCCGCTACCGGGTTATGCGAATCGATAGATCACACTTGATGGTCGCATTACCGGGTGGTACCTAATTCGCCCGTTGTCGCTGGCGATGGCGTTCGCGATCCGTGGCGAGGCCCCGAGTCCTTGGCATGCAAGCGCGGTGTGATCTCGCCTCCTGGTGCGAACACGCGCCAAATCGCTGCAAAGAATCAAAATCATCACCGTTGCTGCGTAAATACCATTTCACGCATCGTGGCGCGAATTGCAACGGATTACCAAAGCAACAATCTCGAGAGACTTCAAGGAGGGGGGCCGCAGGCTCACGGAGAAAATCATAAATGGACGCATCTGCAGTATCGATTTCCCATTCACCAGCGTTTTTCCCGACTTCCCGCTCCGAGCACAAAGAACAACCCCCGCAGCCCGCCAACCTCGCCGAGCTGCTCCTCCGCGTCACACGGAGGTATCCGCGCACCGGAATATGTCTGATATCCACCGAGCGCGACGGGAAAGCCGAGCTTCTGAGCTACCCCGCGCTGCTCGACGAGGCACGGCGCATTCTCGGCGGTTTGCAGGCGTACGATCGCGGGCCTGGGGCCAAGATCGCCCTCTTGTTGGAGCGAGCGAGCGACTTCATTCCCGCGTTTTGGGCGTGCGTCCTGGGAGGATACGTCCCCTGCCCGCTCGTCCCGATCCGAAATGATGCGGAGCGCTGGGCAAAGCACTTGGCGCATATCGATACGCTGCTCGAGAAGCCTCTCTTCATTTCGACGGGCGCGCTGGTCGGCGACCTGCCGGGTGTGCAAGCGGCCGACCTCGACGAGCTGCGCACCGGCACACCACGAGACCACGTGCACGCGGCAAAGCCACACGATCCTGCTCTACTCGTGCTCACGTCCGGCTCCACGGGAAACTCCAAAGCCGTCGTGCTCACCCACGGCAACCTCATCGCGTCGATGGCGGGCAAGAAAGAGCGGCACGAGCTCACGGCGGCCGACGTCACGCTGAATTGGATCTCATTCGATCACGTGGCGGCGCTCCTGGAGATGCACCTGCTCCCCCTCTACGCAGGCGCCGTGCAGCTTCACGTCGACCCCGCCGTGATCCTCGCCGATCCGCTCATGTTTCTGCGCTTCATGGATCGCTACCGGGTGTCGGTGACCTTCACGCCGAACTTCCTTTTCGGACAAATCAACGCCGCCCTTTCCTCCGCCAAGCACGCCGACGACAAAGGGCAAACGCACGTCCTCGACTTGTCGTGCGTGAGGCACATCATTTCCGGTGGCGAGGCCATCGTCGTCGAGACCGGACGCCGCTTTCTCGACTTGCTCGAGCCATTCGGACTCTCTCGCAAGGCGCTCTGGCCGGCGTTTGGCATGACGGAAACGTGCGCGGGCTCGGTCTTCTCGCGCGAATTTCCGGAGCGCGACGAAAATCGTGAATTCGCATGCCTCGGTCTGCCGATCGCCGGTCTGCAAATGCGCGTCATGAATGATGACGGACTCTCCGTTCCCGATGGCGAATCCGGCGAGCTCCAGCTGCGCGGCCCCATGGTGTTCGGTCGTTATCACAACAACGAAGAGGCCACCCATGGCGCCTTCACCCCCGATGGCTGGTTCCGAACCGGGGACTTGGGTCGCATCGAAAACGGACGCCTCCATCTCGTCGGCCGTAGCAAAGACAGCATCATCGTCAGCGGCGTGAATTACTTCAGCCACGAGCTCGAGACGGCTTTGGAGCAGCTCGACGGCATCGAACGCTCCTTCGTGGCGGCATTTCCGACGCGCCCGAAGGGGGCCGACACCGAGCAGCTCGTGGTCGCATTCGCTCCGACATTTGCGTTGGATGACGAAGCGAAGCTGCATCAGCTCACCATTGCGGTCCGCAACACCGTGATCATGCTCTGGGGCTTCCGGCCCACGCTGATCCTCCCGCTGCCCAAGGGTGCGTTCCCCAAAACGAGCCTTGGCAAGATCCAGCGCTCCCTTCTGCGCAAACGCCTCGAGGCGGGCGAGCTTGCCTCCCACGAGGCCCACATCGCCGACGTCACGCGCCGGCAGCTCGGAGGGTACACGCCTCCCGCCGGCCTCACCGAAACCGCGATTGCAGCCATCTTCGCCGAACTCTTCGGACTCGATCCGAGCACGGTGAGCGCGACTGCGAGTTTCTTCGATCTCGGCGGCACGTCCCTCGACATCATCAAGCTCAAACAGTTGCTCCAGGAGCGTTTGGGCTTCGTCAACGTTCCCGTCATCTCCATTTTGCAGAATCCCACCGTGCGCGGACTCGCCAGCCAGGACGAGAAGGAATACGACCCGATCGTCCCGCTGCAAATGACGGGAACCAAGACACCGCTCTTCTGCATCCACCCGGGCGTGGGCGAGGTTCTCGTCTACGTGAACCTGGCCAACTACTTCGTCAACGAGCGCCCCTTCTACGCGTTGCGAGCGCGTGGATTCAAGAAAGGCGAGGCGTACTTCACCTCCATGGAGGAGTTGGTCAGCACCTACGTCGATGCCATTCGGAAAAAGCAGCCCCACGGTCCTTACGCCATCGCGGGGTACTCCTTCAGTGGCCCCGTGGCGTTCGAAATCGCCAAGGTGCTCGAATCGCAAGGAGAGCGCGTCGCGTTCGTCGGTAGCATCGACATGCGGCCGCACATCGTGCAGCCCGGAAGCGACTTCTTCGACGAAGTCGAGACCACCGTCCTCCTCGCGTTCTTCCTGTCCCTGATCAACCGGAAGCAGATGGACGAGCTGCCTGCACAGCTTCGAGCCGGACTGCCGCACCAAGATCCGTGCGCGGCCATTCTGCAGCTCGCACCGCCGGAACGGGTGGCGGAGCTCGATCTCGACCTTCCCAAGCTTCAAGCCTGGTCGGCGCTCGCGCACTCGTTGGTCCTGGTGGCCAAGAAATACGTCCCAACCGGCAACGTGGAGTCGATGACCGTCTTTTATGCGGAGCCACTCTGGGGCACCAAGCAAGAATGGTTGAGCGATCAGCTCAAAAACTGGGACGCCTTCACGCGTGCTCCGAACCGGTACATCGAAGTCGGTGGCGAGCATCACACGCTGATGGATCCCAAGCACGTGGCCACCTTCCAGGCGGTGCTTCGAGCAGAACTCGATCGCGCCCTCGACGGCCAATGACCTCAGCGGGGTGAGCGGATCTTGCCCGCCACCCAATCCGTCCACTTCGGGCGTCGCTGCGCATCGACCAGTTCCAGTCGAACGGCGCCGCGACGCACGAAAACCACCGGAATGGCACCATCCGCACCGTAGCAATGGGCTTCCCACTCGAACCCCTTCGACTCCAGATCGGCCGCCATCCGCAGGGGCTCCTCCGCCCACAAGCCGATATGGTGAACGTGGTCACCGGGCTGCGGGGCCCACAGCCCCGTGCCCTCCGCCTCCAGCAGCTCGAGGTGGATGGGCCCGGACCGCGAATACGTGATCCTCGCGGAGAATGGCGCGTCGCCGTCCTTCTGTTGGACGCGCGGATAGAACGTGGCGAGCGGGGGCAAGAATGTCAGGCCGAAGGCCGACTCGTAGAACGATATGGCCGCTTCGAGCCGAGGGACGAGTATTCCGTAATGAAACATGCCGGGAAAAGCCATGCGCGGGTCCCCTGACGGTAGCACTTCCCGACCGGCGGGGATTCCAAAATAGAGATCGCAGTCATGACACATGAAGAATCCTTGTATTTCTCTGCCAAGAAGGAACGCCGCCTCGACCTCTATGCCTCGGGCCCGTCATCGATTTACAGAGATGCCATTGGACGGTTCGAAGATCGATTTCCGGGCATCGAGGTAAATCTCACGAATGGTTACGCCGGCACCTTGGCAAGCAGCATCGATGCGCAGCGGAAGGCCGGCGCCGTCGAAGCAGATCTGGCTCTGTTGCAGTCCATTCAGGACTTCGAAAGATGGCGCAACGATGGGCACCTCGAGCCATTCGAGCCGCCCGGCCTCGAACGAATCCTGCCTTCGTTCAAGGCCCCCGATGGCACATGGGTCGGTACCCAGGTGTACGGGATCGTCTATGCGTACCGCTCCGACGTGCTCGACGCGGATTCCGTTCCGCGGTCGGCGTTGGACTTCCTCGATTGTCGATTCGACGGAAAGATGATTTCCGGCGCTCCCCATCGGGACGATGTCGTTCTCTATTTGTATTACACCCTCGTCGAGAAGTACGGCTGGTCATTCATGGATCGATTGATGAAGAATCGGCCAACCTTCGTCGAGGGGCATGCCCCCTTGGCCCGCGCGCTCGTCGAGGGTGACTTCACCGTAACCCTCGATGCGATTCCTTGGCTCTGTCTTGCCGACAAGCGCCGTGGGGCGAAGGTCGACATGTACATCTCCGACGAGGATGCCATGCCGATTTGGGCGCAAACGGCAGGCATTTTTCGCGGTGCAAGGCATCCGTGCGCGGCGAAGCTGTTTCTGTCCTGGTACCTCTCGCAGGAGCAACAGGCGTCGATGGCCCGCGATGGAACATGGTCGCCTCGCGACGACGTTCCACCTCCGGAATCGTTGCGCCCCCTCACGCATTACAAGCTCGCGGACGGTTTTCGCGAATTCATCACCAACGAGCGCCTCGTCTGCGAGTTACGAGAGCGCTTTCAGTCGTATATCGAGCCGAGTGCCACCCCTCGCTAGGAACCCGCCATGACGAATACACACATCGGAGACCTTCTTCCGTGGGCCGCTCGGCAACACCCGCACGCGGGCATCGTTCTCGTCTCCGAGGAGCACGAGAACGACGCGACCCTGATCACCTACCCGCAGCTGCTCGAGGACGCGCGCCGCATTCTTGGCGGATTGCGCGCCGCCGGGCATCGACCTGGCCGCCGCGTCGCCCTCGCGCTCGAGCGCCCCGGCGATTTCATCCCGGTGTTCTGGGCCTGCATCCTCGGCGGATACATCCCATTTCCGCTCATGCCCGCGCGTCAGAATCCGGCGCAATGGAGCGCGACACTCGCCTATGTCGACGCTCTGCTCGATACCCCGCTGCTCGTCACCGCGGATACGCTGCAGACCCTTCGAGCCGCCCCCGCGCAGGATTTCGAGTGCACGGCAAAGCTCTCGGACCCCGCGTTGCTCATGCTTCTTCCCGAGCCGGCCGATGCACCAAAGGCGGTCGTTCTCTCGCATGCCAATCTTCTTGCATCCATGGCATCCAAGGCGGAACGGCTGGAGCTCACGGCGGCCGATGTCACGCTCAACTGGGTCCCGTTCAATCACGGCGCCGCGCTCCTGGAGACCCACCTCTTGCCGCTCTATCTCGGCGCCACCCAGGTGCATTCCGGCCCCGCCGCCATCTTCGCCAATCCTTTGCGCCTTCTGCACCTCGTCGATCGCCACCGGGTTTCGATGACCTTCGCGCGAAACACGGTCTTTGCCCAGATCGTCGCCGCACTTGGCTCCCCGGAAGCTGCGCCGCTGGCGGTCGATCTATCGTGCGTGCGGCATATCGTCTCCGGAGGCGAACCCGTCGTCGTCGAGACGGGGCGCGCCTTTCTCGAACGGCTCTCAGCGTGCGGTTTGGCACGCACGGCGCTGCGCCCCGCCTTCGGCAGGCCGGAGACGTGCGCCGGATCGATTTATTCGAGTGAGTTCCCCGAACGGGACGCGAACCGCGAGTTCGCATCGCTCGGATTGCCCCTCCCGGGTCTGGAAATGCGCGTCATCGATGGGGAATTGGAATTGCGCGGCCCAATGGTCTTTTCGTCCTATTGCAACGACGCAGACGCGACGCGTGCAGCGTTCACGGCCGACGGATGGTTCCGGACGCGAACCTCGGGATGCATCGAGGATGGGCGATTGCGATTGGTCGACCCGACGAAGTTCGAATAACGACGAAGTACCAGGAGACACCGCCATGGAAACAGGACGCCCGAGTGAGACTGCACGACTCGCCGCTGTGATGCGTGCGGCACACCGCCTTCTCGACCACCCCCCGTGGATCTTCGAGGACGGCTTTGCGGCGCCCCTCGCCGGAATCGACGACGAAGCTACGTTGCGGGCATCGGTGAGTGCTTTCCGAGAGGAACTCACGCGTAGGTTCTCGTCGGATTGTGCACATGCTTTGATGCGCCACATCCGGGCCGATGTGACGCTTCGTGCGCGTTACGTCGAGGACGAGCTCGAGAAAGCGATGCAGCGCGGTGTCGCGCAATACGTCATCCTGGGCTCTGGGCTGGACTCGTTCGCATACCGCAGACCGGATTTGGTCGGAAAACTGCATATCTTCGAGGTGGACCACCCGGCGACGCAGGCCAGAAAACAGGCGCGCCTGCGGGAGTTGGGCACAGCGTTGCCAGCGCACGTCACCTTCGTCCCGGTCGACTTCGAACGGCAGTCGATGAGGGAACGACTTTGCGAATCGGGATACCGCGAAGACGTTCCCGCGTTCTTTTCCTGGCTCGGTGTCACGTGGTACCTCACCGAGGATGCCATCGTCGCGACGCTGAAAGAAGTCGCGCACGCCGCGAGCGGTAGCGAAATCGTGCTCGATTGTGCGCTGCCCAAGTCGCTTCTCGACCAAGGGCAACGGGAGATTCTGGCCATGCTCGGGTCCTTGACCGCCACCCACGGCGAGCCGGTTCGGACCGAGTTCCAGCCCGTTCGCATGGTGGCCCTCTTGCGCGAGGTCGGATTTTCGCAGGTGCAAGATCTCGGCGCCCACGACATCAATGCCCTTTATGCGAAAGCGCGCATCGACGGGCTTCGATTCCCCGGGTTGCTGCATTTGTTGAAAGCGACATTGTAATTACAAGAGATCCGCTAAGCGGCCGAGCCAGCGGTGGCGTTTGAAGGCCGCGCGAAACACCGTACGGAATCCATGATAGGTGGCGGCCGAATAGGGGAACATCAGCGGATTGCGCTCTGGCAATTGGATTCGCGGATGATTGATGTGGCGCGCATGGCACATCGCCCGAAGCGAATCATCGGAGTGCACGCGACCGTAGCCGGAATCTTTGATGCCACCGAAGGGAGCTTCCGGCGCCCCGTAGGCGAAGAGGACCTCGTTGATCATGACGGTGCCTGCCTCCACGCGGGCGGCGATGGCGCGGGCGCGCGTCATGTCCCGTGAAAAGACGTACGCGTTCAATCCGAGGTGAGAATCGTTGGCGATGCGAAGCGCTTCGTCCTCGTCGCGGACCTTCATGATCGGCACGATGGGGCCGAAGATTTCCTCGCGCATCACCGACATGTCGAGGGTGCATTCGGTAAGAATGGTCGGCTCGAAGAAGGTCCCCGGACCGGCCACGCGCTTTCCGCCCGTGGCCACCGTTGCACCGTGCGCCAGGGCATTCCGGATGTGCGCTTCGGCGATCTCGGTCTGTTTCGCGAAGGTGATCGCGCCCATGTCGACGTAATTCGAGCGCGGATCGCCCTGCCGCAGCTCGCGTGTGAGCGTCACGACCCGATCGACGAGTGCAGGATACACGCTTTCATGCGCCAGCACCCGCTCGACCGAAATGCACAATTGACCCGAGTTCGAGAAACCGCCCGCAACGATGGCCCGCGCGGTGCGTTCGATGTCGCAATCGGAGCACGCGATCAGCGGCGCCTTGCCACCCAGTTCGAGCACGCACGGGATCAAGCGCTCCGCGCATGCGGCACCGACACGCCGGCCGCCGCTTACGCCGCCGGTGAAGATCACCTTCTGCACGCCCGCGTCGATCAATGCGGCGCCGGTCCGCGCGTCGCCAGTCACCACCTGGAATAGATCCGGAGGGAGCCCGGCGGCATCCAGAATTTCTTTGGCCTTCAGCAGAATCAAGGGCGTGAGCTCCGACGGCTTGACCACCACGGCATTGCCGGCGACGAGCGCCTCGATGACGCTCCCCATCGGGATGGCCAACGGCACATTCCATGGCGAGATGACACCAATGACGCCCATGGGCACGTGCGTGACGTAGCTGCGGAGCCATTTCATATGGTGCAGCTCGATGGACTGGTCGGCGAGGATCCGAGCGGCATGTCGCGTGAAGTAATGACACGCGTCGACGACGAAAAGGACTTCGCTCAAGGCCTCGTTCTTCGGCTTTCCGGTCTCCGACACGAGGAGATCGACGAGCTCCTCGTCGTGCTCGAGAAATGCGTCGATCACTCGGGCGACCCGTTCGGCGCGGGCCGCAACGGACAGCTCGCCCCATGGGCGCTGAGCCCTGCGCGCGCGTTCCACCGCCGCGCGCACGTCGCCATCGTTCATCTGCGGGGCTTCGCCCAAACGCGTTCCATCGATGGGCGAGCGAACCAAAAGATGGTCATTCATGACGTCGACCGCGTATCGAGGTGGGCGCGTAAAGCATCTGCGGCTTCGTCTTCCGACATGTCGTCGATCTCGAGGTCGACCAACGTCGGAGCTTCCGATGGGGTCGGAATCGAGATGTTGCCTCGAAGTTTTTCGCCGAGGAGCGCTCCGAGCTCTTTCAAAGTCGGATAACTGAAGAGAACGGCCGGCGAAAGATCGAACGGGAGCTGGCGAACGAGCTCGCCGCAGAATCGGACGCCGGTCAGCGAATCGACCCCGAGCTCGGCGAACGACTTGGTGACGCCAAGCGTGTCCTCCGGTACCCCGAGCAAGCTCGCAAGAAGCCCGCGCACATTTTCGGTGGCTCGTGCAGCCCGTAGCTCGCCGTCGCTCTCGCGTTCGATGGCCGCGAGGTCGATGCTGAAAGCGGCGGTGTCGGCCCTGGGAGCCGTGCCGCTTCGCGCTGCGATTCCGAGCGAGGCGGCGTCGAAGAGCTGTTTGCACGTGACGCGCGAGACTTTGCCCATGCCGGTTCGCGGAAGCTGCCCCGGCGACAGGAACAGAATTTCGTGAACGCGGACTCCGAACTCGCGTGCGACGACGCCGCGAATGGCGTCGGTTCCCTCCTCGATGCTGTGGGGTGCTTCGGCGCCCCGCGGTTCGGTCGCGATGAGGAGCTCCTCGACCCCGTTCACGTCGCTGGAGAACGCGATGGTGGAGTTCGCGCCGAGCCATCGGAGGGTCCGTTCGAGCGTCGCCTCGATGTCTTCCACGTAGTGCTTTCGCCCGCGCACGACGATCACGCCTTTTCGCCGGCCGGTGATGAAGAGGTGGTCCTCGTAGATGGCTCCGAGGTCGCCGGTGCGGAAGAACGGCCCCTTCGAATCGGCGGTCTGCGCGCGATAGAGCTCTTCGGTCTCCTCCGGCCGATTCCAATAGCCGTCCATCGTATAGGGCGTCGCAACCCAGATTTCCCCGATCATTCCCTTTTTCAGGATTTCGCGCGTCTCGGGGTCGACAATCTCGATCCGAGCACCGGGGAGCATGAAACCGGACGACGAAAGCAGCGGGATCCCTCCTTCGGAGGCCTCCTGCAGACGCCCTTCGCCCATGGCGGTGCGATCGAAACATCTCGTTTCGCCGGCGCCGATGGATCCGGTGATGTATCCCGTTTCCGACGTGCCATATCCCGCGATGAACAGTTTCGGACGAAAACCGCTATCGCGAAATGCTTCCGTGAATGCCTTCAAGGTCTCGGGGCGTACCTTTTCGCCCATGCTCATGACGTGCGTCCAGCAGCTCAGATCGAGTTGCTTGCGTTCGGCTTCGGTGGTCGAAGAGACGCACCAATCGAGCGCGAAGTTGGGTGTCACGGCATAGACCTGTTGCCCCGCATGGCGGGAAATCGCCGATAGCCAAAGGACCGGCGAACAGGCAAACGCCGCCGGCTCGATGTACCACCCGGGCATCTTGGCCCCGGTGAGGCATTTGATGAGGAAGCCGTATCCGGCCATCGAATGGGTGAATGGAAGCCATGTGACTTCGACGTTCGGCTGCCCGAACGGGCTCTCCGCCGAGCTCGAAGCGATGAATGCCCCCGCGACCCTGAGCAAGCTGCCGTGGGTCGCGCGCGTCCCTTTGGGCGCGCCGGTCGATCCCGATGCATACTGAATCAGGGCCACATCCTTCACCGTCGGCGTATCGACCGACGGCGCATCGCCCGCCACGCGCCCGAAAAGGTCTTCGAGGTCGGGGAAAACCCACTTCAATTTGGCGCCGAGTGCGCGCGTGGTGGGATCGCTCTCGAGCGCCGCCTTCGTGACCGGTGACGAAATGCAAACCGTGGCACCCGAATCGGTGGCCACGTTCGAAATGCGCATTACGTTTCCCGCCGGCCGCCCGGGCCCCGGCGGATCGACCGGGACCGCGATCAGGCCGGCATAGAGGGCACCCCAGAGGGCCACGCCGAATTCACGCCCCGAATCGTAGGCGATCAGCGCTCGCTCCCCGGGCGCCGCGATCCGAACGAGCTCGCGCGCGAGGTTCGTGGCCGCGCGATCGAGCTCGGCGAAGGTGAGCGCCACTTCGCGTCCACCGTCTTCGATGAAGGTGGCCATCGCCTTGTCGGGGACGGTCGCCACGTGATGGCGAAACAACTCGATGGCGTTGTTCGCGGGCGGTAGCAGCTTGGAAAGATCGACGCTCATTTCCCGAACTCCGACACTTCCCGCACTTCCATGGTGCCGTACGAAGCCCCGGGGCACTTGGCAGCCCACGCGAGCGCTTCGTCCTTGGAATCGACTCGAATGAGGTAATATCCACCGACGGCAGACGGCTCACCCCAAGGGCCGTCGACGACGGTGCGCTCGCCATTTCGAACCTGGACACGCGAGCCTTTGCTCGAGGGCTGGAGCGATTCGACCGCGAGCAGAACGCCCGCATTCTGCATTTCCATGGTGAAGGCCATATATTTACCGAATATTTCTTCTTTGTATTGGGGCGTCGAGTTGGCCCATGCCGATTCGTCGCTGGTCACGAACATGAAATAACGCATTGTCGATTCTCCTTATCGTCGGGGTGCCGGCGGTGATTCCGGGATGGGGGTCGTTCCTACGAAGCGGCGGTGAAGTCGGCGCCCGGCGGTCGACGTCAGCACCTTGGCCACCACACGCGGTTGGAAGAGCAACGTCGCCGTACCGGTGAGATCGAATGCGGGAAACAGGCGACGGCGCAGGGCACCATCGTGGTGAGCCGCCTCAATGGCCCATTTCATGTATCGTCCGACCGCAGCCGGCACATTCGGACGCGTTCCTTCGGTGTCCGGCCAACGGAAATCCGATGCCGTGGCGAGAGCCCATGGGCCGGCCAAGAACGTGGCCTGCTCGCGAAAGAAGGCTCGCTCGAATCGTGCTCTTGGACCGCTGCGCCGCAGCACCTGCCCCAAGATGGCGGCGCAGACCGCCGACGCGGCCATGCCTTGGCCATAGACCGGATTGAAAGCGCACGCGGCATCGCCCACCGCCACGAAACCGGCCGGCCCCGCGGTCCAACGCTCGTAGCGCCGAAACACGTTGGCCATCGATCGAAAGCCATGAATGGGCGAGATGGGCTCCGCCTGGGAGAGGACCCTCGAAGCCATCGGTGAGCTCAAACTCGCGAAATGTGCGAGAAACCCCTGTTCGTCCGTCGGTGGATAGGCCCGATTGAACCCCGATGCCGTGACCAACCAGCAGTCATCCTCGATTGGAAAGATCACGCCGCCGCGCGGCCTTCCGGGTTCGGCTTCGACCCAGAGCCCCTTCCACCACCAGTCCGCCGGGCGGCGCGGCGGGGGACGATAAAAGCGCGAGGCGTATCCCGCGTGCGCATCCACACGCTCCGTTTGCGGCGGGGTCACTCCCAATTCCCGCAGCCACGCGTCGATGGCGGTGTTGCGCCCGCTGGCATCGACCACGAGTTCGGCCAGCAGCTCGGGCAATTCCCGCTCTCGCGTTCCGCTGCGCAGCCGCACGCCGCGCACCTGGCCGGGCGTTCCCAGGAGGCCGAGCACCTGCACGCCGTCGATGACGCGCACCTTGGTCTGCTGTCGAAAGAGCGCGCGCATCGTGCCTTCGAGCAAGTTGCGGCTCGCCCAGAGCACCTCGGCGGTGGCGCCGAGCGTTTGCCATCCGAAGGTGCGCCGCACCGCCATGTCGGTACCGATGTCGAACCGCACGGCACCGCCGGCCAACATCGCGGCCACGAAGCCGGGAAAGAGCTTCTCCATTTCCCGCTCGCCGCGAGGCAGCAGTACGTGCGTGTGCCGGCTCTGCGGCACGCCGGGGCGAGCGGCGATCCCCTCGGGCAGAAGATCCCGCTCGAGCATCACCACTTCGTCGAAAAAGTCGCCGAGTACGCGCGCAGTGCACATGCCGGCCAGGCTTCCCCCGATGACGATGGCGCGGGTCACTTCGAAATCCCTTCGATGAAGTCGACGATTCGGCTCGCCAGTTCGGCAAACTCCAGGCGGATGTAATCGTGCCCTCCGGCGAAGGTCCACTCGGTCAGCGCACCGCCGCTCCGCCGCCACACGTCCAAGCTTTCGTCCTGAAGCTTCCCGTCGCCTCGACTGGTCGCCATCACGATGGGGCAGGACAGCTTCCATTTCGGATCGAAATCGAAGTTCCACGCGCACTGCTCGCCGAACGCGTTCAAGAAACGTCGTCTCGCTTCCGGGGTTTTGCGGTGGACGGGAACACCCTCCAAATCGGCAATGGTCATCAAGAATCGCTCGTCGCGAAACTGCTCGCGGGTGGTCGTTCGCTGGATGGTGGACGAATTGGTCGGGTTCGACAGAACGACGCACATCGGCTCGATCGCATGTCGTTCGAGCTCGACGACGGTCGCGTACGCAATCAAAGCACCGAGGCTATGCCCCAGGCATGCGAACGGCGCTTTGGGTAATGCCATGAGGGCGCCGGCGACTTGCAAGGTCAGGGACGCCAACGGCCGATGGCCCGATGCGTTCGAATCGAAACGCTCCGAGTCCCAACTTGGATATTCGACGGCCACGAGCTCCCAATCCTCCGGCAAGACTGGAACCCACTCTTGAAAATCCGTCGCACAGCCGCCGCGGCCCGTGAAGCAGACGAGCCGCAGACGCGGCGCCGGGCCGCCGCTCTTCAGGATCGTGAGCGGCGCTGGGACGTCGGACAGCTCGGCTTTTCGGGCGTCTTTCACGCCGGCGTGAAGCGCGTCGAATTTGGCGGCCACTCGAGCGCTCAGGTCGTGCACGGTTGCTTGAGCAGCAATATCCGAAGGAACCAATTGGACATTCAGCTCTTCTTCGACCGATTGCCGCACCTCCAGGGCAATGAGCGAGTCCAATCCGAGATCGTGGAGCACGTCGGTGGTCTTCAGCGTGTGCTTCGGCATTCGGGTTGCCTTGGCGAGGAGGCCGCGCAGCGTGTCCTCGATGGCCGCAAACCGCTTTTCCCGCGGAAGATTGGCAATGCGCGAATAGGCTCGAATCACCGCCTGGGTGGGGGCGACCAACTCGGAGACGAAACGGTTTTTCGGCAATTTGGCTCGCGACAAGGGGACGATGCCGACGCAGGCCCGCGGCGAAACGAAGACGTGCTCCAAGGCCGCGATCCCTTCCGCCGCCGTGAGGACGCCCATGCCTTGCGTGGCGAGATAGCGCGTGGTGTGCGCAGCGACCTGCGTGGCCATGCCTACGTCGCTCCACGCGGTGAAATGGATGCTGAGCGCCGGCAGGGCGCGTGCACGGCGGTAATGCGCCAAGCCGTCGAGGAAGGCATTTGCCGCCGCGTAGCTGGCCTGCCCCGGCGATCCGAACAGCGATGCGACGGACGAGAAGAGGACGAAAAAGTCGAGCGATAGACCGCGCGACACCTCGTGCAAGTTCCACCCGCCGTCGAGCTTCGCGCGGCCGATCGCCTCGAGTCGCGGCGCATCCAGCTCCGCGAGGGGCGTCATATCCGGCACACCGGCGGCGTGGATGATCCCAGAGAGAGGCGGCATCGATGTGCGGATTTCGTCGACGACGGCGCGGAGTCGCTCGGCGTCGGCGACGTCGACGGAGAACGTGGCGACGCTGGCGCCTTCCGCACGCACGCCCTCGAGCACCTGTTCCACGTCCGAGGGCGGGGCACGCCGCCCGAGCAATGCAAAGTGCCTGGCTCCGCGCGCGGCCATCCACTTGACGACCTCGAGCCCGAGCCCTCCGAGGCCGCCCGTCACGAGGTACGTGGCATCGGACTTGAACGAGGGTGCGGGGTTCTCGGGCACGTAAAACACCAGCCGTGCGACATAGCGCTCGGCACCCCGAAGAACGATGCGGTTCTCGTCCCCTCCTGCGAGAAGCTCGTCTGCGAGACACCCGATGTCGGTTGCTGCGTCGAGATCGAGCAAGCGGCAGTCGAGCTCCGGCATTTCCTGGACGACGGCCATACCGAACCCCCAAAGCGGCGCCTGTTCCACGGAGACCGCCTCGTTCTCGACGGATTGAGCCCCTTCGGTGAGCAGCCAGAGCCGCGGAAGCTGCGCCCACCCGGTGCCCGCGAGCGCCTGCACGAGATGGAGCGCGCTGATCGAACCGAGGGTTTGCGCCTGCTGGATCCGCGCAAGCGAAGGCTCGGCGGCAGCGGCGTTCGCGCTCCAGAGGTGCACCACACGGCTCCGCCCGGACGACGAAGCGAGGGCCGCGCGCACGTCATCTTCCGCGAGAAGGCGGACGAAATGCGCCGGCTCGCGCGGGTCGATCACGTAGTCGCGCGCGCCTCGACGCGCGTACGCCTCCCCCGCCGTTACACGGACGCAGATCGCACCCTGCGACGCGAGATGCGCCTCGAGCGCCGCGCCACGACCCGCCGAATCGGCGAAGATCAACCATCCGCCACCGCCGTCGCCGGGCTCTTCGACGAGAGGAGACGCGCGCCACTCCAATGCGCAATGCTCCTCGCGCGAGGAAGCTTTCGGACGCCCGCCTTCGAGCCAATAGCTTTGCCGTTGCCAGGGGTACGTCGGGAGCGAAATCGTGCGGCCCCGCGTCGGATACGCTTTGGACCAATCGATGGGGTAGCCCGCGCAGTGGAGAGCTCCGAGCGATTCGAGCATCGTGGGCCGCTCCTCTTCGTTCCGGCGCAGCGATGCGAGCGCGCGCGCGGACTTCTTTTGCGCGCCCCATGTCTCGTTCATCGCGGCCGCGAGGACCGGATGAGGGCCCATCTCCAAGAACGCTTCGTACCCTCGTTGCACGAGATCGCGAATGCATGCGGCGAAAAGAACCGGCTTCAAGATCTGCTGACCCCAATAGTCGGCATCGAAGAAGGTCCCCTGCTCGGCCTGGCCGCGCGCGGTCGACATGAGCAGCACGGTCTTCGTCTCGTTCGGAGAGAGCTCGCGCAGGCGCCCGCGCAGTTCCTCTCCGAAGCCTTCCATTTGGGCGCTATGAAATGCGTATTCGACGGGCAGCCATTTGGCTTCGATCCCCCGAACCCCAAGCTGCGCGGCCAATGTCTGGAGCGCGGCTGCTTCGCCGGAGAGGACCGTCGCGTTGGGGCTGTTGCTCGCGCCAATCGACACGCGCGGGCCGTACTCCGCAATGAGCCGCTCGGCCGATGCAGACGGCAATGCCACGGACAGCATTTTCCCGAGGCCCGTTGCCTTCTGCATGATCTGGCCCCGCAGCACCACGAGGCGCGCAGCGTCTTCGAGGGTCAATGCACCGGCCACGTGCGCGGCTGCAACCTCGCCGATGCTGTGCCCGACGACGGCGTCGGGCGACACTCCCCACGAGCGCCACAGTGCGGCCAGCGACACCTGCAGCGCGAAGAGCGCCGGCTGCGCCACCGCGGTCTGATTCATTCGATCATCGCTGGGCGCAGGCCCTCCCGCAGCGCGAATATGCTCGTAGCAGGCTTCCCATGCGGCGCGGAATACCGGCTCTGTTTCGACGAGCTCGCGCCCCATCCCCGCCCACTGCGGGCCCTGTCCGCAGAAGACGAAGGCGACGCGCGGGCGCGCGTCCTTGGCCGTTCCACGAACGAGCCCCCGCGGCCGTTCGCCGGCGAGGTGGCTGCGAAGTTTGTCGCACCACTCGGCGCGGTCGTGACCGAGAACGACGAGCCGGTGCTCGTGATGATCGCGGCGCTCGCTCGCCGTATAAGCGATATCGCGCTCCGTCACGTCCAGCGATACCGGCGAATCCAGGTATTCGATGTACGAGGCTATGTACGATTGGAGCGCGCTGTCCGTCTTGGCGGAGATCGGCAGAATTCGAGGTCGGTCGGCCTCGATGTCCCCCTCCATCGAGGGCTCCGTCGGGGCGGGCGGCTCCGTCACGATCGCGTGCGAAATGGTGCCGTTGAAGCCGAAGGCGTTCACGCCTGCAACCCGCCGCTTGCCTTCGGTGCGCGGCCACGGGAGCGTCTCGCGCGGCACGGAAATCGGAAGAGCGTCCCAGGCCACGCGCGGGCTGGGGACCTCGAAATGAAGGTGGCGCGGAATGATCCCGCGACGAAACATGCCGAGCACTTTGAGAAGGCCCACGATGCCGGCCGCGCCTTCGGTGTGCCCGATGTTCGTCTTTACGGAGCCGACCATCAATGGCCGTCCGGCGTCGTGCGAACGGGCGAAGACTTGCCCGAGCGCCTCGAGCTCGATCGGATCGCCCAGCGGCGTACCGGTCCCGTGGCTCTCGACGTAGTCGATGTCCTCGGGGCGCATACGGGCGGCCGACAGCGCATCGCGCAGGAGCCGCTCCTGGGCGCGGCCATTCGGTGCGGTGAGGCCGTTGCTATGGCCATCGTGGCTCACGGCGGAACCGGCGATGACGCCCAGAACGCGATCGCCGGCCTTCTGTGCGTCGCTCAGCCGCTTGAGAACCACCACGCCGCACCCTTCCGAGCGCACGTAGCCGTCGGCCCCCGCGTCGAAGGTGCGGCATCGTCCTCCCTGCGACGAGAGGGCCCCCGTCGCTTGCATCGCGTCGCTGCCGACCGTCACGGCAATCACGTTCACGCCTCCGGCGAGCGCTACGTTGCATTCGCCGCTGCGCAGGCTTTGGGACGCGAGGTGGACGGCAACGAGCGACGACGAACACGCCGTGTCGAGCGCGATGCACGGCCCCTGAAGATCGAGCGCATACGCGATCCGCCCTGCCGCGATGCTCACCGAGAGGCCCGTCACCGCGTAGAGCATTTCGACCTGGGCCACGCTGAGCGAGCCATAACCGCTGTACCCCGCAAAGCCCATGAAGGTGCCGGTCCGGCTTCCGCGAAGATGCCGCAACGGGATGCCTCCGTCTTCCAGTGCCTCGACCGAAACCTCGAGAAGAAGCCGCTGCGCGGGATCCAAGGAAATGGCCTCCCGCGGCGATATCGAGAAAAACGACGGATCGAACCGGTCGATGCCATCCAAGAGGCCGCCCGCCGCGGGAGGGTTCGCGCCGAGCGATTCGAACAATCGCCGTCGGCCGGGCGGCATCTCCCGGAGCGCATCGAAACCGTCTTCGAGCAGGCGCCAAAATGCGGGAGGCGAGGTCGCCCCCCCGGGGATCCGGCACCCCGCCCCGACGATGGCAATCGGCTCCGGCACCGCGTTGCGGTAACGGCTTATCTCCGTTTCCGCATCTTTGAGCGCTGCGAGTGCTCGCTTCATGAGGCTCGTATTCGACTTCTCGTTCATCGCAACGACTCCGTGACCGTTGTTGCCGTGGGGTTGAGCACCGAGCGAAAGAATTGGATCACTTTGATGGCTTTCCAGAGGTCCGTCTCGACGCGGTGCCTCGGCGTATTCAGGAATTGCCCTCGCCCGATATCCGGCTCCGGCCCTCGAACGAGGCGTCGAAGCACGCGAAACGCGTCGGTATTCTTCTCGCGCGCCATCACGTAATCGGTGACCAGCGCGCCCCCGACGTTGAGCAGGTTCCCCAGCCCGGACGCGGCATTGAAATATCCGACGAAGACCAGGCTATCGACCTTGCGATGAAACATCGACAGAAACAGCTCCAAAGCACCGTCTCGCGGTCGTATCTCCGGACTCAGGAATGGAAAATTCATTTCATATCCGGTTGCGTAGAGAATGAGGTCGATCTCTTCGCGTGTGCCGTCGGCGAACTCCACCGTCCGTCCGTCGAAGAGGCGAACGTCCGGCTTGGGGCGAATGTCACCGTGGCCGACGTAATAAAGAAGCAGCGAATTCAAAATAGGGTGCGCCTGGTGAATGGCGTGGTCCGGGCGAGGGAGGCCGTAATCGACCGGATCGTAACCGGCTGCCTTGAACTCACGCTGGACGAATGTCCAATACTCGTCGGTCGACGAAAAGCGCGAGCCGATATCCATGAGCCATTCTTGCGTTGGCTTTCCGTGAATGAACTTCGGCATGTAATGATAGCCGCGCCGCGTGCTGTGGAACGTCCGCTCCGCTGTCTGCGATGCATCGACGGCGATGTCGCACCCGGAATTGCCGCCACCGATGACCAATACGCGTTTGCGGCGAAAGATGTCGCGGGAGCGGTAGTCGGCCGCATGCACGATTTCTCCGTCGAAGTGGCCGGGATAGTTCGGAATCAAAGGGGTGCGCATGCGCCCGTTGGCGATGACGACCGCGGAAAACGTGCGCGATTCACCGCTCGAGAGGCGAACCGTGCACCCTGCCCCATTCGGCTCCACACTCGCGACGCGGGCACCGAACTGGGCGCGATCGTAAAGCCCATAGTGCGCGGCCAGGTTCCGCAAATACGAGAGCATCTGGGCGTGGTTGGGATAGTGCGGATAATCCGCCGGCATCGGAAAATCGAGAAACTGGGTATTCTTCTTCGACGAAATCAGATGCGTCGATTCGTAAACGAGGCCAGACGCCTGCGATATTGCCCAGGTACCGCCGAAGTCGGCCTCCGCCTCGAAAAGGGTAAAGCGCAACCCCGCCTGCGTAAAGCATTTGGCGATCCCGAGCCCCACGGGACCGCCGCCGACAATCGCGTATTCCGAGCGCGCACTCACAGCCGCTCCTCGAGGTGAGGGGCGGCGTCGAAACCGCGAAGCATGCGACGAAAGAGCGCCGCGCGACGGGTGTCGCCTCGGTGCTCGAGATCGTTCGCCACGCTCGAGACGATCCCGGCGACCCCTTTGGCCAGGACGCGCTTCAGGGTGCCCACCGCCGCTTCGATTTCCGCGGCAGGGGCGTCGTAGCGCGGCTCGACCCGAATGCACGCAGGGGTCAGGGGCTGCATCGACACGGCGACCGGTGCGATCGGATCCCGCGAGCATTCGCTCCAGACGAACGACGCAAACCAGTCCCGCACGAAGCGCGGCCAGCCTTCGAGGTCGAACTGCACGGCCCAGCAGAGTCCCTCCCCCCATACGCGCCGAACCAGGGGAGACTGGGCCGCGAGATCGTTCAGCGCCGCAGAAAACCGCTTCTCGGTTTCACCGATGCGACGAAGGACATCGTCGCGCTCGAGCGTGTCGAGCCAGGCGAGCGTCGCATGCGCCGTGAGCTGGCAGCGGAACGATGCATCGATGGCCGCGACCCCTGCCTCGCTGCATGCTCGCGCGCGGGTGACGACGTCTTCGCGGGTCAAGACGTAGCCGGCAATGAGCTGGGAGTCCGTCCAACCCATGCACAATGCCATGATGTCCGGGCGCGCGAGCTTTCCCTGCCAATGGAACGTCCGCCCGCAGCCGACGCTGGTGTACGTTTCGTCGACCCCGACCAGGTATCCCGACCGGTGTTCGTCGATGGCGGCGAGCACGGGCTGGGGAATGCTCCGCAGCCCTCCCCAATCGGACTGCAAGGTCTCGAGCCAGACGAAGCCGACGTCGCCCGTGGCGAATTCGGCTTCGAGCACGGCGACCGCATTCGGCGCGAATGGATCGACGTATTTCACGTTCGACCAGCCGCAGCTCTCGACCAGCGCTTCGAGCGGACTCCCGACCGCAACACGCGAAACCAGCGCGCCCAATCGGGTAAAGACCGGGCTCCCTTCGAGGACCAGCAACGTCGAGCCTTTTCGAGCAGCCAAGAGCCCCAACTTCAGCGCCGATTCGACGGCCGTCGATGGACTCGCCGCGGCGAGCACCCGCTCGAAACCGGTGCTGATAGGAATTCGCCGTTCCAGCTCCGCCCAATAATCCTGTTTGGCATCGTGGACCGAAATCACCGATTTCGCGATCTCGGTACCGGTGTGTCCGCGAAAGGAGCCGCTGGTCACGAGGTACAGATTGATGACCCGGGTCGAATGCCCTGCCTCGCGCTCGAGGGCATACCCGCTGCGATCGCCGCGACTCTGGCGCTCCGCCAGGCCGAAGGTGTCGAGCGACTCCAGCAGCACGGGGTTGACGTATTGACGATGTGCTTCTTTCGTCTCCCGCGGATCGGCCACGATGGCCTGGAGGTCTGCGACGACCGAATCGGTTTGCAGAGCGGAAAATCTCCGCACGAGATGCTCCTTCACCACGGTCAAAACCGGTCCGGTCATCGACCCCGGAAGGCGCAGTGCGAACTCCTCCGGCTGGCGGACGAATACGCCACGCTCCTGGAAGCGCCGTATGGCGCAGACGCCGAATGGCAGTTGGAATCCGGCCATCGACTCGTCGAAGACGACCACGTCCGGTTTGGCGGGCAACGCCGGCGAGACGAGCGCGCCCGACTCGGAGGCGCCGTTCTCCGCGAGAATCGATACGATGTCGCGTTCCGCGCATTCGGCGACGATAGCCTCGAGACCCTCGCATTTCGCCGCGAGGTAGACGGAAGCTAGCTCGCACCCGCTTCGAACGAGCCCCAGCAATTCGTCCGGATTGTCCATGAAGAACAAATCGGGAAAAAGCGTTTCGCCGGGCAGAAATTCGAAATGCCGCTGCACGCTCCCCGATGGATCGAAGATCAGGGTCTTCGCGTCGGCGGAGCGTTTGGAGAGCTTCGCCCGACGCCGCCCATATCGCAGCGCGGTATCGACGGCCTCGATGCCCGACGCGGCGAAAAAGCAATTGTAACGGTCCTCGGCGCCACCGAGAAGTCGATTGAGCAGATATCCGACTTGACCCGCAATCGGCGAAATATCCGCGCCTGAGCCAATTTCGCCATTTTCCAAATAGCTCTTCAGAGCACCCAGCGATTCCGGGCTCATCGCGCGCAAGGTGATCGCGGAGGGAGTCTCCTCGCCTTCGCGCAAAAAGGCTCGCGTGAGAGAAACGAGCGCGGCGCCATGCGAAATCCCCAGGAAGTGCCCCGCACCTTGCACCATGCGCAACGTCGCGTGCGGATTGGAGCGCGCGAGCTGCTCGGCGTGCACGGGCGGCACGTACCCATCCTCGGTGCCGGCCACGATCAACGTTGGGGTATCGGTATAGGCAAATTGCTCCGGCCGCAGGCCTGCACCCAATTGGGCATACAATGGGAACTTGCTCAAATCGGCAAACTGCAGTGCGCGCATGCCATCCGGGTGGCGCTTTGCTTCCACCGCAATGAGGTGCATGCCCGAGGCGATGCTCGCAGGCTCCGAGGTCGTGCACACCAGGACGATCTTGGAGACGTGCTCTCGAAAATGCGTCGCGTACCACTGCGCAACGAGACCGCCGAACGAGTAGCCCAGGAGAACGACCCGAGAGAGGCCGAGCGACCGCCGCACCACGTCGATCTGCTCCGCGATGAATGCCATGGTGAGCTCGCCGTCGGGCAATTCACTGCGCCCTGCCCCCGGCGGGTGCACCATGATCACGCGGTGGCTCTCGGCCAGGGACGAGATGTCCGGGCTCAAGGTCAGCGCCTCGTGCGTCGAGAGGATGCCGCCGAAGACGAGCATCGGCGTGCCCGAGCCGAGCGTCGCGAACTCCACGACCCGACCGTCGACCCCATTCCGCACGTGCAGCTCGATTTCCGGGCGCTTTTCGGCCTGAACGGCGTCTTCCCACAGCGCCTCGATCGACGGCGCGCGGGAAGGAGCAAGGTCCGGGCGAGGCCCCGATTCGACGCCGTGGCTCGGACGAGTGTCGACGGGAACGCCGGAGAGCTTCGCGGTGAGATCGTAGCGCGAGACGAGATGACGGCTGAAGTCCGCCAGCGTATTGAACTCGAAGAAACTCGTCGGCGTCATGTCCACGCCGAGCATCGCGTTGAGCCGTTCGGCCAACTCGACGGCGCTGACCGACTCCAAGCCGTAATCGAAGAGCGGTGCGTCCACGCGAATCCGAGAACCGTCGACGAGAAGGACTTCCGCAACCAGATCGCGAACCAGCGCCTCGACGACGAGCGCGGGATCCCGTCCCTGCAGCGCGGGCGAGAACGCGATGGCCGCAGATTCTTTCGCCGCGGTGACCTCGGAAGCGACCTTCGGCTGCGGCGCGGAGGGGAGCTCGTAAAGCATATTGCCGGGGATGGTCCACGCACGCGACCGTTCGAACGCGTAACTCGGGAGCGCGATTTTTCGCCATGGCTCTGGAAAAATCGCGGAGGCGTCGAACGACTCGTTGGCAAGCCATCGCTTCGCGAGCTCTGCGAGCTCGGATTGTGGAATCTCGCTGGAGGCGCCGTACACGAAGGCGCCCAGCTTTTGCTGCAGGGTGCGCAGGCTGTCGGCGACGATCGCGAGTCGCGCATCGAATGCCGTGCGCCCGAACCAAAGGGTGGCGCACATGTCGTAAAGGAGCTCCGTCGCTTCCAATTCACGCAGCAGCGGCAGCCGCGCCAGGAAGTCGAGCAGTCGCTCGGCCTGGGCGTGCAGGCGCTCCGGCGAACGGGCCGACAAGACGAAGAGTCTATTCTCGGCAGAAATCCGGCGCGCGAGCGGCCGCGGAGGGGCCTCCTCCACGATCACATGGGCATTGCTCCCTCCCGCCCCGAACGCAGAGACCAGCGCGCGTCGCGGGATCTCGCGCACAACGCCCTCCGACTCCACCATTTTACGCTCCCACGGAGCTCCGTGGCGCTGGACGCGCACCGGCGCGCGCTCGAAATCGATGTTCGGATTCGGAGGTTCACAATGAATCGACGGGGCGAGCTCGCGGGCGCGGAGCTGCAAAAGCACTTTGGTGAGCGCCGCGACCCCCGCCGCCGCCTCGGCGTGCCCGAGGTTCGATTTGACCGAGCCGAGTGGAATCTTGTCCGCGAGCTTGCCAAATGTCTTTTCCATTCCACGGATCTCGATCGGATCGCCGAGCGATGTCCCCGTGCCGTGCCCCTCGATGTATCCGAGCGTGTGCGGTTCGACCCGCGCGCGTTCCAGCGCACGCCCCAGCGATGCCGCCTGCGCACTCGGATTCGGCGTCGTGTAACCGCGGGCGCGGCCACCGTGATTGATACTGGTGCTCTTGACGACGCCCCAGATCGTGTCGCCATCCCGCTGGGCGTCGGCGAGCGGCTTGACGAGCAGCGCACCGATCCCTTCCGCGGGCACGTAGCCGTCTCCGTCGGCACCATAGCTCCGGCACCGGCCATCGCTCGCGAGGTATTTCCCGGCGTCGAGGAGGCGGTACTTGCTCGGATGAATCGTGAGGTTGACGCCGGCGACGAGGGCCATTTTGCAATCGCCGGAACGCAGGCTCGCGCACGCGAGGTGGAGCGCCGTCAACGAGGACGAGCACATGCTGTCCAACGCCAGACTAGGGCCGCTGAAGTTCAGAAAGTACGAGAGGCGATTCGGGATCGTCGCGTACGATTCGCTCATCAACGTGGGCTGGCCGAGGAGGGTCAGCTCCGCGCCGAAGACGTGGTAATCGGCGTACATGATGCCGAGGAAGACGCCGACCGAAGCCGGTTCTCCGCGCGGCGCAAGCCGCATGGGATCGTAGCCCGCGCTTTCGATGGTCTCCCAGGCGACCTCCAGAAAGAGCCGCTCCTGCGGATCCATGGTTTCCGCTTCGCGCGGCGAGATACCGAAAAAGAGCGAATCGAACTCGTCGACGCCATCGATGTATCCGCCCCAGCGCAGAGGATCCGACGGCGCAGGACGCCAACGGTTCTTCGGGAGCGGTTCCACGCAGTCGCGCCCTTCGCGCAGGTTGCGCCAGAATTCATCGATGTTTCGAGCTTTCGGATAACGCCCAGCAACGCCAATCACGGCCACGTCGTTCGAGAAGGGCTCGGGCGCCGACGGGATGGCGACGGGGGCGCTTGCGATGGTGCGGGCGAGAGGAATTTGGCGCGCGAGGGAGTCGAGATCGATGGGGGCTGGTGAGACTTCCGGCCGAGGCTCCGCGGGTGGACGCGCTCGCGGGGCCGACGAAGCATCGGGAAAGAGAGATTCGAGCTCGGCGCGGAACTCGTCGATCAGGTACGCGGCGACAGCGCGAATGGATGGATATTCGAAGAAGACCGTACGTGGGAGGCCGGCAAAATACTGCTCGAGCCTCGAGTTCATGGCGATGACGAAGCGCGAGTCGAGTCCGTACTCCTGGAAATCGGCTTCGGGAGAAATCGCGTCGCGACGTATCTCACTGACATCGGCAATCAAGTCGCCGAGAAATTCTTCTGTCTTCGTTTCCAACCAAGTTGCCATGACGGTTCTCCGATGTGTCTAAAGCCAAGGGCGCAGGAGGCGCTGGACGGCGACTCGCTCTCCGGCGACGACCGCCACTTGCGGTTCGTCGATGGAGAGTGCGCGCAGGAACGCGGCGACGCCGTCGTTCGTTGGGAGAGGGACGAGGCCGCGCTTTCGGAGCTCGGCCTCGATGTACTCGGGAACGCCCATCCCGCCGGCCCCTCCCCACAAGGGCCAATTGATCGAGAGGGTTCGCCCGCGACGCAAACCTCGCCGCCGAAGCCCTTCGCGATGCACGGCGAATCCGTCGAGGAATCCGTTCGCGGCCGCGTAGTCCGATTGCCCTTGGTTCCCCACGATCGCGGCGAGCCCGGAGCACAGGACGAATGCATCGAGCGGGTCGTCGCGGAGCGCGTGATCCAAATGAATCGCGCCCTGGACCTTGGGCGAGAGTACGGCCTCCAGATCTTCTCGCGTCTTTTTGACGAAGAAGCCATCGCGAAGGACACCGGCTGCGTGGACGGCACCGTGGATCGGGCCGAGGTCCTTGCGGATCGCAGCGATCACGCGTTCGGCGTCGTGCCGCGCGCCGATATCGGCCGCGTAATAATGCGCCCGCGCGGAGGCCGAGCGGATGCCGTCGACGATCCGAGCGCGGTCTTCGTCCAGCGGAGAGCGGCCGATGAGCGCCACGTCGACCCCGTGTTGGCGCACGAGCATCTCGGCCAGAAGGAGACCGATTTTGCCCGCGCCGCCGGTCACTACGAAGGGACCAGTCGGTTCGAACGCGGTCGTTCGGGGTTCGCGCGGAATCAACTTGCGAACGCGCCGTGTCCCTCCTTCGTGTTGAACCATGTCACTCCCCGCCGGGAGTCCGAGCTCCGTCGCGCAGGCGCGTCCGGCATGGCTCGGATCGGCGACCGCGATGACTTTGCTCGCGTATGTCGAATTCTCCGTCCTCAGGGTGCGCAGAAATGCGAGCACGGCATCGTTCGCGGGCGCCGCTTCCTGGGCCGACGAGGTCACGTAGAGCAACGGCATTCCTCTGCGGCGCTCGGACATGTGCGCTTTGAAGAGGGCGAAGAGCGAACGAAGCGTCGCCGGCACGCCGTGATCGCTCGGGGCTGCCGAGGAAGCATCGGGCCGGCGTGCGAGATCCCAGAGGTAGAGCGCACGCATCGAAGAAGGGCGCGCCTCGTCGAATTCCGTGAAAAGCCGGGAGAGATCCTCCTGGCTGTCGGGCCTCACCGCGTACACCGCCGAAGGGCGGACGCAGCGAAAGTCGGTCCCCGCCCGAACCTGAATGAGCCGGCACAACGGAAGAAGCCCGCGAAGCTCGCTGAACTGCGCGTCGTCGTTCGTGAAGACGAGGATGTCGCCCTTGACGGAAGCCGCCATGACCGGCTTCTCGGCGACCCATGCCGGAGAGAAGAACAGCACGTCGTGTGCGCTCTCCGTCTGGGCAGCTTCCACGGCCGCAGCGCCGTTGCCATTCGCGTGACCGTTGCCGCCGCGAAGCTTGCGGAAGGTCAGACCGGTGACGGCCGCGATGGGATCTCCGTTTTCAGCGAGGAGCTGGACATCGAACGATGGCGAACCGTGGGCTTTACCCTGTCGCGTGGCATGCACGTACGCGGCGCGGCGAAGGCGTCCGAAGATCCGCACGGAGCGAATCGCGGATGGGACGAAATTGAATCCTTCCGCCGCGGACGGCGCGTGCATCGGTCGAAGCCCGACGATGGTCTGCAACGCACCGTCGACGAGGTTCGGTTGAAGATGGTAGTCGCCCGGGGCTCTCTCCTCCGCGGGGAGCTCCACGCGCCCCACGACCTCGTTCCCATTGCTGACGAGCCATGCGACGGACCGAAACGCGTCATCGTAGTGGTATCCCGACTTCGCAAAGAGCCCGTATACGTCGCCGCGTTCGAGGCGCTCGGAGCATTCGCTGACGACGCGTCGAAGGTCGACGGCGGAGGGCCGATCGGCGCTGCCGCCCTCGAGCGAGGCTTGAAAGTGAACCACGCGCCGATTCGGTTCGCCGCTCGTGATTTCGCATTCGACGCCCGCGGCGGTGGGTCGCAATTGGACGTCCAAGGCGAGTCCTTCGAGGGGGACGACCGCCGGGGCAAACCAGGCGACGTTGGCGATCCGGTCGCAAGCGTGCCCCGCCTCCGCCGCCGACCGGAGTGCGAGATCGATGTAGCTTGCACCGGGGTAGATGGTCTGCGTCCCGATCACGTGGCCGCGAACCGAGGGATGGTCGGCGCTCACATGCACCGGTGTTCGCGTGACGACTCCGGCGGGGCGCGCCATTTCGGGGGTGGCCTGACGCCGGCGCTGGAACGCGTACGTCGGCAGCTCGACGGGGCGCGCGCCCGAGCTCGCGAAGAAGGCACGCCAATCCAGCGCGTGACCGCGAACGTGGACCACACACGCGGCGCTGACGAGCCTTCGTGACTCGTCCCCGCTCTTTTGAAGACTCGACACGAACGCCGGAGCACTCCCCGCGCGGGTCACGCATTGCGAGGCCATGGCGGACGTCGCACCATCGGGACCGCATTCCAAGTAGGTCGTGACCCCTTCGTTCTCGAGTGTGCGCACGCCGTCGCTCCATCGAACGGCTTCGCGCATTTGACGGACCCAGTACTCCGGAGAGGTCAACGCACTGGCTTCCGCGCGCTCGCCCGTGAGGCTGCTCACGATGGGAATCCTCGGCGCGTGAAACGTGAGCTGCGTGGCGACCGCGCGGAACGCCTCGATCATCGGTTCCATGCGCGCCGAGTGAAACGCGTGGCTCACGGAGAGCCGTCGTTCGCGGCGCCCTAGCCCCTTGGCGTGCGAAGCGATCGCGTCGACGGCATCCTCGTCGCCGCTGACCACGATCTGTCGCGGGGCATTGATGGCGGCCAGCGATACCCGTCCGTCGTACGGCTCGAGCCACGCACGCACCTCTTCCTCGGATGCCTCGATGGAGGCCATCGCACCGCCACGCGGGAGCGCTTGCATCAACCGCCCGCGCGCCGCGATGAGTGCGCACGCGTCGGGCAAGTCGAGCACGCCGGCGACGTGCGCGGCGACGATCTCGCCGAGGCTATGACCGAGCAACACGTCGGGCGCGAGGCCCCACGCTTCCCATTGCCGAAAGAGGGCGACCTCCAGTGCAAACAGCGCCGGTTGCGCCCACCCGGTCTCGTGAACCATGCTCGCACGAGGCGAATCGTCGGCGTCGAAAAGGACGTCCTGCAGCCGCATTTCGAGATGCGGCTCGAGGTGCGTGCACACCTCGTCCAGCGCACGGCGGAACACGGGCCACGCCTCGGAGAGGCCGCGCCCCATGCCCGGCCGCTGGGCCCCTTGTCCTGCAAAGAGCACGGCGAGCTTGCCGGCGCGATGTTGCGCGGGCGTGAGCCAAGCACCGTTCTTGGCGAGCCCTCCCTCGGAAAACGACTGCAACGCATCGCATACCTCGTCGGACGAAGCGTCCGCGGAGACCGGCAGTGAGAAGCGCGCGGCCATGTGGCTGCGCGTGGTGGCGAGGCTCGCCGCCGTATCCACCAGCCGATGCCCAGGGTTTGCGCGAATGTGCGCCGCAAGGCGCTGCACCTGCCTCCGCAACGCAGCGGCATCGCGCCCCGAAACGAGGATCGGCAGAAACGGAGGCGCGGCCAAAGCCGAGGGAGAAGGCTGAATGGCTTCCGGCGGCTCCTCGAGAATTAGGTGGGCGTTGGTCCCGCTGATACCAAACGAGGAGACCGCCGCACGCCGCCGGCGGTGGGCGCGAGGCCAAGGCACGGGCTGGGTGAGCAGCCGCACGTGCCCCTGGGCCCAATCGATGTGCGGCGACGGGGTCTCCGCACCGAGCGTCTTGGGAAGCTCATCGTGCTGCATCGCCAGCACCATTTTCATGATGCTCGCCACGCCGGCCGCGGCTTGCGTGTGCCCCACGTTCGACTTGATCGCGCCGAGCCACATCGGCTGCGCCTCGGTGTGCCCCTGCCCATAGGTCGCGAGCAACGCGTTGGCCTCGATGGGATCGCCCAATCGCGTACCGGTGCCGTGCGCGTCGATGGCATCGACGTCGGCGACGGTCAGGTCCGACGCGGCGAGCGCTTGCCGGATCACCGACTCCTGACTCGGGCCGTTGGGCGCGGTGAGCCCCTGACTGCGACCATCTTGATTGACCGCCGAACCTCGGATCAGCGCCAGCACCCGGTTACCGTCACGCTGGGCGTCCGAAAGCCGCTTGAGCGCGAGCATGCCGCAGCCTTCGCCCCATCCAACGCCGTCGGCTTGCTCACCGAAGGCCTTGCATCGGCCATCGGGCGCGAGGATGTCGAGTCTTTCGAACTCGGCGAAAATCTCGGGCCTCCCCATGATGGTCGCGCCGCCGGCCAGCGCGAGATCGCATTCGCCGGTGCGCAGGGCGGTGCTTGCGAGGTGCACGGCCACCGCCGACGAGCTGCACGCCGTATCGATCGTCAACGCCGCCCCTTGCAGACCGAGTGCATAGGAGATGCGCCCCGACGCCGTGCTCAAGGCGCTGCCCGTCAAGGCGTAGCCTTCGGTCGATACCGCCGTTGCATCGCCCCCCGCCTCGATCCGGGCCATGCCGCCGACCAGGCCGACGAACACGCCGGTCGCCGTTCCTTCCAGTATCTCGGGGACGATGCCCGCGCGCTCGAGCGCCTCCCACGCGCACTCGAGAAGAACCCCTTGCTGCGGGTCGAGAAACCGCGCTTCACGCGGGGTAATTCGGAAGAATTCGGCATCGAAGTCGTCCGCATCGTGGAGAAACCCGCCCTGACCGCGGGACGTCGCATCGCGGGTCAGGAAGCGTTCGAGCGCCCAGCCGCGCTCACGCGGGGCAGGTCCCACCGCAGCGCGCCCCTCCGAGAGAAGAGTCCACAAGGCCTGCGGGCTGTCGATGCCGTCTGCGTATCGACACGCCATGCCGATGATGGCGATCGGCTCGGCCAAGCGTGCATGGCCGAGTTGCGCGGCTTCGCGCGAAGCGCCCATCTCCGATGCGGCGTTAGGATCGAGTGCACCCGCGCGCGCGAGCAGGAGGCGGCTGATGGCATGCGGCGTCGGGTGATCGAACACGAGGGTGGCCGGCAGCTTCGTGTCGCTGCGCGCGGCCAAGCGGTTGCGCAGCTCGACGCTCATGAGCGAATCGATGCCCAGCTCTTTGAGGGGCCGCTCCGGCGGCACCGCCGCTGCACCGGGGAGGCGAAGAACGACGGCCACCTCGCTGCGCACGATGTCCAGAACCGCCGCGGCCCACTCACTCTCGGGCATCCGCGAAAGCCGTGCGCGCAGCGACGAAGCGTTTTCCGGTAGGCGATGCCCTGCGCCCGCACCGCGCACGGGCAGATCGCGAACGAGGCCGCGCAAGAGCGAGGAAACGTGCGCGCCGTCGCGCACGGCTCGGGCGAACGCGGCGAAATCGAGCGCCGTCGGGACGAGCACGGCGTCGGCCCGCTCGAGCGATGCGTCGAACAGGCCCAACGCTTCGCGGGAGGACATCGGCACGATACCGGATCGCTTCAAGCGCCCGACGCTCGTCGCCGGCAGCTGCGCGGGGAGGCCCAGTCCGAATTTTTCCCAGAAGCCCCACGCGAGGCTCTTCGCCGGCACGCCGCGCGCTTGCAGGTACCCTGCGAACGCGTCGAGAAAGACATTGGCCGCCCCGTAGTTCCCCAGCCCAAGGCCGCCCAAGGTCCCCGCGGCCGATGAAAACGACACGAAGGCCGAAAGCGCGGCGCCTTTGGTTGCCTCGTACAGGTTCCATGCGCCATCCACCTTCGGACGCAGCACCTTGTGCAGTTGCTCCGGCGTCAGCCGGCCGACCACGGCGTCGTCGACCAGGCCGGCCAGGTGAAACACCGCCGTCAGCGGGGGCTCCATTCCATCCGTGCCGATGGCCGAGACCACTTGGTCGACGGCACGTGGATCGCTCACGTCGCACGCGACGAGCTGCACCGTCCGAGCGCCCGCCTCGCGCAGGGATTCGGCCAGCGCCCCCGCCTCCGGCGCGTCGGGTCCGCGCCGCGAAGTCAACACCAGATGACGCACGCCGTACGCGGTCACCAGATGACGGGCAACCTCGGCTCCGAGTTCGCCCGTCCCTCCGGAGATGAGCACGGTCCCGCGCACATCGAGACGCAAACCCGCCGAGCCATCGCTTGCCGCGGGAGGTGCCGGGACGAGACGCGGTGTCAGTGCCACGCCTCCGCGGAGGGCCAATTCGGGTTCCGCGTCCGCCTCGAGCGCACGTCGTAGGAGCTCGTTCGAAAGCGCTGCGTCGAGGTCGATGGCGCGAACATCGCGGTCCGGATGCTCATTGCGCACCGTGCGCAAGAGCCCCCAAAGCGCGGCATGCTCGAGATCCGCAGCGGCCGTAGTGCCCGCCGACACAGCCTCCTGCGTGAGGATCACGAGCTCGGTGTCCACGAGCCGCGGAGCCGACAGCCATTGCTGCAGAAGGACCAAGAGCTCTCCCGTCGCTCGGTGCACGCGGGTCGGCAGATCGCCCCCGCTCTGCGCGCGCAGGTCGACCGTCAGACGGCGCGGCCCCGCGGCGTGCGGCTGCAGCTGCGGCTCGGCGAGAAGCTCGTCGAGCGTGCCCGTGCAACGCGCTCCCAACGCGGCCGCGAGATCGCGATCGCTCCCGAGCAGGACGTGCTCGCCCACGGGCTCGGACGTCGGCGCGTCCGTCAATGGGACGGGGCGCCACGCGATCGCATAGAGATGCTCGGTTGCGGCGAACTCGGGCTCCGCGTGCGCCTTCGTGGGCAGCCAATATCGTTCACGCTGAAACGCGTACGTCGGGAGGTCGATGCGGCGAGGCCGGAATGGCGCGAAAAAGGCGCTCCAGTCGAAGGGGAAGCCGCGAACCCAAAGCTCGGCGAGCCCGAGAAAAAGCCGCCCGAGGCCCCCTTCGTGGCGGCGAAGCGAACCAACCACGATGGGCTCGACCTGCAACGCGTCGAGCGTCTCGTGCAGCGGCACGGTGAGCACCGGGTGGGGCGCCATCTCGATGAAGAAACGGTGACCGTCCGCGAGCAGCCCCTCGGTGGCCTCTTGAAAGCGGACGGCCTGACGCAGATTCCTGTACCAGTAGCCAGCATCGAACTCCGCGCCATCGAGCTTGGTGCCGGTCACGGTGGAGTACATCGCGAACGTTCCCGGACGTGGCGTCACCCCACCGAGCTGGTGCCGCAGCGCCTCTTCGAGCGCATCGATCTGCGAGGAGTGCGAAGCGTAGTCGCCCCGTGCTTTCACGGCGAACACCTGCGCAGCCGCGAGCTCGCCCAGCAAGGCATCGACGGCGTCGGGCTCGCCCGAGATCACGCTGCCGCGCGGGCTGTTGATGGCGGCGATGGAAATGCGATCGCCGAACGGCTCGATGTATTTCTGCAGCGAGGCAACTCCGAGCTCCACGGCCGCCATGGCCCCGCGGCCCGCGAGCCCGACGAGGGCACGGCTGCGCAGCGCAACGATCTTCGCCGCATCTTCCAGCGAGAGCGCACCCGCCACGAAGGCCGCCGCAAGCTCCCCTTGGCTATGACCTACGACGGCGTCCGGCTCCACGCCGAGCGATCGCCAGACGGCGGCCAGCGCGACCATCATGGCGAAGAGCGCCGGCTGCAACACGTCCACGCGATCCAGCGAAGCGTTGCCCTCGCCCTGCGCACGAAGCACCGAGAGCAGCGACCAATCGACGTGGGGCGCGAACGCGCGCTCGCACGCCTCGATCTGCTCGCGAAAGACGGGCGACGCCTCGAGCAGCGGGAGCGCCATTCCCATCCATTGCGAACCTTGCCCCGGGAAGACGAAGGCAAGCTTTTCGCCCGCCAGTCGCGGCTCGGCGTGCGCGTGGCTCGACACCGCGCTGCTCTTTCCGAGCACGGTGTTCGAGCTCGGTCGCCCTTGGGCGAGCGCGTCGAGGGCGGCCATCAATTCGAGACGGTCACCGGCAACGATCGCCGCGCGATGCTCGAACTGGGAGCGGGTGGTGGCCAGGGAATACGCCACGTCGACGACCGCGATGTCGGGATGCGCGTCGAGATGTTCCCGCAGCCGCCCGGCCTGGCCGCGAAGCGCCGCCTCCGTCTTGGCCGACACGAGCACGGGGAAAGCCGGCGGCAGCGATCGCGAAGACTCCAGCTCGGCGGGTGCGTCCAGAGGTGGCTCTTCCAGGATGACGTGCGCATTCGTACCGCTGATGCCGAACGACGACACCGCCGCACGCCGCGGGCGATCCGTGCGCGGCCACGGCACGGCCTCGTTCAAAAGCGCAACGTGCCCGCGCGACCAATCGACGTGCGGTGTACGCGGCTCGCCGTACAGCGTCTTCGGGAGCTCGGCGTGCCGAAGCGCCAGCACGAGCTTCATCACACCGGCCACACCCGCCGCAGACTGCGCGTGCCCGAAGTTCGACTTGATCGACCCGAGCCACAACGGCCGCTCCGCGGTATGCGCCGAACCGTACGTCGCAAGCAGCGCCTGCGCCTCGATCGGATCACCCAGCGGTGTGCCCGTCCCGTGCCCTTCGACGGCGTCGATGTCGGCGGCCGAGAGCCCCGCCCTGGCCAGCGCACTTCGGATCACCGCCTCCTGGCTCGGACCGTTGGGTGCCGTCAGCCCCTGACTGCGGCCATCCTGATTGACCGCCGAGCCGCGGAGCACCGCCAGCACGGGATCCCCATCGCGCTTGGCGTCGGAGAGTCGCTTGAGCACCAGCACGCCGCAGCCTTCGGCCCAGCCCACGCCATCCGCACCGGCGCCAAACGAGCGGCATCGCCCGTCCACCGAGAGGGCACGCTGGCGGCTGAATTCGATGAACGGTGCCGGTGACGCCACCACCGCGACACCACCGGCGAGCGCAAGCTCGCATTCGCCTGCGCGAAGGGACGCGCACGCCAAGTGGAGCGATACCAGCGACGAGGAGCACGCCGTGTCCACGGTGATCGCGGGTCCGCGCAATCCGAAGGTGTAGGAAATACGCCCCGAGGCCGTGCTCGCGGCACTGCCGATTCCGATGTAGCCATCGAGCGCCTCGGGCTCGTTGAGCAACCGCAGCCCGTACTCCGTGTACATCAAGCCGACGAAGACCCCGGTGATGGTCGCATCGAGCGTATGAGGCAAGATGCCGGCGCGCTCGAACGCCTCCCAGGTGCACTCGAGCAGAAGCCGCTGCTGCGGATCGATCCGCTCGGCCTCGCGCGGGCTGATCTCGAAGAAACCGGGATCGAAGAGGTCGGCGTCGTAGAGGAAGCCGCCGTGCTTCGTGAACGACTTGCCCGCCGCATCGGGATCCGGATCGTAGAGCCGCTCGAGATCCCAACCGCGCCCTTGCGGGAAGGGTCCCACGCCGCTTCTCCCTTCCGCCAGCAGCTTCCAAAGCGACTCGGGTGTACTCACATCGCCCGGGTATCGGCACGCCATGGAGACGATGGCGATTGGCTCGTTCGGCTTGCCGCGAAGATCTGCGAGCTCGCGATTGAGCCGGTGAATCTCGACGACGGTTTTCTCCAAGGCGCGGCGAAACGGGCGCTCGTCTTCTTTCATTGTGGTTCTCCAGTCGATTCGAAGGCGAGCTTCAGCAGTGCGTCGTCGTCGATGTGCTGCACCGAAATGGGGTCGATGGTGGCGACGGCCTTGGAGGCGCGCGGAGTTTCGACCGCGCGAACCTTTGTGGCGGGGATGTCCAGCAGGGCCTCCAGATGCGCCGCAATGGCTCTGGGCGTCGGGTAGTCGAATGCGAGCGTCGCCGGCAGCGTGCTCCCGATGCGTGCGCCGAGGCGATTTCGCAATTCGACGGACATGAGGGAGTCGAGGCCCCAGTCCTTGAGCGGCTTGTCGAGAAGGATCCCCGCGGGGGAAGGAAGCTGCAACGCCAGCGCAACCTCCGTGCGCACGATTTCGATCAACGCTGTCCTGCGCTCCGCCGCGGATAGCGCCACGAGCCGCGCGCGCAACACCGACGCCTCGCTGGGCACGTGCCGCGCCTTGGTCGCCGCGCGCTGCATCGCCGCGAGATCGAGCTTCGCGGGGATCAACGTCGCCTCCGTGCGATCGAGCGCCCGGTCCAGCAGCCGCAGGCCGTGCGATACCGGCATGGGCAGCATCCCTTCGCGTTTCATGCGCGCCAGATCGGCTGCGGCCAGGTGCGCCGTCATTCCCAAGCCGCCCTGCTCCCACAACCCCCAGGCGAGGCTCTTGGCGGGTACACCGCGAGCCCGCAGAAAGCTCGCGAAGGCGTCGAGGAACACGTTCGCGGCGGCGTAGTTCCCCTGCCCCGCGCTCCCCAGCGTTCCCGCCGCGGACGAGAAGAGCACGAAGGCCGAGAGCGATGCGCCTTTCGTCGCCTCGTGCAGATGCCAGGCGCCGTCCACCTTCGGTTGCAGCACGCGCTCGAGTCGTTCGGGCGTGAGATGCGTCAAGACGCCGTCGTCCAGCAAGCCGGCCAGGTGAAACACCGCCGTCAGCGGTCGCTCGGCTTCGAGCGCCGCGACCAAGTTCGCCACGGCCGCCGCGTCGCCCATATCGCAGGCAACGTTCTGGACGGATTCCGCGCCCGCCAGGCGCAACGCCTCCGCCAGCCCACCCGCGTCCGGCGCATCGCCCCCGCGGCGCGAGGTCAGCACCACGTGGCGCGCGCCATAGGCGGTCACCGCGTGATGGGCCACTTCGCGCCCGAGCTCGCCGGTGCCTCCCGTGATCAACACCGTCCCGTTCGGATCGAGGCCCGCCCAGCGTACGGGCGCGATGCCTTCGACGCCGTCGGCCAGCGCGCGCACCCGAGGCGCGTGCGCGCGATGCGCTCGCAGGGCCAGCTCGGGTTCGGCGTGCGCCGCGATGGCTCGACGCAAGAGCGACGCTTGCGACTCCAGGTCTTCGATGCCCGCGTCCACCACGCGGATCGTCCGGCCCGGGTGCTCCATGCGCGCGCTGCGCAGAAGGCCCCACACCGTCGACGCCGCAAGCCCGTCGACCCGATCGTCCGGCGCCGCGGCCACCGCGCCACGGGTCACGACGACGAACTCCGTGGTCTGCATGCGAGGCTCGGCGAGCCAGCTCTGAAGCGACGCGACGACTTCGCCGGCCAAGCGATGCGCTGTGCTTACGACCGCGCCGTCGTCCTGTGCCGTGAGATCGAGCACGAGCCTTCGCGGTGTCGGTGCGTTCCCCGTGCCCAACACGATGGCCAGCTGCCCATTGCCCGCGAGCACGACGTGCTCGTCCGGGAGCCATTCGGTTTCGGCCAGCGCCACCTCGTTCCACGCAAGTTGGTACAGCGGCTCCGTCCGGGTGCCGGCCTTCGCCCAGCGAGGGTCGATCGGCGCCCCGCGCACGGCTCCCGTGGTCGCGACGACCCGTCCCGAGGGATCGGCGAGCAACATCGACGCGACCATCGGAGCGCCCTCGCCGGCCTCGTCCAATTCGATGCGCGCCCACAGATCGGTCGCCCCCGCTCGGTGAAGGGCCAGATCCGTCCAAGCAAATGGGAGAACGAGCTCGTCGCCGGAGGTCGTTTCCTGGCTCGCGGCGCGGGTCAGGGCCTGCACGGCGGCGTCGAACAGCGCGGGATGCAAACCGAAACGCGACGCCGTGGCGACGACCGTGTCCGGCAACGTGACCCGCGCATACAGCGTGCGCCCCGCACGCCACGACCCGCGCACACCACGAAATGCCGGACCGTACGCGTAACCTCGAAGCGCGAGCCGTTCGTACTCCCCCTCGATCGGCAGCGACTGCGCATCGGCGGGAGGCCACGCCGTGAGGTCCACGTCGGCCAAGGGCATGGGCGCCGCCGGAGCGAGGATCCCCATTGCGTGTTGCGACCACGCCGGGCCATCGCGTTCATCGGGGCGGCTATGGATCGCGAAGGAGCGCCTGCCGCTCGCGTCGGGCGGCTCGACGGTGACCTGAAGGAGCACTGCTCCGCGTTCCGGCAGCGCCAACGGCGTGGTCAGCGCCAACTCCGCAACGGTGCTTCCTGTCACCGCGCCGGCGACCGCCCACGCAAGATCGACGAACGCGGTGCCCGCAAGCAGTGCGGCACCGGCCACGACGTGGTCCAGCACCCACGGATGCTCCGCGGTCGACAGCCGGCCGCTGAGCACGTACGCATCGCGATCGGCCAGACGCAGCGCTGCCGTCAACCATGGGTGGCCGACGTCGAGCATGCCGGCGCTCTGCAGCGCGGCGCTTCCTGGTGGGGTGTCGAGCCAGTAGCGTTGTCGCTGAAAGGCGTAGGTCGGCAAGTCGACGTTTCTCCCGCCGATGCCTGCAAAGACATTCCCCCAGTCGAGCGCGTGCCCGCGGACGTGGAGCGTTCCCACGGCCCGAACCAGTGATTCGACTTCGTCGCGATCCTTGCGCAGACTCGGAATGAAGCTGGCCCCCTCCACGCCGTCCTGCGCGGCGCATTCAGCTGCCAAGGCAACGAGCACCGGGTCGGGCCCACACTCGACAAAGGTTCGAACGCCGGCGGCGACCAGCGCGCGAACGCCATCGGCGAATCGCACAGGCTCGCGCACCTGCCGGATCCAGTACTCCGCCGTGGCCATCTCCTCGTGGCGAGTCAGCGCGCCCGTTACGTTGCTCGCCACCGGGATGCGCGGCGCGCGGTACGTGAGGCTTCGAGCGACCTGTTCGAACGATGCCAGCATGGGCTCCATGCGCGCCGAGTGGAACGCGTGGCCCACCTGCAGGCGCTTCGCACGGCGGCCCAACGCCTTCGCCTGCGCGCACACCGCGTCGACCGATGCTTCGTCCCCGCTGATCACGATCTGCGCGGGCCCGTTCACCGCGGCCAACGAGACCCGCCCATCCTCGGCTTGCAAGAGCGGCAATGTCTCTTCTTCGGTCGCCTCCAGGGCCGCCATGGCGCCCCCACTCGGCAGCCGTTGCATCAACCGCCCGCGCGCGGCCACCAAGGCGCATGCGTCGGAGAGGTCCAGAATCCCCGCGACGTGTGCCGCCACGATTTCGCCGACGCTGTGTCCGAGCAGGGCATGTCCGCGCACGCCCCACGCCTCCCATTGCCGATAGAGCGCAACCTCCAGCGCAAAAAGAGCCGGCTGCGCCCACTCCGTTCGTTCCAGAAGTTGCGCTTCACGGGTGGGCGGCTCGGCGAAGAGGACCTCTTTCAGAGGGCGCTCCAGATGCGGATCCATGTGCGTGCACACGGCGTCCAAGGCCGCGCGAAACGTCTCGTGGCTCGCGTAGAGCCGGCGCCCCATCCCCGTGCGCTGGCTTCCTTGGCCGGTGAACAGGATGGCCACGCGACCTGCCGCAGCTTCCACGCGCCCCATCCGCGCGCCGGCCGGCGCAGCGCCTCCGGATGCGAATTCCGCGAACGCGACGGTCAGCCCCTCGGTCGTCGTTTCCGCGTGCACCGAAATCGCGAGCCGCTGGGCGAAGTGGGACCTGCGCAGGGCGAGGCTCGCCGCCAGCTCGATGGGGCACAGCTCGGGGTGCGAGCGAAGGTGCTCGGCCAAGCGTCCGGCCTGCGCGCGCAAGGCTGTCTCGTCGTGGCCCGAGAGCAGCAGTGGAAGGAGAGCGACGTCCGCCGGCGGCACTGCGACGGCGGCAGCGGGCGCCTCTTCGAGGATCACGTGCGCGTTGGTGCCGCTCACGCCGAACGACGACACGGCGCCACGGCGCGGTCGGTCCGAGCGGGGCCACGGCACCGCGCGCTGAAGCAGCTCGACGCCCCCTCGCGACCAATCGACGTGGCGCGAAGGGGGATCGGCGTGCAACGTCCGCGGCAGCTCGCCGTGCTCCAGAGCGAGCACCAGTTTCATCAACCCAGCCACACCGGCGGCACCTTGCGTGTGCCCGATGTTCGACTTGATCGAGCCGAGCCACAGCGGCCGCTCCGCGGTGTGCGACTGGCCGTACGTCGCCAGCAGCGCCTGCGCCTCGATCGGATCGCCCAGCGGCGTCCCCGTTCCGTGCGCCTCCACCACGTCGATGTCGTGCGCCTCCAGCCCCGCGTTGGTCAGCGCGCGCCGGATCACGTCCTGCTGGCTCGGACCATTGGGCGCCGTCAGCCCATGGCTCCGCCCGTCCTGATTCACCGCCGACCCTCGGATCACCGCGAGCACGCGATCTCCATCGCGCTCGGCGTCCGAGAGCCGCTTCAAGACCAGCATTCCGCACCCTTCGGATGCACCGATTCCGTTGGCGCCGGCTCCGAACGCCTTGCACCGGCCATCGGGCGCCATCCCCCGCTGCCGGCTGAATTCGATGAACGCCATGGGTGTCGCCATCACCGTCGCGCCTCCGGCCAGCGCCAAATCGCACTCACCGGCGCGCAGCGACGCGCATGCAAGGTGCACGGTCACCAGCGACGACGAGCACGCGGTGTCCACGGTCACCGCAGGCCCTTTCAGGCCCAGCGTGTACGCGATCCGACCCGAGCCGACGCTCCCGAAGGTCCCCGTCAGGACGTACCCATCGAACAAGTCCAACTGCGACAGGAGCCTCCCGCCGTAGTCGCCGTACAGCAGCCCGATGAACACGCCCGTCGCACTCCCCTCGAGCGAGTGCGGCACCGTTCCCGCGCGCTCCAGGGCTTCCCATGCGCATTCCAGCAAGAGCCGCTGCTGCGGATCCATCCGCTCGGCCTCACGCGGACTGATCCCGAAGAACGTCGGATCGAAGCGATCCGCGTCGTATAGAAAGCCCCCTTGCCGCGTGACCACTTTGCCGGGTGCATCGGGGTCGGGGTCGTACAAGCCTTCGCGGTCCCACCCGCGCCCTTCGGGGAACGGGCCGATCGCATCGCGCCCTTCCGACAGCAGCTCCCAGAGCTTGCTCGGGTTATCCACGCCTCCCGGATACCGGCACGCCATCGACACGATCGCGATCGGCTCGCGTGAGCTCGTTTTGAGCCGTTCGACTTCGTGATGGAGGCGCTGGATCTTGTGCAGGCTCTTCTCGAGCGTCTGCCGCAAAAGCATTTCTTGATTCATGAGCCGTCGTCGATGAGTTGCGCGGCAAGCTGCAGCAGCGCGTCGGTTTCGAGATCCTCGATGCGCGGAGCGTGAGGCTCGGATTGCAGGGGGGCCTTCGAAGAGGCCGCGCGAATGCCGAGTTGATGGTCCAGGAGCTCTGCGATCGACCTCGCCGTCGGGTAGTCGTAGACGAGGGTCGATGGGAGATCGGTCCCGCATTTCTGCATCAGCCGATTGCGCAGCTCGACGGCCGTGAGCGAGTCGAGTCCCAACTCCGTGATGGGACGTTCGACCGATACCGCTGTCGACACCGTGAGCGCGAGAACGGCGGCCGCCTCGGCGCGGACGAGCTCCACCAAGGCGTCGCGACGCTCGTCATCGGACAGACGGGCGAGGCGCGCGTGCAGGGTCGAGGGCGCGTGCCGCGGCGCCGTCGTGCGATCCGCAGGCTGCGACCGCGCGCGCAGGTTCAGCGACGCGGGCACGAGCATCGCGTCCGGTTGCTCCAGCGCCCGATCGAGCAGGCGCAGCGCCTGGGCGACCGGCATGGCCTCGATCCCTTCCCGCTTCATCCGCGCAAAATCCGCCGCACCGAGGCGCGCGGTCATCCCCAGGCCGCGCTGTTCCCAGAAGCCCCACGCGAGGCTCTTGGCGGGCACGCCACGCGCTTTCAGGTATCCGGCAAAGGCATCGAGGAACGCGTTCGCGGCGGCGTAGTTCCCTTGCCCCGCACTCCCCAGCGTTCCCGCCGCCGACGAGAACGACACGAACGCCGAAAGGCCGCTGCTCTTGGTGGCCTCGTAAAGGTGCCATGCGCCGTCGATCTTCGGCCGCAGCACCCGTTCCAGTTGCTCCGCCGTCAGGCGGGTCAACACGCCGTCGTCCAACGTACCGGCCATGTGAAACACCGCCGTCAGCGGCCGCTCGGACGTCACGGCGGCGACCAAGTCTTCGACGGCGTTTCGATCGACCACGTCGCAGGCGGCAATCTGCACCGACTGCGCACCCGCCTCGCGCAACGATGCCGACAACGCATCCGCATCCGGCGCAGACGCCCCGCGACGTGATGTGAGTACGAGGTGCCGCACCCCGTGGGCCGTCACCAGATGGCGCGCCACGTCTCGGCCGAGCTCTCCGGTTCCACCGGTGATGAGCACCGCCGCTTCTCGATCCAAGCCGTGCCATGCGGTCGATGCGGAAGAGGGAGAGCCGTTGGTGGCAACCGCGTGCAGGCTCGGCGCGTGCGCGGCCCCCGCACGCAAGGCCAGCTCATTTTTTCCGGTGGCCGCGACCGCTCGGCGCAGAAGCTCTCGCTGCTCCTGCCAATCTTCCGGGCCGGCGTCCACCGCACGGATCGCGCGCTCCGGGTGCTCCATGCGGGCGCTCCGCAGAAGGCCCCACACGGCCGCGGCGGCGACGCCGGCCATCGGATCGTCGGGCATGGCTTGCACCGCTCCGCGCGTCACCACCACCAGCTCGGTTTTCTCCAGCGACGGATCGGCGAGCCAGTGCTGAAGCCGCGAAACGGTTTGGCCCACGATGCGGTGCGCGCTTGCGACGATGCCGTCTTGCGATGGCTCCGTCAGGTCCAGGACGAGCCGGCGCAAGGGCGTGGCGTTCGGGTGCACGCCCAGCACGGCGGCCAACTCGCCATTGCCGCCGAGCACGACCTGCCCATGAGCCGCATCGTGCACGGCCTCCAGGGGCGTCTCGTTCCATACGGTGCGGTGGAGCGAGCACCCGCGTCCGGCAACACCGGCCAAGGCACGAACGCGCTCGGTGGTGGTCCATCGCGCTCGAAAGAGTCCGACCCGGCCAACACGCTGTCCCGATCCATCGACGAGATGAATGGACGCTCCAATCCGGTCGTCGTCTCCGTCGGCCTCGGCGTCGAGACGTACCCGCACCTCCGTCGCGCCGCGCGCGTCGATGACGATGTCCGAAAACGCGAACGCCAAGAGCACCTTGTCCACGTGGGAGGCGTGTGCGGCCTCCAACGCAGGGCGCGCCAACGAGTGGAGCACCGCATCGAGCAAGGCAGGGTGAAGAGAAAAGCGTTCCGCGGTCTTTGCAACGGCGTCGGGAAGGGCCACGCGCGCGTACAGGGTTCGGCCTGCACGCCACACCTCACGCAATCCATGAAATGCAGGGCCGTAGCCGTAGCCCTGCGCCGCGAGCCACGCGTAGCCGCCATCCGCCATGACTTGCTGCGCGCCGGGTGGTGGCCACGCGTGCAGCTCCGGCGCCTCGGCGCTCGGTGCTTGCCGCGGGCTCAAAAGGCCGCTGGCGTGTTGGGTCCACGCATCGTCGTCGTTGCCGCGGCTGTACGCGGCGAAGGGACGCCGTCCGGTGACGTCGGGTTCGCCGATCGTGACTTGCAATTCGATGCAGGCACATGGATCGAGCACCAAGGGCGAGGTGAAGGTCACCTCGGCCACGGCCGCAGCGCCCACGGCCTCCGCCGCCACCCAGGCCAGCTCCACGAAGGCCGTGCCGGGCAACAGCGCCGTCCCGGCCACCACGTGATCCAGCACCCACGGATGCTCTTCCGTCGACAGCCGCCCGCTCAACACGTACCCGTCCCGGTCCGCAAGTCGCACGGCGCTCGTCAGCCATGGGTGATCCACCGTTTGCCCGGCTCGTGCTTCCTGCGCGCGTGGCGCTTCCAGCCAGTAGCGCTGACGCTGAAACGCGTACGTCGGAAGCTCCACGCGCTCCGCGCCCGTCCCTGCGAAGACGGCCTTCCAGTCCACCGCGTGCCCTTGCGCGTGCAGCGCGCACACCGCCTGCATCAGCGAATCTTCTTCGCCTCGCTCTTTTCGCTGGCTCGGTACGAACTTCCCTCGCTCCGGTGAGATGCTCTCCGCTCCCAGCCCGCTCAGAATCCCTTGCGGACCGCACTCCAGGTACGTCGTCACCCCGGCCCGATCCAATGCGCGCAACCCGTCGGCAAACCGAACAGGCTCCCGAACCTGACGCACCCAGTACTCCGCGCTCCCGAGCTCCGTTCGTTCTCCCGTGACGCTGCTCACGATGCCCGTCCGAGGTGCTCCGTATTTCATCTTCCGCGCGACGCGCCCGTACGCCTCCTGCATCGGCTCCATCTGGCTCGAGTGAAACGCGTGGCTCACCGGCAGGCGCTTGACGCGTGCTCCGTGCGCTCGCAGCTCCTCGCTCAACGACTCCACCGCCGACGCTTCCCCGCTCACCACCACCTGCTTCGCCGCGTTCACCGCCGCCAGCGACACCCCGTATTTCCCAAGCAGCAACGACACCTCGGCTTCGCTCGCCTCCACCGACGCCATCGCACCGCCGCTCGGAAGCTCCCCCATCAAGCGCCCGCGCGCCGCGACCAACTCGCACGCATCCCCCAACTCCAAGACCCCCGACACGTGCGCTGCCACGAGCTCCCCCACGCTGTGACCCAGAAACACGTCCGCCCGCACTCCCCACGCTTCCCACTGCCGGTACAAAGCTACTTCCAGCGCGAACAGCGCCGGTTGTGCCCATTGCGTTTGCTCCAGCAGCTCCGCGTTCTGCGTCCCAGCCTCCGCGAACATCACCTCCTTCAGCGGCTTCTCCAGGTGCTTCGACGTCTCCTCGAACACCGCATCCAGCGACTCCCGGAAAGCTTCGTACTTCCCGTACAGCTCTCGACCCATCCCGGCGCGATGGCTTCCTTGCCCCGTGAATAGAACCGCCAACTTCCCCGCGGTCCGCGTTTCCGTGGTGGTCATCGCCCCGGGAGGCGGCATCCCGTCGGTCGCGAACTTCGAGAGCTGGGCGGCCAGTTCGTCGAGGGGCGCGTTCGTCGGGACTGTGAAAAGGAGTCGCGACGGGAGGTGGGCGCGTGTCGTGGCGAGACTCGATGCCACGTCCAAGAGACGCGTGGGGTGCGCTCGCAAATGCTCCGCAAGCCGGGCTGCTTGCGCGCGCAAGGCGGTTTCGTCCTGGCCCGATAGCAGGAGCGGCAGCAAGGAGAGGCGCGACGGCGAGACCGGGGGCTTTGCGCTCGATGTTCGAGCGGGGGACTCCTCGAGAATCAGGTGGGCGTTGGTGCCACTGATGCCGAAGGAAGACACGGCCGCGCGACGAGGACGGTCACCGCGGGGCCAGGACACCGGCGCGTTCAGCAGCTCGATATGTCCCTGAGACCAGTCGATGTGCGGCGAAGGAGGATCAGCGTACAAGGTCCTCGGCAGCTCGCCGTGCTCCAGAGCGAGCACCAGCTTGATCAGACCCGTTACCCCCGCCGCGGCCTGGGTGTGACCGATGTTCGACTTGATCGAACCGAGCCACAATGGGCGCTCCGCACTGTGCGCTTTCCCGTAGGTCGCCAGCAGTGCGTGCGCCTCGATCGGATCGCCGAGGCGCGTCCCGGTTCCGTGGGCCTCCACCACGTCGACGTCCGCCGCCGATACTCCGGCTGTCGACAGCGCCTGCCGGATCACCTCCTGTTGGCTTGGACCGTTGGGTGCCGTCAGCCCCTGGCTCCGCCCATCTTGATTCACCGCCGACCCTCGAATCACCGCCTGCACGCGATCTCCATCGCGCTCGGCATCCGAGAGCCGCTTCAAGACCAACACGCCGCACCCTTCCGCAGCGCCAATGCCATCTGCACCTGCGCCGAAGGCTTTGCATCGGCTGTCCGGCGCCATCCCTCGCTGCCGGCTAAATTCGATGAACGCCATGGGCGTCGCCATCACCGTCGCGCCTCCGGCCAGCGCCAAATCGCACTCACCGGCGCGCAGCGATGCGCATGCAAGATGTACGGATACCAGCGACGACGAACACGCGGTGTCCACGGTCACCGCAGGTCCCTTCAGGCCCAGCGTGTACGCGATCCGGCCCGAGCCGACGCTCCCGAAGCTCCCGGTCGCGATGTAGCCGTCGAACAGCTCCAGTCGAGAGAGGAGCCTGCCGCCGTAGTCGCCGTACACCAGTCCGACGAACACCCCCGTTGCGGTACCCTCCAACGATTGCGGCGCCATCCCCGCGCGCTCCAGAGCTTCCCACGCGCACTCCAGGAGGAGGCGATGCTGCGGATCGATCCGCTCCGCCTCGCGCGGGCTGATCCCGAAGACCGCCGGGTCGAATCGATCGGCGTCGTACAGAAAGCCCCCGTGCCGCGTCACCGATTTCCCAGGCGCATCGGGATCCGGATCGTAGAGGCGCTCGAGGTCCCACCCTCGCCCCTCCGGGAAGGGGCCGATGGCATCACGCTCTTCCGACAGCAGCTCCCAGAGCTTGCTCGGGCTATCCACGCCTCCCGGGTACCGGCACGCCATCGACACGATCGCGATCGGTTCGTCGTGCGCTGTCTGCCGCGCCGCGGGCGGGTGAGCGTGCGTCTCTTGCGTCAGCTCGACGAACGCACGCCGCATCAACATTTCGGCGATCGAGCGCGGCGTCGGGTGGTCGAAGGCCAACGTTGCAGGCAGGTTCGTTTCACTGCGCGCGCTTAGGCGGTTGCGCAGTTCGACGGCCGTGAGCGAGCCGAGTCCGAGGTCTCTAAGCGGCCTGTCCGGGGGAACTTGCTCCGCACTCGCCATGCGCAGGACCGCCGCGGCTTCGGCGCGGACCAGATCCAGCAAGGCACTGCGGCGCTCCGTCTCGGACAGGGTCGCGAGGCGGGCTCGCAGGGCGGAAGCTTCCGCGCGCGGGCGGTTCTCGGTCGATGCGAGCGCGGTCGGGCGTCGGGTACGGCGCGCGCGCATCGAGGCGAGATCCAGCGCTGCGGGGACGAGGACCGTCTCCGGGCGAGCGAGCGCCCGATCGAGCAGCGCTAGCCCCTGCGCCGGGGACAGGGCGGCGACGCCTTCCCGTTTCATCCGCGCCCGATCGGCCGCGCCGAGGTGCGCCGTCATGCCGAACCCGCGCGGTTCCCAGAAGCCCCACGCGAGACTCTTCGCGGGTACGCCGCGCGCCTGCAGGTACTCCGACAAGGCATCGAGAAAGGCGTTGGCCCCGGCGTAGTTCGCCTGCCCCGCGCTCCCCAGCGTCCCCGCCGCCGACGAGAACAGCACGAAGGCCGAAAGCTGCGCGCGCTTCGTCGCCTCGTACAAATGCCACGCTCCGTCGACCTTCGGCCGCAGCACGCGCTCCGCTTGCTCGGGTGTCAGATGCGCCGTCAGCGCATCGTCGAGTACGCCCGCCGCGTGAAACACCGCCGTCAGAGGGCGTTCCGCGGTGATGCCGGAGATCAGGTTTTCGACGGCGCCGCGATCGCTCACGTCGCACGCGACGAGCCGCACCGTATGCGCGCCGGCCTCGCGCAGCGCGTCCACCAAGGTGTTCGCTTCCGGCGCACGGCGGGACGTCAGCACCAGGTGCCGAACGCCGTGGGTGCTCACCAGATGACGGGCCACATCGCGTCCGAGCTCTCCCGTGCCGCCGGTGATCAAGACCGCGCCGTTAGGATCGCGATTGCGCCATGGTGTGCCGGCTTTGGTCGGCTCGAGCTCGGTCACCGCACGCAGTCTCGGCGCGAGCACGTGAGACCCGCGCAATGCCAGCTCCGGCTCTTCGTTCGCGTGGATGGCCCGGCGCACGAGCGCGCGCTGTTCCTCCAGATCGCCCGGGCCGAGGTCCACGGAACGGAGCACGCGATCGGGGTGCTCGGTGCGGGCGCTTCGCAAGATGCCCCATACCGTCGCTGCGGCGAGCCCGTCCACGCGATCGTCCGAGCGTGCTGCCACCGCCTCGCGGGTCATCACGACGAGCTCCGTGCCCTCGAGTTCGGGCGCGGCGAGCCACTGCTGAAGGCGCGAGACGGCTTCGCACGCAGTGCGGTGGGCTGCGCTCACGACGGCGCCTTCGTCTCGCGCCGTCAGGTCCATCACGATCCGGCGCGGCGGCTCCGACAACGCCGTCAGGTCCATCACGCGGCGCGCGTGCAGCAGCGTGGCCAGCGTACCATCACCGCCGAGCACCACCTGGTCCTCGGTCAGCGACGTGTTCTCGTTCAGCGCGATCTCGTTCCATGCAAGCTGGTACAGGGCGTGCTCGGTTTTGCCCGCGGCGTCGCGCACTTGCTTCGCCGTGGCCCATCGCGCATCGAATGCACCGATCCGCGCGACACGATGCCCGAGTGCGTCGGCCAATTCGATCGATGCCGCAAGCCGGTCGTCCCCGTCCGTGGGCTTCACGACGATGCGCGCGCGCACGGCGGCCGCCCCGCGTGCCTCGAGTGCGACGTCCGACCACGCGAACGGCATCGGGATCCCTTCGCGTACCGACGGATTCGAGCCGAGCTCCGCCCGCAGGAGCGCTTGCAGCGAGGCATCGAGCAACGCGGGGTGAAGCGCGAAGGTGTGTGCTTGCCCGGCGACGACATCGGGCAGAGCCAAATCGGCATAGATGGTCTGCCCGTCGCGCCACGCAGAGGTCACCCCGCGGAACGCCGGGCCGACCCACCCGTCGAGCATCTCGAGCCATTGGGTCACGTCGATCGGGGTGGCGCCCGCCGGCGGCCACGCGTCCACCGCCCATCGCGCGGTGTCGTCCGCGCGTGTCTCTCGTGCGGTCGCGCGCATCGCGCCGCGGGCATGAGCGGTCCACGCCGCCTCGGTCGCATCCTCGGGCCGGCTGTAGATCGCGAAGCGAAGCTGCCCGGAGGGGTCGGCTTCTTCGATGCGGATCTGCAGCGCCAAGCTTTCGGCCTCGAAAAGCGCCAGCGGGCTTTCGATGGTCAGCTCCGCGAGCTCCGTCGCGCCAACGGCCTCGCATGTGGCAAGCGCGAGCTCGATGAATGCGGTTCCCGGAAGCAACGCCGTGCCCAGCACCACGTGATCCAAGAGCCACGGGTGCGCGCCCGTCGAAAGGCCTCCGCTCACGACGTATCCCGCTCGATCGGCCAAGCGGATCGCGCCGGTTAACCACGGGTGATCGATGGCCAGCGATCCTGGCGCGGCGAGCGAAGTGCCCCGCGGCAAGTCGAGCCAGTAGCGCTGTCGCTGAAACGCATAGGTCGGCAAGTCCGCCCAGGCTCCGCGCCGTGCACCGAGCACGTTCTCCCAATCCACTTCGTAACCCTGCGCGTGCAGCCTCCCGAGGTTCCGAAGAAGCGCGCCTTCCCCTCCCGCTCCTCGCTCCAGGCTTCCGACCACCACCCCACCGGAGCTCCCCTCCGTCAGCGCCAGCCCCAACACAGGGTGCGCGCTCACCTCCACGAACACGCCGTATCCCTCGGACAGCAGCCGCTTCATCGCTCGGTCCAGTCGAACCGGCTCCCTCAGGTTCCTCCACCAGTACTCGCCGTCCAGTGCCGCTCCACTCGTCGGCTCCCCGCTCACCGTCGAATAGAACTCGACGTCCGTTTCCCTTCCCCGAATCCCTTTCAGCTTCTCGCGCATCTCCTCCCGCAGCGGCTCCACCTGCTCACTGTGCGAGGCGTAATCCACCTTCACCTTCCTCGCGAACACTCCCTCACGCTCGTACGCCTCCACCAGCCGCGACACTCCACCGGCTTCCCCGCTCACCACCGTCGAGCTCTCCGTATTCACCACTGCGACGGACAGTCCGTCTCCATTGAGCTCCAACCGCCGCGACACTTCCTCCACCCCTCGCTCGATCACCGCCATCCCTCCGCGACCGGCGATCGTTCCCACCAGCACGCTCCGGACCGCCACCACTTCCGACGCCGCCTCCAACGTCAGCGCGCCCGATGCGTACGCCGCCGCGATCTCCCCTTGGCTGTGGCCAACGACGGCGTCCGGCTCCACGCCCCACGCACGCCACATCGCCGTCAGCCCCACCGCCATCGCGAACAGCGCGGGCTGCACCACCTCCACCCGCTCCAACGACTCCGCCCCGGCCTCGCCCCTCAGGACCGACTCCACCGACCAGCCCGTCCACTTCCGCAATGCTTCATCGCACGCGCGGACCGCTCCCGCGAATACCTCGCTTCGCTCCAGCAGCGTCTTTCCCATTCCCTCCCATTGGCTTCCCTGGCCGGGGTACACGAACACCACGCGACCCAACGTCCGCGCTCGCCCTTCCGTTACCGCTGCGTGTGCCTCCCCGCGACCCAGCGCCTCCAGCCCTTCGCGGGCCTGCCCCACGTTCGACGCCATCACCACCGCGCGAACCTCGTGGTGCGTCCGCCCCAACGCCGCCGTCCGCACGACGTCTCCCCATCGCGTCTTCGGATGCTCTCTCAGCCACCGCGCCCAACGACTCGCCTGCTCCCGTACCGCCTTCTCCTCGGCTCCCGACACCAGCAGCGGGTAGTCTCTCTCGCTCTCGCCCTCTTCTTCGGGCGATGCCGCCGGTGCTTCCTCCACGATGACGTGCGCATTCGTCCCGCTGAATCCGAACGAGGACACCGCGCCTCGACGGGCTCGCTCGCGCCGGGGCCACGGCATCGCTTCGTTCAACAGCGCGATGTGCCCGGGAGACCAGTCGACGTGGGGCGATGCCGGATGCGCGTGCAACGTTTTTGGAAGCTCGCCGTGCTCGAGTGCCAGGACCAGCTTCATCAGACCGGCCACGCCGGCCGCCGCTTGCGTGTGCCCGATGTTCGATTTGATGGAACCGAGCCATAGCGGCTGCTCCGGGGTGTGGGCCGCGCCGTACGTTGCCAGCAGCGCTTGCGCCTCGATGGGATCGCCCAGACGGGTGCCGGTGCCGTGGGCTTCGACGACGTCGATGTCGGCCGCCGTCAGGCCTGCAGACTTCAATGCCTGACGAATCACGTCTTGCTGACTCGGGCCGTTCGGCGCCGTGAGGCCCTGGCTACGCCCATCTTGATTCACCGCGGAACCGCGGAGGATCGCGAGCACCCGATTGCCTTGGCGCTGCGCGTCCGATAGCCGCTCGAGCACGAGGAGACCGCAGCCTTCGGACCATCCTGCGCCGTCGGCGGCCGCACCGAAGGCCTTGCAGCGGCCGTCGGACGCGGTGCCGCGCTGGCGGCTGAATTCGACGAAGGCCATCGGCGTCGCCATCACGGTGGCGCCGCCCGCCAGCACCAGATCGCACTCGCCCGCACGCAGCGACAAGGTCGCGAGATGGATGGCCGAAAGCGATGACGAGCATGCGGTGTCCACGGTCACCGCGGGGCCGCGAAGTCCCAGCGTGTAGGCGATGCGCCCCGATCCTACGCTGGGGAGAGTCCCCGTCGCGATGAAACCGTCGAGGGCCTCGGGCTCGTGCAGCAAGCGACCGCCGTAGTCCGCGCACGAGATGCCCACGAAGACGCCGCTCGCGCTCGAGTCCAACGAATCGGGCGCCACGCCCGCGCGTTCGAGCGCCTCCCACGCGCACTCGAGCAACAGCCGCTGCTGCGGGTCCATCGCCTCCGCCTCGCGCGGGCTGATGCCGAAGAACCCCGGATCGAAACGATCCGCGTCGTAGAGAAACCCGCCCTGGCTCGTGAGCGACTTGCCCCGCGCGTCCGGATCCGGATCGTGCAGGCCCGTCACGTCCCAGCCGCGCCCCTCGGGGAATGGGCCGATGGCATCGCGCCCCTCGGCCAGCAAGGTCCACAGCTTTTCCGGCGTATCGACCCCACCGGGGAATCGGCAGGCCATGGCCACGATCGCAATCGGCTCGCGCGCCTCGAGCTCGCGTTTCTTGAGTTGCTCGAGTTCACGATTCAGCCGGCGGATCTCGAAGAAGCTCTTTTCGAGCGCCTCACGGACCGAGACCTGTTCTTTCATTGTGCGCCTCCGGTGAGGTCGAGAAGGAGCCGCGCCAAATCGTCGTCCCCCATGTGCGCGAGCATCGGGTCGTTCTCGGGTGGGTCTTCCTGGCCACCGGCAAGCTGCGTGAGCAGATACTCCGCGACGCGCTTCGGGGTCGGATGGTCGAAGGCGAGCGTCGCCGGGAGGTCCGTACCGGTTTGCAGCTTGAGTCGATTTCGAAGCTCCACGGCGGTGAGCGAATCGAGCCCGAGATGCTTGAGCGGCTTGTCGACGGCGACCGCGTCCGCTCCTTCGAGCGCCAAGACGGTGGCCACCTCACTCCGCACCAGAGCGAGCACGGCGCGCTCCCGTTGCGCCTTCGGCAGCGCGGCGAGGTTCGCGTCCGCAGCCTTTCGCGGCGTCGTACGGATCATCCCGCGCAACATCGATGGCACCGCGCCGTGACGCGCGAGCGCGGCAAGGTCCAGAGACGCGGGAACCAAGGTGGCTTCGGGGTGCGACAGCGCGCGGTCCAGCAGGCCGAGCGCGCGGGCGACTGGCATCGGCGCAATTCCCTGACGCTTCAACCGCGCGAGGTCGCTCGCTCCGAGGTGTGCGGTCATCCCCAGATGGCCCTTCTCCCAAAAGCCCCAGGCGAGGCTCATCACCGGCGCCCCCTGCGCGCGCAACGAGCCGGCCAGGGCATCGAGGAGCGCGTTCGCGCACGCGTAATTCGCCTGCCCCGAGCTGCCGAGAATCCCGGCGACCGACGAGAACAGCACGAAGGCCGAGAGCGGGGTCTCCTTCGTCAATTCGTACAAATGCCACGCTCCGTCGATTTTCGGCCGCAGAACGCGGGCCAACTGCTCGGCCGTCAATTGCGTCGCCACACCGTCCTCGAGCACCCCCGCGGCGTGCACGATCGCGGTCAGCGGGTGCGCGGGCGGAATGGTACCGAGTACGCCGGCCAGATCATCGCGGTTCGCCGCGTCGCACGCCACGATGCGGACAGTCCGAGCACCGGCGTCGCGCAAGTCTCGAAGCAGCGACGCCGCATGGGGGGCATCCATGCCGCGTCGGGAAGTGAGTACGACGTGCTGCGCCCCGTGTGTTTCGACGAGGTGCTGCGCCACATGCCGCCCGAGCTCCCCGGTGCCGCCGGTGATGAGCACCGTCCCATTCGGATCGAGTGCGGCCGGCGGGACGAGCACCAGCTTGCCCACGTGACGCGCGTTGGCCATGAAGCGAAAGGCCTGCGGTGCGTGACGGAGATCGTAGGCGGTGTACGGAAGCGGCGAGAGCGCTCCTTGTTCGAAGAGCGGCGCAAGCTCGCGCAACATTTCCTGAATGCGATCGGGCCCCGCATCGAGAAGATCGAAGGCCGTGTAGCGAACACCGGGGTGCTCCTGAGAGACGCGCTCGGCATCGCGGATGTCGCTCTTGCCCATTTCGACGAAGCGACCTCCCGGGGAAAGAAGACGCAACGAGGCGTCGACGAATTCTCCGGCGAGGGCGTCCAGCACCACGTCGACGCCTTGGCCATTCGTGACAGTGCGAAACGTTTCTGCGAACGCGAGGGTACGCGAGGATGCGATGTGCTCCGGATCGAGTCCCATGCGATGGAGTGCCGGCCACTTGCTCGGGCTCGCGGTTGCGAACACCTCCGCTCCCCAGAGTCGGGCAAGTTGCACGGCGGCCATTCCCACACCGCCGGCCGCGGCATGGACGAGCACACGCTCACCCGACTTCAGCTCGCCAAGGCCGCGCAGACCGTGCAGGGCCGTCAGAAAGGCCACCGGAACCGTCGCGGCCTCCGCGAACGAAAGACCTCGCGGGATCGGCGCAAGAAGACGAGCGTCCACGATCGCGTGGGTCGCCATCGCGCCTTGCACGAGGCCCATCACCCGATCCCCTTGCGCCAGATGGGTCACTCCAGCGCCGACGTCCATCACCAGGCCGGCCGCTTCGAAACCGAGTGGCCCCATGTCGCCTCGATACGTCCCGAGGGCGTTCAACACGTCGCGAAAATTGAGCCCCGCCGCACGCACCGCGATCCGCACGTGCCCCGGTTCGAGCGGTCGCGTCGCCGCCAAGGATTCGGCGAGCTCGAGCCCCTCGAACGATCCGCGCGTTCGCACGCGCAGCTGGCACGCGTTCGAAGCGGGGGCAGGCAATGCCGTGCGGCCTGTGGGGTTCGCCGGCTCGAGTCGTGGTGCCCGCACGACCGCGCGCACGGCCAGCTCGGGTTCCTGCGTCGACATCGCGCGACGCAACAGGGCGTCATCGAGGTCATGACCGAGGTCGAGCGCACGGAGGGTGCGGTCGGGATGCTCGACGCGGAGGGCACGGAGCAAGCCCCATGCGGCGGCGGCAGGAGCGGTCACGCGGTCGTCGGCGGCCGTGGCCACGGCACCGCGGGTCACCACGACGAGTTCCGACGAAGCCAAGTCGGGCGACGCGAGACACGACTGCACCCGCGAAAGTGCCGTCTGCGCGGCAGCATGCATCATCTCGAGCGGGGCGGCGGCATCGCAGGCTGTCAGGTCGATGACCAAACGGCGCGGCGGCGCGACGTCGCCTGCCAAGGCGGTGGACAGATCGGCGAAGTTCGCGAACGCGCGCACGCCCAACGCTGCCGCCAGTGAACCGTCGCCCCCGAGAACGACGTGGTCGCTCGGTCGCCACGTCGTTTCGTCGAGCGTCACTTCGATCCAGGCCACGAGGTACAGATCGCGGTGGACCGGGTTGGCGGCGGTGATTTCGCGCAGCTGCTCGGCGGTTGCCCATCGGGCGCGGAAACTGCCGATGCGCGCGACCGCTTCCCCGTCGGCGCCAGCGAGGTCCATCGATGTGGTGATCCCGTCGGCGTCGTCGCAGACGATCACGCGGGCGCGGAGCGAAGACCCGCCCGGGGCGCGCAATGCAAGGTTGGAGCACGCGAACGGCAGCGGTTGCCCTTCCCGCGCCTCGGCGCGAAGGAGGACCTTCAGGAATGCGCGCAACGTGGCGTCGAGCAAGGCGGGGTGCAGTCGGTATTCGTGCGCCCGATCCTTCACGGCGTCTGGCGGTGCGACGTCGGAATAGATCGTCCGCCCGTGGCGCCATGCGGACACAACGCCCCGAAAGGCTGGACCGATCCAAGCATCGACGGTGTCGAGCCACTCGGACATGTCGATGGGCTCGGCGCCGCTCGGTGGCCATGGCTCGTTCGCCCACGATGGCATCGGGTCGGTTCGTGCCTCGACGTCCTCACCGAGCGCGCCGTGCGCGTGCGGGGTCCACGGCGCGTGCTCGTTGCCCGCGGGGCGGCTGTAGATGGTGAACGATCTCCGAGCATGGACGTCGGGTTCGCCGATCGTGACTTGCAGTTCGATGCAGGCACATGGATCGAGCACCAAGGGCGAGGTGAAGGTCACCTCGGCCACGGCCGCAGCGCCCACGACCTCCGCCGCCACCCAGGCCAGCTCCATGAATGCCGTGCCGGGCAAGAGCGCTGTCCCGGCCACCACGTGATCCAGTACCCACGGGTGCTCTTCCGTCGACAGCCGCCCGCTCAGCACGTATCCGTCCCGGTCCGCAAGGCGCACGGCGCTCGTCAGCCATGGGTGATCCACCGTTTGCCCGGCTCGTGCTTCCTGCGCGCGTGGCGCTTCCAGCCAGTAGCGCTGACGCTGAAACGCGTACGTCGGAAGCTCCACACGCTCCGCGCCCGTCCCCGCGAAGACGGCCTTCCAGTCCACTGCGTGCCCTTGCGCGTGCAGCGCGCAAACCGCTTGCATCAGCGAATCTTCTTCGCCTCGCTCTTTTCGCTGGCTCGGTACGAACGTTCCTCGCTCCGGTGAGATGCTCTCCGCTCCCAGCCCGCTCAGAATCCCTTGCGGACCGCACTCCAGGTACGTCGTCACCCCGGCCCGATCCAATGCGCGCAGGCCGTCCGCAAACCGAACAGGCTCCCGAACCTGACGCACCCAGTACTCCGCGCTCCCGAGCTCCGTTCGTTCTCCCGTGACGCCGCTCACGATGCCCGTCCGAGGTGCTCCGTACTTCATCTTCCGCGCGACACGCCCGTACGCCTCCTGCATCGGCTCCATCTGGCTCGAGTGGAACGCGTGGCTCACCGACAGCCGCTTGACGCGTGCTCCGCCCGCTCGCAGCTCCTCGCTCAACGACTCCACCGCCGACGCCTCCCCGCTCACCACCACCTGCTTCGCCGCGTTCACCGATGCCAGCGACACCCCGTACTTCCCAAGCAGCAACGACACCTCGGCTTCGCTCGCCTCCACCGAGGCCATCGCACCGCCGCTCGGAAGCTCTCCCATCAACCGTCCGCGCGCCGCGACCAACTCGCACGCATCCCCCAACTCCAAGACGCCCGACACGTGCGCCGCCACGAGCTCCCCCACGCTGTGACCCAGAAACACGTCCGCCCGCACTCCCCACGCTTCCCACTGCCGGTACAAAGCTACTTCCAGCGCGAACAGCGCCGGTTGTGCCCATTGCGTTTGCTCCAGCAGCTCCGCGTTCTGCGTCCCAGCCTCCGCGAACATCACCTCCTTCAGCGGCTTCTCCAGGTGCTTCGACATCTCCTCGAACACCGCATCCAGCGACTCCCGGAAAGCTTCGTACTTCCCGTACAGCTCTCGACCCATCCCGGCGCGGTGGCTTCCTTGGCCCGTGAATAGAACCGCCAACTTCCCCGCGCTGGGCTCGTGCGGTGTTTGCGAGGCGCGCGTGGGAGGCGGACCGCCATTTGCGAACGACGCCAGCGACTCCGTCCACGTCGCGGTGGAGGCATCGCTAGGAACGGGCCAGGCGAGCCGTGCTGGCAAGTGCGTGCGCGTCGTCGCGAGACTGGCGGCGAGATCCAAGGTTCGCGCGTGCGGGTTTGCGCGCACGTGCTCGAGCAATCGTCGGGCTTGCGCACGCAGTGCCGTCTCGTCGTGGCCCGACAAGAGCAACGGCAGAATCGACGGCGCGGGGGCCACCTTGGCGTGTGCCGCCGCGTTGGCCGGTCGAGCCGGTGCCTCTTCGAGGATCACGTGGGCGTTCGTACCGCTCACACCGAACGACGACACGCCCGCTCGCCGCGGCGTGCCCGTGCGGGGCCAGGGCGTGGATGCATCGAGAAGGGCGATGTGCCCGTGGGACCAATCGACGTGCGGCGACGGAGGATAGGCATGCAAGGTTGCGGGAAGCTCCCCGTGCTCGAGCGCCAGCACCATCTTGATCACACCGGCCACACCGGCGGCAACCTGCGGGTGGCCGATATTCGATTTGATCGAGCCGAGCCAAAGCGGCCGCTCGGCGCTGTGCGCTTTTCCGTAGGTGGCCAGCAGCGCTTGCGCTTCGATCGGATCGCCGAGACGCGTTCCCGTTCCATGCGCCTCCACCGCGTCGATGTCCGCCGCCGTCAGTCCGGCCACGGCGAGCGCGCGCTCGATCACCGCTTGTTGGCTCGGACCGTTGGGCGCTGTCAGCCCCTGGCTGCGTCCGTCCTGATTCACCGCCGAGCCGCGGATCACGGCAAGCACGGGATCGCCATCCCGATGTGCATCGGAGAGGCGCTTCAGGACCAGCATCCCGCAGCCTTCGGCCCAGCCGACGCCATCGGCACCCGCGCCGAACGGTTTGCAGCGACCGTCGGGCGCAATGCCGCGCTGACGGCTGAATTCGACGAAGACCATCGGGGTGGCCATCACCTGGGCGCCACCCGCCAGAGCCAAATCGCACTCGCCCGCACGCAATGAAGTGCATGCAAGATGCATGGATACCAGCGACGACGAGCATGCCGTATCCACCGTCACCGCGGGCCCCTTCAGGCCGAGCGTGTACGCGATGCGGCCGGAGCCGACGCTGAGAAAATTCCCCGTCACGAGGTGACCGTCGAACGATTCGAGTCGATGCACGAACCGCCCGCCGTAGTCGGTGTGCGCGAGCCCGACGAACACCCCGGTCGCGCTTTCTTCCAGCGAGTGCGGAGCGATCCCTGCCCGCTCCAGAGCTTCCCACGCGCATTCCAAGAGGAGCCGTTGCTGCGGATCGATCCGCTCGGCTTCGCGCGGGCTGATTCCGAAGAATGCCGGATCGAATCGGTCGGCGTCGTAGAGAAATCCGCCGTACTGCGTCGTCGACTTTCCGGGCGCGTCGGGATCCGGATCGTAGAGCCCCTCGAGGTCCCAGCCCCGCCCCTGCGGGAACGGGCCGATGGCGTCGCGCCCTGCCGATAGCAGCTCCCACATCTTGCGCGGGTCATCCGCGCCTCCCGGGTAGCGGCAAGCCATGGAGACGATGGCGACCGGCTCGTCGTGCGCCGTTCGGGGCGCTGCGGGAAGCGCGAGCTGCGGCGCCGGTTCGGCGAAGGCGCGGCGCATCAACATATCGGCCATTGCTCTTGGCGTCGGGTGGTCGAAGGCCAAGGTAGCCGGCAAGGCCGTTTCACTGCGCGCGCTCAAACGGTTGCGCAGCTCCAGGGCCATGAGGGAGTCGAGACCGTGCTCTTTGAGCGACTTGTCGAGAGGAAGTTGCGCCGCGCGCGGCAGGCCGAGGACCGCGGCCGCTTCCGTGCGCACCAAGTCCAACAGGACATCGCGGCGCTCCGCCTCGGGCAGGGGCGCGAGGCGCGCGCGCAAGGCCGAGGCTTCCACGCGGGGATTCGCCTGCGGTGCGGAGCGCGCCTGCGGCTGAAACGGCCATGCCGCAGGGTCGAGCGCGGCCAGCACTTGCGTCGCGGTCGGGTGCGCGAGCGCGCGGTCCAGCAGCGCGAGCGCGCGCGGGCGGCTGAGGGGCGTGATGCCACGCCGTTTCAAGCGCTCCAAATCGGGCGCGCCGAGGTGCGAAGTCATGCCGAGGCCGCTCGACTCCCACACGCCCCACGCGAGACTCATCGCGGGCACGCCACGTGCGCGCAGGTGCCCGGCCAGCGCGTCGAGGAACGCGTTCGCGGCGGCATAGTTGGCTTGCCCTGGATTTCCCAGCGAACCCACCACGGAGGAAAAGAGGACGAACGCGGCAAGCGGCGCAGCCTTCGTCGCCTCGTAAAGAAGCCAGGCGCCGTCCACCTTCGGCCGCAGTACGCGCTCCACCTGCGCCGGGGTCAGCCCGGTCACGACGGCGTCGTCCAACACGCCGGCCAAGTGAAACACCGCTGTCAGCGATCGCTCCGCTCGCAGCGCGGAGACCAGAGGCGCCCATGCACCGCGGTCGCTCGCATCGCATGCAACGAGCTGCACTGTCTGGGCGCCCGCGGCGAGGAGCGACGCTCGCAGCGCGCTCGCGTCCGGCGCATCTTCCCCGCGGCGTGAGGTCAGCACCAGGTGACGAACACCGTGGGTGCTCACGAGGTGATGCGTCAATGCACGACCGAGTTCTCCCGTTCCGCCGGTGATGAGCACCGCTCCGTTCGGGTCGAGTGCGATCGGGGACGCGCCCGCGCGGTCGGCGTCGGTCATAGGGTGCCATCCTGGCGTCAGCACGCGAGGGGCGCGCACGACCAGCTCGGGCTCGTCGTCGGTAGCGATCGCGCGGCGCAGGAGATCACGTTGCGCGGTCCAATCTTCCGCACCGGCGTCCACCACGCGGAGCCTTCGATCGGGATGCTCCGTGCGGACGCTGCGCAACAGGCCCCACGCGGTCGATGCCGCGAGGCCTTCCACCGGATCCTCCGGGGTCGCCGCGATCGCGCCGCGGGTCATCACCACGAGTTCCGTTTTCTCGAGTGCCGGCGCAGCGAGCCACCGCTGAAGCAGCGAAACGAGTTCGCCCGCCACGCGGTGCGCGCCGGCGACGACGGTGTCATGCTGCGCGGTTAGGTCCACCACGAGACGGCGAGGCGGCGTGGCCTCGTCCGATGGTGCGCAAAGGTCTTCGACCCGTGCGATCGCACGCACGCCGAGGGCGCGGGCCAGCGATCCATCACCGCCGAGGACCGCATGCGCATCGGACGTCCATTCGGCGTTCTCCAACGTGGCCGCGGTCCAGGTGATCCGATAGCGATCCGGCGCGTCTGCGTCCAACAAGGAGTGGGACATGCGCCGGGGGGAGTCGAGCCAGTAGCGCTGTCGCTGAAACGCATAGGTCGGCAAGTCCGCCCAGGCTCCGCGCCGTGCACCGAGCACGTTCTCCCAATCCACTCCGTAACCCTGCGCGTGAAGCCTCCCGAGGTTCCGCAGAAGGGCGCCTTCCCCTCCCGCTCCTCGCTCCAGGCTTCCGACCACCACTCCACCGGAGCTTCCCTCCGTCAGCGCCAGCCCCAACACAGGGTGCGCGCTCACCTCCACGAACACGCCGTATCCCTCGGACAACAGCCGCTTCATCGCTCGGTCCAGGCGAACCGGCTCCCTCAGGTTCCTCCACCAGTACTCGCCGTCCAGCGCCGCTCCACTCGTCGCTTCCCCGCTCACCGTCGAATAGAACTCGACGTCCGTTTCCCTTCCCCGAATCCCTTTCAGCTTCTCGCGCATCTCCTCCCGCAGCGGCTCCACCTGCTCACTGTGCGAGGCGTAGTCCACCTTCACCTTCCTCGCGAACACTCCCTCACGCTCGTACGCCTCCACCAGCCGCGACACTCCACCGGCTTCCCCGCTCACCACCGTCGAGCTCTCCGTATTCACCACGGCAATGGACAGTCCGTCTCCATTGAGCTCCAACTGCCGCGACACTTCCTCCACCCCTCGCTCGATCACCGCCATCCCTCCGCGGCCGGCGATCGTTCCCACTAGCCCGCTCCGGACCGCCACCACTTCCGACGCCGCCTCCAACGTCAGCGCGCCCGAGACGTACGCCGCCGCAACCTCTCCTTGGCTATGGCCAACGACGGCGTCCGGCTCCACGCCCCACGCACGCCACATCGCCGTCAGCCCCACCGCCATCGCGAACAGCGCGGGCTGCACCACCTCCACCCGCTCCAACGATTCCGCTCCGGCCTCGCCTCTCAGGACCGACTCCACCGACCAGCCCGTCCACTTCCGCAGCGCTTCGTCGCACGCTCGGACCGCTCCCGCGAATACTTCGCTTCGCTCCAGCAGCGTCTTGCCCATTCCCTCCCATTGGCTCCCCTGGCCGGGGTACACGAACACCATGCGACCCAACGCCCGCGCTCGCCCTTCCGTTACCGCTGCGTGTGCCTCCCCGCGACCCAGCGCCTCCAGCCCTTCGCGGGCTTGCTCCACGTTCGACGCCATCACCACCGCGCGAACCTCGTGGTGCGTCCGCCCCAGCGCCGCCGTCCTCACGACGTCTTCCCATCGCGTCTCCGGATGCTCGCCCAGCCACTTCCCCCAACGACCCGCCTGCTCCCGTACCGCCTTCTCCTCGGCTCCTGACATCAGCAGCGGGTAGTCTCTCTCGCTCTCTCCCGCTTCTTCGGGCGGTGCCGCGGGCGCTTCCTCCACGATGACGTGCGCATTCGTCCCGCTGAATCCGAACGAGGACACGGCTCCCCGACGCGCACCGTCGCGTGCAGGCCATGCGAGATGCTCGGTGGCGACCTTCACGCAAAGACGGTCCCATGGGATGTGGGCATTGGGCGTGGCAACGTGCAGGGAGCGCGGGATTTGCGCGTGCTGCAGCGCGAGGACGGTCTTGATCAGGCCGGCCACGCCCGCGGCAGCCTCGGTGTGACCGATGTTGGACTTGATGGACCCGAGGATCAGTGGCTTCTCGACGGGGCGCCCGGATTCGTAAACGGCGGCCAGCGCTTCGACTTCGATGGGGTCGCCCAAGCTCGTGCCGGTGCCGTGGCATTCGACCATGTCGACCGTGGCGGCATCGATGGAGGCGCGCGCCAGGGCCGTTCGAATCACTGCCTCTTGGGCGAGTCCGCTCGGAGCCGTAAGGCCTTGACTTCGTCCATCTTGATTGACCGCGCTGCCTCGAACGAGGGCGAGGATGCGGTCTCCATCGCGCTGGGCATCGGAAAGGCGTTTGAGCAGCAGAATGCCGCCCCCTTCTGCGCGCACGTAGCCGTCGGCGTCCGCGGAAAACGTCCGGCAACGGCCCGTCGGCGAGAGCGCCTTCAGACGAGAGAATGCAACGTAGCCCTCGGGGGCCATCAGCGCACTGACCCCGCCGGCCAACGCCCAATCGCACTCGCCATGTCGGAGCGCCTGGCAGGCCGTATGCACCGCCACCAGGGACGAGCTGCATGCGGTGTCGAGGGCCATCGCCGGACCGCGTAGCCCGAGCCAGTAGGCGAGACGCCCGACGATGGTGCTGGGCGAAGCACCCGTCAGCGTATAGGCGTCGATGCGCTCCGGATGGGAGAGCGCTTCGGTTTGGTATTCCGAACCCGACATGCCGACGTAGACACCGGCGTTGGCGCCCGCGAGATTGCCCGCTCGGATGCCCGCGCGTTCGAGCGCTTCCCATGCGATCTCGAGCAACCAGCGCTCTTGCGGATCGATGCCCACCGCTTCGCGCGGGCTGATTCCGAAGAACGCGGCGTCGAAGCGTTCCACATCGCCCACGAATCCGCCCCAACGGCTGTAGGTCTTGCCGGGCGCGTCCGGATCCGGATCGTAGAAGCGTTCGAGATCCCAGCGCGATGCGGGAACCTCGGTGATGACGTCCCTGGCCTCGACGAGCACGTCCCAAAGCTTTTCGGGCGTGTCGGCGCCGCCGGGGAATCGGCAGGCCATCGATACGATCGCGATCGGCTCGCGCGCACGCTCTTCGATCGCGCGCAGTCGCTCCTTGGCCGAGGCCAGGGAGGCCATCGTCTTTTCCAAGTAGGCGCGAAGCTTTTCGCTGCGGTCCATCAGCGCGCCCCTTTCATCGGCCGATCGTCGTGAACGAGCGCATCGATCGAATCGAACAGCTCCTCGTCCGACATGGGCGACGCGTCCCCCGTCGTGCGCGGGATGGCGCGCACGCCCGATCGCGGATCGTCGGCCGAGGCGAACATCTCCTCCAGGAGACGATGGGCCATCGCGTTGGCGCTCGGATAGCTGTAAACGAAGCCCGCCGTCAGTCGAAGCTGCGTTCTTCGGACCAGACGGCCCACCAGCTCGACGGCCACCGGCGATCGCAAACCGAGATCGCGCAACGGGGCGTTCGGCAGGACCATCGACGGCGCAATCCCGAGCACCGCCGCGATTTCCGCGCACACCCGCTCACGCAGCCACGGCTCCCGGCGCGACGGGGACAAGCGGGAGAGCTCCTCGGACCAAGTGGCGATTTCGTCCCTCGGCCGATTCGTCGTGTCGCGTTCATCGCGCTCGTCCGTGTCGAGCCAATAGCGCCGGCGCTGAAAAGCATACGTCGGCAAGTCCACCGGCGTTCCCCTTCGCGCGAGTACGCGGTCCCAGTCCACCGGGTGGCCTTGCACGTGGAGCGAGGCGAGCATCTTCAGCAACGTCGACACGCCGCCCGCGTCTCGTTGCAAGCTGCCCACGACGATCCCATCGTGCGACCGGCTCGAATCGGCCAGCGCCGCCTCGAGGACCGGATGCGCGCTCACCTCCACCATCACGCCATGACCGGCATCCCCAAGGCGAGCGAGCGCGCGATCCAATCGCACCGGCTCGCGCAAGTTGCGGCACCAGTACGTCGCATCGAGCGCCTCGCCGGACAATTCCTCCCCGAACACCGTCGAGAAAAATGCGATCTCGCCTTTTCCTCGTTTTACCTCCGCGAGCCGCGCGTTCAATTCGGGCAGAACCGGCTCGACGTGCCGGCTGTGCGATGCGTAATCGATATTCACGCGCCGCGCGTAAATCCCCTCTCGTTGGGCCGCCGCCAGCAGCGACTCCACGGCATCGGTATCGCCCGACACCACCGTCGAGCCTTCGGTGTTCACGGCCCCCACGGACAAAGCGCCCGCGTACTCGGCGAGCCGCTTTTCCACGACATTCACCGGTTGCTCGATGAGAGCCATCGCGCCCGACACCCGCCTCACCACATCGCTGCGCACAGCGGCCACACGCGCGGCCTCCTCCAGCGACAGCGCACCCGACACATAGGCCGCCGCGATTTCACCCTGGCTATGGCCGACGACGGCATCCGGCTCCACACCCCACGATCGCCAAAGCGCCGTCAGCCCGACCGCCATGGCAAACAACGCGGGCTGCACAATGTCACGCTCCCGCGGTGGAACGAGGGCATCTGGCTCGCCGCGCAAGACCGATTCGACCGACCATCCCGTGCACGGGCGAAGTGCCGCATCGCAAGCCCGCACCGCATTCGCAAAGATCTCCGACTGCGCGAACAGCTCACGCCCCATGGCCGGCCATTGAGACCCGTGCCCCGGGTAGACGAAGACGACTTTTCCGGGTGTTCGCGCCCGCCCTTCCGTCAGCGCCGCATGCGGCTCGCCGTTCGACAGAGCACGCAGCGCCGCCGCCGCCTCCGTCGTGCTCGAGGCCATCACCGCGGCGCGAACATCGTGGTGCGTCCGACGGCATGCGGCCGTGTGAACGACGTCTTCCCAGTTTGCCTCGGGATGGGCTTCCAACCAGAGTGCCCATCGCTTCGCCTGCGCCCGAAGCGCGGTTTCACCTTTGGCGGACACGAGCAACGGCAGCCGCTGTTCCCCTGAAGCCTTCTTCGTAGGAAGACCCGCCGCACGCGGGGGCGCCTCGAGCACCACATGGCAATTCGTGCCGCCAAAACCGAAGGCGCTCACGCCCGCGCGCCACGGTCGATCGACCTCGGGCCATGCGCCCGCCTCGGTTTGAATTTGCAGACCGAGCGAATCGAATGGGATCGCGGGGTTGGGCGATTCGACGTGAAGGCTCGCAGGAATCGACCCATGGCAAAGGGCCAAAGCTGCCTTCATCAAGCCCGCAATCCCCGCGGTCGCTTCCGTGTGTCCGAGATTGCTCTTGATTGAACCGATCCGCAGCCGATCGTGCGCGGGCCGACCGGCACCGAGCACCCGCCCGAGCGCCTCGGCCTCCACGCCATCGCCGAGCGGCGTTCCCGTACCGTGCGCTTCCACGTAGTCGACCTCGTGCACGGATACGCCGGCCCGCGCATAGGCATTGCGGAGCAGCGCCTCCTGCGCCTCGATGCTCGGAGCGGTCACGCTGCTCGTGCGGCCGTCGTTGTTCGTCGCCGACCCGCGGATGACCGCATAGATGCGGTCGCCGTGCTCGAGCGCACGCGACAGCCGCTGAAGCACCACGAAAGCGACCCCTTCCGAGCGCACGTAGCCGTTTGCGCGATGGTCGAATGCCTTGCAGAGGCCGTCGGGCGCCATCGTCCCGAGCTTCGTCATCTTGATGGTGTTGTAAGGCGTGAGGATCAGGTTCGAGCCCCCGACCAGCGCCAGATCGCATTCCCCGTCCTGCAGACTCTGCAGCGCGAGATGCACGGCGACGAGCGACGAGGACGACGCCGTATTCACCGACAACGCCGGCCCGCGAAGACCGAACGCGTGGGCGACTCGCGCCGCGATCATTCCAATATCGTTCCCCGTCGCGGCGTGCGGCGATAGCCCCTCGAGCTTTCGAGACGCGAGCAGATCGTACTCCGACCACATCGAGCCGACGAAAACGCTCGTTCGATGATACCGAAGCCTGCGCGCACCCAAGCCAGCGTCCTCGAGAGCCTCCCACGCCGTTTCCAGTGCAAGACGCTGCTGCGGGTCCATCTGCTTCGCTTCGCGCGGCGATATATCGAAGAATGCAGCATCGAAATGGGCAACATCCGCGAGAAAACCACCTCGCCGGGACGAGATTTTCCCCGGCGCGCACACGTCTGGATCGTAATGGCATTCAGCATCCCACCGGTCGGCGGGAATCTCTTGAATCAAATCACGCCGCGCGGATATGGCATTCCACAACGCATGGGGCGAATCGATCCCTGCGGGAAAACGACAACCGAGACCGGTGATGCAAATGCTGGAATCCAGTACGATATTACGCATCAATTGAGATTCGATCCGTCGGCACGAGCACCTCGACATGCGACTTTCGGCGCACCAATCCATGCGATCCTTCGAGCGCTTCGCACGCTCGGCGCACGTCGAATCCTAGTCGATCGGGTGCGTTTACATCGGTCATCGAAGGCCCGACGTCAACCCGACTAGAAACGATTCGGGCTATTCTGTTGCGCCAACGGCAACACGGTCAAGAGTGAACCGGCCATTCACACCGCATTTCATATTCGAAATATAAGCTCATGACTTGGTAGAATTGCCTGCGTTACTTTCCTAATCGACAGCGGCGTCTACCATTTCGAGGTAAAACCATATGACGTTGTACGATTTGATAATTACGAGTCCATTGAAGCGCGAACGGCGGTGACCTCCGATCAGGCGGACGCAACGCCACGGCGACCTTTGCCGTGGTTTCGGTTCACCTGGGCTGAGAAGATTCATCTCCCAGTGGACACATTTTCGTTCTTTCGAATTGAGCACTCGAAATTCAATTTGCGCGCTTTTCAAATCGGTGCGCCGGACTAGAGTCGCGACCGTGACGTGCGACGTGCGCATCGCCTGTATTGGCACCTACATTCCACGGGCCCGCGTCTCCAACGAGGAACTGGCAACACGTTTCGAGATGGATCCGGCTTTTCTGAGGAACAAGATCGGAATCGCGGAACGGGCTGTCAAAAGCTCGACGGAGACGACGAGCGATCTCTGTGTCGGAGCTTTCGCCGATCTGCAGCGGCGCCGGCAGGTCGACTTCGACGCGGTACGCGTGGTCTGCGTGGTCACGCAGAACCCCGATCGCAAAATTCCGCACACCGCAGCCATCGTGCACCAGCGATTGGGCCTTGGAAAGCACTGTCTCACCTTCGATATTTCGCAAGGGTGCGCGGGCCACGTGCACGGGGTGGCCATCGCGTCGAGCCTTCTCCAAAGCTTGGGCGGGGGTGGTGCGGCCCTGCTCTTCACGTGCGATCCGTATTCGGTCGTCGTGGATCCGACGGACAAGGCGACGGCCCTCCTCTTCGGCGATGCGGCGTCGGTCTCGTATCTTTCCACCGACGAGCCGGGGTATGCCGTCATCGATTCCGACTTTGGCACCGTCCCCAATACTTGGGAATGCCTGATGCACGATGGCCATCGTCTGAAGATGGATGGCCGCCTGGTGTTCTCCAACGCGGCACGCGAGGTGCCGGCGAGCATCCAACGCGTTCTCTCCCGCAACGAGCTCACACTCGACGGCATCGACCAGTTCTTGCTACACCCCGGTTCGAAGTACATCGTCGACCACCTGCGCGCCACCTTGGGACTGCCGCCCGAGAAGGTGCCATTCGACATTGCCGGTTACGGAAATACCGTATCGTCATCCATTCCCATCATGCTCGCGGAATGTTTCACGCAACAGCGACACACGAAAATCATCTCCAGCGGATTCGGCGTCGGATTTTCCTGGGGAACCAACTTGATGGAGTTCAGACCTTAGGCATGATCCGTAGAGACGACATCTTTCGATTGTTCCGTGCCGCCGAAATCGGCCTTGATGGCTCCGATCTGGACGACGACAAGCCGCTTGCCGCACAAGGGCTCGACTCGCTCGACTTGGCGAATCTGCTCTTCCAGATCGAACAGACCTACGGGCTGACCATTTCCCCGGAAGATGCATCCCGACTGCGTTCGGTGCGCGACATGGTCGATTACGTCGGGGCCCGCAAATGACATGAGCGCCATTGCGACCGAAGCGTGGGTCCTTCGGAAGGGCACGGGAGACGGGGCCGCATTGGGCCCGCTCGTGCGCGAAACCTTCACGCTTCCTCCCCTTTCCGATGACGAGGTGCTCGTCCGGCCCATCTATGGCTGCTGGGAGGGAAATATGGACCACGCCGTGCGAAGGAGCCCGGTCGACCTATGCACCCTTCGCGGAGAAGACGCCGTGGTCGTGGGAAATGCGGGGGTCGTGCGAGTCGACCGCGTCGGACACAACGTGCGCCATCTGCGCGAAGGTGACATTTGCATCGTATTTTGCAATGGCACCTGGGACGAATACGGTTATCCCACGCGCATTTATGGTTACGACGCACCGAACACGGTGGGCGTACTGGCCAAGACGACCAAGTTGCATCACCGGCAGCTCGTGCCACTCCCCGAGCCGAGTCTCCTCTCATCGCGATCGTTGCGACAGTGGGCCGCGTTCTCACTGCGCTACGTCACCGCGTGGGCGAATTGGCGGGTCGCGCATGCCTGCTGGCGTGCGCAAATGAGTGATTGTCCCCCGGAGGATACGTTCGTGTGCGCGTGGGGCGGCGGCGTGGCCCTCGCAGAACTATCGCTGGCGAAAGCCATGGGCTGCAAGGTGGCCATGGTCACCTCGGTCGAGGCGAGGTGCAGGTTGCTTCGAGAGCTGGGGATCGACCCCATCGATCGCAGCGGGTGGACCGCGGCGAACTTCGAGAAGGAATTCTTGGCAGCCGTACACGCGCGCAGCGCCGGACGGGGCGTGTCGATCTTCGTCGATAACCTGGGGGTCTCGTACAAGACCGCGCTCAAGGCCCTCGCCAGGCAAGGCGTCATGACCACGTCGGGCTGGAAACACGGCGTGACCTTCGCCAATTCGCGGGCCATGGAGTGCATCGGGCGCCACATTCACGTTCATACGCACTATGCCCGGTACGAAGAAGGAGAGGCCGCGGTCGACTTCGCGTGCAAAAATGGCTGGATGCCCCCGGTCGATGAACGCGTCTATTCATGGGAGCAAATCCCCGAGCTGGCCGAGCACTATGCGCGCGGGCACATCGACTCGTATTTTCCTATTTTTGCGGTCAACGACGAATAGGGTCGTTCGCAAGCTCACCCGCTCCCATTCCGTGGCGGATTGCGTCGGCTCGTGACGCCTACGCCCCGTGCCATTCGAGTCTCGAATCCGTATTCGTATCGAGCGCTGTACCGGCTGCGTACCACCGATCGTATCGGCGCTGTACCAAATCAAGTGAACCGGTACGGGCCTGGTAGGCTGCAACGTCGGATTCGTCGGACATCGTGATTGTTACGGCTCGGAATGGCACTTGCTGGGACGGGCGCCGGGTATCGGCCCAGAAAGAGGTCATTCATGAGCTCAAGAACTCTGCGCGGACGGCTCGTGGTCGCAACGGTATGTGCCGTGAACCTACTTTCCGTTTCGGCTTTTGCACGGCAGTACGATTGCGACAACGATCGCGATCCCAATATGTACAACTGCTACAATTCCATCGACGGATCCTACGCGTACCGGAGCGGTCAACGCGGGGATTGGAACAGAGACGATCGGCTTGGCACGAGCGGCAGTTACTGGTGGGTCTTTTCCGGTGTCGGTGGGGACTCTGCGGATTTCTATGCGTGGCTCGCGAACGCTGCGTTTACCGATACACGCGCCGAATACAGTGCCAACTCGGACCGGATGCTCACCATTAACCAAAATACGGCGCCCAGCGGGTGGTCGTACGTGGGGAGCAATTCTAGACCGGGCGGGGTCCAAGTCAGCCATGGATCCGGCCGGACGGGGGCGGATCTCATTCGCGTCTTGGCCAATGATGGGTTGACCGACGACGACGAGGCGAACCAAACCTCCAGCTGCGGACAAGTCGCGCCTCTCGCCCCAGAGGTGGCCATCATCCAGCAAAATATGCTGAATGCCGTGGACCGCTATCGTGATGTGAAAGGCGCCTTTCACGTCTTTTTTTCCAACAACGGTCAGGACGATCGGGTCGAGTTCAAGATTTCCGAACAGGACCAGCGCAGCTTCGTGCGAACGACTCCGCGCGGGGGCAACGCGGTGGAGGAGACCTCGAGCGCCGTATCCTCCCTGGTTCTCTATCCGGAGCGCGCCATGTTCCGCCGGAGCGCTCACACGCCGATCTCGCATGCTCCATCGGCGCGTCACTTTTTCAACAAGGCATGCGAGTCGGTTTACGTTCGCCGGCAGGATCCTGCGTGGGCGCATGCCGCCAACGAAATAACCCTGCCGAGCAATTATGCATTTTGGTTGACCGACTCCGACGCCAAGGTGGTCGGGCAGGAAACGCTGCTCAGCCGAAAGGTGACCGTCGTCGCCGGCCGTCACGATTGGTACTTGGGCACCAAGCTGGGGGCCTCGGCGTTCAAGATGTGGATCGATGACGAGACGGGCGTCCTGCTAAAATTATCGGGCACGGACGACCGCGGGCGCGTCGTGTATGCGATCGACGTCACCGATATCCAGTTCGACCGAGGCGTAGGTCTCGGAGAGTTCTCGCTGGAGGAGCCCGTCGGCTGGGCGAATATCGGTTTGCAGTAACAACGCAGCGTCACCCATCACGACGAGGTATTCATGAGCTCAGGAATGTTGCGCGCGCCGCTCGCCGCGGCCGCGGCAGTCGGCATTGGTTTCTTTTCGACTTCTGCTCTCGCAAGAACGGAATGCGACAACGATCGTGCCAAGAGTCAATACCCAAACTGCGAAAATGAGATTGCAGTGGGCAGTTGGGCGTATCGAAGCGGACAGCCGAGGGACAAAAACGGCGACGACCGACTCGGTTCGAGCGGTACTTACGTATGGCGCTTCTTTGGGCCGAGCGGTGGCTTCTACATGAACAATCTCTCCGTATGGTTGGCGAACGTTGCCTTTACCGATACGCGCGCCACCTATGCTGCAGGTAGTTTCCAGGGGTCCTTCAATCAAAATACGGCGTCGAATGGCTGGCACGTCCTGGGAAACGCGCTTTGCAGCGGCCCCGGTACGGCGTGCACGCTCCAAGTCGATCACGGGAACGGGCGCACGGGGGCCGATCTCGTCGGGTTCGATCTTGGCTTCGCCGCGACGAGCAGTGCCTCCGACGAATCGATGTCGTGCGGATTCACGACGCCTGTCGCCGGGGACGTCGCCGCGATTCAACGAAAAATGTTGAACGCGGTGGACAACTACCGCGACGTCAGAGGCGCCTTCCACATTGCTTTTTCCAACAATGGCCAGGACGAACAGGTCGAATTCGCCATTTCCGAAGAGAACCTGCGAAGCTTCGTCCGCACGACACCCCGCGAGGGAGCCATCGAGGAATCGGTGGCGGACGGCACATCGGCCCTCCTTCTTTATCCCGAGCGGTCGATGTTCCAGAAGAAGCGGCGGGCTCCCATCGTTCAGCGTGAGCAGGCGCGGCACTTCTTCAACCAGGCGTGCCAGGCCGTCTACGTGGCGCGGCAAGATCGCGCCTGGGCACATGCGGCGCACGAAGTTACCCTCCCGAGCAATTACGCCTTCTGGCTAACGGGATCCGACAGCAAAATCGTCGGCCATGAGGTGTTGCTCGGCCGAAATGTAACCAGTGTAGCCGGCCGCCACGATTGGTACTCGAGCACCAAATTGGGCGCGACCGGATTCAAGATGTGGGTCGACGATGAAACGGGAACCCTCTTGAAACTATCCGGCACCAACGAGCACGGTCGCATCGTCTACGCGATCGACGTGAGCGATATTCAATTCGATCGCGGCGTTGCCCTCGGCGAGTTTGCATTGGACGAACCCGCCGGGTGGACGAATATCGAGTAACGAAGCTCCACGGGCACCGAAGTCTCTCCGAGAGCACGGCGCGACGGAATGACCGTTGCGGCGCGAGGGTGACGCGTGCGCGATGAATGGACGAGCACGGCTATGCGGACAAGGTGGCCATGCGATGGCCGAGACGATACGCTCGGCCGCGCGAGGGAAAGACATGACGAACAGCGTTCACGATTTTACGGTGCGAACCATCGACGGCAAAACGAAGAGCCTTGCAGACTATGCGGGGCAGGTTCTGCTCATCGTCAATGTTGCATCCGAGTGCGGGTACACACCTCAGTACGAAGGGCTCGAGAAGCTCCAGCAGGCGTATGGCCCGAAAGGGTTTCGCGTTCTCGGATTTCCGTCGAACGACTTTGGTGGCCAGGAGCCCGGGACGGAAGCGGAGATTCAACGGTTTTGCACCTCGAATTTCGGGGTCACGTTCGACATGTTCGCAAAGGTGGCGCTCAAAGGAGAGGATATGGCGCCGCTTTACGATTGGCTGCAGAGCGCGGAGACGAATCCCAAATTTGGCGGCGCCGTGGCTTGGAATTTCAATAAGTTCCTCATTGGCAAGAAGGGAGAAGTGATTGGCCGCTTCCTGCACAAGGTCGACCCCTCGAGTCCCGAGGTGACACGTGCCGTCGAGCAAGCGCTCGCGGATTAGAAACACCGACGCCAAGGCTCACACCGTCGGTGTTCCTCGATAGGGGAGCAGGTTGATGCCGTAGAGGGAATGCAGGAGTTCCGCCTGCTGGTGTTGATTGAAAACGAGTTGAACCCTGCCATTTTCCATGTAGCCGATATCCGGCAGGTCCGTGGCCCACGCTGAAGCGTGGGCCAACGTGTACGCGCCACAATTGAGCAGTGCCAGGCCATCGGTCGCCGCACTCGTTGGCAGGTGGGCATCCAGCCAAAAACGGGTCGGTGAGCAGAGTGAGTCCACGACATGGCATGACTGCCAGTCAGCATGCGGATCCATCCGAAGTGGCACCGGCGGAAATGAGCGATCGGAGATGGGGCGCAAGAGATTGCTCGCCACATCCGTCACCAACCAATCGACCTGCGCACGCCGTCGTGTGCCGAGCACTTTCGTAAGGACGACGGCCGCATCGGCGAACAGGAACCTTCCAGGCTCTAGAATCAACTGACAGGGGCCCGGTAGTCCTGCGAGTGCATCGTGGGCCGCTGCGGCGAAGTCCCGAACGGACTTGCCTTCGCGTTCGAGCATGAACCTCGATTCCAACCCGCCCCCCAGATCGATGAGCCGAATGCCCGTTTGATTGGAGCGACGCGAGGCCGCGGCCAGCTCCCCGATGCCGCGAGCAAACCGCGCGAACTCGTCGACGTCCGCGCAATGCACGAGTTGGTGGCCGTGCACGCCTACGAGCTCCAAGTGGGGAGATCTCAAGGAATACTCGATGAGTCGGTGTGCTTCACTCGCGTCGACACCGAGCTTCGAGCGTTCCGAAAAGTATTCACCGGGGGGAAGCGGATTGACCCGGATCATGATATCGGGCCTTCTACCCACGCGACGCGCACACCACTCGATCTTTTCGAGCTCTTCTTGGCCGTCGACGCCTATCAAAACGCCAGGCGTACTTACGAGTGCCATCCGATATGGCGAGGTCCGGACGACGCCATTGGAAACGATGTGGCTGGGGCGGAAGCCGACCGAACGGGCAATGCCCCACTCGAGTTCACTTATGACCTCGGCAGCCGCTCCCGCTCCGCGCAACGCTCGAAGCACCGCCGGCATGTAGCAGCACTTCAACGCGCAATGGATGCGGACTTGGAAGTACCGTGCGAAGGCGTCGCGCAGGTGCCGATAATTGTCGACGGCCCGCTCTGGAAAATAGAGCAGCAGCGGTCTTTCACCATTCCAAAATTCGGTGACGGGCCTTTCGTAGATGCAGAGCCCCGGTGCTTTTTTCGTATCTGGTGTGCCGCCGGGTTGGTACGACAAGTACGGGAGGGCCTCGTGCAGCGTTTTGATTTCCAGGCGCGATAACGATGGAGGGCCACTCTTCGCAAGCTCCATGGGTTTGGTGGGTTGGACAGTTCGCTCAGTGCTCAATTGCATGCATCTATCCGCCCTTCCACGGTTCTTGCCGGGTCGAGCAGGTGCCAGAGCAACAATCGTACTTGGATGAGGTCCCACACCTCGCGCGAAGAAAAACGTCGATGGCGGCGTCGAGCTACCTCACCAGTCTGCGAAGATGCGCCCCTCGAATGGCGGCTTGTCACGAGCTCTGTCGCTTCGTGCGGGCCCGCTTTCCAGGTCGGGCCCGCCCTTCGATGTCACATACACATCACAATGCGTTGAGGCCTCGAAGCTAGCAATCCTCCCTCTCCAGGAGAACGAGCGCGCCCTCTATCTTCGTGCACCCGTTTTCCTGGGAGAGTCGTCGGCAGATGTCGTCTTCCTCGGACGTGGGACCGCAGTTGCAACGTTCGAGATGACACACTCCGCATTGTTCGAATGTGAGCCGGCCGCACGCGGCGGTGCTATTTTTGGGGTCCGTGCCGTTTTGGGAGTCGTTGTTCGAAGACGATGAGCAGGCAACGACGCCTGCCAAGAGGGAAACGGAGATGAACGGAAGGAAGCCGCGCGCAAGCGGCGCTTTTGTCGACACCATAGGTGTTGCTTGTGACGACGGCGCGATATCCGTCAAAGCGAGGAGCGATTTTGCCGAGCCAGTTTTGGCGCAAATGGCAGATCTTAAGACGCCGCGATGCCGGCGAGGATGAGATCGATGCCAGCGAGGAACTCGGCGCGATCGTCGTGCTCGGGCAATTGGGCAGCGACGACGTTGCGGATGAACGGAAACTCGTGGGCGTCGAGCTGCTTCCATCGGGCTGATACCGTCTCGAGAAAATCCGCGCGGTTCACGGGGGGCTCGTGCAGGCGGGCGTTCGCGGCATTCTGGATGCTCACGCCGAGGATGTAGCTCAGAAGTGCCGACGCCGACGTGAACTGGGCGCCACCTCGAACGCCGAGCGCTTGGACTTGGCGTCCGATGCGCTCGAAGATCTGCAGCATCGCGGCCTCCCACGGAGCACGCGAGAGCTGCGCGCCCACCCACGGGTGCGCATCGATCGCCTCGAACACGCCCAGCGCGATCCCGCGGATCGCTTCATGCGGCGTGGCGGAGTCGGGGACTTCCCCCATCGTGCGCGCGACGACGGCGTCGGTGGCTGCGACGAGCAGCTCGTTCTTGTTCGTGATGTGCCAGTAGATGGCGCCTGGGCCCGTGGCCAGCCGCGTGGCAAGCGCGCGGAAGGTCAACCCATTCTCGCCCTCGTCATCGAGGAGCTCGATCGCCGCGCCGACGATTCGCTCCCGTGAGAGCGCATCTTCGCGTCGTTCCGAGCCGCGCGGTGCCTTCGCCATGGGTCCATCTTGACAGGTCTGGAACGGTGTTCCAAGTTTACCATTGGAACGATGTTCCAACGCAAAAACAGCCACAATAACAAAGTTGTAAGGAATCACGATGACTCCCATCACCATCATCGGTGCCGGCCTCGGCGGGCTGGTGCTCGCCCGCGTTCTGCACGTCCGCGGCATCGCCGCCACGGTCTACGAGGCCGATGCGTCGGCGGATGCGCGCGCGCAGGGCGGGATGCTCGACATTCATGACTACAACGGACAGCTGGCACTGAAGGCGGCCGGACTGTTCGACGAGTTCCGCCGCATCGTCCACGAAGGCGGTGAGGCTACGCGGGTGGTCAATCCGCACGGGACGGTCCTTCTCGACCAGCCCGACGACGGCCGTGGCCGTCGCCCCGAAGTGCATCGCGGCGATCTGCGGCGCATCCTGCTCGACTCGCTCCCTTGCGGCACCGTCCAGTGGGGACGCAAGGTCACGGGCATTCACCCGCTCGACGACGGGCAGCACGAGCTCACGTTCGCGGATGGGTCGACGGCGATGGCGAGCCTCGTGGTCGGTGCGGACGGTGCCTGGTCGAGGGTCCGGCCGCGGCTTTCGGACGCGAAGCCCGAGTACGTCGGCACCTCGTTCATCGAAACGTACCTATTCGACGCCGACGCGCGCCACCCGGCCAGCGCAAAGATCGTCGGAGCCGGTGCCATGCTCGCCCTCGCACCCGGCAAGGGCATCGTCGCCCACCGCGAGGCCAACGGCGTCCTGCACACCTACGTCGCGCTCACCAAGCCGAAGGACTGGATCGCAAGCATCGACTTCGCCGATCCAAAGGCCGCGAAGGCTCGCATTGCAGCGGAGTTCGAGGGCTGGGCACCCGAGCTCACCGCGCTGATCACCAACGGTGAGACGGATCCCGTCCCCCGCATGATCCATGCGCTCCCGCCCGAACATCGGTGGGAGCGCGTGCCCGGAGTGACTCTTCTCGGCGATGCCGCACATCTGAATCCGCCCGATGGTGAGGGCGCCAACCTCGCGATGTACGATGGCGCCGAGCTCGGGAAGGCCCTGGCCGCTCACCAAGGCGATCTCGAAACCGCGCTCGCCGAGTATGAAAAAACGATGTTCATCCGAAGCGCGTACGCCGCCGCCGATGCCGCGAAAACCCACGCTCTCTGCTTCGACGACGACAACGCGCCCTACGGTCTGATCGACTTCTTTACCGCGTCCGAAACGACGAATTGAGGCGCCGTGGCACCGTGATGTGGAAAGCTTCAAGTCGAGGCGCGCACGTGAGATCGGTCTCGGCGCGGAGCTCCACGCGGAACAGCTTATGCGCGGCAAGCGTCATTTCCACCTTGAAGTCCGAGCCTTCGAGCTTCGGGGTGAATGCCGTCGACGCATCGACACTCCAGTGCGTACCGTCGAGCGACGTTGCCAAATCGACGAAGAACCGCCCACATTGCTCCTTGCGGGCATAGCTGGACACCATGGTGCCCGTGACAACGATGGGAGCCTTGGTCGAATAACGGTGTACGCCAGGCACGCGCAACATCGTCTTCCCCGCTCGTTCTTCGAAGTCCATTCTGTTGTGCGGTTCCGGAGAAACCTGGCACCAGAGGATCGGCTGGTACAACTCCACGCCGTTGCCGTACTCGAGCGTGTTCATCGCATTGTCCGCCATGTACACGTAATACTGATTCTCGAAGTCCACCGGATGGCCTTGCGCATCGAAGCGGCACGCGGGGTGGCCATAGATATCGACCACGCACCGGTAGTCCTTCGGCTTGTGATCCCAGTCGCAAAAATTGGGAACGATATCTTCGTATGGTTCGTCCCGCACGGTCGCAGGCCCCTGCCCCTCTTTGCTCTCCGCGTCCTTCGAGGCCGAACTCGCGCAAGCCGTGAGCGTGCAAAGTGCGATGAGGCCGCAGTGCGACCCAATGGCGCCAAGCACCGATGGCACGCACAATCTCCGCCGCCGGCATGGGCGGGGCCGTAGCCCGTTACGCTGCATGAGCTTTATATGCGGCAGGATGGTCCAGCCAACAGATCCTTTTCCGACATATTCATTGGACCATGGCGCATCCGCCTCCGCCACACACGGAGCGCTCTCATCCGCGAACGGTGTGCGCGCGTGCTGCCCATTTTCCGCAACGGACGGCGAGGAATGGTGAGACCCCCGCGAATGGAAGCATCAGCGCGTCGCTCGGATCGGTCACTGCGACCACGGGACGCAAGCCCGGAACGCCGTGGCCATGCGCGAGGCGCATCGCGGCCCACCACGGCCATTGAACGACCGCTAGCCCATGCCGATAGAACGCTGTCCCGGCGGGATCGATTTTGACCCACGCGAATGCGATCGCGGTCACGATCGTGCAACCGAGCAGCGCGCGCAGGCCGAGCGGCCACGGAAATGCAACCGCCGCGAATGCAAGGAGCAGCACGGGGAAAAACGTCAAGCCTGCGGCGTCGGAAAGCTTGCCCGTCAACAGCCCGGACCAATGCACCTTCAAGACATGATCATTGAGCAGCAAAAGGCCAATGGACGCCACCACGGCCGGGTGTGCCATGAGCGCTGCGTAAAGGGGCGTACTTCGATGAGACGCAGGCGTCATGGCCCGCCATCCCTCGGGGGTGACGTCCCGTCGATGGCCACGATGCGCAAGTTCACATTCGGCCGGACGCACGGACTTTCGGCGCAAAGCCCGTCGAGAACGGCCGCGACGCGCCACCGGTCGCTCTCGAAGTCCCCTGCTTCCGGTGCCGATGCATCGGGCGCAACGTAGCCGATCGACCTTACGAAGGATTTGGGCGTGACGTTGACGGTATAGCTGCGATCGTACGTTTGCGTCACCGAGACCACGCCAATGCGAGATGCATCGCGCGACGCCTCGGGAATCACCTCGAAGCGCAGCGAAGCACCCGAGCCCGGGGCCAGCTTCTCGGGAAAGACCACGTCGATGGGCTCGAGCGTCACCTCCAACTGCACACCATGCTCGCCGGCGGGACGTGTTCGTCGGACGGTGACGTCGCCCTCGGTGCGCATCGACCATGCGGGTGACGACGAAGGCCCCACGACGCGCACATAATCGTCGCCAGGAAAGTCGCTCCCACACCCATCGGACTCGCAAAAGAGCCAAATGCGTGCGTGCTCCAGGCGTTCACCGGGAAAGACCAGCACGTCCTGCCGTCTCGCAGACGGAGCGGTGGGCTGGAGGCCCGGATCCGGAGCGAGAAAGCGCCCAGATGCCCCCCGATCCACCACGATCTGGGGGGCGATGCTCGACTCCACGACGAACCGGTACACCTCCCCCGCGGGCGGCGCGGTTTCCTTGGGCAGCGCGGCATCGAGCGGACACGTGGGAGGGGCCGACGTGGCCATCGTTGCTAGCGCCGCGGCAAGGAGAAGGAGTCGAACGCGCCACGGGGACGGGCTCTGTCGCCCGCGCAATAATGAGAGTCGCATGCGTGCCATGCGCCTAGCACGAGGCGAGCCGCATCCACCGATGCGCGCGATCCGGTCCTTTGAGCATGCGCTGTCAACCCTGGTTCTCTGGCCGAAGACAGCGCTGTCATACCTCCGGTCTCACTCGACCGGATCGGTCAAACCGACGAATCCATTGAATCCGGCGAAAATTTTTGCGAACTCGTAAGGCTGCTGGGTAATGTTCGTGCACACCGCGAGATCGCCGTGACATGCATTGGCGTCGCGGCCCTGTTCCCAATACGAGAGCATGCCCAAGTGCACGGATGCGGCGAAGTTCACCAGGGTGCGTGCGTCCTTCTGCAGGAAAATTTCGTTGCCCGAGTCGTTCACCCCCAACATGGGGGTGACGCCGACCTTCCTCCACGCGGCGGCATCGGACAGGCCATAGAGCGATTTCAATTGAGCCATGGTCGCCTTGGCCGCCGATACCGCCTTGGCGCCTTGGTCGCCGGGTCCTTCGTAGTAGTCCATCGCCATGATATTGACCATGTCGAGCGGCACATTGGCCGCCTTCGCGGCCTTCACCACGTTGAGCCCATTGGCGTCCAAGCCATTGGGCATCACCGGCAAGGTCAGCGAGATCTTCAAGCCAGGATGGCGACTGGCGACGATGGCCAAGGCTTGGGATCTGCGGGTGATGGAGGCCGGATCCGCCACGGCGGCGCCTTCGATGTCCAAATCGATGTATTTCAATGCGTAGGCTTTGACCACGGCGTCGTACTCGTCGGCCAATGAGGCAACCGTCGTGCACATTTGCGCAAGCTCGATGCCGCTGGCGCCGCCGAAGGAGACTTTGACGTCTCCGCCAGCTGCTCGAATCTTGGCAATTTCCTCCTTTTGCCATCCCGCGCGAGGATCATAGGCATTGAACCAGCTTGCCTTGCAGCCCGCGGCCGTAACGAATCCAAGGGTGAAGCTCTTCACACCGGATTTGCTTGCCATGGTGGACAGCGATGGGGTGGGCCACTCGCCCATATCCACGTACGGAGCAACGGACGACGCCGTGGCGGCGTGGCCAACGATGGGATGAGCGGCTGCAAACAGGAATGCCGCCGCGGCCCCTAACAGCAATGTCTTTCGCACGATGAACCTCCTCGACGACGGCCCATTGGGAACGTCGTGGCCGGCTCACTGCAGAAGGCATTCCAAAGTTGGATGCGCAAAAGCCTCGGGCGATGAGCGACGGGTATGGTCGAGGAGATCATGATCCTATCGATCATTGTGGGTTCCCGTGATCCTCAAAAGGATGCGGTGGAAACCGGTGACAATGTAGACAGGAGAAGCTGCCCGAAGGCGCGGCTCAGGGAATGAATGCGTTGGTAACACGCGTCATGTAGGCCATTCGCAAATCATTGCGCCGGATGACGCGCCATGGTTCCTCTTCGGAATAGAGCTCCATGGGTTGCCACGTCAATCCTCCCGCAAATCGGGTGGTGACCTCGAGAACGTATTCTTTTCCATTCTCGAGTATGTCGGGCGACAGCGGCGGCACCGTGACTTCGTTCTGGCTGGTGATGATCTCGTAACGCTTGTTCCCCGTCATGACCTCGACAATCGCAATTCGATATCCCGTCGGCGGAAGCGTGTACACCCCGGACGCGAGCGTAATTTTGATGGTCGGGGTCGTCGTGATGCCGGTCGCGGGCGCCTTGAGCAGATCCTTGCCGTGGACGATCACCTCGCCCGGCAACGCGGGGATGTTCCACCCCAACGTCCTGTTTCCAATGATGGCCTGCGCCGAACTGGCCACGTCCCGCCATTGCCGCGTCGAAGGACTGCCATCGACGCGGACGATGGAGTGAGTTTTCCAGACTTGCTCCTCCGCCGTCACGACCCATGTTTCCGAGGGCGCGGGGAGCATGACGTCCATGGTGAGATCTCCCGCATCGCCGACAATCGTGGCACGCGCGAGACGATTGTCCTCCGAGCGCGCATCGTTCCATCCGCCGTTGGGGGACGTGAGGTGCGAATCGCCGGAGGGGGCCGTGTCGATGTGCACGACGCCTTCGTCGGCGACTTCGCCGGGCAGCGACCTTTCGAACGAGCCATAGGCATTCGTGATGATGAGCGACTGCAGTGGCACGGTTGAGCACGGCGCCGTCACCTCGGTCGTTTCGTTCGGACGCATCGTGGTCGGACTCGACGGCGTACACACTTCTGCGACCTTCTCGCCCTTGATCGCCTCGTCAGGCAAGGTGCCGAGCAGCCATACCACATCCCCCTTCGTGCCATCGAGAAGCGGCGCACCGCGGAACTCGTATGGCCACTCCGAATACGCATTCTGAGGCATCAGCGGCGGCGATGACACCGTTCCGCCGAGCCTCCACGTCCCGCTGATCTGCGTCGGAGACGCCTTCGTTCGAAGCTTTTCGCCCGTGCCTTTCGTCGCATCCGGACGCCCGATCTCGTCGTATCCCATGTCGAGTCCATGGCCGCCCCGCACGACATAGAGTTGATGAACCGATGGCACGTGCACGTAACGATCGCCGTCGGGCAGGCCGGCGAAGACCAGCGCATTTTTGACGACGGTGCCAACCTTGGGTTCGGTAAACCCGACGTTGGTGAGCACACGAACCTCCACCATGTCGGGCCGGAGCGCGGTCTTGGCGCACTTCGAATATCCGCCATCGGGCAGCCTCCACCCCGTCGTCCATTGAACCACGAATCCGGCATCGCTCGGCGGAGGCTCGCATCCGAGCGGCTCGGTGTGCGCGTCCGTGCCGGCATCGGCGATTCCACCCTCGCCGCCTCCGGGGCCAACTTCCGGCTCATGGCTCTTCGCATCGAGCGAGGCATCTTCGCGCAAGGTCGTGTCGTCGAGCCCCAAGATGGACGCGCAGCCCAATGGAAACAGAGCACTGACGCAACCAGCGCCAACGAGAGACACGAAGAAAGCGGGGCGAAACCACCTCATGCGCCGCATCTTACACGGCTTCGTGCGGTGCCACGACCCTGAGGAGCTAGCCACTTTGTCTTTGAAGCCTTATCGGACCTGACCTAAGAAAACGTTGCATGAGCCGTTCAGCAGTACGTTTGGCATGCTGCGGGCCCGCACTTCTCTTGGTGATGGCCTGCTCGAACGATGATCCGCAACATGAAGAAATGACGATTTCCGTCCGGCAGTTTACGCTCGAGAATCCTCCAGAGCTCGAGGCCGGCGTGAAGCTCGGTGGTTTTTCCGGGGTGGTTCCCGCAGAAGGCGATCCGCCGGACGTCTTTCATACGATCATCGATCGCGGGCCAAATGGCCTGATCCATATTGGCGGCGCCAACCATCGCACGTTCCCATTGGCGGATCTCGGGCCGAGCATTTACAAGATTCGATTCGCCGGTGATCGCATCGAGGTTCTCGAGCGAATTCCCATTCTGCGGCCGAACGGTACGCCGATATCGCCACTCCCGAACCTTCCCGGGGCGGACGAAACGCCCTTCGACGTGACGGGGCAAAAGCAGCTTGCGTTCGACCCGGAGGGCCTCGATACCGAGGGGATTGCCTACGACGCCACGAGAGATGTCTTTTGGGCCTGCGATGAATACATGAGCCTCGTTCAGATTTCGCGCAAAGGCACGATCATGAATCGATTGGTGCCGGCCGGAAATGCCGCCAAACTAGGACTCCCGTACGCGCATGACGTTTTCCCGGAGTACCTGACGAAGCGCCCCCGCAACCGGGGATTCGAAGGGGTGTCGGTGAGCCCCAGCGGACGGTTCCTGTTTGGTGTGGTCCAAAACCCATTGCAGAATCCAAATGCCGCCGTTGGCGATACGTCGCGCGTGGTGCGAATCGTGCGTGTGGATCTGGCCACGCTGGAGCAATCAGGCGAATACGTTTACCTGACGGAGGATGCATCGACATTCCAGGGAGTCCACCAAGCCGACGTCAGCCTCTCCGACATCTACGCATCGAGCGATACGAAACTGTTGGTCGTCGAGCGAGACAAGAACGCCGGACCGAACGCCCGCATCAAGCGCATCTATTCCATCGACGTGTCGGCGGCGACCAATGTGAAAGGCGTTTCGGAGAGAGAAGGTGTGACGCTCGAGGCGATGAATCCGACTCAATTGCGCCAAGCGGGGGTCGAACCGGTTGCGAAGAAGCTGCTCGTCGACGTCTTGGCAACGATTCCGGGTTATCCCTACGAAAAGATCGAAGGGCTTGCGGCCGTCGGCCCGCGCCGGCTCATCATCTGCGCCGACAACGACTTTGGGGTCGAGTACCAAGGGGCCGAACAGGTGCAGACGGGGCAGCCCACGCAATGCCATGAATTGACATTTTCGCGCGATTCATTCTGACGATGGCCTCTTGCCAGAGGGTCATCGGCCTCGAAGGAGCGCTGCAGCTTGCAGCAGATCCCGCGTGTCGAATCCCTCGGTGAAGCGCTCGTGCACGGCGGCGAGTCGGTCGAGCGCCTCGGCGTGCCCACTTTGCGCGTGCTCGGCGAGGGTGATGGCCGTTCGCAGCTCCCAGGCCAACGCGTGCTGGCTTCGCGCCACGTCGAGCGAACGGCGCAGCAAAGCCTGGGCCCGCACCTGGTGCTCGACCGTCCCCTCCGCAAACAGCCGCTCGGCCCGAATCCGTAGCAGCTCCGACGTGCACCATCGTTCGTAGCCCTTGTCGACGCGTGCAAGCGTCGCTTCGACGGCGCACGTCGAATCCATCGTGGCAACCATCTCGGCAAGCAAAGTTCCGCCCGGCGGCTCCCGGCTCGTGTCGAATGTGCCCTCCAAGATCGCTCGGTAAGCTTGCGCGAAGGTATGGACCAAAAGGAGAGAGTGCTCCAACGAAGTCGTGAAGAGCGTCTCCGCGAGTTCTCTGGCCACCGCCATCCGCCCCGTCCAAAACGCGATGGGCAGCGCCCCCACGGAGATCATCGAACACAGTGGCAGCGGCTGGCCGATGGCTCGCGCGAGCTCGACGCCTTCGCAGGCACATTCCCACGCCTGCTTTGGATACCCCTGGAGCCACAAAATGCGCGCGAGCGTCGGTCGAATGGCCACGCGCGAATCCAATTGAAGGCCTCGCGGGCGCCCCTTGCCCGTGGGACTCGCCGCCTCCGCCAGCACGCGTTGCGCAGCGATTCGCGCCCGCGCCTGGTCGCCCATGCCGTGAAACGCGAGGCTGGCCATTCGCCCGCGTGCGAGCGCGACCTCGGGGGAATCGAGCGCGGCCGCGATGGCTTCGTATTCCTTCGTGATCATCAATGACTCGGCGTAATCGCCATTGTAACTAAAAACGAGGTACAAGCCCCAGAGCGCACGGAGCTGCGCATTGACGAGCGCCGCGCCCCGAGCCACCTCGAACGAGGTTCGAAAGGCGTGGATCACGGCCTCGACCGGCTCCGCGGTGTGCCATATCGCATGTCCGTACATCTCCCAGAGGCGGCTCGACATGGCCGGATCTTCCTTGGACATGTCGGACATCTGCTCGAATCGAGCTTTCAGCCGTCGTGCGCACTCGCCAAACACGGACAGCGTGTGCGAAATCAGCACCGAGGTGCCTAGGAGCTGCAGGCCTAGAGCGCAATCGCCGGACTCGGACAGGGTCCAATCGAGCGCGGCGCGCCAATTGTCGATCACGTTGCGATGGCGCTCGGTCCAATGGTGGCTGTCCGCGGTTTCGTCGACGAGCTCCACCTCGCGAAGCAACGCGAGGACGTGCAACGCGTGGCGGGCCGAAACCTCGTGCCGTTCGCCGGTGGTCAGCTTTTCGGACGCAAACACCCGCGTCGTATCCAACAGCCGGTAGAGGGGAGTCTCCCCACCGATGTCCACCGTTACGAGCGACTTGGCGAAGAGATTCGACAGGTACGTCACCGTCGCCGAGCGCGGCCACGCACTGTCTGCCACGGCAACCGCCGCATCGGCGGTGAATGGGCCGCGAAAGACCGAGAGCCGCCGCAGCATCACTTGCTCCTCGGGCGCTAGCAGGTCGTAACTCCAATTCAACGTGGCCGCGAGCGTCTGGTGCCGCGGAAGCGCCTTTCGCCGGCCTCGGGTCAGGACATCGAAACGGTCGCCAAGGCGCGCGGAAATCTCACGAAGGCCAAGCTCGCCAACCCGCGCGGCGGCAAACTCGATGGCCAGCGGCATTCCGTCGAGTTGCTGGCAGATGTCCCCCACGATGGCCGCATCGGCATCGTGCAATTCGAATCGATCGAAGATGGCCCGTGCCCGCTGAACGAAAAGGTCCACCGCGGGATAGGCAAGGGCGGCGGCGGCACTCAATCCGTCGGTGTGCGTCGGATGCGGCAGAGAAGGCAGTCGATGGGCCCACTCCCCGGTGGCGCGCAGGGCTTCGCGGCTGGTCGCAAGGATGCGAAGCGTCGGAAGTCGCGAAAGCAGCGACTCCACCAAGTCTGCGACCGCGTCCACCACGTGCTCACACGTATCGAGCACGAGCAGCATGTGCTTCTTGCGCAAATGGGACAGCAGGCCCGGTAGGGGCTCGTTCGAGAGCCCGCCGATCCCGAGCGCCGAAGCCAATTCCGCCGCGACGAGGCGCGGATCGGAAAGGGACGAGAAATCGACGAACCGGATCCCATCCGAGAAAAGCCGCAGGTGCTGTCGCGCCAGCGCAATGGCCACGGTGGTTTTACCGACACCACCGGGCCCCGTGATGGTGACCAGGCGCTGTTGGGCCAGTGAATCCGCGAGGAGCGCAATCGTATCGGCGCGCCCCACGACGGTGGCGAGCAACGCGGGCAAATTGTGCAGGGTATGCTCATTCGACGAGGTCTCGCCGGACTCGTCCACCCACGGCGAAACGGGAAGTGTGAATCGATAGCCTCGCAGCACCGTTTCGATGCTGCGCACCCCCTGCTCTCCGCGCGCCAGCACCCGGCGAAGCGCCGCAACTTGAACGCGCAGATTCGTCTCGTCGACCACAACGTCGGGCCATACCAGTGTCAACAATTCGTCCGTCGCCACGACTGTGCCGGCACGTTCCACCAAAATGCGAAGAAGGTCGAGCCCGCGGGCTCCCAGCCGCACCGGCTCATCGAACAGCAGCAACGTGCGCGATTCCGGCGCAAAGCGAAATGCACCGAAGGCATAGCCTGCGGCGTTCGCATCGTTCGTTCCGGTTGGCATTGATTCGTCCGACACGGCCTCGTCCGCCGACGGATTCTACCGCCCCAACCTGGCAGAAGTCGAATCCTCCCGTGCGATCGAAGGAAGCATCCTTTACCGTGGCGATCATGAAATGGGTTACGAACGTTTCTCTTCTTGGGATTGTCACGTCCGCGCTTCTCGCTGCGGCTTGCTCCGGAAACTCCACACCGCCCCCGGAGCCCTCCACCAATCCTTCCGAAAAGGTCAGCACCGAACAGGCGAGCGCCCCCACGGAACGTCCCAAAATGACGCCCGACGAGTGCAATGCGAAAGGCACCGTCGTTTACGACATGGGCGACGGCAAGACCCACGCTCCGAGCTACCGGTGCGCCGACGGCAAGCCGCCGATTGGAACCGTGCCCGGTGGCCGCGAAGGGGCAGTCTGCTGTTCGAAGTGATTCCGAGTTAAGTTCAAATTATCGAAAACTCCGCGCCGCAATGATTGCGTATTACCCATACGCAATCGCGGCCTCCGGATATTACCCATACGCAATCGTCTGCGCGTCGGGCGGGATCCTCTCGGCCGCTCGGTATGACGACGGGCCCGACGTCACCTCGCGATATCCATGACAAAACGGGCCACGAATACGACATTGACGTGACAAAAAGCACTCCCATATTCGCATGACTCGCTGGCGATTGGCGCCGGAAGTGGGGAAGCGGGCTTGGTGGAGGGCGCGTCGAGGCGTGTAGCCGTCGGTCGCGCGCGACCTTGCTGCGTCGTCGTTCGCACAACCAATCATAAAGAAATAACGTTTGGACCGAGGGGAGTGATGACTCAATGTCGAAACGAACGAAGGTTCTCGTCGTCGGTGGAGGGCCCGCCGGTTCCGTTGCGGCCACGGCGCTCGCAAGGGAGGGCGTGCAGGTCCAACTCATCGAGAGCGCCCGATTTCCGCGCTACCACATTGGCGAATCACTGACTCCGTCCTGCCGAACCATCCTCGAAGCGATCGACGTCGCCAAGAAAGTGGACGATTACGGATTCGTGCTCAAGTACGGCGGTGTGCTTCGGTGGGAGTCGGACAGTTGGGTGTTCGATTGGGGCTCGCGGCTGGGAATAAACTCGTGGCAGGTCGACCGCGCCGAGTTCGACCAGCTGTTGCTCGAGCATGCAAAGAGCAACGGCGTTGCCGTCACCACGGGGGTCAGCGCCCGGGAGGTCACCTTCCACGAGGGCCGGCCCACGGCGGTTCGATGCGTACCGGACCAAGGTGCACCGTTCGACATCGACGATTTCGACTACCTGATCGACGCGTCCGGCCGGAACGGGTTGCTGAGCACGCGGCATTTGGACAACCGACGCATGGACAAGACATTGCGCAACGTCGCTATTTGGAGCTATTGGCGCAACACCAAGAGCCTTCCCGATACCCCCAAGGGCGGTATCAATGTCATTTCCTCACCCGAAGGCTGGTATTGGGTCATTCCACTCGCAGGCGGGCGGACCAGCCTCGGCTTCGTGACACGCAAAGACGTCTTCACGGAGCGGCGTCGCAACTACAGCTCGACGAACGAGATGTACCGCGCTCTGGTCCATGAATCCGAAAGCGTGCGGGAGCTGGTTGCCGATGCGGAATACCTCGGTGGGGTTCATGTGGAGACCGACTTCTCCTACGCCGCGGACCGCTTCGGCGGGCCCGGATATTTCATGATCGGAGATGCGGCGTGCTTCCTCGACCCACTGCTTTCCACCGGTGTCCACCTGGCCCTCTACAGTGCCCTCACCGCCGCCGCCTGCATTGCCTCGGTGAATCGCGGCGAGGTCACCGAAGACGCTTCGCTGACCTTTTTCGAGTTCGCTTACCGCCGGGCCTACACACGGCTGTTCGCACTCGTGAGTATCATGTACGAACGATATTTGGGTAAGGACGGCTTCTTCCGCACCTCCGATCGGCTGATTGGCGAAGAGCCGAGCCTCGAAGCGGGCGAAACGGCTTCCTCGGAGTCCTTCGTCAAACTCATCGCCGGCTTGCCCGATCTGTGGGAGGCCACCGATGCGTCCACGCGGGTACTGACGGAACGGCTGACCGCCGAAGCGCTGCTCGTCCAGCGCCGGTTCATGAAAGCGGAAGATGGCCCCGGATCGCCCGATTTTTCCTCGGTCCTGGAGAATCCCCTGCGGGATGCGGAGTCGGCGGAATACCGTCTCGTCACCTCGCCCAAGCTCGGTCTCGAGCGTACCAAGGTGCGCGAATCATGAGCCATCCCACCGAACAACGCCGGCGCGTACTCATCGTCGGTGGCGGTCCCGCCGGTTCGACCGCCGCGGCGCTTCTAGCTCGAAATGGATTCGATGTCGTGCTGTTGGAGCGAGAGCATTTCCCGCGGTATCATATTGGCGAGTCGCTGCTCGCTTCCTGTCTTTCGATATTGCGGCTCTCGGGCGCGTTCGACAAGGTTGCGGCGGCAGGGTTTCAAATCAAGCGCGGCTCGCTCATCCAATGGGAAAACGACGAATGGCTCCTGGACTGGCGCAAGCTGGTCGCCCCCGACGCGTGGTCCTGGCAGGTCGATCGGGCGACGTACGACGATATTCTGCTGCGAAACGCGGCGGAGCAGGGCGCCACCATCGTCGAAGGAGCCACGGTTCGCAGGGTGATCTTCGACGGAGATCGCCCGACGGCGGTCGAATGGATTCGGGACGATGACAAGGACGCCGTCCGGATGACGACATTCGACTTCCTCATCGATGCATCCGGTCGTGCAGGCGTGCTCGCCAAGCGGCACTTCGATATGCGCACCCCGCACGAGCTCTTTCAGAATGTGGGCATTTGGGGCTACTGGACGGGCAGCCGCCTTCTGCCGCACAGCCCCGAGGGCGCAATCAACATCGTTTCCACCGCCGATGGTTGGTATTGGATCATTCCCCTGGCCGGGGATCGGCGGAGTGTAGGCTTCGTGGCGCACAAGCGGCGCTTCATCGAGAATCGAGCACGCTACGGCTCGCTCGAGGACTACTACCTCGATTTGATGAAGGGGCACGACGGCGTGCGGGCCCTGCTCGAGGGTGCCCGTTTCGAGGGGCAGGTGCGCGTCGAGCAGGACTATTCCTATGTCTCGGAGCGGTTTTGCGGCCCCGGCTACGCGCTCATCGGGGACGCGGCATGCTTTCTCGACCCGCTGCTTTCGACGGGCGTTCATCTCGCGCAGTACAGCGCCATGGTGGGGTCCGCGGCGATTGCCACCTTACTGCGCGGCGAAATGCCCGAGCAGGAAGCGCTGGCCTTCTTCGATTACACGTACCGGCGCGCGTACTCGCGCATGCTGGTCCTGGTGGCGCGGATGTATCGCGAGTACATGGGTGCCGACGACTATTTTGGTCGGTCCGAACAACTCGTCCACGCCGAAGGCCGCGGAGAACGCCCCGTGCAGGCTTTCACCCAGATCATCACCGGTCTCACGGACGTCCGAGAGGCGTCCGGCACGTCGAGCCGGGTCACCACGGAGGCCATCGTCGAGGCCGCGCATGGCGCTAAGGATGAAACCGCGAAATCCTCCTTGTCGTACCTGTGTGGAATCGACATGTCACCGGTCTGGGACATCTGGCGTGATCCACTCGGGCCCGACACCGCCATGGGCAATATCCGCATCACCGCCGAACCACGATTGGGGCTTTATCGGGAGACAGCACCATGAGCGATTTCGCGGCCGTGCCATCGGTCAATCCGCGGGCGCTCATGGAGTTGAGCTCCGGTTTCTTCGCGGCCAAAACACTCGCCGCGGCGGTGGAGCTCAATCTGTTCGGCTTGCTGTCCGAACGCGGTGGTTTGACCATCGAGGAGCTCGCGAACGAGCGGGATATCCATCCGCGCCCGGCCGAGATGTTGCTGAGCGGTTGCGCGAGCCTGGGGCTTCTCGTCACGGACGGGCAGCGCTTCGTGAACTCGCCGCTCGCCGCGGAATACCTCGTGCCGGGCGGCCGATACTATTTCGGCGACTACATCACCATGCTCGATCAACGGGTTTATCCCGGATGGATGAAGCTCTCGGAAGGATTGCGGCGCAATGCGCCCACCACGTGGGATCCCCGCGAGCGACCCTCGCTCTTCGATCCCCGTGATCCGGATATGATGCGGACCTTCTGGCGAGGCATGCATTCGATGTCCGTGTTCACGGCACGGGCGCTCGGCGATGCTTACGACTTCACCCGTGTGCGGCGGCTGCTCGATATCGGGGGAGGCGGCGCGGCCTACACCATCGAGTTGTGCCGCGCTTACCCGCACCTCACCGCGACCGTGTACGATTTGCCGTTCGTGTGCGAGCAGACCAAGGTGCGGATCGCCGAGGCGGGTCTCGGCCATCGGATCGCGTGCGTGGGGGGAGATTTCTTCGCCGACGACGAACTGCCCGGCGAGCACGACGCGGCCTTGTTGTCATCGGTCATGCACGATTGGAGCGAGGCCGAGGATCTCACCATCCTGCGCAAAGCGCGTGCGGCATTGCCTGCCGGCGGCGCCATCCTGATCAGCGAGCTGCTGATGGACGACGACCGCTCCGGTCCCGCCCCGGCGGCCATGTTCAACCTGCTGATGCTGGTCGAAACGCAACGCGGTCGCAACTACACGGGCGCCCAGTACGAGCGTTGGTTGCGCGAAGTCGGTTGCCATGAGGTGGTTCGCATCCCCGTCAAGGGCATCAGCGCCAATGCCGTGGTCGTCGGTACGGTGCGCTAGCCGCGATGTGATCATCCTGGGGGCGGGACCTGCGGGCTTGCTGCTGGCCAATGCACTGCAGCAGGCCGGTGTGGACTGCCTCGTCGCGGAACGGCGAAGCCGCGAGCACATCGAAAACAGGGCACGGGGTGGTGCCGTGGAGCACCGCACGGTCTTGGCCCTGGAGCGATTCGGGCTTGCCGCGGGGCTCAGGGCCCATGGCTCGGTGCACGACGGCTGCGAGTTCCGCACCGAGGAAGGCGCCTTCCTCGTGCCGTGCGCCGAGTACACGGGAGGCATCGGGCACGTCGTGTACCCACAGCAGCTGCTGGTCCGCGACTTGGTGGAGGCTTACCTCGCCCGCGGTGGCAAGCTGCTGTTCCAAACCGAAGCCGAGTCGGTCACCGCGCACGGCGACGAATCGGCCACCGTGATCCTCCGCTCCTCGGCGGGCCGCTCCGAGCACCGATGCGCGGTGGTGGCAGGATGCGACGGGCGGCATGGGGCGGCCCGGATGGGATGGCCCGGGAGCGACAGCACGCGAAGCTATCCCTACCGCTGGCTAACCCTGTTGGCCGAGGCTCCGGCGTCGGCGCCGCGGCTCGTCTACGCGCTGCACCGGGATGGATTTGCCGGGCAGATGCCGCGCACGCGACACCAGACGCGTTACTACCTCCAATACCGCGCGGAGGATCGCCCGCTCGACTGGAGCGACGAGCACGTGTGGGACCGTTTGCGGACGCGGCTCTCCACCACCGGGAGTGCGCCGGTCATCCCCGGTCGCATCGTGCAGCGCGGCCTGCTCACGATGGACATCCGAGTCACGGCCCCCATGCAACACGGTCCTCTCTATCTCGCGGGCGATGCTGCCCACAGCGTGCCCCCGGCCGGTGGCAAGGGATTGAACCTGGCCATCGCCGACGCCGTCGAATTGGCGGATGCGATCGTGGCCCGTTTCCGAAGGGCCGACGGCGGACGGCGACTGGCCGAATATTCCAACACGAGGCTGGCCCCGCTCTGGGAGGCGCTGGCGTTCACGGATTGGCTGCTCTACACCATCAATGCGCCACTGGACTTGCCGCCCGGACAAGCCGCGTTCGAGCATCGTCTTCGCACCGCCCGATTACGGGCTCTGCGCGACTCGCCGGTGCTTGCGAGCTGGTTTGCCCACGCGTACGTCGGCGCCCCCGTCAATTCGCGGAGTCCGCGCGACCCAGCAGACGCCCCGTCAGGTGCGCAATGGTGACATCGGCCTGGGCCCAATCGACGTGGGCGCGCGTGCGGCGAAGTTCGGCGTCGCGCACGTCATCTTCCGCCTTCACCAGCTCCAACGCAGTGGCTCCCCCGGTGCGAAAGAGCTGCTCTTTGGCGGTGAGCTGCTGCTCGGCGATGGCGAGCGTCGCACCGGCGAGCTCCAGGCGCCGCTGCGCGGACTCGCTGTCGGCGATGGCGTTCTCCAGCTCTTTCACGATGCGCTGTTTCGTCTCCTCCAGCTTTTGCTGCGCGGCGGAAATCGCCAGCTCGGCGCGCGTTTTCTCGGCGCGACGGCGTCCGCCATCGAGCGGCGCCTCGAAGGTCAGCCCCACGTGCGCGCTCCACGCCTCCAGCCCGTAGACCTGCTGCAGCGCGGGCGGTATGTCGCGGTTTCCCAGGCCTTGCGCCTGCACGTAGGCGTCCAGATCGAGCGTCGGGCGAAGCTCGTCGGCCGCCGTGCGCGCCCTCACCTCCGCGAGATTCACCTCCGCCCGCTGCCCGGCCAATTCGTACGACACGGCGAGCGCACGCTCGCGCGCATCCGGGGGCGGCGGCAGCGGCGCAGGCGGGGCGCGCGTCACGTCGGCACGGCGCGCGCTCAAGGATGCGTCGCCCACCAGGCGCGCAAGCTCGTTCGAGCTTCGTCTCTCCTCGCGCAACGCACCCGTCACGTCTTCTTCGCGCTTCGCCACGTCGGTTTCGATGGTGAGCGCCTCCGCAGGGGCTGCACTGCCCGTGCGAATGCGCGCCGCCGCATCGGCGAGCTCGGCACGACCGCGCCCCAGACTGCGCTGCCGGATTTCCACCGCGCGGCTCGTGTAAAAAAGCTCCCAATAGCCTTTGAGCACATCGCGCATCAGTTCGCTCGCAGTTTGTTCCGAGGCGCTCGCCGCCTTGGCGCGCGAGGCCCGCGCTTGCACGAGCTCCGCCTCGAAGACATCGCGACCGGCGCCGCGCAAAAGCGGCTGCTTCAACGACAACTTGGCCAGCGCACCGTAGCTCGGACCAAAGGTGAAGGTCGAAAGCTGCGGCGGGTTCGCACTCGTATTCACGAAGGTCGACTGCATGCGCTGGCTCTGACCTTCGAGCCGCAAGGTCAGATCCGTTCCCCAGATGAAATGCCGCGAGAGCTGCGCGCCGAGCTTGTACGTCGTCGACTCCGGCGCCGTCACCCCGCTGACGCTCAGAGACGGGGTCTTCGTGCGGTCTGCCTGGCCGTCGAGCCCCAAGACGAACCCGTAGCGATGCTCCTCGCCCTCCTCGAGCAACGCCGCGCGGCGGTGCTCCGTTCGCGCAGCCGCCAGGCCCGGGTTGTGTGCCAAGGCACTTCGAATCACGCCCGTCTCACTGACGATTTGGCTCCCCTCGCCCTCGGCCCGTGCCGAAAAAGACGCGAGAACGAACGCGGTGCATCCAAGAAATATCCACGGTGACCTACTCATGGCGCAATGCCTCGATGGGATGAAGACGCGCGGCTTTGCGCGCGGGTAAGAAGCCGAAGACCACGCCGAGCCCCGCCGAAAAGCCGAAGGCGGCAACGACGAGCGGCACGTCGATCGCGAAGGGCATTCGCAGCATGCGCGAGGCGGCGTACGAGCCTCCCAGCCCCAGTGCGACGCCCGCGACACCGCCCAAGGCGCACAGGAAGATCGCCTCCACCAGGAACTGCAGGAGCACGTCACGCCCCAACGCACCGATGGCCAAGCGCGTTCCAATCTCGCGCGTGCGCTCGGTGACCGAGACCAGCATGATGTTCATGATTCCGATTCCGCCGACCAAAAGACTCACCGCCGCAACGGCCGCGAGAAACGCGGTGAGCGTCTGGGTCACGTTGCCGGCGGACTTCGCAATCTCGCGCGTGTCGTCCAAGGAGAAGTCGTCCTCCTCCTGCACCCGTGTGCGCCGTCGCTCGCGCAAGACCGCACGAAGGGTATCCTTTGCCCGGTGGATCGAAGCTTCGTCGGCCACGGTCGCGAAGATGGTGCCGATGTACGAGTTGCCCGTGAGCCGGCGCTGCACGGCGCGAATGGGCAAGATGAGCAGATCGTCCTGGTCGTGGCCGAAGGTCGAGCGGCCCTTGGGCTCGAGCAGACCGATGACGTTGCACGTGACGGTGCCCAGCCGAATGGTGTCGCCAATCGGATTCGCGGGGCCGAAGAGCTGACGGCGCACCGTCTCGCCGAGCACGCACACCGGAATGCCCGCATCGAGCTCCGACTCGGAAAAGTCGCGACCGGAAAGGATGCGCAGGTTGCGCACACGAAAATAGTCGTTCGTGGTGCCGTTCGCCGTCGTGTTGAAATTCGCGCTCCCGTGCATGGCGAGCACGCTTGCATTCGTCACGGGCGCGATGCCGGTGAGGCCGGGCACCTCGCGCGAAAGAGCCCGCACGTCGTCCAAGTCGAAGGAACGCGCGGTACCGCTCACCGGACCGCGGCGCATCGCCCCCGGCGAGACGATCAACATGTTCGTGCCCAAGGACGCGACCTCCTGCGTGACCAGCGCCGTGGCGCCGCGCCCCAGGGTGACCATGGCAATGACCGAGCCGACGCCAATGACGATGCCGAGCATCGTGAGGGCCGAGCGCATCGTGTTTCGTCGCAGCGCCCGGAGCGCCATGAACCACGTCTCGAGCCACATCACGATTCCTCCTGCGGGACATTCGGAGCGTCCTCGGCGATCAACCCATCGTGAAAGCGGATGATGCGGCGCGCCCAGCGAGCGATGTCCGGCTCGTGGGTCACCATGACGACGCTCATGCCCCGCGTGCGATTCAGCCCCGAGAGCAGGCGCATGATCTCGCCCTTTCGCGCCGAGTCCAGGTTGCCCGTGGGCTCGTCGGCGACCACCAGCGACGGATTCGTGACGATGGCCCGAGCGATGGCCACCCGCTGTTGCTGCCCGCCGGAAAGCTCGTTGGGCTTGTGGTGCTCGCGCCCCTCGAGCCCCACGGCGTGGAGCGCCTCGCGCGCGAGCTCGCGACGGCGTGCGCGCGGCACCCGCCGATAGACCAGCGGCAGCTCCACATTTTCCAGTGCGTCGTGCGCGGAAGAAGGTTGAAGCCCTGAAAGACGAACCCGATGCAATGCCTCCGGAGCCGCGCGAGCGCATCGGCATCGAGCGCGGTCACGTCGATGCCGCGAACGAAGTACGCCCCCGACGTCGGCGTATCGAGCGCGCCGATGATGTTCATCGCGGTCGATTTTCCCGAGCCGCTCGCGCCCACGACCGCGACGAATTCGCCGTCGTGCATGGTGAAGCTCACGCCATCGAGCGCGCGCACCTCGGCGTCGCCTTCGCCGTACACCTTCGTCACGTCGCGCAGTTCGAGAAGCGGTGGCTCAGGGTTGCTGCGCGACATCGACGACGATCTCCGATCCCACCTCGAGCGACGATCCCAGGAGCTCCGTAACGCTGCCGTCGCTCGCACCGGTTTTGACCGCAACGGGAACCAGCTCGTCCCCACGCCGCACGTGCACACGCTTTTCCCCAGCACGCGGCGGAGGGCCCGCCGATGGCGACGGCGGTGGCACGAAGCGAAGCGCGGCATTCGGCACCACGATGGCTCGGGAGATGGTCTCGCTCACGATGGTCGCCGTCGCCGTCATCCCGGGACGGAGCACGCGATCGGCATTGTCCACGGTCAGCACGGCCTCGTACGTGACCACGTTCTGCTCGGTTTTCGGCTCGTTGCGCAGAGAGAGAACGCGCGACGAAAATTGCCGGCTCGGATACGCATCGACCCCGAAAAAGGCCTCCTGCCCTTCCCTCACCCGCCCGATGTCCGACTCGGCGACGTTGACATGAAGCTCGAGCTTGCTCAGATCCTCGGCGACCTTGAAGAGGACCGGCGTCGTATACCCCGCCGTCACCGTCTGCCCGGGCTCGACGCTGCGGCTCAGAACGATGCCATCCATCGGCGCGACGATTTTCGTCTTGCCCAGCTTCGACGCGGCCGCTTTCAAATTCGCCCGCCGGATCTCCGCATTGGCGCGCTTGCCCGAAAGATCCGCGGCCGCCCGCGCCGCCGCTGCCTCGGCCGCCTCCAGATCTTTCTGCGCGATGAGGCCGAGCGCCGCTTGCTCCTTGGCGCGTTGCCGCGCTTGCGACTTTTCGGCGAGCGTCGCCACGGCTTGCTCGATGTCGCTCTCGGCCGCGAGCACCTGCGCGCGTTGTTGCTCGACGTCGGCCCGCAATTGCTCCGGATCGATCTCCGCGAGGACCTGTCCCTTGATGACGCGGTCGTTGTAGCCGACCAAGACGCGTTGGACTTTGCCGGTCACCTCTGCACCGACCTCGACGGTGGCCAGCCCTTGGAGCTTGCCCGTGGCCGCCACCGTCACGCGCAGATCCTGCTGGGCGACCTTTTCCGTCGTATAGCGCGGACGGGCACTTTCGGCGCGGCGACGCAGAAACGCGCGCACGCCGAGAACGAGGGTTACGAGCAAGACGGCGCCAAACGCTGCACGCAGCAGAATCTGCCGCCCTTTTCGTTTGCCAATTCCAAGAACGCGCCGGACGTCTTCTGTACTTTCAAGCATGGGAATGACCTCGGTTTTGACCGCGGTACGGCTTCGAAAAAGGCGATGCCGACGAGTGGTCCGCTCGAGCGAACGAACGGGCAGCCCGCATGTGCGAGCGGGCAGTGACTGGACGTCCCACGCACGCGAGCTAAGTAGTTCGAGTGGCCGAGATGGATCAGTCGTTCGAAATGACACGGAGACGCCAGCGCTGGTTCGGGGCGGGCGCGGCATGCCTGTTCCTGCTGGCTCTTTGGTTCGCGCCGCTTCTCTTCACCTCGCCGACGTTCACCTCCGAAGCGCAGCGCCGCGCGGCCATGATTCGATCCATCGTCTGGACCATCCAAACGCCGCTCACCGTCGCCTGCCTCTCCCTGCATTACGAGTGGGCGGCGCGTCAGGGCGCGCGCACGGCGAAGACGGTCATCACGAGCCTGGCGCTCGCCAGCGCCATTGGGTTCTTCTGGGCGGCGTTGATCAACTTCATCGTCGACCCCGAGCTGCCCGCGGGAATGGCGCGCTACGATCTCCCGCGGACCGTGATGTCGGGCATCTTCACGGGCTTTTTGCATAGCGGGGTGTGGGTCTTCGGCTTCGTGTACATCTTCGCCGCCGAGGACGCGCGGGTGCGGGCGCTCGAACGCGAGGCGCACAAATCGGAAGCCGCCCGATTCGCGCTCGAGGCGGAGAAACTACGCGCCACCGCGGAGCTGGCGCGCCTTCGCTCGCAGCTCGAGCCGCACTTTTTGCTCAACACCTTGAATGCCATCTCGGGCCTGGTGACGCGAAGGCCGAAGGAGGCACGGCGGCTCATTGGATGCCTGGGCGACCTTCTCGCCGACTCGCTTCGCGATGCCGACGGCATGCAGACGCTCGACCAGGAGATGCAATGGCTTCACCGCTACGCGGAGATCCTCGAATCGCGCCATGCGGATGCCTTGCGGTTTCACTGGGTCGTGTCCGAGGCCACGCGCGAGGTGCTCATTCCACGTCTGCTCCTGCAGCCGCTGGTGGAAAACGCGGTTCATCATGGTGCGCTTCGTCGCTCGGGCGGCGGTGAGGTCACCGTTCGCGTCGAGCTGGAACGCCGGGCCGGTGTCGACGACGTGGTCTGCACCATCGAAGACAACGGGCCGGGGCTCTCCACGAACCCGACGCGCCCGGGCGCATTCGGCATCCACTCCGTGCGGCGGCGGCTCGCGCTCGAATACCGCGATGCGAACCTGCACCTCGAGTCCACGGGCCAAGGCACCCGCGCCGTCGTCCGCTTTCCGCGCGACGCGATGCACAAGGCGCCCGACATGGGGGTGACGGCGTGACCACGGAGAGACTGCGCGCGCTCATCGTCGAAGACGAGTGGCCCGCTCGCGAATACCTGGTCGAGCTCTTCGAAGATTCGAAGCTCGTCGACGTCGTGGGTGCAGTCAGCAACTTGGACGAGGCACGGCAAGCGCTGCACGACACCGCGAGGCTCGGCATCGACGTGGCCTTCATCGACGTGCGCCTCGGCGGCGAAGGAGACGAAGGCGGTCTCGATCTCGTGCGAAGCTTCGCCGGCCGAGCGAACGCCCCGATGTTCGTCCTGGCCACCGCCTTTCGCGACCACGCCATCGAGGCCTTCAGCTTGGACATCGTGGACTACTTGGTGAAGCCTTTCACCGAGGAGCGCGTCGAGCAGTGCCTGCGCCGGCTCCTCGCACGGCGGCGTGCGACGATGCCGGCATCCCACAGCGCACGCATCGTCGCCCGACGCGGAAAAACGCTGGTCTTTCTCGAACCCGACGAAGTGTGGGCCTTCGAGGCCGCCGAGCGATTGACGTCGGTGCATACGCCGCACGGCGTCTTCGACGTCGATCTTTCGCTGGCCGCCATCGAGCTCTCCTTCGGCCGCAGCTTGCTGCGCGTGCACCGCAATTGGCTGGTGAACGCGGCGCACATCAAGGAGCTCGATCGCGAGGGACGCGAGACACGCATTTTCGTCGGCTCGTGCATCGGCCCGGAACAACGCGGGGTTCGCATCCCCGTGGGACGCGAACGCGCGCAGGCCGTGCGTGACATGCTCCTCGCCAGCGCCACGGGCGTGCGCCGCGGGCAGTGACGTTCATCGATCGCGAAGGATGGCCGCGGCCCGCATCAGATCCCGCGTCTCGAAGCCCTCGGTGAAGCGAGCGTACGCGGCGGCCAGCCGATCGAGCGCCGCCGCATACCCAGGGCGACCTTTCTCGTGCTCCGCGAGCGTGATCGCCGTTCGCAGCTCCCAGGCCCACGCCTGCTGGCGCTGCGCCACATCGAGCGACCGCAGGAGCAGAGCCTCGGCCTTTGCAACGTGCTCGGCGTCACCCTCGACGAGAAAACGCGCAGCCCGAATCCGCAGCAGCTCGGACGTGCACCATCGCTCGTAGCCATGCTCGACGCGGTCGAGGGTCGCTTCCGCGGCAAACCTGGCATCCATCGTCGCCGCCGTATCCGCGATGAAGGCACCGCCCACCGGCTCCCGACTCGTGTCCGGAGTGCCCTCCAAGATGGCCCGGAAGGCCCGCCCGTACTGGTGGGCCAAGACGAGCGAGTGCTCCAACGACAGCGTGAAAAGCGTGTCGGTGAATTCTTCGACCGCGGCCATGTTGCCCGTCCAATACGAAAGGGGAAGCATGGCCAAGGAGATGACGCTGCATAGCGGTAGCGGCTGACCTCGGGCTCGCGCCAGCTCGAGGCCCTCGCACGCGTATTCCCACGCCTGTGTCGCGTGCCCCTGCAGCCAGAGAATACGTGCGAGCGTCGGGAGAAGCGCAAAACGCGCATCGGACATGATGGCTCGGTGCTGCTTGCCCATGGGGCCTGCCAGGTCGGCAAGCACGCCTTCCGCTTGGCTGCGCGCCGCGGCCTGGTCGCCCATCCCGTGGAGCACGAGGGCGGACATTCGCCGGTACGACATGGTGACGGCGGGGGATTTCACCGCCGTGGCGAGAACTTCGTATTCCTTCGAAGCCGCGAAGGACTCCTCGTAATTGCCATTGTAAAAGAAGATGATATGCAGCCCGGCGAGCGCGCGAATCTGCCCTTCGACGAGCCCAGCACTTCGGGCCACGTCGAGGGCCTTTCTGAAGGCATCGGCGACGGCCTCGATGGGCTCCGCCGTTTGCCACTTCGCATGCCCGTAGACTTCCCATACGCGGGTCGCCGTTGCCGGATTCTCCATGGACATATCCGGCATTTGCTCGAAGAGCTTTTTCAGCCTTCGCGCGTATTCGCCAAACAGCGACAAAGCATACGAGACCAGCATGGAGTCGCCAATGAGCTGCAAGGCCAAATGGCGATCGCCGGACTCGGAGAGGGCCCAATCGAGCGCGCCGCGCAGATCGTCAATCAAGTTGCGATGGCGCTCGGTCCAACCTCGGCTATCGTCGGACTGGTAGTCGACCTCCGCGTCGTGGAGCGACGCGAGGACGTACCGCGCGTGCCGGACCGAGGCCTCGTGCCGTTCTGCGGCCGTGAGCTTTTCGGCCGCGAACGCCCGGGTCGTATCCAACAAGCGGTAGAGGGTCGTTTCCCCACCGATGTCGACCGTGACCAGCGATTTGCCGAACAGATTCGACAGGTACATCAGCGTCGCCGCGCGCGTCCATGCCTCACCCGCCACCGCCACCGCTCCATCGGTGGTGAACGCTCCGCGGAAGACGGAGAGCTGACGCAACAGCGTTTGCTCCTCGGGCGGCAACAGGTCGTAACTCCAGTCCAGCGTGGCCGCGAGCGTCTTGTGCCGAGGAAGCGCCTTTCGCCGCCCGTGGGTCAGCACATCGAAACGGTCGTCCAGGCGCGCGGAGATCTCGCGAAGGCCCAGCTCGCCCACACGCGCAGCCGCAAACTCGATGGCGAGTGGAATTCCATCGAGCCGGCGGCAGATCGCCGCGACGATGGGGGCGTCGGCATCTTGCAATTCGAATCGATCGAAGCTCGCCCGCGCACGCCGAACGAACAGGTCCACCGAGGGATACTCGAGGGCATCGACCGCGCTCGATGGGTCGGCGAGAGCAGGGTACGGCAGGCAAGGAAGGCGATGGGCCCATTCACCGGCGGCACGCAGAACTTCGCGGCTGGTCGCCAGGATGCGAAGCCTGGGAAGCTGCGAAAGGAGCGACTCCACCAGGGCTGCGGCGGCGTCCACCACGTGCTCGCACGTATCGAGCACGAGCAGCATCTCCTTTTTGCGCAAATGGGAAATCAGCCCGCTCATGGGGTCCTTCGCCGCGATGACCCCGATCCCGAGCGCCGACGCCAATGCGCTCGTGACGAGCGACGGATCGGAAAGGGACGAGAAATCGACGAAGCAGATCCCCTCCGGAAAACGCCGCAGGCATTGCCTCGCGACGGCGATGGCCACGGTGGTCTTGCCCACGCCACCGGGCCCCGCGATGGTGACCAGGCGCCGCTGGGCCAAGGAATCCGCGAGGAGCGCGATCGTTTCGGCGCGCCCCACCGTGACGGCCAGCAACCCAGGCAAATTGTGAAGGGTATGCTCGTGGGATGGCGTGTCGCTGACCGCCTGGGCCCACGGCGCGACGGGAAGCACGAATCGGTAGCCTCGCGGCACGGTTTCGATGCTGCGCAACCTCTGCTCGCCACGCGCCAGCACCTTCCGAAGCGCCACGATCTGCACGCGCAGGTTGGTCTCCTCGACCACCACGTCGGGCCATACCTGCGTCAGCAGCTCCTCACTGGTGACGACATCGCCCGCGCGTTCGACCAAAATGCGAAGGATTTCGAACGCGCGAGCGCCCAACCGCACGGGTTCCTCGAACAGCAGCAAACTGCGCGAGGTCGGCGAAAAGCGAAATTCGCCGAAGGCATAACCCGCTCCGCTCGTATCGTTCGCTTCGACTAGCCTCGATTCGTCGGACACCACCTCTCCCCGGATGGATTCTACTGCCCCATCCGCTGGGAGTCGATTGCCCTGTCAATCGAGGCAAGATCGCGGCATCGTCACGGAGCGTACGCGCTCCGTTGGCTCTCCCAAAAGTCGCACTGGTGCTCGGTACCGAGGTCGACTGTGTGGAACGCATCCGCTCCCGTGTTCAACGACTGCACGTACGGTGTCGCGCTCCATGCACGGAAGCGGCCCCACGCGGGCAAGTCGGTCCCGTTGGGATTGCCGGTGCGCGCAAACCGGGTCCAGTAGCCCACCATGGTTGCGCCCAGCTCGAGCTGCACGGGGTTGAGGCTCGGAAAATTGGACGGCAAGTCGAACAAGTACGACAGCTCCGAAGAATGCATGGCCCCCGGCGGCATCCCGGCCGGAACGGGAAGCAGCCCCGGCGCAGTCCGATCGGCAAACTCGTACGCGTAGACCGTCGTGTGGGCCGACAGCAACCGATTGCCCCGAAGCGTGGGGCAAACGATGGTGCGATCGGTGATGACCGCCGCCCACGCCAGCTTGGGGGAGTCGTAATGATCGAGTGGGTAATGCGCCGCGACCGCGTCCGCATCGTCGCCGTACGACGTTTTGAGCAATTCCGAATACCGCTCCGCGGTGATCGGCTTGATGTCGTCGAACGCGCGCACGAAGGCTCGCCCCTCGTCGAGATTCGAGCCCGCGAGCACCGGGATGCGGAGAAAGTGCCCTCGGTCAAGGGCCGTCGCAGGATGCTCCGGCAGGATCGGCGTACCGTAAATGGGGTTGCTGAATCCCGGGTACGTGAGCGCCGGCGGGGACGTGAGGAGAGCCGCCGCCGGGACCTTGCGGAGGCAATCGATGGCCGTCTTGGGGTCCGTGCAGCCGAAGGCCTTCGCCGTCGCGAGGCCGACTTGCTCCGCCTCCTGGGGCAGGAGCCATCCGGAGCCGGCCGGATTGAGGGGGCTCAATCCTTGGTTCGGCCAATCGGTGGTGCACATGCCGCTCTGAATCGCGGCCTTCTGGAAGAGCCCGACGGCCAAGGGAGAGGTCATCAGCGCGCAGATGCCCAATCCGCCGGCGGACTCGCCGAAGAAGGTCACGTTCGTTGGATCGCCGCCGAAGGCCACGGCGTTGCGCTGGACCCAGCGAAGGGCGGCCAGTTGATCCTGCAGGGTAAAATTCGTGTCGCCCAGGCTCGGATGGGCCAATTGACCGAACACGTTGAGTCGGTAATTGATGGTCACCACCACCGCGTCGCCGCCCGTGGCCAGACGATGGGGATCGTAGCGATGGCCGAAGCCAGCAATGAACGCGCCGCCGTGCGCATAGACCATGACCGGCCGGAGTCGCGGGGACGCGGTCCGCGGCGTGGTGACATTGAGATAAAGGCAATCCTCGTCACCGACGACCGTCCCCACGCCGAACTGCGGGCACACGTTTGGCAATTTGGTGGCGTCCCGCTGCTCGGCCCAGGGCGTGACGGGCGCGGGTGCCTGCCATCGTCGCGCCCCGACGGGCGGTGCCGCGTACGGAATGCCCCAAAAGGTGCGGTAACCATCGAACAAGGCCCCCTTCACCGAACCAGAATCCGTCCGGACGATGGCCTCGTCCGATGATGCGATGTCTTGCGTGGACGTGCCGCCCGCCGCTGCATTCTCCACGCGCGACTCGGACTCGGCCGTGCATCCATAAAGCAAAAGGCCGCTGGTTGCGGCCGCCAAAGACATCGACCTACATCGACTCATTTTCATTGGTATCTCTCGCAAGTGTGAGAGCCCGGCACCTCCAAATTGCCCTTCGAATGGCAATGGGGTCGAGACTCGTTAACGGCATCGATTCAGCGCGCCGACGGGATACGTCCCGAATACGGATCAGACGTTATCCTTCGTATTTACCGCTCTAGGACGATGCAGTCCGCACGCCGCAGCGACAAGTTTAAGCGCGTTAAATTAACGCGCGTAAATTGGCCTTAACGGCGCGACCGGCCGGTTGCCGCATTGGCCGATAATAGCCAATTGCCACAATGATATTGTCGATGATTATGACCCCAACGCGCTATTCAATCGCGCGCGATTGGAAGGGAGTGGTATTTTCCAGTGCAAGAAGCGCCCGCCGTCTTTCTCGCGGTTGGCGAAAAAGTCGGGGGCGCTTCGAATGAAACGGTGCGGTGGTGCTTCTACAGGTGCTCGTCGTCGAGCATTTGCGAGGGATCGTGCCACCAGTATTTCTCGGCGGCGTGGGCGACCTCGGGAGCCGGCTCGAGTACGCGGTGCTCGCGGCCGGAGGGCGATGACAACGCCGCGGCGCTCGGTCGGAATGGCGCGACGAGATCCTCCACCGTATGAAGCTTTCCGTTCTTCATCACGGATTTCACCTTGGCCAAATCATTGATCTCGACGAGCGGATTGCCGTCGACGATCACCAGATCCGCCACCTTCCCCTTCTCCAAGGTTCCCAGATCGCGCCCGGCGCCGACCACCTCCGCGGTCAGCTTGGTCGCAGTCTGCAAAGCCTGCCACGGCGGAACGCCGCCGACCTTGACCTGCGCCCGCAAGTTCACGTGCAGCGCCGTGGCGACATCGTCGAGCGGGGAATCCGTTCCGGCGACCATGACACCACCGGCCGCCCGGATGCTCTGAACCGTATCCTGCTCCTTTTTCAGCGCCCCGAGAGCCAAGGCCGGATCGGCATTCTGCGCCGCATCCCGCTTCGCACGAAGGGATGCCTGGGCCCATGGCGTGTTCAACGTCAGAAGCCGCGCGTCCTCCACCATGCCGGGGTCGTCCGCGTAGAACGTCGTATTGAAGACGGTGGTCATGCCGAACATGCCGGACTCACGCAAAAGATCGCGCATATCTCGGTAGCTGACGCCCGTCGCCGAACGCGTGTACGGGAATCCGGTGCGCGTCGTGCCGCTCAAGTGCGAGATCGCATCGACCGGGTACGCTTGCAGTGCCGGCATGTAGTGCGACGCCACATAGACACCCATCGTGTCGTGCGCAAAAGTCGTGACCTTGGCCTGATCGATGTGGGGCAAGCGCACGTACGTCTTGATCATGTCGTAATCGAGCGCCTTGGCCCGCGAGAGCTCACGGGCAAGCTGCACGTCGCCCCCGCTCACGGGTCGCATCATGTTGTAGTAAATGCGCTCTCCGTCGATGGCCTCGCCCGTGGGAAAGAACCGCGGACCAATGCGCTGGCCGGATTCGAAGGCCTCCTTGGCCTCGACGGCCCGGTAGGCAGGATCGGCCACGGAATTGAGCGACGTGATCCCGTAAGCGAGCCACAGGCGCCCGAGGCGGTCGCCGTAATACTTGCCATAGAGCAGGTGGTGCGTGTGCGCCTCCCACAGACCGGGAACGATGGTTTGCCCCGAGGCATCGATGCGGGTCACGTGCTCGCCGTCTTTTGCGTCGGCCTGGTGCGGGCGGATATTTGCGATGCGGTTGCCGTCGATCACGATGTCCACGTTGGAGAGGACCGCCGCGCCGCGTCCGTCCCAGAAGCGGCCCGCATGAATCACGGTCCGCCCCTCCGGGATTTCCGGCTGCCAATCGAGGTGCAGCGGGATATCCCGCGGAGCGCCGCCGGTGCGTGCGATCGTGCGGAGCCTGCCGTTCGACAGATACAAGAGCGTTTGCGAGTCGCCGCTCCAGCTCGGCGCATCGGTCGCCTCGTCGTTGATTTGCACGGCCTCGCCGTTGGGGACGCCGTTCGCGTCGACGGGTTTGATCCAGAGCGCGCTCTCCGAGACGAAGGCGACGAACTTTCCATCGGGTGAATACACCGGCCCGTCATCGCCGCGGGTGCTGATGGATCGGAACGGCGACGGCTCCGTGTACGTGAGCGCGCCCGATGCGACGTTCACCGTGAGGATCTGGCTGGTGCCCTCGCGGAAGCGCCGGCTGTAGGGCTTGAGGGCCGCGATGGCCAGGGTTGCACCGCTCGCATGCCAACTCGGCTTCGACGGCGCGAAAATCGGCCCGATCACCTGACGAACATTGCCCGTGGCAATGTCCACCGTGAAGGTGCCCGTCGTCTGATCCTGGAACGCGAGCTTGGTCCCGTCGGGCGACCACGCCGCGCCATACTCGGCGCCCGGCAGTGATGTCACGCGCTGCTCGGCACCGCTCGCGAGGTCGAAGATATAGAGATCTTCCGTACCCGCCTTGTCCGATGAATAGGCGATCTTCTTGCCGTCGGGCGACCAGCTGGGATCTACTTTGAAATAGCGATCGCTCGTGATGGCGCGCGGACGTTCGCCGAGGGTAGAGACCCAAATCTGATTGAGCGCCTGGAAGACGACCTTCTGACCATCGGGCGATAGGCGCGGCCCGGCAATGCCTTTGACCGGGCGCTTTTCCTTGGAGTCGAAGTCGCGCGGTTTGCGGTCGTAGTGGGGCACGACGACGGCATCGAGCTGTGCGCGAAATTCGACGGGGCGGACCGAGCCGGCACCCAAATCGGCAATGCGGATGCCTCCGTCGGCCGTGTACAGAAGCTCGTGATCGCTCAGCCAGTTCGCCTGGAACGGAAAGACGTCCGTGCTCTCGCCAACACGTGTGCCGGCGACCATCAGCGTGACCTGGGCGGCTTGCGGAAGGCCGATGGCGACCGGCGGTGGTGCCAGCTGGGTGTAGGCCACCCTTCCATCGCGGGCCACCGCAGGCGATTCGAGCCGCATGCCCGCAGGCGCGGTGACCAGGGTTCGCCCGGAGGCTCCCAACGCGGACGCCTGAATGGTCGTCCCCGTCGCGCCCGTTCCAACGACGTACGCGAGCTCCGTTCCGCCGGTGAGCCAATCGGGCTCGAACTCGTCGGTGGGCGACGACGTCCAACGCGAGAGCGCGCCGCTCGCGACGTCGACGACCCAAATGTCGTACGTCCCCTCGAAGGCGCGATCCGACGAAAACGCGATGCGCGTTCCGTCGGGCGAAAAACGCGGCTCGCGATCGTCGCCGTGGCCAAAGGTCAATTGCCGAAGGCCGCTTCCATCGGGCCGCATGATCCAGATATGGAATGCGTTGTCGGTGAAGGCTTGAAAGGCGATCCAATCGCCGGCGGGAGACCAGTGCGGTCGCGACGGTTCCAAGAAGGGATCGGTGAGTCGGGTGGCCTCGCCACCGGATCGCGCCACCGACCAGAGCGCGCCGCGGAAGTCGAAGACGATGCGCTGCCCGTCGGGCGAGACCGTCGCGGCAAGGTTGGTGCCCTCGGTCGACGTGACCGAGACCGTTTTTTCCCGCTCGCACGACACCGGGCCAAGAGCCGAAAGCACCAGGCCGAGCGCGGCCAACGAGACTTTACCAACACGCTTTTGCATCGTCCGATATCCCCTTCAGGGCTGATGGCCATTCGTTTCGAAGATCATGTCGCGCATCAATTCGCTCGCGCCCGCGGCAATGGTGCCGGCCATGGCATCGCGGTAGATGCGGGCGGGCGCTGCGCCGGCGAGGTAGCCTCGGGCGCCGTGGTATTGCAGGCACGTTTGCGCCGCCGTCACCGCAAGCTCGGTGGCTTTCAGCTTCACGATGGATGCGGTGCGCGTATCGAGCTCGCCGCGCGCGTGGAGCCATGCGGCGTGGTAAGCATAATGGCGCACCAGCTCGAAATCGGCGTCGTGCTCCGAGAGCCTGTGGCGCACGGCCTGGTTGGCCGCAAGCGGCGCGTCCTTGATCTGATGCTCGCGCACGAACCGATCGAGAAGATCGAGGCAGTGCCCGACGCCACCCACGGCCAAAAGCCCCGCGCACAGCCGCTCGAAGTCGAGCGCGTGCATCAGATGCATGAGCGCCCTTTCCTTCCGCCCGATCAAGCGATTCGCGGGAACGAAAACACCGTCGAACGTAACCTGGCAAACATCGGCGCTGCGGTAGCACGCGAGCGGCATGGGCGAGCGGGTCACGCCGGGGCTCTTGGCGTCGATGAGCAGCAGGCTCGCCCCCGTCAGACCTTTGCCCGCGGGCTTGTCGCCGCTTCGAACGACCGTGACGAAAACGTCGGCCTGGGAACCATTGGTGACATAATGCTTCTCGCCACTGACCCGATAGCCGTCGTCCACGGGCTCGGCACGGGTCTGCAGATGGCGCAGATCCGAACCGGCATGGGCCTCGGTGATGGCCAGGGCCAAAATACGTTCGCCCCGGCGTGCACCCGGCAAATACGCATCGCGTTGCTCGGCCGTGCCGAACAATTCGAGGTACGAAAGCGCCATGTAGGCGTGCACGCCGACGGAGGCGCGAATACCTGCATAGCCCGTGCGCCCGAGCTCCTCGAGCAAAATGGCACTCTCGAGAAACGCGCTGCCCGCATGGCCGAATCCCAAGAGGCCCTCGCGGCCGAGCGCCCGCCAGCCTTCGATGGGAATATGCCCCGACGCCTCCCAGGCCTCTGCGTTCGGCAGGACCACGCGTGCGAGCGCGGCACGCACGCGGGCGCGCACCTCGCGATGTTCGGCGTCGAAGTACGGCGTATTCATTTGACCGAAATGACCGTGTGCTCCGGCAAAATGGCGGTGAGCTTGCCGGGGATCTTGAAGACGGCCTTCGGTGTGCCGGCCGCCGCCCAGGTTTCGTCGAAGGCGAGCAAATCCTCGTCGACGAACAAAGTCACTGGCTCCTTGTGCCCTAGAGGAGGAACGCCACCGATGGCAAAACCGGTGACCCGTTTGACATAATCGGCGTCGGCCTTGCTGATCTTGCCGCCCACGAGCCGCGCGATGGTCTTCTCGTTGACCCGATTGGGGCCGCTCGCGAGCACCATCACCGGCGTGTCGTTCGCCGCATTCCGAAAGACCAGCGATTTCACGATCTGCGCCTTCTCGCAGCCAAGCGCACGCGCCGCGTCGTCGGCGGTGTGCGTGGAATCCGGCAGCTCGAGAACCGTCAAATCGAGACCGAGCTTTTGGAGGATGTCTTGGAATTGCTGCGCACGGGCGCTGATCGTCATGGCGAGGGGGCTCCGGAGGAGGGCTGGACGGGGCTGGCGTGAATGGGCGGGTGATGCACACCGAGAAGCGCTTTGCGATCCACCTTCCCCGTGGCGGAGAGCGGAAGCGATTCGCATAGGTACACACTGCTCGGGATCATGTACCCCGGCAGGCGCTCCTTGAGGAAATCGCGAATCGCCGTGGGGGAGCAGCCTTCGCCCTCCGACACGATGAACGCCAGCAACGCCTTCTCCCCCGCGAGATCTTGGGAAACGGTGACGTAATTCTGTTTGACCGCTGGGTGCTGGCCGAGATGATGCGATATCTCCCCCAGCTCGATGCGGTAGCCGCTGATCTTCACTTGATCATCGGTTCGCCCCTGAAAGACGAGATTGCCGTCTTCGCGGAGGTACGCGCGGTCGCCGGTGCGGTAGAGGCGCTCCACCTCGCCATCGATGTCGTATTCGACGAATCGCTCGTTGGTCACGTCGGGTATTCCCAAGTACCCCGGTGAGAGGCCCGGCCCCGCGATGAGCACCTCGCCAACGTCACCCGGGCCGCAGAGTTTGTCGTCCTGCACGACGTAAACGCGCGTATTCTGAATGGGAAGACCGATGGGAAGCGCGGTCTCGTCCGGCAGGAGCTCGCGAATGGGATAGTACGTCGCGAAGGTCGTGCATTCCGTCGGGCCGTAAACGCTGACGAGTCGTTCGGTACCAAACCGATCCAATCCACGACGAATGTGCTTGAGCGAGTGCGCTTCCCCGCCGGTGAGAACCGTTTCGACGCTCTGAATGGTGCCCGGCGCTTCGTCCATCACCGTGTTGAACAGCGCGGTGGTCAGAAACAAGACGGTGACGCCGTGGGACTGCAACACGTGTTTCAGCTCCGAGAGCCGGACGTACCGCGATGGATAGAGCACGCAGGTGCCGCCATGCAGCAGCGCCCCCCAGATTTCGAAGGTCGCCGCGTCGAAGGTCACCGGGGCCAATTGCAAAAGAACGGTGCGCGCATCGAGCCGGGCGTAGAGCGCGTGGAAGACGAGCCGCGCAATGCTCTGGTGCCGAATGGGCACGCCTTTGGGTTTGCCCGTCGAACCCGAAGTGAAATTGATGTACGCAATGTCGTCGGCCGACACCGGCGTGTCCGGATTCGGGTAATGGTCGCTGGGCTCGGACGGCTCCACCGGCACGAAGTGGCATTCGGGGAAGCGAACGGCCAGCGCACGCGCGCGATCGCTGAGCAGCCAACTGCACCGTGCGGCCTCGAACAGGCTGCGCACGCGCTCGTCCGGCCACGAGGCCTCGAATGGCAAATACGATGCGCCGCACTTCAGAATGGCGACCAGCGCAACGATCAACTCCGGGGAGCGATCGATGCACACCCCCACCGTCTCGCCCCGCTTCAACCCTTCCCGCTGCAGCCGTGCGGCCAAGGCATTGGCCAGCTGATTGAGCTCGCGGTAACGGAGCACGCGATCCCGATGGACGACGGCCACCGCGTCCGCGTGGTCACGGGCACAACGCTCGAAGAGCTCCTTGACGCTGCTATGGTCGGGGTAAGGTACGGTCGTCCGATTGATCCGGCGATGCACCGACAGGGCCTCGCCGTCGAACGTCAGCTTCTCGATTCGTTGCTCCCAAGCGCGCATGAATGACCTCCAGCAGATGCTGGCGATGTGTTTCGAGAAAGAAGTGGCCCCCGGGCATTTCGAGGAGCTCGCACGCCCTCGAGCTGAAGTTCTGCCAGCCGCTCATGCTGGCCCGATCGTCGATCGGGTCCTCGCGGCCGTACATGGCCGTAATGGGAACGTCGACCCCCCTTCCATGCCGATCGTCCCATAGCTCCGCGAGCCGAATTTCGGCGTGCATGACCGGCAAAAAAAGCCGCTTCATGATCTTGTTGTCGAGAATTTCCGATGGTGTGCCCCCCATTTCGCGCACCGCATTCAGAAATCCGCTTTCGGACATTTCATGCATGTACGGGCGGATTTGCGGCGTGTCGGGGCTTCGACAACCGGAGACGAATAGCCCCCGGGTTTGGGCGCCAGGCACCTTCGTGGTCAGATGGGCGAGCTCGTACGCGAGCCTGCCCCCGAAGCTGTGACCGTAAAAGGCGTGGGGCTCGGAAAGATACGGCGCAATGGCGGCGAAGGTGTCCTCCACCACGGCGTTCCAACTCGAGTACGGAGCCTCACGCAAGCGACGGCCACGCCCCGGCAGCCAGACGGCGACGAGCTCCACATCGTCGTCGAATCCGTCGGCCCAAGCCCGGAAAAGCTCCGGGCTTCCCCCGGCATACGGAAAACAAAAGAGGCGGATACGCAGATGGTTCGACGCTTTCTTGAGCGTCATCATCCACTTGTCCTCGATCACGCGTCGCTCGGGGCGCCGGCTCGCGGGGCGTTGCGCAAAATGCACGATGCGATATCGCGAACGGCACTTTGACTGAACAAATCTTCGGGCGGGAGGGCATCTTCGCCGAATTCCTCCTCCACCCTCGCGATGAGTTTCACCGCCGCCAGCGAACTGCCACCGGCCTCGAAAAAGTCACTGTTCGCGTCTTTGATGCGGACTCCGAGGCCCTGGCATACATCGATGACCCATCGCTCGAACTTCTCTTGATTTTCGCTGCTCATCGCAAACCGACCTCCGACCGCGCTTGAAAGCGATATCCGTTGACCGTTTGATCGACGAATCGATTGTGAGTAAATCTATTCACACCCGACGTGAGAACGTTGCCGAACTTCTCGAGGCTGGCCGCCCCGCCGAACTCCTCGAGCGCGTCCGAATAAGGATAAACGCGTACCGAGGTTGGCAAATAACGCGCCGCAAAACCCAGGCGCATCTTGTCGGTGGTGCCCGAGTGTGGGTGCGAAGCGTGCATCAAGGTCGACCAGAAGATGATGAACTGCCCCTTTCGCATCACCTGGGAGACGGCCTTCGATTCGTCGGGACTCCAATTCGGGTCCTTTTGTAGCTGCCGGTAGTCGTAACCAAAGAAGCCGCGTCGGACGCCACCTTTTTCCACGTTGTTGATGGCCTTTTCGTCGTAGACCATCGTTTTCGACTCGTCATAGTTCATCGTCTTGTGCGAGCCGGGAATGAATTGAAGGCAGCCATTTTCCACCGTGGCATCGGTGAAGGCGGCCCAGACGGTGATGGTGCCGCCGAACTCCGCATCTTCCGGCCAAACGATTTGCGGGTGTTTCGACCCCGCTACGTTCGAGAAATTGTCGGCCTGATGCCAATCGGTGCCTTCGTCGCCCGGGTACTTGGGAAAGAATTCCGTGCGCCAGCACAAAGTATCGGGGCCCAGGATGCTCGAGACCCGGTCGACGATTTGGGGTCGGGTGATGTGATGGGCGAGAAAATCTACATCCAAGTGCCGGTCATAGTTGGCCAGATTGGTATTGCCGGAGATGGCCCGATCCTGCCTGTAAATGGCCTTCTTCGTATTGATAAGCTTTGGCCGCAAAGCTTGGAAATGTTTCTCCATTTCCTCTTCGGTGTACAAATCGAATGGGCCAATGTAGCCATCTCGATGGAACTGCGCGAGCGCTTCGGGGCTCAACGCATAGTCGACCGTCTGCTCCATACACGTATCTCCTTTGAGGATTTGGACGTTAAGCAAGTCGAAGTGGCCGGCGATAATGTGCACTGCGCCCCACTGGCGCAACTCGTCGATGGCAAACGCGCGAACTATTTAATTTTTGGAATCCACGGAGACTGCACGTCGAATTCGATTAAAAATTCAACCCGACCTCCACTACGAAGGATCTGGCACTTTAAGAAAAAATGCTCAGCACGACAGTAGTAGGCCGTAGTGTCACGTCAAGAAGATCATTTGAAAATCGCAATGCGATGTTTCTGAAACAACGCATTGGAGACGTTAGTTCCGAATGGAAGAGGTAGTTCCATAGAGCGCGCCGCCAAACGATCCGTGACGCAGTGAGCAAGCAAAGGGGCTCTCGACGGCGATTGTTTCGGGACATATCCATTCGATGTTTCAGCCGATAGTGCCAGGCGAACGTGCTGGCGCATTGGATCCATTCCCGATGATTTGTCCTTTGCTGCCTTGGCAACAGCTGGGACGGCAGTGGAGCCCTAGCCGATGACGACCGTCAGTAAAGTGCGCCGTTTCGGACGGTCGTCGAACGGTCGATCGCCGCAGGCCGGCAAGTCTGCACGGAATGCCAATTGAGCGCACCCCGAGACGATGAAGCCGGCCGCCGCCCGCGACATGGGCGATGTTGATGGAATCGTCCTCGGGGATTCCCGGATGGATAGGGATCGCTCACGGTAATGGCGGCGTCGAGCCCCATAGCCCGAACCGCCAGGGCGAGAAGGGCGATCGTCCGGATGCTATTTGGCTATGGATCCATTCGGATCCGCGGCCTGGACCTCGCGACACAGAAATACAAATGAGCGCGAATACCAAACAGTGTGTTCGGTATTCGGCGCGTCTGACAGGTGCGTTGGCGGCATCTCGTCCAGCGTGCCTTAGAGAAGCTTCTCCTCTTGCTCGTCCCAAATTCGAAGCAGCGCGCCAAGCCCCTCACCGGTGTGGGCGCCCACGACACCGACCTTGGCGTGTACGAGCTGAACGCCCACGATCACGCGCACGAATTCGTCGTCGACACGCAGCCGCGCCAGTTTTTCTTTGTCGCCGGTGATGAGTACGAATCCTTCCAGCTCGCCGCCATGCGGCTCGAGGAGGACGGTTTCGAAGCGCTCGATGGTCTTTTCCGCCTTGAGGCGTTCGAGGTAGCCGAGGGCCTCCCCGAGTACGTTCGCCGCGGCCCGCTCCCGGCCCGCGATGATCGATCCCCAACCCACGAACAACGCACCTTGGCTCATCGCATCACTCCTCGACGTGCCGCGAAAGGCGGCCACTAGACAGTGTCAAGGATAGTGGAGCCGCCATCTTTTTGCAACGCGGTCATCACGGCACGTCGCCATACGGTCGCGTGATGAACTCGATGGCCACGGTACCTCCGGGGTCGAAGACGTAGACGCCGCGTCCCCCGTAGTGATGATTGATCTTCCCTTCGATGCTGCGCATCGGGTCGGCCCAATATCGGATGGATCGCTCTTGGATGCGGCGGAAGATGGCGTCGAACTCCTCGTCGGTCACCAAGAACGCGAGGTGACCGCGGTTGATGGATTCGGGAGGAACCATGGAGTCGAGAAAGTCGATCCCCACGCGGTTCGAGCTGGTGACCTGCGTGAACGGGCCCCAGTCCAGGGGAGCCTCCGCACCCAAGAGCTCACTCAGGAATCGCGCCGAGGCTCGACGGTCGCGGCAGTGCACGATGATGTGATTCAGCTCGTTCGGCATGCACCTTACGTTGTAGGGCGCACGGCGGGGTTGGCGACCTTCGCCGTGGACGGAAGAGCGCGATTTTGATACCGAGTTCATCCATGAAACTGCGCCCCCTTTCCGCCGTTTTGCTCTTCCTCTGCGCGGCCGCGGCGAGCGATGCCCCGGCGCATGCCGCAGGAACGGCGACGGTGCTCGTGCACTACCCCGCCGGTTGGGGGCATCGCATCACCTTGCGCTGCGGCGGCGCTGGGCACGATTGGAACGTGGCCCTCGCAACGACGTGGACGGAAGGCGACGTGTGGCGCGGGAGCGTGGAGGCCTCGTCGACCATCGCCTGCAAGCCGCTCTTCGACGACCAACACTGGGCCATCGGTCCGAATTGGTCCGTCGCCGCCGGCCAGACGATTCACGTGTGGCCGTGGTTCTTCCACGATGCGGGGCGCATCGAGCAAGTTCCCAATTGGCATTCGCAAATTTTGGGAAACGATCGGCGCATCTGGATTTACTACCCGCCGTCGTACAGCGAAAACCCGGGCGAGCGTTATCCCGTGGTGTACATGCACGACGGGCAGAACCTCTTTTACGACGAGGAGGCCTTCGGCGGCGTCTCTTGGAACGTGGGCGGCGCCATGGATCAAGGTACCCGCAACGGCACCATTCACGAGGCCATCGTCGTCGGAATCGACAATACGGCGAACCGCATCGGCGAATACACGCCGGTGCCCGATCCGGATTACGGCGGCGGGGACGCGGCGCGCTACGTGGGGTTCGTCGCGGACGAATTGAAGCGCGCGCTCGATGCGCAACTGCGCACCCTGCCCGATGCGGCGCACACCGCCATCGTGGGCTCGTCGTTGGGCGGATTGGTCTCGCTGTACGCGGGAATGGAGCGCCCGGGCGTGTTCGGCAACGCGGGCGCGCTCTCACCGTCGACGTGGTGGGCGGGCGAATGGCTCATCGGGCGAAGCCAAACGGCGCAGCCCCCGCTCCCTGCGCGCGTCTACATCGACTCGGGCAATGCGGGCAATTCGAACGATGACGTCACCCGCACGGCGCGGCTCGCCGCCATCTGGAAAGCGAAGCCGGGCATCTCCGTGAATTACCTGGTTCAGGACGGCGCGACCCATAGCGAAGTCTATTGGCGGCAGCGCATTCCCGGCGCTTTGGCTTTTCTCCTCGGGCCCCGAGCCTAGCCCGCCAATCGCGCATGGGGCGCGGTGGCCGCAAGCGCCGAGAGTACGCGCTGCGCGGCCGCGCCAATCTCGCGGCGGAAAGCAAGGCGCCATGGGCGAAGGAGCGGGCCCGAGGGCAATCGCTTCACCACCAGGTCTCCCTTGCCCAGGTGCGGGCTCGCGATCCACTCGGAGAGCACCGCGATGCCCAGGCCCGCACGTGTCACATCGATAATCGCTTCCGTAAGCGGGTAGCGCTCGTAGCGCAGGCGAGGCCGCGCGCGGCCGAACACGCGCGTCAGGAACCAATGCGACTCGGCCGCGGGCGTGTTCCCCGTGATGAGCGTGTGCGTCCGCAGATCGGCCACCGTGATGGACTTGCGCGCGGCGAGCGGGTGGGACGCCGACACGATGAACACGATTTCGTCGGCGAACAGCGCCCGCTCCTCCAGCCCCGTGCTGCGCGGCACCGCGGCGGTGGTCAGCAGCGCGAGATCGATCTCCTCCGCCTCCAGCGCCCCGACCGGCGCGTCCGTGTGCTCGATGGCAAGCGTCAGCTCGAGATCCGGCAGGCTCTTTCGCAGGTCGAGCAACGTGGACGGCAGCCAATGGTACGCCGTGTAGCACTCGCACACGAGGCGGAGCCGCATCGGTGCCGTCTCCGGTGCGGACACGCGCTGCTCGAAGTCGCACCACTCGACGAGTAACCGCGCCGCCCCCTCGAGAAAGCGCTCGCCCGCCGGCGTGGGAACCAGCCCGCGGCGCGTGCGCTCGAAGAGGCGCACCCCGAGCTTTTCCTCCGCCGCCAAAAGCGCGCGGCTCACCGCCGATTGCGTGATGTGAAGCTGCGATGCGGCCCGCGCGGTGCTGCCGGTGGAGGCCAGCGCGAGGGCGACCTGGAGATCGCGCACATCGAGGCGGGGCTCTGCAATGAGTTCCATGAATCGAGTCTATTCCAAATATGCGTTGGACGCATCCCTCGGCGACTCCTAGATATTTCGGCGTTCAAACACCACGGAGGACACTCATGAAGCTCTATTTTTCACCGCTCTCCTGCTCGCTGGCGACCCGCATCTCTTTGTACGAGGCCGGCGCGAAGGCCACCTTCGTCGAGGTCGATCCGAAGACGAAGCTCATGGAAGACGGCAAGGACTTCCGCGAGATCAACCCGCTCGGTCTCGTGCCCACGCTGCATGCCGACACGGGCGACGTTCTCACGGAGAACGCGGCCATTCTGCAATACGTGGCGGGCGCGTTGCCCGAAGCGAACCTCGCGCCGGCCGATGCGCTGGGGCGCGCGCGCCTCCAACAGTGGCTCTGTTTCATCGGCACGGAGCTGCACAAGGCGCTGTTCGTGCCGCTGCTCGACAAGAAGGCGCCCGCCGACGCGAAGTCCTACGCACTCGAGAAAGAGGCCTCGCGCATGGGGTACTTGGAAAAGCACCTCACCGGGCGCGAGTTTTTGCTCGACGGATTCAGCGTCGCCGACGCCTACTTGCTCGCCGTGCTCAATTGGACCGCCGTCGTGCCGATCGACCTGGCCAAGTACCCGGCCGTGCAGGCCTACGTCCATCGGCTGCGCGAGCGCCCCAGCATCGCCAAAGCGATCGCGGAGGAGCGCGTTCTCTACGCACGCGAGCTAGCCCGCCACGCCAGTCAGACGAGCCAGGTCACCCCGTAAACAACTTCGCCGCGCGCAGGAGCGTCTCGTAGAAGCCGTACGCCAACGGAATACCGACCAGGAACCACGAGAGCGCGATCTGCACGGCCTGTCCGCGCCTTGCCCGAGCGCGCGCCTCGTCCTCCTGGTCCTCGCGGCCCTCGAGTGAGACGTCGTTCGCGATGACTCGAAACGGCGCCGGGAACTCACTGTTCATTTCGAACCTCTTTCAATCCTTCGTCGAAGCGCGCATCGACGTTGCGCACGAGCCAGTTGGCGATGAACCCGACCGCGAGAACGCCCACCATGACCAAAAACGCCGGCCGATAGGCCTCCGCGGTGAGCGCACCCGGCTTGCCTTCACGCTGCAAGATCGCATTGACGATGAGCGGCCCGGCCACGCCCGCGGCCGACCATGCCGTGAGCAGGCGCCCGTGAATCGCGCCCACTTGGAAGGGCCCGTACAGATCGCGAATGTACGCCGGAATGGTGGCGAACCCTCCACCGTAGAGGGACAGGATCGCCCCCGCAAGAAGCACGAACACCACCGTCGAGTGCGAACCAACCACGGCCAGCAGCGCGTAGAGCACCACGCCGAGGCCCAGGTAAATCGAGTAGATGCGCTTGCGTCCGACGATGTCCGAGGTGGACGACCACAGGAAGCGTCCGGCCATGTTGCAGATGGAGAGCACGCCGACGAAGCCGCCCGCCACCACCGCCGACACACCCGAGCGCGGGCCGGCGCGGAAGAAGTCCTGAATCATCGGCGCCGCCTGCTCCAAGATTCCGATGCCGGCGGTGACGTTGCAGAAGAGCGTCACCCAGAGCATCCAGAACTGCGGGGTGCGGATCGCATTGGCCGCGGAGACGCGCATCCCCGAATCGTGCACTTCGGCTTTCTTGGCTTTCTCGTCGGGCACGCCGCCATCCTTGCTCGGCGACCAATTCGGCGGGGGCAGGCGCACGGTGAAAGCGCCGAACATCATCGCCACGAAGTACGCGACGCCGAGCACGAGAAACGTCTTGGTGACCGCTTCGCCGGAGGCCGCGCCCTTGGCCTCGAAAATCTCCATCAGCTTGACCGACACGGGCGAGGCGATGAGTGCGCCTCCGCCAAAGCCCATGATGGCCATTCCAGTTGCCAGTCCGGGCCGATCGGGAAACCACTTGATGAGGGTGGGCACCGGCGAGATGTAGGCGATGCCGAGGCCGATACCGCCGATGACTCCGTAACCGAGGTAGAGCAGCCAAAGCTGGCGCGTGGCAACTCCGAAGGCGCCGATGCCGAAGCCGGCGCCCCAGCAGCACGCGGCCACGAACATCGATTTACGCGGCCCGTTGCGCTCGACCCAGGTTCCGCCGAACGCGGCCGAGAGGCCCAAGATCACGATAGCGAGGCTGAAGATCCACGCGATGGGCGTGGGGCTCGTTCCGAAGTGAGCCTGCAGCGGGCGCTTGAACACGCTAAAGGCATAAACCTGCCCAATGCTCAAATGAATCGCGAGCGCGGCCGGCGGGATCAACCAGCGGCTGTATCCGGGTTCCGCGATGCTGTGATCGCGGTCCAACCAATCCGTCATGAACCCCCCAGGCCCCTTCCAGAGGCCGCACGTGCGTCGTTGAAGGCTGCGGTTTCCCGGCGAAAATGCCGATTTCCCATCGCAAAACGATGTCCAATCGCCATCTGTCAGCTCAACGTAAAACGCTCGCTCTCGGAGTGCCCGGGCTAAGCTTCATTTTTTCTTATTTTGCTACGAGCTTGTAGTCACTTCTGCGAGCCGAAAGCGTGCGGGGGGTGGTCTTGGTAGCGACCAGCGAACTTCTGCGGCTCACGGCGAACGGAGATGGCGAACTCGCGCGTGTACGCTTCGTCCGAGAGCATTCTCTGGTATTCGGCCGCCGTGAGGTGCACCCGGCGCGGGAACATCGCAATGGTCCCCACGAGGACGTCGAGGAGAGGCGCCCCGTCGTCGCCCTCGAGCAACACGTAGTCCATATTTGCGCTTCGTATTTCCTTCATGATTCCGATCGTACTCCACTCTCTGCCCGTACACGTTCCCGTTCCCGTACCCGTTTCCGAAGGCTCCTGAGAGAGAAGATCGGGAACGGGAACGTGTACGTGTACGGGTTAACTGGAGAGCATGGGTGTCAGGGCTTTAGAGGGATCGTGGTCACGTTCACATTTCCAGAGGGGATGGGGTTGGTCACGATCTCGGGGATGCCGCCGCTCGTGTAGCCGCCCGGGATGAAGTGCTCGTTCGCACCCGACTCCTTGCCCGTGGGCAAACGTGCGCCGTTGTCCAGCGGCTTGGGAACGTCGATGCGTACGAGCTTCGTTCCCGGTGGGAAATCCGTACCGAGCTTCTGATTGATGACGTTGATGTCGCCGTTGGCCTCTTTGAGAATCTTGTCGATGGTGCCCTTCGTCGTCATGAATTGGCCATCATCGCGTCCGACCGTCGGCTTACCTTTGATGAACTTGTCGTAGGCCCCCTCGGGCACCAAGAACGATCCGCCATCGCGGAACATGTCCAGGTGCGCGGCCTCGTCGACGTTCTTGGCGATGCCGCCGGCCACTTCGTCGCCGCCCTTGGCCGCGTCCGAACCTTTGGCGACGGCCGACGCCACTTCGTCGGCATGGCGGGCACCCTTGATTCCGGCCTTCGCGAGATCGCCGACCCCCGGGATCCATGCCACGGCGGCACCGCCGAGTTGTGTCCAGCCGCCGGGCTCTCCGTTCACAACCGCCTTGATGCCCGCGACCGTGTCGCGCACGTCAGCGATTTGGCCGGCGATGGGGATGAAGCCAACGACGACTTGTCCGGCGAGGCCAGACCAGCCGCTGTCGCCGCCGAAGTCCCCGAGGATGGCCCCTTTGAAGAAGTTGCCAACGCCGCTCAGAAAGCCGCCGCCACCCCCTTTGTCTCCGCCGCCGTTTCCCCCGCCTGCTTTGTCTCCACCACCGCCATTGCCGGCGTTGTCGTTGCTGGCCGTTTGCCCATCGCCCCCGTTGGTGCCCGCGTTGTCGGCACCGCCGCCCGGCGCGTTGGCATTGCCCCCTTTGGAGTCGTGATTCCCTCCGCCGGCCGCGTAGCCGTCGCTCCCTTGAAGCGTCGCCTCGGCATGGCGCGTGGCCTGCGAGTTGTCCTTGCCCAGCAGACGATAGCCGGCGGCAACCAACAGCAAGATGGCCGCAAGAATGAGCCCGTACTCGACGGCCGATACACCGCGCCGATCACGGAGAAGACCACGGAGGTGCCCCATGCCGGCGCACTGAGCAATCGGTATGCCGGCGTCAACCACACGAGACCACGGTGCCTTCTTGCTGAAATGTAAGGGATTTCAAGGGCTACCGCCCAAGGCGTCTCCCTGGACGTCCTTTGGAGCATGGAACTCGAAAATCCCATCTTGTCGTTTGGTGGGCTTGGTTGGCGCGCGTCCGCCTACTTCGAGGCCATCGGCTCGGTGAGCCGCGAATACGCGAGGTAAATGGCCTCGTGAAGGCCCGCGAGGGCGAAGGCTCGATAGAGCAGTTTCGTGCAGGCCGCAGATGACCAGGGGCGCGGTTTGGAGCGGGCCCCACGGCGGTGTGCGGCGCCGGTGAGGGCACCGAGGTAGCGTGCGAGCGGCAGAAGATCCGCGTCGGGTACGTGCGCGAGATCCAGCTTGTCCTCCTGCGGGGCGAGGCGTCGCACCAGCATGGAGGCAGCTCCCATGCGAACCGTGCCCGCCATGTGCGGCGGCTGCTCGAGGCAGCGCTGCATCGCGGTCAGCACGCGCTCGGCGGGGGAGCGCACGTTCGCCGGCTTGCCATAGGCCTCCGCCGACGGTGCCGATTGCGCTTTCATGTCGAAGATCCAGTTACCGTCGTCCTTCCCCTTCCCGCGCGCCAGAACGGCGATGCGCAAGGTGCCCAGGCTGCCTGTGCCCGCGATGCGGAAGGCGGTGTCGACCACCTCGAAGTGCTGGGGCGTGAGGCCATAGGTCTCTTGCACACCGCGCGCGTAGATCTCGAATGCCTTGCGCGCGGCCGCGTCGGTGGCCGGTGCGAGCTCGGCATAGCGGAGGCCATCGCGCACGAAGCGGCGACCGCGCGAGGTGCGCGTGGTGCGGGCATCGAGCAAGGCGCGCCGGGTGCGTGCGCTCGCCCGCGTGAGAAGGCTCATCACCGGCGCCGGCACCTCGAGAGACTGCGGCGCCCGATCGAACGCGCGCGAGGTGTACGCATCGAGCAGGGCCTCCGTCCACGATGCGGCCCGCGCACCACTCGCGCCGAATCCACGCGCGGCAAGCAGCAAACTCGTGAGTAGCCGCAACACATCGAGCCGCCAAGGTCCGACGAGGGCATCGTCGAAGTCGTTGAGATCGAAGGTGACGTTCGCCGCTCGCCCACGTTGGAGCAGATCCACGGGCGCCGTCCGATAGACGCCGAAATTTTCGACGTGGAGATCGCCTGCAATCCATCCATCGCCCGCCGGACCATCGTGGCAGTCCTCCGCATAGTGCTCGTACAGCTCGTAAAAGAGTGGCGCCGCACCGCGCAGAAAACCTACGGCGGAGGCACGCATTCGGGACACCTTGCGCACGAAAAGCGCGGGCATGTGCCGTGTGCGTGCTTCGTCCCGCGCAATCTGCTCTTTGGCAAAGGCCATTGGATCGAAGGAGCGCATCGGGTGCAGAGTACATCCTTCCGGCTAAGGTGTGGTGGTGCAACACAGATGTGCAAACTGCAAGGTTGGGCTAAAAACACGTTGGTCCATATATGGGTGATCGTCATCGTTATTTGCTACCAGCACGTGATTTCACGATGCGCGTGCGGTTACCATCTGAGAATGGCGCGTATCCTGATTGTGGAAGACGACGCTCCCATCGCCATTCTACTTGCCGATCATCTGCGCAAAGTTGGACACGTGGTGCGGATCGTTGGAAACGGTCTCGAAGCAATTGCCTTGTATCGGGCGGAGCGTGCAGACCTGGTCATATTGGACGTGATGATTCCGGGGGCGAATGGCTACGACGTTTGTCGTGCGCTGCGCGCCGAACAAGGGCGGCAGCCGATCGTGTTGATGCTGACCGCGCGGGTCACCGAGGAAGATGCCATTCTGGGCTACAAGGTCGGGGCGGATGACTACGTGCGCAAGCCCTTCGGCGTGCGTGAGCTTCTCGCGCGCATCAAGGCCCTTTTGCGCTTCGAGCGGCGCGATCACGATTCGCAGAAGCTTCGCGCGGAAGACGATGCCGAGGCCCTCACCGTAGGCCAGCTGCGTCTCGATCCCGCGGGAAGGCACGCGCAGATCGGCGCGCGCGCGGTGGATTTGACGCCCATGGAGTTCGATATGCTCATCTGCTTCGCGCGGCGCGCGGGCGAAGTTTTGAGCCGCGAGCAGCTTCTCTCCGATGTGTGGGGCTACACCGATTCGAGCTACGCGCTCACCGTCGATAGCCACGTGACGCGCGTGCGCCGAAAGCTCGCGAGCGCGGGCCTCGCGCCGGAGGTGATCGGCACCGTTCCCGGCGTGGGCTACGTGCTCTCACTCGACGCGCTCGGCACCAGCGCACCGCCGGCCTCGCAGAAGCAGGCGTAGCGCAACCTTCGATGGTGGGTCCCAGTCCTGCGCGGATCGCCTGGCGTTGTGGCGCTCCTCTCTTCCTGAGACACACACGAAGACGCAGGACGGGTAAGCACCAGTGAACGCCACCGTCGTGAAAAAAGCGCGATTTTCACGACGGGTAGCCCGTGTCGTGTTCATCGTGATGTTCCTGGCCACCGCCGCGTACATCGTGACGGTCGGCGCCGTTTTTCATCAAAGCGATTTGCTCATTCGCGAGTGGGTGCTCGGGATCGGTCTTCGTTTGACCCGTACGTCCGCGGAGGCGGGGTTGTTCACCGACGAGCGCCTCGCCGCCGAATTCGGCGAGTTCTCCGGCTTCGCCATCGTGCTGTACGACACCGAAGGCCGCGCCGTCGCACGCAGCCGTCACGACATTCCGGTGCTCGAGCAACTACCGCCCCGGGTGATCCGCGCGGCCGTGCCCGACAAGGCCGTCTTTCCCGGGCCATCCATCATCGGGCTCGAACACATGGCCATCATGCGCATGCGGCAAGATGGCCCGATCCGGTACGTGGGTATGTTCGATCGATGGGCGGCGAGTCACATTCTGCTCGGCATCGGCGCGGCGCTCGCGGCGGGGTTTCTGGCGAGCTGCTTCGTCTGGGTCGGCGCCACGTTGATCCTCGGGCGCCGTTTGCGCGTAGGCCTTCGCGATGCGGAGGACGCCGTGCACCGCATGGCCAGCGGCGATCTGGGAATTCGCCTGCCGTCGTACGGCGACGACGAGGTCGGGCGGCTGGCCAAAGACTTCAACCGCATGGCCGACAGCCTGGCCAAGCACATCGAGGATCTGCGGCGCGAACGCGATCTGCGCAGGCGCAGCTTCGCCGCGTGGACCCACGAGATTGCCACGCCGCTGACCAGCGTCATGGGATACCTGGAGTCGCTCTGCATGGAGGAGGAGGTCGACCCGGCGACGCGCGAACGCTACGTGACCACCGCCTACGAGCGCGCGCTCGCCCTCAAAGGGCTCACCGACGATCTGCGAACCATGTCCCAGATCGACTTCGACGGTTTGAAGATGGAGACGCGGCGGCTCGATCTTTCGGCCATCGTCTCCGCGGAGGTGGAGGCCTTCGTGCGCGAGGCGGAGAGCCGCGGTGTGACGCTGCATGCGGAGCACGATGGGCCTGCATTCGCGCTGGGCGATGCCCAACGACTCGCCCAAGTGGTGCGCAATCTGGTGAGCAACGCCCTGCGCCACTCGCCGCGCGGCAGCCGGGTCGTCGTCACAGTGCAGAGCGAAGGGAGCGAACGCGCCCGCATCGAGGTGCGCGACCAAGGCGAGGGCATCCCCGCCGAGCACCTCGAGCACCTGGGCGAGCTCTTTTACCGAGCCGACGCATCACGCGACCGCAAAACCGGAGGCCGCGGCCTCGGCCTGGCCATCGCCCGCGGCATCGTCGAGGCCCACGGCGGCAAGCTGCACATCTCCTCCGAGCTGGGCTCGGGCACCGTGGTCCGCGTGGACTTGCCCTCGCACATGGAGCCGCTCATCGTCCTGCGCGACGAGCTCTAGAGACCCAGAAGATTTTACAGGGAGACGGGGAGGCGGGGAGGGATACGGCGCGAATCCCACCGCGGAACGCTTCTTTGGGGGTTTCCACTTGGCCTAGTGGGCCCCCTTGGAACCCTAAAAAACTCCCCGCCTCCCCGCCTCCCTGTGATCTTTCTTCTCAGATCGAGAGCGCCCACTTCGTTCGCGAGTAGGCGACGCGGAAGTCGCTGCGCTCGGCGTTGCGCTGGGAGGCGCTTCCGGGCTCCGTGACCATCATGGCGAGATCGCAACCTGCGGCGCGGGCGTGCTCGAGGCGCGCGGCGAGGAGTGCGCCTTGGGCGCCGCGGGAACGGTGCTTCGGCGCGGTGCTTGCGCCGGCGAGGAGCGCCACGCCTTCGTGAAGAACGAGCCCCCCCGTACCCATCGGCTCACCGTGGTCGTCCTCGGCGATGAACTTCAGCGTGTCGGGGTTGGCGAAGGTCAGAGTCGTCAGATCGCGGATGAAGTCGATGTACTCGGGCTTTTCGGCCCACCCCGCGACGGCCGTCTCGATCCACCGCTCGCGATCCTGCTCACCGGCGATCCGCACGCGCGGTCCCGCCTTCGCCTCGCGCGGCTCGGTGAGCGGCTGCACCAGCACCGTGCTGACCTCGATGGGCCGATACCCGCGCGCTGCCAAGTTGCCGAAGAGCGTGGCACCCGCCAGCGGGCTCGTCTCGTGGTGCGTTTCCGCACCGCGCATGCGAAAAAAGGCCTCGAGCTGCTCGAAGGTGGCATCCGTCGCCTCGGCGAAAATGCCGAGGCCGAACGACTGCGTCATGGGCGACCCCGGACCATCGAACATCGCGTACGTCCCGCTCACGTCGATCCAGGCAGCCCCCATGGCCGGGTTGAGCCGTGCGCGCGTCGTCACCGTGGCGGCATTGGCAGCGCCCTCGGCGCGTTCCAGGCGTCGAGCGAGCGACCGATCCATGAACAGCTGAGTCTTCATCATCGGCGTACCCTATACATGGAGCATGTGCCTCATCGCCATCGCCTGGCAAACGCACCCCGATTTTTCGCTGGTCGTCGCGGCCAACCGCGACGAATGGCGCGCCCGCCCCACCGAACCTCTGCGCTGGTGGCCGGATGTGCCAGACTTGCTCGCAGGCCGCGATGTGAAGGCCGGCGGCACATGGATGGGCGTCACCAAGGGAGGCCGCTTTGCGGCGGTCACCAACTTCCGTGATCCCTCCGACGCGCGCGACAATGCGCGATCGCGCGGCCAGCTCGTGACCGAATTCCTCCGCGATACCGAGCCGCCCGAGGCCTTTTTTTCGGGCTTGGCCGAGCGCGCATCGCAGTACAACGGCTTCAACCTGATTGGCGGCGACCGCACGGGGCTCTTTTACCTCGGCAGCCTCGAGGGCCGCGTGCATGCCATCGCGCCAGGCGTTCACGGCTTGTCGAACCACACGCTCGACGAACCGTGGCCCAAAGTGCGGCGCGCCCGCGAGGCCATGGAGTCTGCGCTGCGGGACACGGATCCCGCAGCGCGCCTCTTCGCCATGCTCGCGGACAGCACCGTCGCCCCCGACGAAGAGCTGCCCAACACCGGTGTCGGCCTCGAATGGGAACGTCGCCTCTCGCCGCCGCTCATCACGGGCAACGTCTACGGCTCCCGCACCTCGAGCGTTCTCACGATCTCTCGCGACGCAACGACTTTCTTCGAGGAGCGCACGCTCGACGGCGACGGCAAGGTGACCGCGTCGAACGTGTTTCGCTTCGAGGCGGAACTTCGCTGATCCGTACAAAACGATTCGGCGCCCCGAGTGTCGTCTCATGACACCTGGAGCGCCGAACGTTTACGCGAGGCGCGGATCAGAAGAAGTTGACGTGCATCGTCCCGGTCACGCGGTGCTGCGTGCCCTTTTGGGACGCGCACGGTCCGACGCTGGCCGCATCGCACGAGTTGCTCGGAGCATCGTCGTTGCCGAACGTATTGCGCTCCGAGAACGCGTATTCGACACCGAACTCCACCTGCTTGTTCACCGTGAAGAACGTATTGATGAACAGCTGGTCGAGGCGCTTGTTGAAGCCGGGATCGTGAACGTAACCCGTCTGCGGATCGAACGACGGAAGTGCGCCGATTTCCGCGAGCGACTGGCTGCCGTTCCACTTCATGTACGTCTGGCTCCACACCACGTTGGAGCGGACGACCGGGCTCCAAACGCGCGTGTAGTTGACGTGGTACGCAATGACCTGCCAGAGCTGCCAGTCATCATCCGCCGCATTCGGCCTTGCGCCTTGGCCCTGCAGACCTGCGTTGAAGATGTAACGACCGATACCGTTGCCGCCCGCACCGTAGGCACGGAAGCGGTCACCCCACGGCAGGTTGAGCGCAGCGCCCGCGCGGACGCCCCAGCCTTCCTTCGAGTACCCATCGCGCTCCGCCGTGGGCGTCGCGCCGCCCGTTGCCGGGGAGCCGGCCTGCTTGTACTGCAAGGCCACACCGCCGATGGATGCGGTACCCCAATCGCCCTTGAAACCGAGGACGGCGATGAGATCCGGAATCTGCTGCATGCGGCGCGTGGGGCCGGTCGAATCGGTGACGCCGTTTCGATCGGTGCCGGGTCCGTTTTCCGCAGCGAGGGCCAAGCTCACCGCGTCGCCAATCGGAATCGTGTAGCGGATCTGCGGCTGCCGAATCAGCGGAATGGAACCGGGACCGTTGAAGTCCACGGTTTCCGCGTACGACGGCAGATCGAGCATCGTCGACCAGCTCTGGCCGAAGAGGAACGTACCGTACTTGCCGCTCAAGGTGCCGTAAGCGTGGCGAAGGCGGAAGAGCACGGAGTTGGTGAACGTCTGGCCCGAGAGCAGGTTGCCGGCGTTGAAGTCACCTTCGACCTTGGCCCCGATGTCGGCAATCTCGCTCTTCGTCATCGTCGAGATGCCGACCCGGCTCGTGCGCGCGGTCAGGTAAAGCTGGCCGGATTTCTGCCGCGTTTCGTAGCTCTGGTTGAGCGGATGGATGGCCGCGTGAACGGCCCAGTCATTGTCTTCGACCTGGGGATCGCGGCCCTTCGCGTCGAACGTGACGTCGAGCTGCGCGTAACCGGACAGGGTGAGCACCGTCTGCGTGCCCGGCACCTTGAAGCTGCCCGGCGGCAATTTCTCCTCCTCCGCGGCGGCGGGGGCGGGGGCGGGCGATGTAGGCGCAGGGGCCGCCGGCGGCGGTGTGGCCTGGGTGGCTTCCGGGGGGGCGGGCGGCGGCGGCGGAACCTGTTCCGGAGTGGATTCCGGTGTCGGTTGCGGTGCCGTCGTCTGAGCAACTTGTTTTCCGTCGGTACGACCTTGTGCCGGCGGGTCATCGGCAGCTGCGGCCGCGACGGAGACCGTCGTCATCGCAGCCACGAGCTGAGTAAGGTGAAGCCACTTGAGACGTGTCATAGGCTCTTCTCCCTGTAGCCGCGCGTCACCCAAAGCAGAATGGGGCACGGGCGGCCCTCCAAATTCAAAGACACTCCGGCGGCAGCCGAATGAAACATCACACGAAGGCACACGATGCCGGCAAGCGCTCTTACCACGGGAAAGCGCAACCTTTGAATCAGGAATTTTGAAAACGTGCCTGCTCGACGCGTCGTACCACCGTACGCAGCCCGCCGATAACGCACTAGGACGCCAATTCGATAACGAACTGCGAACCGTCTTTCGCTCTGAAAAGGGCGATCCCAGTTACAAAACGAACGATCCTGTACCAGCACACCCGCAAGCACTCACGAGTCCCGTGTGCTGGTACAGTTATGTTTCATACGGCCATGAAAACCGTAAGAAACAAGTGAACTAATGCGGGAACGCCCGTTGACAGAAACTGGTACGGCCGTGCTAAAGAAGCGTCTTCAGTAAAACTGGGCGTTTCAAACGAATTTTCAGAATACGGGGATGGGAGGTTGCGATGCGCTACGCACGTGCGTTGATGATGGCGGTGTTGGCGATCGGGGCGGTGGCTTGCAAGGACAAGGAGCCCGAGAAGGCGGCGCCGCCGACCGCCGAGACCAAAGTTTCAGCAGCGCCTACGAGCGATACGATCGTGATCGGTCACGTCGGGTCGCTCACGGGCAACGAGGCGACCTTCGGCCAATCCAGCGACAATGGCATCAAGCTCGCGGTCGAAGAGATCAACAAGAAGAACGGCATCAAGGGCAAGAAGGTCGTTTTGAAGACCTACGACTCGCAAGGCAAGCCGGAAGAAGCGGCCGTCGCCGCGACGCGACTCGTGACCCAAGACAAGGTCCTCACGTTCCTGGGTGAAGTCGCGTCGAGCCGCTCGATCGCGATGGCCCCCATCGCGGACTCCAACAAGATCCCGATGATCTCGAACGCCTCGACCAATCCGAAGGTCACGAAGGACGGCGACAAGACCCGCCCCTACGTCTTCCGCGTTTGCTACATCGACCCGTTCCAGGGAACGGTCATGGCGAAGTTCGCCGTCGAGAACAAGAAGTTCAAGAAGGTCGCCATCCTGCGTGACGTGGGGAACGACTACTCCGTGGGCCTCGCCAACTTCTTCACCGAGACGTTCAAGAAGCTCGGTGGCGAGATCACGGACGACGTCAGCTTCAAGGCCGGCGATCAGGACTTCAAAGCGCAGCTCACGAAGGTCAAGGGCAAGAACCCCGACGCGCTCTACGTCCCCGGTTACTACACCGACGTGGCGCTTCTCGCGCGCCAGGCTCGTGAGCTCGGCCTCAAGCAACCGCTGATGGGCGGCGACGGCTGGGACTCTCCCAAGCTGTTCGAGATTGCGAAGGGCTCGCTCGATGGTTCGTACTTCTCGAACCACTACAGCCCCGAGGACAAGTCACCGGTCGTTCAGGACTTCATCACGAAGTACAAGGCCGCCTACGGTGGAGCTACTCCGGATGCGCTCGCCGTTCTCGGTTATGACGCAGCCAGTGTCGCCCTCGCCGCAATCGAAAAGGCCAAGGAACTCACCGGCCCGGCCATTCGTGATGAAATCGAGAAAACCAAGGACTTCAAGGGAGTCAGCGGCAACATTACCCTCGACGCCGACCACAACCCTGTGAAGTCGTCGGTCGTCATCGGTATCGAGAAGAACGCTCAGAAGTACGCTGCGACGATCAACCCGTGAGGGAACGACCCGTGAAAGAGGCCCTGACGCAGCTGCGTCATAAGCGTCAAAGCCTCTTTCAAATACGCGGCGTTGTGTAGCGTACATGGTGGGTTCGTTTGTGGAACGCGACGTTGACAACACAGTGTGCGGGCGTGCTAAGGGACGTCCTCACGCGAAAAGTACGCGCGTTCCAAAACGATTTTCCCACAGGTCGATATCGGAGGTTTCGATGCGCTACGCACGTGCGTTGGTGATGGCTCTATTGGCGATCGGCGGTGCGGCAGGCGCGGGCTGCAAGGACAAGGAGCCCGAGAAAGCCGCGCCGCAGACCGCTGAGACCAAAACATCAGCAGCGCCCGCCAGTGACACGATCGTGATCGGTCACGTCGGATCAATGACGGGTAATGAGGCCACCTTCGGCCAGTCGAGCGACAATGGGATGAAGCTCGCCGTCGAAGAGCAGAACAAAAAGAACGGCATCAAAGGCAAGAAGATCGTCCTCAAGACATACGACGACCAGGGAAAGCCCGAAGAGGCCGCCGTTGCGGCAACCCGACTCGTCACGCAGGACAAGGTCCTCACGTTTCTCGGAGAAGTCTCGTCGAGTCGTTCCATCGCGATGGGCCCCGTCGCGGACTCGAATAAGATCCCGATGATTTCCAATTCGTCGACCAACCCGAAGGTCACGAAGGACGGCGACAAGACGCGCCCGTTCGTCTTCCGCGTTTGCTTCATCGACCCCTTCCAGGGCACGGTGATGGCGAAGTTCGCGGCTGAAAACAAGAAGTGGAAGAAGGTCGCCATCCTGCGTGACGTCGGAAACGACTACTCGGTGGGCCTCGCCAACTTCTTCACCGAGACGTTCAAGAAGCTCGGCGGCGAAGTCGTCGACGACGTCAGCTACAAAGCTGGCGATCAGGACTTCAAAGCACAATTGACGAAACTCAAGTCGAAGAATGCCGAGGCGTTCTACGTCCCCGGTTACTACACCGACGTGGCGCTGATTGCGCGTCAGGCCAAGGAGCTGGGCATCAAGGTTCCCTTGATGGGCGGCGACGGATGGGACTCGGAGAAGCTTTACGAGATCTCCAAAGGCGCGCTCGACGGTTCGTTCTTCTCGAACCACTACAGCCCCGAGGACACGTCCCCGCAGGTGAAGGACTTCATCGCGAAGTACAAGGCCACCTACAACGCGGTGCCCGACGCCCACGCCGTGCTCGGTTATGACGCGGCCAATGTGGCGTTCCACGCCATGGAGCAGGCCAAAGAGCTGACCGGCCCCGCCATCCGCGACGAAGTCGAGAAGACCAAGGATTTCCAAGGTGTGAGCGGCAAGATCACGCTCAACAAGGATCACAACGCCGACAAGCCGGCGGTCGTCATCGGCATCGAGAAGAATGCACCGAAATACGCGGCGACAATCAGCCCGTAATATGTAAATTGCTTACCCGCTCCCGCTCCTCAAACTACGACGAGCGGGAGCGGTTTTTTCCAATCACCCTATTCCACTCTATCGGGGTGCCAACGCATCATGACCGAATTTCTCCAGCACCTCGTGAACGGCCTGTCGGTAGGGACGATCTACGCCCTCATCGCACTCGGCTATACGATGGTCTACGGTGTCCTCAAGCTCATTAACTTCGCCCATGGTGACGTGTACATGGTGGGCGCCTTTGCCGGCTTGTACATCGCGCGCGGCCTCGGGGTCGATCAGGAGCCATCGCTCGCCAAAGCGGGGGTGGTCTTCGTCGGTGCGATTGTGATCTGTGCCGCGTTGGGTGTGGCCATCGAGCGTTTCGCGTACCGCCCGCTGCGGCAGCGTGCGCGCCTCACCGCCCTCATCACCGCCATCGGCGTGTCCTTCCTGCTGGAGTACGGCTTTCAGCTTCCGCCGGTCATCGACGGCGAGGTCCCCTTCCCGCCCGGCCCCACGCCGCGCTTCTTCCCGGAGCCGTTCGCGCGTGTCGATTTCGAGCCGCTCGGGGTGCACATCAGCAATTACGACATCGTGTCGCTGATCGTGGCCGTCGGCTTCATGTTCGCCCTGCAGTACATCGTGTACCGGACGAAGTTCGGCACGGCGATGCGGGCGGTGTCCTTCGATGCCAGCGTGGCAGGCCTCATGGGCATCAACGTCAATCGCGTCATCGTTTGGACCTTCGCGCTGGGCAGCGGCCTGGCGGCGGCGGCGGCCATCCTGGTGGCGGGTTCGCGCCCCAGCATCAACCCGCTCCTCGGACTCTTGCCCGGCATCAAGGCGTTCGTCGCCGCGGTGTTCGGAGGCATTGGTAACGTGCAAGGCGCCATGGTCGGCGGCTTGATCCTCGGTCTCTCCGAGGAGTACGTGGCGGGCTACCTGCTCTCCTCGTACCGCGACGGCATCGCGTTCGCGCTGCTCATCATCGTTCTTCTTTGGCGACCGGAAGGTCTTTTCGGGCGCGTGCGCGCGGAGAAGGTGTAGCGGTGGACCTACCGAAGATTCTCCTCCGTTCGGCACTTCCTCTTCTCATCGGCATTCCGCTCCTCTGGATCTTCCAGGGCGCCGTGGCCGGTCCCGGCGGGAGCGAGACCGCGATGGCGGTCATCCTGATGATGGCAGGCATCAACGTCATCCTCGCCGTCTCGTTGAACGTCGTGAACGGCTTCACCGGCCAGTTCTCCATCGGCCACGCCGGCTTCATGGCCGTCGGCGCGTACACCGCGGCGAAGATCACCGTGGCCACGAACTCGCTGGAAATCGTGGGGATCCCCACGGCCGTCTCGGACCAGCTCATCTTCTTGTTCGCGATGGTGGCGGGCATGGCCATGGCGGCCCTCATGGGTCTCCTGGTGGGCATGCCGTCGCTGCGATTGCGCGGTGACTACCTGGCCATCGTGACCTTGGGCTTCAACGAGATCATCCGCGTGCTCATCGAGAACACGGAGTTTCTCGGGCAGGCCACGGGCATCTCGGGCCTTCCGAAGCGCACCAACATTCTTTGGGTTGGCATTGCGGTCATCGTGACCATCGCGATGGCGCGGCGCCTGCTCGGTTCGACGCACGGCCGCGCGCTGCTCGCCATTCGCGAGGACGAAGTGGCCGCTGAGGCCATGGGCGTCGACACCACGGGCTACAAGGTTCGCGCCTTCGTGATCTCGTCGGCCTTCGCCGGTCTGGCGGGCGCGCTGCTGGTGCACCAGATCCAGCTCTGCACGCCCCGCAGCTTCACCTTCATCAAGTCGATCGAGGTCGTCGTGATGGTGGTGCTCGGCGGCATGGGCTCGGTCACCGGATCCGTCGTGGCGGCGCTCGTTCTGAGCTTCGCACTGGAAGGCCTGCGCGATGTGCAGCAGTATCGCATGGTCATGTATTCGGTCCTTCTCATCGCCTTGATGCTCACGCGCCCCACCGGCATCTTTGGGACGCGCGAAATCTGGGACTTGATTCCGAAGCTCCGCAAGAAGGTGAGTTCATGAGCGTCGCGGTCAACGCCTCTTCCACTTCTCACGTCAGCGGCGACGAGTCCACGAAGCGCGGCTGGGGAGACACCTGTCTCGAGGCCAAGAACGTCACGATGCAGTTCGGCGGCCTCAAGGCGCTGTCCGAGTTCAATCTGTCGTTGGAGCCGGGCGAGTTGGTCGGTCTCATCGGGCCGAACGGCGCGGGCAAGACCACGGCCTTCAACGCCATCACCGGCGTGTACACGCCCACGTCGGGCGACGTGAAGATCTGCGGCACGCGCGTGAACGGGCTGCGGCCGCACCAGATCAGCGGGCGTGGTATCGCGCGCACGTTCCAGAACATCCGCCTCTTCAAAGAGCTCACGGCGCTCGACAACGTGAAGGTCGCCTGCCACCACGGGCGAAAGGCGGGCTTCGTCGCGGCGTTCTTCCAGTCCAAGGGGTTTTTGGACGACGAGGCGCGCATCACCAAGCGCTCCCTGGAATTCTTGGAGGTCATGGGCCTCGAGCGCTTCCGCGACGAGCGTGCGAAGAACCTGCCCTACGGCGAACAGCGCCGCCTCGAGATTGCGCGCGCACTGGCCACGGGACCGAAGGTCCTATGCCTGGACGAGCCGGCAGCCGGTATGAATGGCGCCGAAAAAGTCGCGCTGATGGAGCTGATTCGCAAGCTGCGCGACGAGTTCAAGCTGGCCATCCTGGTGATCGAGCACGACATGAAGCTCGTCATGGGCATCTCCGAGCGCCTGGTGGTGCTCGACCATGGCGTGACCATCGCGCGGGGCAAGCCGGAGTTGGTGCGCAAGAATCCGAAGGTCATCGAGGCGTACTTGGGCGACTCGTACCTTGAGGAGCAGCACATTGCGATTCCGGCCCACTCGAGCGAGTCGCTGATGCCGGGCGAGCCCCCGTCGGCCGAATCCGTGAACGAGGTGCAGCCGTGACCGCGACGAATTCCGAACCGTACCGTAACGACAAGGCGGCCGGCACTTCCACGTCCAAGTCGATCCTCAGCGTCAAAGACCTGAAGGTGAATTACGGCGCCATCGAGGCCTTGCGGGGAATCTCCCTGGAGGTCCCCGAAGGCCAAGTGGTTGCCCTCATCGGCAGCAACGGCGCCGGCAAGACGACGACGTTGCGCGCGGTCTCGCGCATGCTCCGCCCCGCGGCGGGCACGGTGAAGTTCCGCGGCGAGGAGATCACGCGCATCCAGGCCCACGAGGTGGTGGCGCGCGGAATGGCGCACGCCCCCGAGGGCCGCGGCATCTTCCTGAACCTGACGGTGCGCGAGAACTTGGACCTGGGCGCCTTCCTGCGCAACGACACCGCCGAGATTCAGAAGGACATGGACAAGATGTTCTCCTTGTTCCCCATTCTGAAAGAGCGCGAGAAACAGGTCTCGGGCACGCTCTCCGGCGGCGAGCAACAGATGCTCGCGGTGGCCCGTGCGCTGATGTCCCGCCCCAAGCTTTTGCTCTTGGACGAGCCGTCATTGGGTCTTGCGCCGCAGGTCGTGGACAAGATTTTCACGGTCTTGCGTGAGGTGTCGCAAGCCGGCGTGGCGCTTCTCCTGGTCGAGCAGAACGCCCACAAGGCACTGCAACTCGCCTCGCGTGCGTACGTGCTCGAGACGGGCGAAATCGTCATGTCGGGCACGGGCCAAGAGCTCCTGAAATCACCCGAAGTGCGCAAAGCCTATCTCGGCGAGTAGGCGCTACCTGATTGGATTGAACATGAAGGCGGGGAAGGCGGGAAGGTTTTTTGGTTTTGCTCACGGTCGTCCAAGTTGGACGACCGTTGCCAAAACAACAAAACCTTCCCGCCTTCATGTAAATTCTCTCTAGCCGTTACAATGCCGGGGGCGTGTCGCCCCAGCAGGCGATTTGCCCGGAGACCAGCATGCCGCAGGCGTGGTTCCCGCCCGTCGAGACTTGCTGGTAGATACCTGGCGGGGGCGAGGTGCGGCCGTTCTTGTCGTATCCCCAGCACGTCACCGAGCCGTTCTCGCGCCGTGCGCATGAGAAGTTCCCGCGGTTGGACACTTCTTTGAAGCCCGCGGCTTTGGGCGCGTCGAGCTGGTGCCATTGGTTGTCGCCCCAGCACTCGACGGAGCCGTCCAGGTGAAGCCCGCAGGTGTGGTTCCACCCTGCGGCGACGCTTGCAAAGAGGGCGTCGGAGTGTCCGCTCACCTTCTTGTACATGTTGTTGCCCGCGCACTGGACGTGCTGGTTCACGTCGACCGCGCACACGTAGTCGACGCCGACGGAGATTTGCGTGAATCCCGTCCCGAACGAAAGGAGCGCAGGGGGTGGGGACGAGGCCGTGAGCTCGCTCGTGAGGCCCCAGCACACGAGCTCCGTCGTGTCGAGCAGCCCGCACGTGATTCGGAGTCCCGGCTCGATTTCCAAAAAGATGCGGTCGCGCAAGGACGCCGGGATCGTGGACTCTTGGTACTCATTGCTGCCCCAGCATGCGGCCGTGCCGTCCGCTCGAATGCCGCACGTGTGGTCGCTCGCGCCGGCGGTCACGTCGATGAAAGGGACGTTTTCGGGCGGCGTGGCGCGTCCTCGCGTGTCGTCCCCCCAGCAGGACACGGTGCCATTCGGCCTGATGCTGCACGTGTAGTCGATGCCCGCGCTCACCGTTTGCGCCGACACGCAATGTCCGTCCTTTTTGCGGTACCCGGGGTCGCACGCGATCTCGCACGAGCCCTTCACGCAGCTCGCCCTGCCGTTGTCCGAAGGGCAAACATTGCCGCATTGTCCGCAGTGCGCGACGTTCGAGAGCAGCGGCTGCTCGCAGCCGTCTTCTGCGCGGCCGTTGCAATTGCCGTAGTCCGCCGTGCATTGCCCGAGGGCGCACTTGTCCGCGACACACGTGGCCGTCGCGTGATCATACGAGCACCTGCTCGTGTCGGCGGTCGTGCACTCTGGACGCGATCCAGCGTCGGGCTCCGGCTCGGGCCCGCCGTCGGGTCGCTCCCCCGAATCTGGGCGCGATCCAGCATCGGGCTCCGGCCCGGGCCCGCCGTCGGGGCGCTCCCCCGAATCAGGATGATCCTCCGGGAGAGTCGACGACTCCGACGAACACCCGGCCATCGCCCCACCCCACACCAAACCCACGACCGCAACCCACGTGCTGCGCGCAATGAAAGACATTCAAGTAGCTCCAAAGTAAGCTGGCAATGTACGAACTCTCTTCGCGCAAGAGCCCAAAGAAGCAGCGCGGCAGAGAATCGCGTCGCTTCCTCATGTAACCTGCGCCCGTACACTGTCAAGCACGCGCACGTGAATGCACGCGTCCTTTGGTGCCTATGGCCCCACTTCCCAACTGCGTCGGCCATCCCGCATCTTCGTTGCGAGATTACGACATTTTCATTCGCTCACCGGCGAGTAACGGTCCCTGATTGGATTGAACGGGGAGAGCGGGAGTTTTTACTAAAAATCTCCCGATCTCCCGATCTCCCTGTAAAAAATCTTCTCGCCGTTAGAATGCCGCAATCACGGCGCCGTCGTACTTCTTGTTGATGAACTCTTTGACTTCGGGCGACGTCAAAAGCTTCGCAAGCTTCTGCACGCGCGGTTCGTTCTCTTGGCCTTTGAGGACGCTCAGAACGTTGGCGTAGGGGTTACCCTCGCCCTTTTCCAAGGCCAAAGCATCTTTGCTCGGCTTCAATCCAACTTGGATGGCGTAATTGCCATTCACGATGGCGAGGGCCGCGTCATCGAGGGAACGCGGGAGCTGGGCGGCTTCCAGTTCCTTCACTTTGAAGCCCTTGGGGTTCGTCGCGATGTCTTGCACCGTGGCGTTGACCGCGGCGCCCTCTTTCAGGGTGAGCAGGCCGTTGTCGGCGAGAAGGTGCAGGGCGCGGCCGGCGTTGGTCGCATCGTTCGGGATGGCGATGATCGAGCCCTTGGGCGCGTCGGCCAGGGCTTTCACCTTCTTCGAGTAGATGCCCAGCGGCTCGATGTGCACCTTGGCCACCGAGACCATGGCGATGTTGCGCTCCTTGCCGAAGTTCTCCATGTACGGCACGTGCTGGAAGAAGTTCGCGTCGATCAGCTTGTCGTTCAACGCGAGGTTCGGCTGCACGTAATCGGTAAACTCCACGATCTGGAGCTTGAGGCCCTCTTTCTCGGCCAGCTTTTCCTGCACGAAACGCAGGATGTCCGCGTGCGGAACCGGCGAGGCGCCCACCTTGAGCGGAGCATCGGCCTTGGCCTCGGCGGTCACCGTCTTGGCCGCACCCTCGGAAGAGGCCGCTGCGCCCGCCTTGTTTTCCTCCTTCGAACAAGCGCCGAGGCTCAGCGTGGTGCAAAGCGCGGTGACGGCGGAGAGAAAGAGACGGCGGGTGACGGACTTGTCGATGGATCGAGTGTGCAACGAAGCCTCCTCAAGGAAACGCGGGCCGTGTTGGGACCGTTTCGTTTCGCAAACGAGAATAGTGTCTACTATCGTGAAAGCAAGAGCCCCGTTTACAGCGAAACTGCGGCAGGATCAAGCACCCTGGACAGAAACGTCCGGGTTCGCTCGTGGCTCGGGTTGCCGATGACCTGGGCGCCGGGGCCCTGTTCGACGATGACGCCGCCGTCCATGAACACGACCCGATCGGCGACTTCGCGCGCGAAGCTCATTTCGTGGGTGACGACCATCATGGTCATGCCCTCGCGCGCCAGCATGCGCATGACCGCGAGCACGTCCCCCACCAGCTCGGGATCCAACGCCGAGGTGGGCTCGTCGAAGAGCATCAACTCGGGATGCATGGCCAGCGCACGCGCAATGGCCACACGCTGCTGTTGCCCGCCGGAAAGCTGCGCGGGATACGCGCTCGCCTTCTGCGCGAGGCCCACGCGTTTCAGGTTTTCCTCCGCCACGCGCGCGGCTTCTTCCGGCGCGCGGCCGAGCACGCGGCGCTGCGGCAAGGTGAGGTTCTCCGTCACCGTCAGATGCGGGAACAGGTTGAACTGCTGGAACACCATGCCGATTTTGCGCCGCTGCGCATCGATGTCGACGTCCGGATCGGTGATCTCGACGCCGTTGACGAAGATGTTCCCCTGCTCGGGCTCCTCGAGCAGATTCACGCAGCGAAGCAACGTGGATTTGCCCGATCCGGAGGGCCCGATCACGCAGACGACCTCGCCGGCGTCGATGGTCAAATCGATGCCCTTGAGGACGTGCAGCGCCCCGAACGACTTGTGCACGCCGCGGATTTCTACGGAGACTTTGCCCTTGCTGGCGGACATCACGACCTCCCTTGCGCGGCGTTGGCGCGCGCCTCGAGGCGGCGCACCAAATAGCCGAGCGGAATGGTCACGATGAGATAACAAAGGCCCGCAACGAAGATGGGCGTGGTGTTCGCCGTCTCACTCGCGAGATCGCGCCCGAACTTGGTCAGCTCGCGCTCTTCCAAGGTCACGCCGAGGAAAAGCACCAGCGACGAGTCCTTGAACAGGAGCACCAGCTCGTTGGTGAGCGGCGGAATGATGATGCGAAACGCCTGCGGCAAGATGATCGACAACATCGCGCGCCGATGCGAAAACCCCAGCGATCGCGCCGCCTCCATCTGCCCTTTGGGCACGGCCTGGATGCCCGCGCGGATGGTTTCGGCCATGTACGCCGCGGAGACGAGGCCGAGCCCCAAGGCCACCTTGCCGTAGGTGCCACCGGGGATCTCGCTGCCGGGAAAGGCCAGCGGAATGCCCACGCCGACGAACATGAAGATGACCAGCGCGGGCAACCCGCGGAAAAACTCGATGTAGAGCCCCGCCAGTAGGCGATACGGAATGACCTGCGAGAGACGCATCAACGCGATGACGAGGCCCAAGACGAGGCCGAGGGCGAAGCCGGAGATCGTGTAGACGACCGTGTTCTTCAACGCGGTGGTCAGCAGTTTCGGGAAAAGCCGCTCGGCGATGTCGAGCCGCACGAACTGGCTCGCGAGGACCTGCCAATTGGCGGTGAACGCCACCACCAAGACGATGACGACGAAGATGCCATACTGCACCGTCTGCGAAACGGAACGGCTGCGTTTCATTCGGCGGTTGGACGGCATCGCAGTCAACTGAGGCGGCGGCTTTTCGACTTCGGCTTCGTTCACGGCTTCTTGGCGGTGGGCATGGGGCCGAACCACTGCTCGTAGAGGCGCTGGTACGTGCCGTCGGCCTTGGCCTGCGCGAGCACCTCGTTGATGACCGCAAGGAGCTTGCTATTGCCCTTCTTGACCGCAATGCCGAGTTGCTCGCCGGTATCGAGGTAGGCGGCGATCTCGAAGGCGGAATTGCTCGGATCCTTCATCCAGGCTTGGACGACGGGGTGGTCCTCGATGACCGTCTCGACCTGGCCGGAGCGCAGGCCATTGAGGAGAGCGTCCGAGCTCTCGAACGAGACCGGGTCGAAGCCTTTGGATTTGGTGAAGTCTTCGCCGGTGGTCTGCGATTGCGTGCCCACCTTTTTGCCCGACGTTTTGAGGGTGGCGAGGTCCGTCACCGCGATGCCCTTTTTGATCAAGAGCGCCTGTTTGGCGTCGAAATAGGGCTCCGAAAAGTCGATGTTCTTGCGACGGGGCTCGGTGATGGTCATACCGGCGGCCACCAGATCGCATCGGCCGGAGTTGAGGAAGTTCCCCGTCTTCATGTTCTCGAACGGGGTATCTACGAACTCCTGCTTCACACCCAGCTTCTTCGCGACCAAGTCGATGACGTCGACGTCGAAGCCGACGATTTTGCCTTCCTTCTCGATCTGGAAGGGCGGATACGGGATGTGCGTGCACGTGACGAGCGCCCCCTCTTTAACCAGCGGAACGCCTCCCGCGCCCGTGCCGGTCTTGTCCTTGCTGCATCCCGCCATCCCCGCGGAAAGAGCCACCGCGATACCGAAAACGAGTAGAGACATCGGACGAGCAGACACGGGATACCTCCTGGCTTCTTGTGGCGTCGGCGTGATGACCCGCGCTTTGGGAGCGCGGCTCCAGCGCGACAATATGGCACGCCTCGGGCAATGCAACGCGTAAAAGCGAAGGGGCGCGATCGTCCATGTGAAATCCTACAGCCCTGATGCTCTGCTTCGTTTGGGCTGCTGGTGGGAAGGGCGGCTTCATCTTCATGGCGCAGATGACGCAGCTTTCGATGGCTCGTCGCGGCCTCGCGATCTCGCTGCAAAGTGAGCAGCGGCAGCGGGACAATCCCGGCGGGGCCGGCGCCCTTGTCCGCTTCTCGTGCGAGGACCGCCGGGCGTCGAGGCGATCCTTTCACTCTTCACGATACATCGCGCCGGTCCCGCCGGTTTCGTCCCGCTGCCCTTTGCGGTTCTCGCGAAGGGTGCTCGAGACCGTTTCGTTCCTGCACGAATTGCCCTACGTTGCGTGGCAGGTTGGACGGAGGAGTCGATATGCGAAAGACCATGCAAACCAGGCGATGGCGGTCGGCGTCGTTGCTGACGATGGTGACGTTGGCAATGATGGGCTGTCGCGGCTCGGGCGATGCGGGCGGTGACAAGGGCGACAAGAACGGCGAGAAAAAAGCCGAAGGACCGCAAATCACGACGATCAGCTGGTGGGACACCTCCGATTCCACCAACGAGGCGCCGAAGTTCAAGGACCTGATTCAGAAGTTCCAAGCGAAGTATCCGAACATCAAGGTCGATTATCAGAACATCCCGTTCGAGCAGGCGCGCGACAAGTTCAAGACGGCCGCGCAGGCCAATACGGCGCCCGACGTGATGCGCGCGGAGGTCGGGTGGACGGCGGAGTTCGCGTCGCTGCGCTTCCTCGCACCGCTCGAGGGAACGCCCGCGGCCGATGGCGTGGCCGATTACCTCCCTGCCCCGCTGGCGAGCAACAAGTTCGGTGGAAAGCTGTTCGGCGTTCCGCAAGTGACCGACGTGCTCGCGCTTCTCTACAACAAGGCGCTGCTCGAGAAGGCCGGCGTGAAGGAAGCGCCGACCACGATGGCCGAGTTGAAGACGGCCGCGCTGGCGGTGAAGGCCAAGGCAGGCGCCGATGGCTTGTACCTCAATCCGGGCGGCTATTTCCTTTTGCCGTTCATCTACGGCGCCGGCGGCGATTTGGTGAACGCCGACGAAAAGAAGATTACCGTCAATACACCGGAGGCGGTGAAAGGCCTGGAGGTCGCGCTCGATCTCATCAAGAGCGGTGCGGCGGCCAAGCCGGATCTCAACTCCGGGTACAATCAGATGCAGGCGGGCTTCAAAGACGGAAAGATCGCCATGGTCATCAATGGTCCGTGGTCCGTGGCCGACGATTTCAGCGGCAAGGCCTTCGCCGACAAGAACAACCTGGGCATCGCCCCAGTGCCTGCCGGAAGCACGGGCAAGGCCGGTTCGCCGATGGGCGGTCACAATTACGTGGTGTACGCCGGGTCGAAAAACCTGACGGCGTCCTACCAATTCATCCAATTCATGAATAGCGCCGAGAACCAGGCCTACTTGGCCAAGGAGCTCGGGCTTTTGCCGACGCGCTCCTCGGCGTATCAATTGCCCGACACGGCGGCGAACCCGGTGGTGCCCAAGTTCCGCGCGGTCATCGACAAGGCGGTGGTGCGCCCGACGATTCCGCAGGCCGGGCAGCTTTTGATCCCGCTCGACCAACAGTATCCGCGCGCCATCAGCGGCGACAAGGCTCCGCAAGCCGCGCTCGATACGGTGGCCACCGATTACAAACAGATTCTCAAGGATTGGAAGTAAGCATGGCAGGTCGCGTGCGGCGTTCATGGGACAAGCACAAGTATGCGTGGGGGATGGTCATCCCCGTGGTGCTCGTGCTGGGGGTGCTCGTTGGCTATCCGTTGTACCGAGGGGTTTACCTATCCTTCACGGATGCCAACGAGCAAAACGTCGCAGCGACCATCGGTGCTCTGCAGGTGCCCGATTCGTTCTCCTTCGTCGGGCTGCGCAATTACGTGGATGTGCTCTTTGGGCCGAACACCAAATTTTGGTCGGTGTTGGGGCGCACGGTGGTGTGGACGATAAGCTGCGTCTTTTTCCACTACACCATTGGTCTGGGGCTGGCGGTCTTGCTGAATCGGCAACTGCGCGGGCGGTCCGTTTACCGCGTGCTGCTCATTTTGCCGTGGGCGGTTCCCACCTTCGTGAGCTCCTTTGCCTGGAAGCTCATTCTCGCGCGCGACAACGGCATCGTGAACCACGTGCTCGGCAACTTGGGGCTGGGCACCTTCGATTGGCTGGGAAACGATACGCTGGCTTTCCTTTCGGTCATCGCCATCAACATTTGGGTGGGTGTTCCATTCAACATGGTGGCGCTGCTCGGGGGATTGCAGGCCATTCCCGCCGAGCTTTACGAGGCGGCGGAGGTCGACGGCGCCTCGCCCTGGCAGCGATTCTGGCACATCACGTTTCCCGGTCTGCGCACGGTGAGTGCGACCATCATTTTGTTGGGTGTGATTTGGAGCTTCAATCTGTTCGCGATCATCTTCTTGGTGACGCGCGGCGGGCCGGGCGACGCCACGCAAATCCTCGTCACCTATGCGTTCTCGGCGGCGTTCGAGGGCATTCGCGATTACGCGGTGGCGGCCACCTACGGAATTCTCATTCTTTGCGTGCTGGTCGGGTACGCATTGGTGTACCGGCGGGCGCTCCGCTCGAGCGGCGAGGTGTGGTGAGATGAGCTCGTCCACGTACCGAAAGCGCGGAGAGCGCTCGCCTGCCGCCTCGGCCTTGTTGCACGTCATTTTGCTGGGGGCCAGCTTCATCGCGGTGTTCCCCGTGCTGTGGGTGCTGATCATTTCGTTGCGTCCGGGATTCGCGGGAAGCAGCGAGGTGCACGTCTTCGAAGCGTCGTCGTTCGACAATTACGAGTACGTGGTGGCGAAGACGAAGTTCCTGGCATGGTTCGGAAACTCGATATCGGTCGCGTTCTTCACGACGATCTTCGGGATCTTCCTGTCGGCCACCGCCGGGTATGCGCTTTCGCGATTCCGTTTTCCGGGGCACCGGTCGTTGATGTGGACCTTCCTGGTGACGCAGATGTTCCCGGTCGCCATCCTCATCGTGCCGCTCTACAATTTGATGAATCGCCTCGGCTGGGTGAACACGCACACCAGCCTGGTGTTCGCGTATTGCACGGTCACCGTGCCCTTCTGCACCTGGATGCTCAAAGGCTACTTCGACGCCATCCCCGCCGAAATCGACGAAGCCGGCCGCGTCGACGGCCTGACGCCCGTCGGTACATTCTGGCGCCTCATCCTCCCACTCGCCCGCCCCGGCATCGCCGTCACGGCCTTCTATTCCTTCCTCCAAGCCTGGGGCGAGGTGGCCTACGCGACCGCGTTCATCACCAGCGATGACAAGAAGACGCTCGCCGTGGGGCTGCAGACCTTCGTGACGCAGTTCAAACAGGAATGGGGCTACCTCGCAGCCGCCTCCATCTTGATCACGATCCCCGCGGGCCTCGTGTTCTTCTTCGCGCAGCGGCACTTGGTCGCAGGGCTGACCGCGGGCGGCACGAAGGGCTAGCGAGGTCGGCACTTCCGCCGTGTGCTATGCTCTTGGCCATGGCCATGGGTGCAGCAGAGCAAAGGTACACGAGCTACGAGGAGTACCTCGAGCTCGAGCGCGACAGCGTGGTCAAGCACGAGTGGCTCGACGGGGTTGTCTACGCGATGGGCGGCGGCAGCTTCGAACACGGGCGACTCGCTGTGAACATTCAAGCGGCCCTCAAGAATGCTCTTGCGGGAGAGTGTGTGGTCGCGAGCTCAGATGTTGCGATCTATGTTCGAGAGACGAAATTCTCGACCTATCCCGATGGCTGCGTCGTCTGCGGCCCGCGCGAACTGCATCGTGGAGAGCGCGGGATCGGTGAGGCCATCGTCAACCCCGTACTCATTGTCGAAGTGCTCTCGAAGACGACCGAAAAGTACGACCGCAGCGAGAAGTTTGCACATTACATACGAATCCCGTCGCTCCAGGAGTACGTCCTCGTATCGCAGGACGAACCGTGCATCGAAGTGTACCGGCGGCCGAAACGCGGTCATTGGCAGCACGAGATGGCTCGCGCGGGCGAGACGCTGCAACTGCACGGACACCCCATCGCGGTCGACGACATCTATCGCGAGTAGCGCTTCTCAATGTGACAGCGCGGCGACGCGGTCGATGGTGTGGCCGGATTCATCCATGAATTCGATGAGGGGAGTCCCTTCGGGGGTGACGCGGAGAACGAGGCGGTCGCGGCCCTCGGGATCCTTCAGGAAGAAAGCGACGGAGCGGTCTTCGTCGCGGGCGATGGCGAAGCGGCGTGTTCCGTCGGGTTCGACGATGTTGAGGCGTTGCACGTCGATCTCGGAGAATTTCTGCTTCTGATCCTTGAAGGCGATTCCTGCTCCGACGATTCCCGCCAAGGTGACGGTCAGGGCGGCGGAATAGATAACAAGGAAGCGTTGCGGGGTAAGCCAGGCCTTCATGAGGAATGTTCGCCGGAGGGCCACGGATTATTTCAGCGGTCCACCTGCGCGAGAAGGCGCAATTCTCAGCAGAATTGTTCATGTTGTCGGATGAACACTTCAGCTAAAACGAGCCCATGCTCATCCCTTTCTCGGCTCTCACGAATCGAATGCTTCTTGGCACCCTCGCGCTCACGGCGGGTCTTCTCATGGGCTGTGCGGCCGATACGCGCGGTGCCGATACCCGCGGTACCTCGTCTTCCTTGACCGCGGGTTACGACCAGGTCGACTTCGAGCAGTACGACGTACCGCCCGACGAGTTGAATGCCCTCGTCGCGCATGCCAACGAGACGAACCCCTATTACATGCAGGTCGAGGGGACCGACTACGTGTATGTGCAATCGCAGCCCCAGGATCCCACCCTCGATGAGATTTTGCAGTCGTATGCCGCGGCCTACGGGCTCGATGCCAGCATCGAGGGTGCGGCCGGCCGTCAGCAGCTCGACACGGATCTGCAGCGATTCAAGATGACCGGCGCCGTGGCGGCCGCGCAGCATGCCGTCGGGGTCGAGGACTTCCAGATCGGGCACATCAAGTACGACCGCCTCGAGGCGCCGGGCTCGCACCATTGGATCGATTGGTACGTGCTCTATTTCCCCACCGCGAATCGGTTCGTGGTCGTCAAACTCGATGCCGTAGAAGTGTAATTCCGGGTACAATCCCGGGTCGATGTCCAAGGTCATCTACCAAAACGCCACCCGCATTTACCCCGGTGCCTCCCGTCCAGCCGTCAACGCGCTGAATTTGGAGATAGGCGCAGGGGAATTCTTGGTGTTGGTCGGCCCCTCGGGCTGCGGCAAGTCCACCGCGCTGCGGATGCTCGCCGGGCTCGAGGACATCGACTCGGGGTCCATCCACATCGGCGACCGCGATGTGACCCACCTGCCCCCGAAGGAACGGGACATCGCCATGGTGTTCCAGAACTACGCGCTGTACCCGCACATGACCGTTGCGGAAAATATGGGGTTCGCGCTCAAGATCGCCGGTGTCGCCAAGGAGGAGATCGCGAAGCGGGTGCGCGAGGCGGCGAAGATCCTCAGCCTCGAGGAATACCTGGAGCGCAAACCGAAGGCGCTCTCCGGGGGCCAGCGGCAGCGCGTGGCCATGGGCCGGGCCATCGTGCGCCAGCCCAAGGTGTTCCTGATGGACGAGCCGCTCAGCAACCTGGATGCGAAGCTGCGCGTGCAAACGCGCACGCAGATTGCGTCGCTGCAGCGCAGGCTCGGCGTGACCACCGTCTACGTCACCCACGACCAGGTGGAGGCGATGACCATGGGCGATCGCGTGGCCGTGCTCAAGGACGGCGTGCTCCAGCAATGCGATACGCCGCGCGCGATGTACGAGCGCCCCGCCAACGTCTTCGTGGCCGGCTTCATCGGCTCGCCCGCGATGAACTTGCTCGACGTACCCTTCGAGGACTCCTTCGTTCGCGTGGGCAGCCACCAACTGCCGCTGCCGCCGCACGCGCTGGCCGCGGCGAAAACCGAGAAGAACGGCGAGATCACCATCGGCATCCGTCCGGAGTCGTTCGAGCTTTCGGGCTCGGGGGCATCGCAGGCCGAAGGGCTGCCCGTCACGGTCAACGTCGTCGAGGAGCTCGGCGCCGATGCGTACCTCTATGGCAGTGTCGAGTTACCCGATGGGCAGCACGACATCGTGGCCCGCGTCGATGCGCGCAATCCGCCGCGCCGTGGTGAGCGCGTGCATCTGTCGGTGCGCATCGAAGAGACCCACGTCTTCTCGAGCAAAACCGGGCAGCGCCTCGCTGCGCCGCAGTAGTCGTGTCGCCCGAAGAATACCGCGCCTTCACCGAGGCGCTTTGCCAACGCGTGGCCGCAGCGCCAGACGCGCTCGGGCTGGTGGCGCTGGGCTCGATGTCGGGCCAGGGTGCGCCTGCGGATGCCTGGTCGGACCACGACTTTTTCGTCATCGTTCCCCCGGGCACGCAGGAGCGGTGGCGTGATTCGAGCTGGCTACCCCGTGCCGAGGACGTGGTCCTCTCGTTTCGGGAGACCGCGCACGGGCTCAAGGTCGTTTACCGCGACGGGCACCTGCTCGAGTTTGCCGTGTTCGACCCGGACGAGATCGCACTCGCGCGCGTCAATCGCTACCGCGTGCTCGTCGATCGCGCCGATGTCGAGGCGCGGATGCAGGCCGTGCAAGCTGCCACGGCGGCGGCCCCGGCGCAGGACGATGCGCACCTCGTGGGGCAATTTCTCACGCAGCTCTTGGTCGGCGTGGCGCGCTTTCGCCGCGGAGAGCGGCTCAGCGCTCATCGCTTGGTGAAGGTGCAGGCCTTGGAGCACTTGCTCCTGTTGCTGGCGCGTCAGCGGCCTTCGGACGTGCTGGATGGCTTGGATCCGTTTCGTCGCGTCGAACGGGCTTGGCCCGGCCTTGCCCAGGAGATCGACACCGCCCTCACCGAACCTGTCGACGTGGCGGCGCGGAGCTTGTTGGCATTGGCCCGGCGCGAACTCCCGGACAAATGGCCCGAGGGGGCCATTGCGGCGGTGGAGCGGGCTATTTGCACAGATAGGCGTACCTGAGATCGTGGCTCACCGCCGTGCGGCGACCGGAATAGCTCACGTGAACCCCGCCGGCATCGTCCACCGCGATGGAGGTGCCCGCGAGCTCCGCCACGGTCTCCACCGTGTCCATGAACCACGCGTCGCCGGTGCGCCTCGCATATTTGAGCTGGTTGCGCGTGGAATCGTAATACGCGATGTACACGTCGCCCGCGGCGCTGACCGCGATCGAGCTGAAACGGCCCACGTCGTCGGTCGTATCGACAGTGCGTATCTGCCAATTGGCGTCGCGCGCCCTAAAAGCGTACTTCAAGTCGCCCGCGCTGTAATCGTAATAGCTCGCGTGCAACGTGCCCGCCGCATCGACGGCCAGTGACGCGTACGCGCCCACGTTGTTCGAGGCATCCACGGTTTGCTTCGCCCAGCCCGACCCGACACGTTCCGCCACACGGAGATCGTGCGGGACCACCACGCTGTAGGCGATGGAGGTGCGGTCCGACGGGTCGATGACCAGGGACGCGTACTCGCCGGCGTTGACGCCCGCCTCGTCGTCGACGGTTTCCAGCGCCCACGCGCTCGTGGCATTCGCGCGCTCCGCGAAGCGAAGAACGCCGTCGGCCACGCCTTGGGTGCCCTGCATGTAGCTCAATCGCAGCGCGCCGGACTTGCTCACCGCGAGCGACGGGAATGGCCCGCGGCTGCCAATCGTGTCGACGACGCCGGTGGTCCAAGCGCCCCCGCGGGCGGCCGAATCGGCCATTTTGAGCTCGCTCTTCGCGCGGGCGTAAGCGATGTGCACGCTTCCGTCGGCGTCGTTCACCGCGAGCGACGACTGCTCGCCGGCGTGGTCGCCATCGACGATGGACATCGCCCAGGCGCCACCGCGCGGGCGGTACGCGTAATTCAGTGCATCCCTCGCTTGGTCCCAATAGCTCACGTGCACGGCGCCGTCGCGGCCCACTTCGAGCGACGTGGAAGGTCCCACGTTGGTCGTTGCATCGACGGACGCGATGCTCCACGCGCACCGCGTGCACGTTCCACCGGCGCACGACTCGCCCGATGGGCACGCGGTGGGTGTGCCCCACTCCAGGCACGTGTCCTCGTCGAATTGCCCGCAGCGCGCCACGCCTTGATCGGTGCACTGGGTCGCGTTGGCCTGGCACTCGTCGATGCAGCCGATGGGCGCGAGCGTCGTCGACGCGTCGATGGTGCGATGCCGCTCGGGGGTCACGTCGAGGGTGCCATGCGCCATGCGTGCGCCGCCCGAGAGACCCCACACGTCGATGTGGAGCGGAACGCCGGCCGCCGCATCGTCGAGCATCACGGTGACGGTTTCGACGGCGGCGAGGGCCCGCGGCGCCTCGGGCACCGTGGCCACGCGCTCGCCGTTCTGCAGCTGCAGCTGCGTGAGCTTCGCCTGTGGGTCGATGGTGGCGCTCACGCGGATGGCCGTCAGCGACTCGTCCTCGGAGCCCGCGCATGCGAGGACGAGCAGCGCGCACGGAAGGAGAGCGACGGAGCGCTTCATCGCGTTCTCCAGTCGACGGTCGCCCCCGAGGGGCCGGAGGCGTCTTTGCCGCCGCTGGTCGCGATCACCACGCCCGTGACGATGGCGCCGGCCACGACGGCGGCGGCACCGGTCCAGAACCACCAGCGGTGCGTGATGGGAGAATCCGGCTTTTTGTCCCCGGGCAGCGGCCGGAACACATCGCGCTCGCGATGCGGTTTCACCTCGATGGCCACCGGCTTGGGCGCAGGTGCAGGCGGCTCCAACTCACGAATGTGCTTCTCCGCGTCGGTGCGCTGCCTACCCTCGGGCGCCTCCTTCACGTAGCGCCGGTACAGATCAAGCGCACGCTCCCCCTGCCCGCCCAGGCGCGCGCACTCCGCCATGTTCCATAGAAATCCCGGTTTGTGCGACAGCTCGTAGCCCGCGGTGAAGGCCGCACCAGCCTCCAAGTAACGGCCGCTCTGAAAATGCTCCGTGCCCTCGGTGTAATACTGCCGCGCGCGCGCTTCGGTGGTGACCGTGTCTTCGGCGCGCACGACGGCGGGCGAGGACACGACGAGCGCGAGCCACGTGATGAAAAGCCATTTCATGGGAAGCGTGTTTCAGTCGAAAGGATTGACGAGCTTGCCCGCCGAATTCGCCGGCGGAGCAGGAACGACGGGGCGCGCACTTTCCGCGGTCTCGGGAGGCGGCGCCGGTGCTTTGCGCGCAGCCGGACGCCGCGCACTCGGCCTCGGCGCAACGGCCAGCGATTCCACCGGAACGGGCGGGGGCGCCGGCTCCGATTTGTCCGCCGTTGCCGCCACGAACGAAGGTGCCACCTCGGGAACCGGCACGATCACGTTCGCGGAACTCGAGGCCGACATCGGCGCATCGGGCCCGCGGGACGTCCGATGCACGGCAAAAGCCGCAATCCCCAGCGTCAACGCCGCCGCGAGAATCCAGGGCGCGCGCCGAAATCGCGACGGCCGCACCGGCGGTGCGGACGAGACGACGATCGGCCGCGGCGTGGTCACCAAGGGAAGCGCGGCACTGGCGAGCGTCGCGTTCAACGAGGGATTCACCCGCGAGGCCGGCTGCGCGGTTCGCGACGAAGCTGGCATCTTTTGCACGACGGCATCGAGCCGCTGCGCGATGTCGTCCATCGATGCAGGCCGCCCGTGCGGCGCCCGCGCGAGCATCTGCATGATGAGTTCCGCGAAGTCCGCCGGCAGATCCGGACAGAGCTCGTGAATCGGCACCGGCTCCACCGTGGATTTGCGCACGAAGATCTGCACGAGGTTGTCGCCCTCGATGGGCGCCCGCCCGGAGACGAGCTCGTAGAGCATCGCGCCCAGCGAATAGATGTCGCTGGCCGTGGTCACCGACTTGCCGTCCGCCTGCTCCGGCGAGCAGTACAGCGGCGTTCCCATGACGGTGCCGGTGAGGGTCGCCTTCGGCTGCGGCGACGAGTCCACGCCGCCGCCCTGCCAGGTCGACTCCATCAACTTGGCAATTCCGAAATCCAGAATGCGCACGAACGGCGTGCCGCCCGCATCGTACTGAACGAACACGTTGGCCGGCTTGAGATCGCGGTGGATGATGCCCGCCGCGTGCGCGCCCGCCATGCCCACGGCAATCTGGCGGCACACCTCGGCGGCGTGCCAAAATTCCAGCACGCCGCGCCGGGTGAGCATCTGCTCGAGGGTTTGTCCCTCGAGGTACTCCATCACGGCATAGTGGCTCGCCCCATCAGGAAGGGTCCCGAAGTCGCTGCAGCGGACGATGTGCGGGCTCTGAATCACGTTGGCCGCCTTGGCCTCGTTGATGAAGCGCTCGAGCATGTCCGGCGAATCCGCGCAGTACTCGTGGAGTATCTTGATCGCCACGCGCGCCCCGACGAGGGGATGCTCGCCGAGGTACACCACGCCCGCGCTCCCCTCGCCCAAGAGGCGGATGAGCCTATAGCTCCCCACGGTTTCGCCCACGAGGTTGCGATGGGAGCGCGACCGAATGTGCGTGCCAGTGGGACCGGTGGGACCGGTGGGACCGGAAGGCCGGGAATTGTCAGGGACGGATGCCACGCACATCCGTCTTACCGGCCCTGGCGCAAATTCCTTCCTTCGCTCCCCTTCTCTACCTTTTTCTACTTCGCAGACGGATCGGCCACGCGGCCGTTGAACAGGATCATCCCCGTCGCATTGTCGCGAATGAAGAACAAGAACGGGTGATCCGCGTGAAACTGCGCCACCTTCTCGGGCATGGGCATCGCCGTGGCACGCATCATCACCACCGCGCTGGCGGCCGCCGCCTCGGTTCCCTTTTCATCGACCTTGACGAAGGCCTTGTGAAACACCTGCGAGATATAAAGCTTGTCGTCGGGCGACGGCGGGTTCGCGATGCCCGTGAAATCCGCCGTGCGGCGATTGAAGGCGAGTGTCATCCCCATCTCTTGCAGCCGATCGCCCAAGGCGAGCGAGGCCGAGGGATTGATCTCGAACTTCGGAACTTCCACGTTCACCGTTTGCGGTTTGAGCGCGGAGACGAGGTCGGCGATCTTGCCATTGTCGAGCGACTTCTCGAGAGCCTCCACGCCGTCGACCTTGTCGGGCAGCACGAAGAGCATGGACATCTGGCCGCCCTTGTAGCCGATCTCCAGCGCCTTCAGCCCATCTTGCTGCACGAAGCGCAGACGGTCCTCGCGGCGCATGGTGGAGACGTCCTTCTTCGTCGTGGCGTTCACATGGAATGGCGACGGCTTGGTCTTTTCTTTGTCGAAGGGCGTCTGCCAATCGCCGAGGAAGTAGAGGGCATTGACCAGCACGAGCCGCGAATCGGGCTTGATGGTGCCCGCGGGGATGAGATCCTTGATGCGCTTTTCCGTTTGCTCTTCGACCCACGCATTGATGCGCACGCGCGTCGGCTCGGGCGCCTTGATGAAGTCGACCGCCTCGAGCGGCGCGCCGAAGGCGGCCTTGGTGGACTCGAGGAAGGGCGATTCGAACTTGTACGTCTTCTCGCCGAAGAGCCGGTTCGCAATGCGGAACTTGATGGGCCGGGTGGGCTCCTGCAGGGCGCTCGAGAGTTTGCCCGCCGACTGCAGCACCTCCTGCGGCGTGCCCTCGAGGTGAAGCACCTTTCGCATTTGGTCGGCCGTATCGCCCTTGGCGCCGGCCCACGCCATCGTCAGCGCGGTGGTGATGCTCGCGGGCGAGACGACGATGTTGCCCTTCTGGGTGCGCACGCGCTGGTACAAATCGAAGCCGAACAAGTTGCTGTCGTGCGCGAAGCGCGTGGTGATCTCCGCGGAAATCGAGCCGGAGGCCCCCGACGAGGCCGATGTGTCGCTGGCAGGGGGCATGGCGCTCGCGCTCGGTGCGGGGGTTGGGGTCACGGCAACCGGCTCGGACGAAGGCGGTGGTTGCGCAGTGGAAGGCGTCTGCGATTCCGGCGGGGGATTCGAATTGCAGTGCGCAGCGCCCACTCCAAGTAGAGACGCAACGAGCGGGGCGAGACGGCGGATGGTCATGTCGGTTCGACGCTCCTCGTGAAGCAAGGATCTACGATTCTCATGGAAGCATCCACCCCAGAACCGACGTACTCTGCAGCACGACAATGACGCACATGACCACGAGAAGGCCGAGGCTCCACGGCAGCACTTGACGAAGCAGCACGCTCTCCTGCCCCACCATGGAAGCCGAGGCGCAGGCGATGGTGAGATTCTGCGGCGAGATCATCTTTCCGAGGACGCCGCCGGAGCTGTTGGCCGCCGAGAGAAGCACCGGCGAGAGCCCCGCTTGCGTTGCCGCCGTGGCCTGCAAGGCGCCGAAGAGCGCGTTGGACGAGGTGTCCGATCCGGACACCGCCACGCCAAACCAACCGAGCACCGGGGAGAGAAACGCGAGCGCAGGCCCCGTCCCCGCAATCCACGAGCCGATGGTGGCCGTCTGGCCCGAGAGGTTCATCACGTACGCGAGGCCGAGAACGCCCATCACGGTGACGATGGGAAGACGGAGCTTGCTCACCGTCGACGTGTACTCGAGGACGGCGTCCTTCGGCGAAAGCTTCAAGATGGCCGCGGTGATGACGCCGGAGAGCAGCACCAACGTGCCGCCCGTGGCGAGCAGCGGAAGGGAGAAGTTGTTCCCCGACGCAGGCTTGCCCGCCGCGGTTTTGATGTCGAGCAGCGGCCAATGGAAGGTCTGCGTGGCCGATGCGAGCAACGACTTCAACGCGGGGATCTGCGCGAGGGCGAAGATGACGATGATGACCGCGTAAGGAGCGTACGCGCGTACGATTTCCGCCGTCGAATCGGTCTGCTCTTCCGTCGCCGTCGCATTCGGGTTTTTGCGCGGCATGAAGACGAGAACGAGCGCACCGGCCAGCGACGCGACGATGTCGGTCAGCTCCGTGGAGAGGTAATTCGCCGTGGCGAATTGGCCTACGGCAAAGGCGGTACCGCAGAGGAGCGCGGGAAACCATGTTTCACGCAGGCCGCGTTTGCCGTCGATCAGCGCGACCAACACGAGCGGCACGAAGAGCGCGAGCAGCGGCGTTTGCCGCCCCACGGTGGCCGAGAGGGGACCAAGCGGGAGCGCGGTGACCTTGGCCAAGGTCACCACCGGGGTGCCCATGGCGCCAAAAGCCACGGGTGCCGTATTGGCCACGAGCGCCACGACGGCGGCGCGCATGGGAGGGAACCCCAGCGCGACGAGCATGACCGAGGAGATGGCCACCGGGGCACCGAAACCGGCGAGGGCTTCGATCAAGCCGCCGAAACAGAATGCGACGATGACACCTTGGATGCGTGGATCGTCGGAGATGCGGCTGAAGGATCGCCGGAGCACGTCGAAGTGCCCGGTTTTCACGGTCATGTGATAGACCCAGAGCGCGTTGATGACGATCCACAGGATCGGGAAGACGCCAAAGACTGCTCCCTGGGCCGCGCTGGAAAGCGCTTGCACCATGGGCATTTGGAAGGCGAAAACGGCCACCAGGATGGCCAGCGCCAGCGCGATCAGTGCGGCCCGATACGCCGCGACGCGAAGGCCCCCGAGCAGGACGAACAAGATCACCAACGGCAACAACGCGATGAGTGCCGAGAGCGCGAGCGATTCACCGACCGGCGTAAGCGGCTGCACGAACATGGTCGACCTCCAGAAGGGCCCCTTTGGAAACCCTAGGAGATTCAGCCGAAAATCAAAATCCCTTCCCGTCTCGGCGTCTTGCTGTGAACTTTCTTTTCTTAGGCAGGACGGGAGCCCGGGGGGATCGCCGGTGCAGCACCACTTAATTGCTGCATTTGCCTGCGGCGGTGGAGGATGGACTCGAGGGCGAAGACCGCGAGACCGAGCCAAACCAAGGTGAATCCGGCCCAGCGTGACGCGGGCATGTCTTCATGCATCACGACCACCCCGCAAAGGAATTGCAAGATGGGGGCGATGTACTGCAATAGCCCCACGGTCGTGAGCGGCACGCGGTTGGCGGCGGCGGCGAACCAGAGAAGGGGGACGGCCGTCAGTACGCCGCAGGAGGCGAGGAGCAGATCTTTGCTGGTGGAGACATGCCCGAAGGTCCCGTGCCCCGTGCCGTCGACGTAAAGCAGGTAGCCGAGGGCCGGAAGAAAGAGCAGCCCCGTCTCGACGGTGAGGCTCTCGAGGGCGCCGACCGCGGCCTTCTTCTTGACGAAGCCATAGAGGCCGAAGGTCAGAGCCAACGTCAGCGCGATCCAAGGCAGGCGCCCGTAGTCGATGGTGAGGATCACGACCGCGATGGCCGCAATGCTCAACGCGATCCACTGCGCGCGCCGGACGCGCTCCCCGAGGAAGAAGACGCCGAGGAGGACCGACACGAGCGGGTTGATGAAGTACCCGAGCGCCGTCTCGACCACATGGCCGTGGTTCACGGCCCAGATGTACGTGGCCCAGTTGGCGGACACGAGCCCGGCGGCCAACGCCAGCATACGAATCCGGCGGCCTCCGATGGCGCGAAGCCAGTTCAGGCTGCGCAGCCGCGCCATGAGGATGACCATGACGACGAGCGACCAGACGATGCGGTGAGCGAGGATCTCGAAGGCCGCGGCCGGTTTGAGAAGCGGCCAGAAGAGTGGGAAAAGGCCCCACGACATATAGGCGGCGATCCCGAAAAAAACCCCCTTACGCTGCTCACTCATTCTCGGATGCGGGACTTTGGTGCCGTTCGGTCGGAAAAGCCAGGGTCCAATCCGGCAAATGGCCCCCGGCCAGCGGGGCTATGGGAGCTATCGGCGCGCCCGCGGAAGGAATGGAATGGCGCGCTTTTCCAAACCGGCCTTGAGGGCAATGCGCTGATTCTTGGAGCCGACGAGGCGGCGCTGGAAGCGGCGTTCCCACGACAGCGCCTCCCCTTCCCCGCCATTCCATGCATGTTGCAGCAATGCTTTGGCGGAGGCGACGGCATCCGGCGATCGGGTCGCGATCTCTTCGGCGAGCTTCCTCGCATCCTCGAGCGGTGCCTGGCTGACGTGGGTGACGAGACCGAGCGACTTGGCCTCGATGCCACTGACGATGCGGCCGGTCATGGTGAGCTCTTTCGCGACGTCGATGGGAACGAGCTCGCGCAAGGTGACGGTTCCGCCCATGTCGGGGATGAGGCCCCACTTCGATTCCATCATGGAAATCTTGGCGTCGGCCGTGGCGAATCGAAAATCCGCGCCGAGGGCGAGTTGCAAGCCGCCGCCGAAGCACGAACCGTGGATGGCGGCGATGACGGGGACGGCGAGATCGCGCCAGGCGAGTGTGGCGCGCTGAAAGAGGTTTGCCGTGGGGGACCACAATCGCGCAAGGCCGGTGGCGAGTTGCAGCGGCTGCCCGAGAACGGATTTGAAATCGAGTCCGGCGCAGAAGGACGGACCTTCGCCATGGAGGATGACGGCACGGACGGTGCGGTTCTTCTGGAGCGATTCGGCGGCGGCGACGAGGTGCTTCAAGGTTGGGAAATCGATGCCGTTGTGCTTGTCGGGTCGTGACAACGTCACGAACGCGAGCTCGCCTTCATAGCGCACGCGTACGGGAAGGCCGTCGCGATCGTTCGGGGTGTCCGTCATGGCGCCAGGTTTTCAGGTAAGCTCGGGTCATGTCTAGCGCAACCGACCGCGTACCCGAGGCCACCGAAGTCCCGCGTCTTCTTCGGTATTACCGGATGCTCGAGCCGCTGCCCCTGGGGCTCGGCAAGCGGATTTTCTCGGAGGGGTTCAAGCTGGCCGCGCCCTATTTCCGGACCATTCCCGCGGTGGTCGATTCCGTGCGACCCGGCGAGGTGCGCGTGCACATGGACGACCGGCGAAGGGTGCGCAATCACATCGGCACGGTGCACGCGATTGCATTGTGCAACCTCGCGGAGCTGGCCATGGGCGCGGTGGCCGAGATGACCATTCCGGTGTCGCACCGGTGGATTCCAAAGAGCATGCAGACCGAATATCTGGCGAAGGCCAAGGGCCGCATGCAGGCCACGGCCACGTTGGACCTGCCGTCGCCGTTGGGCGACAAGCAGGACATCGTGGTGCCGGTGCGCGTGACGGATCCCTCGGGCAAGGAGGTGTTCGTTGCGCGCATTCAAATCTGGGTTACGCCGAAGCGGTAGCTCCCCCGGCGTCGCGCAAGGACGAGACGACGCGGGGGATGTCCGGCTCGACGAAGCACCAACGCACCTCGGGCCGCAATTGGCGAAGCCGCGCCTCGAACGCGTTGATGGTGCCGCACGCCGCGTCGATATCCATTTTGTAGGCAAATGCCAATTTGACGGCGACGAGCACTTCGCCCGGCCCTTGCTGCAAGGTAATCAGGGACAAGATGCGCTCGAGCTCCTCCATTTCGGAGACGACCTGTCGCACGGCCTTTTCCACATCGGGATCGGCCGATTCGCCAAGCAAGAGCGATTTGACCTCGGTCGCGAGAAAGACCGCCACGGCCACGAGCACGAGCCCGACGAGCAAGCTTCCCACGCCGTCCCATCGCCCATCGCCCGTCACCGCCGCGAGGACGAGCGCCGCCAGGGCAAAGAGGAGGCCCAGGGTGGCGGCGGAGTTTTCCCCGAAGATGACCACGAGGTCCGCGTCTTTGGTGGTGCGCAGGTACTGGAAGAAAGGTATCGCGCCGCGCTTCTCGTTCAGATCGCGAATGTTCGAAAAGGTGGACCAGCCTTCGAGCAGGAGCGAAAACACGAGAATGGCAATGCCAAGCCAAACGCGCTCCACGGCCTCGGGCTCGTGGATTTTGTGAATACCTTCATAAATGGAAAAGACGCCGCCGCCCGTGAAGAGCATGAGCGCGACGAGGAAGGACCAAAAATACGTAGCCCGGCCATAACCGAGGGGATGCAGTGCATCCGGCTTTTGCCGCGATTGTTTGACGCCCACGAGCAAAAGCAATTGATTGAGGCAATCCGCCGACGAATGGATGGCCTCCGCGAGCATGGCCCCCGACTTGGTGAACGCCGCCACCACGCCTTTGGTGGCCGCGATGATCATATTGACGAACAGCGATTGCAAAATGTGCTTGGTCGAGTGCTCTTGGTCCGACATGTAGACGAAGCACTTTACGCGAAAGCGCCAAGCGTTGTCGCGACGTCGCGACACGCGTGAGCCAGCAGCGAAAAAGGGCGCTTCTTTTGCATATTTGGCGGCTGACGTCCAAGGAACACATTGCATGGCGCCGAGGCGCTCCGGCGCGCTGATCACACGGGGCACGCGGAGTACTGGCGCGATCGAGGTGATGGACTCCGCCTTGCGGGTCGAGGCGCATTCGCGATTCGCGAATCGCGAATGCCGTTGGCCCCCCCAGCCGGGCGTCCGAGGCAGGGAGGGCCGACCGCCTGGACTCGAAAAGGGCGCGCCGTTTCGCGCAACCAAGCAGGGGCGCCGGTCGATTGAGGGGTGTGAGCGTGATCTTTCGTAAACTCTTCCTCGGGGTCGCCCTGGTTGCGATCGCGATGGCCTTCACGGTGTCGGGGTGCAAGGCGTCGCTCGTGCCGGCGCGGCAGGGGCTCGTGATGCGCAACCTGGAGTTGCCGGTGCGGCAGATGGTCTATCCCTCGGGCCTCCGCGTCCTTGCGGAGCGCGATGCGCGCACGAAGCTCGTCGGGCTGTTCCTCGTCGTGGGCGCGGGCTCCTCCAGCGATCCGCCCGGCAAGGAAGGTCTGGCCCACTACATCGAGCATTTGGCATTTCGCTCACGGCCCTTTGGCAAATCCGGACTTCGACGGCTCCTCGAGCGCGCCGGTGCGGGCGAATGGAATGCGTACACGTCGCTGGATGCCACCGTGTACCACGAGGTTGGACCGGCTTCCTCGCTGGGCGAATTGCTTCGGCTCGAGGGGGCGCGGATGCTCGCGCCGGTGACGAAGCTGACGCCGGAGACGCTCTCCGTGGAGCTCGACGTCGTTCGGAGTGAACTGCGCGAGCACAACGAGACAGGCTTCATGGGCGAGACGCTCGGCACGTTGCAAAAGGCAGTGTTTCCCGAAGGACACCCGTATGCACGCCCCGTCATTGGGACCCACGAGAGCCTGACCTCCATCAAGGTCGACGACATCAAGGCATTCCTCGACGCGCAGTATCAACCCGACAACATGACCCTCGCGATCGTCGGCGACATCGATATGGCCTCGATCGATGCCATCGTCAAGCAAGAGCTCCCGCCCGAACTCCTGCGCGCGCGGCCCGCCAAGGCTCGCCCGGTCTTTCCGGAGCAGCCGCCCGAACCCCCGGCTCCCCCGCCGCAGCTTCTCACGCGAAGCACGGCCGCCGTCGCCACACCGGAGCTTTGGATCGGGTGGTCGCTCCCGCGCGCGTTCGATGCGGACACCCACCTCGTGGGCATGATCGAGGACATGGCCGCGGAAGGACTGTCCGCGGCCGCGCTGCGAAGCTCGTATGGTGCAGGCGATGCCGGCGTGCGGGACGTCATCTTCGTAGACACGGGCGTCGTGCAAGGGAAAGACGCCTCGATGCTGGTGTGCCGTGTAGGACTCCAAGAGGCCGCGGACCCCGAGAGAAGCCTCAAACACGTGCTCGATCAATTGCCCGAAATCTGGGATGAGCCGATCAACCACATAGCCATGTAATTTGGCCAGGTGGTCTTTGGGAGCCGCCAGAATGAGGCCGTGGTGAAGATGCTCCTGGAGACGGAAGACATCGTAAGGCATGGCACCACGCGCGCACTCACCACGCATTTTACCAAGAACCCAGCGACCTACCTGCGTAGCGTCGACAAGGTCCTGGAGCTCAAGTCCTCGAAGCTGATCGATTATGCGGAAAAGTACCTGGCGCGCGATCGTGCGCGGGCAGTGCTCTTCATGCCCGCTCCAGGCGGAGCGCGGGCTGATGCAAAGTCCATCGGTTCCCAGCAACTCGGGGAGGAGGACGCGTTGCCTCTTCGAGTCGATACCGAGCGGCTTGCTGCCATCGCGCCTTCGCCGGTGCCGAATGGATATCGACAGTTCTCTCTGAGCAATGGTTTGCAGGTCGTCATCGTACGACGCGACGGGTCGCCCACTGCTTCGGTGCAATTGTCGATGCGCGGCGGATTCGGCGCCGCGGAAAGTCCGGCCGCCGCGCAGGTGGCGGCCATGTTGATGCAGCCGCCTCGCTGGAACGCGCATGGCTCGCCTGCGGAATTCGGCGGTCAGATGCAGCGAACATTGAATCAGGACAAGATGCACTACGCCCTCGACGGGGCCGCGGGAAACGTCGGCATGATGATCGCCATCCTCGCCGAGACGGTTCCCGGATCGTATGTGACGAGTGATTCGTTTCGTCGCCTTCGGAACTATCGCGTGCCGTATTTGAAACTCGCCGAGCGCAAGCCGGAGGCGGCGGCCTCGCGCGCCTTCCGGTCGAGCCTTTTTGCCGGGCATCCATACGGTCGCCCCGTGACGGCGGACGAGATCGGTGAGTCGAGCGAAGGGGCGGCGGACGATTGGATCCATGGGACGCATGTCGCTCGAAACGCCTTGCTGGCCGTGGTCGGAGAGATCGATCCCGCGGAGGTCGAGAAGATCGTTCGCAGCGAATTTGGTGACTGGGAAGCGGGTCAGGGCGCGGCCCCCGTTCCTCCGGCCTACGAGCCTCCGCGCAGGAAGGCCGCATCTGCCGTTCCCGAGATCAACGTGCTCGTCACGGAGCGACCGGGTGCAACCCAAGCACAGATTCAACTTGGTTGCATTTTACCGGCGGTGCATCGCGCCCTCGACGACGATCAGCACGACGTCGCTGCACAGTTGGTGCAGACGCGGCTGGGCGAAGCGCTGAGGGAGCGGGCGGGCGTGACGTATGGGATCCGCGCCAATGCCTTCGTCTTGCGGGGCGGCACGGCCTTCCTCGAGATCCGTGGTGCCGTCGAGCGCGACGCTCTGTCGACGGCTCTCACGACGGTCCGCGATGCATTGCGACAAGTCGGAGACAAGACCGCCTCCGAGAACGAGCTCGCATGGGCCAAACTACGCGCCGCACGCCTTCACACGACGCAATACGTGACCAACCGCAACGTGACCCGCGCCATCCTCAACCGGGTAAACCTCGGCTTCCCCATCGAAACACTGAATTCCACGGCAGCCGACATCGGAGCAACGACCCCCGAGCGCGTCCGAGACGACATTCACGCCTGCACCGCCGCAGGCGTCACCTTGTCCATCGTCGGCGACGGCCCCTCCATCCGCACAGCCCTCAAGACCGCGGGTCTTCGTCTTCCGTTGCCTTGACGATGTGTTGCTCGAAGCGGTTCACGACCGAGGCGACGATTTCGTCGCCGGGGCGTGACCACAGGGCGGCGTTGAAGATTTCGATTTCGATGTCGCCGCGGTAGCCGGTAGCGGAGACTGCGCGGCACAAAGGCGGAAAATCGATGATGCCGTCGCCCATGAGGCCGCGGGCGAGCAGAAGATCCGACGGAACCGGGACGAGCCAGTCGGAGACTTGGAACGAGGCGATGCGGCCGGCGGCGCGGGCGATTTGATGGAAGACGTCGGGGTCCCACCACACGTGGAACGTGTCGACGATGACGCCCACCTGTTCGACGGGAAACGATTCGGCGATATCGAGGGCCTGCGCCAAGGTGGAAATGACGGCCCGGTCGGCGCAGTACATCGGGTGCAGCGGCTCGAGCGCCAGGCAAATGCCCGCGGCGGCCGCGTGGGGCTCGAGTTCGGCAAGAGCGTCGACGACACGCCGGCGCGCGCCGGGGAGATCGCGATCGCCGGCAGGAAGACCGCCGACCACGAGGGCGAGGCACGGTGCACCGAGTTGGGCGGCTTCGTCGATGGCGCGGCGGTTGTCGGCCAATGCTTCGCGGCGGGCCAACGGATCGGACGTCGTGAAAAAGCCGCCGCGGCACAACGAAGACACACGCAGCCCCGCGTCGCGCACACGGCGAAGGGTCGCGGAGAGGCCGAACGCCTGCAAAGGCTCCCGCCAAATGCCGATCGCAGGGATACCCGCGCGGGCGCAGCCATCGATCGCCTCGGGCATCGTCCAATGGCGCGTGGTCCATTGGTTCAGAGACAGACGCGCCCTCATGCCGCGACGCCGGAGGTGGCCAGGAGCGCACGCATGCGAAAGGCCGCGAGGAACGGATCGGGGAAGAGATCGGCGGCATCGGCGCGGCGGAAGGCTTCCGTGAGGTGCAGGACGGAGCGCGCGCTCTGGGCGCCGTTCACCATGACGAAGGCATCTTGATGGCCGGCGAGCCAGGCCAGAAAGACGATGCCCGTCTTGTAGTGGTACGTCGGCGCGGAAAAGAGCCAGCGGGCAAGCGGCAAGGTGGGCTCGAAGGCAGCCGCATAGCGAGCAGTGTCCCCCGCGTCGAGGGCGGCGAGTGCCACGGCGGCCGCAGGTGCGATGGGGTCGAAGATGCCGAGGAGCGCGTCGCTGTGGCCTTCGGCGTCACCGAGAATCAAATCGGGGTAGTTGAAATCGTCCCCGGTGTAGAGGCGAACGCCCTTCGGCAAGCGCCGTCGGAGCCGGATTTCGTGCTCGCGATCGAGGAGCGAGACTTTGACGCCGTCGATGCGGGAGGCGTAATCGCGAACCAGCGCCAAAAAGGACTCGGTTGCCTCGGCAATGTCTTCCGAGCCCCAGTATCCGCGCAACGCCGGATCGAACATGTCGCCGAGCCAATGCAGAATCACCGGCCGCGTGAGCTGTCGGAGCAGGGCACCGTAGACGCTGTGGTAGTCGTCGGGGCCTCGCGCGGATGCGGCCAAGTGGCGACTGGCCATGAGAATGACGCGGGCGCCGGTGTCTTCGATGACCGCAATTTGCTCGAGGTACGCGGCGACGATGGCGTCGAGATCGGGGCTTCCTGCACCGAGATGATCCGTGCCGGCGCCGCAGGCCAGCAGCGAATCCACATTGGGGACGAACGTTCGCGCCTCGGCGGCGCTGCGCCGGATCAATTCGCGCGTCGCCGACCAATCGAGCCCCATGTTTCGCTGCGAGGTGTCCATCGCGTCGGCGACGCGCAGTCCGCACTCCCACAAATGACGGCGGAAGGCCATGGTCGCGTCCCAATCGATGACCGCGGGGGCGCCCGGTGTGTTGTCGGCCAGCGGATCGGCAACCACGTGCGCGGCGGCGTAGGCGATGCGCGTGCGCGCGGGAATGCGCGGGATGGTCCAATCACGCGGGGCACGCAAGGTGTAACGCTCGAGGCCTCCCTCGGCCGTGGGCAGCGTGAGGGTGGGGCTCATAGTTCGATGCGCCGTCCTTCCGCCGAAGAGCGAAGTGCGGCCTCCGCAAGCGCAACCCCCCGGGCGCCCGAGGTCAAATCGAAGGCGTACGGCTCGTCGCTGAGGACATGGCGCAGGAACTGCTCCCACTGGACCTTGAATCCATTGTCGAATTCATGATTGTCCGGCACCTCCTGCCATTGTTCGCGAAAACGCTCGCGCACGGGCATATCCGGATTCCACACCGGCATGGGCGTCGTCGCGCGGTGCTGGATGCGGCAGTTGCGCAATCCGGCGACCGCACTGCCCTCGGTCCCGTCCACCTGCAATTCCAGCAACTCGTCGCGATGCACGCGCACGCACCACGAGGAATTCATCTGCGCAATGACGCCGCCGCCCAATTCGAAAATGCCATAGGCCGCGTCGTCCGCCGTGGCATCGTATGGCCTCCCCTGCTCGTCCCAACGGCGCGGAATGTGGGTGACCGCCCGCGCGGTCACGGCGCGCACGGGCCCGAGGAGATGCTCCAGCACGTAGGACCAATGGCAAAACATATCGGAGACGATCCCGCCCCCCTCCGCCGCGCGGTAATTCCAACTGGGCCTTTGGGCGCGCTGCCAATCGCCTTCGAATACCCAATAGCCGAATTCGCCGCGCAGACTCAGAATGCGCCCGAAGAAGCCCGCGTCGACGAGGCGCTTCAATTTGGCGATGCCCGGGAGGAAAAGCTTGTCGTGCACCACACCGGTTTTGACACCGGCTTCCCGCGCGAGGCGGGCCAACGTGTGCGCCCCCTCGGCGGTGCTCGCCGTGGGCTTCTCGGTGTAGATATGTTTGCCCAATGCCATGGCCGCCTCGAGGGCGGCCTCGCGCGCGTGGGTCACCTGCGCGTCGAAGTAGATACAGCCGGCGGGCGACGACGCGAGGGCCTCGTCGAGATCCGTCGTGTACTGCGTGAGGCCGTGGCGGTCGGCCATCTCGCGGAGCTTGCGCGCGTCGCGCCCGATCAGCACGGGCTCGAGTTGCACGCAGCTTCCGTCGGAGAGGCGAAGCCCTCCTTGTTCGCGAATGGCGAGAACCGATCGCACCAAGTGCTGCCGATATCCCATCCGGCCGGTTACACCATTCATTAGCACGGTGAGAGAGCGCGAAACCGGAGTGCTCATGGGGCTCCTCGTCTTGAAACGTTACGGGAAAGCGCTTTCCCAAAAACGGTACCCCTCAGGCATGCGCGGGTCAAGGGTGAGCCTTAAAAGCGCCTTGAAACCACTTGACAATCCCAGCGCGCGGACGCTACCTGGAAAACGCTTACCGATCCGGGGCTCCCACGGCCCCCGACCGACACAGGGGAATCTAGGGGTAGTGATGAGCTCCAGCACACCGCGGTGAAACGGATTGCTTTACGTGGGAACACTCGCATCCAAAGAAGAAGCCCTAGGGCGGCGCCGCACCCATACCGCCGCTCTCGGCACAGCCGTGATCCACGCCCAGGCTGCGGGACCAGCCTGTCTGAGAAAGATTGCGCTGGAGCTCGGTGTGATGCGGACCGTCGCACTGCGTTACATCGAAACGACGTGCCGCCGTCACTCTGGAAACACGGTACCGGGTGGCGTTGGATTGGTTTGCAGCGCGCGTCCGTGACATATCCCTATTGAGTTGAGAAATAGCGAGCAGTTGCCGTAGGAGTACCTCCCGCCATGCGCAAATCGCTGATTCATCCGCGCGCCGGTCGCGACCGTGCTGACGTTTGCATCATTGGAGCGGGTCCTGCAGGTGCCGTGGCGGCAACGCGTTTGGCCGAGGAAGGCCTGAACGTGGTCGTCCTCGAGCAGGGCGATTGGCCGGATTATCGCAAGGCTCGCGGCGCGCACGCGGATTTCGAGATCAATTCCGGTGCGGACTGGGCGTGGAATCCCAATACGCGAAAATCCCCGTCGGATTATCCCATCAATGGGCAGGACGCCGATATCGACGTGGTGCTCTACAATGGCGTCGGCGGCGGGACGGTCATCTATGCCGCGCAGTGGCACCGCAATGCGCCGTCGGACTTCTGCGTGCGCACGCTCGATGGCATCGCGGACGACTGGCCCCTCTCGTACGAGGACCTGAGGCCGTATTACGAGCGCGTCGAGGCGGCGTTCGGCATTTCCGGATTGGCCGGGGATCCGGCGTTTCCCGCGGGTGAAGGTCCGCCGTTGCCACCGGTGCCACTTGGGGACATCGGCCGGCGTGTCGCCGCAGCGCACAATGCCCTGGGTTGGCATTGGTGGCCCGGCTCCAATGCCATCGCAACCCGTCCGTACGGCGCGCTCAAACCATGCGTGCAGCGTGGCACCTGCTTGTGGGGCTGTGCGGACGGGGCGAAGGCCAGCGCGGACCGCACGCACTGGCCCCACGCCGTCGACTTGGGGGTGCACCTCGTTACCGGCGCGCGCGTGCGTCGGATCAGCGTGAACGACGCGGGCCTGGCCGACGGAGCGGTCTGGATCGACCGCGACGGCAACGAGCACGTCACCCGCGCGAGCGTCATCATTCTTGCCGCAAATGGTATCGGTACCCCTCGCCTGCTTCTGCTCTCCGCGACGCGTGGCCATCGCGACGGCTTGGCCAACTCGTCCGGGCTGGTCGGCAAGCGGCTCATGTTGCACCCCTTCGGCGTGGTGACGGGCCTCTTCCAGGAAAACATGCACAGCACCCAGGGCCCGTGGGGGCAGCACCTGCACTGCTTGCAATTCTACGAAACGGATGCGCGGCGCGGCTTCGTGCGCGGGGCCAAGTGGGGATTGCAGCCCACGGGTGGCCCGGTGAATGCCACGCGCGGCTGGCCGTGGGGGGCCGTCGATCCCGTGTGGGGACCGAATTTTCACCGCAACGTGCGCGCGCGGCTGGGCCATTCGGCCATGTGGGGCATCGTCGCGGAGGATCTGCCGGAGGAATCGAACCGCGTGGAGCTCGACCCCGAGCTCACCGATGGCGATGGCATCCCTGCCCCGCGCATCCGCTACCGCGTCGGCGAAAACTCGACGCGGCTCATGGACTTTCACCTCGATCGGGCCCGCGAATCGCTGGAGGCGGCGGGCGCGTACCGAACGATGGTCGCGCCATCGATCCGCGAGACCGGCTGGCACCAACTGGGCACGGCCAAAATGGGCACCGATCCGGCGACCTCCGTGGTCGACCCGTGGGGGCGCACACACGATGTGCCGAACCTCTACGTCTTCGACGGCAGCATCTGGCCGACCTCGTCAGGGATGAACCCCACCGCGACGATTGCCGCGATGTCGCTTCGCTGCACCGAGCACCTCCTCGAGCAGCGCTACCATCAGAAGGTGCCGGCATGAGTTCCCTGGACGGCGCCGCCCGCACACGGTTGGCTGCCCTGGCCGACCTTCTCATTCCGGCCGATGGCGATATGCCGGCCGCGAGCGCCGCCGGCGTGGCCGGTGCCGGCGTGGATGCCGTGCTCACGGCGCGCCCCGACCTGCTCGAGCCGCTGCAGTTCGCGCTCTCCATCGCCGCGTACGAGGACGCCGCGCACGCGCTGGCCCTTCTGCGCGACAAGTACCCGCTCGTGTACTCCGCACTCGGCGAGCTCGTGGCCGGTGCGTATTACCTCCATCCCGATATTCAAGATCGTATGGGATACCGCGGCCGACAGGCCATCACCATCGACGTCACCAACGGCGGCGCCATGGACAAAGGCGACGTCGAGTTGCTCTCCCCCGTCGTGCAGCGCGGCCCCATCTGGCGCGCCGATCCACGGGGCGAAAAATGACGGTGGCGGAGAGCGTCCCCGCGACCTCCGCCACGTCCACCGAGCTCACCCCCGACCAACGCAACGCCTTCATCGCCGCCCTTTTGGGATGGGCGATGGATTCTTTCGATTACTTCCTGGTGGTCCTGGTCTACGCGGACATCGGCCGCGACTTCGGCGTGGGCCTGCCCACCATGGCCTTTCTCACCACGGTCACGTTGGCCATGCGACCGGTGGGCGCACTCCTATTTGGATTATGGGCCGACAAAATCGGAAGACGCGTTCCGCTCATGGTCGACGTTGTTTTCTATTCCGTCGTTGGATTCTTGTGCGCGTTCGCACCGAATTACACGGTGCTGCTCGTCTTGCGACTCCTCTACGGCATCGGCATGGGAGGCGAATGGGGACTTGGGGCGGCGCTCGCCATGGAGAAGATACCGCCCTCGCGCCGCGGCTTCTTTTCCGGGGTTTTGCAGCAGGGCTACTCGGTGGGTTACCTGCTTGCCTCCCTCGCGTACTTACTGGTGCACTCGGTACTCGGATTGAGTTGGCGCTGGCTTTTTGGATTGAGCCTTCTTCCCGCGATGCTCACGTTGCTCATCCGACTTGGCGTGCGCGAGTCGGAGGTATGGGAAAAATCACGAGAGAAGCTGCGCGCCACGCGGACCTCGCTGCGCGATGTCGTGTTTCAGCGAGCCGTGTTGCGGCGATTTCTCTATCTCGTCACGTTGATGACACTTTTCGCGTGGATGAGTCATGGCACGCAGGACGTCTATCCGACATTTCTGCGTGCCGCGACGAAGTCGGGCGCTGGGCTCTCGCCGGCCACCGCCACGTGGATCGTGGTCGTCTACAACATCGGAGCGATGATTGGCGGGTTCACCTTTGGCGGGCTCTCGGAGCGCTTCGGGCGCCGCCGCACCATCGTCCTTTGCGCCCTTTTGGGTCTGCCCATCGTTCCCGCGTTCGCGTATGGGACCTCCACGGGGATGCTCTGCCTCGGAGCATTCCTCATGCAGATCGCCGTGCAGGGCGCGTGGGGTGTCGTACCGGCACACCTCACCGAGATGTCCCCCGATGCGATCCGCGGATTCTACCCGGGCGTCACGTACCAACTTGGCAACTGCATCGCCGCGTTCAACCTGCCCATTCAAGAATGGCTGGCGCAGCATTACGGCTACCCGTTTGCGCTCACGGCGACCGTCGTCCCGACGTTGGCCCTTCTCGCGATCTGCGCGGCGCTTGGAAAAGAAGCGAAGGGCATCGCCTTCGGGCAAAACGTGAAAGCGTGAACGGGTGACGGACTCACTCGGGGTGACGGACTCACTCGATGACGGCCATCATCTTTTGAATCAAAGATAACCCCTCGACTAGACGCTTTTGCCAACGGGTGGCCCTATGGACCCCGTCGGAGGATGACGTGATCGTAGACGCTTTGATAGCGCCCAGGATCGAATGCCCTTTTCCATCGGCCATTCATCCATGCGCACGGGGTGTGGAAGAGCACTTGCTCGCTTGGGTGAAGGCATTCGACCTCGTGTCGGCTGCGCCGGCCCTCGCGCGATTTCGCCGCGCCCGGTTAGGTGAACTCGCTGCACGCACCTATCCGTCGGTTGTCGATGTCACGAGGAACGGCGAGTGGCTCGCCTTTCTCTTTCTCATCGAAGAACGATTCACTAATCAGGATAACACTCCCGATCGCCATGAAATCGTTTCAACGAATGACGAATTGCTACGGATGCTTCCCCTGCAGATGGGCCCCACCACGCCACCGCCAAGCAGCGGGCTCGCGGCGGCGCTCGCTGCATGGTGGAGTGACGTCGGGCCGGCGATGTCCCCCGCGTGGAGAATACGTTTTCTCGGGCACGCGGAGAAGTGCCTGCGCGCGTACGAGCAAGACTTGGCCACCGAGCGGTACGGAATACCGCCGCCTTTGCGCACCTACGTCGAGTTTCGCCGGCAAAGCGGCGCCGTGGAGACCGCGCTCGATCTGATCGAGTTCAGCGAGCGCGCGGAGTTGCCCCAGCAGGTTGCCCATTGTCCGCAGGTGCACGCGTTGCGCGTCGCCACGAGCGACATCGTGTGCTGGACACACGATCTCCTGTGGGTGGCCAAGGAGCGCGCCCGCGGTCGGATGAACAACCTCGTCGCGGTGCTATGGCAAGCCTGGGGAGGAAGCTGGCAGGACTCCGCCGAGCGTGCCGTCGGAATGATCGCGGCGCGCTACCGCGATTTCGCCATTGCCGAAGATTCGCTCCGGCGACGTTTGGATGCCACGGAGTGGGAATACGTGGAGCGCAGCGTGCACGGGTTTCGGAATTGGATATCCGGAAGCCACGAATGGCATCTACGGTCTCCGCGCTACATTCGGCAAAAGTTCTATTTCGATAGGGTTCACCGATGATGGACGTTCCTCAAATCAAGGGAGGATTGCCACTGCTCGGCCACTCCATCGACCTTTTGCGGGCACCCTTTGCGTTCTTTCTCGAGGCGCGCGCCGCGGGGGACGTGGTGGAAATCCGGTTGGGCTCGCAGAGGGTGTTCGTGCTGAACGCTCCGCACTTGATCCGCCAAGTCTTGGTGACCGACAAAGAAAGATTCGACGAAGGCTCGGTGTTCGAGAACGCTTGGGGGCGTTTTGGAAGCACGGAGAACTTGGGCCGCGTGACCGCAACACGGGTTGGCGATTGGTTGCCCGGGCAACTCGTTGCGGTCGACGAAGAGATGCGCGACATCACGTTGACGGCGATGTCGCCGGAGTGGGAAAAGGATCGGCTGCCCGAATGGCGAGATGCCATGCCCCTCGTTCTCAAGCAAATCACGCGGCAGACGTTCTCGCCCTTTGCGTGGTTGGCCGGGAAGAAGATGCGCTCGATCCTGCCGGAAGAGGTCGTGCGTCTGATCGCCAGCACCGAGGTTCGGGCCTCGACCTTATCGTGGGCCCTGCACCACATCGGGCAGCACCCACTCATCGAGAAGCGATTGCACGAGGAGGTCGACGGCGTGCTACCGGGGCGCGATGCCACCGTCGAAGATGTTCCCCGGCTGCCGTACCTGCGGCGCGTCCTGTGCGAGGCGATGCGCATGCATCCGCTCGCGCTGGTCGTGCGCCGGGCGCGGTCCGATGTGGTGCTCGGGGGCCATCGGTATCCCGAGGGGACGCGCTTCTTCATTAGCCCGCACGCGCTGCACCGCGATCCACGGTGCTTCGTCGCTCCGCAACGCTTCGATCCGGACCGGTGGCGGCCCGAGCGTGCCGCGGCCATCAAGCGCGAGTGTTACATACCGAGTGTCGACCCGGGGGATGCCTGGGCGCTGGCCGATATGGCCATCGTGCTCGCCACCGTCGCCCGTCGATGGCGTCTGGTTCCCGCGGCCGATCACACGGTTCGGGAGACGCTGAACGGGGTGACCCAAGTCGATGCCCTGCCGATGATCGCGGACGCACGCTGACGGGGCAGTTCTCCCCTTCTCGTTGCGCTTTGCCACACGCAAAAGCGATATCACTGGAAACGGCGCGCTATTTTCGCATTTGGATGAACGGCGGGCGCCGGATGTCGCGGGGATCGAGCGGGCCCGCGCGATGCAAGGCAGGAGTTCCCCCCCGATGCGTTCGGCGTTCGCAACGCGTCATCTCGTGAGGTGACTCATGATTCGCAGCAATCCGTCCGTCTTGGTCGTCGGTGTTTTGGCGACCTCGGCGATACTCCTCCTTGGATGCAGCAACAAGAAGCCCCATCCGAGCGCGTCCTCCACCACGCAGATCACGTCGGAGACACTCGTGCGCACCGACACCCGGAGCGCATCGACCGACCCGCGCGAGGAGTACGCGAAGGTCGCACGAGGAGATCTCGACAATCTGGATCGGCGCATTGGGCTATTGGAAACACGCCCCGCGGGGTTGACCGCCGGCGAGAGGACCCGAACGGCCAATGATCTGCGCGAGGCCCGCGCCAAGCTGCGCGAACTCCGCCGCCGCGTCGAAGCCGTCTCCTCGATGCAACCCGCCGTCTTCGCCGTGGAGCAAGACCGGCTGCAAGCCGACTGGGACACGCTCAACGCGAAAGTCGAGCGCATCGGCGACCGCCTCTCCGCAAAGCCGTAATCCGAATCGAAACGCCAAGAGCGCCAAGGGTTCGAGGATTGGAACCAATCCATCTTGGCGACCTTGGCGACTTGGCGGTTAACTCCTCTTGCGCTACCTCATTTCGAGGGTTTGCCGCCCCATAGTTCGGGGAAGCCTGGCATCTTTTGGCAGCCGCACATGGCGTAGAAGGTCGGCGGCAGGTTCGGCGTGATGTATTGGCTCAATGTCTCGGCCGTGATTTCGGGCTGTGGAAGGATCCACTCTTTGGGAACCTGTTTGCCCGAGAGGATATCCACCGCAGCAAGGATGGCCGTGCGCCATTGGTAGACCGGATAGGTCGGTGCCATGGCGGTCCATTTGTTCTTTTGCCACGCCTGCAAAAAGGCATTGTTGTCCTCGCCCGTGATGGGCGGAACGTCGAGCCCCGCATCCTGAAACGCTTCGGCGGCCGCCTCCGTCGTGTCGCCCGCGTCCATCCACACACCGTCGATGGCGGCGTATCGATGGAGGTAATCGCTGACGATCTGCTTCGTTTTGGCGGGATCGCTGCCGGTGAATTCCATGCCGATGACCTGAATGCCCGCCTCGTTGAAGACGCGCTGCGCGCCAGCCCAGCGATGCTCGAGCACGTCGACCCCCGGCAAGATGCGCAGGGCCAGGACTTTGCCGCCCTTCTTGACCTTGCTCACGATGAAGTTGGCCGAGCTGACGCCGAAGAGGAATCCGCCAATCGGATGGATGAAGGTGACCGGACAATCCGTGTTGACGCCGCGGTCGAACCCGATGACCGGAATCTTTTTGCAGGCCTCGTTCACCACCGTCGTGAGCGGACCGGTCGTGTTGGGCGCCACGATGAGCACGGAGCAATTTTGGGTGAGCAAATCCTGGATGTCCGATATTTGCTTTTCGTCCTTGCCCCCTGCATCCACGACCGTGAACTTGCTGATCTGAGGGTGAAGCTTCACCTCCGCCTTCATGGTGGCGAAACCCGCGGTGCGCCAAGGGTTGGTCAGCGAGGCATTGGAGAAGCACACGTGCCACGGCTCCTTCTTTTTCAACTTCGCCGTGTCGACGTACACGGGGTCGATGGCCTGCGTCCATGGCGTGGACGGGTCGCCGGAAGCCGTCGCCTTGGCTTGCTGCAACTGTTTTGCGTATGCAACCGAATCGAACCATTTCGACGGTTCGGCCGCGTTGGTGGCCGTCACGGAGGAGGGGGCGGTCGATGCCGCATTGCCCTCCGCGCTGTTGTTCGAGCTGCCGGCGTCTTTGCGGCAGGCCGTGGTCATCGCGGGCATTGCGAGCACGAGCATCAAGAAGGCCGTCGATTTCATGGGACCCCTCCGGGACTTCATCAGGAACCGCGCCGGCGTGCGCTGTAAGACGAGAGAGCGACCGCGCCGATGATGATCGCCCCCTGAAAGGCTTGGCGCGCCGGATCGGCGACACCGAGCAAGTTGAGCCATGTGAAGGTGGCCTGGAGCGCGAGCGCGCCCGCAGCCGCCGGAAGGACCGCGCCGCGGCCGCCCCCGAGAACGACACCGCCAAGGACGGCGGCGCTGATCGCTTGAAACTCGTAGCCTCGGCCCGCGTGGGGGGAGACGCCGACGATGCCCCCGAGGACGATGCCCGCCACGACGGCAAAGAGCGCGGAGAGGACGAATGCGAAAATGCGCACGCGCGCCACGTCCACCCCCGAGAGCGCGGCCGCACGCGGGTTGGCGCCTGCCGCCACCAGCTGGTGGCCGAAATTCGTCCCGTGCCGAAGCCATGTTGCCATGGCAATGAAGGCAGCCGCGACGAGGACGGCGTAAGGCAACCGCTCGATCCAGGGGATGCCGGTGATGGTGCCGCGACCGAAGGCGCGGAGGTTGTCGGGCACGTAACCCAGCACCGCCCCACCCGTCCAATAGAGGACGCCGCCGGAGAGAATGAGCATGGTGCCCAAGGTGGTGATGAACGAGGGCACGGCGAGCTGCGTGGTGACGATGCCGTTGACCAGGCCCACGACGACGCCGAGGCCGACGAGCACGGGAACGAGCCACCAGGTTTTGCCCTCGTCGCCATTGCCCACACCGGCAGCGACGGCCACGACTGCGGTGACCAGAGAGCCGATGGAGAGGTCGAACTCGCCCGCGACGAGGACGAAGAGCTCCCCCACCGCGAGCAACATGAGCGGCGCGGCGAAGCGGACGAGCCCCAGGAAAACGGGCGGCCTCGTGAACTGCGGATTCTGGACCATGATGGCCACGAGCACACCGAGGAGCACCAGAAAGACCGGGGCTATCCGAAGGGCGGCGTTCATGCGGGCACCCGTCTTCGCAACCTTGCCAGAACAGCGCTCGCGAGCAGGCCTTCCCCGCGTGCCATGCCGTAGGCGGCGACGGCGCAGATCAGGATGACGCCGCGCACGATGTCTTGGACGAAGGTGTTCACGCCAAGCTGGTTCAAAGCATTGTCGACGACGGCGAGCACGAGGACGCCGCCCACGGTTCCAAGGATGCCACCGCGCCCGCCCATGATGGCCGTTCCACCAAGGACGACGGCGGCGACCGAATCGAGATCGTAGCGCCCGTTGGGGCCGATCCACGGAGCGGCGGAGCCCACGCGGCTCACGAGAAACAGCGCGGAGACGACCGCGCAGAGGCTGCATGCGACGTGCGCGAGAACCATGACGCGGGCCGAACGCACGCCCGAGACGCGCGCGGTCTCCTCATCGCCGCCGACCGCCATCAAGTGATAGCCAAAGCGCGTCTTTCGCACGAGGTACCACGCGCCCGCCGCCATGGCGCCGAAGAGCAAGACGGCATACGGAATGGGCCCCACACCGCTGTAGCCGAGTTGCTGAAAGCCCGGAGGCACCGAGCCCGCCACGGAGGTGAAGCTGTTCTCGAGCGCGCCGCGCATCAGTAGGCCGGTGCCGAGCGTCGCCATGAAAGCGTTTACCTTCACGCGTGTCACGAGCAGCCCATTGACGAGGCCCACGCCCGCGCCAATGCCCAATGCGAGCAGCACCGAGGGCGCAATCATCGACACTTGCCCCTGCATCTCGTACGACGTGAGCACCGCCACCACGCTGATCAGATAGGCCACCGAGAGATCGATCGAGCCGGCCAGCAAGACGAGGCTTTGCCCCACGGCGACGATGCCAAGGGCCACCGATCGCACGAGCATATTGCGCAAATTATCGACACCGACAAACGCGTTCCCGACGCCAATCCACGACAGCACGAACAACACACCAAACACCCCCCAAATCCCCCGCCCCTTCTCACGATCTGAATCTGAATCTGAATCTGAATCTGAATCTGAATCCGAATCCGATTCCGATTCCGATTCCGATTCCGATTCCGATTCCGATTTGATCGCCTCACCCCCCGCCCCCGTCGCCACGCGCAAAATCTCCGCCTCGCTCGCGCCGGCCTCGAGCTCGCCGGCAATGCGACCCTGCCGCATGACCAGGATGCGATCGCTCATGCCAATGACCTCGGACAGCTCGGACGAGATCATCAATATGGCCGCCCCCTCCTCGGCCAGGGCGCGCATCCTCTCGTGAACCGCGGCCTTCGCGCCGATGTCGATCCCGCGCGTGGGCTCGTCGAACAGCAGCACCTTGGGCCGCGTGGCCAGCCATTTCGCGAGCACCACCTTCTGCTGGTTGCCGCCGCTGAGAAACTGCGCCGGCACCTGCAGGCTCGCCGCACGCACGTCGAGCTCCCCGAGCAAGGCCGCGGTGGCGGCGGTTCCGCGAATGGCGTCCTTCTTCTTCTTCCGGCTTCGCCGAAGCGCCCGCACGGCGAGCTTCGCATTGTCCAGCACCGACTCGCGCGCAAGCAGCCCTTCGGACTTGCGGTCCTCGGTGAGAAAGGCGATGCCCGCATCGATGGCCTCACCCGGTGAGGTCAGCGGGATCGGCCGCCCATCCAACTCGATGCCACCCGATGTGAACGGCTCGGCCCCGAACAGCGCCCGGGCCAATTCCGTGCGTCCGGCGCCCTCCAGGCCCGCCACACCGACGATTTCACCCGCCACCAATTCGAGATCGATGCCCCGGAGTCGCGCATTTCCTCCACCGCGCACGCGCAACCGCGTTTGCCGCTGCGGCGGCGGGCTCGTACGACGCGGAGGGTAATACCGATCGAGCGATCGGCCCACCATGAGCTCGACCAGCTCGCCCGTGGTGACGTCGCCCGTGGCAACATCGGCCACCGTGGTGCCGTCTTTGAGGACGGTGATGCGCGTCGCCAAGCGAAATACCTCTTCGAGGCGATGCGATATGTAAACGATGGCGAGGCCCTGGGCGCAAAGCTCGCGAACGATGGTGAACAGCGACTCCACTTCGCTCGGAGAAAGGGCAGCGGTGGGCTCGTCCATGACGAGGATGCGCGCGTCGAGGGAGAGCGCTTTTGCAATCTCGACCATTTGTTGTTGAGCTACCGAAAGGTCGCGCACCAGGGTATCGGGCGAAATGGAACGATCGACGCGTAACCGTGCGAGCAGCTGCGCCGTAGATCGATGCAATGCTCCCTCGTCCACCCGCATGGCCCGTCCCGGCTCACGACCGAGAAACATGTTCTCGGCGACCGAGCGCTCCGACAAAAGACGAAACTCTTGAAAGATAATGGCTACGCCTGCGTTTTGCGCGGCGCGCGGATCGCGAAAGTGCTCCTCGCGGCCGTCGATGAGGATCGAGCCCTCGTCGGCCGCGTGGACGCCGGCGAGGATCTTCATGAGGGTCGACTTCCCCGCGCCATTTTCGCCGACAATCGCGCGGACCTCGCCCGGGGCACAGGTCAGATCGACGCCATCGAGCACTTGGACGCCGAAAAAGCCTTTCCGAATGCCCCGCATTTCCAGCCGCAACTTCGGCTTCGGCGGAGCCTCCACGGGTGTACGACTCACCCCCGACCCTCCTATTCAGCAGGGAATATGGCAGTCGCGCATGGGCCTGGCAAGCGCTTACACCGCTTATTTCACGGGGTTTTGCCAATGATCGCGCCGACTGCCCGACGGGTCGATGCGTCACGCACACCGCGCACCGTTCTGGGAGTATTCTTATACGAGAGCGATAGGTGAAAAAGAGCGCACCGAAACAGGGTCGACAGGAAGGACGCGCCGCGACGATCGCGGACGTAGCCCGCATGGCCGGAGTATCGGTGGCCACGGCATCACGCACGGTGAATCGCACGCGCCCCGTGGCCGCGCATCTGCGGGCGAAGGTACTGGCCGCGGCCCGGCAACTCGGGTACTCGCCCAATCCGCATGCCCGCGCGCTGGCGCAGGCGCACGATACGACGGTGGGCGTCATCGTGCACGACGTGAGCGATCCGTATTTCTCCGAGATCGTGCGCGGCATCCTGCAGGCCACGTCGGACGATGGGCAGATGGTGCTCATTGGAAACACGTACCGCGATCGCGAACGGGAGCTCGCGTACATGGCGGCCTTCCGCGCGCGCCGGACGAGCGCGCTGATCCTTGCGGGCAGCGGGATGGAAGATCGGGAGTTCGGCGCGAAAATGACCCGCCAGATCCTCGACTTCGAGGCAGGCGGCGGGCGGGCGGCGCTCATCGGGCGGCACTATGCGCCCGGGGACGCGGTGTTGGCCGATAACCTCGGCGGGGCACGCTCGCTGGCGGTGCACCTGGCGGAGCTCGGGCATCGGGTCATCGGGGTGATTTCGGGGCCGGCCGGGCTCACGACGACGAACGATCGCCTGGTGGGCTTCCGCGCAGGGCTTGCCGAGATGGGGCTTTCGCTTCCCGACGAACACGTGGCCGTGGGCGGGGACTTCACGCGCGACGCCGGCTTCAGCGGCGCGATGGAGCTTCTGAAACGCGTTCGACGCATGACCGCGATTTTCGCGATGAACGACGTCATCGCCGTCGGCACGCTCACGGCGCTGCGGGAGCGCGGACTTCGGGTGCCCGAGGACGTGTCGGTCTGCGGCTTCAACGACATTCCACTGGCCAGCGATCTCTGGCCGCCGCTGACCACGGTGCAGGTGCCCATGTTCGAGATGGGCAAGCGGGCGCTGGCGCTGGCACGCATGCCGCGCGCCGCGGAAATCCGGGTCGAGCACCTTCCCACGCGGCTGGTCGTTCGCTCGAGCACCGGGCCGGCCACCCGGTGATTCTTTTTTGCGAGGGGACGTCACGGGCTCCGGGGGTGAATCGTCTTTCCCGGTGAGAGGAGATGTTCCCGTGAAAGATACCCTTCGTTACGACAAATCGATCCCCGACGTGCTCCAGGCCCTGCAGAGCGTGCACACGGTCATGGACAAGCACGGCTTCGAGCGGAAGCTGCATCATCTCGTGCTGCTGCGGGCCTCGCAGATCAACGGCTGCGCGTTCTGCGTGCAGATGCACACGAAGGAGGCCCGCGAGGACGGCGAGACCAACGACCGGCTCGATCGGGTCGTCGTCTGGAAGCACGTGAGCGACTTCACCGAGCGGGAGAAGGCCGCACTGGCCTGGACGGAAGCGCTGACCAAGCTCGACGACAATACGGATCTCGCGGCCTTGCGCGCGCAGTTGCGGTCGCACTTCACCGAAGAGGAGATTGGCATTTTGACGTCGACCGTGGGCATGATCAACCTCTGGAATCGACTTCAAATCGCGAGGCACTGACCGAGACCCATGACCCTTCGACCCGCTCGCTCCGACATCGAGGTATTCGAGGAAAGCCGCCCTGCCCTTCTGGGCTTGGCCTACCGCATCCTCGGGTCACGCGCCGATGCGGAAGACGCGGTGCAGGACACATTTCTCAAATGGGAACAGGCGAGAAAGGACGAGGAGCCGATCGACACGCCGGCATCGTGGTTGATGACGGTCTGCACGCGGCGGTGCATCGATCTGCTTCGTTCCGCACACAAAGCGAGGGTCGATTACCTGGGAACCTGGCTGCCCGAACCCATTGCCACCAAGGCCGAGTCGACGTCGGAGGATCACGTGGCATTGGCCTCGTCGTTGACTACGGCCTTTTTGCTTCTTCTCGAGCGGCTCACACCCAAGGAGCGGGCGGCGTATTTGCTTCACGAGATTTTCGATATTTCCTATCCAGAAATTGCGAAGACGCTCAACATGCAAGAAGCCGCCTGCCGCAAGCTGGTTTCGCGTGCGCGCACCACCGTCGACCGTCCGGAGGTGCGGCACACGGTGCCGCGCGAGCGGCAAGAGCAACTGCTCGGCGCTTTCGAGGGCGCCATCGTCCGCGGGGATACGGGCGCACTCTCCGCGCTTTTGGCCGACGACATCGATCTCCACGCCGACGGCGGCGGCAAAGTCCCCACGATCCTACAGGTTCTGCGGGGCAAGGAAGCGGTCCTCGCCTTCATCATCAAGGTCGTTCGACCCGCATGGATCTCGAACCGATGGGTGCCCGTCGACATCAACGGCGCCCGCGGCGTTCTATTGGAGAATGAAGGCAAAATTGTTGCCGCCATGTCGTTTTCGTACGACGAGAGCGGGCAGCTGGCAGATATTTTCGTGATGCGAAATCCGGATAAGTTGTCCCGCTTGGGCGCGGAGGCGATCGAGTAGGTTGTCGGCAACTTCGAATTGCGAATCAGCCGTAATGCTTATTCGCGATGATCGATCAACATCAATTCTACGACGGGCACACGAGGCCGCTGCAAAGAACGGGTATCACCCATCGCAAGCGGGAACACCCCCTGCGAGACGGACATCTCCTGATGAGGGGGAAGTCATGATTCATGTGAATACCAAATTGTCTCGTGTTTCGTGGGTTCGCGCGGGAACGCGCCCGTCGGGTGCGGCCATGTTTGCCGCTGCCATCATGCTCGCGGGTTGTACGTCGGAAAGCGGAGCAGGAGAGGCCAACACGGAGGTCACCGACACCACGGCCACGTCCTTCGAGGAATGGCAGAAGACGGTGTACCGCGATCCGGACAGCGGTACGTGGGTGGTCGATGGCGACACGCCCATCCTGGACGTTGCGGAACTGCATGACTTCTACGAGACGTACGTGCAGCAAGGGGCGCTGATCATCGATATGCACAACGGCACGATCAACAAGTGGGATCCGCAAACCGCGTTGAATCTCACGTATTGCGTCGATCGGCAGTCGTTCGGAAGCGCCTACAATCGGGTGGTGCAAGCCGCGAAGGATGCAGGAAATGCGTGGGCCAACGTGGCCCGTATCCGCTTCGTCCACGAAGCTTCCGAGGACGACCGATGCACGTCGAACAACAACGGGGTCCTGTTCAATGTGCTCAGGCGCGACGACCCGCGTTTCCTCGGTTACGCCTTCTTTCCGCATATGCCGCGGCCCCAGCGTCAGGTTTCCATTCACGGGGCCATCGCCCATAACGGCGCCAGCGGCGTCGTTACCCTCACCGGCCTTTTTCGCCACGAGCTCGGTCACGTTCTAGGATTTCGCCACGAGCACATCCACCCCGCAGCCAAGGTCCCCAGTTGCGGAGAGACCGGCGCGTGGAAGGCGCTGACGATTTACGATTCGAACTCGGTCATGCACTATCCGCACTGCAACGGGAGCAACAGAGGGGATCTCCGAATAACCCCTTATGACGTGCAAGGCGCGGTGTCGATTTACGGAAAGCCGTAGGACGACCGGCCCGTCGCCGCCCTCGGTGCATATGGGATTGCGCGGCAACGCCTCGATGCAGCACCAAAGCCTCGGCCTGTACGAAAACACCATCGCCAGCTTTGTCTCGTCGAAGTCTCCGTTTGCAACCTCAAGCGCTTCGTCTCGTCTTTCGTCACATGAAGAGGATGCGTCTCTCGTTTCGATCCGCTTCGCGGGGTCGCGCGTACTTGCCATGACGTCGCCGCTGGTTCGGACGCGTGGCGTACGTCGAATCACTCATTCCGTACGAGGAAACGCATATGATGACGAGACGACTCCATAGCCGTGTGCTCGCGGCATGCCTAATTTTTGCCACGGCCTGCACGGGCGGCCCCATGAACGACGACGTGGTGGCCCCCGTCGCCGCCACGAACGATGGCGAAGAATTGCGCATCCAGCCGCTGCGCACCGCCAACGATCCGCCGCCGAGCATCGACGGCTTCAACCCGGGCGCGGCCCCCGTCGGCCAATGGATCGCCATCAACGGCCGCAACTTCCTCGCGGGCGACCGCGTCTTCTTCGGTGGCGTTCAGGCGGGCAACGTCGATTACAGCGGCGTGCCAGCGCGCATCTCCGCCGCGGTCCCCCGTAAGGCAAAGACCGGAGCAATCGGCGTCGAGCTCTCCACGAGCATCGGCGATCCATTCCGCGTCCTGCCCACGGAGAGCGGCTTCACCCCGACGAGCGGCACGCCGCTCAATACCACCGTCGTCATCAAAGGCACCGGCTTCGCCGATAGCCCCATTCGCGTCCTCTTCGCCAACGGGGTCGAGGGCATCGTCACCGGTGGCGACGAGGTATCCATTGGCGTAACCGTGCCCGATAACGCTGCCACCGGCCCGCTCACCATCACGACCAAGGGCGGGTCCATCAAGACGCGCGACAGCTTCACCGTCTTACCGCAGCCTCCGAGCATCAAGAACCGGGATGGTTTCGCACCCACGAGCGGTGCGGTCGGCACCGAGGTGCATATCTACGCCAAACCGGGCACCACATTCCAACAACTCACGCGCGTAGCCTTCAAAGGGCCCGGCATCCCCAACCGCATCGACGCGGTCTTTCAAGTCGTGAATTCCAAGACGGAAATCATCACCCGAGTGCCCAGCGGTGCGGTGACCGGCACCATCCGCGTCACCAACGTGACCGGCGCAGACGCCACGTCCGAAGACTTCGTCGTGTTGCCATGATCGACGGCACCACATCGTAAGCGCCAACCTGGCTGCCTGCGCACCGACTCATCCAGATTGGCAATGTAGTCGTCCGTGGTGAATCTCGTTAGTGCGCCGCGCCAAGGCGGTGAAGCATGGGGGCGATGCGCTCGAGCGATACGTCCGCCAATTCGACTTCGCTGGCGGGTACGTACCGCCGGGAAATGGCCATGCGCAATGCGACATGCGATTCGCGGTTGGATGCAGCGGCCATGCGAAAATGGGCGATGCGATCATCCGCTTTGCTGCGATTCCCTTCGATGAGGTTCAGCGCCATGGAACCTAGGGCGATGCGAAGTCGGTCGCCCAAGTCGCGGTCCCAGTATTGGATACGTTCGACGGTGGGATGAAGAAGCATCATGGTGTGAATCGCGAGTTCGAGAGCGTGAACGTAGTCGTTGTCGGGGGGTGAAGTCGATCGCATGAACCGTTATCGGCCAGCGGCTAGGCGGCGAAGCATGCCGCCGATGCGCTCGAGCAATTCGTCGTCGGCTTCGACCTCGCTGCTGGACAAGTACCCCCATGCAACCGCCACGCGCAACGCGGCGCGCGATTCGCTGTTGGAACTCGCCGCGGTGCGAAAACGAGCCATGCGAGAACCACCTTGGCTGCGATTCCCTTCGGCAGCCTTCATGGCCATGATACGGAGGGCCGTTCGAAACTGGTCGGCCAATTCGCGATCGCAACATCGGATGCGTTCAAACGTGGGCCGCAGGGCGACGATGGCATGAATAGCCAGTTCGAGAACTCGAGAGCCGGGATCGTCTTGGAAAGGATTCGTTTGCATATCTTTTCTCGAGATGAATAAAAATTGACCAGCAGCGCTCTCGCGCTCGACCATCCAAACGACATCGACCCCGATCCCCGTAACCGGGATCGGAGTCGTTGCCCTGCCCCCCCCGCCGAACCCCGACTCGAAATCGGAGTCGGCATCTGAATCTGAATCCGTATCTGACTCTGAATCTGAATCCGAATCTGCGTCGGTGTCGGTGTCGGTGTCCGAATCCGAATCCGAATCCGAATCCGAGTCGGAGTCGGAGTCGGAGTCGGAGTCGGAGTCGGAGCCCGATTCCCAATCGCACTCCAACTCCGACCCTGGGTGACAGCACTTTCTCTTTATTTCATTCTTCTAAATTTTCCATGATTTAAAAATCTTTCATTTCATTCATCCAACACGGTAGCCGTAGCCGCAGCCGCGCACGTGACGCGGGCGTTGGCCCAGTCGGCGTGATCGCTGTTCGTGGTGTCGGCGCCGCCGGCGACCTCGAGACGCAAATCCGTTCGACCCGAGATGTCGACACTCACACTCTTGGTGGCGCTACCGGCTTTCATGACGCCGCTGTCGTAAAGGAGTTTACCGTCGCCCCAGACTTGGAAAATGGCGCTGGCCGCGGCGCTCGAGACTTCGTCGTCGATGCCGACATTTGCAGTGAAGGTCGAGCAGCCCCCGTTCGGACGAAAGCTGATGGCCGACGGAGAATGCACACCGAACCCCTTGGTGTACGTCGTCCCGGCGAGGGTCAGCGTCTTGCCGTCGCCCGCGGCCTTTTCGCCATTGCTCTTGTTGCGCTCGACCGGGCCCCACCCGTTGGCGGAGTAGGCCCAAGGTTGGTCGCTGAGATACCCGCTCACAAGCGGAGGATCCGTCCCGACGATGCGCAAAAGCGCCAAACCGTGCGCGGGCACGTTGACGCTGTACGCGTTGGTGAACGTTCCGCGATCAGCGCGCGCCCAGACGTCGCGGACGGTGGCACTCCCCGCCGACAGCCCGATTTGCGACCAGCTCACCGAGATGGTCGCCGTGGAGTCGCCGCGGTTGAACAGCCCCACGGCCCGGGCGCCGCGTTGGCGTGTCGGTTTGTACCAGACCTGGCGACCGGCGCCGTCATCGGCCGCCTTGATCGCTTGGTAGGCCAGCGCGTCTTGGTCGATGTCGAGCACCTCGGGGTGCGTCAAAATCGCTTTGGTGGCGCTGCTCATGCTGCGCACATCGTTGCCGGCGATGAGCGGCGACGACACGAGGGCCCAAAGGCCCATGTGGGAGCGGTACTCGGTATCGGTCAATCCGCCATTGCCGATTTCGAGCATATCGGGATCGTTGAATCCGCCCGGCACCGTGGCCCCGGGAAAGCGCGCGTTGCCATCGAAGACGCTGAGGACCCGCGCCCAGTTGTCGCGAATATCGCCCGTGGTGCGCCATTGATGCGCCGCGTAAGGACCCCACGACCACGGCTCTTGAACCCCGCCGTTGTCGCTGGCACTGAGGACAATCGGACGGCCGGAAGCCCGAATGGCCGGAAGCCAGCGGCCGAAAAGCTCCGCCAAGTCGGCGCCCGTTGGAACGTTGCAACGATCGGCCTTGATGTAATCGACTCCCCAGGACGCGAACTTGGCGACGTCTTGATTCTCGTGATCCATGCTGCCGGGCGTCTTGCCGGTGCACGTGGCCGTGCCGATGGAGGCGTAAATACCGTATTTGAGTCCCTTGGAGTGGATGTAGTCGCCAATCGCCTTCATGCCACTTGGAAACTTGTTCGGATCGGCCCGCAGGTTTCCCGAGCTGTCACGCGTTGCGGCAGACCAGCAGTCGTCCAAGGTGAGATTCACGTACCCCACGGCCGCAAGCCCGCTCGAAACCAGAGCATCGGCCGTTTGCTTGATGAGCGTCTCGTTGATGCCATTGCAGGCAAACTTGTTCCAACTGTTCCACCCCATAGGCGGGGTGGGGGCCAGACCATCATTCGCGGCCGTCGCCGTTCCAGGCATCGCACTCGCCATCAGGATTCCGAACCCTGATGCGATCTTCCACATCCGACGTTTGACCATGGGTGTGTCCCTCCTGAACCGTCCGCGCAGGCCCAGAATTACGCCACAGGTAACCGGTGTCAATCGTCGAGAGAAATTAAGATATGGTTTTGCTGTCGCCACGATCCAACCGGTCATACCTGCTCGACGCAACGTGGCATACGACACCCACACCTCCGATGATATCCATCATCGTTACGTCACGCACGAGAACGCATGCCGCGTGTACGCTCAGCGCCCCATGCACCGATTCGCCATCCTGCTGACGACGTTCGCAGCTCTCGCCAACGATCCACCGAAGGAGGTGCCGCTCATCTTCCAGAGTGTGCCCAATGGGCTTGTCGCCGATGTGTCGGGCGCGGAGATGAAACAAGGACAAACGATTCTGGAATATGGATACGCCGCCGCCAAAAACCAACAATGGTGGCTCCAGCAGAATGGCACCCATTATAAAATCAAGAGCAACGTCGACGGCGCGTGGTGCATGACCCGCTCCGCTGATGGCAACCTCGCGAAGGTCGTTTTGGGCGGGTGTGATACCTACCTCGCGGATTGGGACGTTCTGCCGCTCGGCGGCGAGCGATACCGCATCAAAGATCCCAACGGCGCGTTCTATCTGCACGTGCAGAACGAGACGCCCACCAGCGGGCGCGAGCTGGTGACCAGCACGAACGACGCCATCGGCTCGGAGTGGTACCTCACGGGCCTGACGGTGCCGCGCAGGGCGATGCCCTCGGAGCCGCGGCTCGATCAAGTGACGTTTCTCACGACCCACAATGCGTTCGCCAACACCGATGAAGGCTTTTGGGGGCGATTTCCCAATCAGTCCTATGGCCTTCGCTCGCAATTGGACCAGGGCGTGCGCGCCATGCAGCTCGATGTCTATGCGTACAACGGAGGGGTGCGCATGTGCCATGGTAGCTGCTGGGGCAACGAACGCACCTTTGGCGCGGGGCTCGCGGACGTCCTCGCCTTTCTGAACGCGAACCCCAGCGCCATCGTCACCCTTTTTCTGGAGGACTACACCACGGTGGACGAACTTCGTGCGTCGGTGGAATCCGTCGCAGGCTTGTCCAACATGATCTTTCGGCCAGACCAGAGTGGCGTGCGCCAAAATGGCTGGCCGACGGTGTCGCAGCTGATTGCCCAGAATCGGCGATTGCTCATCTTCTCGCAGCGGCCCGGCCGCGAAGGCTTCGGCGTCATGTACGATCGCGATTGGACCGTGGAGAATTACTGGTCGCTCACGAATTCCGGAAACGACATGCGATGCTACAGCCGCTGGGGCGAGGTTCCCCTCGGCAAAGAGGAGCCGGGATTCGTGCGGCTTCACGTGATGAATCAATATCGCGACATTCCCAGCGAAGGAAACGCCGGCGCCGACAATGGCTCGAAGCTACGCGATCGCGTAGAGCGGTATTGCGGTCCGATTGCCCGCCGCAAACCGAATTACGTGGCGGTGGACTTCTTCCAGAAGCCCGAGGGCGGCGCCACCAAGTCGCTCATTTCGGAGATGAATACGTATTGGTAGAACCAACCAGCCTGGCGATGTTGTCGTCCAGGAATGCCTCGAACGTGCGCGGCTCGCGGCCGGTGAGCTCGCGCACGGCGCCGGTCGTGCGCGCGGAGCCGCCCGATGCCAGGATGGTCATCATCTTGCCGTAGAACTCGGCCATGTTCGACGGAACGCCACGGGCCACGGCTGCAGCGACGAATTGCTCCACCGGCATGTCCACGTAGGTGACGGTTTCGCCGAGCTTGGTCGAGATTTTCTGCGCGATTTCGTCGAAACGGAGCGATTCCCCGCCCGTCAGAACGAAGGATTTGCCTGCATGGCCCTCGCCCGTGAGCGCCGCTGCGGCACACGCGCCGATGTCATCGGCATCGATGAAGCCGATCTTGCCGTCGCGGTACGAGCCGAAAATCTTCCGCTGCGCATGCAGCGTGTCCGCATTGCGAAGCAGATTCTGCATGAACACGGTCGGCTGCAGGATGACCCAGGCGATCCCTGCGGCACGCAGATGCGCCTCGATTTCGCCGTGCGACCGCGTTTGCGGCATCTGCGCATCCGGGCTGGCCCCAGGTGAGGACAGCTTCACCACGAGCTCGACCCCGGCGCGCGTGGCAAGATCGATGGCCGTGTTCTGCTGCCGAACCACGCGCTCGCTCACATTGGTGTTCAGGAAGAAGCGGGTGACGCCCTGCATGGCACGGGCGATGGTCTCGGGCTGGTCGAAATCTCCGACCACGAAGTCGCACTCGAGTGCCCTGCCCTTTGCCTCATCGCGCACGAGCGCTTTGAATTTCTCGCCCCTGGCCTTTAGATGCTTCACGACATATCGTCCGATGGTCCCGCTGGCTCCGCTTACGAGGATCATGCCTTCCCTCCTGGAAGAAGTTACAGTAAGAGAAACTTTACGGTCAGTGAACGAATTCGACAAGCCATGAGCCAAGATCTCGGTCTACGCGAACGGAAGAAACTCGAGACGCGCCGTGCGATCGCGGACGTGGCGATGGACATGTTTGCCGAACGCGGGTTCGACGCCGTGACGGTGGCGGACATTGCGGCGGCGGCCAATGTCTCGACGAAGACGGTCTTCAACTACTTCGCGACCAAAGAGGACATCTTCCTGCATCGGCGCGAGCTCATCGAAGAGGATCTCGTGCGCGCGGTGCGGTCGCGGGCGCCCGGCGAGTCGATCCTGTCCGTCGTGCGGGCGCACACGCTCGAGACGGCGGAGCGGCTGCGGCATGTGTCGCCGGAGCGACGGGCGGCGTATCGCAAGATCCTTCAGAGCGCGCCCACCTTGCTGACGCGCTTTCGGCAGCTGGCGCAAAACCGCGAGGAGGCGTTGGCCCGGCTTCTCGCCGAAGAGACCGGGGCGGATGGCGACGAGGTGGAGCCCTTCATCGTGGCGGCGCTTCTGGGTGTGCTGAACCGCCTCGCCTTCTGCGGCGTAACGGGATGGCCGAACGGCAAACGGCGCACGCCGGTGAAGATCACCGAGGAGATCGAGAGCGCCTTCACGCTTCTCGAGCGCGGCCTCGGCAACTATGGCGTGAAGAAATAGAACCGCCAAGGCGCCAAGGACGCCAAGATGGATGGATGTTCTGATTTTCGAAGAACACCCACGAACCTCCTACTCTTCGCACTCTTCGCACTCTTGGCGCTCTTTGGCGTTTTGGCGGTTCGACCGGATTGGGTTCTTCAGGCGAGGCCGGTGCGCGTTTCGGAGTCGGAGTCGCGGCGAAGTAGCCACCATTGTTCGAGCCCTGCGCTTCCCGTGTAGCCCAGGGCCAATAGGCGAAGCACTTCGGCGGCCACGCCCGTGAGATGCGACATCGACGTGGCCAGATCCCACACGAGCCAAAACGCATTGCCCAGCGCCAGCAGCGCCCACGGCCACGAGAGGGCACCACCGCGAAGCCAAAACGCGGTGAGCGCAATCGGTCCGATGAGGCTTAGGCAAACCAGATCGGCCACGTTCGGGATGACGACGAGCATGATCGTGCGCAGAAGATCCGGCGGCAGATGGTGCATGTTTTCACGCATCGCCAGGAAGAAGACGAGAACCGCGAGAGGAACCACGGCAAGCTTGAGGAGCCGTTGGCGTGGCGATGGCGTGGCGACGGCCTCCAACCCCGAATCGGGCCACGCGCGCGCCAACATGATCATGGCGATGGTGGATGCAATGTTCGCCATCGAGAGCATCGCGCCCACGGCGAAGCTTTGCTCTTCGATGGAAAAGCCGGTTCCCACCACGTCCACGGATTGTCCGAGGAAGAGGTCTTTGAGCAGCAAAAGCGTCATGTTCGAGGCAAGGAGCCACCACGCCACGAAGAGTCGATCGCCCAAGGAAAAACGGGAGGCGGCGAGCACGAACGAGATCAAGGTGAAGAGCTTCGCCGCAAGGATGCAGCCTGCCACGACGGACGCACTGTCCGGGCCGGCGAGCAGGTAGACCACTACGAAAAGGATCACCAGCGGAACGGGCAATAAGAACCACCTGGCCCATGGCGCACGGTACATCCCTTCTAATCTAGGCGAATTTTGCGGCCTTTGGTGCGGTCTTGGGCATATCTCGCACAAACGACGGTAAAGGGCGCCGCACTCGTTCTAGTTAAGCGAGATGTCTCCGCCATTCATGGATGGTCATGCATTGGAAACGGAGGATGGCCTCGAGCCAAGGACGACGCCGACCATCACGGCGAGGGCTCCTAGGAGCTCGGTCACGTGGGGGATCTGGCGGAGGACAATCACGCCAATCAAGGTCGCTGTGAGGGGCAAAAGGGCCAAAAGCAGCGCAAATCGCTCGCGGCCGACACGGGCAAGAACCACTTGGTCGAGACCATAGGGAATGACGCTGGAGAGGACGCCCACGCCCATGCCCAGGAGCAAAAGGCGACCTGACGACCACACGGGCGCAGTCAATAAGCCAATGGGCGAGAGAAGGACTGTGGCCACGCCCGCACCGACGGCGAGATCGTCGATGCCGCTCCCACCGGTGGCTACACGCTTTCCGAGAATGATGTAGCCGGCCCAAAGGATGGCGGCCATGCCAATGAGGAGCAATCCGAGTGGACTCGCCTTCCATTCGACGTTGGCAATGAGGGCGACGCCCAGGGTGACCAAGGCGAGCGATAGGAAGTCGCGCTTGGTGCGCGAGCCAAAGGCGGCGACGGCGACGGGTCCAATGAACTCCATGGCCACGGCGGTGCCGAGCGGAATGCGCGCGACGGCCTCGTAGAAGGCAATGTTCATGACCGCGGTGACCATTCCAAAGACGCCCGCGAGCACGAGGCGGCGACGGTTCCACGTCAAGACGCGCGGACGGCGCCATGCGAGCAAGACGACGGCCGCACCAAAGAGACGAAGCCACGCCACGGCGGACGGGCTGAGCTCATGGAATAGATTCACCGCGAGGGCGGCGCCCATGTAGAGCGAGATGCCGCTGATGAAAAAGAGAAGCGGGGCCGGAAGCCGACTTGGCGAGGCGGGCGAAGACCGATCCGATGGAGCAGCCGGCGTGGCGAGAGCGGGCACGCGGAGATCCTAGTGCAACGTCCCTCCAACTTGGAGGGGCTGATCGAAGCAGGCTCGGCGCCCATCGACGCGGACGTGCACGCGGATGCCGGGGTTGGGGAGGTAGAAGCGCATGGTGTTGAGTTCGACGATCACGGTCGTGACCGCATGCGCCGGCAGGACGAGCATCATGCCCGGTGGGCCCCAGGTGCCACCCTCGAAATACGCTTGCCGGATGCCGATGGGCCGAGCGACATCCCAGGCCCCGCTTTGGGGGCCGCTCCTGGTGGCGCCGAGTTGATCGATTTCCAGGACTTCGACCTGGCGGGGGACGCCCACCAAATTCGAGATGGCGAAGCGCACGGTCTCGAGAACGGGAACGCCCTGGCGCATCTCCGGGCGAAGCTTTTTGTCCGGCACGAGATCGAACCCAAACGGGACGGAGCGACCGCGGGGGCACTCCGAGGCCGTGGGCTGCGAGACTTCGGAGGGGCCTGCGGGCGTGGAGGCCGCCGCATCCTCGGCGCCCGCATCGTGCACCGGCGAGAGGATGAGCGGCTCTTCGGCCACGGGCCGGCGCGGGGCTGAGGATTTCGAGCCGGAGCAAGCAGCGATCAGAACGGCGAGGAGGACAAGTACGCGCAGCGACCCTACCATCGGAGATGCACCATGCTATGCGAGTGACGCGTACGTGAACACTGGCCAGGGCGAGCAGGACGAATGGCTTTGGGGCTGGGATCCGACGCCGGGCATCGTGTCGGTGTGGGCCGAACCCGATGGGCGCGCATTCGTGTGGCGGCGGTTGCCGGAAACGCGCGCCCTGGTTCGCGAGAACGTGCGCTTTCGGCCATGGCTTCTTTTGTCGTCGCTCGAGGATCTGGGAACGCGTCCGAGCGATGCGACGTACGAGGAGCTCGATGGGCCAGGGACCTTTCGCTATTTGGTGCGCGCGAACGATGGGCGCGCGCTGACGCGGGCGCTGCTCTACGGTGCGAGCAAGCGGCTGGGGCGACCGGTGGAGTACCTGCGCGATGTCGGCCCGGACCGGGTGTTTTCGCTGCCGCCCGAAGAGCAATACTTGGTCGCGTCGGGGCGGACGTACTTTCGCGATCTGGCGTTCGACGATCTGCGGCGGATGCAATTCGACCTGGAGACCACCGGGCTCGATGCCGAGCGGGATCGCATCTTCCTGATTGCCGTGCGCGATCCCGATGGGCGCACGGAGACGCTTCACCACGAAAACGAGGCGGAGCTTTTGCGGCAGCTCGTGCAGCGGGTGCAGGCGTGCGATCCCGACGTCATCGAGAATCACAATTTGCAGGGCTTCGATTTGCCCTTTCTGGCGCAGCGCGCGCAAAAGCTGGGGGTGGCCCTGGCGCTGGGGCGGGCGGGGTTGCCGGGATTGCGGCCGCGGACCTCGGCGCGGCTTCGCACGCGGTACACGGTGCCGGGGCGCGAGTTCATCGACAGCATGGATGCGGTGCGGCGGCACGATTTCTCCGCGCGCGATCTGCCGGGGCACGGGCTCAAGGCGGTGGCGCGGCACTTCGGGCTCGCGGGGCCGGAGCGCGAGCACATTTCGGGTGCGCACGTTTACGATGTGTTCCGGCGCGATCCCGAGCGTGTGCGGCGCTATGCCGAGGACGACGTGCGCGAGGCGGCGGGCATTGCGAGGTTGCTCGGCGGTGCCGCATTTGCGCTCGCGCGGATGGCGCCGCGGCGTTACGAGCGACTCGCCGATGCGGGGCCGGCCACCGGGGTGCTCGATCCGCTGCTCGTGCGGGCGTACCTGCGCGCCGGTGTGGCGTTGCCCGCGCATGAACCGAGCGACGGTACGCCGCACCAAGGCGCGGCGCTGTACCTGTTTGCGACGGGCATCGCGCGGCGCATCGTGAAGGCGGACGTGGCGAGTCTGTATCCGTCGCTGATGCGGCAATACCGCATCGGGCCGCGGCGCGATCGGCTGGGTGTGCTGCTCGCGCTGGTGGATCGCTTGGTGGAGCAGCGGCTCACTGCGAAGGCGAAGGCCAAGGAGTGCCCGCCCGGTTCGCCCGAGCGCTACACGCACGAAGCGATGTCGGCGGCGATGAAGATCGTGGTGAACTCCGCCTACGGCTACATGGGTGCCTCGTCGCTCACGCGCTTCGCCGACGTGCACGCGGCCAACGAGGTGACGCGGCGCGGGCGCGAGGTGCTCGATCTTCTCTGCCGCGAGCTGGCCGCGCGCGGGGTGACGCTGCTGGAGGCGGACACCGATGGCGTGTACTTCTCCGTGCCCGAAAGCTTCGACGAGGCGGACGAGCGCCGCATCGTTTCCGAGGTGGCCGAGCTGCTGCCGTCACGGGTGCATCTGGAGTTCGACGGGCGCTATGCGGCGATGCTGTCCCACGAGCCGAAGAACTACGCCTTGCAGCCTTATTCGGGGTCTTTGCTGTTGCGGGGTGTGGCGTTTCGTTCGAGCCGGGCGGAGCCCTTCGGCGAGGAATTTCTGCGGCGTGCTTTGCGCTCCCTCCTCACGGGCGGCGATGTGATGGGCGCGCGCGAAGCGTACGTGGCCATGGTGACTTCGCTGCGCCGGCGCGAGGTGACGACGTTCGACGTGTCGGCGCGCGTGCGGCTGACCAAGTCGCCCTCGCACTACATGACGACGCGCACGCAGCGGCGGGAACTCTCTTACGAGGCGGTGCTGGCGAGCGGTCGCACCACGTGGACATCGGGCGAGCATGTGCGCGTCTACCGCGCCACCGGTGGGCGGGCGGCGTTGCTGCCGGATCCCGACGCAGACGACAACGATGCGTCAGCCGTGCCCGATCCCCGCGATTACGACGTGGAGTATTACGTGCGCCTTTTGCGCGAGACATTCGCCGCGCGATTGTCACGCGCGCTTTCACCCGAGGATTTCTCCGCCGCCTTCGAAGATCCAGAGCAACTCTCGCTTTTCAATCGCACACTCGCACAGGCGCGCCCCATCCTCACGGTATTGCGCGAAGGCGTATTGCACGAAAGCGCATCACGCGACGACAACAGCGCTTAACGCGCAGCGCACCGCGCATCGAGCGCCGCCCGCATGGAGCGCCGCCCGCATGGAGCGCCGGCCGCATGGAGCGCCGGCATCTTGCCGGCGGTCCGCCGGCCTCTGGCCGGCTGCACCAGCGCGGCTTGCCGCCTGGAAGGCGGCGTACCGCCGGCTGGAAGCCGGCGCTCCATGCGGGCGCTCCATGCGTCGTGCTCGCTCAATCGTGCACGATGCTCGAGAGTACGCAGGACTCGAGCGTGCACGATGCTCGCGAGTACGCGGGACTCGAGCGTGCACGATTACTCGAGAGTACGCGATGCTCGAGCGGAGGAATAACGCGCTTGTCACCGACTTGTTGCGGCCAACATGCGATGTTTTTGAAACCGATGCCGTATTGACACAATACAGAGCCTATAGCGTTACGACGTGAGCCAGCTCGTTCGTATCGGGGATTGCGACGTCGGACCCGGCTGCCCCGTGTTCTTCGTTGCGGAAATTGGCATTAACCACAACGGTTCGGTGGACCTTGCAAAACAGCTCATCGACGGCGCCTTGGCCGCCGGCTGCGATGCGGTGAAGTTCCAAAAGCGAACCCCGGAGCTTTGTGTACCCAAAGCGCAGTGGCACATCGAGCGCGATACGCCGTGGGGGCGTCTCACGTACATCGATTATCGACGCAAAATCGAACTCGGTGAACGTGAATACGCGGAAATCGATCGCTATTGCCGCGGACGCGGCATCCTATGGTTCGCTTCCTGCTGGGACGAGCCTTCCGTCGACTTCATGGAGCGATTCGACCCGCCTTGTTATAAAGCGGCGTCGGCATCGCTCACCGACCATGCGCTCATTCGCAAAATGAAGCGTACGGGCCGGCCGCTCATGCTCTCCACGGGAATGTCCACCATGGAGGAGATTGACGCGGCCGTCGACAACGTGGGCGTGAGCGACCTGCTCATTGCGCATTCGACGTCGCTCTATCCGTGTCCGCCGGAGCTTCTGAACCTGCGGATGATCGACACCCTCGGGGAGCGCTTTCCCACCTGCCCCATCGGCTACTCGGGCCACGAGGTGGGCCTCGCCCCGAGCTGCGCCGCCGTGGCCATGGGCGCGCGCTTCGTCGAGCGGCACATCACCTTGGATCGGGCCATGTGGGGCACCGACCAGGCCGCGTCGGTGGAAATCGGTGGACTGGTGCGCCTGCTGACGAACATCCGCGACATCGAGCGTTCGTTGGGCGACGGCGTAAAGCACGTTTACCCGCTGGAGCACGCCGCGCGCACCAAACTGCGCCGCGTGCGCACGGACCTCATCGAAATGAACGGCACGAGCCACCCCCACGAGATCAACGGCGTTGCCTAATCTCAGCTGGGAGATCCTCTCACCGATCCTCATCGTGGCATGGGCCCTGGGGATCATCGCGCTCGAACGGCTCTATCCGTACGATCGCGGGCAAAAGCTGTTTCGTGAAGGGTTCTTCCTGGATTTCTTCTGGTACACGCTGATTCAAAGTTACATATTGGGCTGGGTCATCAGCCTGCTTATCCGTTGGCTTGACCACCGCACCGGGCTCTCCCGCCTCGGTCTGGTATCGGGGTGGCCCATACCGCTTCAATTGGCGTTCTTTTGGGTCACCCACGATTTCTACATCTATTGGTTCCACCGCTGGCAGCACGCCAATCGCTTCTTGTGGCGCATCCACGAGGCGCACCACTCGGGGAATGACGTCGATTGGCTCTCGGGATCGCGGTCCCATGCTCTGGAAATCTTGATCAATCAGTCCATCGAATACGCCCCCATCGTGCTGCTGGGGGCGCACCCGGACGTGGCCTTGATGAAGGGTGTGCTCGACGCCACCTGGGGCATGTACATCCACTCGAACATCGATGTACGGAGCGGGTGGCTGCAATATTTTCTCAATGGCCCGGAAATGCACCGGTGGCACCATTCGCGCATTTATCGCGGCACGGGGTTCAACTTCGCGACGAAGATTGCCATTTGGGATTGGCTTTTCGGGACGGCGCACCTCCCAAGACCGGAAAAGCCCGTGGGGTACGGGCTCGGTGACGGCGAGACGTTTCCAAATGGGTATTTCGCACAACACGTGCACTCGTTTCGCGCGTTTCCTGCGAGAGAGTCGGGAGCGGGAGGGGGTAGAGAGATGACGGTGGGGGATTCGCATGTGGCGTAGTTGGGTGGGGATTCAGCTTCGTCGTCCGGTGGCGGTGCTCGTGGCGAGCCTGCTCACGGCGCTCGTCGGGGTGGTGCTGGCGTCACGGCTCGAGCTCAAAACGCGTTTCGACCAGCTGCTTCCCGAGGGGCAGCCGAGCGTGGTCGAGCTACGGCGGCTCGAGGAGAATGTGGCCGTCGGCACCAATGTGTTCGTGGTGCTCGAGGGGACGGAAACGGCGGCACTCCGTTCCTATGCGGATGCCATCGTCGGCAGTCTGCGGGCGCGCGCGTCGGCGGCGCCGTGGCTCCTGGGCGCTGAAAACGGTGTGCACGAGGCGCGACATTTCCTCTTGCCGCGCGCCGGGCTGTTCGTGCCGCAGCAGGATCTCGAGAAGCTCCGCGACGACCTTCAGGCGCGCTGGAACTGGGAAATCAACGAAGCGCTCGGGCAAAACCTGTCCGAAGAGGCGCCCCCACCCATCACCGCCGAAACGTTTCGCCAGCGCTTCGGCGAAGCGGCCCGCGCCGACGAACGGCGTCCCGATGGGTATTTCCAATCGGCGGATGGGCACACGCTCGTGGTGGTGGTGCGCACGTCCATCGCCTCGGGCGATCTCCCGCACGCCGAGGCGGCACTCGCGCTGGTGCGGGAAACCGTGGAACGGGTGCGGCCTTCACCCGCGATTCACATCGGCTACGCCGGCGATCTGGTCACCGGCCTGGCCGAATACAGCGCGGTCAAAGAGGATCTCGCGCAAGTCGGTATTCTGGGCGTCGGCCTCGTGTTGGGCGTGGTGGCGCTCTTCTTTTTGCGGCTGCGCGCGCTGGTGGCGACCGGCGTGGCCATCGCCATCGGGCTCGCCTGGACCTTCGGCGTCACCAAGTTGACCATCGGTCATTTGAATGTGGCGACCGGCTTTCTGGTGAGCATCGTCGCCGGAAATGGGCTCAATTTCGCGGTGCTCTACTTGGCGCGCTACTTCGAAACGCGGCGCGCCGGGGCGACGCTGGAGGCGGCCATCGAGGATGCGCACCGCACGACGTGGCCCGCCACGCTCACCGTGGCCCTGGCCGCGGGTGCGGCGTATGGGTCGCTGGGCGTCACGGAATTTCGCGCGTTCAAGCACTTTGGCCTGATCGGCGCGGTGGGTATGGTCGCCTGTTGGGTCGCCACCTACGTGGTGGTGCCACCGCTTCTCGTGTTGATCGAGCGCGTGCGCCCGGTTCGGTCACGCGTGCAGATCCCCTTCGAGCTTCCGTTCGTCGTGCTGGTCACCAAGGCGCCGCGGCTCGTCACCATTGCCGGTGTGCTCCTGGCCATCGCGGGCGGTGTCGCACTGCCGCGTTACCTTGCGCAGGATCCCATCGAGTACGATATGCGGCGCCTGCAGAACGATCTCGGCGACGCGGCCGCCGCACGCGAACGCGGCTGGGGAAACGCCTCCGAGATGTACCGGGTGGCGAGCCTGGCACGTCATGTTCTCGGCACCGGCCTCGAATCGGGGCTGGTGGTGCTCTGCGATACGATGGACCAAGTGCGGCCACTGGCCCGCGCGCTGGAGGCGCGCCGGGATGCCGCGCCGGCGGGTGAAAAGCCCTTCGATGCGGTCCACACGTTGTTCGACTTCGTCCCCGATGGGCAGGCAGGAAAGATCCCCGTCCTGGAGGATCTGCGCGCATTGGTGCTCCGTGCACGCGAACGGGGCGCGCTCTCGGACGCCGATTGGAATGCGCTCGTGCCCATGCTGCCGCCCGAGAATCTCGAGCCCATCGAGCTCTCCGAGCTGCCCGATGCGGTCACCCGGCCGTTCACCCTACGCGATGGTTCGGTGGGACGCCTCGTGCTGGTGGAAACGGCGGCCCATCGCAGCGATTCGGATTTGCATTACCTCCTGGAGCTGGCGCAGGCGGTGCGCTCGACGACGTTGCCCAACGGCGACACCATTCGAGGAACGGGCCGGCCGGTCATCTTCGCCGACATGCTCGGCGCCGTGCTGCGCGACGAACCGCGCGCGGTGGCGCTCTCGTTGGCGCTGACCATCGTGGCCGTGGTGCTCATGTTCCGGCGCGGGCGGCTGGTGCTGCTCGCACTGGGAAGCCTGGCGCTCGGCGTCGCGTGGTTCGTAGGCTGCATGGCCGTTTTCGGCGTCAAAATTCACTTTTTCAACTTCATCGCGCTGCCCATCACCTTCGGCATCGCCGCCGATTACGCGGTGAACGTCGTGCAACGCTATGCGGTGGACCGCGAGGCCGGGGTCGAGTCGATCGTGCACTCGATGCGCAGTGTGGGCGGTGCCGTCGTGTTGTGCAGCGCGACCACCATGCTCGGATATTTGGCGCTGGTCGGCTCGATCAACCAGGCCATTCGCGGTCTCGGTTTTCTCGCGGTGCTCGGTGAGGCGTGCTGCCTCGGCGCGGCGATGCTCGTACTGCCCGCGGCCATCGTGTGGTACGAGCGCTCACGCCGGCCGGGGAACACGGCCCTGCGCGTCACGCTCGCGGCGGGCGCGGTGATGCTCTTTCTGGCCATGGTCCCGCGCGGTGCGCTGGGCGATGCGGCGCGCCTCATCGCGGCCAGGGGTCCGGTGCTCGCGCTGGTGCTCGTGCCGGTGGCGGCGGCGGTGCTGTTCGATGCGGCGGCGCAACGTGCGCTCTTCACGCGGCTCTCGCGCAAGGTGCACGTGGGCATCACAGCCCTGGCGCGCATCTCCTCGGAGGCCGTCGCGCTCAGCACACCGGGCGGCGGCGTCCTCGGCGAGCCGGTCGCGGCGCTCGTATTGGCCAAGCGTGCGGGCGTGCCCGCGGGCGAAAGCATCGCCGTCCTCGCCGTGCGCCGCGTGCTCTTGATGCGCATGCACACCGTGTGGATCGTGCTCAGCGCCCTCGCCGGGTGGGGCCTCTTGTCCGAGCGGGCGCGAACCATTCCTTACCTGCCCTGGCTGGTGCTCGCCTCGGCACTGCTTCCGCTCATCGCCGCCACCACCGTGGGTGCAGCCTTTGGCTCCGGCTCGCTGGTAGGCCGTATTCTCGGCTTTCTGGGCCGCATCGTGCCGGCGCGCATCGGTGCGCTTCAACGATTGCTCCACAAAGGCGAACGCCAGGCTTCCGTGGCCGATGGCTCCGCGTCGCTTCTCTTGCGCGCGCGCTTGCACGCGCTGCTCGGGCCCGCGCTTCTTTTCGGCGGGGTGTGGGTGGCCGAGTCCTGCGAGGCGTACGCGATCTTGCACCTTCTCGGCGGGACGACGCCGTTCGCGCACGTCATGGCCATCGAGGCCAGTGCGTCCATCCTTCGCGCGGTCGCGTTCTTCGCGCCGGCCGGCGTGGGCGTGCAGGACATTGGCTACCTCACGCTCCTCGGCGGCGGAGACCCGCAGGCCACGGTCATTGCCACGGGATTCGTCCTGGTCAAACGAGGGCGCGAGGTCTTCACCATGGCCATTGGCTTCCTCGCGTTCGGGCTATCCAGCCGAAAAAGTGACGACACGAGCGAGCCGGAACGGAGCCCCCTCGCCACCGAAAGGCAAGGCATAGCGACATGAGACGCGCGTTGTTCATCGGTGGGTCGGTCAACCAAACGAAGCAAGTGCACGCCGTGGCGCGCGAGCTCCGTGAGTGGAAAGCTTCCTTTACGCCGTTCTTCGGCGACCGGGGCGTCGAGACCCTGCGCCGCCTCGGCCTGGCCGAAACGACGATCTGCGGTGACAAACTCCGCAAGCGCTGCCTCGACTACCTGCACGATCATCGCCTCGAGGTGGACATGTACGGCGCCCGCGGCGACTACGATCTCGTAGTCAGCTGCACGGATCTCGTGCTCCCCCGCATCGCCCGGCGCGGGCCGCTCGTGGTGGTGCAAGAAGGCATATTGGACCCTCCGGGGCTCATGAGCCGCCTCTGTCAGCGGTATTCTCACCTGCCCCGCTGGTTGGCCGGCACCACCCTCACCGGCACCAGCGGCGCGTACGACCGCTTTTGCGTGGCCAGCGAAGGCTACAAGCGGCACTTCGTCGCGATGGGCGCCGATCCCTCGCGCATCAGGGTGACCGGTATTCCCAACTTCGACGATTGCCAACGATTCCGCGACAACGACTTTCCCCTTCGCGACTACGTTCTCGTCTGTACTTCGGATACGCGCGAGACCTTCAAACGCGACAATCGACGCGAGCTCGTGCAGCGCGCACTGCACATTGCGGCCGGGCGCACGCTGCTCTTCAAGCTGCACCCCAACGAGAACGCCCGGCGCTCCACGGCGGAAATCCGCAAATGGGCGCCCAATGCGCACGTCCATGCATCCGGCAACACCGAGGCCATGATTGCCAACTGCGCGGTGCTCATCACGCAATGGTCGTCGACCGCCTTCGTCGGCCTCGCCCTGGGCAAGGAAGTCCACTCGAACCACCCCAGCGACGAGTTGCGCGAGCTTGCCCCGCTCCAGAACGGTGGCAACTCGGCCCGGCGCATCGCCCAAGTTTGCCGCGAGCTCACCCGGCGCACGCGCGTCGTCCACCTTCGAACCATCCTTTGGGGGCGTCCGTCGAGGGGAGTCGCATGAAGACCTTGGTCGTCGTACAGGCTCGGTCCACGTCGAGCCGCCTTCCCCGAAAGGTGCTCCGCCCGCTCGCGGGCAAACCGATGCTGGTGCGCCAGCTCGAACGCATCGATGCGGCGCAAACGGCCTTCGACCTGGTCGTCGCCACCACGACGGCTCCGGCGGACGATGCCATCGTCGAGGTGACGCGGCGGGCGGGATTCGACGTTTTTCGCGGACATCCCACGGACTTGCTCGATCGGCACTACCAGCTGGCCGTCGCCAAAAAGGTCGATGTGGTGGTGAAGATCCCCTCGGATTGCCCGCTGATCGATCCGGACGCCATCGATCGGGTCATAGGAACCTTTTTCCACGCGTCGGGCGTCGACTACGCGAGCAACCTCCACCCGCCGTCCTGGCCCGACGGCAATGACGTGGAGGTGATGACCATGCGCGCCCTCGCCCGCGCCCACGCAGAGGCCACGCGCCCGTTCGATCGGGAGCACACCACGCCCTATCTCTGGGACCACCCGGATCGATTCACGCTCCTCAACGTGCGCTGGGAGACGGGGTTGGACCTTTCGCGCTCGCATCGATTTACCGTGGACTACGAGGAGGATTACCAATTCGTCGCCCGCGTCTTCGAGGAATTGCACATTCCCAATGCTTGGCCTTTTTCCTTGTCGGACATTCTGACGCTGCTCGAACGCCGGCCCGAGCTGCTTCAGATTCATGCGCGTTACGCCGGCGTCAATTGGTACCGGCACCACCTGGGCGAGCTTCGAACGAAGAGCCTCGCCGACACACGTCTCGCACCGGAGGACGAACATGCGCCTCTCCCATGATCAACGCCAATCCCTCGAAAACCTGGCCCTCCGCGTGCGCGAGCACGTGATCCGCATGTCCACGCGCGGCGGATGCTTCATCGGCGCCTCGCTCTCGTGCACCGATTTGCTCGTGCACTTGTACTCGCGCGTGCTTCGTGTGCACCCCGAGACGATGGATGATCCGGATCGCGATTACCTTCTTCTCTCCAAAGGCCACGACGTGCCGGCGCTCTATGGCACCTTGGCGGAGTTGGGATTCTTTCCCAAGGAGCGACTTTCCAATCATCTCCGCCCGAACGATTACATCTATTGGCATCCCAATCGCGCGGTTCCTGGCATCGAATTTCACTCCGGGTCGCTCGGGCACCTCGCGTCGGTGGGCGTGGGCATCGCGCTCGATGCGAAGATGCGCGGTGGCCGGAGCCGTGTTTTCGTCATCCTCGGCGACGGGGAGTTGAACGAGGGCTCCGTCTGGGAGGCCCTGCTCGTGGCCAGCGCCAAGAAGCTGGACAACTTCATCGCCATCGTGGACCGCAATCACTTCCAGGCCAATGTGCGCACGGAAGAATTGATTCCACTGGAGCCGCTCCAGGACAAATTCCGCGCCTTCGGGGCCAGCGTGCTTCGGGTGGACGGGCACGATCACGACGCGCTCGCATCGGCCTTCGAGCAGCTGCCGCCGCTGCGTGAGGCGGAGGGCACGTGCCCGACGGTCATCGTTTGCGACACCGTCCGCGGCAAGGGACTCCCGAGCATCGAGCAGCGTGCCGATCGCTGGTTCTGCAACTTCACGGAGGACGAGGTCGAGCAACTGCTCGCCGAGCTCCATTGCGGGCAGCGCGCCCATATTCAATCGGAAGGGCTGATGGTGCGATGAGTGCTGCGATGAATTACGAAGAGACGTTGCTGGCGCTTGCACGCGAAAATACCGATTTGGTGGTGATGACCGCGGAAAACCGTGCGGCCATCCGCAATGTGCCCGCGGAGCTGGGCGATCGCTTCATCGATGTTGGCATTGCCGAGCAGACGATGATCGGTGCCGCCGCAGGGCTTGCGCTGCGCGGCCGGCGGGTGGTGGCCCATGCACTGGCCACGTTCCTCACGTTGCGAGCTTTCGAGTTCGTGCGCACCGATATCGGAATTGCGGAGCTGCCGCTCACGTTGGTGGGCGGCGTCCCCGGGTTCCTTTCGGAGGCGAATGGGCCGACGCATCAGGCCATCGAGGACATTGCCGTGATGCGCGCGGTCCCGGGGATGCAGGTGGTCTGCCCGGCCGACGCCGAGGAGCTCGTCGCCGCGTTGCCCGCGGTCATCGCCTCGCGCGAACCGACGTACATGCGCTATTACGCGGGACCTGCCGCGGTGGAACATACTTCGCGGTTCGAGCTGGGACGCGCCGAAGTGCTTTCCGAGGGCAGCGACGTAACGTTGCTGACGTATGGGTTCCTCGTGCGCGAGGCGGCACGCGCGCGGGCGATTCTCGAGGAGGCCGGCGTTCGCGTGCGCCTTTTGAACATGCGCTCCCTGGCGCCGGTCGATGCTCGCGCCATCGTTCGGGCCGCGCAGGAAACGGGTTTGCTCGTGGTCATCGAGGACCATTTGCGCACCGGCGGGCTTTGCACCATCGTCGCGGAGACGCTGCTCGCACGGAGCATCACGGCGCGTGTGCTTCCCATTGCGCTGGACCGTTGGTTCCGCCCTGCCCTCCTGGCCGACGTCCTGGCGTACGAGGGCTTCACTGCGGAGGCAATTGCCAAACGCGTCATCACCGAGCTGGCGCGGCGCGCGAACGATCATCGCGTATGGAGCACGCCCAATCTGGAGAAATCGAATCAGTATTACGCCCGCGCCAAAGAGCTCATTCCCGCGGCCACGCAGACGTTGGCCAAGGGCCCTGGGCAATACGTGCGCGGCGTCGCACCGAAGTATTTGCAACGCGGTCGCGGGGCGCACGTGTGGGACGTCGATGGAAATGAATACATCGATTTGCAAATGGCCATCGGGCCGCTTTCGTTGGGCTATGGCCACCCGGCGGTCGACCGGGCCATTCGCGATCAGCTGGAGGACGGCATCACGTTCTCACTGATGCACCCGCTCGAGGTGGAGGTCGCGGAGCTCGTGCGCGAATGCATCCCCGGCGCCGATATGGTTCGCTTCAGCAAAACGGGATGCGACGTCACCAGCGCCGCCATACGCTTGGCGCGGGCCTTCACCGGGCGGCGAAAGGTGCTCTCCTGCGGTTACCACGGCTGGCACGACTGGTACATCGCGGTCACCGATCGCCGTCGCGGCATTCCCGAGGACGTCGCCGCGCTGACATACACCTTCGAGTACAATGATTTGGCCTCCGTGGAGCGCGCATTGGACGACGACACCGCGTGCGTCATCCTCGAGCCTGTGGTTTTCGAGATGCCGCGTGCGGGCTTCCTCGAGGAATTGCGTGCACTCTGCACGCGCCGTGGGGCGCTCCTCGTGTTCGACGAAATGTGGACGGGCTTTCGCCTGGCCCTGGGTGGCGCGCAAGAGCACTTCGGTGTCCAAGCGGACCTGGCGTGCTTCTCCAAGGCGATTGCCAATGGAATGCCGCTTTCGGTGCTCACGGGACGGAGCGACATGATGCGGTTGCTCGAGCGCGACGTGTTCTTCTTCACCACGTTCGGCGGGGAGGCCCTCTCGCTGGCGGCGGCAAAGGCGACCATCACGGAGATGCGCGCGAACGACGTCCTCTCGCACCTCGCCGCGCAGGGACGCAAGCTTCGCGATGGGTACAACGCCATCGCGCGGCGGCTCGGCCTCGAGTACACGCGCGCCGTCGGGCCGGACGCGCGCAACATGGTGGTCTTCGACGGCGAGCGCTCGCTGCTGATGAAGTCGTTCGTCCAGCAAGAGCTCGTGCGGCGAGGTGTGCTCTGGGGCGGTTTTCACAATGTCTCGTACGCCCACGGCCACGCCGACGTGGAGCGCGTGCTCGCCGTTTACGAGGAGGCGCTCGCGGGCTTGCGCGATGCCGTGAGCGCGAATCGATTGCGCGAGTCGCTGCTCGGGGAGCCCATCGAGCCGATGTTCCGGCGCACATCGAACTTCGACACGCGGCCTGCGCCGAAGACGTGGGCTTTCGCATCGCAAAACGGGGTACCGCTGCGATGAACGCGCTTTTCGATCTTCGCGACCGCGTGGCGGTGGTCACCGGCGCCATGGGCTTGCTCGGCAAAGAGCATTGCCGCGCCCTGGCCAGCGCCGGCGCCCGTATCGTGGTCACCGATCTGGATACCGGCGCCGCGCCCGCGCTCGTCGAGGAGCTAATGGCTTTGGGCGCACCGCAGGTGCTGGCCGTCGATGCCGACGTGACCGATCCCGAGAACCTTCTCGCGCTCCGCGACGGCGTGCGCGCGAACTTCGGAGGCATCGACGTTCTCGTCAACAATGCGGCCATCGACGACAAGGTGGAGTCGCCGGCGTCCGCGCTGGAAGAGTCGCGCTTCGAGAATTACTCGCTGCGCCGCTTTCGCCGGGCGCTCGACGTCAATGTCACCGGGGTGTTCCTCGCATCGCAAATCCTGGGCGCGGACATGGCCAAGGCGGGGCGCGGGTCGATCATCAATGTGGCCTCCACCTACGGTGTGGTCGCCCCGGACCAAGCTTTGTACCGCACGCCTGCGGGCGAGCAGACCTTTTTCAAATCGCCCGTATATCCGACGTCGAAGGGCGCGGTCCTGGCTTTCACTCGATATCTTGCCGCATATTGGGGCGAGGCCGGTGTGCGTGTGAATGCGCTATCGCCGGGCGGGGTGGCCAATGGGCAAGATGCGCACTTCGTCTCGAGCTATGCGAGCCGCACCCTGCTCGGCCGCATGGCCTACCCGCACGATTACCGCGGTGCTATCCTTTATCTGGCCAGCGATGCATCGGCTTACGTGACGGGCACCAACTTGATCGTGGACGGCGGATGGACGGCGAAATAACCAAAGACGAGCTTTTGCGCCGCGCCCGGGCGGTCCGCTTGGTCATCAGCGACGTCGACGGCGTGTTGACCGACGCGGGTGTCTATTACTCGAGCACGGGCGAGGCGATGAAGCGCTTCAATGTGCGCGACGGCATGGGCGTGGAGCTCCTGCGCGAAAAAGGCATCGCCACGGCCCTTCTCACGCGCGAACGCTCCTCCATCGTCTCCACCCGCGCCGAAAAGCTGCGCATCGAGCTTTGCTACATGGGAATCCACGACAAGCGCAGCCACCTGCCGCACATCGTGGAGGACACCGGCTTCTCCCTCGAGCAAATCGCATACATCGGCGACGACATCAACGACCTCGGCATCCTCGAAGCGGTGCGTTCCAGCGGCCTCACCGCCGCCCCCCAAGACGCGCACCCTTCCGTGCTCCAACGCGTCCACTACATCTGCCGCGCAACCGGCGGCCACGGCGCATTCCGCGAACTCGCCGACCTCATTCTCGGCAGTGCACTCTAAAGAAGGAACCGCCAGGGTGCCATAGGAACCTCACAGAAGAAGGAAACCGCCAGGACGCCAGGATCGCCAGGGGTCGCCAACGGAAAACCCATAAACCCGAATTATTGGGTATTTTTGGTTTTCCACTGGCCCTGCGGGCGACCGAAAACAACAATTAAGCCTATTGATTTTCCGTTGGCCCCCCTGGCGATCCTGGCATCCTGGCATCCCTGGCGCTTTCCTTCTTCTGCGGGTATTCAACCGCCCAGTTTCGCTTTGATACGATCCCGCAGCTGGGCCACTTTGGGGCCGAGTTCTTCGAGGAGGCGCTCGCGCGAAAGCTCATTGGCGGGGCCGAAGCAGCTCAATGCGAGGAGTTTGCCGTCGCTGGCGATGAGGGGGACGCCGACGGCGGAGACTTCGTTGCGCCATTCGCTCACGGAGAAGACGAATCCGTATTTTTCGTAGTCTTCCACCGCGCGGCGCAGGCCTTTTTGGATCTTGGGCCACTCGACCTCGGGCACGCCGCGCAAGTACGAGGCGAGCACGCGGGCGCGTTCTTCCTCGGGCAGGCCCACGTGCCCGGCGCGGCCCAGCGCCGTGGTGCCTCGGGGAACGCGTTCGCCTACGTCCAGGCTCATTCGAAAGAGCTGGTGGCCGTGGCATATTTCGATGAACACCATGTGGTCGCCGTCGCGCGCGGCCAAGGCCACCGTGGAGTGCACCTCCTCGGCGAGCTCCTGCATCAGCGGACGCGCCACCGCGCGCACGTCCAGGCCGGCGAGGTAATGCTGCGCCAGAGACAGCACGCCAATGCCGAGGGAATACTTTTCCTCGGCCGGGAGAAACTCCAAATATCCCAGTTGCGTGAGGGTATAGCACAACCTCCCGATGGTCGATTTGGGGAGCCCCGTGCGGCGTGCGATTTCGCGCACACCGACGAAGCGTTCCTGCGGCCTGAAACTCCGTAGCACGGCAAACGCCCGTGCCACCGACGTAATGAAATCCGGACTATCGGCCCCCGTTACATCCTCGGCCGCATTCCCCAATCGACTCACCTTCGGCGTCATATCGACCTCACAAACGCAAACGTGGACTGAATGTTGCAATCTCTCAAGGCCTCTGCAGTCGAGCGGCGGCACCAACCGATAAGGCGCTCCTTGCCTTCTGGACCGCACATGGCGCCGGTCCCGCCGGTTTCTTCTCGCTGCCGCGGTTCCAGCACCCGCTCATTTCGAAATTGAAACATTCAATCGACCGTTACCTTAAGCCACTTCGAACAATCCGGCGGCGCCCTGGCCGCCGCCAATGCACATGGTCACCACGACGTATTTCACGCCGCGGCGCTTTCCTTCGATCAGCGCGTGGCCGACCAAACGCGAGCCCGATACGCCATAGGGGTGGCCCACCGCAATGGCGCCGCCGTTGACGTTGAGCCGATCGTTGGGAATGCCGAGCTTGTCGCGGCAATAGATGACTTGCACCGCGAAAGCTTCGTTGAGCTCCCAGAGTCCGATGTCGTCCACCTTCAAGCCGGCGCGGGCGAGAAGCTTGGGCACCGCGAACACCGGGCCGATGCCCATTTCGTCGGGCTCGCAGCCGCTCACGGCGAAGCCGCGGTAGATGCCAAGCGGCTTCAAACCGCGCTTTTCGGCGACCTTCGAGCTGACGACCACGCAGGCCGAGGCTCCGTCCGAGAATTGGCTGGCATTGCCGGCCGCGATCACCCCGCCCGGAATGGCCGCGCGGATCTTCGAGACGCCCTCGAACGTCGTGTCGGGGCGGATGCCCTCGTCGGTGGAGAGCGTCACCTCCTTGGTGAAGATGCGCCCCGTGGCCTTGTCGGCCGTGGCCATGAGCGTCGTGAAGGGCACGATCTCGTCATTGAATTTGCCCTCGGCCGCCGCCGCCGCCGCACGCAATTGACTCTGCACGCCGAACTCGTCCTGGCGCTCGCGCGAGATTCCGTATCGCTTGGAGACGGTTTCCGCCGTTTGCAGCATGCTCCAATAGATGGCGGGCTTGTTCTGCAGAAGCCAGCGCTCGGTCAGCATGTGCAGGTTCATCTCGTTTTGCACGCACGAGATGGCCTCCACGCCACCGGCGACCATGATGTCCCCCTCGCCGCTCAGAATGCGCTGCGCGGCCAGAACGATGGTCTGCAATCCCGAGGAACAGAATCGATTCACCGTCATGCCGGGCACGGACACCGGCAGGCCCGCCCGCAAAACGATCTGCCGCGCGATGTTGCCGCCGGTGGCGCCCTCGGGGTTCGCGCAGCCCATGATGACGTCGTCTATCTCCGCGTCCTCGAGAAAGCCCGTGCGATCGATGGCTGCCCGAACCACGTGCCCGCCCATCGTGGCCCCATGGGTCATGTTCAAGGCTCCGCGCCATGACTTGGCGAGCCCCGTGCGCGCCGTGGAAACGATGACCGCATCAACCATGGAACGACCTCCCTTCGGCGGCGAGCTTCGCGAGAAGCGGTGCGGGCTCCCAAAATTTGGGATCGCCACGCGAGATGCGCGCAAACCGGCGCATCGCGGCCACGATGTTCACCAGGCCCACCTCGTCGGCGTACAGCATGGGACCGCCGCGGTGGATCGGAAAGCCGTAACCGGAGAGGTAGACGACGTCGATGTCCGACGCGCGCTGGGCAATGCCCTCCTCGACGATTTTGGCGCCCTCGTTGATCAGGGCGAAGATGCAGCGCTCCACGATTTCCTCGTCCGAGATCGCGCGGCGGGTGATGCCGAGCTCCTTCGAATACGCGACGACCATTTCATCGACGCTCGGGTCGACGATGGCATCGCGCCGGCCGGGTTCGTACAGGTACCAGCCCTTTCCGGTTTTCTGCCCGAAACACCCCTGCTCGCAAAGCTTGTCGCCTATTTTGGAATAGACGAGCTCGGGGTGTTCCACGTAAAGCCGTTTGCGAATGGCCCAGCCAATGTCGTTTCCGGCCAGATCGTTCATGCGGAAGGGGCCCATGGCCATGCCCCACTGCTCGAGGGCGCGGTCCACCTGCGAGGGCAACGCGCCCTCCTCCAGGAGGAACGACGCCTGGATCCCGTAGCGCTCGATCATACGGTTGCCAATGAAGCCGTCGCATACGCCGGACACCACGGCGGTTTTGCCGATCTTCTTGGCCAGGTCCATCACCGTGGCCAACACGTCCTTCGACGTCTTCGCGCCGCGCACGACCTCGAGAAGCTTCATCACGTTGGCCGGGCTGAAAAAGTGCAGACCGACCACGTCGCCGGGCCGCTTCGTAAAGCCGGCAATCTTGTTCACATCGAGGGTCGATGTGTTGCTCGCCAGGATGGCGCCCGGCTTCATCACCTGGTCCAACTGGGTGAACACCGCCTCTTTCACGCCCAGGTCCTCGAAGACGGCCTCGATGACCAAGTCCGCCTGCGCGATCGCATCGTACGAGAGGGTGCCTTGGATGAGCGCGAGCCGCTGCGCCATCTTTTCCTCGGTCAGCTTGCCCTTCTTGAGCGAGCTCTCGTAGTTCTTCCGAATGGTCCCGAGGCCTTTGTCGAGGGCCTCCGGCTTCACCTCGAGCAATGTCACCGGGATGCCCGCATTGGCGAAACTCATCGCGATGCCGCCGCCCATGGTGCCGGCGCCAAGGATGGCCACCTTCTGGATGGCCCGCGGCTTCGTGTCCGAAGGCACGTCGGCGATCTTGCTGGCCGCACGCTCGGCGAAGAAGAAATGCTGCAGGGCGCGCGATTCGGGGGTGGCCATGAGCTTCTGGAAAAGCTCCCCTTCCTTGCGCAGGCCCGCATCGAAGGGACCGGTGCACGCCGCCACGGCCTCCAGACACGCGAGCGGTGCGGGGAAATTCTTAGACATCGTTGTCACGGTATTGCGTGCAAACTGCAAGAACCCCTGCTCATTGGGGTGCTCGACCTTGACATCACGGAGCTTCTTCAGCGGGCGCTTCTCGCGAACGACCTCCTCGGCAAACGCGAGGGCCGCCTCGAGCACATCGCCATCGACGACGCGATCGAACAGCGCCGTCTTGCCGAGCGTCTCCGCCAGCACGGTTTCACCCGATGCAATCAAGTTCGCAGCCGCTTCCAGGCCGATGGCACGCGGCAAACGCTGCGTACCGCCCGCCCCCGGCAAGAGGCCCAACTTGACCTCGGGCAGCGCAATCTTGGTGCCCTTGGCCACCACGCGGAAGTGGCATCCCAACGCGAGCTCCAGGCCACCGCCCATGGCCACCGAATGAATGGCCGCAATGATCGGCTTGGTGCTGCCCTCGAGGGCGCGAATCACCACCCGCAGCGACGGTTCGAGGAGCTGTTTGCCGCTTTTGAACTCGGCAATGTCAGCCCCACCGGAGAACGCTTTTCCGGCGCCGGTGATGACGATGGCCGCGATCCCGGGGTCGAGCTCCGCACGCTCCACACCTTCGGAAAGCCCCGTGCGAACGGCATGGCCCAGGCCATTCACGGGCGGATTGTCCATGGTCAACACGGCCACGGGGCCGCGCGTTTCGTAGCGGATGCTCATCGTGTGGCTCCTCCGGTCACCTTTGTCACCTTCGACACCTTTGCCGCCTCTTCTTGATACAACTCTTTCTTGGACAATTTGCCGACCAGCGTCTTCGGCAGCTCGGCGCGGATCTCCAGGGCCTGCACCATTTCATGCTTGCCCAGGCGCCCTTGCAAAAAGGCTTTCAACTCCTCCAGCGTGGGCGCTGGCGCGCCCGGCTTCAATTTGATGAATGCCTTCGGCGATTGGCCCCGGTACTCGTCGTGAATGCCAATCACGCTGACCTCCGCCACCGCCGGGTGCTCGTAAATGGCCTCCTCGATGATGCGGGGGTACACGTTGAAGCCGCCGCAAAGGATCATATCCTTCGTGCGATCGACGATGAACACGAAGCCGTTTTCATCCATGTAGCCCACATCGCCCGTGCGGAAGAGGCCATCCGGGGTTCGCTCCGACACAACCCCGCCCTTCCAATAGCCCTTCGTGACGTTGGGGCCCGAAACACAGATTTCACCGCGCTCGCCGAGGGGCATCGGCTTCGATGGATCGCTGACGTCCCGAAACTCGAAGCGCATGCCCGGCACGGGCAATCCGCACGAGCCGGGCGGCTGTCGAATCCCGACCGGGGAGAACGTGCCCGTGGGCGACGTTTCGGTCATGCCCCAGCCTTCGCCGACGTGACACCCGGTGAGCCGTTGAAAGCGCTGTTGCACGTCGATTGGCAAGGGAGCGCCGCCCGAACCGCAGAACCGGAGCGAGCTCAAATCGAACTTCGCGACCTCCGGATGGTTCAAAATCGCGGAAAACATGGTGGGCACGCCGGGAAAGATGGAGACCTGTTTCGCCGCGATCTCCCGAAGGACCGCCTCGGTTTCGAAGCGCAGCATGAACACCATTTCCGCCGCGATGCGAATGCCAATGAGCATGTTGGCGGTCAGGGCATAAATGTGAAAGAGCGGCAGCACGACCAGCATGCGCTCTTGCGCTTCGCGGATCTGCGACCCACCACAAAGCGTCGCCCAAAGTTGATCGCACGCCGCCACCAGATTCGTGTGGGTGAGCATGGCGCCCTTGGGCTGCCCGCTGGTTCCGCCGGTGTATTGCAACACCACGACGGCCTCGTCCAAGTTGGCAATCACCGGCGGCTCGACGCGAGGACCGTCCTTCGCGAGGAGGGACTCGAATCGGACGTGCCCCTCGTCGGCCCAGGCCACCTTGCATGGCATGCCCGAGCTGGCGACCACCAAGGTGCGCAGACGCGTGCGTTGAAGAAGGGGCGCCATCATCGGATAAAGGCTTTCCACGTCGAGGGTGACCATGATGTCGGTCTCGCTGTCCTCGATTTTGTGAATCAGTGCCTTTTCCGCGTCGAGCGGCGAATAGTTCACCACCGTGCCGCCTGCCTTGAGGATGGCGAAAAAGCTCACCACGTAATGCGGCGTATTGGGAAGGTACAATCCAACGTGCACGCCGGGCTTCACGCCCAGCTCGCGAAAGCCCACCGCCGCCCGCTCCACCTGATCGGCGAGCTGGCGGTACGTGATCTTCTTGCCCATGAAGTCGATGGCCGGTTGATCCGGCCATCGCGCGACGGTGTCGTCCAGAATCTGCCAGACCGGCATCCGCGCGAGCGGCCGGTCGTAGCTTACCCCCTTTGGATACGACTTGATCCACGGTTGATCGCCCATCCCCTCGCCTCCTTCGGATTAGTGGTACTTCGCCAGCTCCATTTTTCCGATCGCGTTGCGATGCACCTCGTCCGGCCCGTCGGCAAATCGCAAAGTACGGGCTTGCGCGTAGGCATAGGCCAAATTGAAATCACCGGAGAGCCCGCCCCCGCCGTGCGCCTGAATCGCCCAGTCGATGACTTGACATGCCATATTGGGCGCCGCCACCTTAATCATGGCGATTTCTTTGCGCGCGTGCTTGTTGCCCACCGTATCCATCATGTACGCGGCATTGAGCACCAGAAGCCGCGCTTGGTCGATCAAAATGCGCGACTCGGCAATGCGCTCCAATGTCACCGTTTGCTCGGCGATGCGCTTGCCAAAGGCCACGCGGGACAGGGTGCGCTTGCACATATCTTCCAATGCGCGCTCGGCCAATCCAATGAGGCGCATGCAATGGTGGATGCGCCCGGGCCCCAGCCTTCCCTGCGCAATCTCGAAGCCGCGGCCCTCGCCCAGGAGCACGTTGCTCACGGGCACGCGCACGTTTTCCAGCAGAACTTCTGCGTGCCCGTGCGGTGCGTCGTCGTAGCCGAAGACGGTGAGGTTCCGAAGAATCTTTACGCCGGGCGTGTCCCGGGGCACCAGGATCATCGATTGCTGCAGGTGCCGATTGGCATTGGCCGCATCGGTTTTGCCCATCACGATGAACAACTTGCAGCGCGGATCGCTTGCCCCCGACGACCACCACTTGTGCCCGTTGATGACGTATTCGTCGCCGACGCGCTGCATCGATGTTTCGATGTTGGTCGCATCGCTCGAGGCCACCTGCGGCTCGGTCATGAGAAACGCCGAGCGGATCTTCCCGTCGAGCAAGGGCTCCAGCCATTGCTTCTTTTGCTCCGGGGTGCCGTAGCGCTCGATCGTTTCCATGTTGCCGGTGTCCGGCGCCGAACAGTTGAACACCTCGGAGGACCAAATCACGCGACCCATGATTTCGCAGAGGGGCGCGTATTCCACGTTGGTGAGGCCTGCGCCGTACGACGAGTCGGGCAAGAACAGGTTCCACAGTCCCTCGGTGCGCGCCTTTTCCTTGAGCTCGTCGATGACCGGAACGGGCTGCCAGCGATCGCCCTGCGCGACCTCCTCGATGTAGCGCTTCTCGTTCGGATGAATGTACTTCTCCATGAAGGCATGGAGACGTGCGCGCAGTTCCTGCGTCTTGGCCGAATATTCGAATTTCACGATTGTCTCCGTTCTACGTGGGCAGCGTGTTCGTCGGATTCCGGTCGTCCAGAATGTCGCGCATGCGGGTCTCGATGGAGCCTTTGATCTTGGGGTGCGGCAGCACGTAGAAACGATCGTTGCGGATGGCCTCCAAGGCAATCTTCGCGACGTCCTCCGCGGAAAGGCGTCCCGAAGCGAGCGCCTTGCGCAGCAGCGGCTCGTAATCGGCTGCCAGCGGATTCGTGGCGCTCAGCTCCTGGGGACGATTGCGCGCCGAGTCGCCGATGGCGGTGTTCACGTACGCCGGGCAGAGGACCGAGACGCCAATCTTTGCACCCGCAATCTTGAGGTCGTGGTGCAGGCACTCCGAGAGCGCCACCACCGCGTGTTTGCTCGCGGCATACACGGCGTTGCCCGGCACCGTGACGAGCCCGGCCACCGAGGCGGTATTCATGACGTGGCCCTCGAGGCCTTTCTCGAGCATCCGCGGAACGAAGGCGCGAATGCCATGCGCCACGCCCATGACATTGATACCGAACACCCATTGCCAATCTTCCACCGTAGCCGTCCACGTGGGTCCGAGCACGCCCACACCCGCATTGTTGAACAGGAAATGGACGGCCCCAAAGTGCTCGAACGACCGGGCGGCGAGTTGGTCGACCTGCTCGGGTTTGGATACATCGCACTTCACCGTCCGCGCGGCAGCGCCAACACCGGTTACGAGTGCCGCCGTTTCGGCCAACCCTTTTTCGTCGACATCGGCCAAGACCACCGACGCCTTCGCGCGCGCCATCTCGAGCGCCAGAGCCCGACCAATGCCGCTGGCCGCGCCGGTGACGACCGCCACCTTGCCTTCGATTTCTTTCATTTGATAAACGCCTTTTATCTATAGGTAATCAAACGCGCCGTTTGCAATCGTTCGAGATGGGCGAAGCTATTGAAATAGCTCAAACTCACGCGCGCGGGACAGCCGCTGCTGGAGAAGCGAAGTGCGGTCGTGCTGCTGTTGACGATGGACCAGTTGAGCTCAAAAATGGTGCGGTCCGGGATACCGAGAAGGTGTTGGCAAATGGCGGTGATGGGGCCGCCCGACGTAAAGACCGCAATGGTGCGTGAAGGGCCCGGATGGTCGGTCAAGCGCCGCAATGCGGCCACGACCCGTGCGCGAAAGCCCGACCACGACTCTCGGTAATCGAGATCGAACTCGCCACCGACCCAACGCTCGATGGCGGCCGAGAAGATAGTTTGAAATGCACGCTGCGGATTGTCATGTTCCGCCAGATGGCGTGCGAGCACGGCGCGCTCGGCGAACTCGGGCCGATGCCGAACCACCACGTCGTCCGCATCGTACTCGTCGAAGCCCGCATCGACCTCGAGCGGACGCGCGCCTTGCTCCATCGCAGAGAGGCACGCTTCGGCGGTTTGCCGGTGCCGCTTCATGCCCCCCACGACGACGTGATCGATCTTCCGTCCGCTGCTCGCGAGCCACCCGCCGAGCAGCCGCGACTGCTCGATCCCCAGCTCGGACAGGCAGTCGTAATCGTCGCTTCCGAACGACGCCTGCCCATGACGGACGAGAAGAATCGTCCCCATTAGCCTTGTGCCGACTTGCGCGGGACCATCTGCTCGACGGCCTCGTTCCAAAGTGCGGAACCAATCAGGCTGCTCCCGCCGTCGACCAAGAGCAACGTGCCCGTGATGTACGCGGCGAGCGGCGAGGCCAAAAAGACCGCGGCTTGCCCGATGTCATCGACGTGGCCGTAGCGGCCGAGCGGAATGGATCCCTTGGTTCGCGTTTCGTGTTCCGGATTCGACAGGCGCCGCATGCCCTCGGTGTCGGCAATGGGGCCGGGGGTGATGCCATTGCTACGAATTCCGTAGCGGCCCCATTCGAGGGCCAGGTTGCGCATCAAGTTGTCGATGCCAGCCTTGGCCGCGCCGACATGCGCCTGCAGACCGTGCGGGAACAATGCCTGGGCGGCGGAGATGAAGAGGATCGAACCGCGCGTCTTGCGCAGCTGCGCAAAGGCGATGCGCGAGGCGTTGAACGAGCCCAAAAGGTCGATTTCGATGACGGTCTTGAAGCCGTTGGGGCTCAAGTCCTCCGCGGGACAGAGAAAGTTGCCCGCGGCGCCGGCGACGAGCACGTCCACCGAACCAATCTCCGCCTCGGTGCGCCCGAAGGCCTCTTCCAGCGCGACGTAATTGCGCACGTCGGCCGCCACCGGCAGCACTTTGCCGCCCACGTGCGCATTCAGCTCACGCAATTCCGCCGCGGCCCGATCGAGCCGCTCCTGCGTGCGCCCGCAGATGGCCAGATTCGCCCCCAGGGCGGCGAAATGGCGGGCGACACCCAAATTGATTCCGCTGCCGCCGCCGGTAATGAATACCGTCTTACCGCGAAACAGTTCCTTCGGCAGGTGCTGTTGGATGATCATGGTTTCCTCCCTCAATCGAGCCGTGCAGCGTCCGGGCGGCGCTTTTCCAGAAACGCGCTCAACACTTCCTTGGCCTCGGGCGACGATAGGCGGTCCGAGAACTCGTGTGCTTCTTCAATCATGGCGCTTTCGACCAAGGGTACGATGGCCCGCTTGAGCAATGACTTCGTCGCGAGAAGCGCCGCCCTCGGTTTGGCGGCCAGAATGCGCGCCTTGGCCAGGGCGTGCGAGCCCACGTCGACGTCGGCCACCACGCTGTTGATCAATCCGATGTCGCACGCCTCGGCGGCGGAGATCTTGTCCCCGAAGAGCAGCAGCTCGCTCGCGCGCTTCTGGCCGACGACGAGCGGCAGGAGAAGGCTGGAACCTGCTTCGGGAACGAGCGCCAGGTTGACGAAGGGCAACGAGAACGATGCGCTCTCTCCGGCGACGACGTAATCGCAGTGCAGCAGCATGGTCGTGCCGATGCCAATGGCCCGCCCGGTTACCGCGGCCAAAATGGGCTTCTTGGCATGCATGAGCGCGCGCAAAAACTGAAAGACGGGGCTGTCCTCGCTATTCGCGGGGTTCTGAAGGAAGTCGCCAATGTCGTTGCCGCTGGTGAAGATATCGGCCTGACCATGAAAGAGGATGACGCGCACGTCCCGATCGGTCTCGGCCTGGAGCAGGGCATCCGCCATGGCCGCGTACATGCCCACCGTGAGGGCATTCTTCTTTTCGGGCCGGCGGATCTCGATCCGCTGCACGCCCTCCGTCACCTCGGTCACGATGTTGTCATTCTTCATTAGAACCAGCTCTCCTGCATATCGACGGTGCTCGAATCGAGGCTGCGCAGCAACGTGTGCTGCGGCCCGGTTTTCGGCAATTCCCAGCGGAAAAAGTAGCGGGCCGCTGCGAGCTTGCCGCGGTAGAAGTCTTCATCGGCCGGCGAAGGCGTGGCCTCCTTCGCGAGCACCGCCTGGCGCAACCAGATCCACGCGACGACGGTGTGGCCGAACATATCCAAATAGACGCTGGCATTGGCGAGCGCCAGATTCGCATCTTGCATCAACGCACCACCGAGAATGCGCGTGGTCTCGGTGAGGCGCTCCCAGGCATCGGCCAATTGCGCGGCATGGCTCTGCAGCTCCGTATCGGAGTGCTTGCGCGCGCGCTGAACGGTGGCGCCTATTTCCTTGCCCAGAATGGCCAGCGACACGCCCTTTTCGGCGAATGCTTTGCGGCCGAGCAAGTCCAGCGCTTGAATGCCGCTCGTCCCTTCGTGAATCGGATTCAGGCGGTTGTCGCGATAGAATTGCTCGACTGCATATTCGCGCGTGTACCCGTACCCGCCGTGCACCTGGATGGCGAGACTGTTCGCCTCCAGTGCGTAATGCGAAGGCCACGTCTTCACCACCGGGGTGAGCAAATCGAGCAACAAGGCCGCTTCACGCCGCTCGGTCTCGTCCGGAGCATGCTTCGCCCGATCGGACAGGGTGCCCGCGTAAAGGCAAAGGGCGAGCGCCCCTTCGACATAGGCTTTTTGCGCGAGGAGCATGCGGCGCACGTCCGCGTGGCGGATGATGGGCACCGGCGGCGACAATGCATCCTTGCTGTTGCGACCCTGCAGTCGCTCGCGCGCATAATCGAGCGCGTGCAAGTATCCCGTGTACCCGAGCACCGAGGCGCCCAGGCCCACGGCAATGCGGGCTCCGTTCATCATTTGGAACATGTATGCAAGCCCGTGGTGTGGCTTTCCCACGAGCTCGCCGATGCATTCCTCGTTCTCGCCGAAGTTGAGCATCGTGGACGTGGTGCCGCGAAAGCCCATTTTGTGAATGAGCCCGGCCAGCGCGACATCGTTCTTCGGACCGAGGCTGCCGTCGGCCTTCACGCGGTATTTGGGCACCACGAAAAGGGATATTCCTTTGACCCCGGGCGGCGCTCCAGGAATGCGCGCCAAGACGAGGTGCACGATGTTTTCGCTCAGTTCGTGGTCGCCGCCGGAGATGAAGATCTTGTTTCCCTTGATGGAATAGGTCCCATCGGCGCGCGGTTCCGCCGTCGATTGCACGTCGGCCAGGGAGGAGCCGGCCTGCGGCTCGGTGAGCACCATGGTGCCGAAGTAGCGGCCGGCCAGCATGGGCGCGAGGTAACGCGCTTTCTGTTCCTCGGAGCCGAACTCGTGAATAAGCTCCGCGGCCCCCACGGTCAGGGTCGCATACGCGTCGATGGCCACGCTGGCCGCGCGGAAAATGGCATAACAGGCCAGGGTGATGCTGTACGGCAGCTGCATTCCACCCTGCGCCTCGGCGTACATCGCCGAGATGAAGCCGGCGGACGCAAACGCGTCGAGCGCTTCCTTCACCTCGGGAATGACGTGAACACGCTCGCCGTCGTAGGTGGGCTCTTGGAGATCGCACTTGCGATTGACCGGGGCGAACTTTTGCTCGGCAATCGAGTACGCCGTGGCGATGGCGCTGGAGAACGTCTGCCGCGAATGCTCCTGGAAGCGCGGATAGCGGGCGAGCTCTTCGACCTGGAGAAGCTCGTACAAGATGAAGTCGAGATCGCGCCGCTTGATGAGCTTATCCATGAACTATTCCTTGGCCAGAAGCTGATCGCTGAAGCGCGCGAGGTGATGCTCCGCATCGCCAAAGGCGAGGTTGATCATGGTGAGCCGCTTGAAATGGTGGCTCACCGCAAGCTCGTCGGTGACGCCCATTCCGCCGTGCAGTTGCACGGCTTGCTGCCCCACGAACCGGGCCGCCTGCCCCACCAGCGTTTTGGCGGCAGAGAGGGCGCGCCGGCGCTCGGAGGTGTCCTCCGAATGCACTTTGACGGCAGCCAAGTAGGCCATCGAGCGGGCCTGCTCGGTGTGGATGAACATGTCCACCATGCGATGCTGCAGCACTTGGAACTTGCCAATGGGCACGCCGAACTGCTTGCGCGTCTTCAGATACTCCGCGGTGTCTGCATTGAGTGCGCCCATCGCTCCGACGGCTTCCGCGCAGAGGGCCGCAATGGCAACATCGACGGCGCGCTCGATGGCAGCAAGTGCCTGCCCTTCCGCACCGAGCCGCGCGGCCTCGCCCACGGTGACGTTCTCGAACACCACGTCGGCCGCGCGCTGGCCGTCTTGCGTGCGGTAATCGCGAACCTGCACGCCGGGGGCGCTGGCCGAGACGAGAAAGAGCGAGAGTCCCTCGCGATCGAGCACCTCTCCGGAGGTGCGGGCAGAGACGATGAAGACGTCCGCGCTGCCGCCGTGCAGCACGACGGTTTTGCGGCCGGAGAGCACGTAGTCTGCAGCCTGGCGCTTCGCCGTGGTGGCAATATGGTGCAGATCGTACCGAAACCGCGGTTCGTAATGGGCAAAGGCCAATAGGCGCTCGCCGGCGATGATCGCAGGCAAGAATTCGCCCTTTTGCGCATCGTTGCCCGCATCACGGAGTAGACCGCCACAAAGCAATACCGTCGACAGGTACGGCTCGAGCACGAGCCCGCGCCCAATGGCCTCCATGACGATGAGCGCATCCAGCCCGCCGCCACCGAACCCGCCGTGCTCCTCGGGCAAGGTGATGCCCAGCAGGCCGAGCTCCGCGAATTTCCGCCACACGGCGCGGCTGAATCCTTGGGGCTCGCCCTCGAGGATCTTCCGCCGCGCATCGAAGGAGTATTCTTTGGCGACGAATCGGTCGAGGAGATCCTTGAGCTGCGTTTGCTCTTCGGTGAATTGAAAGTCCACGCTCTATCTCCCGTTCAAAGCCCAAGAATCATCTGCGCGATGATGTTTCGTTGAATTTCATTGGAGCCGCCGTAGATCGAGACCTTGCGATCATTGAAATACGTACCGGCCAAGGACGCATGCGCCTCGGGGAGCAGCGGATCCGGCGAATAGCCGTCTTCCAGCGCCTCGGGCAGATAGGGCGAAGCATGGTGCCCCGCCGCAAGCAGCGTCAGCTCCGAGATCGCCTGACGGATCTCCGTGCCGCGAATCTTCAAGAGCGAAGCCTCCGGGGCGGCCCCTTTCTTTTGCGCCTCGGCGGCGAGCACGCGAAGGCAGGTGATCTCCAGCGCCATCAGATCGATTTCAATCTGGGCAATCTTGTCGCGGAAACGCGGATCGGCGAGGAGCGGCTGCGCACCCGCGCGTTGTTCGGCGGCGATCTGCTTCAACCGAAGCAATTGGCGTTTGGAGCGGCCGACTTCGGCGATGTTGGTGCGCTCGTGGCTGAGGAGGTATTTGGCATACGTCCAGCCTTTGTTTTCCTCACCGATCAAGTTCTCGACTGGGACCTGGACGTTCTCGAGCCAAACTTCGTTGACCTCGTCGTCGCGGCCATCGAGCATGCGAATGGGTCGCACCGTGATGCCCGGCGATTTCATGTCGATGAGGAGGAACGAAATACCCGCTTGCGGGCGAGCATCGGGCTTGGTGCGCACGAGGCAGAAGATCCAATCGGCGTACTGACCGAGCGTGTTCCACGTTTTGACGCCGTTGACCACGTAGTGATCCCCTTGGCGTTCCGCGCGCGTCTGCAACGATGCGAGATCGGATCCCGATCCCGGCTCGGAATAGCCCTGGCACCACCAGTCTTCACTCGCGAGAATGCGGGGCAGAAAGCGCTCTTGCTGGGCGGGGCTGCCGAAGGCCATGATGACGGGAGCGACCATCAGGAGGCCGAAGGCCACGATGGGCGGGGCGCCCGCCGCCGAACACTCTTCCTCGAAGATGTGCCTCTGCACGGCCGACCATCCGGTGCCGCCAAACTCGCGGGGCCATGTGAAGCCGGCCCAACCCTTCTTGTGAAGGATGCGCTGCCAGCCTTCGAGGTCCTCTTTGCCGAGGGGCTTGCCGTGCAGCACCTTCTCCGAAATCCGAGCCGGCAGGTTCGCCCGCACGAACTGCCGCACTTCCTCGCGGAATGCCTGCTCTTCCGCCGTGAAATTCAGGTCCATGAATGTCTCCGACGCTCGCGCGACTTTCGAGACGTGTCCCGCATAATGGGACACTGTCCCGCTTTTCGAAGACAGGTATGAGGGACGCGCGATCGCGTGTCAAGACACGGCGATCGAGCGTCCCGGATTTCGCTTAGCTCAACTGAGAGAAGTTCGAGCGATCAGCTGTTGAAGTACGCGCGAACCGAGGAGTCGGTGAGGACGCGGAAGGAGCGCGCATTCATGTAGACCGCGACCAGCGCCGCCGCCGCATCGAGCAGCAAGGAGAAGGACCACTGGCCGAGGAACTCCAGCACGCAGTGTCCCGCCCCGAGCGCCCCCGTGATCGTCGTGATGGCGGTGGTGATGAGCAGGATGAAGCGGGTGATGTGCCCCTTCGCAAGGAGGCGCCGCCCGATGAAGAACATGCCCATCAGGCTGAAGAGGAAGACGATGGCCGCCCACGTCAGCGAAAAGAACCCGAAGCCATTCCTTAAAACGTAAAAGAGCGCCGAGAAAACCGCAAAACCGTACCAGGCGTTGGTCAGCGACTCGATCTTCTGCCTCGCGTTCATCTCCAGCCTCCAGCTTTCCTACTCGGTCTCTACGTTCTGACCCCGAGAAAGATTTCCCGCAACCTCTCTTCTCCGGTAACCGAACCGTACCGTAGAAAACGGCGATGCCACGGTCCGGCAAAGGCGAGACACAATGACGGCAGAGAAAACGACGCAAGTTGGTGCGTGGCCCCTCTGGAAGCGCGCGGGCTTTCGCTTCCTTTTCGTTTACATCCTTCTCTACTGGTACCCGTTCCCGCTCGGCTTCCTGCCGGGTACCCATGATTGGTCGGCCGCGTGCCAGAAGCCTCTGTACTTGCTCGCGGCTTGGGTCGCCAAGCACATCTTGCACGTGAGCGCCGAGATGCTCGCCTTCAATGGGAGCGGCGACCGAACGTACAACTACGTCAACCTGCTCGACATGGTCGTCCTCTCCGCGATTGCGGCCATCGCTTGGACGGCATCGAGCCATCGGCGGACGAACGAGGTTCGGCTCTACGCCGGTTTGCGTCTGATGGTGCGGTATGCGCTGGGCCTGACCATGGTGTTCTATGGGTTGGTCAAGGTCATCAAAAGGCAGTTTCCCGATCTGCCACCTGATCTCTTGGTGCAGACGTTCGGAGAAACGTCTCCCATGACGCTCCTCTGGAGCTTCATGGGGTATTCGACGGCGTACACCTTCTTTGCAGGCGCGAGCGAGCTACTGGGCGGCGCCCTCCTGCTTTTCCGCCGCACGACGATGCTCGGTGCCCTCGTGAGCAGTGCCGTCATGGCCAATGTGGTCATGCTGAACTTCAGTTACGACGTGCCGGTGAAGCTGTTCGCGTCCCATTTGCTCTTGATGGGCATTTTCCTGCTGTGGCCCGATTTGCCGCGGCTTGCGAACATGTTCTTGCTCCATCGGCCGTCACCGCTGCGATTCGATCGGCCCTGGATGAATTACGTTAAGGTGGGGCTCAAGGTCTTCGTCATCGGCGGCTTCGTCAGCTCGATTGCGTTCGAGCAATGGCACCGATATCGCCATGACGGAGACGGTGCGCCCAAAGCGGATTTCGAGGGAATCTACGAAATCGACAGCTTCACCCGAAATGGAGAAGCCGTTCCGCCGCTGCTCACGGAACGAACGCGCTGGCGCTGGCTCACGCGCCAGCGAACGACGCTGGTCATCCGCCCGGTGGCCGGCCCCGCGCAGAAGTACCGTGTGGAACGCGACGAAGGTTCGAAGGGTCTTACGATCGTCACCTCGGCCAAGCCGGATAGCAAATGCGTGCTCACGTATGCACCCGCGGAGAACGGACACATCGTCTTTCGAGCGAACCTCGGAGAGGACATGATCGAGGCGACGGCCCACAAGGTGGACGAGTCGCAGTTCTTGCTCGTCAACCGTGGCTTTCACTGGATCAACGAGAAGCCACTCAAGAATTGAACCCGCAAGCCCGTAACCCCCTTCACCCCTGAGCATTCTTCCGGCTACGCCAGAACTGGACACCGCCGTCCGAGCTCCGGCTCGACGTGAGCGCTGAGATCACCTGCCACGAGGCGTTCGCCCGACATGTAGGCAATCACATGGCTCGATGTGCAACCGGTGCGGCCGGATGACGGCGCCTCAATACCGACTGCCCGGCCCGATTTTCAAATAAAAGGTTCGTTCCGTAACGGCAATAAGTCCGAGAACGAAAGGACGAATCGGACGATGAAATTGCGTTTCTACCTGTGGATTTCCATCGCGCTTTACGCGGCACTACCCGCATGCGGTTCGGGTCAACGGAGTGCGTCGAGCGCCTCCCAAGAGATCGCCAACTGTTCGGCGCGCGGAAAGGCACTGGGACCCGTTTGGGCCGACCTTCTCGCGCACCAGAGCGAGGGCAGCCCGAAGAAGCTGGTGCAGTTTCGTCTGAAGGGCGAGACGGCGGTCGTCGATGTGGACGACGAAGGCGGCACGGACGATTCGGTCGCCGCGTCGACAGCGCATTACGAGGCAAGTTGGGATAGGGCGCGCAACGACTGGACGATCACCTCGTGCTCCGGGCGCGCGACGAAGTGTCATCGCGGTTGGGCGAGCCAAAATACCTGTTTGTGATTTCGTTCAGCCGGTGAACCTCGAAAGCGCATACGGTTCGAGGCTCACGATCGGATCTTTGCCAATGGCGAGACGGGCAGCGGATTCGCCGACGGCGGGGGCGAATTTGAAGCCGTGGCCCGAGCATGCCGAGGCGTAGCTCACGTTGGGATGATGGCGCGTGCGGTCGATGATGAAGTTACCGTCATTGCTCAGCGTGTAGAAACAAATGCGCGACCGGATGGGAACGGGATCCAGCGAGGGGAACACCTCTTCGATGTAGTCGGCCATCTCGTTGCGGAAGACGTCGCTCACCACGCGATCGGGCATGCGCGGATCGGCCTCGACCTGTTGCCGATTGTGAAATCCGATTTTCACGCCGGCGTCATCTTGACTCGGGAGGCCGTAGAGGAGGCGCCCATCCGAAGCCTCGTGGAGGAACACGGGGAACCGGCCCGGGTCGTATTCGCTTTCCTCACCGGGGCGGGGGCGGAACCAATAGATGGGCACGCGCACGGGGCGCAGGAAGGGGCGAACCTCCTCGATGAATTCGCCCGCGATCCACGGGCCCGTGGCCACGACGACGGCGGCGCACGCGAACGAATCGCCCGAGGCCGTCGACAGCGTGATGCCGCCGCCGGAATGGGTCACCTTCGAAACCCTGGTCCCGAATCGAAGCTCCGCCCCGCGCCCCACGGCCCGGTCGAGCATGGCCAGCCGGGCGCGATCGGCCAGCACCATGTACGCGCCGGGCTCGTAGATCGCTTCCATATCGCCGGACATTCGGAACGCGGGATAACGCTCGCGCACTTGGGCGGCGTCGAGCATCTCGTGCGGAATGTTCCCTGCCCGTGCGGTATCGCGGCTGCTGCGGACGACCCCCGTCGCCTTGCTTCCAACGAAGAGGCCACCCGTGTGCACGACCACGGGCACGTCGCAGTCGGCTTGAAGCGCCGTCCAAAGATCGTGCGCGCGATTCAGAAGCGGGAGGTACGCCGCCCCTTCCCAATACGCACGCCGAAAGATGCGGCTCTCACCGCGGGAGGAGCCAAAGCCGTGCGTCGGGCCGAATGCATCGAGCCCAATCGCGCGAATGCCCTCGGCGGCAAGGTAATCCACCGCCGAGGCGCCCACGATGCCCAGGCCGATCACCGCCACGTCGTAGGACTTCATTGGCCCGCCGATTTTCGCAAACCGGCAACGGCGTCGCGGAGCTTGGTGGTGCCGCGGCGAAGCTCGCCCCTTCCCGCCTCGGCGTCGATGCGGCCGGCGTTGTGGGCGTCGTAAAGCTCCACGACGAGCTTGGCGTAGCTCTCGCCGATGCCGGCGCGCTGCAGGCTCTCGAGCCAGTCGGAACGCGGAATTTCGCGCGCGACGACCTCGCGACCGACGATGGATCCGAGAGCCTCGGCCACGTCGAGCGGGGTGTAGCGGCACGGCCCCTCGACGTGCACGATGCGCGGGTGGGCGCTGGCACGCGTCTCCATGAGCAGCTCGGCCGAAATCACCCCGACGTCATCGGCCGAGACGGTGGGGTACAGCTTCGTCAGCGGCTGATGCATCGTGGGAAAGTTACCGGTCTCGGCCGCGTAACCGGCAAAGCGCGCCACGTTTTGCATATGCTCCGCCGAGCGAAGAAACGTCAGCGCCGCGTCGATCTTGCGCAGGCGCTTCTCCAAGTGATGGAACACGAGCGTCACGCCCGTGCCCTCGGCCAACTCGGCACCGTAGTCGGAAATGGCCATGATCGAAGGCGCTCGGGACGCGGCGAGCGCGTCGGCCAACGTATCGACGGCACCGGTCATCTCCGCGAACGCATCGCTGCTGCGCGCCAGCACCGGACAGATGACCTGCACGACGACGGCCCCTGAAAAAGCCGCCTCCAGCGAGGCTTTGTCGCCCAAGTGTGCCACGGCGACCTCGCACCCGGCGGCCTCGAACTCGGCTGCTTTGGCAACGTCGCGAACGATGGCCCTCACCGGGTAGCCGTGCGCGAGCAGCACCCGGATCGTCGCCCTCCCTACTTTCCCCGTCGCTCCAAGAATTGCGAACATGCAAAGCTCCCTGGCGGCATTGTAAAGCCCAGTTTGATACTCTTTCCAGTCTTTCCCGGCTTCTTCTTCTCGCCCCGCGGAACCATAGTTTCCGCGGCCACGAGAAAAAGGACATCAAAGGAGACCATGGTGATGGAGTACACCCGCTTCGGAAATACAGGGCTCGTCGTTTCGCGCCTCGCCTTTGGGGCGATGACGTTCGGTTCGGGCAACATTCCGTCGATCTACAAGGTCGACGAAGGAAACGCGCGGGCGCTGGTCGATCGAGCGCTCGAGGCAGGGATCAACTTTTTCGACACCGCGGATGCGTACGCGGAGGGTCAGTCGGAGCGCATCCTCGGGCAGGTGTTGGGCGCGCGCCGCAAGGATGTCGTGATCGCGACCAAGGTGGGCATGCGCAACGGGGCGGGGCTCGACCAGACGGGGCTCTCGCGCCGGCACATCTTCGCCTCGTGCGAGGCGAGCCTTTCGCGGCTCGGCTCCGACTACGTGGACCTCTACATCGTGCATCGCTTCGATCCGGTCACGCCGGTGGAGGAGACCTTGGAGGCGCTGAACGACTTGGTCCGCAGCGGCAAGGTTCGCTACGTGGGGTTCTCGAATTGGTCGGCCTGGCAAGCCGCCAAGGCGGTGGGCCTGCAAGAGAAGCACGGGTGGGCGCGCTTTGCGGGCGCGCAGATGTACTACTCACTGGTGGGCCGCGACATCGAGCACGAGGTCATCCCCTTCGTGCGGGACGCGGGCATCGGCACGATGATCTGGAGTCCCCTGGCCTCGGGCTTTCTCTCGGGAAAGTACACGCGCGAGAACCTGAACGACCAGGACAACCGCCTCTCGGGCTTCGACTTCCTCCCCTTCGACAAGGAAGCCGGCTTCCGCCTCGTCGACGCGATGCGGCCCATCGCCAAAGCCCACGAGGCCTCGGTCGCCCAGATTGCCATTGCTTGGCTTTTGCACAAGCCGGGTGTCAGCACCATCCTGGTCGGCGCGACGAAAATGCACCAACTCGAGGACAACCTGGGCGCCACCTCCGTCAAGCTCACGGCCGACGAGCTGAAGACGCTCGATGAAAAAAGCCCCCACGCGAACTATTACCCCACGTGGTTCACCGAGCGCCTCCGCGATCCGGTCATCGTCAACGCCTTGAACGGCACGCGCTAACACGTCGCAACGAGAAGAAGAAGACCGCCAGGACGCCAGAAGAGAGGCGCCAGGATCGCCAGATGAACCAACGATAAACCCTTTTTTTTTTGGTTTATTGCCGTTTTTGCGGGCGATCCTGGCGGTCTTGGCGGTTCCCTCTTCCTATTCGAGACCTATGCTCACCGATTCAGGGGCGGATCCCGCCTCATTGCTTCAAAAGCTGGTGGTAGGCGAAGTTGTTCGACTGCTGGCCGCTGCACAAGGCAATGTCGGTGGCGCCCCGGCAGGGTTGGTCGCGGTTGATGGCCCAGAAGGAGACGAGGCCCAGCGATTTGCTCTTGGCGAAGCTCGCGAGGATGCGGGCATCGTCTTGGGTGAAGATTTCGCTCGATACGTCGTTCTGGCCAATCATCGGGGTGGCGCCGAGCATCTTGTAGGCCGCCGCCTCGCTGAGACCGGATATCAAACTTCGCAATTGCGTGTTGGCGTCGGTGAGGGCGGATACGGCGAGATCGCCCATCTTCTTTCCTGAGCTGTAATAGGAACCGTAATCCATCGTCATCAAGTTCACGCGCCAGATGTGCACGCCGGCATTCAATGCCGAACGCAACACCTCGAGGCTGGAGGCGTTTACGCCGCCCGGGGTATTCCACTTGTCGCGCGGGGTCGCGGCGAGGGTGAAGGAGATCTGTGCGCCCGTTTGCTGCTGCACCGTGCGCAACGCCGAGGCGCGAAGTGCGTTTACCTGCGAGGTCATCGCACCGGCTTGCTCGACGTCGAAGTCCAGGTCTTTGATCCCGGTCGCATTGACATAGTTCGTGATGACATTGGCCATGGCGCTCGCACTGCTGCACGCGTTCTCCAAATAGGTGCCATTGGCGCCGCCGAAGGACACCTTCAATTTTCCGCCTGCCGCGCGGAAGGCATTCACGTCGCTCTGGTGCGCCTGCACGTCCGTGGTCGCTGCGCACCCGCCATTGGATAGGACGAAGGCCAATGTCGCCGACGAGGGCCCGCCTTTGTTCTTCATATCGACGAGGCTCGTAAAGGGATAGGCCGAATTGCCCCAACCCCACGTATAGAAATAGGGCGCGTATTCGGCACCGCCACCGCCACCACCGCCGCCTCCCCCACCGCCACTATCGCTGCCTCCTCCTCCACCGGCGTCCGTTCCTCCGCCTGGCCCACAATCGACCGATTTCCACAAAGATGCGGCAGCCTCGGGGTTCCACGCGGGCTGGCTGGTGTGGGCTTGAATGCATTCGTACGACTTCCCGTTGTATCGCACGACCTTACCCACGGAGTACGCCACACCGCTGGTCCAATCGGTGGCATTCGAACAATCGGCGAGCGATTGCGACTGCTCGTCCGGGACATTCTCGGCGGTGCCTTCGCAACCGAAGGCCAATGAACCCACCAGGGCGAGGACGAAAAACGACGAAACGGTACGCACCATGTTTCTGCTCCTTTTCAGGCAAGGGGTCGCGAACGCTCGCGACAACGCCCCGCGGCAGAGCAATGGCGGTACCAACTCGACTTTTGCCGAGCTTTGCCGAGTCTCCCAAGACGTACATGCACGATGCGATCATGGTCGCGCCGCGATCCATTGCGCCCGAACGCATTAAGCTTTCACGTGCATGCTTCGCGAGCTCCTGATCGTGCTGGGCCTCATTTTGCTCAACGGCGTCTTCGCGGGGGCCGAAATTGCGCTCTTGTCCGTGCGCAAAGCCCGCATTTTGGAGCTTTCCGCAAAGGGGAACGAGCGGGCCCGCGCCATTGAAGCGCTGCGGAAAAATCCGGAGCGCTTTCTCGCCACGGTGCAAATTGGAATCACCGTCGTGGGTGCTACCGCCGCTGCGTTCGCTGGCGAGACGAGTGCCGAGCGCATGGCCGCATTTCTCCGCATCGCGGGGCTCGGTGAGGAGGCCGCCGAGGATCTTTCCTTGGCCGCCGTCGTGGCCGTAATCTCGTTTCTTTCGCTGGTTCTCGGCGAATTGGTTCCCAAATCGCTCGCGCTTCGTTCGGCCGAAGCGTACGCACTCGCGGTCGGGCGCCCATTGTATTGGCTGTCCCGATTGGCAACGCCGCTCGTCTGGATTTTGACGGCGAGCTCCAACTTGGTTCTGAAAATTTTCAAAGATGAAACCAGCTTCGTCGAATCGCGATTGACCGCGGAAGAGCTGCGGCAAATGATCGAGGACGCTGCACGCGCCGGAGAGCTCGACAGGGCCACCACGGAGATGGCCACGCGCGTCTTCGACTTTCGCGAACTGCGCATCGATGCCGTGATGGTGCCACGCCCCGCCATCATCGTGCTGCGGCACGATGCACCGCGCGCGGACATTGAATCGACCCTTGCGCGCACGACCTTTTCACGGCTGCCCATCACCGGCGACGGTGTGGACAACATCGTGGGCTACGTGCGCGCCCGCGATGTTTATGCGCAACTCGCACGCGGAGAGGCCGTCGATCTCCACGCATTGAAGCACCCGGTCCCCTTCGTCGCGGAAACCATGCGCGCGCTCGATGTGCTGCGGCACCTTCAGCGAAAGCAGCAGCCCCTCGCCATTGTGACGGATGAGCAGGGCGGCGTCTCCGGTTTGGTCACGGTCGAAGATTTGGTCGAGGAAATCGTTGGCGAAATTTTGAATGAGGGGGAGAAAACGGAACCATTGATCCACAAAGAGCCGGACGGCTCCACCCTGATATCGGGATTGACGCCCATTCACGAGATCAATCGTGCACTCGGATTGGATTTGCAGCCCGGCCGCGGATTCAGCACCGTAGGCGGATTCATTGTCTCTGTTTCGGGACAGTTGCCTCAGCAAGGATCCACGGTACAAACGCCAGATGGTGCGGAGTTCCTGGTCGAACAAGTGTCAACGCGCCGCGTCTTGTCCGTCCGTCTAATCCGGCGACCCTCGCCCACATGATCCTATTGATCACGTTGAACTGATCGACAAGATCGTTGATTAAGTAAAGAAAGCTTCCTAACAAAGAGCACGCCGAAGATTCGTCCCGGCGTGCCGGCGCTCATTGCGCACGGTTTCTATCCCCTGCAGGCAAAGGAGGCTTCCCATGATTTTGCGCTCCATCAAAGTCGCAGCATGCAATGTGGTCATTTTCGCGGTGGCTGGCCTCAGTGCCTTTGGATGTTCCGCGTCCGAAGAAGAGATGTCCGCAGACACCCAATCGGATTCGCTGGCGGCTGGCCCCACAGCCGCGCAGCTCCTTGAAAAAGTGAAGACGTGCAATCAGGTTTCCAACGGCAAATACCGAACCGACGACGAAACGTCGGCTTCCGTGGCGGTGTGCGATAAGAATGGCGCCGTCTTTTGGAAGGCCGATATGGATATCGACTGCGATGGTCTGAGGACATCGAAATGCAATGAGAATACCGACCCGTGGTATCAAAACGATACCGCGTTCCACCAATCGAACGGCCAGCCGTTGAATGCGGAGACGACGCCCTACGTGGTGGTTCCGAGCCCGAGTGGCACCTGGAACTACAAGAACTTCGGCATCCAGGGCGGTTCCGTCGTCGCCATCATTTACAACAACAAGGTGATCTACGCGCCCGTCGGCGACACCGGCCCCACGAACATCATCGGCGAAGCATCCTACGGCGCCGCGGTGGCTTTGGGCATCAATCCCAACCCGGCCAACGGCGGCACCGACGGCCCGGTGACCTACATCGTCTTCAAGAACTCCAAGGTCTCGCCCATCGAGAGCAAATCCAAAGCCGCCGAACTCGGCGCCCAACTGGCGCAAAAGTTCATCGACAACAACTAAGAAGATTCACAGGGAGGCGGGGAGACGGGGAGGATTTTTATTTGGAGCAGAGCTCCTCAAATCAAGAACCTTCCATCCCTTCCCGCCTTCATGTCCAATCCTCCGGCCGTTACACTGGCGCGAAGGTTCGAAGATTCAGAGAGAGAGATTCACATGAAGGCGGGAAGGCGGGAAGGATTCTTATTTGGAGCATAGCTCCTTGAATCAAGAAAACCTTCCATCCCTTCCCGCCTTCATGTCCAATCCTCCGGCCGTTTACATATCGTCCCTGAGTTCGGGGAATTTTTGGACGAGCTCTTTCAACCGATGGTCGTTGGGGGCCATTTTGTGGGCGCGGGAGAAGGCTTCTCTTCCCTCTTCGCGGTGGCCCGCGGAGAGGTGGGCGCGCACGAGCCAGGCGACGATGAGGACACTGTTGCGATCGGCGGCGAGGGCGCGTTCGAAATGCTCGGCGGCGCGTGAATACTCCGTCCGCTGGTAAAGCTGGAGGCCGCGCGCAAAGACGAAAAGCGGATCCGACGACGCGATGGCCTGCGCGCGAGTCTCGAAGCGCTGCGCCAGATCGAACTTCTTCGCTCCGTAGGCCGCCTGAATGGCGTTCGTGTAGAACGGCTTGTAATTCGGAAAAATGGTCATTGCGTGCTCGGCCACGTCGAGTGCCTCGCCGAAGTGTTTCTGCCGCAGGTGGGCCACAATCAAATTGTTGTGGAGCTCCGCCAATTGCGGGCGCTTCTCGACGAGGAAGGAGAGCATCTTCTCCGCCTCGCGCGGACGCCCCTCGTTCATCGTATAGGCGGCTACGTTGTTGAAGTAGAGAGAGATGGCCGCAGCATCGTCGATGCGGTGATAGGCCGCGAGGTGCCAATCGTCGTATGCATTGGCAAAGTCCACGACGATGTCGTCGGGATTGTTCCCGTAGCCCACCGCAATGTGCGACGACGCATAGAGCGAATCGCCCGATTCGTAATACGAGAGAACCTCGCTCGCGTGAACGAAGTGCGTCTCCAGCCCCAGGTGACGCGACAGCGCGACGAACAGCATCGCGTACGTCATGCAATCACCCCGGTGCTCGCGGTATGCGCGCTTGACCGGAAGCGAAACGCCCTGCACCTGCTCGAAGCCGATGTTGCGGTCGTTCAGGAGGCGGATCAATCTGTGGAGGCGCTCGCGCGGCTCACCACGCCGGCCGATGGCCGTCTCGACGTCTTGCTGCATGTCGGGACTGAGCTCCATCGGATTCTCGAAGGCCAATCCATTGGCCCGAGCCTCCGCCACCAACTCCGCGACCGTGGTGCCGGGTGGTGCGACCTTCGGCGATTGACATCCGAAGGCCGCAACCGACAACGCGAGCCACACGGAAAACAGGAGCCCACTCGACCTTGCCCTTGGCGAAACGACACCTGGCATGGAACACCCCACTCGAACATGGAGTGTACCACAAATCGAGGCAGTGCCCGCTTCGACGCTTAGCTACAAAGCTTGCGGCGATAGGCGCGGGGCGTTACGCCGTGCCACTTCATGAATGCGCGCTCGAAACCGCGCTCGTTTGCATAGCCCAAACGCAGGGCCACTTCGTAGATGCTCAGCGAGGCATCGTGCAGGTACCGCTCTGCAAGTTCGCACCGTATACCTTCGAGCACGCCATAGAACGACATGTGCGCTTCGCAAAGGCGACGCTGCAGGGTGCGCGAGCTGATTCGCAAACGGCGCGCAACCTCTGTCACCGTGGGGGGCACGCTCTCGTGCAGGCAGCTGCGGATCTGCCGCTCGAGCCCGGGCACCGCACGCTCGGCCGCCGGCTCCGGCGGAAGCAAAGACGTGGCGTATTCGTCGAGCCACTGAAGCAGACGCTCGTCGCCCGAGGGGACCGGGAGCGACAGCACGCTCGCCTCGAAGGCAATGCGATTGTGCGGAGCGTCAAAACGAAGTCGCTCCGTGCCGAAGAAGGCCACGAGCTCGGACAGATCGGCGGGCGCCGGGTGCGCAAACTCGACGGAGGCCGCGCGCATCGGCTTTTCCTCGACGGAGTCGCCTTCGGCGCTCCTGGTTTGCGTGAGCTCCCGCAAGAAGCGGAGAAACGAAGCGAGCACGAACTCGTTCCCCTGCCGGCCCATGCACGACGGCTCGTCGGCAATGCGGTAGGTGAGCAACACTTCGCCGCAGCGCGTTTCGACGTCCAGCTTTGCGATCTCGGACACCAATCGCCAATAGCGCTGGGTGCGCTCGAGCGCCGTGTCGATGTTTCGCGTGTGGCGAACGACGAATTCCAAAATACCGAAGCTACCGCGCGGCGCTTCTTGGGCCGCATGCAGGCCGATGAACTCGTCCTGCAGCAGCTCGGCCAACTGTTCGTTGGCGCTACGGTATGCGGACAACGGCAACGTGATGGCCTTCACCAGGTCGCCCGTCGTTTCCGGAATGGCCAGGCGACGCCGAAGCTCTTCGACGGCACCTTCCGCGAGGTTTTTCCCAGCCTTTTGCGCAAAGGCAAGCAATATAGGTAGGGACTGTGAGCGCACCAACGCGCCCGCACTGTTTACAGCAGAGTCCGGAATAGGTTCGACACCGGCAACGGATGCAACCTCGGAGACTCCGAGCTCGCGCCCGTCCACCAAAGGAACCATGTTCACCACGCTGGACTCGGCCGCGGGAACTCCTTGCATCACGCCCGTTATGTCAAGCACCGCCATTGCCATCTTCGAACCAAACCTCCGAACGTTCTATACGAGGGCAGGATCGATTCGATTAAGTCGGGCACTGCAAAAGTGCCCTGGACGAGTTGAAAAACGGGCGCGGCCCTGGCATACCCTTTTCCGGAGCGGTGTTTTTAGGGCTGCCGAGGGGCTCCGCCGCCCCAAACCCCGAGAAAATCATGGCTTCTTTTTCGTACATCGCTGCACCGGTTTTCGCCGATTTGGGCGATGGATTTTACGATGCCGTCACGCCGGCCCGCTTTCCGATGCACCGCCTTCGCTTTCGCAATCAGCGGTGGGCCGAGCGGATCGGGCTCGGTCAGCTCGACGATGCCGCTTGGGAAACGCACTTTGCTCGCTTCGACCCCTTGCCGGACAATTTGAAGGCACCACTGGCCCTTCGGTATCACGGCCATCAATTCGGAATTTACAACCCGGCGCTCGGCGACGGACGCGGCTTTCTTTTCGCGCAGTTGCGTGACTCCGAGGCGATGGCCAGACGGCTCTTGGATTTGGGAACCAAGGGCAGTGGCACCACGCCCTGGTCGCGCGGCGGTGACGGGCGGCTCACGTTGAAGGGCGGCGTGCGCGAGGTGCTCGCAACGGAAATGCTCGAGGCCTCGGGCGTGTACACCTCGAAATCATTCAGTCTTTTCGAGACGGGCGAGATGCTGTTTCGCGGCGACGAACCCTCCCCTACGCGCTCGTCGGTGCTCGTGCGTCTGAGCCATTCGCACGTGCGCTTTGGCAGCTTTCAACGGCATGCCCACGCACGCGATGTCGAGCGGCTTCGTCGGTTGTTCGATTTCTCCGTCGAGCACTACGTGCCGGAGTTGCATGCGTCGAACGACGTGAAGGACGAGACCGGTCTCGAGCAGCGCGTCGTCGACTTCGTGAAGATCGTGGGCGAACGAAGCGCGCGGCTCGCCGCCAGCTGGATGGCCACGGGCTTCGTCCACGGCGTGCTCAATACGGACAACATGTCCATCACCGGCGAGAGCTTCGACTACGGTCCTTATCGGTTTTTGCCCAGGTACGATCCGGACTTCGTGGCCGCGTACTTCGACGAGGGCGGCAGGTACGCATTCGGGCGGCAGCCCACCGTGGTGCTCTGGAACGTGGCACGGCTCGCCGATGCCCTGCGCCCGCTCGCACCGGATGCGGATTTTCACCCCGCGATGCTCGCCTTCGAGGACGCGTTCCACATGGCAATGCGCGCGGATCTGCTGGCGCGGCTCGGCGTCGCCTCGCGCGGGGTGGACGAGGATGCGCGCCTGGTCGATGGCATTTACGGCTTTCTCGATGCGGACGCGGGCCATCCTCGAAGCGTGGGCTACGACGCCTTCTTCTTCGATTGGTACGGAGGCCGCGAGGAGCGCGCCATGTCGAAGGCTCGGGCCGATCGCTACCAGGGGCCCGCGTTCGACGTCTTCCGCAGCGCCCTTGCCGAGTTCTCCGCGGCGAGGCCGGAAATTCTGGCCGACTCCTACTTCGAGCGCGAAGATCCGTGCACCTTGCTGATCGACGAGATCGAGGACATCTGGAGCGCCATCGATACGCGCGACGATTGGGGGCCTTTCGAGGCGAAGATCGCCGACATTCGCGCCATGGGCGCGGTCATGCATCCTCACGCAGAATGACCAAGGCCTCCTTGGCGAGCCGCACGAGCAGCGGCCCGAGGACGACGCCCCAGCCTCCGAACGCGGCCAGTCCACCGAAGATGGACAGGAGCAACACGAACGTGGAGAGATCGAGCTCGCCGTAACGCGCGAAGACCGGGCGGAGCAAGTTGTCGATCGAACCGACGACGACCACGCCCACCACCGTCATGATGACGGCCGCCCCGGTTCGTCCACTCAGCGCGAGGCCCAAGGCCACCGGTGCCCATACGAGCGCGGTACCCACCGACGGCAGCAGCGACGCCACGCACGTCAAAAGGCCCAGCACCAGCGCGCGCGGGATCCCCAATGCGAAATACGTAATGGTGGCGACCAGGCCCTGCGAAAGCCCGGCGAGCCCCACGCCGACGAACAAGCCACGCCCCGTCTCGTTGAACGCGGCCGCCAGCCGCTGCGTATGCTCACGCTTCCACGGCGCGTGCGACTCGAACCATGCGTAGAGATCGGGCCCGTCGGTCAAGAACGTGTAGGTTGCATAGAAGAAGAGAAACAGCAGCAGCAGCGCATTGGCGAGCGCACCCGCGAGGTTTCCTGCGATGCGCATGGCCGCCGCACCGTGCTCGCGCACGAGATCGACGGCGCCCTGCAGCGATTTGACTTGGGAAAACAGCTCACCGGGCGTTCGCACCGGGCTCTCGGCATCGCCGCCGCCGTCCGATACCAAAGAGCGCAGTGCGGTTTGCGCCCCTTCGGACCGAGAGAGCTTTCCCACGAGCGAGACGGCATCGTGCGCGAGCGGAACGACGGCAAAGACCACCGGGAGAAACAGCGCGAGCACCAGCAAGACCGTGAGCGCCGCCGCCGCGCGCCTTCGTCCGCCCGTGACCTTCGCCACGCGCGCGAGAAGCGAACGCGCCATGGTCGCCACCCAGAGCGCGAGCAGAAGCGCCGGCCACAGCGGATAAAACGCCCATGCCGCGCCCGCCACCAGTAGAAGAGTCAGCCATTTGAGGGCGCCCGAGGCCATGGGCCAAAGGTTAACAGAGTTGTCTTCGGGACTACCTGATTTCGGTCGGCCCGCGCCAACGCCTAGGAGGAAGGGAACCGCCAAGACGTCAAGAACGCCAAGGTTTTTTGGGTACGTGCGCTCGCTTTGCCACCTAAATCAATCTTGGCGTCTTGGCGCTTTTTCTTTCTTCTTCTGAAATAGCAACTTGCGGACGCGAGCATTAGGCAACTTGGTGCACCCGTGCGTGTGCGTGAAACAGCAATACGCCAATTGCGCAAGTCCGTGTCGTGAACGGCTTCGTGTCCGGACGGCATCATTGTGGTCGAAAGTAGGCCTTGTCTGTTGACGAGAGAGTGGGCGGGCACTAACTGAGGGCGCGCTTTACCAATGACGCAATTTTTTTTGCGTCAGGCCATAGAGGGGTTGCGTCAGTTTAGGCGGCGCGGGCGGGGCATCTGCCAAGCGCGGAGGTGTATTTTATCGTGCGATCGAAGCGTTCTCTTCCAAATGGAAGTCTTGTCTTGGTGCTTGTGGGCGCGGCCATTGCGGCGCCCTTCGTGGGCTGTTCCGGTGCGGACGGCGAGCGAGAAAATACAGAGGGGGTGACGGGGGTCGAGAATCAATTGGGGCTGCGTGTCACGTACGACACGAACGCGCGTCGATTGGATGCGCGCACGAATCGCCCGCTAGAAGAAGGCGAGCAGGTCTATGTCCGCGCGCGGCGCGGCTCGCTGTCGGTGCAGTCGGAGCGCGATCTGTCGTGCGGCGAACTCGCCGAATCGGGCGCGCTCGCAGGGCCCGGAGTGGCCATCCCGACGGGCATGCGCTTCGAGGGGCCGGCCGTCGATGCGTCGCTTTTGGAACTTCACAAGCGATTTGGCTCGGAGGCGTGGCAGCGCGGTGAAATCAGTGCGGAAGACATCGCGCTGGGCACCGACGCCGTCGTCGAGGCGTGCGTGGTGAAGAATGGCCAAGTCCAGGCCAAGGTGCAGACGAGCCTCGCCTATGCCACGGATCTCGCGCGCAGCGAAGCGCGGGTCGGACGCTCGGTGGTTCTCGCCGCGGCCGAAGAGCGCATCGAGAGCGTAGAGAAGTACGCGGAGTTCTGCGTGCAGGAACTGGGAGAGATCCCGTTCTTCAAGAAAATCGCAAATGGCAAATACGAGACCTTCGACTGCCGCGATTTCGTGGGCTCGAATGGCACCGGTGCACCGGCCAAAATTGCGGGTGTGGAAGGCGCCCTCATTCCGCTCACCGTCGACGATGTTCGCAAAGATACCTGCGATACGACCAAGCCGGGCGGCGGTGGATTCAACAATTACAATTGCGTGAACAAGTGCGATAAATCGCAATACCTCTCGGAGGGCTGCGAGCCCGGTCCGACGGTGACCACGGCGAAGAACGACAAGGGCACGCACTGGGTGCTTCTTTGCCGCGCTGGGGAAGATCCCTCCCACGTGGGCATGACCAAGGCGAAGAAGTTCAACGACATGGCGATGATCGGGCACAACCCGAAGACCGGCAAAACGTGCTTCTTCCAGAACCAAATTGCGAGCAAAACCGATGGCGCCCACATTGCGCACCCGGGCGACCTCGCGAAGGCGAAGAACACGTGGGAGCCGTCGCCGGAGGGCTACTGCATGACCAGCTGCCACTCGGCCGACGCGTTCGTGCATAGCCCGTGGATCGACGGGGCGCTGCGCAAGGACGGACGGAGCATCGTTCCCAAGATGGGCGAGCACCCCGATTTCCCGATTAGCTGGAACGATGCGCCGTACTACGTGCTCAACATGGACGCGCAGGGCTGGGAAATTGGCCGGCAGCTGGTCAGCGAGGAAGCTTCGGCGTGCACGACCTGCCACCGCATTGCGGGCCCGCAGGGCGGCCGCGGCATGATGACCCAGTTCACGCCGTGGGGAACGGCGGTGGGGCTGAATGACACGAACAATTCCTTCTTCGCGAAGATGACCGACTCGTACAAAGCAAGCTTCGAAAAGACGCACACCATGCCGACGCGCGTCGATGGCTTGAACTTCGAATCGTGGAAGACGTCGAAGTGGAAGAAGGCTGCCGACCATATCATTGCCTGCGGCAACAACCCGAATGCGGCGGGATGCGTTTTCGCCGACGTTCCGCGCGGCCCGCTCAATCCGCCGCGCCCGACCCTTTGATTTCGATCGCGAGGACGAAACCATGCGATTCCACTCTATTTCTGCCTTCCGTCTCTTTGCACCCGTCATATTGGCCATGCCGATCGCCTGCTCCTCGCAGGCCGAGGACCGTGGCGAGGAACTCGGTGAAACGTCGGCCGCCGTCCAGAGCGACGACGAACTCGCGCTTGCGTCGTTGCGCATTCTGGGCGCCAAGGTCGATGGGCGCGCGGACCAGTGCCAGCGCTGTCACGATATCAATCGCGCCTCGGTGCGGAAGTGGGCGAACGACTACGCGTCGACCATGACGGCTTTGCGCGACACGAACACGCCGGCCCCGCAGCGCGTGAACCGGCTTCGCCAGAATCCGTCGGACGAGGCCACGGGCTTCTCGCCGGCGCAGATTGGCTTTTTGGCAGCGGGCTCGCACTTCGGCGTGGGCGCCAACGTGAACCCGACCCGGCACCCGAAGACGCTCGAGCAGGGCAAGCTTCTGAGCACGTTGTTCCGCAGCGAGGACGAATATGCAGCGTTCCGCTCCGGTGTGCTGATGCCCGTCGACCCTTCGTACGAGCGCCTCACGGCGACCGAGTACGAGACCTTGGTGACGTGGGCCGGCAAAGGGCTCCCCAAGCTGAATGACTTGTTGCCCGAGCAACCGCGTCCGACGACGTGCACGGACGACTTCACCGCGCTGGCTGCGCACGCTCGAAAGATGCGCACCAAGGGCTGGGCAGCGGTGAACCGCGAGCGGCGCACGAAGATGTTCGCCTGCGACGAGAATGCTGCGCCGGCGCAGTGCTTCACGCAGCAGCGCGACGGAAAGGACATTTTCCCCAAGGCGCAGGACACGACGTTCGCGACGCAGTGGGCCCCAGCGGGAACGACCGTGCGCGTGCTGCGCGAGCTCGGGTACAAGAGCTTCTACTGGACGCGCGGCTCGGCGGACGGGCGCTTCATCGCCAGCGGCGTGTCGGGCCGGACCGAAGGCGGCGCCGTCATCACGGATCTGGCTGCAGCGTTCAACGCGGCGGCCCCGCGCACGCGCGATATTTGGGCCAAGGCGAGCTACGATCCGAGCTTTTACCCGGACAACAGCGGCTTCATGTTCCAGGGCTCTGGCGCGGTGTATTGCGCACAAAGCCTGCTCACGAAGGCGGCGACCTCGCAGATCACCTTCAACGAGCCCGAGTGCTCGCGGCTGGGATCGACGGGGCTTTATCAAACCATCGGGCAGCCGATGGGCGACAATGAGTTCCCCGATCGGTTCATCGTGACCAGCAAGTGGGTCGGCGACGATGGCGGGCGGCGCTTCCTGGAAACGGATCCCATTCCGGTGGCAGGGCCCGAGGCCGGTGCGACGATTCAAGTGTCGCGCGCCGACGACAATGGCACTTACGCGATCAAGCAGCGGACGACGCTGTCGACGCCGTTCGAAGGGGACACGATGATGTCGCCGTCGACGGCGCTCTTGGCCAATCGCGTGGCCGGCGAAGTGAATGGGCAAGGCGTGCAACTTGGATATGCGATCCGCGAGGTGACCACGTCGACCGCGGGCAGCGAATACCGATTTGCACTGCGCGAAGTGGGCCATGTTTGCATGGACGGCAACAAGGCGAACTTCTCCTACGACGAGCGGTTCTTGGTGACGTACCACTACCTGACGCGCAAGGATTTCCCGAGCGACGAGGCATGGGCGCCGTACAAGGACAAGGGCGCGAGCGACATTTACATTGCCGACTTCGTGACCGGCGAAAAGGTGGCGGTGACGCACATGGGACCGGGCCAGTTTGCTTTGTTCCCGCACTTCCGCGCCGATGGATGGCTGTATTTCACGGTGCGCGATGCGGTGACGAAGAAGGAATACGTCGCGGCGACGGACGCGGCCCTCGTGCGATTGGCGCAGGCGAACTGATGTTACGGCGTTTCGCGGTCGGGCCCTCCCTCGTCTTGGCGCTGCTGGCTTTGGCGGCATGTGGCAGCTCGGGGGGAGAGACTCGGGAGTGGGCTGGCCGCGAATCGCAGGAGATTCGCCCTCTGGAGCGGAAAATCGTGGGGCTCGGTGCCCCGTACGAGGCCGATCCGGGGCTCATCGCACGAACCTCCGAGCTCGCGGCGTCGCAAAAGGCCCGCCGCGAGGCGGCTTGGCAAGCCGTGGCGCGTGCGCTGCGGCCGGTGACCATCGCGGAGAAGCTCGATGGCGGCTCCGCGCAATTGCCGGCGTTTCGCACGTGGTACGGCAAGGACGATTTCACGCGCGCGTTCGCCGGTGCGCTGTCGGCGATGTCGCCCGAGGATCGGGCGGCACGCCGCGCGCTGCGGGACGACGAGGTGACGGCGGCCCTCGCGGCGAATGCGGCCTCGCGCGGTGAGGCGTCGGACGAAGATTACGCGGAGCGGCTGCGGCAGTTGACCGATCCGTCCGCGGTCGATGGCCTGGGTGCCAACCAGCGGGTGACCTATAGCCCAGGCACCGTGGCGCACCTGCTGAAGAACTATGCGCACACGCAAGGGTGCCTATCGCCGCGCACCGACGATCCCGCGCCATCGCCGACGAGCTTTGCGCCGTGCCTGGGCGACGAGTTTCCCGCCGATGCCGCGGTGGTGAAGACCTCGTGGAACCGCACGGACTTCAATGGAAAGATGCGCACGCACGATACGTCGGCCGAGACATTGGGCAAGCGGCGGCGCGGTGAGCTCGACGACGGCGGCTGGGGAAATGGCCAGGGTGAAGCCTCGCCTGGAGCCTCGGACATTTACACGATTCGACTGAGCGATGGCGCGAGCTTCCGTCTGACGGGCATGCACCTGATGACCAAGGAGCTGCGCGAGTGGCTGTGGATCACGGTGTGGTGGTCCGCCGAGCCAGATACGGATTTCGGTGAGGACCGCCCCGAATCGATCACGAAGCTGGGTGGACCGTGGTCGCATTACAAGATGTGCGTGGTCACGTCGTACGACGAGCACGATGCGGATCCGCGCGGTGGCTTCAAGGGATCGCTGGGCGATGCGCTCGCAGCGGTGCACGGCGGTAAGGGAGCACCGACGTGGTGCAGCAATCCGTACATCGAAAAAGGCGCGCACAATGCGCAGACGAACTGCGTCGGGTGCCACCAACACGCGGGAACGGACCAGCGCAGTGAGACGATTCTGGCGGACCCGACGAAGTTTCCAATGAGTGGCCGCACGAAGCTGCGTCAAAGCTTCCTGACGGACTATCTTTGGTCCGTGGGGCCTTCGCCCGAGCACTTGTCCCACGTGATCGAGCAGCAATTGCAGTAGCATGCGCGCGCATGCACGGTGTATTGACGACGTTTGGCCTCGCGATTGCGATTGCCCGCTACGACGGGCAACCCGTTCGGGACGATGCCTGGGTGTCTGCCCAGATTGAAGAGGCCAATCGCCTTTTTGCGGCGGCCGACGTCGATTTTCGCTGGACGGCCGAAGGGACGCTTTCGGAGCGCTACGCGGAAATGCACTCGCGCAACGATCGCGATGCGTTGGCCGCACAGGTGATGGGCCGGGGGACGATTCCCATCTTCATCGTGAAGTCGCTGGAGGACGTGGACGAGCCCGGGCGACCGCGCATGGGCGTGTGCTGGAAGAAGAGTTACCTCATCATGGCCGCCCACGCGAAGCCGACGGTGCTGGCGCACGAGCTGGGGCACTTCTTCGGAAATCCGCACAGCCAGGTGGACGATAATTTGATGAGCTATTCGCGCACCGGCGGCGCGGTATTCTTGGATGGCGTGCAGTTGGGAAGGATACGAGGCGGAGCAAAACGCTTTTTCGAATCCGGATTCCTGGTCGACGTGGGCGCGGGGCGGTTGTTTCCCTGATTTAGAAGGAGATGTCTCCGGTTGCGGAATAGCGCCAGGTGCGCGGTTCGCCGGCCTCGGGGTCTTCGACGAATTCGGTGAGGCCTTCGTGGCGAATGTCATCGTAGCCTTTGTAAAAGGAGGCTTCGATGAGGGCCGCGGCGGCGGCGATGGAGCTCCGGCCCACCGTCCAGTCTTTGAGCGACACAGGAAGCTCGGGAAGCCGTATTTCGGCGGTCGCCGGGGGCGCGAGGATGATCCACAGATGCTCGCGGGCGTCATGCCATGCCAGGCGAACGATGGCCGCATCGGCCTGGGAGGCATCGCCGGCAACATGGTAGCGAACGGTGGGCCGTGCGACGTCGGCACCGCCATCGACGGTGGCGGAGGAGACGCGGGGAAGCAGCGACTCGCGCAAATCGATGCGGGTCGTGTCGGAAAGGGCCTTATCGCTGCGCGCCAGCATGGCCTTGTCCGGGGAGCCCGCGTAGCCGAACTCGAGCCGGTAGACGGTGTCGCCCTCGAGGGCCTTGGGGATCAGGAAGCGCAACGGCGTGGGATCGGCAACGGGTGCACTCTGCCGCGGGCGCTCGAAGCGATCGCGCTCGTTGGCCAGGACGGAAACCTGTCCCTCGACGGTGGAGAGCCCCTCGGGCGGCGTCGAGAGAGCCAGGGTGAGCTCGCGAAAGGCGCGGCTCCACGCGGGCAGGCGCACGTCGACGTCGTGGCGCGGGTTGGTCTGCGGAAGGTTGGCCCAGTCGAAGGCGTAGGCCGCGGGGGCGCCCTTTTCATCGAGCGCCTCGCCGAGCACGCGGAATTTCTTCTCGTCCACGAGAAAGCGCTTGGCCACCGGCAGCGGCAACGGATCCGCAATGCGTGGCACCTCCGTGGCACCCACGCCAAGGCTCACCGTGTAGCGCGCGGCCTTTGGGTACGCACCGGGGAGCTTGACCCGCGCCGTGCTTACGACGCGTGCGGCCCCGCCCTCGTCCTCCGTTTCTCCGACGACGATCTCGTCGCCCGGTTGCACGCCGGTCACCGTGATCAATTGATAGACGCTATTTCCATAGGCCACGGTGACCATGCCCCCGGCCGGTGCCTCGGCCGAGGCTTTCCCATCGTCGCCAGACGTTGCCTCGGCAACCACGGCACCGGCCGCATCGTGAAAAACGATGTGCCTGCCCGAAAGCGGCGCTCCATCGTCGTAGACGGCGACGTTCACCTTGCCCATGTTCGCGGCAGGCATCGAACGCACGTCCGGGGCGTTCGCCCCCTGACGGGGATGGGCCGGCGCCAAAAGAAACGCGGCCCCCACGGCCGCCGTTGCCGAAATCCCCACCACCAATGGCCACAGTCTCATCGGCTCTCCATGTTAACGTGCCCTCGATGGGGCGATGGCTTCTCGTGCTCGCATGTGCACTCTGCACGCATTTTGCCGCGCTCGGTGCGGGGTTCCTCTGGCTCGACCACGCCCACATCGAAGATGGCCTGGCCATCTTCCCGCCTTCGCACTGGCATGAAGCCTTCACCCAAGGCTTCGCGGGCACCGGCTACTACCGCCCGCTGATGGCGCTGTCCCTTTCGCTGGACGCGCTCGCGGGGACGCCCTTCGTGTACCACGCGACGAGCCTCGCCTGGCATGCCGCGGCCGCGGCGATGGTCATGGCCGCAGCCGACGCGCTCGGTCTCTCGCGCAGGGCCGCCACCTTCGCGGGTGTGCTCTTCGCCGTGCATCCTCTCGCCGATCTGCCGGCCAATGCCATCGCCTTCCGCTCGGAGGCAATGGTCGTGGTCGCGCTGCTCGCGCTCCTCGTGTTCCATCTGCGCGATCGGCCTCTCGCGGCGGCCGCGGCACTTCTCGCGGGTGCGCTGACCAAAGAGGTGGCGTTCGTGCTCGCGCCGCTGTTTCTCGTTGCGTTGACGCATCCGGCACGTCCGCCGCGCCGCCGGCTCTGGCTCGCCGAAGGCGCCGCCCTCATCACCGCGATGGCGCTGCGCCTCGCCTTCGCGCCGTCGTGGCGAGCGTCGCACGAGGCGCTGTCCGCCTCGGAGGCCATCGGTACGCGGCTCGCGTCGCTCGCAAAGGGTGCGGGCGCGGTGCTTTTTCCCGTGGATCGACACGTATGCGATGCCTTCCCCATCACAGCGGCGTGGCATCCCATGGCGCTGCTCGGTTTGGCTCTGGTCATCGCGCTCGCGCGTTTCGCGGTTCGCCGTCGCGGACCGGCGCTCTTGCTCGCACTGGCGCTGCTGCCGTCGCTGCAGCTCGTCCCCATCATGCGCTGGTGGTCGCCGCACTATTTCTACGTGCCCCTCACCTTCGCCGCGATGCTCGCCGCCGAGGCGCTCGATCGTCTTCCGCGCAGGGTCCCCATCGTCGCGAGCGCAGCCCTCGCGGCTGTTTTTGCCGCGCTTTCGCTCATCGACGCGCGTCGCTTTCATGACGACGAATCGCTCTGGAGGCCCGAGGTCGCCGCCCAGCCCGCGTGCCGCGAAGGCCAATTTTACCTCGCGGAGGTCGACCGCCAGGCCCGCCGCTTCGCCGCCGCCGCGAAGAAGTACGAGGCCGCCCTCGCACCGCGGCCGGGCATGCTCGCCTTCGTCGACCGCACCGCCGCCCTGGAAAACATGGGCACCACGTACATCGCCCTGCGCCGCTTCACCGACGCGAAGGCAGCGTTTCGCAACGCCCTCGCGGGCACCGGCGATCCGCGCAGGCGCCGTGAGCTCACACACGATCTCGCGGGCGCGAGCCTCGAGGCGGGCGATGCGGCGGAAGCCGAGCGCTTGCTCGCCCCGGAAACCGCCCGCCCCGATGCGTTTCCCGAATCGCTCGCCCTGCGCGCCCGCGCCCTTCACGACCTCGGCCGCAACGAGGAAGCGCAATCGCTCATGGCCCGCCTCCCACACGCCAAGTAGAGCCAACCTAGACTAGGGCGCGCGCGTGATGGTGAAGCTCGTTTTGCCGCTCGAGGGCGGCGGGTCGATGATGACGTTGTCCACCGTCTTGAAGTAGCCGCGCGCCTTGCGCGGATCGTTGTCGACGTAGAACGTGATGAAGAGGGCCCCGAAGCCGCTCACGTACGTCGAGGCCCAATACGGCTTGCTCGCCACCGTCGTGTTGAGCGGCCGCATGTCGTGCCCGCCAAGGCTGCTGTCGAAGAAGAAGTGCTTCCCCGGCGCCAGGCAAAGATTGAACGGATCGCTGCACGTCGAATCGATGGTCTGGCTCTGATCGTTCGTAACGGTCTTGCTGCGCGAATAGGTGTGCGAGTGCCCCTGCGCGACGATGGCGCCTTGCGCGCGGCAATTCTCGTAGATGGTCCAGCCCATCTCGTCGTTCTTGGGGCCCACGTTGGTGGCGCGCATGTTCTTGTGCCAGCTGCAGATCTTCCAGATGTGCGTATCGTTCGCGAGGCGGTCTTTGACGTAGCTCGCGCGGCTGGGGCTCGTCTCCGAGTCGGAGACCATCACGATTTTGAGGCCCTTGTAGACGACCGAGTAGTTCTTCTTCGTGGGGTCGTTGTTTTCGGAGGGGATGTTCCACGTGGCCATGCGGCTCTTGAGCCCCGAGCCGATCGTGCTCCAGCCCGTGTCGTGATTTCCCTTCGAGACGAAATACGGAATCGTCGTCGTCGACGTGTTGATCTCCCCGTCGACGGCGGAAAACCATTCCGACGGCGTCTCGCCGTCGTAGGTGACATCGCCCTGCACCACCACGAGCTTTGCGCCCTCGCGCTTTACGAGCTGCAAAACGCTGCGAAAGTCCTCGCCCGATGCCGTGTCGCCAATGAAGGCGACCTTGAAGTTCGGATCCGTCGGAGTGTCCGCCGCTGCGATCAGCGGGGCCTCGTCGGTGGCCTCGTCCTTGTCGGCCGCAGGCTCGGGCTGCTCCGACGGAGGCTCGTACACGCCCGGCGAGGAATTACCTTCGCCATTCGCATTGTTGACCGAGTGATCTTCGCCGCTACAGGCGGAGACAGCGGACGCCGTGCACACGGCCGCCGCCAACAGCCCCAACCCCGCGCGCTCCCACATGCCCCAACCAGCGGAAAGTCGTTCGCTCATGACCGCTAGTCATAAGCCATTTTCCGTGACGGGAGCATGGCAGTCTCAGTAACTTTCACCGCCGCTCTGCGTCGTAATGCGTCGTAAATCGAAGGGGCGACGCAATTCGCTTTCTACCGACTGGTGCGACGTTTCTGCTTTGCGACCGTTCGCGACTTCGTGGCGCGTGTCTTCGCAGGGCCTTTGGCTTTTCGCGTATTCGCAGGACCTACGGAAGCCGTGGCGGCGCTGCTGCCGGCACTCTTCGTTGTCTTCGGCACGCGGCGTTCATTGCTCGGCTCCGAATCGGGCAGGCCTAGAAAAGTGAAGAACTCACGCGCAGTCTGCGCGGCGCGCCCTTCGCGACGGCGACGCCGCTGCACGCGGTTCCACTCGGCAACCTTGGTGTTGTAGTCCTCGTGCTGCTTCCAATAGCGCTGCTGGAGATCGTAGAGCGGCTCGACATCGACGCTGCCGTCCATCTCGTACGGGCACTCGGTGGCCTTCACCAAGGTGAGACGCCGGAGCTTCTTCTCCTTGTTGAAGTCCGGATCGAGCGGATAGATGCGGCAGCCCAACGGGCGGCTCGTGTAGATGGTGCAGCGATTGTCGTCGCCCAGGTAGATGCAGCGCCCCTTCTCGTGCCGAAGCACCAGGACGCGCTTGCCTTGGCGAAGCATCGCGAACGCCTCGGGCTCGTCATCCATGTGGATGGCGTGCTTGTCGACCACCTGCGCAATATGGCCCGGTGAGTCGCCCGTGCGCTCGATGATGCGAAGAATGTCATCCTGCGTGAGGGGCAGGAGCGGGTCTTTGCAGCAATTGCCGCACCCCGTACAACGGAAATTAAGGTAACGGGCACCAGGTATGTTTTTCATGCGGCCGCTGCTTCGAGCTCGTGAGCCTATACCATGAAAGACGATCCGCGCGCGATGTGCGGCGAACCATCGGGCGTGCTTTTGTTTTTTTGATCGACGGCGGCGTAGGGTGACCCGCCGTTACCTGCCGGCCGCTTCGATGCAACCCGCGATGGCCGCCGCGCGAATGAACGGTTGCAGTGGGGGCGGGAGACTTGCGGCATCGAGGCCTAGGTCGATGGGGACCTCACCGCGTTCGTTCGCAGGACCATGGTGGATGATGGTGCTGCCGCGAAGGGTGCCAACGCGCACGGGCGAGGCGTCGGCGCGAACGTAGAACGGGACATCGGCCGAGCATTGAACGGCGGTGCTGGCCGCATTGGGGTTGCTGGGGTTGGCGATGAGGGCGCCGACCAATTCGGCGGCCGGGGCAAATTTCGACGAGAGCGCCGACGCGTCTACCCAGCCTTGAATGGTGACATCGGCATCGGGAATGGCGATGCGAACGGCGCGGCCTTTACGCTCGAGCTCAGCGACTTGCTCGGGGGGCTCGTCGGATGGAGAGAGGAGCCAGGCGACGACCGGGCCGCGTGGGGTACTGCGGAGCGGAATCTTGGTGCCGCGTTTGAGGTAGCGGAAGTCGTACGACACGGGTTCGACTTCGGGCTGAAACGTGAGCTCGTTGCACGGGTACGTGACGGAGAGCGGTGCGGCCGGCGTGACGAAGCTCGGCAGGGTGACCTCGACGGCAAGGGTGTCGTTCGAGATGGATTTCGCGCGGGCGCGGAAGATGGTGAGCCATTCGTCATGGGGCTGGGGGGTGCGGGTTGGGGGTGCGGAGGGCGCGGGCGCGGAGGGCGCGGAGCGGGCGGAGGGCGCGGACGAGGAACGAGGTCCAATGAGGATGTCCTCGAGCTGGACTTCACCGACGGCCGCGAAGTGCTCGGTGGAGACTTCCATCGTGGCCGCATCATGGGCGGCACGCAGCTCGATGCGTCGTGCGTGCTGCACCGTTGCGAATTCCTTGCCGCCGTACGCGAGAGGGATGGGGTCCACGAGCGCGACGTTCTCGGTGCGGATGACGCAGGTCGCGTTCTGGAGCGGGCGCAGGGCGCGTTCTTGCTCTTGGGGCGCGGCGGGCGCTGGGGTCGATGCGACGGGCGGGGCAAGCGGCGCGGACGATGGGGGCGGCGGCGCATTGGATGCGCATGCCCCGAGGGCGAGGGCGAGGAGGAGCGGCGAAGAAGCGCGCATGGGCGGCACATCCTACGCGCAACGCGGCGATGGATTCCCGGGTCGAGCGACAATTTCGATTCTTGCTAACAATTACGTATCTAGCTAATTATTGAGGAGGCATGGCGCGCATCCCTCTCGCAGACACCGAGGCGGTTTTCGCCGCACTGGCCAACGAGTCCCGGCGCAACATCCTGGTCCTACTGAGCCATCTCGGCGGCGAGCTCCCCTCGGGCTACCTCGCCGCGCGCTTTCAGCACAGTTGGCCGACGACCACGCGCCACCTCGGCGTCCTGGAGAAGGCCGGCCTCGTGGAAGTCCGCCGCGAAGGCCGCAGCGCCTTCTACCGCCTCAACCGAGACCGCGTACGCGGCATCGTCGAAGCGTGGCTAGGACATTTGGAGCCAACTGGCCCCGAAAAGACATGGACATCGTCCGGGCCAAAGTCGACCGGAGGACTGCGCCGCAGTGGCAGCCAAGGGAAAGTGAGGAGAGAACCATGAGCACCAAGGGAACGGAGACGACGGAAGCAACGGGGACGAGGGCGACGAAGGCGGAGGGCACACACGACGACGTCCCCAAGATTTTCCGCGTGACCCTCGAAGTCGCAAACATCGACGAAGCCGCCCGCTTCTACACCGAGCTCCTCGGCCAAGAGGGCAAGCGCCATCAAGGCTCGCGCCACTATTACGACTGCGGCGGCGTCATCTTGGCCCTACTCGACGTCAGCGCCGGCGGATTGCCACCGACACCGGGCCCCAAATCCCTGTACATGGCCGTGCGCGATCTCGAAGCCGTCCACGCACGCGCCACCGCGTTGAACGCCCTCGCGCCATACAAAGTACACGGCCAACCGGCAGGCGACCCCGTCCAGCGCCCGTGGGGCGAGCGCTCATTCTACGTGGTCGACCCATGGGGCAACGACCTGTGCTTCGTCAAAGAGGGCACGCTCTACACGTGACGCGCGCGCTTGCGACGGTCCCGGCCCACACGGCGGAGGTCCGCACGACACCATCTCGTATCGCAAGCGCGAACCCGAGCTCAACGTGCACCGCGCCCTATTTCAAGAGAATTTCCCGGCGAAACCGCCTCTCCTCCCCTGCCCTTGCATAAGCGCCCGAGACCCCGTTCTAAAAAATTCGTCACGAACGCGTCGCGTTAGCTTGACGGACGCTCCGTGGGTCTATATTGCTTCTCCTCAATTCCGGCTTAGCTCAGTTGGTAGAGCAGGCGGCTGTTAACCGCCGGGTCGTAGGTTCGAGTCCTACAGCCGGAGCTATTTGCGACCGTTCGAGAACATGAAGGTGACCCGCTGGTGAAGAGGCGGGTCCTCGTGATCCGGCGGGAAAAGGGCTTCGAGTGAGTGTCACCCTCGAAGATAGAATTCTCGACGGTGGTTGCCGTTGGTGGGAGTCGGTCGCAACGACCGATTGCGGAGCTTCAGATCAGGCCTCCGGTCGAAGCGAAACGAAGCTCGTTTAACTCAGCGAGTTAACCGGTTCAACTCAACCCTCCGCAAGCGAGCACCAAAATGAATCCGCGGACTTACCCTTCTTTGACCGCGCGTTCGGGGTGCTCTTCGCGACCGATAAAGAACCGGAATGGGCGGCGGAGCTTTGTTCCGCCTTGTGGGGCCTGGCTTGGACGCGGCCGGCCTGGAAGAGACGCTCTGCGTGAAAGGCGGGAGCTCGGGGCGCTCCTCGTCGCGACAGTAGGATGACGTGATCACCGACGGCGTCGTGCGAGTCAATCGACGGGCGCACACCGCGGCTGGGTGCAAAGCCGCGGGGTGTGAATGGTCATCTCGAACTCAGAACCCGACGTCGGCATGCGCCACCGAGGCGGGTCGCAGACGAAGTCGACTGCTCCGCTCTCGATGGTCCCGGTCACACCTGCAGACCGGCATTTCCCCGTCGCGGGACGTCCCATAAACCTGTTTCCTTTGCGGACAGCCACAGCTTCGATGACGTAAAATTACAGCACCAAATACTTGGATGTCCTTGCGGCTCCACTCTCGCCTGTCGAAGGCTATCGCAGACCGGGCACGTCGCTCGTGCAGGCCGGCATGCTGCTCAGCAGCCATTGAGCCGCCGTCGGCGCCTGCGCAGCCGTGATTGGGCCTGCAAGGCTGACACCGGCGGCGGGCCCCGTCGGCGCGCCTGACTGGCCCTACCTCGCAGACGCGCGCCGGCGCCCCGCCTCTCTTGGAGGCTCGATTTGCCGTGGGTGGTCAGTTTGGATGGGCGGGTACAGGTACCATCTCGACGCGTACAGCCGCCGAGCCGACAGGTTGCGTATTCCAGGATTACCGGGGGCCTCGGGGGTACCTAGAGTAGACGTTCGTGTAAAACCCGAGAACGGCGGTACCTTCCTGCGTGGCCAAGTTGCTCCTACGGGAATCAATCGCACATCTTACGGCCGAGAAGGAGGCCTTCCAGTGCTTCCTCGATTGAGCGCCCGATTCGGCTCGCTTCGTCCATAAGGACGAATACACATCCCTGTTCGTCTATGCCAAGGAAGGGGTTTCCGCCATATGCTTCCCCAAGCGGATAAAGACGACGTGAGCGATTCTCATAAGTCCCAAACCGATCTTCTTCCCCCAGAGCGAGCGTGGGGTCTAGTTGAAATGAGCCTTTCGCAAAGTCAACGCCAGGGCCGCTGATATCCATCTTCAGCCCCCCGAATTCGGCGAGCGCCTTGTACGCGGCATTGCTCATTGCGAAGCCACCTGGGGAGTCGATCTGCCTCCGCAATCGCCTGAACATCACCTTGAAACTTTGCTCCGGCTTTTCTCGCACTTGTACGATACGAAGCACTGTCCTACCTACAAGACGGGATTCGCCAATTCTCACCTCTCCGGCAGAGAGCTTTCTTGCCACCTGTCACTAACGCGACACGTCGCCACACACCTGCCCGTACACACCTTGCGCAGTTGCCTGAACGTGAAAGTGATGTCGGGAAGCGCTGACGTCCCAAAGAGAGAGTTGAGCGTCACGCGCTCGTCCCACGAGCTCGATACCGCCGTCGACATCGAGCTGGGAGCCAGCATCTTCTCCGCCGATCACGATCAGTTGAATATTGGTGTTGCCGTCCGCGGGGGGTTGAATACCACGCCCGCCAATGCTCACGGGGCTGTGGTTCTTGCCGGGTTCGACAGTTGTTCCTTCGACGCGGGGCTCACGTGTCGTTATTCGCGACGTCGCGAGTTTGGCCGGACTAGGCGTAGCTTGACAAAGTCCATCGGGGTACACGACCATCTGCGACGTTCGGGGATTTCTTGATGGCAGCACCGATCACGCGCCAGCCAGCATCCGAGCAACTTCTCGCCCGTGTGGGGAGCACTGTGCGGGACAAATATCGGATCCAGCGCCTCATTGGTGTTGGTGGGATGGCCGCGGTGTACGCCGGCTCGCACCGCAACGGTCATCGCGTTGCTGTGAAATTTCTCCTGGAGCGCGACTCCCAAGACTCCGACGTTCGCCACCTATTTGATCGCGAGGCGTACATCGCCAATCAAGTGGACCATCCAGGCGCTGTCCCCGTACTCGACGACGATGTGGACGAAGAAGGTTGCCCCTTCCTAGTCATGCCCCTCCTCGAAGGCGAAACGCTTCGAGCCCGTTGGGAGCGCGCCAATAGGCACCTTCCTCTCGCCGAGGTTGGCGTACTCATATCCGACACGTTGGACGTGCTAGCGAGCGCACACGCCAAAGGCATCGTCCATCGCGACATCAAACCGGAGAATCTCTTCATCACCGTTCGGGGAGATATCCGCGTCCTTGATTTTGGGATCGCACGACGAACACAGACGGACGGAAGTGCCACCGTAACCGGACGGATGTTCGGTACTCCCGCGTTCATGCCGCCCGAACAAGCGCTCAATAATGGTGACTTTATTGGACCGCCAAGTGACTGCTGGGCAGTTGGTGCCACGATCTTCACCTTGCTATCAGGCCAGTTCGTACACCAGGGGGAGAACGGCGCCGCGCTCCTCGTCGCCGCCGCAACGCAACCTGCACGATCTCTTGGTCAGGTGGCTCCGGGCCTGCCGATACAGATTATTGATTTCGTCGATAAGGCGCTTGCCACAAATCCCGCAGACCGATGGCCGTCGGCCCGCGAAATGCGCCAGGCGTTGAACGCAGTTTTCGACGAGGTCCTTGGGAAACCGCTAGCTTCCGTTGCGGCAAGAATTCGCTCCGAGATCGCGGACGAACTCTTGCCGACAGCGCAAGATGCTTGCGCGTGGGAAACTGAATCTCCCGAGCGCGCCGGCGCCCGCGATCTATCGATCGACGGCTTGGATTCGCCACCGACCGCGCAAAGGACGAGGGGCACGAGCAATGCTGCTCATGCGTTGCCGCGGAGTAGCCCGGCAATGCCACCCGATTCTTCGCCGGCATCGCCCTCCCAACGACACGGGCGCCGATGGTCAGTTTCCGGCACGACTGCTGTCCTCATGACAGTTGCTGGCGCAGCGCTTACCCTCGCGTACAGCGCGCCCTTCACCATGGGCCATGCCGACGGGCGCGACTTGAAGCCGAAGTTCCAAGCACCCGTGACAGATGCGAACACACCGGAATCCACGCTGCCAAAGCCGGCTGCACTCTCAGCCTTCAACGCGGGTATGCAGCTCTGGCTCGATATGTCACATCGAGAGGCACGGGATCAATTTGCAGATGCAGCTCTTGCTGATCCGGCCTTTGCCCGAGCACATCTCTACTTCGTCCTCGTCCGGCCGTGGATTGACGGGCCTGCTCGCCTGCACTACCGACAGGCTCTTGACCATCGCGCATCTCTCGATGAATCCGACCGCCTAATTCTCGACGCGCTGGGTCCTTTGCTGCAGGAGCCCTCGAACATAGCAGACACGGAAGCACGTTTAACGAAGCTATTCGAGTCGAACTCTCGCGTCATCCTCGCGTCATCGATCGCAGACCTGCGCACCCGCCTCGACCGGCCACAAGATGTGGAGGAACTCATCTCCCTCGTCCACGACGCCGAGGATAGTCCGGCTTTCGCCTCAAACACCCGTGGCTGGATTGCAGTAGCACAGTCGCGGACAGGCGAGGCCCGCCAAGAGTTCGCGGAATGTTTGACGAAATCTCCGACGGCGGGTTCGTGCTTGCTTGGGCTCACTGTTCTGCAAGCGCACGACGGCCTGTGCGTCGAAGCAGAGGCAACGAGTCGTACGTGGATTGCTGCTTGGCCGAACAGCGCGAAACCATATCGATGGCTCGCGAGCGCCGTGTTTGGGCAAACGGGCTCGCTGGAGAGCGCCCGCACGGCACTTGAGCGGAAGTGGTCCCTAACCCGCGAGAGCGAACGACCGCTCACCCGTGCCGAAGACACGACCGCCCTTGCTCTTCTTACTGGAGATTTCGACGCGGCTCGTCGCAGCTTGGATGACTGGGAGAAGGTCGCGAGCTCGTCGTCCGACGCACGCGTCCGAGCAACACCGGCCAACATACGCCTCGAGCTCGAATATGAGATTAGCCCTGCAACAGAAGTGACTGCTCTTACGCGACGCTACCTTGAACGCAACGCAATCTGGTCCAGTAGCCCGTGGATAGATTTTCGCGTCAGGGCGACGAGGATGCTGCTCCGCACCGGCGCCCTTTCAGAAATGCAGGCAATCCAGACTCGAACCGACTGGCTCACAACGGACGCCAGCGGCGTCTACGCCTCGCAGGCTCGTAGGTGGTTCAACTTTTATGCTGAGCTCGCAGTGACTCCGCGTATGGCAACCGAGGCTATTAACGAAATTTCCGACGAACACTCCTTCTTCGACCCGTATGCTTGCGATAATCACTGCGAAGCGACCATCGGAGAGACTTTTGCTACGGGTGGGGACATGGCCAGAGCTCTGCCGCACTTAGAGCGCGCCACCAAGATGTGCGCGACCGAGAGCCCGCTAGTCTCCCTGCGAGCCAACTACCTGCTCGGACAAACCCTGGAGTCGCTCCACAAAAGGGACCTCGCTTGCAATGCATATCGCCAAGTCATAACAAAATGGCCAAACCATAGAAGCAAGACCGTGCGAAGCGCGACGGAGCGATTAAACCGATTAAGCTGCAACCCCTCATCGCATCAACTTTAGAAAGAGCGAAACATGACGCAACGGTTGGAGTTTTCCTGGTCAACGAAGGGCATGAGATCCTCTTTGCCCGAAGCGTAAAGTTGAGTATATGAGCGCGCCTGTATCATAGCGTTGTACATAGCCACTTCTAAGTCGGTCGCCGTTCTACGTTCCGTAGAACGACCGTCGAATGCGAAGAGAACCGCCAACGTAGGCGATAAAGGATAATAGAGTTCGAGCGTGGTTTGCGCTACCCCAGGAGGCAGCCCAATAGCGCGCGTGTTGATCATGGGTAACCGTTCGGCAATCCACGTGCTCGCGGGAGGGGCCGTCGAGAGCTAGGGTGCATTCGGAGGTGACGATGCCCCAAGGCGCACCCGGAAAAGCCGAGGCCCGATGGCGGGTCCACGTAGAGAAGTGGAAGACGAGCGGTCTGACGGTACGCGAGTTCGCCAGCCAGGAGCGGCTAAGTGTCCAGTCGCTTTGGGCGTGGAAGGGGCGTTTGCTCGGCGTGACCCGGCCAGTTTCGAAGCCGAAGTTCGTGCCCATTGTGGTGACATCGAAGGAGACGAAGGCGGACAAGAGTGCGCCGTTCGAGCTGATCTTGCGCACGGGACACACGCTTCGCGTACCAGCCCACTTCGATGCCAAAGCGCTCCGTCGCCTGCTGGACGCTGTTGGAGGTGGATGATGTTCTCATCACGAATGACGATCTATGCGGCCACAACACCGATTGATCTTCGTCGTTCTTTTGATCGATTGGCTGCCGCGGCGAAAGACGAGATGGGAAAAGATCCGAGAAGCGGCGCGCTGTTTCTTTTCGTCAACAAGGCGGGCGATCGCCTGAAAGCACTGTGGTGGGATCGCACCGGATACTGTTTGATGTACAAGCGCCTGGAACGTGGCGTTTTTCGGTTTCCGAGCGCGATTCGTCCGGGCGATCCGAGCATCGAGATCGATGCTGCGGAGTTCACGAAGATCCTTGCAGGACTCGATCTCCCAGCGGCTAAGGGCACCATCGGAACCCGTCACCGGGCACGCGCGTCGGAAATTTCGCCGCCGGTACCGTAACCCCGCTTTCCATCGGAGTGGCGATGGATTAAGACATTGGCTCGTGAACGAGCGTACGCGCCTCGATGAGCTCGAATCGAAGCTCGCCGATTTCAGTGCGGCGCTCGATCGGGAGCGCGAAAAGCTCGCGGACTTCAGCGCGGCGCTCGGTCGCGAACGCGCGGAGCGGGAGCGCGCCGCTCGCGAACGTGACGAGTACAAGAAGCTCTGTGAGCTCGTGATGCTCGAGCTCGAGCGCGTCAAACGACACCTCAGGGCGCAGAACAAGCCCGAGCGGGTCGACGCGACCCAGGTGCAACTTGCCTTTGCAGAAGTGGCGAAACTGATTGTGCCACCCGAGCTCGCGCACGCCATCGCCGATGAGGAGAACGGTGAGCAGCCCCTGGAACACCCGGGGCGCGATTTGAAGTCCAATGCGCGACATGGGCGCAAAAGGCCCCCCGAGCACTTGCCCTTCGAGCGCATCGAATGGGAGCCGTCCGACGATTTGCGTCGATGCCCGTGCTGCGGGAAGGCAAAGGTCAAGATTGGTGAGGAGACGAGCGAACATTACGACTGGCGCCCGGCGTCGCTGGTGCGCGTGCAGACTGCACGAATCAAATATGCTCCCGACTGCGCGCGCGAAGGCGGTCAGATCGTGATAGGGTCGCCTACGGCGACCGCGACACCGATCAAGAAGGGGCTTGCTGGGCCCGGTCTTCTCGCGCACGTGGTGGTCAGCAAATATGCGGATCACATGCCGTTGAATCGACTCGAAGAAGGTTTCGAGCGACAGGGCGTGCACATTGCACGCTCGACGATGTGTGATTGGATCGAACAAGCCGCTGATCTGCTCCGGCCCATCACGGACGCGATGGCCAAAGCGGCCCTCGGTGCGCACCGAATCCATACCGACGACACTGGAATTCCCGTGCAAGCCAAAGGCTCTACGCACAAGGGTCATGTCTGGGTATACGTGGCCGACGACGAATTCGTCGTCTTCCGCTACACGTCGCGCCGGAAGAGCGACGGGCCTCGCGAATTCCTCAAAGGATATACGGGGTATATCCAGGCGGATGCCGCCAATCTCTACGATCGCCTCTTCGGGGATGATACCGAAGGGGCGGCAGCAAAGGAAGTGGGATGCTGGGCGCACTCCCGGCGTCGCTTCTTCGAAGCGCAAGCCACCGATCGAGATCGGGCTCTGATCGGATTGGGCTTCATCAAAAAGCTGTACGAGGCCGACCGCGCGGCCATGAAACTGGCGCCAAGTCGGCGGACCGCTGAGCGCGCGCGGCTCTGCATGCCCGGTACTCGAAGCTTTCAAGGTGTGGCTCGATGCCGAAGCCCTTGTCGTGCTTCCGAAGGCGCCTATCGCCGACGCCATCGGCTACGCCCGCAACCAATGGTCTGCGCTCAGGCGCTTCGTCGAGGACGCGCGACTTCGACTCGACAACAACGTCGCCGAGAGACAACTCCGCCGGGTCGCGGTCGGCCGCAAGAACTGGCTCTTTGCCGGCAGTGAGGACGGAGCCGAGCGGGGATGCGTGCTGTACTCCTTGCTCGCCACCTGCAAGCTGCACGGCGTCAACCCCTTCAATTACTTGCGCGACGTGCTCGTCCGCATCGACTCGCACGCCGCCCACGACGTCCTCGCGCTCAGTCCCAAAACCTGGAAAGAGAAGCTGCAGAACCTCAACGCTCCGTGAAGCGCGCCCACGCCTGTCAGACGACTGGGGTCTCGCTCGAACTCCTGCCACGCACGTGATCCTGCCGCCATTCGCCTCGCTCCGCGAGGACGCGGATTACCGAACGGCTACACCGGGGGCGACCGCCCCCTTTGGAATCCGCCCCCGGGTGCCCAGGAATCTGTCCCCGGATGCCCAGGAATCGGCCCCCGGGTGGCGAGGAATCCGTCCCCGGGTCCCCTTGGAATCGATCCCCGTGTGCTCAGGAATCGGTCCCCGGGTCACGTTGGAACGCGCCCCCGGACGCCGTTGGAATCGACCCCCGGGTCACGTCGGAATACGCAGGTTAACTCAAACCGCCACAACAAAGCTCCGAAATGAATCCGCGCACTTAGCTCTCCTGACCACGTAGTCCGGGCGCCCGTTTGTAGCGACTCGAGAACTCGACCCGCGCGGAGCTTTGTCGGTGATCGGATGATCTGGGCGACCCCGCTCCGATACACCGCGGAGGTGAAGTCACGTCATCGACAGCTCCGCACGGGAATCCCTTATTAAGCGTGGTCAACCCCCTGCCCCTCGACCTGCCAGCGCGCGAGCAGCTTGCGGCGAAGGCCCGGACGAAGTCCTCGCGGACTCGACCCCGACCTCGCACCGCCGACGGGGATCCAGATTGCGAGCCGACGACGAGGGCACGACGAATGATGTGCCGCCCCATGCACGGCGTTTATTCCCGATCGAACGGATGTCGATCGGTTCGCGACTCCCTTGCGGACGACGGACGTCGAGGCCGTGAACCAAAAGCATTGCGAACGCTTCAACGTCTCCGTGCCCAGCTCGCAGAGCTCTTCGCGATACGGACGGGGAGGCGGCACTCTCGCCTGACAGCCACGAGCGTCTCGGCACGTGCACGGACCGAGATTGCTCGAGCACTGGTAAGAGCGCGCGCTCGCCGCCAGGCCGAGGTCTTCCATCTTTGACGGTAGCCGTTCGGTAATCCACGTGGTCTCGGGAGCGTCGAGAGCTAGGGTGCATTCGGAGGTGACGATGGCCAATGGCACACCCGGAAAAGCCGAGGCCCGATGGCGGGTCCACGTAGAGAAATGGAAGACGAGCGGTTTGATAGTACGCGAGTTCGCGAGCCAGGAGCAGCTAAGTATCCAATCGCTTTGGGCGTGGACGAGGCGTTTGCTCGGCGTGACCCGAAAACTTTCGAAGCCGAAGTTCGTGCCCATTGTGGTGACATCGAAGGAGACGAAGCCGGAGAAGAGCGCGCTGTTCGAGCTGCGCTTGCCCACTGGCACTCGCTTCGCGTGCCCCCCGACTTCGATGCCAAAGCCCTCCGTCGCCTGCTGGACGCCGTTGGAGGTAGATGATGTTCTCATCACGAATGACGATCGATGCGGCGACAACCGATTGATCTTCGTCGCTCCTTTGATCGATTGGCTGCCGCGGCGAAAGACGAACTGGGAAAAGATCCGAGAAGCGGAGCGCTGTTTCTTTTTGTCAGCAAGACGGGCCATCGCCTGAAAGCCCCGTGCGGATCCTGCCGCCATTCGCCTGACTCCGCCAGGACGCGGATTGCCGAACGGCTACACATCCACCCGACTCGGGGATCATCGCAACCGCTGACTGTGTCAATATCTTCTATAAACACGAAAGAAAACACTCGTCGATCGACTACGTAAGCGCAACTGAACTAATACAATGAAAAAGAGAGGCACAGACTGCTTGAAGTGTCTACGCCAGCGGGGGGGGTCCACACGACCTTACCAGTGACCGTGCGGCCCCCAACACAGCATCACGCCCCCCGCAACTCTTCCCTGCTCGAGAAGGTTCTCTCTTTTCGCTATTCCGTGGTCCGCAATTAGAATCCTGCTCTTCTCCACCGGGCCGGCCGCCGGCTCAATAAACACGTCAATCTCTTCGTGTTCCTCCTTCACAAGGCGCTGTGCGACGGTAATCCTGTAATGGCCCTCAGCGAGGTCAACGCCTGGCCGTTCATCCTCCTCCGGCCCCTCGATGGATATTCGACCGCTAACGACATGCAACGGCACCTCGATAGCTCGATCATAATTGGAAATATGTTCGAAAGCGCGGCAAAATACTCGGAGTTCCGCGTCTCCAAACTCGCAAATAGTCCCGAAAGACACGGTATGCGCCCGCCGGATAAATCCTTGTTGTACGTGTTCGTCGGTCCAATCTGAGCCAGGCTGCTTCTCGCCGCTATCGAAAATCATGAACTGATTATATGAAAAATACATCCTTCTCGAAAGGGCGATCTCATCCTTATGGGTACTCAACGTCATGGCGTTACTCTTACTCTGTACTGGTCCCCGTCTTGAAGCCCGTTTGCCTTCACAAAGTTCTTTATCAGCGCCCCCTTGTGCATTCTGCTCACGGGCGGGAACGTGACCTACCCATGAGCCGGGGCCTCCTTCCTTCGACGAGGCGAACGGATACTCGTCCCGGCTGAGGCCGTGGATCTGCGGAACCCCGTCCAACGCTGCGCTGCGATTAGCCACTCTATTTCCTCCGTGCGTCAGCACGGAGGAATGTCCCGCGTTCTGCGCATGAGATATATTCTCGGCAAGATTTGGATACTCGGACGCACTGATCTCAAGCTCCGGTAGTGCCGCGCCGCCGCAATTGTTGTGTACGAGCGCCTGTACGTCACCGACGTAGTATGAGTGACTACCAGCTACTTCAAAGTTGTACACTTTTGCGATTCCCGACATGTCCTCGCGCGACTTGACAAACAATTGTCCACCGTTCGGGCCGCGCAGCTTGAAACGCTCGCCATCGGAATCGGCGGCGTACTCCTCGGCCGCAATGCGCTCGTGCGCCTCACGACGGGTACAACCTCTCTCGTGGCGGCCTACGGGGCCTGGCAACACGCGGCTCCGCTCTTTCGCGCCGCGGCGCGCCCCGAATCGCGTATCCCAGCGCCACGTGCGACGGTGTCCGACGCGGCCAAGGTGTCCTCCCCTACCCCCGCCAGCACGCTGCTCGACGTCCGCAACCTGTCCTTCCGATATAGGGAATCAGGAAATGACGTCTTGCACGGCGTTACACTGCGCATCCGAAACCGCGACCGCATTTTGGTCGAAGGCCCGTCGGGCAGTGGAAAGTCAACGCTAGGAACTCTGATGTCGGGGCTCCGAAGCCCGCACTCGGGTTTGCTGTTGTTGCAAGGACTCGACCCCGCATCGATTGGCACCGAAGCATGGCGCAAACGCATTGCATCTGCGCCGCAGTTTCATGAGAATCACATTCTCTCGAATACGCTTGCCTTCAACATCCTCATGTGCCGCCAGTGGCCACCTCGCAAGGAAGACCTCCGCGAGGCGGAGACAATTTGCCGAGAGCTCGGTCTTGGTCCTCTGCTGGACCGCATGCCGGGAGGCCTGATGCAGCGGGTCGGCGAAACCGGATGGCAGCTCTCGCACGGAGAGCGTAGTCGTGTGTACCTGGCGCGCGCGCTCCTTCAGGGGGCAGAACTCGTGATCCTTGACGAGAGCTTTGCCTCGTTGGATCCCGAGACACAAACGCAGGCGCTCGAATGCGCCCGGACGCGGGCACCCACGCTCATGGTGATCGCACATCCGTAAAAGAACGAATGAGCTTCAGGAGCTTGCCGACTTTGCCCGCAAGCTCGGGGATGCATGCGGCCAACACGGTCGGATCGAGCGGAGGGCCGAGGGCGTCCGGGACTGCCTTCACGCAATTGAACACGGCGACGACGGCGTCGACGATATCGAACAGGGGCGCCAAGGGCGTCAACGCGGGCTGGATCGCCTGCATCAAGTCGACCTGCTGCATCGTCACGCCACCAGGTAGCGTGATGGAAAGCGCGTCCGGGAGCTCCGGGATCTCGATGCAAATGGGCAATGTGGGAGAGGTGGGAACGACCTGCTTCCGTTGCGTGCGCCCCGCGGAAGGGCGATTGACACTTCGTGCGTACGGAAGCGCATCCCAGAATCTTTTTTGATTGATGATCAGATTTATTCTTGACCTGCCCCGGAAAGAGCCTCATAAGAACCAAAGATCTGAATGGTAGCCGCGCTCGCCGCGTCTATCCTTCCACACCGAGGAAGAAAGCTCAGCCAACCGGCCGCCCTTCGAACCGCCATGATGACCCGACGCCCCCATCAATCATCTGCCAGCTTGTCGCCCAAGGCGACGTGGCAGGGGTGCGCCTATCGCATTGTGCGGCCACTCGAAGGCAAAAATAGCCAGATCGGTCTCCTCCAGGATTGCGCCGCGATCCTGTTTGCGAACCCGGAGGTCGATCCCTAGGCGGAATTTCCAGAGTCGTATCAGCGCACTCTCGGAAGGCCGCCTAGGGAAACCCAGGCGGCCTTCGGCGTTTGTACCGCTCGCGGGGGCGGGCGTGAACGCCGGGCTGAAGGCTCCGAGCATGTCTTTCGAGACCACCGTCGCGGTGGCCGTCGGGGCGTGTTGCGGCGGTGTGCCGATCCAGTTCCAGCAGAAAGAGCGGGCCCCTGCCCGTGTCCAAAACCATAACGTTCGAGGAGAACAAACGCGAAATCAAACGCGATAGTTGTTCATGAATCAATCGATACATCGACGCTTTCAACCGACAAATCCGTCCTTCGCTCGCGTGAAGATGACGGGAGACGTGCGCCCAGTTTGCGGGCCCGTGCAGCGTCGGGAGAAGCTCGATCGGTAGCTGGAGTCAGGACGTTCTGCGCGCAGCCATGAGGCCGCCGAGGAACGATCCTCGGTGGCCTTCAACGCATTTGGAGAATGGAGACGAGATGAAACGCAAGCGGCAGCAGAAAATCCGAGGGACGTTCGCTCAACGGTAGGGCGCCGGTCTTTTAAGCCGAGAGATGAGGGTTCGACTCCCTTGCGTCCCACTTCGCCGTCACATGCGACGGCGAGCATGGGTCCGTAGCGTAATGGGAGCGCACCCGGCTCTTACCCGGTGAAGCGAGGGTTCGAATCCCTCCGGGCCCACCATCGATTCGGGATCGTCTAGCTGGCAGGACGCCGCGCTCTGAACGCGGAAACGCAGGTTCGAATCCTGCGCCCGAAACCAAAGCTTTCGACAGCGAGGGCTTTCCTTCGTCGCAGGAGATCCGCGTTCGGCTCGAGCGCGGCGAAGGGTGACGTGCGCCCGCGAGGGCACTGTTCCTTGAAAACTTGGCGCCAATCAAACGCGACTCCGCCGCGCTGGTGGTCGTCGGCATGGTCGAAGGCCACGCCGATGTTACCGGCCTGCGGCGTCGCGATCATTCCAGCGTAGCGTAATGGCAGCGCACCCGGCTGTTAACCGGACACGTGAAGGTTCGATTCCTTCCGCTGGAGCCCATGCCCTCGCAGCTCGATCGGCCGAGCACCCGTTTCGTACTCGGGAGGGTCCGGTTCGATTCCGGACGAGGGCTCCGCCCGCGCAAGCGGGTCCTATGCCCTCGTCGTCTAAAGGTCAGGAGCTCCGGCCTTCAACCGGAGAATGTCGGGTTCGAATCCCACCGAGGGTGCTCACGGGCTGTGAGCTGGTCGAGTGATAGCGGCCGATTGAAAATCGGCAGAACGTGGTGCGACTCCACGACAGCCCACCGCGCGCGCACACGCGCTCATGGTGACGTTACTCGTCTGGCGACGAGGGCTGCCTGTGAAGCAGCGGAGGCGGGTTCGATTCCCGTACGTCACCCCGATGTCCTCGTGGCCGAGCGGATAGGCCCCGGTCTCCTAAGCCGGCGTGACGCAAGTGCACTCCGGCCTTCGGCCTCCGTGGGCCTTCGGCTCGATTCCTGCCGGGGACGCGATCGATTCTTTGCCTCGTGATGCGACCGGCGTCGCAGCTCCGCTGTCTACGGAGTGAGACGGGTTCGACTCCCGTACGGGGCGCTCGGCGAATGCCGTGAGGAGTACATCTGGCAAGAATGAACCCTCTTCACGAACTTGTCGCCGTTCTTAGGTCGGAGAGCCAAGGTGGCCAGCCGAGATTCCAAATCTCGGAGAGGCGGTTCGATTCCGTCCCGACCTGCGGGGTTGTAGTTCAATGGGAGAACTCCCGGTTTGCACCCGGGCAACGCGAGTTCGAATCTCGCCAGCTCCACCACCCTGATGCGCGCGCAGCGCGCCAGGGGATCGCGGACATCGTTCAACGGTAGGACCGCAGCCTTCCAAGCTGCCGATGCGGGTTCGATTCCCACTGTCCGCTCTGTTTCTTTCGAGCCGATCCTCGAGCGAGGATCGCCGGCTGCAACCCGGCGCGCGAGGGCGCGACTCCCTCTCGGCTCTCCACGCCCCACTCGTCCAACGGAAGGACCATCGTCTTCTAAACGATCGCATCCGGGTTCGACTCCCGGGTGGGGTGCTCGTCCACGTTCCCATCGTCTAACGGTCAGGAAGCCGGGCTCTCAATCCGGAAATGCGGGTTCAATTCCCGCTGGGAACACCATCTCTCCTCGTCTCGGTGGATTCCGAGCACCGGTCTACGAAACCGGTTGCCCAGGTTCGATTCCTGGCGGGGAGGCCATCTGTCCTCGTTCGGCCGGATTGCCGACTCGAGCCTCCGAAGCTCGATGGCGTGGTTCGACTCCACGCGGGGACGCCTCGTCCCCCGTGCACGTGCTCGAGCGCTGGGTGGACGGTCTCACGGGCAGTCAGACCGGCGTGGCTCCGGGCGTGGTTGTAGCCCACGCGTCTCCTAGAGGCCATCTGGGTTCGATTCCCAGGCTGCCCACCGCGGCGAATGCTGCGACGACTACATGGTTACTCCGAGGATGCAGGTGCAACTCCTGCCGCCGGCACTTGGGCTGGCGTCGTCCAACAGCAGGACATCGGAAAAAAGTCGCCGCTCTCGTTGTCGCCGCCTTTGCCGTCGAGGCCCAGATAGCGGGGCACCTCATTGGTAATGAGGAGAAGGAGGGTGCAATCCCCTCGGACGGCTCTCGCTCGATTCTGCGGTGATGGTTCAAGAGGAGAACGCGAGGTCGCCAGCCTCGAGATCTGGGTGCGATTCCCAGCAGATTGGATGAACCGGCGGCAGTAAAACCTGACGCGTCGCCGCCGCCGGACGTCACGCCCACTGCAACGCCGAGATCGATGGAAGGTCTCAGCCGCAGCGGGCGCGCCGTCCGGCTTTCCTCGCGAAGAAAAACGATCGACCTCCCGCCGATCGCCGAAGCTATCGGCACCCCCGCGTGGTCAGAGCCACAAAGAGAAGTGGGGGCCCAAGGGAGGTCGATCATGCGTAGCGTAGGCCTGGATTTAGGAGCGCGCCACATCGCTTATTGCGAGGTGTGCGATGGGAAAGTCGTGGAGCGGACGAGCGTGCAACAGATCGAACAGCTCAAGGGTCGATTGGGGCCCGGGACGCTTCCGGCCATTGTCGCCTTCGAGGCAGCGCGAGAGGCTTGGTTCGTCCATGATCTCCTCCGAACCTGGGGACACGAGCCGAAGATCGTCGACACCACGCGACTCAAGACGATCGGGATAGGACACCACAAACGCAAGAACGATGCGCTCGATGCCGAGCACCTCGCCATCGCGGTCGAACAGGGGCGCATTCCCGAAGCCCACGTCCTATCGGTGGAAGGTCGAGAGCTTCGCGAGCAGTTGAGTGTCCGACAAGCGCTGGTTGAGACCCGCGCGGGTTACGTGACCACGATCCGCGGCCTCGCGCGTGCACATGGGAAACGTGTTGCTACGTGCGATATCAGCAACTTCGTGACGCACTTGGAAGCAACCGAGATGAATCCTGGCTTGCAGAAGCTTGTTGCGCCGTTAGCCGCCATGCTGAAAGTACTCGACGAGCAGCTCGTGAGAGTGGAAGAGAAGTTGCAGAACTTGGCAGGGCGAGATCCTCGGATACGTCTTTGCGCCACAGCCCCCGGTGTAGGGCTCATCGTCGGGGCCACGTTCATGTCCGTCATGGACGATGCCCACCGTTTCAAGAATGCCCATGCGGTGAGCGCCTATCTCGGACTCGTTCCGTCCGAATCGACCACGGGAGGACCGAGCAAGCGTCGTCTCGGAGGCATCACCAAACAGGGAAACCCTCACGCGCGAGCCATGCTCGTGCAAGCAGCCCACAGCCTACTGCGCACGCGCAAGCATGCCGGGGACCCCATTCGTCTTTGGGGAATGAACATCGCCAAGAAAAAAGGAAGATCGATCGCGGCTGTCGCCGTGGCCCGACGTCTTGCTGGTGTGCTCTGGGCGATGTGTCGTGATGGGGCTTTCTACGACCCGAATACGGCCACAAAGGGGACTTTCCAGAAAAAGAGCATGCGTGGAAGCGATGAAACTCAGCGCACCGTTGCGCTCCGGCGCGCGACCAAGAAACTTCAGCGGCGATACACTCGCCGTAAGACTTCGGAGGTCACCATGACGTGACCCACCCGATGCGCCGCAGAGCGCGCGACGTTTTGAGAACCCATTGGAGGACGATGAACGCGGGGAGAGCGGTGTGAGCACGACCGAGGTAACGCCAAGGTCGAGAGCTCGCCCCGTAAATTGCGTCTCGCTCCGCCCTACGAATCCCATACTGCGTCCCGGGGCTACCCGCGACCATCGCTGCCCGGTGAACGCGAAGAGTCAATTGACGGCAAACTCGAAACGCACGTCTGGCGGCCCATCTTTTTCAAAACGCAGCGGGCTCGTCTCGAGCCACAGGAGAGCTCCATGCTTCGCCAAAACACCTCCTCCCGGACGACGAAGAAAAATCCGAAGAAGAAGAAAATCGCCTTGCATAAACCGCCGGTACAGAGTCACCGCTCCGAGGCGCTATGCCTCCGCAGCCGCTGCGATCCTTGGAGGAAGGCGAGCTTCATAAGCTCGGCCGAGACGGTTCGATTCCGCCCGCAGCGACGACGATCCGGGGTCGTCCAATGGCAAGGACCCGCGACTTTGAATCGCGTGATGAAGGTTCGAATCCTTCCTCCGGAACCGGACGAGCGCAGCGCCGATGCTGCGCTCGTCCATGGGGGTCCACGAACGCGCCGGCAGCGTCGTGCTCGAGGGCCGGATCATCATCTGGGTGTAGCTCAATCAGGAAGAGCACGCGGTTTGGGACCGCGTGGTTGCAGGTGCACTCCGGCCTTCGGCCTCCGTGGGCCTTCGGCTCGATTCCTGCCACTCAGACCATGTGCGGGGAAGGCGATCTGGGGATCGCGCCTGCTCGACAAGCAGGAGGCGGCGAGTTCGATCCTCGCACCCCGCACCATGCCGACGTAGCCCAATCGGCAGGAGGCAACGCGCTTAGAACGCGTGCAGTGTCCGTTCGAATCGGACCGTCGGTACCATGTCACCGTGATGGAATAGGTATACATGGCAGGCTGAGAACCTGTGCGCTTCGGCGCGTGGGGGTTCGATTCCCCCCGGTGACACCAATTTTTGACCCGCGCTCACTCAAGCGCACGAGGAGAAGTGCCATGCGAATCCGCAAGAGACGAAAGAGGTAAAGGCCAATGTCGACACGAACCCTTATGCTGACCCCCTGGATGACCCCGCACCGTGTGATCTCCTGGCGGCGCGCCGTCGCGCTCTTCTTCCTCGGCAAGGTCGAGGTGCTGGAAGAGTACGACGAGCCCATTGCCGCGCCATCGATTACCATTCGCACGCCGGCCGTCGTCCGCCTCACCAAGGGCACCGTGTCGAAGAAGTACAAGGTCCGCTTCTCGCGCGTGAACGTCTTCACGCGCGACGGGTTTCGCTGCCAATACTGCGGCGTGCGCAAGGCCATGGACGCCCTCAACTACGACCACGTCGTGCCACGCGTCCGCGGCGGCAAGACCGTCTGGGAGAACATCGTCACCTCGTGCTACGCCTGCAATGACCGAAAGGGGGGCCGCTTGCCGGAGGAGGCGGGGATGATGCTTCTGCGGAAGCCGTTCAAGCCTTCTTCGCTGCCGTTCGTGCCCGTGCTCGACACCGGCAGGGAGGTTCCTTCGATGTGGAGGAACTACTATCCCCTCGCCGCCGCCGAGCACCGTGCGGACGTAGCGTGACGACGCCGCCCGAAGGGACGCGGGCGACGTTCGCGCGCGCAAAGCTGCACCCGACGTCTTGGAGCGCGCCGCACGCGCCGTTCTCACGCGCCGCGTGCGCGAGCTCTGGGCCCAGACGCAAAACAGGGCCATTTCAGCGCGTAGTTTAGCCTGGCAAAAACATCGGCTCGGGGAGCCGAGGACCGTGCGTTCGAATCGCACCGCGCTGACCACTTTGCGGGGCTCGCTTTCTGGTGAGAGCTCCTGCCTTACAAGCAGGCGAAGGAGAGTTCGATCCTCTCGCCCCGTACCACGCGAACGTAGCCTAATTGGCAGGAGGCACCTGCTTCAAGCTCAGGACAGTGCGGGTTCGAATCCCGCCGTTCGCACTACCGCGCCGACGTGGCCCAATCGGAAGGAGGCAGCGGATTTAAATTTAGATCACTCCAGCAAAGCGCTCCCGAACCCTCCCCTCGCGGTGGCCTGAACGAAACCATCGCGGAACCGCCGCGTGTAGACCGGACCGAAGCGTGTCTCGACACCATGCACGGAGCGCTCGGGTTCGCCGTCGCAATCGTAGACGCGGGGTGAATCCGGTGGGCAGGGCTTGTGGCCTCGCGACGATGGGCAAATGCGTGGCGCATCGCCGTCGCGCAACACGATGTCTCCATCGACAACGACCATCGTCCCCTCGGGTTGCGCGAGGGCCGCGGCGACCGAAATCTGTCGCGTCTCGGGCCAGCGCGAGGGATCGCCGCTACGGTGAGGGCGAGGTGGCCAAATGGGTTCCTGGGGGATGTCGCGCGTGACACCGGCCACGCGATCGCCAACTTCGACATGATTGGGATCACCCTCGAGGCGCCGCGCGACGAACGTGTCGAGGTCGCGCGCGCGTGTCGGCAGCGACGCGATGGGAGGGCATGGGCCCATGCATGCGTCCCAGCCGGAATTGCCAAGGACGTGGCCGAAGGCATCCCAGCGAAATGTGCCCGCGAATTGCTTCGTTTCTGCGTCCCACGGCACGACGACCATGGCCGCGCCTTCCCCGCAGGATAGAGGCGCGAAGGGCCCGCCGCCTTTCCCGCGGGATAGAGGCGCGAAGGGCACGACGATCGTGACGGCATCGTTTACATGGTGCACGAGCCAGACTGGTGTGCCGTCGCCGAGTACAGCGCGCGTCATCTCACCGCGCGCTGGTAACGCGAGAACCTTGGACACCGAAGGCGCAATGACGCGCGTGTCGTGAGGAGGCAGCGCACGAACCTGCGCTGCCGGCCCGCGACAGGCGATCAGAAACGCCAGCATGGTGATCCAACAAGCCCTCAACCGCATCGTGCGCGGACCCACCGGTCGCATTCTTTACGATGGTATTGACAGTAGAGGCAATTGTCCACGGCGCGCTCGGCATTCGTCGGACGCGTAAGGCGCGTATAAGAGGCGCACCACGCCATCGAGCTCGAAATTGGTGCGATCTCCGCGTTCTCACTGTTGCTGTCGGGCGACATCTGCTGATGTGAATCAATCCGTTTCACGAGGCGGTCGAAGTCTGGTTGCCGCGACCGCCCCTTCGCACAGCAACATTACCCGGCCTGGTCTTCCTGGTCTTCCTGGTCGACGAGGCGCAATCGATCTCCAATGTACCGCCGAGGATCCGCGCGTAACGCCGGCACAGTTCGATGGCTTCAGGTCCGCACGGAGACGATGGAGAGGCTAATTTGAATCCCGCGCAGTGTCCGTTCGAATCGGCCGTCGGCACCGCGGGCCATGACGGGTTGGTCACCCTGGACTCTCTGATAAGGAGTCTGCACTGCGTTCGATTCGCAGATGGCCCACCAGCGCGATGACCTCGTCGCCGCGCTCATCGATCCGCGCGTGGTCTCGTCAGGCCAGGGCGTCTTATAAGGGTCCCGCTCCGGGTGCACTCCGGCCTTCGGCCTCCGTGGGCCTTCGGCTCAACTTCCGGCGCGCGGACATCATCTGGGTGTAGCTCAATTGGCTAGAGCGCTCGGTCCGGAACCGAGGAGGTGCAGGTTCAAGTCCTGCTGCCCAGACCACGGAAGGGGAATTCGTCGGGGACGAAGCTCGCTTGGAAAGCGATGCGCGCCGCACTCGCGGCGTGAGGTTCGAGTCCTTTCCCTTCCGCCACGGAGAGTCAATCGAGCCAGCGCTCGACGCGGTCTTGAAAACCGATGGCACGCGCCAGCGTGCGTGGTTCGACCCCACGCCTCTCCGCTACATGGAAGGCAAATCGATCAAGGATCGAGCCCGTTTCGAATACGGTGCGCGCTGCGATGAGCGGCGTGGGGTGCGACTCCTCTGCTTTCCGCCATGGAAGTCGAATCGCGAATGGTCGCGAGCCCGGCCGCTACCCGGTGCGTGCTCTTCGGGGCATGGTGTTCGAGTCATCCGACTTCCGCTGTGATTGGCGCCAAGTTTCTTGGCCGGCGACCCAGTGAGCGCGCCGCCGGGGGAGAGCAGGATAGTGACATCGCCAATCGGGCGGCGTTGCGTCTTCCGGGCACCCTCGAACGCGGGGGGCATCGCGCGCGTGATCAGAAACGACTCGTTCCGAGTGGACGAAAGCCGGAGGCATCGACGCCCGCGGCCCGCGGTAACTTGCCCAACGAACCAGAATGCACCCACCGGGGATCGCCGGCGATGTAAACTCCGCGCCGTAAGGAGACCATCGGGAAGCTGGCCGTGTTTCGGTGGGACACCCCGTCGATGTGGCGAGCGGCGAGTTTTTCGGAGATCACTCGGACTTCGAGCTCGAAGGCGTGGTTCCGCTGATCTTGAACCGCCGTTACAGCACGCGCTTTCTCGAGGCCTCCCCCATGCGAGCTGCACGGGAAGAAATCAACGATGAGCCATTTGGCCCTGGATGGCGCGCCAGCGTCTTCGCCAAGGGCGAACGGCTTCAAGGCGACACGAGGGCCCCATCGAGCACCTGGCGCACGATACGAAATGGCAATCTTGGCTTCTGGTCGGCGAGATGGTCGAGCTGTCCCTCGACCACCCAAGCGCTATCGGCGAAAAGGGCGAACGTGGTCGGACCTTCGAACCCCGTCGCAAGTACCGAAATCGCCCCGCGATCGCCTTGTAGCTCGGCTCGCACGAGTCGATTTGCGCCACTCTCGACAATGAGAAGGCTCCCGTCGGCTGCGATCTCGATGCCATCAGGACGAGTAAGGGGGCGGTCGAGAGAAACAGCGACGGACTCTCCAGCCGTCCCCTGTGGCGTAAGCGGGATTCGAAAAAGCTCGTTGTGCTGTGTATGAACCGCGTAGACATTTCCCTGGAGGTAGGCGAGGCCATTAAGGCCATACTCGCCGGGCATCACCTCCCATCTGCGATCCGTTGCCCAGACAACGGCTTTCGCGTTTACGAGTTTGTCCAACGCGGCGACGCGTAGAATTCGCGGCGCGAAGGAATCACTCGCGTACAAGGCGCCTTCGTCGTCCATCGTCAGATCGTTGCAGAACGCTTCTCGCTCCGGAAATGGATGTCGGACCACGGTGTGACCATCTTGAAGGGACAGCCCCAAGACGGCGGAAGGATGGGATGGAGGCGCACCTCCGTCGCAGACCCAAAGTACCCCGCTCGCCTCGTCCACGAGCAAACCTTCGGCCGTTTGCACTTGCCGGACCGCCGGATCGCCACCGGACACGAAGACGTCGAATTGACGGCTGCCCGGTCCTCGCCGAAGAATGGCTCCAGTTCGTACGCTGCCGACGAAAAAGGAACCGTCCCGGGTCGTCGTGATCCCCTCGGGGAAGAAATCGGCTCCCGGAAGCACGAATCCAGCCCTATCGTGGGACGGGGACTTGGCGCAGGCGGCGGTCATTGCCAGCAACCAGGAGCTCGCGAGCACGGTGCATCTCGTCATCTCGGCGCACCTGGCAAGAGTGAAAATAGCGTGAACTGCATTCCGTCCGGGGCCCGAACGCGCACGTTCTTGTGCAGCCACGGCGTCGCCACAGGCCCCCCGAGCCATTCGGCGCCGGCCTTGGTCAGCTCCTTGCCAACGGCATCGGAGTCGTCGACCCAGACCGCCACACGCACGGGACCGGCTACCCGCCGTCCGACCTCGACACGATCGACGGACTCCGCCATCGGTTTCGAAAGCAACTCCAGAGTGGCATTGCCCGCGTCGAAAAGTGTTCCACCTCCCGCTGGATCATCCCATTGCTGCAAGATCGGTAAGCCGAAGGCGTCGCGATAGAATCGCAACGCCTCGTCATAACGGTCCACCGTCAGCGAAAAGCGCATCGCACGAACTGGCCCCTTGGTGGATTTCGCACCGACGCTCGTGAACAGGGAGTATTGCATCCCATCGGGAGCGCGCATCCGGAACGTATTGAGCCCTGAAGGCGACGTCACTGGACCGGCAAGCCGTTCTCCGCCCCCGGCCAAGAACGCCGTCGAGACTTGAGTCGCATCGCCCACTTCAAATCCGAGACGGACAGCTCCCGCCGCCCTTTTTCCGACCTCGAGTCGGTCAATGAATTCAGCCCGTTGCTTCGACAGGATCTCCAGCGTGGCATGGCCGGTATCCAGAATGACACCGCGTCCGTCGGGTCGGTCCCAAATCTCATCGACTGGCAACTTGAGCGAGTCTCGATAAAAACCGAGGGCTTCATCGTACGCGTCAACCGTGAGCGCGGCGCGCAATTCTCGAAGTGGACCACGATTCGGCGTGGGGTCGCCGCGAAAGTTGCCATTCCCCCGCGGCGTGGTGCCGCCGTGCGAGCAGGCACACAGCGTGGCGATGGCCGAACCAACCGCAACGCATCGAACAACGTCTGAAAGAAGGGTACTCCAACCGAAAACCGACATACCCAAGGTATAGATCGCTGCCGTCGACGCGATAATCGCGGTTCCTGTATCGTCATTCTATACTATGAGTATCAAATCATGGACCGCCTCACCGGCATGTCGCTCTTCGTATGCGCCGTCGATCGCGGCAGCTTCGCTGCGGCCGCGCGCGATTTCGGAATGACGCCCGCCATGGTCGGCCGGCACGTACGCGCGCTCGAGGAGCGGGTCGGCGCGCAGCTTCTCCAACGCACCACGCGCACGCAGCGCCTCACCTCGTTCGGGCGCCTTTACTACGAGCGGTGCGCGCGCGTCCTCGCCGAAATCGACGCCATGGATCGGACGGCCGACGAGCTCCGCGCCTCCCCGCGCGGCAAGCTTCGCGTGCTTCCTAGTGCAGCGCGACCGACATGAAGTGCATAGGCTTTATTACCGAGCTCTTGGATATGCGTTTGACCCCACCTCGTGCGCTCGCGCATCTCCGTGGGTCATCGGAAGGGCGAAGTGTTCGTTGCCTGTATGCTGGCTACGGCTGGGGCCCCGAAAGCTTCTCGCCAAATCGCCTGCGGGGTGTATGCCCTCACCTGCCCAGCCGATCCAACGCCTGCCCCACATCGGCCACCAAGTCCTCGGTATTCTCGATTCCTGCGGCGAACCGAATCAAACCCGGCGTAATACCCTGTTCTTCGACAATGGTCGGGGACAGCCGGTCGCCGAACAGGACCGCGGGCCGCATGACCGTGGACGAGACCCCGCCTAGGCTCGTCGCATACGATGCAAGCTGCAGGGCAGCTATGAATTCACTTGCCGCTGCGGAACCGCCCTTCAAGTCGAACGTGAGCAATCCACCGAAGCCGGACATTTGTGCGCACGCGAGTTCGTGCTGTGGATGGGACGTCAATCCGGGATAGAAGACGCGGCGCACGGCAGGATGCGACTCCAGAAAGCGCGCTATTGCCAGCCCATTGGCGTTCTGCTGGCGAACGCGTAGTTCCAACGTTCGAATACCCCGCAGCGCAAGCCAGGAATTGAACGGCGCGGCGATGGCGCCGGTCACCAAGCTCCTATCCCAAATACGCGCGACCAGCTCACGTGAGGCGGTGACGCTCCCCGCGAGCAGGTCGTGGTGCCCGCCAATGTACTTGGTGGCACTATGCATCACGATATCGACCCCGAGTTCCATCGGCCGCTGATTGATGGGCGTGGCGAACGTATTGTCGCAGAAAGTGAGAATACCTCGCGCTTTCGCCAGCTCGCACACCGCACGAAGATCGGTGATGTGCATCATGGGGTTCACCGGCGTTTCGAGGACAATCAGCTTGGTGTTGGGCCGGATGGCCTGCTCGAACGCCGAGACCGACGTTTGATCGACCCGCGAGGTCTCGACGCCGTAGCTCGGCAGAATTTCGTCGAGGAGCTCGGTCGTGCCCATGTAATGGCTGCGCTGCCCGACGACATGATCGCCCGCCCGAAGGAACGTCATGAGGGTCGTGGTGATCGCCCCCATGCCCGAGGCGAACATCATTCCGGCTTCTCCGCCCTCCAGATCGGCGATAACGTTGACGAGCCGCGCCGTGGTGGGATTGCCCCGCCGGGTGTAATATTCATTTCCGAGTGGGGCCGCCATTTCTCTCAAATGCGCATCGTCACGCGCGGCGTAATTGACGGATTGATGCAGGGACGGTGATACGCTGAGCCCGTCCAGGCCATCGTCGTCGGCGTTGAGCAAGCGGGTGGTGAACGAGAATCCATTGCGGTGCGCGTGCATATGGGAGATAATGTTCTCCGTGCAATCTCGGTGCAACTTTATCATTGCTCTCGGAGCAATTTCGTTTCACCCGCCCTCCATGTCTCCCGAGATCCGCCGTGGATAATTATCAAACGATTGCCGACGCGATTGCTGCAGACATTCTCGAAGGTCGCCTGCGCCCGGGCGATCGCCTGCCGCCCCAGCGCGAGTTCGCCGATCGACGAGGGATTGCCACGTCGACGGCAAGCCGCGTTTACTCGGAGCTCATTCGGCGCGGGTTGGCGGTCGGTGAGGTGGGTCGTGGAACGTACATTCGTGCGGTCGCCAAGGCTCTGGCCGCCACGTCGGTGGAGCCGCCGGATGCCCCGGTCGATCTCGAACTGAATTACTGCGTCCTGCCCGAGCAGGTGGCCGACATGGCGCCGGTGCTCTCCGCCCTCACGACGCACGATGCGCTGGCGAATGCGCTCCGTCCCGTGGGTGCGGCGGCCACGCCTCGTGCGCGTGAGGTGACGGCGGAGTTTCTCGCGCGGGGTGGATGGCGGCCGGAACCGGCGCAGGTGCTCTTCACGGGCAGCGGGCGTCAGGCGATTGCCGCGGCCATGTCGGCTCTAGCCCCGGTCGGCGCGTACGTGGGGGTGGAGGCCCTTACCTATCCCATGGTGCGGGGTATAGCCGCGCGCATCGGCGTTCATCTGGTTCCACTCGCCCTCGACGACGAGGGATTGCGACCCGATGCCGTGGCGCGGGCACATCGCGCGAGGCCGCTCTCGGCCATCTACGTGCAACCGGCACTGCACAACCCGCTCGGAACCACCATGAGCCCCGCGCGCCGCTCGGAGCTCGGAGCAGTTCTGAAAAAGACCGGAATCGTTGCCATCGAGGACGCGGTCTATTCCTTTCTGGCCGACGAGGAACCGCTCGCGCTCGTCGCCCCGGATCACACGATCCTCGTCGACAGCATATCGAAGAGAATTGCGCCCGGTTTGGGTCTCGGCTTCGTCGTTACACCGGAGAGGCTCGCGGAGAAAGTCGCCACCACGATTCGGTCCGCCGGATCGCTCGCCCAAGGCTTTCCACTTGCCGCGGCCTTGCGTTGGATGGCCGATGGCTCGGCGGCGCGCATTGCACTGGCCAAGCGGAAGAAAGCTGCACGCGGCCATGTGCTCGCGTGCGAGATTCTGCAGGGGCTCGCCGTGCGGGGCGATCCGCGAGCCTTTCACTTGTGGATGGAGCTTCCGGCCCCATGGCGGGCCGACACCTTTGCCGTCGCGGCCGCACGCCTGGGCATTGCCATCACCCCTGCCAGTGCCTTCACCGTCGGCACGGGGCACGCGCCCAATGCCGTGCGCCTTGCTTTGGCATCGCCGCCGCTCGATGCAGTGGCCCGCGCGCTGCGCAAGCTGGCGCAGCTTGCGATGACCAGCGATTACGAAGCGGGAGTCGATTGATTCGATTTCAATCAGGCTGGCGATTGGCGTCCTCCATCGGGCTTCTGCCGCTCCAGGGACGTATCGGGACATCGTTGCCCCCGACGTACCCTCGCTAGCCTAACCCCCCGCTGGGTTCCTCAGTTCGAGGACCCGCCGGGGGTTCTGTCGTTTTGTGAGCGCGTCGGGTCGAACACGTCAAATGCCCACGATCTCCGCGGGCTTCGGATGCCTTCCGGGCAACCTCGACGGCGGCACGAGCCGACCGGAGCATCGATCGGGCTGCTTACGTCGATCAGGCTGCGTACGGTGATGGCGAAGTTAATGAGGATGCGAGCCGTGCTCGACGAGACGCACACCATGGTCGCGTAATCTCGATACGCGCATATCCGAGTTGCTCACCGCATTGACCGATTGGCTCTCGGCGTGCTGGCAGGCATCGGTGGTGAACGGCTGGAGGTCAGAGGCCGACGATATTGAATCTCATCAAGCCTGCGCGTCCGCTGCGCGCAAGGTGACGACGCGTCCAAGGCTTACCGACCAGGCGAGCGAGTCATGTATCTCCGTAAAACGTGTCTTTACGACCTTGAAAATTGGTCGATATCGCCCAACCTCCCATTCTCACATCTCTGGGTGGTCGCAGGCGACGAACGCCGCAATCCAGAAAAAGGAGAAGACGCGATGGGTAACGGACTCGCGATGGGTATTCGTTTGTGGCATATCGGTTTGGCCACGCTCGGGCTCGGCATGTTCTCAGGATGCGGATCGCCGGGGACGAACGAAACGGCCGAAACCGATGGACCGAGCGCACTGCAAGGTATCGACGCAGAGTCGCGAGCAAAAATGGCGGCTCAAGAACCGTTGATCCGCGCGGCCAACGTCATCCAGCAAAGCATCGATACGGCCAATCCTGATGGATATGCCACCCTCGCGCTCGAAGACGACCACGTCGCGGTCTGGTGGAAGGGCACCCCGCCCGAGTCCGTGTTGCGAGGAATCGAAGCCGCTAGGAAGATCGCGCCCATTCAACTCCGCGCCGCCGAGCACTCCCGCGCGGAACTGCGCGACGCCGCCGAAAAGGTTGCAAATTACATCGATACGCACCGCTCCGGGCCATACTACGGAGTCGACGTCGCCTACAACGGCAGCGGATTGAAGATCCTGGCCGATCCCGATGCATCGCCGGAAGCTGGTGGAGCGCGGGTCCTGGCGGCCGCGTCCAAGGTGGATCTTGCAGGCGATCTGGGCGTACCCGCCGGGATCGCAGTGACCGTTTCCCGAGAAGTCCGGCCGCTCGACACCAGGAGCCGTGGGGCCGACACGCAGCCGTATATCGCTGGCGCCCGCATCGTCAACGTGGATACCCACGAGGAGTGCACATCCAGCTTTGCGATGAAAGATTTCGGAGGATTTTCGTATTTGCTCACGGCTGGCCACTGCGGCCGCCCCGGCGGCCTATGGAACAACGGTGCGGGAGCTCGGATCGGTGTTGGTTCCAATGAACAAAAGGATCACGACGTTCTGCTGATTCGAGTCAATCAGTCTGCAGGCTATATGTGGGATGGTCCCCCGTCACACGAGTTCGTCAAGCGAGTCTCCGGCTGGTCCGACACTCGCCCCGGCATGTGGCTGTGCACCTCGGGCGCGACCTCGGGGCCCATTTGCAATCATCATGTCAGCGGTGACTTCACCTATAAGCGGTGTGGTGTCGATACGTATGGAAAGTGGGAGTGCTACAGCGATTTGGTGCGCGCGCACTTGTTCAACAATGTCACCGCGTCGCGCGGTGGGGACAGCGGAGGCCCCGTGTTTCGTCTCGAAGGAGCCGATCGGGTGATCGCGCAGGGTGTCATCAGCGGCGTTCGAAGAGGCGACGGTCGCACCGATGGTTACACGGATTTGATCTTCCAAGACTTTGCTACGGTCCGCAGGGATTTTCCGAACATGTACATTCTCACGCAATAAGCACTCGTCACCGGCCGAGGGCGCGGTGGGAGACCGAGGTGTCAAGCCCGTTGGGAATGCGTACTACGCGTTAGAGCACTTCTTTGTCGCTGCCGTTTACGTATGCGGCGATCACGCAAGGAGATCGATGGCGCGGTAGAGGCGGTCGCACGCCGCGGGGATCCTTTCGAGAGGCGCCGTGGCGACCCCCAATAGCAGGCCGGATCGCCGCGCCGTAGGGCGCATGTACCAAGGAGACAACGCTGTCGGGGCGAGTCCGTAGGTCAAGGCGCGCTTGGCGATCTCGGTGTCACGCGCCCCTTTGGGCAGCGGCACGCGGACCGAGAGCCCGGCGCGCGAGACCGAGGACACGCGCCCTTCGAGGCAGCTCAGTAACGCGTCCTGCTGTTTGGAGTATATGCGCTTCGTTCGCCGCAGGTGACGCATGTAATGCCCTTCGCGCATGAACTCCGCGGTTGCGTGTTGGACCGCGGGACCGGGGGCGGGGGCGAGGCACGCCGCCACCTCGGCGAAGGACGCGGCCATGGACGGAGGGGCGACGATGAAGCCCAGACGCAATGTGGGACTGATGGTCTTGCTGAACGAGCCCATGTGGATGATCCGCCCGTCGCGATCCAAGGACGCGAGCGCGGGGGCCGCGCGTCCTCGCAATTGCAGCTCGCTCAGGTAATCGTCTTCGAGGATCCACGCGCCCGTCTTCGCTGCCCAATCGAGCAAGCGCAGACGCCGCGCGAGCGATAGCGTGGAGCCGATCGGCGCCTGCTGCCCCGGCGTCACGAGCGCGAGCGCCGCATCGGGCGCGTGCTCGAGACCATACTCCACGTCCATCCCGTCGTCGTCGACGGGGATCGGGACGGGCTGCAATCCCCCGAGCTCGAGCCCTCGCCGGCTCAACGGAAAACAGGGATCCTCCATCCAGGCCGTGCGCCCTTCGAGCGCGAGCGCCCGCAGCACGAGGCCGAGCGCACCGGCGAACCCGCCCGTGATGATGATCTGCGAAGGCGAGCACGCAACGCCGCGCGCGAGCATCAGGTGGGCTGCGATCTCACGCCGCAGCTCGGGCTCTCCGCGCGGATCGGGGTAGCTCGCGGACGACCAGGTCTCGGTCCGGACTGCGCGCGCGCGGATGCGCGCGAAGAGCTTGGCCGGGAAGCACTCCGGCGCGGGGACCCCCACTTGGAAGAGCGCGGGCGCGGACGAAAAGGCGGGGAACAAATCCGCGAAGAGCGAGGACTCCTTCGGAACGTCGCGCACAGCGCTCGTCGAAGGTCGCTTCGCGACATGCGTCCCCGCCGAGCGCGACGCGACAATGAGCTGAGCATCCGAGAGCCTCTCGTACGCCACGCGGACGGTCCCTCGCGCGACGCCCAATTGGGCCGCAAGATCCCGCCACGAGGGCAGACGGGCCCCAGGTACGAGGACGCCGCTGTCGATCGCCGCCGCGATCCCCTTGTAAATCTGCTGCGCCAAAGGCGTCTTCCCCGAGCGATCGAGCCGCAGCTGAAACCGTTTCGCCATTCTTTATTGGTACAGTGAAATGATTACTTTTTGGTACTTTTCTTTGATCCAAGGTGGCGCCATCGTTTGGCGGGCAAAGAGAATCTTCGAAGGAAACTCATAGGAGTCCGTGATCACCATGACCAATGCCGTCATCGAAACGATCCTGAGTCGATCCGCCGCCAAGTACTACGATCCTGCAGCCACCTTGAGCGACGACGAAATCCGCGAGTTGGTGCGGATCGGCACCACCGCGCCGACATCCTTCCACTTGCAAAACTGGCGCTTCATCGCCGTGCGCACGCGCGAAGCCAAGGCGCGTCTGCGTCCGATCGCCTGGAATCAACCCGCGATCACCGATGCAGCGGTCACCTTCATCGTCTGCGGCCAACTGGTCGAGACCAGTGTAATCCCAGCGCGCCTGGCGCCCCTGGTTGAATTGGGCGTCATGCCGCCGGCGATGGTGGCAGATTGGGAAATCCCCGCACGCGATCTGTACATGGCATTCCCGCAGCGCCGGCGCGACGAGGCCGTGCGCACCGCCACCTTCGGCGCAGCGACGATAGTCTACGCAGCCCGCTCGCTGGGCCTGGGTTCGACGCCGATGATCGGTTTCGATGCCGATGCAGTGCACCGCGAGTTCGGACTCGCCGAGGACGAATTACCGGTCATGCTGTTGTGTGTCGGGAAGGAGCGGGCGGGCAACTGGGCGCAGAAGCCGCGTCGCCCCCTCGCCGAAGTGCTGGACTTCGTTTAACGGTCATAAGGCAATAACTCCAGGAAGGTTACGATGCCACGAACCACTGCTCTCAAGCTGGAACAGGTGCCAGCTGCTTCGAAACCGACTCTCCATGCGTTCACCAAGAACATCGGGTTCACCCCCAATATGATGGCGGCCTTCGCACAGAGCCCGATCGCGTTCAACGCATGGGCCGCCCTTCTCGACTCCCTGAGCAAGGCGCTCGACGTAAAGACGCGCGACAGCATCGGCCTCGCTGTCTCCGAAGTGAATGGCTGCAACTACTGCCTAACGGTTCATAGCTTTACGGCGCAGCATATGGCCAAGCTGCCGGCCGATGAAATCATCCTCGCCCGGAAGGGCCATGCCGCCGATCCGAAGCGGGACGCCGCCGTCCAGTTTGCGCGTAAGGTCATCGAGACTCGCGGCCATATCCGTGACACCGATCTGAAAGCCGTTCGCGATGTCGGGTACTCGGATGCGAACATCATGGAGATCATCGCACTAGTGGCCATGTACTCCCTGACGAATTTCTTCAACAATGTATTCGATCTCGACAAAGACTTTCCCGCCGTCACGCCTGCCGGTGCAATCTGACCTCTCTCCAGTCGTGTCTCTATCTCTGAGCTTTGCGGCCGCGATGTGAAAGCCTAGCCACGCCCAGGGAAGATTCTTTGAAAAGCGTCTGGGCGTTTCTTACGTGCCGCCCATCGGCGTCGAAGTGGACCCACTATTTTCATGGGTGAAACATTGAGCAAGTCACAGAAGGTCGTCGTCGTCACTGGCGCGTCACAAGGCATCGGCGCTCGTATCGTAAAGGCTTTCCGAAACCTCGATTACCGCATCGTCGCAACCTCACGTTCGATCAAGCCTTCGAACGACGAGAATATCCTGAGCATCGCCGGCGACATCGGCGACCCCGCGACCGCTCTACGTGTCATTTCCCAAGGCATCGCGCACTTTGGCCAGATCGATACGTTGGTGAACAATGCGGGCATCTACATTGGAAAGCCTTTCACCGAACACACCGCCGAAGACTACTCCGCCGTGATGCGCGTGAACATGGCGGGCTTCTATCACATCACGCAACGCGCGATCGCCGAGATGGAAAAGCGCTCGAGTGGCCACGTGGTGAGCGTCACGACCAGCATCGACCAGGCTGCAATCCAAGGAGTCTACACGGTCCTGGCGGCTATGACGAAGGGCGGCATCAACGCTGCCACCAAGTCACTGGCCATCGAATACGCGAAAAAGGGTATTCGCGTAAACGCCGTTGCTCCGGGGATCATAAAGACGCCGATGTACGCACCTGAAAATTACGAAGCGCTGAGCGCTTTCAACCCTGTCGGACGCATGGGCGAAACAAGTGACATCGCCGATGCCATCCTTTTTCTCGATTCCGCGCCGTTCGTCACTGGAGAAATCCTGCACGTCGATGGCGGGCAGAGTGCTGGCCATTGAAATGTAACCGAATGGATATCCTCTAAAACAACGCAACAACAGTTCCACAGACGACCAAAGAGATTTCCCATGAAAGCAATCATTGTAACGGAGCAGGCATTAGGAACGACTGGGATGAAGCTGGTCGAACGACCCGAGCCGCAGGCCGCGATAAACGACGTTATCGTTCGGATTCATGCGTCGGGGTTCGTCCAAACCGAGCTTGAGTGGCCCTCGAGCTGGACCGATCGCAATGACCGTGACCGAACACCGTCGATCCCCGGCCACGAGCTGGCTGGAGTGGTCACCGCTCTCGGTTACGGCACAACGGGACTGTCGGTAGGACAGAGGGTGTTCGGTCTCGCGGATTGGCATCGCGACGGCACCCTGGCCGAATATCTGGCGATCGAGGCCCGTAACCTCGCACCGCTGCCGGGCGACGTTGACTTCACGGTGGGCGCGAGCCTGCCGATCTCGGGCCTCACCGCGTTCCAAGGATTGTTCGAACACGGCCGCCTTCGGGCGGGGCAAAGCGTCATCGCACACGGCGCGGCCGGCGCAGTCGGTTCGATGGTGACGCAGCTCGCGCGAGAGGCCGGCGCCTACGTCATTGGCACTGGACGCGCGGCCGACCGTCAGACGGCGCTCGACTTCGGCGCGCAGGAATATGTCGCTCTCGATAGTGATACGCTGGAAGACGTTGGCAGCGTCGATCTTGTGTTCGATGTCATCGGCGGCGATATCGGCAAGCGGTCCGCGCGCCTGATTCGAGCCGGCGGAACCCTGGTGTCCGTCGTCGGACCGTCCGAGGTGCGGCCCGACAACGGCCGGGCGATCGACTTCGTCGTCGAGTCGGATCGTGCCCAACTGACGGAGATCGTCCAGCGGGTGCGGGACGGACGACTGCGGACGAACATCGGCACCATTTCGACGCTCGACGAGGCCATCGCCACCTTCAACGCGCCCAAGCGGCGCGCAGGGAAAACGGTCATCCGCGTTCGCGCGTGAGTACTCGGCGAGGGCGACAGAATCGACCGACGACCTCCACTCGCGCCGGCGCGGAGCTTTGTTTCTAGCGCGATCCCAACAGAGCAAGAGCTTCGGCGCGGGAGGTGGCGCGCAGCCCCCAGCGCTTCGTCCGAGAGGTACAGATCGACGAGTGCACGTGCATGTTGCTCGGGTGATGGCAGGCGAGCCTCGGAGCCGGCATATCGCTGGGCGAAGGGATTGCAGGTGGTGAAGCTTCGCACAGCCTCGGCGTAGAGCTCGTCCTTGCTCGTGAAATGGTTGTAGAAGCCGCCGCGGGTCAGGCCGCGCGTGTGCGTGCCTTGTGCTCTGCGGTGTGACGAGGCTCCGCCGTCGACTTGGTCGGAGGCGGTGCGACGGACCGCACGGAGAACGAGCGGGTTTTCCAAGCGCCGGACGCTCCGAGATGCTAGAAAATTGCGCGGATGAGAACGACGAGCCAGGAGAGGATGCGACGGGAACCTCGGCAGGGCCGGTCCCGGCAGACCGTGCATGCGGTGCTGGGCGCGGTCTCGCGGGTGATTCGGCGCGAGGGGGTCGACGCGGTCACCACCAACCGAATCGCTGAAGCAGCAGGTGTAAGCATCGGCTCGCTCTATCAATACTTCCCGGACAAGAAGGCCATCTTCAGCGCGCTGCATGAGCGCCACGTCGAGGACGTTCGCCGTGTGATCGAGCGCACGATGGCCGGCCGCTCCAAGTCTCTCGACGGGTTCACTCGCACGCTCGTGGAAGGGCTGGCGGATCTCCATGCCGCGGAGCCCGAGCTCCACGAGCTGGTCTCCGAGCAGGTACCCGAAGGCCCGTTGGGTTTTCGCCGCGCACTCCGGGCGACCTTCGAGCGCGTCACATCGTCGGAGCGGATGCTGTTCGTCCTCCCCAACGTGATCGAAGCGCTCGTGCACGGCATCTCGCAGCGGCCTTCCCCTATTTCGGCCGCGTCAGCGAGGGAGGAGGCCGTGCGGACCGTCCTCGCTTGCCTCGAGTCGTGCCGGAACGCCTGAAGGCTCCCGCGTTTTCTTCCGCCCATTGATCGAAGGTGACGGGCCTGCGTCCGAGGACCTGCTCGACACCGTCGGTTACCGTCGCTAGGCGGCCCTCCCGGATGGCCCGCCAGATGTCGACGAGAGCATCCGCATAAGCGCGATCGAAGTTCGGCCGTGCATCGTCGTCGGAGATCTGCTCGAAGCGGATGGTCTTGCCGATCGCTGCGCCAATCCGCGACGCCATCTCGCCGTAGCTGAGAGCCTGTGGGCCGGTGATCACCAGCGCTTCACCGTCGTGAGCGCGCGTGGTCAACGCCTTCACCGCGACATCGGCGATGTCCGCCGGGTGGATGAAAGCGATCTTGCCGTTGCCCGTTGACGTTCGTAAGACGCCCTCACGCTTGATCGTGTGCGCCCAGCTCAGCGCGTTGGACATGAATGCCGAGGAACGGATGAACGTGAAGCGGACGCCGCTCTCGCGGAGGGCGTGCTCTCCGCGGGCGTGCCAGGGCCCGGTGCCTACCCCGGTGCTCACGTCCAGCGTCGAGAGCTTGACCAAGTGGCGCACCCCCGCGGCCTTCGCGGCCAACGCGGCAGCACGATCTCGAACCTCGAGATCGGGACCACTGTTGAGTAAAAAGATTTCGCGAATGCCAGAGAGCGCGCTCGAGATGTCAGCAAGATCGCCAACCCGGATCTCGACCCGGTCCCCGAAGAGGTCTCGCGCCTTCTTCGGATCGCGCACGAACACGCAGGGACGGTCTCCGCGATCGATCAGACGCTGCGTGACGAGCGAGCCGACGTTCCCGGTGGCTCCGGTAACGAGACACGTCACGAGACGTTGCTCCAGGCTCGTATGATCTCGAACGCGAGACGCTTCTGACCAGCGAGCGTGAAGTGGAGCCCGTCCTCCATGAGCAGCTCGGGCGGGGGCGGCGTACCGAGAATCGAAAACAGGTCGACCGTCGGAGCGTCGAGGTCCCCAACGGCGGCCGCTACCCGTGCGACGTCCTCGTTGCGGAAGCGGACACCGAAGCGCGATAGGCCCCAGTGGTTCGAGATGCGCTCCTCATTCACGGCCGCAGGCGTGATCCACAGGCAGCGCGCCTTCGTCTCGAGCGAGGCGCGCTGGTGCAGCTCGCGCAGATTCCGCACGGTCTCCTGGTGATCGACGAGCGTCTTGGCCGGCTTTGGCCCTTGCGTGCGCGCATCGTTCAGCCCGATGAAAAAGAGGATCCAGTCGGGCTGCTGCGCGACGACTTCGCCGATGCGAATCAGCCCGTGCGTCGTCGTGTCACCCGGGGCCGCGTTGATCGCCACCGAAGCGCTACGCGCAGTCAGAAGCTCGCTCAGGATCACGGCCCAAGACTGCGGGTCCGACGTGTGGCTGTCGCCGAACGCTACGATCCGGGCGCCCTCTTTCAAGGGCAGGCGATCGATCATCGCGCTGACGGCGGACTCGGAGACCAACTTGCGCGCCGCTTCCTTGGCGCCCCCCAACATTCGCGCGTGCTCGGCGGCATATACATCGGGAGGAAGCCCGAGAAGAGCCGCGCGGACAGTCTCCGAGAGGGCCGCCACGCCCGGCAGTGAGCCGAGGGTCTTTTCCGGTTGAAGGACTTTGAGAAGCCAGCGCGTTTGCTCGGCCGATAGTTGCATGCGTTCCGCCTTTCCTTTTCGACGCTGAAAACTACGTCGTGAATGCCCGCTCCGTCAGCTCGCGTTCGTGCCTTGCACAAGCAGGAGAAATCGCGATCGAGCGAAGCCGCTTCGCAAGGGTTGCTCAGATTCAGCGGCTACCCGCGGGGCATTTGCCACGACTAGGCCCCCGAGAAGGCACGTAGTTGCGTCCACAATCGCGCATGTGGATCATCCAGCGAGGTGACCATGCGTAGTGAACGAGAAATCGCGGCGGCCGTTCTGGCATCGTGCGGACAACCAGGAGAGATCTCGTGGCGCTCGTGGCGATGGGCGGTCGCGTTCCAAAACGAGTTCATCGCCTTCGCCGCCGATGACGACGAAGGATGGGAGCGCCTACGCCGCGAGCGAGCACTGCTCGATCGCCTCGCCGCGCGAACGAGCGTGGCGCTGCCCGCCGTGGTCCTCGAGGACGAGAGAACGCGATTGCAACTGCGGCGAATGGTACCCGGCGTTACGGGCGATATGGTCGAGCGCATCGTGTTCGGGCGCGACGACAAAGTTGGCCCTGCGACACGTTACCAACCGAATCTTCCTTTCACCGCCAAGGGCCGACGTCTTGCGCGCGACCTTGGACATGCGCTCAGCGCATTGCAGCGCGCCATACCTGTCGAAGAAGCAAGGGCTCTTGGATTTGCTGTCCATTCGTACCTATTCCTCCTCGACCAGGTCGCGGCGTATCTGGCCGAGCAGCGCGAGCTACGTGACCTTTACATCGCCATTGCTCCGCTTCGCCGCTGGTTCGCAGAACTGCCCAATGAGCCAGCTCTCTGCCTCTGCGATTTGCAGCTCCACAACATTGCGGTCCTGCCGCAAACTGGTGCGCTGGGCGGATTGTTCGACTTCGATGACGCCGGGATCATGCACCAGCTCGAAGACTTCAAGTATCTGCCGTCCTTCGGCTTGGAATTCACCGAGTTCGCTCTCGAAGCCTTCATGGAGTCCGGTGGCCGCTCATCGACCCTCGCGGAGGTAGGGCGATTTCATGTGCTCTCTGCAATGGAGCATTTTCTCTTCGTCCCCGAGGAGACACCGCGATGGCCGGAGATCGTCAGATGGGCGAGAGCCGCCGTCCACCACTTTGCGCGCGACTGGTAGCCTCACCCCCGCGATGGCGAACCGATATCACTGCCGGATGCCGAGGCGCAATCAACGATCCAGACCCGGGCCGCTCTTTCACGGAACCTACTCTCGCACCAGTCGTCGCGCATGTGCACGAATCAATTCACCGTATTCCGTGTCGAGGTCCTCGGCTGTCCTCCCGGGATTGCCGAATTCCACTTCAAAGCCAGTCCATGCGCCCAGAGAGGTCACAACCTGCATTGGAAGGTCAAAGGCCCGATAGAAGATCGCACATGCCAACACTGTTTTGCCCTTGCCTGCACGTGCCTTCGCGAATTTCGGCAACTCCGATAACTCCGCGCCAAGCGGTTCGGTTCATTCCGGCGGGGTATGACACTGCACAATCTCCCTCCCGGCTCGTGGTGGAGTATTGGCGCGACAGACTATTGCGATTTTTCCTTGCGCTGGCGAAACGCGGCGACCTTGTGCCGGTTGCCGCATGCCGTCATCGAGCACCAGCGGCGATCGCCCGATCGCGATGTGTCGAAGAAGAGAATCGCGCATCCATCGCCCTCGCATTGGCGCACCCGATCGGCCACTTCACCGCCCAATAGGAGGACGGCTTCACGCGCGACAAAGGTCAGCAACGCACTGGCGTCGCCGCGCAATCGTGCACTGCCATCGGCGCCGATCTCGGGAGCTGCCGCAGGCAGTCGCGCAATGTCGTTGAGAGTTGCGCGTGCGCTCGCAGGTCGCACCTGTCCTGCGACGCATCCCATAGCTAGCGCATAGATCGCCTCCCGTAACCGCCGCGCCATGCCCAAAAGATCATCGTCCGGCGCGGTCGCCGCGCACTCGAACCCGGCGGCCTGCAGCCAGCGGATGACATCCTCCGGCCGCGTGAGGAGATCGCGCTGGGTCGGCTTGAGCCGGCCCGTCAGCGTGGCCGTGAGGTCGAGCGCGGCATGCCCGCCGCGAAAGCGGAAGCCATCGCGCGTTTCCTCCTGATTTGACGCCGAAATTCTCACAGGACGAATGAACAACTCTTTTCCGGGGCGTGCCATTGAAGATGAAACCAGTTTGACAGGTTACGTGGCGCGTGGCAACGTAACCCCACATACAGGTTACCAAGTGGGCATATGATCAGCCGCTTCCCTTGCGGCCAGAGGAGGTCTTCGTGAGCGGATCACTGGAAGGACAGAGCGTGGTTGTCGTTGGCGGCAGCACCGGAATCGGCTGCGCAGTTGGGGAACTCGCCGCGAAAGCCGGCGCTCGCACCTATGTGCTCAGCCGATCGGCGCATGCGCCCGAGGGAACGCGAGCGATCGTGGCCGACGTGACGGATGCGGCGTCGATGGAAGCGGCTTTCGCGCAAATCGGACGAATCCATCATATCGCCTACACGGCCTGGTCCCGTCAGGGCGCGCCGCCGCTCGCGACGCTGACGAGCGATCATCTGCAGCAGAGCTTTGCCGCCAAGTTGTTCGGCGCCCTGCACGCGGTTCGCTTGGCCCTGCCCTATCTCGATCCCTCGGCGTCGATCACCCTCACCTCCGGGCAGGTGTCGCGCAAATATGGTGTTGGCAGCGTCCTCAAGGGCTCGGTCAATGCCGCGGTGGATGCGGCCGGAAAGCATCTCGCCAAGGAACTGGCGCCGCGCCGCGTGAATGTCATCAGCCCGGGCGTGACCGATACGTCGCAATGGGGAGAACCGGGTTCGGCGAAGCGTCTCGAAACACTGGAACGTGTTTCCGCCGCGCTGCCCGTCAAGCGGGTTGCCACGCCGGAGGAACTGGCCTCGGCCTATCTGTTCGTAATGACCAATCCATTCGTCACGGGCGCGGTCGTCGATGTCGATGGCGGAGGTCTATTGTGAGCGAGCACCCCCTATTCCGGCGCCGCACACTTATCGCGTTTGCGGCGACCGTGCCGGCCGCCGTCGCGGGCGCAATGGCGGCACGGTCGGTCACATCATCGCTTGCCGGCACGTGGACGCTCGTCGCTGCCGATCGCCGAATGCCGGATGGCTCAGTGGTTCACGATTATGGCGCAGCGCCGGACGGCCGGCTGATGATCGACGAAGCCGGCCGATACGCCTTGCAGATATTCAGCACCGATAGATCGAATTTCGTAGCCAAAGACAAGGCCGGCGGCACCGACGCCGAAATGCGCGCGGCCGTCGTGGGATCGAGCACGCATTTCGGCTCGCTTGCCGTTGACTGGGCAGCAAAAACGCTGCGTTTCGCGATCGAGGATTCGTCTTTTCCGAACTGGCGCGGCCAGGTACAGACACGTTCCTTCGTTTTGCGCGACAATGTGCTGAGTTGGGAGGTTCCGCCGCGACCGGACGGAGCCGTGCCCATATCGATTTGGCGCCGCCTGGCCGTTTAGCTGGCCTGGAAATGATCCTAACGCTGGGGTTATTCTACGGCCGGTGCCATGAACAAGGACGCGCAGAAGCTCATCGACAAATTGGATGGTACCGAGTCCGAGGCGGAGTTGGCGGCGGTGAAGGAGCTCCGAAAGTTGGACATATTTCCGAGGCTTCTTCTTGAGAAGTACAGATCGTCACGCATCTTCACGCGGCGGTCGATGCAATTCAGAGCAAGAATCACAATTATTTCGTCGACCGAGATCATACCGGAAATTTCATATGGGAGGTCTCGCAGCCAGCACCTAGCGAAGACGGCTAGCGGTCGTTTGAGTGGATCGAATGATCCTACACGAACGCCACTGGCCGAGCAAAAAGCCGGAATGGGAGAAGCGAGTGGTAGTTGGTATTCCCGCGGCCACATCGAACACATTGACCTTAACTCGACGAGGCACCTTCTATTCGGGAGAAAAGAACCGACTCAAATGCAGTGTTCCTTTTTCAGAATTTGCGAAGCGCGCTCGCCGATAATGACACAAGGTGCCATCGTATTCCCGGTCGTGACGCGTGGCATGATCGAGCCATCGGCGATGCGAAGATTGCGAATGCCGTGCACCTTCAGCGAGCCGTCCACCACCGAAAGCGCGTCATGGCCCATTTTTGCGGTACAGGTCAGGTGCCAATAAGAGACGGCGCTATCGCGAATGTAGTACTCCAATTGACTCTTGCTTTTGCCACCTGGCAGGACTTCGCGCTCGACGAAGGGCATGAACGCCCGCGCATTGCCTATGGCGCGTGCCATTTCGGCGCACACCAGAGCCACCTTGATATCGTCGGTGTGGGCAAGGGTGTTGGCCTCGAGCCTCACCGGATCCAGGGGGTTGGACGAACTCAAACGAACGCGCCCGCGGCTCTTGGGCCGCGCAAGGCCGCCGAACATCGACCAGCCGCCGTTGGGCAGGTCGAGCACAGGAGTGGCCGGGCTGCGCGTGGGAAATTCGGCTTGGCAAAACATGAGATCCGGCGCATCCAAGGTTGGATGACTTTTCCAATACATGGTCGCTTCACTACCGGTGTTGCGGGGGCTGATCGGGTATTTGTATTCCCAAATGCAACCGAAGGTTACGTGGTCTTGCAGGTTCCTTCCCACGCCGGGTAAGTGTTGCAGCACGGGGATGGAAAATTGACGCAGCTCATCTTGATCGCCAATTCCCGAGCACATTAGCACCTTCGGCGTGTGAATCGCTCCCAACGACAGAATGACCTCCGACGTCGCGCGAAGGGTCGACGTTTGCCCGTCACGCATGATTTCAACCCCGGTAACCTGCTGTTGCTCGAGGAGGAGACGGGTTACCACGGTATGGGTCAGCACCGTCAGGTTGGGGCGGTCCATATAGGGATATGTATAGGCACGAAAAACAGAATGGCGCTTACCATCGCGGGTCGAGGAGTCGGAGTAGGCGCATCCCCCATCGCCCTCCATCATGCGACCATTCGGATTCGGAAAACTCGGGATTCCGAGCTCTTGGGCCGCTTCGAGCATAGCCGATGCAATGGGGCTAGGGTTCGGTGACGACTGGATGAACATGGGCCCACCCGTTCCGCGGTACTCAGGGTCCGGCGGGCCTTTCCAGTCTTCGATATTGCGGTAGATGGCGAGAACGTTCTCGTATCCCCATGCCGGGTCCTTCGCCTCCGTGGCGAAGAAATCCCAATCTGATTTGTGCCCTCTCGCCCAAACCATCGCATTGATGCTCGAGCCGCCACCGAGCACCTTCCCCATCGATAGAAGAATGCTCCGGCCATTCAGGTGTGGATTTGGGGCCGCTTGAAAAGCCCAATCGCGGTCGCTTCTCAGGTTGGTCGGCCAGAGCGCTGGGTTCGTGACCTCCGGAACGTCTTCGTCCCCGCCGGCCTCGAGCAACAGCACCTGCACGGATGGATTCTCTGCAAGGCGCCTTGCAATGACGGAGCCCGAAGAGCCTGCCCCGCATACGATGAAGTCATAGTGAGTCTTCAAAGCCGCCCTAAGCGAAGCCTGATTGGCATTTGCCCGTTCGGCAAAATCTTGATCCTGAGAAGAGCTGTTGATCGATGTCATGGCTTTCTCCCGAGTGAAAGGCTGCGCGCGGAGATCCGCGCGGCCCCAAAGTTCGCGCCTTGCTTGAAGGCATCTGCATTATCGCGACGCAGGGATGATGGTATCCGTATCAGCGCGGCGAAATGTGTGTGCCGCCGGAGATCGCCTGGCGCGTCATGGGCGTGCGCAGAAAATCGTGAGGGAAGCCCGGTTCTATCGCACTGGCAGCGTCCAGGCGAGCGAGGTGTGCCTCGTTCCACTGGACGTCGAGGGCGCCGAGATTGTCCTCCAGTTGCTCCAAGGTGCGTGCACCGAGAACGGGGGCACTCACCGCGGGGTGGAGCAGCGTCCACGCAAGGGCAATTTGCGCAGGCGTTCTACCCATTTCGACGGCCACCGACTTCACCACCTCCGCGATCTCCAGATTGCGCTCGGTGAGGCGACCGGTCACGGAGATCACCTTCTTGCGCGTGCCGCTCGCGTTGCCTTGCGCGGGGTCGAGTGCCAAATCCGCCTTCGTATATTTGCCCGTGAGCACGCCGCTCGCCAGCGCGGCCCAAGGCGTGACACCGAGCCCCATCTCCCGCGCCATGGGCAGCAGATCGCGTTCGACGGTCCGCTCGGCCAAGCTGTACTGAATCTGCAACGCAACCAGCGGCGTCCAACCCCGCAGATCGGCAATGGCCTGCATGCGCGCGGCTTGCCATGCGGGCGTGTCGGAGAGACCGACGTAAAGGACCTTGCCCGCGCGAACGAGATCGTCCATTGCACGCAAGATTTCGTCCACCGGAGTGGTCCCATCCCAGATATGCAAGTAGAGCAAGTCGATATAGTCGGTCGCCAGCCGCTGGAGGCTCGCTTCCACTGCGCGAATCATGCTCTTGCGATGGTTTCCGCCCGAGTTGGGATCGCCCTCTCGCATGGCGAGCGTGTACTTCGTGGCGATGACGAGGCGATCGCGCCGGTTACGCGCAAGCTCACCGACGAGCTTTTCCGACGTACCATTGGTGTAGAAGTTCGCGGTATCGATGAAATTGCCGCCGCGGTCGACGTAGGTGTCGAAAATGCGCCGCGTTTCGTGGGCATCGGAGCCCCAGCCCCAGTCGGTGCCGAAGGTCATGCCGCCGAGCGCGAGCGGCGAGATGCGAAGACCGGATCGGCCCAAAAGACGATAGGTGCGAAGGGAGAGTGCATCGTTCATGGTGCACCGAAGATGGAGCTCACCGGCTCTTTAGATAATATCGTATAATTGAACGGGCCTGTTTAGCTGGAGATATAGAATGCGTGGAAGTGAATATGCCGAGCTGACCGCTTTTGCCACCGTCGCTGCGCAAGGCAGTTTCGTCCGGGCGGCGGCCCAGTTGAGGATCTCGCCCTCGGCGCTGAGCCAGATCATTCGGGGACTCGAAGAGCGCCTCGGCGTGCGCCTCCTCAACCGCACCACGCGGAGCGTCGCCCCGAGCGACGCCGGCGCACGTCTGCTCGCCCGCATCACGCCGGTGATGAACGAGCTCGATGCCGCCGTTGCCGAGGTGAATACGTCACGGGACCGGGTCGCGGGCAGCCTTCGCATCAATACGCCACGCACCGCCGCGGTCCGCCTTTTGGGCCCGCTCGTGGGCCCATTTCACGAGAAATATCCGGACATCGAGCTCGACATCGTCGTCCAGGAAGCCATGATCGATATCGTCGCGGAGCGCTTCGATGCGGGCATTCGCTTCGCCGAGCAGCTCGCGAAGGACATGGTGGCCATCAAATTGAGCGACCCCATCAAGACAGCCGTGGTCGCATCACCGAAGTACCTGGCCCGCCACGGCATCCCGAAGACGCCACGCGATCTCATGAAGCATCGCTGCATCAATTGGCGCTGGACCACGAACGGCAGCTTGTATCGATGGGAGCTCGAACGCGGAAAGCGAAGAGTGGAGATCGCCGTAGAAGGCCCCTTGAGCGTCAACGACATGGAGGTCATGTTCCGAGCCGCCCTCGATGGTGTGGGGCTCGCCTATTTGTTCGACGACCACGTGCGGCCCTGGGTCGAAAAGGGAAAGCTCGTGCGCGTCCTCGAAGCGTGGTCACGATCGCTGCCAGGCTTTTACCTCTATTATCCGAGCCGGAGCCATATGTCGCCCCCACTGCGCGCGTTCGTCGAATTTCTTCGCGAAAACGCATCAGTACCTACCAGCCGGAGGAACTTGCATCGCGAGGCGTGAGCATCGAAATGGAAAGCACTGCTTGGCTTGGGCTCGCGCTCGATAGCGCGTTCGCTCCATGCGCGACGCAATCGAAACAGCAATGTGCCGCGCGAAAGCCTCCCCGTTGTTGGGCAGCTCTGCGGACGGCGTCATCTGGAGGCGGAGGCGATGGGATGCCACGCAATGTTCCTACCGTTGCGCGTTGTGAGCATGGGAGGTTCTGGAATGGGGCCAGCGATTGAGACTCGACACGACACCGCGCCAGAAGCTTGCGGAATGTTGCGGGTCTCCGCGCGTATCGTAAAGCTCTTCGCGGCGCACGAGCTCAACTCATCAGCTGATGGCCGAGCGCCTCGATGCGTGCACCGATCCCGAGTCCTCGAACACTGCACGGTCAGTAGAGCGCTGCCGTCCTGCCTGACGAAAGAGGTTCGCTTCGCACCCAGAAGTACGATTGACGTCTCTACGCGCGACCAACCCGGACGCGATCTTTTTTGTTTGAGCGTCCGATTTATTCTTGACCGCTTTCAAAATGAGGCTCATAAGAACGAAACATCTGAATGGTAGTCGCGCTCGTCGCGTCTATTCTTCCGTACCGAGAAAGAACGCTCAGCTAACCCGCAGCCCTTCGAACCGCCATGATGACCCGACGCCCCCATCAATCATCTGCCAGCTTGTCGCCCAAGGCGACGTGGCAGGGGTGCGCCTATAGCGTCATGCGGCCGCTCGAAGGCAAAAAGAGCCAGATCGGTCTCCTCCAGGATTGCGCCGCGATCCTGTTTGCGAACCCGGAGGTCGATCCCTAGGCGGAAATTCCAGAGTCGTTTCAGCGCACTCTCGGAAGGCCGCCTAGGGAAACCCAGGCGGCCTTCGGCGTTTGTACCCCCGCAAGCGCGGGCGTGAACGGCGTGCTGAAGGCTCCGAGCAGGCACTTCGACACCACCGTCGCGGTGGCGCTCGGGCGTGTTGCGACGATGTGCCAGTCCAGTTCCAGCAGAAAGAGCGGGCCCCTGCCCGCGTCCGAAACCACGACGTTCGAGGAGAACAAACGCAGAATCAAACGCGATAGTTGGTTCATGAATCAATCCATGTATCGATGCTTTCAACCGAAGAATCCGTTCTTCGCTCCCGCGAAGATGACGGGAGACGTGCGCCCAGTTTGCGGGCCTGCGTCGAGTCGGGAGAAGCTCGATCGGTAGCTGGAGTCAGGACGTTCTGCGCGCAGCCATGAAGGCCGCCGAGGAACGATCCTCGGTGGCCTTCAACGCATTTGGAGAACGGAGAACGAGATGAAACACATGCGGAAGCAGAAAATCTGAGGGACGTTATCTCAATGGTAGAGGGCCGGCCTTTTAAGCCGAGAGATGAGGGTTCGACTCCCTTGCGTCCCACTTCGTCGTCGCGTGCGACGGCGAGCATGGGTCCGTAGCGTAATGGGAGCGCACCCGGCTCTTACCCGGTGAAGCGAGGGTTCGAATCCCTCCGGGCCCACCATCGATTCGGGATCGTCTAGCTGGCAGGACGCCGCGCTCTGAACGCGGAAACGCAGGTCGAATCCTGCACCCGAAACCAATGCTTTCGACAGCGAGAGCTTTCCTTCGTCGCAGGAGATCCGCGTTCGGAACGAGCGCGGCGGAGGGTGACGTGTGCCCACAAGGGCTCTGTTCCTTGAAAACTTGGCGCCAATCAAAAACGCGACACCACCGCGCCGGTGGTCGTCGGCATGGTCGAAGTCCACGCCGATGTCAACGGCCCGCGGTGTCGCGCTCATTCCAGCGTCGCCTAATGGCAAGGCACCCGGCTGTTAACCGGACATATGGGAGTTCGATTCTCTCCGCTGGAGCCAATGCCCTCGTAGCTCGATCGGTCGAGCACCCGTTTCGTACTCGGGAGGTTCCGGTTCGATTCCGGACGAGGGCTCCGCCCGCGCAAGCGGGTCCTATGCCCTCGTCGTCTAAAGGTCAGGAGCTCCGGCCTTCAACCGGAGAATGTCGGGTTCGAATCCCACCGAGGGTGCTCGCGGGCTGTGAGCTGGTCGCGTGATAGCGGCCGATTGCGCCTCCGGCTCGACTCCTGCGGGGGACGCGATCGATTATCTTGCCTCGTGATGCGACCGGTGTCGCAGCTCCGCTGTCTACGGAGTGAGACGGGTTCGACTCCCGTACGGGGCGCTCGGCGAATGCCGTGAGGAGTACATCTGGCAAGAATGAACCTCTTCACGATTTTGTCGCCGTTCTTAGGTCGGAGAGCCAAGGTGGCCAGCCGAGATTCCAAATCTCGGAGAGGCGGTTCGATTCCGTCCCGACCTGCGGGGCCGTAGCTCAAAGGCAGAGTGCCCGGTTTGCACCCGGGTGATGGGAGTTCGAGTCTCCCCAGCTCCACAACCCTGATGCGCGCGCAGCGCGCCAGGGGATCGCGGACATCGTTCAATGGTAGGACCGCAGCCTTCCAAGCTGCCGATGCGGGTTCGATTCCCGCTGTCCGCTCTGTTTCTTTTCGAGCCGATTCTCGAGCGAGGATCGCCGGCCGCAACCCGGCGCGCGAGGGCGCGACTCCCTCTCGGCTCTCCATGCCTCATTCGTCCAACGGAAGGACCATCGTCTCTTTTCGCTCCTTGCGGGGCTTTTCTGCGGAGTGGAGCAGACGCAGCTCGCCTGTTTCATAGGCAGGAGGGCACGGGTGCAAGTCAGGTCTCCGCGCCCCGCCTTCATTCGCCGGTGACTACGCAGAGCACGCTCACGGCGCTGCTGACTCGACATCGTCGATGCCGCTCACCCGCGCGAGCTCCGCGCGCGTCATGTTCTGGTCCATCAAAGCCTGATTGTAATTCGCCCGTGCGCTTACGAGGATCCGGAGCGGCTCGACAAGCGCACGCTCGTCCTTGGTCCCGAGGTCCATCGCGTTCTCCACTTGGACTATCCAACCTTTCGCACGGTGGACGGCGCGCTCCCACCTTTCGGCGCGCTCGTTCGCCTCCACCGCAGCGGCGTGGGCCACTTCGACCTCGCTCGCGACGCCGCCGAGGGCGAGGCGTTCGAGAGCGTACGCCTCGGCGAGGTTGGACTTCGCTTGCTCGAGGCGCGCAGCCTTCGTCGCGAAATCGAGCGACCAGTCGAGACCGAAGGCGGCTCCGAATTGGACGTGATTCGCGGCGGCGCTCGGATTGAGGCCGCCACCGCTTTGCGCGCTTTCGACCTTCGGCGCGACCGCGTAGTCGAAGAGCATTCCGAGCCCAATGTTCGGAAATAAGTTTGCGCGTGCGATACCGACTTGTGCATCACGCGCGACCGCACCTGCACGCGCTCGGTTAACGTCGGGCCTATTGAGGCGCGCGGCTACGAGATACCGAACCACCGGGCCGAGCGGCGTTGGCGGTGGCTTGAGCGGCTCGTCTGGGACATCGAACCCGCTCTGCACCCCGGTGTAAAAACGAAGCGCGGCGAGGGCGGCGGTCTCGCCGCGCTTCGCCTCGGCGACGCGCGCGAGCAGCTCGTCGCGACTAACTTCGAGGCGCAGGCGATCGGTATTCTCGACGGAGGTATCGCCGGACTCGAGCTTCGAGGCGATCGAACCGATCGCCTCGTCGAGTTTGGTGAGCGCATCCGACGCGAGGTGGAGCATGTCCCGCGCGAGCGCAACACCGAAGAACGCGCGACGCACGTCGGTGTGAACCTGAAGTTTCTCTTTCTCGACGTCCCATTCTCCAAGCCGGATTTGGGCCTCGGCGGCGCGCTTGGCCGACGCTATCTTGCCAAAGGTATAAAGCGGCACCGTCGCATTGACTCCGACTTGCAGGAAGGGCCCGATGCCATCTGCGAAAGTCGTTGCTTCCTCGGGCTTTTTATCCTTTGGACGATTCGGAACGACGCCGAATCGGCTCGTCAAATTGACGAACGACCATGGCGCGGCGCGAGCCTCGTCGAGTTGCGCACGCATCGACGCGAGCCGAGCGCGAGCCGCATCGATCGCCGGATGGTTGTGGTCGGCAAGACGGAGGCATTCGCCGAGCGAGTAGGGACGAAGCTTCGAGCCGTCAGCACACGCCGACCGCGTTAAGGTGAGCACGAGAACGACGAGCGCGATGCTCGCTGGTATCGCCGCGAACCATGGCGACGGTGTCAGATCGCGCGTGAACGAGCGCTGTGCGATGAAGCGTTGGATGCGTCTAAAGGAAGTCATGTCGCCCGCGATAACAAGCGCTATGTCCATCCCATTCCACACATCCACAACGAACACCAAGGCGGTATTCCTCCGTCCGCAGCGACAACGATCCGGGGTCGTCCAATGGCAGGACCCGCGACTTTGAATCGCGTTATGAAGGTGCACTCCGGCCTTCGGCCTCCGTGGGCCTTCGGCTCGATTCCTGCCACTCAGACCATGCGCGGGGAAAGCGATCTGGCGATCGTGCCTGCTCGACAAGCAGGAGGTGGCGAGTTCGATTTTCGCGCCCCGCACCATGCCGACGTAGCCCAATTGGCAGGAGGCAACGCGCTTAGAACGCGTGCAGTGTCCGTTCGAATCGGACCGTCGACACCATCTCACCGTGGCGGAATTGGTATAGCAGCAGGCTGAGAAAGTTTCCGGCGCGCGGACATCATCTGGGTGTAGCTCAATTGGCTAGAGCACTCGGTCCGGAACCGAGGTGGTGCAAGTTCGAGTCTTGCTGCCCAGACCATGGAAGGGGAATTCGTCGGGGACGAAGCTCGCTTGGAAGGCGATGCGCGCTGCACTCGCGGCGTGAGGTTTGAGTCCTCTCCCTTCCGCCACGGAGAGTCAATCGAGCCGGCGCTCGGCGCGGCCTTGAAAACCGATGGCGTGTTTCAAGCACGCGTGGTTCGACTCCACGTCTCTCCGCCACATGGAAGGTAAATCGATCAAGGATCGAGCCCGTTTCGAACACGGTGCGCGCTGCGATGAGCGGCGTGGGGTGCGACTCCTCTGCTTTCCGCCACGGAAGTCGAATCGCGAATGGTCGCGAGCCCGGCCGCTACCCGGTGCGTGCTCTTCGGGGCATGGTGTTCGAGTCATCCGACTTCCGCCGTGATTGGCGCCCGCTAGTACATCCGAGCGCGCCATTGAATGCACGACGATGCCGATGGCCGATGGTCGGCGCTCGATTCTTGTCGATGACTTTCCTGACAGGAGAACTGGATGTAATTGCTATCAGCGAGTTTGCTCCGCCGCGCAACGTGCCCGCGGTGCTCCAGCGGGACGAGGGCAGCGAGCGCCCGGCAGCCAAGCAGTGCGCCGGCATTGTCGTCGGAGTCATGCGAACATCGCGCAGCTTGTGTCCGGGCGCATCCTTGCCGGCTCGGCATTGAGACGATACAACTTGAGGCCCGTGAACGGGTCACGTGATCACGTACCTGGGAATCGAAGCTCCGACCCGCATGCGCGTTTCGCCGGTCGCTTTATCGTCGAGAAAGAAGCCGGACGCGGTGGTATGGGGGTGGTCCTACGGGCCTACGATTGCACGGCCGAGCGCACCGTCGCGCTCAAGGTGCTTCACAAAACGGGTGCATCGGCGCTGCGTCGCTTCGCCATAGAAGCCGATGCCCTCGGCAAACTCGACCACCCGGGCATTGTCCGCTATCTCGCCCACGGAGTGTCGGAGGACGGCGCGCCGTACTTGGCACTCGAGTGGCTCGAGGGCGAGAGCTTGCGCGAGCGCCTCGAGCGCGCCGCAAAGCAGAGCGAGTATCTCGACCTGGGCAAGGTCGTCGCGTTGGGCGAGCGCGTCGCGGGGGCGCTCGCAGCGGCGCACGCCATCGGCATCGTGCACCGCGACGTGAAGCCGAGCAACATCTTGCTCGTCAACGGAGACCTCTGTCGCGCCAAGCTGCTCGACTTCGGCATTGTGCGCGCGCCCTTTGCAGAGCACGACACCACCTCGGGCACGGTGCTCGGCACGGTGGGGTACATGGCGCCAGAGCAAGCACGCGGTGCCGAAGACGTCGACGGGCGTGCCGATCTCTTTTCGCTCGGCTGCGTACTCTTTCGCTGCCTCGCCAACCGCGAGGTTTTCGACGGCCCCGATCCGGCGACCGTGCTGTCGATGCTTCTCCTGCATAAGCCACCGCGTCTCAGCGAGCTTCGCCCGGGCGTCCCGCCCCAACTCGATGACTTGGTCGCTCGGCTGCTCGCGCGCGAGCGCGAAAACCGGCCGGCCTCGGCGTCCGACGTCAAGCGTTCCCTTGCGCAGATCGGCTCGGAGCTTCTCGGTGAGACGCAGGCATCGGGCCGCCTCGAGCCCCCGCAGCCCCTTGCACTCAAAATCGATGCGCCGCCGCTTACCACCGCGCGGCGGCCGCTGTGGATTGGCGCCAGCGCTTTCGCGGTGCTGGTGCTGGCCATCGGCATCACGCTTCGCCCTTGGCGGCGCGCGACCGATTCGGCGGCGGCGGTCCCGTTGCAAGTCGCTCCATCGCCTGCGCCCACCTCCCTCACCTCACTCCCCGCGTCGCCGTCCTGCGACCCACGTGCCGTCGCCCTTTACCAACAAGGTCTGCAGGGGATGCACGATGGCCGTTGGTCGGAGGCAAAAGTCGATTTCCGCCGCGCCGCGGAGCTCGATGGTGCGTGTCCACAAGTCCAACTCCGGCGCATTTCGACCGCCTGGGAGCAGAGCACCTCGCTCTCGACCCGCCGCCGTTACCTGCGCGAAACCTTGCGTCTCCGCGATGGACTCAGCGATCGCGATCGCATGGTCGTCCAAGCATTCGAGCTGCTCCTCACGGGCGACGTGCCCCGGCTCGAGGACACGCTCCGAGTCTTCCAAGAAGCGGTGAACCGCTATCCGATGGACGCCGAGCTCCGACAGATGTTGGCGAGCGAAAAAATGACCATCGCGCGCAGCCGCGCCGAGCTCGAGGACGCACTCGAGGACGCGCGCAAGGCGGCCGAGATCGATCCATCGTACTCCGACGCATGGCAGACGCAGAGCCGCATCCTCGAACGCCTCGACCGCGACGACGAGTCGCGTGCGATGCTCGACCAATGCATCGCGGTGTCGCCGGGCTCGGTCGACTGCATGCAGGTCCGCTCCTTTGCCATGAGCCTCGCGGGCCAATGCGAGGACGCTGTTGCCGAATTGCGGCGCGCCTCCTCATGGGACCCGGAGCAATCGGGTATCTACCGCGCGCTGGCCGAGGCGCTCGCCGCGACGGGCGCACCAAAGGAGACCATCGAGCAAGTCCTGGTTATGCGTAACGACCGCTTGCCCGTGGAAGGCCGCGACGAGACGCGCCTGCTCGAGCGCGCGCAGCTCGAGGCGTGGGCCGGGCAATTCGATGCTGCCATCGACACAGCGCAGGAACTCGAACGCCATGTTGCGAGCTCCGCATCGCGCGGATCGCATTGGGCCGCGGCGATTATCGCGTCCGGCTCTCTCTCCGAATCGGGCGACGCCGCCGGCGCAGCGCGCGTCGCCACGCAAGCGCTCCTGCGCAAAGGGGCGTGGCCCCCGGACTCGACGCGCTCGCTGCCGGAGGCCCCCGCCGAAGGATGGCTCCTCGGCGCCAAGTTCAGAGGGCAACGCGACAAATTGGCCGAGTGGCACAAAGCAGTAAGCGCGTGGGAGCGCTCGAACGAAGGTTTCCTCGACGCCTTCGAGCGGTGGGGCCTGAAATGGGGCCCCATGATGGATGCGCCCATCGATCCACGCGAAGTCCTGGCCGAGGCGCCTTCGGGGAGCCCGAGCGAGGGCGCGCGGCACTATCACGTGTCGTGGCGGGTCGGCGTCCTTGATGCGTACGCTGGGCATATCTACTTACAGGCTGGTGACATTGCGCACGCGATGCCCTTTCTCGAGCGCGGCGCGCACGCCTGCCAGGGTTTCGACTACCCCTTCCTCAAGACGCGCGCGCACCTGTGGCTGGGCATGGCCAAAGAGAAGCTCGGCGATACCGACGCCGCGTGCTCCGCATACCGCGCCGTCCTCGATCGATGGGGCCACGCGACACCGCGATCGGTCACCGCCCGCGAAGCGGAACGTCGGAGCCACGCCCTGGGCTGCAAGTGACACATTAGTGGGTAGCGTCGTTACTTGAGTAAGCGCCTGAACGAGCCAATGAAGACGGCATCCAGACTTGACGAATACATCCGTTCGGCCGGGCTATCGATGGGGTCACAGTATTTGAAACGATGGCAGCCTCGCACTCGTTCAGCACCAGTACGGAGCGATTTACGTCCTACCGAATCCCAACCATCTTCTTTTCAAACCCATAGGGACCCCTAGAGCCCGGGCAGAAACCCCGTAACCGCTCTCTCGAAAAACCGAGAATAGCTTCACATGCCAAGTTGGAGCATCGCCGAATGCGGGTGCTCGCAAAGCTACGGACGCGAAGAGGAGCTCGAACTCCTCAGCGATCTTGCTGCTCGGCTTCGAACGTTCAAGAACCTCCTCTTCTTGCCGCGTTTGGCATCAGCGATATTCTTCAGACAGCAATTCCTCATACTGACCATACAAGGCCCGATTTGCCTGCTCTTCCTCACGTCGTTGATAAATCATGTACTCTTGATAGGAGACGACAGTGTCAAGAAACCCTGCGACCGAACGCATCGCATCGTCGATGCGTGCAATATTCAAACAATCAACCTCGGTCTTTAATGGCAGATTCGGGCCTCGAGCACGAGGAAATCGAGAGCAGGTCCGAATAGGGCTCCTATTCCATACAAGATAGGAAGTTTCCCAACTCAAATACGAGACTCCGGCCGGACCAAGAGTGTCGCGGACGGCGCGCATCGTCCATTGTTCGCGCCCGTGTTCGCCATACCGCGCGAACAATTCGCATGTCCTTTTGATAATTGACATTGATTTTCGTTCAATAATGTTTCATTAACAAACATTCAAATCAGTCTTCGCCTATGGATTCACGTAGGCGCAATTTCGAATAAGGAGAATATACATGAAAGCCAAGAAGCAAGCGCTCGGCGCGGCCCTCGGGATCATGTTTGCGATGATGGTTTCCGGTTGCAGCACCGATACGGCCGAACAAGAAGAGACGACGAACGTCACCTCGGACGGACTGACCACGCAAGCGGATGGCGAGTTTTGGCTGTATCGGGAACCATTTTACGGCTATCTCGTGAGAACGGGTATCAAGCCGCGCTGCTTCAATGTGGATAGGGACCAAGAACACCCCTCATCGTTGAAAATTGTCAGCGGCAACTTCAGGTTTTACGACAACAAAGACTGCAAGGGTGGATACCTCGGACTCAAGGGGCCGAAAGAGGTGCCCCAATTGAGCGCGTTCGGCTGGGACAACAGGATCCAATCGCTCGAATACACGGGCCCGTAGCGCGGTCGCGATGTGAGGTCTCGTCGGTGAGGAGCAGCAGCGGCTCCTCACCGAACTCTCTTGCCACTCCGCAAAATTGAGTCGCTCGGGCAGGCTCGCCGCGATCGCGGGGCTTTCGATGCGAGCGGGCACTATGACCGATGGATCCATGGCGCCAATGAAGACGTTCTTCTTCGAAACTCGAGCGCGCATCTTTTCCCTCTGGACGGATCTACGAAAGACGCGCCACGACACTTTAAGTGATTGGACAATCGCCTCGGCGAATCTCGAACCGAACAGTGTCGAAAATGTCACCGCGATGCTGTGCTCGCCGGACGCGGCCAACTGATTCCACGCCTTTGAAGGCCGCCGGCCCCTGCGCCGCGTAGAACCCGCCGCAGGAATCATCGCCTCAGCCACAACGCTCGGGCATCTCGAGATAGGCGCAGACGCTCACTCGTTTAGCGCGAGAGCCGAAGAGGCGCACGGGACTCCGAGGTTACGCGGCTCGTGTTGGCATGACCGTGCCATTCGCCTCCCAATGCGAGCCCGCATCGAGCACCGGGGAAATTTTTGAAATTCGTTTGGGCCAGCGCTGCGAATCTACGCCGGCATGAAACATCGCAGAAGCGAACGGAGTTCAGCGGGAAGAAGCCTCATGACGTGCGCCCGCGTTGGCATAACGATGAATGCTATGAAACAGCCAACCTTGTGCTCGCCGTCGGAAATCACAAGTACCGGGACAATTCGCAGCTAATGTTAGCTTGATGATGAATTGGCGCCCTCGAACCGCTCCAAGTGAAGGAAATGTGGCACCGTCTCAACAAGAAGAATGCACGCCCTCGAAGCATCGCAGTGCGTAGGGAACGCAACAGAAAGTATACGCAATGCCGGGCCCGTCTTCTCGCAGCAGCGAGCCGTCAGTCCATGCGAACGGAGCGCCGCTTCCACATCGCACGGACTGTCATCCGCGCAAACTATCTTTCTATCGGTAGAATTGCCGAAGATAGACTGCATTGATTGAACGAAATACCGCGCGACTCTTCTCGGCGTTCCGAAATGCTCGAGGGAGGATCCGCACTTGCCGGTTGGTGGACGGCATCAAGGTGTTCTGATTGAACATCCATCTCGCCCGAAATCGTCAATGACACGGGGGGCTCTCCTCGTCCGAATCGACGGGGAAACAGCTTTCTTCCCATAGGATTGACGCAACGCACATCGACCCGGTGTTTGGGCGCCGATGAAAACGCATCATCGTATCGACGCGTCGCGACCATGAATGATGCCGATCGCTCGGGCGGTACCGTCAATCCATTTGGCCGCACTGGGCGACTACGACGTTGATAGGCCGATCGACGACACCGGGACGGATCACAACCCGTTCACCAACTCGATCCTGTTCGCGGGGAAGGGTATTCGTGCCGGTGCCGTGCTCGGAGGTTCGGACTTCCAATCGTCGAACGAGGAGCTCTCGGGTGCGCACTTGTCCTTGGACACCGAGAAACTCAAGCGGATGGGTCTCCCGGTCGATTTCGAAACGGGACTCATCACGGGAGAAAAGCCGGCCGAGTATACGGCAAATGCGTATTTGACCATCGCCTCCGTCGTCAATGCCGTTTATACGCTATTCCGTGTCGACCGCCAGCACCACTGGGAGAACGGACGCGGCCTGGGCCCAGCGCCCGTTCTGGCGGCGCTCTTGAAAGGATAGCTTCGCGCACGAGTCGTAGTAGAGCGCTGCCGACGGTGGTTTCATCGATTTAGCGCGAGAGCCAAAGCGGCGCACTGAACTCCGACGTTGCGCTGCTCGTGTTGAACACGGCGGCCGCGGTGGCGGTGAAGAACGCCCCTCGCGTGCCGTCGCGAAAGGGACTGCCGTGGCTCACGAAGGTAAACGTCGCCACCCCCGCGGCATTCGTTCTTACCGTTTCGGCGCCGAGGTAGATTTCTCCCTCGCCGAGCACCGCTACATTTCGTGCATAGCCCGCGAAAAACTCGACGGTGAGCGTGGCATTCGGTCGAGACGCGAGCGTCCCGCGGAGCGTGACCGTGCCGTTCGCCTCCCAATGCGAGCCCGCATCGAGCACCGGGAAATTCTGAAGTTCGTTCGGTCCAGTGTCGCAATCGGGAGCGCCGTCCGCGCACGACCCAGCGGGATCGTTCGGGGTCGGACCGTCGATGCCGAGGTCGATCCCGAGGCGCACGGGGCTCGCGGGATCGGTGGTCCCTCCCGCCGATGTAGGCAGCGATACAATCGGCTGCCCGTTGCCGAAAATACGATTCTGCGAGATGGTCGCGCGTGACGTGCCCGTGAGCCCCACGCCCATCCGATTGCCGCTGATCGTATTGTCTTTTACCACGATACCGTTGCCGGCGGCGGTGATGCCGTAGGTGGAGTTCGTGATGATGTTGCCCATCACCGTCACGTCGTTCGCGGAATTGAGCTGCAGTCCGTCGGAATAGCCGCTGAACCAATTGTAGAGAAACCGGATCCCGGCGTTCCCTTCGCCTGCACACTCGACGCCCTGCGAACGGGGGCTGACGGTGTTCGGCGACGATTGGAAGAACACGTTGTACTGGTATGTCGTGTTCGTCGTCCCGCGCGTGCACTCGCCCCCATCACCCGTGTCATAGATGACGTTTCGTTCGACCACATTGTTCGTCGACAGCCCCTTGGTCGATCCACCCGCAGCCGTACCATCATCCCCCGTAATCATGATACCCGCCGCGCCGACCATATCGTGGACCACATTGTGGTGGATATGATTGTCATGACTCCGAAGGAGCAGGACGCCAATGCAAAAATGGCGAATTTCGAGCCCACTTATTTCGATGTGCCCAGAGTCCACCACGGCAAGCCCCGGCTTTTGCAGCGAGCGTACGTTCGGACCACTGCCCACATGGTTCTCGGCCGGACACGAGGCCGTCGTCGTATCATCCACGATGCGCGTGCCGTCTACAACGACGCGCGGAGCTTCGCCGGCGACGCGATGTTTGCCCTCGATGACGACCGGTCGCGTGATGTTGGGAAGCAGTGAATTCACTTGAATCACCAACGGCCTCTGCGGATCCGCTCCGGGATCGATTTCGATGCGGCCCCCACCCCCGCGCGCGTTGCTCTGGAGAATGGCCCAGCGCAAGGTGTGCTCGGCCCCGTCGTCGTCGGGTTTGTCCACGACCAGCGTGTAGCCGTTGGCGGACGAGGCCGCTGCGAATAGGGCGGCCACCGTGGTGACGATCATCGTTCCTCCAGATCCGGTGAGTGCCAGAGGCACATTCGGCGCGAGCTTATCGCAACGCGGGGGTCATGAAATGACGAATGCCGTTTGCAAACGGCCGCGTCTGCGTCATCTCAATGGGCACCGCGGAGCCGGGCGGCGGTCCCGCGAATCGCCGAGAGCGTCTCGTCCGTGCAGCTCGTGTGGTCCACATGATGGCGATTGCGTTCGATGAGGTTGCCGATCTCCTCCCACGCGCCCGGATCGCGGCGGTCGGCACGCAACGCGAGGTCCCTCCACGTGCGCGTGAAGAACATCAATTGGGTCCACATCCCTGCATCGCGACGATGGCTGCGCGCGCAGGCCATCTCCGTATCCGCCTCGAGCGCGGCAAACGAGTCCTGGCCGCGCACTGCGTCGCGAGGAGGTTGGGCACACGAAGCACACAGCGCTGCGACGAGTACGACAAAGGCACGAATATCCACGGCTGCCACGATCGTACGCCAGGTGGTGTCGCATTCTCCCCTGCCGCGTCGGGCGCAGCCGTTCGGTGCGTTCTTGCGATTCGAGCGTCGTGATCAGTAATCCCAGTAGGCCGGTACGAAGCGAAAAGCGTCGCCGTCGACCGCCACCCGTCCGACGGACGGGAACGATAGGTGCGTGGCCACGAGCAGTTCGCCGGTCGCCGCCAGCTCGCGGAAAAGCCGGATTCGGACATTGACCGACTCCTCGGGGTCATGTTCGAAGCCGTTGTGCCAGTCCGGGTGATCGAACGAGACCGGGAACACGGCGTCGCCGGCGAATGTGAGTCGCTCGCCGCCGGATTCCAGGCGGACCACGCTGTGTCCAGGGGTGTGGCCGCCGGTGCGCTTGACAATCACCCCTGGCGCCACCTCGCGCTCCACCTCGAACGGCCGCAGCTGGCTGTCATACTCCTTCACGAAGCGCTGCGCGGTCGCTCGAAGCACGTCCGGTATGGGCGACGGCATCGCGGTGCGGGAGAAATCCGGCGCCGCCCAGAACTCGATCTCCGCAGCCGCCACGTGGATCCGCAGGTCCGGACGCAGCCGCTCCTTTATACCGTCGCCGAGCAGCCCGCCAATGTGGTCCATGTGAAGGTGGGTCAGCACCACGTCGGTCAGCGCGGCGAGATCGATGCCGGCGGCCTCCAGTCGCAAGGCCAATTGCCCCGCCCGCGGAAAACCCGAGAATTCCTTTCCCAGCCCGGAGTCGACGAGGATGGTGCGGCCGCCGCTGCGCACCACAATCACGTTCACCGCCCAATCGAACTTGTCCGGCAGGAACAGGTTGTCCAGCCAGGCCCTGCGCACGGCCGGCTCGACATTGGTGGACATCGTTGCGAATGGCAGCGGCAGCACGCCATCGCTGATCACCAGCACGTCGATCTCGCCGATCCGCAACGCGTAGCGCGACGGAACCAACTCGTCCGAGGCTGGTTTACGGGTGTGCGGAGTGTTGTCTACGCTCATGTTTGCGTTCATGTCTGTCTCCTCGAGGGGTTCAATTGAAACTGGCCTTGTCGAGGCCGTAGGCCTACTCGGCCGAGCCGGGGCACGGCCCGAAAGCTGGAAGCTTTCAGGCATGGATGGCCGTGATCGAAGGTCCGCAAGGTCGTTGAAGAGTGGACGGCTCCGTGCGCGCCGTTCGATTCGGTCAATCGACGCGTAGGCTTTGCTCCATCGCGTAGCAATTGTCCCAAACGAACGTGTCGAAGCCCCCTAGCCTGCTCTTCCACTTTCGAGTCAGCGTCGTCACGCATTGACCCGCGACGCGCGCCGTGTAGTCGTCGACCAGGGCCCAAGTGTTTCCCATGTCTGCTGGGTTGATCCCATCGACGTAAGGAGTTGATTTCAACGCTTCGCCTGCGGCCGCCTTCAAATCGGCGTCGAATTCGACCTGCATCTTCACGTCCTCGCGCGTTCCAAGACGGCTGACGTGTCCGGACACCAACTTCTTGAAAGGCATCTTCTCGATCTCCTCGACCTGGGAGAGCCATCCAGGAATGTCCTGCGCAATCGCTAGGCGGCGAAACGGCATCCATCCGGGGAAGACCACATCTACGACCATCAAGGTCTCCTGCTCCGGAGCATAGATGAAGATGTTTCCCGGCTCGTGCCCATTGCCATGATAGGACAGCTTCAAAACCTGGCTTCCAACCTCCAATGAGTAATCGTCCTGGAAACTCACCGTGGGCACCGGACGCGTGGGGTCGGCATCGCGCATCAAAAGCTTTTTCGTCTCGTCGTGGGCAATGATCACGGGATTGTGGCTCAGATCGAGGCTACCTGCGCCGCCGATATGATCGGCGTGTGAATGGCTGTACACGATATGAGTAATGGGAAGCCTCGTGACCTCGGCGATCGCGTCGTTCAGTTTCGCTACGTAGCTCGGCGGGGCGTCGATGACTACGACACCGGCCTCGTAGACCATGAACATCGATTGGTAGGAATTATCCGTAACCATATAGAGGCCGCGCCCCAACTTCTCTGTCCGACATCCCTTTTTCGCGTCGATTTCTGGTCCTTTGGCCCCATCCGGCACATCGAGATACTTGTCGAGCCGAACGCCAATTGGCGCAATCTCTGGAACGTTCGGAAACGGCCTCCCGGGTTGACCAGGCAGGGCCAACGAGTCTCCCGTCTCGCGTCCGGCGTTGTCGGTGCACGAAATACCGAGGAGGAGTGCGCAGACAGAAAGCCTATGAATGATATGCGGCATGATTTCTCCTTCGATACCTCTATTTCGAATCAGCGATGACGTTCGCGTGACGAGCAACGAGCTGCCAAGCGCCGTCCCGTTTGACCCAGATGTCGGTATAGCGCCGATGGATGGTCTTTCCGGCGTCAGGGGAGGTCCCTTTCGGAACGACCGTTTCGTGGCCCATGACGATCACGGTATTGCCGTACGCCTTCGATGCCTCGATCGTGCGTTCGAACGACGAGTAGGTGACGGTCCCCTTCTTGATATGGTCACCGTGGTCGACTTTGTTCCATTGATTGTTGATGAGGAAATCGTCGCCCCAGAATTTGCTGAGAGCCGCCTGATCGCCACGAAGGATCGCCTGTGCATGGGCAAGATCGAGCTCTCTCGCGACTCGTTCCTGGTCTGCTGGGATAGCCTGCCTAGCCTGCGTAGTCTGCGCAGCGCAGCCAGCGAGCGCCGCCGAGACCAGCAGACGGCTCAGGGTCTTGAGCACGATCGACGAGACCTGAGTCAATGGTCGTTGATTCACTTGTATCCTCCGGGCGCTACGCACCGTTCATGTCCAGGACGAGACAAGGCAGTCGGTCGTGACGTCGGGCCGTCATTTTTTTCCTCGGAGGTCCCGGCGCGATGTCACATTTGCCTGGGGCATCTGGTCCATGGCGGTGGAGGCGAAAACATGGACTTGAACGACGACAACCCGGCTCGGGCCTTCGAACAGCGCCGCCCGCGTCTGCTACGCATCGCCTATCGAATGCTAGGCGTCATCGCAGAGGCGGAAGACGCCGTGCAAGAGACCTATCTCCGCTGGCATCAGGCCGATCGCAGCGCGATACGTGATGCCGAGGCCGTCTTGGTCCGAACGGTGACGCGCGTGTGCTTGGATATCCTCAAGTCGGCGCGCGTGCGGCGTGAGCAGTACGTAGGCACGTGGTTACCTGAACCTATCATGGACGTCGTTGAAGGAGAGGACCTGACGCTATCCCTGATGATGGCTCTGGAGCGTTTGTCTCCACTCGAGCGCGCCGCTTTCTTGCTGCACGACGTCTTTGGTCAGGACTTCGATGTCGTGGCGGCCGCTCTCGAACGCGACCCGGCAGCCTGCCGCCAGCTTGCCAGCCGCGCGCGAGCCCACGTGCGTGAGGCTCGCCCACGCTTTCCCATCACGGAGCGCCGGGGGCACGAGATAGCTTCGGCATTCTTCGATGCTTCGCGCAGCGGTGACGTGAACGCACTGAAGGCGCTGCTCGCTGACGATGCGGTGACCTACACCGATGGTGGCGGCAAGGTGGCTGCCTCGCTGGTGCCGATCCACGGACAAGCCAATGTGGTGCAGTTCTTCGAAAGTCTGCACCAGCGCCTCGGGCCCGACTTCTTTCAATGTGTGTATCAGGGCCTCGTCGACGGGCTGCCTGCGATTGTTGCGATGGATCCCAAGGGCGGTTTGCAGACCACCGCGTTTGGCATCGAAGAAGGTCGAATCGTTGAAATCTATATCGTGAGAAACCCCGATAAGTTGGAACGGGTTCGACGCTTTCTCGGGTGAACGCCGTGCCGACGCACTCGTTCAACGCCGGGATTCGCGCTCGATGGCCACGTACACGATCGCCTTCTCACGCCGCACTTTGAGGAGCACGGGGCCGTTGGGCGCGGATTGAAGGGCCTTCATCACCTCCGCGGTATTGGACACCGGCTGGCGATTGACCTCCAGGAAGGGTTCACCTTCGCAACCAAGCTGGCGACATCCGGCGTGCCGGGGAGGACGGGTGGCGAAGCGAACGGTGCCGCGACATGTGCGGCCTGCACGGTCGGATTGTCCAATGCAGCGCCGGCGGTGCTGCCGGGATGGCAGCCGACCGCCACCAGGGTGAGAGCGACCAAAAGGGATACACGGGCGAGCATGATCGAAACATGCGATAAGCACCCGCATCGCGAGGTCAAGCCCCCCTAAGCCGCATGCAGACGGCGCACGCTCCCCCGCGGCGGAGTCGTCGGGCCATCGGCGGAGTCGTGCGCTACTTGCGAGTAGACCCTCAAGTAATCGCGCGCCATACGACCTACGGTGAAGCGTCGTTCGAAGACGTCGCGGCAGCGTTTACGACTCAGCTTGTGAACGTCGCGCACGGCCGCCACAGCCTCGTCCTCGGTCTGGACGATGAAGCCGGTGATACCTTGGGTCATAATCTCCGGCACCGAACCGCACCGCCACGCGATGACCGGGGTGCCACAGGCCATCGCCTCGATCATGACCAGCCCGAACGGTTCTGGCCAATCGATGGGGAACAAGAGAGCCAGCGCCCCACCGAGGAATTCGTCCTTTTCCGCCTCGCCAATCTCGCCGATGAACTCGACGCCGGGCTCGCGAAGAAGCGGGCGAATGCGCTCTTCGAAGTACTGCTTGTCGGCATTGTCCACTTTGGCGGCAATTTTTAGTGGGATCCCCGCCCGACGAGCAATGAGGATGGCCCGGTCTGGGCGCTTCTCGGGGGAGATGCGGCCGAGAAACGCGAGGTACGAGCCTCGTTTCTCGTGCAAGCGATACAGATCGGGCGGCAACCCATGATGGATGGTCGCCAGCCAGCGATTGTGAGGAATGGGGGCACGCTGCGCATTCGAAATCGACACCAATGGCGCTTCACGAAAATGCGAATAGACGCGCACGAATTCCGGAAGATCCAAACGACCATGCAAGGTCGTTACTGCAGGCATGCGAAGCCGGCGGGTCATGGGGAACTGCCAATAGTCGAGATTGAAATGGACGACGTCGAACTGTCCGGCCGCGTCCATCACCTGATCCATCATGAGCAAGTGATGCGTGAAAGGGTCCACGCACGTCGGATCGAGACGGAGGCTCTGCTCGCACATCGGCCGAAGGCGCGCGCGGGTGACCGAGTCACCGGAGGCAAAGAGCGTCACATCATGGCCTTGCCGCACCAGTTCTTCGGTCAGGTATGACACGACTCGTTCCGTGCCACCGTAGAGCTTTGGCGGCACGCTCTCGAAGAGTGGAGATACGATTGCGATCTTCACGGCAACCCTCACTCGATTCAAGGATTCGTATCGCAATGGGAATCATTCCCCATGTCGCTCGCAAGGGGGGGAGCGCGATCTTGACAGGGGGTGGTCGGAAATTTACTCGTTCTGGCCAAAAACCAATCCAAGGAGGTACTCCTATGTCGATGAAAGGCCAGGATACTGACCATTCGGATCGCAACGATGTTCCGCCGTGGCTTCATGACCTTCGACAGCGTTCGCGTGAGCGCGTGTGGTGGACCTCGGCACGCGTCGCCTTGCGACGGCATGGAGAAGGATCTCGAGTCGACGCATCTTTCCAGCATGATCGCGCACGCACTCCAACGCGATGACCTGATGCCCTGGGTCGAAAGTCGTTATGCTCGAACGTTGATTCGGTGTATGCGCCCCCTCACTTGCACGGCATGAAACCGCCGCTTGGATGTACGACTCGCTTACGAATGTCGCGTGATCCAGCGCTTGACAGCAGCACGTTCGAATTTATTCGTTTGGTCAGATTCTCCGGCACGAGCCACCACTCGGGGGCCGCCGGAGCAGCAATAACAAGGAGGATTGCCATGCTTACTACATGGGATGCCTTCCCGATGCTGAACCGTCTCCTCGACGACGTCATGAACGACGTCACCGGTACGGCATTCGGGACCGGTGCAAAGGTCACAATCGATCCTGCAATCGATGTTCGTGCCACCGAGGACGAGCTCATCTTCGTGTGCGACGTTCCGGGTGTCACGCAGGAGGATCTCGAAGTCGCCATCGAAGGGAGCACGCTCACCATCAAAGGACAGCGCAACTACTCGGGCGGCGAGAAGGATAAAGTTTGGCTGGGCCGGTCGTACGGTGCGTTTGCCAAGTCCTTCACGCTTCCGGAGTTCGTTGACGCAAACGCGATGACGGCAGCCCTGTCGAACGGCGTGCTCACGATCAACGTGCCGAAGAAGCCGCAGGCCAAGCCGCGCAAGATCCAGATTGGGTCGGGCAGCTCGCCCAGGCAGCTCGAAGAAAAGAAGGAATAATCCAAAAGGCGTTAGGGCGGTCCGCGCGCGCGGGCCGCCTGCACGCGGTCGGGGCAAAGGAGCATGGGCCATGACGGTTCGTGAAATTTTGGAGGACGCGAGGGCCTTCGCCCGCTCTGGGGATTGGACGGGCGCGATCGCGCGCGCCAAACTTGCCCTTTCCTCCGCGCGGGCCGAAGACGAACGGAATACCTGTCAGCTCGAGTTCGAACACCTTCAAGAGGGCGAACGGGCCTGGCGCGCGGAGATTGAGGCGCGCCGCGCGAGCTACTTGAAGCGCGAGCTTGGCGTGGATCGTCCGATCGCAAAGGACCGGACCGTTATCGAGGTACCTACGATGGCGGCGGAGCCCGTAGCCACCGCGCAAACCTCCGTCGGGACGCCGGTGCCCCCGGCGTTCGTGCGGCCGTAGTATGGCGCCCGACGCGAAAGTCCATATTTGCCGGCTTCGCCGTTTGTGCGTTGCGGACTCGTATTCGAGCGGTTGGCAAGCCCGCGAGATGTCGGATTGACTTACGCGACATTCGAGGCTCGAAAGACATCTACGCGAGCGACCGCTCTCGTCGCTTTTATTTTTGGCAATGGATTGGAGGAATAGAATTCGAATCGATATACACTCGCTGTCCGCATACTTCTGAGCTCAGGTCGCGAACCCGACCAAGGCCGATTTCGCCTATTCGGCAGGTCGAAGTTCGTAGGGCGACATGCGCCACATTCATCGAACCATGAACATCTTGACAGCGAGGAATATCCAATGAGTGACGAAGTCACGCGAAAACCAAAAGGTGGAGCAGTTTCTCGCCGTGGGTTCATCGTTGGAGGCGGTTCCATGGTGGCGGGCGCTGCTCTCGGAGGGCGGGCCATGGCCGCAATGCCGGCTACTGCGACCATTTCCAGCGGCGCGCGCGTGTCGGTCCTGGTGATTGGCTCTGGTTACGGCGGCTCGGTTGCGGCGCTCCGACTCGCGCAGGCCGGAGTCGATGTGCATATGATCGAAATGGGCATGGCTTGGGACACGCCCGGTGCTGATGGCAAGATTTTCGCCCACACGACGAAGCCGGACGAGCGCTCGTTCTGGTTGCGCACGAAAACGAAGCAGCCGCTCAGCAGCTTCCTCGGCTTTCCCATCGATCGTGATATCCAGCGCTACACGGGAATTCTGGACGCGGAAGAGTTCGCCGGAATTACGGTTTACCAAGGCCGCGGCGTCGGAGGCGGATCGCTGGTCAACGGTGGAATGGCCGTGACGCCGAAGCGGGAGAACTTCCGCGCCATCCTCCCATCGGTGAACCCCGACGAGATGTACAACGTCTACTATCCTCGCGCGAACGCGGAGCTCGGCGTCCACACAATCGACCCTGCGTGGTTCGAAGTTGCCGAGTGCTACCAGTACGCACGGGTCGGTCGCAAACAGGCGCAGCGATCCGGTTTCCCGTTCGTCTTCGTGCCGAACGTGTACGACTGGGACTACATGAAGCAGGAACAAGCCGGCACCGCGCCAAGGTCGGCGGTTGCCGGGGAACTTCTCTATGGGAACAACTACGGCAAGAAATCACTGCAGAAGACATATCTCAAGCAGATCGCGGCGACGGGGCGGGTCACCATTTCGCCATTGCACCGGGTAACCTCGGTCACGCCTGCGCCGCGCGGCGGCTATACGGTGGAGATCGAACAGCTCACCACCGCCGGTGCGGTATCCACCACCAAAACCATTACGGCGGACACGGTGTTCTTCGCCGCGGGCAGCGTCGGCACGAGCAAGCTGCTGGTGAAATTGAAGGCCACCGGCGCGCTGCCGAACCTGAATAGCGAGATCGGAAAGGGCTGGGGCGACAACGGAAACGTGATGTGCGGACGTGCCAACCACATCTGGGATCCGACGGGCACCCTTCAAGCGTCCGTCCCCACCGGCGGCATCGACAACTGGGCCGCGGGTGGTGCATTCGCCGAGGTTGCGCCTCTGCCGACTGGGATCGAGACGTGGGCATCCTTCTACCTGACGCTCACGAACAATCCGCACCGGGCTCGATTTCATTGGAATCCGTCGACCAAACAGGTGGATCTCGACTGGCAAAAGGTGTGGAAGCAGCCGTCGATCGAGATGGCGAAAACCATCTTCCACAAGATCAATGCAACGGAGGGGACCATTTACCGATCTGACCTCTTCGGCGTGAATACGATTTGGGGCGATCATCTCACCTATCACCCTCTCGGGGGTGCGGTGCTCAACAAGGCGACCGACAATTACGGGAGGCTCGTCGAGTACCCCGGCCTTTACGTGATGGATGGGTCGCTGATCCCCGGCAACACCAGCGTCAATCCATTCGTCACCATCACGGCGCTGGCCGAACGGAACATCGAGGAGATCATCGCCTCCGACTTCTAATCCCAGCTCCAAAATGGGACCTTGATTGGCAAAGCCGATGTGGCATGTTCGCGCTATTGCGCAAATGCCACGTCGGCTCGATGTCCGCTTCGCGGCTTGCCCCAGCCATATCGGGCGGCCGATTCGAACATCATGCGGCATCGAACGATTTTGCATTCTTTGCCATCGACTCCCGTCCACGGCTCGTGCAATCGTCCGCACATGCGCACGTTAATCACGCTCGCCGTCGTGTGTGGTACCGCCGCGGCGTTCGCGGGTTGCGATTTCTCGACCTGGGCCGGTCCCGGCTCCGACATGAGCGTTCCTCCCAGGTCCGGCGGCGACCCTGCAGCGCCCGGTGCCCGTTTTGGCGCGTGGGTGAACAATGCCTGGGGCCCCGCCTCCACGCTCCTGCCGCTCAACAAGGAGCATCCGCCGCTGCAAGGCGTGCAAGCCTGCGTCGTCGAGTACCCCGCCCTTCCCTGCGCCATCAGCGATGCGTCGGGCCGCATCGACATCCACGGGATCCCCGTGTCCAAGCCCGTCCACATCTCGTTCCGTCTCGCCGGCTATTACGGCCTCCTTCTCCCGTTCGATCCGACGGCCGGCGATTTCGATCAGCCCGCGATCGAGATGCCGTCGCTCGGTCTGCAGGCCGCGCTCTATCGACAGCTGCTGATCTCCGAGAAACCCGGCACCGGCGGCATCAATGTCTTTGCCGTCGACAGCGCCGACCTGCGCCCCGGCGACGCGCCGGACCATTCAGAAGCCAACGGAAAGCGCGCCGGCGTGGGATTCAAGTACCGCCGCGTCTACGTCGACGCGAGCGGTGCCGAGACGTACGGAGAATGGAGCAACCCAGCGAGCTGGGCCCTCAGCCATCACAGTGTCGTCTACCTGAACGACGACGAATCGCCGGACCTGCTGGCCATGCACACCTCGGAAAGCGGTTTGGCGCTCGCCGTCAACCTCGAGCCCGGCCTTTACGAAGCGATCACCGACGACACCAATTTCACCAATGGCCTGCAAACCCTGTGGACCCGTTACCACTGGAACTGCGGCCCCATAAATCACGCGCCGAGCACCCCCGGAGCGCCGCGCATCGCCCGCACCCTCGTGCAACCCGGCCAGCTCTCCGACGTCCGCGTGGGCTGCGTCAGCGAATGATGCGGCCCGGCGGCGCGTGACGCCGGTCGGAGCGAACGTCTCGAGAGGAGGATACTCGATTCGAAAAAATGGATCATTCCCGCCGCCTGCCCCTTGCGACCGTCAATGGCGCCCATCCCCTAGGTCATCCTCAATGGCCTCTCTCTTGCTTATAGAGAGCGCGACGCAGCCCTCCGTAGGCTGTCCACGTGAGGGCAAAACTTGATGACGACGCGTTGGCTTTGGATGCCTTTTTTCGTCGAAATGATCGTCGGATGCGGTCGGAGTAAGGAAAAGCCCTATTCAACTCCGGCGTACGAACCTGGCCAGCCGTTCACGGTTTGTCCCATGCGGTTCGTCCCGAATCCTGGCACCACCGCCGATCCCTGGATGGACCTCGAGGCCGATGGCACCATTGTCATTCCTCGCGCCTCGGTCCCGCGCGACGCTATTCTGAAGATCAGCGGGGATACGGTCTTCAACACGGAGCCCGCGGGCACGGTGTTCGTTCATGTGGCGCCGGACGGATGCTTCGAGGGCGAATACGTCAATCCGGGATTTCGCTACATTGGAGACGAACTGGCAACACCCTTCGGAACACTCGGAATCACGGACACGGGAACCGTCACTCGGACAGCGGCAACTCGAGTCGGGACGCTCGGCCAGATAATCGGTGAACCCAACTGCATTCGCTCCGCCAAGCGCGCGGCACTGATGCTCGTCAGTTCGGAATTCGGACGCCCCGCGAAGTTCGAGTACTCACCTTAGCTGGGGCGTTGCCTAGTTCGGATATTTTCGGGCGCCCGCGGGCTCGCGCACACCGCGGGCGACGTTCGCGTGGAAGCTTACAAGCCGCTGACGGTCCCTTTTACTCTCTCGCCGGTGCGACCGGCAACGACCTCGAGGGAGTAATACCCTGCGGGCATGTTGTAACACATCCAATCTTGCTCCGGCGCCTCGGCGGGGAATCCCTGCCGACACACTTGAACGCCATCGCGAAAGAGGTACCAGTGAGCGATTTCGGGGCCTCCCCATGCATCGGCCCGAATCGTGATGGTGCCCGTTCTCGTAGTACGGAGTCGGGGCGTCGTGCACTGCGTGACGCCCGAACAAGACTGGGACGCTTGAATCTCGAAGTCACTGCCCGGATCTGCCGGGACGGCGCCTTCGTCATCGGTTTCCGATGCCATGGCCGCACTGTCGACAACGAGACCCGCAACCGCGATAACTGCAAGCGCGATGAACTTGTGATGGATACGATTCATTGAGAAGGAACCTCCATTGGCTCGCCGCACACGCCGCGAGCGACCGGTCCCTCAGCAGAACCCGTGCCGTACGTCATCCGAGAGCACGCGGAGCTTTCACGCTGCATGAACCACCGCCCAAAGAACGCCCATCTCCGGCACGAGGCGAACTCCACGGGTTACGCGGCGATCCATCCATGATCTCGCGCGGCACCCCACGATGCGCTGAGAGCGCACCCCCGGGCCCGTGGCATTCTCATTCTGGAACGGCATCCGCTTCGTGTTCGGCCTCCGGGTCGGACCAGGCGCGTACCCTCTTGGGCGGCCCGAGGTTTTTCGTGGGCCAAAGCTGAATGCGCCATTGATCGCCCGGCGTCGTCGAGCCGGGCCAACCATGAGCGACGAAGCCGCGCCCCGCGATTCGGACGGCGTACATTCCCGGGGGTGGTGTCTCGAGGACCTTCCCCTCGAGCGTCGGCGATTCGTAGTAAAGCCCGAAATCGTCTATCTTCAACGAAGCCTCGAACGCCTCTTGCCATTGCTCGAGATCCGTGGGCGGCTCGGAGGACCAACGTTCGATGCGCAATGGCATTTTGAAGTTGTTCTGGTGTGGCGACAAAACGATGAGGATATTCTTTCCTTGAGCAATCCCATCGCCATTGATCGCGCGATCGAGAACGGCAAGGTCGTCCTCGCCCTCCGTGTAGCCCGTCTTCAAATAGAACTGCCCGTAGTCCAACGCCACGACCGCCTCTTGCACATGAACGACGTGCGGCCTGCCGTCGATCGGCTGCTTCTGACACGACGGGCGTTGCGAGCACCCAAAGAGAGCCAACGTCAGGGCAACGGAGCGGCTGTTCATGCACCGCCATGCTACACAACCCAAAGCACCGTTTTCGTTCCTCGTCATGGCCAGCCGCGGTAGGGCCACGCCACGGCCGCTTGCCTCGACGACGTCCGAGGTTCATCGGTTCGCCGCGACGTCGCGTGGGGCGATTTCTTCGCGGTAGTCGTTGCCAAAATGGGTGCGCACGTAATTGGCGACGGCGGCGACTTGTTCATCGCGGAGGGATGGTGCGAGCGGCGGCATCGCTCCTCGTCCGCGCAGAATCATGAAGATGACGTACTCTTTGGCGCGCAGCCGCTCGTTGTGCGCGAGGGCGGGATAGGCTCCTGCCCCCACGGCGCCGCGCCCGTCGGCCATGTGGCAGCCTTGGCAAATGGCACGAAAAAGAGCTTCGCCTTCGACTTGAGGGAATTTCGCGGGCGGAAAATCGGTGTGTGACGCATGGGATTTCGTCGAGCGGATGGAAACGAAGGCACCCGCGGCGACGACCGCCAACGCGACGACGATGCCCCACGTCCGGGCACGTGAACGGTTCATCGTGCAACGATCCTTTGGTGCAGTCTCGAAATGGCATCGAGGGACGACAAAATGGCGCCTTCCTGCCAAGCCGGGAGGTACGAGAGGTGCTCGCCTGCGAGGAGGATGCGTCCGTCGATTTGACAGAGGTTTTGGTAGTGCGCCTCACGGTTTACTTCGGTCCAGTCGCCGCTGCAGCCGAGCGCCCAGGGCACGCGGTGCCACGCCACGGAGACGCCCGTGTCGAATTCGGTGCGGTATTGCGGGTGGATTCGAGCGCCCGCCTCCAAGGCCTGCTGAATGCGTTCTTCTGGCGAGAGTCCACTCGTCTCGTAGGCTTGGCGGCCCCATACGTAGGCGCCCAAAAGAATACCCTTGCCCGAGCTGGCGAATCCCGTGCTCGGATAGCCGATCTGCTGATTGGGTAAATCCGTGTAGCTGATGCCGCCGTAAATTTGTTCGTCCTGTTCCCAGAACCGCCGTTTGAATTGGAGGCCGGTCTTGACCGAGGCCCCGTACGGTACCGCACCGATGCCCCGGCTCATCTCGGCACTTACGTTCATGTCGATTTGGCTCAAAATGGATAACGGAATGGTGCACAAGCACCAATCGGCCTTGGCCGTGGCAGGCGGGGCGCCTTTCGCCGTGGTATCTTCGTACGCCACGACAACCCCGTTTGCATCCTGCTTGATGGCGGTAACCTTTGCATTGAATCGAACCACCTCGTTTAGCTCGCGGCCAAAGGCCTGAGCAAGCCGATCCATTCCTCCCACCGGCTGAAACATGGGTGACTGGAATTCGAAATTGTCGCTCCCCAGAAAGCGCCACAATTCGGACTGCAACAACTGAGAAAGAGATACCGGCGATCCCGATACAACGGGTTTGCCGTGAATGCCACCGCCAGGTGGGGACTTGAAGCCGCGTCGCTCGCTGCTGTCGAATCCCTCGACGTATCGAAACTCCTCGTCGAGAGCTCCCCGTGCGCGGAGCGCCTCCAAGAGCTTCTCCTGATCTTCCTTGGTGACCAGCTCGTCGAGTTTTCCTCGTCGGGTCACCTTGGCGAGAAGTTCGGCCACGGCTCCGTGGTAATCGGAGTAAACCTCGCGAAATCGTTGCGGCTTGCCCTCGAACGCGCTGCGCTGGTGCAAATAGGCATTGTAGTTGACATTGATGAAAGGCTCGAGGGCGACGCCGAAGCGACCGCAATAATCGAGCATCCCCCGGTGGTGGTATGGGATGCGCCATGGGCCGGGATTGAAATACTGACCTTGTTCGAAGGCTACCCGTTGCGTGTCACCACCGAGCTCCGTGTAGACGTCGCCGCCGCGCAAGGTCCACGAACGGCCGCCCACGCGGTCCCGGTATTCGAGGATTTGCACCTTGTATCCGGCTCTGCGCAGTTCGAACGCCGCGACCAACCCGGCGAGGCCTGCGCCCAGGATGAGCACCGAAACGCCTTGCGGGGCTCCGTCCAGTTGCACGGGGCCCCGGTACGTCGAGGCGGGGGCGAGCCCCAAGCTGGCCGCCGCGGTGTACATGATGCTGCTTCCGGCGGAGGCGCCGATCATGGCGAGAAGGTTTCGCCGGCTCAATGCTGCTATGGAACCCTTTGCCATTCGTTGCCTCGGCGGGAGGCGCATGCCCCCAGCGTGCCGTACGATAAATCGCCATCGCAATGGCAACAAGAGCGCTCGTTCGGGAAGGCTGCGTCCGGTGGGTGGCCCGCCCGGCGCGACATGACACGATGAGCCAATTCATGGGCGCAGCGCGAGGCACGTCGATGGCGCGCTGCCGTTGCTACGATGAGCGCATACAGGAATATACTGTACGCAGAGTGGAGGCTCATCGAGTCCTCGAAGCTTGAGCGAGCTCACCAATGGCAACCAAGAAGAACACGGACGATCTCGAGGCGACCCGGGACGGAGAACGACGAAACCCTCCCGGCGCTCTCGCGGCGACGTGCACCGCGACGAACAGCTGGCGGGTCGTAGGGAACGAACGCGAGAATACGCTCCCGTCGGCGGGGGGAACCCAGCCCGTGGAATGGGCACCGGGTTGGAGACTCGGCGGCATCGACGGTCGGCGATTCGAGCTGATTGAGCGATTGGGTGGCGGCGGCATGTCGGTCGTCTTTCTCGCGCGCGATACGGTTCTCGACCGGACGGTGGCCATCAAATTTCTTACGAGCACGACGCTTGGCATGAATGAGGCGCGCGATCGCGCGCTGCTCGAGGCGCAAGCCTGCGCGCGGCTCAATCACGAGAACATCGTGCGGTTGTTCGATATCGGCGTCGACAACGGAATGCCATTTCTGGTCATGGAGCACTTGGAGGGCCGATCGCTCGACGCCATCGTGCAGGACGAGGGGGTGGACGCACAGCGCGCTGTCCGAATCATGATCGACGTCGCAAAAGGCCTTTCGCAAGCCCAGCGCGCGGGCATCGTGCACCGCGATCTGAAGCCCAGCAACGTGTTCGTCACCAAGGCCGGAACGGTGAAGATTCTCGACTTTGGTGTGGCGACGATCCTTGCGCGGACCCACGCCATCCAAGGCTCGTCGGGGACGCCGCTGTACATGTCGCCGGAACAGTGGAATGGAGACGTCCAAGACGCGCGCTCCGACATCTGGGCCGCGGGGGTCATGCTGTATCATTTACTCAGCGGCCTTTTCCCCTTTCCGGGTGAAAACGTTGCCGCGCTGCGCGAGGCCATCGTCTCGCCCGATCCCGCCCCCTCGCTGCGTCATGCACGGCCCGATCTCCCCGAGGAGGCGGAGGAGATCACACAACGCGCACTGAAGAAGAACCTCGCCGAGCGTTACGGTACCCCGGAGGAGTTGCTCGACGCACTCGTGGCTCTCCAGGTTGCGCTCACCCACTCCATCCGTGCGCGCGGCGCAGCGAACGAGCACCGCGCGCAATCCAAGCCCGAACGGCGCCAGACGACGGTCTTGTCATGCTCTCTCTACGATGTACCGGTGCTCTCGGATGAAATGCGATTCGACGATATCGGCGAATTGTTCGACGATTTTGCCGAAATTTGCGCCACCGTCGTGACGGAGCTCGAAGGGACCGTCCTGTCGTGTTTCAGTCCGCGTGTGGTGGCGTGCTTCGGTTATCCAATTGCCCACGAGGACAACGCCCAGCGCGCGCTGCGTGCAGCTTCGTTGATTGTCGAAGCGATCCGGCGCCGAACACACGAAGATGGCTCGGCTCATGCCGCGCGCATCGGAATCAGCACGAGCTTCGCAAGGACGCGTCGTACGGAGGGGCGCGCCGCATCGCCCATCCTCCATGGTGATGCGCCACTCGTCGCGCAATGGCTCGAACAGCGTGCCGGACAGAACGAGATCCTCATCGAGCATGTCACGCATCTTTTGGTGCGCGGTACATTCCACCTCGAGCCGCTGGGGGAAGCCGTGCCCGATGGGGCAACACGGGCCATACGCACGTACCGGGTGCTCCGGCCCAAGGACGCGTCGTCGCGCTTCGATCCTGCCGCCGGTGGTGCGCTCACCGCGTTCGTCGGCCGCGAACGCGAGCTGGAGGAGCTGCGCGGACTCTGGGAATCGACCAAGGCAGGCAAGAGTCAATTCGCGCTGGTCGTCGGGGAAGCCGGTATTGGCAAGTCGAGGTTGATCGAGGAACACCTTGCCAGGATCGAGGGCGACGCGCGCATGATTCTGCGTTGCCAGTGCTGGCCGTATTTTCAAAATAGCGCATTCCAGCCGATCGTCGAATGCGTCGTCCGTTGGCTCGGCGTGCGCGACGAGGCTCCGGCGTCGGAGAAACTCGACCTCCTCGAGACGTCCTTTGCTGCGGTAGACCTATCGTTGGCCGAGCATGTGCCGCCCCTCGCGGCGCTGCTCGGAATCCCGACGGACGATTACTACGCACCGCCTTCGTCGAGTCCCGTATTGCTCAAGCAGCAAATCCTCGAGGGGGTCGTGGCCGTTCTTGGACATCTGGCGAAACGCCAAGCCATGATTCTCGTGGTGGAAGATGCGCACTGGAGCGATGGTTCGACGCTCGATCTGCTCGATCGATTGTTGGCCGATATGGTCGCGACGAGGCTTTTGGTCATCGTGTCGGCCCGCACGGAGTTCCGATCGCCCTGGGCGCAACGTTCGCACATGAAGCGACTCACGCTGCAGAGGCTCTCGCCCAACCAAAGCACCACCATGATTTCGTTCGCGAGCCAGGGGCGCTATTTGCCCGATCCCATCGTGGAGCAGCTCGTGCACCGGACGGACGGTGTGCCGCTTTTCATCGAGGAACTCACCTACAAGGTTGCCGACGCGATCCAGGACGCCGAACGGCACGGGACCGTGTTCGAGCTCGATTCGTTGGCGTCCAATCGAATTCCCGCGACCCTCGATGCCCTTTTGAGTGCGCGCCTCGACGCGCTCCCGCAAGAGGGCCAGGACGTCGCGCATCTCATCGCCGTTCTCGGCCGCGATGCGACGTACGATCTCATCGCCAAGACGTCGGAGCTCGGCGAGGTGGCGCTGCGTGCCGGGTTGATGCAGCTGGTGGAGGCTGGCCTGTTGCACCAGCAAGGGCTGGGTCCGGACGTGCGATATGCCTTCAAGCACGCATTGGTGAAGGACGCGGTCTATCAATCCCTTTTGAAGACCAAGCGCGCACACCTCCATCGGCGCGCGGCCAACGCACTGCTCGAGCATTTTCCAGGTGTCGCTCTGCAGCAGCCGGAGCTCGTTGCCGAGCATTGCAAGGAGGCGGGCCTTCACGAGGAGGCCGTGACCTACTTCGAAAAGGCTGCGCAGCGCGCGGACCAGCGTGCGGCCATCGACGATGCGGCGGCGCACTTCGACCGTGCGCGCGCCGAGCTGCGGATGCTTCCGGAAAGCCCAGCGCGCGAGCGGCGCGAGATTGCCATGCAGCTCGCACGCGCCACCGGGCTCATGGCCCGCGGAGCGATTGCGTTGGGCGCGCTCGACCCCGAGCTCGTGGCGCGCGCCGAGCGGTCCGACGATCCGGTGCTCATGGTGCACGCGCACAACGCAATTGGATTTGCCGCATTGATGGCGGGCGATCTCGTTTTGTGCCGCAAGCACGCCACGGCGGCCCTCGCGCTCTGCGATGCGCGGGAGCATGAGATGCTCGAGCAGCGCCATAGCGGCATGGTTCCCAGCGTCTTCAGCGGAGTCCAGCTCGTTTGGGCATGCGGACTTCTTGCCGATGGCAATCGAGCCGTGGAATACGGGCGCAATGCCGTTCAGTGTGCACGGCGCAATCGCCATCCGTACAGCGAAGCGGTTGCCATGGTCCATCTGGCCTGCTGGCACAATTATCGCGGCGAATTCGACGAGGGCCGTCGTTTGGCCGATGAAACGGCGCTCATTTCCAAAGAGGACGGGTTCGCGCTGCCGCTGGCAATGGCCAAAGTCGTACGCGGTTGGTCTCGAAGGAGCGCGGGCGACCGCGGGGGCTCTCGAGAGGTCGCCGAGGGCGTGGCCGACCGATTCAAGGTGAGCTCGAGGCTCGCTATTTTGTTTGCCGTACTCGCGTGCATCCAATTGGAGGATGCCGAGTTCGACGACGCCTTGCGAACGATCGATCATGCGATGGTCCTGGTCGAGACCCGAAGCGAGTTGCTTTTCGAGGCGGAGCTCCTGCGAATCCGCGGTGAAATCCTGCTCGGATCGAGCGGGGATAGTGCGCTCGCGTTCGAATATTTCGACCGCGGCCTCGAGGTCGCGCGGCGGCAACAGGCGAAGGCTTGGGAGCTGCGCCTCGCATGTGGCTACGCGCGCCTATTGGCAAAGCTCGGTCGTCCGGATGATGCGCGCGCGCGCCTCGCGCCCGTCGTCGCGCAGTTCACCGAGGGGCCGGACACCCTCGACCTGCAACGCGCCCGCGCGCTCCTCGGCGACCTGCCATGAAGAACGAGGACCTCCGGCTACAGCTGATTCGATGGATTGCGGAGGACGATGCGACGGCCCAACGTCTCGCGGCGAATGGCTCGTTGTTCGACGGTTACCATCCCGAGATGGAGGCCATCCATCGCGAGAATGCGACGCGGCTTGCGAACGCCGTCGCGGAGTATGGCTGGCCTGGGCGCGCGTTGGTTGGCGAGGATGGAGCGGAGGCTGCTTGGCGCATTGCCCAGCACGCGATTTCCGAGCCAGCGCTCATGCGTGCCTGGCTGCGCATGATCGAAGATGCCGCGGAGCAGGGCGACGTTCGCCGAATGCATGTCGCCATGCTGGTGGACCGGATACGTGTCTACGAAGGGCGACCCCAGCTCTATGGGACGAATTATGACTGGTCCGAAGATGGTTCGTGCATGACGCCCATGATCGGAATCGAGAATCCAGAATGTCTCGATGAGCGGCGACGGGAGATGGGGCTGCCACCCATGGAGTGGCGCCGTCCCCCTCCGCCCGGCGCGTCACGACCTCGCGATCTCGCGGTCAGAGCCCACGAAATGGCTCAATGGGCCAAGCGCGTGGGCTGGCGGCCGTAGAGTTGGTGGCAAATGGGGTTTCGTTCCAGCGGCATGATGGCTTAGCCACATGACATCTAAATGCAGCCCCGCGCGCCCGATCGAATCGATCGCGATGCGACGATCGCGTCGATCACCGTGCGACGCTGCCGCAATCGTTGAGCTTCGTCGTTTGGAGCTTCAATTTCTTGCTGGTAAAGATGGCTCATACGAACGCGCCATTCATTGAAATCTGAATAGACCACTGAGCGCCCACCATTGACTCCATGATCGAATCGATCGCCCGATATCGAACGATCGGCCGGAATGACGCGGCGCACCGGGTCATTTTACGATGCTGACGCAAGGTTGGCCTTGAAGCATCCGTTTGCAACGCGTACCAATGACATCGTTACTGGTTATCCAAATTCGGACGCAGGGAACTCTCTCACGAAAGGCACCCGCGATGATAGAGACGACGAATCGAAGGCACCCCACTCTCATCAACATCATGTCCACATGGGGAATCGTCATCACCCTCGGAATGGCGAGCTGCACCCAGGCCAGCCCCGACGAGCGCACGAACCTCGCATCGGAAAAACTGGCCCCCAACGCAACGGTATTCTCCGACGACTTCGACGGTCCCGCCGGCAGCGGTGTCGATACCAGCAAATGGACTTTGGAAACGGGCGACAACAGTGGAAACAACCACGAGCGTCAATATTATACCTCCGGAACGCACAACGCGGCGCTCGACGGAAATGGCAATTTGGTCATCACTGCGCGCAAGGACAATCCTGGCAATTACCAATGCTGGTACGGCACGTGTCAATACACGTCGGCGCGCATGAACACGGCCTCGACGTTCACGCAACAGTACGGCCATTTCGAGACGCGCATGAAGATTCCAGGCGGACAAGGCATATGGCCTGCCTTCTGGCTTTTGGGCAACGACATCGGATCGGGCTGGCCCGGGTGCGGGGAACTCGACATCATGGAGAACATCGGCCGCGAGGCGAGCACCGTCCACGGCACCATTCACGGGCCGGGATACTCCGGCGCCGGTGGTATAGGTGCAGCTTACACGCTTCCCAATGGCCAGCGTTTTTCCGACGATTTCCACGTGTTCGCCGTCGACTGGTCACCGAACGAGATCAAATGGTCGGTCGATGGAAACGTCTACCAAACTCGGACCCCCGCGGATCTGAATGGCAATCGATGGGTGTTCGACCATCCTTTTTTCATCATCGTGAATCTCGCGGTCGGAGGCGATTGGCCGGGGGATCCGGATGGAAGCACACCTTTCCCAGGGCAGTTGGTGATCGACTACGTACACGTCACGACGAGCAATTGACCTCGTCGTCGAATTCGCACTAGCCTTCGTACTTTCTGTCGAGAAGATTGGGACCGTCGCACGGCTCCCAATCTTCGACGGATTTCCTTTACTTCTCGCACCGGCCGCCGACCGTGCGCCGAACACGCTGGGAATGTCATTCGTCTTCGGGTTCTTCGCGGCGATGGCGATTCTGGCCTTCGCCTTCATCGCATGGCGCGCGCCCGAAACGACGGGCAAGTCGCCGGAAGAAATCCGAATCTCCTGGCGACGGGTTAGATTTTGGCATCGCTCTCCTTGACCACGTGGTAGTGCCGGCGCGCTTTGGCGCGGTTCCCGCAGTCACGCATGCTGCACCAGCGCCGGCGCCCCGCTGGGGAGCGATCGAGAAAGAGCCAGCCGCAGCCGGAGCCGTCGCAAAACCTGATCGCCGCGCGCGGCGCCGATGCCAGCAGATCCACGGCCTGGCTCAGGATCGCATGAAGCACCCGGTCGCAGACGGAGGTGCCGTCGCTCCAGCCCCAGACCACGGCGCCGCGGTCTGCCCGCAAGCATTGCCGGCGGCGGCAAGCGCGCAGCGTGCGATCGGTCGCGACGAGCGCGTTCTCCGGGATCGCGCTTCCGGTCGCCGCGGCGTTGAACAGAGAATACAGATGCTCACGCGCCGCTCGCAGCCGCGCCGGCGCGCGCGATTCGGAGCGAAGTCGCCGCGGCCAACGCGAGTCTAGGGTCGCGGACAGGCCGCTGGATTCCAGCCAGAGCGCCACATCGTCGTGGGTCAGCAGCAGCTCGCGCGCTCGTTCCGGGTCGTGCCGGTTGGCCACCGTGTTGATGAAGTCGAGCGCGAGGTGTCCGCCAACGAAGTCGAACGTGGGTGAGGTCTCCGACATGCCGCCGATGGATTTGCACGGCCGCGCGACTGCGTCTACTCTAACCACATGAACCGCTTTCTTGGGGTTATGCGTGCCACGCTGGCGACGGCGCTGATCGTGTGCGGCCTGCTATCGGGATCGGTCGCCATGGCGCAGCCTGCGGCGGTCAACCAAGCCGTCGCGCTGGGCGCGTCGGTGGTGCCCTTGAATGGGCCCTGGAAATTCCACACGGGCGACGATCCCCGATGGGCCGATCCGAGCTTCGACGACTCCGGTTGGGAAAGCGTCGACCTCACACCGGCGCCGGGCGCGCACGACGGGGATGTGGGGCTATTGGGGTACGTGCCTGGATGGCTTGCACGAGGGCACCCCAATTATTGGGGATATGCCTGGTACCGTATTCGCATATCGGTGACAGCGCCGGCAGAATACCAACTTGCGCTGACGGGCCCCTTGTTGGTCGACGATGCGTATCAAGTCTTCCTCGACGGCCGGCTGCTCGGTGCCTCGAGCCCACTTTCGGGGCCGAAGCCCGCCGTTTACAGCGTTCAACCGAGCCTATTTCCTTTACCGCCGCTGCATACCCGTGAGGGAGGATCGGCGCTCTTGGCATTTCGCGTGTGGATGGGCGAGGACACCATGCGCAGCTTGGACGACACCGGCGGGATTCACATCGCACCCGCGATCGGGGAGTTGGCCGGCGCCGAAGCGCAGCACCGCTTGCAGTGGTGGGACTTCTTCACCGGCTACGTGGCCGACGCGCTGGAGCCCCTCCTGCTCGTCGCGGTGGCGGCGGTGTCGCTCGTCGTGTTCGCCTTCGAGCGAACGAACCGCGCGTATTTATGGCTGAGCGCGGCCCTGGTGGGGAATGGGCTCCTGCGCCTTCATCAAGTCCTCTTCTTTTGGACGCACTGGGAGAACAGCGACACCGTCGAGCTCCTGCGCAATGTCATGCTGGCCCCCTTGGTGTTGGCCGCCTGGGTCATGACGTGGCGGGAGTGGTTCGACGTGCGCCGGCCCCCATGGATTCCGCGTGCGGCCGCCGCGCTCGCGGCGATCCTCGCGGCATCGCAGGCGGCAGGCCCCTCGATGTCGATCGCCCAAACCGGGGCGCGCTGCGTGTTCCTCGCGCTCATCGTCTACATCACGTACGCCGGGATCCGCCGCATGGGACGGCGCGCGTGGCCCCTGCTCCCCGCGGTGCTCATCGGCCTCGTGGCGCAGTTCGCCAACGAGTGGAACGCGCTCCACGTGCCCGGTATTTGGTTTCCTTTCGGGGTGGGGGTGTCGCGCACCCAATTCGCGCTCGCGGGATTGATCGTGGTGCTCACGGCCTTGCTGTTCGGCCGTCTCCTTTCGATCGCGCGCGCCTATCGAATCGACGACTTGGCGTCACGTACGAGCAGATCGACGAGCGCGCGCACCTGAGGCGGCAAATAACGCGATGACAGATAGAGCGCGTAGATTTTCCTCGTCGTCGGGACCGCGCCGGGGAGGACCTCGCGCAGCGCTCCGGCCGCCGCGTCGTCGCGCGCGAGGTAGTCGGGCAGCTCCGCGATGCCGAGCCCTCCAAGCGCCGCCTCACGCGCTGCGAGAATGCTGTCGGTGGCAAACACGACCCGACCGCGTCGCGGTATGCTCGCCCCGCCGCTATACGTGATCACGGAGTGCGAAGCGAGATCGTCGAGCGTCTTCGGCGTGCGGGCGACGCGCAAGTATGCAGGGCTGGCGTAGAGACCGCGTCGATCTTCGGTGAGCGGGCACGCGACGAACTCCGCGGGCAGCGTCGAGAGAATGCGTACCGCCACATCAATGCGCTCGATCACCATGTCCACGAGGCGATCCTCGCACTTGAGCTGCACATCGAGCGCCGGGTGCTTGCGTGCGAGCGCGACGAGCAAGGGCGCTACCTTCACCGAGCCGTAGACCATCGGCGCCGATACCCGGAGCGTCCCGCGTACGATGTCGTCGCGTGACGACATCTCACGCTCGAGCCCCTCGAAGTCCGAGATCAATTGGCGCCCGCGCGCGACGTACATCTCACCGGCGTCCGTGAACGACACGCGGCGTGTCGTCCGCTGGAGCAAGCGAACTCCGAGGCGCGACTCGACTCGGGTCACGGCCTTGCTGACCGCGGAGGGCGTCAGTCCAAGACGCGCGCCGGCGGCCGTGAACGAACCGCTATCGGCGATCGCGACGAGCAACTGAAGTCCGTGCGTCGCGTCCGCGACGTCGATCGACCTCCCATCCTTGGGCATCGCACGAGTGTACCGGAGGCACGCTGATTCGTGAATCGCATTCACAATACCATCGACCCCGCACACGGTTGTCGCGTGCTCGCGCCGGGCCCATCCTACGACCCGTCTCGCCGTTCGGGTGGGTCGCGGGATCTCTCAATTCACTATATAGCCACGCACCAAGATTACACAACCAACGAAGGAATATCATGAGCTGTTATCGCGCCTTCTCGTCCGCTCTGGCCCTGGCCGCACTTTCGGCGTGCGGTTCATCCGAGAGCGCGCAGCCTTCTGCTGCCCAAACGATTGACCCTCAGAACCCGAAGCCGACGATCGTGCTCGCGCACGGCGCGTTCGCCGATGCGTCGAGTTGGAGTGGCGTGATAGAGCGCCTCGAGCAGCGCGGTTATCCTGTGATTGCGCCACCCAACCCGCTACGGGGCCCGGACTCCGATGCTGCTGCGCTCGCGAGCGTACTCAAGACGATCAATGGGCCGATCGTCCTCGCCGGTCACTCGTACGGCGGTATCGTGATTTCGCAGGCCGCCCAGGACAACCCGGCGGTAAAGGCACTCGTTTACATTGCGGCGTTCATGCCCGATACGGGCGAGAGTGTCGTCACGATTACGGGCAAGTTCGCTCCAACCAAGTTCGGTCCGGCGGTTCTTCGCGCGGTGCCGTATGCACTTTCGTGCGGGGCCGGCAATGGATCCGACACCTACCTCAAGTCCGAAGCGTTTCACGATGTATTTGCGCCGGACGTACCCGAAAGCACCGCCCGCGTGATGGCCGCAACCCAAAGGCCCATCGAAGGCGCGGCGATTCCAGCGAACTTCACGGGCACCCCGGCCTGGAAGACCATTCCATCGTGGGCGCTCGTGTCTCGTTTGGACCAAATGATCTCGCCGGACGCCGAGCGATTCATGGCCCAGCGTGCGAAGTCTCATATCGTGGAGGTGGACGCTTCACACGCCGTCGCCGTGTCGCAGCCGGACGCCGTCGCGAACCTGATCGTGGACGCCGCGCACAGCGTTCATGTCGAATGAGAACGACAATTGGTAACAAGAACTGACAGAAACGGAGAACGAAGATGAAGCGCAGCGCCAATGCAGTATGGGAAGGCAGCATCAAGGAAGGCAAGGGAAAGTTCGGAATCGCCAGTGGCGCGATTGCGGAAACGCCATACAGTTTCAAAACCCGCTTCGAGGGAACGCCGGGGGCGAACCCGGAGGAGCTCATCGCGGCTGCCCACGCGAGCTGCTTCAGCATGGCACTGGGGGCTCAGCTTGGGGAGCGCGGCATCACGCCGGAGTCGATCGAGACGATTTGCGACGTCACCTTCGAGAACAAGTCGCTGACGAAAAGCGCGCTCACGACGAAGGTCACGGCGCGTGGCGCCGACAAGGCGAAGATCGAGGAGGCTGCTGCGGCTGCCAAAGCGGGATGCCCGATCTCGAAGGTCCTCGAGCTCGAGATCGCCCTCGATCTGAAAATCGTGAATTGAGCCGTCGCAGCGCAACATGAGAAACGCAGGGAGGACGATATCGTCCTCCCGCCACGCGTGGCGCGATATGTCCAATGCGTGCGCATGGCGAAGGGATTTCCTGATCACGGCGAAGGTTGGGCGCGCACGCGGTATACTGACGGCCTTCCCTATGCCATCTCTTCCTTCTTTCTGGTCTCCGGTCGTCCTCGCGTGCATCGCGACGGGCGCGCTCTGGTCGTGTGGCTCGAACGATGCGTCTCCTAGCCGGACCGACGGCGGCGTGCCCGATGCTGCGGTTCGCGACGCGTCCCCGCAAGACGCAGGTATCGATGCCCCCACGGTCCCAAAAGAGCTGACCGTCGTCACGCTGGCACCGGCCCATGGCGACGCCAATGTCTCCGTACAAGATCCTATTCAGGTCACGTTTTCCGAGGCGGTCCAAATTGGAGCGACGCCCCTTACGCTCACGAAGCCAGACGGCACGCTCATTCCGACGACGGCCGCGCTCTCGTCCGATCGACGCACGGTGACCCTCTCGCTCCTCGATGCACAAAAGGCCCCCGCGGAGGTGGTCGCCCACTTCGCCGATATTTCGACGCTGGACGGAAGGCCGCTTGTCTCGAAGCCAGATTGGAGCTGGAAGCTACCGGCGTGGGTATCGGTGGGGACGAATGTCGTGGATCGATTCGACCTCTATGACGAATGTTCGGTGGTCGCGGGACCAGGTCGGCAGATTACCTTCGTGGCCCGCGAGTGGAACATCCGTCGGGACCAGCCCGGGTTCGTCTCGACGACCGACACGCTGCATGGGGCGTGGAAGCAATTGGGTGGCCCGCTTACCCCTGTCACCTATTATCCGCGCATCGCACTCGATGCGAAGAACAACCTCGTAGCGCTCTCGATTTACGAGAACGTCCTTCACGTTCAGCGCTGGTCGGGGGCGAAATGGGACGACCTCGGCGGGCCTATTCCCGACGCCGACGGATTGTGGGAGAACTCGCCCATTGCCGTCGATTCCAGGGGCAAGATCTTCATGGCCTACTCGCATCGAGTTGGAGGCCAAGCCAGCGTGAATGAGTTGCTGGTCCGCTCCTTCGACGGCACGACGTGGTCGCCCGTCGGCGGGCCGGTGAGCAGCGCGCAATCGGACACACCATTTTATCCTAATTTGGTTTTGGACCCGACGGGGATTCCGTACGTCCGATATCACGATTCCGAGGAACACATCGTCAAGTGGACGGGCTCCGCGTGGGCGCCCGTCGGGTCTCATTTGGCCCCGACGGGCGGGACGGCGCTCGGCTTGACGATGGCCTTCGACGATGGGGGCCGGTTGTTCGCGATTGGCAATTTTTCGGATGGAACGACGCGCGTCATTCGGTTCGACGGCTCGGACTGGGTGCCCGTCGGCAACTCGCTGGGTACCAAGATTACCTCGGCATCCTTGGTCGCAGGTCGCAGCGGGCACCTCTTTTCGATCGTCTACGACGATATCGACAATGCCACGTTCCGAGTGGCAGACATCACCCAGGCCGGATGGACCAAGATTGACGGGGCCATCACCGACTTTGGGACATCGCTCGCCGTCGATCCGGACAACGTTCCCGTGGTGCTTACCCCCAAATTGGGAGTGCTTCGCCTCAATCGGTGAATGCCCGCGCAGCCAGGGCCTCCCGCGAAAATCAGCGCCATAGGCATCTCCGCGCTTGGCGAAGTCCATCGACGCGGCCTTGCCGATGCCATTCGTTGCCCCAGTTACCAGAAATACTTTTCCTTCGAGGTCCTGCGCCATGGTTGCTCCATGGTCGGCCTAAGCTCGACAACAGCGTTGCCGAGCGGCAACTCTCACGACACCGGAGATCTTGCACCTCGTCGGGCCATCACGTGACGGCGTGCATTACAGGGCGCTTCCCCCATTCTTCGCGCCGCGTCGTAAAAGTCGAATTCGAGCTCGACCAAAAACTGCACGAGGGAAATGTGCTCCTGGAGTTGGACGTGGAACCGGCCACGATCCATCGCTGAGCCACGGTCGCGATTGTGGGGGAGTGCCCCGATCCATGGCGCGTTGACATCTTATTTCGACTGCGCGCGGATCTGATTGGGCATGTGCAAATTCCTCTTGCTATGAGGGAATGTCTCATATCAGGGTATTCGCTCGCGCACCCGCTTGCGTGTGCTTTGATTTACCTCGAAAAAAGCCAAGACGTGCTCTTTGCACATCGGGGCCTACTCTTTGCTGGGTGCGCGGGCTGAATCAAATGAGATATCAAAATTAATTGGCGCGATCCGTACAATCACAATCACGAATGGATGATTGCATGACATTTGCAATGCCATCAATCGCCCAGCAGCGGTTCTGGGCGATGCATCAGACGCGTCTGCACGCGGGAAGCCTGGCCACACCTTTGGTCGTGGAGCTGCGCGGGCCGCTCGACCGCAAAAGCCTCGAGCGCGCGGTGCACGCGTTGGTAATCCGCCACGAGATGCTCCGCGTCCTGTTCGAAAGCAGCAACGGCTTGCCACGCCGGTGCGGGCCGGAGTGTGTGCGGGTCGAGCTGGAGCTCGCGGATGGCGCGAATCGATCGCGCGATGCCGTCGAGGCCTGGGTGCGCGATACGATAAGCCGGCCGCTCCGCCTCGACCGAGCACCGATTCTGCGCGCAGCGCTGCTCCAGCTGCGGGACGACGAGCACCTGTTGGTGCTCGTGTCGCACCGGGCGGTGGTGGATGCCCGGTCGATGCGGCTCCTGTTCGATGACTTGACCACGAACTATGCAGCGTTCGTGTGCGGCGAACGACCCATATTCGCCGAGCCGGCCATTTCGGAAAGTCGTCCGGGTGATGAAGCCATGCACGATCTTGGCCCTCGCTTGACCGAGCTTTTGGGCGCCAACTACGCGGTTGCGCCGCCGGCGGACTTCCCACTGCCGTCCGACGATGCCGCTCGCCGATGCCGATCGTTTCCACTGAATCGCGATCAGCTCATGGGTCTCGCGGACCTGTTCATCGAGGATGGGCCCGTTCAGGTCGTGCTGATGGCGGCCTATGCCCAGGTGCTCGCCCGGTTCTCCGGCGATTACGATCTGACCCTGGCGCGCCCCCATCGCCGCCAAGGCTCCGTGGGGCCGTTCGAGAGCTCGGCGGTGCTGCGTGTCAACATGACCGACAATCCGCCGTTCCGGCAACTAGTGCGGAGGCTGCAGACGAGCACGGCCCGGCCTCATGTGCCGGTCGAAGCCCTGCTGGTCGAGCTCCGCCCGCTGGATACCCTGGAGGATGGCCCGATCGCCCGCGCGGCCTTCGACTTCGCGGACGCGCACCCGTCACCCGTCGAGCGCGCGGGATTATGCATGACGGTGCGCGACATCGCGCAATCGTGTGCGGAGTATCCGTTCGTACTGCGCCTGCGGCCCCGAGGTACGGGGCACGTGGTGGATCTGGACTATCGCGCCCACTCGTTCAGCGCCCAACTCATCGATTCATTCTTGGATGCATATCGCGCGCTGCTCGTGCGCATTGCGGAATATCCCGATGGCCGGGTCCAAGACGTGCCTCTGTTGCCTCTGCGGCACACATTCCCATCGGTGACTCCGGCGGCTCGGAAGTACCCGTCCGTCTGCGAGCTCGTTGACCGCGCGATCGCGGCCGCACCGAACGCGCCGGCGTTGGTCAAAGGAGAGCGCTCGTGGTCGTACGGCGATCTCGCCCGGCTGGCCGGCGAGACAGCCGAGAAGTTGCGATCGCTCGGGCATCGGCCTGGGGAAACGGTGGCCATCTGCCCCACCGCACGCGGCTTCGAGCTGTACGCCGCCTTGCTCGGCGCGTGGCAGGCCGGCGGGATCATCATGATGGTCAACTCCGCCTTGCCGCCGGCGCAGCGAACATCGATGCTGGAGCGTGCAAGGGCCAGGACCCTGCTGATCGCCGGCGACGAGCTGCCGTCGTGGTGGTCTGCGGTGCCGACGGCCAATGTGGTCGTGCTCGCGCCGGACCGTGGTTGGTCGATCCTGCGTGAGAAGCGCAGCCCAGCGCTCCCCTTGTCGCAGGAGCCGGCCGCATATGTCTTCTTCACCTCTGGGACCACCGGGACCCCCAAGGCGCTACTCGGCCGGCACGATAGCCTTTCGCATTTCGTCTTGTGGCAACGGGACGAATTCGCCGTCGAGCGGGGCGACCAATGCGCGCAGCTCACCAGCCTGTTCACCGACGCCGTGCTGCGCGACATCTTCACCCCGTTGATCAGCGGCGCCTGCCTGCACGTGCCTCCCGGGCGCGCGCTTTACTCCGACGAACCCGCGATGCTCGGCTGGCTGGGCCGCTCGCGCGTGACCTTCGCGCACACCATGCCGTCGCTGTCCAGCCTCTGGCTAGGGCGCCGCGCCGACGACGTTCACGCCACCTTGAACGATCTACGCCTGCTCTTCTTCTCCGGCGAGCCGCTGACCGGCGCACTCGTCGAGCGCTGGCACGCCATGGCCCCGCACGCCGAGCTGGTCAACCTGTATGGCACCAGTGAGTGCACGATGATTCAGGCGTTTCACCGCGTGCAGCGCAACGCCAGGGAGCTGCTCCAACCGGCGGGGAAAGGGATACCCGACGCGGACATCTTCGCGCTGACGCCGAGCGGAACGCCGTGCGGTCCGGGGGAGGTCGGTCAGGTGCATATTCGAACGCCCTACGCGACACTCGATTATGCGGGCCGCATCTTTCGCACCGAAGATCGCGCGCGCGTTCGCCGGGACGGGTCCCTCGAGGTGTTCGGGCGCGCCGAAGGCCGGGCGCGCATCCGCGGGATCGACGTCGACCTCGAGCAGGTAAGTGCGCTGCTTGCTCGTCAGGCCGGCGTCCGGACATCCGCGGTCATGCGACTCGCGGACGGCGCCGGCGACGCTCACCTGGTGGCCTTCGTCGTCCTCGATGCCCCGACCAGCGCCCACGAACTTCGCTGCCAGCTATCGAAGCTACTTCCCGCCGCCGCAGTGCCCAGCCACGTCGTGTTCCTGCACCAATTGCCCGTCACTGCAGTTGGAAAGCTGGACCGCCATCAACTTAAGAAAGAAAACTCCCATGTCCTCAGCAATCCTACTCCATCGTGACCTCACCGAAGTCGACTCCGAAATCGCCGCCGAGCTCGCGGGCGAAGCACGCCGCCAGCGAACGACGCTCGCCATGATCGCATCCGAGAACTACACGGCCGCCGCCGTGATGCAGGCTCAGGGCTCGCTGTTCATGAACAAGCTCGCAGAAGGTTACGCAGGGCGGCGCTATTGCGACGGGTGTCAGCATATTGATGCGATCGAAAATCTGGCCGTGCAGCGCGCGAAGGCATTGTTTGGCGCCGAGCACGCGAATGTGCAGCCGCACTCCGGCGCCCAGGCCAACGCCGCGGCCTACGACGCGCTGCTCGATGCGGGAGACACCATCCTCGCCATGGATCTCGCGCACGGGGGACACCTCACCCACGGCATGCGCCTGAATTTTCTGGCCAAGTGTTATCGCTTCGTCAATTACCACGTGCGCCGCGGGGACTCGCGGGTGGACATGGCGGAGGTCGCCCAGCTCGCCCGCCAACATCGCCCCAAGCTGATTGTCGCCGGTTGGTCGGCCTATCCGCGCCATCTCGACTTCGAGGCCTTCCGAGAAATCGCTGACGAGGTGGGCGCTTATCTGCTGGTGGACATGGCGCACTTCGCCGGCCTGGTCGCGGCCGGCCTGCACCCGAACCCCGTCCCGTGGTCCGACGTGGTCACGACGACCACGCACAAGACCCTCGGAGGTCCGCGCGGCGGTATGATCCTGTGCAAGCAAAAGTTCGCCAACAAAATCGATACTGGCGTCTTTCCCGGTCAGCAGGCGGCCCCGCTGGCGCACACCATCACCGCGAAGGCGGTTGCGCTCAAGATCGCGGGCAGCGAAGCATTCCGCGATGCGCAGCGCCGCACGGTCGAGGGCGCGCGCATCATCGCCGAGCGACTGATGCGGCCCGATCTCGTGGCGGGCGGGGTCAAGATCCTCAGCGGTGGCACCGATGTTCACCTGTTGCTGGTCGACCTGCGCGAGGCCGGTACCACCGGGAAGAAGGCCGAAGAGCGGCTCGGCGAAATCGGCATTTCGGTAAATCGCAACGCGGTGCCGTTCGATCCGCGGCCGCCGATGGTCACCTCCGGTCTGCGCATTGGCACCGCGGCGCTGGCCACCCGCGGATTCGTAACCCGGGACTTCCAGGCCGTCGCCGACGTGATTTCTGAAGCGTTGCTGTCGCCCGACGATGCCGATTCCGTGCCGGGGCTACGAAGCCGAGTGGCGGCCCTTGCCGACGCGCATCCGATCTACGGACAGGAGATCAAGGACCTTCCGCGGGCGAACTTCTTCGAGTCGCGCAATACATGATATTGAAGGATGATGTCCGAAACGAGCGGCGCACGCAGACGATGGCGACCGCTGCGCGCGCCCCTTCACGTCACGGCGTAGAACTGCACTCGATGTTGCCGTCGTTGTTGATCAGGTTGGTCGTGCAGCGGCCGTACCACACCTTCGGACCGCTCCACGTATTGTCTCGCTTCAGACATGCATTCGCCCGGGCGAAGGTAGCCGTGCTGCCGGTCACTTCGGCATAGGGATACGCGCACGTTTGGTAGAACGAGAGAGCGACCATCGCCTGAACGTCATCCCCTTGGTTCGAGCCCTCGCTGGACGGGGGCTCGCTCGTCGACGCTCCCGCGTTGCTCGCAATACCTGCCACGATCCCAGCGAATGCCATCACGCCAACCACTGCGCCGAGTTTCTTCATAGATGTCATGAACGATGTCTCCTCCACGATTCGACAAAAGCGGGCTTTCCCGGCGGTCTCCACCGGCGCCTTACGCCTCGTCTTCGAGAGACAATACGAATGCCCAAGAGCTTTATTTGTTGGAATCGCCGCCGCGAAGCAATTTGTCGGCAAGCCGCGCCGTGGCGCGATGTGATCGGACGGGCAGCCGCGCTCGGTGGATTCAATCTTCGGTCTCCAAGCGAGCAGTGGGAATATGCGCATCACAGGATGAGATATGCGCGTTCCCGCCACGAATTTCCATTTTGCATTCGCGCGAACGCACGCGTCGCGCCTAGGTTGATTTCATGCTCCGAACCGCTGGCTGCTGGTCCATCGCTGCCGTCGTCGTCGTCCCCGCGTTGGCCTGTCAGTCCGCGCCGTCCGAATCGGACGATGCGCGCCAGATGGATGCGCGCCAGCGAGCCTTTCACCAGGCGGCAACCGAGTTCGGCGTCCCCGAGAGCGTGCTGCTCGGTGTATCCTACATGGAATCGCGGTGGGACACGAACGGCGGTCAGCCGAGTCGAGGTGCGGGCTACGGGCCGATGCACCTCACCGATGTCGGTTCGGTCCCGGGCCGACGCACACGCATGTGCGGCGCCGGCGCCGACGATGCGCGCGGCGATGATTCGCGGACGATGTCTCGGGTCGAGCGCCATGCCGACAATGTTCCGGCGTCGTTGCGTACGCTCACGCGGGCTGCCGCGCTGACCGGCGTGGACGAAGGAACGCTGCGCACCGACCCGGAGCAAAACGTTCGCGGCGGTGCCGCGCTGCTGGCCGAATACCAGCGGGAGCTGGCTGCTGCGGGGAAGGTTCGCGCGGCCAGCGCCGACGCGGCGGACTGGTACGGTGCGGTGGCTCGCTACAGCGGCGCGGTGGATACGGGCGCGGCGCGCCAGTTTGCCGATGGCGTCTTCGGCATCCTCGCGGAAGGCACCCGCCGCGTTACCGACGATGGCCAGAGCATGGAGCTCTCGGCCCAAACTGGCATTCGGCCGCAGAGGACCCAAATCGACGTTCTCGGTTTGCGCCCCTCGCCCCAGGGCGACGTGGAGTGCCCGCCGGACCTCGATTGCGAATGGATTCCTGCGCCCTATCAGGAGCTCGGCGGAGGCAAATTCGGGAATCACGATTTGTCCGACCGGCCGAACACGCAGCGAATTACGCATATCGTCATTCACGACGTCGAAGGCTATTACTCGACGGCGGTGAGCGACGAAATTCTCGACCCGAATGGCGTCAGTTGGCATTACACGATTCGCTCCAACGACGGGCACGTCGCGCAGCACGTGAAGACCAAGGACGTGGGGTGGCACGCTGGCAATTGGTACTTGAATGCCAAATCGATTGGCATCGAGCACGAAGGATTCGCCGCACAAGGCACTTGGTACACCGAAGCGATGTACCGCAGCTCGGTGAAGCTCGTGCGCTACCTTGCTGCCCGCTACGGTGTGCCGCTCGATCGCGCGCACATTCTTGGCCATGACAATGTGCAAGGGCCGATCCCCGATGCCGTGAGCGGCATGCATTGGGATACGGGGCCCTATTGGGATTGGGCGCACTACTTCGAATTGCTCGGTTCACCGTTCCGCGCCACGGGGCGTCGGGGCTCGGGCCTGGTCACGATGCGTCCGGATTATGCGCACAATCGGCCGCCGTTCTTCGGCTGCGACGACGATCATCCCGCGGATCCGTGTCCGGCGCGTGCTTCGTCCTCGGTGATCCTGCACAGCGAACCACGCGCCGACGCACCGCTGCTCGACGACGTGGGGCTCCATCCGCCGGACGGAAAGACGTCCATGGTGGTGTACGACATTGGAAGCCGCGCCTCGACGGGCCAGCAATATGCCGTTGCGGAGCGGCGCGGGGATTGGACGGCCATCTGGTACCTCGGACAAAAAGGCTGGTTCTACGATCCGGCGAGCGCGCCCAGCGCTCTTCCGGCCAGTGGCGTGCTCGTCACCCCGAAGGCGGGGAAAGCGTCGATTCCCATTTACGGACGCGCGTATCCAGAGGCGGAGGCTTTTCCCGCACGCGTGCCCGTGCAGGCCATCGTCCCGCTGCAGTACACCATGCCCGCGGGTCAAAAGTACTCGCTGGGCCATCTGCCTGCCACGGAGTACCTGTGGGCAGGGACGTTCGATCCGGCGGAACACGTCGTGGTGCGAGGCCAGACGTCGTATTACCAAATTCAATTTGGGCATCGCATCGCGTACGTCATGGCGAACGATGTCGACCTGCTGCCCGCGCTCTAAGCGCCTCCTGCCCTAGCCTGACCAAATCCGCATTGAGCAGTGTATCCGTATCGATCCCGTTGATCGCCTGGTCAAGTAATGCCGCCGCGATCTCACCCACGTCGATTTTGGGAAGACCGATAAAGCTGCGGCCGATCGTCTGCACGGCCTTCATCACGACTCCCGTGCGGCCCGGTTCGTCGATCAGCCCAGGCTTTGCGATACATGCTTCCACCGCACCTCGAGACACTTTTGCATGCTCGAGGACGTGGGACTCGACTTCTCCGCGCAGCAGACAGTAGTCGCCCAACACCCACGGTTTCTTGCGCGGATCGCGCTCGGCGTTTGCGCCGCTGACGTAGAGAAAGCGGAAGGACTTGCTCGCCGGATCACGTGGTAGCTGCGCGATCGTTTCGAGCCCCGTGACCGTATAATCGAGGCAGATGCTCCGCACCTCCTGCCACGGCATCTTCTTCACTTCGGACGGCGTCAGGCCAATGAGCCAGATGCAGGCGTCGGCCCCCGCCAAGTCTCGCTTCACGCTCTCCGAGTAGCTCCGGAAGTCCTCGCATACGACGGACGTGAGCTTCGTTGTGTCCGCGCCGGATCCAGCCCCCTGCGGTACGGCCGTCACTCGGCGCGCGAGCGCCGCGATGGACGTGACCGCGGGATGGACAAGGGCTTGCCGCATAACCTCGGTGCCGACGAAGCCGGTCGAGCCGGCCACGATGAGCTTCATCTAATTGTTCCTCGATTCTCAGAGAGAGCGACAGGCCAATGCACGGGCGCGGACCTTTACCTCTTCAGCGGTGACGCTTCGTGGGCGCGCCGCGCCCCATCGCGCGAGTACTTGGTTGTAGGCTGCACATGCACCGCGCGTATCGCCCTTTATTTCCAGAGCTCGCCCGAGCAGGGCCACGGCGCGCGTGTGCACGATGGGCTGGTACAACACATCGCACCAGCGTGCGGCGGCTTGCAGTGATTTCGTGGCATCGTCAATTCGTCCGGCGAGGAGGTACGCGCGTCCGGGGGCCGCATCCTCCACCATGTCGTGATAGGCCGGGAGTGGCTCATACGTCGACCCGACGGCGAGCGCGTGAGCGGCTTCGCTCTCCGTCGAAACGAGCGAGGCGTAGGCGTAATACCAAACATAATTTCGCAGGGCGGGCGGCGCGCGGTCGACCCATTGCTTTGCCCAGTTTGCACGCGCAGCCTCGAAGTCCGTGCGGTGCAACGTTCCCGCACGCAGCTCGGCCTCTAGAAGTTGCGGTGTCGGATCATCGTGCTTTTGTTCCTGACGCCAAGGGGGCGCCATCCATCCGTCTTTGCGTGCGAGAAAGCGCTGACTAACTTTGGAAGCATCGGCCTCCTTGCCGGTTTCCATCAGCGCACCCACCGTGATGCGCGCGGCTTCGGCATGCCACTTTTGCTCGACGTCATCGGCAACGAGATGCTCCAGGCGAGCGGCGTTGGTGATCGCCGCAGTGAAATCGCCGCGCCACAACGCTACGTGCGCTTCGTCGGCCGCGCGTTCGCGTTCACGTCGCTCGGCTGAAATGCGACTCCATTTCTGCTGCAATGCCTCGATTACGGCGGAAGCAGCGAGCCCGCGTGCTGCGAGCGCCCCGGCCAAATGCTCGTAGCCAAACGGCGAATTGGGCGTGAGCGTGATCTGCCGGCGTGCATTCTGTTCCCCCTTCTCGCATTCGCCGCGTCGGGAATGGAGCTCCATGATGTTTCCGAGGCAGGTGGTGGAGGACGCTGTGTTCAGGCAGCGCTCGAACATCGCGAGAGCCTCGTCGTCTCGCCCGGAATACAGGAGCCCAAGCCCTCGAATGTTCCAAGATGCGGCAGCGAACGGCGGCGTGGCTGCGACGAATTCCTCCGTCGAGCGAAGCAACTCCTCGCGTCTGCCGGATTCCATGTACAGTAAGGTTTGGAAAAGCAAAAGCTCCGCATCCTTCGGAAACCGCTCCAGCGCAGCCAAGAGCCGACGATGCATCTCCTCGAAATCGGGTGGCTCTCGTTCGAGATAAAGTGCAATCGCGTGGAGCAACATGCGATCGTGCTCGTCGAGCGTGTCGCGGGCGGCGTTGGCACGTGCAAGCGATTCCCGAGCATCCGTAAGGCGGTCGAAGATCCATATGTAAAAGATCCCCAAGCGCAGGTGTGCTGCGGCCAGGCGGGGGTCGAGCTCGACGGCATGCTCGAAGGCGAGACGCGCGGTTTCGAACGACGAATCGTGGTATGCGCGGATCCCGTCCTCGAACGCCGCCACGGCCTCCGGGTTCGCGGAAATCGGCGTTCGGACCGGTGCGGTTTCGGACGGCGAGACGCGTGCGGTGGCCGTCTGCGCGACCGGCTCCGCGACGCGTGTCCTCAGTGCCACGACGAGAGGCACCGCGAGCGCCATCGACCCAAGCAGAATCGCGAATCGTCGCGCCACGGCTCGTTTGCGGAGCGGCAGCGATCGTTCCCCCGTATTGGGCGGTAGGTCTCCAATGACGGGGGCCGAGGTAGGCAGTTGTTCCGGCACGCGCGGTGTGATGACGGCGAGGGATTCGAGCGCCGATACGATGGGAGCCATGCTCTCGAAGCGCCGGTCCTTCCCGGCCGCCAGGGCGCGCTCGATCACGTCGTAAATGGCAGGCGCGAGGCCGGGCACAGGCGTCGAAAAACGAGGCGTCTCCTTCTCCATATCGGCGAGGAGTGCATGCAGATCACCGGACCATGCCCAGGGCATTCTTCCAGTAAGCAGCTCGTGCGCGACGACGCCCCAGGCAAATTGGTCCGAGCGACCATCTGGAGACTCGCCGCGCATCTGTTCGGGAGCCATATAGAGCGGCGTTCCTTCCACAGTGGCGCTCCGTATCGACTTGGCGGCCATTGGCAATTTGAGCGCCGCCGGCAACGCGAGTTCAGTATTGGCGTGCTCGGCGCCGGGGCCTTCGGTTCCTGCCAATGCGGATTGTCGCGCGATCCCGAAATCGAGCACCTTGATGGCATGATCGTCGCGCACCATGATGTTCTCGGGTTTGATATCGCGATGGACCAATCCGCGTTGGTGCGCGGCATCCAGAACACGCGCAACATCGAGCAGCCAGCGCAGTCGCCGCTGCAGCGGGATGGTCATATCCCCCACGAATGCTCGGAGCGGGCGGCCTACGATGAGCTCCATGGCGATGAACGGTTGCCCATCCTCTTCCCCGACGTCGAAGATGCTCACCGCATTCGGATGGTCGAGCGAGGCTGCCGCGCGCGCTTCGCGCATGACGAGCACCGAGCGTGCAATGGTGTTTCCAAACGCCGGCACCCAATCCGTTTGCAGGAGCTTGAGCGCAACATAACGATGAAGCCGCGGATCGTGCGCGCGGTAAACAACGCCCATTCCGCCTGACCCCAGGACCTCTCCGATTCTATACCGGTTGAATCTCTCGCCCGGGCGAAGCGGCATCGCTCGGAGTATACATGGATGCCCCAAATCGCGAGCCAACGCCCTCTCGCACCCGGCTCATGGAATGCGCCGTTCTACCGATAGGACCACGCGTGAACGTCGACGAGGCTCTCTACGAACTGTTGACCATGCCATGGTCGCTGCTTCTCGACGGGGGCGATGCGGCCGAATCATCGAGGACACGCAAAACTCCGTGAGAGCCTCCCGCATCGTCGAAACGAAATGAATAGGCGTTCCGATTTCGCTCTAAAATATCGTTATTGATTTACCTTCAGCGAGACATCATGAAAAAGCAGTCGCTGCAGCAGACGCTCGATTGCAGCCATGCCTTCGGGCTTTGGGGCTGAGGTCGCCGAACGGATGGCCGGCGCGCATTGTCCATGGGCGACCCGCACGCCCATTGACCAGATCTCGCGCACAACTTGCCGGGGTGTAAACCTCCGAACACGATCGATCCGATCATGGGTGATCGAAACGATCATGCGATTTGGGCACTCGCTCCCCTTCTGTATTGAAAGCCCATATCCTGCGCTGATAGCGTATTTTACTAAACTCTAAAGTGAGGTAGCGCATGAGAAGGTCCCTGCTTGGTATTTCGATCATCTTGGCTTCCTCTTGGACGGTGATGACGGGGTGCGACGACGATGGGGGGAACAACCCTCCGCCGGCGAACGACGGGGGAAAGCCTGACAGCGGTACGCCGGATATCGACAGCGGCCCCGACGCGAACGCAGGCGGTCCGAATATCTCCATTTCGTTCCGCCCAGTCGATAACACCGTATCGGCCGGGGGTGCATTCTTCTCCGGTGAGCTGACCATTCAGAATGATAGCAATCTTCGTCTGGATACGACGGGGTGGAAGATCTACTTCAGCTTCGTACGCAATATTTTGCCCGACGGAAAAGCTGACGATACGCACACCCAGGACCTGGCGGTGCAAGGCCTCAAGATCTCGCGCGGAGACAAGGCGCAGAGCGGCGACTACTTCGTCATGGAGCCGCTCTCGAACTTCACGCCCATTGCACCTGGCCAGTCGCGGAAGATCTCGCTGCTCGCGGAGAACTGGGCCATCGTCAACACCGACGGACCTGCAGGATTCCATCTCGTCCTTGGTTCGACGGATACCGCGTGGGCTCTCAAGTCCAGCACCGTGATCGATGCGACGGATCCCAAGCAGACCAAGCGCTTCCCCGGCGATCACGTGCCGGTCCCCACGGCCCAATCGCGATACCAGGAGAACACGTCCCTGCAAGGCGGCACCGTCAATGCGGCGACCCGCCTTTTGCCAACGCCGCAATCGGTCACCGTCGGCGCGGGGCAGTACACGCTCGGCGGCGCCATTGCCGTCTACGCCAGCGCCGGTCTCGATGGCGAGAAGGCCTTCCTCAAGGCTGCACTGGGCGACGTCGTCTCCGGTGCCATCACCGACAAGGCCGATACGGCGAACACCGCGGTGCGCCTCGTGCTCGACCCTGCAGCACCGGCGGGCGACGAGAGCTATTCCCTCGCGATCACGCCGGCGAACGGCGTCGAAATTCGCGCGCGCAAGTCGGCGGGTATCTTCTATGGGATCCAGACGTTGCGCCAGCTGGTTCCCACGGATGCCTACCAGGCCGCAGCCACCTCGGGACGAACGGCATCGTTCGTGTTGCCGGAGATCACGATTTCCGACAAACCGCTCTTCGCATACCGCGGTATGACGCTCGACGTCGGGCGCCATTTCCAGACGAAGGATACGGTCAAAAAGCTTCTCGATCTGTTGGCCGCCCACAAGATCAACAAGTTCCACTTCCACATCACGGACGATGAGGGGTGGCGCCTCGAAATTCCGGATATACCCGAACTCACCTCGTTCGGCTCGAACCGCGGCTTCGACGTGAACGAGACCAATTCGCTCCATGCCGCCATGGGCTCCTCGAACGATCTCGGGCCGGGGGACGGGATCTCCGGCAAAGCGGCTAGCCCGACGGCGGCGAACGGCGGAAAGCCTGCCGTCTTCCAAGGGTTCGAAAAGGCCTCGCTCAACTTCGTCGGAAAGGGTTCCGGTTATTACACGACGAAGGACTTCGAGGAGATCCTCCGCTACGCGGCCGAACGCCACATCGACGTCATCCCCGAGATCGACGTGCCGGGGCATGCGCGCGCAGCGGTCAAGGCGATGGAGTACCGCTATCGTAAATATGCATCGAGCGACGTGACGAAGGCCACGCAGTACCGCCTGGCCGATCCGGACGACAAGTCGACGCATCGAAGCGTTCAGGGATATACGGACAACTTCGTCAATCCTTGCTTGCCGTCGTCCTACGCGTTCCTCACCAAGGTCGTCAAAGAGGTCAAGGCGCGCTTCGACGCGGTCGGTGCCCCACTCACCATGATTCACGGCGGCGGCGACGAACTGCCGGGACTCAGCGACAAGGTAACGTGGTGGAAGGGCTCCCCGTTGTGCCAGTCCAATCCGGACACGAAGAACTTGGACGATACGGGCATCAAGGACTACTTCTTCAAAAAGTGGCAGCCGATCATCACGGCCACTGGCGCCAAGATGACGGGGTGGGACGATATCATTCACAGCGGGTTGGTGCTTCCCGGGTTCATTCCCATGCCGTGGAGCAACGTCTGGGATTGGGGCCGCGAGGACGACGCGTACAAATATGCCAACAATGACCAAACGGTGATTTTGGCGCACGCCACCAATTTGTATATGGATCTGGCGTACAACAACGATCCGGAGGAGCCCGGCTATTATTGGGCAAACTTCGTGGACGAGAGCAAGACGTTCAACTACCTCCCGTTCAACATTTTCGATATCGCCACCCAAAGCCGCATGGGAGATACTTTCCCAGCGGGCTACTGGAACAACAAGGTCCACCTGACCGACAACTCCAAGCGCGCAAATATCCTCGGCATGCAGGGGCTCCTCTGGGGTGAGAACCTCAAGAGCCCCGAATTGGTCGAGTACTTCGCATTCCCGAAGATCCTCGGCGTGGCCGAGCGCGCGTGGAACTTCAACACGCCCGAAACGGCCAACGCACTGCCTCCCGCGTGGAAGCAATTCGTGACCACGCTCGGTCAAGCCGAACTCCCGCGCCTCGACTACTATCACCCCGTCGATCTTCGCGGCGAGCTCCCCAAGACCACGGGAGTCAATTACCGCGTGCCGCTTCCGGGCGCGAAAATCGACAACGGGCAGCTCCTGGCGAATCTGCGCTATCCGGGATTGGCCATCGAATACTCGACGGACAACGGCACCACGTTCCAGCCGTACACGGCACCGACCGCGGTCACCGGCACCGTGTGGGTCCGCACGAAGACGCCGAATGGCCACTACAGCCGTGCGGCCAAAGTCAATTAGCCACGTAGCAGCTCCGTGAAGAAAAAGGCTCCGGTGACCGTATCCGCGGTCATCGGAGCTTTTTTTCTCGGCCGCTACCGAAACTCCGAAAGCCATCGCAGCCTCGCGCTCTCCTCGATGACCATCGCGCGGAGTGTTTCGTCGGCTTTTGCATCGGCACCGACGAGTCGATCCGGCGCGACGAGCGCAAAGAAGCCTGACACGTTGCGCCGAACCTCCGAACAAGCCTGTTGCGTACTCTCGTAGATGCGGGACTCGATACGATCGGACAGTGGCGAACCGAGTCGTCCGAGCGTGAGCTCGATGCGCGCAGGCATCTCACGTACGAGCGCACCGCCCCCTGAAGGAACGACAGGAAATCTCGGTGAACGCGCGCGATGAATTCGGGTCGGGTTCGTCGCGCGCCCCATCCTTCTCAGCATTCGCTCACGTCATTGGTCGTTCGTCGAGGCGTCCGTTGCGCAGTCCGACGTTGGATCGCACCGCACGTTGCAGTACACGCCGCCGGGACTTCCTATCTCGGAGATGGCGATCTGGCGAAGCTGGCCCTGCGTGAGGACAGCGCGGACGCATCGAGCATTGACCGAACACTGCTCCCGGAAGCTTTCGTAACAAACGTCGTATGTGCCCGGGGCGAGCTCGACTGCGAAGATGCCTCCACGAATGTCGGTGCGTTTTGTCTCGCCGGACGCGACATCGGTCGTGGAAACGACTCCGCCCATGCAACCCCCGTAGTTTGGCGGGCAGTGAGCGGCGCAGCCATACCCCGCCGATCCGTAGACGCCGGTGCTGAAGTCAACGCACTCCCGCAACGGAGATGTTTCCGCCCAGCAGCCTCCGTCAGCGGGGACGACGCACGAGCCCACGCGTACGTCATTGGAGGCGTCAGCGTGATCCATCAGGCCAGAATCCGTAGGCTGGCTGACCGAATGATCGTCGGTGCATGCCGGAATCGCGGTGAGCATGAATGGCACGAACGCGACAGGCGCCGCGATAAGATAGGGGATCCGAAGTCTCATGGGCAGAGCGCATCAGCAATTCGCGCGCCAAGATAGATTGCCCCGGGTATCGGAGTCAGACTTCAATGCATCCATGACATCGCGATCGCACATCCTGCGAGCGCTGGGCCGCTATCCAGATATCGAAATTGTGTCGATTCAAGGAAACAAATCGCCACCGCCGGCCGATTGAGGGCGCCGCTCGAGCTGCGGCCAGCGTAAAAGTCGCCCGCAATCGACGTCGCGTTTGACGGAAGGGGCGTCCTTTTTCCAATTCCTATCGAAAGGCCCTTTCGTGCTCAGCGGCACACCTCACTACGGCGAGCAACATCACGATATTCAACAGTGCCTCTCTTCAAAGTCTGCGTCGTCTCGAGAAGCTCGCGACGCTGACCGAGCGCACTGAGGCGGTGCAGGCCATTGATGTGTTCGAATCTGAAATTGTTGACGATGGACAAGTTCCGAATGGAGGTGAGCGCATTCAAACTGCCGACTTCGCACGGCTCCGCGTTGTTGAAGAGGTACAGGTCACGTCAGCGCGGTTCGAGGTCCGCCAGGTCCACGCTGGTGCCCACGCGCTCACACTCGACCATGAGGCGCTCCTTGTCGATCCATCCGACGCGATGAAGCCGGAGCAGTAAATGGTATGCCCCATCTCTAACGCTGCGGCGCGCTGCGTCCAATTCCGTCGAAGGGGTTCGCGTGGGTGGGCTGGGTCGCATGGGGCCGAACTCACATTTGCCGCCGCAGATCGGACAATACTCCGAGACGATGGTCCCGTGCTCATTGACCCAACGCTCTTGCGCGTCCCGCAGTAGCTTGAATCGCCGCGGATAGTCGTCGATGATCTGGAGAGCATGAATGGCTTCCCCCAGCCAAAAATCGAGATTGGGGAACTGCCCCGCGAGCTGATGCACATTGTAGGTCGCCAGTTTCTCGAGCTGGCTGGCGACGCGGGTAGCTTGTTCGAGTGTGTAGATCATGCGGAGAGCTCCTTCCTGGGCTGAATCTGCGCGTATCCTCGGGCATAGTCCAGCGGCGCCGCCACTGGGTGCGCATACCGCGCCGGCTTCGAGGATGCCCGAGCGAGCTCGCACGGGTCTTCCTGCGAAAGCGCAATTGAGCTCCCATGCACCTGGAGCGGCACACTCCCCTCTTTTTTTGATTGCTGGTCAGATTTATTCTTGACCGGTCGCCGAAAGAGCCTCATGCGGACATCCAGAGGGATCTCCTGGAGCGCGCCGCGATCCTGTCGGGGAATCCGGAGGTCGATCCCTAAGCGGAAATTCCAGAGTCGTATCCGCGTACTCTCGGAAGGCCGCCAAGGGAAACCCAGGCGGCCTTCGGCGTTTATAGATGCGATAGTTTTCCGACCAGGGTCCCGGTTTCCTGAACCTTGAACCGGATTCACTTCCAACGATCGGACGAAACTGCGTCCCGGGAGGCGAAGTCCCATGGAACCTGTTTTCAGCTATCGTCCTCTGTCGCTCGATTGGTGGGAGACGGAGACGGAGACATCGTACACGGCCAAGTCGGCGCGTTCGCGTTGGTCGGCAGTTCGGAACGGTCTATTCGCCGTGGTTTGGTGGTCCAGCCTTTGGGGCCATTGTCCACTGCCTTTCATGATCTTCGGCATCTATTTCACGTATATGGTCGTCGCGGAATTCGTGAACTCGACGACCGTCACCATGGATACGAAGGAATTCCGCAAGACGTGCGGGCCCCTTCCCGTTGGTGGCAACGTGCGCCAGCCCCTGGCCGCCATCGAAGGATTCGCTCCGGAGGTGATGCACGGTGCCAAGGGGAAGATCTGGTACAAAGTTCACGTGCTCACCCGTAGCGCGACAAAGGTGGGCTCCTTCTCCTTCGATGACGAGTCCTCGGCAAATTACGCAGCCGGACGACTCAATGAAGCGCTCACCCGCATTCGCACCAAGGCCAATTGCAGCAGCCGTCGGCTGCCGTATCGTTGATACACAATCCGTGCGTCGGTCCCCGTCGCCTGGAACGCGGCGGGGACGCGGCGTGACCTCGCGATAGGGAATCCGAGGAGCACACTGAACGCGCGGGAGCGTGCGGCGCGCCGAATGGTGCATTCTATTTCACTCGGGATGCTCGGCACGTCAGAGGGGAACAACGTCTATCGACTCCCAGTCTACGGCAATGAAATGAGCATCAACGCTGGCAACTGCCAAAACGAGTGGAAGTTCCATGTGCTCATTGCGGGAATCCTATGAGCGTGCACCGCGGTAGGGATCGGCGACGTTAGGCGCTCGCGTTAGGCGAGGCGGGGGAACTTGGGCTTGAAGCCGAGGTCTTCGCGGATCCTGCGACCATCGAGGAGCGCGTCGAAAGCGCGCGCGCGCTCGGCGTCCGAGCCGTCAGGCGGCGGCGCCCCCACCGATGCGAACAGCGTCGCAAGATCGGGAGCTTCGTCGTCGACCACATTGTAGATGCGGTGCGCAGGCGAACGCGCATCGAGCAGGAGAGCGACGGCCTGCGCGACATCGGCATGGTGCCCGATCGACAGGCGCTGCGTCGGCGGGAACGTGCGCATGAACGAGATCGCTTCCTCGATGTGCGGATCGCCGTCGCCATACACGAACGGCAGCCGAAGCACCCGCGCATCGAGCCCCTCGGTCGCAAGCAGGAACCGCTCGGCCGCGAGTTTGCTCACCGGATAGGCCGCAGTTGGCGCGCAAGGGTCGTCCTCGTGGGCGGGGCGGCCACCGTTCGAACCGTAGACCGTACCGGTGCTCGTGAAGATGAAGCGCCCCACGGAGGCATCACGCGCGGCGATCGCAAGGTGCTGCGAGCCGAGATCATTGACCGCGTGCGCTTGCTCGGGCGTCGCACCACGGAAAAACGCGGCGCAGTGGACCACGGCATCGACGCCGCGCACCGCGGCCGTGAGCGAGTCCGCGTCGAGCAAGTCGCCTTCGACGAGCTCGATCCCGTCTTCGCGCAAATCGGCGGCGCGCGTCAGACTGCGCACGAGCGCGCGCACTCGATCGCCGCGCCGAGCAAGATATTTGATGAGCCGACTTCCGACCTTTCCGGTCGCTCCAGTGACGAGGATTTTCATGCACGGAGCGTAGGAATCGGCGCTCCCCGCGGATTGGAAGAAACGGACAATCGGCTCACCGCTGCGTGCAACACGGCACCTCGATCGACCTCAGGGCGGGAAATCCGACGGACAATGCGTATCTTTCGGTGGCATGACGAGCGTCGTTAGATACGTCTCGATGTACTGACGGGCGCAGGTGTTCCGAAGGTATTGATTGTGGCCAACGCCATCCTGCTGAAGCAGCACGGAGCCTTTGAGTTGTCGGTGAATCGCTGCGGCGTCGGCCTGAGGCGTTGTAACGTCGCGCTTGGCGGTGACGAGCAAGATGGGCGGTGCGTCGGGCGCGGACACGCGCCGCTGCGGGTTGGTCGTCTGGATCGGAGATCCCAGGCACGTGAGGATCCAAAACCAGTGCTCCTGCATATGCGTATGGGGATACATGGCCTCGAGGGCGCGACGATATGCGTCCAGCTCATGGAAATTGCGAATGGAAAACTTCCAATCTTGGCAGATGAAGTCGTGGAATCCATTTTCATAGACTTCATCGTCGGCCATGAATCGCGACGCCGCCAATGGCACGCCGGTCTCCAAGCTCGAAAGACGGTTCGCGAACGCGAGCCAGCGCGAGGCGGAAGCGGCTGCTACTGCGAACCCCAGCTCGCTGAGCAGCCAGCCCTCGTCGAGCGGCTCACCGGTCGCTGGATCGATCAGCGTTCCAGCTTCGGCCTTCGCGTACAATTCGTCCCATAGCGCCGCAACGTCTCTCCCATGGAGTTTGCATTCCTGCGTGCGCCCGCACCATGCCACGAATTCATAAAAGGCCCCTTCGAATTCTTCCGTCTTCGTCTTCAAAAATCGAAAGGCGGACGTAACGCTGTGATTGACGATGGAATCGAGCGCCATTGCGCGAACACGCTCGGGGAACTCCTCCGCATAGTTGACACCGATTTGGCTTCCATACGAAGCGCCATAATAGCTGATCTTCTCCTCGCCGAGCGCCGCACGAATGGCATCCATGTCACGTACGGTGCTCGGCGTATCGACGTGATCGTACAACGGCCCCGTGCGGGCGCGGCAATTCCGTGCAAGCCTCGCGTTGTAGGCCAACCACTCTTGGTACTCGCGCTCCGATCTTGGAAATGAATCCGGCATTGGCAAAATCACCGACGCGTCGCACACGATCGGATGACTTCGGGCCACGCCCCGGGGATCCCAGCTTACGAGATCGAATCGTTTGCGGAGTATGCTCGTATCGGGAATGCGGTGGCCGGTGATGAAAAAGTTGATCCCCGAACTGCCAGGTCCTCCGGGATTGAGAAGGAGGACGCCGATGCGATTCTCCGGTTCCAGCGCCGGCAGTCGACCGATGGCCAGATCGAACTTCTCCCCTTCCGGATGAGCCCAATCGACTGGAACCGCGATGGTCGCGCACTCCTCGTTGGACGTCGCGGTGCACGGCACCCACGCGATTTCCGATGAGGGCCGCTGCGCGCCCAGCGATAGTACGCCGGTGTGGTCAGGCCGCCCGGCGTCCGAACACGCCGTCGACGTGAAGAGTCCAATCCCGAGAAGCCCCGCCAACTCGAGTCGAAATTCCATGCGCGGCACTGTGCATGGCTCATGCCGCCCATCCGCAGAAACGACCCGCGCCAACCTCCGCGAAATGCGCAGCTTGCCATGCGTCGATGCATTCCGATGTACCGGTTAACCGGCGGTACACCGGTACATTGGTCGGTACAGGGGCGGCTCTGGGCGTCGGGCGCGGGTGGCCGAACGTGTGCGGAGAACGGCCCCGCCTCGTTGAGTTGGCTCCTCCCGCGCGTCCACGGATTGGCAAAAAGGACGGGCTCACATGGTCCAATGTATGTTAGTAAAGTTTCCTAACTATTCTCACTCGGAAGCTGCACAATCAGCCAAGCGGATCACACGAAGGGTTTAGCCATGTACAGGACCAGAGTTGCCAAATGGGCACCGTATGCCGTGACCTTGGGTGCGTTCGTCGCGTGCTCTTCGGAAACGTCCTCCCCGAGCACCGGTGATCCCGACTCCGAGTCCGGAACACCGTCGGCCGCCGAAAACGATGCGCTCCTCGGCAACGCAATCGACGAGCACGTGGACGAGCTCGACGCCGCGGCATGGCTTCGTCCCGTGACGCTGGGAACGCGCGGCTGGCACGTGCAAAGCAGCGCCGTTGCGACGCAACCCGGCGAGCAGATCTCGCAAGCGGGCTACGCGACCCAAGGATGGTTCCCCGTCAAGCCGGACGACGCGGGTGCCCCGGGAACCGAGATCAATGCCCTCGTGCAAAACGGTGAGTGCGACAACGTCTACTTCTCCGACAACATGCGCAAGTGTTTCGGCTACATGGCGGAACGCGGGCCGGTCTCCGTCGCACGCTTCGCCGTGCCGTGGTGGTTCCGCACGGATTTCACGGTGCCGCTCGAATCGCTGGCCCGCAACAAGCAAGCCAAATTGATCATTCCCGGTGTCGTCGGCGAGGGCGATGTTTGGGTCAATGGCACCTTGGTCGCCACCCGCGACATCCTATCGGGCGCATTCGCCGGTCGCACCCTCGATGTCTCGTCGTTGGTCCATGCAGGGAAGAACTCCCTGGCCATCAAGATGTATCCTAACGATGCCACCACCATGTTCACGGTGGACAACGTCGATTGGGCTCAAATTCCGCCGGACAACCAAACCGGAATTCAATTTCCCATTCAGCTCCAATTGTCCACGGCACTCTCGGGCTCCAATGCCCACGTCGTCCAGCGCAACGCCGCAGATTTGACGAGTTCTGCGCTGACCGTGAAGGTCGACGTCACCAATGACTCCGACGGCGAGCAACGAGGTGCGGTGAGCGCCGCCGTGATTCCTCCCAATGGCGCGGGGGCGCCCATCGTCGTGCGCCAAATCGTCTCCGTGCCCGCGCACACCACGAAAACCGTATCGTTCGCGCCGGATCAATTCCCCAGCCTAAACTTGCAGCGCCCGCGCCTTTGGTGGCCTTACCTGATGGGCGATCAGCCGCTCTACACGCTACGCACCGTGGTTTCGCAACGGGGCAGCGTGTCCACCACGTCGCGCGAGACCTTCGGCATTCGCACGGTGAACACGCGGCTCGTCGGTCAATCGCCGCAGGCGCCTCAGGGCTCGCGGATCTTCGGCGTCAACAACAAGGAATTCGTCTTCCGTGGCGGCGGCTATTCGCCCGATCTGTTGCTTCGCTATTCGAAAGCCGATCTTGCTCATCAGATTACGCTCATCAAGAATCTCGGATTCAACGGGATCCGCATCGAAGGGCACGACATGCCCCAGGACTTTTACGACCAGATGGATCGGGCCGGAATTCCCATCATCGGCGGATTCACGTGCTGCAATCGCTGGGAGCTTCCCGCGGATGGTCAAGGCGTGTCCGAGCGCGATTACAAGATCATCCACGATTCGTCCTTCAGCATCGGGCAGCGCGAGCGGCAGCATCCCAGCGTGATCAACTATGGCTGGAGCGACAACGAGCCCATCGCACGTCAGGAGAGCGAGGTACTGCGCGCCTTCGAAGAGGCGGATTTCGACGTACCGCTCGTGGCCTCCGCGGAATACAAGAGCACGCCGACGCTCGGGCCCGCCGGTGAAAAAGAAGGGCCCTACGACTGGGTTTCGCCGAGCTACTGGTACGACACGACGCACTTCAATCCGGAGGATGGCAGCCGCACCAACGCAGGCGGCTCATGGGGCTTCGACAGCGAGGGAAGCGCGGGCGATACCGTGCCGACCTTGGACTCGCTCAAGCGATTTCTCTCGCCCGAAGAGTTGAACAAGCTTTGGCAGGAGCCCGCGTACAATCAGTACCACCTCAATTTCGAGCCGGGGCACGGCGGATATGCCTTCGGCACGTTGTTCGTCTTCGACCAGGCACTCTCGAATCGCTACGGCCAATGGGCCGATTTGGAGTCGTACGTGAAGGCGGCGCAAGTGGCGAATTACGAGAACGTGCGCTCGGAGTTCGAGGCGTACATCGAGCATTCCACCGACAAGAACAATCCGTCCACCGGCGTCGTCTATTGGCAGATGAACAAGGGATGGCCCAGCATGCTCTGGTCTCTCTACAACAACGATGGCGACCAGCCGGGTAGCTATTTCGGTGCGAAAAAGGCAAACACGCCTTTGCATGCGCTGTTCGCGTACGACGCGCACACGGTCACCGTGAACAACTTCGGCGCAAAGACCGAGGACGATCTCGCGGTGCAGGCCAAAGTGTACGATCTCGCTGGCAAGGTGCTCGACGATCAATCCGCCAGCGGCATCGCGCTTGCGAGCCAGCAGGTTCGCAACAAGGTCCTCACCTTGAAGGTCCCCGCAACCACGGTGCCGCCCGCGGCGGCGCAGGTCTATTTCGTGGAGCTTTTGCTCCGCCAGCATGGGAACATCGTGGAGCGCAACGTCTATTGGCTCTCCACCCAAGAAGACGTGGTGGACTGGCCGGCCACCTTGGGCAAGCCGCAGGCCACGATGAAGCAATTCGCGAGCTTCCAGGCGCTGAAAACCCTGCCGAAGGCGGCGGTGAGCGTGAAAGCCGCCACATCCCGCGCGCCGGGGCCGAACGGTGCGGACACGGTCACGTCGGTGGTGGTGACCAATACGTCGGACAAGCCGGTGGTGGGCTTCTTCCTCCGGGCCGATGTGCGCCGTGGAAACACGGCCGGCGCAGAGCTTCCCGGCGACAATCAAGTGCGCACGGCCCTTTGGGACGACGACGACATCACCTTGTGGCCCGGAGAATCGCAGGAGCTCCACGCCACGTACCGCTCGTCGGAACTACAGGGCAGCGAGCCGGTGGTCAGCCTCACCGGGTGGAACACGGATCGCATCGTGGTGCGCGCGCCGCGATAATGCACCCACCTAGCTCATCGCGGCGGTGACAGTTCCCCTGTCATGAATTGGGCGCGACCGTTTCCGAAGCTCCAATCGGAATCCGAATTCGTGACCATGGAGACGATGACATCGCTCGGCGCGATTCCGCAGTTCTCTTCGAGTTCCCGACAGAGCGCTTGGTAAAATCTCGTCTTGGAGCCCTCGCTTCGCGGCCGGGTGACGAGCGTGAGGACGACCACCTTGTTCGTCCTCGCGATACCAAGTCCTGTATCCTGCAAAATGAGCCGGGAAGCAGGGTGCTCGTGCACGATCTGGTAGCGATCGCGTTCGGGCACCCCAAAGGCATCGACCAATGCGCGATGCGCCGCATCGAGCAGGGTTTGCACTTCTTCGTCGGTGCGTCCTTGGATCAGATCAAATCGAACGAGCGGCATGCGTCTTCTCCCTCTTGCGGGTGGTGGGCGTCACGGACGGTTTTCCGGTGGCTTCGAGGCGGTGGAGAGAGAGACGTCCGCGCGCAGCCGTTTCCCGATAGGAATGACCTGCTCGCCTGCGAGCATTCCGAGTAGGCCGAGGAGTGCGACCAATGGAGGAGCGGGCGATCGGACGTTGAGCACGCTGTAGATCACGCCGACGAAGATGCCGGCGGCGAGGGACAACACATACATTTTCATCGGCATGATGATCAGACGTTAAGGGTGCCGTGGATGCCGGATAATGCGCGATGTAATGTGATGACTTCTCACTGGGGGTAGGAAATCCGCATGCTCGACAGGGTCACCGCAATGCAGGTCTTTTCGCGCGCCGCAACGGCGGGGGGCTTGTCTGCAGCGGCGCGCCAACTCGGACTCTCGTCCGCGATGGCGACCAAGCATGTCGATGCACTCGAGGCAAGGTTGGGGGTAAAGCTGTTTCACCGCACGACCCGTCGGTTGACGCTCACCGAAGCGGGCCGAGGATACTTGGAGGCGTGTCAGCGAATCTTGGCCGAGCTGGATGAAGCCGATGCAGCCGCGGCCTCCCACCGGCTCGATCCCAATGGCACGTTGCGCATGAATGTTCCGGTGTCGTTCGGCGTGCGGTGCATTGCGCCGCTGCTCGCGGAGTTCAGTCGACAGTACCCACGCGTGCGTGTCGAACTCGGTCTCGACGACCGCGCCATCGATATGTTGAACGAGCGGTGGGATCTCACGATCCGGGTCGGCCGGCTCGCCAGCAGCCGATTGACCGCAAAAAAGATCGTCCGCGCCGAAATGGTCGTTTGCGGAGCCCCCAGCTACCTCGCCGTGCATGGGACCCCGCGAAGCGTGGAGGAACTCTCCGAGCACAATTGCCTCGGGTACTCCATGACGGAACTGGCAGGCCCCGAAACATGGGTATTCGGCAAGGACAATTCGCTTCATGTTGCGGTTCGCGGCAATCTCTTCGCGAACAACGGAGACGCGCTCGTCGCGGCGGCAATCGCCGGCCAGGGGCTCGTCTATGTACCGATGTTCATCGCCGGTGACGCTTTGAAAGCCGGTACGCTCGTGGCCATCGAGCTCGATCAGCCCTATTGCAACCTCGGTGATATCTTTGCGCTGTACCCTCCCGAGCGGCGGCCGCCAGCCAAGGTGCGCGTCATGATCGACTATCTGGCCTCCGCATTCCGAGCCTAGGACCGATTCGCCATTCGCCATCGTTTGCGGAGTCTGCCCGGTCCAGCGTTTGAAGGCGCTGTGAAAGCGCGCTGGCGCGCGGCTATTTCCCGCTCGAGGATTGAGGTATGCTGACCGCATGCACACCGAGAGCATCGAGTATCAAGCGGACGGCGAGCGCCGTGTCGGATATCTGGCGGTCGATCGCGCGCGCGGCACGAAGCGGCCGGGCATCTTGATCGCGCACGAGGCGAGCGGCGTCTCGGAAGTCGTCAAGACGCGTGCGCGCAAGCTCGCGGAGCTCGGGTATGTCGCGTTCGCGATGGACTATGTCGGCGACGGTGTCGTGCTCCAAGGGCTCGAGAAAACTGCCGCACTCCTCGAGAAGTACCGGGACGCCCCCGAGCGGATCCGCGCGGTCGGGCGCGCAAGCCTCGACGTGCTGCGCGCGCAACCCGAGTGCGATGCGACCAAGCTTGCGGCCATCGGCTACTGCTACGGCGGTGCAGCGGTGCTCGAGCTCGCCCGCGACGGCGCCGACATCGCATGCACCGTGGGCTTTCATGCGCAGCTTTCCACGAAGCATCCAACGGATGCGCAGAAGATACGGGGCAAGGTCCTCGCCTGCATCGGTGCGGACGATCCATGGGTTCCGGCCGAGCAACGCCTCGCGTTCGAACAGGAGATGCGCGCGGCCAATGTCGATTGGCGCCTTCACGTGTACGGCGGTGCGGTGCACGGTTTCGCGAATCCCGACGCGGATCGGCTCAAGAATCCCGCACTGGCCTACCACCGCCCGAGCCACGAGCGCTCGTGGCGGGCCATGATCGACCTCTTCGAGGAGACCTTCGGCCCGCTGTGAATCCCGAGCGCTTAGCGCGCGAGCAGACCGCCATCGACGGCCCATGCCTGGCCGGTAACGAACGACGCGCGATCGGATAGCAGCCAGGCAACGGCTTCGGATACCTCGTCGGGATGCGCAGATCGGTTGATCGGCTGCATCGCCGCGATCTGCTCCTCCGTCACGGCACCGCTCGCGATCACCTGATCGTACATTCCCGTGCGCACGGTGCCGGGGCAGTCCAAAGGGATCACCACGCAATGGAGTGAACGGCGACCGGTATCCGCTGAGCGCTGCTTGGCATCCGCCGATGGATGATCATCGGCAGGCGATTGGGCCGAATGAGGGCGGTGGCGACCTCGCGGATTTTGGCCCCGGGGGCTCCGATCAACGAGGGACTGCGTCAATGCCAGGCCTCTAGTTGGTTATTCTTCGTTATCGAATGGGTTAGGGACGCATTCGTTTTTCGACAATAGCCACGACTCCGGTGCCGAATACTGGAATACCCATTCCGCTTGTCGTCCACTTTAAATCTGACACAAAAATACAATTTACGACTCTCAACACCCAAATAGACGACAACATCGAATTAACTTTAGACCTTTGCATTCGGAGTACTTGGCAATTCCACTCCGTGCTGGTCGTCAGCGCCTTGTCGCGAGTTCCTCGCTTGCGGTGACCGCCAAGCGTCCTCTTCCGATACGGACCATGCGTGCCTAATGACCAATGATTCGTGACTGCGGGATCCACCAAACGTCGCGCCCGCTACTTCGGCAGAAAGGCTTCGTGTTGCGCGACTCAAGGGGCTTTGTGCACCTATTGCTCGGCAGAACGCGGTCGGGCCTCGTGGGCTGCACCCTCAATGAAGGTGGCTTGCATACCTGGGCGGTTTGGCTTGATTAGCCATTGCAAAAAGGGTCACTTGCTCGGTGGCGCACTTGGTACTGGCTCGCATCGCGGTAGTACGGGCCAAATCATGGATACGTGATAGCGTGAAAAGTCTGAGATGAAGCGCCGGCACCTTTGGCTCGCCGTCCCCCCTGCCCTGCTGGTCGCAGCATGGGGGGTGACGCGTTGGATAAAGTCACACCACGTGTCCGGGGAGGACTTGATGAGCGAGATCCGCCGTGTCGAAGCGCCGCGCTTCGCATGGCAGAGCGTCGATCGCCGGCATTGGCAGGCGAGCTCACTCAACGCCTCGGAGCAGCCCGTGACGCTGGTCTCGTTGGAGCCCGACGGTGAAGGGTGCCCTCTCGGGATGGTCCGAGCGAAGGGGGCGTTTCACACCGATACCGCGGACGGTCGCATGACCGGCGCGATCGAGCGCCTGCAAGACGCGGCCTGCACGGATTGGATCAGTCGTGACTTTCCAGCAAGGTGCCGAACGTTCGATGCGGCCAAGATCTCCGACAGCATCGCGGCGCTACCGACGACGGACCTCGATTTCTGCATCGACCGGTTCGAGTACCCCAACGCGGTCGGGCAAAATCCCGTCATCGTGGTGACGTTTCATGAAGCAGAGGCGCTCTGCAAGAAAGAGCAAAAGCGTCTCTGCACCGAGAGCGAATGGACGTTTGCCTGCGAAGGCGAAGAGGCGCGCCCCTACCCGTACGGCTACACGAGGGATGACTCGGCGTGCGTCATCGATCGCCCCTGGCGTGCCTTCACCGAGGGCGCGCTCCAGCCGCGCGACGGAGAGAGGGCCCGTGCCGAGCTCGATCGCCTGTGGCAAGGAGAGCCTTCCGGTTCGCGCCCCAAGTGCCGAAGTCCTTTTGGCGCCTACGACATGACCGGGAACGTCGACGAATGGACGCGCTCGGTCAACCCGACGGGCTATTCCTCGATCCTGAAAGGTGGCTATTGGGGTCCCGTGCGCGCCCGCTGCCGGCCCTCCACGCGCGCCCACAACGAGGACTTCATCGACTACCAGCAAAGCTTCCGCTGCTGCGCGCAGCCGACGCCCAGCTCGGAAACGACGACGGCCAGCGGGAGTTCCGTCAAGAGTCTTTGATACGCCGTCCGGCGTAATTCGATCATGATCAAGAGTTCACTTTACAAGACACCGCGTCTTGTATAGTGAATTCGTATGAGCCTGGGAGACCACGCGGCACAGCGTGCGATCGCGTCGATGCGGCTTCGGTGTACACGCTGCCGCTGACGGCGCCGCGAACGATTTCGGCGCCGTCGGGGCGAGCCTTCGTTCAACCCCGGAGTCTCACACCATGGCTCTCTCTCGTTCCCTGCGTCGCTCGCGTTCTTCGCGTTTCGTGCTGTTTCGTCCTCTTTCCGTGCTCGGACTCGTACTCGTCGGTACGAGCGCGCACGCCGATTCGGAAAACACAGCGTCTTCCGATGCCCCCGAGCTGCGGCCGCCCGAGGTTACCGTTCTTACGCACGACCCTCGCGCGGCGCGCGGACTCATTTTCATCGCACCAAAGGCGCGCGGTCTGGCGCAGCCGGGTGGCGGTGTGCGCGATCATGGCCCCGAAATCGTCGACGACGAGGGGCACGTCGTTTGGTTCAATCCCCTTCCCGACGACGAATACGCCACCGATTTCCGCGTGCAACGCTACCGCGGTGAGCCCGTGCTCACATGGTCGCAGGGCAAAGGGTTCGGTGGCCTGCAGCATGGCGAAACGACCAATTACATTCTGGACCGTTCGTACCATGTCATCGCCAAGGTGCGCGCCGGCCATGGCCTGAATGCCGATTCCCACGAATTCTTCATTACACCGCGGGGAACGGCGCTCATTACGATTTACAATGCCGTGGCGCGGGACCTTTCGTCGGTCGGCGGTTCGACGGCAGGCAAGGTCATCGATGGCGTCGTCCAGGAGATCGACATCGAAAGCGGAAATGTGCTTTTCGAATGGCACAGCCTCGATCACGTTCCACTCGACGAGACCAATCAGCCTGCGCCCGCATCGGCGGACAAGCCATACGACTACTTTCACCTGAATGCCGTCAGCCCCGACGAAGACGGCAATCTGCTGATTTCGGCGCGGCACACGTCGACCGTGTACAAGCTCGATCGCCACTCCGGCAAAGTGCTTTTGCGATTGGGCGGAAAACGAAGCGATGTTTCCCTGGACGAAGACACGGTATTTGCTTATCAGCACAACCCGATTGCCGCGGGCTTCCGAACGATTCGCATTTTCGACAACGAGTCGAACGGGACGCCCGTTTTGCCGGCATCGCGCATCCTCTGGATACGCCACGATCGGGCGGCGCACACGGCAACGTTGCTGCGCGCACTCGAGCATCCCGAGAAGCTCTCGGCCGCGTCGCAGGGGAACGCGCAGGGCCTCGTGGGGGACCATACGTTCGTCGGCTGGGGGCAACTCGGGCGTGTATCCGAATTCGACGAGCGTGGTCGCCTTACGTTCGATGCGAAACTCCCGACGGGTTACGACACGTACCGCGCATATCGATTCGAGTGGAATGGCGAGCCCGACACGGCGCCGATCGCGAAGGTGCAGTCGGACGCCGATGGAACGACCCGCGTACACGCCATTTGGAACGGCGCGACCCGCGTGGCGCGATGGGTGGTGCGAGGCGGTGATTCGACGGACGACCTGCGGCCGATCGCTTCCGGGAGGTGGGCCGGCCTCGATACCGCGCTCACGCTTCCGCGCGCCGTGAAGGTGGTGCAAGTCGTCGCTGAGAATCGCGGTGGCGGTGTGATCGGGCGTTCCGCGCCGGTGCCTGTAACGCCGTAGAAGATGAAAACCCGTCAAGCTTAACAAGGAGTCAGAAATCCAATAGCGATCAGCAGAGCACGTGCTGGCCAGCGATGCGACGAGGACATCGGGTACGGACTTCTGGAGCTAACCCGGCGTAAACGGGCGCACGTCGACGGTTTGCAGAGTTTTCGTCGTCGCGTTGACAGCGCTCGACGAATCGCCTGCCATTCGCAGAACGACCATGCATGGTCGGCGATGGCGCGATTCGTCGAGCGCATAATCGTGAACAGTCGCGACGCGACGGGTGCCTTTCTCATCCATGCGCGCTGGCCTCCGTCGAGAGATCGTTCGTTCGCGATTCGAGCACGCGTATTCGGGATATCCCAAAAGGCACCCCGCTGCACGACAGACGATCTCTCCCTCCGTCGCGAGCAAAGTCTCGACGATTGACACGAGATACGCATTGACCGAGGTTACGTTCCACGGCGTAACCGTCGCGAGTCGAGACCGGAGCCCGGATTTCGTCTCTTTCGTCGAATAGCGGACATGGAAAATACGTAGAGGTCTACGAGCATCTCCCATTGGAGGTCATGCGGACCACGCGCGCGTGTGGCGCGATTTCGACTGAGCTCTCCAGCAATCTCAATAACCCGTCTTCATTGGAAGGAACGATCGCATGTCATCTGCAATCCAGCCTACATTGACCAAGAGGCTGCTCGACACTCTCCTGGAAGCACGAGTCGCTCACGCGTTGTATGCGGCCACCAAATTCGGTTTTGCCGACCTTCTCGCCTCGGAGCCGAAAACATCGACCGAACTTGCGCAACTCAGCAATACGCATGCTCCTTCCGTGTTCCGTTTGCTGCGAGCGCTCGCGAGCTCGGGTATTTTCGTCGAGCTCGACGACGGCAGGTTTGCGAACACGCCGTTGTCCGAGTTGCTACGCGCGGACGGTCCCGGTTCGATGCGAAACAACGTCCTCTTTCTTCATCACGACATCATGACGCTAGCTTGGACGAAGCTGCCGGCCACCGTCGAAACCGGAAAACCGTCGTTCGACCTGTACTATGGCGAAGAGCTTTGGCAACACCTCATGAAGAACCCCGAGGTCGGTGCAGTCTTCAATGCAGGAATGACATCTCTTTCGACCATGTACGCCAATGCGGTGGTCAATGCGTACGATTTCGCCGACATCGGCACGATATGCGACGTCGGTGGCGGTCGAGGCATTTTGCTCGGGACCATTCTGGCCAAGTATCCGCAGCTGCGAGGCATTCTTTTCGATCAGCCGCAGGTCGTCGATTCCGTCGGCGAGGGGCACGATTGGGCCCCCGTCAAGGACCGATGTCAGGTCGTGGGCGGGAATTTCTTCGAGTCGGTGCCCCAGGCGGATGCCTACGTGATGAAGAGCGTTTTGCACGATTGGAGCGACGAAGATGCCGTGCGCATCTTGAAGACCGTGCACCAAGCGGCGAAGCCGGGTCAAAAGCTTCTCTTGGTCGAGTCCGTCGTCGAACCGGGAAATGGTCCCGACGATGGCAAAGTCCTCGATCTTTTCATGATGGTCATGACGAACGGCGGCCGCGAGCGCACGGAAAAGGAGTTCGCGACGATCTTGAACGCCGGCGGCTTCGAGCTATTGCGCGTCATACGCACCGGATCGAACAAGAGCATCATCGAATCGCGTCGGCGATGAGTCTTCCATCCGTCCCGCTTCCGTGCCCCTCGGGGTACCGGAAGCCGGGAACGGTGTTGTCCCATGAGAGGCTTCGCTCACTTCAGCTTGAAGCGCTTCGAGAGGCCGTCGAGCAGCGCGTCGACGCCGATGTCGAAGTGGTGGTCCTCGGTCATGAAGTCGGAGTTCTTCACGAACGCATCGATGGGATCGTCGTCGCCAATCATCGCGCGCAGATGAGGGTAGTCGCCCTCCTCGAGGTAGCGGTTCATCGCCTCGCTCAGCGCCTTGGCGGTCTTGCGATCGAATTGCGCTTGGCTGCGCCTTCGCACCAACGAGGCGCAGTGGCCGAACACGTAGTCGTCGACGATCGACAAGAGTGCGAGCTTCTGGCCTAACGGCACATCGAGGCCCGCCACCGACTGCAGCGACTGCTCGATGTGGCGCAGCGCATTCGGTCCGGCACGCAGGCCAGTGTGCGCACGCAACGCCCACGGGTGGCGCAGATAGGTCGCACGGGTCGCGGTTGCGAGCTTGCGAATCGCGGGGCGCCACGCCTTCGGCAGCGACTCGCACGCTTCGACGGTCTCGCCCATCAGCGCGTCCTCGACGAGTGCCAGCAAGTCCTCCTTGGTGCGCACGTAGTAGTAGAGCGTCATCGTGCCCGCGCCGAGCTCGTCGGCGACCCGGCGCATCGACAGCGCCTCGAAGCCCTCGGAATCTGCGATCTGCAGGGCCGTCTTGGCGATCTGCTCGCGGGTAAATCGCGGCTTGCGGGAACCGGGCGCGGCGACTGCCCAAATCGGGGGCTTTGACATTCGTACGGTGTACCACTAAATAGTTCGTATGACGTACGAACAACACGCGGACCAAGGAAACGACTTGGTCTACGACGTGATCATCGCAGGGGCAGGGCCGGTCGGCCTGTTCCTTGCCAGCGAGCTACGGCTCGCGAAACTCTCCGTGCTGGTGCTCGAGCGATCGGAGGATCCGCACTCGCCCCTGAAGCGCCTTCCATTCGGAATGCGAGGGCTTTGGGGTCCGAGCATCGAAGCCTTCTACCGGCGCGGCCTCTTGGAACGAATCGCGCAGCAACGTCGCGACGACGACAAGGGCCCTGGCCAGCCGGCACCTGGCGCCATCACGTCCAGCTCACGGCTGCGCGGCCCTGCCGGCCACTTCGCGGGCATTCAGTTCGACTACAGCAACATCGATTCGTCGAGGTGGACGTACCGGCTACCTGGCCCGGCGGACACGCAATTCGGGAGCGAAATGGAGCATCTCGAGCGCGTCCTGGCCGCTCACGCACTCTCCATGGGAGTCGAGATCCAGCGCGGTCATGGTGTCGAAGGCTTCGAGTCTTCGAACGACGAAGTGCTCGTCCGTGCCGGCGATCAACGCTTTCGCGCACGTTGGCTCGTGGGTTGCGATGGCGCCCGCAGCACCGTGCGCAAGCAAGCTGGCTTCGAGTTCGTCGGCACCGAGCCTGAGTTCACGGGATATTCGGTCCAAGTCGAAATGGCCGATCCTTCGGTACTCCCCCTGGGCCGGCACTACACGGAGGTCGGTATGTACACCCAGTGGCAGCCGGGGGTGTTCGGGATAGCCGACTTCGACGGCGGCGCATTCCATCGCACCCAGCCGCTCACACGCGAGCACGTGCAAGCGGTCTTGCGGCGCGTCTCCTGCACCGACGTGACCGTCGAGGCGTTGCACATTGCCTCGACATGGACAGACCGCTCGTACCAAGCGACGACCTACCGCAAAGGGCGGGTGCTGCTGGCAGGCGACGCCGCGCACATCCATTCACCGCTCGGTGGTCAAGGCTTGAACCTCGGACTTGGCGACGCCATGAACCTCGGGTGGAAGCTTGCTGCAGCGGTTCGAGGCGATGCCCCCGATGGCTTGCTCGACAGCTACACCGCGGAGCGGCATCCTGTCGGGGCGCGCATCCTCGAGTGGACGCGGGCCCAAGTCGCGCTGATGCGACCGAACCGACAATCCCGCGCGCTCCAAGCCGTCGTCCGAGACTTGATCGATACACGCGACGGCGCGACGTACTTCGCGGAACGTGTCTGGGGTGTGAGCCTTCGCTATGACCTCGGCGAGGAACACCCGTTGGTGGGACGCAGCTGCCCGGACTTCGAGCTCGAAGACGGAACGAGGGTCGGCTCACGGCTTCGCGATGGACATGGTTTGCTGTTGGACTTCGGCCGACAGGCTCCGCTGCAGGCGCTCGATGGCCTTTGGGGCGACCATGTCAGGTACGTGGCTCGCGACGCGAAGGATCGACTTGGACTGAGCGCCGTGCTCGTGCGTCCTGATGGGTTCGTTGCATGGGCGAGCGATACGACGCCCCATGCCGAAGATGTCAGAAGGGCCGCAGCGAGGTGGTTCGGGCGTAGCTGATAATTCGCAACCCGCGCTTTCTGCAGGCCGAACAAGTCGGCATGACCGACGATCCCCGGGCTCTTTCCATGCTTACCGCACTCCTGCCGTTGGTGTTCCTCGCGTGCTCGTCCGATACGACATCGGACGGCGCGACGGAGCGTATCGACCTCGAGAGCGCCACGATCCGCACGACGGAAACGCCGCGCCCAAGCTTCGCGGGGCTCCAGGTCCGGCTGGTGGGAGACCGTGTCTTCGTCCTCGAGGTCGTGCGCGACGTCGAGGGAAGGTCTTCGCGTCGACTCGCGGTCTACGCGCGCAATGGCGTGGAAGGGGCAGCCCCGTTGTGGACGTGGATGGGTGAGCCCAACGAGTCCCTTTCCGATTTTGCGGTGCATCCGTCAGGGGAGATCACGGTCGCGACCGAGAATCTTGCGGGCACCGCCAGCCAATTTCGACTCGTGCGCCTCGATGCGGGCGGCGCACTCCGTACGCGCGCCCCGCTCTCTGCGCCGGCCACACTCCCCGATGGAAGCCTCGACGGGCCCGCCGCCGCGATCGTGCGCATGCGATCGACCGACGACGGCGCCCTCGAAAAGGGATGGCTTCGCGTCCAACCTCGGGGCGAGGACGTGACCTTGGCGTATCTCTCGGTGGCGGGCCGCTCCGATGGAACACCGGATGCCCGGAACGAATATGTGACCATCGTCGAAGCCATGCGATGGTCCGGAGTCGGCTACGACGAGAGCTGGTCGCGCGTCGTGGACGGGCGTCACCACATCGAACCTATCGAGTGGCACGACGAGTTCGGCTGGATGAATGCCGCATTGAGGCCCGTGCTCGCCCTGGACGACGATGGCACCGCCATCGTTGGAAGGACGTTCAGCCAAGGGCGCTGCGCTTCACTCACACGCACCACCCACGAGTTCGAGCAGTCCATCTGCGACACGAAGAAGGTATCGCCTTTCTTCAATATCGATTATCAGCCCTTCGCCACGACGTCTTTCTCCATCGCCGGCGTACGCGGGCGTACGAACATCGTCGTTCCCGACCACGCCGGTGAATTCCTTGTCTTCGACATGGCCGCCCGCACGGGGCGGTTGGCACTCGTTGGGACCCTTGCCCGGCTCGATGCCAACGGACATCATATCTATTACTCGTCGGGCAACGGCGCCCCGAACAACTTGGTTCCCTACGACGGCTACATCGGCGTGTTCGATCGCGACACGGGGGCGGTTCAATACGAGACGAGCGTCGACCAAGGGCGCGCCGACTACTTCGCAACCATCCATTGGACGAAGGAGGGCATCGTGGCCGCCGGTGCTTCGGATTGGGACCGCTGGAACGGCGGAATGAGCATCTTGCGCGGAGCCGATCCGCTCATCGCGCTCATCGATCCCGAGCGACGCACCGTGACCGCGCGACGCATCGCCTTCCCCAGCGACGAGCGCCATTTCCACGGGCTCGGCGTCGACATGGACTCCACCGGCATCGTGATGGTCGGCCCCGCCGACGCGCCGATGACCCACTCGGGCGACGGAGGAAACATCGCGAATCGCACGTTCGGCGGATTGCGTCTCGACGTGCGGAACGCCGCGGCTTCTCACTGAGAGGACGCGCGTACGGCGTCCAGCGCACGTGAAGCGCCGGACGCCGTACCGCACGTGTGTTTACCAGCCGTGGCCGCGGGTCCGGAAGGTTCCCGGCATGTCGGCGACGTTGCCGATGACGCCCTTCGTTTTTTCGACGGCGTTGCCCAAATCCTCCACGCGGGGAGACTCGTAGGTCTTTTTGACTTTGGGGGGCGAAATAGGCTCAGGAGTTTCGATATGGTCCATGCGTCACCTTTCCGAGGATTGCCATTGGTGTCATTAAGCCAGGATAAGGAAAGTCGTCAGTTTTCCCGTGCGCGAAGCCATTCTTCGAGGGAGAGCGCGTGCAGGACGGGCATCAGCTCTTTGCTTCGTCCGGCGACGAGCTCGTCGATCTCCGCACGGAGGACCGCGGGCTCGATCCATCCGAGCTGCGCGACGAATGGATCGCGCAACCATGTGTCCCATCGCGTCCGTTCGTTGGACATGGCCCAGAGCGTCCGCGCGGTATTCCCACCCTTGTCGCGGCGGGTACGCACCAACTCGGGAAGCGTGCCGCGCATGGCCTCGCGCAGGATCCATTTGCGGCTCGAAGGGCGCACGCGGAACCGGGCCGGCGTCCGAAGCGCATGCTCGACCAAGGGGCGGTAGAGAAATGGATAGCGCATTTCGACCTGCTCGGATCGCTCGGCCTCGATCGGACCCGGGAGTCCGGCGAGCTGCCGGAATGTGGCATAATCGAACTTTCTCCCCGCCCCTCCGAGCGCGGCGCGTGCATCGCGAAATCGATCTCTCGCCGACGTGGCGCGCAGGAAGTCTTCGCGCAAAAATCGAGGGAAGCCCTCGCCCGTCCTTTCGAAGCGCGATTGAATCGACGCCGGAAAAAGCGGGAGGGCCCCGCATCGACCGAGCACCGTCCACATGGAGCCCTTTTCCTCGACGGCAAACTCGAATGCGACCCGTGCGCCCGCGGAGATTCCGCGGCGGACGAGCGCATCGGCAATGAAGAAGGGGCGGCCATCCAAGTAGTGATCGGATCCCGTGCCGCTGAGAAGCACGCGTCCGCCCGCCGACGTGACCGCGCTTTCCATTCGAGCGCGCATCGCGTGGTGCGCGTTCGGCACCGAGGGCACGTCGGAGCGCGGCGCCTCACCGCCGCGCCATGCGTGATAGCCGATCAATTTGACGTTTTCCACGCCGGTGTGTGCCGTTACCGCGTCCACGAAGACGCGCTCGTCGGCGTCGCAAAGGTCGTCGTAGATGGTGACGGTGCCCGCCAGCTCGGCGCCAGGCGTCCCCTCGCGTGCGAGCTCCGTCGAAGTGCACACGATGGATGACGAATCGAGCCCGCCCGACAATTGCGACCACGTTTCGCCCGCACCGCCCAGATTGAAATGCACTGCCTCGCGAAAGAGCTCTCGAAATCGCGAAATGTCTTTCGTTTCGGACGATGCGTCCTCGTCGCGCGCGGCAAAGTCCAAGGCCGACCAAAATGGTCGCATTCGCCGCGATGGGCCGCGTTGAACGAGCAAGCTTCCCGCCGGAATGGTGCGCACGTCCCGAAGAATCGTGCCCGCGGTTCGGGTTCCTCCCTCGACGAGAAAATCGATGACGTACTCTCCCGAATAGGCCGCGCTCACGTGGCCTTCGAGCAGGGCCAAGTGCGATGAGAATAGGACGAGATCCTGGGCATCGGCCGTAAACAGCGATTGGACGCCGAACGGATCGCGCATCGCCTGGATCTGGCGGGATGCGCGGTCGAATACCACGATACCGAAATCGCCGAGCCATCGCTCGACGGGCCGGTCATCGAGTTCGTTCAGGATGGCCGGTAAACGTCGGCCATACCCCATATGCGCATTGCCGACCGCAATCCGCGCACCGTTCTCGGCGATGCAGGCGCCGGCTGCGGCAAAGGGACCTGCGTAGATCGCGCTCATGTTGTGCTCGGCGTGCCCGAGCGCGCGTGCGAAGGGCGCGAAATCGGCCTCCGTTACCGGGCCGCCGCTGGGCCGGTAGGCGCATACGAATTTCATAGCTCGATGTCGCTCAATGGCAAATACGTCGCCAGCGTCTCGCGCGTTTCATCGAGTAGCTCGCCACCGTGCACGACCCACGCGTGCCCATCGAAATAGAAGGGGTCGACTCCGAAATGCAGGCGCGCGTGCAAGCCTCTGCGGCGCAGGACGAAGCAAAGCGCCATCGAACGCTCGAGGCACTCGGCGCGTCCAGGATACAGTGCGCCTGCGACGCGCATCGCACGCACCGCCTGCTCCGCGATATCGCGATTCACCTGGGATGGGCGTCCCCGCGAATGCGCTCGAAGGACGGCGACCGCACGGTGGAGCCCTGCCACCTTTACGAGGGTGCGGGCGGCGGCCAGGGCGAGTGCGCACTCCGCCGGGGCCGGCGGTGCGGTGACGATCGCGCGCGTTTCCACGAGCCCGATGCGTTCGAGATCGGCCAGGAAAGCCTCTACGTCTGCGACGATGCGCGCGCGCGGTGCATCGTATTCGTCCTCCAGCCGGTCAACGATGTCGTCCATGCGCGCCGGATGCTCCAGGAGCTCCCAAATGCGTGACCCCATGCCCGAGAAGCGACGGTAGCGACCACGCCGCATGTCGAGCACGATCGTCCGCTCGCCCCACGGGTCGTTCTGCGAGCCAGCAAGCGTGGAGATCGTTTGGCGTCGCGCCCAGACGCGGGATCCCGAAGGTAAGAACATCGCGGGGGTACGTTGCCACATCCCCCCGCGCAGATTCAGTCATTTGTGCTGGCGCGATTTGCGGCGCAGCGAGTCGTCCTATCCCGCGGAGGCCAGCTACTCGACAGCGAAAGCAGGCCTCACGAAAACGTCGAGCTCGACCCCGTCAGGGTGCAGGACCCGTGCGAGTGCGGCAATGCTTGTGGGATCGCCGACGCAATTCACTTTGCAGCCCTAATGAATCACGCAGTCGATGGGGCTGCGAGATGGGGGTGCGTGACGAGCTCGCGGAAATATTGCCTCGTGGAACGCGGTTCACGGCCCAAGATGGTGCGCAGCACGGCGGAATTTCCGCCGGGCAGGCCATATTGATCGTAGTGGGCCAGCATGCGCGTGAGGCCCTCACGCATCGGACCGGCGGGCATCTGGGACGCGGCGAATGACTCGCGGGGAATCTGCTGCGCTTCGACGAGGCGCCCCAGTTCCTCGCTAATCATACCAGCGAGCTGTAGTCCGTCGCTCATTCCGGGCGCGCATAGCTCGAAGGTGCCATAGCCAAGCTCGTTGCTGGTCATGGCCCGGGCCGCGACCTCGGCGACATCACGGTAGTCGACCCAGCAGAACTTGGCCGTCACGGCGTAGGGCATCGGAAGCCGGCCGTGCTCGACCACTTCGCGCCAAGGGCCGGCCCAATTCTGCATGAACCGCGCGGGCTGTAGCACGGTAAAGTCCATGCGCGAGCGGTACAGCGCGTCCTCCACCCGTTGCTTTGCCGCGTGATTGCTCATCGCGGATATCGACGGATGGATCACACCCGAGAAGACGAATTTTCGTACGCCCGCCGCCTGCGCGGCTTCGACCATCGCCACGCCCATGTCGGCCTCGCGTGGCGCAAATGCAGGATTGATGTGGAAGACGCCTTCCACACCCGAAACGGCAGCGCGCAGGCTGGCGGGATCGGCAAGGTCTGCAATCACCGTCTCGGCTGCACCGTTGCGGCGAGCGGCATGCGCCCGTTGCTCGTTGCGTACCAGCGCACGAACGGTAATGCCCCGCTTTAGCAGTTCGGGCAGAACCAATCCGGCCCTGCCACCCGTTGCCCCAACCATCAACACCTTCATGGCAGCCTCCCTTTCCGTTCACCTCCCTGCCCTGCGCGCTGCACATATCGGACCGAGCTCGCAGAGTCGCTCGAGCTCGTCGTGACGGAGAGATATGGGCGACCGCCCCTACGCACGTTTCGCTAGCTGCCCAGCACGTGTTCGTGCGACGCCTGCACCAGACGACGGGCGCGATCGAGGTCGGCATGGAGACGGCCGCCTCGTTTGAGAACGCGACCCGCCACCAACACGGTATCGACATTACCGGGATGCGCGGCGAGCACGATGGCATCGGTGGGGGAACTCACCGGTGCGAGGTTCACGTCCGTGGCGCGGATCAAAATGATGTCCGCGGCCTTGCCTGCGGTCAGTGAGCCGGTGCGGTGCTCCAAGCCCGTAGCCCGTGCCCCTTGGAGTGTGGCCCAGCGTAGAACGTCACGCGTGGAGACGCGTGCGTTGCGTCCTTCGAATCGATCGCGCCGCGCGATGGCGAACGCGGTGCGCATCTGCGTGAACATGTCGCCGGCGGTAGCCGTCTCGCTGTCGACGCTCAAGCTCGGGGTGAGCCCGGCCGCCAACATCCGGCCCAGGACGGGTACGGCGAGGCCATCCATCCCGAGCTCGATTTGCGCGGAGACGGAGACTGTGACGCCGTGATCGGCCAGAAGCTTCAGCGCGTGGTCCGTCGCACCGCCGCCGTGGACCACGGTGATGTCCGGACCGAGCAAGCCAGCGGCGTGCATCCGCTCGATCCCTCGATTCTCCGGCCCCGGTTCCCGCGTCGCCACGTGTGCCGTAATGCGGATCCCGAGCTCGCGCGCGAGCGCAAAATCCTCGGCGGTGGCCACGTCGCTGCTGTAGTCCGGACCAGTCGCGGCCATGGCCAAGGTGAGGAGGCCGTCGTCGCTGGTGAAGCGCTCGCGACGCAGCCTGCGGATGTCGACCGAATGCCGTTGCGCTGCCGGATCGGTTCCCTGCGGCGTCTCGATCGATGCACCACCGTGCCCGAAAACGGCGCGAAGTCCCGACTCGGCGAGTGCGGCGACGGCAGCATCCGCATGGGCCGGCGAGTTCTGGATGTGCGACCAATCGAGCAACGTGGTGATGCCGCTGTCGATGGCCGTTAGGGCTCCGAACAAGGTACCGGCGTACACATCCTCCGGGCGCGTGCGCTGACCGGCGGCGATTCGCGCCTGCGCGAAATAGTCGTCGAGCGACCAATCGCCACCGCGGTGCCGAAGGGTCGTCTGCCATGTATGGCGGTGCGTGTCGACGAAACCGGGCAGCACCAGCATGCCGGAAGCATCGATGGTCTCGGCACCGTCGGCCGCGAGCGATGGTCCGATGGCGGCGATCGTCCCGTCCTCGATGAGGAGATCTCCGTGCGGAAGGTCGGCGTCGGACTCGTCGGTGCGGACGATCCAGCCACCGCGGATGAGGGTACGTTGCGTCATGATGGAAACTCCTCGTTCATAAAAATTATTCAGAAAGCTTTTTAGAAAGCTTTCCATCACCTAGATCGCGGCGGCTCCCACGTCAAGCGGGACCCTGCTATGCTTCGCGCACATGAGAGAAAAACGGGCGGCCGTGCCCGACGTCGTTGACGACATCATGGACGCCTGGCGCACGCAGGATCCCTCGGTTGCCCACGTCGCGGCCGAAATCTCCAAGCGGATTGCGCGCCTCGATTCGCTCCTTCATGCCGCGACGGATCGCGCGCTCGAGCCCTTCGGCTTTCAGAAGGCCGAGTTCGGTGTGCTGTCGGCGCTCCGGCGCATGGGGCCCCATCACCGGCTCAAACCCAACGAGCTCGCGCGCTCGCTGCTGATCTCGTCCGGCGGGACCAGCAACGTGCTTCGCCGGCTCGAGCAGGCCGGCCTCATCGAGCGCGGGGTCGATCCCAACGACCAACGCAGCTCGTGGGTGCGTCTCACCCGCGAGGGGGTACGCATCACCGATCAAGCGGTGCGCGTCTACACGGCGGCGCAGGCCGAATTTTTCCGCCCGGTCGCCGAGCGAACCGCGCGCGATGCCGCCGACCTACTGCGCGAGGTGCTGGTCGCCGTGGGCGATGCCAGCCCCCGCGCCGTCGGAGCGCCGATTCGCCGCGCCCGTCGCGGCTAACGAGGAACGAAGTTCACGTCGTCGCTTGAGCGCGGCGCCGGCGCGATCGCCGTACCAGCGACATCGCGGCAAGGCCGAGCGCCATCCACGGCGAGGTGAGTGATCCGTCATTGCGCTGCGGGGCCGCGCTGCATCCCCCATCGCCACCATTGGGTTCGAGCGGCTCGCCAGGTGCGCCGCCGTCACCATTCGACGAACGTGGGTCGACGCGAACGACGACCTCGGCGGGCGCCCCCGCGGCCACGCCATCGGAGACGGTGAGCCGCAGACGCAGCTCGCCCGCGACCTCGGGCGCGACGAAATGCGCGTCCTTCGCGGTAGCCCCGTCGATTGCCACGCGCGGCCCGGAGACTTGCTGCCACGCGTACGTGAGCGCGTCCCCATCGGGATCCGTCCCCTCGCCGTGGAGGGCGACCTGTGCCCCGGCGGTGACGCGTGCGGGCGCCGTGGCCGACGCCGTCGGCGGCTGATTGCAGCGAGCGCGCTGGTCGACCGCGCCGGAGAACGGCTGGTTCGCAATCCCCTGGAACCGCACGCCACGGATCTCTGCGGTCCCGGGCTCGAGCTTCGTGTGGCCTGGCCAAGACGAGCGCAGGATGATCGCGACATGGACCTTCTCGCCCGGATGAACGCCGGGCACGTCGACATGGCTCGTCGTCGAGGCGGGGTACGCCGCGCTTCGTCCGGCGAACTGGACCTGGATGTCCTCGTAATACGGGCCTCCCTCCCGCAGCAGGAGCACCCCGGCCTTCGCCATGGTTCCGAGATCGTAGCGCCACTCCAAGTCGAACGAGAGCCGGCCTCCGTTGTCCACGACGAGCAGCGGTGATCTCAGGATCGCGCTCCCGCCTTCGGTATTCTGCTTCACGGTCCACGCATAGCCATCGCCACGGTTCTCATAATGCCAATGCGCCCAAGTCGGCAGGTTCGGCTCGTCGAACCACAATGACGTTGCGGTCGCGAATGGGTCGTTCACCGACGGTCCCAGGTCGCAATTCACGGTGGGATGCAGCGTCGTCGCTTGTGTGCCGTCCGTCGACGGGCCCTCGAGCTTCGCCTGCACCTCGACCTTCGACGGGGACTGCGTGCCGCGGAAGCGCACGGGCACCTTCTTGGTCACCGTTTCCCCGGGCATGAGCTCCGGAATGGCGACCGAATCGCCTTCGACCAGGGTCAGCCCCGAGACCTGCACGACGGCGCGCCCGGGCTGGGACCGGTCCCAACCGTCGTTGCGCACACGCAGCGTGATCACTCCGTCTTCGCCCTGGTCGACGATCCCGTCATGATCGCACGAGGTCGCCCCTTCTTCGAGCGCAGCGCCCACGAGACGGACGAGCGGGCCGTTCGCGAAGCTCTCGACCACACCCGAGAGGTAGCCGTCGCTTCGCTCCGGTGCGCGCGCACCGGCTCCAAGGCCTCGCTTGGCGAACGCCGCTTTGAACAGCGCGAGGTCGGCCGCATCCACGGCCTGTGCGGCCGCGAGGAGCGCATCGCGGGCCTCCACGAACGTGGGCTCCGATGGCGTCAGGGAAAGCGACGCGACCAGGTACTTCTTCATGCGGCTCTGCGCTTCGTCGAACGAGAGTCGAGGGCGATCGCGGAGGAGCGCCGCATAGCACTCCCAGAGCACGTTCGCCCAGATCTCGCCCGCATTGTGCGCCTCGTTGTTGGAAAGCTCGGAAGCCCAGGACGCGACCGGGTGCGTCTTCGGGAGCGGCACACCGAGCTCGATGTGCTGGAAGGTCAGCGCATTCTTCGCCATGTCGGTGCTGTACGGCACGCGCCGGACACCGAAGTAATCGAAGTCTTGGTATACGCCGCGGCCCGCGTAAACGCCGGGCGCATACGTGCCCGTGTACGCGGATCCTGGCCCGGTGTGATCATCCTCCGGACGCACCAGGACGAGCTGCGCGACGAAATCGGACCACCCTTCTCCCATGCTCCGGCCCTGGCGGTTGATGAGGCCATGCGCATCGAATACCAAGCGATTCGACAAGGTGTGCCCCCATTCGTGGGCCACGATGCTCGTATCGAGCGCGCCGTCCAAAAAGCGCTCCTCGAGGCGCAGTTCCATGTCGACGCCGCCCTCGACCGCGCGAAGCCGTGTGACGTCGGCGCGCCCAATGGCGACCGCCGGGATCCCGGTGAAATCGAATCCCGTCGGCCGCTGGGGAGCACCATCTTGCGCCTCGGCGATCAGGACGGCGCGTGCGCCGCTCGCTTCGAGGTTGCGGACCTTCTGCGTCACCTCGCAGCCTGCGCGCCCGACAACGGCGACCCGGCCCGCTACCGTCGCGGGGATGGCCGTGCCATTGCACGCGTCGACATCGAGGAACGCAAGCGTGCCGGCGACGGTGACGGTTTGCGGTCCGAACCTCGCAGGCGCCACGGTGATGGATCCCGCGACCGCCGGCGGAGACTTGATATCGGCACGCGCAACCGTCCCATTCTGGAACAAGTACATCTGCACGCGGGGCGATTGCCCATCGGCCGGCGTCAGGGCGTTCGCGTTGTTTCGCCCGGAGAAGTCTTGCGTTTCGAACAACACAGGATCGTTCGGCAACCCTCCACGCCCGAAATTGTTCCTCTGCGAATTGCCCGCCGCCTCCGTATAGCCCGCGTCGTAGAACCAATCGTGGAGAAAGTTCATGACGAAGAAACCGTGCGTAATGCCAATACGCCGGTTCTCATCGGCGGTCGCATTCGCCTCCGGCGCATAGACACGGTCGAAGCGCCCGGATTCGGTGGTGGTCGCGCTCAGGTCGCCGGCGCTGAAGCCGTCGGGCGCGACGATGTCCGCATACGCGAGGACATTGTTCCCCGTGGTCTCCGTTGCCCCGGCCGGGAGCCACGGATCGTTTTTCGAGAACGGCACGTTGGCGAGCGAGACGAGGTTCGACGCCACCGGAGCCTCGGGAATGGGAAATCCCGGCATGCCGGTTGGGTGCGGCATGAACGCATCGCCCTGCGGACCGGGATAAGGGCGGACTGGCGCCGTCGCATTCGACCAAACGCGGTACGCGTACGTATCGGAGACGATGAGCGATTGTTCGAAAAGGATGGCACCGTCTTCTTTGGATACGACGAAGGAGCGAGCATCCGTCCCCGCATCGTTTGCCACCTCGACGTATTCTGCGGGAATGAGGCGCTTGCCGGATGCAAAGAGGACATCCTTCGCGCGCCCTCTGCCCACGTTCCCCGGCGAGAGGCGATAACTCCTATAACCACCGGCCGCCGGCCCCGCGGCCTCCACCGTCACATCCTCAGGACGCGCCCCCGTGATGCGCGCCGCCGCGCGGGCAACCGGGGTCGCAAGCTCGCCCTGCGGCGGTTTCATGGCATCCATGGCAACCGACGGGGCAAGCCGCCCGGACATCGCGATGGGCCTGCCGGCGCTGTCGAGAAGGGTCGCGAGCTTGCGACCGAAGATCTCGATTCCGTTCACGCTTTGCCCAAAGCGCACAATGGTCGCACCGCCCGCAACGGGCTCCACGCCGACGATCTGCGTCGCCCGAAGCGCCGCCGGTTCCAGACGAAGCGCCTCGCGCGCGGTCTCGAGGGCGCGCGTCGCGGCCAGGCGAGGCGTGTCCGACGCGGTGCCGCCTTGAAAGAGTAGGAACGTCGGCTCCTCGCCGTTCCTATGGGCGATCTGGACGCGCAGCGCCGGGTCGGGAATCGCACCCGAAACGGTTTCGCCGGGCGGTTCATGGCCCGAGCAGGCCGATGCAGCAAGGACAAGACTAGGAACGAGACAACGAAGCCCAAACGGGCCAAGCGATCGCACGCGCATGGTAAAGGTCACCCCGGGAGTAGAAAGCTAAAATATGGACTAAAGACCAGGTGCGCCGCGACTTAGCACACGAGCCTTCCCGCCGACCATGCCGCAACACAATCCTCGCGACGTCGCGAATATCAATCTTAGGAATAGCTTTCGATCAATGAGCACGACGCAATCATTTTTCATTGGGAGAGATCATCCGACCTTGTCGTCTGTACGATGAGACTCCACATGATCATGAGACCATGTCCATGTCGAATTCCCCCCTTGCGTCACGAACCCTCGGGAACCAGGGGGATGTGCTGGTGTTCGTGCACGGCGGGGCGGGGCCGGACCTCACGTGGGCGCGGCAAGCACCGCTCGCGGAGCGCTGGCGGCTCGTCATCCCGTGGCGGCGGTGTTTCGAGCCGAGCCCGCGCGGGCCGCGCCAGGATTGGGAAATCGATGCGGAGGACTTGCTCGCGCTTCTCGCGCGCGTTGCGCCGCGGGCGCATGTGGTCGCGCATTCCTATGGGGGCCTCGGTGCTGCGGTGGCCGCCGCGAAGGAGCCGCATCGCTTTGCATCGCTCACCTTGATCGAGGTGCCCCTTTGGTTCCTGGCGGAGCACGATCCGGAGGTCGTGCGCGTCATGCACATCGCCAAAAGCGTCTCCGATCCGCAGGCCGATCCCGAGCTTCGCCAGCATTTCATGCGCCTCGCGGGCCTGCCTGCGAAACACCCCGATACCCTCGAGCTCGAGCGGCTTGCCCGCAATTTACGCGACCCCGGGGAGGCGCGCCCCGATCTGGCGGCCATCCGAGCGGCGCACGTCCCCGTGGCGGTCGTATCGGGCGATCACGATGCAGGCATCGAGCGCACCTGCGATGCGTTGGCACGTGCGCTGGGTGGTGAACGCGTGATCCTCCGCGGCGCGGGGCACGCCGTGGCACGCGCTCCGAAGTTCAACGACTGGCTCGCTTCATTTCTTGAATCCATTGACCCGATTCTCGCGTTTCTCCGCGTTCACGGCGCCGACACGATCGAGCATCCTGGTGGCACCTTGCTCGGGCACCTCGTTCGCACCGCACGGCGGCTCGAATCGTGGGGCGCATCCCCGACTTGGGTTACCGCGGGACTATGCCATGCTACGTACGGCACCGACGGCTTTCCGAGGGCTCTCCTCACGCCGGATCGACGCCACGAGTTGGCCGATCTCATCGGGCCCGAGGCCGAGACCATCGTTTATGCATACGGCTGCTGCGATCGCCGTCATGGGCTGCCCCTCGGCGATCCCCGCGGCGAAATGCGTGACCGATTCACGGGCACGCTGTTTCGGCCGGGCGAAGAGACCTTGCGCGCCATCGTGGAGCTCACGTGTGCCAACGAGATCGATGTCCTCGAGCATAGCCCCGCCCTGCGCGAGGCGGTCGGGCGGGACATTGCAGCGCTCCTGCGCGCATGCTGCACCATCGCCAGCCCCGCGGCGTGCAGGGCCGTCGATGAAACGCTGCGGAGCACCGGCCTGGCGTAGGCCGACCCGCCGTCACAAAGCCTTATTGAGCTTGATCCCCTCGCGACCGGAAACCCACTCGCGCAAGTACGCATTGAGCTCCCCGAAGAACGACACCGACACCAGATCGGCCACGGCAAAGAATTCACGGAGCAATGAATCGACGTGGTTGTTATGTGCTTCGGCCGCGTCGGCGTCGACGTACTCCTCGATAATCGAATAATGACCAGGTTGCTGGGTGACGAACCACTGATACCGCAGCGTTCCCGGTTCGGTCGCGGCGGCGGAGGCCAATGCCCGCGCCACCCGCAGGAACTCGGCTTCGTCCGTTCGTACTTTGAATTCACATAGCACCAGAAGACTCATGGGAAGATCCTAGGGCCTCCCGCGCCGGACGACATCGTTGGCCATGGCAAAATCCTACGGCGTGGCTTTCTCGTCTTTCTTCGCCTCCTGCGCGAGCCACTCGAGTGCGCTCGCCTCGGTGTGGAAGGCACGTTGCTCCACGTGCTGCTCGCGGGCGATCCGGCGCCACTGAAGCAATGTGGTGGCGCTGTCGACGAGGACGGCGGCGCGCACCCGGCCGGCCGCGGTGGCGCGGCTCATCACATCGGCCACGATGTTCGCCACCTCTTCGGATTGCACGGTGGATCCGGTGCGATCGGCAAGAATTGCCCAGGGCTTGCCCCGCAGACGGGCGAAAGCGCGGATCATGTCCTCGCGGTAGGCGCTGGCCAGGGCAACTGTCCAGACGCCCCAGCCGCGAACCCGCAAGATGCGCGCCTCCTCATCGACGTCGATCTGGTAACCCGGCTCCACCGACGAAACATGACAGTGCAGCCGGCGGGCCGCAAGGGCGCGTCACCCCTCATCGTACGCGCGCTGCAGCGCAGCCAGATCCAGTTTCCTCATTTGAAGCATGGCTTCGAAGACGCGCTTCGCTTTGGCAGGATGCTCCTTGTCCTGCATCATTTCCATGAGCCGCACGGGAACGACCTGCCAAGACAGTCCATATTTGTCTTTGACCCAGCCACACGGGCCTTCTTCTCCCCCTGCGGAGAGCTCGCGCCAAAAGGTGTCCACTTCCTCCTGCGTTTCACAGTTCACGAACAGTGAAACGGCCTCGGTGAACTTGTATTGCGGCCCGCCGTTCAGGGCGATGAAGCGCTGCCCCTCGAGCTCGAACGTCACGGTCATGACCTTGCCTTTCGGCCCCGGCCCCCCCTCGGGATAGCGGCTTATGTCCAGGATCTTCGAAGCCTTGAAGATGGATGTGTAATGATTCACCGCCTCTTCGGCGTTGGAATCGAACCACAAGAACGTCACGATCTTTTGCTTTGCGGACATGGTCGCAGAGCATAGCGCGGCGTTCATCGGGATTGTCAAGGTACGCAGCCGGCGAAGGGCAATACGCTGAATCCGCCGCCGGCAACGAGAAGATCGAGCCGGCCGTCGCCCGTCAAATCGGCCGCCACCACCGAGTCCGGGGAGTACCCCGCAGCATAATCGATTGGGGCGCCGAAGGTGCCATTGCCCTGATTGAGCAGCACGCTCACGCGGCTTCGGGCATACCCCGATTGGTAGCCGGGCACCACGAGATCCAGCTTTCCGTCGCCCGATAGATCGGCCGCCGCCAACGATGCGACGGGGCTCCCAAGGACGTAATCGACCTTGGGGCCGAAGGTTCCGTCGCCTTGGTTGACCACCACGCTCACGATGCCGTCGGACCGGAGGGTCGCGAGATCGGGTTTGCCGTCGCCGGTCAGATCGGCCGCCACCACGGGGCCATGATCGTTGCCCACGGCATAATCGACTTTGGCGCCGAAGGTGCCGTCGCCCCGATTGGGCATGACGCTCAACATCCCGTACGAGGCAAGAATGAGGTCCGTCTTGCCATCGCCCGTCACATCGGCCGCTGCGAACCCGCTCGGGCTGTTGTAACCCACCTGGTAAACGACGGGGGGTGCAAAGGTGCCATCGCCCTTGTTGACCAACACGGTCACGACATCGCGCACGTTGCTGTCTGGCTCCGCTGCCAGGGCGATATCGATCTTGCCGTCGCCGGTCAGGTCGGCTGCGACCATGAATTGAGAATACGCGTTGTAATTGAAGTTGGAAAAGGTGCCGTCACCCCGATTGAGCATCACGGTCACGCCGCCGGGGATCCCGTAAGCGAGATCGTTTTTGCCGTCGCCGCTGAAATCCGCGGCGGTCATCGGGCCGGCGAAAAACGATCCCCCCGATACGGGATAATAGATCTCGGGGCCAAAGGCGCCGTTTCCGAGATTCGTTCGAACCCGAAAGCTGGTGCCGTTGCGGCCGATGATTTCGGGCTTACCGTCCCCCGTCAAATCCGCCACCACAGGCGACGCATCGCTGCCGTCGAACATCGGGTACAGTGTGGGGGCGGCAAAGGTGCCGCTGCCCTGGTTCACGAAAAGGCTCGTGCCGCTGGTCCCCGAATAGGCCACCACCAGATCGCTCTTTCCGTCGCCCGTCATCTCCCCAGCCGCAACCGACACGGGATAGTCGGCCCCCTCGTAGGTGACCGGCGAGGCGGCGAAGGTGCCGCCTCCCTGGTTGGTCAGAACATTGACGAAACCATTGACGGTCACGAGCTCGGGTTTGCCATCGCCCGTCAGATCGGCGGCCGCCAACGACTGGACGTAGACATTGCTGTCACCCACTTTGTAATCGACGCCATAGTCGAATTTGGCTCGCCCCTTGTTGACCCAAACGGTCACCGTGCCGCTGTGGGTGTTGGCCACTGCAATATCGGGTTTCCCGTCCCCGGACAGGTCGGTGCCGATGACCGACCTTGGATCGACGGGTTCATCGAATTCGAGGAGCGGGATGTTGTCTTCGAATGGCTTGAAGGTTCCAAGGTGGTTGGGGTGGACCGTGATGTAGCCTTTGTAGTGATAGCTGGATGTGAGCACGAGATCGGGCCAGCCATCGCCGGTGAAATCTGCCACGGCGACGCTCGTCGGGTTGTTCGCAAAGCTGTAGTCGACTTTGGCGGCGAAGGTCCCCTTCCCCTTGTTCTTCAACACGCTCACGGTGCTGTCTTCGTAATTGACGACGGCCAGATCGGGCCTGCCATCCCGGTTCAAATCGCCGGCCGCAAGGGCGATGCTCCCCTTGCCCACGGGGTAGTTCACCGCGGCGGCGAAGGTGCCGTTGCCCTGGTTGAGAAGGACGCTCACGTTGGCGCTGGCATAATTCGCCGCCGCAAGATCGGGTTTGCCGTCCGCGTTCAAGTCGGCCACGACGACCGCCACCGCACCGGAGCCCGCCGGGTAATCGACAGCGGGTCCAAAGGCGCCACCCCCTTGCCCGAGGCGAACGCTGATGGAGCCGTTGGTGCCAATGAGATCTCCCTTTCCGTCGCCGTTCAAATCTGCAGTCGTGACGGAGCCCAAGGCCCCAGGGATCAGGGGCAACCCCGGAAGATTCATCGCGCCCGTGCACACGGCGGCCGCCTCCGATGCGAGGGAGCTCGTGCCATGGTCTTGCGGCTCGCTTTCCGACACGCACCCCACGGTGCAGACGAGGAGCCCGAGGGAAATGCACCCAACGAGGAGCTTCTGCCGATCGAATTCGCCCATGCGCCCGTATACGCTGGCGCCCGCCAGGACCTCCCCTCGGCCCGTCAACATCGAGGCTGACGGAACCATGGCCCAAGGCGCGCGCGCGTTGACCTCGACGACGATGAGCCTATCGTCGACACATTCGCTTCTGCCTCGCGAAGCCGCAAGTGGAGAGTCCGCCCCCATGAGCAAACCGAGCATCGTCCTGGTCCACGGCGCATGGCACGGTACCTGGTGTTGGTCCGCCGTGCAGCGTGCGCTCGAAGACCGCGGATTTCCCGTCATCGCGGTGCAACTGCCCGGTGTCGGGGCCGTTGCACGTGGGGATCTCGAGTCGGACGCACGCGCGGTGCGCTCGGCCATCGATGCGATCGAGGGTCCGGTCGTCGTGTGTGGGCACTCCTACGGCGGAATCGCCGTGACCGAGGGCACGGCGGGTGCGCCCCATGTCGTCGGTCTCATCTATTTATGCGCATTCATGCTTGACGTCGGTCAATCGTTGTTGTCCGCCGTCGGCGAGCCACCGCCTTGGTGGAGCATCCACGCCGACCAAAAGCTCGTACGGCTCAATGAGCCGGAACGCGCTCTCTACAACGACTGTACGCCCGAGCAAACCATGCAGGCCATGAAGCAATTGCAGCCACAAGCTTTGGCAACCTTCGAGCAGCCGCTGCGTCGTGCATCCTGGCGCGACATTCCCAGCACGTACATCGTATGCGATCGAGACGAGGCCATACCTCCCGAAATCCAGAAGGCCATGGCTGCCCAAGCATCTCGCGTCGAACACCTCGACGCAGGGCACTCGCCGTTTTTGTCACGGCCCCGCGAGCTTTCGGAGCTGATTGCCACGTTGGCGACAACAGCCACCCACTCCTAATCGCCATTCACGTCAGCATGGGTGTCAAGTCCGGATCGCCTTTGGCCATCGCCCGTTGATATGCGGGCCGCCCACCGATGCGTTGAAGATACACGCGTATGTTGGGATAAGGTTCGAGATCGACAGGATAGAACACGCGCATCGTGGTCAGCGAGAAAACGCTCATGATATCAGCCGCCGAGAATTCGCTTCCGGCGAGATAATCGTTTTGCGCCAGCCTCGCGTCGAGCAGCGAGAACACTTTGTCCAGTCGCTCCAGCGCGGACGTTCGGACCGGATGATCCGGTGCCAGCCCGCAGCGTCCCACGGTCATCGACCGAAGCATCACCGGTTGAAGGTTGCCATTGGCAAAATGAAACCAATAGAGATAGGCCGCGAAATCGGGATGTTCGGGCCCATGCCGCAGACGTCCGCGACCATATCGCGCAAGGATGAAGTCGACGATGGCAGCCGATTCGGCGAGCAACATTCCGTCGACCTCGATGAGCGGCGCCGCGCCAAGCGGATGCAGGGCCTTCAGCTCCGGCGGCGACAGGCGCGTGACGGGATCGCGCGTGTATTTCTGGAGCTCGTAGGGAATACCGAGTTCTTCGCAAAGCCACACGATTCGTTCCGATTGTGAGTGGCCGAGGTGATGAATTTTCAGCATGATTTCCTTTCGAAAGGCGCTACATGGTGCGCCCGCGGTTTTGTCCGCGAATGTCCGTGGGCAGGTACCCGAAGCGCGCACGGAATCGCGCCGAGAAACGTGATGCGGAGGCGTACCCCGCGGCCAAGGCGACATGAAGCACCGGAACATCGGTGTTCTGGAGCAACGAAAGCGCGTGCGACATGCGGACGTCTTGCACGAGGTCGCGAAAGGCCATTCCTTCCGCCGCCAGCCTTCTCCGCAGCGTCGGGATGCTCGTCGCGGTCTCGTGCGCCACCCTCTCCATCGACCAGGCCGCGGATGGATCGGCGGAAAGGAGGCGGCGGACCTGCTGCGCGAGCGACGCCGGCGCCGGCAGTGGAAAGTGAAAACCCCGCTCACCGAGCCAAAGCAGGACTTCGTACAGACGATGCGTGGCGATGCTCGCCGGCAGGCCATCGGCGTCGCTCAAGCCGTCGAAGGCGCGGTAGAACGACGCGCGAAAAGGCTCGCCCAGTGCAGCGTGCAGTGCCACACCCGGGCTCGGACGGCGCCGGGGAGCGCTGGATGCGGCAAGGAGCTCGGAGCACCAGCAGATCCAGAGGGCTCGGTACGTGCCGCTGGGGCCGGGCGTGTTGGAGATGTCTACCACCTCGCCCGCATGCAGGGACAAGGCTTCCCCGGCCCCCGCGACGCATTGGCCGCCGGACCAACGAATGCGCTTTCGCCCCTCTTCGACGAGGATGAGCGTCGCCTGGTCGACCACGATTCGACGCGACGTCAAATCGGAGCGCTGCACGATGTGCCCGGCGGCGCCCACATCCGCGCGCATCAGGACCGTGCGGGGGCCCGATCCAAGCCGGACCGCGCTCGTAGCGCTCCGCGTGACGTCCGCTCCCATGGAATGCATGATGATCGTTTCTGTCACGAAAAACAGGAACGATCGCGCCCCGGGAGCTCAATCTCTATGCCGATTCGCTCATCGCGAGCTGGATCGCGCGCTCGACGGGCGATGCTTCACCGTCCGTTCGCAGCGGGTCCAGCGGCACGCTGGGCAGCAACGGCGGTTGCGCGAGAAAGCGCGGGGATCGCCCGCGATGGGGCTGCGCCGCATGCACGAGGAAGGGATGGCACAGATACACCGTGCCGGCCGGTCCCGTCGCGAGCACCTCGGGGCGGTGGGCGGACTCACGGAAGCCCGCGCTCGCGAGCTCACCGAGCGACAGTCCCTCCTCGCCGTGGGGGGCCAGCTGGCGGGCGATGTCGCGGTGGGAGCCAACGCGAATCCGTGTCGGTGCATCGTCCTCGCGGGTATCGGAAAAGAGGAACAGCATGAGCAGCGCGCGCCCTTTCGAGGCGACGTTCGCGCGCCACTTCATGAAGTCGGGCTCGTCCTCGATGCCGAAGCTCACGTCGATGTGCCAGCCGCAGTCGCCGGGATCCTCCGACGACGGGAAGCGAATCGGGAACGTGCCGAGGCTGCCCCGAGGCTGCCAGCGTCCGCGCCCGACGAGCGCATCGTAGGACGCGCATAGCCTCGGCGTGTTGGCGGCGTCACGGAAAAGCGGATTCGGGATATCCCCGATGCGCACGACGGGGCGCGTCCACGTCGAGGGCGCATCCTCCGTGCAGCCGGTGGCGAGCCACAAAATCCGACGGCACGCATCGGCGAGATCGCGAGGGAAGGCTTCGTCGACACGGACGAAGCCATCGAGAATGAATCGTTCGATTTGCGCTGCAGAAAGCGCGGGATGATGAGGCATTTGAAATTTCCTTCTGTTCGAGCTCGAGGCACACCACGGCGAACGACGACGGGCGTCGCGGACCAACGAGGAGCGCGCGGCGGAAACGGCGCGCTCAGTCGAGCAAGAACACGGAGAACTTCATCATCGAGCGAAAAGCTTAGCCGATGGCGCGCTCTCGTTCAATACGACGTCTGCGCTTCCGCGCTCCCGCATGAACGTCGAGTTCGATTTCCTCATGATACCGTCACATCATGCGCTATTCCGCGTTCGCGGCCTTGTTCATACTTTCCTGCACGCCTCCGCATGCGCACGAGCGTCGTGCCGACGAGCGCGTGATGCGAATCGAGCGGCGCGATGCCATGGTCCAAAGCGACCCCGGAATCATGATCGCGGTGCGCGAAGTCGTCGCGGTTGGAGGCGCCGCGCCTCGGCGTGTGCCTGTCGTCCTCGTCCACGGAGCCGGCGGCGGCGGCGTCAGTTCGTTCGATTCGCCGGTCCCTGGCTACTCGCTCGCCGAAGATCTGGCCCGCGCAGGCCACGCGGTCACGGTACTCGATGTCCGCGGCTGGGAGCGGTCCACGCGCCCGCCGGAACTCGAGGCGCCGGCGAATGCGAATCCTCCGGCGGTGCCGTCCGCCGAAGCGATCCGCGACATCGGCGCCGTCGTTGCGTCGGTCCGGGCGCGAGAACACGGCCCGGTCGCACTCTTTGGCTGGGCGACGGGCGGGCACTGGGTCGGCATGTACGCCGCGACGCACCCGGAGGCCGTCAGCCATATCGTCTTGCTCAACACGATCTACGGCACGCCTGGCGCCTGGTCGATGCGCGCGTTGCTCGAAGACTCCGAGCACCCCGGCGAGTTCGCGCGCACTCTGGGGGCTTACAACCTGCGCGACACGCGGAGCATGCTGCGCACCTGGGACACCACCATTCCGAGCGCCGACAAGACGACCTGGCGCGATCCCCAGGTCGCCGAGGCGTACGCATCGGGCGCCATCGCGAGCGATCCGACGTCGTCGCAGCGCACACCGCCCAGCGTGCGCCTTCCAAACGGGCCCCTGCGCGACAGCTACCAGCTCGCCGGTGGCACCAAGTTCTGGCAGGCCGGTGACATTCGCGCGGCAACGCTGATTGTGCGCAGTGAACTCGATCATTGGTCGCGCCCCGAAGACGTGACGGCATTGCAGCGCGAACTCGTGCACGCGCGCCGCGTCGAAACGCTGCAGGTGCCGCAGGCCACCCATTTCGTCTTTCTCGATCGCCCCGAACATGGCCGCCAACAGTTCGTCGACGCGCTGACACGATTCCTCGCGAAGCCATGAGCGCCACCGCCGAGGTGCAGCCGCCCTCCCGGTCGTTTTCCCGCGCAAAGGAGTTCGTGATTGAGCAGATTTTGCTCAAGACGATTTCACAGGACCAACGGGCTATTACTGAGTAAGCCTCATACATGACCAAATGCCGTTTCGGCGCGATGTCGCCTTTGCGCGTGGGTTCATACGTATTCGCCCTGCTGAGCGGCGCGCTCATGGCCTGTGCCGCCGGCGATCCCGCGCAGGAAGGTGCAGCCATCGCGCCCGTCGAGGGGGAGCTGACCGCGGCGTATCCGGGTCAAGCGCCCGCGGGAAAGCTGGTGTGGGGTGCCAGCATCGATGGCAATGGCGATCCTGTGGCGAGGCACGAAAGTGTGGCGGGGCACCCGCTCGCGGTGCGGCGTACCTTTTGGCAGTGGTCCCAACGAACAGGGGCCCTCGTCAATACGGCGAAGGACGACCTCGCGCATAGTCGTCTTCCCTGGGTCTCGGTCAAGACGCCGTCGTGGGCCGAAATGGGCGCGGGAAAGCACGACGCCGAAATCGATCAAATGCTCACGGCCTTGAAGGCCGCCCACGGACCGGTATGGCTCACGATTCACCACGAGCCCGAAGGCGGTGGCGGGTCGAGCGATCCGGACGATCCCGCGGGCCCCTCGGGCCATGTTGCAATGAACCGGCGCGTGCGCCAACGAATGACCGCGCTCGGCGTCACCAATGTGGCATTGGCGCCCATCCTCATGACATGGACCTGGAACGCGGCGTCGCATCGGAACCCGAATGATTGGTGGGCATCCGGCATTTACGACTTCGTGGGCGTGGATCATTACATCGAAACAGAAACGACCTTGGTCGACGCCACATGGCTCAAAGTGCGAACATGGGGCAAAGACCACAATGTGGATATCGCGGTCGCCGAATGGGGCATGCGCGGCACGAACGCCGCCGCCGGCAATCGTGTGCGCGCCTGGTACAACCACGCCGCCGGCTCGAACCAAGACGGCAAGGGCGCCCGGGTCGTGGGCCTTGCCGCCTTTGATTCAGGGCTGAATTCCCCGACGGGCTCGTGGGAACTCAAAGGCGAACAGCTCACGGCATTCCGCACCCTCCTGAAGGATCCACGCACCGCCGACGTCGTTCCCTGAGGGTCGAGCTTACAGCGCGGCGACGATGGCTTTGCGAGCGCGCAAGGTGGCAGCAAAGCGCTCGTTCACGACCGCGTCCACTGCGGCCGGCGCCGCGGTGTCCGGAGTGCCGGCCGCGAATGGCGGCTCGGGTGCATATTCGAGGGCGAGTTGGATGATCTCGGCCTCCGCGCGCCCTGCGATCTCCGCGAGCACCGTCAGGCCCAAATCGATTCCGGCGGTCACGCCGCCACCCGTGAAGAGATTCCCGTCGCGAACGATGCGTGCGCGCTCCGGAATGGCGCCCAGCGGCTCGAGAAAATCATGAGATGCCCAATGCGTGGTGGCGCGCCGGCCTTTCAAGACGCCCGCGGCACCCAACACGAGAGCGCCCGTGCACACGGACGCGACATAGCGTGAGCTCGCCGCGCGCGAGCGGACGAAGTCGAGCACCTCGGCATCTTGCATGAGCGCGTTGACACCCGACCCGCCCGGAATGCACAGAAGATCGAGCGCGGGGCAGTCGACGAACGTCTTGGTCGGGGTGAAGTCGAGCCCCGTGGTGGAGCGCACGGGCTCGAGGTTCTTCCAGACGAGGTGCACATCGCATGACGTGGCCTCGGAGAAGACCTCGTAAGGCCCCGTCAAATCGAGCTGCTGCACCTTGGGGAAAACGATAAAACCAACTTGGATGGTCACGGGCGGGCTCCTGGTTGGCCGGGATTACCGGTTTGACCTCGGAAACCTAATGCGCCACCCTTGGGTGGATATGCCAATCACCCCTCGATTTACGCCAAAGTCGCCGCGCCGGATCGAGATCCTCGCCTTTCCCAACGTGCAACTGCTCGACGTGGCTGGGCCACTGCAAGTCTTCGCCACCGCGAATGATTTCGCGCGAGCTGCCGGCGAGGCGGTTCCCTACGAGCTCGTCGTGGTGGCGCATGGCGAGAACGTCACGGCCTCGGCGGGTCTCGCGCTCGCCACCGTTCCCCTGCCCTCGCCGGCTGCGCCGCTCGATACCTTGATTGTCGCGGGCGGGTTCGGTGTTTATCCCGTGTGCGACGACCCTGCGCTCATCGATTGGGTCAAGCGCCGGGCGGACTCGGCGCGGCGCATTGCATCCGTCTGCAGCGGTGCATTCTTACTGGCGACGGCGGGGCTGCTCGATGGGCGGCGTGCGGTCACGCATTGGCAACGCTGCGCGGAGTTCGGGCGTCGGTTTCCGGCGGTGCGGCTCGATCCCGATCCCATCTTCGTCCAAGATGGGAAATTCTGGACCTCGGCAGGCATCACCGCCGGCATCGATCTGGCGCTGGCGTTGCTCGAAGCCGATCTCGGGCATGCTCCCGCACTCGCGGTTGCGCGGCAGCTCGTCGTATTTCTCAAGCGCCCAGGCGGGCAAGCGCAATTCAGCGCCGCACTGGCGCGCCAGAACGACGATCCGCGTTTCGAGCGCCTTCACGGCTGGATCGCCGAGCACCTGGACGCGGATCTTTCAGTGGCCGCGCTTGCTCGAGAGGCAGGCATGAGCGAACGCAATTTCGTTCGCCGTTACCGTGAGGCGGGCGGCCTGACACCCGCCCGCGCCGTCGAGCAAATGCGCGTCGAAGCCGCGCGGCAAATGCTCGAGAGCTTGCAGCCGGTGAAGCATGTCGCCACCCGCTGCGGATTTGGCTCGGAGGAGACCATGCGACGCAGCTTCGTGCGTCTTCTCGGTACGAGCCCCAGCGCATACCGCGATCGATTTGCGGGCACGACGTTGCCTCCAGCGTAAAGCCGAAATGCAGGGTGGACGTCATGCGGTCCGTGGACGCATGTACGAAACGATATGGCGTTCGTCGCTAAGGGATTGCGGTTGCAGCCAAATCGGCTCATTAAGGGCAAAATGGCCGATACACGACATCGGATGAAGAATGCGCACGAGGGCGTGGGGGCTCGTGTTCTTGCCTTTTTGACTCAGCGTCTCGTCCGCGATTCACGTGGCGTCTCCGCCATCGAGTACGGATTGCTTCTCGTAGCGATTCTGCTCCTCGTGGCCGGCGGCTACCGCGCCCTCGGAAAGCGAAATGCGCAAACGAATCGGGTGGCCGAGGCCACGTTCCACGGAAGCGCCGATTACACGCCGCCCACCGGTGGTGGTGGAGGCGGCGACACCATTTGCGATGGTCGATCGTGTGGCGGCCCCGGCGCGTGTTTCGTTGCGGGAACCATGGTGGCGACCCCATCGGGTGAGCGCGCCATCGAGAGCCTTCACGCGGGCGATTTCGTTCTCGCACGTGGCGAGTTCGACGATGCGGTGACGGCGCGCCCCATCACGAGAACGTTCGTGCGCCCGGCACCGTCGCTGGTCGACGTACATGTCGTCACACCGAACGATGCGCGGGAGAGCGTGCGTTCGACGCCCGATCACCTCTACTTCGCGCAGGATCGCGGCTGGACGGCGGCGGCGGAGCTTGCGCTGGGCCAAACCTTGGTCGATCACGCAGGCCACGAAGTTCGCGTGACCAAGGTGGTGCGCATCGCGCAAGAGGCACCGGTCTACAACTTCGAAGTCGACATCGACCATACGTACTTCGTCGGCCATACCGGCGTGTGGGTTCACAATCCTCCCGGATGCGGAGACCCTCCGGCCGGAGGCAGCGATCCTGCCGGAGGCAGTACCGGAAGTCCGGGCACGTCCCCTCCGCCCGCCACGGGGCCACCACCGGTCACGGGTCCGGTCTTCGGTGGGATGGCGCCCGGAGCGACGCCGCCCGCGCACGAGAGCATCCCCGCCCCGAGCAATGGGCCTGCGTTGATCACCGCGGAACAGAACGCGCAAAACGACGTGAATTCGGCGCAGCAGAAGGTCAACACGTGGCAGACGAAGATCAACAACGTCGACAGCCCCGGCTCGAAGGTCCCCGACGACAAGAAGGACAGCGTGCGGGCCAAGTTCCAAGAGAAGCTCGACAAGGAGCAGGAGCAACTCGACAAGGCTCAAGCAAAGCTCGACGCGGCACATGCGGCGGCCGAGGCCGCGCACATTCACGACACGCTCAACCGCATCGACCACAACAATCCCCCGCCCGGCGTGTTGGGCCAGCAATGGGGCGTCACCTTCAACAACACGGGTCGACCCCCGGCCAACAATCCGACGGGGACGAAGATCCCCGATCTACCGCTGGGCGGAAGCTACAAGGAATACCGAGTCGATCCCGGGCCGGGCGACAACTCGGCGGGAGGTCGCCGCATCGTCATCGATACGAAGACCGGCGACGTGTACTATTCGCGCACACACTACGGCGACCACGGCGATCCGGCGTTCGTCAAAATTGCGGACGGTGACCCGAGGTTCAAAGGAAAGTAGCCAGTGGATTTCACGAGCGGTGTTCAACGGGTGGCGAATCTCGACGTGCGCGCGGCGCGTGAGGCGGCGGCGAAGCAAGGTGCGGCGGTGTACGAGCTGCCCGGCATCGGCATCACCGATTACGTAGCGTTTTTCGACTGGATTCGCGCACACGTCCCGCTCAATCCGCCCATCCGGCGCGCGGGCAGCTGGGACGCGTTGAAGGATTCGCTATGGCAGGGCCTCTTCGATCAAAAGGAGTCGCTCATCGTGTTCATCTGGCCGAACGCCGATGCGATGCTTCCCGCCGACGATCGCGAGACCGCCTTGTTCATCTTGGGGGACGTCGCCTCGAACCTCGCGAACGCGGCGTACACGCAGGGCCATCCGAAGGTCTTCACCATCCTCGTGGCCTGACGTCGGCGGAGTGATCGCTTCGATCACCCTGGCGATCCGAGTAGCCATGATCCATTCGATCATCTGCGTCAAAAAGTGACGCATACGCAAGCGGAACGCTCCTTGCGACATACATGGGTTCTCCCACTTCCACCCCAGTGAGGAAACCTATGTCAAAGATCCGATTTCACATCCCGGCAATGACCGTTGCTCTGGCCGTGATCGCAGCAGGATGTGCCGTATCCGCAAAAGATGATTCCACGATTGCGACGGGCAAGGCCACGAGTGCGCTCGCTGCCAAGAGAAGCGAGCCATACCTTTATATGGGGTGGGGCGATCCTCCAAGTCCGAGCGCGGTCATGAATGCGACGGGAATTCGCTCGTTCACCATGGCCTTCATCAATTCATCGGGCGGATGCAATCCCGCGTGGGATGGCTCCCGACCCCTCACCGGCGGTGCCGACGCCAATGCCATTTCGGAGATTCGAAATGCGGGCGGCGATATCGTGCCATCGTTTGGCGGCTGGAGTGGCAACAAGCTCGGACCGAATTGTGGGACGCCATCCGAGTTGGCCGGGGCCTACCAACGCGTCATCGACGCCTTCCAGCTCAAGGCGATCGACCTCGATATCGAGAACACCGACGAATTCGAGAACCCCACCGTGCAGGATCGCATCCTGAGCGCACTGAAGATCGTCAAAGACAACAACCCCGGCATCGTGACCATCGTCACCTTCGGGACTTCGACGTCCGGCCCCAACGACACGGGCAAGCGCCTCATCGATCAATCGAAGGCCCTCGGGTCCAACATCGATATCTATACGCTCATGCCGTTCGATTTCGGCAGCTCCAACATCTACAACGACACCGTCGGTGCCGTCGAAGGGCTCAAGAGCAAGCTGCAATCGACCTTCGGCTGGTCCGAGGCCGAGGCGTACGGTCATATTGGCGTCTCGGGCATGAACGGTCTTTCCGACCAGCAAGAGATGACGAGCGTGGATACGTGGACCCAAATTCGCGATTGGGGCCGAGGCAAGGGCCTGGCCCGGCTTGCATTTTGGTCCGTCAATCGCGACCGTGGTTGTCCCGGCGGTGGCGTCGTTTCCAATTGCAGTGGGATAGCGCAATCCGACTGGGCTTTTACCCAGGTGAACGCCGGCTTCTGATCGCCGCGGTCATCGCTTCGATGCGCATCGTGACGCCGAAATCGCCAACGATTTCGGCGTCTCTTTTTTGTCAGGCCATCTACCACGTGTCCGCGGGTCCAAGCGCGTAGCGCAGTCGGATCAGACCTCCGCCGAGCGGCTTGTGCTCGATCAGTGTCGCTTCTCGTCGCTCGTCGCGCGGAAGCACGATCCTGCGCCCCTCGTCTTCGAGCGAGGGGGTGACGACCACGATGATCTCGTCGACGAGTCCGGCGCCGAGAAATGCGTTGTGAAGACGCTCGCCGCCGACGACGAGGGCCACTTGATGTCCGCGCTCACGAAGCAGCGCGAGTGCAGCGCGCGGATCGGTGGCAGTCCGGGCCGGCGCGCCGGGGGGCAAGGCCAGGGTGCTCGATACGACGACGATGTCGATGCCCTCGAGCGGCGCGTTCTGCGGGCGCCGAGAGGCGTTCTCTTGAAATTCGAGAAATGTCTGCCGCCCGACGATGAAGTTGCCGTGCTCCCGCGCGTGTGCGGCGAAGTCGGCCGTGGCTTCGGGCTTCGGCGTGTGGCGCTGGGAGGAGCGAGCATAGTTTCCGTTGGCGGTGAGGGTGGCCCAAAGGATCGTTTTCATGCCCGACAACATGGCGTCGCGCCGCATTTCGCTCAATTGCTGCACGATGAGACTCAGTGATCCATAATTGATCCAAATGCTCGACACCGAAGAACTGCTCGTCTTCTCCCGGATCGTGGCGACGCAATCGCTCGCGCGCGCCGCCGTCGAACTCCGGCTGCCACGCGCCACCGTCAGCCGCCGCCTCTCCGGGCTCGAGGCAAAGCTCGGTGTCCGCCTCCTCCGGCGCACCACGCGATCCATGGCCCTCACGGATGCCGGTCGGGAGCTTCTTCGCCATGCCCACGCCGTCGTCGACGCCGCCCTCGCGGCTGAGGCGAGCGTCCGCCGCCGCGAGGACGACCTTCGAGGCAATGTGCGCGTCTCCATCGGCCGTGCAAGCGCGGCGGGGCTCTCCGACGTGCTTGCCGACTTCATCGTCGCCCACCCGTCGGTGCGACTCCTCGTGCACGTTTCCGATCGCAGCGTCGATCTCCAACGCGACGACATCGATGTCGCGATCCGCGCGAGCTCGAAGATCGCGCCAGGACTCGTCGCGCGCCAGCTCACGCCGGCGCACCTCGTTGCCGTCGCCGCACCGAGCTACCTCACGCGCCACGGAACGCCGACATCGCTCGAGGCGCTCAAGGAACATCGCTGCCTGCTCGGCCTCGACGAGCGAATGAAGCCCCGTACGCATTGGCCGGCGGGCAAGCGCAAGGTCACCGTGCGCGGGGCCGTCCATTCCGATGATCCTCACCTGCTCACGCAACTCTGCGTGCGCGGGCTCGGGATCGCGCTGCTGCCGAGCCGTCTCGTCGACGAGCACATCCGGCGCGGTGATCTGGTCGTCGTGCTCGCCGATCGCCTTCGCGTCGAAGGCGCCATCTTTCTCGTCTACCCCGAGCGCGCGCTGATGCCGCCGCAGATCCGCGCATTCGTCGACTGGATCCGCGCACGCGCCCCGGCCGTCCTACGTACGCGCGCGGAAGGTACGTGAAGCGTGCTCATGAAATTGCGAATCATTCGCGCTTATACGCCTATTTGACCTTGACGAGATCGTGCCCCCAACCGCGCGACTCGAAACGCTTGACCATCTTTCCGTCGGACAAGACTTCGTAGCCCGTGGTGGACGCGTAGTCCTTGCTCACGAGCAGAACGAAGGTGCGGCCATCGAGCTTGAAGGTGCCGTAACCGCCGCCGAAGAAGCCGACCCCATCGACGGGCGCGGCCGTTTTGTTCTTCAGATCGACGCTCCAGAAACGCCAATTGTTGCTCTCCGCGGCTTCCTTCTGGCTCATGCCCTGGGGCAGATTCTCATGATGGAACACCGACATGAATCCCTTGCCATCTCCGATGTAGCTGAATGCTGCGGCCTCGCGGCCATCGGTCAGCTCGGAGAAGCGTAGCGAGAAATCGGGATCGATCCGCTCCTCGCCCTTTTTGATGCGCACCACGCAGTTCTGGGGCGCACCGGGGTGGTAGCGCGGCCCGAGGACGCTGAAAATCCAATTGGAGAAATAGATGTTCCCAGCTTCGTCCTGGGTGGCAAAGTCGAGGCCTGGACAATCGCTCTCGAGCAATGCGCGGGTGGCGTTCGTCTCGGCGTCGTAGACCGCGATCTGCGTCGTCTTCGAGAACAGCGTGTAGTCGTCGTTGGGCCAAAACACCGGCCAGAACACGCGCTGGTCGCGCGTGACGATGCCGCGGGAAGAGGCGGAGTCGACCTTGAAGCCGTCACGCACGAGCGGCAGCTGGGTGTCATGCGGCTGATCGGAGGTGACTTGCATCGTGCTCGGATCCCACACCGCGCGATCGACCGTATTGTAGGCCATGAATGCGCGCGCCGGACCGGCGACCGCGTTGGAGAAGAGCGGAGCGCGTGGCGCGTAATTGGCAAAACTGACGCGCGCCTCCTCGTTCCACGCGCCGCGATTGCCCACGTCGAAGCGGGTTACGACCGGCGAGTCGCCGTCGGAGACGAACAGCTTGCCACCGATGGCCGCCGTCCCCGCGACGCCGGAGAACTCGCGCGCCCGTGCGAAATCCACCGACGTGAAGTCGAGCGAATCGAAAAGATTGACGTACGTCGAGGTTCCCTGGTCGGCGAAGACGAAGCTACTGAGCGCGTACGTTGGCTTGCTCGGGTCGTGGCCCGCGTCGCCGCCCGAATCATCGCTGCTGGAACATGCCGCACAAACGGCACCCGCTGCGATCCATCCCATTGACAAACGCCAGATCTTCATGAAATTGCGAATCGTTCGCATTTACTTCATCTATCGCAGGTCTCTCGCCCCAATGTCAATCCACCGTTCGTTGCGTCGCTTTTGGGGGATCGCGATCGCGTGCAACGCTGTCGTGCACCCCCATACCGCCTGGGCACAGGACAATCCTCCGAGCCCGGTCCCCTCCCCGGCCGCTGGCCCTGCGGAGGTGAAGGTCAAGGGAGCGCTCAGCGAAGGACGGCGGCGCCAGCAGTCCGCCGAGGCGGTCACGGTCGTGGATCTGCGGCGCGCGCAGCAGCAAAGCGCCGATCTTGGCGAGGTGCTCGCGCGAACCCAAGGCGTCTCGGTGCGCCGAAGTGGCGGACTTGGATCGAATGCGCGCTTCTCGCTCAATGGCCTTTACGACGATCAGGTCCGCTTCTTTCTCGATGGCGTCCCGCTCGGCGCCGCCGGCTACCCGTTCGGTATCGCCAACGTGCCGGTGAATCTGATCGAGCGAGTCGAGATTTACCGCGGTGTCGTGCCGCTACGCTTTGGCGCCGATGCCTTGGGCGGCGCGGTCAATCTGGTCAGCGACACGCGTTACGACACCCACGCGCGCGCATCGTATCAGGTGGGCTCTTTTGGCACGCACCGCATCAGCGTCGAAGGCCGCTACCGCGACGACCCGAGCGGACTCGTCGCCGGCGGTTCGTTCTTCTTCGATTATGCGAAGAACAACTACCGGGTCGACGCCACGATCACCGACGATCGCGGACAATTGCATCCGGTGAATGTGCCGCGTTTCCATGACCGTTACATCGCGCGCGGTGCCTCGGTGGAGGCCGGCGTGGTCGATCGGCCCTGGGCGCGCCGCCTGTTGTTGCGCGCATATGCCACCAGCTACGACAAAGAGCTCCAGCACAATGTCCGCATGTCGGTGCCGTACGGCGAAGCCGAATACGGAGAATCGGTGTACGGCGCCATCGCGCGCTACGAGCAGCCCCTTACGCCGCACCTGGAACTCAGGGTGCTCGCGAGCTATTCGCGCCGCACCATCGATTTCGTGGACAAGTCGATTTGGGGATACGATTGGTACGGCCGCAAGGTGAACGGCCCCGGAACCCCGAGGCAGGGAACCCCGGGAGAAATCCAGGAGGACGCCGCCTACGATCAGACCCAGTGGGAAGACGCCGGACTCGCACGCGCCGTGTTGGAATGGTCGATCGCGCCCGAACACGTGCTACGCGTCGCCGCGGCGCCGACATGGACCGCCCGTACGGGAAAGGAGCGCATTCCGTCGACCAGCAGCGCGCCCAACCCGGTGAACACGGACCGCGACCTGTTCACGCTGGTGAGCGGCATCGAATACGAAGCCAATCTATTCGGCGATCGATTGCAGAACATTGCATTCGTCAAAGATTACGCATTTCATATCTCGTCGAGCGGGGCAGGCAGCGTCGCTGTTTCACGAGACTCGCATGGCTTCGGCGCAGGCAACGCCGTACGCATGCGCATTTCGAAGCCGTTTTACGTCAAGATTTCCTACGAATACGCCACCCGATTGCCGAGTTCCGACGAGGTATTCGGCAATGGGGTACTCGGCCGTCCCAACCTCGCGCTCGAGCCGGAGTTGAGCCACAACGCCAACGCCGGTCCGCGTCTCGAACTGCGACGCACCCCGATCGGCGATATCACGGCCGATGTGAATGCCTTCTACCGCGACAGCGATCGCTTGATCCTCCCCTTGCCCGGCGAAACGTACGTTCAATACCAGAACGTCCACCGCGCTCGTTCCTTCGGCCTGGAAAACGCGCTCACCTGGATACCTCCCGGGCGCCGCCTCACCATCGATGGAACATTGACCGTTCAAGACGCGCGCAATGCATCCAGTGAGGGCACGTACGGATACCTCGACGGCGATCGGCTTCCAAACCGGCCATGGCTCTTTGCCAGCTGGGGTGCGCGCTATCGAATTCCGGGTTTCCCTTCGCAGCGCGATGCGCTCGAGCCTTTTTACACGGGGCGGTTCGTCCACGAATTTTATCGAGGTTGGCCGAGCCTGGGCGCTCGAGAACACAAGCAGCTCGTCCCCTCGCAGGTTACGCACAACGTCGGTATTTCGTATACGGTCTACGGTGGGCCGGCCACGGTCACGTCGACCCTGGAAGTGCAAAACGTGACCGACGAACGCGTCTACGATTTCTTCGGCGTTCAACGACCCGGCCGCGCCGTTTATTTGAAGGTCAGCGGCGAGATTTAGGTCACCACATCAGCTTGCGGGGTCCCGTCAGGACCGTTATCTCTCAGCCGCCGGGTACGGAAGGAGGGAGAGACATGGGAGCCGTTGCCAAGTTGTTGTTGGCGTCCACCAATCGGGCTGTCGCCTATCGCGCCGGTCTTCGAAGGAAGAAGATCGAGGTAAACGGGTACTGGGTTCACTACTACGAAGGGGGCCACGGAGACACGCTCGTGCTTCTCCACGGCCTCGCTGATGACAAATCGTCCTTCTTGCGAACCGCGCAGGCCCTCACACGGGACTGGCACGTGATCTTGCCGGATTTGACCGGACACGGGGAAAACGAATTCATCCCCGAACGCGACCACACCGTGCGGGGACACGTCACGGATCTGCACGCCTTCATCGAAGCCATGCGGCTCGATCGGTTCCATATCGGCGGCAATTCGATGGGCGGCCACGTCTCGCTCGCCTACGCCATTCACCACCCCGATCGGGTGCGAAGCCTGATCCTCGTCAATGCGCCGGGACTCGACCTCGACGAGCACGTGGTCTACACCGGATTCGGATCGCGCATGAAATCGCTCGAGGATTTGCACGGCGTGCTGGACCGCGTTTATCACAAGCGACCCAAGCTGCCGGGATTTCTCTTGCGCCACCTGATGAACGAAACGAACAACGCGCTCGAAAAGATCAACACCATGGCGCGGGTCGTTCGGGAAGGCCCCGATCATTCGCTCGGCGATCGGGTCGGCGAGATCTCCGTTCCGACGCTCATCCTTTGGGGCAAGCACGATCCGGTCGTCCGAATGAACGTCGCCGAAGCCTACCGGGAGCGAATTCGGGATTCGAAGCTCGTCGTATTCGACGATGCATCGCACTCGCCGCAGCTCGAGATCCCCAAGCGAATCGGAGCTGGGATCAAGGAATTTCTGGCCAATCTGCGCGAAGCCGCACAGCCCGACGCCGCGGCCCCCGCCGCCCACCAAGAGACGCGCGTTTAGCGAAGAACCGCGCGGCGTGCACGTTGACGATCGCCACCCGAATCGATCGACGCGCGCGCCGCGGTCCGCCTTCGTTGTGGCCTATTTTGGTGGAAGCGTGATCGCCCGGCTCGCCGGAATGAAGGCATCCAGAATTTCGCGCCGGAAGTTCTCTTCGCACACGATGCTGTCTCTCAGGAGCAGCGTATAATCCTTGCTTCCTCGCGGCCCGTTCTCGTGCGGACGCCACTCCGGGCCAACACTGGCCGCGGGATTTCCCGTTCGGGCAAACTCGAGCCAGTACTCGCTGACGGCGAATGCGAATTTTCGGTCCTTTTCCGTGAGGATGCCTGCAAACTCCGGGACCAGCGCGCCCGTATCGAAGACGAATGGAACGTCGCCGCCATGCGGAGCGCCGTTGGGTTGTTCGGCGCGGGCACGCTCCATGACATAATCGAAGTAGTACCGCCACGTGGGGGCTACCTTGGAATGGACGTCCGCCAGTTGACGGGGCAGCCGGGTGAAGACGAAATCGAGGTACACGCGGCGGCCTAGCTCGCGCTCATCGGTGATCTTGGGATACAGGTCGTTCAGGTCGATGTTGCGATCGCGCAGGAGTTGGACCAAGCGGGCCGGAGCGAAGCCGAATGCATCGATGACGCTCGTGTCGTCACTGGTGCTGCCGAGGATGAGCGGAAGCTTGTGTGACTTTCCCGCCAAGAACCCCTCGACAATCCCCATGGGCAGGACGCTGTCGCCCGCAACGAGTACCGGGGCCACGGCGGTCGTTGCCGGAAGCTGCCAGAAGGTCTCCGCCGGCAACGCGCGAAGATCGGCAGCCTTGACCCCAGCCGCCAGCCCGAGCGCTTTGGCAAAGGCAACGCCGCGTTCGAGCGCTTCCGCTCGCGTGTGCTCTTGCAGCCCGTAGAAGCTCTGGGCGATGCCCTTGTGAAAAAGGCCTTTCGCCAGCTCCGACACGAACAGAGCCAATACACTCCTGGACCCGGCCGACTGCCCAACGATCGTCACGTTGTTGGGATCACCTCCGAATTGGGCAATGTTCCTCTGCACCCATTGAAGCGCGGCTATCTGGTCCAACAGCGCAAAGTTCGCCGGACCACCGGGGATCTCCGCATCCAACGCCGGATGCGCGAAGTTGCCCAGATGGCCGAGGCGATAGTTGAACGTCACGATGACCGCACCGCGCCCTGCGACGGAGGCTCCATTGTAAGGAGGCAATCCTCCTGCCCCGAGAAGGAATGCGCCGCCGTGAATCCGCACCATGACCGGAAGCTTGGCGCCGCTCGCGCCAGGGGCGGGTTGGGGCGTCCATACATTGAGATACAGGCAGTCCTCGCTCTGCGGGCCAGGGTCGCCTCCGGCACTCGAAATGCACATCTCCCGCGATTGCAAGGAGGACTTGCCATAGGCATCCGCCTTGAAGATTCCCTTCCAGGGGGTGATCGGGAGGGGTGGGCGCCAACGCAAGTTGCCTACCGGCGGCTGCGCATACGGAATGCCTTTGAAAACGAAGACACGGTGTTCGAAGGCGCCTTGGACTTGCCCTTCTTCCGTGTCGACGACGGGTGCGGTGTTTGGCTTGCGCGCGGTGTCGATGGCCATCGCTGGGACTCCTTTCTGGAGTTCAGGTTGAAGCGTGAGCTCCCCCCTCCGCGTCACAACCGCAGGCACCGTTGGGAAGCGCGTCATTCTGTACTTTTAATTTGCGCGGGCAAATCCGAAATACAGTCCGAACATCGATGTCGCTGTGACGCATTGATGTCTCAGGCGCGCATCGCCGGCCGCTGCTCAGCTTTTCGTCTGGCCTATCTGGGCTCACTGAATATCGATGAACACGGCACTGGGGACTCCCCAGTTCCCTTGCGTGTCTTTGCTCTCGACGAAGACCATGTGCCTGCCTCGTGACCATCCGGTGGTATCCACGGCTGCGGTCACCTTTTCGCTCTTCGCGTCGAAGGCACCATCGGCTGCGTTCATCGCGACGGGGTCGCTGGATGCCCATGAGGGCTTGTCCACCGTGTAACGCGCGGCCGCAATGGCCTGCGTGGGCTCGGAGCCCTTGTACCGCGTATCGTCCGCGGTGGCGGTCAATGTCACCGATGTCCCTGCGGCGACCGATGCGGGCGACGCCGTGACCTGGAGCGACTCCGGGCCCGCGGGCGTTTGGTACGGGCGCCGCGCGGCCTTGAAGGCATAGCGGAGCGCGCTCAAGTTGCCGGGGGCAACGCTCCGTTCGTAGGTCGCGCACTTCTCGAAGAACGCCGTTCCCATTTCGATGGTGAACGAGGCCACGCCGAGCTCCCCGTACGACCAATCATCGGTGCCGCCGCTGGCGACGTACATGCAGCCGGGTGCAGCAACCTGGCAGGCGGTGTATCCCGTCAAGTAACCGAACTTGCGCCCCAGCGTGGCAAGCTGCGCGCCATTGGGCGGCGCCGACGCGCTCCAGCCCCATGGATAGAGAACCTTTTGCGCGAAGCTATGCAACGTGATGAGCACACCCGACGCATCGCTCGGGGCGGCATCGCGCATGTTGGGCCCGCGCTGATCGGGAAAGATCGACGCGACGTACTTTTGGACATTGTCCGTCTCGGGTTCCGAAACCGCCGTCGGCCCGTGGTAATCCTGATCGCACTGCTCGTCGCTGGAGCCACCGGTATTGAACTGAAACGAGCTATTTCGATTCAGATCCGTGCCGTATTGGTCACTCATGGTCGGCGGATTGGCGCAGCTTCCCCCGTTCGTGTCGTTCGCGTTTTTCCGCTGGTAATAGCCTTGCTCGGCGACCTTTCGGCCATCCGGGTTGGTCTGCGGCAAAACGTGAAGCTCGTAATGGTCGAGAAGCCACGTTGCATCGGGATCGCTGCCGTAGCCTTTGGCCATCTGCTCGGCAAAACGCAAGACGGTCTCGGACGTCGTGTACTCGCGCGCGTGGATGCCGCCCATCAAGAAGAACGCGGGCTTCGGGCCCGGGATGGCGCTGTTGGTCAGCTCGAGCACGAACATATCGTAGCCCGACTCGCGGTTCTTCTTGTTCCACGTGGGCCCGATGTTCACCACCTTGGCGAGATTCGGATAATCCGCGACGAGCTGCTCCAAGGTGGCGTGCGTCTCCTCCACGGTTCGGTAACACGAATAACCCGAGATCCCCGTGGCGGCGGCACTGCTCTGAAGCCGCAGGCGCTCTTGCTTCTTCTCGCGCTCGACGATGTCCACGCGATGACCGCTCGCCACGAGCGCCTCGTAGTCGGCTGGGTCGTCGATGAGGACGGCGACCCAGCCTTCTTCTCCGTTCACCTCCTCGAGCACGTCGTACCGGTGCACCAAACCTTGGAGATCGGCCTGGTCCTTGTAATGTACATGCGTAAAGACGGTCTCGCCCGCGGAAGGAGGAGCGTCGAGGGATGGCCCGGAATCACTCGAGCATCCCGTGACGCCGACGCACGCCGCTGCCGTAAGCGCCGAAAGAGCAACCACGAAACGCGGGAAAGACTTTGGTGAACGCAAGAACGCCTTCATAGACTCACTCCATTTTACGAAATCGTGGTTGCCCCCACGGAAAACGAGACTGCCGTAAGACTCTCAGCCGCCGATCGTGCTGCGAATCCACTGCACGTGGGCCGCGATTCCCGTGTAAACGCTCGTGCCCGCGCATTCACCGCCGCTGCCCGCTCGGCTGGTGGCGCCGACCAAGGTCCAATGCCCGGACGAACCCGAAAGCGCGGGGCCACCCGAATCCCCGTGACAGGCGCCCTCGGTGCGCGTGCCGCTGATGCAAATATCGCCGTCCGCCGGCTCGCCTCCGGAACACGCCCGGATCGGCCGGAATCGAATATCGAGCTCCTTCAGGTCCGTCGGATAGTTGGTTTGCGGCCACGATGTCGTTCCCCATCCAATGATCCGCCCGGGCGAATCGTCGGCGGGATCCTCCGACGCAAGCTCCACCGGGGTGCTCCGTGAGGCGCTCGCAAGGCGCAGCAAGGCGATATCGTCCGACGGATGAGCAATTTTGCGCTGGATGGCGATGAGCTCACCGCCGCCTTCCGTCGAATTGGAGCCAATTCGTACCTTGCTGATGGCGTTGAGGCAATGTTGCGCGGTGACGACCCATTGCGGTGCAACCAGGGCGCCGCCGCACCAATGCTCACCTTGGGCGGTTTGCGTCGATACCATGAAAGGATACGTCTCGGTGGCATCGTGGCCACCGATGATTTCGTTGCTGGCCTGTCCGATGGCTTCATCTCCAGACGGGGCGCTGCAGCCAAACACCGAAAACATGGCCACGATCAGAAACGGAGTTGACTTCATGAGGGTATGTCCTCCTCGCTGAACGGATGTCGTTTGCGCATTACGAATGACTCCGTGCGTCGAAGTTCGAAATGCGTGTACTTGCGGGCAAATAAACGGGCATTCGCAAGCAACTTCGCAGTTCCGCATACCTACGCGGACACCGCTGCAAAGTCCCTCATCCGAAGCTCACCGTCGTAATGGGAAATGCCCGTTGCTCGACGAAATTATGAAAAAAAGAACACCGCTGAAGTACTCGGGCCCGGGAAAGACGGAATGCGGGAAAGCCGCGCCCTCCCAAAACCGGGCGTACGGCAGGCTCGCGGCGAGCTCGGCGTGGGCGTCGAGAAGCGGATTCGGTTCGTTGATTCGCAGCGATTCGCCCCTATCAACGTGGGCCAAATGGTGGACGAGAAGCGGCGTGCTCGTTTGGCTGGCCTCATTCGCGATGCGCGGGGCGTCTCCAGTGTCGAATACGCGCTTCTTCTCTTTGCCATCTTGCCGTCGCGGCGGGCGCCTATCGCGCGCTCGGGAAGCAAGGTCGCACAGCGGCCAACAACGCCACGGCCACGCTGCTCGGGCGAGATCCTTCGTCGAATCCGGGGGGCGGCTCCTTCGGCAGCAGCGGGGGCGGAGGCGACTCGCCGAGCTCGTCGGTGTCGTCGAATGGCAATTCCGTCGACCCCGCGGGCGGCGGCAGTCCCGCAGGTGATGGGTGGGTGTGCGACGCAACGAGCTGCCGGCCGGGCTCGGGCCAGTGCTTCGTCGCGGGCACGCCCGTCTCGACGCCCGAAGGGGCACGCCCCATCGAGCAGATCGTAGCCGGCGATCGCGTCCTCTCCCGCGACGAGGAGACCGGCGAGTTCTCCACCCGCGCGGTCCTCCGCACCTTCGTCCGCCCAGCCACGGGCCTCGTCGACGTGCGCATGGCTCGAGGCGATGAGAGCGCGAGCGACGTCCGAAGCACGGCCGGGCACCCGTACTGGACCCTCGCATCGGGATGGACGCGCGCCGACTCGCTTGCGCCGGGCGATTACCTCGCCGCGCACGGCTGGGGGTTCACGCGGGAGAATTTTCACGCCGAGACGGGCCTGGCCACGTATGCGAACATGAACAACGCGCATGGTCTGGTCGCGGGTGTGAGCCGGCCGTTTTGCAATACCGGTGTTTGCGAGAACTTGATGGGCAGGACATTCGGCCTAGGGAACGTGGGGGTCCGGCAGAACGTGCCGTCGTCCGCGCAAATCAACGCGCAGGCGAACGCGGCCTCGGCATCCGGCAGCCACGGAAACAACGCCGTGGCAGGTCCGTCGACCCAAGGCGGCGCCGGCTGCAATTGATCGCGGGCGCGACGCGCACCCGCGGCTCGAGGTCACCGCTTCGCCTTTGCTTCCTTCGCTCCACCCTTGGATGCCGCGGGATAGAAGTGGCCCTGGAAGATACCGTGTTCGCACTTGTCGGCAAGCGTCTCGGCGCTATCACCGTATTTGCTGACATAGTATCGAGAGAACCCAAGAGAAACTCAGTGATCGGCGCATTCGAAACTCGTCGCCTCATTGGGGTCACCGGGGCTCACGTAGCGCGAGATCTGCGGATATCGGCACAAATTCCGTGTCACGTGCTTGCCCGACGCGTTGGTCGTCGCCGCCGGCAGCGTGTCCGGAGCCTTGCCATGCTCGACCCAGTTTACCAAGGCATCCATGGCGTTCGTCGGTATCGGCCCCGTACCACCTTCGCAGTGGGCCACGCCCGGTGCAACGAACACGCGATAGAAGTCGTCCACGCGCCGTGCGCCCCCCAAGAGCGCCTCCACCCGCTGCCGATAGTCGATGGTGGTGCCCGCAGGCGTGATCAGCTGATCGAAGGCGCCTTGCCACGTGAGCAACTTGCCACCGCCATCTCGGAAGGCCGAGAGGTCCGGATTCGAAGTGCCGATGATGCGGTCATAGTCCTTCACGGACTGCCGGAAAAGCTCGGCGAACTGGTCGTAGGAGATCTTCGACGTGTCGAACCCAGTCTGCTTTTCGAGGAAGGTCTGAACCCATCCTACGGCCACGCGGAATCCTGGCGCGAAGAGATGGCCGCTCGCATCGGTCGCGGTGGCGGCCAGCCCGCTGAAGTCTGCGCCCTTCGGCAGTCCCGGCCACAGCTTTCGATCGTGTTCGTCCGTCGGGCCGGCCCAGATCTTACGCACGACTTCCGCATCCGCAGCCGTTACCGTGATCTCGTGGCCGTCGCAGACGACCTTGGTGCCGACGAGATTGCGCGGATCGTAATCGCACGCGTCGGGCTGCTCGATGAGGCCATCGGAAACCCCGTCGCGTGCGTCGCACGCCTGGATCGCGGCATTCTTGAACGCGTCGAACTCGCAGTTGCTGGGGAAGTCGTGCTCTTGGCTCATCACGATCTGCGGCCAAAGGGCTGCAACGGCGAATTGCGACCACTGGATTGCGGGGGCGCGGGCCAGGATACCGTCGAAGTCGTCCGGGTAATTCTGTGCTTCGGAGTAGCCCTGACGTCCGCCCGTCGAACAGCCGCTCCAATACGAGTACGAGACGGGCCGATGGTAAAATTTCTGCGTCACCTCCTTGCCGATGACGGCCGCTTCGTGCACCGAACGTGAAGCAAAGTTGGTCAGCAAGGCCTCATTGATCGTGCCGTCGGCGTTGAGGCCCCAACTCGTTTCGAAATACGTCAGAGGCAGGCCGGCGTCGGTCGATACGGCGGCATAGCCATCCTTCGCCGCCTGCACCAATGGGGCGCCAAAGTCACCGGCGGAGTAGGCGCTGCCGCCGAGCGCCAGAAAACGACCGGTCCAACCGGTTTCCGGCAGCGCCACCTTCACGCGAACGTGATCGCCGGCACCGGGATGGGTAAGGGTGACCGTCTGCTCGCAGTACGCCGGAACGTCTTGGATGGGGGGCGGTGTTGGTCCGAACGCGGGAGGAGGAAAGTTCACCGTGCCCCCCGGCTGGCGGAGCGCCACGACGGATTCCACCTGCGTGCCGACCGGAGCGGAAACCGCGACGGGCGCACAGGCCGGGGCGCTCACGCTCGAGGATGGATCCGTCGTGTCATCGCACGCGGATTGCGTGGCGACCAGCGGCACCAGGGCGGCAACGCTCATCACCGCCGCGGGGACGAGGTATCGACGTCGGGAGTAGGGGTTTTCCCCGTACAGGGCTTTCTCGAGTTGCATCGTGGCGATCTCCTTGGTTGGATTGGCTTGTCGTATACGATCAAATCGCATACGCTTCAAACCTTCAGGAGGTATCGCGCCCGTGCAGAACGAATCTACACAGTCGATCGTGTGTTCTGAGCCGCCAAGAGCGGCACCAGGATGGCGCTCACCGGTGTCGGCACGCCGTGTGCGAGTCCTTTGCGCACGATGACGCCGTTCCGGGCATTCCATTCGGTTTCGCGGCCCGCGCGCCAATCCTCGTACATCGAATTTCCGGCGTTCGGATCCGCCGTCATGAAATCCTGCATTTGGCTTGCGAGGATCGCGTCCTCGAGCTGTGCGCCTTCGGCGCGGCCGACGGCGATGCATTCGGCCAAGATGGCTCGAGCGATCTCGGCCACGCCGGGCCGGTGAAATACGCCCATGGGCTGGCCGGTCAGGGCCAGAATGGCGCCGGCCGGTGCATTGATACACAGCTTGCGCCAAGCCTGACTGCGCCAGTCGTCGCTGACGCTTGCCGCGATGAACGATCCCTCCAGCAGCGCGCAAAAAGCCTCACCCGACGGACCTTTGGGGACGCTGGCGCGCGCATGGCGCGTCCACTCGGCCACTCCGATCTGGTGGCGGGTGGCGGGCAGGTCAATCATGACGGGCACGCAATCCGTGTTCGCGGGCACGAAGGGAGCGACATTCTCGAGGTGCTCGACACCATTTTGCAGAATGGCCAATCGCGTGCGCGGCCCCACGGCGGCGCGCAGGGCCTCGGCCGTCGACGGTACCTGATGCGCCTTGACGCACAAGAACACCCAGTCGCACTCTCCCGGTCGATCGGGTGTCGTCACCACGCGCGCCGGCACGACCTGCACCGGATCGCCCTTGCGCGCGACGGAGAGGCTCGCAAACGGCTGGCGCGAGAGAAAGGTCACCTCGTGACCACCTGCCATCAGCGCCGCGCCAACGCACAGACCGATGGCTCCCGGACCGATCACCACGATTCTACTCGTCATCGAATATCTCCGGTTGAATTGCCAAGATACCAAGGTTTGCGAGGGCGTGCGCCAAAGCGTTCCTCTTCCTTTGCAGGATCCTCCTCACCGATTTAGCGCGCGAACGATGCGCGGTTTTGCCAGGTGAACAAGATGCAATAAATGCCAATACCGAAGGAGAGCACGTTGATCCCCATCTCGGCCCCCACCGCACCTTTGTCGGGCATGGCGTAAACACCGTTTTGAAGATTGTAGAGCACGTCCATGCATCCAAGGTAGATCGCCGAGCTCGAAGCCAACGTCGTCGCGAACAATCCCCACGCTCTCCTTCGGAGAAGGCCGATGGCGCCTACGATGCTGGTCCCGGCAAGCCAAGCATCCGCCGCCGGAAAGGAGTTCTCGAAGATGTAGTATGCATCCGTCGTTTGACTGGCCAGAATGGATCGATCGACGAAGAACCAAATGATCCAATAAAGTGCGATCAAGAGGGCGCCGAAGAGGATCAGGCCCGCGGTGAACTTCCAACTGCCATGCGACGTCAGAGGCACCACCGCAAAATGCCACGTTCTGGTGGGATTGCACGTGCACGCTTGAGGAAGGCGCCCGGGGTGAGGCCGACGAGGTCGCGAAAGTCGGCAATGAGGTGGGCCTGGTCGTAGTAGCCCGCGTCTGCGGCGATGCGTGCCCAGTCCTTCGAGGTGGCGGCCATCCGCACGGCGCGCTGCAGGCGGACGGTCCGCGCGAAATCTTTTGGCCCGATGCCGACGCTCTCCACGAAGGCGCGACGAAGATGCCGCGAGGTGACGCCAAGACGCTCCGCCACGGCCTCGACCCGAACCTCGTCTCCTTCGAGCAAGCGAACTGCGCGACGAGCGAGCCGTGCCGATGCCGGCTCGAAGCCATCACGGGTCCGAAGCGCGATGGCCCGCGAGACTCGGGCAAACACGTCCGGCAGGCTTCGCGCCTCGAGAAGCTCGAGACAAAGGTCTTCGCCCGAACGGCCCCAGACGTCTTCCAGCGGGACGATGCGGTCCGTCAGCTCGTTCGCGGGCACGCCCAGTAGCGGCGCCGACCAGCCTGGTTTGAACTGAATCACCAACGCCCGCACGAGGCCGGTCGCATTCTTGAACAGCGCCCGCGTTCGCGGACCTGCGACGGACACATCCCCGTTCCGCCCGTCCCCGAGCGCGCGAAAAACAAGGGTGGTTCTGCCGTCGGGCAGCCGGTCCACGGGACGTGCACTTCCGGCGGCGGGCACGAGGGCGCGAACATCCTCCACGAAGCGGGAAAGCGAGAACGTCGCGGCGCCGGAGTCCATCGTGGGCAACACCCTCGTACTCTTGCGCGTCCATCGCGGCCCTTCAAGTCAGCAGGAGACGGACCGGTGAAATGTCCGGTCCTTCCAATCGAAGGGCCGCGGCGGGAGGTAGGAAATCCACGTCATGAACGAACCGATCCCCGCAGCCGACACCTCCAGCGCCCCGGTCCTTTCCGTCAGCCCGATCGTGCTCCCGGCCCGTGGCCGCCCCGTCGATCTCCAGATGCGGGTCTCCGCGCCCGTGACCGGAAGCGAGCTGCCCATCCTGCTGATCTCGCACGGCCATGGGCCCTCCAACCATCTCTCCTCCTTGAATGGCTACGCCCCACTCGCCAACTATTTCGCGGCGCGCGGCTTCGTCGTGATTCAGCCCACCCATCTCGATTCGAAGACGCTCCCGTTCCGGGGCTCGGATCACCGCGATGCACCTCTGTTCTGGCAATCGCGGGCAGAAGACATGAAGCGCATTCTCGATGGACTCGACGCGGTCGAGGGCGCTGTCGTCGGGCTCGCGGGGCGCTTGGACCGAAGCAAGGTGGCCGTCATGGGACACTCGATGGGCGGGCACACCGCGAGTGTGCTGCTTGGCGCACGGCACGTGGATCGCCGCGACGGAACGGAGGCTAACTTCGCCGAGCCCCGGATCAACGCGGGCGTGCTGCTCGCCGCCCCAGGCCGAGGCGACACCGTCAGCCCGTTCGTGGCCGAGCACTATCCCTTCTTCTCGACCATCGACTTTTCCACGATGACGGCGCCCGCGCTCGTGGTCGCCGGGGACAAGGACGACTCTCCTCACCTGACGGTCGCGGGCGCGGACTGGCACGCCGATCCCTACTTCCTCTCCCCTAGCCCCAAGTCGCTGGTCACCCTGTTCGATGCAGGGCACGGTCTGGGCGGGGTGTCGGGTTATGACGCCGCGGAGACGACGGACGAGAACCCCGAGCGCGTGGCCGCCGTCCAACTTCTCACCTGGGCTTATCTTCGGACCGCGCTCTACCCCGGAGACTCCGCCTGGCCGAAAGCCCAAAGCGCACTGACGGGTGGATCGACCCCGCTTGGACGCGTCGAATCCAAGTAACCGACGGGGGCGGTCAGCCGCTGAAGCGAATGTCGAGCGAACGCAGATAGGTGTGGAGCCCGGCGTCCTGAATCGGAATCATCGAAGCCGGTTTCATCGATTCGTTGTAGTGGGCATGCCAGGCTCCGGGCGGCGTGACGAAGGCCATGCCGGGCTTCCAATCCACACGCGTCGGCCGGACGATGCGCTGCTGCGCATCGAGCTCCCTCCCCACCAGCGTGTAGCAGCCAGGCTCGCAATCGACGACGAAGTCGAGGGCGATCGATTGATGACGGTGCGGCTTCTGTTCGGACTGCGCCGGCAGAGCGCCGAACATGGCCCACATGACGTGGCTGACCGTGCGCGTCTGCGGAAAGCGAGCATTGCCGAGAAGCACGCTGATGCGATTGCGCTTCGACGCGAGTGGCTCGGCCGCGACCTTCCGGAGCTCCGCAAGAGCGCGATGCGCTGGATACCGCGTCGGAGCAAAGCGCGGACCGATGGGGGCGACACCGAGATAGGAAAGCAGCGGCGCGTCGTCCACGTAATAGAGAGAGACCGTCTCGTTCGCGAACACCGTCACGTCGCCGTTGCCCGGCATGGCGACGAAGTCCCCCGCGCCGAGCGGCATGCGCACACCGCCTTGGTGCGCTTCGCCGCGGCCGCCGATCACGTAGAATACCCGTGACGTGACCGTCCCGTCGAGGCGGAGGCTCTCACCGGCGAGAACGCGAACGAAGCGCGCGCATAGGCTCGGCCCCGTTGCCGGATAGTCGGTGCCGAGTTCACGGGAGAGATCCAGCGTCACGACGCGGGTCGGCCCGTCGGCGTACAGCGAAGCGGGAAACTCGTGGTAAGGGACGCGGGAAATGATACCGGCCCCCAGCGGGTTGGCCGAGGAGGTGTACTCGAAGTACTGCGAATCTTCTTCGTCCGCGTCCATGCGGACGAAGGGCACGTTCACTTGCGGCATGGCAGACATGGCAAATTTTCCTGGTTGTCGGGTTGGAATGGCTCGCTCGGACGGGGCGTCCGGCTTCCGATGGTCAAGTTGGTGCCGCCCGGTGGGGTAAAGTAGTCCGCAGCTTCGAAAGCAGTTTTGCGCATTGCGGGGTAGTCTGCAGGCATGGACCATTTCGGCGCAGCCCGCGCGTTCGTCCGCGCCGCGGAGTTACACAGCTTCAGCAAAGCCGCGAAAGATCTCGGAGTGAAGGTGTCGACGGTATCGCGTCAGATCGCGGATCTGGAACGGGACATGCGCATCGCGCTCTTCAATCGCTCCACCCGTGGGCTGGTGCTCACCGAAGGCGGCAAGACATTTCTCGCCCATGCCCGGCTGGCGCTTTCCGCGATGGACGAAGCGCGAGCCGTCACGATGGCGCTCAACCAGACGCCGAAGGGCTTGCTGCGGGTGACTTTGCCGCCTGCCTTCGGTCGGCGTCACGTCCTGCCGCATCTGCCCGCCTTCCTGCAGCGCTATCCCGAGATCGACGTCGACGCCGTGGTCACCGACGAACGACTCAACTTGATCGAGGGGGGCATCGACCTCGCCGTTCGCATCGGCGAGCAGAAAGACTCGGGGCTCATGGGCCGGCGTCTGGCCCCTCATCGCGTCCGCGCGTACGCTCACCGCGATTATCTGGAGCGCGAGGGCACCCCCGCGCATCCGGACGAGCTGGACAAGCACGTCTGCTTGATTCGAACGGGCCTGGAGCATAGCGCATGGCGCTTCCGCGGAGGACGGCGCACGATCACGCTGGAGCCCAACGCGCGCGTTCGCATGAACGACCTGCAGGGTCTCTTCGAATTGACCTTGGCCGCCGGCGGCATCGCATTGCTGCCAGATTGGTTGGCCGATGCCGCCGCCGAAGCGCAGGGCCTTCGCCGCATTCTGACGGCGTGGGTCGCCGTGGAAGGCGGTGATGACACGGCCATCTGGGCGGTCTATCCGCCGAAGAAGACCGTATCCTCCAAGGTCCGCGCATTCGTCGACTTCTACGCCGAGCGAATTTCTCGCGTCGTGTCCTGATCGCTCACCGACTCAGCTGGTACTCACTTGCCGAGCTGCGCGAGAAATTCGCGGACCGGTCGGGCATACTCTTGCGGCGTTTCGACGTGCCCGAGATGCCCAATGCCCGCCAGCACCGTCAAACGCGAGCTCGATATGCCCTGGTGAAGAATATCGGCCATCTTCGCGGAACAGATGAAGTCCTTCTCGCCCACGATGATGAGGGTGGGCACCTTGATCTCACCCAAGCGCGGGCGCACATCGTAAGGCTGGCCGCCCTTTACCACCCGCACCTGCGGAACGTTCGCCTTTTGCCGATGGGAGCGTTCGACGAAGAACTCGAGCGGAGGCAATTTTCCCTCGAGGGCTTCGTGCCGCTCCGTCCAGTGGCCGATGTAGAAAGGGACAGCGCGCTTGACGAACGCGGTGAGCTCTTGGTCGGTCCGAGCGGTGTCGATGTCGTCGAATGCCTTGGAGGCGTCGGCGAACCATGGTTCGTTTTTGAACCACTCCATGTTCGCGGCCACGTCCTTCCCGAAATCGGGCCCCGTCATGGCCGATGTGTCGTACAGGACGAGCGCGCCCACGTGATCCGGATACGTGAGGGCATAGGTCAATGCGACGAAGCCACCGTACGAGTGTCCGAGCAGCGTGATTTTTTGCATTCCGAGATGCGCACGCAATCCATCGACATTCGCCACGTCCAGTGAGCGACTGTAGTTCGCCGGATCCGGAAGCCGCCCCGACGCACCGGTACCGATGGGCTCGATGTAGACGACCGTCGCGAACTTTTCGACCTCGGGCATGCGCAGGTAGCTCCACCCGCCGCCGGGACCGCCGGGGTGAGCGAACACGACCGGACCCGATCCATGCACATGGTACGCGATGGGGTACCCACCGATCATGGTCGTGTGCTGTCCGACCGCGAGTGGATTCTCCGGCGGCTCCGTCTGGACACCGGGCTCGGGCGACTTGGGCTGCGAGCACGCGGTTGCAAAAAGCGTTGCCGAGAGAAGAAGCGTCCGAGCGATAAGGCGGATTGGCCGATTGGAGTGCATGTTCGACATTCCACCGGAATTTGGGCTGTCCGCGCATTTCGGCCAGATATTGTCCGAAATAATTTGGGAGTCGGGCCCAACGAATCGAGGCCCGCCACCATTCAACCGTGCGCGGCGACGGTGAGGTATTTCTCGCCCTCGGGGAGCGCCGCCACGACGTACGCGCGGACGGCGGCCGACACGACGATGGGATACGAAGGCGAATACCTCGCCCGTAGATCGTCATCCACGGCCTCGAGGCACGTCGCGCGCAGAGCCTGGACGAAGGCATTCGAGAAGGCGTCCGTCGAATTGGCCAGCAGGGTACGTTCCTCTTCGAGCACCTCGAGCGCCTTTCGCGCGTGTCCACGCCGCGCCGCGAGGTACGCGCGATCGATGGTCAGCTGTTCGATGTGATCCCAGGCATCGCATTCGATGGCCACGCGATCGACGAGCGCACTCGCCTCGTCGAGACGCCCCTTTGCCGCCACGAAGAATGCACCGTCGAGCGCCGCGATCACAGCCGCACTCCCGCGTGTTTTGGCGCGGTATCGCCGTCGCTCGAGTTCGAACGTGGCAAGGAAACAGGCCGCCGCGAGATCGAAATCGGCGCGACGGGCGGCGAGTTGCCCGAGCACGCGAAGCGCCATGGCCACGACGTAATCGCCGGCACGTGCCGTGGCGAGGTCGATGGCCGCTCTCTCGACCTTGGCATTGTCCTCGACGGCAAGGCCGGACCTCGCATCGCGAACCAAGCCCACGTCGCGCCACCGAACGAGCCATTGGACGAGCACGTTGGCACCGATCCAGGAGAAGAAAAATGCCCCCGCGTGGGCCATCCCATGGGCCCCTCCGTCGAGGATGCCGAGCGCGAACGCGGCAAACGAAACCGTCCACCCGCCGAGGGCGAGCCATTTCGACGAAATGGGCCGCAGGCGGCGCCCCAACAGGCGTTCAACCTCCTTGCGAGCGCTCATGCGATCTCCATGGCGCGCTCGTCGCCCAGGACCTTGTCGATCCAAGACTGGAGCCGAGGTTCCACCGGAACGCGCACGGCCGGTGCGCGCATCGCCGGCGACGTGCGGGCCACCGCCTGCGCCATCAACATCGAGAAAAGCGTGAGGTTGCGGCTCCCGCTCAACCGGTCCATGGCCGCGCCGCGATGCGCCGCCCATTGGAGAAGCTCGTCGTATGCGCCTTTTCGAAAGAGGAGGAGCGCATGCGCCAGCAGGTAACCGGCACGCGCATCGCCCGGGACGGAGTTCGCGGAGGCGGCGAGCGCGTCGAGTTCGCGGGCAGCCGCGTCCAAAGCGCCAGTGGCCGCGAGGGCGAAGGCACGGCCAGCCCCCGCGCGAAATGCCCATTCGACGGAGAATGGTCCCATGGAAGCTTCACGGGTGGCCCGCTGCACGGCCGTATAGATCTCCGCGGCCTCGCGGAATCGCCGCTTGCGGCTGGCCACCGTCCCCAGCATGAACAGCGCCATGATGCGCCGCTGCAGGGGTTGCAGCCGCGAGTTCGCGATGCGCTGGAGGAACAAGGCCGCGTCTCGCCCCTCCCGTGCGAACTGGAGCTCCGCCTCGCGCCATTGTGCCTCGAGCGGCTCGCGGGTTCGCCGGCGCCGCACGGCGATGCGCGCCCAAATCACGGCGACACCGAGGATCAGATAAAGGCCATACGGCGGGCGGTGCGGCACCTCGTTGGCAAAGATTTGGAGCCAAGCGATGGTGTCGCCCACGGCCCACAGGGCCAGCGATAGAGCGGCGAGGAGCAGGACGAAGAGCACCACGAGCTCTCTCCGCCCCAGGCCAGGGCGCATCGTGATGGGAGAAATGCCGTCGAGATAACGATTCTTCAAGGTGGCTTCCGCCACTATGCCACCGTGCGATGGCCAATACGGACTGGGATCTCACCGATCCCATGACGTCATAGGCGTGATTCGCTAATGATTGTGGCGCGGTGTCTTTGCACACACACCCCGATATTTCACCGCCAGGTCCATCACGGCACCGCTATCCATCTGGCTTACGGTGTTGCGATACAGCTCTTGCCAAGGCGTCGCGCTTGCTGGAATGGGCGGTGTGCCCTCGGCCTTGCGGCGCGCGATTTCGGCGTCGGACACGAGCGCATCGCAGCGCCCGGCCGCGAGATCGATGCGCACGATGTCGCCCGTGCGCAACCATGCGAGCCCGCCGCCGGCCGCGCTCTCGGGCGATGCGTTCAAGATGGACGGACTATCCGATGTTCCCGATTGCCGTCCGTCGCCAATGGTCGGAAGGCTCGCAATGCCGCGTTTGAGGAGCGCGTCCGGCGGCTGCATGTTCACCACCTCCGCGGAGCCCGGCCAGCCGATGGGACCTGCGCCGCGGATGACCAGGATGCAACGTTCGTCGATACCGAGCTCGGGATCGTTGATGCGCGCATGGTAGTCGTCGGAACCGTCGAAGACGATGGCTCGCCCCTCGAAGGCATCGGTGCCGGAGAGAAAGCGCTTCCGGAAGTCCTCCGAGATGACACTCGTCTTCATGATCGCAAAATCGAATAGATTGCCTCGCAGCACCAGAAAACCCGCGCGCTCCTGCAGCGGGCTTTCGTACGTGGTAATCACGTCGCGGTCGGTCGATTCGCGGCCTGCGATGTTCTCCGCGAGCGTCCGGCCGGTGACCGTGGACACGTTTCCGTCGATGCGTCCCGCGCGCAAAAGCTCACACAGGACCGCGGGCACGCCGCCCGCGCGATGAAAGCGCTCACCTAGGTATTTGCCCGCGGGCTGCATGTTCACGATGAGCGGGACGTCGCGGCCGTAGGTCATCCAGTCTTCCGGCGTGATGGTCACCCCCGCGTGCCGCGCCATCGCCACCAAGTGAGGCTGCGCATTGGTGGAACCACCGATGGCGGCAATCGTCGCAATGGCATTCAGGAATGCGCGGCGCGTGAGAACCTTCGATGGCCTGAGATCTTCGTACGCCATTTCGACGATGCGCCGTCCCGTTGCATAAGCCATTTGCCCGCGCTCGCGGTACGGCGCGGGAATGGCGGAGCAGCCGGGCAGCGAAAGGCCCAGCGCCTCGGCAATCGCATTCATCGTCGACGCGGTGCCCATGGTGTTGCAGTGCCCCAGAGATGGCGCGGATGCGGCGGCAGCCTCCAAAAATTGCCGCGGGTCGATCTCGCCGGCGGCAAGCTTGCGACGCGAACGCCAGATCACCGTGCCCGATCCCACGAGCTCGCCCTCGTGCCAGCCATCGAGCATCGGTCCGCCCGACAGAACGATGGCCGGCAGATCGGCGGTGGAGGCGGCCATCACCTGTGCAGGGGTCGTTTTGTCGCAGCCTGTGGTCAGCACCACCGCGTCGATGGGGTAGCCATGCAGGATTTCGACGAGCCCGAGGTACGCGAGGTTTCGATCCAGCGCCGCCGTCGGTCGCCGGCAATTCTCGAAGATGGGATGGAGAGGGAACTCCATCGGAATACCGCCCGCATCGCGAATGCCCTCGCGCACGCGCTTGGCCGTGTCGAGGTGCACACGGTTGCACGGCGTGAGATCGCCACCGGTCTGCGCAATACCGATGATCGGTTTACCGCCGAGGAGCTCGTCCGCCGTGAGCCCGTAATTCATGAAGCGCTCGAGGTAGATGGCCACCATGTCGAGGCGTTCGGGATCGTCGAACCAGTCGCGCGAGCGGAAGCGGCGGGGATCGGATGCCATGCGCCATTGTGCCATGAACGAGCGGGATTACACTTCGAGATAGCTCGCTTCGTAGCCGATTGGGAAGTTCACGGAGCGGGCAATGAAACAATACTCGTGCACTTCTTCGTGGAGGGCATTGGCTTTCGCGAGATCGGCACCGCGCTCCACCGTGATCTTCGGCCTCAGCACGGCACGAACGAAACGGCCCTCGCCGCGTGCCCCGACTTCGCCAATGCCGAGCGGTGTATCCTCGTAGGCTCTCACCGCGATCCCGGCATTGCTCGCCAAGTGTAGGTACCAGAGCATGTGGCAGCTCGCCAGACTCGACAGCAGCAGGTCCTCGGGATTGGGCTTGGCCGGATCACCGCCCAACGCGGGGTCGTTCGAGCACTCCACCGGCGGCTTTCCCGGCGTCACGATGCGCCAGGTGCGATCGTAGCCTCGGTACCGCCGCGTCCCCTCCCCGCGATCGCCCGTCCAAAGGATCCGTGCCGTGAAATCGTGTGACTTGTCCATCGTCGTTCTCCGATGTATACATGTATACATCACAATCGGAGCGCGGCAAGACGGGAGAACGGGACGATGACGCCGGAAGCAATAGCCTCTGAACTGCGAGCCGAATTGATGGCCGGCACCTTGAGCCCCGGCGCGGAGCTCTCGCAGGTCATGCTCGCGGATCGCTTCGGGGTCAGCCGCATTCCCATTCGCGATGCCCTGCGCATTTTGGCGGGCGAAGGGCTGATCGAAATGGCCCATCGTGGGGCCAAGGTGATCGCCCTCCGTCCCGCCGAGGTGCGGGAGATCTATGACCTACGCGTGCTGCTCGAATGCGATGTTCTGCGCCGGGCGGCACGGAACATGACGTCGACGGCGCTGGAGGAGATCGAGCGGGTCCGCCGCAAGTCGGACTTGGACGCAGGAACGCCCGACTGGGCTGCCGGCGATTGGGCATTCCACCGTGCCATTTACGTCCTCGGCGACCGCCCCCGGCAATTGGCCATGATCGAGTCTCTGCGGCGAACGTGCCAGATGTTCGTCAGCGCGTATTCCACCATGCCCGCGAAGAAGCCGCGATGGCTCGACGACCACCGCCGCCTCGTGGAGCATCTTCGACGAAAGGCGGTGGACGAAGCGGTCCTCACCCTCCAGGAGCACCTGGAGGGCGCAGCACGGCATCTCCTGGAACGGATGACGGCTCAGCGCACCTGAATGTAATCGATGTTTGCGCCGGCACCGCCGCTGTCGTATTGCAGCTTGAGCGTGGCCCCCTTGGGGATGTTCACGCTCACCGTTTTCGTCGCGTAGGTCCCGCTCCAGGTGTCGGTGCTGGGAAAATCGACCCTCTGATTGAGCGCCCCATTCACGTACAATCCGAGCCGGCCAGGGTTGTTGCGCGTGCAATAGCGGATGTCCAGCGTGCCCCCGGCAATCACGTTGGAAAACGACAGCGACGAGCCTTCGCGCAGGTTGATCACTTCCTGGAGATTCGACGCGGCATTGTCGTCCGAGGCATTGCAGTTGACCAGCGCGGCCTTCTCGCCTTCGTATTTGCCCGTGTCCGGCGGCGAGGTGGCCGAGATGCCCAGGCTCGAGGAGGTGCCGGACAGGTACTTCGCGCTTTGGTTCGGCGTACCAGTGATGTTCGAATACGAATAACTCGAGAGCGGCTTTGCCGTTCGCTCCACGACATACACGGTATTCGCCGCCGTTGCAAAGCTGATTTCGCTGCTCGAGGTCGTCGCGATCACCGCGTTGTCCGAGACCCTTCGCACGCGAACCTCCTGCGTGCCCCACGGGTTGACCACCTTGGCGCCGTTTCCGTACAAGCTCTTGATACCGACGTATTTGATCTCGTTGGCTTCCTTCTCCGAGCTGACCAGGAAGCCACCCTCGGCCAGCAAGGTGAAGCGGCCCACGAACTGCGAATCATTGGGCAATGCGGGGAAGACGCGAATCTTGTCGTTGTAGCTCTGCAACAGCGACTCGTTCGTGGCCGAGAGGTGCACTCCCCAGTATTCGAACACGCCGTTGGTGTTGTTGGTGAACCCATTGGGGTAATTTTGATACTTCGCCAGCATCAACTTCATGCCATCGTACGTTTGATTGCCCAGGCCCAGGCGGGCTGCCTGGATGGCATCGTTCGCCCATACGTTGCCGTAGGGGAAAGGCCGATGGTTCCAGGTGTTCAACGCCATTTGGTAATCGGGAGACCCAATACCGGTCACGCTGTACGGCCAAATCAATTCGGCCGCCACGTTCTCGTTGTTGCGTGTTTGCGAAATGGGCGGCTGGTGGGGCAGATAATCGGTCCCGTCGTTCGAGTACGGAACCAAGTTGTCCAGCACCGTCTGCCACTGCGATCGCAAATTGGCGTCGAGTCCGAGCGACGACGCGGTTCGTATCGCAATCGGAAAGAGTTTGCGCACGGACACCAGATCGGTAATGGCATTGCGCACGTTCCAGTACGTCTCGTGCGAATTCGAGACGTCCATGTAGTACTTACCCGCGCCATCGCGCGAAAGCTTCGCGGTGTAAAACTTGGCGACCTCCCGCATGAAGGGGTACGCCGTGTTGCGCAGGTAGTTTCCGTCGTTGGTGTAGCGGTACTGCGCGTACATGTTCAGTGCCGCTTCGGTGCCCGTGGAATAGATGTTCTTCGTGTAGTCGCTGTTGATGGTGCCGCGCGCGTTGCCGTCCCACCCCATGGTTTCCGGCACCCAAATGCCGTCGATGCCGTACCGCGTCTGGGTGTACGATTTCAGGGCATCGAAGTTCCGGCTGTGCATGTAATTGAACACGTTCATGATGTCGGCACGATTCGACGACAGGAACGAGTTGTACACGTCGCGCTGGTTCCAATACCAATACGAGTTGCTCCACTTCGTGTCGTCGTTCGTCGAGCGGAAGACACCATTGATGAAGTGGAACGGATAATTTCCGTACGCGCCGGCGGTAATGGCGTACAGGCTCAGGTAGTAGAAATTCTCCAGGTAATCGGCGTCGCCCGACATTCCCGAATATTGCACGAACGATTTCTGCCACTGCGCATGCCACCAATCTTTGTAACTGGCGAGCGTGGTTGCATACCCCTTGCTTTTGGCGCCGTTGAGCAGGTTCTTCGCTTGTGCAACCGAGTCGTGGTTCGGAGCGTTGAGACGGGTGGCGCAGGTGATCCAAATCGTGTAGCTCGAGGACGGCGTGATGTTGAGCCGCACCTTGCTTCCGTTGATGGTCTGGGTGCTGAAATTCGCACCTTCCACCGAAGCCGCCAGCGTGTAGCCGAAGTTCTTGGCGTCGGTCTGCCCGCGACTGATGCCGGCACCCGAACCATCGGCATAGGTGGTGACGGTTTTCCAAGTGTTCAGATCGGGCACGTCCCCCGAGTTGCCCAGATTCGAGAGGTCCCACAGGCTCAAATCGAGGGCAATGCTCTGCACACCACCACGGCTATCCTCGACGTGGATGCCCATCACCTCCGAGTTCGGTGCCCCCATGATGGTGACGGTGCGATTGGAGTCGTAACGGGTGGTGAGCCACCCGTCGTAAAGCGAGAGGCGCTGACTGAAGGTCGAATACCCCGTATCCATTCCGGGGTTCGTAAACAGATTCACGATACCGGCCGAAAATGCCGTCTGCTCGGAGCTGTCCACGCCCGAGACCTGCATGGTGAGGCCGTTGTTGCTCCACACCATCGCCCCCATGCGCCCATTTCCCACGGTGAGCCCATAGGCGGGGTTGGTGTTCGGCTTGTTGTAGACGACGTCGTGCTTGGAGAGGTACTGCGCATAATCGACATTCAACGCACCGCTGGATGTGTTGAACGCATGCGTATTGGGAGCATCGACGGGGGCGGTGTCGTTTGCCGCTGCCTCGTTGGCCTCCGGCTCGGACGAACAGGCGACGGGAATGAGCAAGAAGCAAGCGGGCCACAAACGAAGGCACTTCATGGTGGGAGCCCCTTTCACACAATAATGACGATCGTCATTATAATGCGAAGGCCCACGCGGGCAACATCAGGCATCGCGGCATCGCGCCTCACGTTTCGTGGGCGATGCCCGCGATTCAAACCATCGAGCGGGCCGTCTCGTGGCGACGAATCTTCGGCCAGAGAACCCTCCAACACATCCCATGTATAAACAACTGAGCTTGAGTACACCATGCGGAGCCAACCCTGTCAATTCGACAGGTCGCTCAGAAAATTCGCATAACACATTGCGTTATGGCGTTTTTCAACTGAACCGCACAGCCGGCACCAAACATGGGATGTATGGAAGGCGCTGGGCGCGATCAGGGGCCGGTTCGAGCTGCGAGCGCACGCCAGCCCGCGTAGGCGCGGAGGCTCTGGATCTTGCCGTCCCTCACCTCGATGATGTCCACGGAGAACGGCTCGGCGTCGGAGGACGCGCTCCTGAACTCGATGGCCACGGTGTTGCCTCGAACGAGCGGCGGCTCGTGTCCGCCCCAGGGCACGCCGCGCTTCATGAACGCGCGTACGAGCTCTCGGATTTCCTCGCGACCGCGGCAAACCCCCTCCGCCCGATTGAAGATGCGCGAGACCAGATAGCTCTCGATGGTCGCGTCTTCCGCGAAGAGCGAAACGACGCCCTCGAGGTCATTCCGCGAAAAGGCAGCCTCCATATCGCGGATCACGTGCTCTACGCTGGTAACCGGCTCCTTGTTCATGGTCGTCTCATTCTTCCTATCGCGCGTGCTCGAGGTACTGCTCGACGAAGTCTCCGGTCACCTGGCGCGTGGGGACATTGAGGCGGTTCCAGAAGTTGGCGAGCGCGATGGTCATCAACAGCGCCCCCAGCTGGGTCGCGGAGAAGTGTCGCGATGCTTCCTTCCACACGTCGTCCGGCACGGCATCGGCCCGATCGTTGAGCCTCGTCGCGGCTTCGGCAAGTGCAAGCGCAGCGCGCTCCGCGTCCGTGTAGTAGGGAGTCTCTCGCCACGTTGCGAGCGCAAAGATCCGCTGGTCGCTCTCTCCTTGCCTCTTGAGCAAGCGAGAGTGCATGTCGAGGCACACCGCGCAGCCATTGATTTGACCGACGCGAGCGTGGATGAGCTCGTGGGTCGCTGCGGGCACACCGCAGTTTTGCGCGGCCTTGTGGATCGACAAAAGAGCTTCCCTGGTGCCCGGTATCGTGAAAGCCGGGCTCTTCATCCGAGGTTCCATGGTTCATCCATCTCCGATGGTGGTGTTTCGTGTCACATCCGCGATGGGTCGCGGGTCTTACATGCATGACCCCCCAGGACGGAGGAATGTGACGGATGGACAGACGAAAGTGGTTGGCCGAAACGTTCGAGGAACAGCGGCCCCGTCTGCGGGCCGTCGCCTATCGCATGCTTGGCTCTCTGAGCGAGGCCGAGGACGCGGTCCAAGAAGCGTGGCTCCGCCTCAGTGGAACCTCCGAGGACGACGTCGACGATCTTGCCGCATGGCTGACGACGGTCGTTGCGCGCATCTCGCTGAATCTGTTGCGCTCGCGCAAAAATCGGAGCGAGGCGCGGGTGCCCGATCCGATCCTCGACCGCGCTGACGGAACGAGCCCGGAACACGGGGCCCTGCTGGCCAACACGGTCGGTCTCGCGCTTCTCGTCGTACTCGAAACGCTCGCACCGGCCGAACGGGTCGCGTTCGTGCTCCACGATGTCTTCGGTATGCCTTTCGAGGAGATCGCGCCCATCGTCGAGCGCACCCCCGATGCGGCTCGCCAACTCGCGAGCCGCGCACGCCGCCGGGTTCAGGCGCGCAACGCCACACCCGACGCCGACATGGAGGTCCAGCGAAGCGTCGTCGATGCCTTTCTCGCGGCCGCGCGTGACGGTGACTTCCACCGGCTCGTCGCCGTCCTCGACCCGGAGGTGGTGCTCCGAGGCGATACCGGTACGGGCAGATTGCTCGAAGTCCGCGGCGCGGAGCAGGTGGCACGTGGGGCGCAGACCTTCTCGAGCCTCGCCCTTCTCCGGCACCCCGTCCTGGTCAATGGCGCCCCCGGAGCGGTCTGCACGCTCGAAGGAAAGCCGTTCGCGGTCATGGCCTTCACCGTCCGGAACCGCAGAATCATGGAGATCGACATCCTGCGCGACCCCGAACGCCTCGCGCAACTCGATCTCACCGTGATTGAAGACTAATCGATTTGCAGCCCAATCGAGAAGCTCGCGGAGTATGTCCCACTTGCATCGGGCTGCGCGTCGAGCAGCAGTTGCTTTCCCATGAATAAGCCGTCGTCGGTGTTCTTCATGCGTTTTCCCGCGTGCGCGTAGCGGGGATCGGCGAAGACACGGTTTGTCGTTGCGTCATCGAAATAGAGCTGCGATGCGAACTCGGACACGGCGGCGTTCTTCGAATTCGAGGTTCGAACTTTGAAATGAACATGAACGGCGCGGCCCGGGTACCAACCCGGGTAAATGGTGACGAAGGCGACACGCCCCTGCCCGTCCGTCCTCTGATAGCCGCGCAGAAATTTCTTCCCACGCGTATCGTCCTCGACGTCGGAGTATTTGCCCACCGCATTGCAATGCCAAATATCGACCATGGCACCGGAGAGCGGGGTGCATGTTCCTTTGCGCAGGGAAGACACGACGAGTGCGAGGTGCAGGGGGATGCCTCTGGCGACGGTGCCGTCCGTCGGATCGGAGCGGATGTCCGAGCGCTCGAGCCGCTCGTCCACGAAAAATGGGCCTGCCGTCTCGTTTGGCGTGAGGACGCAGCTGGTCGCCGTGCCCGGCGCGCCATGCGCGGATTCATCGGCCACCAGCGCCGCCGCCGTGCCACCGAAGAGTCCCAAGGCTGCGCGTCTGCCGATTTTCTCGAAGTCGATCGCTCGAGCCATGCATCACCCCGCGTCGTGAGTCCCCCAACGATAGCGCGGTCTTCGCACATGCGCCGCCGCAGCTGACGAGCACGACGGGCGCGCTTCCCAAATCGCGCCAACTGCAGGCGCACCGGGGACGAACAAATCGTGCGACCGCGCCGGGCCAGGTGGCTCTTAACGGCGAAAGGAAGGTTCGACATATGGAAAGGTCCAAAGATCCCCGGGCGCTTGGCCTCGCCGTGCTGACGGCTACGCTGGCCGTAGCTTGCGCTGCGAACGACGGAAGCAACGATGCGACCCTGGGATCGGATGCCATCGCCGCAGCGGACGGCAGCTTACTCTGCACCAATGCCTTGTTCGCCCCCGGGGTCACGATCTCCGTCGGCAATGTAAACGGCGCGATCGCCAAAGGCGATTTCAACATGGATGGCCGTCTCGATCTTGCGATGCCCGAGTACGGGGGCAACAAAATCGCCGTGTATCTCGGGAACGGAAATGGCACCTTCGCGGAGCCGCTTGGCTTCCCCACGGGCAAATCTCCGCGTGAAGTGGCCGTGAGCGACTTCAACGCGGACGGCAACCCCGATCTCGCAGCCGTCACCGAGGAGGGCGTGAGTCTCTTGCTCGGCACGGGTGGCGGCTCATTCTCGCCCGCGATCACGTACTCGTCGGGCGAATATCCAAGCTCCATCACGGCCGGCGACTTCAATGGCGACGGCCGCATGGATCTCGCGATTGCGAACGACCGAGACAGCTTCGGCATTCTTCTGGGCGACGGAAACGGAGCCTTTTCAGGCACGACCCTCTACTACTTGTCGATCTATCCGAGCAGGATCCGCGCGGCAGATTTCAATCGGGATGGGAAATCGGACCTTGCCGTCGCCCAATACGATGGTGTCACCGTCATCTTGACGGCGAACGACGACGGAAGCTTCTCGACCGGCACGACCCGATACACCGCATACAACTCCCTCGAAATTGGCGACTTCAATGGTGATGGAAACCCCGACGTGGTGGGCACCGATTCCACCAATGTCAACGTCATGCTGGGGGCCGGGAACGGGACGTTTTCGGCCAAATCTTCCTACCGCGTCGAGAACAGCCCCGGGCCTCTCTCCATCGGCGATTTCAACGGCGATGGGAAACCGGATCTCCTCGTTTCCGATACCTCCACGAGCGACGCGAGCATCCTGTTCGGCCGCGCAGATGGCAGCTTCTCGGATCCGAACACCTATCCTTCGGGCGGCACCAGTCCAAGATCGAGCGTCGCGGGCGACTTCAATTCGGACGGCCGTTCGGATTTTGCGGTGGTGACCTGGGACAATCCACGACCGCCGGCCATCCACGTCTCCCTCTGGGCGGAACGCGGCACGCTTTCGCAGAAAACCAGTTATCCGGTTGCTGGCCGAGCCGACTCCCTGACCACGGCCGACTTCGACGCGGATGGCAACCTCGATCTTGCCGTCGCCGTTTCCGACGCCAACAAGGTGAGCGTCTTGCTCGGAAAGGGAGCTGGAGTCTTCGGCCCGGAGCGCACCTACTACGTTGGAGCCAGGCCCGTCTCCGTGGGCGCAGGCGATTTCAATCGCGACGGGAAACCCGATCTGGCGGTCGCCAACACGGATGGAAAGAACGTGAGCATCCTGCTCGGCAACGGCGATGGAACCTTTGGGTACGCGGCGTATTTCTCGACGTTCGCCCGCACCGAATTCGTTCGCACGGGCGACTTCAATGGCGACGGCAACCTGGATGTCGCCGTCGCCGCCAGCAGCACCGACAGCGTCGGTCTCTTGCTGGGAAATGGCTCCGGAGGATTCTCGGCCGTGACCACCTACGCGACGGGAGATGCCCCAACGTCACTGGCCGCCGGTGATTTCAATTCGGATGGCAAACTTGATTTGGCAGCCTCCAACAGCGGGAGCAACAAGGTGAGCATCCTTTTGGGCAAGGGGACGGGAGGCTTTTCGCCGCCGATCACCACGGTGACGGGCAACCAGCCTCAATCGCTGGCGACGGGCGACTTCAACGCGGATGGCAAAATCGACCTTGCCGTCGCCCATTCCGCGGATCCCAACGTAAGCATCTCATTGGGGAACGGCGACGGAACCTTCTCGGCTTCGACGACGAAATATGCCATTGCACGCGCGGGGGAGATCGCAACGGGCGATATCAACGGCGACGGGAAGTCGGACGTGGTCGTGGTGACCAATGGAAAGGCCAGCATCCTCGTCGGAAAGGGAGATGGCAGTTTTCAGGCACCGATCCATCATCAGGTGGACAAGAACGCGGTTGGTCTCACCATGGGCAAATTCAATGCGGACGACAAACTCGATATCGCCGTCACCAATACGCCGGCCTATGGGAACAAGAGCTATGTGAACGTCTTATTCGGCGCCAACTGCGGAAGCTGATCTCACAGCGACCAAGTGACTTTGGCCCCACGCGGACCGGGATCCGGCATGGGGATCTCCTTCAATGCCTCGACGAGGCAATCGATGGCCGGGGCGCCCTCCCGCCCCGGCGGCGCGATCCCAACCGCCACGATGTGACCCGCACCGAGGTTGCTCTTTTTTCCGTGCTTCGCTGCGACCTGCCGTTTCCGCGGCGGCTTGTGGCGGGCCTTCGACGTTGCGCCCGAGGCCTCGGGTGCGGGCGGCCCCGATGTGACGTAGGCCGTTACATTGAACATGCCCGTGACGCCCGCGCGGCAGGACCGAATCTTGACTTGTTTCGGGCCAAACGTCTCCTTCAGGTCGTCGGCCGTCCATGCCACCGGGCTTCGGGCATTGGCCGGGGCGGCGAATCCGAACGATTTTCGGACTTCCGCTTCGCCGCCCGAGGGCCGAGGCCATGTCGTTTCGCTCAACACGCGCACGAGGCATTGCTCGGTCAGGTGATCCCCGAGCGATGTCTCCTCCACATAGACGTAGCGCGCACGCCCGTCTTCGCCGATGCGCAACATGAGCTTCACGTCGCCGGACAGCGCACGGATTTGTCGAACGCGGGCGGAATGGCACCTCTGGAGCGCTTCGAGCGCTTGGTCGAAGACCGCATCGACGGCCCCCGGCTCGATGGATCCGAGCTGTCCTTCGACACGCATCGCACGCTCGGGTGCCACCGGCGGCGGATTGGCCGCCTCGAGTTCGCGCGGCGGCGGCTCGGGTGCGGACGGCGCCGGAGGTGCGGAGCTCCCGCAGTGGGTGAGTCCGCAGCCTGCAACGAGCATCGCGAGCACGTGGTGGTTACGGGGGCGCAAATCGTTATTATTACAACGTCGCGCGCACGTTTTCCAGCGGGCCTTACCTGGTCGGGCCCGGCGCTGGCCTCATGTGCCTAACGATGATTCGCTACGGCCGCGTGCACCTCGCGTCGATCGAGATTTTGGCGGCGGGGTCTTTTTGCACCGCTTCACACGATGCGGTGCAGAGCACGATGCGCGCGGGCGTTTGCGCGTTGTCGTAGCGCCACCCTTGGTTGCCGGTGCAAGCATCGCTGTAGGCAAGTGTCCTAGTTTGGCCATTTCCGGCGGTATGCGTCACCTGCACCGCATTGAAATCGAGCTTCTTCCCGGGCGCCGGCGCAGGAAGGTCCAGGCTGCACGAGAACGTTGGGGCTTGCTTCATTCGCGCGAGAAGCTCGCCGGTGAGCTTGGAAGGGTCCGCAACATCGATCCAGAACGCTCGTTCCGTTCCTCCGGCGGAGGCCACCAGGTCGAGCTGGTCGCGGTAGCGCGTGGTGCCCACGCCGACGACATAGGTCGAAATGGACGGATTCTGCTCGCGGGCGGATTTGGCCGCAGCCCGAATATCGTCGTACGGGGCACGTTCGCAGGCGTCGCGCGGAGGGCTCGGATCGTCGGGAAGTCCGTCGGTGACGAGAACGATGACGGAGCGTTCGCCCGGCCGGGTGGCCGCGATCTCCTTGGCGTGAAGGAGCGCGCCTCGAAGCGCGGAGAGCACCGTGCTGGAGCCCGCGGGCTCCCCCATGTTCTCGATGGCGGTCTTGAACGACGAATTGTTCGGCAAGGGGCGCATCGCCACCTTGGGTTGCTCGTATGCCTCGGGCGCACAGACAGGCTCTCGCGGATACGTGGCATCCATTTGCGGAAAATCGCGAAGGGCCGCCTTCAGTCCGGCCGTGCGCGAGTCGGCAAAGAACGAGTTCAATGCAAACTTGGTCGGTTCCCAGCGGGTATGCCGGTTTTGCTCGCCGCCCGGTTGATCCCCCATGCTCCCGGAGCGATCCAACATGAAGACGGCGTTCACGGGGACCGACGAGGCACGCGCTTCGGAGTGCGCGCACACGTCGTTTCCTCCCGGCCCGCCGCCGTCGACATCACCGATCCCAGAACCTCCGTCCGGGCCCGGGGCATTGCCGGAGTCGCCGCCATCCGGGCCCCGATTCCCATCCTGCGGCGCCCCCGCGTCGTCCGCGCACGCGGCGACCAAGGTGCATGCAGATACCAGGAATGCGGCCGCTGCTGCAGTTACACGTTTGCTCATGGAGTGCTCTCCTCCCGCGATGGACGGAGCCTGCATCCATTCTAGTCACGCCACCGTGCCGCCTATCGCGCCGATCTCACGGCGCGCATCGCACGGCGCATCATTCCGCGATTCCAAACTCCCCGAGGATGGCACCAACGCCGCCTGCGCGCGCGGCGGATTCAGCTCGTCGTAGCCGCGCAAGCTCTTGCTCTCTCTTCGTAAGCTCTTCAGCCGTGGGAATTCTCTCGCCATCGGCAATGCGAGCTTTGAGGAACTGCAGCCGCGCTCGCAACAATCGCTCGGCAAACTTTTGCACCTTCCGCAGCGCCTTCGCATCGGGGGCCCCCGCATGAAATGCGCTAACGGCTTGCCGCATGGCTGCCTCGGCATCCTCGACACGTGTCGCATGCGAGCGCCCGGTGAATTGTCCCAGCCATTGGGCCATGGCCATCGAATATCATGGCCATCGACCGCGGCCAAATCCAATCGCGTGGCACCCGCCGCGGTTATTTCTTCGCTTCCTGCGGAACCAAATCGAAGTGGTCGAGCTGATATTGAAACAGTAGGCAGTCCTCACCTTTGTTGCAGCCGCTGTAATGCGGAAGATTCGCAGGCAGATTGTAGAACGACCCAGCTGGATACTCCACGCGCTTGCCGTCGATGACCGCGTAGAAGGTTCCCTTCAGCACGACGGTCGGCAGATTTTGCGAATGGGTATGGAAAGGATTGTCTTTGCCCGCGGGAAAGATGACGAATGCCTCGTAGGGGCCTTTCCCGGTCAGGTTGCCGCGGACGTTCGCGTATTTGATGCCACCGGTGCCGGCGATCTCGACCCATTTCAAATCGGCGGTGGGCAAAGACGTCAGCTTGTTCGGCTGCAATGGTGAGGAAGTCAGAAGTGCCACGGTGGACAGTAGGATTGCGGATACGGAGTTCATAGGCCGAAGTATGGGGGCTCGGGCCGGACGGCAAAAGTGGCCCGATAGCCATAATGTGATAGGATCGGGCCATGTCGAAACCAGGCCAGGCTCCGAAGACGGCGAACACCGTGGCGGTGATCGCCTTCGAGGGCATCAGCCCGTTCCATCTGTCGGTGCCGTGCATGGTGTTTGGCGACGACCTGGCCAGGCTGGGCGTGCCGCGTTACCGATTGCGGATATGCGGTGAGAAACCAGGCCTGATTCCGACCATGTCGGGCTTCGATATCCATGTAAAGTACGACCTGTCCGCGCTGGCGGAAGCCCACACCGTGATCGTGCCAGCCTGGCGAGATCCGGACGAGCGCCCGCCCGAGGTATTGCTGAAGGCTCTGCGCAAGGCGCACGCGCGCGGTGCAAGGATCGTAGGCTTGTGCCTGGGCGCTTTCGTGCTCGCCGAAGCCGGTTTGCTGGATGGCCGCACAGCGTCCACCCACTGGGTGTGGGCCGACGATTTTGCCCGCCAATACCCACGCGTCAAACTCGATCGGAAAGCACTTTACATCGATGACGGCCCTATCGTGACCTCGGCCGGCACCGCGGCGGCAATCGACTGCTGCCTGCACTTGCTACGCCGCGATCACGGCGCCGAGGTGGCAAACCGCATCGCGCGGCGCATGGTCGTTGCGCCGCATCGCCATGGCGGCCAGGCGCAATACATCGAGCAACCCTTGCCGGAAACCGGCGGCAGCGACCAGCTCACCATTACCCTGGACTGGGCCATCGAACATCTCGAGCAGCCACTATCCCTGGACATGCTGGCCACCAAGGCCGCGATGAGCCGGCGCAACTTCACCCGGCGCTTCAAGCTAAAAACGGGAACGACGGTATCGCAATGGCTGTTGAACCATCGACTGGCATCCGCGCAGCGGCTCCTGGAGACCAGCGATAAGGCGATCGATCGCATCGCCGAAATCGTCGGTTTCGGCTCCACCGTGTCGCTGCGCCAGCATTTCACATCTGCGTTCTCGGTCTCTCCTGCGGCCTACCGCAAACAATTTCGCCGCGCAAGGTAGAGAACGCACAATCATCGAACAGAAAAAGAAGGAAAGAAGTGGAAAACCGCCAAGTCGCCAAGGTCGCCAAGTTTCATTGATGTGCTGAAGCGCCTCACCCCCTCCCAATCCTTGGCGTTCTTGGCGCCTTGGCGGTTCCCTCTCCCTTCCCCAGTTCGGAAAGCGCAAGGCGGACGGCGAGGTCGAGGGGGTTCCGATGGATTCGCGATTCGCGAATAGCGAATGCCGCCGATATGGCCATAGGACCGTGGTGGGACGATCTAATCACCTGCACGACCCTCGAACAGAAGTGGAAAACCGCCAAGTCGCCAAGGTCGCCAAGTTTCATTGATGTGCTGAAACGCCTCACTCCCTCCCAATCCTTGGCGTTCTTGGCGCCTTGGCGGTTCCCTCTCCCTTCCCCAGTTCGGAAAGCGCAAGGCGGACGGCGAGGTCGAGGGGGTTCCGATGGATTCGCTATTCGCGATTCGCGAATAGCGAATGCCGCCGATATGGCCATAGGACCGTGGTGGGACGATCTAATCACCTGCACGACCCTCGAACAGAAGTGGAAAACCGCCAAGACGCCAAGGTCGCCAAGTTTCATCGATGTGCTGAAACGCCTCACTCCCTCCCAATCCTTGGCGTTCTTGGCGCCTTGGCGGTTCCCTCTCCCTTCCCCAGTTCGGAAAGCGCAAGGCGGACGGCGAGGTCGAGGGGGTTCCGATGGATTCGCGAATGCCGCCGATGTGGCCATAGGAGCGACCAAGGGCGCGATGAGAGTGCGCGTCATCTCATCTAGCTTGGAGGCTTCGAGCTTTTCTAAAAGGACTGACCTCCCTTGAGCCCCAAGCCTTCGGGCAACCAATTGTGCCTTCGAGCACGCGGGGTGTCGCTAGCTTCGGCTACCGACGGGAGGTCAGTCCCTTTCTTGTCCGCCAGGACGGGACGGGCTCTTGCCGGTTCATCCCATATGCGGTTCGCTCGCCCTTCTGCAGCAGCGAAAGCCCCCTCTCCGACGAGGAGCATGGCCGGCGACGACGTGGATGGCTCTTCAGGAGAGGACGATCTCGCCCTCCACGTCGGAAAGGGCGAAGCGGGCCATCGCGAGATTGGCCTTGGAGCGATCGAGCGCGACATAGAAGAAGATGCTGGGGCGATTCTTCAGCGGGCGGATGAGATGGTATTGCTTGCCGAGCGCAATGAGAATGTCCTCGATCTCGTCACGTATGTTGAGCGACTTCATGGCCTTGCGCTTCGCCCGCACGACCTCCGAATTGGCCGCACCGGCGAGCTCGAGGTTGAGCGCACCGCCTCCAATGCTTCCGAGACACATACCGCTCTCCGAGTCGACGACCGCGGCGCCGACGAAGCCCTCGGTACCCTCGAGTTTGCCCAGCGATTCCTTGATGGTGTTTGCCATGCCTTTGCTCGTCTCCGTTGATTGCCCGTTTGTAATTTCGAATTGACGCGTCATCGAATTCCGCAATTGCGCGCACTCCAATTACGCGCGCGCTCGATGTCCGACGCCAATACAGACTATGTACAAGACGTGCCTTGTCAATGCGCGCTCCGATGGGCAAACGCAATTGTGTAGTCGCGACAGGGTCCCCCGCGCACGCGCGCGCCGTTGTCTCGACAGAAACGAGCGCGGGAACCTTCAGCTCTCCAATCGCAATATCGTTGTTTTGGCGGTCGCGTTACCGGTAAGCGCCGAGAGTGACGAAATCCGACAGGGGGACGTCGAGAGTCGACAGCCTCACGGACTCGAGTTTTCGGCCTGTGGAGATGGGACCGCGTATGCCCTATAGTGGAAGAGGCGCGAATGGTTCCGGAACGGTTGAACGGTACGGTGTTTCTTTCGGGGACTCGAATTCTCTACGTGGGCCCGCTCGTGGCCACGAGGCGCCACGCGCACCATGCGACCCAAATCATCATCGCGCCGCAGGGGCTATCCATCGAGGACGGAGCCGGCGGACGCATTCACGCCGTTGCGGCCGTCATTCCCCCTCGCCTGCTCCATAGCCATGGCGCGTGTGCGCATGCCGCGCTCCTGTTCCTCGATGGAGACGACTTGGCGAGCCGAGGGCTCTCTCGTCATGCCGAGCCTCGATGCGAAACGTGGGGACGCGATTCGATCGACGTGAGCGTCCCTCGCGATCCCACGCCCGAGATGGCGCGCGCCCTCATGGCGTCGATTTTCGCAGCGCTCGACCTGCGTCAGCCACCGGAACCGCGACACCCGGCCGCACGTCGCATGTGCGCGTACCTCGATGGCGCCGACGACGTCGACCTCGCAAGCCTTTCGCAAGAGGCCGGGCTCTCGCCGCGGCAAATGCGACACGCCTTCGCACGCGATGTCGGACTCCCGATGCGCGCGTATCTAAGGTGGAAGCGCTTGCGCCGCGCCGTCGCCGCCGTGGAGGCAGGAGCGAGCCTGAGTGCCGCGGCAATCTCCGCCGGGTTCGCAGACAGCGCCCACCTGAGTCGCGTCTTCCGCGAGCAATTCGGCATAACGCCAACTCAGGGGCTCACCGCGGTCACGTGGCGGACGCTCGACTGACCAGGAACTCGGGGAATCCGTCCCTTCGTCGCGGCATTCCGCATTGGTACATGATTGCATCCACATTTCCGCGATGATGGATCGTGTGCGTGACCACGTGGAGAAGCATCGTCGCGGGGCTCATCGTCACGACTTTCCCGTCGGTGAAGCGTACGTCGCGAGGTCGTTCGAGCTCCTCCGCGCCGAGTGACGCCGTCGTATCCACGTACCAACGGTCGATGGTCTCGTATGCGCGATCGAGCTCGTCGAGTGTGGGAAGGACCGCGCTCTGCGTCGACTCGTAACCGTGCGAAACACCCTGCAGGTGGGCCTGAAAGATCCGGCGGACGACGTGGATATGGTCGAGGACCCGGACAATCAAGCCTGCGCCGTTCTGCGAGTCGAAGGAATCAACCTCGCGAAGGGCGGCGAACATCTGTCGGTTGGCCCACGCGGTATGGGTGACGAGCGTTTGAAGGTGCGGCATCTCCAGAACATGTCGGTTCATGCATCCGAGCGTAGGTAGCCCGCGAACCCCACGCTTGAACGCAACGGCGGCCCCCCTCCGACGAATGCGGCCTCTTCGGTGCGGGCTGGCTGACATCGCTCAACTTTGCTCACCCGCCGGCCGAAGAAGTGGATATGCCCGTCCATGTCCGCCCCGTATCCATCCTAGCGGCGCTGCTTTCCTTGGCGTTGCCCGCTTGTTCGTCCGACGAGCCCTCCATTGGCATTTCACAGCCCGGCCCGAGCAACCCCTCGTCCGATCCGACCCTTAGGCCGCCGCCAACGCTCGAAATCCTCATGAGCCGCCCCAGCCCCCTGGTCAACGAGAAAGTCATCCTGACCGTGACCAGCTCCTCGGGTGGCCCGCTGACGAGTGCACGGTGGAACTTTGGCGATGGCCAAAGCGGAGAGGGCACCAGCACCGAGCATCGATGGATGACCGCCTCGCCGCCCTCGTACCTGGTGTCCGTGACCGTCAGGACGTCGGACGGGCAGCAGGGTACCGCGTCAAAATCCGTTACCGTCCAAAGCGAATAGCCCCTACCTCAGGTGAGTGAAGCGCACGTCTTGCGGTGGCGCAACAGCGCGCGCGCCTCTCCGCAACGTGCGCGGAGGATCATTCCAACGCGCGCTTTGTGTATCGTGACAAGATGCGCCCACTCCCGGCTTTGGCCGTCGTATTGCTTTTTACCGCCTGCGGTTCCAGCGATGACTCACCGTCCGATGGCGGACCACCTGGCGATGCAGGAGACGCCGGCAAGGACGCGGTGGCCGACGGCAACACCGGAATCGACGCCAGCATGGACGCCGGGTCCGACGCCGATTTGGACGCCGCCAGCGATGCCAGCTTGGACGCAGCCCGTGACGCGGCCAACGATGCGGATGGTGCGCCCGATGCTGCAACGTGCCCCAAGACGCTGCTCGTCGGTGGGCAAGACGTCACCCGGCAGGGCTGGACCGTCGTTTCGCAAGGTCAGGCTTCGCTGACGTACGTCGATGACTATACCTACCTAAAGACATCGACGGTTTCGGGGGAACGAACGAGCGGGCAATTGCTGGTGTACCTTCCCGGAGCCATCGATAGCGCGCGGCCCTATCGGATCCAAGTGGTGATGCGCGTCGAATCCGTGAATGCGCACAATCAATACGATAGCGCCGCAGCCATCATGGGCTCGTTTACTCCGTCGGTCGGCACCTCCACCGATCGCGCTCAAATGGTCTATCTCGACCCGACCAAAATCGGGTGGGCCGACGACACGCAGTCGTTTGCCGCATCCGTCGTGGATGGCGCGTACCACACGTACGAGTTTTCGCTCGACGCGTCCAATGTCGCGCGCGTCCGCGTCGATGGGGTGGCCGCACTCACACGCAACGCGTTTACCACCAATTCCAACATCGCCATTGGCGACCAGACGAACGATGCCAACGTGGACAGCGCCATTCGCATTCGCTCCGTCACGAAACTCTGCCCCTGAGCCCTGAGCGCGCGCCCAATCACGCAATCACATGGGCGCGCCGCAGCCGCTGCAAAACTTTGCGTCTTCTCGTTCGAGGTGACGGCATGCCGTGCATCGCACCTTGATCGTCTGCTTCTTCGCGCGGCGCGCGTGGTTTCGCTTGCCACGCCAGAACCCGCGAGCGATGTCCCCGGCTTCCTCGGCCGCGTCTTTTGCGAAGGGAATCGTCTCGCCAGCGATGTAACGCAAGATGCTGCCCGAGCGAGCAAAGAACAAAGCCCTTGCGCCGAAGACGAGGAGGATCCCGCCAATTCCCGCGCACAGAATCCCGGTGAAGGCCGAGCTGCTGTTTTGGTCCATCACCCGATGGGGGTCGGCGAAGAACTCCGACGAGGGACGGAAGAAAACCGAGCCAAATGACAGCACACCCATGAGAAGAAGGATCGCACCGACGACGAGGGCCACCCCGGCAAGTAGAGAAATGGTGGATCTCTTTCGCTCATGATCCGGATCGACACTTCCTCGCACATCGCAAACCTAGCATGGACGAATCCATTGCGAAGGAAGCAAAGCGCGCCACACCACGAGTCTGGCCCGTGTAACATCGAACCATGCTGACCTTTTACCATGCTCCGCAATCGCGGTCCTTTCGCGCTCTCTGGGCTCTGGAGGAACTGGGGATTGCTTATGAGATGAAGCTCGTGAACATTCGGCGCGCCGATGGCTCGGGTGGTGCGGACGAGACCTATCGCGACGTGCATCCGCAACTCAAGGTTCCGGCCATCGTCCACGACGGCGAAACCGTCATCGAATCATCGGCCATTTGCCTTTATCTCTCCGACGCATTTCCCGAAGCCGGATTGGGTCCCCGCGTCGGCGAGCCAGGTCGCGCGGCCTTCGTGAGCTGGTTGGTGTTTTGTGCCGCCTCGCTCGAGCCTGGACTGTCTGGCGCGTTCCACAAGTGGCAGAACATGCCAATGGTCCTCGGCTCGTTCGAAGAGTCGCTTCGATACGTCGAACGAGCTCTCTCGAGCCGTCCCTACATTGCAGGCGACCGATTCACGGCGGCCGACATCATGGTTGCGTCGGCCTTGCAGTTCGGAATGAACGTCACGAAGGTGATTCCCTCGTCTCCCCTTCTCGCGGAGTACTTGGCCCGCTGTACCACGCGCCCAGGATTTCAGCGCGCCCTGGCAAAAGACCGCGGGTGATCCAATAAGGCGCACTGCCGGGGCGGCACGACCCCTTCCAGATCTCCCCATTCCAAGGCCTCCCTGACTTCGGGATCAGGAATTCACGCGCTCGGAGGGCCACTCGCAGCTCGCCGAGACCAATGGCGATGTCGCAGGTCGCTCAAAGATTGCTCTTGCAAGCTGAGCAACGTCAAACAACTAACTGCAACGTGGGAGGGTGAATGCGAGATCACGTGGTGCGGACCGGCGGCTACGCGAATTGCCATCAGCGTGAAGCAGAATCCGCCGTCGCAGGACGAGCTGCACACGGAACTCCAAACCGGCGAAAACGGCACGCGCGACATTTCGCTCATCGCCACGAGTTTCTCATTTCGGATCCCGCGAGCGGCCTCACGCAAGAGTGGAGCAACGTCCAACGGACGTACTGGCTTTCCTACAAGGACATCCACGGGATTGCCGTCAAAAAAGGCGTCGCCACCCTTCCGCACCAGAGCCCGTGGAAGTTCCAATAGACGCAACCTACGTCAGGCGGCTTCGTCATCCGTCTCGACGAGGCGGACATCGATTTCCAGCGTGCCGCCGAGGATCTCGGCGTAGCGCCGGCACATCGCGATCGTCTCGTCCATTCCCGAGAGGTCCATCACGGCAAAGCCGCCGAGCAGCTCTTTCGACTCCGCAAACGGCCCATCGATCGCGCGCATGTCGTTGTTGGTGAACACGAGGCGCTTCGCCTGGTTGCTGGGCTTCAACTGCAACGTTTTGACGAGCACCCCGGCCTTGGTCATTTCGGACTTCAGTCGGGTGAGGTCGGCCTTCTGCTTCGCACTGCGCCCGCCGGATTCGGTGACTTCATCCGCCTTCTCGATGAGGAGGAATTGGAGTGGCGGGTTCTCCGGCGGTGGCATCAGCCCGATGTCCCAGGGCTCGTTCACCTTGCCAAGCTCGATCTCGCCGTTGCCGAGGATCTTGCCGTAGCGCTCCGCCCAACCGATGGCCTGCTCGCGGGTCTCCACCTTCAACTGCAGCATCGCGGAGGGCAGCTCGTGCTCGCCCTGGTAGGGGCCGTGCTTCACCGTACAGCGCCCGTCGCGGAAAAGGAGGCGCGTGCGCGATTTGCTGCCACTCAGGCCGGCGCCATCGACGAAGCGACCGCTCTTCGCGTACTCGCCGATGAACGCGCCCATCTTGGTGACCAACTCCATCGGCGGCGGCTGCCCCGCTTCGGTCTGCGGATCGTTTTTGTGCATGATCATGAAACGCATGTTCGACTCCTGGGTGGACCGGCGGCTGCCGGCGTTTCCAATGACACGACGAACGGCGCCCCGGTCAAGCGACAAAGAGGGACGATCTTTTTGTAAGTGCGCGAAACCTGGGGTCTTTTTTTTCGCTACCCTCGAAGCATGCACGACATTCGAGAAGGTACGTGTCCCCTCTGCCATCACAATGAAATCGTGCGGGCGATGCCGCGAGCCATCGACGATAGCGACGACGCAGGCTCCTACATGCTCACCGTCACGCACGCCCGAACCGCGCAGCTATCCGGGATGGTCTTCAGCCTGAGGCCTCCGGTGGCCTTCGGCATCATCGAAGCCTACGTTTGTCGCCGCTGCGGCTTCGTTCAGACGTTTGCACGCGAGCCGGAGAAAATCCCCATTGGCGAGAAGTTCGAGACCACCCTCGTCCGCGGACCTCAAAACCGAGACGCTTATCGCTAACATGGCGAGGGCACGCCCATGAGTTACGACCTTCACTTTCGCCCCCGCAACGCCTCGCCATCGTCCATGGACGAGATGCGGAGATGGTTCGAAAAGCGCGCTCGCTACCGCTTCCACGGCACCCCGAGCAGCGGCCAAGCCGCCTACGCGAACGAAGCCACGGGCGTCCATTTTCAGTTTGACTTCGAGGCCGTCGATCAGGACCCCGAGGCTCCGGCCGTGCTGCCCATTGCGTTCAACATGAACTATTTCCGCCCGCATGTGTTCGCCCTGGAGGCGGAGCCCGAGATCGCGGCGTTCGTGCGGCATTTCGACCTGGGCGTCGACGATCCGCAGGGCGTCATCGCGGGCATCGACTACGACGGAGCCGGGTTTCTTCGAGGCTGGGACGAAGGCAACCGCGCAGCCTCCCGCATCTTGCTGAAAGGGAACGACGAGTCACCGTGGACCTTGCCCTCGGCCGACATCGCCAGCACCTGGCGTTGGAACATCGCCACGGAGGCTCTGACGAAACACATGGACGACGAGCTCATTGCCTGCTTCGTCCCGAGGATTTTGCTCCTTCGGTCCGATCTGGCGCCGGGGCGTGTGCTGCGTGCGGTCGCGTGGGATGGAAGCTGTGGCATCCTCCTGCCCGAGGTCGACTTGGTCGTCCGCAGCAACAACGAAGGCGGTCTGGGCTACATCTGGATGCAGGATCTCACCGCCGTGCTTCCGCCCTCGAATGCATGGCCCGATCCCCCTGCCCGCATGCTTCCCGTGGAGCAGCTTGGCGATGCACTTCCGGCGCGCATGAAGGGCCTATTTCAGCCTTTCCAGGCCACGCGTCTCGAGACGGGTCAGGTGCTCGATGCGGAGCTCGTCGCGTCATCGAGGGCGGGCTGACGTGCAAGCTCGTGAAGGCGCCGCGCGAAGAAGGCGAGAATCTCGTCGCGCGCAGCCAGGGTTGGCTGGCCCGCCTCGTCGATGAGGTGCGCGGTCACCACGCTGTGCGGGCAGCCCACGTGCTGCGCGAAGAACGGAGCAACGTCGGTGTTGGCGGCGCTGTCCGGAAGAACGCGCCCCACGAAGCGTTTGCCGAGAGCACCGGCGTACGCGGCAAAGCGTTGGGCCGTGCAGAATCGGTCTCCTTCGAATCGATAGGCGAGTACCGTGAGATTCTCCCGTTCGAGACGTTCGCGGACGATCTCGAGCTCGCCGGGCGCGATTTCGACCCCCGCGGGATCGTCGAGCGGCAGCGCGGGCTGGCACAATACCGGTGCCAGCATCGAGCGTTCGAGCATCATCGACAGGGCAAAGTTTCCCGTGAAGCACATACCGATGGCGCCGACGCCGGGGCCGCCACACTCTTCGTGCGCGAGCCGGGCCAGGGCCCTGAGCCATCGGGTCGCGGGGCTCGATTCGTTGGCGGCGAAGGCACGGAACTCCGCGCTGACGCACGCGCGCCGGAACACCTCGGCACCTTCCTTGGCACCGGGTACGGCACCATCGCGGCCAAAGAGCGACGGCATGTAGACCGTAAACCCGGCGTCGCGAACCCACCGGCTGAAACGCGCGACATGAGGGCTGATGCCGGGCATCTCGGTCATCACGATCACGGCTGGGCCCGTCCCCATCCGATGCACCGTCTTGGCGATGCCTTCGAGCGTGACGTGGCGATGCTCGAAGTCGTCCAGCGGATCGTCTTGCTTCATGCTGCGTTCCGTCATCGTGCGCGCTCCTTTTTCGAGGCCATGTTCCGTCACAGGATTGCCCCGGGGCGCGTCTGAGCACTAGTGTCGAATAAGACATACTTCAGGGATATCTCGCCATGCGCAACGTCACGGTTCTCGAGCTACCCGGTGGCATGGCCTCGAGCCTTGCCATCGCCTTGGACGCGCTAAAAGCCGCCAATGTGCTTTGCGTGCATGCGGGCCGGCGGGCGCCCTTCGAGATCCGCTCGCTGAAGGTCACTCGCGCGAGCAGCTGCACGTTTGGCAGCGGCGATATCGTCATCGTCCCGGGATTGGGCGGCTTTTCGGAGGCCGATTTGACGGCGCGCCTTTCCACGCCGATGGTGCGGCGGGCCGTTCGCCTCGTCGAGGAGGCTCGCTCGGCAGGAGCCGTGGTCGCCGCCTCGTGCGCGGGGACGTTCATCCTTGCCGAGGCGGGATTGCTCGCCGGCCGGCGCGCGACGACCACGTGGTGGTTGGCGCCCACGTTCCGCAAGCGCTACCCCGACGTCGAGCTCTGCGCCGAACAGGTGGTGGTGGCCGATTGGCCCATCGCAACGGCCGGCGCGGCGATGGCCCAGATGGACCTGATGCTCGCGGTGATTGCCAAGTTCGCGGGAACGCGAACGGCGGAGGACTGCGCGCGGTATCTGCTCATCGATCGCCGAGCGTCCCAGGTCCCTTACATGGCCATGACGTTCCTGGCCGGCCAGGACGAGCAAATCGCGCGGGCCGAGAGCTGGCTGCGGAAAAACATCGAGCGCGAAGTCACGATGGACGACCTGGCCGCCGCCGCCGGATTGACGTCGCGCACATTTGCGCGCCGCTTGCACACGGTATGCGGGATGTCGCCGGTCCGATTTGCGCAGAGGATCCGCGGCGAGGTCGCGACGATGCTTCTCGAGACCACCCGCCTTTCGATCGACGAAATCGCCCAGCGTGTGGGCTACGCGGAACCGTCCACACTGCGGCGACTGCTGCGCCGCGATACGAGCCACCCGCCCTCGAGGCTGCGGCGACCGGGTTAGGAGGGCGCGCGACGCCGATCGCGAAGAACGCATCAGACGCCGAGAGCGATCCAAATCATGACGGACTACACCCGAGTATTTCGTCTCGACGGCAAAGCTGCGCTTGTCACGGGTGCGGCCCGCGGTCTGGGCGCCGAGATCGCCGGTGCGCTGGCGCAGGCGGGGGCCAAAGTGCTGGTCACCGACATTGCGGATGACGGGGCCTACGCGACCGCTCAGGCCATCCGCGCATCCGGCGGGACCGCCGAGCACCTGGTTCAGGACGTCACCATCGAGCCGCAATGGGAAGCTGCGATCGCCGTGGCGGTCAGAAAGCTGGGCGGGCTCGACATCCTCGTGAACGACGCGGGCATCGAGAGCAGCGCGATGCTGGCGCAGTGCAGCCTGGAAGACTTCCGACGCCTCCACTCGGTCAATGTGGAGGGCGTATTTCTCGGCATCAAGCACGCCGTACGCGCGATGTCCCCGGGCGGTGCGGCGGGCAAGGGCGGCTCGATTGTCAACCTTTCGTCGGTCGCCGGAATGATCGGCGTCACCGCGAAAGGCGCATACTGCACCACCAAGGGTGCTGTGCGCGCCCTCACGAAGGCCGCTGCCGTGGAATGCGGCCGGATGGGCACGGGCATTCGGGTCAACTCGATCCATCCCGGCCTGATTCTCACGGAGATGGGCAAGCAATTCGTGAACAGTTACGTGGAACAGGGCCTCGCGCCCGACCGCGATGCCGCGCTTGCAGCGCTACTGGCCCTGCATCCAATGGGCCGCTTGGGCGAGCCTCGCGATATCGCGGCGGCGGCCTTGTATCTGGCATCGGACGCAGCGAAGTGGGTGACCGGCGCCGAATTGGTGGTCGATGGCGGCGTTGCCGCCGCGTGAACCGCGGCGCTATTGACAATGTGTCTAATAGCGCTACGCCTTCGTCCATGAACGAGCTTCGTGTCTCAGGCAGCGGCGGGGCGTCCCTGTACGTGCGCACGTGGGGCGATTCCCGACAGCCCGCGCTCGTACTCGTCCACGGCTATCCGGACAATTCGGACGTCTGGTCGCGCGTGATCCCTGCCCTTTCCGCACGCTTCTTCGTCGTGGCGTACGACGTGCGCGGGGCGGGCCGCTCGAGCGCAGGCTCGATGTTCGGCGGCTACGCCCTCGAGCACCTGGTGGGCGATCTCCACGCGGTGATCGAGGCCACCGTTCCCGATGGACGCAAGGTCCACCTCGTCGGCCACGATTGGGGCTCGATCCAAGCCTGGGAAGCCGTCTTCGACGAACGCACGAAAGACCGCCTTGCCTCGTTCACGACGTTCGGCGCACCGTGCCTGGATCACGCGGCGTGGTGGATCCGCAAGCGCCTGGGCCTCCCCCCGAGAAAGCTCGTGGAGCTTGCCGGACAACTCGCCCGCTCCTGGTACATCTTCGCCTTTCAGGCGCCGCTCCTCGCACCGCTTGCGTGGAAAGGTGGCATCGCCAAGGCGTGGCCGTGGCTGCTGCGGCTCGATGGCGCGAAGCACCCCGAGGTGAACCCGACGCAGGCCGAAGATGGGGCGCGCGGCGTGTGGCTCTATCGCGCGAACTTCGCGCAGAAGCTTCTTCACCCGCGTGAAGCAAGGACGGATCTGCCTGTGCAAACGATCGCGAGCACGAACGATCCGTTCGTCTCCCCGGCGCTGTACGAGGAACTCGCGCTGCGCGTCCCCAATCTGTGGCGTCGCGACTTGAAGGCCGGTCACTGGACGCCGCTCAGCCACCCCGCCGAGCTCGCGCGCTGGATTGGAGAGTTCGTCGATCAGGTGGAGAACAAGGCCGAGAGTCCGGCACTCGCGAGCGCGCGAACGCATGCCCGTGCGCTCGCCACCACGAAAGGGCGCTTCGACGGCCGACTGGTGCTCGTCACCGGTGCCGGGAGCGGCATCGGCCAGAAGACGGCCCTCGCGTTCGCGAACCTCGGCGCCACGGTCGTGGCGGTGGATCGCGACGAGGCCACGGCAAGAGGTACCGCGGAGCTCTGCGAGGCCTCCGGCGCGCGTGCACACGCGTATGCCGTGGATGTCGCCGACCGCGCGGGAATGGAGAAGCTCGCCCACGAGGTCATGGGCGCGCACGGCGTGCCGTACGTCGTCGTGAACAATGCGGGAATCGGCCTAGCCGGCTCGTTTCTCGACACGTCGCTCGATGATTTCCAGCGCGTGCTCGACGTGAACCTCTGGGGCGTGATTCACGGCGCAAAACTCTTCGGCGACGCCATGGCGAAGAGCGGCGTCGGCGGCCATATCGTCAATGTGGCCTCGCTCGCCGCCTACGCGCCGTCGCGCACCCTTTCGGCATATTGCACGAGCAAGGCGGCCGTGCTGATGCTCAGCGAGTGCATGCGCGCCGACCTCGCATCCTCGGGCGTGAATGTCACGGCCATCTGCCCCGGCTTCGTGAACACCAATATCACGCGAACGACACGCTTCGTCGGCGAGAGCGAAGACGGCGAGGCCAAACGCCGCGCGAAAACGTCGGCACTCTATGCACGGCGCAACTACGGCCCGCAGGGCGTCGCGCACGCCATCGTTCGCGCCTGCATCGACGACCGCCCCGTGGTGCCGGTGACCGCCGAGGCCAAGGTGTTCGCGGCACTCGGCCGCATCTCGCCCGACGCGCTCCGCCTCGCCGCGAAAATCGACCCGGCGTGACGCGGCGGCGGCTCGATCCCGAAGAGCGCCGCGGTGAGCTCATCGCCGCAGCGCTGCGCCTCCTCGCCAAGCGGCCCGCGCATGCCATCTTGCCGGAGGACGTGACCCGCGAGGCGGAGGTCTCCCGCGCCCTCTTCTACCGCTACTTCTCGAGCGTGGAAGAGCTCGAGCTCGCGGCGTTGCGCAATGTCGCCGAACGCCTGCCCTTCCTCCCGCCGCCGAACGCATCGCTCCGCGAGCAAGTCGTGCAAGCCATCCACGCGTTCTTCGATTTTGCTGCCATGCTCAAGGGGCCGACGATCGCGCTGCTCGGCCACGGGCCACGCGCATCGCCCAAAGCGCACGAGCTCATCGAGGCGGGGCGCGATCGCATCGTCGCCATCATGTGCGAGCGCGCGGGCATCACCAAACCGAGCCCGCTCGTCGAGCTGACGCTTCGATCGTGGACCGGTGTGGTCGACCGGGCCGTGGTGGGCTGGCTCGAAAAGGGCGACAAGCCGATCCCGCGCACCGAGCTCGAGGCGTGGCTTCTCGAGGAGCTCGTGCACATGCTCGAGCCGGTCGTCCGGCGCGAGCGCCTCACGATCCCGTGGTCCGCCTCCAGGCGCGCTTGACAATCGATAAGTTAAAACTTATCTATCATCCATGCAGGTTGCACTCGCGGCCGAAAACAAGATTTTCCAGGCACTGGCGGATCCCAGCCGACGGGCGATCTTCGAGTCGCTCACGCGGGGTGAGGCGGCGGTGAAGGATCTCACGGCGCGCTTCGAGATTTCGCAGCCGGCGATCTCGCAGCATCTGGCCGCGTTGAAAGACGCTGGGCTCGTGAGCGGCCGGCGCGAGGGGCGAAGCGTCTATTACCGGGTGGAGCCGCGCGGGTTGAAGCCACTCATCGATTGGATTGCGCACTACCAAGCCTTCTGGACCGAGCATGTCGGTCGCCTCGAAAAGCTTTTGGAGAAGATGGACGAATGACCCTTGCCGACAAAACCGCGCCGTCGCAGACGGAACGCCTTTCCTTCGAATTCGAGTTTCGTCATTCGCCCGCGAAGGTGTGGCGCGCGCTCACCGATCCCGTGTTGCTCGCGGAGTGGCTTCTGCCCGTCGTCGGTCTCGAGCTTGCGCCGGGGGCCGCATTCACGTTCACGGCGCAGCCGATGCCGGGTTGGGACGGCCGCGTGAATTGCCGCATGCTCGAAATCGAAGAGGGTCGGAAGATCAGCTACACGTGGGTCGTCGGCGACATGGACACAGTCGTGACGTTCACGCTCACGCCAACGGAAACGAAAACGGGAACGGGCACGCGGCTTTCCCTCCTGCACACGGGCTTCAAGCCCACCCAGAAGCAGAACTTCGGCGGGGCGCGTTACGGGTGGAAGTTGATGGGCGGAAAGCTCGTCGACCTGCTCGAGAAAACTCCATGAGCCGGGTTCACACCGTCGACAGTCAATGACAACATCGCAAATCATGGCCTCCCCTAACCATCCGCACAAAGCCGACAGCCACGACTTGATCCGCGTCCAGGGTGCTCGAGAGAACAACCTGAAGGACGTCAGTGTAGAGATCCCCAAGCGGCGGCTGACGGTGTTCACCGGCGTATCGGGATCGGGTAAGTCGTCGCTGGTGTTCGGCACCATCGCGGCCGAGTCGCAGCGGCTCATCAACGAGACCTACAGCACCTTCGTGCAGGGCTTCATGCCGACCCTCGGCCGGCCCGAGGTCGACGTGCTCGAAGGGCTGACCACCGCGATCAGCGTCGACCAGGAGCGAATGGGCGGAAACCCGCGCTCGACGGTCGGCACGGCCACCGACGCCAGCGCGATGCTGCGCGTGCTGTGGAGCCGTCTGGGCAAGCCGCACATCGGCTCGTCCAACGCCTTCTCCTTCAACGTTCCGTCGGTGCGAGCAGCCGGCTCGATTACCGTCGAAAAGGCAGGCGGGAAGACCGAGAAGGTCATCTTCAACCGCGCCGGCGGCATGTGCCCGCGATGCGAGGGCATGGGCTCGGTGAGCGACATCGACCTGTCGCAGCTCTACGACGACAAGAAATCGCTCAACGAGGGAGCGCTCACCATTCCCGGCTACAGCATGGATGGCTGGTACGGCCGCATCTTCAGGGGCTGTGGCTTCTTCGACCCGGACAAGGCGATCCGCAAGTTCTCCAAGAAGGAGCTGCACGACCTGCTCCACAAGGAGCCGACCAAGATCAAGGTCGACGGCATCAACCTGACGTACACGGGCCTCATCCCGCAGATTCAGAAATCGTTCCTCTCCAAGGACGTCGATTCGCTGCAGCCGCACGTCCGCGCGTTCGTGGAGCGCGCGGTCACGTTCGCCACGTGCCCCGAGTGCAAGGGCACCCGGCTCAACGAGGCTGCGCGGTCGTCCAAGATCAAGGGCATCAACATCGCCGAGGCCTGTGCGATGCAGATCAACGAGCTGGCCGAGTGGGTGCGCGGCTTGAAGGAGCCCTCGGTCGCGCCGCTCTTGGCGACGCTGGGGCACACGCTCGACTCGTTCGTGGAGATCGGGCTCGGCTACCTGAGTCTCGATCGGCCGTCGGGCACCCTGTCGGGTGGTGAGGCGCAGCGCACCAAGATGATCGGCCACCTCGGCTCGTCGCTCACGGACGTGACCTATGTCTTCGACGAGCCCACGATCGGGCTGCACCCGCACGATATCCAGCGGATGAACGACTTGCTGCTGCGGTTGCGGGACAAGGGCAACACGGTCCTCGTGGTCGAACACAAGCCGGAGACGATCGCGATCGCCGACCACGTCATCGATCTCGGTCCCGGCGCCGGAAGCGGCGGCGGTGAGGTGGTCTTCCAGGGCACCGTCGACGGGCTCCGGGCCAGCGGCACGCTCACCGGGCGTCACCTGAGCGATCGGGCCTCGCTGAAGCCGTCGGTGCGAAAGCCGTCGGGGGTGATGAAGGTGCGCGGTGCCCGCACGCACAATCTGAAGAATGTCGACGTCGACATCCCCCTCGGCGTGCTGGTGGTCATCACCGGCGTGGCGGGATCGGGTAAGAGCTCGCTGATCCACGGCTCGGTGTCGGGCCGGGAGGGGGTCGTATCGGTCGATCAGGCCCCGATCCGTGGCTCGCGCCGGAGCAACCCCGCCACGTACACCGATCTGCTGGAGCCGATCCGCAAGGCGTTCGCGAAGGCCAACGGCGTGAAGCCGGCCCTGTTCAGCGCCAACTCCGAGGGCGCCTGTCCGACGTGCAACGGTGCCGGTGTAATCTACACGGACCTGGTGATGATGGCCGGCGTCAGCACGGTCTGCGAAGATTGCGCGGGCCGGCGGTTTCAGGCGTCGGTGCTGAACTATCGGCTCGGAAAGCTCAACATCGCCGAGGTGCTCGATCTTTCCGTACAGGAGGCCGTCAGCTTCTTCGGCACGGGCGACGCGCGTACGCCGGCCGCGCACGCGATTCTGCAGCGCATGGCCGATGTGGGGCTCGGCTACCTGCGACTCGGCCAGCCGCTCACCACGCTCTCGGGTGGCGAGCGACAGCGGCTCAAGCTTGCGACGCACATGGGGGAGGACGGCGGCGTTTACGTGCTCGATGAGCCGACCACCGGCTTGCACTTGGCCGATCTCGAGCAGCTGCTCGGGCTCTTGGATCGGCTGGTGGACTCCGGCAAGTCGGTCATCGTGATCGAGCACCACCTGGCCGTGATGGCGCACGCCGATTGGATGATCGACCTCGGACCGGGCGCGGGCCACGATGGCGGGCGAGTCGTCTTCGAGGGTCCGCCGGCCGACCTGGTGGCGGCGAAGTCGACACTGACCGGCGAGCATCTGGCGGCGTTCGTGGGCAGCCCTGCCCGCCCCGATCGCGGAAAAAACGGCGACGTCACTCATCGTCCGGGCCGAGTCGGACGCGACGCACGAGGCGATCGCGAAGGAAAGCGGGCAACGCGCTAAGCACGCGCATCGCCTGCACCACGGAAAAAGGGAAATCGATGCGCGCCGGCGCCTTTGGCAACCGGCGCACGATAAAATGGGCCGCGTCGTCGGCGCTCCACACCATCGGGGGCTGCATCGAAAAGGCATCGGCGAACGGGGTGCGAACGAAGCCCGGGTGCACGGCGGTGGCATGAACACCGCTGTCCCCAAGCTCGATGCGAAGATTGTCGAGAAAGGTCGTGAGCCCGGCCTTGGTCGCACGGTATCCGCTGCCTCCCGGCGTGGGCCCGTAAACGGCCACGGAGCTGATGCCCACCAGATGGCCGCGGCCGCGGCGCACCATCTCGGGCAGCACGGCCGTCAAGGTGGCCAACGCACCGGTGAAATTCGTCGCGAAGAGCGGCGACATCTTTTCCCAGCTCAACGAGCGCGCCGGCTGCGGCCATCCAATGCCGGCATTGGCAACGACGAGGTCCAAGCCTCCAACGTCCGCGTCGACCCGGCGAATCGCGGCCACGGTGTCGTCCGGTCGCGTGACGTCCAGTTCGAGCACACGGGCACTTCCGCGGCGCGCCCGGATCGAGCGGGCCGTCGCCTCGAGCAGTTCGATGCGCCGGGCCGCGAGGACGACCTCGGTGCCACCTTCGGCAAGCCGATGCGCGAGCGCGGCGCCGATGCCGCTCGATGCCCCCGTAACGAGAGCCGTTCGCCATGGGGTCGGTCGCGCAAGGCTCGGTTTTCCCACTTGGATGTGGGACAGATTCGCCATATCGAGGTCCCCGCGTCAATGCGCGTTCAGAAAACTCAGCACGGCCGTCTGGTATTCGGTGTTGAACGGGGCCTTTTCGATGCGCGGCGTATGGTTCGCCCCCGCAATGCGCACGAGCTCCGCGCGCCCGTGGCCAATGCTCCCGTACGAGGCTTGAAGGTCCTCGGCATCGGATTGCGTCGCGATGTCGTCCACCGTCCCCTGGATGATGAGGCCTGGAGCACGCGCATGGGTCGGGTCGAACCACGGAAGCCCATGGGTATGTGCAAGCATCGGGTCCACGGCGTAGGTTCCCGGTTGCTTGGCGAAGATCTCAGCCGCGACGGGCTCGGGTGAGCGCGGCGCGATGTTGAAGTACATGGCCTCGGTCACGTTCATATAGCCCTTCGGCTGATTGTCGATCATCGCGATGAACGCCGGGTCGAAGTACACGGAGGTGAAGAACGGAGTCCCGGTTCGGTAAATCATCGACGACATGACGCAAGTGCGCGCCGCCGGATCGGCACAGAGTTCGGCAGCCACGGCCCCTCCGTTCGCCTCCCCCAGAACGTCCACCCGGGGAACGCCGCGGAGAACGCGAATCGCATTCAACACCATGCGACCTTCGTCCACCAGGAACGAATGGGTTACGGAATGGCCATCGTCGGGGTAACTGCTCTCGCCACTTCCCTCGGAATCGATGGCAAAGGTAAAAAATCCTGCCTTTGCGAGATCGCTCTGAAAGCGGTAACCGTCCACGTCGATGTCGTAGAAGTTTGACTTCACGATGGTGCCCGGCAAGAGCAACACGACGCGCCGCTCGGGCCGAAGCCAACTCCGCAACGTGAACTTCTCCACGGCGTGCACCCGTCGCCTGGGACCGACCGTGACGAAATGGTCGAGCGTGTAAACCCGGTCGAGCTCTCCTTCCGTCTTGACGAGTGCGGATCGATCGTCCGGCGAGGGGGAGCCCTCCCCTTCTGAAGACCCCGCGCAGCCTGCAAAAGTGGCCACGCACGTCACCACGCCTATCCATTTGCCAGACGGCCAATTCATATTCTTGTCTCCCCTTGGCGTTCGTATGGATGGCCGCACGCCAATACGCACACGGCCGAGGCGTTACCTTTGCGATTCTGTTTGAAATGGTCAAGGAGGCGTTCAATTAAATAGTCTCGGCACGATTCGCCAACGCAGGCATTTTCTCGGCAACCAAATCGCGATTTCGGCCGAACTACATTTTAAAGACCGGCCGAATCCGCATTTGCGCGCAACCCGCGAATTCGGGGGACCGACATACTTTGCGTGCGAAAAAGGCATCATCCGCAAGCACGAATAAGTCACCCGTCGGATACGGATTTTAGCAACCGAGGGACGCTCGTGCCGATTGGCGCGTGCTCCTATTGGTTGAGGTAGCCCATGAACGAAATGTTCGAGATTTCCGCTCAGGAGGTGGGGCCGCCGCCATCACGCCGCCCATCGCCCGGGCCTGGTGTACCCCGAGCGCCCGAATGCGCAACCGACCGGGCTGAAAAAACGCGTTGCGCCGACCGGCTCGTGGATGTCTTGGAGCGGGCGGGCGTCGACACCATTTATGGTGTACCGGGTGGTGCCATCAGTCCCATTTACGATGCGCTCATGGACCATCCCGGCATTCGCGTCGTGCACGCACGGCATGAAACGAGCGCTGTCTTCATGGCCATTGGGCACACGAGGCTCCGCCCCAAGGCACTCCCCTGCGTGCTCGTGACGTCGGGTCCGGGTGTCACGAATTGCGTCACCGGATTGGCTGCCGCGCAAGGAGAGGGTGTACCCGTGGTCGTGCTCGGTGGCGAAGTCCCCCGAAGCAAGTTCGGTCGCCGCGCGCTGCAGGAGGGAAGCAACGAGACCATCGACGTGGTGAACATCGTGCGTACGGTGACGCGCTCCGCGGCCAGCGTCACGATACCGGGCCAGGCGCCGTATCAACTCGCCATGGCCATCGACCGGGCGCGCTCCGAACGCGGTCCCGTTTTCTTGTCGCTTCCGCTGGACGTGGCCATCGCTCCGGTTCCGGCGGTCCAATTCGCGCGCCCGCCGCGGCCACGCCCCAAGCTCGAGGGGGCGCGGCTCGAGGATGCCGCACACGCCCTCCGAAAGGCCGAGCGCCCTCTCCTTCTCGTAGGCTCCGGCGCACGGAGAGCCGCCGGCGAAGTTCGAGCTATGGCGGAGACTCTGCGGATTCCCGTGATCACGTCACCCAAGGCCAAAGGAATCGTGCCCGAAAGCGCTCCCTATTGCCTTGGAGTCTTTGGTTACGGAGGCCACGTTTCGGCCCTCGAGCACCTCCAGCAGAATCCGCCGGACGTCGTGCTCGCATTGGGCTGCGGCCTCACCGAGCCCAGTACGAACAGCTGGTCCACACTGTTGCAAGCCTCGCGCACGATGATCCAAGTGGATATCGACCCGACGCAATTTGGGCGGAACTACCGCGCCGATCTCGCCCTCGAGGCCGACGTGGAGGACGTGGTGCGCGAACTTCGCGTGCGGCTCGCCGGTCGCGCTCCGTGGGGAGGCCCCCTCCGTGGCGTGCGGTACTTCGAGCCGGAAAAGCTCGAGCAGGATCGGAGCCCGCTCCCTCCCGCGCGAATCCTGCGCGTACTCCAAGAGGAAATGCCACCGAGCACGGTCTATACGTCCGACATTGGGGAGCATCTTCTGTTCGCGCTGCACTATTTGCAATTGTCCTTGCCGGATCAATTCATTGCTTCGTACGCGCTCGGATCCATGGGCTCGGGCATCTGCGCGGCCATCGGTGCAAAGCTCGCCGCGCCGGAGCGAAACGTGGTTGCCATCTGCGGCGACTACGGTTTCCAGATGTACGGTATGGACCTCAACACCTGCGTGCAGGAACGCCTCGGCGTCGTCTTCGTGGTGATGAACGATGACCGAATGCGCATGGTCGAAGCGGGCGTCGAGCGCATCTACAAGCGCACCTTTCCGATGCACGGCCCGCGGGTCAACTTCGCCGAAATCGCACGCGCCCACGGCGCCCAGGGCTTCGTCGCAACCACCGTCGAGGAGCTGCGCACCGCCGCAAGGAGCATCCGCCCGAGCATCCCCACGGTCATCGACGTCCGCGTCGACCCCACCGCAGCATTTCCAATGAATGCGCGGGTGCAGGAGATCAGCAACTTCACATCGGGTTGACGTGCGGTATCACCCGCCATGCGGCGGTCCGAGCATCACGCAAACGCCACGGCTTGTCGCACACCGACCACGGTATCGATGGCCGCCTTGGGAATGGCACGCGCCCCCACGTCCTTCGTCCACGGCCCCGACCAGGCAAGGTTCACCAGGCCGTACCCAACTTGAAGGACGGGACGCTGGTTCATCATCTCCGTCAGCGCACGACGAACCGGCTCGGTGAGCAGAGACAGCGATATCTCGGCGCCCGTGATCCAAAAGCGATCGTCGAAGGGCTCGACACCCAATTGCCGTTCCGTCGCGAGGCGGAGTGCCCTGGTCAACTTGAAATCCAGGTTCTCTTTCTGGACTCCACAATAGGGAATCGCCTCCGGAATGCTCGTGCGCAATGCGCTCGTAAAGCCATTTGCACTCCCGGGCAGAATCATCTCGATGAACGTGGGCCGCCCCGATTCGTTCGGGAATACCATTCGCGTGGTAAAGATGAGCGGAATATCCTCGACACGGAACTTCGAAATGTAGCCAAAATCGCCCCACCGCTCGAGCCGGGCCCCCGGAGCGAAGTCCTTTAGCCAACTTGCCACCGCGGCACGAAACTCGAGCGAAGGCCGCTCTTCGATGAGCCAGGGACCTTCTTCGGCGGGCGGCGGCGGATTGGGCACCTCGTCCGGGCACCGCCGCAGATTCGGCGCCTCCATGCGTGCGTCCTCGAAAATCGCCAGCAGTGCATCCAGCGCCCCCACGATGTTCACGAGGGATGCCATGTCGCCATCGTCGACGGCTGCGAACGCACGCGGATAGCACTCCGCGATGGCCTCCCGCACGTGAACGGGCAAGAGGCTATGCAGCAGCGGAGAAATTTCCCGCCAAAGGCCCCCGAGAGCCGCCCGCTTTTCCACGATTTGGTTCGTCAGCCCCGCCAACCCGTCTCGGTACATCGTCATCGAGCATGCCGCATCGGCGCCTGCTGGCGCAAGGTGGGCAGCGACCGATGTCCTTTTCGTCACCGCACTCGAACATCGGGCCGAGATCGTTCGCGTCCGCTCAGCCAGCCGCGGATCGACAGCGGCCCCTCCCCACCCAGAACCAAGGCAGCGAGCGCGGCCAAATAGAGCAGATTCGTCTCGTATCCCGGCTCACCGAAATGTGCGCCGGCTGCCGTAACCGATTGGAGCTTGATGGCGCTGAAGCCGTAGGGCAGATGAACCGTGAAGATGGCGACGAGCATGACCACGGCCATCGGTAGGCTGGCAAGCGGGATCCCATACCCCACGAGAACCGCAAGACCTCCGAGGAGCTCTACGGCGATCGTGGCCCACGCCAGCACCGCGGGCGCGGGTGTTCCCAGCGCCGCCAACAGGTGCGCGAAAACATCGGGGCCGCGAACCAGCTTCGCATACCCGTGTGCCAAGAAGCCGTATCCCACGATCAGGCGCAGAGGCAGCGCGGACCAGGACGGCGAGCGCGACATGATGGTCGAGGTCCAGGAGTCGATGAATTTGGGCATCATGGAACCGGGTACGCGGCCGGCGACCGACGGTTTCCTGAAAAGGACGTCATGACGTCACGACGTCGATTTTTCACGAAAACCCTGCCAATTATTGACCATGAGACATCATGACGTCATGATGTCTCGGTGAAGCCCACAGCTCCGCATCGCGGCCCCCTTTATGCACAGATCGAAGATGCCCTTACGGCAAACATGGCGGACGGTACGCTGCCGCAGGGAAGCCAGCTTCCGCCGGAAGACAGCCTCATCGCGCGGTTCAAAGTCAGTCGCACCACGGTTCGACAGGCGATTCAAAATTTAGCGAATCGTGGCCTCGTCGAAATTCGACGTGGCAGAGGAACCTTCGTTGCAAAGTCGAAGATCACCCAAGAGATCACCCATCTCACGGGCTTCGTCGAGGACATGCAGGCTCAGGGTCGCCATCCCACCGCGCGCGTTCTTCAAAAAGAGATCGTCACCGCCACCAAAGGCGTTGCCAAACATCTCGATCTGGCAGAAGGAGCCCGCGTCGTTCGAATCCGCCGCGTACGCCTTGCCGATGGTATTCCCATCTCGCTCGACGAAACGTACCTTCCTCATGCCATCGGCAAGAAGATTCTCTCGAACGACCTGGAAAGGGAGCCCATTTTTGCCTTGCTCGAGCAGAAATATGGAACGCCTCTCATCGAAGCGAAATATACGCTCGAGGCAGTCGTTGCCGAGGCAAGCATCGCGAAAGCGCTCGCCATCGAACCGAAGAGTGCCATTTTCCTAATCGAGCGCACCGTCTACAGCAGCGAACACCGGCCCGTCGATTACGAAAAACTCTATTACCGGGGCGACCAAATTCGTTTCACCACGCGCCTCGCGCGGGCGACGCGAGAGGGCTAAGTTTTCGTGGGGCCGACGATGCTCCAGCAGTGGCCATAGGGATCCACCAGCTTGCCCATGCGGCCGTAGAACTCGTCGTTGAGCGGGCGTAGCACCTTGGCCCCCGCGGCGACAGCGCGGTCGAACCAGCTGTCGGCATCGCTCACCGCGAGCGAAATGGTGGTCGTCGTGCCGCCGAGCGACTTGGGTGTCCGCACGCCCGTGATCTCGACCGGAAATTCGTCGGAGAGCATGATTTCTCCGCCGTTGATTGAAAGCGTGGCATGCCCGAGCTTTCCCTCGTACGGGTAGGTATCGATGATGGTTGCATCGAAAGCGCGTTTGTAGAAATCGAGTGCTGCGTTGCCATCGTGCACGACGAGATACGGGGCGAGGGGCGCGGGCTTTCGTTCGGTCATGGCCATCTCCTGGTGGCCCATCGTACTGACTCCCCTCGACCGAGGCGAGCGGAAGGCTAGCTGATGCTCGCGTCACCCGCGATTATTCGCTGCGCGCATAATGCTTATGTCTTCGATGGGCCTTCGCTTTCTCGATGCCGAGCCCACAATGAATCGACAGAATGACCCTCCAAGAACAACTCGACGACTTCAAGACGAGATTCGAGAACGGGGAGTTTTCGTTCAAGCCTACGCGAACTCAGCTCGACATCATGGATCGGGCCACGTCGGAGCTCATCGACGGCAAAGCCGCAGTGCGTGCGCTCGAAGTCGGCGAGCTCGCACCGAGCTTCGTGTTGAAGGATACGGACGGGCGCACCGTCCGCTCGGAGGACATCCTTGCGCGGGGCCCGCTCGTCGTCAGCTTCTACCGCGGCGTATGGTGCCCATACTCCAACCTGGATCTGCAGGCGCTCGAAGCATCCCGCGCGGCGATCGCAACGCACGGTGCCGAGCTCGTGGCCATCTCTCCGCAGAGCCCCGCCAACAGCCGCATGTCTCAGCGCCAGAACCGCGTCGGATTCCCGATTCTGAGCGATCCGCAGGGCGAGGTGGCCGTCGCATTCAAAGTCCGCTTCGAGCTGCCCGATTACCTCGTAGAACTCTACAAAGGCATCGGCATCAACCTCCCCATCGTGAACGACGATTCGTCCTGGGCACTCCCCATGCCCGCCCGCTACGTGATCGCCTCCGACCGCACGATCGCCTACGCGGAGGTAAGCCCTGACTATACGCGGCGCCCCGATCCTCCCGTGCTTTTGCCGGTATTGGAACGACTCCGCACCGCATCGAGGCATCGATCGTTCTAGATTCGCCCGCGGGAGGAGCCAGGTTTGCCGTCGGAGGTAAATCCATGTTCCTGTCGCGTCGATCGGTCCTTGCGGCCACCACCACGTTCCTTCCCCTGCCCTTCGCAGCCGCGTGCACGGCACCGCGCGCGCACTCGGGCTCGTCGACGACGGCGGCCCCTCGTAAACTGCGCGTCGGTTTTGCGATCAGTGAGGGCTTCAACGTCATGGATATGGCGGGGCCTTGGGAGACGTTTCAGGACGTCGTCGTTCGTGACGAGATGGCTTGCGAGCTCACGACCGTGGCGGGATCGCACGCGCTCGTCGAGGGCACGGGCGGCATGCGCGTCGAGGCGCGTTGGTCGTATGCCGACGCGCCGCAGTTCGATGTGATCGTCGTGGGCGCACAGAAAGGCGGCCCGGCGCTCCACGAGTGGCTGCGCGCACAGGCGAAGGGCGCGCGCGTGATCATGTCGGTGTGCACAGGGGCCTTTCAGCTCGCGCGCGCCGGACTCCTTCATGGAAGATCCGCAACCACGCACCACGATTACTACGACGCATTCGAGCGTGAGTTCACCCATGTGAAGCTCGTGCGGGGCCCGCGCTTCGTCGACGAAGGCTCGGTGTGCTCGGCGGGTGGCATCACCTCGGGCGTGCACCTCGCGATCCATGTGGTCGCACGCATCTTCGGCGAAGACGTCGCGAACGCCACCGCCCGTGAATTGGAGTTCGTCCCCACGGAGCGACCGACATGAGCAAGGGTTACCGCGCCCGCGGCATCCGCCTTCGAAACGCGGCCGGCATGCTCCCCGTCAAGCGGCGGAAAACGCGCGTAAAGTAGCTTTGATCGGTGAATCCGCAGTCGAATGCCACCTTGCCAATCGGGGCGCCGGCGACGAGGAGGCGGCAAGCCCGCTGGATGCGATGGAACTGCACGTCCTCGCCCACGGAGCGTCCGCGGAATGCCCTGTACGTCTCGATGGAGAAGGCGTCGTAGACAATCGACCTACCGCCGCTTCGTTCTTCGTAGTCGCCGTCGACCAGGAGTGAAAAATAGGGCCGCTCGTGCGCATGCTCGGCGAGCGCTCGCCCGCATCGATGCCGAATGACACTCAGCAAGGCCCCGGCCATCGTGACGCGTCGCTCGGTCTATCCATGGAACACGCCCGCTGGGAGCGTGGTGATCGAGTGCGTTGCAGACGGGAAGGTCGTCGCCATACTTACGCGAGAACATGGCTCCGTTCCGGGCGCGGCGCGAAGGTGCCATCGGTGTCCACTCGAGTGGACAGGTGAGCACGTGAGGGGACACGGTGGTGCGCGAAAAGGCTAAAAATGCCCGCGATCCTGCTCCATGGGCCGTGGTGTGACTCGTGCTGAAGGGGGACCGGCGCGTCGTCGCGCCAAGGAGATATCCCCTATGAAATACACATTTTTCGGCCCGCTCCTCGTCGTGGCCGCGTGCAGCACGGCGTTGTATGCGTGCGCCAGTTCCGATGCGGGCGAACCGACCCCGCAAACCACCGAGAAGGCCCTGACACTGACGGGGCATACGCCCACGCTCCTCGAAGGAACGTTCGTGGACGCGAATGCGAACTTGAGCTTCAAATCCGTGGAGAGCGCCCCGCGCAAGGTGGACTTGACGGTGCGCGCGGGCGCGACGGAGCTTCGGTTCCATCTCGATTTCGCTCGAGGTGAGGGCGACTTCGATGCTCACTCGGGCCGGCTCGATGCGGAGCAAATTGCGGCGATGCCGCGGGTCATCGATGCGCTCTCCAAGGAGTTGCCCGATGAAAATACCCTCGCCGCCGACGCGCTCGGGCGAACACTGAACTTGCTCGGGGCGGCCCCCGCGTCGGAGACGCTTCGCACGTTCAAGTTCGTTTCCGAAAATGGGTGGGCCCACCTGCCCTGTAGCTGCGGCGTGCGAAGCATCGGCGGCGGTCGCAGGGCCCGCGTGGGCAAGGGCGAGACGTGCGGCAGCCAACCCGCACCACACTGCCCTGGCCGTTGCGGGGTGGGATGCGGTCCCGACAACCTCGTCGCGCGTTGGGGCTCGGGCGTCTACACGGTGGATTGCGCTCGACACGATTACGGAATCGGCACCTGGGAAGCCGCGTTCGACGATTACTCGTTCGCTCCGAAAAATTGCCCGTGAGTTCCATGGCGCAGGAAGGGGAGCTTGCGCCGCTCATCGTCGGGGGCGCGCCGGATGCCCATCACGATGCCGTGGTGGCGCTCGCCGCGCTCCCCGTGGAGTACGGCGAGCGCCCCCAGGCCATGTGCACCGCTACGCTCATTGCCCCGCGTGTCGCGCTCACCGCCGCCCATTGCGTGGCCCATGTCGATGCGGATGGAGTCGAGGTCGTGCTGGGCGGCGACGTCTCCGCCCCCGACGCGCGGCATATCCGAATTACGGAGATCGTGCGGCATCCAAAGTGGGATTCACCGTCGCACGACTTGGCCCTCGTGCAGCTCGGCGACGATGCAGGCATCACACCCATCGCGCTCATCGACGCGCCGGGCGCGGCCTCGCTCCAAGGTCAAGCGGTGACCCTCGTCGGCTATGGACGCGACGACCGTGGTCAGGGCGGCGTACGACACGCGGGCACCGCACGCGTGGTGGAAACCCTGGAGAAGCACATTCGCATCCGGCGAGAGCCCGCGCTGAGCTGCGCCGGCGACTCGGGCGGCCCGGCCTTGGCCATCGCCGACGGCCATGCGCAGGTGGCGGGGGTGGCCTCTTACGGCGATCCGAGTTGCGCGGAGTTTGCCACCTATGCGCGGCTGGACATCGAGCTCGCGGAATTCGTTCTTCCGGTCCTCGCGCAGCTCCAAAGCGCGCACGCACCGCCCTCCGCGGGCTGCGCCTCCACGCCCCACGTACCCGCCGCGTCGATCGGGCTCGCGCTGACCATCCCGCTCGCCCTTCTTTGCCGCCGGTTCACACGCGCCGTTTCCACGTACGAAACGACAAGGGCACGGCAAAGAGCGAGCCGACGGCGGCGATGATGAACAGCGAGCTCAATCCTCGTGCCATGGTCTGCCCACGTTCGAGTCCCATTTCCAACCACGCCGTGCCAAGGCCGCTGAAGAGCGCGGTCGCGAGGGATTGCACGATTTGCAATGCGCCGGCCACGACGCTCTTGTCGTCTTCGTCGGCCCGAGCGAGTGCGCCACTCACCACCGCATTGAGGGAAAGGCCGGTGCCGAATCCTCCGATGGCCCAGCCGAGAACTCCGAGAAACACGGGCACCTCGGTCAGCGTGCATGCGGCGCCGATGCCGCTCACGCCGACGAACAGCAAAAGGGCCCCCGCGATGGCGTTTCGGCGTTGCGCGCGGTCGTTGGAGCCGGTGCGTGCTTGAAGGCTGGAGCCCGCGACCCAGGAAATGGCGCCCACGGAAAGCGAAAGGCCCGCACGCGTCAGGCTCAATCCGCGGACATGGGTGAAGCCGAGGGGGACGAAGGTTTCGCTGCCGAGGTAACCTGCACTGATCAGGAATCGAGCCCACAATGCGGAGGGGGCGCCTTCGGCGAACTTCAATGTTCCTTTTGGCATCACGCGGGCGAAGCCCCATAGGCCCAAGGCGACGCCTGCTGCCGTCAGGACATAACCTACCCACGGTACCTGCCCTTGCGCGGAGAACACGAGGGCGATGCCCAGGGTAAGGGCTGCGCTCTGCACGATGACGTTGTCGCGAAGTCGTGAAGCCGGCGCCTCGGCGCGCAGGGTCGATGGCGCAGGCGTGGGCTCGATGCTCGACATGGCCATGGGCCACGCCATCGCGACGAACGGTACGATGGCCCAGAATACCGAGCGCCATCCGAGTCGCTCGGCCAATGCGCCCGCAATGGTGGGGCCGATCAATCCGGGGATGGTCCACGCGGCGGAGAGCCAGGCCATCATGGCTGCACTCGCCGATTCGGGGTACTGCTTCGCGACCAAAATGAAGCACACCCCGCTGATGCCGCCGGCGCCCAATCCCTGCGCGCTGCGCGCGATCAAGAAAAGCCACCACGATGGTGCCAGTGCACCGAGAACGCACCCCACGAGAAAGAGCAGGGTGCCGGCGGTGAAGAGCGTTCGCGTTCCGAACTGGGCATCGCCTTTGCCGATGATGGCCGACCCCATGATCTGGGCCAGCGTGAACGTCGAAAACGCGAGGCCATACGAATGCATCCCGCCAAGTTGCTCGGCCGTCGCTGGCATGACGGTGCCCACCCCCATGTACTCGAAGGCCATGGCGCTGCTGGCGCAGAGAAGGCCAACGGTCAAAAGGCGATGCGACGGCGAAAAGGGGCGCGATGGGCTCGATGAACTGACGATGGAGGGCGACATGAACGTGTATCGGGAAGCGTGGGGCGAAGATCGCCCACGACCAGGACGATTCTTCTTAATGAGAATTTTGCCAATCGGCTAGGCCGTCCCGACCCACGCTTACTCGAGACGAGTCCCTAGCCGCGCATCAATTGCGTGATCTGAAGGAGGTTGCCACAGCTGTCGTTCAGCGTGGCGATCTTCGACGCGGTCACGTCGGTTGGCGGCATGGAAAACTCGGCGCCGCGCGCCTTCATGCGCTCGTAGTCGGCCTGCACGTCGTCGGAGAAGAACATGGCGGCGGGCTGGCCCTGCTGGAACATCGCCTGCTGGTAGGCTTTGGTCGCCGGCTTGTCGCAGAGCGCGAGCTGCAGCTCCGTTCCGTTCGGGTCCTCGGGTGAAGCGACCGTGAGCCACCGGAACGGTCCCTGGCTGAAGTCAGCCTTTTTCACGAAGCCCAACACCTCCGTATAGAAACGGAGAGCCTTCTCTTGGTCGTCGACGTACACGGTGGTCAGCTTGATCTTCATTGGCTTTTTCTCCTGTTGTCACATTCGAGTCGGAATTCATTCGTCCATCTCGTCGAGCCGCTGCTCGAGGCGACGGACATGGTTCATCCAAAAGGCGCGGTAGTACGCGAGCCAGTCCCTGAGCGCTTTCATCCCACGCGCCTCCTCGCAACCTCCGCCAGCACCTGGGAAAGCTTGTGTTCGGCCACCATCGTGCTGTGCATGACCATTTCATAAGCCATGACTTATGAGATGTCAAGCGCCGGATCGACGGGCTCGTGACGATGCCTCGCCGAGCTGGTTCGTGGGGGAGTCCGCAGCAGAGAACAGGAAGCTCACAGGCCCCATTGGCGCAATCGTCCACCGCACGCAGCCGGTATCGTGCGCACCACGCATGTTAGGTTGCGCGAATGAATCTTATCGATCCCGTCCTCAATCACGCCATGCTCGTGGTTCGCAGCGTTCTCTCCGAACGGTGGGTTGCGGCGGAACCGGAACAGTACACGTTTCAATTTCAGCATCTTACGGATTGCGGAGTCCCACTCACGGGGCTGATTTGGATCAACCCTGCAGCCCACGCGCTCCACCTTCGCGTCCTCTTCCAGAATGTCGAACCCGCAGCGCGCGAGGAGGTGGTCCAATACATGACCGCCGTCAATTACCAGCTTCCCAATGGCTGCTTCGCCATGGATCCCGATTCAGGCGAACTGCGGTTCAAGGCCAGCATTTTCTTCCGAGGGGCAGAATTGTCGTACGCGCTCGTTTCGAATTTGGTCGAATCCTCGCTCGAATTCGTCGATGCGCATGCGCACCAATTCATCCACGTGATGATGGGCGGAGAGGCGGCTACGGCCGATGCGCATGTCGAAGAGGAGAACGACGGTTCTTCGTCGGATCCCCGCCCGCCATTCGAGCAGTATCTCGACGACTATTTGCACCATTTGCTTCGTGAAGCGGGCATGGCGCTCGTTTCACGCGAAGACGTGCGCTCGCTCGGTGCATATTTCGAAGAGACGACGGGGACCCGTTTTCCCGTGGAGGTGTTCGAGGGGCTGCCCGCATCGACGCGAACGCCACAAGGCATGTTGCGTGCGTACCAAGCGCGCACCCTTCGCTTTTCCACGAGCGGCAAAGGGCAGCAGATGGTGCTCGACTTCGTGACCGCCCATCGTCGCCAAAAGCTGCCGCGGCATTAGGTAGAAGCTAACGCGGAGCCTCGTGGAGCTCGATCGGATTGCCGTCGGGGTCTTCGACCTGGATCTGCCTGCCGCCGGGCCCCACCTCCACCTGGTTTCGGAAGGCGGTTCCGGCGCTCCGAAGGGCGGCCACGGTGACGTCGAGGTCGTCGACGTAGAGGACAATCCTGTTCCACCCGCCGGGTTCCTGCCGGCGGCCGTCCGGCATCGGCCGCGAGCCCGAGCTGTCCGGTCCACTCAGCAAAAGGTGCAGGTCGCCGCGCGACACGGTCGCGAAGACCGGACCGAACCGCTGCTTCGATTCGAAGCCGAGGTGCTCGGTGTAGAACGCGATGGCGCGCTCCACGTCTCGAACCTGGTAGCGGATGACGGCCGCCTTGGTATCTGCGGAGAAGGGCGCTGTTTGCGCGCTGCGTGCTTCGCTCATCGTCAAACCTCCGTGTGGTTCTTGGCCCTAAATAGGCACGGACGCGGACGGAGTCTTGGACGGATTTTACCCCGCATCGGACAGAGCGACGTGGTTCTCCTTGACGTGGGTCCGACGCAGAGCCAGGAACTCGCCCGGCGAAACGCCGGTAAGCTCCACCCAATCGCGACAGAGGTGAGCCTGATCGAAGTAGCCGCACTCGAGCGCCACGCGGGACCATTTCGGCCGTGGGCTCTGCATCGTGAGCGCGAGGGCACGCTGGAATCGACGCACCCTGGAGTAGCGCTTCGGCGTCATGCCGACGTCCTCCGTGAAGATCTCGATGAAGCGCCGTCGACTGAGGCCGAGCGTTCTGGTGATCTCTCCGATTTCGACCTCGGGTCGGTCGAGGCAGGAGAGCGACGACCTCACCGAATCGCGCACCGCCCGGCTGCGTCGTAGCCGCGCGAACAGAGCGCCCTCGAGGATCCGAAACCGCTGGTACGAATCGGCTGCGGCGCAGAGCCGCTCGCGAAGCTCGATTGCGCGAGCCCCCCACAGAGCATCGAGACCAACGTGCGCATCGGCGAGCTCGCCAGGGGGCGCGCCAAGCAGGCCGCCAACCCCACCAGGCCTGAAATGAACGCCCATGACGGAGGCATGCTCGCGCGTGTCGATCCCGAAGGACGTGCCGTAGCAGCCGGACACCATCGCTCCCGGAAACCGATGGCAGACCTCACCCGCGGGCTCGAAACCGTAAATGCGAAATTCGTCCTCTTGCAGGTTGATGACCAGCTCGATGGTACCGCTGGGAACGATCCGCTCGCGCGCGTGATCGGGGACGTCGCTCAAATACCAAAGGTAGTCCACGATCCCACGCAGAGGCGGGCTCGGTTTGCAAACGCGGTAACGCATCGAATGGCCACCCTCCTCGCCGGGAAGAAACGAGCGTACTGGAAACACCTCGAACGGCAAGACGGGCTCGGCGCCTCTCATTCGATGAATCTTGGAAACGCTTGAGACAAGAGCATCATCCAAGTTTCGCTCCCCTGCCCGGCGTCCCGCCCCCCCCTTTGGACGCCTGGTCGATGAAGTCCCTCTCCAGGAGTCCTCCATGGCACTTCGTTGGTATGCGGTCGCGACCGGTGTGTCCGCGGCCCTGCTCTGCGGCTGCGCATCGAGCCATGATTCGAGTGGCGGCGCCCGATCCGATGGGATCGTCGACGTTCCCCAGACCCCCGTGGAGCGTCAATCGATTGGAAACTGTTGGCTCTACGCCGAGGCCAGTTGGATCGAGTCCATGCACCTGTCCGCCACCGGCGAAGTATTCGATATTTCGCAGTCGTATTGGACCTATTGGCATTGGTTCGATCAAATCGCCGCGCAGGGCGCGAACACCATCGAGACCGGCGGCAACAACGAGATTGGCAATCGCATCGTGGCTTTGCGCGGGCTGGTGCGCGGCGCCGATTTCGTGGCGACGGATCCCAACGGCGAAATGTCCGAGCGGCAGAAAAGCGCCCTCGAAGCGATTCAGCGGGAGCTCGCCTCCGGACGGCTATCGGCCTTTTCGGGCCGCGGGAACGGCGCACTGATCCGCCAGGTGCTCGACGATGCGTGGGATCTGCCACGAGAAACCCGTGCCTGGCTCGACCGCGCATTTGGCGCAGATGCCTCGCGCGCGCTCACGCCGCAGGATACGCCGATCGTTTCGCCCGGCGCATTCCAGGTTCGATATGCCGATCGCAGTACCGATTCCGAAAAGGCGGCCTTCAAAACGGCGAGCCTATCCCATGCCCTCGCCGACTGGCATTCGGTGCCTTATCCCGCGGACGAGCGCCCACGACGCGACTTCCTCGTGCGGGTCCAGAAGGCTTTGCACGATCGGCAGCCGGTGCTCCTGTCGTGGGACGTCGACTTCAATGCCTTGGAGTCCGGCAACAATGAACGGCGCGGCTCCTTCAACATGACGACCCTTCGCGCCGCCGGCGGGCCGGGCACCCAGGGCGGGCACATGGTGGTCCTCGAAGACTACCAAGCCACCACCGAGTCCTTCGGCTTGCTTCGTGCGGGGACGACCCTCGATCCCAATCAGCCGGCGGACAAGTCCAAGTTGGACGCGGCGCTCCTGCCGTCGACGCAAATTCAGTTCCTGCGCGTCAAGAATTCGTGGGGCACCTTCCGGGAGGACCGAGGGACCGTGCCCGGGTTTCCGGGCTATCACGATCTCTATATGGATTATTTGAACGGCCCCATCGCATGGTGCCCCGGCTCGTCGTGGTTCTGTGGTGGCATGACCATTCCATTGCGGACGGTGGGCCTGCCACCCGGGTATTGACGGCGTCTACCGGCTCTCGAGCCACGCCATCGACCCGGTGTGCAGGTTCACCCGACGGGGGTTGCTGGCGTGGGCCGCCTCGAGTGCGCGTCGGTTGATCGGGTTCGTCGTGAGAAAGCGCATTCTCGCGGTGGAGTCGCCGATGGCATCGGCGCGGGTCCCAAGTTGTTCGATGACACTTTCGAGAATGCGCTCTGCCGAGTGATCCCCGGCGGACGCGTAGGCTTCGAAGGCGGCGAGCTTCAATCGCACCTCGGCGAAGCCGCCGCCGCCGAGGCGATCGAGACGGAGAAGCGCCGCATTCGCGTACTCGCGTGCCTCGGCATTTCGGCCGCGGCGCAGCGAGACCTTCACCCGGGCAGCATCGGCGTAAGGACGAATGGCGACGAAGTCGACCAGTCTATCGAGCGCTTGCGCCAGGTGCTGCTCCGCCGCATCGAGCGCGCCACGATCGAGGAAGATCTGCCCGAGGATGGCATTGGCAAACGCTGCCAAGTTCTCGTCACCCGGATGCTCCAAAAAGCTTCGAAGCATCTGCTCCGCCTCCTCGAGCGCGGACGCGTCTTCCTTGTCGACCAGCGTCATGGCCAATTGAAGCGTGGCGATGCCGTTCGTGAATTTGTCGCCATCCCGCAAAGCCTCCGCGCGGGCGGTTCGCAGTTTTTCTTCGCCGGCGTCGATGTTCCCCAGATGCGCGAGCGATACGCCTCGGTAGATCCGCGCCTTGGTGAGATGGCGCCGGTGGCTGGCCGTCTCGAACAAAGCTTCGGCGCGGGCGGCGGCCATCGATGCCGACCAGGGATCGCGCGAAAGGAACCAGCCTGCATGGGCGTGCGAAAATTCCCACGACCCCCGAACCGAGAGCCTATCGCTCGTTTCGACGATGGCGTCCATTCGGGCCAAGTAGGTTTGGACCTGCTCGCGGCGCCACAACAAGGTCAGCATGGCCGACAGGCTGCGCAACGATTCCACGTAAGCCCCGACCGCGTCGGGCTCCGGATCGGTCGTACGCAGGACTTCGCCCCATTCGAGCGCCTCGTCGTAGCGGTTGAGTGACGACAACATGGCCACGACCATCGTTCCCACCGCATTGCACCAATCGACGCTACCGCGATGGAGCAAGGGGAGCGCCTCGGAGACGAGCTCGTATCCCTTCAGGTAATCGCAGTCCAACATGAGGGCCCGCGCCTGCACGCCGCGAAGGGTGCCGCGCAGCTCACCACTCGCTCCACACGCGATTCCCTGTTCGGCGAGCCGCGAAACCTCCCGAAGGTTCGCATGGTCGAGGGCCTGCGCGGCCGCGCGCGCAAACAGCACGGTCGCGCGATCCAACTCGCCGCCAAGCGCGTAATGCTCCGCCAGGACGTGCGGCGCGTGCTCGCCGGTCGATTGGAGAAATTCGGCGGCGGCGCGGTGGCCTGCCTTTCGGCCGTCGTCGGTCAGCAGACCGTGCGCCGCCTCACGCACGAGCGCATGGCGAAAGGTGTATTCGGTATCCCCGAGAAGCCGGCTGGTGCCGTTCTTCGTGATGAGCTCGCGACGCGTCAGCTCCTCCAGGTGTTTGTCGACCCGGCTTGCAGGCATGTATTGCCGCATCAGGGCCAGAACGCCGCCGCGCCAGAAAGTGCCACCGTAGACGCTCGCAGCGCGGAGCACCCGCCGCAGCTCGGGCTCGAGGTGCTCGAGCCGGGCCTGCAAAATGGCCACCACCGTGTCCGGCAAGATATCGGTTCGGTCCTCCGCAACGAAACGGATCAATTCCTCCAGAAAGAGCACATTGCCCGCAGCCTGCTCGACGATGCGCATGACGATCCCCGGTGTGACGCCGCCACCGAGGGCCTGCACCACGAGCTGCGCACTCGCCCGCGTGCTCAAGCCATCCAGGTAGAGATCCTCGCCTTTGCACTCGTGCCAGAGCTTCGGATACAGCGCTTCGACCTCGGGCCTCGCCAGAGCGAGAACCATCACGGGCTTGTCATGGCAATCTCGGAGCGATGCGTCGATCACCCGCACCGTGAGATCGTCGCCCCAGTGCAGATCTTCCAGGACGAGCAGCACCGGATGCGCGGTGCATTCCGCGCGTAAGAACGAGACGAACGCAGCCGAAATGTGCGCGTCCATGCTGCGCCGATCCAATCGCGCGTCCCAGAGCTTCGGGCTCGTGTTCGAGGGAAAGGGGATCCCGCAAAGCTCGCCCAGAAATTCGCTGACGAATCGAGCTTCGTCCGGCGGCACGTGCCGGCGCACCCGCTCGGCGAGCTTGCCTTGCTGCACGGCCAGCTCCTCGTCGTCGTGCACGTCGACCAGCCGGCGCAGGGCATCGGCGAGCAAACCATAGGGCGTACCGGCACGCGTTGGATCGCTCCGTCCAATCCAGACGTCCACGGATTGTCCCTGACGCACGCCGCGCACGAATTCGTGACGCAGACGCGACTTGCCCACCCCAGGTTGCCCGATCACCAGGCCGAGGCGCGCGGCCGACTCCCCGCGGCACTCGTCGAAAAGGCGCTGCAGCTGCGCGAGCTCGCGATCGCGACCAATGCACGGCATGGGCTTGCCGAGAAGCAACCGCGCCTCGTCGACGGCGAGTTCGGAGTCCAAGACGAAGAATCCGGAATCCGCAGGCCGCATTTTGAATCGCGCATCGAGCAGATGCGCGGTCATGGCGTCGAGGTAAATGCCGGGCCAACCGCCCGAGGCGGACTGGACTTCGCCGCTGGGCATATGCTGTCCTGCGACCACGACGGGGCCGGTCGTGATCACCACCCGCCGCGAGGGAAAGCGCCCGCGTAGAAAGAGGGCGCAGCGCGCGGCCTGCACGCACTGGTCGGTCGCGGTCGTGCGCTCCGTGAGCGCCAAGGTCACCAGCATCGAACCGCCGCTCGGCCCTTCGATCCGCGCATCGAAGCGGTCACGGAGCGTGTCGCCGAGAGCCCGGAATTTCTCGTCGAAGGCCGGATCTTCGTTCGGCGGCGCGCGCTCCTCGATCACGGAGATGACGCTGACCAGCCGCATCGCCTCGGTCTCCTCGGAAAGGAGCGAGTGGGCGCGCGCCTGGCGTGAGCTCTTCGGTGCACTCTCCTCCAGAGGCCCCAGCGCATTGAGCTCCTCCAGCAATGCGCCGGCATCTTTGGGCCGCCGCTCCGGATCCTTTTCGAGCATGCGCTGGAGCAGCAGGTCCAACTTTTCCGGCATGTCCGGTCGGACCGCGCGCAGGTTCAGAAAATCGTCGAGGAGCACGCTCGGGAGTACGATGGTGGCCTGGCCGGCCACGAGCGGCGTGAGGCCGGTCAGGCACGTGTACATCAAGCACCCGAGCGCAAAGACATCGGCGCTCGGCCCGATGTTTCGCTCCCCGCGGGCCTGCTCGGGGGCCATATAAAGCGGGGTTCCGATGGCGTGCCCCGCCCCCGTCAATTCGGACGCCATCAGCCGCCCTACCCCGAAATCGAGCAAAATGGGACGAGCAGGGAGTCCGTGACGGAGAAAGATGTTTTCCGGTTTGAGATCCCGATGCACGAACCCTCGCCGGTGCGCGGCCGAAAGCGCGTCGGCGATACCGCGGAACATGCTGACCGTCTCGACCAGCGTCAGGCCGCAGCGCTCGAGCCGCTCGTCGAGATCCTCGCCATCGAGCCACTCCATTGCCAGAAAGGCGCGGCCGCGCGCGGAGATTCCATGATCGACGTACGCAACGATGCCCGGGTGCCGGAGCTCCGAGAGCATGTACGCTTCGCGGCAAAATCGCTCTAGGAAAAAGCGACGGTTCGCAAAAGGGTGCAGCACCTTGAGCGCCACGGTTGCGCCACTGCATTGCCGATCGCGCGCCCGGTAGACGACACCCATGCCGCCCTTGCCCGCAACCCGCTCGACGATGAACCGGTCCGCGAAGACCGTCCCGGGGGCGAGTTCCGTATTGTCCATCGTATCGGAGTTACCTCTCTCCTTCCGATGTCGGCTCGAAACTCCGGACGGCGCTCGCAATCCACAAATTGTTCGATAAATTTGGCAACTCAAGCAGCGATTCGCCGCGCACCCACTGAGCAAAATATTGCTCAAATTGTTGCCCTAACACCTAATGACATTGAACAGCATCCGCGCAAACGCGGATTTATGCGGGCAATTCGCCGGCGAACGCCCGAATACGAATTATCCCCATAACGAGGATTGCGCACGACGTCGAATTGGCGTGTACCGACGGACTCGACGGACGGTATGGAAATCTTCTAACTACACACACATTTAGTGCCTCACCATTTGCCCAGTGATCATCAGAACAGCAAGAAACGTGAGCCCGCAAAGTCGCGGGTTGGAACGTTAGGGGAGGTCACGACAATGATTCGATCTAATTGGTTTCGTGCAGGAGTAATTGCACTTTTCGCGGCATCGATCGGAGCACTCGGTTGCGCTTCGGGCGACAGCGGCACTTCTTCGAGCGACCAGCTCACCGGAGATCAGGGTGCGAAGCCGGTGCCTGCGGCCGTCAAGGCCAAGGGTCACTCGGGTCGCGCGGTGGCGGCGTCCGTGGATTTCAAGCCGTTTGGACTGGGTAACTACGGCGGGCTGAACGTCGCTGACCCGGGCGCCCTCGACGCAGCGGGCACGCCCAAGGCCTGGACGTTGACTGGCGTTAACGCGGACAACCTCGCGCAATATGCCAACCTCAACGCCTCGGTCAAGGGCTCGGACAGCGGCACCCATGCCGCCTCGGCGAGCGTCAATGGCACGGTCTTCGAGGCCGCGCCCGAGGGCTCTTTGCTGAGCGACCTCTTTGCGCCAGGCGGCGGCGGCATCATCATCGACCTCGCGAAGCTCCTGCAGGGCCTCGGGTTGTCCGATCTGATCGATGACCTCGTTGGCAAGAACGCGCCCGACTACCTCAAGCTGATGATCACCTACGACGTCATTCAGCAAGACGCGGACGCATCGTGCTCGGCGGGCGGCCCGGTGGTGTCGGCGAAGACGACCATCACGAACATGAAACTCAATGGCAAGCCCATTGTCGACTACACGGCCGTCCCGAACACGGTGGTGTACGATCTCAAGGACGTCCTGGGGCTCAACCTCGGGTACATGACCATCAATGCACAGTCGAGCGACGGCAGCTCGATCGACTCGGCCGCCGTGGTCCTGAACGTGTTGGACCTGGTGGAAGTCAAGCTCTCGCGTGCGAGCGCCGGCGTGGAATGCGCCGCGGGCGACCACTGAGTAGCTAACGGATAGTACCGCGGGCTCGACCGAGGCGAGCCCGCTTATTCTCGCTGACGCGTAACGCGCGTCTCGTCACTGGATTTCGCTCGCATGGTCCGTACGGGTTTTTGGGAGGGGACCGTCTCGGATCTTGGCGGGCGAAATCCAGAAATTCAAATGAATGGACGCTGGCCGCGTCCTCGGAGGGACGTGGCCACCGCCAGGACGCCAGGGCCGCCGCCGACAAGGGGTTAATCCCCCCCTCATGCGCCGGCGGCCCTTGCGTCCTGGCGGTTTGTCTTGAATACGAGCCCGACATTTCAGATCCGTCCTAACGGTCATATCTGCGACCGATTTCGCGAACGGATTCCTGATTTGGTCGCCGGCGCCAGCGACGGCACCTAGGATCCCCCGTGGACCGCCAACGCAGGGGGCGCCATGGCCGTAGACAGGCTCGAGCTCAAGACAATCTTCGCCGAACGCTTCCTCGTGGAGGCGGTGGCGGGCACGGGCGGAATGGCCGTCGTTTACCGTGCGCTCGATCAAAAGCGCGGCAGCGCACCGGTGGCCCTCAAGGTACTTCGTCGACTCGGACACATGCTCCGTCCGCACGAGCGATTCGCACGCGAGGCGTTCGTTTTGTCGACATTGCAACATCCCGGAATCGTGTCGTACATCGATCACGGGATCACACCGCAGGGTGATGCCTTTCTCGTGATGGAATGGCTCGAGGGAGAGAGCCTCGGCCAACGATTGCACCGGCAAGGCCTGTCGCTCGTCGAGACGGTGACCCTTTTCCGAGGCATCGCCGAGGCCCTTTCCGTCGCACATCGCCTCGGCATCGTGCACCGTGACATCAAGCCCGAGAACATCTTCCTTCGCGGGGGCCAACCGGAACGCGCATCGCTGCTCGACTTTGGCGTGGCACGTCTGATTTCGTCCGATCTCACATCGACGCAAGTTGCACTGGGGACACCTCATTACATGGCCCCGGAGCAGGCGCGCGGGGAGGCCATCGGTCCGAGCGCGGACGTGTTCGCGCTAGGGTGCGTGATGTTCCAATGCCTGACCGGGCGGGTGCTCTTCGAGGGAGCCCACCCCACGATGGTCATGGCGGGCATCCTGCTGAACGAGGCCCCCGCACTGTGTTCGATGCGGCCCTCGATGCCGAAGGATCTGGAGACGCTGCTCGCGCGGATGTTGGCCAAGGATCCCGAGCGGCGTCCCAAGGATGCGAGCGCGCTGCTCGAAGCACTGAACCAGCTTGCGCCCCTCTCGAACGATGCCGCCCCCGAGCGTGCGTTGACGCTTCTCGCTCCGGTCGCCCCTCTATCGGGCGAGCAACAACTGGTGAGCGTCATCCTGTCGCTCGCCCGAGCGCCCGTCGAAGGCAAGGTGCATCACGCGCTCGTCGGGCCTCTCGCCGAAGCGCTGCGCGGTCGCTTCGGCGCACGGGTCGAGCACCTCATGGACGGCTCGATGATTGCCACGCTCGCGCAGACGGAAAGCATGACCGCGACCGATCAAGCCGTGCAGGCGGCGCGGTGTGCGCTCTTCCTTCGCGAAGAGGCCCCGACCCCTTTGCAACGCATCGTGGTCACGACGGGTCGGGGCATCGTGGGGGAGCACCTGCCGGGCGGCGAGGTCATGGATCGCGCGGGCAAGCTGGTCCAGCTGTCGCACGCGTCGGAACCGCCGCCCACCACCGGTGCCGTCTGGGTCGATGACGTGACGGCGCAATTGCTCGATGCGCGCTTCCGCACGAGTCGAACGGAATCCGGTGTCTGCATCTTGAATGCGGAGCGGACGACGGACGAAAGCCGGCTTCTGCTCGGCAAACCGACGCCATGCATCGGTCGCCAGCGCGAGCTCGCGCAGCTTCGCATGCTGCTCGCGGAATGCTGCGAGAACTCCGTGTCGCGGCTCGCCGTGGTGCTCGCGCCGCCCGGTATTGGCAAATCGCACCTGCGTCGCGAATTCGTTCGGCAGGTGCAGCGCGATCCTCCGAGCAGCGTGCCGACGGTGCAGGTGTGGCTCGGACGCAGCGATCCGACGCGGGCGGGTGCTCCGTACGGTTTGCTCTGGGATGCGTTGCGAAGCCTCATTCACGTCCACGATGGCGAGGAGCTTGCGACGCAACGAAGCCGGCTTCACGAGAGGGTGCGACGGCACGTGCCCGCGGGCGAAGCGCAATTCGTCACGGAATTCATCGGCGAGCTCTGTAGGATCCCTTTTCCCTCGGAGACCAGCCCGCGGCTTCGAAGCGCGCGCACGCAGTCGGACATCATGGCCGACCAGGTGAGCGCAGCCTTCGTCGCCTTCGTGCGCGCCGAGTCCAGCGCACACCCCGTGCTGCTCGTGCTGGAGGATCTCCATTGGGGCGACGGGCTCACGGTGCGGCTCATCGACGACATGCTGCGCGAGTGCAGCGACCGCCCCGTCATGGTGCTGGCCCTCGCGCGGCCCGAGGTCGAGGCGCTTCACCCGAAGCTCTGGGCGGAACGCAAACGCGAGGATCTCCGGCTCGACGGGCTGACGAAAAAGGCGAGCAGGCAGCTCGTCACCCAGGCCTTGGGCGCGCACGTCACACCCGACGTCGTGGAACGCATCGTCGAACAAGCCGGCGGAAACGCGCTCTTTCTGGAGGAGCTGATTCGGTTCGTGGCCCAGAACAGGTCCGACGCCATTCCCGATACCGTGATTGCGATGTTGCAGGCGCGGCTCCAGCGCCTCGAGCCCGAGCTGCGCCGGGTGCTTCGCGCGGCCAGCGTTTACGGGGCAACGTTTTGGCGCGCCGGGTTGATCGCCTTGCTCGGAGAGCACGATTCGGCCCAAAGCATCGACACCTGGCTCGAGGCGCTGCTCGATCAGGAGCTGCTCGCGCGAAATGTCACCAGTCGCTTCCTCGCGGACACGCAATATTCGTTTCGGCATGCGCTGCTGCGGGAAGCGGCTCACGGCACGCTGACCGATGCGGATCGCGCGGCGGGTCATCGCGCCGCCGCCGCGTTTCTCGAATCGATGGGGGAGCGCGATCCCGGTGTTCTCGCCGAACATTTCGCACTCGGCGGCGACAACGAGCTCGCGGCGGTCCATTACGCGCGGGCAGCGACCGAGGCGATCAACAACAACGAGCTTGCCGCCGCGGCGAAGCACTCCGAACGCGGACTCGCATGCGGGGCAACGGGCGACGTCCTCGGAGCGCTCATCACCGCGCGAGGGCGAGTAAGCTTCTTCGTCTTCGACCTCGGGAACGCTCGCTCGCTGCTCCAAGAAGCGCTGTCGCTCCTCCGCCCCGGAAGCGACGATTGGTGGCTCGCCGCCGGGACGCTGATGCTGGTGACGACGGCCCTCCTTCGCTGGGACGAAGCCTTGGAGTTGGGCGACAAACTGCGGACGGCTCCTTGCGAGCCGGAGGCGGTGTCGATGCGGATGCGGGCCCTGTGCTCGTTGATCATGAAGCTGGTCTGGTCCGGGCAGCACGCCAAGATCGCGCCGTACGTGGCGCACGTGGACGGGTTGATCGATTCGCTCGACGAAGCGCATGGAAGGGCCTGGTGGGAGCTGGCGCACCTCGTCGATGACTTGTGCTCCCAGCCGAATCCATGGGAGGCCTCGATGGCGGCCTCTCGGGCGGAGGCTCTGCTCGAGCAAGACGAATTTCTGCGCCTCCTCGCGTTCGTGAGGGTCTTTCGAGGCTACGCGCTCGTTCATCTCGGCAGCTTCGATGCGGGTGAGCCGAAACTCCGAGCGGCCTTCGAAGTGGCGCGGCACAAACGCGAGCCGTGGTTGCTCTCGGTGGCCGTGCCCTATCTCGCGCTGGCGTTGATCGAGAAAGGAGACACGGCCTCGATCGACGAAGCCGAGCGCATCCTTCGCGCATTCTTGGAAGGTCCGGGCGATCCCAGCATGCAAGGCCACGCGAAGAGCCTCCTGGCGGAAATTCACCTCGGGCGCGGTGAGCTTGAGCCCGCAGAACGCCTCGCGCGAGGCGCGCTCGAGATGATCGCGGAGTTCGTGGTGCTAAGGCCACATGCCGACGCCGTATTGACGAATGTCCTCCGGCACAACGGTCGCCTTGCCGAGGCCTGCACGCATGCGGACACCGCGCTTGCCTGGGCCGAGTCCATCGGGGGCTGCGGCACCTTCGAGGTGCGACTTCGCGTTGCAGCATTCGAAGCTCACGCTGCGGCGCGTAGCGCGAAAGCTTTGCGCATTTTGGAGGACGCGCTCGAGCAGCTCCGCCTGCGAGCGAAAGGGATCCCCGACGCGCGCCTTCGAGAGCGCTTCCTGACGACGGATCCGTCGAACCGGCGCACCCTCGAGGAAGCGCGAAAATTGCTGCCGGCTTGGCTCATGGAGCCGTTTGCGGATTACGTTGGTATCACCGGCTACTAAAGAACCGAGAGACTGAGGAGACCGAGGGAAGCGCCAATGGAACTCAAGACCGTCTTCGCAGGACGGTTCATCATCGAAGAGCTTGCGGGGACCGGCGGCATGGGCGTCGTGTACCGCGCGCGCGATCAGCAGCGCGATGGCGCGATGGTGGCGCTCAAGGTGCTCGCCCCGACCGCGTACGTGCGCCATCTTCACGAGCGATTCACGCGCGAGGCCAGCGTCCTGTCGCAACTGCGGCATCCGGGGATCGTCTCGTACATCGACCATGGAACCACCCCGCAGGGTGAAGCCTTTCTCGTCATGGAGTGGCTCGAAGGCGAGGACCTGGACCAACGCCTGGCGCGGCAAGGTCTCACGCTTCCCGAAACGGTGACCGTGTTTCGACAGATCGCGGAGGCACTCTCGGCGGCGCATCGGCACGGAATCGTGCACCGCGATCTGAAGCCCGAGAATATCTTCCTGGTCGGCCGCCACCTGGACAAGGTGTCGCTCCTCGACTTCGGTGTGGCACGGCTGGTTTCCTCCGAGCTCACGGCCGCCGGCCTGGCCGTGGGAACGCCTCTGTACATGGCGCCGGAGCAAGCGCGCGGCGAGCGCAACGTCGGTCCGGCTGCGGACGTGTTCACGCTGGGGTGCGTGATGTTCGAGTGCCTGACGGGGCGATTGCCCTTCGCGGGGGATCACACCTCGCTGATCATGGCGAGCATCCTTTTGCAAGAAGCACCTCGCCTGCGAACCCTGCGGCCGGCGATGCCGGAGGCCGTGGAGGACCTGCTTGCGCGCATGCTCGCCAAGGATCCCGCGCAGCGTCCGAAAGATGCCAGCGCGCTCCTGCGCGAGCTCGTTGCGCTGGGGCCGCTCTCGGATGTGCCCGCCCCCGATGCTCCGTCGAGCACGCAGCGTGTTCCTGCGACCACGGCGCGGCCTCTGAGTGAAGAGCAGCAGCTCGTGAGCATCGTCGTGTCCGTCGGCGCGAATGCGCGGCACCGCGCCATGCTCGCCGACGCCATACGCGGGCGGTTCGGGGCCCACGTCGAGCTCCTCGTCGATGGGTCGATGATTGCCATTCTCGCCCAAACGGAGCGAATGACCGCCACCGAGCAGGCGGTGCAAGCCGCACGGTGTGCACTCCTCGTCCGCGAAGTCGAACCCTCGTTCCGGGTCGCGGTGACGACCGGGCGAGGCGTCGTGGGGGCGCATCTGCCGAGCGGCGAAGCCATCGAGCGCGCGGGCACGTTCCTTCGGACGCTCGCGCAGTTGGAACCGCCGCCGGACTCGAGCGGCGTGTGGGTCGACGATGTCACGGCGCAGCTTCTCGACCCACGGTTTCAAGTGGGCCAAACGGCCTCCGGGTTCCGGGTCATCGAAGGGGAGCTCCCCGCCGACGAAGCGCGGCCACTGCTCGGGAAGCCGACGCCCTGTGTGGGGCGCGATCGGGAGCTCGCCCTGCTTCGTATGCTGCTTTCGGAGTGCTGCGAAGAACCGGTGGCCCGGCTCGCGATGCTCATCGCGCCGCCGGGCATTGGCAAGTCCAGGCTGCGTCGCGAGTTTCTGCGGCAAGTCGCCGCCGAGGTGGACGGGCTCCAGATCTTGGTCGGCCGAAGCGATCCAACGCGCGCTGGAGCGCCGTACGGCCTTTTGTGGGATGCCTTCCGCGAGCTCTTCGACATCCGTGACGGGGAGGACCCGTCGACGCAGCAGACCAAACTTCGCGACCGCGTCCGGCGTTTCGTGCCCGCCAACGAAGTGCAATTCGTCAGCGAATTCCTCGGTGAGCTATGCGGAATTCCGTTTCCTTCGGAGAGCAGTCCCAGGCTGCGCGATGCACGGAGCGAACCCCACTCGATGTTCGGTCACGTGAGCTCCGCGTTGGTCTCGTTCTTCCGAGCCGAGAGCACGGCGCATCCCGTGCTGCTCGTCCTCGAAGATCTGCAATGGGGCGATGTTCTCACCGTGCGTGCCGTGGATACGATGTTGCGCGAGTGCAGCGACAAGCCCATCATGGTTTTGGCCTTGGCCCGGCCCGAGGTGGATGATCTTTTTCCGAAGCTCTGGTCGGAGCGCAAACGCCAAGATTTCCGCCTCGACGGCCTCACGAAAAAGGCGAGCACCCAGCTCGTGGCACGCGTCCTCGGGGAAGATGTCGCGCCGGCCATCGTGGCACGCATCGTCGACCAGGCCGCGGGCAATGCGCTCTTCTTGGAAGAATTGATTCGCTTCGTGGTCGAGGGCGACTCAGGGGCCATGCCTGCCACGGTGCTCGCGATGCTGCAGGCGCGCCTCAAACGCCTCGCACCGGATCTGCGGCGCGTGCTGCGGGCGGCCAGTGTTTTCGGCGGCACCTTCTGGCGCGGCGGCGTGCTCGCGCTCCTCGGGGAACACGAGTCCGGTGCGAGTGTGGACGACTGGCTCGGGAGCCTGGTCAATCAGGAGCTCGTCTTGCGTGACGCCGGGGGACGATTCCTCGGCGACGTCCAGTATTCGTTCCGACACGATCTGGTGCGCGAGGCGACGTACAGCATGCTGACCGATGCGGACCGAATCGCAGGACATCGGGCGACGGCCGCCTTCCTCGAATCGATGGGCGAGCGCGATCCGCGTGTGCTGGCGGAGCATTTCGCGCTCGGCGACATGATGACGCAGGCGGCAGGCTGCTACACGAAGGCGGCCATCGACGCGTTCGATCAGAGCGATCTCCAAGCCGTCATTCCCCTCACCGAGCGCGCCATCGTGTGCGGCGCCGAGGGCGAGCTCCTGGGCACCTTGCTCACGGTGCGCGCGCGGGCGCACGCGCTGGATTGCGACTTCGCCAACGTGCATCCGCTCCTCGTGCGGGCGCTCCCTCTCCTGCCCCGCGGCGGCAAGGCTTGGTACATGGCTGCGGGAATGATGCTCATGGCCGCGGGAATTCTCGTGCGGCCGGAGGAGGTGTCTCGTTGGGGTGAGGAGCTTTGGGCGGCCGAGTGCGACGCGAAGAGCACGGTGACGCGCATGGAGGCCGCGTGGCTCGCGGCGGGGTACTTCGCCCGCGCGGGGGCGCGAGCGCAAGCCGAGCGGCATCTCGCGAAGATGGACGAGCACGTCGCGCCCATCACGAGCCTCTTTGGAAAGGGCCTCTGGCGGCTCGCCCACGCAGAATACGCCTGGTACCTGCGCCCGGAGCCCTGGGCCGCGTCCACGGCGGCCGCGGATGCCGAAGGCATGTTCGAAGCATGCGGCCACCACCGCCTGGTTGCGTTTGCGCGCATCTACCGAGGCATCTCACTGGCCCACGTTGGCAACATCGATGCCGGCGAGCAAAAATTGCGAGCCGCCTTGGCCGAGGCGCACCGCTCGCGGGAAGCCTGGCTCATCTCGAATGCAACGCCTTATCTGGCCATGCTCCTGCTCGACAAGGGCGACACGGGCTCGATCGAGGAGGCCGAGCGGCATCTTCGCGCCTTTTTGGAACAGCCGGGCGATCGGAGCTTCCATGGGCTGTCGAACGCGATTCTCGCGGAGATTCTGCTGCTGCACGGCGACATCGGGTCGGCGGAAAAGCACGCCCGGCTCGGCCTCGAGATGATCACGGGGTTTTCGATTTACAGGGCTCATGCCAGCGCCGTGCTGACGAGAATCCTGCTGCGCAGCCGGCGAGCGCCCGAGGCGTGCAGCCTCGTGGACGCGGCCATCGCCTCGTATGCGGACGGTGGCTGCGGTTTCATGGAGGTGGGGCTTTGGCTAGCTGCCTTCGAGGCTTACGCGGCCGCAAAGAGCGCCGCGGCCACGCGGGCACTGGAGGGCGCCGTCGAACGGGTGCGCCTTCGCGCAGAGCACATTTTGGACGCCGACCTTCGCATGCGCTTTCTCACGAAAAACGCGGTGAACCGGCGCGTGCTCGAGGAGGCAGAAAAGCTTCTGCCTCCTTCGGCCCTGGAATTTGCGACCAAGCACTCACAATCCCATCGATCGCCGTCACGCGGGCGTTGATCGGTTAGCTTCGCGCTTCGCGGAATGCCTGCAGATAGCTGATGGGCGAATGATCGCCCACCGAATAGGGCAGACGAACCCGATGCAAAACCGGAATTTGATCGAATACCCACGCCGCCATTCCGACGGGAATGCTCAACGCAGCCGATATGACTTGTTGCGAGAGCTTGCTCCGAGGTGACCACCCGTCCTCACCCCCGTGAAACTCGTAGCCAAAATGCTCGAAGTCTCCCAGGATGATCGATGGCAGCCGGGTCACCAGATCTTTTCCGTAGACGTGCCGGAATACCATTTTGTCGAAGCGCCCGCAGGTCTTGGCGAACTCCTTGTCGCCCACCATCGGTTGCCCGTACGTATAGATTCCGCGCACGAGCGGCCGCCAGTTCACGTACACGGGGCGGCCGAAGATGAGCGCGGCGGCCACGATGGCCATGGCCCCACCCAAGCTATGGCCCGTGATGTAGAGGGCCTTGAGGCGCTTGTCCTCGGCCTGATCGTCGATGGCCTTCTGGACCGAATCGGCCAGCTCGGACCACACGGCGCGCACGTTTCGCACGAAGCCGCCGTGGACGCGGCCCATGGCGAGGAAGTCGACCATTCTGCAGTTGGCATCGGTTAGAAAGTTGATGGCGTTGGCCGGCTCCGTCCCACGAAACGCAATGACGCCGACGTTGCCGGCGCGAATGAAAAAGGCCGTCGCCACCACGAGCATCGGGTGGTTCGATACCGACACCTGTTTGCAGGTCGCCCCGCCGGGGCCGATGATGCCGCGATGCTGGAGCTCGTCCAGGAGGACCTCACAGTCGGAGTACGCCCATGAGGCTACGTCGGCCAGAATATCGGCCGCTTGCCGGTAGTAATAAACCGAGTGATCGTGGGCGGTGGCAACGTCCAGCGAGGAGAGCTGCCGCGAAGGCCCTGTAGAAACCGCGAGCGCCGCATTTCCAGGAACGGCGTCGAGCCCGTTCACGAGTCCAGAATAGGGTTCAATCTCGTAGGTGCTGACTTTGCCCAATCGTTGCAGATTGCCCATCATGCATCCCCCTTCCCTATTTCGAACTCTACGCACGAGAAGCGGCGCGCGCCTCTGGGTCAAATTCGACATCGCCCAGCACGGCCTCGGGAGCCTTGCCCACGGCTGGGGCAATTCGCAACTCTACCGCGATATCGAGCTTCCGGTCACAATGCCGTTACTGCAGTGTCGCGGCGAACCGCTCGATGGCTGCAACGAGGAACGTCGCGCTCGGGGAAGCCTCGGCACGCAGCCGTTCCAGCAAGGGTGCCAGCATCGCCCGTGGACCGAGATCGCGAACGAGGACGGCAAGTGCGAGGCCATCTCGCAGGTGGGGCATGTGTTGTAGCCAGTGATCCCGCAGCCCCTCATCCGTGACCCGCGCGTCGAGGAATGGAAAAGCATGCTCTTCGAGCACCAAACGAAGTTTCGTACCAAACTCCGCGAGGTTCGTATCGGGACGAACCGACCACCACGTATCCCGCGCCTCCGGCAGAAGATGGCCAATCCGTTGCCGAAGGTGGCAGTCCGGTTCCGTTGGTACCCCGGTGACGTCGGGCATCCACGTGATCTCCGAGAGCACCCTCTGGATGCGGCCCGAGAAGACGCCGAGGTTGATGGTGAACTGGACCGTGGCGGCGGTCGAGGCTTGGCTCTTCTGCAGCTGGACAAGCCCAAAGTTGTCCGCGACCTGACGATAGAACGTGAGGCCTTTGGTGCGGAAGCCGCGTGCCTTGAATGTCGGCCTCAATTCGTCGGCCACGAGCTGCTTCACTGCATCCTGCGCGGTCAAGGGCATTTGTCGTATCCTTCGTGCGAATTGCGGGAACCTTCGAGAGAACGCGGTCGATAGGTCTTACAATGGCATGTGAGCTCGATCCACTCTTCGCGGCGATGGCGGCGTCTCTTCCCGAATCGGAGGACGACGACTCGTTTGCCCTTTCAGCCGACACGCTGCCCCGCCCCCCCCCGCAGTCCTGACGACGGACCGTCTCGTGATCGAGAAGAGTGGGCTGGAGAGAAGATTGAAGTGGCAATCAGCCTCGATACTCTCCAATACAGTGCATGTTATACGACACGACGATACGGGTTGCTTTTATCGCGCAACACGGTATGTACGAATGTGGCGTCGCCACCATTGAGGCGATGAAATTGCCCCAGGAAGGCGCAATTCACGGTCTCGCGTCCATGATCGCGTGATTCCCGCACGCGTGGTTCGTGCGATTTTTTGCCGCCATTTCCCAAGAGATGGCGTGTTGTGCCACATGCGGAAAGTACGGCATGCGGTTCGCACCAGGCACGCGCCGAAGGGAGCTACTACTTTGAAATCGCTCGGATGCATTCGACCGACCTTCGGTCTCGCAGGCCTCTTCGTTGCAGGTGCATTGACAATGTCCGCATGCTCCTCCCCCTCGGAGACGGACCCGAACTCGGAGACAAACCCCACGCCCAACGTGGACCATGAATCGGACCCCGGAGTCACGTCCGACACGGACTCGGATTCGGCTGCCGCAAATGACACCGGTCCCATGATCGACACGGAGTCCGCCCAGCTGGCGAACAGTGTCTTGCCGTTCGACATGCCCTCGCGGACCGAACTCGCCAAGAGCGAATACAAAGTATTCGCGCATTGGCACGATTATACCGTGCGGTATTACGACAACCTGGGAGGCGGAAACTACAAGAACCATTATACCGAATGGCTCACGCCGACGGGAACCTATGCGGAATTCGGCGGGCGGCTACGGGATCAACCGATTCCGATCCTGGCCGTCCCCGGGCCAGCCGGCTACGGCAAGGCCGATATGAAAGCGGACATCACGACCGCCGCCGCCGTCGGCATCGACGGATTCCTGTTCAACTTTTGGTTCCCACCGAGCGATCGACGCTGGCAGAAACTCGTCGATCTCTTCGACGCCGCGGACGAGTTCACCGCAGCGAACCCGAACGCGCCGTTCTACGTCATTCCCAACATCGATAGCCACATCATGTCGGGCAAAACGCCCGCAGATAGGGATCCTCGCGGCCGGGCGGACCACATCGCGGCATTCAAGAACCGAGCGTCGTGGCGCAAAATCGGAGGCAAATACGTCGTAGGCAGCTTCCGACCAGAGGCATTGCCGGCTTCCTTTTACGACGAATTTTTCGATCAGCTCGAGAAGGTTCACGGCATCAAGGCGGTGCTATGGGGATCGTTGCTCTCCCCCACGGAGGCCAACCGCAATGCGATGAAGCCCTTCATGAAAGGGGCCACCTATTCGCGCTGGGACAACGTTCCGTACACCAACGACCCGAGCTCGGGGATCAAAACGTTGAAAGACTGGGGCGACGCGAACGGTGTCCCCTATTCACCGCCGGTCAGCCACACGGACAATCGGCCTTATCTATCCATCACCACCGAAACAGCAGGGTTCAAGACGCAGGCCAATACATGGACCGCGGCCATCAATTCCGGGGTGAAGATGGTCCAGGCCATCACTTGGAACGATCACGCCGAAGGGCACGCATTGCGTCCGAATTCCGCCACGCAATATGCGTTTTACGATTTGACAGCGTATTACGCGACGTGGTTCAAGACGCGTAAGAAGCCGGCGATCGTACGCGACGTGCTGTATTATGCGCACCGCATGCACAAGAGCACCGCGGCTCGCGATACGGCCAAGCAACCCGTCGCAACCAAATCGAAAAACGACGTTCCGTTTGTGGATCGCGTCTTCGTGCTCGGCATGCTCAAGTCTCCCGGAACCATTCAAATCACCTCCGGCGGTGCCAACACGAAGGTCGACGTTGCCGCCGGTCCGCAATTCGTCGACGCACCGCTGGCCGCCAACGACCGCCCGAGCTTTCAGCTCACACGCGATGGCGCCGTCGTGACGTCGTTCAAGAGCGCGTTTCAGACCCGTTCGCCCATCGTGTGGCAGGATCTACTCTATCGCGCCGGTAGCTCGTCGCGTCCGGCCGTGGCGGGGGTTCAGAACAATCTGCCGCAAGATCGGGACTGAGCTAGGGGCCATCCCCCTCCTTTGCGTATGGTCCTTTGGACCATGGAAAATTCCACGCAACGAGCATCACGTTTCAAGAAACTGGGGATGGCTCTAGCGGGCCTGGTAATCATTGGGCAGGTGGCGGCGTGTGCAAAGGATACGCCGCCTCCTGCGTCCCCCTTGTCCTCCCTGGAGCAGCGGACGCACGCGGGCGAGTTCCCGAACATTCATTCCGTGCTGGTGCTGCAGCATGGCCAGACCCTGGCCGAATGGTATTTCACCGGTAATGACGAAGAGCGTGGCCGCCCGCTGGGGACCGTGAAGTTCGACGCGGCAACGCTCCACGATGTACGCTCGGTCACCAAGAGCATCGTCTCACTTCTATTCGGAATTGCCGTTTCCGAGGGCGCGGTAAAAAACCTCGATGCGCCGGTACTCGAGTATTTCCCGGAGTATGCCGATTTGCACACCCCCGAGCGGATGAAGATCCGCGTGCGCGACGTGCTGTCCATGACCTCGGGGCTGGCGTGGGACGAAGACACCCTCCCCTATACCGACCCACGCAACAGCGAAATTGCCATGGATCTGGCCCCTGACGGCAACCGCTACGTCTTGGAACAGGCCATCGTGACCCCACCCGGCGAAACATTCCGCTACAGCGGGGGCGACGTCGCGATCGCCGCGACGATTTTGGCCCGGGCCACCCAGACGCCCGTGGAGATTTATGCCGAGCAAAAGATCTGGAAGCCTCTGGAGATTACCCAGCACGTCTGGCTGAAGAACGACAAGGGAGTGCCCTTTGCCGCCTCGGGCCTGCGGCTCACCCCGCGCGACATGGGAAAGATTGGCCAGATGATGCTGGCGCACGGCCAATGGAATGGCCACCAAGTGGTCCCTGCCGCGTGGGTCGATGAAGCCACCGCGAGCCACGCGCAAGTCGGGACGGATCCGAAATGCGGCACGCGTTATGGCTATTTCTGGTGGCTGTCGCCGGGTTGCACCGTCACCCCGACGACACCTTGGTACTGGGCCAATGGCAATGGCGGACAACGCATCTGGATCATTCCCTCACGCGATCTGGTGGTGGTCATGACCGCGGGCAATTACAACGTACCGAACCATAGTGCGTCCGCCTCGGCGTTGCTTTCCGCCGTACTGGCGGCCGTTCCCGCGCCCTAGTGGATTCCGTGTCAATGCGACGTCGGGATATCGCGCTGGACGATTCGCCAAGTTCGATGCAGCATGGGATCATGGAGCTCGCACCCGGATCTCAGTTGCGCGCCGGCCGTCTCAAGACGATCATCGCGTACGGCGCGATGATCGCCGCCTCCGTCGGATTGTTCCTCGGTATCCGATCTTTCGGATCGGATCTCATCGCGCCCGATCCCAAAGGGCCCATTTTCGGAGCCGGCGGAGGAAGCGCGGGCGCGCATGCGATACTGCACGTGCTGCTCGCGATGCTGGTCGTCATCATCGCTTCGCGCGCGCTGGGTGCTCTCTTTCGCTACCTCCATCAGCCGCCGGTCATCGGCGAGGTCATCGCCGGCATCCTGCTCGGACCGTCGCTGCTCGGTCGCATCGCGCCCTCCGCGTCGGCGTTCCTGCTCCCGACCACGGTGGCGCCCTACCTGGGCATCATCGCGCAGGTGGGGGCGATTCTCTTCATGTTCCTCGTCGGCCTCGAGCTCGACACGTCGCTTCTGCGCAAAAAGTCCCACGCCACGCTCGCGATTTCCCACGCGTCCATCCTCGCGCCCTTCCTTCTCGGCTCGGGCCTGGCCCTCTGGCTCTATCCGAAGCTCTCGAGCTCGGATGTGCCCTTCAGCGTGTTCGCGCTCTTCATGGGCGTGTCGATGTCCGTCACGGCCTTTCCGGTTCTCGCGCGCATCCTCACGGATCGGGGCATCCACAAGACGCGGCTCGGCGTCATCGCCATCAGCTGCGCCGCCGTCGATGACGTGACCGCGTGGTGCCTGCTGGCCTTCGTCGTGAGCGTCGCGCAGGCTCGGCCCTCTGGGGCGCTGCTCACGATCGGGCTCTCCATCGTCTACATCGCATTCATGCTCGGCGCCGTCCGCCCGCTCGTGCAGCGGGCCGTGCGCAAGATGGAGCTCACCAAGGAGCTCGGCCAGAACACGTCGGCGCTCGTTTTTGGGGGTTTGCTCCTCTCGGCGCTCACCACGGACTTCATCGGCATCCATCCCGTGTTCGGTGCGTTCTTGCTCGGTGCGATCATTCCGCACGAGTCGCTGCTCGCCAAGAGCCTGAAACAGAAGCTCGAAGACCTCGTCGTCGTGCTGCTGCTCCCTGCCTACTTTGCGTTCACGGGCATGCGCACCCAGATCGGGCTCGTCAGCGGAATGGAGCACTGGCTGTTCTGCGGCGCCATCATCGTGGTGGCCTGCATGGGCAAATTCGGCGGCAGCAGCATTGCGGCGCGGCTCGCCGGGCTCGAGTGGCGAGATGCATCGAGCCTCGGGATCCTCATGAACACGCGCGGCCTCATGGAGCTCATCGTGCTCAACATGGGCCTCGACCTGCGGGTCATCTCTCCGACGCTTTTCGCGATGATGATCATCATGGCGCTCGTTACCACGTTCGCCACCACGCCCATCTTGCACCTCTTGATCCGCAGCCGTTCGCTCGACGAGCCTGCGACCTCCACGGCCATCGGCGGAGCGACGTAACCGCGCGGAGCTGGAAAGGCTTCGCTATATTTCCATGATGGCGAACGAACGTGACTTAACGCGCGATATCCGGCTTCTCAAGATTTACGCAATCGTGTCGACCGTGGCCATGATCGCTTTGGCGCTCGTGGTCTTGCGCTCCCGCGAGAAACAGCACATCACGCGGCTCGAGGTGGAACGCCTCGATGTCGTCGAGCCGGATGGCAAAGTGGGATACGTGCTGGCCAACCGCGCGCGCGTGCCCAACCCCGTTTTGGATGGCAAGGAGCTCGTGCGACACGCGGTGCCGTCCAACAGCATGATCTTTTTCAACGATCGCGGCGACGAAAACGGCGGATTCTACTTCGATAGCAAAACCGAGGCGGACGGGAAGTACGTGGCGGCCGCCGGACTACTGTTCGATCAGCACCGCGGTGATCAAATCATCGGAATGACATACGACGAGGAAAATGGGAAACCCGAAGCGGGGTTCCGCATTTGGGAGCACAAGCTCAGTGGCTCCGAGTATCACCGACTCCTCGATGCCGCGAAAGCCATGCCGCCTGGCCCCACGCGCGATGCGAAAATCGAAGAGATACGCATGCAATGGGGCGAGGAGCGCATGTTCCTCGGCCGCCACGCCGATGGAGTCGCCGAGCTGGTGATTGCGGACCGCGAAGGTCACGCACGCATCCGGCTGGCCGTCGACGATGCGGGCAATCCGCGGTTCGAGCTGCTCGACGCCGAAGGGCACGTGCTCAAAGCCATCCACGGCGTGGAGCCGTGAGGGCCGAAGGGCGCTTTTCCCCTCGGCCCGATGGTCAGCTCACTGACTCAGCAGCTGTCCAGTCGATCGAACGAGCCGGGCCACCACGAGTAGGTATAGCCCGTGCGGTGCGCCGGGATTCGGATGCAATTCGAATCCCGTCCCCAGCTGATGATGACACGCACACCCGTATCGAAGTTGCAATCGCTGCTGAGATGGATCTGGTTGCTGCTCAAGAAGGTCTTCTTGATGCACGAGGGTGCGGCCCCCAAGGTCGTCAAGCCTTCGGTCGCAACCCCAGAAACTTCGGAAGCGACTTCTTCCGGCGCGGCGCCAATGGCTTCTTCGGAAACGACCGCTTCGGACGCGGTGCCTTCGGAAGCCACGTTCTCCGTGCCCTCTTCGCCTTGATCGGCCGCGCAACCAACCGTGGCGGCACACGTCAGACCGACCATGAGAGCGAAAATGTTCCTACCCGTTGTCATGCGTTTCTCCTGCCCCATCCAAGAGGCGCTCGAGCACACCGTGCGCTCTGAACGTCCTCTACGCAGGAATCGGGAATTCATTTGATGACCGAATCCCCATTTCGATAGGCCTTCATCGAAAGGCGCCCGTCGACCGCTCAACTCGTAGTGGCTTTTCCGTCCTGGTCCATATGACGTCCACGCGGACGAATGACTCAAGAATCGATATGCTGGCGAATCCACGAAAGGTGCTGGGCCGTGCCCGAGTAAGCCGTCGTTCCGCCGCAATGAGGTTCGCTGGTATTGCCCACTCCGCTGGTGGCGCCAACGAGGATCCATGCGTCGTTGGACTTCACCAATGCCGGACCACCGGAGTCGCCGTGGCAAATGGCTTGGGTCGGTGATCCCGAAATGCACACACCCTTTGCGGCGTTTCGCGAATTCGGGCAGCGGCTGTTCGCGAGAACCTGGAGATCGATTTGCTGCAAAATGACGGGATCCGTCTCCGGAGGCCAGCTGGTGTCGCCCCAACCCAAAAGGCGGGCGTCCGTGGCTGCGGCGGGAGCGCTTTCCGCGATTTTGATGGGCGTCGCTTGGGCGGGGCTCTTCAACTTCACCAGCGCGATGTCGTCGCCTCCAAGCACGTAGCCACTCGAGCGAAAACCATACGTCTTTTCGATGTCGATCAGCTCTCCGCCTTCATCCTTGTTGTTCGAGCCAATGCGGGCAGCCACCAAACGGCTTCCCTCGATGCAGTGTTGTGCGGTGACGATCCATTGCGGAGCCACCAAGCTTCCACCACAGTAATGGCCGCCATCGGACGTTTTCAGTGACACGATGAAGGAATAGGCTTCGGTCGCGTCCACACCGCCGATGACAGGGTCGCTCGACGCACCCACCGACTCGGTGGGGGACGATGCACTGCAACCTGCTGCCACGGACAACATCGTCATCATCGCAAACATCACGGATCGATTCATCGCGATCTCCGTCAGTGGGTGGCTTCCCGCCTCGCGATGAAACACGGTCGATGCGACGTGCTTTCAGCGACGGGCCAGGTAGCCAGGTAGCCGGGTGGCCGTTGGCGTTGCTCGTGAGAAGCAGCTCGCAAGCGCATTCGCGACCCGCCGCTCGTAGCGAAGCGGCCGCAAAGCCCACTCATCCGAAGTGCTCCGTCCTGTACGGCCATTATTAGCCACACGTTCGGAGCGTTGACAACGAAATATTCATGATTCGAATATCTCGCAAACGCATGATCGCTTGATGAAGTGACCGGCACACGAGATGGCGTCGCCCGAGCGGTGCTCGGGCGACATTCACCGAATCATCCTCGTTCGGCCACCATGATGGAACTTGGCAAGCCCGCTGCCGGATACACCTTGAATGCGCCAAGGCCGGCCGCTTTGCTCCACGCCCCGTAATCCGAGCTGGCAAACGCTTGGCCTTTTTTGGTCGTGCCGAGCATCGTGATGGAAAACATCCGTGCTGCCGGGTTGTCGCCGTCGATCAAAAAGTCGTGGATGACGAGCTTTCCATCGGGCTTCAGGGCCGCAGCGGCCTTCTTCAACAAGGACTGACAGACCGTCGGTTCGAAGTGATGAAGGATATGGCTCATGACGATGACATCGTAAGGTCCGCCGAACGGGGCCTCGAAGAGGTTCCCCTCGATGAACTGGACGCGCGAGGAATCGACCCCAAGGCGACCTGCCATCTGACGCGTCTCGACCAACACATTCGGCCAATCCAGCAACGTCGCCCGCAGCGCGGGATTTTCCTTCACCAGCGTGAAGCCATAGGTGCCGCTGCCCGCAGCGACATCGAGCGCGGTGGGCGCCGAACGCGATGCGAGCCACGGCGCCAAGATGCCCTGAATGGCCATGGCCGCCGGAACGGACATACCGACGGTGCTTTTGGCAAAGATCTCCCAAAACGGAAGCTGCGGGGTTTCGGCGTGTTCCGGAAGGACGCTGCCGCCCGCCTTCACCGATTCTTTCAGGTGCGTCATGGCACGCCAAAGGTGCTCCGATCCCATGATGCTCGAGACGCCGCCGAGGTATTGCGGCTTGCCGGGCACGAGGTGCTCGGCGGCGATGGGACCGAGGGAATACCTCTCCCCATCTTTGGTCAGAAGCCCGAGCACCGCAAGGGCCTCGGCCACGACGCGCGTGGTCCTTTCCGGACACTGGATCTTGGCTGCAATCGCCGCCGCATCGTGCGCTCCGTCGTGGACGGCGGCAAACAGCCCCAGGTCGATGGCCGTCGTGAGGACAGCGGTTACATGATGTGCCTGAAGCATCTGAAATAGCGCCTCCGGCCCCGATACGTTCTTGTTGTCCATCGCGAACGATTCTCCTTTTCGCGCTCCAACATAGAACGATATCGACGTCGGCGTCGACGGACCACGAGAGCTCATCCCCGTAGTCGTTTTGGCTCCACGGCTCGGGCGATGCAAACGACGACGGCGATTGGCGCGAGGAGTGCGGCCAGAACGAGCGAACTGCCGGCCGGGCCCATGACTGCAAAGAGATAATCGAACATGGCTGTCGGCCTCCAATATTGTCAACGACAACATTAGGTCCGAAGTTGGCATCGTCAACATCGATCTTGTCATTGACTACATGCGTTGGGCTCGCTAGGTTACGGCTGTGGCTCGCGTTGCACGTCCATACCATCACGGCGATCTTCGGAACGCGCTGCTCGCCGAGGCGGCGAAAGTCGTTGAAACGGATGGCGTCGCGGCCCTGACGTTGCGCGAGCTCGCACGGCGGCTCGGTGTCTCACATGCGGCCCCGACGAACCACTTTCCCGACAAGGATGCGCTGCTTGCCGAGCTCGCCGCGCAAGGCTTCGACGAGCTCGCACGCGATCTCGAGGCGGGTGCGCATGGCCGGTCCCCGGAGGTTCGGCTTCGGGAGCTCGGACGCGCGTACGTGCGCTTTGCACTGCGCCGTCCAGGGCATTACCGCGTCATGTTCGGGCGCGGCTTTGCGAAGGAGTCACGCACGCGCCTCGCCGAAGCGGGCGACCGCGCGTTTTCGACGCTGCAGCAAGCCGTCACCGCGGCCATGCCGCCCACGCGCGCGCGCTCCGCTCAGCGCGTCCGCGAGGCGTGTTTCCTTGCCTGCTCCGTCGTGCACGGCGCCGCCATGCTCCTTCTCGACGGCCCCTTGGCGCCGCATCTATCGATTTCGCCCGACGACGAGGCTGCCGTGTCGGAGCTCATCGATCAAGCGACGGCGTCGGTGTCCACCGCCATCCGCGAGGGGCGCTGATCCGGATCACACGATGGCCCGAATGCGGCGCATCGCCCGGCGAAACGATGCCGGATCGTCCAGCGCACGCGCCAGGACGATGGCTCCCTGAATGGTCGCCACGATCTCCTCGGCGCGTTCCCTCGCCGCCTTTCGATCGAGCCCCGTTCGTACCAGCGTCCGAGCGAGCGCGTCTCGCCAAGCGGCAAAATAGACATGAATGGTCTCGGCGAAACGATCCCGCGCGTCGCCGAGGGCAAAGGCTCCGACGAGGCAAATGCGCATTCCCGATTGGAAATACGTTTCCACGGCGGTGAGCATGCGCGCCAAGCCCTTTCGCGGATCCTCTTCGCTACGCAGCGGTTCGAACATGTTGCCTTCGAACCACGCGCTGACGTCGGCGAGGACGGCGGCGGCCATCTCGTCTTTTCCTCCCGGAAAGAAGTGGTAGAGGCTTCCCTTTCCAAGCCCGGTGCGCTCGCCAATGATCGATAGACTCGCCCCTTCGAAGCCGTGCTCGCGAAAGACTTCGGCCAATGCGGGAATGACGTCTTGGCGCTCTCGAACGATTCTGGGCATACCGTTGCTCAGAGACCAAGTTCGGTGAGCCCTGGAAAATCCGCCGGGCGCGGGCCCAGCGGCCAGGTGAACTTGCGATCGGCCTCCGGAATGGGAACGTCATTGATGCTCGCCTCGCGGCGGCGCATCAATCCGTTCGAATCGAACTCCCATTGTTCGTTGCCGTGGGCGCGGAACCAGTTTCCTGCATCGTCCCGCCATTCGTATTGGAAGCGCACGGAAATGCGGTCGCCGTGAAAGGCCCAGAGCTCCTTGATCAGACGATACTCGTGCTCCTTGGCCCATTTGCGGCCGAGAAACTCCACGATCGCGCGGCGCCCGGCGAAGAACTCGGACCGGTTTCGCCAGCGGCTATCTTCGGTGTACGCCAGCGCGACGCGCTCGGGATCCCGGGTGTTCCATGCGTCTTCGGCCAGGCGGACTTTCTGGATGGCGGTCTCGAGTGAAAACGGCGGAACGGGAGGACGCGCAGTGGACATGTACCGATCGTTACACACTTTACCGAATGGTACAATCGTCACAGTCGCTTCGCGCAGACCTTCACCACGTTGGAGCGCTGCGGGTCCGCGCCGGAGAAGGGACGGGCTCCGCCGTGGTTCGGGCTGGCCCAGTCGGCCAGGTGATCCACCACGGCTTCCACGGTGTATCCCAACACGTGCTCGGCGGTGTCTTGGGTAAGCTCGTTCGTGTTGGTTGCGATGATGGCCCGGTATCCTTTTTCCCGGGCGCGCCGAATCAGCTCTTCCTCCATGAAGAGCATCGCCCGGACCCGCTCCGCCGGCGACGAAATCGCACTCCGAGCCACGGCGACCACGAATCCGTGCAGGACCTTCTCGGTTCCATTCGCGAGAAGGCGGGCCAGCGGGACGCGTTCGACCTCGGTCAGGAACTCGACAATCATACCGACCAGCTTCATGTTCGGTAGTTCCTGCGGCGGATGCTCCTCGTCGAGGTTCAAACAAATGCCGGCCAATTGGCCCTGTCGTTCGATGCCAAACGAGATTCCATCATGCAAGAAATAAGGCCACATGGCGCGAAGCAGTGCCTTCATCTCGGAATCGCAAATGGCCATTCGTTCGGGGTGGTGACCATGAAGCATGGTGAGCAGGGTCTCGTCCTCCAGGAAACTCGCCGTTACGAGACGAATCGCCGAGGCTTCGTCCAGCTCGGCCGCCGGGACGACGTCGAAAGCACTCGGACTACGCGCTCCCTGCTGCCCCCCGGGTCGGAGAGCCAATGTGGCGACGATCTCTTCCAAGCTCGCCGCCGCCAGGAACGATTCCATCGATACATCGAACGAGCGGCTTCGCAATTTGCAAATGGCCGAAATCGCATTCATCGACGTGCCGCCCACGGCGAAGAAGTCGCTTTGCCATGCGCTGGGATCGGAGGGGGCTTCGATGCCCAGCTCCTCCATCACCTCGATCAACGCCCGGCGCGCCGGGACGATATCGGTGGACTCGATTCGGATGCGCGTGGCCCGGTGCATCTGCAACAATCGCTGCCGATCGATTTTTCCCGAGCCGGGCAGGAAGGGCAGTTCGTCCACTCGAACGATGCGCGGAATGGCATACCCGGGTAACCACCTTGCCATGCTCGCGCGGTCCAGGTTCACCGGCTGCTCGTCGCGGCTCAGAAATGCGACGACGGTGTCCCCGTCCAATGCGACGACCGGTTGCTTGCATGCACAATGATTTCGCAAGATCGCCTCGACCTCATCCAGGGCGAAACGATTCCCAGCGATTTTTACCTGGCTATCGTCGCGCCCCACGTACACGACGGATCCGTCCGCGAGCAGTTTTCCGCGGTCGCCGGTTCGAAAGCAGATTTCGGCATCCGGGAGTTCGATTCCCAGCGATGCGGGCGCGACGAACTGGCCCGGGCCGTTGGTACCCGCCGGGGTCCCGAGATATCCCGACGCGACGCCCGCACCGGCGAAGACCATTTCGCCGACCCCCTGGGCGTCGACATCGTGCAGGATCAACGTGGTGTTGTCGATGGGCCGTCCAATGGCCACGCGGCTGCCATCGCCATATCGATGGATGTCCTCGATGCCGCGGAAAGATTGCGTGAGAACGTCGCCCATGACCTCGGTGCTGCCGTAATAATTGCTCAAGGTGCAGCGGGACCCGTCGAAGGCACGAAAGAAATCGCGTCCCAGATCGGGCGGCAAGACTTCGCCGCTGGCGACGACATGCTTCAACGAAGTCGGTATTTCGCCCGATGCGAGGATGTGGTCCACCAGAACGCGAAGGAGGGATGGAACGAGAATGAGCCTGGTCACGTGGAATCGCTGGAGCACCGCCACGGTTTTCTCGGGCGACATCAGGAAGCGCTTTGGGAGCGTGACCAATGGGACGCCGCGGAGCAACGGGGCCCACCATTCGGCAATCGAATCGACGAATGCGAGCGACGTCTTTGCACATGCGACTTCGCCGGCTTCGTCGAAGGGAACCGACGCCCATTGCCAATGAATTCGGTTCAAGACTGCGCGATGAGGGATGCGTACACCCTTCGGCTTTCCGGCGCTGCCGGAGGTGTAGAGGATGCAAAAGGCGTCCTCCTCGGTTGCACGCATGGGCAATTGCGATGCGGACGGCGCCGGGCCATTCATGACGTCGTGAAAGCTCCGCCACGGGACGGTGCCCGTCGGAAAGACGGGGCGTCCCTCACCAAGGACGATGTCGATGCCGCTGTCACGCGCAATCCATGCGAGGCGTTCCGGCGGAAGGCTCGGGTCCAGGGCGACGTAGGTCAGGCCCCGCCGCACGATCCCGGCCACCGTGATGATGGCCTCGAGGGACGGGTTCATGCAAATACCGATACGCGTGTCGTCGGCGAACGCGATATGGGCTCGTGCGATATGGGCGCTCGCCCGGGCCAATTCACCGAAGGAAAGCGTTGCCTCGGATTCGGCATCGATGGCGCAGACACGCGATTCGAGGTGCGGGTCTGCGAGCAGCCGCTCGAGAAGGCCCCCCATGCTTCGAATGCGCGGCGGCAAACTTCGAGAAGGGCCTCGTAGGATGACCATGGTTTCCCGTCTGCGTTATAGCCTAGTTTGCCCCTTTCCGGTTTCTCGCATCGCAAACGTGATGGCTGTACACGCAACTGCCAGGCAAGCGATCTGCAGCGCGAGGATCCTCGCATCTGCACCGCCGATTTTCGCGTTGAGGTAGCCGGACAGCGAGCCCGCGCTCATCTCGAGAAGGCCCAGGATGGCCGAAGCCGTCCCCGCGATGGCCGGAACTGGCGCCATGGCCATCGCGGTGGCGCTCGGGCTCATGAGTCCGAGTCCAAAGAAACAGGCGAGCATGGGAAGCACGAGGCCTAGCGCTCCCGTGGCAGGCGCATGCACCAACGCGAGCGCAAGCAGCCCGCCGCCGAGAAGCGCGTAGGCCCCGAAGGCCACGACATGCCGTGGTGCGAGACCCTTTCCCAGGAGGCGAGCTCCCCATGCCGAGCCAAGCATGAGCGCGACGGCGGTGGCACCGAAATAGATGGCAAAGTGAGACGGATGGACCCGGTAGCCTTCGAGGAGAACGAAGGGCGAGGCGGAAATGAATGCAAACTGACACGCAAACGAGAGCGCGACGATGCACGCGGGCAGCCGGGTGGCCGGCGTTCGAACGAATTGCAGCATGCCCGTCGCCATCCCGCCCAGCGAAGGCGGATGCCGCGCTTCGAGTGTCTCGTTCAAGGTCAGTGCGCTGAGGGCTGCGAGCACCGCGCCGCAAAGACCCAGGGTCACGAAAATCGCACGCCATCCCGCGTACGCCAGGAGCTGCCCGCCCACCAGCGGAGCGAGCGTGGGGGCGAGGGCAAGTATCGCGATCATGCGCGCGAAGACACGCGCAGCGCCTGCTTCGGTGTGCGTGTCCCGAACCATTGCCTGGGCAACCACCGTGCCGGACGCGGCGCCGAGCCCTTGAACGAAGCGCCATGCAATCAAGAGGCGGAGGCTGGTGGACGCGGCGCAGGCAAATCCCGCCAACGAGAAGACGACGAGCCCCGTCAGGAGAACCCCTCGCCGCCCGCGGGCATCGGCGAGGTATCCCGCGATGGGTTGGCCCATCGCGTAGCCCATCAAAAACACGCTCAATGTCAGCTGTGCGTGATCGGATATCGTGCGGAATTCGCGAACGAGGGTCGGCTGGGCCGGCAAACTCATGTCGATGGCCAGCGCCGTGATGGCAATCAAGGCCGACATGGAGGCTATCCAGCGCCGTGAGCCGACCGGCGACGGAAAACGAGGCACGAAGATCGATTACAACGAGATCAGCGATAGGGTGACAGGACCGCCGATCTCCCGCACACCGGCGGGGGTGGCACACGCAAGGGGATCCAACGTGAGCAGTGCACCAGGCGAGGCGACGGTGGAGCCTTTGAACTTGCCTGCCGTGACCGTGCCGGTGACGACGACGACAGCTTCGCCCGCGGGCTGTGCGATGACACCGAAGGTGTACGAAATGGTACTTTTTTCGCCGGTGTTCCAGCGGATTTCCTCGACGGTGGATCCATCCGAGGTGAGGCAATTCAGCTTACCGGCGCCGGTGACGCGGGATCGTCCCGAGGTGATCGCCGGATCGGTTCCGATGCATCCGGTGTACTGCCCCTCGCCGGTGATGGTCGTATCTTGCACGGTGAAGGTCAAACCGGGATCGAACTGCACCACATTGGTGCCGACCAAGCAGTTGATGGTGCCCAGCGCAGCGGAGGCCCTGGGTGCAAACATGAGAATCCCGAAGGCTGCCGCACCAAAAATGGTCAGCGCCGTGAAAATCGGTCCACCCCTTTTCATGTTACCGATCCTTTCGTCCTTGCGAAACAGGCGTCAAACTAGGGCCCCATTGCAGACTGTCAATCATCTTTCGACAGGAATGCAATTCAGTTACCGGTCGGTCACGTCGGAATGAGTCGCTTGGTTCGATGCACTCGCGACATCACCGCCCTCGGGCATTGGAATACGAAATACTCAATTGCGGCCACTCGAAGGTTGCCCGCACGTGCACATGCCGTCCCCGGGTCGCGCATGAGAACGCATTGCGGCAAACCGCAGTATCACGCGTTCGTATCCGCATTACCAGACTGGACACTACCTCCGAGTATGCGAAGGTATTTGCATGCGGAAACGCATCATCGTGGCCATGCTTTCGTTCTCAGTGGGCAGCATCCTCGCTGCGGGGTGCGGACTCGACGAGGGCGGATTTTCCCTGGCCTCCGAGGATGGATCGCCTGGCCCCCGCCCCGATACGGGTACGTCGAATCCGCCCGTCGACGGCGGCGGCATCGGCGATGCGAAGGGCGACGTGTCGAGCGGCCATGACGCGGGAGCATGCGCCGCATGCCCGCCGCAAACGGTGTGCGTGGAGAATGCGTGCGGCGCCGCCCGGCGCGTTTTCGTATCGAGCACGCAATCGACGGCAGCCTTTGGCGGAGTATCCGGCGCCGACACCAAGTGCCAGAATCTTGCAGATGGAATGAAATTGGGCGGAAATTGGCGAGCGTGGATCTCGGATCAGATCAACTCACCGTCCGCTCGTTTCGCAAAGGCCAACGTTCCCTATCGTTTGCTCGACGGAACGCTCGTTGCGGACAATTGGAGCGATCTGACCGATGGCGCGTTGGACCATGGCATCGACCGCGATGAAAAAGGCAATCTCGTGGACGACGCCGAAGTGTGGACCGGTACGACGGCGTCGGGCGGCGTCACCGGGGATCATTGCAACAATTTCAGCAGCGAAAGCCCCACGGGCTACCTGGCAACGGTGGGAAATACCACCTTGCTCGCCAACTGGACGGCTCGATACAAGCAATTTTGCAATCGCACCGACGTGCGCATTTACTGCTTCGAACAATGAAACGGGTCCGACGTGGGTGGCAACGACGTCCACCCACGTCCGGCCCCGAAAATACGGCTACTCCTTCAGCGTGCGGTACACCGCACCACCGTAGCTCCCGATCCAATACAGGTATTGATCGTCCAAGGTCATGTCCCCGGGGGTGACGAGGCCACGCCGCAGTCGGGTGCTCGTCGTGCTGGTTTGGACCTTCTCGATGGACACCGTGTTCGCCTGTCGATTGTACAATCGGAAGTAGATATTTCCCTGCGCGTCGGGGTGGTACGACTGGATACCGACGCGCTGCTGGGCGAAATTCAAGCTTCCACCACCGGCCGCGGGCGCGTAGGTGAGACCTTCGTCGCGCAGCCAATAGGCATTGCCGCCGAGGATCGTGGCATCGTGCGGGTAGTGCTGAGAGGTTGCCAGCGAGGTGGGCGTGGTGTTCGAGACCGTGATCGTGTGCACCCAACCGCCGCTTCCCCCCGCGGGGTAAACGATGCGGTTGGTGACCGGCCCGTCCAACGCGAAATCGTTGCCGTAACCGATGTTGGAGATCAGGCGCGTAAAACCAGTGCCCGAGGGGCTCGTCACCGAGACGCGCTGGATCGAGTTCTGCGTGCGGCAATAAATGTGGCGGGTATCGGCCGCGATGTACGTGCAGTTCTCTCCGGCCGAATACCTCAAGGGCGGTGCGGCGAGGTTCGTGGTGTCGAAGGCCGTGACTCCTCCTTCACCCTCTTGGAAAACGAGGTACTTCGAATTGGCGTCGGCGTGCAACTGCCTGAGAAAGCGATAGGTCCCCATCGAGTCGAAAAGGGTGGTCACCGTACCGCCCGGGGTGGCGCTCGCCGCCAGGATGTACGAGCCCGTCGACCCCTCGCACAGCCAAAAGAGTTTGCCGTCCTTGGCGACAATCCGGCGACCGATTTCACTCGCGTCGCGGCATGCGTAAATGGGGGTCCCGTCCCCCGTGAGGCACACCTGATTGGCGAGGATCTGTTGATCCGTGCGAATCTCCGTTGCGCCATCGGTGCAGGTCACATCGAAGCGCCCGTCGGCGCGTTTGGTCATCGTTTGGATGTCGCTGACCGCCGGGGACTGGGCCGACGACACGTCTTCGTTCGCATCGGGAAGGTGCGTTTCCGCCGCACATCCCGACGCAAGAAGGGCAACTGATCCGATGGCAAGATGAAGTTTCAATTTCATTGGGCTCCCGTCTTCTACGGCGGGGGCCGTAACAAATTCCCAATGGATGGCGAGCGCCATCCGCGTCGCCCTCAGCGTGTGCGGCGAGTCCTGGATGGGCTAGGGCGATTGGCGACGGTGACGTCGGCGGGCGTGAGCGCGCGGCCGTCTTTCGAGAGGATGCGGAGCGGGGCCACCTTTTCTCCGCGCTCGGCGTCGACCAAAAAGTTGTCGCATTCGCCCGGCGCGAACAGGTAACGCTCGCCCCACTGTCGCAGGGCCGCGAGGATGACGAACAGATCGCGGCCTTTCTCGGTGAGGACGTATTCCTGGTAGGCACTTCCGTCCGACGCAGGCACGAGCTCCATCACGCCGTCGGCCACGAGCTTGCGCAGACGCGCGGCGAGGATGTTCTTCGCGAGCCCGAGGCTCTTTTGAAAATCGCCGAAGCGGCGCCTGCCCCGAAGCGCGTCGCGCACGATGAGGAGCGACCACCAGTCGCCAATCGTGTCCAGCGATCGAGCGATGGGGCAGTTGTCGCCCTGCAGGCTACGGCGCTTCATGTCCTCGCTCCGGGTGCACGGCTCCCATGGCTCGATCTTTAGAGCCACTTGCGCGTTTCGCGAGCTTTTTTCCGCAGGATGGCCGTGTGGCGCTCTCATGCACGAAATCTGGTTGCATCATGAAACCACGACCCCATAGTGACGCTGGTTGCAATATTAAACCAGTTCAGCAGGAGAGACGACCATGTCGAATCAGCGGAAGCTCGAAGGCAAAACAGCGCTCATTACGGGCGGAAACAGTGGACTCGGACTCGCGACCGCGCGCCTGTTCATTCAGGAGGGCGCCAAAGTGGCCATCACCGGGCGCGACCAGGCGTCGCTGGACGCGGCCGTCAAGGAGCTCGGGCCCCATGCGGTAGCGTCCAGGACGGACGTCACCGATCCCGCCGGGCGCGAGCAGCTGGTGGCGAGCCTGCGCGAGCGATTCGGAAAGCTCGACATCGTCTTTGCCAATGCGGGCATCAGCGGCAACACCCCGGTGGGTTCGACGGAACAGAAGGCGTTCGAGTCGGTGATCGACATCAATGTCACCGCGGTGTTCTTCACCGTTCAATCGGCACTGCCGCTTTTGCGCGACGGAGCGTCCATCATCCTCAATGGCTCGGTCATCGCTTCGCTCGGAAGCCCGGGGTACGCGGCTTACGCCGCCAGCAAAGGCGCGGTCAGCTCGATGGCCCGAGTCCTGGCCGCGGAGTTGAGCCCGCGCAATATCCGTGTGAACGTGGTCGTCCCCGGACCGATTCGCACCCCCATTTGGGCACGGGGCCGAGGCGAAGAGGGGGCGCGCGCCATCGAGCCGTACCTCGCAAGCATGGTACCGCTCGGGCGAATGGGAGAAGCCGAGGAACTCGCAAAGGCGGTGCTTTTCCTCGCGTCCACCGATTCTTCGTTCGTCCAAGGCACGGAGCTCTTCGTCGACGGCGGTTCCGTGGGCGTGCCCTCCGGCTGGCCGCGCAATCTGGTGAGGTGAATCGGGGTCGGGATAACGAACGACGAACCGAGCGTTAATACTCGAGCATGTCGCAACGCTTGAAGCTGGCGCTCGTGATGGTGATGGCCGCTATCGGAATGATGGCGGCCTTACGCTTTTTGTCGCATTCGACCTCGGCCGAACCGCTGCGTGCAGCATCCGATGACGCCAGTGCGGACGTGGTCGACGCAGGCGCTCCCCTGCCCCTCGTGGATCTGCTGCACCGGACGCACGCCGCGGTCGCCGTTTCGAGCCAGGTGAAGGGCGAAAAAGAGCGGCCCGAACATCTTGTCGACGGCCGCCCCGAAACGGCGTGGCAAAGTCGCCCGAACGATCTCGTGGGGGCGTGGATCCAGTTCCGCACGTCGCCCGCGACCACCGTGAAACGGATTGGGCTGACCGTTGGATACGATGCCATCTCGCCGAAGCACGGCGACTTGTTCACATTGAATCATCGAATTGCCAAGGTGCTCGTCCGCCGAGACGGCGTCATCCTCGGTCAATGGGCCCTCGACGTGGAAAACCGTGGTGTCCAATACTTCGATGTGGAGGCTTCTGGCGGCGAGTACAAGCTCGAGATCCTCGAGGTGAAACCGGGCCGTAAGAAAGAATGGCGCGAGGTCTGCGTATCGGAGTTGGTTGTCCTCGGGACGTCGGACGTCCTCGTCGACGAGCATGTGCCGGTCGTCGAGGTGGGGGACCTGGCTGTCAACGAGCGCTTTCCCCTCGTCGCGGACGCCGTGCCATCGCCCGCGGATCGCTGCAACGACAAGAGCCTGCATGATTGGAACGGCGGTATGGCGGTATGGAACACGTGCCCGGGCGACGAGCAGAACGTCGACTTCACGCCGGATGCCGTGTTTCAGGAGCTCGTGGCCTACGAAGGCTGGATGAACCACTTCGAGGCGCGCGTGAACGGCAAGTGGTTCGTGCTACCCCTCGAATTCTCCCACGAGCCATTTGGGGACACCCATGGTGGGCAGGAGGCGCGCGTGATGGAGGCGAAGGTCGAGCAGTCGCATTTGTGGCTTCGCGTCCGTTATGCGAAAGACGATTTTCGCAAATTCGATGAACATGGGAACGGCGTGTACCCCGCGACGGCCGTGTACTCGGAAAAGACCATGGTCTGCCGAAAGAGCGGAAGCGACCTTCGCTGCCTCGTCGAAGAAACGGCCACCGCCTCCGAGCGGGTCGGCGGAAAGCTCGCCGACGCGAAGTGGACGACGACGCAAACGGTGCGAATGGGCACCTCGGGCCGCGTCATCGTCGCGAATGCCATTGATTTGTGATCGACTCCCGGCAAATCCGAGCTCGGCGTCTTCGCCCCACGAGCAGGCGCGACCGTTGCTGTAAATCGAATGTTAAGAGCATTAATAGCATTTACGCGATACCCGGTCGGATGGGACATGCCGGACATATTTAACCGCGAGATAACCTTTCCCCCGGGAAGATAAACCCCATCGTTGCTTTGCCCGAAGGTAACCGGTGGAATGAAGGCCGATTCATGATGGCCTCATCGGCCACAGCGCGTGTCGAATCTGCATTTCGTCCGAAATATGGATTCATTCGCCCGCGCGCTTCGCGTCGATGAAAATTCGTTTCGTCGCACGAAACGATCCGCTGCGTTGGACAGAGAAGGAGCAAACGACATGGCATTGAAGAACCTGTTTGGTCATCCGTCGAATGGACCGTTCAAGCGCGCTCTGACGCTCGTCGTATCGGCGAGCCTCATCGCCGCCACCACGAGTTTGCCCGTCCATGCGGAGGACGCATCCGAGGCCGCCGAGCTCTCGGAAGCAGCGGATTCTTCGGCGCAAGCCGACGAAAACTGGCACCGGGTCAGCACGACGGCACGCACGCACACGCCTGTCGCCGCGGCCATCTTGCGTGGCCGCGAATGGTTCTTCCTTCGCGGCAACGACGACAATCATATTTGGTACTCCAGCGACGGTCAGAACTTCAATCAGCATCCGCACGGCGGAGCGACCGATGCAGCGCCCGCGGCGGTCGTATTCCACGACACGCTTTACGTATTCCACGTCGGCCAGGGCGGCGATCTCTGGTACAGCACCCTCACGCCCGGCCCCGGAAGCGGTTTCTCGGAGTGGCACCGGGTGCCGGGCAGCGAAGGACTCCACCTCCGGACCACCGAGCCTCCGACCGTCACGGCCTCGGCGCGAGCGCTGTATGTCCTCGGCATGCGGAATGACGAGCACATCGTCTTCGCGCGCACCAACGACGGAACCCACTGGAGCAACTTCGATGAGCCGACGGGCAACGCGGCAGGCCCGCGCACACTCTCCGCCGTCGGTGCGACGGCCGCGACCGATGGCTCGGGCACCGACTGGCTCGTCGTCGCACACCGCGGGACGAACAACGGCGTTTACTGGTCCGGCCGCCGAGAATCGGATGGGTTTTGGCTTCCTTGGACCGAGCAAAATCCTGGTGCGAGGACGCTCAGCCAACCCTCTCTCGAATCCTTCTATGGCGACGATCGACACGCGTACATTGGCGCGAGCATCGAGGGTATCGACCATCGTGTTTGGGCCCGCTCTTGGGACTTCTCCACTGGCCAGAACCACGGATGGAGACACGTGGACGATGGTTCCAATGTCGTAACGACCGACGTTGCACCCACCTTGATTTGGCTTGCGCGCGCCGCCGTCCTCCTCCTCGCAGTCTCGCAGAACGGCATCATTTTCCAGAAGCAATTTGGCGGTGTCCAGTGAAGGAATCTGCCCTCCTCCCAGCTCTGTTCATCGCAGCAGCCGCTGGCTGCACCTCCGAGGTGACGGACGACCCCCCGCCGCCCAAACCGCCGCCCATGACGCTTTCGATTCAAGGCCACGCATCCAGCAGGGCCACGGCCGAGACACGTACCATGAGCGTGACTCTGTACGGTGCATGGGACAATACCCCGCCCGGCGCGAACATCGCGTATCCGAAGATACATGGTAAAGCGGGTGGCACCGGTACATTCTCCGACCCGGTGACCTTTGCATCCAACAAGGACGAATTCGCCCCGGGCAGCAAGGTCTATTATCCCTTTCTGAAGAAGTATTTCATCATGGAAGACGATTGCACCCGGTGCGACACCGATTGGTCCAACGGAAAGAAGTGGCACATCGATCTATGGGCGGGGAATTCCACGGACCCGGCAATCGGTGACTGCGAGCGATCGCTCACGCGGAGCGGGGAGGTCATCCTCAATCCGCCGAGCAACGAACCCGTGGACACCACGCCGATTTTCGACCCAGATACACACCGGTGCTACCGGCCCTGAAGCCGGATCGAGCCCGAGCTGATTCAGCCGCAAACGTCGGCGAAGAGGCGGGCGAAGTTGCCACCCATGATCTTGTCGAGCCGCGCTTGACCATGACCGCGCGCGCGAAGTTTGTCGCGCAGGATTCGAAACTTTTGCGGCGTATTCAGATCGGGGCACAGCGGAAAGACATTGGGATCTTCGCCGGGCGCGGAGATCCCTTTCTTTCGACGCTCCTCGACTTCCTTGCGAAACTCCTGCACGTAGGCGGGATCGTTGATGTTCACCGTGGAGACGCTCCCGTCGGAGCCGATGCCCACGTGGTCCTCGCCGCACACGTTGATGGCATGCTCGAGGTGCGCGATGACGTCGGCGGCCATTTGCTGTCCCTGCGCGCGCAGAAACGGCATGAAGTAGATGCCGGCCACACCGCCTTTGTCGGCGCATCGTTTGAGCTCTTCGTCCCGCTTGTTGCGTGGATGATTGACGACGGCGGAGCAACCCGTATGGGTGATGGCAATGGGCTGTTTCGAGAGCTCGATGGCCTCGGCGGTCGTGCGCTGGCCGCAATGGCTCACATCGATGAGGACGCGGCTCGTGTTCATTCGCTCGACGGCGCGTCGCCCGAGTGTGCTGAGTCCCGCATTCCCCGCTTCGAGACAGCCGTCGCCGAGGAGGTTCCGCGTGTTGTACGTGAGCTGCATCACGCGGACACCAAGGCCGTACAGCAGATCGAAATGCTCGAGCGCAGGCCCCAGTGCGGTGGCACCTTGAAATGCGAAAATGAAGCCGACGCGCTTCGTCGCTTTGGCAGCTCGCACATCCGCCGCGTTGCGCACCAACATGAGCGACTCGGGATGGGCAGCAATTTCCCGAAGGCGCACGGAGATCGTTTGCATCGTGTGATCGAACGAGTGCTCGCTGTTGGTCACATCGTCGACCGTGATGCTCACGCACGTCAGACCCGAGCGCAATCCATCTTGGATCTCGGATGCGGTCAGCGGCGGGTCCCATTCGTAACGGCCAATGCCGCCGCTGCCATCGAAGATGATTCCGTCGTCGAAGGCCGCCTTCGGACCGGGCGCTCGGTCCGCGGCTTGAGCATCCCTGCCCTGCCCTGCGCAACCGGAAAGCGCAATTCCGGATGCAAACTGCACGAAATGACGCCGGGTCACTCGACTCAAGGACATGGAGGCCTCCTCAGACCCCCGGTTATAGGGCGTGGCTGTCCCCCGATGCCGATATTTCGATTCAGAATTTGCCAGTCAGGGTAAAGCCCGCGGTGGTCGGCCCCAACACGGGTATGACGGACATCTCCACGGGCTCGAATGGCCCTGGCGAACGCGGCGTACGCTCGATGGGATGCGACCGCGGTGGAGGCACCGCCGGTGGGTCGAAGGCGTGGAGCACGATCCCCGTCGCGAGCGCCGCGCCTCCCACCGAGAACGCTGCGATGGACGCGGTCCGCCACCGATCGCGCGCTTCCCGAGCATCGCGGTAGTCCTGGTCGTCGCCCTCCAAACGGAGGCGGGACCTCTGCGCTTCCTGCACATCGAGAGCCGCCTGTTGCTGCTTCAACGCGAGCACGATGAACACGCCGCTGGCCACGACGAGCGCGCCTCCCCCGATCATCAACGAGCGCGCGAGGACTCGTTGCCCCGTCGGACGCAGCGCGACGGACAGCGCCCTGCGCTCGTTGCGGCGAAAATCGATATCCTGCGAGAACGTCCTGTATCCATTCTTCGTGACCGAGATCCGATGAACCCCGGAGGCGATTTCGAAGAAATCGGGCCGAGGCGTTATCCCGACGGTTTGCCCATCGATGGCAATTGCACAGTCCTTCGGCGCCGAAACGGTAAGACGCGCAGGGCGCTCTCGCAGCTCCACCGGCACCGGAACGAGAACGTGATCGACGGCGAGCACCTCGCGATCCTCATCGAAATAGCCATCGAGGCTCACGTGGATGCGATGCTTGCCGGCCGAGACGTCCGCGGCATACGGAGCCTTCCACCATCGCCCGCCGTCGACGGATACCCGTGCGCCGCTCGGCTGCGTCGTGATCATGAGCCGTGCAGGCTCCTCCTTGCTGCGCGCGCCGAGCTCTTTCGCGCCCCCCGTTCGCGCGACAATCGACTCCAGCTCGGACAGAGACTCCACGGCCTCGGCACGACGGCCGCCAATAGGGACCTGCTGCACGTACGATTGGAAATTCGCAATCGCCTTTTGGAGATGCTCGGGATTGCGGTCGATGAAATACTGCCGCCGGTGTGCCTGCGCCAACGAATAGACGATGGCAGGCGTGGGCGTTGCACGATTCGCCGCAGTGAAGGCCTGAATCGCAGCCGCGTATTGCCCGGAGGCATAGGCTTGGCCCCCCGAGCTGAAAAGCATTTTTGCACGCTCGTCCTCGGCATGTTTCACATCGTCCGCCGCCCCGGCAACCCCAACGAGACCGGTCATGGCCAGTGCGAAAAAGGACGCGGCCGCGCGGTGCTTCATCGCCGTCCTCGCGGAGGGTCCGACGTGGTGGGCGTCCCCTTCAACAAGGTAGCCTCTCGCCCAGTCGAATAAACGATGTCATCGACTCCATCGCCGTCGATGTCGCCGGCCGTGATGCTGCCTCGGAAGCGACTCGATGAAACGGCCGCCCCCGGCCGCAAGGCGAGTGCGGATTCCTTGGCCTGCAAGGCACGAGGGGCAGAAAAGCTTCTTTTGGTGGCGTCGGTCGTCAGTACGAAGACATGCGCTTCGCCATTCGGATCGCTCGATTCGCGCACGAGAACGACGAGGTCCTTCTTGTCCTTTGCGGCGGAATGGGGATCCGCGTGGAGCCATGCACAATCGACCATGTCGTAGCCGGGCATGGCAATCGAGACAGGATTCCCCAGCGTTCCGGTTTGGTCATTGAAGTAGACGTCGAGCTTCACCCGCGTGCGACCGTCTTCCTCCTTGCCCTCTTCGAACAGGACCGCGAGGTCCTTGGCTTGGTCGCCGTCGATGTCGACTGCCTGCACCTTCCAAGGTATGCGGGACTCGAGGGCGTCCCCGAGGGGCCGAGACGATTCGATCGCCCACTTGCCTTCGACGAGCCGTGCGACGACGAGGGCTCCTTTGGGGTCCTTGCTCTCTGCCGGTGGAACGGCGATCAGCAGCTCGTCCAGCGGCACATCCGACTTGGGATCGAGGTCCAGCGCGGCAATCGAGGCCTTCTTCCACGCGAGCGGCCGCAAAGGATCCTTCGGGAATGCCTCGTAGGTCGACCCTCCCAAAATGACTTGGGCATCGCCGGCCAACGGAAGTCGCCAGAGGCCATGGGCCGGCCGATCCTCCGCGGACTCCACGAGCGCAGCGATGCCCAAGCGACCATCGTCGGCAAAACGGCCCACGGCCACCGCCAGCGACTCGAACGACTCATTCTTGCCGCGGAGGTGGTCGAGTTCGAGCGGGGAGACCATTTCCTTCGCGGCCGATCCCTGAAGCAATGCCAGATACCGCGAATCCGCCTCGCTCGATTTGCCCACGATAGCGATGTCCGCGAGTCCGTCCGACCCCAAATGGCCGGACACCATTCGCTCGATGGGCGGGAATTGCCCCATGGGCACGCTCACGTCCTCCTTCTCGGTGCGCGCCTCGTCCGGCGAGCTCACGTTGTATACGACCCGGAGCTCGGAGTGGGTGGCATCCGAAATGGAACACGCGGCATCTGGCTGCGAATCCCCATCGAAGTCGCCCACGACGAATCCCGTCACATCGCTCACGGTATGATTGGCACGCATCATCACCATGGGTTCTTTCGACCCCTGGTGAAACATGAGCGCACCCTTGGATCGAGTCACGATATCTGGAAAGCCATCGCCATTGAAATCGTCGATTTTGGCCTCTTCCCACCGAACGTGCGGCGGCGAAGGTTGCTTTACGTATCGTTCTTTTTCGGAAAATCGAAATAGGATCCCATCAGGGAAAACGAAATCGCAAAGACGCTCGTCGCTGGGACCAACATTGGTCAGTTGGCCCGCGGCCAACGGAAACGAGGAGCCCAGTTGCACGGACGGATCGGGATTCCATATCGAGGCGTGTCCGTCGCCGTGGCCCGTGGGCGAAGGGTTCGGCGACGAGTCGAACGTTCCGTTGCCCAGACCGTAGGCGACAGCGATTGGCGACTTGGATGCGCCGCCTTCGACGTGCACCAGGATGTCACGCTTTCCGTCACCGTCGAGATCCTCCAGGAGAATTCCTTTGCCGCCAACGACGTAGCCGCTGGGCAGCGCCACCGTCATGTCGGAGGGTGGTTGGGCGGGCAAGAAGACGTCGACGACCGTACTCCCTTTGAATGCAAAGGCCATATCGGCTAGCTTGTCCCCACTGAGGTCGGCAATCTGCACCTCGCCGGCCAGTCTCGCCGGCGGCTCCCGCAGTAGATGAATCAGCTTGGGGACGTGCGCCTGCAACCGCGCGATATGAGGACCAAGCCCGTCGGAACTCGGCCTGAAGAGGTACAACTCGGCCCCCGGCGACGCCTCACCGTCGATCGTCAAGTGGGTGTCCGCAGCCACCACGCGCAGCCCCTCCGCATGCTCGAACACCACGGTTGGATATTGCACCGGCTCCAAGGTGTGCGAGCGCGCGTCAGGAAGCCATACGGCCAGCCTTCCGGCCGAGAAAAGCAACGCATCACCGCCGGGCCCGAGCCAGGGGGTGACGACGGGCCTGACGTAATCCCGATCAGAACTCCAATTTGGAATTTTGATGAAAACCTTGCTGAACGCCGCATCCGTTGGGTTGAAGCGCCGCGGATTCCACGAGTAAGCTTGCGTGAGCGACGACGACGTCGCGATCACTTCTTTCACTCCGTCTCCATCGACGTCGGCCACGTCGAGGAACGCCTTGGAGGCCGCTTGAAGCGGGATGACCTCGAAGTTGCCAGATGGAGCACGGCATCGGTGCTGTTTGTCGTCCCGAGGTCCGCCTGGCCATGTTCGATCGGCTTTCGGGGCGCAGAAATAGCCAATTGGGCAGTCGATGCGCTCGGATGTCGTGCTGTCCGGCGCCGTGCACCGAAAACGGCATTCCTTGCACACCGTCCCCGGCAATGTACCGTCGCAGTCTTCCCCCGCCTCGGCAACGTCGTTTCCGCACTCGCCCGTATCGGGCAATGCGCGACAGGAGAACATACCGGCCAGCCCCGCAACCAGGACTCCGCCGAATCGTCGAAATTTCATCCGCCTCCTCGTCTCATTGCTCGTGAATGTCCGTCGGAATCTCTCCTCTTTGACTCGGAGCTCGAGGTGGTGGCGCTTTGACGCCCGCCGCGGGGCGCGCGACCATCCTGGTGAGCGTCACGACGGCACTCGCGTTGCTGCTCGTGTCGACGACGATGTCCGAGGACTTGTACCCCTCGGCCTTCACCGTGAGACGCGTCGTGCCAAGGGTTCGCGGAAGCCGGAAGGGGCCCGGCGCGGTCCCGAGCTTCTCTTCGCCATGCCAGACCATCGCATTCGGGGGCGTGGCTTGCACGATGACCGAAACGTCGTTCGCCTGCACCTCACTCGGCGCAGGAGAAGGGGCTTGCACATGATCGACGGCGGCCGCGAACGACGTTGGCGCAGGCCATCCATCGGGCCGACTCGCTTGTCGTATCAGCCCGGCGCCAATCAAAATGAGTGCGATCGTCACCAATGCGCCAGCGCCCGCAAAGCCTACCCTGGTCAATCGAACGACGGACCGCCGCAGCGGGGGAACGTCGGCCGCGACGGGAGCCGGCAACGTCATGGCCGCACCGGTTCTTGGCGTGGGCCGAACACGGCGCACCGGCGAATGGGGCACTCCGCGCTCGGTCGCAAGGGCGCCTGCCGTACTCACGCGAAAACCTGCCGCCTTCGCGACAGAGGCCAGCAACTCCGCGGCCTCGCCGGCCGATTCGGGGCGAGACGCGGGATCTTTTTCCAGCATTTGCAATACGGGCGCGTCGAGCGCCGGAGGGACCGCACGGCAGACCGACGACATGGGAGCCGGCGCCTCGTTGGTCTGCTTGAGCAGCACCTCCACCACATCGTTGCCGCGAAACGGGACGTTGCCCGTCAAAAGCTCGTAGGTGAGCACACCGAACGAATAGATGTCCGTGCGCTGGTCCACGGCCCGCCCGCGGCATTGTTCCGGCGACATGTAGCTCGGCGTGCCGATGGGCGTGCCCGTTTGCGTTTTGCACCCCAGCGCCGCCTCCGCATCCCTCAACTTGGCCACGCCAAAGTCGAGCAACTTGGGGAGAGGGCTGCCGTCTTCGTCGAACGAAAGGAAGATGTTTTCCGGCTTCAGATCGCGATGAATGATGCCCGCCGCATGCGCCGCGTCGAGCGCGCGTGCCACACCGCGTAAAATCGGAATCGCCTCTTCGGGGATGAGGCGTCCTTTTTCGCTTCTCAAATATTTGTCGAGCGGCATCCCATCCAGGAGCTCCATGACGAGGTACTGCCGCCCATCGTCCAGGGCCCCGAAGGAAAAGATATCGACGATATGCCGGTGCCGAATCTGATTGACCGCTCGGGCCTCCGCAATGAATCGCGTGACCATCCGGGGGTTGGAAGAGCTCTGGCGATTCAACACCTTGATGGCCGCCGCTTTGCCAATCAGCGGATGGATCGCGCGATAAACGGAGCCGAAGCCCCCCTCTCCTATCTTCTCCTCGACCCGGTATTCTCCGACGACTTGACCAGGTTCGAGATCGCGATCCACGCCGCTGAAGGCAGCATCCGGCAACAGTGCCGCGCCATCTTGCGCACATATGCTCACGCTATCCGGGTAGTGCCCCCGACAATTCGGACAGGTCGCCATGCGATACTCGGGTTTCCGACTCTTACATGGCCGAGCTTCCTCGCATGCATCGAAGAACGAACGACGCCAACGCCGATCGAGTCTGCGTTCACGCGATCGTTACAAATGGCGAAAAGGCCGTTGGCACGACCGGTCAATGCGGTGCCGCCAACGCTACTTCTTGTCGATCGTCGTCAAATTCTTCTCATTGGTGTCGACGACGAATACGGCCAGCAATTTCGCAGGCTCGGTCTTGCTGGCGTTTTCGCTGACACCGTGGTGGTCGCCCGGCAATTCCGTGAAGCTCTCGCCGGTCCGGTACGTGATGACGGGGCCTCCATTCACCGAGCTGCGAATCGCTCCCTGCAACACGGTTGCGTAGATGAACGCGGATTTGGCATGCGTGTGCCCGGCGTCGAATCCGCCCGGCGCGTATTCGACGAGGAAACTCTTCACGCTTTTGCCAGGAATATTGGAAATGGCATGGTCGTAGACCAGTGTCACTTTGTTGCCCAAACCATCGGCCGCCTGGGCGGAGGGATCGGGCACGAATGCGAGGGCGATCGTCATCGCCCAGAGAGCTCTCTTGATCAAGGTCATTCTCCTCAGTGAAATGGTGCTAAACAGCCGATTTTTCGAGCCAGTCCGCGAAGCGGGTCGCTCCAATGTGGGCCGTGCCTCCGGGCAGGAGGGAGCGCTCGTGGAGGAGGGTACCGAAGTACTGCGCGTTCGGGTCCCCGAGCACCAAGCGGGGATCCTTGCGCGCGCTCAAGCCCTGTCGAACGAGTTCGTCGAGTTGGAAGGTCTCGGGACCTGCAATCTCGATGATTCCGTTCACGGGCTTGGTGAGCGAGGCTTCGGCGAGCGCGTAAGCGACATTGTCTGCCGCGAGGGGCTGAATGAGGGCCGTCGGCAGACGAACCGTACCGTTTTCGGTCGCGGAGTCGGCGATGCCCTTCACGAATTCGAAGAATTGGGTGGCGCGGACGATCGTGTACGGGATCGAGCCGGCCTTGATGAGCAGTTCCTGGGCGACCTTCGCGCGGAGATAGCCGCTGTCCGGCATGCGCTCACAGCCAACGACCGACAAGGCCACGTAGTGCTTCACGCCCAGCGCCGCAGCTGCGGTCAGCAGGTTCTTGGTCGACTTCGTGAAGAACTCCAGAACGGCCGCATCCTCGAAGGACGGCGAATTGGAAACGTCGACGAGAACCGACGCATCCGTGAGAGCTTCGCGCAGCCCATCGCCGGTGAGCGTGTTGACCCCCGTATTCGGTGACGCTGCAAGAGCCTGGTGACCGGCCGCGGTGAGCTTGCTTACCAGCTTCGACCCGATGAGCCCCGTACCGCCAATGACTACGATTTTCATGGAAACGACCTTCCGTGGTTCGCGTGGCGTTGGCCGCCACCCGGTTGCAGCAAGGACCGGGCAGCCCACCGTTTCGTGACAGGTCGTTCGAAGAAATTTTCAAGCCGAGGTCAGCGTTGAGCCGACCCCAAGCACGATGCGACATCGTCGAGCTTCGCCGGGTTCATCACCCACAGCAGACGTTCAATCCCCTGCTCCGACGCATCGAGGGTCACCAGGCCAAAGGCCTTGCCGTCGCGTGAAATCAGAATCGATGCGCGAGCGTTGGCCTCCACCCAGGTGAACTCGACACCGCCCCAGAATTTCTCCGGGAAGGACGCGACGAACTTCGCGACGGTTGCCCTCCCCACCACGGGAACGCGAGCGACACCGCGGATGCCGCCGCCATCCGAGTAGTTCGCGATATCGGCGACGAAGAGCGATTCCAAAGCCGTTCGATCGCCCGCCTGCGCCGCCTTCAGGAACGTGCCCAGGAGCCGTCGTTGCTCGGCCGGGCTCACGGGCGTACGCCGCTCGGAAGCCAGGTGCGTTCGGGCGCGGGTCACCAGCTGGCGCGCGTTGGCTTCGTTGATCTCGAGAATAGCGGCAATCTGCGAATACGCGTAATCGAACGCCTCGCGCAGCACGTACGCGGCGCGCTCCGTGGCGGAAAGCTTCTCCAGGAGAAACAACACCGCAATCTCCAAAGCTTCTCCGCGCACCGCCCCGAGCTCGGGATCCGCGTGCGTATCCACGGGCTCGGGAAGCCACGGGCCAATATAGGTCTCGCGACGCGCGCGCGCCGACTGCACGGCATTGATGGCCAGTCGCACCGCCGTGGTCACGAGAAATGCGGCGGGGTCCAACACCTGGCTGCGCTCGTCGTACGTTTGCCACCGCAGCCAGACTTCCTGCACGACGTCCTCGGCTTCTGCCTTGCTGCCCAGCATGCGGTAGGCCAGCCCGAACAAGCGACGGCGGACCCCTGCAAAAATGGAAGCTGCCTCATCGAGATTGGCCGCCGTGCCGTCGGGATCCGCGTGCATGTCATCCACGCTAGCACCCCGGCGAAGGCTTGGAAGAAAACGGCGCGGGACGCTCGTGCTCGGCGGCGAAGTTTCTTTTATTTTCGTTTTCTTTCGTTTCCCGTGCGCCTCCCCACTCCGACTCGCGTCTACGGAACGGAGGGCAAAGCAAAGTTATGAAATGGTCGAAACTCGCTTTTCGAAAAACGATGTTGCGCGCGGGTGCGCGGTCGACGGCTTGTCTTGCGGCGGCTTCGTTCGTGGGCGCACTGGGTTGCAGCTCCGACGTGAGCCCCGACGGAGGTCGAAACGACACGCGCCCGCCGCCGTCCGAGGAAAAATTCCCACTGGGGCTCTCCGAGAGGAGCCTTGCGGCCACGGGCACCATCCCCGATCCCACCCAACCGGGGCCGAACGCCGTGACGAGCGCGGAATACCGATTTGCCGCGACCGAGGATCCCGACGTGCTTCGGGACGTGAAAACGGAGCTATGGGCACGCGTTTATCGCCCCACGGATCTTGGGAATACACCGCACCCGCTCATCGTGTTTCTCCACGGCAACCATTACACGTGCGGAACGGGGCAGAATCCGCGCATCGACGACGTCAGCGACTACACCGATTCCGGCACGTGCCCGAGCGGCTACGTCGTAACACCGAATCATCTTGGCTACGGATACCTTGCCGAGCGGCTCGCCTCGTTGGGATACGTCGTCGTCTCCATCAATGCCAACCGCGGTATCACGGCAGGTCAGGGCGTTTTCGGCGATGAAGGACTCAATCTCGCGCGCGGCCGGCTCGTCTTGAAGCATTTGCAGCGTCTCGGTGAGTGGAATGCGAACGGCGGGACGCCGGCGTCGCTCGGTGTGGAGCTGAAGAACAAACTCGATTTGTCGCAGGTCGGCCTCGTCGGGCATTCGCGCGGCGGTGAAGGCGTGCGCGCCGCGTACAATCTTTATCGCGATCCCGGCAGCAAGTGGCCTGCGAGGATTGGGCACCCGGTCGGCATTCGAGGCATCTTCGAGATCGCTCCCGTCGATGGCCAGACGCACAGTCGCACGCTCGATGCCGATGGGACCGCGTGGGCCGTGCTGCTCCCCATGTGCGACGGCGATGTATACGGTCTCAGTGGGATCAAGCCGTTCGACCGCATGCTGCAAGCGCAGTCGGAATCGTCCGCCACGATGAAGGCCGTTTTCACGGTGTGGGGAGCCAATCACAATTTCTACAATACGGAATGGCAAACGAGCGACTCGACCGGCTGCGTGGGCCATAGGGCCCTATTCCCGCAGGCAAATGGCTCGGCCGCGCAACGCACGACGGGACTGGCCAGCATCATGGCCTTCTTCCGCGCGCACGTCGGCGCGCAGACCCTTCCGATTTACGATCGGGTCTTCAATCCGCTTTACGCGCTTCCGGACGTCGTATCCAACGTCACGCGCGTAGACCGGGGTTACACGGATTCGCCACACGCCTCGGTCACCCGCGTACGGGAGGACTTCGACCAAGCCGAGGGAACCAGCTCCGCAGGCTTTTCCAACGATGCCGTGGGGATCACCCTTCGTCACGACGTCGTTCCGGATCACGACGAGTCGCTTCGGGCGGGGCTCATTTCCTGGACGGAGGCTTCCGACAATGCCTATTTTCAGACGAATTGGGCGGAGGACGGCCAAGGAGACGACTTGAGCGCGTACAAGACGCTCGATTTTCGGGTCGCACGTCAGCGAAGCACGCTCAATCCAGCCGGCCAGACCGACTTTGGCATTCGCCTCGTGCTCGCCGACGGAACGGTCTCCAACGCCGTGTCCCTCGCGAACTACGTCGATCTCACCGGGCCGGTGGGCGGGATTTATCGGAATCGACCGAACTACCACTCGATCCTGCAATCCGTGCGCATTCCGCTGGGTGACTTCGGTGGCGTCGACCTCACCAAGGTGCGAGGCGCGCGGTTCGTCTTCAACGCGACCTCGAAGGGCGCCATCTACCTGGCGAACGTGCGATTGTCCACCATCGGGGTGGCGCGCTCCTCGCTTCCGGCCATCGCGCGCATCGAAAACGATGCTTGGGCATCGCGAAGCCGTTCGGCGCGCGACGTGTCCGAGGACGCGGCAAACGCGGTCGCCCCCGCTCATTTTACACGAGGCAATGCCATTACCCGTGTTCGGGACGTGGTCGCGACGAACGTGGACGATAGCCATGAAGCCGCTGTCGAAATCGAGCTGCGGAGCGATGAGAAATTCTTGATCGGTGATGCGCTTCCCATTCTGCAGATCGGAGAGCGCGCCTTCGATCTGGGGTACCAGCCAAACGGCGATACGCACCGCATCGTCTTCGTCGTCCGCCGTGCCGACTTCGCCCAGTTGTCCGACGGCGTCGACGTGAGCGTCCACCTCGGCGCCCCCGACAGCGGCGCTCACTGGAGCTTCGGTCACTTCGACAAACGCGCACTGCGCCGCTGAGCGGATTGGGGGGGCGGATGCGCGGGAGCATTCACCATTCGCTGGCAGCGCATGCGTCCATGATGAGGCTACGCAGCCAGCGATGTCCGTCCTGCTGGTGCGTGCGCGGATGCCAGACCATCGAAATGGCCACGTCGGCGACATCGAGCGGTGCGCGGAACACGTCGAGCGGCAGAAGCTCCGCGAGGGCATGGGCAATGCCATGCGGCAGCGTCGCGATGGCGTCCGAGCGGGCAACGATTTTCGCCGCGACGAGGAAGTCCGGTGTTCGAACCAGCACGCGCTGCCCGAGGCCGCGATCGGTGAGGGCCGTATCGGCGATGCCGCCCGGCCACGCATCGGGTGAGACCACCACGTGAGCCAATTCACCGAATGCGCGCAGGGTCAGTCGCCGGCGCGTCTTTGGGTGGCCGCGCCGCGCAATGCAGGCAAAGCCATCGTGGCGCAAAAGATACGAGTGGAGGTGGGTGGGAATTTTCGACCAAATGCCCACGAACAGGTCGACCCGTCCGGTGCGAAGCTCTTCCTCCGTGTCGCTCGTTGCACGCGTCACCAGCAGTTCGACGTTTGGCGCGATGTTCGCCACGCGGGGCGCGAGGTCCGGCAAAAGCGAAAGCTCGAAGTCGGCGGTGCTCTCGATGCGAAATCGATGGCTGCTCGTCGCCGGGTCGAACGACTGCGTCTGTGCGAGCACCTGGCGGGCATCCATCAGAAGACGGTGCACGGGCGCGGCCAAATCCAGGGCTCGCGCGGTGGGTTCCATTCCGTGGCCGGTCCGCACGAGAACCGGATCCTCGAGGAGATCGCGCAGCCGAGCGAGCGCGTTGCTCATCGCCGGTTGGCTGAGCCCCATCCGCTGCGCGGCACGCGTGACGCTTCGCTCGGACAAAAGTGCGTCCAGGGCCACGAGCAGGTTCAGGTCGACGCCGGCGAGGCTAACATTGGCCATGTGAATAACGATTATAAGACAAATCCGTTTGATGAATGAAGGGTCGAACCGTAGCTTCCAGGCATGGACTTCTACACGAACCCTCTGTCTCCAAACTGTCGCAAGGTCGACGCCGTGGCCAAGCAGCTGGGCATCGACCTCAATGTCAAATTGATCGACATCCGCAAGGGTGAGAACCGGGAGCCGGCCTATTTGGCGATCAACCCGAACGGAAAGATCCCCACCCTCGTCGACGGGGATCTCACGCTTTGGGAGAGCAACGCCATCCAGTGCTACATCGCCAGCAAGAAAGACAATGATCTCTGGCCGAAGTCGAACCTGCGCTACGACATCATGAAGTGGCAGGCCTGGGAGCTTGCGCACTTCGGCGCCGCCGGGCGCGGGCTCATTTTTCAGCGGATCGTCAAGCAGATCCTCAACATTGGCCCCGCGGACGAGGCGCGCTGTGCCGAAGACGAGGCGAACTTCAAACGATTCGGGGCGGTGCTGGACAATGCACTCAAAGGCAAGCGTTTCGTCTGCGGCGATCAGTTGACCCTCGCGGATTTCTGCCTAGCCTCGACCCTCACCTTCGCCGAACACGCAAAGTTCCCGGTGGCCGATTTCGCCAACATCCGCCGCTGGGTCGCCTCCCTCGACGAGCAACCCGGCTGGCGCGCAAGCAAGCCCCCGCCGATGTGAAGGACGACTGGCTCGTTTTTTGACCATCGCAAGCAGGGCGGCCGATACTTGCCATGCGAGGAGCCCACGTTGTCCGTATCGGTCAAGCCTGCGTATCTTTTGCTCCCCGCTCCAGCGGTGGCACTCGGTGTGGTCGTGGCCATGCGGCACGGAGCTTCGCCCATGGCGTTTGCGCCCAATGTTCTCGCGATGGTGCTTGGTGCCATCGCGAGCGTTGCCTTCGCGGGGCAGACGGCGCAACGGCAGCAACGGATCCTCGGGTGGGCCGCCGTTGCAGCGTGCGCCCTCGTGGGGTTGACGCTCGCTTCGAGCGGCCTCGAAGGGGTGCATCGCTGGATCCGCCTCGGCCCCGTGTGGCTGAACGCGTCGATGGCCTTCTCACCGTGGGTCCTCGGCGCTGCACTTGCGCGGTCGCGGGCTTGGGCTTCGGCGATGCTGTTGGCGCTTTTGGGCCTGCATGCCGTGCAACCCGACGCAGGGCAAGCGACCGCGCTGGGCGCAGCCATCGTGGCGATCACGCTGAGGCGTTCTCCTTTGTCGGTGCTCGCCGTGCTGGCGCTGGTGGCGGGCACTTGGATGCGGGCCGACCCGCTCTCGCCGGTCGATCACGTGGAACGGATCCTCGTGCTCGCCGTATCCGATGGGCCGCTGCTCGCCGGCGCGGCGGTCCTGGCGCTTGGGGTGCTCTTTCTGCCGATGGTGCAGGCGCTCAAGCACGCCAATACCGAATACCGATGGCTCGGCATGGCCTTCGGGCTTTATTTCGCCGGGGAAATCGCCATGACGTTCGTCGGGAATTTCCCCGTTCCCATCATGGGCGCCGGAGCGGGCGCCGTTCTCGGTTGGTATGCCATGCTGATCAACCTCCGTGCGGGCGTGTGAGCGTCACTCCTTCTTTCGCGAGTAGCGAAAGTCGCAGTGGCTGGCGCCCTGCATGATGGTTCGCGTGCGCGACAATTGCACGCCACCGCCGAAGCCTTCGGCCATGGGAAAGTCGGCACTGCACACCAAGAGAAAGCCCAGCTCCGGAACGCCGATTTTCTCGTAAAATTGGGCGTAGCGGCATCCGGTGACATTCACGTCGAATGCATCCGGACCTTGCTGCAGCACCTCGTAATCCAGGGCGTCTCCGGCGGCAAATCCCTCGAAGCTCGCAGCCATGTTCTCACCGAGGTTGGTCCCCGCCTGCGCCCGCCACCATCGCTCGCCAAGCTTGCGATAGTGGGCACCGAGAGCCTTGCGAACGAGGGCATTCGCGCGCTCCTCCCCCAGCTCGGCTTGCAGAGTCTCGACGAGTGGAACCAACACCCGGGCTTGGATCTTGACTTGCTCGATCAGCGGAATGTCCATGGTTAACTCCCGCCCTCAGAATAAATCCGAACGGCGGCGACTTGACGATTTCTGAAACGCGAATAAATGATTCGCGTATGAGCACTGGACACGACGGGGCGCTTCTCGCGCAGCTCGACGCTACGGCCCAGGCGGAGCTGGTGGCACGTGGTGAACTAACGGCTACCGAGCTGCTCGACGCGTGCGAGGCGCGCATCGCGGCGCTCGAGCCGCTCCTGAACGCGATTCCCACGCTGGACATGGGACGCGCCCGCGCGCAGACGCCCGGCGCGGGGCCCTTTCGAGGCGTGCCCTTCCTGGTCAAAGACGTGGTGCCCTACCCCGGTTTGCGCTGGTCGCTGGGTTCGCGGCTCATGGCGCACAACACCGCGCCGTCCTCCACGCCATTTTCGGAGCGTCTCGATGCGGCGGGCCTGGTCACCATTGGCAAGAGCGCCACGTCGGAGTTCGGGCTGCTCGGAAGCACCGAGACCCGTCTCGAGGGCGTGACGCACAATCCCTGGGATCTCTCGCTCTCGGCCGGAGGATCGTCGGGCGGCGCCGTCGCCGCGGTGGCGGCCGGTCTCGTTCCGATGGCACACGCCAGCGATGGCGGCGGTTCGATCCGCGGCCCCGCCTCCATGTGCGGACTCTTTGGCTTCATGCCAACCCGCGGGCGGCCGGTCTCCTCGGGCTACGCCTCGTCCGAATTTACGGACTTCGTCGTGGATCACTGCGTGAGTCGCTCGGTGCGCGACAGTGCGCTTTTTCTCTCGCTCATCGAAGAAAATGCCGTGGGCTTCGTGCGTGAGCCTTCGCGCGGGCGCCTTCGCATCGGGGCATGGACGCGTACCCTTTCGGGTGGCGAGCCCGATCCGGAGGTGCGGCGTGCGCACGATCGCGCGGTGGCACTGCTTGGCGAGCTCGGACATCACGTCGAGGAAGCCACGCCCCCGGCCATCGACGGTGCCGCGATGGGTGACGCGTTTTTTCTCGTGGGCGGCGCCATGGTCGCGGGCATCGTCCAAATGGTGGCGTCGCTGCGCGGTGAGCCGGTGCGGCCCGACGAGCTGGAGCCCTTCGCCTGGTGGACTGCCGAGAACTTCCTTCGGCGCGGCCCCGCGGCATTGGCGGAGGCGCGCACGATCTTCGCGACGGCCGAGCGCACGTACCTCGAAGCCACCGCGCGCTACGACGTCGTGCTCACGCCCACGCTGGCCGTGCTTCCGTGGCGTCTCGGTCATTTCTCGTCGTTCGTGCCCGGCGAGGAACTCATGCGACGCATGCGCGAGGCCATGGGCTACACGCCCATTCACAACGTCGTCGGTTGCCCGGCGATGTCGGTGCCTTTGCATTTCACCGATGGCGGCATTCCCGTCGGCGCACACTTCGCCGCCGCGCGTGGTCAGGATTCGACCTTGCTCGCCCTCGCCTACGAGCTCGAGCAAGCGCGCCCGTGGGCCGCTCGCCATGCGCCCTTCTCGTGTGCGAAACTCCTTGCGACCTGATGCCGCAAGTCCTGAAAATCGAGGTCCGCGCACGCATCCTCGAGGCCGCCCTCGAGATCATGGCCGCACACGGCTACGAGCGCGCCACCATGGGCGCCATCGCCGAGCGCGCGGGCCTGGGTACGGCGAGCCTCTATCGCTACTACGCCTCCAAAGAGGAGCTTTTCGATGCGGTGATCTCGCCCGACTTGGCGCGACGGTTCGAGCAGCTCATGGAGCGCCGCGTGCGCGCACTCGCCCGCAACACGCAGAGTGGTGTTCCCACCGACGACTTGGGCGGCGATATGTTGACGTTCTGGTTGGAGAATCGCCTTGCGGTGGTCATCCTGCTCGACCGCGCCGCGGGAACCCCTTATGCCGGATTCGGCGAGCGCTTCGTCGAACAGCTGACGGCCCATACGCTCACGGAAATCCGCGGCCTGCATCCGGGCGTGAAGATCAGCGCGGGCGCGCGCTTCGTGCTGTCGCGCATTTTCGAGAACACGCGCCGGCTTCTCGCCACCATTCTCGAGCAACACGCGGATCCGGCGGCCATGCGGCACGCCATCGAGGCCTTCTGGAGCTACCACATCGCGGGCTTGCACGGATTCACCTCATGGATTGGTGAGCCCTAAGCCTCTGCAGCAACGACCGAGAAAATTACGCGCGAAGCGGTGTCTAATGTCGTATGGCTGACGCAATGCCACTGCGTGCGGAATCATCACACATCGGGTCCTCGTTGTTCGGCGCGCTGCCAACATCGCGGTCGATGCGGCAATGGTAACCGATATTTACAAGAGCAGTATTCGACTGCTTGTCGACGATATGTGCCGCCTACTCAAGGGAGTTAAACTCATGAAGAAGACTTCTCCGACGCGGAGCATATTGGCAATCATCCTTGGGCTGTCGGTCGCCGCCGGTTGTGCCTCGGGAGCCGACGACGGCAAAACAAGTGGAAATGACACATCGAAGGACGGCTCCTCCGCGCTTTCGATCGTGAATGGACACGTTACGGCTCAAGGCTCGGGCAAGGCCGAGCTAGGATTCGCGGGATCGGCGGCCGTCGATCTGGCGAAGACGGTCACCATCTCCGCGCTGGGGGCCACCGGTCAACTGACCGCGATTGTCGAAACGACGCTCGACGCGACCGGCTTCTTCTCGGCGAAGATTCCCATCGATGCGAAGCTGCTCATCGTGCAGGCCCTCGACGCCTCTGGTCACGTCGTCGGCTCTTCGATTTTGGAAGCTGCCTCGAAAATTGCAGGTCAAGTGACCCTTGCCACGCCGATTTCGACGGAGTCGTCGATTGAAGCGCAGGCACTCATCGACATTGCAAGCTCAATCACCGGCGCGATCTCGGCCAATGGCTCGCTCAATGCCAATATTGCGGCCACGCTTCGCGCGCTCGTCGACGCCAATCTGGCCGGCTCGATCTCTGCGGCCATCTCCGCAGGTGCCGACGTTCAAGCCATCGTGCACGCCGTGGCCAAGGCCACCGTCGTCGCCGCGCACACGCAGGCCCTCGCCATCACCAACGCGGGCGGGAAGCTCGATGCGAGCGCCTTTGCCGACCTCGAAGCAAAAGCCGCGCTGGCACTCAATGGGGTGCTGGACGCCAAAGTTTCCGCGAACGCGGTGGCCAATGCCACGGCGCAGTTCTCCGCCGATCTCGACGCAGCCCTGAAAGCTGCGGCCTCGGGTTCGATTTCCGCCGAGGTGGCTGCGCTGGCCCATGCCGCCGCGAACCTCACGTTCAACTCTTCGCTCGAGGCATCGCTCGCCGGGATACCGCTGACGAAGGGCATTGCCTTCTCGGCACTCAAGTCTGCCGCGACGGTGGAGGCGACCCAGATCACCAATGCGATCGCCGACATCCTGAAGGGAAGCAACGCGCTGGATGCCGCAATCGAGGCCACGACGAAGCTCACGGCATCGATTTCGGCAGCGACCAATGCGGGCGACATCGCCAAAGCGCGCACCGACTTCGCGAGTGCGATCACCGGCAGCCTTTCCGGTGGTGTGGGCTCGCTCCTGGCGCAGCTCACGGGGAACGTTCAGGCGACACTCGACGGGCTTCTGGACACGTCGAGCCTCTTGAACGGGCGGCTCGATGGTGCGCTGAAGGCGGCCCTCGATGCGGTGGCCAAGCTCGATCTGGGCGCCCTGACTTCCGGCAAACTCGATGTGGTTCTGCAGCAAGTGATCGATGCGTTCACGAGCTTCGCCCATGGGTTGGACCTGAAGATTCCGGAGCTGACCGCGCTCGGCGCAACGTTGGATCAGGCCAAAGCCATTACGGATCTCATCACGGTCGTGCAGGGCGCGCTGAAGAGCGCACTCCCGCTCGGTCGCTGATTCGCGTCCATTCGATTGACCCGCGAGGGTACCACGACTGGCGTCCGTGGTGCCCTCGCGGCATTCCATGCGTACAGCAAGATGCGCCACGCCGTGAGACGACGTGCAAAGTTGGAGGCGATGCGGCTAACGTGCGGCCATGTTGCAATGGAAGCAGCTAGGGTTCGTCGCGAGTATTTTGGCAACGGCTGCGGGGGTGGTGGCGGCCGTGGCCTGCAGCTCCGACGACAAGGGCGGTTCGGGCAATATGTGGGATGAGGATTTTCGCCGCTCGTGGTGCATCGACCCCAAATCGGTCGAAGACGGAACACTGCGACCGGACGGCGTTCCGCCTGGAGCAACCTTGGCGCAAATTCAGCGCGCGAAGGACCAAACCTGCGAAGGAACCATGTACTACTTCCGAGAGCGCACCGATGCGGGCGCAGAGCAGTATTGGCAGGCCCTCGCCACCAATTGCCTTCCGCACACCATGCGAGGCAACGACGGTGGATACGTTCACAACAACGGCTTTCCCGCGGACTGCTTCGTCAAGCCAGGAGCGTCGGGCCCGATCGACTCATTTGCCATTACGACCCATTGCGTCTGCTGTGCCGAGGATCAATGCGGACGATATTGCCGCCCGCGCCTATTCCCAAGCAGCGATGACGCAGGCACCTATGGCATCTCGTGCGCAGACTACAGCTACGACTTCAAGGCTGCGACGATTGGAGATCCGGCTACGAGTCCGCATTGCGATTGCCAGGGCTTTTGACGCATTCGTCAGAATCCGATGGATCGAAGTAGCGCTTCGCTGAAGAGCGGCATGGTCAGCGCAAAGATGGCGACGACGTAGGCATGGCCAAGGGCGCGGGGCCAGCTTCGTGCTCCGAGGCGTGGCTCGAGGGCGACCGCGGCTCCGTGCACGAGGAAGAAGGCGCCCATCGCCATCGCCGGTGCGAGGCCTGCACCGATGGCCGTGGGGTAGACGTGAACGAGACCGCTCACCGCGAATGCGAGGAGCGTCCCCGTGCGGCGCAAGCCCACGCGTGCGAGCGGCGCGTGAATGTGTTCGCGGAGCCAGGTGGTCACCGGGAGGTTCCATCGCTGGCCCCAGAATTCCACGAGTGTGCGCGATAGGGCCGGGGCTCGGTACAAAGGCGGGATTTCGAACCCCGCGGCTGCGCCGGCGACGCGAACGAGCCGGTCCATGCTTTCGCCTGCGGCCAATACGGCCAGCGCCGCCATCATGCTGCGTGCGAACTGACGCGTGGAGCCGAATGGAGGCTCGGCCGCGAAAAAGAGATGGGCCGTGACGAAGAGCGCCATGCTCGCGGCCCCGAGGGCGATGCCCGCGACCGCACGCCCCCACGGAAATCCGCGCTCGCGCATCCGAGACACACGCCGTGGGTCGACGATCGGAAGGATGAGAATGGCGATGCGTTGAACCGGTCGAAAGGTCTCGGGCGCACACGCGAGGTCGATGACGCGAAGAAGGCACGCGGCGGCGGCGTACCCCGCAAGCGTTCGCGCGGCCACGGCCTCCGCGGGAATGCACAATGGCGCCGCAAGCATCGCGGTGCCGAGAAAGATGACGGCGAATGCGATCACGAAATGAGATTACGCGCAGCTGCGCTACGGAAACAAATGAATACGCGTCGAACAATGCCCCACCACACGGTCGTTCTGCATGCAGGAAAACGCGGTTGGTCATCATCGAACGCGGCGGCAACACGACGCAGGTGGACATGTTCGGTTTTCCCATGACGGCGCGTCTGCAGCAGACGGCCATCGGCTACGATCAGACCGTGGGCATCACGCGGACGCGCGATCAGGTGATCACTTTGGCCACGCGAGATCGACCCAATCGGACCATGCCTTGACCCTCTGCGAATCGGCACCAAGCTGCGTCGCGGCGATGATTCCGTATTGATTGTACTGATCCGTCGTCGTCTGGGTTACGTCGTTCTTGATATAGTAGCGGCCCTTGTCGTCTTTCAACACGGCCGAGCGCGCCTTGTCCAAGCAGAATCGGAATCCCGCAAGCGGTTCACCGCCCGCATTGTCGCCCAGTGACGTGTTGCTCGGATCGCAGCGGCGCCAATCGGCGGGATTGGTGCCCGCGAACAAGGCATTGTATTGCGAAATCGCGCCGTTGACCACTTTGAGAAACAAGCCGGGCGCCAACTTGTCCAGCGCACGATTCGGATGCTGCTGATTGGCATTGGGGCCCCAATCGAGGAAGTTCGTCGGCACCAGGTGCTTGATCACCTGACCGCGCCCGTAGCGCCCCCGGTTGTTCAGCAGGTTCTCCGGATCCTTGGGATCCGGTTGATTCAAGGGAATCGCGTTGTTCACGTACTGCGCGGACTTGATTCGATCGTGCAACAGCCGGAAATACTGCGCATTGCGCATCTCCGTGTGCGCCGGTGTCGATGAACCGATGGCGTCGGCCAACACTTGATCGAACCGGGTGAGGTACGGCCAGTCGATGGGAAAATTCACCCAATCGCCCTGCCCGCCCGGATTCAGGCTGACCTGCATCGCATACCACTGGTTCGTACGATAGTACGAGGCAACCTTGGTGTCGGCCTCCCAAGCAAAGTACCATTCGCGTTTGCCGTTGGCCGTCTGCTCCTCCTGATAGAGCATGTGCGGTGCGAGGAAAAACGCGCCCGCGGTGTTGAAGGGGGATCCGCGCGACTCACCGCGCCCCTTCCACTTGCCCGAAGCGTCTTTTTCGCCCATGAACCACTGCTGATTGCCTTCCAAGCCGTATCTGTGCTGGAGCTCCCATATCTTCGTGGTCACCCAATGCATGCCGCTCGACATCGCGCGCTCGATGAACGCGGCATCGGTGAAGGCCGCCGGAAAGCTGGCCGTGGTGCTGGACGAGGCCAGCGCCTTCAGGTTCTTGGCACCATATTGCAAGCCATACAGGCCCGAGCCTGCGTAGACATGATTGCCGCGCCCGCCGCCCATGAAGCGGTACATGTCCCAGCCGAAGTTCTTCAATAGCCCCTGGAGCGTCGCGCGCTCGTCGGCGGTCAGGTGGCTCCAGTCGCCGTACTTGCCATTCGGGTTCACGTGCGAGGCGAGCCATGTATCGAGCTTTCGGTAGCTTGCGAGCGGCGACGGGCGCGAACCATCTGCGAATTGGCCGCCCGTCTCGAAGGACCCTTCGGCGCGATTCTCGTTCGGCCACACGTCGACCGGGTGCGTGGTGGGAAGCCACGCATTCCAGTCGGGATACTGGAGCGGCACGGGCATCTCCCGCGCATTCATGGTCGCGGAAGGATTCATGACTCGGTCGACATCGGCCTGCGAGATCGCGCTGGGCGAGCCGTCCAGCGGTTTTCCAAAAATGGCATTCACGGTTGCCGAGGCACTGGAGAGCACGGCATCGAGACCGCCGCCCGCGGCCCACTCGACCACCGGCTTGCCATCCAGCCCCGCCGCCGGCTGGTACGGCGGCGCCCAGGGCGACGCTTGCGGCACGTGAGGAACATCGCGCTGCGAATAACGAATGAACGCGGCGATTTGTTTGCCCTGCTGCTCCGTGAGCCCGTGAAAGCGGCTGCGTTGCACGATGGAGTTGTTCGAATAATTGAAATACTGCAAGTCGCGCGCATTCTCGGCATGACACGATGAACAACTCGCGTGGATCTTCCGATTCACGATGGCCGACTTCGAAAGAATGTCGGCGCCGTACCATAGATTCTTCCCCGCCTCGGCATCGGCGGACGCACCCTTGCCGGCGTCTTTTTCCACCTTTGGATCGGTTTTCTGGATGGTCGTCTTGCCGATGTCGGCCGCCGTGGCATCGCGCATGCGCACGTCGAGAATGCGGAAGCCGTTGGACTCGCCATCGGTTCCATTGAATCGGAACTGAATCCGATTGAACGATGGAAGCCCGACCAACCGTGCCCGCGTCGGCGCGTCCAAGTCGACGGTGATGTGCGTGGTGTAAAAGCCGCCGTTCACCCCGCCGCTGACCCTCTCGGGGTCGGCGAGTTGGACATTCGCATCCGTGATGTCGACCCAGGGAACCGAAGCATCGTTGGCGGCATCGCCACCGCCGATCACGCGAAAGCTCGCTTTGACCTTGGTGGGCGCGGCGGTGGTGGCCTCGAATTCCGGCGCCGCGTAAGAGCCACACCGACTGCACACGAAATAAAGCTTGGCGGCTTTCGCCACATTGGCGGACTCGATACCCAAGTTGGTTTCCGCAATGGCCGGGGCCGAGGGCGAGCCGCTGCCCAGCACCTCGATGGGAAGCACCATCGTGCCGGGCGGCGCGACCGAGAGCTCGGGGTTGGGCGCGCCATTCCCTTGGCTGCCGTCGCCTTCATCGCTGCTTCCAGAGCTGCTGCACGCACTCGCCCAAACACCCAATACGACTGCCAAGGAGAGACACGAGCGCGTCTCCCACTTCGCCGAGAAGGTTCGCATTTAGTGACAATGATAAATATCATCATTGTGAGCAAGAGGCATTGAGCCGTCGCGCGCACTTCCAGTCACCAGGTCAAACTCATCTCCAGCTGGAAATGCGCACCGTTTCATCGAGTTTTTGTGGCGGCTGCGGTATTGCCGCGCGCGTGGCAAGCTTCCCCCGTTAGGGGCGAGTCCCCCCAAATGACATCACTCTACGACATGTGCCCATAGGGCTGCGCGCGACGCGGCAAAGTTATGTACGTTGCTTTCCTTCAAGGAGGTACGCATGAAAGCCATTTCGTTCGTTCGGCATCGCCTCGCCATGTGGAGCGCCGGTTTGCTGCTTGGTTTGCTTCCATTGGCCAGTGGATGCGCATCGGACGAGGGCGATGGGCTCGTTCGGAACGATGGCCGTGTGGCGCTGGCGCCCACTGGGCTCGCCGAACAGCTCGATGGCATTCTGGCGAGCCCTCTTCTCGAAGGAGCACTGGCGGGTGTGGTCGTCCGGGATGCGCGAACGGGCGAAGTACTTTATTCGCACCGTGGAAATGATCGACTCGTTCCGGCGTCGAATGCCAAGTTGCTGACCGCCGCGGCGGCCCTGGAGGTGCTGGGCACGGGCCATCGCTTCGAGACCAGCGTCTGGACCGATGGGCAGCGACGGGGGCCCATTCTTCAGGGCAATCTCTATTTGAAGGGGACGGGCGACCCGAGCATGCTCGCGCAGGATTACGATGCGCTGGCGGCCAAGCTGGCCGATTCGGGACTGACCTTCGTCCAAGGCGAGCTTTGGGCCGACGATACGTGGTTCGATGACGTGCGCCTCGGGAGCGGATGGGAATGGGAGGACGAGCCCTTCTATTACGCTGCGCAGGTTTCGGCCCTCACCGTCTCGCCGGACGAGGACTTCGATGCCGGCAACATCGTCGTGGACGTGAACCCGGGCTCTGCGGTGGGGCAACCGCCGCGGGTCGCGCTCCTGCCCAATACGGATTACATCACGATCGACAATCGCGCGATCACGGCGGAGGCCGGATCGTCCAGCACGCTCTCGGTCGAGCGCCAGCACGGGACGAATACGTTTCTCGTTACCGGGTCGATGCCGCTCGGCGCGGATACGGACCGCAGCTACAACAGCGTGTCGCAGCCCACCGGTTATGCAGCCGCCATTTTTCGTGCGGCGTTGGAGGCACACGGGGTTCGCGTACTGGCGCCCGCGACGCACTTCGGGCCTACCCCGTCGTCGGCAACGCAGTTGCTGAAACGGAGCTCCCCTCCTCTTTCCGAGTTGCTCCCGCTTTTTCTCAAACTCAGCAACAATGGGCACGCGGAAATTTTGACCAAGACAATGGGCAAAACCCTTCATGGTGAAGGGAGTTGGGACGCCGGAATCCAGGTTATCTCGGAGTTCCTTTCCGCGAACGGGGTCGATGCGAATACCTTGCAGATCAGCGACGGATCGGGTCTTTCCCGTCACAATTTGATCTCCGCCGCGCACCTCACGGCCTTGTTGCTGGCCGTTCGCAACAAGCCATGGTTTGCGACCTTCTACGATGCGCTGCCCATCGCTGGGGTGCCGCAAAGGCTGGTCGGAGGTACGCTGCGGTCCCGCATGAAAAATACGGCGGCCGCCGGGAATGTTCATGCCAAAACCGGCAATTTGGATTCCGTCTCTTCTTTGTCGGGCTACGTCACCAGTGCGGCTGGAGATCCTTTGGTATTCTCCATTCTGCTGAATCACTACTTGCAATCGGGGGTGGCTCGCCTCGAGGATGCCATCGCCATCACCCTCGCCAATTCTGGGGCCAATCCGCGGGTGCAGCCGCCGGCCCCTCCGATCGACGTCCAGGCACGCCCCCGACTCGAGTGCGGCTGGACCAAGGGTTGCTAGCTCACGACGAAGGTCGATGGCATTTGATCGATGCATGCGCATCGATCTGCGCCGGCGCCAGGTCTTTTGGTCGCCGGCGCATTTCTTTTGTACTCGCCTAAAGGACCGCGCCCGAGCCGCGTAAATGCATGTAGACCCCATGCTTACGCCATCCCTCCCGTCGGAGTCACGTGCGTCATTGGACGATCTCGCGCAGGCCGAGCGGGCGCTTTCGACCCATGCCGAGTTCGGCGACTCCATTCAAATCGAAACGCGGGTGCTCGCCCGATATCGCTTTGGGCTGGAAGTCCTCGCAGAGTATCTCCCGTCGCTCCGTGACAGCGTCGAGCGCGTGAACGATGCCCCGGACGAATGGGCGCGGCATTTCCTGTACGATCCCGGCCTGCGGCTGGCCATCGAGAACGCCCTCGCGATGCTCGAACGGAAGTCGCTCCGCTCCCCCGATCTGCTGGAAGCGTGGCTCCCTGCGGCATGGAATGCCATCGAGCGCGATCCGGATCGGACGTATTCGGAATCGGCCTTCGCCCCATCGGGATCCGTCCGCGTGGGTCCAGGCAAATGGTCCTGGGTGGCTCCATTCGACCAGACATCGGATCCGCTGCTGCAACCACTTCGCAGAAACCTCGAGGCTGCACTGCCTACGACGTCGACCTGCCTGGCCACTTCGCCGTGGATCATCCAACGACTCGATACTGCATGTTCGTTGCTCGGAGCCGTCCTTCCGCAATTGGGGGCCAGCACACTCCGCCACATTGCGGCCATCAGCGTCATCGAGACGAAGGCAGAAGAGGGGAATCTACTCTCGGCATCGGGTGGGGACGTAGCCCCATCGACGATGGTCGTCTCGCCGCGTCAGCTCGAAAACCCGTGGGATGCAGCTGGCCATCTCCTGCACGAAGGTTTGCATCTGAAGTTGTTCGACGTGGCGCGTTCGCACGCACTCTTGCGCGACCCGGACGAACGGGTCGAGATCCCCTGGCGTCAGGTCCCTTTCACCCTATCGCGGGTGGTCTTTTCGTTTCACGTATACGTCCACATGCTGCTCTTCAAAGCAGCGGTCGAACGCCGCGGCGCCAGATATTTCCATATCTACGGCGAGCCTCGTGCTCATGACACGCGCGCCCAGGCCATGTCCGTCGTACGCAACGATGAATCGGCACGATTCGGTCGCGCCATCGACCGAACGCGGTTTCTCTACGAGCGGCTCTCGGGTCCGTGGTCATCGCATCTCACACGCGACGGTCTCCGGCTGGTGGAGTGGCTCACGTCCAGCGTCGAACGCATCGAGGGGAGTCTTCGCCCGCCGTCGGGGGAACGAACATGAGCACGGATCGACGCATCGAGAAGACGCCTGGACTGCGGGTCAAACCATTGATGGACTCGGGTTATCTTTTGGTATTCACGCCGGATCGGCCCAAGATCCATTGGCTGAATGCCAAGGCGTGGCTGATTTTCGAACTCTGCGAGAACACGCCGGAGGACGAAATCTTTTTGGAGTATGCATCCGCGTGCGCGCCTGGCGAAGGGCCCGCACCGTCGAGGGGGGAGCTTCGCGCAGGAATCGACGACCTCTTACGCAGCGGGATCGTTCGAGAAGCTCTCTCTCCGTATCGTTCATTTCAACATTCAAACAAGGAGTCAGACGTATGAACAGCAAGTCGCTCGACAAGAAGAACACCATCGAAACGCTGAAGAAGATTGTCGCGAGCAAAGGCATCGCGGAGCCGAGGGTGACGGCGGACTCCGGACAGGAGCGCCGTTGGTACCCGCCATTCATCGTTGCAGAGTGATCTAGAAGCTTGAAGGAACGGAGGGCTGTTCGGAAGCATCGGGCGGCCCTCCGTGATTGAGTCCCACCCTTGGAATGGTGACCATCATGTCGACCCATGTCACGGAATCCATGATCCGCGCGGCGGACCGCGCGCTGGCCCAACATCCGGAATTCGGGGACTCATCGGCCATTTCGACATTGGTGACGGAGCGCTACAAGTTCGGGCTCGATCTTTTCGCTCCCGCACTTCCCGGCGTGGCGCGGGCCCTGCCAATCCTGGAGACCTGGGAGGAGTCCACCACGAACGCGCTCTTCGCCGATCCGCTGATCCAATTTTCCATCGAGCGCGCATTCGAGAGCCTTGCGAATGGCGAGCCGGCCACATCGCCCCACGAGCTGGAGAGGTGGCTGGGGGTTGCGACAGCCTCGTTTGCGCGGGGCGGGCGGCTCGGTTTGGTGCAGGATCAAATGAATCGTCCGTGGCCGGTCGCAAAGGGAAAGACGTACCTATGGGATCTCCCAGCGGCCAACCCGGTGACCTCGGAGCTCGAACGAAATTTCCGTGAGCACTTCATGACGGGACGCGACGTGCAGGTCGAATTCGTCGCGCCCGACGAACGCACCGCTGGAGCGGTCGACCGTGCCTGTTCGCTATTTGGGGAACTCCTTCCAGAGACGGCGGACAGCGTGTTCCGCCACGTATCCGCCATGGCGTTGGCCGTCATGCGCGCGGGTGGCGGCCGGCTTCTCACGGGCTCCGCGGGGGACGGTGTTCCCGGTACGGTCATCCTTTCGTCCGAGGAAATCGACAATCCGTGGGATACCGCGGCGCATCTGCTCCACGAGGGATTGCACGAAAAATTCGCAGACATTACGCGCTTTGCCAGCTTGATTCGGGACAACGTCCCCGTCGGGTTCCCGTGGCGCGCCGACGAAGAAGGCTTCACCTTGGCTCGGGCGCTTTCCGCGTTTCACGTTTATGTTCACTTCGTCCTCTACGAGTCCGCGGTGCGATGCTACGGCGCGCGGCTCACGGGCCGTTATGGTTCACTCGATGCCCACCCCGTGAGTGCCCACGCCATGTCGGTCGTACGAACGGGATCGGGCCCCTACGCGCGCGGGGCCGAGCGATGTCGGTATCTCGGGAAGCAGCTTTCCACGACGTGGGCGGCCCATTTGACGTCCGCAGGGCAGCGCTTCGTGCATTGGCTCTTGGAGTGCATCGAACCCATCGGCGTCACCGAATCGCCGCCGGTGCGGCTTACGGGCGAGGCGCCGCCCATCGTGCGGGTGTCGAGAGCCGTTGGCTATCGAAAGAATCCCCATTTGAAGGAGCGGCCCCTGGAGAACGAAGGTCTCTTGTTCGCGTTTGCGCCCGAAATGCCGAGGGTTCAACTGCTGACGCTCAACTCGTGGATCATTTCCGAATTGTGCGACGGGAGCACGATGGAGGCCATCGGCGAGCGATACTTCGATATCGTCGGGGCCAGGCTCACACCCGCCGAGGCGCAGCAGCAGCTCGCGCTCGGGTTGCAGCAACTCGAGCGCGGCCGCGTCATTGAAAAGGTTCCCTAGGGTGCACGCGAATGCCGGGCCAGGCCATAGCTCGTGGCCAATGAGGCGAAGAGCAGCGCGAAGCCCAGCGCGATGACCGTCGAACCCCACGCGACGAGCGAGTGCGGTATTGGAACGAGGCCCGCGGCGAGCACGCCATGCACGATGCACGCAAGGGCTGGTAGCACGGATATTCGCATGCGCGCGCGCCATGCGAGCAGGATCATGGTGAGGATCAGCACCAGGTCGAGCGCGAGAATGTGCGCCGGCCAAGGGCCGCCGGACCAACGAAGCGTCCAAACGCCGAAGTAGACCGCGACGAGTGCGCCCACCACGCCACGAAGGTGAACACCACGCCAACGAGAAGCCAGATGGAGGACTCGCGCCGGATCCACCGCACCGCGACCAGCGCCATGGCGGGAACGAATGGCGCAATATCGAGCGCCTGGGCGGTCGACCACATGTAAATGTGCAAACCCGCGAGCCCGAGCCAAATGAGCCACGTGGCGCGCATCACCCGCCGCAGGACGACCGCCGCCCACGCGTCGAGTGGCACGAGGCTCGTAATCCCATGGCGCTCGTGCAGCATGATCAACGAAAAGAGCCACATGCCGATGAGCACACTGCGCTGGCTCGGTCCGAACCCCGGGAGAACACGCGGAATCAGTACGAGCCCGAGCGCCCCCACGATGGCCGTTGCCAATGAACGCGTCGATGCGCGTATCTGGAATATCCATGCGAGCACGCGCAGCTTGGCAACGAATGCCGCGAACCAAATGACCGAGGCCACGGCGCCGGCCATGCCGAGGTACGCGCACGTCTCGGTGTGGAGCGTCAGGTCACCTTGATAGACCACGGTGAGCAGCGCCAGCAGGACGGCCGGCCTTCGCTGGCCAAGGCGCGTCAGGAGCGCGGCGCCACCGAGCAGCGCCATGGCATAAAGCTCCGCCACCGCGGCAACGCCGAGCGAGCCATAGACGCTGCCCTCTTGCGCGAGACCGCGCGACCAGATCATCGTCCCAACGAGAACGAGCGTTGCGCTGCACAGATAGAATGGATTGTATTCGATGAACCATCGGTGAAGGAGGCGCGCCCAAAACGCATTCGCCCCCTCCCCGGCCGGCACCGGCATCGTTGCGGATTGCTCTTCCATGACGCCTCCTCAAAAAGGGTGCCTCTGCAACGCCGGGCCTCCTTGCAGAATGCCCGCCAAAGTGTCAATCGCTATTCGCGTGCCAGTGCCACGACGAAGTCCAAAAAGGCGCGGACCTTCGCCGACATCCATTGGGCGGAATGGTGGTACGCATAGAGAGGATACGTTTCCTCCGCCCAGTCGGGGAGCACCTGAACGAGGCGCCCGTCGGCGAGGAATTCGCGCACGTAGAGCTCGATCAGCTGCGTAATGCCTTGTCCTGCAAGGCACGCCGCGATGAGTGAACCACTTCCGTTCACCATGAGCTGTCCGGTGGCATTCACCGGAACGACTTTCTTGCCGCGAATGAATTCCCATTCGTAGTGGCTTCCCGTGCTGGGATTTCGCATCAGAACGCACCGATGCTTCTCGAGATCGCGCGGGCGGCGGGGCGTGCCGTGGCGCTCGAGGTAGGCCGGTGAGGCGCAGGTGACCACGTGCGTGCGCATGAGCAAACGGGATTTCAAGGACGAGGGCTCCGGATGGCCAAAGCGGACAGCGACATCGAAGCCTTCGCGGACCAGATCGACCATGCGATCGCGCACGGCCAGCTCCACGGAAAGATCGGGATGCTGCTCGAGGAACGGCTCCAGGCGGGGCGTCAGCACGAATTGCCCGATGCCCTCGTCGATGAGCACCCGCAGGCGGCCGCGGACCTTGGTCGAGGAGCCGCCGGCTTCGATTGCGGCATCCTCGATGGCGGCCAGGTGCGGTGCGACCGACTCGTAGAAGCGAAGCCCCTCGTCGGTCAGCGAGATGGATCGGGGCGTGCGACGGAACATGCGCACGCCGACCCGATCCTCGACGCGTGCCACCGCGCGGCTGACCGCGGATTGCGTGAGGCCGAGCGCCTCGCCTGCCCGCACGAAGCTCCCCGACTCCACCACCGTGCGCAGGATGCCGAGACCATCGAGTGCGTGCCTGTCGAATCCGCGAGACCTACTTTTGCTCATGCTTAGTCTTCCCAATATGCACGTGCAGAAGGCTCAGGGAAACGCCAATCTCTCCCCATGGATGCCGCAGCGTTGCGGCGGACCAGCTTTTCACAAGGGGATTGAACCATGCGTGTCTTCGTTACGGGGGCTACGGGATTCATTGGCTCGGCCATCGTTCAGGAACTCATTGGCGCCGGCCATCAGGTGCTCGGCCTGGCTCGCTCGGAGGCAGCCGCCGAGCGCCTTGCGGCGATTGGCGCCGAGGTGCATCGAGGGAGTCTCGAGGATCATGACAGCCTAAAACGCGGGGTGGCGGCATCGGAAGGCGTGATCCACACCGGGTTCATTCACGACTTCCGCAACATTGCGGCTTCGGGCGAGACGGACCGGTCCGCGATCGAAACCATGGGCAAGGCCCTCGAGGGTTCGGGCCGACCTTTCGTCGTCACCTCCGTCACGGTGCTCCTCGCGCCCGGCTACCTCGGTACGGAGGACGATGTGCTCGATCCCGAGCGGCCCATGGGCGCGCATCGCCGGGGCTCGGACCAAGCAGCGTTCGCGCTGGCATCGCGCGGCATGCGCGTGTCGTTGGTGCGCCTCCCACCCTCCGTCCACGGAGATGGCGATTACGGTTTCGTTCCCGCGCTCATCCGCATCGCCCGCGAAAAGGGGATTTCGGCGTACATCGGCGATGGACGCAACCGGTGGCCTGCGGTGCACCGGCTCGACGTCGCTCGCCTTTACCGGCTGGCGCTGGAGAAAGGGCCCGCGGGGGCGACCTTTCACGGGGTTGCCGAAGAGGGCATGCCGACACGTGACATCGCGGAGGTCATCGGGCGGCGCTTGAACGTCCCCGTCGTGTCGAAATCGCGCGACGAGGCCGCCGCGCACTTCGGCTGGCTTGCGCACTTCTTCGGGTACGACAACCCAACGTCGAGCACGCGAACGCAGAAGCAGCTGGCATGGGTCCCACGGCAGCCAGGACTCATCTCGGACCTCGAGCAAGGCCGGTATTTCGAGCCAGTTTGACGGCGCCTGCTGCTAGTGATAGAAATATCACTATGCGGATGGAGGTCGGCGCGACGGGCGGAGGGGTGCACGTGGCCGGGGTCGATATCGCGTACGACGACGCGGGGCCGAAGTCGGCGAGGACGACGCTGGTGTGCACGCACGCCATCGGCCATGGGGCGCGCGATTTCGAACTGCTGCGCGATCGCCTCGGCGGGGATCATCGGGTGGTGGCATTCGATTGGCCGGGGCAAGGAGGCTCCGGCCCGGATGACGCGCCCCCGTCGAGCGCGCGGTATGCGGAGATCCTCGCGGCGTTCCTCGCCAAGCTTGGAATCGAACGCCCCATTCTCGTGGGCAACTCGATTGGTGGCGCCGCGGCATTCGAATTGGTTGCCACCCGACCCGAGGCGGCGCGGGCGCTGGTCGTCGCCAACCTCGGGGGCCTCTTCCAACGAAATGCGATGTCGCGCCTGGTCACCCGCTCGTTTGCGCGCTTCTTCGAGGCGGGCGCACGCGGAGCGTGGTGGTATCCGCGCGCCTTTGCTGCGTATTACCGCATGGTGCTGCCGCAGCCACCCGCGCATGCACAACGCGCGCGCATCGTGGCCAGCGCACGAGAGATTGCGCCGATCCTCGCCGCCGCTTGGCGTGGGTTCGGCGACACGACGAGCGATCTGCGTCCGCTCGCCCCTCGCGTGCAGGTCCCCGTGCTCGTCGCATGGGCCATGGGCGACGTGTTCAATCCGCTCTGGGGAAGCCTCGATGCGATTCGCTCCATACCGCACGCGCGCGTCGTGAAGCTTCGGGCCGGGCACAACCCGTTTCTCGAGTGCGCCGACGAGGCGGCGGCGGCCGTGCGCGACTTCGAAGCGGACTTGCCCTCGTGAAGGAGCGCCTACCCCGAATGGGACGCCGGCCCCGGCGGGGCCATCCGGAGGACACCGCATTGCGCCTCACCGTGGCCGCAGCGCGCATGTTCGAGGAACATGGATACTTCGCGACCGACTCCAACGCCATTGCGCGCGCCGCCGGATATGCACCAGGCACGTTCTACAAGCACTTCCGCGACAAGACGGACGCATTCGTTGCAGTATACACATGGTGGGTAGAGAACGTCTGGGCCGAGGTGGACGCATCGTGGTCGGCGCCGCTCGAACGCGAAGATCGGGCGCGCACGGCCATTGCGCACGTGGTCCGCGTGCACGCAGCCTGGCCGCGGTTTCGCCGCGATCTCCGTCACCTCGCGGAGAGCGATCCCCGCGTGCAGAAGGCCTTCACGGAGAATCGCCGCGCCCAGCTCGCCCGCCTGGTGGCGATGGCCGGTAAGCCGCGCCGTGCATCCTGTTTCGGGCTGCTGCTCGCCATCGAGCGCACGGCGGACGCCATCGCCATGGGCGAGGCATCGCGCATGGGCATCTCGCCCGAAGTCCTGGAGGCCGAGCTCGTGACCGCCGTGCGGGCCTTGCTGGCCCCCTGAGCAAGACGAGCAGCGAGCTCCGGATTTCACCGGGCACGATCGCAGAGGGCGTGCTCCGCCAGCTGGAATGCGGCGGCGTTGGTCGATTCTTCGTCGATGGTGCTGGTCAGCGAGAGGACGATGCTTCGGGCACCATCGGCCGTGACCCCGGTGCGCGTATGCGGGGCCACGGGGCTATCGCCTGCATGATGCCAATAGCCGCCGCATACCGTGGGGGTCCAAAAGATGCCGAGGCCGGCGCGCGTCCCCTCCGGCCCTACGCCCTCGGGCATCGGTACCGTGCGTTGCATTTCCGTGAGCTCTTGGGCGCGAAGCAGCTTTCCCGTCATGAGCGCACGGTAAAACCGATTCAGATCCGCCGTGGTGCTGACAATGGCCGAATCGGCCGTATGCTCGAGGGTATTTTCCGTCGTATCGATGGGGTCCGCCCCCGCGGTGACTCTGAAGTACGCCTGGGCGTGCGGAGTCGGGAGCACGGGATCGGTGGTCGTCACGAACGTGTGTTTCAATTCGAGCGGCACCACGATTCGTCGGACGACCTCCTCGGACCAATCGCGGCCGGTGATGGTCTTGATGATCATGCCGGCAAGCAAATAGTTGGTATTCGAATAACCCCAACGTTGGCCCGGCGCGAACGCCGGCGGATGTTTCATGGCCATGGCGACGAGGGTTTCGGGCGGTGTCTGATCGGAAAGGGCGCGCGCGAAGTCTTCGGACAAATATTTCTGCAGCTGCTCGTCTCGGACATAATCGAAGATTCCGCTGGTATGTTGCAGCAATTGACGCACCGTGATCGCGTTGCCGTCGTAGCCCTGCCCCGCTACGACGCCGGGTAGCCATCGCTCGACGGAATCTTCCAGCGACAGCTCGGCCTCGCCGACGAGCTGCAGGACGACGATGGCGACGAAGGATTTCGTGACGCTGGCCACGCGAAATTGTGCGTCCCACGGCACCGGCTCCTCTTTTCCGAGGGTGCCGACGCCGGCGCGCGCGCGGATCACGCCCTCCGGCGTCATGACTTCGGCCAGCGCACCGACGATGTCGGCGCTTCGCCGCACGCTTTCGAGTTCCGCGCGAAGGGATGCTTCATCGAACCGTGCCGGGGCTTCGTTCTTGTCGTCCGAGCAGCCGAAGGCAGCGATTCCAAAGACGAGTACAGGCCAAGGGAAACGAAGGGTCATGCGTCAAGGTGCCCGAACGCGCCTCGGACGTTCATGGGCTCGCGATTCGGTTCGGGACCGCGGAGTTGACAGTGACAACATCGGGTCTATATTGACACTGCCAACATGCCGCTCCTATCCCTCGTCATCATCACGGGCCTCGCGCGACTCGCGGGCTGGCGCCGCCTCGGCGGAAATCGATTCAACTCGCTGTCCGGCGCACTTCAGGCCGGGGTGGCCGCCCTGTTCGTGCTCACCGGCACGGTCCATTTCGTCGGGCTTCGTGCAGAGCTCATGAAAATGGTGCCGCCCATGTTCGGCGATCCCGGATTCTGGGTGACCGTCACCGGAATCGCGGAACTCGCAGGGGCCATTGGCCTCTTGCTACCGACGACACGCCGCCCGGCAGCCGCCGGTCTCCTTCTGCTGCTCCTCGCGGTGCTTCCGGCCAACGTGTACGCGGCAACCCACCACGTCACCTTCGACGGCGCGCCCGCCACGCCCCTGCTTCCAAGGTTGCTCGAGCAACTTCTGTATTTGGCCGCCGTGGCCTGGGCTGGATTCGGCTCGGCGCATCGCGGAAAGGTCAATGCCGGCCCGCGCGGATCGAGGTCCATGCGAGTGCGCTCCCAAGCAGGAGCATCGCCGTCGAAATGAGTGCGGCGCGTCCGACGCCGGTGACGATGTGTGCGGGGCCGCCGGCGACCAGTGCGCCGAAGAGGGCCACGCCGATGGCGGCGCCGGCTTGACGGGCGGCGTTGAGTACGGCGGATGCGGTGCCGGACCATTCGCGATCCACGCTGGCCAGCGTTGCGGTGGTCATGGCAGGAACGGCGAAGCCCATGCCGCTTGGGATGAGGAGAAAGGCAGGGAGCATTTCTCCGTAGCTGCTCGTGGCGTCGAGTCGGACCAAGAGCACGTACCCCAACGCGCCCACGAGTGCGCCCACGGTCATGGGCAAACGCGAACCCACGCGCGCGGCCACGCGGCCGCTCAACAGGTTCGATACGAAGAAGCTGCCCGTGAGCGGCAGGTATGCGAGGCCCGCACGAAGCACGCTGTAGCCAAGGGCCTGCTGCAAATAGAGGCTGAGCACGAAGATCATTCCGTAATACGTGAAGTTCACCAGCACGCCGAAAGCGACAGCCGGCGTGAAGTTCGGCCGGCGAAAGAAGCGCAGAGGCAGCATGGGCGTGCGCGCATGGGCCTCGGTCCACACGAAGGCCGCGCCGGCCACGAGCGCGAGCAACATGCCGCCGGCCACCACGGGGTGCGATGCGCCCAGCGGACGCCATTCGATGACGGCGCCCGTCATGCCCGTGAGCGCGAGCACCGCGAAGATCTGCCCGGGTACGTCCAGGCCACGCGGCGTGTTGCTCTTTGGCGCGGGTGGCACGTGCGCCCCCACGAGCCACACGCCAATGGCGCAGAGCGGCAGATTGACGAGAAAGATGCTGCGCCAGCCGAAGGCGGTGAGCAGCAAGCTGCCCAGCACGGGGCCCGCCGCAATGGAGATGGCGCCGGCCGCCGTCCACTGCCCCACGGCCCGCGCACGCACGTCGGACGCATGCCCCGTCGCATGGTTCAGAAGCGCGAGCGAGTTGGGCACGAGCAGCGCAGCCCCGGCCCCCTGCACCGCCCGCGCAGCCACGAGCGCCGCCGCATGGGGGGCCAGGCCGCATGCGGCGGACGCGGCGCCGAAGAGCAGAAAGCCACACTGGTACGCTCGCTTCGAGCCATACCGGTCCCCGAGCACGCCGGCCGAAAGCAAGAGTACGGCAAAAGCGAGCGTGTAGCCGTCCACCACCCACTGCAGCGCCGCTACGCCTGCCCCGAGGTCCGAAGCGATACTCGGCAGTGCGACATTGACGATGGTCACATCGAGCTGCGCCACCACGAAGCCGAAACTCGTCGCCGTAACCGTCCAGAGCAAATCGCGCGCATGCGTCCTCACGCACGCTACTCTAGGGTCGATGCATGCGCCGACACTTCGACGCCCATCGAAGTGTCGTTCCATCCTGGACCGGCCGCCGCGCGCCGGCCCGAGCCATTAGACGATCGGGTATGCGAATGAACCTCTGGATGGCGGCCATCGCCATCACCTTTCTTGCCGTTGTTTCTTTTTCGATCGGCGGAGGCGGCGACCACGCGGATAAAATCCCACGCTCGCTGCCGGTGGTGGTGAGCCACGGTCAGCGTCGGCTGGCTCACGCGGAGTTCGCGCGCGGCGGCCGTCAGGTTGCCGTGCCGTGCAATGGCCGTCCGTGTCCCGCAACATCGGTCGGGCTCACCGTTCGATGAGGTTCGCTGGGCTATCGCTTTGCAATCAATGGGGAGAGATGACGAGATACGTCAATAGTTGATCTCGAGGATGGGCCGCGTCCCCGCCGGCGCTTCCATCGAATGGAAAGATGCAATTTCGACGTTGCGCTCGCCGGTAAGCAAAATACCGTTGTTCGCGCCGCTCGTGCACCACCGTTTGGCGATGGCGGTGACATCCCATTTGTACCAAGCGCACCCGTGATCGACGACGGCGGTGCTGACGATGGGGCCGAACCCGGGCATCGCAAACGGGACCGCATTGGTCGATGCGACATTGCAGGTGGAACAGGCATTTGGCGAATAGCCACTCCCGCCGGGCACCCACGGGCCGGAGACCCAATGGGTGGAGACCGGCATGCCGAAGCCCTGATCGGCCAAAAGCCTCAAGGTCGCGCTCGAGAGCGTCGAGCAAACGGTGGAGAGGGGTACGGGGAATTTCAACAGAGCAAGTGCTGGTATGGACGATGTGTGGATGTCGTTGACACGCAATTCGCAGCTCTTCCCGTAGTCGACGAAGCCGCTGGAGGTCCTTTGGACCCAGGTATCCGCATTGGGATTGAGATTCAATACGAGGGCCTGGTCGACCGAGCCCACGTTTTCCGCGTCGTTCGCGTTTTCCGCGTCGGTGCCGGAAACACACGCAATGGCACCGGACATCGCCAACGCAAGCCCCAAATGCACAACGATAGGACGTGTACCCATAACGCTCATCTCCCTTCGAGCATGGGCCGCGCCACCGTACCGGCAGCGCTGGTAAACCTACTCTCGCCCTTATCTAAGAGCGGCGCTCGGCACCCGCGATACCTCCGAACGGACGACACGTGTGCAACTCGGAGTTGACCGCTCGAAGCGCGAGTGGTGCGTTCGCACTGTCGAGGAATTCGACGGTGATGAATAGCAACTCGGTATTGCCCACGTTCTCGAGGTCGTGGACCATGAATTCGCCTTGACCGAACGAGACGTGCTTCGTGTCCCCTGCTGCATAGTTCACGCGAATCTCGCGGCCATCGTGATACCGCGCCAGGCCCTCGCCGGAGGTGACCGCCGTCCAGAAGTAGTCGAGCACGTGGCGATGAAATGGCATGCGCTCGCCGGGCTTCAGGCGGATGGCCCATACCCGCACGCGTTTCGTCTCGGAGAGCAGCACCTGCCCTACCCGCCCGTCACCTTGCCGTTGGGCGAATTCACGCTTCGACATGTCGTCCCAGTATTCGGGAGTGATCATCGATTCATGCGTCAACGAGGCAACCCAAGGGATGGCCGAAAGGCCCGGTCCGTGATGGATCACGATGGCTCCGAGCCACGCGCCGAATGGCTCGCCCCAGATTGAACGCTGCGATGTTGAAGCTCGATGCGAGGCTCTGGCCCGTGCCCTCCGCCGCGCCGAGGACCTGCATTTGCAGCGCGGGGGCAATACCGAATCCTGCCGCACCGAGACAGGCTACGAGCAAGACGATGGCCGTCTTCTGGTGCACGGCCCATGTCATGGTCGCAAGCACTGCCGCCCGGCATGCGAGGCTGCCAAATAGCGCCGACACCGCATGTCGGTCTGCCATTTTTCTACCCACGATATTGCCGAGGACCATTCCCGCCCCCAACACGATGAGAATGGGCGATACCGCAGTTTCGGAGAAGCCGCCGATTCGAGTGAGAATCGGCCCGAGGTATGTGAGCATCATGGACAACCCCGCCCAGCCGAGCGCGGTGGTCAACAGGCTCAGAAGAACCGAACCACGTCCAAGCATCGCCACGTCGTCTCGCAGACTCCCACGTTATTGGGTAAGAGTCGCCCGCCAGCCCAACGCACCGGCCAGCCACGTCCCGCCGGGGACTCCGACGATATTGGCCAATGTGAGACCGGCAAACATCGTCGCCACGGCGGACGCCTTCTTTTGGGAAGGGACCATATGGGTGGCCACCACCGAGCCAACTCCAAGATACGTACGATGAGCCAAAGACGTCACCACCCGGGCGGCCATGAGGAGCGGATACGATGGGGCAAGCGCGCAAGCCGCATTGCCGACGGTGAAGATCAGCATCAAGAGCGCTAAAACCATCTTGCGCGGCAGCTGTCGGCTCAACGCCGTAAGCGCAGGCGCCCCCACCGCAGCCCCCATGGCGTAACCCGATACGAGAAGCCCTGTCGAAGCAATCGACACATCGAGATCCGCAGCGATTGGGACGAGCAACCCCGTCATGACGAACTCGGTCACACCGATTCCAAAGGCACCGACGGTAAGGGCATAGAGGGCCAGGGGCATCGAGCAATCTCCCTTTCGACGAAGTGCCGAAAGCAAGTTTCTACATGCTCGCCCCCGCGCCCCGAGACCAGATTGCAAATGCAGTACTTGTGCCCTGAAATCACGAATGCCGGACGTACTACGGACCGTTCCCGAGGCAGCGAAAGCGATCCTCGTCATGGTCACAACAGCCAGCGGCAACGTTGCGCCGACAAGGATTCGTCTTGGGAAATCTCACGTGCACGCCGCACGGAAGCTCCATGGCGTACATCTCTTCCTTCCCCGGGCCCGCGCTCGCTCGCGGAAGGGCGACGTAGAACCAGTCCGCGACGACCACGAAGCGGGCGGGCCAGGGTCCATCGTCCATGCCGCAATCCATCGTGTAGCCGCTCGGGGCGGGATAAGGCCTCACGGCGCAGACATTCTCCGCCGTCTCCCATTCGAAGGATTGCGAAACGCCGGGAATCGCAGCACGAAGCCGCCACGTGTGCGACGCAACGCGGGACACGCCTAGTCGCATGTCCACGCTCCTCGACGGCTCGTCTCCTCGACAACGGGACGCGTGCGCCCGGGCCCACGCGTCCCTCATGGGCGCCAAATCGTGGTCTTCGAGGGACGTGGTCCCGAAACGAACCACCGCTCCAGGCGGTATTGGGAATCGCACCGGCGCAGCACCGTTGAGCGATTCGACGATGGCGGCCGCCTCCCTCGTGGCGACCATCGTATCGATCTCGCCGCGCGGGGAGATGCACGCCACCTCCAGGTGCTCGCCATCGGCCGCGCCTCGACAGAGATCTCGGAGGCCAACAGGTGCTTTGCCAAAGTGGGGCAGCGTAATCTCGAGCTTCAGGACCTCGCCAGCCGGATACATCGATTCGGACGCCCCCGACATTCGGACTGAACGCGATAATTTGAGGCTGCCGCCATTCGCAAAGTCATACTGAAATGCGGCGACATCCACGGTAACCGTGGCGGGTGGCGCTGTCGGCGATGCATCGTATTCCACAACGGGCGCGGGCCGCGGCAGCCATGGCACCAGAGCGGGCTTGCCGACAATCTGGTCCTCGCGATGCTCGAAGCACGAGACCTTGTTCCATGATGAGGATCACGAGAGGTCGAAGCGGTTCGGTGGAAAGCCCGCGAGTGCACGCACCATAAGCATCTTGAAAAGGGCCAATAAGGATCGTGAACGTCGTCATCACCGATCGACGAACATCGTCGCCGCGAACGAGTTCCGCGACCTCACGATCGATGCCGGCTGACCGAATCCGTCCCGACGCAACGATGTGGGCGCTGCCGCACGGGCAGCCGCGGTGAAGCGCTCGGGGCCTTCCAGGCTCATCCCGCTTTGCGACGGAAGTGGAGCGCCTGCACGCCGGACTTGAACCGCTGCGTCGATAGGAGCTCGAGATGCCGCGCACTCGACAGGCCATGAAACAACGTCGGCCCGCGGCCACTGATGATGGGATGAACGACGATGCGGTACTCGTCGATGAGCCCCAACTCCTCGAGCGCACCCGCGAGCTTGGGCGCTCCGACGAGGACACCCCGCTCGGTCTTCGCTTTCAGCGCCGAAATCGCCTCGCGAAGGTCACCCTCCACCTTGATCGTGTTCTGCCACGGAAAGTCGCTCCGCGAGCCCGACACGACGTACTTCGCCTTCGCCTCGAGCTTCTGTGCCCACTCGCGCATCGCGCGCGGCGCCTTTTCGTCGCGTGCCACCGCGGGCCAGGCTCCCTCCATCAGCTCGTAGGTGTTGCGCCCGAAGAGCATCGCCCCGCTCTGATCCATGAGCTGCGTCCAATAGTCGTGCAGCTCGTCGTCCGCGATCGCCTGGGTATGATCGATGCACCCGTCCAAAGTCACATTGAGACCGAAGGTGAGGAGGCCCATGACGTGGGATTCTACGAAGAGCGCGCCCACCGGGCAATGCCCATCCCCCGTGGGTATCGGCGCGCAGAAACTCGACACACCCATCACCCGGATCTGCTGCAGAAACCAGCCCCCATCACGGGCGATTCGTCGAACGAATACGTAACTTCTCTCTCCCCAGTCTCGGCCCGAAACACCCGGAGAGATCGATCGGACGACCGCCGCGACGGCCGCGAAGAATCGAAGCCCCGGCCACCTCGCGACGACCGGGCTCCTGTTCAACTGGCGGTCGCCTGGTTGAAAGGCGCTCCTCGTCCCGAATGCCGGGGTAGTCTGCCCCTTCCCGGCCGCTCCCGTAAGCATGTCGTCTGCAAGGGGCTTACGGCATGACACCGTAAAATGGCAATCATCGTCCTCTCCTTCGTTACCGACGGCGTTGGAACGTCCGATGCTCTTCGCCTGGAGGGATCACTCGCAACGCGCGCGAAATGCACATAAGTTCCTCACTTTCACGAAGGTGGCGTGCGTTGCGATTCTGCTCCGTCAACCCATGGTTCGCGGAGCCGGGCTTTCGTCGACACCGAGCAAGCGGTGGCGACGCCAACCATCTCGAGCGAGCCACGTTCGCGCAGGTTGCACAGGTGGCGAGAGTCCAGCGTTGCCATCGAGATCGCGCAGTGCGTACTCGAAAAAGACGTCTTTTCGCCATCCGTCGAACCAGCCGGCGGACGAACGCGGATCGAGCCAGGCGGGGGATGCTTGGTGCTTTCGATGATTCATGAGCACGTAGAGAAGCGCGTTGCGAACCTCTCGGGGACGTGTGAGTGCATGCGCGTGATAACGCTCTTTCCAGACGGGTCCCCGACGCATGAGGCCACGATTGATGGCACGCGCCAGCCGAATCGCGAGTCCGCGCATTCCGCGTGACAAGCTGACCTTGTCCTGGGCTTCCACGATGAGATGAACATGGTCATCCTGAACCGAGAAATGCACGATGCGAAATTCCGCGTGAGATGCCACCCTGATGCTTCGCACCACCAAAGCGAATACGGCCGCCGCTCGCAACCCGCGCACATTCTCTCGGGCTCGCAGTGTCGCATGAACTGGGTGCGCCGCTTTGTGAACGGGGCGCGCGCGATGAGGCACCCCGGATCTGGGATTGCGCTTCCTCCCCGCCCCCTGCCGCCGCCCACCCCATGAGCGGCAAGGCGGCAGCTCGAGCTGTACTGGCTTGATGGCTCGCCTCATCTTGAATAAGGCTATATCTTATTCATCGAACAATCAAGCCAAATACCCTCCAGATCGTCTGGAGAGATGGTGACATATTTCGTTCGCAGGGAGACGCTTCGCGCTCACCAACTTGTCATCCGGTGACACGGCAACACGACTAAAGCGAGAGCGTGTAGCCTTGCCCCAGGGCGAGATGTTTGCCGTGGAGCAGAGGAAACCATTCGTCACCTCGTATATGGACAAGGAAAAGAGTCTCGAGGAACTCCGTCGAACGCCATATGCCGGAAGACCGGATACAAGTGATTCACCCGATTCTACGCCATTGCGAGCTCGAAGACCGTCCGCGTCAACCGCACTCGAGGCCCTCCTGCCGTAGCGCAATGTCGCATGAACCGGGTGCGCCGCTTTGTGAACGGGGCGCGCGCGATGAGGCACCCCGGACCTGGGATTGCGCTTCCTCCCCGCCCCCTGCCGCCGCCCACCCATGAGCGGCAAGGCGGTAGCTCGAGCTGTACTGGCTTGATGGCCCGCCTCATCTTGAATAAGGCTATATCTCATTCATCGAACAATCAAGCCAAATACCCACCAGATCGTCTGGAGAGATGGTGACATATTTCGTTCGCAGCGAGTCATAGCGCGCTCACAAACTTGTCATCCGGTGGCAACGGCAACACCGGCCCCTTCTCCGCCTCCCGGCATGGTGGTTAGAACTTTGCATTGTCGACAAGGGCATCGAGCCGGGGCAAACCGCAGCAAACCGATCATCACGAATCGCAGCGTCTCACGCTCTACTTGATACGGCATTAGCGCCAAGCATTCGATGCACGCTCAGCAGCGCGCCAAAGCTTGCCCGAACCGTCCTTTGAAAGCCCTGGCAATTCGCCGCCCGCGCGTACTGTAAGAGGGCGACAGGTTCAGTCCGCGAGCGCGGTGGCGCCGCCCGCCCCACCAGCACCACCCGTCATTCATCGTCCTCGACCCCTCACGGGCGAATGGGCTGGGCCGCGCTGGTGCCGGCGACGGTGGTCCATTCGCGCACGCGCCAGGAGGTGACGCATCCGCTCACCACATAAGGGTCCTCGCGGGCGAAGCGGCGGACGACTTCGGCGTTTTCAGCTTGGAAGAGGAGGACGGCGCCGTCGATGGGGTCGGCGAGGGCGCCGCCGAGGAGGAGCTCACCGCGGTCGTGGGCGGCCCATGCTTTCTCGAGGTGGGCGGCGCGGTATTGCGCGCGCCGCTCGGTGTAGTCTGCTCCGACTTCGTAAAAGAGAAGGAAATGACGCATGCTCGTTGCTCCTTTATTCGAGGCGTACGACCCATTCATGAGGATCGCGCGCTTTTCCCGTCATGATGGCCACCAGCGACTCTTTCACCTTGGGTGCGATGCGGCGCTGTTCCACGGGGGGCAAGATGAAATCGCGGTCGCGCCAGCGGATTCGTCGGATATGGGACACCGTGGCGGCCGTGCCGGTGCCGAAGCATTCCTCCAGTGCCCCGCGATCGAACGCGCGCGCGACTTCTTCGATGGATAAGGCCACCTCGTGGACCGTCACGCCTTGGTCGCGGAGAAGCGTTATCACGCTATCGCGCGTGACCCCCGGCAAAATGGTGCCACCGAGTGGCGGCGTGAATACCTGCCCGTCGATGACGAAGAATACGTTCATGACGCCGCACTCCTCGACTTGCGTGCGCGTGAGGCCGTCGAGCCATAGTGCCGATTGGCAACCGGCGGCAGCGGCCTCTCGCTCGGCGAGCAGCGCAGCGGCGTAATTGCCGGCAGGCTTGATATCCCCCGTACCGCCGGGAAAAGCGCGCACGTATCGTTCGGTGGCGTATACGTCGATGGATGCACTGTAATAGTTGGCAAATGGGAACGTGAACATCACGAATCGACACGCCTCCGCGGGCTTCACGCGGATGGATGCATCGATGGAAAACAGGCAAGGCCGAATGTAGAGCGCCCCACGGTCGCCCGGCGGAACCCATGCGGCATCGATGTCCAGCAAGGCGCGCAGCCACGCGAGGAAACGCTCGGGCGGCAACGGTGGCAATGCGAGCCGCTCGGCGGAGCGCACCAAGCGCTGCGCGTTCAGCTCGGGCCTGAAAAGAAGCACCTCGCCCGACGGCGAGCGATGCGCCTTCATCCCCTCGAAAACCGATAAGCCGTATTGCAGTGCACTTATTCCAGGTACCAGGGGCATGGGCCCGTGCGGCACGATGCGCGCCTCGCCCCACGCGCCTCGTGCGAAGTCCGCGACGAGCATGTGATCGCTCATCTCGGAGCCAAACACGGATGCGCCTAGGTCGAAGCTGGGAAGGCGGCTCGCCGAAATGCGTTCGACGCGAACGTCGACAGCCCCGAACGCACTCATCGCTGCACCTCCGCGAGACCATCTAGCAGCACCATATTTCCGTCGGTCGATGACTGACGAAGCGCGCGCAAGGGCCGGTAATCCGCGGAATCCCACCAACGCCGCCCCTCCAACATGGATGAAAACTCGACCAGCACCAAGCGCCCCGGACTCCACGTCCCCTCGAGCACGTCCACTCTGCCGCCACGTGCCAAATAGCGCCCGCCGGCGCGTTCCAGCCCCGGTGTCACCCTTTCACGGTACTGCGCATAGGCGTCCGGATCGCGGACGCGCGTCACATCGACAATGAGGTATGCAGCCATCGAGTGCCCTCCGATGCGCTCAACATAGGCATCTCGGACTATGTGTCCAATGCATAATATTCATGTATACTATGCGTAATGGATTTAGAGGACGTGCATACCTTCGTGAATCTCGCGACGACATGTTCCTTCAGCCGCACCGCGGACGAGTTGCATCTGACGCAACCCGCGGTGACGCGGCGTCTGCAGCGGCTCGAGACCGCCGTGGGTGCAGCCCTCGTGGATCGCACACGCAGACCGCTGCGCCTCACGCCAGCGGGCCGGTTGGCGCTCGAAGCGTGTCGCCATCTGCTGAATGCGCGCGAGGAGCTGCTCACCTCCGTATCGGGCAGCGCCGGTCAGCCGCTCAGCGAGATCCGTCTGGGTGTGGCACATGCCCTCACCGAGCACGCCCTTCTCTCTCCCGTAGACCAATTGCGGCGTGCGCGTCCCGATGTCCGATTGGTCCTCACGACGGGATGGAGCCATGACCTTTTGGGTCAGCTCAAATCGGGCCGCCTCGACGCCGCCCTGGTTCTACTCGACCGGCGCGAGAAGCTGGGGCTCGGCCTCCAAGGGCAAGTCTTGGCGAACGAACGACTCGTGGCCATTGCCGCGCGATCGCTGGACAATCCTCCGCATAAAATGGCCGACTTCGGCAACTCGGACTGGATCCTCAATCCCGAAGGTTGTGCAGCGCGAGCGGCGCTCGAGCAGGCCTTTCATCGTGCGGGCGCAGCCATGCGCGTCATCGTCGAGACCTATACCTACGAATTGCAGATGGCGCTGGTTGCCCAAGCCCGCGGACTTGGATTGGTCCCCGCACGACTGCTCGCACGGAGTAGCTCGCGACGCAGGCTGCAACCGCTGGCACTCGACTTCCCTGGACAGGATCTGCATGTGTGGCTCGCCGCGCGTTCGCTGCCCTCGTCCTTGGAGAGCGCCGTGGCCGCACTCGCGGCCGCCGTCGTGCGCTCTCTTGGAGATCCCGACACACGCACACGCCGGCGGCCGCCCCACCGCACGGTTCGATGAACGCGCGTTCCGGAAACAACGCCTACAATTGATTTCGTAAAGGTTCTTTCCTAACAATGACGCCATGAAATCCGATGAACGCGTTGCACGGCGTAGTTTCCTGGTGGGCTCGGCGGGTATCGCGGGCGCGGTGGCTTTGCCCGCGGCGGCTTCGGCCCAGGAAGAGGGCATCTCACGCGATGTGTACGAGGTCCTCGTCAACCAGGTTGGTTACGAAGCGGCAGGCCCGAAGCGGGCCATCGTCGCCGCATGGGATCCGCGGCGAGTGCCTCTATTTTTCTCGGTTCTCGATCGCACGGGGCGCACGATCCATCGCGGCCGAACGGTGCCGGCCGGCGCGGTCGACGATTGGCAGCGCGACCGATTTCCGGAGGGGCCTGATCACTATTGGACAGCGGACTTCACCGCAGTGACCGCGCCGGGGGAATACACCCTGGAGGTGACCGGCCCCGGGGCCTCGGGCCGATCGTGGCCATTTCGCATCGAGCAGAATGCGCTCGAGCGCTACACGCTCTCACAAGTCATCCACTATTTCCGAGACTCCCGCTCGGACGGACAGTACGACAAAGCCGACCGGCACCTCGCCATTCCCGGAACCTCGCGGTTCTGGGACGCACATGGCGGCTGGTACGACGCAGCGGCCGATTGGGGGAAACACTTCACGCAGCTTTCGCAGCTGTCCTATTTCAACACGTTGTCGATTCCGCTCACCGCGTGGGTGTTGTTCGCGGCACACGGGAACCTCGCCCGCCGCAACGACTCGAACTTTGCGGCCGCACTCTCGTGGTTGCTCGACGAAGGCTTCTACGGGGCCGATTTCCTCGCGCGCATGCACGAACCCGGGCTGTCGTTCTACGGCTCGATCCATCAGCCCGAGGCCGACGATCTGAGCATCGACCCCACGCAGCGGACGATGGACGCGAACCAGATGAATTTCCGCGAGGGCGCCGGCCTCGCCATCGCGGCACTCGCCAGGGCCAGCACCTACGGCATCTCCGGCGAATACCACCCCGCGGATTACCTCGCCGTAGCCATCGATGCCTTTGCCTATTTGCAAGCCAACAACGTTGCGCTCACCAATGATGGCAAAGAGAATATCCAAGACGACTACAATGCCCTTTTGGCCGCGACCGAATTGGCCAAAGCCACCGGGGATACGCAATACCTGCGGGCCGCGGATGCGCGCGCAACCAGTCTACTCGACCGACTCGCGTCGTGGCGGAATTATCGAGATTATTGGCGCGCCGATTCCGCGGATCGCCCCTTCTTTCACCCGTCGGACGCGGGCTTGCCCGTGGTGAGCCTCCTCACGTATTTCAATATTGCCCCAGCCGACATGCGCACGCGCATCGGCGCGGTGGTGCGGCGTTCCCTGGAGTTCGAACTCGCCATCACCGGCGAGGTGACGAATCCGTTTGGCTATGCGCGACAGCTCATTCAAGGGCGAGCGGGCAATCGCTACAGCGGTTTCTTCATGCCGCACGATATCTCGCGCCCCGGAGACTTCAATTGGTGGCAAGGCGAAAACGCGCGCATCGCCTCGCTCGCCGCGGCAGCACGGCACGCCGCACGCATGTTTTCCGACGGCACCATCGATACGGATGCCGCCTTCGCACGCAAACTCGCCGACTATGCGCAGAACCAGATCGATTGGATCCTCGGGCGCAATCCGTTCAACGTCTGCATGATGGAGGGCCCCGGCCGGGCCGTGGCGCTCTATTTGGAATATGCAGACGCGGTGGGATCGTGGCGCTGGCTGCGTTCGGCCGGTGGCATCGTCAACGGCGTGACCGGCAAGGGTGACGACGGACGCGGACTCCATTGGGATCCAGGATTGGCCAGCACGGGCCCGAACACGGATTGGCGCTGGCTGGAGCAGTGGCTGCCGCACTCGACCTGGTACCTCTATGCCATTACGGTCGGCGCCCTTCCCGTCGGCTGATCGCATCGCCTGAGCACGGCAGCCGACGAGCCCCGCGCCCCTTGACGTTAGCATGCTAGCATCCTAGTTTCCTTGCAGATGGCCGACGACGTGAAGCAATTCAACGTGTACTTGCCCACCGAGCTCATTCGGGAGGTCAAGCACCATGCCGTTGAAACGGAGCAATCGCTGTCGGCCATCGTCGCGGCCGCGCTGCGTGCCTACTTGGACGATCCGCGCCGCAAACGGAGGAAACATGGAGACTGAGGGCATCGAAGGTTTGCTCATCGAGACGCACAACTGGGGCAAAACGGTCGCGTTCTGGAAGGCACTGGGCTACGAGCTCGAGTTCGAGACGGATCACCACTCGGGGCAGCTTCGCCACCCGCGGGGCGGGCCATACATCTTCATCGCCGAGCGGCCCGAGGACCAGGTGCTGCAAGTGCAGCTCGCGGTGGGCGTGCGCGATGCCGCGAAGTTCTCGCCGCCGAGCTCCGGGGTCGTGGTCAGCCCCTTCGAGCCACAGCATTGGCCGGTGCTGCAAATGGTGGTCGCCGATCCCGACGGCCGGCACATCAGCGTGCACGCGCCCCTGCCCGCGACGGAGGGAAAATCCCATGGCTAACGTTCCCGATCACACGGCGGTGCGCGTCGCATTGTGGCGAGCGATGCACGTTCAATTGGATGCGGCACCGCACGTTCTCGAGGACGAGGTGGGCCTGCGCTTGGCGGCGCCGCCCGAGGACTGGCGCCAGCGCCCGGACATGGACGCGAACTTCACGCGCAGCTTTCGAGCCTCCATCGTGGCCCGGGCGCGCTTCATCGAAGACCTGGTGGGCGAACAATCCGGACTCGGAATTTCACAATACGTCATCCTCGGCGCCGGACTGGACACCTTCGCGCAGCGCAGACCGGAACTGGCTTCGCGCCTGCGCGTCTTCGAGGTGGACCAGCCGGACACCCAGGCCTGGAAGCGACAGCGCCTCGTCGATCTCGGCTTCGGTATTCCGGAATGGCTACGGCTCGTGCCCGTGGACTTCGAGGCGGGTGGCTCCTGGTGGGATGCGCTCGCGCAGGCCGGCTTCGATGCGCGCCAGCCGGCGGTGGTGGTCTCCACGGGCGTGAGCATGTACCTCACGAAGGAGGCAATCGCCGCCACGCTGCGCCAAGTAGCCGCGTTGGCACCGCGTTCCACCTTGGCCATGACGTACATGCTGCCGGTCGATCGCGTCGATCCCGAAGAGCGCCCCAGTCGCCTCGCGTCCGAGAATGGCGCACGCGCCTCGGGAACGCCGTTCATTAGCTTCTTCGCGCCGGAGGAAATCGTGGCCCTCGCGCGCGAAACGGGTTTTCGAGAGGCCCACCACGTGTCGGCGGCAAATTACATTCAGCGCTATTTCGCCAATAGAGCGGACGGTCTCCGCCCGGCGAGCTCCGAAGAGCTGCTGATTGCCACGACGTAGCGCACTCAGTCCTTGAACGCCGTAGGGCCAGTCGGACATGCGGCAACGGGCTCGTTGCGGGTCGGGTCCGAGCGGAGCGACCAGCACTCGTCGAGCACGGAGCAGTAACAGATGACCATGGTCAGGCGATGGACCTGGCTCGCAAGGGACTTGGCCAAGGATTCATCGAGAACATGAAGGGTCTCGACGCGCGCTCCGGCCGCAGCCGAGTAGCACGATACGACGAGGGCCAGCGCTGCAATGAAGCTCGCAAGAAGGGCCGCCGTCACCTCGAGACGGAGCCTACGCGTCTTTGCAGGCGCTTCGGTCGCGGTTTCCTTCTCGGGAATCGAGTCGGCGTCGGGCATGGCAATGGCGGCAGCATAACATTAGCTTGCCTCCGCATTGGAAGATGCTAGGTATCCAAGCAATGCGCCGTTTTGGGATGCATCACCATCTTTGACGCTTTTTCAAGTTTGGGGCTCCGCCGCCCCAAAGCCCAAAAGATGGATTGTGCCCGGAGCGCGCTCGACGAAGCCTCGAAATAGGCGTTCCGGGTTTTGGACCATGAATATCCGAACCATGGAGAACGAACATGTTACGAGGGACCCGATTCATCGAAGGCCGTGAAGCCGCGCAATTCTCGAGTGTGACGGAGGGTATGCGGAGGTTGCTTCATCGACGCCGGCTATGAAGAAATCATCGTACCCGCGCTCTGGAGCCAGCAAACCTTCATCGACAAAGGCGGCGCGGAAATCGTCGAGCAAATGTATGCATTCGGCGACAAAAAGGGCCGTCCAATTTGCCTCGTCCCCGAGATCACCGGCATGGTGCAAGAGATGTGGCGGCGCGACTGGTGCAAACGCACCCGCGGCGCGAGACGTCTCTTTTACGTAGCCCGCTGTTACCGTTACGAGCGCCCGCAACGCGGACGCTACCGGGAGTTCACCCAGATTGGCATCGAGCTATTGAACGGCATCGCGCCAGGCGATCGGCGTGAAGTCGAAGAACTCCTCTGCCGTGTGCTGGACGCGACCAATGTCAATTACACACTCGAGCGCGAGGTAAAACGAGGCCTCGGCTATTACGTGGAAGGCGGCTTCGAAGCACGATGCCCCGAACTCGGCGCGCAACAGCAAATCGCTGGCGGCGGACGCTATGCCGAAGGCATCGGTTGGGCCATCGGTTTGGAGCGCCTTCTCCTGGCGCTGGAGGCCTCATGAACCTCCGCCGAATTCCTTGTCCAATTGCTTCGCGGCGATTGTCGCCCCATTCGGGATGATTCGACTGGCCAAGGCGCGGGCGCGCGCTTTCATTTCGGCGCCCGAACATTTGCGCAATGCCGAGACCATGGCATTCACGGTCAGGTGCTCACGGCGGGGGCCGTACACGCCCACGCCCAGCGTCTGCACCCGGCGCGCGAAGTAAAACTGGTCATACATGTGCGGTGCGATGATCTGCGGCTGGCCTGCCCTCGCGGCGGCGGTCGTCGTTCCCGCACCGCCATGGTGCACCACCCCAGCGACACGCGCGAACAATCGCTCGTGATTGACGTCGCCGATGGATATGCAATCGTCGCCGGCATCGGCCGTGCGGAGATTTCCCCATCCTCGCGAGAAAATCGATCGCAGTCCCAGGGCTCGCGCGGCCTCGAGCAGCAGGCGGCCGGTTCGTTGCGATCCACGCATGCTGCCAAAACCGAAATAGACCGGCGGCTCGCCGCCCGCGAGAAAGCGCTCGAGATCGTCCGGCAAGGGACTCTCGTCGGGCAGAAACCACGCACCGGTCTGCACGATGTGGAGGGCAGCGCCGGACGAATCCGGGGCGAGCGCGGGATCGGCACAGAGCCACGGTCGCTCGGTGAAGATATGACGTTTGACGCTGTCGACAGGGGCCAGCCCGAGTTTGGCGCGCTCCTCGTTGAGTGTGGCGAGGAATGCTCGGTTGAAACTGCGCTCTTCTTCCTTCCATAGGAGACGAAAGCGGCGCCGCTCCCTCGAGGGACTTCGTCGAGTTCGGCCGACCGCCGGCAACCATTGCGGATGGGGCAGCCCCATCTTCAGCGGTGGATAATCCGGAGAGGGAAACGTGACCGGACAATAGGCCGCAAAGACATACGGAATCCCGAGCGCCTCGGCCACGGAGCGAGCCGCAATCTGCAGCGCCCCCGCGCCGACGACGAGATCGCACCCGCGGACTGCCTCGCCCAATACCTGAAACTGGTGACGGACCGTGGCGATGCCAAGCTGGCGTCTCTGTTCCGGAGTGGGCACGAAAGGCTTCGCAGGATCACTCCTAGGAAAGTCCTTTTCGAGATCGGGCCCTATTGGAACGCACCGCAGTCCAAGAGACTCCACCCAATGCTTGTAATTCGGAGGCACGCACAAACTCGCGTGATGCCCCAGAGCGCGCAGTTCGAGTGCCAACGCGAGAACGGGTTGTACTTCACCACGGGTGCCTATGCTGGAGATGAGGACGTTCATGCAGACGCCAGCACACAAGAAATCGCGCACCACGGCAACTGCTCGAGATTTTTCGTTACGTCGCGAACGCGCTCTATTTTATAATATATAAATAGCATCTATTCATTTTGGACTCAAGACTTCACGACACGGAAATTTCCTGGAACCGTCAAGCCCGGCGAGAGAAACATGCATCGTTGACCTCGCTGGCGTCGCACCGGGTGGCTTGACGTAGGTGCACCCTACGCAGCATCGTGTGGGGCACGGCAACATGGCATTCCCGCGTCCATCCAGCTCCGAGCGCGTTCTGTCGCGCATCGGAACGACGGTTCGAGGCTATCGCATCGAGCGTCTCGTGGGGATGGGCGGCATGGCGGCGGTTTATGCGGCCACCCACCCCGATGGACATCAGGTCGCGCTCAAGTTCATGCTCGAGCGCTTTCTCGATGATGCAGCCGTGCGCGAATTGTTCGTGCGCGAGGCCTACCTGGCCAACCAAGTAGGCCACCCGGGTGCGGTGCCCGTGCTCGGCCAGGACTTCGACGACGACGGCTGCGCCTTCTTGGTCATGCCGCTCCTTCGCGGGGAAACCCTGCGCGCGCGCTGGGAGCGGGCGGGCAAGCGGCTCGCAACCGGTGAGGTCGGCGTCTTGGTGGCCGATGCGCTCGACGTGCTCGCGAGCGCCCACATGCGGGGGCTGGTGCATCGCGACATCAAACCGGAGAACCTGTTCGTCCTGGCGACGGGCGAAATCCGCGTGCTCGATTTCGGAATTGCACGGCGCGTCGATGGCACCGGCACCGCGAGCCTCGTGGGAAGCATGATCGGCACCCCCGCGTTCATGCCTCCGGAGCAAGCACTCGGCCGAATCGGCGACATCGGACCCCATAGCGATTGCTGGGCCGTCGGGGCGACGATCTTCACCTTGCTCTCGGGCGAATTCGTCCATGCGGCGGACAGCGCGCCCGAACAACTCGCCGCGGCGGCCACGCGGCGTGCGCGCTCGCTGGGCGAGGTATCGCCGAATCTACCGCCGTCGATCGCACGGTTCGTCGACAAGGCGCTCGCCTTCGATCCCGAGGCGCGATGGCGTACCGCACGTGAAATGCGCGATGCACTGCTCGAGGCCTTCGAGGACGTGCTGGGCAAGTCGGTGGCCGCCGCCGCACCCGACATTCGCAGCGCCATCGCCACCGAGTTGCTGCGCGAGGTCGAGGCAACCCACGTCAAGGCCACGCTCCGCTCGGAAGGGGAACCCGCTGCACCAGCCAAGCCAAAGCGCGCGCCGGAACGCGATCTCGCCGGATTCGAGTGCGATGTCGGCGATCTGCTGAGCGCGTTCCGGCTGATGCCCGCCGCGGTCCACACGATCCTAGCCAAACATGGCCTCGGCGAATTCGCGAGCGATGGAAAATTCGTCCCCCACCCGCAAACGTGGTGGCCCGTTGCAACGTATGCCGCGGTCACGCGCGAAGTTGCGGCGGCACTCGGCTCCACCAAGACGATGGAGCTCGTCAAACTGGTCACCCAGTACCACGATCTTTCGACGTCGGTGCGCGACATTCATTCGGCGCTCCAGGACCTCGATCCTGCCTTCCGCATGCGGCACCGCAAGGATGGCAAACCGCTCGGCGATCCCGCCGGGCCGGACGAGCCGCTCGGCCATTTCCAATACCGCGGCGAGCCGGGCGCCAACCTCGTGGCCATCGAATCCGATTATCCGTATGCCTGCGATTGGGAGCGTGGCTGCTTATTTGGAATCGTGCGCCGCTTCGAGCCTCACTCGCTGGTCGAGCACGCGACGGGCCCATGCCGCAAAAACGGCGACGATCGCTGCATCTACCACATCACCTGGTGGTAACGGCCTGGATCATCAGATCGACGGCGAAGTCGAACTCCTCGTCGTGATCGCAGCGTGCGAGGAATGCTGCGCTCTCGGCCAGCGCGGGAAGGCCCGCGGTTTCCAATGTCTTTCGACGGCGCGCGATGCCCTCGAGATCGCGCACGCCAAACGCGGGCCCGGCGTGGACCTCGCGAAGCAGCGTGCCCACCACCGTCGCTAGGAGCGCGCGCAGCAGATGCACCGACTCGTCGGGCGAATAGCCGGCGCGGAGAAGTACGGACATCACCGCCTCCACCGGCCGAAGCGCCTCCAACGACGCGAGCTGGCGCGTGAGCACCAACGCGGCCGCATGCCGATGGGCCAGCGTCGCACGCCGAAATGCACGCGCGATGGCCCGCAGATCGTCGGCCAAGGAGCCCGTGGGCTTGGGGATGCGAATGCCCGCCAGTACGTGCTCCGCCACCGCGTCGAGCAGTCCATCTTTACCGTCGACGTGGTGATAGAGGCTTTTCGCATCGACCCCCATCTCCCGCGCCACGCTTCGCATGCTCACCGCCTCGATGCCCTCCGCGTCGATCACCGCCAAGGCGGCCTTGAGAATGGCCTCGCGGGAAAGCGGTTCGGCACCTTTCGGCGGTCGGCCTCGACGGGGCGGCTTTGTCATGGCCGCATGATGCATTTGGCCTTGCAGAAATCCACACTGTGGGTAAAGTTTCCATAAAACCCACACCGTGGATTAATTCATGCCCGAACGCTTCGACATGCCCAGCGCCGACGTGCTCCGCGCACGCGAGAAGCTCGTCCTCGATCATTTCCACGGTGAGGTGGCGCAGCGGTGGGACGATGTTCTCGCCACCTTCCCTCACCCGCATTACGAACTCATCGCGACGATGACCGTGCACGACGGCGATGCCAACGTGCGCCGCTATTACCGCGACACGCGCGCAGCCTTTCCCGATCAGCACCATGAGATCATCGCATTGCGCCACAGCGCCGACGCGGTCATCGTCGAGTTCTGGCTGATGGGCACGCACCAGGGACCGCTCGGAGGCATTCCGCCCACGGGGCAACGGTTCCGCGTGCGGATGAACGCGTTTTTCGTCTTCGACGCGAACGAGACGCTCGTCTGCGAGCGCGTGTACTTCGATAGCTTGACCATGTTGAAACAACTGCTCCGCGGCCTGAGCCTCAAGGATCCGCGCAACTGGCCCAAGCTCGTCCGGGCGCTGCGCGGGCTTGCCGCCATGACGCGGGAGCCCGATCCGAGGCTGCTCTAGCTGATCAACGAAACATGCGCGTTCATCACCTCAATTGCGGCTCGATGCGGATGCCCGGCGCGCCGCTCGTGTGCCATGTGCTGCTGCTGGAAACACGCAACGGGCTCGCGCTCGTCGATACCGGGTTCGGTTCGGCGGATATTGCCGATCCGGCGGGACGCATTGGCTTCTATCGTCACGTGACGCGGCCGTTGCTCGATCCCGCGGAGACGGCCATCGAGCAGGTGCGGCAACGCGGATTCGATCCGGCCGACGTGCGCGATATCGTGCTCACGCACTTCGATTCGGACCACGTCGGCGGCTTGTCGGATTTCCCGTGGGCCCGCATCCACACGACGGCGGACGAGTGGGCCGCCGCCTCGAACCGATGGTCATCACTGGAACGCGCGCGATACCGCCCCGCGCAGTGGACGCACGGTCCAAAGATGGTGCCCCACGGGGCCGGCGGCGATGTGTGGCGTGGTTTCGCCTCGGCCAAATGCCTGACCGAGATCGACGACGCCATCGTGCTCATCCCGTTGCCAGGCCACACGCGCGGCCACGCCGCCGTTGCCATTGACGCAGACCACCCGCGTCGTCGGACGATCCTGCACGCCGGCGACGCCTTCTACGACCGAAGCATCGTCGCAGGCATTGGGCGCGAACCGCTGGTTTTGACCGTCCAAGAGTGGTTCGTGGCCCACGACTGGGCACGCGTCCGCTCGAATCACGAGCGACTTGCGGAGCTGCATCGGACCGATCCCGAATTGCTACTCGTGAGCGCCCACGATCCGGCGCTTCTCACCCAGGCCCTGGGCACCGAAGATCGAACGCGGCTCAGGTAAACGCGGCCTCGTGCACGCGCTTGCCGAGGTGTACGATGACGCAGCATCGAGGTGCGCACGGATGGCGCACGATGCGGGGGAGACACGTCATGGGAATCTTCGACAAGGCAAAGGAAGCCACGAGCTCGGCCAGCATGAAGGCCGCCGAAGTGAAGAACGATGTGGCGGCGAAGGCCGGTGAGCTCAAAGAACAAGCTTCGGCCAAGGCGACGGCGCTGAAGGACTCGGCGACCCAAAAGGGTGTCGAGCTTCTGGAAGGCGCCGTGGCCAAGGTCAAAGACACCATGCGCGATTTCAATTCCGCGCTGCCCATCGTTCGCAAGGCGGGTTACACGCTGCAGGGCGTGTCGGTCACCCTGGGCCTGCCGCCGCAGGTGCACGCCGATTTCGACGCGGTTCACCCGCTGAGCGACGAGGCCGTTCAAGAGCTGCTGGCGGCCAATGCCGAAAACAAATTGGCCGTCGTTCTGGTCAAATGCCTTTCGCGTGCGCAGCGATTGCAGAACAATATTCAATTTGCGGGAATGGCACCGCGGGGCATGACCGTCGAGTTGGGCCTCATCCCCACGTTGGTCATTCGCTTCGGCGCGCCACTCGTCGTCGACATCGCCCCGGTCGTGACCGTCCTTCCCGCGGCCGTGGCACCCGCAGTGGAATAGGCGCTATTTCGCGCTTCGGCGCAAGATGGGGGCGAACAACTTCGACAGCCACCACCACAGGGCACGCCGATTCGCCTTCGGGCCACCGGTAGGCTCGGGCGTTTTCCCACGTGCCACGAGATCCAACACGAGGGGGAACTTCTTTCGCAGCATGGCGCCCCAACCCGCACCAAGGATGAACGAGGTCAGCACGGCCGGGAGCCCGTCGAATCCCGTGTGCTCCAGCACGAGGCGCGTTGCCGGCCGCGCGTAGAGAATCGCATCTTCCAGGCGAAAGGTCACCGTGGTGTCGATGGATCCTCCTCGCCACGACCAGCGCATCAAGCGCTCGAGTTCCATGTCGACGACCTTGCAATGCACGATGCCGTCGAAGCCGGGCCCTGGGTCGGTGCGAAAGGTGAACTCGTGCCCAATCTCGGCGACGAAATCGTTGGGCATGAGCCATGTCGCAAGCAATTCCGGATCGGAGAGTGCACTCCACACCAGCGCACGAGGGTGAGGGTAAATGCGCTCGAGCTGGAGGCTACGCTTCATGGTTCCCGCGCCGTCGCTTGGCAGCCTCGCGATCGAGCGTCCGCCCGAGCGCATCGAGTTTGCTCGTCCAAAAGGTTTCGTAATAGGCGACCCAGTCGAATACCGCCCGCATGGGCTGCGGATCCAATTCGTAGTAAATCATGCGACCTTCGCGGATGGTTCGCACCAACCCGGCATCGCGAAGCACCTTGAGATGCTGCGATACCGCCGACTGCGTCACATCGAAGAGTGCGCACAGCTCGGACACGTTTTTGTTGCCGCCCGCCAGCGAATCGAGAATGCGCCGGCGCGTGATGTCCGAGACGGCTCGAAATGTCGCATCGTGCTCCTGGGTCGATCGGTCCATTAGGGTTTCTTAGGAAAGTACTTCTGCGCTCCTTCGTCGAGTTGTTCTTCGGTGGGGGTGGCCTTTTCCGTGGCCAGCGACCATCGATGCCCGAACGGATCGGTCACGATGCCGTAACGCGCACCCCAGAACATGTCCTGCAAGGGCATCGCCACCGACGCTCCGGCCTTCAGCGCACGCGCCCAGACGGCGTCGACGTCGGACAGGTCGAGATGAATGGTGACCGGCGTCCCGCCGAGCGCTTCGGGCGTTTGCTTGGCGCCCTGGTGCATCTCGGGAAACGCGTCGCAAAGCATGACCACGCCACCACGCTCGTTCTCCATGGAACAGTGAACGATTTTGGCCTTGTCGGGCGTCTCCTGCAAACGCGTGACCTTGAAGCCGAAGGCATTCTCGTAAAAGGCAATCGCGGCCCGCGCGCCGTCAACGGTGAGATGGGGGATGACAGAGGGGTTGTTCATTGTAGAAGGCAACATATTAGATATTTCTAATATGTCAAGCGCCGTCATCCAGCCCTACATCGTGTGGATGGCCGGGACGAGTACCTCGCGGGCGAAGTCGGTGATGGAACGCGGCGCGTGGCCCGTCATGTTCGCGAGATTGGGTGTCGTAAAATCGCCCCAACCCTTGGCGTAGGCTGCGCAATATTCGGTGAGGACGGAGGCGGTCCATGCGTCGGTGCCGAATCTGCGGGCGGCTTCGCCGGCGGCCTCCGGTGAAATGGGAACGTAGCCAACGTCGCGGCCGAGCTCCGACGCGATGGCGGCGGCGACGGTTTCGAAATCGATGGCGGCGGGGCCGGTCAGCTCGAAGGTTCCGCCGTCCCAGGTTTCGCGGATCGAAGCGACGACGGCAGCGTCGGCGATGTCGCGCGCGTCGATCATGCCGATTTTCCCCGAGCCGGAGCCGAAGTACAGCTTTCCCTCGTCGCGGATGCTTCGAATGCCCTTGAGGATGTTTTGCATGAAGCAATGCCCGCGGAGGATCACGTGGGTGAGGCCACACTCGCGGAGATGGTTCTCGGTGCGGCCGTCTTGACGGGTGGGATCCGTTGGACCGTCGACGCTCGCTTTGAGCGAGGAGACGCGAACGATTTTGCGAACCCCCACAGCGCACGCGGTGTCGATGGCCGTTTTCGCTTGCTCCGCCGCGGTCGCCCCGGCGGTGATGAGGACCACCGTATCGGCGCCGGCAAAGCCCGCCTGGAGCGATGCGCTATCCTCCAAGGTACCGCGCCGGAGGACCGCTCCGGCCGCGGCGAGCGGCGATGCCTTGAGTGGATCGCGCACGAAGGCAATCACGTTTCCATGATTGCCGTGTTGGCCATGGTTGCGCGCGGCAAGCTCGAGCACGACGCGGCTGCCGATGTTTCCCGTAGCGCCAGTAACGACGATGTTTTTCATGCCCCCATGGGTAGCGTCGTCGATGGCGGTGCACTAGTACGCTATACGGAAAGCCATTGCTATCATGGATGCACGAATCAACTTGGACCTCAACGACGTGGCGCTGTTCGTGCGCGTCGTCCAGACGCGCAGCTTCGCCGCGGCTGCGCGCGAACGCGGCGTCCCCGGATCCACGGTGAGTCGACGCATCGCGCGGCTCGAGTCGGTGCTCGGGATTCGTCTTCTCGAGCGCACCACGCGCAACCTTCGCCTCACCGACGCGGGACGTGCTTACTTCGCGCATGCGGAACGCGCCGTCGATGACGTGTGGCAAGGAACCGACTTCGTCCGGGAGCTACGAAAGGAGCCGCGCGGACGCGTTCGTGTCCTCGCCCCGCTCGTACTCGGCGCCGCCGTGTCGAAGGTCATTCACGTGTATCTTGCAAAGTACCCTGGCGTATCGATCGACCTGGAGCTCGACGACCGGCGCCTCGACCTGCTCGCCGAAGGATTCGACATTGCGATGGTCACGGGAAAGGTCGATAGCGCCGACTTCGTCGCGCGCGAACTATGGCGCTCCACGCGCAAGCTCCTGTACGCGAGCCCGCGTTACCTCGAGGCACGCGGCAAGCCGCGGCGTACGAAGGACCTTGCGCGGCACGATTGCATTGCCACCCGCGCGCGCGACGGCTTTGCAACGTGGACCCTCGGCCGCGGGCGCCGCAAGCGAAGGATCACCTTCGCGCCACGGCTCTACGTCAGTGAATTCTCCGCCGCCCACCGCGCGGCACTGGCCGGCGTCGGCATCGCGATGATCCCCGAGATACTCTGCGCAGAGGACGTGCGCACGAAGCGCCTCACACGCGTCCTTCCAGGGTACGAGGGTGAGACCGGCGGCGTCTATCTTCTCTATCGCGCCCACCGCTCGATGACCGCGGCCGTCCGTACGTGCATCGATCATTTGTTGACCGAGCTGCCGGCCACCGATCCAAGCCGCGGGGCATGATGCGGGGGAACGGCTCCGTTTCTGCGAAGGAGTTGTACAATCCTGCAAATGAAAACTGGATGCATCGAGCAATGGTAGATTCCTAGCAAACGATGCACGATGCTTCCGTCCTCATCGTCGAAGCGCGACGCGCCTTGCGGATGGAGGGGATCGATGTGACGACGGCGGGCCTCCGCGTCGGCTACTCGAGCCTGTCGCAATTCAGTCGCGAGTACGCACGGCAATTTGGAGCGTCGCCGCGATTCGATGTTCAAAAGGCGGCACGGCCCTCCTGATGCGGTGACGTGGTGCTAGGATGACGGCTCGTGAAGCGCGCCCTCGTTGTTTTCGCAGTTCTCATCGGAATGGCGGGCATCAACGTTGATCAGAAAATCCGTCCCGTCGTTCGAAAGGAATACGAGCACTCGTTTTCATCGTCGCCGTTCAGATATGATATCGGGCACGCACCATGAGCTATGTCGAGCGCGCCACGGCCGTGATGGAATCGGCGGACGGTACGGGCACGACCAGGCTCCTGGTTTACGGGACCTTGCTCTCCGGGCAGCCGAATTCCTGGTGGCTTCGCGATGCGCGCTTCGTCGGGCCGGCGCGCACGGAGCGGGGTTTTCGGCTGCATGATCTCGGAGTGTATCCCGGCCTGGTGGCGGGCGGTGATACGTCCGTGGCGGGCGAGCTGTATGAGGTGGATGCGCACACCCTCGCCGCACTCGATGCCTTCGAGGGTGACGAGTACCACCGCGAACACATCACGCTCGACGATGGGCAGTGCGCCGAAGCGTACCTGCTCGCGCGCGAGATCGCCGCGGGATTTCCGCTTATCGCATCGGGTGACTGGCGCGCCCACCGGCAGAACGCTCAGCGATTGACCAGCCGCTGAAGGTGTTCGGGATAACGAGCGCCGTGCACCTCGATGTTGGAGAGGGCCGCATCGATCTCGTGCAAATCGTCCGCGCCGAGCTCGATGGAGGCCGCGCCAAGATTTTCCGTCAGGCGGGTCAACTTCGTAGTGCCTGGAATGGGGACCATCCACGGCTTCTGCGCAAGGAGCCACGCCAGTGCGATTTGCGCCGCGGTGGCGTTCTTTCCCTGCGCGATGCGGCCGAGCACATCGACCAGCGCCTGATTCGCTTCGAGAGCCTCGGGCGTAAAACGCGGAAAGCCTGCGCGGATATCGTTGCTTTCGAACTTCGTCGCTTGGTTCACCGTCCCGGTGAGAAAGCCCCTGCCGAGCGGCGAGAACGGAACGAACCCGATGCCCAACTCTTCGAGCGTGGGGAGCACCTCCGCCTCCGGATCCCGCGTCCACAACGAGTACTCGCTCTGAAGGGCCGCGACGGGCTGGACGGCATGCGCGCGACGGATCGTCTGGGCGCCGGCCTCCGAGAGACCGAAGTGTTTGACCTTCCCCTGCTGAATGAGATCCTTCACCGTCCCGGCGACGTCCTCGATGGGAACCGCCGGATCGACGCGGTGCTGGTAGAAGAGGTCGATGGCATCGACTTTGAGCCTGCGGAGCGAGGCTTCGGCGACAGCACGAATGTTGTCGGGCCGGCTATTGACCTGAGTGAAGCGCGCGGTCCCTTCCAGTTTGGGGGAGAATCCGAACTTGGTGGCAATGACCACCCGCCCTCGGAAGGGAGCGAGCGCTTCGCCCACCAGCTCTTCGTTCGTGAAGGGGCCGTAAATCTCGGCGGTGTCGAAGAAGGTAACCCCACGACCCACCGCGGTGCGGAGAAGCGCGATCATCTCCTGCTTGTCGGGAGGCGGGCCAAAGCCATAGCTCATGCCCATGCAGCCGAGTCCGATGGCGGAGACCTCGAGGCCGCTTTTTCCCAGTTTTCGCTTTTGCATGTTGCTCTCCTTCGATGCAATGGCCAGGAAGATAGGGCGCAAGCCCCGTCCTGATACATGGGTGAAACGCAAAGGGGGTATTTAGGAAATCTTCATGATGGACGTGCGCGGCCGCGGGGACGGCGTGCTTGGGTACGACCGTTGACCACGGCGATGATGGCATCGCGGATCCAGCGATGGCCCGTGTGTCCTTGAGTGCGCTCGTGCCACACCATGCCAACGGCGAAGCCTTCGGCCGGCGGGAACTCGACGATTTTCAGCCTGTCGATGCGATCGCGCACGAGGCGCTCCGGTACCAGCGCGACGAAGTCCGATTGGGCGACGATTTCCGGAACGAAGAGGAAGGATGCTGCCGAGAAGACCACATGGCGACTACGCCCCAGCGCCGTCAACGTATCGTCCACGGGTGTGACGAAGGCACCCCCGCGCAAGGAGACGATCACGTGCTCCAACCGGGCGAATTCATCGAGTGTGATGCCGTGTCGGAGCCCCGGGTGATTCCGCCGTCCGATGAGCACGTAACGCTCGTCGAACAGGTGCCGTGTGCGAAGGCTGGGCGGAGCGACTTGCGGCGTCATCAGCGCCAAATCGACATCGCCCCGCGCCATCTGCGCCTCCAACTGGTCTAGATCGAGGTGGCGCACGGCCACACGCACACCGGGCGCCTTTCGACGGAGATCCATGACCAGGGGCATCACCACGGCGGCCTGCACGTAGTCGGTGCACGCGATGGTGATGGTGAGCTTCGCCTTCGCCGGGTGGAAGGTCCTTTCGGTGGCGACGATGGCGCGCACTTGATCCAGCGCGTGGCGCAAAGGGTCGAGCAATTCGAGCCCTCGGGCCGTGGGCGTCATGCCGCGGTGGGCGGGAATGAGGAGAGGGTCCTCGAAAACGTCCCGCAGGCGACTCAATTGAGCACTGACCGCGGGTTGACTGAGGTGCAGGCGAGCAGCCGCCTTCGTCACATTCTGCTCCACGAGCAACGCCTCGAGCGTGACGAGCAGGTTGAGATCGAGTCGCTTGGTATCCACCAGGTGGATAGTAGCCAAGAACTTATATGGTTTCACGAATAGCTTCGTTGGGCCCAAGCTTCATGACTGGAAGCAGACAGGTCGACTTTTTTTCGAAGGAAGATGAAACCGTGAAAAAGAATGTGCTGATCGTTCACGCGCACCCCGAGCCCACGTCGTTGACCCACCAGCTCGTCCAGGTGACGCGGCAGACGCTGGAGAAAGGGGGGCATCAGGTCTCGTCGTCGGATTTGTATGGCATGCACTGGAAGGCGGTATTCGATGAACATGATTTTCCAGCGCGCCTCAATCGGCGGCGGCTGTCGTTCATCGAGGAGTCGGGACATGCCTATTCGACGGGGCAACAGACGGCAGATGTGACGGCGGAACAGGAAAAGCTGCTCGCCGCAGATGCGTTGATTTTGCAGTTTCCGCTTTGGTGGTTCGGGATGCCCGCCATTCTCAAGGGCTGGGTGGACCGGGTGTTTGCCTATGGATTGGCATATGGGTACAAGGGCGAAGGCAATCGCTATCGCTATGGCGATGGTGGATTGAAGGGCAAGCGGGCCCTGTTGTCGGTCATCGTCGGCGGGCCGGCGGAGGACTATGGGCCCCGCGGGATCAATGGGCCACTCGAGGAATTGCTGTTTCCCATCACGCACGGGATGCTCTTTTTTGCCGGAATGGAGGTGCTGCCGACACATGCAGTTTATGGCAGCGGCCGAATGACCGAGGCCGCCGTCGAAGAGGCGAAAGAGGGTTGGCGCACACGTCTCGAGCGGCTGTTCGAAGACGCGCCCATTCCCTTCCGGCCGCAGAACGGCGGGGACTATCCCGACCGGCACATGCTCGCGAACCACGTGGCCAGCGGGCAGTCGGGGTTGCGAGCTCACATCGAGGCACCGCGCACGTGACCGGGACCCAGAGGAAACAATGGCGGCCGCCGCTGGAATGGGCGCCGTCGGCTCTCCTGGGTTGCTTATGCCGGGCTGAGCTGATGCGCGGCGTCGCCCCCAGTGAACCGCGGGCACCGCCACATTGACGCGACTCATGCCAGCACGCCGCTTCGCGCGAGCCTTCGTCGACCTTCTCATCGCGGAGGTTTCAGCGGCGGTGGCGGCTTAAAATGGCCTGCGCGCCGCAACCCAGGAGCGGCGGCGGGCGGATCGTGCTGCAGATCGCGCCAGATCACGCAACCCAGGAGAGGAGCGCGGCGCCCGATTGTGCCTGGGCGGGACGATCTGTGCCGGCAGCTTGGGGCAGTTAGAAACGAGAGAATACCAAGGTTGCGTTCGTGCCGCCGAAGCCGAAGCCGTTCGACATGGCGTGGCGCACGGCGCGCTTGCGGGCGACATTGGGCACCACGTCGATGGGGCACTCGGGATCCTGCGCATCCACATTGATGGTCGGCGGGATCACTCCTTCGCGGATTGCGAGCACCGTGAAGATCGCTTCCACGGCGCCCGCGGCCCCCAAAAGATGCCCGGTCATGCTCTTCGTGGCGCTGACCGCAAGCTTCCCATCCCGAGCATGCGCCCCGAACACGTGAAGAACACCATCGCTCTCGGCCTTGTCGCCCACCGACGTGGACGTGGCGTGCGCATTGAGATGCTCAATCGCGTCCGCCGGCAACCCCGCGTCGTCGAGGGCCATGCGCATGGCGCGCTGGCAGCCCTCGCCTTCGGCCGCAGGCCCGGTAATGTGAAACGCGTCACTGGAGGCTCCGTAGCCAGTGAGCTCGGCGTAAATCCGGGCGCCGCGGCGCCGCGCACGCGTGAGGGACTCGAGGACGACGACACCACCGCCTTCGCCGCAGACGAACCCGTCGCGGGCGCAATCGAAGGGCCGACTCGCACGCTCCGGTGCGTCATTGCGCCGGGAAAGTGCGTGCATCGCTTGAAAGCCGCCAATGCCGATGGGCGTGATGGTCGATTCGGCCCCGCCGGCCACCATCACATCAGCGGCCCCGCGGCGAATCCACTCGGCGGCCTCTCCGATGGCGTGCGCCCCGGTTGCGCAGGCGCTCGTCGTGGCGAAGCTCGGTCCACGCAAGCGATGCGCAATGGAGACTTGGCCGGCAGCCAGATTGGCGATGATGCGCGGTATCGTATACGGACTAAGTTTCGACGGGCCTTTTTCGAGGAGCGTCTTCGCCGCCGTTTCGAGCGCCGAAAGCCCACCGAGTCCGACGCCAATGAAGCAGCCCGCACGTTCCTCTTCATGCTCGGCCAGGGAGAGCGACGCATCATCGATGGCCATCTTCGCCGCCGCCATCGCGAACTCGGAAAATCGGTCGAGCTCCTTGAGCTTCTTTCGCTCGATGAACGGAGCGGGATCCCACCCCTTCACTTCGCAGGCAAAGCGAACCGCAAAGGAGGATGCATCGAAGAGCGCGATGGGCGCCGCGCCACTGCGCCCGGCAATGAGTGACGACCACGTCGAGGCCACATCGTGTCCGAGTGGTGTAACGACCCCCATTCCCGTGACAACGACCCGTTCGCGTGAGGAATTTCCCATGGTGGCTCCTATGTCCCCGGATCCGACCCGGACGACGTGCTGGACATCGCCTCCGGTGCACTTGCGAGCCGCACTGGTGCGCGGAGCGACGTCCGGAGTTGCTTGCTCGCCCCTGGCCCCGCACCGAGCCCCACGGCTCCGGCCCGAATGGGCTTGGACGTCGCGCGATCGACGAGCACCGGCTCGATGCGCGCCCCCGTCTTCGGCTCGACCGGAACGATGAGCGCACCGCCCGGAGCAAGCCAACGGTTGCCCCATTCACCGAGCAAGAGAAGCACGGGCAAGAGCTCCGCCCCCTTCTCGGTGAGCTCGTACTCGTCGCGCGGAGGTCGGCTTTGATAGCTTCGCCGCTGCAAAATCCCGCATTCGCAAAGCCCTGCGAGGCGGCGGGTCAGCGTACTCGGTGGAATTCCGAGCCGCTCCTCGAATTCGGCAAAGCAACGCGCACCCTTGAAGGCCTCGCGCAGCACGAGCAGGCACCACCCTTCGCCGATTTCGTCGACGGCCCTGGCAATCGGGCACTCCATCTCCGCAAAGGACGTCCGCTGCATATCCCGTCGAATATCATCGTCACTATCATCATGCAAGTGACATCTTCGCCGTGGGGTTGAAACCGTGCGATAGCGCGCTGATTTCGAAGAAGACCTCCCACGCGTCATCTTTGACGAAGTGGCCGTCCGCCATGCCTTCTTCGAGCATACGTACGGCGAGGTTGGCCGTCGGCGAGCGGCTGGCTTTGAAGTCGCGCGGATACCGGCGGGCGCCGTCACGCTTGGCCAGAAACATGAGGTCATACAGCGCAGGGCTGATCATGGCCGGTCGAGGTACATCTCCGCGAGCTTGATGAGGCGTTGCTCGAAGTCGCCGGTGAGGCGCTTGCGGGCAATCGTGGCTGCAAGCTCCTCGAAGCCGTCGTTCGCCACCGCATTCAGCAGCGCCGCGCGATCGCGGTAGTGGCGGTAGATCGCCATGGCCGTAAGCCCCGCGGCATCGGCGACGCGACGCATGCTGACCGCGCTCGGCCCCTCTTCCAGCAGGCGCCGAGCAGCCAGGAGGAGTCATCGCGCGGTCGATGCCATGTGTATATTGCATACGTCGCAGTGGCGGGTGTGCACGGCGCCCTCGTGCGGAAGCCAGAATCAATGTCCGCGGTGCTTTTCTTTCCGGCGGGCGACGCGAAGGTCCCAGCGGCGCTCCGCCTCGCGTAAGCGCGCTTCGCGCGAAAGGACCTCCCGTTCGACGGCGTTCGCCTCGAGGGCGGCTTTCAAGGCATCCTGGGCGCGCGTCGAGATCCCGCGCTCGGAGCTGGCGCGGGAGGCCTCCCGCTGCGCTCTTTTGGGATTTCGCGGTCGCGACTCGTTCACGTCGTCAGGGCAAAAGGCGCCACGACGGAACTGCATCCGCCGGAAGCCTTGAAGCGCCCAGTCGCGCAGCTCCGCGCCGGTCGGCTCCGCGCCAAAGACCACGCGAGCGATGGAGAGGCCGTCGTCGTCCTCTCGTTCGGCGACGCCGACCCAAAATGGTGCCTCGTAAAACACGGTGAATTTGCCACGCATCGCGACCTCCGGAGTCCGCTCAGCGCACACGGGTGCCTTGCGGACGATCCGATCGCGGGTTCCTCGATGAATCGAGGATACCGAAGCCCACCGTTGGGCTGGCCGGCCTCACCATACCGGCCTGTCGTTTTTCGACCGACGTACCGCGGCGGAATCTGACACGCGGCCTCGCGAGCGTCAACCCCGGTGAGTTTGCGTCATTTGACATTTCGTCCAGTTGTAGACAGTATGAACAAAATGCAGTCCACGGCGTCGTCCAAGCACCAATTCCTGCGTTTGGTCGACGGGGAGCAGGTGCGGGCGCTGCTCTCGCACGAGGACGCGCTGCAGGCGGTGCGTGAAGCCTTCGTGCTGCACAGTCGCAGGGAGGGGCGCGTTTTCCCCGTGGTGCGGGAGGCGCTCGCCACGGGCGGCGTGTTTGGGATCAAGTCGGGAGACGTCGCGGCCCAGGGACTCCTCGGATTCAAGGCGGCTGGATTTTGGCCCAACAATCGTGCACACGGCGGCGAGCCGCATCAAGCCACCATTGCGCTGTTCGATCCGGCGACGGGCCGGCCCCTCTGCATCATCGATGGAAACGCCATCACCACGATGCGCACGGGCGCGGCCGGAGGGCTCGCGCTGCAGGAGCTCGCGCGCCGGGAAAGCACGCGGCTCTGTGTCTTTGGCACGGGGACGCAGGCGCACATTCAGGTGGAGTTCGCGCTGCGCCTATGCCCTTCGCTGCATCTCGTTCGATACGTGCGCGCGGATGGATCGCGAGATGCGAAGTTCGAGGCTCGATTCGCAGGCCGATGCGATATCGAACACACGCAAGCGGGCAGTGCAGCCGTCTCGGAAAGCGATATCGTGATCACGGCAACTCCGGGTCGGACCGCTCTGTTCGACGTGGCGGCCATACGTCCGGGGACGCACTTCAATTGCGTCGGGGCCGACACGAAGGGCAAGCGCGAGCTTCCCGAAGGTGCCCTGCAGCGCGTTCGCCTGTTCGTCGACGATCGCGCGCAAGCGCGCCAGATCGGCGAGATGCAATGGGCAACGGACGCGGACTGCATGGAATTCGGTGATTTGTTGAGCGGAAAGGAGACTTTCCATCGCAGGGCCGAGGATGTCACTTTGTTCGATATGACGGGGCTCGCGTTGCAAGATCTCACGGTGGCTCGTGTCGTGTGCGAGCGTGCCGAGGCAACGGACACGGGTACCGTCGTCGCCTGGCCTTGGTGATTGGATATACCATGACGAATCTGGATTCCTCCTATCTCGCCGAACTCGACACGCCGGCAGCCGTGATCGATGTGAGCCGCATGCATCGCAACATCGAGCGGATGCAACGCTGCGTAGATGGTTTCGGCGTTCGTTTTCGGCCGCACGTAAAGACGAGCAAGTGCACACCCGTGGTGCGTGCGCAGCTCGCCGCAGGGGGGCGAGGCATCACCGTGTCGACACTCAAAGAAGCGGCGCAGTTTCACGCAGACGGCATCGACGATATTCTGTATGCCGTGGGAATCGTTCCCACCAAGCTGCCGCAGGTCTGGGCGCTGCGACGGCGCGGGTGCGATTTGAAGGTGATTACCGATAGCGTCGCTTCCGCGTCGGCCATTGCCGAATTTGGCCGTGCGCAGGGCGAAGCGTTCGAGGTGTGGATCGAGATCGACACCGACGGGCATCGATCGGGGATCGAGCCCGAAAGCGGCGCGCTGCTCGAGGTAGCGCGTATGTTGCGCGATGGTGGTGCGCGGCTCGGCGGGGTGATGACTCACGCGGGATCGAGCTACGATCTCGATACGCCGGGGGAGCTGGCCGCCATGGCAGAGCAGGAGCGCGCCGGTTGCGTGCTGGCCGCCGAGCGCCTTCGTGCGGACGGGCTTCCTTGCCCCGTGGTGAGCGTAGGTTCGACCCCAACGGCGCTATCTGCCGGCTGCCTCGATCGGGTGACGGAAGTACGGGCCGGCGTCTATGTTTTCTTCGATTTGGTGATGCACAACATCGGTGTCTGTACCCTGGACGATATTGCGCTCAGCGTGCTGACGACGGTCATCGGGCACCAAGTCGACAAGGGATGGGCCATCGTCGACGCGGGCTGGATGGCCATGAGCCGCGACCGAGGCACCGAGAAGCAAAAACGCGACTTCGGGTACGGACAGGTTTGCAGCGTGGACGGAACGCCGCTCCTGGGTTACGCCTTGCGCGGCGCAAATCAGGAGCACGGGATCGTGTGGCGCGAGGGGGAGCGTGACGCGGATATCGTTGCGCGATTTCCTCTCGGTAGCCGGCTTCGCATTTTGCCCAATCACGCCTGCGCAACGGGAGCGCAATTCCCCGAGTACCACGCGCTTGACGGACACGGACTTACCCGGTGGAGCCGGTTGCACGGTTGGTGAGTCATCGGTGCGGGCGCGGTCCTCAACCCCGGAGCTTGAGAGAATGAAGAAAAAGGCGAATAAGCTGCTGTTGGACACACTGCAAAATATCGCCGAGGGGTTAGCCGAGACGTTCGCCCCATTCTGCGAGGTGGTTGTTCACGATCTGCGCAACCCAGGAAACGCGATTCACGGAATTTACAACAATCTGAGCGGTCGCGGCATAGGAGAGCCAGCTACCGAGCTGGGCTTGGCGCGCATTCGCGATCCGGGGTTTCCCGCGCGCTTCTCCAACTACGCGAACACGTTCTCGGATGGCCGAAAGGTGAAGAGCACATCAATCGGTATCAAGGACGATAGCGGCGCGTATGTCGCCGCCCTATGCATCAACGTCGACCTGACACTTTTTCAAAGCTTTCAGAGCGCGATTTCGCAGTTTACGCGAATCGATGACGGCCGAATCCACGAACACCTGGATCGAACCCCGGCGGAACGTATTCATGCAAGGATCGACGAATTTGCGGCATCGAGAGCAACTACGGTGCGCTCGCTGAGCGCAATGGACAGAAAACAGCTTGTACAAGAACTAAAAAAGGAAGGCCTTCTGGAGGTTCGTCGAGGCGCCAACATCGCGGCTGCACACATGGGAGTCTCCCGCGCCACCATCTATGGCGACGCCAAGTGAGGCCCCCCACCGGCAAAGCCATCTTATTCGACTTATTGACGGCGCTGCTCGACTCATGGACAGCCTGGAATCAGGCCGCCGGCAACGAAGCCGCTGGCCGCCGATGGCGTGCACGCTACCTCGAGCTCACTTACGCCTGCGGTCCCTACCGTCCCTACGAGGAGCTGGTGCGAGAGGCGGGGAGAGATATCGGCCTCAACCCAGGAGCGGCCGATCGCCTGGAATTCGGCTGGCCCGACCTCCAACCCTGGAGTGGGGCGACGGAAGCTGTTCTTGCACTCGCGACGAGCCATCCCCTGGGCATCGTCACGAATTGCTCGACGCGATTGGGCCGGCTCGCCGCCAAGTGCATTCCCGTAGACTGGCAAGTTATCGTTACCGCCGAAGAAGCAGGTTACTACAAGCCGCACCCTCGCCCATACGAGCTCGCGCTGAAGCAGCTCGGTGTATCGGCGACGCACGCGCTCTTCGTTGCGGGATCTGGCTATGACCTATTCGGCACCACCGCCGTAGGTTTGCCAACCTATTGGCATAATAGGGTCGGTCTCCCGTTGCCGCACGACGCCCCTGCCCCCGACGTCGAGGCACGCGACCTCACGGGCCTCGCCACATGGGTGAATGCACACGGCGCAGCCCAATCGGTCCCGCGTTGACAATGCCATGTACCGTTAGGTCGAACGCAACTCGCGTCTCGAGTTACCGTCGTGCAACATGCAAATCCGATGGATTGCGGCGCTTTTATGTGAGAGGTGTCTGGCGCCGCCTCCGCCGCGAAGTGCGAACGAAAGCGCAGCATCCAGTAGGTACCTATCGGGAACTCGACACCAACCTCGCCACGCTGAAAGCGCAATCGCGCGCTACGATGCGCCAAGCGAAACGCACGAAGAGCCAAGAGCTCACGCGTGCGGCGTTCTCGGTCGCGGCATGCGATATACGGTCTTAGATTGCGCCGAGCCTCGACCGTGGGCGGAGAGTCGGTAGGTGACATCCTCAAGACATTCTTGCGTCCGAGCACACGGCGGCCGTTCCTAAGGCGCTTTTTCCGGGCGAGTTCCTCCGCCGCTTGCACCGCCTTTGCAATCTGGTTCCTCCAAGCGTCCTCACTCAGGCCTTCGTAGCCTTCGAGTGGTTCCGGCTTGAGCGTAACCTCCTCCGGCATTGTCCCGTCCGCACGGAAGAAGATGCGCGGGCGCTTGACGGTTTTTGCCCGATTCCTGAGGTGAAGGCTGTACGAGGATGCTCCAGGCCAGTCCGCAATGCGGTCGACGAGATCGCTCGATACTGGATTTGCAAGCAAATAGACGAGCTTCTCGAAGGCATCGCTTGGAGTAACCAAATGGACCGCGTTTGGCTGTTCGGTCGCCCAAAGATTTTCCCATCGACCACGGTACGTGTTCATCACCTTTGCGACCATCTTGTGAAAATGCGCGAGGAACTCCGGGAAGTTGGCTCGGTTATCACGCACGAGCACGTGCTCGTGATTGCTCATTGCGACCCAACCGTGCAACGTAATACCAAATCGCTCGGCAGCCTCCCCCAAGCAGTACTCGTACGCCTCCTCTACGAACCGATCGGGGCGTAGCAGATACTGCCTCTGGGTACAGCGGCGAGTGAGCAAATAGGTCCGGCCTTCGACTACTTGTCGTGCGATTGTCACGAATCCGCTCGTCAGCAGGTTCGAGGCCATTGCGAACTCGCGTAATTCTCGATGCTTCTGCACTTCGCTGCCTGTCCCGGACAGTCAGCCACCTGTCCCGGCCACCTAGCTCTACCCATAATGGTGAGGCACGCGGATCTCAACTCGGGAGCGGCTTGCTCACTGTCCGCCCATCCCGCGCCCTCCCCCGCCACGCACAAGAACTATGGCGCGAAGTCAACCGAATAGACGACGGAGACGTCACCACCTCGTGGACGCGGGAAGATCAAGGAAAACATCGTGCGCGCAATGCACGGGACGATCGCGGGACGTACGTCGGACTCCACGTGGCCGGTAGCTACCTTGCCGTCCGCTCGTATGACAAAGTGCATGTCGACACGCATGGGCGGCTGGTCGTCCATATCCTCATAGCACTGGCGCAACTCAGGAAACTTTGCGCGCACCGTCTGTTGGATCATGGCCTGCGACAAGCCCTCGCTCGGAGGTGCTGCCTTTCGAGTAGCCCAGGAGGTGTGCGCGACGGATAAGCAACTCAGGAACCCTACGCCGAGGAAAAACGTTCTTCGTCGAGACATGCGCCTGCTCAACGCATGGGGCATGCCGCCGTTGTGCGCGGGAACTCGCAGTCGCCGGATGCACGAACTTCCGCGAAATTCGTCCCACGCTGTTCCGCAACCCAGGTGCCCTCATGGAAGCGCGCCTTCCGACGCGGCAACCGGTGTTCCCATCGAGTTGGGGCTCGAAGCCCGAGTCCAGCTCAGCTGCGTGTACTCCATTCGAGCTATTGCAACGCCGTCCCGGGTGACGAGGTTGAATCCACCGGGAGTGCGCGCACCTCCCGGGTTGCGCATTGCAACATCTCACGTTGCGCGGACGCAACCGCGGAACGTGTCGCACGCGCATCATTTCCGCGTTTGGGCGGCCGGTACGCAAGTTGTTTTTCCAATGACGAAGAAGGTAGGTCGGTGATGGGCAACACAATATCGAAGATATGTCATGACAGGGTACTGCCCCAGGAGCTCTCAAGGCCTCAACGCACGCTGGCCCTACGCAGTGGTGCCCTAAGGGCCGTGCTGGAATTCCGCAAACTATGGGTAAACGGGTCGACTCTTCGAGTGCGCTTCCTGGACGGAACGGAAAACCAGCGGGCGATTGCGCGCGAACAAGCACTGTGGTGGACGCGCCACGCCAATCTCAAGTTCGAGTTTGGCAACGCTCCAGATGCCGAAATTCGCATTTCGTTCGATCCGAGCGACGGCGCGTGGTCCTGGGTTGGCACGGACTGCAAGAAAATCCCGCAAAACGAAGTGACGATGAACCTCGGATTCCTCGATGGGGGCACCGCGGCACACGAATTCGGCCACGCCATCGGCTTGGGGCACGAGCACCAGAACCCGGCCGGCGGAATCGAGTGGAACGAAGACGTGGTCATCCGCGAACTCGGCGGTCCGCCGAACAACTGGACTCCAGAACAGGTGCACTTCAACGTTCTCCAGAAGTATGCCACTGACCAAATCCGGGGGACGCAGTTCGACCCCGATTCGATCATGCTTTACTTCTTTCCCGCGAGTTGGACCAAGAACGGAGTCGGCACCAAGGCCAACGAGACGCTATCGGCCTTGGACAAGTCGTTCATCGCAAGTGCCGCGGCATACCCTCCTAGCGCCGCGCAAAGCGTCGAGCTCCATGTCAACGGCGCAGCCAAGTCGGCCTCCATCGGTGCGCCTGGCGAAGAGGACGTCTATCAATTCACGGCAAAGACGAAGGGGCGCTACATCATCGAGACGGGAGGGCCGACCGACTTGGTGATGAAGCTTTTCGGACCAAATAGCCAAACCGCGCTCATCGCCGAAGATGACGACAGCGGCGTCGGATTCAACGCTCGGATCATCGCCACCCTCGCGCCGGGTCGCTACTTCGTGCAGGTTCGCCACTTCAACGAAGTTGGCGGAACGGGCTCTTACTCGGTCAAAGTCGTCCATTCGTAACTCGCGACGGGGCGCGCGAGCCCTCGGCAAGAAAGCGGCCAAGCTCGCGCACGAACTTCCTGGGTTGCTCAAAAAGCGGCAGGTGCCCCGATCGTTCGAATCGCACCACACGGACATTCGGCGCCGCCTCCGCGATGGCCATCTGCCCCGCGTACGGATACGGCGTCGATTTCATGCCAATCATGAGCGTGACGGGCATTGCGAGGTTCTTCAACGATGGCCGGTAATCATGCCCTCCTGCGAGGTACGCGGCGATGTACGTGCGCGCATCGCGCAGCGAGAGGGGAAACTGACTCGCAACCCAGGAAGGGAGCAAAAAGAACCGCCGGAGGGGCGCCTCCATGCGAGGTGTCCCGAAGGTCCACGCCGCGATCCTGGCAAAGGACTCGGCCGCGCGCACCCGGTCCACGGTGGGCAAATCGGCGAGCTCTCGCGCGTTGGGGAACCGGCCCAAAATCTCGGCAAAGACGCGAAACTCGTCGAAGCACGCGTCCTGCCTTTCGCCGAAGAGGCCATGCCGCCATCCCTCGCGATTGCCAACGCAGGGCGATTGTTCGATGTGGAGGTACGCCCGAACACCGGCCAGTCCCGCGCGATGGTTCATGTGCAAGGCGGTGGTGCCGCCCAGCGAAATCCCGCCTAGGAGGAAATTGCGCAAGCGGAAGTGCGCGATGACGTCGTGCACGTCCATGGCGTGGCTCTCGAACACGTCATCGCGCTCGATCGCCAGGTGCGACGAGCGGCCAAATCCACGAAAATCGGGCAGGATGAAGCGATACCGACGCGCAAAAGGCAGCACGAACGGCAGCCAGAGCATGCTGTTCATGCCCAGACCGGGCAACAGGACCACGGGGGTCCCCTGCCCCACGACCCGCACATAGAGGCCCCGCCCGTCCCGCATTGCAACAAAAGGCATGCCAGGCCCTTACCATGCCGCGGCGATATGTTCCTGGGTTGCGGAACGCGCCATAATGGTACACCTCCGTCCCACCATGAGACGAGCCTGGGCTTCTCTATTTCTCGCGGGGGTGTGCCTTGCGTGTGCGGGGGCCTCTTCGAACTCGGCATCCGGTCCTTCGGTGACGGAGGCGGCGGGGGAGCGTGCCGACAGGTTGCGCTTCGGCGGGGGCTTTCTGACCATGCCCGATGGCGTCTCGGTTTGGTACAGAGTTTCGGGCCCGCCTCGAGCGCCTACCCTCCTCTTCCTTCACGGCGGCCCGGGCTACAACTCCTTGGCGTTCGAGCAGAGTGCCGGCAAGGAGCTCGAATCTCGGTACCGCGTCGTCTACGTCGACCAACGCGGCTGCGGGCGCTCGGGATTCGACGGGCCCGATTCGAACTACGGCATGACGAAAACCGTCGAGGACATCGACCGCATTCGCGAAGCGGTCGGTGCCCCCAAAATCGTGGTCATCGGGCACTCCTTTGGCGGCTTGGTCGCAGCCGAATACGCACACCGCTTTCCCGCACGCACGAGCGCCATCGTCATGGCCGACACCACCCCCGATATCGGAGCAGCACTTCGGCAGCAAGTCGCATATACCGAATCCATTGCTGAATCCGATTTTCCGGAGCATGCGCAAGCCATTCACCGTATTGTGCGCGGCGAAGGAACGCCGATCCAAAAGGTCCAAGAGCTCTATGGCACTATTGGCCGAAACCCTCTTCAAGGAAAGCTTCACTTCGCGTCGGCCGACGTCCAGAAGCGCATGAATGCCATAGACGACGACTCGCACTTGCTCAATATGACTTCTCCGAAGGCCATAAAGCCGTACATCGAAGCAGGCTACGTCAATGGCTCGCTACCACAGGTCCGAGCACCATTCGGAGCCCCCTCCCTACTCATCGCGGGGCGCGCGAGTCATGTCATCGGCGAGGCCAATATTCGCGAAGCTGCGCGCGCCTGGGGATGCGAGCTCGTTTGGCTCGACGCGGGGCACTTCGTCTACTTCGAATCACCGCGTGAATTCGTCGACACCATGACGCGATTCCTGCACGACCACGCAATATAGAATTTTTCACGACTCGGCGGCTGCCGCACCCAGATGGAAGGCCACCGCGTCGTCCGTCGCCCATACCCATTTATCGACAATGAGCACCTAGCACTCGACGCTAAGGAGCGAAACGCCGACGTGGCTCGCACCACATGGCGCCAGTCTATTTCAGCGAGGAGAAATTCGAACCTCCGTCAAATGAGCTCTACATCGAGCACGTAGAGTAGCGAACATAGGCCGCCTTTCGCGCGGGGAACCGACAGGAGGAAACATGACAGTGAATGGCAAGATTCTCGGCATCATCATTGGAGGGGCGTGCGCCACGATCATCGCGGGCTGCACTGCCGAGCAGGGCGAGACGGCGAACGAACCGAGCGACGCGGTGGCCGAGCAGACTGCGACCATCGAGATCGCTCCGTCCGCAACCGACGAGGACTCCGATATGAGTGCGATGGCGGGTGCGCCGGGTTGCGTCGAGAGAAGCATGTTGGCCCAGCGAAGTCTGTATGTGCACAACAATTGCGGAAACCGGCAGAGGGTAAAGGTCATCATCCGCACGGGGCCTGATTCCGATTGCTTCGCTATCGATCCCAATCAGACGAAGGTCGTCAACTGGGCATGGCCAGGCACCTTCGATCGGCTGGACAGCTGCTGACCGTCGACGTACGGCAGTTGCTCGCATCGGAGGTGCGCCAGAATGCCTATGCGAACATGAACGCGGTTCGCTTTTCGAACCACGGCGGCCGCTCTCGCCGTCGCATTCAACTGCGACGGCGATCGCGGCGCACGCGATGCACGAAGAATCCTCTACTTCAGGTCATTGCGCAGTGTGGCTATGCGACGAATGGCCGCGTTGAATGCTGCCTTGTCGAGTTGGCCGTTTTGAAGCGCCCCTGCGAGTGCATTCTTCGCCTCATCGCCTTGGGCAACGTCACCGAATGAGCACAGGAGAAGGTCGATCCCCGCATCGGCGGCCAAAACGCTGCGCTGCCCGACGGAGCCGAACGGCTGCAGGGCCCCGGCAATGAGCGTGTCGCTGATGGTCACGCCTTTGAAACCAAGCCGCTTGCGCAATTCCTGCTGCAGCACGACGGGCGAGAGACCGGCCGGGTGTTGCGCATCCAAGCTTGGATAGATTGCCCAGGAGAGCATCACCACTTTGGCACCGGCCGCGATCGCGGCGGTATACGGTGCCTCGTCCACGTGGCGTAGATCGGCGCGCTGTACCTCGAGTGTCACGGGCGCTTCGTCGGTATTCTGAGTCGCCGTGGCTGACCCCAGGCCGGGAAAGTGCTTTACGCCGGCGGCGATACCAAACCGCTGCTCCGCGGTGATGAACGATGAGCCGAGCGACCCAACGAGGTGAGGATCCTGGCTGTACGAGCGTTCGGCGCGATCGATGAAGTTGCCCGGCTCGCGAAAAACATCGAGCACGGGCGCGAGGTTGACGTTCATCCCAACGTCGTGCAGGTTCTGCCCCGCTTCACTGCCAGCCTTCCACGCCAATGCAACGGCGTCCGGAGATTGACCAATCCGTTTTGCGGAGATTTCGGGTGCGCCGGGCAATCCGCGAACGGTGCCACCTTCCTGATCGGTAATGAACAGGAGTGGCGCATGAATGGGACTCTCCTCTTGTGCGCGCACCAGCTGCGCAATCACGTCACGAATCTGCGAGGGACTCGAAACATTGTCGCTCCAGAAATGGACGCCAGCGGCTTCGCCTGCGCGAATACGTTCGAGCAGCGCCGGTGGCGGCGTCTGGCCGGGATAGGAATAAATGATGCGTTGACCCGCGCGCTGCGCGGGTGTGAGCGTGTCGAGCGCGGACTCGGTGCTCGATGAGCCATCGGTCACGCGCGACTCGGAGGAACTGCAACTCGCGGTGAGAGCCGCGACTAGGACGAATGAAATGGCAAAAGGACGAGACATGGCATCACAATCCTAAGAGACCCGCGACCACGGTGTCGCCCGGGAAATGGCAATTCGAATGGGATGTGCAAACGACCTATCGTCTCATTGAGCGAGCCGCGCTTTATTCGTGGAGATGGGCCGACAATGACCACATCATGTTCTTCTGGGTAGGCTTTTTCGTGCGGCGGCATTGTACGGGTCTTGGCGCAATCGAGCCTCGTACACGAGGTGTCATTGGTGCCGCGGATTGGATTCATCAACCCAGGACCAGAACGGGGACGCGGCGGTTGCAAGACGAGCCACGGTGTTTGCCACTGGGATCGACCATTGTCGTCCAGGTTTGCCCTTTGACGTACCCCATTCGAACGAGCACCGCCCTCGAGCGCGCTGCCACTCCGTGGTTGGCATTGACGCGTTCGACTTGGCTTGCACGTCGCTCAAATAGATACGCGTTGTCGCTCGACCGGGTGCTCCACGGTGAGCTCCCGTACGCCGTTCGCCGTGTTGGAAACGGAGGGGGCCCGCACGCCAACCCTTTCCCCCGAGCAACTTGCGCGCCATCGCAAAACCGCGCGCCAATTTGCGCTATTTCCCCGCAACCCAGGAGAGCAATTCGGCCCCCAGCGGAATGTCGGGGCAAGCGAGGAGCTTCACGATGTAGCCATCCGCGTCGCGCCTCGTTGACAAACAGACACCACCGCCGCCCACGGCGAGAAACAGCGCCGTGAATGACCCCGGCGCGCGTACCCCGTGTAGGGCATCCAGTTCGCAACGAGAGTCGGCTCAGCGTATCGCGCCCCGATGAACGCCTCTTGCTCCTGCCTCCCACACAATCCTATTCCCGCTTCACATACACCTGCGAGTCATTTTCCCCTCTTCGAAAGGCCTGCTCCTCGCTCGAATGCGCCTACCACCCCAAGCACGCGGAGCGAACTACGCATATTTCCCAATTCTGGGACCGGACGTCCCAAAAACGCGAATCCCAGAGTCGTGATTCGCCAAAGCCAGCGCCATTCCGCAAGATTTACGCGGCCCTTGATTGGGCATGGGCTTTGCCGTAATTCGAGACCAAACGGCGCCCACCATGCTCCAAGACATCCGACTTGCCATTCGGCTTCTCCTGAAGAACCGCGGCTTCACGGCGATCGTCCTTGCGACACTTGGACTCGCCGTTGCTGCGAACACGGTCGTCTTTAGCATTGTACATGCCATTCTCTTTCGCCCTCTGCCCTTTCCCGAACCAGAGCGGTTGCTTCAGGTCAATACGGAATCTCCCTTCGAAGAGCCCGGCGATTGGGGATTGTCGTGGTTCGAATACGCGGATGTCCGGACGCACGCGCGCACGCTCGAATCGGTGGGTGCGTGGGACATTGGCGATGCCAACCTGACGGCGGGCGAGCGCTCGGTGGTGGTGACGGCGGCGAAGGTCACCTCCACATTTCTGCCGACGCTCGGTGTCCGTCCCATGTTCGGGCGCCTCTTCGATGCGGGTGAAGACGTCCCTGGGGATCCGACCGTCACCACATTCGGATACGGCGGCGCGCATGCCGTCGTACTTGGATATGGCATTTTCCAAACCGCATTCGGCGGCGATCCGAGCGTCGTGGGGCGCACGGTAAAGATCGATGCCCTCCCCGTTACCGTCGTGGGCGTGATGCCGCGAGATTTCGCGTTCCCCGAGCGCGCGCAAATCTGGATGCCCCTTGCCGCCGATCCTGCGAAAATGCAGCGCGCCATCCATCGGCTCAACGTGATCGGCCGCCTCGCCCCCGGGGCCGGCATCGAATCGGCGCGTTCGGAAATGGCCGCGCTCATGCCGGTATGGGCCCACGAGCACCCGGGCGAACATCAGGTCGATCCCGTGGAACATCCCATCGTCTTTCGCCACCTTCAGGAGCAGGTGACGGGGCCGGTGCGCCGAGCCTTGCTGACATTGCAGGCGGCCGTCGCGTTCGTGCTCCTCATCGCGTGCGCCAATATCTCCAATCTATTGCTCGCACGGACCGAGGCCCGCAGTGCGGAAATCGTCGTCCGTAGCGCACTCGGAGCGAGCCGGCGACGCCTCGCCCGTCAATTCCTCACGGAGAGCCTCGTGCTCGGCGTGCTCGGTGCAGTCATTGGCATCCTTTGCGCGATGTGGGCGCTCGATCTCGTGGTCGGATTTCTTCCCGAGGGCTTGCCTCGCGCCCACGAAATTCGCCTCGACACCACCGTGCTGATCTACGCGCTCACCGTGGCGGTGGGCACCAGCGTGGTCTTCGGACTGACCCCCATCGTCCACGCCTCCGGAAATCTCGCAGGTGCACTTCGGGCGGCCGGTCAGCGAACCACCAGCGGCCGTAGCCATCGCCTTTTTCGCCGTGTGCTCATTTTCGCGCAGGTGGCATTGGCCATCGACCTGGTCCTCGGTGCGGGGCTCATGGTTCGAAGCCTCGTGCGCCTTCAAAAATCCGAGCTCGGATTCGATCCGCGCGGCCTCGTGACCTTGACCCTGCAACTCCCCAAGAAGGCCTACCCCACCGACGACGACGTCATGGCGTTCTGGAAACGCTTGCAGGAAGGTGCGCGAAGCTTACCCGGCGTCCAATCGGCCACTTTGATGGATGGGCTGCCGCCGCAGCGTCTGCCCAATTCGAACTCCTTCCAAATCGTCGGGCGCGTGGCGCCTGCAGGCCGCGAATGGATCGCCGATTCTCGCCAATTCGCTGGCGACGATTATTTCTCCACGATGCGCATTCCATTGCTGCGCGGCCGCATCTTCTACGACACCGATACCGAAACCGCGCCGCGGGTGGCCATCATCAACGAGGCCATGGCCAAGAAGTATTGGGCCGACGAAGATCCCATTGGAAAGCGCATTGGCTTCTTTTCGACGTCACCGCCCGGTGAGCCGCCCATCGAACAAACCATCGTCGGCGTGGTGGCCGACGTCAAACAGCACGGGGTGGAACTCCCCGCGGGAACGGAATTGTACCTTCCCCTCCGGCAAACGCTGGGTTGGCATCATTATGTGCCCGGCGAGACCTTCGTGCGGCGCACCTTGCACCTGGTGTTGCGCACCGACGGCGATCCGCGCGCGCTCCTCGGAACCGTGCGCGCCTATATCGCATCGCAGGATCCCGATCTGCCCGTGGCGAGGCTGCAGACCATGGATCATGTCGTCTACGAGACCATCGCGAAGCCGCGCTTCCTCACCACGTTGCTCGCTTGTTTCGCAGGGGTGGCCTTGATGATGGCGGCCATCGGCATTTATGGCGTCATGTCGTATTCCGTCGCGCAACGCACGAAGGAGCTTTCGATTCGCATGGCGCTGGGTGCAAACGCGGAGCGCCTGCAGCGCATGCTCGTACTCGAAGGGCTCCAGCTCGCAGGGACCGGCGTGGCCGTGGGGCTCGCCTTGGCCGGACTTACCACATTGGCATTCCGGCCGTGGGTCTCCGCGCTGCTGTTCGAGATCAGCGGACTCGATCCCGCTACGTACGCGGTCGTCGTGGCCGTAACCGGTTGTATCGCCGCGCTGGCGAGCTACCTGCCCGCCCGGCGGGCGACGCGCATTCATCCCATGACGGCGATGCGCCACGAATGAATCAGCAGCCGCCGGCCGCGTCGCAGTAGCGCGCGCGTGTCTCCTGCAGCGTTTTCGTCGGCTGCCCATACGGCGAATACGGCAACGATGCCCATTCCAAAGAGAGCTTGTGCATGGCCGCCTCGAATTCGCTTTCCGACAAAGGTCGGTCCGTGGGCAGGTCCACTCCGCGCTGGCGAATTTTCTCTATTGCGGCGATATCCTGATTGGCCGGGCCGAAATCGCTTTTTCCGAGTTCGTCCCACGTGAAGTCGAGAAACTGGTAGCGCCCCGCGGCGGTCGAACTTCCCCATTGCGTATGGGGATGCTGCGCGCAGCTGTCGAAGCAGTTGTACCCGAATCCCGTGCTGTATCCATCGGTGCCGCACGAACCCGCCGTCCCTTCCGTGAAGGCAATCGTGTCGAGCAGGGCGCGGTGCATCGGCGGCACCGCACATTTGGCGCGGTCGGGATCGCAGCTTGCCAATTGCGATGTATCCTGCGAGGCCGCATCGCTGCACGAGCAACCTTGATCGACCTGCCCCTGCGCCTGCGGCATTTTGTTTGCGCTCGCCGCGCAGTCGCTGGAGCTCGCGCCCGAGCTGCACGTATCCACCGTGCTGGCCCCGTTCGAGGCCGACCCGAGGAGCGCCGAAGAACACTTGGACAGCAACGTCGTATTCGGATTCTCGATCAGGCCTGCGGCGTGAAGACTTCCTTTGGCACTTCGAACCTGCTCGCGCACCGGTTGCGTCTTCAAATCGTCCACGATGCGAGCCAGCACCCCGTGCGCCGAGGCGTCATTGGCAAACGTGTTCTCGATTGTCTTCAACGCCGTCGCCGATTCCAACTCGAGCTTCATCTTCGCGAGATGGCCATTTGCCTGCAGACTCGCTTGGAACGTCCGAACCATGCCCTGGTCGACCTTCTGTTCGAGCTCGACGATGGCCGCGTGCCCTGCATCGTATCCGCGCACGACGGTCGCCGTGCCTTTGCCCGTCTGGATTGCCCACGTCACGACGCCAATCGCGGAGCGTGTCGCACTCGAAGCCTCCACCGTCAGCGTATCGCCGCCCTCCGACGTCGGGGACTCTTCGCTCGAACTGCCGCAGGCGGAGGCAACGAATGCGAGCACGGCGAGGCCCAAGAGCGCTTTGGTCTTCATACTCCAGCGCACAGCAACCGGCGCGCCATCCGATCATGCCGCCGCGCCAACAGTCGTGCGGTAAGAATGCGCTCTTGGGTGCATGGAGAGGAACGGTTCGTTCCTCACCGCGGAAGTGTTCGTTCCCGGGATCGGGTGGACCCGGCGTTTCAGAGCTTCGCCGCCACGTGAAGCGCGACGCCATCCTGGGCCGCGACGTCCGCGCGGAACCAGCCATTGGAATCCACCGTATAGGTCGGGCCCGTGCAGGATCCATTGGCGAAATCACCGTGGATGACATCGCAATAGACGCCTGCGGGCAATGCCGTTTGAAACGAACGCCCCGTGACGGCGAAGCCCTCGTCGTTGATGATCAGGTATCCCTTGCTGCCGCGTCCGAAGGCAATCGTGTCGTTGCCGTTGTCCCACCAATTGACCACGGCGGTGCCCCGCACGGCGTTGTGAAAGCCGACCATGTTCGCGATGACCCGCCAACGATGCTCGCAGCGCCAACCATTGCTGAAACAGGTCGCGTCGGAGGTGCGGCCGTTGGCCCCGGAGGGCGGCCCTTGGTCGGTGGAGTTGAACTCGTAGCTCGACATGAGCATGGGCGCCCCGTACGTCCAGGCCAGCATGAAAGCATTGGCCAGGGCATAGCGACCGTTGTCGCGGAACGTGAGCACGCCGCTGCCGCGCTGCGTATCGTGGTTGTCGGTGAAGACGACGGCCTTGTTCGAGGCGAGCGGCGAGCCGAACGTCCGCAGGTACGCGAGCTTCTCGTGGTTGAAGATCTTCGCCAGATCGCTGCCATAACGAAACTCGAGCACGTCGCCGTTGCCCGTGTACTCGTCCGGCGTGATCGGCTCACCACCGCCGTAGATGACCTCTTGATAAAGATACACCGGCGCATTGAGCCTTGCTTTGATGGCTGCAATATCGGCGGCCGGCATGTGCTTGCTCGCATCGAGCCGGAAGCCGTCGACGCCGAGCGAAATCAGGTCGTTCAAATACGCCGCAATGCGGCCGCGCACGTAATCCGACTCCGTCGCCAGGTCGGCGAGATCGTTCAACTCGCAGTTTTGCACTTCGTAACGATCGCCGTAATTGACGATATCGTCGTTGCCATTGCGTCCGCAGTGATGAAAATCCTGAACCTGGTAAATGCCGGGATAGTTGTAGTGCGTATACGACGAGCCCGCGCTACCCGGCCCCGAGCTGGCGCCCAAGGTCATATGGTTGATCACCGCGTCGGCGTAGACCTTCACACCCGCCGCGTGGCACATCGTGATCATGTTCGCGAACGCCGTCCGATCGCCCCGCCGCGTGTTGTCCAGGCGGTAACTCACCGGTTGATAATCTTGCCACCAGGGATATGCCTGGCCAGGAAGCACCACGTGCTCTTGCGGGGGCGAAATCTGCACCGATCCGTATCCCTTTGGACCGAGCACATCGCGGCACTCCCGCCCTACGGCCGCCCATGTCCACTCGAAAAGATGCACGCCCACGTCCCGCGTTCCCGGCGGACTGGCCGACGCCGGTGGCGGCGCAATCGAGACGAGGGCAGCCACCGTGAACAGGGACAGGGTCGTTCGCAGCATCATCGGCCTCCAGCGAAGGGAAGGCCGTCAGAATGCCACGAAACTCCACTGCTGGGAGCTGCCTCCGTGGTCGGCCCACTGGACCACGGCGGAAGAGCCTTGCCGTGTATCCATATTTTGACCGTCGTAGCGGCTCACCACATCGTAATAGCCGCCGCGAACGGGGGTGAGCGCCCATTGCGCGTTCGAGCTTCCGTCGTCGCCCGATTGAATCAGCTGCGTGCCTTGCGTCGTGGTCGGCCCGGGAATGCTGAGCCATTTGCCGCTGTTGCGATTGACCACCTTGAAATGGCCCTCGCCCGCATCGCCGAGCGCCCATTGCTGGCTTGCACGACCGCGGCCCGCGCTCTGTTCGATGGTGGCGCGATCCGCGGTGGAGGCGTCGCTGACGTCGAGGTACTTGCCGCTGCCGCGGTTGACCACGCCCACGTAGCCGGCACCGTTCACCGTGATGCGATCGATATCCGGCGCCCATCCGGAGGGATTCGCGAAGGTCACCGTGTTGCTTCCGGCCTGCAGCACCACCGGCACGCCAAAGCTCTGCACGTTGCTCCAAGCACCATCATCGGTGCCCGTGAACGGCAGATCCATGGGGGCCCCGCCGTTGATGCTCACCTGAATCGAGCGCCCGCTGTCCCCCACCGTATAGTCCACTGTGAGCACGTAGGTGCCCGCGGCCGATGCCTCGACTCCATTGAATTGCAAGGTGCCGCCGTACCCGAGGTAGCCGATCTTTTGGCCGCCCGAACACCCCACGCAACCCGACAACACGGCGCTGCCCCCGAGCGTGTTCGCCGAGGACTCCGCCTCGTACCGGCGCCCCCGTGTCGCGCCGGTGGCCGGTGTGACCTTGAGCAACCGCGTCGCATGGGCGTCGAGCGTCGCCCCGAAGCCCCCCGCGAAGGAGCCGAGCTCGCGATGGTCCCACACATCGCGCACCGACGCGGAGCCGCTAAAGCCTAGATCGTTCCAGTTCGCGGTCACGTTCACCGCGGTGCTCGCGAGGTTGAAGAGCGCGACGGTGTACGTGCCATCGCCATGGTTCGCGGCCCACACCTGCTGGTTCGTGGCTTGCGAAACGGGGTGCGCCGGGTGGCCGGCTTGATCGATGGCGATGACCTCGTCGTTGGTGAGCAGCGACCAACCGTAATTGTCGATATGGGTCAGATCGTCGCCTGCATAAAGCGGCGCGGCCGAGATGGCCCACAATGTCATGTACGTGCGCCGTTCGTCATTGGTGAGACCATCGAGGTGGCCATTGGCCACGTTCAAGGCGTCCAGGTCGTTCCATCCATTGGCACCGGCGAACGGTACCCATTTGGGCACATCGCCGAAGCGGGTGACGACCGTGCTCCACGTGACCTGCGTGGCGCAGAAACACGCGATGTCGGCATCGACGCGCCATGAATTCGCATGTTGCTTCCACGCATTGCCATTGTTGGCATCGAGCGAATTGGCCACATTGAAATGAATGGCGCGCCCGGTTTGCCGGAGTGCCTGCGACCACGCCTGCACAGCCCCGACGTTGCCATTGTTCACGCCATCCAACTTGAGGAAGTCCGCCCCCCAAGCGGCCAATTGGTTGGCCCACGATTGTACGTATTCCTGCGCACCCGGCTTGCTGTAATCGATGGCGTGCATGACGCGGGTGCCATAATTGTAGTTCGTCTCGTACCGCCCGGTGTCGGCGATGTCCTTCGCGTGGAGCGACGTTCCTTCGATGGGCGTATTTTGCTCCACGGCAGCCACCGGAATGCCCGGGGTCACGTAGAACCCCACCTTGAGCCCCAGGCCGTGCAAATGATCGGCAAGTGCGGCCAGGCCATTCGGGAAACGCGATGCATCGGCCACCCAACGGCCATAGGCGTCCACCGTCGTCGACGGATTCGCGTACCAAAAGTCGTCCACGAGAACGGTATCGTAGCCGTGCGACTTCAATCGATTCGCCAACACGCGCGCTTGGGACTTGATCCCGGCCTCGTTGAGATTGCGTCCGAGAAACCCCGCCGTGCTCCAGCCCATGACGGGCGTGGTCCGCGGCTCCGTCGAAGTCGACACTTCGTGCGAACCCTGCCGCGACTCATCGGTTGGCGCCTGCGCCGCACAGGCTGCGAGCAAACCGAACGACAGCAAGGTCAGACCTCTCCGCGTATATCTCATTGGCGATCGCTCCCTAAAGCAAACGCAAAGACTGTCACGATTCGATTGTGCGCAGACAGCGTTTTTTCATCGACCAATCGTTCGCGTATTCCTGCGTCATGCCGATCTCCACGGAGATCGGTCCGATTGTTCGAAAACGACCGTAACGTTGATTCGAGCATTCGTGCTACCAGTGAAACCGTGATCACGAGAAAAGCCATTGGGCTGTCTTTGTTGATTGTTGCAATGGGGCTGGATACCGGTGTCAGCTCGGCATCCGGAGCACCCGGAGCACCCGGAGCACCCGGAGCACCCGGAAACAGGGTTACCGTTTGGGGGACGAGTTTGAGCATGGGCGGCGGCCCGACACTCGGAAATCAAACGATACGCATGGTGGCCCACGCCAATGCGGCAGGGTCCCAGGTGCGCATTCGCCTGTCCAATTTGCGCGGTACCACCCCACTTGCGGTGGGCGCCGTGAGCATTGCCGCACAATCGGACGGAGCTACCCCCGTGGCGGGCACGTTGCGCACGGTCACCTTCTCCCAGGCGAAGACATTCTCGATTCCTGCCGGCGCCGACGTGGTGAGCGATCCCATTCCCATGTCCGTCGCCGCCGAGCAAAACGTCTTGGTCAGCGTGTACCTGCCGCAGGGTAGCCCCTCCCCTTGTTGGCATTCGGACGCTTTTGACCGAACCTGGCTGTCCGCCGCGGGCGACCATACGGGCGACATTGGGAATGGCAACTACACCCAATCGACGACATCCTGGTATTACCTGGCCGGATTGGACGTAATCCCTTCCGAGGCGCGCGGCACCGTCGTGGCCTTCGGCGACTCCATCACCGATGGCTACAGCACGCCCACCAGCGCTTACCAGCGCTGGCCCGACGCCTTTGCACGGCGCCTCGCGGAGGATCGCCATCCCATGGGCGTCGTCGATGCAGGCATCGGCGGCAACAAAGTCCTCACCGACGCACCGAACAACCTGGGCATCGCCGCCCTGAAGCGCTTCGGACACGACGCCCTGGAACAACCCGGGGTGCGTACCGTCATTCTGATGGAGGGGATCAACGACATCGGCAACGACGCCGGCCCGAATGGCGGACCACTCACCGCGCAAGATCTCATCAATGGATACAAAGCCTTGATTGACCAGGCGCACCGGGCCGGTGTGCGCATCCTCGGCGGCACGATGCTGCCGTTCAAGGGCGCCGGCTACTACAATGACGCACGCGAAGCCATCCGCCAAGCCGCGAACCAGTGGATCCGCACCGGCGGCGCCTTCGACGGCGTGGTCGATTTCGACGCCGCCACGCGCGATCCGTCCAATCCGGCGGCCCTGCATCCCAAGTACGATTGTGGCGACCACCTCCACCCGAATCGTATTGGCATGCAGGCCATGGCCAACGCAGTCGATCTCAAGTTGGTCTATCCCACCAAATAGGCCCGAGCGCTCACTCGTAGGCCAGGGCCGGAGACGCAGCGCCGGCCACCATCAGGCGCGCAGCACCCGATCCATCGGCGGCAACGGCCCACACGTCGGACTCGCCGTTTCCGCGTGAGAGGCCGTACATCACCGTCCGATCGTCGAGCCACGCGGCCTGATCGTCGACATTCCGCGTTTCCGCGAGCGGCGTGATCTCGCGCGTGCCCAAGTCCATCACGGACAATCGCCACGTGGGGTCATCGGGCGACACGCGTCGCTTGAAGGCAATGCGTTTGCCATCGGGGGATAGCGAAGGACATTCCACGTTCTCTTCCAGGGTGCGGCCGCGATAGCGACGGTAATCACCTTGCACCAGATGCGTTTGCCCCTTGCTGGACAGGGTCGCGTAGAAGTGCGTGTCGTCGGCGGCAAACGTGATACCCCAGAAATTCACGTCCGCCGAGAAATACCGCTTGGCATTGGTGAAGATGGGCATGTCTTCGAGCGTCTTCGTGAACTCGTCCGTCGCGAGATTCCAGATGCCCGCGCGGGTGGAAAATCGGTCCTCCGAATAGTCGTCCCCGATGACGAACAAGGTCCACACGGCGAGCTTCCCATCGGGCGACAGCTTGGCCCGGCTCACCGTCCCAGGCAGGGTGCGCTCTCGAACGACGTGCAAATCCTGGTCGAGGATTCGCACATCGCTCACCGGCGGCAGCACCGCCGCTTGCTGCGCCACGCACAGGCCGACGCCCGCGGCCACCGCGAATCGGTCACACGATAAATCGAATACGCGCCGCGAGGCGTTCGGCTGCCCGAGCTGATCGATCGGCACCGCCGCCACCCGGCCGAAGTCGGACCCGTGCACCGTATTCCGGAAGAACAACTGGCCCGGTGTGCGCAAGGAAATCGCCGGCGCCGACGCGGCGGATGCGACCGGAACCGCGGCACGCGCGTGGAGTTTTCGAGCGTGCCACGTGTAGCCGGCGCCGCTCACCACCATCATGACCACGAACACGACAAGCCATCGTCCACTCATGACGTATTCTCCGTGCGCAACGGGCGCGCGATTGCGGCGGCCAGCACCACCACGGCCAGTGCTGCGGCCATCACCAACACGGCCGCGTGCGAATCCCACCGACTCCACAACCATCCGAACACCACCGACGACAGCATGCGCGCCGTCGCCTGGCCGGTTTGAATCAAACTCATACCGCTGGCCTGGCCGTGCTCCGGGAGCAGCGCACCGGCGGCCGCCATCAGCACACCGTCGGTGGCCGCGTAGAACGTGCCGTGCAGAACGAGTGCCGCTGCCGCAAACGCGATACCGTGCGCAGGTCCGAGCAGCACGAGCAGTGCCCCGAGCAACGCGCAATGCCCACCAAGGAAAACCGCCCAGCGCCCGATCCGATCGGCGAGGTATCCGAGCGGAATGGCCAATAGCAGGTACACGGCCGCGCTTCCGAGCGGCATCAGCGGAAACCAAACGGCGCCCACGCTCCAGCGCCGCTGCAAAATCAAATACACGAACGCGTCACTCATGGTGACGAGGCCGAGCAGACTGGCCCATCCTACGATCCGGCGAAAGGACTTCAACCTCAGGAGCGCCAGCATGGCGCCGAGCGATTGCGCCTTGGCCGGCGGCCCTTTCCGATCGCGGACCAGCGAGACCATGAGCAGCACACCCACCACGGCGACGCAAAAGCTCGTGACGAAAACCGCGTCGAAGCTATTGAGGCTCGCCCATAGGATCCCCATGGCCGCGAGTGGCCCCAGAAAAGCGCCCACCGTATCCATCGCACGGTGCACACCGAACGCGCGCCCAAGCGCGTCCGGCGTGCTGCTCAACGAGATCAGCGCATCACGCGGCGCCGTACGAATCCCTTTGCCCGCGCGATCGGCGGCCAGTGCCATGCCCAGCGCCGACGTCGACGAACCGGCCCAGAGGCAACCGAGTCTGCTCGCCGCAGAAAGCGCATAACCAACGACCGCCGTCAATTTGAGCTGACGCCACCGATCCGCAAAATGCCCCCCGAGCAAGCGAACCAATGCCGTCGTCGCACCGGAGACTCCTTCGAGCGCGCCGAACTGCAGCGGACTCAAACCGAGCCCCATCACCAGATAGAGCGGCCACACGGCCGTGACCATTTCCGAAGAAATGTCGGTGACCAGGCTGACCAGGCCCAAGGCCACGACATTGCTCGTCGTCGCTCGAAGCGCTCCGACCGATCTCGAAACGGCGGCCCCACCCGAGCCGCCCCGGCTGGCGAGGTACATATCAGCTCAATGGCACTTGTAGGTCGGACTGCGATCGAGCACCTCTCCATTGGTCCCAATGAGCTGGGTGGAGAAGGTGCTATCGGTCATCGTCAACTTGAGCACACCGTACTTCTTGAGCAGCGCCTCCGTGGTCGAGTGCTCGGCCTTGGGGTTGCTCAGCCTCCTGCCCGCACTACCCACGATGATTTCCACGGGGCCTTTCGAGCTAGCTTTCCCATTGGCATCTTGCGGCGCAAAGCGCTCGTAAAGGTGATCGTGCCCATTGAGCACCAGATCGACCTTGTTCGCTACCAGCGTGGACCACACCGGCGCGACGTCCTTGTTGTCACCGTGGGGACCCGAGCTGAATCGGGGATGGTGATAATAGACGGCCACGCATCCCTTGGTGGTATTGGAAAGATCGCTCTTGAGCCATTTCAGCTGCGCGGAATCGGCAGCAAGTTCGACATCGTCCGTTTGGGCGTCGTCCGTGAGCGGGTATTCCCCGGAGAAGTCGTTCGAATCGAGGGCAATGAAATGCCAATTGCCTTTGTCCCAGCTGTAGTACGTTTTACCCTTCGGTGTGGCAATGGAGCCGAAATACTTCTTGTAGCCAGCCAACGGGGTCGAGTCGTACGTCTCGTGATTTCCGGGGACCGGGCGCATGATGTTCTTGAAACGGCCCCACGTCTTGTCGAAATAGTTCTTGAAATCCTGATAGCGGGCGTCGTCATACTGGTTATCACCCATGGTGATCACCACGGCGGGATTGATCTCTTGGACCAGTGCGGCCGTTTTGGGATGCACACAATTCGGGTCGCTGGCTGTACACTGCTCCGCAATGTCACCCGCAGCCACGAGGACGAATGTCGCATCCGTTCCCACGTCCTCCGTGGATTGGGCGCGGGCTTGGGGAGACAACCCCCACGTAACAGCGGCGGCGGCAACGATGGGAGCAATTCCGACCAGCATCCATCGGCTTCGGCGGGGCCTTCGGGCGCGAAAATTCATATTGATCCTCCTCTCGGGTTAGGAGCACTGCACGGGAGGGGATTTAATTAGGAAAGTTTCCTAATAAATGCAAGCGCCGGAAAACGACCGACGATGCGCGCCTTAAATGGCGCCATCCGGGTGTGTGGGATCCACCCATAATACCTTCTCAGGTGCTTCGACAGGCGCAATGTCCAAGTTGATGGCCACGGCCTCTCCGTCGCTGCGGCACAGCACGCACTCGAGGGGCTCGGTGGGGCTCGCGTTGATCTCTTGATGGGGCACGAAAGGCGGGACGTAGATGAAATCGCCCGGTCCCGCCTCGGCCGTGAACTCCAGGCGCTCACCCCAGCGCATCCGAGCGCGTCCCTTGACGACGTAAATCACGCTTTCCAGATGCCCGTGGTGGTGCGCGCCCGTCTTGGCGTTGGGGTGGATGGTTACCGTGCCCGCCCACAGCTTCTGCGCGCCCACGCGGGCGAAGTTGATCGCCGCCCTTCGGTCCATGCCGGGGGTCTGCGCCGTGTTGGGATCGAGCTGGGTGCCAGGGATGACGCGCACGCCATCGTGTTTCCAAGGATGGGGGTCGTCGCTCATCCCCCTAGGCTACGACTTAGCCGCCCATCGATCCACGCGAGAGTTGCACGCAGAGGTTCTCGGCTCGGCACGAGGGGATGCGGGTGATTTTCTCGAGCTTGTTCGAGCACCCTTTTTCGTGCACCGCGTCGATGCAGTCCTCGAGCCTGCGATTCTCGATGGCCAGGGAACACGGGGTGGATCCGTATTCGGCCTTCGTACTTTGATAAATCTCATGCATGCACGCGTCGCCGTCCGCGTACTTGTGCTCTCCGCCCTCGCCCGTGCAGCTCGTCTCACGATTGCATCGCTCGGCGGCGAGTCGATGCACGGCTTCGTCGATGGGAACCCAAGTCGGGTTTGCTTTGGCCGTCGCATCGGCGGGATGAGGTGCCGTGCTGCACCCCAATTGGCAAACAGCAAACGTCGTAGACAAGACTGCGAACCCAAGTTTGTGGCCCACGGCCACCCTAATGCGCTCGATCATGAAGTCCTCCGGCGGTGTAAAGTCCATATAGGGGCCGCCGCCAACTCCGGCACTGTAGCTCGCGCCGCCAGCCAAGCAGCTAACACCACGTTAAGAACGCTAGGTTCTCGGTGTGATTCGGCCAGTGTCCATTCTCGTCGAGCGTTACGTCTCTATCGAGCTCGTGCACGATGACAGCGTACTCATGCTGACAATCGCGTGCGCTTTCGCGATTTGCCATCCGGCACGGATAAATAGCGGAAAACGACCGATGTCACTTCGTCGACGAAATGCGGCTGCGCAAGCAGATCGGGCTGACGAAGAACCGCGGCATGGGTCAATGCTTCGACGGTGGTCACAGCAATGAACGCGGCGAGATCGAGGTCGTCCACGCAGAGCTCGTCGCGGTGTATTTCCAAATAAGCCCGCACCAGGCGAATGGCCTCGTCGTCGACCTTTTCCATGTACGCCGTTTTGCCGACGCGCGGGGTCTGCTCGGTGAGGACGCGATGAAGCTTCGGCGCGATGCCATGCGCTTCGATCATCACGCGCACCAATTCACGCGCGGACGCCTCCAGCGGCAGCTGCGCGACGCGAAGCGCCGTCGAACGAATCAGCTCCATCATGGCGTCGGTGTGCTTCGTGATGACCGCCGCGACGAGCGCCTCCTTGTTCGGGAAGTACTGGTACAGCGAACCGATGCTCACCCCTGCCGCTTGGGCAATCTTGTTGGTGCTCGTTCGGTCGTACCCTTCCTTCACGAGAATGCGAGCGGTCGCTTCGAGTATCACGTCCACCGTTTCGCGCGACCGTGACTGTAGCGCTTGTTTTCTCGGCGTCACATTGAGCTTCTTGGCCATGCCCCGTCCTCGTCAATGCGAGTGGTGAACGTGAGCTATAGCTCACATAATGACCGAAGAGCAACCATGAGCCAATCCGAGAGCAAATTCATTCCCGCGTTGGGCTTTTCGGCCCTCACGCCCTTCTACGATCGTCTGACCCGTGTGGCTCTCGACGAAGAGGGCTTCAAAAGTCGATTGATCCGCGAGGCCTGTCTCGCACCGGGGCACCGGGTGTTGGATCTGGGGGCCGGTACGGGCACCTTGACCATCATGCTCAAGAAGGCGCAGCCCGCGGCGGAGATCATCGGGCTCGACGTCGACCCGAACATTTTGGCCATTGCCGAGAAAAAGGCGATGGCGTCGAACCTCGATATCGAGTTTCGTCGGGGCAGCGCCACCGCACCACCGTTCGAGCCGGGCTCGTTCGATCGCGTGGTGTCGAGCCTCGTGTTCCATCACCTGACCACGGAGAACAAGCTGCGCGCGCTGCGTGCGGCACATGCTCTTCTAAAGCCCGGCGGCGAGCTCCATATCGTAGATTGGGGGCGCGCGCAGAATGCGCTCATGCGGGGCGCATTTTTAGCCGTACAACTCTTCGACGGCTTCGAGACGACCACGGACAATGTCCGCGGTCGCCTGCCGGATTTCATTGCGGAAGCGGGATTCACCTCCGTGGCGGAGGTGCATCATCAGATGACCGTGTTCGGAACCCTCGCCCTCTACCGCGCCTCGCGAGGCGTGTAAGCCACTATGGATTTTCCCAGAGATCCTTCGCTTGAAAGAGCACCCGGGCGATGCGCGCGTCTCCCTCCCAGGGCAGATTGCGCAGGTGCGCGAGGCAGGACGTATCGATGGGGGCCTCGGGATCGTGCATGAAGGCGAGCCACATCTGATTGCCACACGTCACGGTCGAATTGTCCACTTGGCTGGTGGACAACGCAATGTGTCCGGCATTGGGCACCTCGACGAATGTCTGGTACGGCCGCTTGTAATGCTCGGCAATGCGCCGCGCGCCCTCGATGCGCGTCTGCGGATCCAAATCGCCATTGATCAAGAACACCGGCACGTGCGTATTCGGATACCGATCGGAAAGTGCCTCCCGCGGATAACGCGGCCAGATGTCCCAAAGGCGGCGTAGAAGCGTGGATTCGTCGAGGGACGCATAGGCGTTGCGCTGGGCCTCCAACAGCGTATTCAGATCCGGAGGCGTCGGGCCGTAGGGATCTTCGCTGAGGATGATGTGCGGATACAGCGCATCGCCGTAGCCGTACTCCGAGGCCGGTGGATCGTCCGGGTGCCATTCGAACCGCGAGAGCATGCCCGTGAGGGCGGCCACGTCCCCCGGCGCGCAGCGCAATGCGCGGTAAACCATGGCCGGAAGGCCGACACGAAAGCGCACGCTCGCGAAAAGCGCGAGCATGCGCCGCATCCTCACGCGGTCGATTCCCGCCTCGACCAGGGGCGCACATACCGTCTTGGTGTCGAGCGCATCGAACAACTCCTTCATGCGCGCCAGGGGATCCGGACCGAGCTTGCCGCGGCAAAACGGATCCTGTCCGCAGGCGTTCATGAGTTTGCGGACGATGTCATCGAACAATGCATCGGAGCCGAATATGCTCGTTTCGTCCGTGCTGCCCACGCTGTCGAGCGTCACCGAGGTGGGCTGCCGGGGAAAGAGCTGCAGGTAACGCTGCGCCCAGAACGTGCCGTAGGAGACGCCCATCACGTGCACGTCGTCTCCCGGGTGGCGCATGCGCCAGATCAGGGCGCCGAGATCGTGGGCCGCATTGGTGACGGTCAGCTCGCGCAGTCCGTCACCCCATTCGGACTTCAGCGCGGTGAGGCAGCGCGACCAGATCTCGACGGCCTCGGGCACGTCGCTGCCTGGTGCCTGGTGATCCGGACAAGAGAACACTTTCGATTGCCCGGTGCCGCGATGATCGGGAATGAAGATATCCAACGTCGGATCCTGCGCCCGGACGACCTGCGCGGAGCCGATCATATCGTCGCCCGAGCCGCCAGGCCCGCCCGCGAGCAACCAGACCTGACGCCCCGAAGGCTGCGCCGCGGCGACATGCTTCACGAAGATGGGAATCGTTGCGCCGCCGGGGTGGTCCCAATCCAATGGCAGCTGCAAGGTCGTGCACTCGGCATCGTTCGTCGTATCGCCGGGCACGAGCGGACAAGGCGTCCACGTAACGCCGGCACCGCCCGCCCCGTCGTCATCGTGGCGACACGCCGGCAATGCGGCGCACGCGGACGCAGCGAGCAATAAGCAAACAGGAAGGCGCCATTTCATCATGCATAACTTCGTATCACGATTTCATGGCACCGTGCCGTTCGAGGCCATGGGCGTCAGAAAGGTAAAATGCGCGCCATTAACGTCCTAAAGAGGGGAACCGCCAAGGCGCCAAGATAAATTGTGCTGAAGCACCGGTTCCCTCTCCTTCCGCAGAATGGCTACGCTCAATCCACTTTTGCCCTGGGCACGAATGCGAATACCGTGGCCGTCGCCCCCGAGCCGCGGCGATGGATGGGACCACCGGCGAGCACGTAGGCGCCCTGCGCGGGCAATGCGTCCAAATTGGCCAGCACCTCGAGACTGATTCGATGCTCTCGGTAAAGCAACTTCGATACGGCATAGGTCGCATCGGTCCCGACGTCCGGGCTGAATGTATCCGTCCCCAGGGCCCCCCGGCGCCCGAGCACCCCTCTCGCGAGAAGCGCTTCGACGGCGGCCACGCTGAAGCCCGGATGGTGCATGCCCCCGTCGCCGTCCGCATTGGCGAACCTCTCCGTGCCCCATCGCGATTCCCATCCGGTCCAAAGAATCACCGCCGCTTCGCGCGGCATCGGACCGTGACGCGCCACCCAGGCATCCAAGTCCGCGACGGTCACCGCGGCGTCGGCATGGGCCTCGGATTGTGCGCGAAAATCCAATTTGATCGCCGGCAACAAAAGGTCCTCGGGATCCAATTCGTCGGCCGCGGCTTCGTTCGCGTGAAAATGCACCGGCGCCCCCCAATGGGTGCCCGTGTGCTCGCCCTGCTGCACGTATTGCAGGTAGAACCCATCGCGTTCCACGGTCGCCACCGTCGTCAGTTGGAAGGGCGGATCGCCTGGGAACACACTCGTCGTCGCGGGATCGTTCACATGGGCGAGGCGGATGAGTCGGTAATCCCGTAAGAGCATGCCCCCGAAAGTACCACGGCCTGTTCCCTAGGCCCGTCGCTGGAGCCAATACCAGTGCGAACGCACCAAGCGTCGGCGGCTCGGGCGTGCGTCTTGGAGTGCGAAGCCGGAACCGAACGTCGTTTCGAGCACGCGCGGGGACAGCGCAATGCCACTCGGCGGCTCGTCGAGGACCCAAATCAAATGGATGCCCCCGGGCTCGAGCAGCCGAAACACCTCGGACACGTAACCACGCTGGGCCGAGGCATCGAGGCAATGAAAGCACCCCACGTCGAAGGACATATTGAACGGCCCGTCGAGCGCATCCAATTGGGTGACGTTGCCGACCAGAAAATGCACCTGGAGGCCTTCCTGGATCGCGCTCGCCCGAGCTTTCCCGATGGCCACCGGCGAAAAGTCCACCGCGGTGACGCGCAAGCCTTGGCGCGCAAGGTACCGTGAGAATCGTCCAACGCCGCACCCCAGCTCCAACGCGGACCCCTGCCCCCGTGCCATGGCCTTGATTTCGGGCGGAGTGCGGATGTCGCCCCAAAACGTGACCGGCTTTCGGTACGCGCGATCGAAGTCCTCGCTCGTCGTGGGCGGCCCCTTCATCTCGAATCTTGCACTTTTAGATAGCATGCTATGTATATTAGTTAGCATGCTATGAAAGTCAAGAAGGGCTCCCGCTGGGATCCGGAGTCGGCCCCCACGTTCTGGATCAACCATGCATCCCGATTGCTCATGCGGCTCTTCGAGCAGGGTCTGCGGCCGCTGGGGTTCGGCATGGCGTACTTGCCCGTGGTGGTCGCCCTCGAGGAAAACGGTCCGCTTTTGCAGAAAGATCTCGCGGACCGGGCGCATGTGGAGCAGCCCACGATGGCGGCGCTTCTCGCGCGCATGGAGCGCGACGGGATCATCGCCCGCGAACCGCACCCGGGCGACAAGCGCGCCAGCCTGGTCTCGCTCACGGCGGTGGCGAAGGCCCGCGCGCCCGTGGCCAGGGAACGGCTGATCGAGGGGGCCGAGCAGGCGCTGGCGGGCTTCAGTGCGGCGGAGCGGGCGACGCTCGTGGCCCTTCTACGCCGGCTGGTGCAGAACCTCGATGGGGCTTCCATGCCCGACTCGCCCCGCTGAAAGGCAAGGCCCCTCATTTTTCTTGCGACCGTCGGCCGCGGGCTGTCTCTAGGAGGCATGAACGCGAAGCTCTCTTCTCCATCGTCGCTCTTGCTTGCCATTCCCACGTTGGCGGTCCTTCTCACCGTGGCGCCCGATGCTGCGGCCGACGGTGCCGCCCCCGCCCCGGCGGCCGCCGAAATCCGCGTCACCAGCGACCGTGAGAACACCACGCTGCTTCGGCTTTCGGGCGCCGGGACCGGCTACGGCAACGTGGGCGGCTACGGCGTGGCCATGGCGTTCGAGAGCTACGAGCCCTTGTGCACGGCCCCGTGCACGGCGTCGGCGGATCCCAATGGGATTTATCGCATTGCTGGCGAAGGCATCACGCCGTCGAGCGTCTTCCGCCTTCCCGGCCGCACCCACGCCGATTTGCGCGTGCGGGCGGGATCGTCCAGCAAACGATGGTGGGGGTGGGTCTCGACGTACGTCGGTGCGGCACTGGCCGTGGGCGGCGGCACCTTTCTACTGCTGGACGCAATAAGCCCCCAGACGAATTACGATGTGAAGACGGGCGAGGAAACACGAAGCACGACGTTTCGGGACATTGGCATCATCGGGCTCGTCAGCGGGGCGCCCTTTCTCATCCTGGGCATCGTGATGGTCGCCACCAGCGGCACGGATGTCACCACCGCGTCGGGCGAAATGTTGGCGCGCCGGTCGCCGCGGCCGGGAAAGCTCTCCCTCTCCCCGACGGGTCTCGTCTTTTGATATAGCGTGCGGCCAATCGAATGATCACGGCTGGCCGATGGACTTCCTTTCTTGCTCTAACTGTGACGGGCATCCTCGGCGGGTGCGTCCTCGTCGTGAGCGACGATAGCTCGAAACTCGGACCCACCTGCCACTTCGAGGGTGAAAACGCCACCGCCCGCGGGCGATGCATCGTTTCGAGCTGCCAAGGGTCCGTGAATGCGTGCTGCGGCGATTCGAGCTGCCGCAACGCGCTCTCCGGCCTCGACCGGTGCGCGCAAACCGGCGGACCGGATTGCGCGCAGTTGAAAAGCGCCACCTACGACAAAGCGCCGGTCGCCGTGCAAAAGCTCGGCGATTGCATCGTGGGCTATTGCGCCTCGTCCTGCGAAACCTCGCGCGATGGGGGCGTGTCGGGGCATGCCAACGTCCATTGCTCGGGATCGCAGGACTCGTGCACGTGCGATTACTCGCCAGCGTCCTCGAACGAGGAACGTTGCGGTGAACTGACGGTGGACCATGCACTCTGCTGCCAAGACATCGGCTGGCCCGGTCGAGGTCTATCCTGCGGGTGCCATCGATGGGCCTGCAAGGACACCAGCTCGGGCTGCGAATGCAACGACTACAGCGACGGCCCCAAAACCACGTGCGAGAAAAAGGCGTCGGGACACCATTGCTGCGCCACCGACTACTCGACCTGCGTCTGCTCGGCCGAGGCCTGCTTTGGAAGCGCGGTCGAGGTTGCATCCTGTGCCAACACCACCGCTCGATGCAGTAGCAACGAAGAGAAAGTCGATCGGTGCAATTGAGTCAGCGCGGCGCGATTTCCTGAAGCCGCCGGCGAACCGTGCCATCGAGTTGGCTATGGACTAGACGCATGATGCTGTCGCATTCCTCGTTGCTGATGCGCGCGGTCCGGATGAATCGCTCGCGCGTGCGGCGCAGCAGAAGTTCGCGCGCCGAGGCGAGCCAGCGTGCGACGGTAGCGCGGTGGGCGCGGTAAAGACCGGACAAATCGTCGATTCCAAGCCCGTCGACGATGTTCTGTCGAAGCAGGTTTTTCTCGCGGTCGGAAAGCGAATCGAGCGCCGATTGGAAAGCCTCTTTGAATTGCGCGCGGTAAATCTCTTTGATGTAGGCCAGCTCCGGATCGTCGTTCGACGTGTGCGCGGCCAAAAGAGCATCGTCCTCCATCGGGAGCTCGCGCTTGCCTTTGCGGGCAAGCCGCAGCGCCGCCCGCACGGCCGTGACGCGCAGCCACCCATGAAGATCGCCCCGGCCGGTGAAGGCCGAAAGCCGTGGCGGCGTGGCCGCCGTGCCCACGAGCAGCTGGTCACGTAGCGACTGCTTGACGTCGGCCACACGCTCCGCGGTCAGGCGCAACTTGCCCAGCGCCGGATCGAGCCTCGAGAAAAAGCGCTCCTCGAGAATGCGCAGCGCGGCGCGGTCTCGGTGCAGCGAGGCGCAGGCCAGGTAGAGATCGCCCGAGCGCAGCTGCTCCAGTTCCGCGGCCGACGAAACGCGGGCCGCGGCATGGGCCAGAAAGGCCTCCGCCCCGAGCTGCAGCTCCGGGTACGCATCGCGGGCGCGGGCAGAAATTTCCGCCAGCGTTTTCTCCAAGAGAACGGGCGTCCAGGGCGTCGCGGTCACTTCCGCACGGAGGGGCGGAGCGGCGGCGGCGAGAAAAGCACCGGAAAGAGGATGCTCAGTTGGCACTCTCCAAGTATACCAGGGCCGGCGTCGTGACCATTGGGCCGGGTTGTTTGGAAGAAGGTGTGATCCTGGATTTCATCCAGGGCCAGCTCTCGACGCCCGATTTCGAGGAAGCGGAGGCGCACCTCGCCCGCTGCACCGAATGCCGCGAATTGGTCTCCACGTTGGCGCGCGGCCTGGGAACGACGAGCGCGACGAACGAGACGGGCGAGTTGCGCGATGTAGCCTTCGCGCCAGCCCGCCAAGATGCGCGGGCAGCGCCGGTGGCCCCGGGAGAGCTCATCGCAGGGAAATACCGCGTGGAACGGTTGCTCGGCCACGGCGGAATGGGCGTGGTGGTGGCGGCAACGCACGTGCACCTCGGCCACAAGGTGGCGCTCAAGTTTCTCCACCCCGGGGCAATGGAGGCATCGTCTCGGGTCGTGCGTTTCCTTCGCGAAGGGCGCGCCGCCGCACGAATCCAGGGGGAGCATGTCGCCCGCGTCATGGATGTCGGAACGCTCGACAGCGGTGTGCCGTACATCGTCATGGAGTTCCTGCAGGGGCTCGACTTCGCGGCGTTGCTGGCAGAACGCGGAACGCTCCCCATCGAGGAGGCGATTCATTACGTTCTGCAAGCCTGCGAGGCCGTCGCGGAGGCGCATGCACTGGGCATCGTGCATCGCGATCTCAAGCCGGCCAATCTGTTCCTGAGCGCGCGCCCGGACGGCTCGCCGCTGGTGAAGGTGCTCGATTTCGGCATTTCGAAGGACGGAGGGGCGGCCGCGCCGCAGCTCACGTCGGGCGAAGTCATGATGGGCTCTCCGCGGTACATGTCGCCCGAGCAGATCATGAGCCCGCGCGACGTCGACACGCGCACCGACATTTGGGCGCTCGGGGTGATCCTCCACGAGCTCTTGGCCGGCAGTCCCCCGTTCGATAGCGATTCGGCCGTCGGGCTTTCGACCCTCATCGTCTCGCACGCCGCGCCCAAGATTCGCGCCTCGAGGCCCGACGCTTCGCATTCGCTGGAGGCCATTCTTCTGCGCTGCCTCGAGAAAGAGCGCGCGCGGCGTTTTTCCAACGTCGGCGAGCTCGCAGAGGCATTGCATCCCTTCGTTCGCACGGGGACGGCGGCGGCCTCGGCACGTGTCTCCGTGGATCGCATCGTTCGCTTGGTGCACGGAGGTGTCGTCCACCCCGACGCCGTGCCGCGGGGCATATCCATCGTGCCGGCCACGGCATCGACCCGCGATGCGTTCAGCGGCACGCAGCCGGTGGCTCCGCCGCCAAAACGGCGTTCGACCTTGGGCATCGCGGTGGTGACCGCGGCCTCTCTCGGTCTCGCAGCGTGGGCCTTCATCCCGAGCCGGGCACCGCCGCCCACGGTCGAGAAGGTGGAAAAACTTTCGCCTCCGCCCGAAGTCGCCGCGGTGGTCGAAACGCCGCACCCCGCGGAGGTCGTCGCGGCCGTGGATGCCGGCCCGCCGCCGCCGAAGACGCCGGCCCATCGCACACCGGCCAAGGTGCCCAAGCGCCCTGCCCCTTCCGCCGAGCCTGCGCCAGCGCAAACCCCGGAGAGCGATACCAATCATAGCGGCTTGCTCGATCGGAAGTGACCATTCCCATGGTAAGGAGCCGCGTCGCAATCGAATGTCGCGCAGTTTTTTTTCCAATCCCGTGAGACCGTCTTCGAGCATCATGTCCGCAGTGCGCCGCTTCCTAGGCATCACCGCATTCGCCTCCATCGTTGCGATGTCGCCCGCCGCCATCGCGCAATCGGCAACGCCCCCGCAAGCGGGGCCTGGGCCATCCGGCGCCGATCGCGCCACGGCGCAGGAGCTCTTCGATCAAGGGCGAACCTTGATGCAGGCGGGCCGTTACCCCGAGGCCTGCGCGAAGTTCGAACAGAGCCAGCGCATCGATCCGGGCGGGGGCACGCTGCTGAATCTCGCGGTGTGCCACGAGAAGCAAGGCCGCCTGGCCACCGCGTGGGGCGAGCTTCACGATGCCCTGTCCTATGCGCGCCGCGATGGGCGCAAGGACCGCGAGGGTCTCGCGTCGGAGCGCATCCAAGCGATTGCGCCGAACCTCCCGCGCCTGGCGGTGCATGTTCCCCCGGCGACAGCCCCCGGGGTCGAAGTTCGCATCGACGGAGCGCTGCTCGCGCGCGAAGCGTGGGATGTCGCCACGCCCGTGGATCCGGGTCCGCACGAAATCGTGGTGGGCCGCCCCGGCCTGCCGACGTGGAGCCGCTCCGTGGTGCTGCGCGAAGGGGAAACGCAGCACGTGCAGGTCGATGCCGTCGATACGTCATCGCCACCGGCAGTCGTCATCGCACCGCCACCCGCACCGGAGTCTGCGCCGGAGCCACCGAAGTCCGTCTGGGCCAATGTCCCCATCGAACCGATGCCCGAAGGACGGCGCTCCGTGGCCTTTTACGTCGTGGGGGGCGTCGGACTCGCATCGCTGGCCACCAGCGCCATTACGGGCATCCTGGCCCTGAGCCTGCGATCCAAATCCGACGACACCTGCATCAGCGACCGAGATTTTTGCACCGATACGGAAGGAATCGACCGCGCCAAACGAGCGCGCACCTTCGCCTGGGTAAGCACCGGTACGTTGATCGGGGGCGCGACCGCCCTCGCCGTGGCCCTTGTATTGCCACTTCGTTACGATAAGAAGAAAGCTGCCTCACTCCAGCTTTCTCCCCTCCCGAATACCGGCGCGCAAATGACGCTGCGCGCTTCTTTCTAATCAAGGAGTCTTCACCATGAAGTCGGCCAAGGGCATCGCTCTCGTTTGCGCGTGCGCGGGTATTGGAGCCTGCAGTGCCGCGCCGTTGGAGCCGGCACGTGCAACACGTGCTGCGGTAGCACCCACCTCACCGCCCGCCCCCGTTTGCGGCAACGCAGAACTGTTGACCGGCCCTGAAAATGCCCCGGAAGGCGCGGTGATCGTTCCCGCGGGCGACAACACCGGGTTCGACTTCCGACGTCCCGGCCTGACGTATTGGTTCGCGCCCGGCGTGCACACGTTGGGAACCGAGTTGTTCGGACAAATCGCCCCCGGCGCACACGCCACCTTCGTCGGAGGCCCCGGCGCCATTCTCGATGGGCAAAACGCGAATCTCTATGCCTTCACCGGCGAGGCCGAGGGCGTGACCATCCGGTATTTGACCATTCGCAACTTCGGCCGTGGGCTGGACAACAACAACGAGGGCGTGGTCAACCACAACGGCGGCTCGGGCTGGATCATCGAGCACGATACCATTCAGGACAACGACGGCGCCGGAGTGTTCCTCGGCAGCGACAACATATTGAGCTACAACTGTTTGAAAGACAACGGCCAATACGGCTTCAGCATGTTCAAAATGCCCATCGAGAGCGATTCCGCGATCAAGAATCTCGTTTTGGATCACAACGAAATCGTGGGAAACAACAAAGACGACTGGGAAACGCGCAATCCGGGGTGCGGCTGCACCGGCGGCGGCAAATTCTGGGACGTCAACGGCGCCCGGATCACCAACAATTGGGTGCACGACAACGACAGCGTCGGTTTGTGGGCGGACACCAACAACGTCGATTTTCTGTTCGAGGGAAACTACATCGACCACAACACCGACGAAGGCATTTTCTACGAAATCAGCTACAACGCGACGATTCGATACAATACGTTGCGCCGCAACGCGTGGGCCAAAGGTGTCCGCAACACGGGCTCGCCCGGCCCGGCCATCTACCTTTCCGAGTCGGGCGGCGATGCACGCTTGGCCAGCACCGTCTCCGGTTCGACGAAACTCCGCATTTACGAGAACGTTCTCGAGGACAATTTCTCGGGCATCTCGATTTTCGAAAATGCCAATCGCTTCTGCAACTCCAACGGCAACACCAGCAAGGGCTATTGCACGCCCTTCGTGCACCCTACCCTGATTCCGTCGCCTCACGACGAGACGTACGTCAATCCCATCAATGCGACGCACCCGTGCTATGCCCAAGTTGGCAATGAGCCCTATTTGACCGATTGCCGCTGGCATGCGCAAAACGTCGAGGTCACGAACAACGAGTTTCGCTTCGACCCCACCGTCGTTCCGTGCGCGGGCACGTATTGCGGCGTGCAAGCGCTCATGGCCACCGGTGAAAACAACATTCCGTGGTCGCCGTACACCGTAGCCAGCGTGCAAAACGCGGTCATGTTCGGCAATGGCAACGTCTTCGCGAACAATCATTATTACGGCCCCTGGCGTTTCGCCAAAGGGTACGGGGAGAAGATTCGCTTCGACACGTGGCAGGCCGCCCCGTTCCTTCAAGATCAGGGAAGCACCAGCGATCAGGGCCCGCCGCCCAAGGTGCCCAATGTTTTCGATGCCGACACGGCGACCCTCGAGGGCTCCACCGGCCAGTGGAGTGCCTGGTTCTCGGACACGATTGCGCAGACCACCAACGAGGCGCACGGCGGCACGCACAGCCTCGAAATTGCCGTCACCGCCCCGGACGGGTGGGGCGTCCAGCTGGCGAACTACCCCGGATATGACATCACGCCGGGCGAGAAGCTCGTGCGTATTTGGGCCAAAAGCCGCACCGCCACGGCGATCCAACCGAAGCTCACCATCAAATGGCTCAACGTGAACCGGGAGATCCTCCAGACGGACACCGTGCAGCTGCCGACGTTGACCATGGCCTGGCAAGAGGCTTCTGCCACCGTGACTGCGCCCGCGGGCACCATCACGGTCTGGGGTTACCTCACCGGCCCGGGAAGCGCGGGCACGACCTTGTACATCGACGACATCTCCATCGGCGATCCGCCCTGAGCTGGAACCTGCAGCGGATGCATTTGACAGGGCCCTCGTTTGGTGGTCGGCTCCGGCCGGCATGAGGGCTCTGGGCATGACCGCGCTGGCCATCGCGCTCTTTGCGGGCTGGGAGGCGCGGGCGGACGAGGAGGAGCCGAAGCATCGGAGGCGGCCGTTGGCGGCGGGGGCGGCGGTGGTGCCCGGGTTGGTCGTGCATGGAACGGGGCACTATGTGCTCGGGGAGACAGCGACCGGGCATCGCCTGCTGGCCATGGAGGGAATCGGTGCGGCGGGGCTCGCGGGCGGGTTGGCGGGCCTCGCCATCACCGGTGCGTCGCGGCGTTTTGCGGGGGCGTTCGGCCTGCTGACCATCGCCGGCGCGGGGCTTTTTCTCGTCTCCGCCTTGACGGATCTTTATGGCGTCTTGGCACCGGAGGGGTCGCGCGGTGAGCCGCTGCGAACGATGCCGTACATTCGGACCGAATTGGGCCTTCGCTACGTGTACGATCCCAATTTCGAATACCGAAGCTTTCTCGTCCAAGGCATCGATTATCGCCTTCGCGGATTCAAGATTGCACCCACGGCCTGGTTTGCACTGAACGACGACAATGCGCGTCTCATGGGCCATGTCGGGTATCGCTTCGTCGGCCCGCGCCCCGACAGGCGCGCGAGCGATGGCTCCTATTTCGATATCGACGCGGGCCTGCTGCACCACCGGTACGGCACCGAGCGGTTTTCCATGACCGGCGGCGAAGTCATGATCAAAGGGAGGCTCGATATGGCTCTTCTCGGTCGCACGCTGCGCGGCTCGTTCACCGAATTGGGGGGAGGGTTCGGCCTGCAGTCGTATCGGTATTTCGAAATTGCCGACGAGGGGAATACCCTTTTGCTCGGGTGGTTCGCCTGGGGCTTTTACATCGGCTCCGGCAACGAGGTCATGGTCTATTACGATCACCGCCACGACGACTTCGCCGCGGGCATGAAATTGGGCGGCCTGGGCGCGGTTGGCAGCGGCGTGCCCGGCCACGTGGGCGCACGCGGCACGTATTTCTTCACCGACGACTGGGGCGTCACGGCCGATGCGCAGATTGGTTCGGCCTTCGTGGGCGGTGCATCTCTCCTCTTTCGCCATGGGGCCACGCGATGAAAAAGACGTATCTCCTGGGGATCTCGCTTTTGACCTCGTGCTTGAGCGTGGCGCAGGACCGCGCCGAGCGCGATCGGACCGTTGGCCATGCCGCGAACCAGGGCGCGGAGGTTCACGTCGACGATGGCCTCGCCGCCGTGCGCACGTTTTCGCCGGGCACCGCGGAGCTGTGGACGGAAGCGCCCGCGCTTCGCTTCGAGGTAGTGACGCCGGGCGATGCCGGGCGAAATTGGACCCTGCGCCTGCGCAATGTGCTGCCCGACGCCGAGGTGCGCGCCACCCTGCCCGATGGCACCGCCGTTTCGCTGGCGACGTCCCGCCCCATTCCGACCGAGCTCCGCGTCACGGCCGATCTTCCGGCGAGTGCACGCATCGTCTTTTCGTTGGCACCGCCCGATGCATCGTCGCTCGAGCCGTGGCGCTTCGCAGCCCTGGCGGACGTGCAAAATGCCCTCGATCGCGTGGAGGACATCTACCGCGTGATGAACGAGGATGCGGCGATTCGCTTCGTCGTTTTCAATGGCGACCTCACGGAGCGCGGCAGCGACGAGGACCTTTTGCTCTTTCAGCAAAAGCTGGCCACGCTCCGCGTGCCCATGTATGCGACCTTGGGCAATCACGAATTGGGAACACGCGATGACGCATTCCAATCGTTCTACGGCCGCTGCAATTTCAGCTTTTCCTACCGTGGCGTGCGTTTCACGCTGCTGGACTCGGCCAGTGCGACCATCGATCCTTTGGTCTATTCGTGGCTCGATGGTTGGCTTCAGCAAGGCCGGCATCAGCTTCACGTGGTCACCATGCACATTCCGCCGTTGGATCCGGTGGGCGAGCGCAATGGTTCCTTCGGCAGCCGCGCGGAGGCCAACAAGCTCATTGCGCGCCTGGCCGAAAACCGCGTCGATCTGACGATTTACGGTCACGTGCACTCGTATTATGCCTTCTCCAACGGGGGCATTCCCGCCTTCATCTCGGGCGGCGGCGGCGCCATTCCCGAACGCCTCGATGGCATCGGCCGCCATTTTCTCGCGGTGGACGTCGACCCGCGTACGCAAAAAGCAACGACGTCATTTCGCCCCGTCGATTAACGCGAATCGGTCGCCAGCTCGATCCCGAGTCCGACGAGGATGGCGCCCATGACGCGCTCCATCCAGCGCCGCACCGGTCCCTGCGCGAGCCATTTTCGCGCGCGTGTCGCGGCGATAGCCACGCATGCGCACCAGACGCCGTCGATGAGGATCCATATCAGCGCGAGCAGCACGGTGCCGAGAAAGACCGAGCCCTGGTGCGGAAGGAACTGCGGGAAGAACGAGAACGAAAACACCGCGGCCTTCGGATTGGCAGCCACCGACAGCAGCGACGCGCGGAATGCCGCGCCCTTCGAAGCGCGGCGCGCGCCCAACAGCGGCACCACGTCGACACCGCGCCCCGCCGCACGCCATGCGGAGATCCCGAGCCATATCAGCATTCCGGCCCCGACCCACCGCATCGATTCGAAGAGCACGCGGTGCGCTTGCAAAAGCGCGGTCAGGCCGGCACCGCTGGCCAGCGCCCATCCGAAAAGGCCCAATTCGTTTCCAGCCATGGACGCGAGCCCCGCACCTCGACCATCGCGCAAGCTGCGCTGAAGAACCAACGCCGTCGCCGGACCGGGAATCAAGGCAAGGACGAGACACGCGAGCGCGAAACCGGGCAGGACCGAAAGGATGTGACGAAGCAGATCACCCATGGTGGGCAATGAAAGCAGCTCGAACCGCCGAGGCAACTTGGCATGCGACGCGCTGCAATGGCGTTCAAAACGGCGCGCTGCTACGGTTTTTCCCAGCAGCCATGCGTCGAACGGAAAACGTCCAAACTGCGCTTTGGTACGCTGCCGACCTCGGCGGTGCGGAGCTTTTGCACGGCAGTTTCGTCGATTACGCGTTCGACCTGCATACGCACGATACGGCGTGTTTCGCATTGGTCACGCAAGGGGCCATTCGCATCCGGACGCGCGGGTGCGATGTGGTGGCGCGCGCGGGTGATTTCTATGCCGTCGATGCGGACGAGCCGCACGCCGGGTGGGCGGTGGACGGATCGGGGTGGCGTCTGCGAACGCTCCACGTCGATGCCGAGCGCTTGAAGGCGCTGGTCGGTGGCGATGGTCCTCGGGTGGCGCTCGCGGGGCCGATTCTCCGCGATGCTGTGCTCGTGAAGGGGTTCGAGGAGGTTCATCGCGATTCCGAGATGGCGGGGCCATCGCTCCATCGCGAGGAGCGCTATTTGGAATTCGTCGCCCGGCTGCTCTCGCGGCACACGCGCGAGCCTGCGCGCGTGGCCGTGGCGAGACACGAACCGCGCGCGGTTCGCTTGGCGCGGGAATACCTCGATCAGCGACTCGACCAGCGGGTGCGACTCGACGACATTGCGGCGGCGGCGGGATTGCCGCCGTTTCGACTGTACCGCGCCTTTCAACGGGCCACGGGCATGTCGCCGCACGCTTACCAGCGGCAGGCGCGCCTTCGGCGGGCGACCCGAATGCTGCGCGAGGGCGATGCGATTCACGACGTCGCCATCGCATCGGGGTTTGCCGATCAGGCCCATTTGACGCGGTCGTTTCGCCGGATCATGGGCGTGACGCCGGGAGCCTACAAAGCGGCATTCGCAGGGTCAAAAGCGCACGCCGAGTGAGGCGCTGGCCGTCAGGCCGGCGACGCCGCGCACCTGCGACTCTTCGCGAAAATAGAGAACCCTTCCCGTTGCACCGATGTCGACGAACCACGGGGTGCCCAGGCCGATGCGACCCGCCGCGAAGACCTCGGGCCCGAGGAAGAACGCGCTGTCGTGCTTCGCCGCAACCCACGATCCGGCCATGGGCTCGAGGCTCTGCGAAAGGATGCCCGCGCGGGCGCCGCCGCCGAATCGCGCGGTGAAGGCGCCCATCCGCGCGCGGATCTCCAGGCCTGCGCGCCCGTAGCCGGAGACGAGGTGCTCCTCGGTGCGCTCGAGGGTGCGATCCGCGAAGTCGGCGCCGCCGCCGAACGAGAGCGCCAGGAACGACCACGCGTACGCGTAGGTCACCTGCGGGCCGTGGACGAAACCCGTGCGCGCATTCCAGCCGCTCTCGTAACCGGCGGAGAGCTCGTGGCCACGCTCGCCACGTTCGTCCCCTTTGCGCGCGATCCGTCCTCGCGGCGAGGTGGCGAAGTCGCGCTCTTGGAGATCCCGCGACTCCCCTTCCGTGAGGGCCACCATCGCCGTGCTCGAGACGCTCCCGGCGCGACGTTGGACGACGTAGTGCCCCGCCGGGACGCGCATCGCGATGCGGCGCTCGTGCGAGCTCCACATCTCCGACAGTACGCTCTTCGCATCGGCCAGGTACACGAGAAAATGCATGTCCCTCGCTTGCGGGAAGGTCAACGTCGCGCCGTGCGACAACGGCTGCGTGAGCACAATGGGCGCCGTCTCGCGCAAGGTGACGATGGCCTCGGGCTTCTGCAGCACCCCGGTGCTCTTGGCCGAGCGAAGGAGCGTTTGCGCGTGGGCGAATGCAAAGCTCTCCTCGAGGGTTACGCGTGCATCGCCGTTGCTGTCCGCGGCGCCGCGCAAGCCATTGAGCCATGCGTGCGTGAAAATCGCGCCCTGAAGCTCGTCGGATTCCTGCGCGGCTTCGCCATCGCCGGAGGCGTGCAGCCACACTTGGCCCGTTGCCTGCGCAACATTCACCGCCGTGATGGTGAACGGCTCCTCCGCGGTGAAGCCCTTCTCGCGGGAGGCGCGGCATGCATCGGTCACCGCGAGGCGCAGGCCCGCGGGAACCTCGGCCAGCTTTCCCGAAAGATCGGCCAAGAGCACGCGCTCCCCGGCCAGGTGCAGGGCATCGCGATCGCCGTGCCCGCTGAAATAGAAGACCAGGGTGACCTCGTCGGCGCGATGCTTCTCGGCTTCGTGCTTCGCGCGCGCGATGCTTGCGAAAAGCTGCGCACGCGATGGCTCGTTCACGACGAACGCGTGCTCGGGCCGCACACCGCCGAGGGTCACCAGAACGTCGCGTACGCGTGCGGCATCGTTCGTGGAAAACCGGAGTGGCCGCTCGGCCTCGAGGCCGACGGTGCTCGCGGCGGCCACGAGAATGCGCACCGGTTCCGCGAATGCGCGCGGCGCGTGCAGCCACACCGCGAGGGTCACGAATAGGAACACCAGCGCCCTCGCCGTCACCCTCACGGGGCGGCCTCCCATCGAATGCGCACGTGGATCACGTCGTCGAAGCGGTGCAGTCTCCGTGCCCGGTCCACGGCCTCGTCCGAGCCGACCACGATCGTGGCATCCAACGGGGTCGCATCGACGCGCGCCGAGCGTTCGGATAGATGGGTCCCCGCAGGGCGCGTCTTCGCCGAGAGCAACTCGAGGTAGCTGCCGTCGTCCCCCACGATGGCGCCAAGAACCGATTGCTCGTGATCGAGCGCCACCTCCAGCCGCAGCTGGTCGCCCGGCTGCACGGACAACGACGACGTGAACCACGCTTGCGCACCATCGCGGTCGCGCATGACGGCGAGGCGCGTACCGCCCTTGAAGGTCGTTTCCGATTCCGGCGCGCGCACGACGAGAAGCAGCGCGGCCGCGGCGGCCAATGCAGCCGCCGCCAAGGGCACGACGAACCGTCGGGGCGTCGTGCGTCGCGCCGGAGGGCGAGGCGCGTCCGATGCTACGAGCTGCCGCGCGCGCTCGACGAAGGCGCGGCACTCGGGGCAAGCCTCGAGGTGCGCCGAGACTCCGGCCACGGAGTCTCCGCACGCGAAGGCTTCGAGGTCGAGGCTATTCGGGTGCGTCATGTCGACCCTCCGAAGGCGAAGCACTCCAGCGAAAGTGGGCGCGAATCTCCTGCGCGCGCCGGTTGACGGTGGCGCGTGAAACCCCGAGTTCGTCCGCGGCCTCACCTTGACTGAGGCCGTCGACGAACAAAAGAATGGCCAGCGCCCGATGCTCTTCGGGCAGCCGCTCGAGCGATTCCAGCACCGCGTACCGCGCCTCGGCATCGACCCCGGGCGCCGGCCCGATGGGGTCGATTTCGTCGATGGCCACGGCACCGCGAACGTGCCGGCCGCGCCGGAGCAGGTCGATGCAGGTGCGATCGACCGCGCGGCATAGCCAGCGGTAAGGCACGTTCGCGGTGCGCAGGCTTGCTCCACGGCGGAGCAGTGCAGACAGCAATTCCTGCATGGCGTCTTCGGCCAAGGCGCGGTCGCGAAGCAAAAGGCGGCATCGACGCGCGAGGAGCGCACCGTAGCGCTGATGAACAGCGCTGACCTCGTCGGCGGAGAGGCCGCGGCAAAACACGTCGTAAGGCGAACCTACTGGGTCCCCGCGTCCCGCCCAGGTGGTGGCGGCGGCGGAGATCCGGCGTCGCGTCCAGGTGGTGGCGGCGGCGGAGATCCGGCGTCCCTCCCGGGGATGGGGCACGGCCATCCGGCGGGCGGCGGGCCGCCTAGGGGGACCGCCTCTCCCCAGCCTCCGTGGCACTCCTCCGATGCGCCGCCGCGGTTGCAAAGCGATGGCGCCGCAGGCGGAGGGCAGACAGCGTCGTACTCGCAGCTCCATCCATCGGCTGCGCAATGCAACCGTGGATCGCTCCGATCCGGGTAAACCATCCCACCACGGCCGGAATCCGCCCAACCCCCGCCAGCGTCCTCACCAAAGCCACCATCCCCAGGAAAGTTCCTTCGCCCGAGAACGCCGCCACAAACGATGCCCGGCAGCGTCGCGTTGCTCGACAGGGTCAGATCGGCATGGTCGAATTGCAACCACCCTCCGGTCCACCCGAGGTTGAAGCCCGGGTGTGGCACCGCGCCCGTTTTATCGCGCAGCTTTTCGTACGCAAGCGAGGCGCCGCCACGGAAACATGTCAGCGACAAATCATGATCGCCGCCAATCACGGTATCGGCATCGGCATCGAGTTTGCCATTTCCATTCTTGTCGACGTAGACCAGAAACCCGGCTACCGCGCGCGAAAGCGGATTGGCTACTTGTCCGCCGACCGATTCACTCTGTGTCTTGACCGCGTCATGGCCGCTCGCGCCAATGCTGCCCTCGTCGGTGAAGAAATATCCGTCCGGAGGAGTCTCCACGGTAAGCGAATATTGCCCATTCACCACGGGGGCATCCGCAGCGACGGCCACACTGCCATCGGCCCCACTCTTCCATACGAGCGCCACGTGCGCCCCGTTCGGCACGTCCGAGCCGGTAAGTGCCCCGGAAAGTGAAAGTGTATTTTCCTGGCGCGAAGGATCGGAGATCCCTCCACACGCCAACAGGGCAGCGCCCGCGGCGGTGGAGGCGATAACGGCGAGCTTGAGGTATTTCATACGTGGTCTCCCTCTCTGCAAATGCGTTTACCGAAGGAGACGCAGCGAGGAATCCCATCTGTAACATCGAATTTCGTCTTTTCGTACGAAGTCGCACGCAGCGAACGCCGCGCGCGCCATTTACGATTCCGCAGGACGCGGGCGCGCGGCACTTCCGGCGAGGATGCCGCCGTCGATGTTGAACTCCGTCCCCGTCGTGTACGTCGATTCGTCGGAGCCGAGATACACGGCGAGGGCGGCCACTTCGTCGATGGTGCCCCAGCGGCCGAGCGGGGTCTCCTTCGTGAACTCTTTCATGCGCGCCTCGCGCTCGGCGCCCTGCCCCAGCACGGGCTCCCACATCGGAGTGAGAATGGCGGCGGGCTGAATGACGTTGCAGCGAATGCGCAACCCCTGCTCCGCGCAATACAATGCCACCGACTTGGTGTGATTGCGAACCGCCCCCTTGCTCGATGCATACGAACAGGCCGCTGGTATTCCCACCACCCCCGAACGCGAACCCATATTGATGATCGAGCCCACCCCCGTCCGCCGCATGGCGCGGATGCCGTATTTGCAGCCGAGTAGTACGCCTTCGAGGTTGGTCGCATGCACCGCGCGCCAGTTCTCGATTGAAACGTGCTCCGGATCGTGTGGGGCGAAAGCCTCCTCGAAGCCGATGATGCCCGCATTGTTCACCAGCACGTCGAGTCGCGCGTGCGTCGCGAGCACATCGCCGATGACCCGTTCCCACTCCGCCTCGATGCGCACATCCAAGTGCACGTAGCTGGCGCGCTCGCCGAGCTGGCGCGCGACGGCTTGGCCCAAGTCATCCTTGATGTCGCTCGAAATGACACGCGCGCCCTCGCGATGAAACGCGCGCGCGATACCTTCACCGATGCCTCGTGCGGCTCCCGTGATCAGGGCCACTTTGTCGTTCATTCGTCCCATGGGGGTCGGACCTTAGCGGAAGTTTCGCCACGTCGCGACCGCGCCATTCTTTTATATACATCATGTATACCATTTTCCTGAATCACCTCAATTTCGAGCACCCAAGCCCAATTTCGATGGCGTGCGGCCATACCTTGGTATACGCGACGTATACCAACCTCCCACGCGAGAACGGAGTCATCATGATGCGTTTCACTCGATTGTTGCCGGCCGCGCTTCTTGCCACCCTCGTCGGCTGTTCATTCGCGGCCGACGATGCTCCGTCCGACCCTTCCCAAACGGTCCTCGGCAACGTTGCAACATCGCAAGCGACGGTTCGGGTGCATTATCCGGTAGGGGCGCGGGCGCTCACCCTCACCGCGGATCATGCGCCCGTCAGCGGGCAAAATGTCGGGGACGATACCTGGGAGTTCGTCTTCGACGACGTGGCCTCGGCCCTGAGCGTGAAACCGGTGCTCGACGGCACACCCGCGCGGGGGCCGAATTACACGGCCCTCGCGGGACGGACCGTGGACATCTATCCGCACTTCTTCGATCAAAAAGGTTCGGTGAGCACGCGCTGGCGCAACTTCAAATCGAACGTGCACCCGCAACCCTTTGGAGCGGGACGGCCCATCGAGGTGTACCTGCCGCCCAGCTACGAAGAGAATACCAAAGCACGATTTCCGGTCATCTATATGATGGATAGCCAAATCGTCTTCGGCAATTCCATTCTTGGCACCGCGCTCATGGGCGACATGAAGGTCGACGAGCAACTGGACGCGGCCGCCGAGGCGGGCACCATCGCGGAGTCCATCGTCGTGGGCATCCTCAGCCCCGTCTCGCTCAATCTGTCCGATCCCATGGAGGCGCGGAATCTGGAGCTCACGCCCACGAAGGCCGCCGATCCGACGGGGAGCGTCAAGAAGAGCGGCGACGGCCCCAAGTTCATTGCCATGTTGGTGGATGAGCTCAAACCGCTCGTCGACTCCGAGCTGCGAACGAAGCCCGCTCGCGAGAGCACCTTCATTGGTGGCGCATCTCTCGGAGGGCTCATGTCGGTGTACGCGGGGGTGACGCGGGGCGACGTCTTCGGAGGCATTGTCGCAATGTCATCCTCCGCGTTTTGGGACAACCGCATTGCCGCGCGCATGGTCCGCGAAGCGAAAACCGGCCCCAAGCAAACATTGCGTGTCTATGCCGACATCGGCGGCGGCGAGGTTTACCCCGACACCGACATCAAGGACATGATGATTGTGACCAACAAAGACCTCTTCCAGGCCTACGCCGACGCCGGATACGTCGAGGGAACGAACCTCATGACGCAGGTCACACCGGTGATGGAACCCGGCAAAGAGCACAACGGTAAGTATTGGGCGATGCGCGTTCCCACGGCGTTCGCATTCGTCGTCGGCGCAGGACGCTAGCCACACGGGCGCTGGCGACCTATACATCACACCATGATCGAAACCTCGCTCGTGACGAGCCGCGCGGACCTCGAAGACATTCTGGCACTGCAACGCGAAAACCATCGCGATGTCGTTCAGGAAGAGGACGCGCGGCGCGAGGGATTCGTCACGGTCGCGCACACCATGGAGGCCCTCGAGGGCATGCACGCCATCGCGCCGAGCGTCATCGCCCGCGAAGGCGCCGAGCTCGCGGGCTATGCCCTGGTGATGCCGGTGGAAGCGCGCACCCTCGTGCCCATTCTCGACCCGATGTTCCGCCAATTCGAGGTGCTCGAATGGCGCGGCAAGCCCCTCGGTGCCCTGCGTTATTACGTCATGGGCCAGATTTGCGTGGCCCGCGCCCACCGCGGCCGCCGCGTCGTCGACGCGATGTACGATGAGCACCGTGCCCAGTACGCCTCACGGTTCGAGCTGTGCGTCACGGAAATCGCCACGCGCAACACGCGTTCGATACGCGTCCACGAGCGCGTGGGCTTCCAGCTCGTGAAGACGTACCGCGATGCGAACGACGAATGGGCCGTCGTCGCGTGGGATTGGTCCCCGCCGAAGTGATTCCCTGATCGATTCACGATTTGCCGATTTGCGACGGGCTGACCCCGAGTGCGCGTCGCATGCAGCGGGCCATGTGGCTCGGGTTGGCGAAGCCCGTCTCGAAGGCCACTTCGACGATGCTCTTGCGCCCTTCGAGCAAGAGGGCGCGGGCGCGCTCGACGCGACGCTCGAGAACGAATCGATGCACCGGCTTTCCAACGGCTTGCCGGAAGAGCGGCTTGAAATGCGACAGGCTATAGCCCGCCACCTCGGCCAACTCGGCCAGGGTGAGATCTTCGTCGAGGTGCGCTTCGATGTACTCGATGACGTTGCGCAGAAGTCGCGCAGGAAGCGCGCGCCCGGGCTTCACCCCCGTCCCCACGTGGCGCGATTGCAGTGCAAAGAGGCGCGCGACGAGCGCGGAGGCCAGGCTGTCGGTGAACAAGCGGCCACCGGGATAGGCATCGTGATCTTCGGCCTGCATCATCCAGCCGATGCGCTCGATGTGCGGATCGCGGACGTGAATCGACGGCGCAAGGTCCGCATCCAGCGTACTCAGGCCCATCGCGTGGGCCGTTTCCCGTAGGAACGAGGGCGAGAGTCGCAAGAGCAGCGAGGTCGCAGGCGCCGAGACGACCCAGCGCGTGCTCGATCCGGCGGGCACGACGCAGAATTGGCCATGCAGCCGCACGCCGTCCCGCTCGCGATTGTCCGTGCGGTACGAAACCGGAACCGGCGTGCCCACGTGCAGGCAGAGCACATGACGGACATCCACCGGTGAAGGGAAAAGCCCTTTGGGAACCGGCGACGTGAGCACATCGAGAAGCACCGAACGGTTCCCGCCAGACTCGGGTGCTACCGGGATCGGATAGCAGGGAGGGCGCGGAAAACCGTCGAGCATGGCACGAAGTTTTCTACCGGTCGCGATTTTGCGCAAGGGACGAAAATCATCCGTTCGTATCCGCGGCCATCCGCGCGTGTGCGCGCCGCAGCGAAGGCGGTGCCAGCATCCTCGGCATGATCCCCGGACATTTCAGCATGAGACGTCGGCAATTCGTGGAACTCGCCCTCGCCACCTTCGCCAGCGGCGCGGCAGCGGCCTGCGCTTCGCGGGTGGAAAGCGCCCGCGCAGCTCCGCCAAGCGCTCCCCGGCCATTGGACGCCGCCGCGTTCCACGCCGAGAGGCGATTCGCCGACATCCCGTTTGGCAAAATTGCGTACATCGAGCGCGGCTCCGGTGACGCTGCACTGTTTTTGCATGGCGCCCCGCTCAACGGCTTTCAATGGCGTGGCGCGATCGATCGGCTTTCGGCGCATCGGCGGTGCATCGCCCCCGACTTCATGGGCCTGGGGTATTCGCAAGTTCCCGAGCGCCAAGGTTTGGCGGCAAAAGACCAAGTCGCCATGCTCGGATCCCTGCTCGACAGCCTTGGCGTCTCCACCGTGGACATCATTGCCAGCGACAGCGGCGGCGCCGTCGCCCAATTGTTCATGATCCGGTATCCCCGGCGCGTTCGCACGCTGCTGCTGACCAATTGCGACGTCGAGCCGGACAGCCCGCCACCGAAGGTCCTGCCCATCATTGCGCAAGCGCGCGCCGGCACCCTCAACAAAGGCATGGACGAATGGCTCGCCAACAAGTCACTCGCTCGTTCCACGTTCGGCGCGGCCGTGTTTCGCGATCCGAGCCAATTCACGGATGACGTCATCGAGTACTATTTCACGCCGCTCATCAGCTCGCCATTGAAACGTAAGCAATACGAAGCCTTCCACATGGCACTCGAGCCCAATCCGCTGGCCGGCATCGAGCCCGCGCTTCGGAGCGTCGTCGTTCCCACCCGCATCGTATGGGGCACCAGCGACGACCTTTTCTCCCCTGCGAGCCCCGATTACCTCGATCGCACGCTCGGCAGATCCATGGGCATTCGCCGCGTTCCCGGGGCCAAATTGTTCTTTCCGGAAGAGTTCCCTGATCTCATCGCCGAAGAAGCACGCCGACTATGGGGCCTTTCCGGGTGAGATCGCGGCAATTCGCGGTACAAGGGTGGAATGTGCGCCGCCAGGATGCATGCCCACGAACTGGACATCGACATTCGCCTCGTGCAGCGATTGATCTCGATCCAGTTTCCCCAATGGGCATGCTTGCCACTCGCGCGCATCGAATCCGCTGGAACGATGAATGCCATCTACCGGCTCGGTACCGAAATGGCCGTGCGGCTTCCCCGCGTCGAGGAGGCCCTCAAGGACGTCGAAAAGGAATGGCGCTGGCTGCGGCGTCTGGCATCCGCCCTACCCGTTCCAATTCCCGTGCCGCTGGCCAAAGGCGAGCCCACCGACGACTATCCGTGGCCTTGGTCGGTCACGCGCTGGCTTCGCGGCGAAACTCCGGTGGTGGGCCGCCTCACCGACCCTCGCGCCCTCGCGAAGGACCTGGGCCAATTCGTTCACGCGCTCCATCGCGTCGATGCGACGAGGGGACCGAGTTCGTACCGAGGCGTGCATCTCGCAGCCCGCGATGCCCCAACGCGCACCGCGATTGCCGAACTGCACGGCATCATCGATCGGGATGCCGCCACCGCCGCGTGGGAAGCGGCCCTGCGGGTGCCCGCTTGGACAGGTCCGCCGGTGTGGATCCACGCCGACCTTTCACCGGGCAATGTGCTCGTCTCCGGCGGAAGGCTTGCAGCGGTGCTCGACTTCGGGGCCGTCGGTTTGGGCGATCCTGCGGTGGACGCGATTGCCGCCTGGAACCTGCTCCCGGAGAACGCACGGGACACCTTCCGTGAGGCCCTCGCGATCGACGATGCCACCTGGGCGAGGGCCCGCGGGTGGGCATTGTCGATCGCGCTCATTCAATTACCGTATTATCGAATCACCAATCCCGTGCTCGCCGACAACGCGGTCCACGTGATTGGCACCATCTGCAATCCTTAATTCAGCTCCTCCCGGCTCTTCTCGGCCGCATTGACCAAACCGTCTTCCCACACGTTGACCAGGCGCCCCGCCACCTTGAGGAAGCGCCCGTGGACGACGACGTACTCCACGTTGCGCGGCTGGCCGTTGAACACGATTTGGGCGAGCCAATCGACCTTGGGGGCGAAGTTGATCGCGTGCGGATCGATGACGATCAGGTCCGCCTTTTTTCCGGGCGTGAGGGACCCGATCTCGTTCTGCATCCCGAGGACCTCGGCGCCGCCCATGGTGGCCATGCGAAGGACCTCCGCCACCGTCGGGGTGGCCGTAGCCTTCAAGAACTTCGCACGCTGCAGGCCCACGGCGGCGCGCATCAAATTGAACATGTCGCTCGTGTCGTTGGTGCCGCCGTCGAGGCCGAGTCCGATCTTGATGTGGGCGTTCACCAGCTCGGGCATGCGGATGATCCCGGAGGCGAGGCGCATGTTGCTGAGCGGGCAGTGGGCGATGCGCACCCCGCGGCGGGCGAGCAGGGCAATTTCGGAATCGGTCAGGTGGATGGCATGGTTCACCATCAAGGTCGACTTCAGCGCCCCCGCCTGCTCCAGGGAGCGTATCTGGTCGGCTTGGCGGTCGGCGATGTTCTCCAGAAGGTGCGTATTGATATCGACGTGCAATTCATCGGCCACTTGCACCATTCGCTGCATCGCCGGCACGTTCTCCGGAACGGGGTGGCTGGCAAGCTGGAGACGCGCCCGCGGGTTTCGATCGATGATCTCGCGCTTTACGCGGCGAATGTCCGTCTCCCGATTGAAATCGAACGCGTACGCGTAGACGAATCGAAGCCCCGAATCGATCAGTGCCCGAATATTGCCGTCGACGAAGTTCGTATTGAAGCTGTGAGACCAGTCGGTCACGGTGGTAACACCCGTGCTGATCACGTCGGCCGTGCTCAAACGCACGGCATTGTAGGTCTGCTCGGCGTTCATCTTCTGGCCGACGGCCAACATGCATTGCGTCAGCCAGCCATTGAGATCCGTATCGGTGCCGCAGCCCCGGATCATCGACTGCCACAAGTGGGTATGCGTATCCACGAATCCCGGCATGACGATCTTGCCCGTGGCATCCAGCACCCGCGCACCCCGGGGGGAAATTCCCTTTCCCACCTCCACGATGCGCTCGTCTTCGAAGAGCACGTCCCCCTTGTCGATGATCCCCAAAGGCCCCTTCCCCAACCGGGGATCCATGGTGATCACCACCTCGGCGTTGCGAACCAGCACGCGCCCGCGCGCGACCGAGTCGGCGCGTGCGGTCGCGGGCGACAGGCATACGAGCATCATCGCCGCAATGAGCACCACACGCCAGAAAGCCAACGGACTCGCTCTCATCGAACAGCCTCCTCATCGTCGGTCGAAGCTCGATGGACTCCGACACCTCTCGTCCACTCTAAACGAGATATCACGCTGTCGATGATTTCAATTCGTTAATAGAAAGAAAGATCGCGGTTCCATCCTGGTCACGCCCGGTCACATTTTGGTTCTCGGGGCACATTCTGGGTAGAGCGCGCAGGAGGACCGGTCGTCAGCTCCACCGACGTGACGCGGCGCCGCGCCAGGATGGCACGTCCGAGGTAGTAGGCTGGGTTCGGCATCACCGCGTCACAAAAAGGAAACGTTTTTCCTCGATGCTTTCGCGACATTTTCGCGAAGCTTGTGCTATCACTCCACCCGGTTCCATGTACATCGCCCGGAGTGACTGGCAGCACGGTGTAGCCGTGTGGTGGTACGCCGGTGTGGTGAGCGACGAAGAGTGGGAGGAAACGTTCGCGCACCGCAGGGAGCTTTGCGCGCGCAGTCCGGGCCTTCGTTTTCGGCCATCCGTGCTGCTGGTGACGGGCACGGAGCCCATGCCCAATGCCCTTCGCCGGCGCCAACTCTGCGAGGTGCAGGATCACCCGCACTACAATCCGTATATTGCGTGCGTCAATCGCGACCCTCGCCAACCGGGCATCACCACCGCCCTTCGCTGGGTCCGAGGCCGTCCGAACTGGGACGAATCCACGTTCCTCACCATCGAACAGGGCATCGCGTGGCTGGAAGAGAAGCGCGGCACACGGCTTCCTGCACTGCGTCTCATGACCGCGAACATCCGCCGGTTGGTCGCCGCGCAATCCCAATCACCGGCCTAGGAAGCCACGCCGCATTCGGTGCGCATGCACCTCAACCGTCCGGTCCGATGGGGGAGCGGTCTTCGAAGTGTGCAGCTTTCCGCCGGCGTGGCTCGATTCGAATTCAGCGTTCGCCGCAGCTCTCGCCTTTGTCCTCGCGACCGAGACACGCCAATAGACCATGGCTTGCCCGGAGCGCGGAGTTGTATGCGGCCGCGAAGCTGCCGTTGTACGTCGAGAAATCACAGGCCTCGCCGGCGAAGTAGAGAACGTTCTCCACGGGCTCGGCCAGCTTCTGACGCATGGCCGACTTGCCCGGCGCGGCCGCCGAATAAGCACCGTATGTCCAGTTCTCGGTACCCCACGAGGTCGTGCGGGCCGCAACGAGCGAAGCCGTCACATCGCATTTGCACATGTCGTTCATGGCATCCGTGGCGAGCTTGATCATGGCATCGCGGCCGTGGTTCGGAAGCTTCTCCAACTTCCACGCGCGCTCGCCACCGATGAAGCCAATGGCAATGTTGCTCCGCATGGGGCTGAAAACGAAGGCCATGTCATCATCGGGATTCTTCGTATCGCCGCCATAGAGCACCCACGTGTTGGCGAGGGAGGCGCCATTGTCCTTGGGAAAGACATCGGGCGTCTTGAACTCCATGATGACCTTGTCGAGAACGCCCATGGGCAGCCCATCGAGCGCCTCCAATTTGTCTTTCGGCAACTCGGGGTCGAATTTGATCTTCCCCGCGCGCAGCACACCCGTCGAAACGGTGACCAGCACCTTGCGCGCTTCGAATCGCTCGCCCTTGCTCGTCTCCACGACGACCCCGTTTGGGCCGCGCCGTATCCTGGTGACGGGTGAACTCAAATGCACGTCGGGGAGCATTTCTTTTCCGTATTCCTCGACGAAGGTGCCATATCCCTTTTTGATCAGAACGTCATTGCCCGCCAGAAATTCCGTGGCATCGACATTCGAGTTCTTTTCCAATTCGGTGGCGCTCTCCAGAGGCCCGGTGTTGAGTGCGACCAGCGAAAGCAATTCGTTGAACGTCGCCTCCACCACCGGGGGCTCGGCGGGCTGTGCCCGTTTTCCATTTCCCTTTTTGGCCGGTTTGGGGGTCGCTTTGCAGTCCGTGTTGGAGTCGGAGCCGGCCGGCTCGCTCTTTGGGAGGTAGTTCGACGCGGCATCGTCCGCCGCCACCTCGGAGGGACCCGAGGGGTGCACGCTATCCTCGAGTGCCGCTTCGAAGGCCTCCGAGATCCTATCGAACCTCTCCCGCTCGCAACGGGTCGCGAAGCGATGGTTCAGGAAAAAGTGCTTCGACGCGTCCACCTCGGTGGGCTGAACGGCCAAACCAGTGCCAAGAATGATCGGCGACAGTGGGTTCGTTTCGACCCCATGGATCCAGGCGCCACCCAAGTCGATGGGTGCGCTGAACGTCGTGGTGTCGGTGATCCCCCTTCCTCCAATGCGATCGGTTGCCTCCAAAAGGAGGACGTTTCGCCCTGCGTGTTTCAGCGTTTTTCCCGCGGTGAGGCCGGCCATGCCCGCCCCGACGATGATCACGTCGTAGCGATGCGATTCCACCGGGCGCGTGGCGCGCGCCGACGGTGTTTCTGCACGTTTGGCAGGCGCCGGCGAACCAGCACACGCGGGCAACGCTGCGAGACTCGCGACGATGATCGCGCCGAGCGCACGATATCCATATTCCAGTTTCATCGATCCCCCAGGTCTCGCCCGCTCGAATCGGGCGTTCGCAAAAGGTGCGATGACCTGACCCACACCCCGGTGGCGCAGTGCGTATACGCGTCCTCTCGATAGGTGCGCCCGCTAATTCGAAATACATATTTGCATTTCGCAGACGTCGCCAGCATGTTCGTGAGTGGGCTCATGCGCAAACTTATTTGATCTTTGCCAGCGCCCTGCGTAGTGTCGTCGAACCGTGTTGTACGACCTTGTCAAGGCGGTCTCGCGGCGGCGGCAGCTAACGATTCTCGCGTTGGTCGCCGTATTCTTCGCAGCGCTGGCTGGGCTGAAACTGGTGCCCGGGCTACCCATGTGGCTCGATGCCACGCTGCAGATCGTGCTCGCCGCGGCGTTGGCCCACGTGGTCATTTCCGTGGTGCGGCGCTGCTATCCCGTCGAAAATCGCCTGCCGGCGGACGACGCCATCGTGAGCAGCTCCTTCGCCACGGTGGGAGGTGTGTACGGGCTCATCGCCGGATTCCTCATCGTCATGGTGTGGCAAAGCTACTCGGATACCGGCGTGGTCGTCGCACGGGAGGCCAATGCCATCGCCGATCTCGAGCGAATGTCACGTGGATTTCCGGTCACTGTACAGCTCCAGATCCAGCAGGCGTCACGTCGATACGTTCGCTCCGTGGTGAAAGAAGAGTGGCCGCTGATGGCCAAGGGCGAGCAGAGCCAGTCCGCAGACGACGCATTGGCCGCACTTTGGAGCGCGTACACGGAAATCGAGGGCCGCCAACGCGGTAGCTCCCTCTACGATCAATCCGTGCGGCGCCTCAACGAGGTGGACGACAACCGCCGATTGCGCCTTTTGGCCAGTCGGGACGGCGTGCCCGTTCCCTTGTGGATCATTCTATGGGGAGGAGGTATCGGCACACTCATCATTGGGTGCCTCTTCGAGGCGGGCAACTTCGTGGTCCATCGCGCGTTGATCACGTTTCTCGCCGCCATCTTGTCGTTCTCGCTTTATTTGATTTCCGCGCTGGAACACCCGTTCGACAATCGCCTCCCCACCTCGGCGGAGCCCCTCGAGCGTGTTCTGGCAGGTATGCTGGAATTGGAAGCGCCCAAGTCGCTGGGCAAGGCCGAGGGAAAGCTCGACCTGGTCACGTGGGCTGGGTACGCGGAAGACGGCTCCCACGATCCCAACGTGGATTGGGTGCATCCTTTCGAGGGAAAAACCGGATGCAAGGTCAACGCGAAGATCGCCAATTCGTCGGACGAAATGGTGAGGTTGATGAAAACGGGGGAGTACGATGTCGTATCGGCATCTGGCGACGCGTCGTTGCGATTGATCGCATCGGGTACCGTCGCGCCGGTCAATACCGACCTAATTCCTAGCTATGCGGATCTCTTTCCCGCGCTCAAGCTCAAACCGTGGAACTCGGTGAATCGCGTGCCGTACGGCGTGCCCCACGGCCGAGGTGCAAACCTGCTCGTGTGGCGAACCGACAAGGTGCCCACGGCGCCGGAGTCGTGGGCCGCGGTGCTCGAGCCTGCCGCGGGCACGCCGCCACAGCTCTCGGTGTACGACTCGCCCATCTACCTCGCCGATGCCGCGGTTTACCTGATGATGGCGCGTCCCCAATTGGGGATTCGAAATCCGTATGCGCTCGACGACCAGCAATTTCTGGCGGTGCTCGACGTGCTTCGCAATCAACGGCATTACGTCGGTCAATATTGGAGCGATTACACGGAACAGATTCAGAGCTTCAAAACCGGGACGTCGGTCATCGGCACGACGTGGCAGATCACCGCCAATCTGGCCAAGGCCGAAGGAGCCCCCATCGCCACCACGCTTCCAAAAGAGGGCGCGACGGGGTGGTCGGATACATGGATGATCGCAGCCAAAGCCCGCCATCCGACGTGCGCTTACGAATGGATGAATTGGATCGCGTCGCCCAAGATCAACGCGCAGGTGGCCGAGTTCTATGGCCAGGCCCCGGCGAACGCGAAAGCCTGCAACGAGACCGCGGATCCCAAGTTTTGCGAAGTATTTCACGCGGCCGACGAGGCGTATTACGCGAAAGTTCACTATTGGACGACGCCCACGTCCCAATGCCTGGACGGGCGCACCAGTGTACAATGCAAAGATTACGCAGAGTGGTCGCGCGCGTGGGCGGAGATTGCAAAATGATTGCATCTCCGCCCACGGCACACGAAACTTTAGAACGTCACATACGGTGCGCGCGGTTTGGCCGCGGGTTGGGCGGGGGGATGGGCTCGGGAGGCTTGACGGCCGAGGCATTGGATGCACTGGAAACGACGGAGGCGGATGCATCGATGGTGCGCACCCCCGGCTGGCCCGCGGTGAGCATCTCGGTGCTCGCACGGTTGGACTCGCCGGTGCGCTGCATGTAGAAACCCGGCGCGAGCTGCACGGTCGGAGCATCGCCACTCGGCGCACTCGTGAAGGACTGAACGCTTCCCCCGAGGATGGCACACTGCTCGGCGGACAGGTCCTTCTCGAAGGTGAGAATGCTCGCATTGCGAACGGTGGACTCACCGCGGAAGTTGCCGGTGAGGGTGAAGGTCCGATCGCTCAACGACGGCAAGAGCGACGCGATATCACGGGGAGCCCCCGCCTCCGCGACGGACTGCGGCACGATGTAGCAGGCTATCCCTTCTTTGTGGTAGTCGAAACGCGCCTCGCCCAATTCATTGTAATCCGAGGTGTAGTGGTGATCCTTGCCGTTGTAATAGCGATACAACGGAATCGCACCGTTCTCCGGCGTCGTATAGACGTATCCAGCGATGCCTTCTTTCGTATAGCCACCGCGGCCCTCACCGAGCTCGCCGTAGTTGGTCGTGTAGAAATGGTCGCCGCCATCCCAGTAGCGGTACAGAGGCACCGTGCCCGGCTGCTGCGTCTCGAAAATGTATCCGGGCGATCCCTCCGGACTGTAGCCATTGTCCTCGGGGTGCTCTTCGTAAATGGTGAAGAAGTGCTCGTTGCCGTTCCAGTAACGCCTCAATGCCTTTAGTCCGCGTGGAACCACGCCGACCTGACCACCCAGCAAGAACACGTGCAGTGTAAAGGGCACGTCCTGCACCTTCTCCTGCTGCAAAATGGCTTGAAATATGAGCTTCTTCATCGAAGGAACGCGCAGCGGCGTTTCGAACTTGTAGGTAAAGGCCTCCGTTTCGGTGCCTTCTTTGCCGCCCTCCAGCGATATCTCGAAATTGAACTCGGTCGAAGCTTTGACGAACAGCGCGTTGACCGCAAAGCTGACCTTCCACCCAATCTTGGTTCCCGCCTTCACGTACCATTTGACTTGATTGGTAATCGATTTGTCCACGGCGGCTTTGACGTCCTGGGGGGTCGACGAGCAGTTGCTGTAGACGATCTCGTCGATCAGCATGGGCGCCACCGTCGAATCCGGCGGGTGAGCGATCATCTGCTTGTCGTAGTTCGCCCCCTCGAACTCCCGCTCCGCAATGAACACCGCGCTGTTTCGCGCCTCGAGGCGCTTGTTCATCTCCCTGACCATCTCCACGGTGATTGTCGGCATGACCCCTCCTGACCGGCGCTTGGGTGCGCGCGGAAACGACCATGGTAACGCGAAGGTCTAGGGGCTTGTCTCCCGGAAAGATGTCGTCACGACGCCACGATTGGTTGCCTTAGCATCGACTCGGCCAGAGCTCAGGCGTGCCTCGATGCCCGCCCGGGCCCCCGGCAGGAGCGTCCCGCGTGGAATGCCGGGACGCTCCTCCTCCCCATTCACACGCTCCTAAGCGGCAAGATCCCCGCAGAATACGTGGGTTTCGAACCCGCGACGGTCAATTCCAAAGCCACCGCTCGTTGTCGCCGTCGTTGCAGGGACGCGTATAGAGATCGCCCCCGTGCGTATCGAGGCACTTTCCCGTGGCTTGATTGGAGAACCGCCGCGTGCCATTCCCGTAGACGTTCATGTACCAGCTTTGCAGCTGATCGTCTTTGTTGCACGGCGCCGTATAGGCATCGTTGTCGTAATTGGGACCGCCGTGGGTGGCGAGGCAGCGACCGGTTGCGATGTTTTTGATCTCGTACGTATTGTCCCTCCACGGGTGGATATTCCAGATTTGATAATTGCCGCCGTTGCAGCCGAGCGTGTACGCAGAGCCTGCAGAGTTGCTATCCATGCATTGCGACGTGGCAAGATTGATGAAGCGGCGCACTTCGTCCGGGAGCAGCTCGGAGCTCGTTTCCTTCGAATCGATTTCCGATTCGGCGTCCGTCGTAGCAGCACAGCCCATGGACGCAGCACAAAGCACGACCGTAAAGAGCGAGGAAATGAACGTGGACTTCATTTACAACCTCCAATGATTGGCGAATAAGCAGCAACCTCGACGCGCGTCGAGGAGTATCCCGTCATTTAATACAAATCACTCGAATGACAAGCATCCAATCTGCCGGCATCACAATTTTTCGAAGTGTAAACTATTCGTGGATTTCGACCAGGCGACTCCGCACCTCCGCGCATCGAGCGCCAAATTGGCGCAGTCATAAGCGGATAGGACTCGAGCAAATAGCCATTATGACACTCGATTTGCCCGTATCGATGCGTCGGTTCAGGACGACGTGAACGTCACTTCCCCGGGTCGCTTCCCCGGGTCACGCCTTGCAGAATGAGCTCGACGGTGTGCTCCGAGAAGCGCTCCACGAGCGCATCGTCGAACGCCTCTCCGGTGGTCGGAAATAGCGCGCGCGCCGTGAAGAGGAACTCGCACATTCCCAGGAGCGAAAAGAAGAACAGCGTCGCATCCACCTTGCGGAATTTCCGGAGCCGCGCGCCCCTCGCAAAGAGATCCCGGTAAAAGGCCAGCGCAGGCTCGGCAAAGAGCGTTGCCGCGCGAACGACGCGTCGATCACGACTGTGGCTGCGCTCGAAGAGTTGGCGCACGTAGGGAAAGCGGACGAAGTTTTTCACCATCGCCCGCACGTGAACGCGAAGCATCTGCTCGGGCTCGAGCCCCTGTGCCGCGAGCCGTTCGAGCTCTCCCACGATGCCTTGAACCGCGCGTTCCACCAGGGCCTCGAACAACTGCGCCTTGCCCCCGAAGCAGTAGCTCACCATGGCCACCTGAACGCCGGCCCGCTCGCAGATCTGGCTCACCGACGGTTCGGTGCCACCGTGTTCGAAAAGAAGCTCGTGGGCCGCCTGAAGCAGCTTTTCCCGCGTGAGGGCCGCCCCGGTCAGCTCCGCGGGGGCTTGCGGCAGCTGCGGTGCGCGCGGCGACCGCGAAGGATGCGGCGCGCGGGCGGGTCGGCGACGGGAAGCGGTACTGGTCACGTCCCCTCAGCTTGCCACGCGGATGGCCCTTGTGTCGATTGAATGTTCGTGCAAATGATTTGAATGAGCCATCAATAGACTGCCCGAGGGAGATCTCATGCTGTTTACCGAGGAGCATCATCAGATCCGGAGAACGGTTCGCAAGTTCGTCGAGGAGGAGATCAATCCCCACGTCGAGGAATGGGAAAACGCGGAATCGTTCCCCGCGCACGAGCTCTTCAAAAAAGCGGGCGACCTCGGTTTGTTCGGCATCACCAAGCCCGTGGAATACGGGGGCATGGGGCTCGATTACAGCTACTCCCTGGCCTACGCCGAGGAACTGGGCCGCGCCAACTGTGGGGCCATCCCGATGGCCATGGGCGTGCAGAGCGATATGGCTACACCGGCCCTCGCCCGCTACGGCTCGGAGGAGCTCAAACGCGAATTCCTCGCGCCCAGCATCGCCGGCGATCTGGTGGGCGCCATCGGGGTGAGCGAGCCCGGCGCGGGTTCCGACGTGGCGTCCATCACGACGTCCGCCCGCAAAGACGGCGGCGACTACGTCATCAACGGCAGCAAGATGTGGATCACCAACGGCATGCAGGCCGATTGGATCTGCCTTCTCGCCAACACCGGCGACGGCAAACCGCACGAGAACAAGTCGCTCATCGTCGTGCCCTTGAACGCGCCGGGCGTCGTCCGCGCAAAGAAGCTGAAGAAGCTCGGCATGTGGGCCTCCGATACCGCGCAGCTCTACTTCGAGGACGTGCGCGTACCCCAGCGCTACCTCATCGGGGGCGAGGGCACGGGCTTCATGATGCAGATGCAACAATTCCAAGAAGAGCGCATGTTCGTCGCGAGCACGGGCCTCTTGGTGCTCGACATCATGATCCAGCAGACCATCGAGCACACGCGCGAACGCAAGGCCTTCGGGATGTCCGTGCTCGACAATCAGTCGGTGCACTTCCGACTCGCCGAGCTGCAAACGGAGGTGGAAGCGCTCCGGGCCCTCATCTACCTCACGTGCGAACGCTACGTCGCCAACAAGGACGACATGGAGACGGTGAAACTCGCCTCGATGTGCAAACTCAAGGCGGGTCGCCTGGAGCGCGAGGTGAGCGATGCTTGCCTGCAGTATTGGGGCGGAATGGGCTTCACCTGGGACAACCCGGTCTCGCGCAACTACCGCGACCTGCGTCTCACCTCCATTGGCGGCGGGACCGACGAGGTCATGTTGGGCATCATTTGCAAGATGATGGGCACCCTCCCGAGGAAGAAGAAATAAGAAGGACCAAGGAGCCGCCGATGAACCTTCCCGAGTGCACGAACCTCGAGCTTCGGCTCGATGCAGGCGTCCTTTACGTCACCTTCAACCGGCCGGAGTCGCGCAATGCCATGTCGTCGGGCACGGTCGACGAGCTGCTGGCCACGTTCGAGGCCATTGCGGACGACCGCAGTGTGCGCGCGGTGGTGCTGCGCGGTAAGGACGGGAATTTCTGCGCCGGCGGGGACATCAAGGAGATGGCCCGCATCCGCGCATCGATCGGCACCGTCGAAGGCGATCCGGTGGCTGCGTACAATCGCAAATTCGGCACGATGCTCGAGCGCGTGAACGCAGCACCGCAGGCGACGGTGGCCATCCTCGAAGGCGCGGTGCTGGGCGGCGGTTTCGGGCTGGCCTGCGTCACCGACGTGGCCATTGCCCGCCGGGATGCCAGCTTTGGGCTACCGGAGACGGGCATCGGTGTATTCCCCGCCCAGATCGCCCCCTTCGTGGTGCAGCGCATCGGCCTTTCGCATGCGCGGAGGCTCGGTGTCTGCGGCGCGCGCTTCGACGGGGCCGAGGCACTGCGCCTCGGGCTGGTGCACCTCGTCGCCGAGGCCGAAGAGGACCTCGACGAACTCCTTCGCACCACGCTCTCGCAAATCCGCCGCTGCGCCCCCCACGCCAATGCGGTGACGAAAGAGCTCATGCTGGCATCCCTTCACACGGAGCTCGGGACGCTTCTCGACGACGCCGCGCGCAGGTTCTCCGAGGCCTCCCGCGGCCCCGAAGCCGCCGAGGGCGCGATGGCCTTCCTCGAGAAGCGAAAACCGAATTGGGCGTAGCTGGCTACGGCGTATAGCCTTTGAGCTTCGCCGCAAAGCCGAGGAGGACTTCGCTCGCGCCCCCTCCGATGCCGAGGATGCGAAAATCTCGGTAGATCCGCTCCACCTCGCACTCGCGCATGTAGCCCATGCCACCGTGGAGTTGGACCGCCTGATCGACGACCCACGCGCCGTTTTCGACGGCGGTGTTCTTCGCGAAGCACGCTTCGGCAAGGAGACCGGCCTCCCCGTGGGCGATGCGCAGGGCGAGCGCGCGGGTGTAGACGCGGGCGACGTCGACCTTCCGCGCCATCTCGGCGAGCGTATGCTGCACCGTCTGGCGCGTGATCAGCGGGCGGCCGAAGGTGACGCGGTTGCGGCACCAGTCCACGCTGAGATCGAGCGCGCGTTGGGCGTGGCCATAGGCCTGCACGGCCAGCGCGAGCCGCTCCCAGACGAAGCCTGCCGAGAGCTGGTAAAAACCGGTGTTCTCCTCGCCAACGCGATGGGCGACGGGAACGCGCGCATCCTCAAAGGTCAACTCGGCTGTGTCGGAGCAGAGCCAGCCCATCTTGCTCAGGCGGCGCGACACGGTGAAGCCGGGCGTGCCCTTTTCAATCACGAGCAGCGAGAGGCCGTGTGCTCCCTCGTCGCCGGTCCGAACGGCGGTGGTGACGAAATCGCACCGTGCGCCGTTGGTGATGAACGTCTTGGATCCGTTGACGACGTAGTGGTCCCCATCGCGTTTCGCGGTGGTGCGGAGCGCGGCCACGTCCGAGCCGCCCCCGGGCTCGGTGACGGCGAGAGCTCCTATGAGATCGCCGGCCAAGGTGGGCCGAACCCAGCGCTCGATGTGCTCGGGGTTGCCCGCGGCAATGATGTGAGGCACGGCAATGGCCGCGGTGAACAGCGAAGCCGCAAGCCCTCCCGAGGCACCGGCGTAGAGCAGCTCTTCGGTGAGAACCACACCGTCGATGGCGTTGCCGCCCACGCCCCCCGCCTCCTCCGGAAACGAGATACCGAGCAGGCCCAAATCGCCGGCCCGCTTGTGCAGCTCCCGTGGGAGCTCACCGGCTTGCTCCCACGCATCCAACCGCGGAAGGACGTCCTTCTGCACGAATTTGCGGACGGTTTGGCGCAGCGCAAACCGTTCCGGGGTGTTGAACACGTCAGTCATGGGCCGGGTGCTCCCGCTTGTGTTGAATGAATATTCAATCAAGCTTGCATTGATCACTTGGGGCCGTCAACCTCGCTCAGCACCCAGCACCGCACGATGGACAGCACCTAAAATCAGCGAGCACGATCCTCGAACAGAAGAGGGAAAACCGCCAAGACACCAAGAGCGCCAAGACCTGAAGGGGTTGTGAACAGCGTTACTGGATGCTCAGCACATGGAATCTCTCTTGGCGTTCTTGGCGCCTTGGCGTTTCCCCTCTCCCTTCCGCACGTTCGAGAATCGCGCTCGCCTATTTTTAGCCGCTGTTCTTCTTCGCGTGCTCGATCAGGTTGTCCCGAAGGGTCACGACTCCCTTCTGCATTTTGCGAAACTCCTCCGGTGTGAGACCGGAAGCCTTGACCAGGTTCATGGTCAGCCCTTTCTCGCGCAGGCGCCGTCCGGCGTCGGTCAGACCGACGATGACGTGACGCTCGTCCGCGGGATCGCGCTGGCGTCGAAGGTAGCCCATGCCCTCGAGCTTCTTCAGGATGGGGGTCAGGGTATTGGACTCGAGAAACAGCTTCTCGCCGAGCTCGCTCACCGTCTGGTTGTCGTTCTCCCAGAGCGAGACGATGGCGATGTACTGCGTGTAGGTAAGCCCGAGCTTCTCCAAAATGGGCTTGTAGGCTCGGCCGTACGCCAAGTTCGCCGAGTAGATAGCAAAACATAAGAAATCCGCGAGTTTGGGGCTTTTCGGATCTTTCGGATCGACAGGACTCATCAGGGCCTCGCGACCTATTATATCGCATACGAACCAATCGGATGCTTGACATCGTGATGTGGCCGAAGCATAGAAATCGCACCCGAATGAATCGCATCCGATTTACATCCGATCCCCGCGACGAACACATCGACCACCAGCGCCGCCGTCTTCTGGGCGGGGCTGCGTTGGGCCTTGCCGCGGCCTCGTTCGGGCTGCTGTACTGTGTGAAGGCACAGGCCAGCAAGTACGTGCCCGGCACGAACACATCGTTCGGGCCGCTCAAGCAGATCAATGCCGGACTGTTGAACGTCGGCTACGCCGAAGCTGGCCCGCCCAACGGACCGCCGGTCCTTCTGCTGCATGGGTGGCCGTACGACATTCATAGCTTCGTGGACGTTGCCCCCATCCTGGCGTCGGCCGGGTACCGGGTGATTGTCCCGCACCTGCGCGGGCATGGAACCACGCGGTTTCTTTCGAACGACACACTCCGCAATGGGCAGCAGTCGGTGGTGGCCTTGGACATCATCGCGTTGTTGGATGCGCTCAAGATCCGAAAGGCCATTTTGGCGGGGTACGATTGGGGCGCCCGAACGGCCGATATCATCGCAGCACTGTGGCCGGAGCGCTGCAAAGCCTTGGTGTCGGTGAATGGATATTTGATCAACAACCTCGAGCGAAACAAGCAGCCCCTCCCCCCCAAGGTGGAGCGCGGGTGGTGGTACCAATTCTACTTTGCCACCGAGCGCGGGCGGGCCGGTTACAAGGCCAATGTGCGCGAGTTCAACAACCTGGTGTGGACGCTCAACTCGCCCAAATGGAACTTCGACGCCGCGACGTACGACCGCTCGGCGGCGAGCTTCGACAATCCCGATCACGTGGACATCGTGATTCATAATTATCGTTGGCGTCTGAGCATGGCACCTGGCGAGCCACAATACGATGAAATGGAAACGCGCCTCGCCGCGGCCCCCACCATTTCGGTCCCCACGATCACGCTCGACGGTGATTCCGATGGTGTCGTGCCCGCCACCGATGGCAGCGGACACGCCGCGAAATTCAAGGGAAAGCGCACACACCGCATCGTGAAGGGCGCGGGACACAATCTGCCGCAAGAAGCACCGCAGGCCTTCGCCGACGCGGTTCTCGAAGTCGATGGTTACTGATTGATCGAAACCGACAACGAACAACGGCGTACACGAAGCATGAATCTTCTCGGCCAGAAAAAATGGATTGTCCCGTTCGGGATCTGCGCGCTCGCTTTCGGGGGACTCCAGCTCTTTCGCCCCACGTTGGAGAACCCGCCCGTCACCGGCGATCTGGCGGCGCCGGAGCCCGTGAAGGCGATCTTGCAAAAGGCCTGCTACGACTGCCACTCGAACGAGACCCAACTAAAGTGGTTCGACCATATATCGCCCGGCATCTGGCTGGTGGCCTCCGACGTGCAGCACGCGCGCGCGGCCATGAATTTCTCGAACTGGGACAAGCTTTCCAAGGACCAGCAGAAGGCGAAACTGTTCGAGTCATTGAACCAGGCCACCTTCGGCACGATGCCGCCGGCGCAGTACACGGCATTGCATCCGTCGGCCAAGCTGACGCAGCAGGATATCGCCGTGCTGAAGGAGTACCTGGCCACGCAAATTCCGAAGACGGAACCCACGCCGCAGAGGGCCGTCGCCGCGGACAATCAATTCGCCGCATGGACGCACGCCGCCGCCGTTCATGACGTGCAGCCTTCTCCCAATGGCATCGATTACATTCCGGATTACAAGAACTGGGAAATCATCAGCACCTCCGACCGGCCTGACACCGGTACCATGAAGATCATCACGGGCAACGATGTCGCCATCAAGGCGGTGCGCGACCACCAGACCAACCCGTGGCCGGATGGATCCGTCCTCGCCAAAGTGCAGTACGAGGCCTCGGCCGACGCGAACGGCGCCGTCCACAATGGCGTGTTCAAGCAAGTCGGGTTCATGATCAAGGACAGCAAGAAGTACTCGAAGACCCAAGGCTGGGGCTACGCCAAGTGGAACGGTACGAAGCTGGAGCAGCCGTACAAAGATGGCTCCTATCAAATGGAGTGCACCAGCTGCCACGCGCCCATGCACGACAATGACTTCGTCTTCACCAACGGCATCGATTTTTCAGCAGGCCCGCTGGGCGCGCCGTCGCGATCGGATTCGGTCAACAGGGTTGCGTCGCTTCCGAAAACGCCGCTCTTCGATACCCACGGCTGGAAGATCATTACGTCCTTCACCGATCGAAGCCAGGGCACCACGTACATGCTCTTTGGCAACGATTCGGCCGCCCAAGCGGCCCGTTCGGGGCAAACCACGTATCCGCAAGGCGCCGTTCTCTCGCTCGTAACGTGGAAAAGCCAAGAAGACGAGAACTGGTTCGGCGCCACCGTCCCAGGCGCGCTCCAATCCGTCGAACAAGTGACGTTTTCCGCCGCACAACCGAAATACGACCGCTACGAAGGTCCGGCCTTGAACCAAGCCGCCACGGATCCGGCCAAGGCGGAACAACGCGTCGCTTACATCGTCCAGCAGCGAGCATCGATCATGCCTTGATTCTTTAGCGCGTTGCGAGTTGGCGCGTTACGCAAGGTTCGTGACGCCGCCGAAATGGATGTTTCTCTGGCGACTGTCTTTCGGACATCGCCTCGATATGGAACGACGGTGGCACGAATTGCGTGAGCATCTCGGGATTATCTCGCCCGAGGCTCACGCTTTTTTTTTGCTTGGCGCCAACTTTTTTCCCGCAGGGCATCACGGCGGAACATTGTTCCGCGCCACGGAACGCCTAGGAGGTGTTGGAACTCACCTAGAGGACAAATGACCAATCGACATCTTTCTCAATTTGGGCGAACTTCACTCTTTGCATTGCTTCTCACTGGAGGCACGGCGTTGGCAGCCGGCTGCTCGGGGACGGACAGCGCGGGGCCATCGGGCGAAACGGAGAATGTGGGTAGCACGGCAAAGACCTTCGAGCAGTTCGAAGCCTCCGTGTACCGTGAAGCTGACACGGGCATTTACATCGTGGATGGAGATATCCCGATCACGTCACGCGACGCACTCAAGGAGTACTTCGAAAAGTACGTACGCGACGGCGCGCTGATCGTGAATCGCGTCAACAATGCCGACGACCGGTGGAACGATACCCAGAAGCTGGACTTGACCTATTGCGTTAGCACGGGCTTTGGAACGAACTACAACGCCGTCGTGGCCGCGATGGAGGACGCCGCCTCCGCTTGGTCGAGCAATACCCGGGTCGCCTTCCGGCACGTCGCCGGCCAAGACGGCTCGTGCACGGCGACCAACGACAATGTCCTTTTCGACGTGCGACCCGTGAGTGGGCAGTCCTACCTCGCGCGCGCCTTTTTTCCCAGCTACGCCCGCGCGAACCGCAATGTCTTGATCGACGGAACGGCGTTCTCGAGCGGGACCTACACGCTGACGGGTATTCTTCGGCACGAGCTGGGACATACCCTCGGGTTCCGGCACGAGCACACGAGACCCGAGTCGAAAACGTGCTTCGAAGACAACAACTGGCGACCACTCACCGCTTATGACGCGGCGTCCGTCATGCACTACCCCCAGTGCAACGGCACCAACCGAGGCGACCTCCTGCTAACCCCGAAGGACATCGAAGGCGCCGTTGCACTCTACGGGCTTCCCGCTGGACCGCGCGCCAAGAGCCTTTGCCGCACGGCGCCGACGGCAACCTCGCTCCGAGTGCGCAGCGATCTCGCAGCACCCTGGAACAATGCTGGCACGACCTCCGTCGCGGTCTACCCGTCGACGGGAAGCTCGTTCAATGGCTGGTACCAGGGACTCACGGCAGGCGGATGGTCCGACACGGACAAATTCGCTGCGGGTGACTTCAACAAAGATGGCCTCGCCGATACCGCCACGGCGTGGAACGACAACGGAAAGGTCACCATTGCGGTGCGCCTTTCCACCGGCAGGGCGTTTACCATGGCAACGTGGGCGCAAACGCAGCTGCCGTTCTTCGAGTCGAGTCAGCTATTGCCAGGTGACTTCAACAAGGACGGCTTCGCGGACCTCGCGATTGCGTGGAACGATCAAGGGAAAACGACCGTCGGGGTCCTCTTGTCGAATGGTTCCAGCTTTGGTGCCTACCAAGCATGGTCGACGCGACAGGGCGGGTGGAGTGACACCGATCGGTGGACCGTCGGCGATTTCAACAACGATGGCTCGACGGACCTTGCCACCGTTTGGAATTTCAACGGCGAGAACGCCATTGCCATTCGGCGCTCGACGGGCTCCTCGTTCGTGCTCCAGGACTCCGCGATCCATATGGGCGGCTGGCTGGAATCGACGAAATGGCTCGCGGGTGACTTCAACGGCGACAGCAAGACGGACCTGGCCGCAGCATGGAACGACTCCAAAAAGGCAAAGGTCGCGGTCTATCTCTCCACGGGGTCGACGTTCAATGGCTGGAACCAATGGGACACCTCGGGCGGCGGCTGGTCCGACGACGACAACTGGGTCGCCGGTGACTTCGATGGCGATGGTTACTCGGACCTCGCGACGGCATGGAAATTCAACAACGACAACGTTCTCACCGTGCGCAGGTCGACGGGAACGGCTTTCAAGGCGGGCGAGGCATGGCTGAATCCCGCCGGTGGCTGGATCCCTTCGACACAATGGTGCGCGGGCAAGTTCGCGCGCTAAGCCGATAGAACCCCATGCGGGCGGGGATGTCCGCCTCCCCGCCCGCGCGGATTAGGTACATGTGCCGTACCGCGACTGTACCAATTGGTACAGTCTAGCCCGTCGTGGCCAGGTACTCCTCGATGGCGGCCTTCAAGAACCGCGCATGCGGCTCATCCTCGAGATCCGAGAGCACGCGTTCGTGCGCGCCCGTCGTCAGCACGGCGGTGACATGGTAGATGGGCCGCCAAATTTCCGTGTCGTTCACCGAGCCTTCGAGGCGCTTCGTTTCCTCGACATAAAGACCCGTGACGTTCTGCGTTGCAAGATCGCGGGTGACCTTCGCCCGAGGGGAGAATAATGTCTGCCGCACCGAAAGGCTCTGCGGCGTAACCACGACGGTGAGCCGGCAGAGAAACGCCGTCACGGCCAGGTACGTGACCACGATTCCAGCGATGACGTGAAGCGTGATCCAGGCGCTCCACCCGCCCGTGCTCAGCAGAACCAGCAAACAACCGTCCCAGCCGAGCGCAAAGAGCGCGAGAAACCACCCGCGCCGATCCGGCCTCCACCGGGTCATCGTCAGCGGCGAGAGAAATGTCCGACTCGGATCGCGGTAGCCGCCGGCCCCGAGCACCCCGAGGGTATCGCCGCCCTGCACATGGATGCCCGCCGGCTTCTTCGCCGATTGCCAGATCTTCGGGCCCACATCCATCATGCCGACGCAGTGTACCATCGGCGTGCCCCGAGGCGATGGTACGAACATTGTTATGTCCCCTTGGATCCGGCTGCGGGCGGTACAGGGAGGTCATCATGAAATGGGTATCCATCGTCTTTGGGTGCGCCTCGATCCTCGGCGCCAACGTACTTGCATGCGCATTGGACGAGCCGACGAGCTCGAACGCATGGTCTCTTTCCACCGGCGGGCGCACGCTTTACGTGACCAACAGCGGCAACCTGGGAGGCGACGCGCGCATCGCGCGTTTTACCTTGGGACCCTCGGGCCGATTGGCCTTCGAGACGAGCATTCCTTTTTGCGAGGGGGGCCGCGGCCTGGTTTTCACGCCGGATGCTCGCTTTGGGTATGCCGCATGCGCCGGCACGGAGACCATCGACATGTACCGCGTCGAGCCCGACGGAGCGCTGGTCCGCATGGGGGATGTTCCGGCCCCCGGGATCTTTGGCATTGCCATCGCGCCCGATGGACGCGCGGTGTACGCGGCGGACTTCGACAAAGGCAATGTCCACGCATTTCGCGTGGCGAAGAACGGCATGCTCGCGGCATTGAACTCGGTGAACACGCACGTCCGGCCGCCCGCGAAGGGCGTGGTCGTCACCCCCAATGGCCATTTCGTCTACGTCAGCCATGGCTTTGCGGACGAACCGCCGAACGAATTGGTCGGCTTTGCGCTCGCCGCGGATGGCTCCATCCTGCGCAGGGTGGCGAAGGTTCCCAATGGCCAGGGCGGTGCGCAAACCGTGATTACGCCCGACGGCCGCTTTCTTTATGTCGTTTCGCAAGGCTCGGGGGGTCAGACCTTCGGCTACCGCATCGGCAGCGACGGGAGCCTCACACCGGTCGCCGGCAGCCCCGTGTCCTCGGGCGACTTCTCGGAAGGCGCGGCCATCGCGCCGGACGGACGCCGATTGTACGTCGCCGCCGTCGGACGCTCCCCCGACGCGGTGGGCGAGATCACCGCATGGAACATTGGCGACGACGGCGCACTCCTGCCGATCCAGCGCCTCACGGTGCAGGGCGATCCCGTCGGCATCGGCTTCGCGCCCGACGGGAGGCACCTTTACGTCAGCGACTTTCTGCACGATGAAGTCACCGCCTTCCGCGTATCGGCCGAGGGCAGCTTGACCGCCATCCAGACCGTGCCCTCCGGCGGGGCCGATCCGGCATTCCAGTCCATTGCCATCTTGCCCGCACGGATGGGCATTACCGAATAGCTCGTGCGATTACGCGGTACGTGCGCGTACACGTGAACTGGCCGATCCGTCTCGCGAATGCGCACCGTTGGTGTGTTCTCGACGTCTCGCATTCAATAGGCATCGAAAAGTTCCGAAGGCAACGGTTGTGCGAGCGGACTCGTGTTGGGAAACGTGCCCCGAATGCGCGAAGCGGGGTTAGAGTTCGACCAACCCCGGCCATGCATCTTCCTCCCCGGATCATCGAATTATCGATCTTTCGCGCGAGCGGACAGGCGGCGTGTACACGTCAGCAACCGAAGTTCTATCTGGGCAAAGGGGAGAGGCTCGGAGCGAACGACGTCGCCATTCCAGAGCTCTCCGTCGATGGATACCACGCGGAGATCGCGTGGGATGGCACCGACTACGTCATTCGCGGGCTCGATAGCACGGACCTGTTGCGGGTGGGCGGCATCCCGCTCACGCCAGGCATCACGCGGACGCTGCTTCCCGAGTGCATCATTCAGATGGGTGCCACGCGCATCGTCGCGCGCCAGCCAAGTCTGTCGCCCATCAAGAGCTACCTCTCGCGCGACGAGCTCGATATTGCGCGAGCGGAGATCGAGCGCGAGCGGAAGGATCGCACGCGCTGGGGCTACGCGCGGGTCATCCCCGTCGAAGCACCGCCGGACGTCGTGCGGCGAAATCAGACGTTTTTCAGCACGATCGAGCTCAAGCCCCGCACGCCGCCCAAACCGTATCGCGTGGGCAGGAGCCGCATCTGCGAGGTTCATGTCGTCGGCGACGGCGTGGCGGACGAGCATGTCGCGCTCTCCGTCGAGCCCGACGTCGTTCGCGTGACCAACACGCACACCGCGCTGGTTCATCTGGGCAATCGCACCTTGGAGCCCGGCGCGCAGGCGGTATGGCATGGCAGCGACATGCTGAAGATCGGCCCCGTCGTCTTCGGGCTGTACGATCCCATCGAGCATGCTCTGCGCCTGGTGGGTCCCCCACCCTCCGAGCGCGGTGAGGATGGCCGCCTTTTGCCCGCCGCGCAGGCCGAGGCGCCGTGCCGCAAACCCCTGGCGTCGCTGGCGTCTCTTTTGTCGGGCACCGTGACCATCGAGCTTCCGGAAAGCGAAGCGCTGGTGCTGTTCGATTGGCTTTTGCGATTCAACAACAACGCCGCCCACGACAATGCGAAAGACCTCGCGGGACGTCGTTTGCTGCAAGAGCTGGAGGGCACGCTCGAGCCCATCCTGCTTCCCAAGCTCATCGATCCGACCTATGAGCGCCTGCTCGAAGAAGCCCGTGCCAAGTTGCGTGATCCCGATACGAAATTCGAACTTGCCGCACACCTCGGCGAGTCGAATGACGATTCGTCGAGCGGCTGAGACCGAGATCGTCCATTCCGGGAATAAAGTTGCATCGCGCCTGCTTTACGGGCCATTGTGCACGAGCCGCTCTCACGCCGCACCGTCGCATCGCTCGCCGCGGCGTGCGGTGTCCACGCCGTGCTGCTCGCGGTGACGTGGAAGCATGCGCCGGTGCGCCCGCCGCAGGACCTGCCCGCCGCGGCCGATGCCGTCGAAGAGTGGGAGATCGAGACGCCGCCTGACATCGGGAAGCCCGAACCGAGCAGCAACGCGCCGGCGTCGCCCCTTGCAGCACGCGAAGTTGCTCGGCGCTGGACGGCTCCGTCGGAGGTGCCCGCAACGCCGCCGCCGTCGGACTCGGGTTCGAGTGAGACCGCGACGCCGCCGTCGGAGTCGGGCGAGGCCTGGAGCCTTCCGTCCGTTGGCCGCAAGCCCATCGACCTTGGGCTGGGTACGGCGCGCGGACCGGCGATCCTAGCGCCCGGCGGCGCGGCAACGGCCGAACCGCCCGCCGACGAGCGACCATCGCGCACCGGAGGCCTCGTCGAAGCACTGGATGCCGAAGATGCGGCGCGCGGATTCGGTCGCGGCGGGCCGGTGAAGCTCGCCGTGGAAGCGGCTGCGCGCACCACCGATGCCCCCACCGTCGGCAAAGCCACGTTCGATGTCGCGGTGAACGGCGACGGGAGCCTGCACGTCACGTTGCTTTCCGCGAATACCGATTACGAAGGATGGAATCGCATCACCCAGGCCATTCGCTCGCACCTCGGCCGCAAACGCGTGCGGATTCCGCCCGGCGCCAAAGGTCTTCACGTGGTCGTCGAGGTCGAGGCCAAAGAGCAATTCCCCGATGGCACCTCCCCGAGCTCCCTCGGCGGCAAAGTCGGTATCGGCCCCGCGGGCCCGGCGGCGAGTTATCGCGGAAAAGTCTGCAGGGCCACGATCTCGCTCGCAGGGATTACAGGCGGATGCAGCCCCGAAAATGCCGGCGTGGCCCCGACCCGCATGGTCTCGTCGCGCATCGTCAAAGAGACACGCTTGTAAAGGCTACAAGCAGTCGCACAACGGATCGCCCTTGGCGCAGATGCAGGCGGATGCGTCGATGGGGAGCTTCGGCGGCTCCCCGAAGGGCGGCGGGACCTTGTCCAGAAGCGGCGAATGGCCCGAGTGCGAAAGGGCAGGATGCGGTACGACCACGATTCCGCGGAAGGACGAGGGATCGTCCCTGCCCTCGAGGCACGCGCGACGCAGCGTCCCCAGGAAGAGCGCGGTGGACGTGACGCAGCCGATGGCCACGGCCAGCAAAATCGCGAGCCGGGCGACGCGAAGCGGATCGGCCGCGGCACGTCTTTGCTTCAGTTGGGATGCGAGCTCGCGGTTGCGGAGCTCGAGTTCTTCCTTTTCACGCTCGAGTTGCGCAATGCGCTCATGCGCGGCTTCTTGCTCGTTCCGAAAAGGGTCCATTGTCTCAGTTTTCACTACGGAGCGACGTCGTGCAAAGTGATACGTCGTGCGCCAACTCGTTGCGCCGTAATGCCGAAAAGCGCACTAGCTCGAGCGGTTCATCTCAAGCGCCCTAGTGTTGCCGGTCGGTCCGGGTGGCGTACATCATGGTTGCTTCCTTTGCCTTGTAATAGGCAATATGCGGGCGGCCATTGGGGCTGATGGCAATGGCCACCATGGGGTCGCTCGAAATATCCGACATGACATCGTCGTCGATGATGTCGCTCAACCAGCTAACCTGCCCGCCTCGGCGTGATTGCCGAAGGTATTCGATTTCGCCACCGAAAGGGCCCGGGCGCGCTTGCACGATGTGCACGAGCCCCCAACGGTCCATGGCCATCGCCGCGCGGTAGCGCGGGGCATTCGCGTTCTCCGATGGGATGTTCTGATCGAGTATCTGGATGGTTGGCATGGAGTCCACGCCCGTCCACGTGGCGAGCAGCAAATCGGCAATCGTGGCCGTGAGCGGGCGGTGATAAAAGACGGCATGGTGCACCGAGCCGGCGAGCCCCAATGCGATGGAGAAACCCGTCGTGCTGGACCCCGCGGTGTTGAACAGCACTTTGCTATCGTTCCATGCCGTTCCCGTGAATTGCGTATAACGCGGCTCGGAATAGCTTCCCACGCGGGGCAAGTGAAATGCCGCGTGCGTGCTGCCCGTCTCGTCGGACACCGCACTCACTTGCCACGCCCCAGGGACGCTGGTGCCGCCATCACCATCGCGGTACGCGGCGACGACACTGGCCGCCCCCCACGTTCCGCCGCGGGGTTTGGCCTTGGAGAAAATGCTCTTCTGCGCGGGCGATGCGTACAATGCCCGAATCTCGCCGCTCGGTGCCACGGTGAGTGCCATGCTCGCCGGCTCGGCGATACCGCTGGCGACGGGCTCCTTTAGCGAAGGGGGCCCGGACGGCGCCAGCGTGCGGAAGATGATCTCGTTGTTCGGTATCGTTTGGTACGCCAGGGCGAAATCCGCATCCGGCCCGGCGACGATGTCGAGCGATACACCGACATTGTCGAATTGCGATTCCGAGATGACGAGGGGCGTGGTCGATACGGTATCGCCAGTGAATCGAATGACGTGAATTTGCCCCTCGTCGGCGCTCTGCATGGCATTGTATGCAATGCCGATGCGATTGATCGCGCTGACGGCGAGGCGCAGGGTCGAGCTATCGATGACCGTGTTCTTCTCCAGGACGAAGGTGCGGCGCGGCGCGCAGTCCGGATCGCGCGGCTCTTTGGTCCAGCGAGGGCACTCGAAGTCCGGAGGGCTATCCTCCGTCGTCGATCCATCATGGGCGTCCGCTCCGGCATCGGCATCGCCATCCATGGAGGCGTCGCCGCCGGGGGATACGTCGGCGGACTGGATGTCCTTGCCCGCATCGACGCCGCCAGGGCCGCCGTCGGTTCGAAAATCGTTGCAGGCGTCGAGCGCGCACGTGGATGGAACGACCACGACGGCAAAGGCGCCGAGAAGGAAACGTCGATGCTTCATGCAGGGCGGGAAATCTTACCCACTCGCCGTCGCCGTGGGGCATCCTTCGTGGGTACGATGGCTCCGGCGCGCATTTTTCTTCTCTCGCCCGCTCGGCTCGACGGAAAACGCGGCGCGCTCCTTTTCAACCCGGGCGCGGCATTTCCCGTGGCAGCGGGATTGCGCACGCCGGAAGGGATCCCCATCGGCCACGTGTATCGCTTCGTGTCAGGCCTCTATTTTCGAGGCAAGCTCGCATACGCAGAGCGCTTTGCGCGTCCGCCGGGTGAGAACCCCGTCCTGGGTGGGGGAGTGCTGGTCATCACGCCGAGCCGTGGATTGATTCCTGCGGCGATGCGCGTATGCCTCGAGCACCTCGACGAGTTCTCGCAAATCGATATTCACCATAAGCACGAATCATTTCGCAAGCCGCTGGTGCGCGATGCCAAACTGATACTCGGCGCCCTCGAACCGGAGGACGAAATCGTGCTTCTGGGCAGCGTCGCCAGCGTCAAATACGTCGACCCGCTGCTCGAGGTCCTGGGCAATCGCCTTCTCTTTCCCAAGGACTTCGTGGGCCGCGGCGACATGAGCCGCGGTGGACTGATGCTCCGCTGCGTCCAATCCGGCACCGAGCTCCCGTACATCCCCGTCCTGGGCGCCACCCGCCACGGCACCCGCCCCCCAAAACTGACTCCGCGGCGCTAAGGCCCACAACATTTCTCAAGCGTGGCCGAATGCGAAATCAACCCAGGAGAGGTGGCGCGGCCGTGATTGCCCGAAATTCGGCCGTTTAAGATCAACCCAGGAGAGGTAGCGCGCGCAAATTTGGCCATTGTCGACCAAGCGGGCGCGGCGGCAGTTTTCGTGCGCCAGGTGCGCACATGGGGCGTCACTTCGGTGGAGACCTGGTGCACGCATGCCGCGGACACGCTTTTTTCGACGAATCCAACGAGCCCTTCGAGTCGCTGACCCTCCCGGGTTGACGGCGGCGCGCCCGCCGCAGTTCGGCCGGCGCCAATTGATGCGCGGGCTCGGCCTCTCCACGGGCGCGTTGGCGCTTTCTGCCATGTTCTCCGCGTGCCGCGGACGCGTGCGCTCTGCGCACGGGCCGCACGTCGTGGTCGTCGGAGCGGGCCTGGCCGGCCTCACCGCCGCGTACCGCCTCGCCGAGCGCGGCCGATCCGTGGACGTCTACGACGCCAACCACCGCACCGGCGGGCGCGTCTACACCTTACGCCAACACTTTGCCACCAAAGTCGAATTGGGCGGCGAGTTCATCGACGCGAATCATTTCGCCATTCGCAAACTCGTCACCGAACTCGGATTGAACCTCGTCGACCGAAACGCCACCGCCACCCAACTCGACGACGAACGCTATCTCTTCGGCGGCCAACGATGGACCGAAGCCAGCGTTCAAGAGATGTTCAGCCCCATCGTCCAACGAATCGAAACGGACCGCATCGCCCACGGTGCGGGCTCCGCGTCGTATGCTTCCGTCAATCCCATACATCGCGAGCTCGATCACCTGAGCATCTCCGAGTGGTGCCACCGCCACGGCTTCGATGGCCCGGCGCGCAAGCTACTCGAGCTTTCGTGCCTCTCCGAATTCGGCCGCGAGCCCTCGGAGCAGAGTTATCTCAATTTGCTTTACGAAATGTCCGACCATCAAAACGAAGACGAGGAGCGATTCGTCCTCAAGGAAGGCAGCGACGCCATCACCACGCGCCTCGAAGAGCGCCTTCCGCGCAAGGTCCACCTCGAGCATCGATTGCAAAGCGTGCGACTGCGCGCCGACGGCCGCCTCGATGCCATTTTCGACGTGAACGGGCGGACCACCCACGTGGCCGCCGACGAGTTGGTGCTTGCCATTCCCTTCACGCAACTTCGCAAGTGCGAGCTCTCCGGCCTGCCCATCACCCTCCCGCAGCGTCGGGCCATCGAGACGGCGCACTATGGCACCAACAGCAAAGTCGTCGTGGGCATGGCCTCGCGTCCCTGGGTGGCCGATGGCGCCAGCGGCAGCTCGCTCTCCGACGACGTCTACCATCTCAGCTACGACGCCTCGCAGGGCTTCCCCACCGCGGGCGCTGCCATGGTCTCGTTCACGGGCGGCAACCTCGGACTGGCCGTCGGCGAACGCGATGTTCGCGCCCGGGCCGAACACTTCGTGGCGCAACTCGACCGCGCCTTTCCCGGCGCACGCGCGGCCTACGACGGCAACGCGGTACGCATGGTGTGGGGCACGGCACGCCACTTCGAGGGAAGCTACATGTGCTACGCCCCCGGCGATTGGACCGCCTTCGCCGGTGCGGAACGGCTCCAGGCCGGCAATGTGCACTTCGCCGGAGAGCACACCGGAAGCGCGCAAGGCTTCATGGAGGGGGCCGTCGACTCCGGAGAGCGCGCCGCCGCCGAGATTCTCCGCGCAACCGCTTGACCGCTCAGGTATGCTCGCCGCGCGCGCATGAAATGCTCCGCGGCCTTCCTTATGTTGGCAATCGTAGGCGCGACCACGGCCCTCGCCCCGACGGCCCACGGCTTTTGCCGCACCATGACCGGGCGAGAACCGGGCGATCCTTCCTCGACGAACCGATGCGACGGTTGGAACGAGCAGTCCAAGAGAGCCTGCTGTCCCTACGGCAAACCGCTCTTCTGGAAGAACGCGTGCGTGGGCTACAGCCTGCAACGCGCCTCCAGCCGGCAGCTCTCGTTGAACGACGCCGAAGCGGTATTTGCCAAGGCCTTTCAAACCTGGACGAAGGTCACCTGCGGCAGCGGAACCTCGAACCGGGTGAGCCTCGACATGCGCTACCTCGGCCCCGTCGAGTGCGGTGAGGTCCGCTACAACAGCGAGGGGCCCAACCAGAACGTCATCGTATTCCGCGACTCGGAGTGGCCGCATCGCGATCCCACCAACACGCTGGCCCTGACCACCGTGCGCTACGATGCCGACAACGGCGAGATCTTCGGCGCCGACATGGAAATCAACGCCGCGCAGCCGAGTCCTCTCTCCGCCAGCGACAGCCTTCCCCCCGGCGCGCTGGATCTCCTCAGCATTGCCACGCACGAGGCCGGGCACTTTCTCGGCTTCGCGCACTCCGTCGACACGGAAGCCACGATGTACGCGTCATACCGCGCCATCTCCATGCGCGATCTGTCGCCCGACGACACGAACGGCATCTGCGGCGTGTACCCGCCCGATCAAACGCGGGCCACGGGCGACGGTCCGGTTCCAGCCGAGGCCTGTGATCCTACGCCTCGGCATGGCTTCGTGAGCACCTGCGAGGACACCTCCTCGGTCGAGGGCGGCGGCGGATGTGCCGTCGCTCCCCCAGGCACGTCGACCAACCCCTCCGAGGAACCGTGGCGGTGGCCATCGTCCATCCCCGTACTGCTCGCGGGAACGGGCCTCGTTCTGCTGCGCCGGCTCCGCGGTCAATTGCGCCCACGATGACGAGACGGTAGCATTCGCGCTGCATTGGACGACCTGTCTCGCGGTGTCACGGGGGAATTCCGTGGCATCGAGCCTCACCTGCCCTTCGCCGAAGGTCGCTTCCTCGTCGAGAAGGAAGCCGGTCGAGGTGGCATGGGGATCGTCTACCGCGCCTTCGATCGCATGACCGAGCGTGCGGTCGCACTCAAGGTGTTGCGCAAAACCGATGCGACGGCCATCCGACGCTTTGCCACCGAGGCCGACGCGCTGGGCAAGCTGGAGCACCCGGACATCGTGCGTTACCTGGCCCAAGGCATCGCAGAGGATGGCTCGCCCTACCTGGCCATCGAATGGATCGAGGGTGAGAACTTGAGCGCGCGGCTCGGGCGCGCCATCGACCAGCGCGAACAGCTGCCGCTGGAGGACGTGCTCGAGCTGGGGCAGCGCCTGGCCAGTGCGCTCGCCGCGGCGCATGCCATCGGCATCGTTCATCGCGACGTCAAGCCGAGCAACATCTTGCTCGTGGGCGGTAACCTGCGGCGGCCCAAGCTCGCCGATTTCGGCATCGTGCGGGCGGCCAACACGGAACACGAGACCACCGCCGGGACGATGCTCGGAACCGTGGGCTACATGGCCCCCGAGCAAGCGCGCGGCGAAGAGCACCTCGACGGGCGCGCGGATCTCTTTTCCTTGGGCTGCGTGCTCTTTCGCTGCCTCACCTACCGCGACCCCTTCGCTGGCCCGGATCCCGTCACGGTGCTTTCGCTGTTGCTCACGCAACATCCGCCAAGGCCGAGCGAGCTTCGCCCGGACGTGCCGCCCGATCTCGATGCGCTGGTGATGCAGCTCCTCTCCAAGGAGCGCGAAAGGCGGCCGGCATCCGCGTCCGACGTGGAACGCGTCCTCCTGCGCATCGCCCAGGGCGTCTTGGGCCAAACGCTCACCTCGCACCGCCTCGTGTACGTAGCGCCCCACTCGGTCAAGTCGGTGGACAAGACCATCGATCCGCCGCCGACGACCCGCGCGTGGCGACCGCGATGGATGCACGCAGCCATCGCGGTGGCCATCGCAGGCGCGGCCATCGGTGTCGCGTTTCGCCCCTGGCAGCGTGCACCCGATCCGACGCCGCAGGCAGCCCCGCCGCCCGGCCCCACCGTGCTGACCGCGTTTCCTGCGGCGCCTTCGTGCAACCCTCGCGCGGTGGCAGCTTACCAACACGGCCTTCAGGAGCTGCACGAGGGCCGGTGGGACGGTGCCGCCCGTGCGTTCGATCTCGCGGCGCAAGCGGATCCTTCGTGCCCGCAGGCCGTCCTCCGGCGCTTTCTCATCAGCCGCGAGCAGGTCGTACCCATCTCGCTCCGGCGCGAGCGCCTGCGGGAGATCGCGCGGCTGCGCGATGCGTTGAGCGAGCGCGATCGCTTGGTGCTCGAGGCGTTCGCCATGGTCGTCACCGAGGACGTCCCCCGGCGAGAAGAGGCGGTGCGACGTCTCGACGAAGCCGTGCGTCGTTTTCCCATGGATGCCGAGCTGCTCTTTCGCGCCGCCGGCGAGCGGATGAACGTCGCCAAAGGTCCGGAGGACTTCGAGGCGGCGCTCGAGCTGGTGCGGCGGGCCGCGGAGTTGGATCCCACGTATTCCGATGCATGGCAAACGCAGGCGCGCCTCCTCGAGCACCTGGGCCGCGACAACGAAGTGCAGGCCGCGCTCGAGCGATGCCTGACGATATCGCCAGGCTCGGTCGACTGCATGAAGGATCGCGTCTTCGCCTTGAGTCGCGAGGGGAAGTGCGACGAGGCCGTGTCCTTTGCGCGTCGTCGCTCGTCCTGGGACCCCGACGACCCCACCGTCTACCGCAGCCTGGCCGAGACCCTCGCGACCACACGGGCGCCCAAGGAGGCCATCGAGGAAGTGCTGCAGCAGCGCTATGGTCGCCTGCCCGACGATGTGCGCGAAGGCGAGCGCCTCTTGGACCGCGCGCAATTGGAGGCTTGGCTCGGGCAATTCGACGCGGCGCTCGCCACGGCCGAGCGGCTCGAGCGGCACCTCGCGAACTCCGCATCGCGCGAGTCGCATTGGGCGAGGGCGATGCTCTCCGCGGAGTCACTGTTCGAAATGGGCGACCCCGCACGCGCTTCGCAGGTCGCCGAGCAGGCGTTGCTGCGCAAGGACGCATGGACACCGGATCAAACCATCGCGGTGTCGGCTGCGCCGACGGAGGCGTGGCTTCTCGGGGCGGCCTTCCGCGGCGGACGCCGCACGGCGGCACAATGGCACGAGGCCGCGCGCACCTGGGAACGCGCAAACGAGGGCTCGGTCAATGCATTCGAGCGGTGGGCGCTCACCTGGGGTGCGAGCAAGTTGGAGTCGCAGGCGGACGCCGTCGAGGCCACGGGCAACGCCCCGTCGATCGGGCCGCGGGAGGGCGCGCGCCATTTCCACGTGGCCTGGCACGTCGGCGTGCTCGACACCTTTGCGGGGCACATCTTTTTGCAGGCGGGAAATCCGGCCCGGGCGTTGCCGCTGCTGGAAAACGGGGCACGCGCCTGCCAGAGCCTCGAGTACCCCTTCGTCAACGTGCGCGCGCACCTCTGGCTCGGCATGGCCAAGGAGAAGCTGGGCGAGACCGCCGCCGCCTGCACCGCGTACCGTTTCGTGGTCGACCGATGGGGCCATGCGACACCGCGCTCCGTGACGGCCATCGAAGCCGAGCGACGGATGCGCGCCCTCGCGTGCAAATCCTGATGGTATGGTGATTCGATGACCGCCAAACAGCGCGACATCGAGGAGAGCTACAGCCATATCGCCGGAGCGTACGCGGAGCATTTCTTCGACGAGCTTCGGCACAAGCCGTTCGATCGTGCGCTGCTCGACGTTTTTGCCGATCAAGTCCGCGGCACGGGGCCGGTGCTCGACGTGGGCTGCGGGCCGGGGCAAAGCGCGCGTGCGCTTCGTGAGCGCGGCATCGACGTCACCGGCGTGGACCTCGCCCCGGAAATGATCGCCGAGGCAAAGCGCCGGTTGCCGAATATCCCCTTTCGCGTCGGCTCGATGCTCGCGCTCGAAGATGCCAATGCCTCGTATGCAGGCCTGGTCGCGCTCTATGCCATCGTGCACTTCCACCGCGAGGAACTCACCCAGGCCTGCCGCGAGTTTTTCCGAGTGCTGCGTCCCTCGGGCCTGGCCCTCGCATCCTTTCACTTGGGCACCGAAGTCGTGCACCGCAACGAGCTATTCGGCAAACCGGTGAATCTGGACTTCGTATGCTTCGAGCGCGCCATCGTCGAGGGTGCCTTCGTCGCTGCAGGATTTCGCATCGAAGCGTACCTCGAGCGCGCCCCTCACACCGAGATCGAGCACCCCACGCAGCGCGCCTATATTCTCGCGCGTAAACCGTATTCGGCAGGCTGAGATCCAGTCGTCAAAGAGCCACTGGGCTGCAACCGACGTTAATCAGGCCGTTGTAGCCGTTATTTTGGCAGCAAACGGGCTGTGCGCTGCACGAGTTGCCGCCGGCACCGATGACCGAAATGGGGTTGCACTGGAGTCCGACGAGCGCATCCGGTGCCGCGGTACCATTCAAATTGCTCAAAAGCGCTTGCACCGAAGGATCGTCCGCACTCTGCACCGAGTTGCAACACTGAACCGCTCCGACATTGCACGCGTCGACGGGCTGCCCAACGGTGGATCCAGGGCCGCCCTCGATGACGTCGACCATCAAGCTTACCAGGCCCTCGATGCTCGCCGCCCCCGAGAGATGCGCCACGTTCACGATGAGCGCGCTCGTCGACGTTGCGGGATCCGTGGACACCAACTGCTCGTTCAGCACGAGCTCCAGATCCACGGGCAACTTCACGTCGAGCCCCGGAATCGCAAGGAGGCTGTTCACCCGCAACTTCGTATTCGGCGCAATCTCCAGTAACGGAATCTTCTTCCCGCCGATGGTCAATTCACTGACCGACATGGTCCCGTGGCACTCTTGGCCGGCCGCCGTGGCCTCGCACTTCGATTCCGCGACGAGATTGCGAAGCACGACCAAACCATTGAGCATCGTCACGTCGCCCGCATTCGTCTGCCCGGTGGCACTCACGCTGGTGCTGGTCTTCGTATTTTTCGGATTGCTCTCGGCCCCCTCCACACGAAGCAACCGCAAGTCGCCCAATTTCACATCGATGTCCACGAACGGATGATCCGTTCCGCCTGCCCCGCCATGGGTCGCGCGGTGCACGGCCGTCGGACCGATCGTCAGCGTGTCGTGCCCGAAGAGCCAGAGGCTTGCAAAAACCGTCGCCGTATTCGCCTCCGACCGCGAGGAGAGCCCCAACTCGTTCGGCATCGCCGCCCCTGGCGTGACATCTTGGGTCGCCTGCCCTTCTCCGCCTGCGCCAGCCCCGCAAGCCGCGGCCCCCGCGACAAGGCCGAGAATCGATAGAGCCCTCACTCCGTATCCCAAACGATGACCTTTCATGGTTGTCCCCTCCCCACTCGTTGCTTCAGCAACGAACGGGCCGGCGGGGATGACACGTCAACATCGCCGCGCAATGGGTGACCTGCGCTACTGTGGATTGCGCCTTTCGGAATGCGAATACCGCTTAAGGGATGGAAGTACGCACTGTCGCTGTCCACTCGCTGAACGGCTACACGTCCAGTCCTGCCGAGGTTTGCCGTATCGAAACACTTCCGACACGAAGTTCGTAAACCAACGCCTTACTTGTTCGGCATGGCTGTACGAAACGTGAGAAACGGAGTTATTCCCGGCACTTTGACAGTCAGAAAGGGTTGAAGAAGGTTGCTGGATACCTTAGACTTTCGAGTTCCGTGAATCGCGTTTCCGCACGCCGCTCTGCCCTGCTCGCCGTCCTTTGCGGCCTCATGGCGCTTATTTTTAGCGCCGTGCCGGTAGGATCGTCGTTTGCGGCTTGGGCGACGGTCCATCTCTCGGTCGCGTCCGCAATGGCGCCCGCGCAGGTTGCGGTGGATCGCGAGCGGAACGAGCAGGATGGCCAAAACGGGAACGCTTCCATGGCTTTCCCGCCGGAAGAGGAAGAAGACAGTCGTCATGATGAGCCCGTCGCAAAGTTCGAACGGGTCATCGATACCTCGCAGCACGGCAAGGATCTGAAGGGGTGGGAGCGGGTTGCAATCGAGCGGCCGGTTAGTGACGTCGACGCCGAGTGCCCGAGTCCCCCTCCACGAGCCTGAGATACGTCTGCGCGACGGCATCGGGCGCCATTTCAGCGCCATCCGTCCGAGGGCCATTTGCTGGGCAGTGACGGCTTCGTACCGCGAACGTTCGCGGTGAGGGCCCCACGCAACGGCGGGCTCCCTCCACGGATCGCGCGCCGCGCGACGCGATAGTTCGATTTCGCGATTGGCAATCGGGAACGCTCCGGCTGCCGCGGTGAGATCTTGATTGGCATTCGGTATTATCGAAATGCGATGCACCATTCCATTTACGAATCGATACGATCACGTTTCGAACAATCGCAAAAACGTCCCTTGCAACCCGCACTTTGACGCTTCATATCGTCTACAGCGCACCGCGGTACGAGACGAAAGACCGCCGGCTTCTGCTTCTCTTGATCAAACACCCATGACCAAGAACGGTCCCGCCAAGAACATCGCAGGGAAAGCAGGATGGGCCATGCGTAACTTCGTCTGGCATTTTCGAGCGCAAATCGGATTACCGATTCCCCACTTTAAAATCAGTAATCGGCGGGAAACAAATCGGCGCGCCATCAGGTTGTCCACGGCGTCGTATGGGAAGAAGGCGCGGTCCTCTTCGCCATACTTCATTCATGAAGGGTCACGCTAAATTTAAATTTAGCGATCGACCGTTCGAATTTAGACGGATTTTGGAAGGGTAGATGTGCAGCGCCCGGATATCGGCGTCGAGTCGAGGTTCGCCAGCCATCACCTGGATTGTCACGGAGCCAACATGCAAAAGCTGATTCAAGGGATTCACGAGTTTCAACGCAGCATTTTCCGTCCGCAGCGAGAGTTGTTCGAGAAGCTGGCGACCGGTCAGAACCCCGAGACTCTCTTCATCACGTGCTCGGACTCGCGCATCAATCCCAACCTCATCACGCAGACGCAGCCCGGCGAGTTGTTCATCATCCGAAACGCCGGAAACATCATTCCACCGCACAGCCTGCACGTGGGCGGTGAGGCAGCCACCATCGAATACGCGATTGCCGCGCTCAAGGTGAAGGACATCATCATCTGCGGCCATACGCGTTGTGGCGCCATGAAAGCCGTCGTGCATCCCGCCGACGTGAACGAGCTCCCGCGCGTGGCCAGCTGGCTGGCGCATGCGGAGGCGACGCGGCAGATCATCCGCGAACACTACCGCCACCTCGAGGGCGAGGCGCGCGTCACGGCGACCGTGCAGGAGAACGTGCTCGTGCAGCTCGAGCATCTGCGCACGCAGCCGATGGTCGCCGCAGGCATCGCCGGAGGAACGCTCCGCCTGCATGGCTGGGTCTACAAGATCGAGACCGGCGAAGTGTTCGCATTCGATCCCGAGCAACGGCAGTTCTTGCCCGTCGCAGACGCGCGCCTGCCGGCTGCTCCCGAACCCGTCACCCACTTCCAATCTATCTGAGCCTCGTTCGATGGAATCGAAAGCCCATAACAGCAGTCGCACCTACTCGCAGGACCTCCTCGCGTCCGTCGTCGTCTTCCTGGTGGCCCTTCCGCTGTGCATGGGAATCGCCATCGCATCGGGCGCTCCACCCGCCGCGGGCCTGATGACCGGAATCATCGGCGGGCTCGTGGTGGGCACCATCCAGGGCTCACCCCTGCAGGTCAGCGGGCCTGCGGCGGGCCTCACGGTCATCGTCTGGCAGCTCATTCAACACCACGGCCTGGCCGCGCTCGGCGTGATGGTGCTCCTCGCGGGCGCCATTCAAGCCGCGGCGGCCCTGGTCAAGGGAGGTCGCTGGTTCCGAGCCGTTCCGCCGTCGGTCATCCACGGCATGCTCGCCGGCATCGGCGTGCTGATCTTCGCGGGCCAGTTCCACGTCATGGTGGACGACAAGCCGAAGAGCAGCGGCTGGTTGAACCTGATCAGCATCCCGATGGCGGTGTGGAAGGCGCTGTTCCCCGAAGGGAACATCCACCACCAGCAGGCGGCCCTGGTCGGCGTCGTCAGCATCGCGACGCTCTTGCTCTGGACGCGTGTGCCGGCGCGTTTGCGCCTCATCCCCGGCCCGCTCGTGGGGGTCGTGGTGGGCACCATCGTGGCCAACGTTTTCGGCTTCTCCATCGCCCACGTCAACGTACCGAGCGATCTCACCGCGTCCATCTCACTGCCCACGTCGGCCTCGCTCCAGTTGCTGACGAATCCGGCCGTGTGGGGCACGGCGATGGCCTTGGCCGTCGTTGCTAGCGCGGAGACGTTGCTCTGCGCGGGCGCCGTCGACCGCATGCACACCGGACCGCGGACGAACTACAACCGCGAGCTCTTCGCCCAGGGCGTCGGAAACATGCTCTGCGGCCTCGTGGGTGCGCTTCCCATGACGGGCGTCATCGTCCGTTCCTCGGCCAATGTCCAAGCCGGTGCGAAGTCCAGGCTCTCCGCCTTCCTGCACGGCGTGTGGATCCTCGTGCTCGTGGTGGCCCTGCCCCAGGTGTTGCGGCTCGTGCCGGTCGCCAGCTTGGCCGCCATCCTCGTCTTTACCGGCTACAAGCTGGTCAACGTCAAGATGATGAAGGAGCTCTCCAAGTTCGGGAAGAGCGAGGTGGCCATCTACGCCGTCACGGTCGTCGCCATCGTCGCCACGGACTTGCTCAAGGGCGTGATGGTGGGCCTGGGCCTGGCCATTGCGAAGCTCCTCTACCGCATGTCCCGCATGGAAATTCATCTCGAGGACATTCCCGAGCAGGCTCGCGCCGTGCTCCGTCTGCGCGGAACGGCCACGTTCTTCCGCCTGGCCGACATCGCCGAAACCGTGGACCGCGTGCCGCCGGGACGCGAGCTGCACATCCACTTCGACGAGCTCGACCACGTCGATCACGCCACCTTGGAGTTTCTCACCAATTGGGAGAAGCAGCATCGCACCCAAGGCGGTTCGGTCGTGGTCGACTGGCATGCCCTCGAGCAGCGTTACCATTCGCACCGAGGCAACCACCGCAAGGCGACCCCACAGGTCGAGAACGAGGCCATGCCGAAGGAGGGCGATCCCCTCGCGGGGGCCGCCTAGCTCCTTCCGCACCAGCCTTTTTCGTCGGTATCTTTCCACGCGCCAACGCTTTCGCGATTGGCGCGTGTCATCTTTTGTGGTGTCCGGTCGAGTTTTGCTAGATGAAGGACCGTGGCATCGGCGAAAGCATCGGCATCGAACGAAGCGTTGCGTCCTCTCGCAGTACCCGTGGGTCCGCGGTTGGAGCGCGTGCTCGACGTGGCCTATCGGGCACGGCGGGCCGTCTTGCTCGAAGGGCCGACGGGCATCGGCAAAAGTGAAATCGTGCGGAGCGTGGCGGACAAGCTGGGCATCGCCACCACCGTGTTGGACTTGAGCCTGCTCGAACCGCCCGATCTCGTCGGGCTGCCGGTGGTGCGCGACGATGGGCGCACGCACTACGCGCTGCCCTCGGTGTTGCCGCGCGATGGCTCCGGGATCCTTTTGCTCGAGGAGCTCAATCGCGCCGAGCGGTACATCCAGCAGCCCGCCTTGCAGCTGCTCTCCGCGCGGCGGCTGCACGAGTACGAGCTTCCGCAGGGTTGGATCTGCGTGGCCACCGTCAACCCGCAGACCGCGGAGTACCATGTGACCGCCCTCGACAAGGCGCTGCGCGCGCGCTTTCTGCAGGTCAACGTGCGCGCCGATCGCGGTGCGTGGCTCGCGTGGGCGCAGACGCACAATCTGCACCCCGGCATCGTGGCGCTGGCCCACGGGCACGAGCGCATCTTGGACGACGTTCCACCGCGAACCTGGGCGTACGCCTCGGAGCTTCTGCGCGCGTTCTCGCCGGCCGAATTGCACGATGGTGCACTCCTGCGCGATGCGCTCGGTGGGTACTTGCCCGCGGCGTGGGTCGAAGCGCTCTTGGCGTCACGTGCATCGTGGGGCTCGCAGCTCTCGTTCGACGTGCGCGAGCTGCTCGCCGCGTACACCGCCGACTCGCCCCGCGCGCGCGAGATCACCGGCTACCGCGATCGTGGCCAGACGGACCGCATCGACGAAATCGTGCATCGGCTGGCACCGCTGCTGGCGGGCCCCGAGGCGGGCGTGCTGGTCGCGCAAAAGCAATTGCTCCTCGCGTCGTTCGAGGCGCTGCTCGCCGATCTGCCCGGCGATCAGCGCGAGAAGCTGCAAGAGGCCATCGGCTCCAACGTGACGGCGACGCCGCTCATCGACGTCGAGCCCAGCGAGCTCCTGGCGCGCTTTCCTGGCAGCGCCGCCGAGAAAAAGCTCGCGGCCTGGCGTGCGGATCCGGTCAAACGGCACCGGATTTCGCTGCTGATCACCGCCCTTTGCGTCTTCGTGGAGCAACCCTCGCGCCTGCCCGAGCTCAAAAAGAGCAACGTGGCACGCACCAGCCTCGGACACGTGCTCACGCAGCTGCCCGAACGCGACGCCTTGGTGCTGGTGGAGACCTTGAAGCGCGTCGGCATCACCCCGGTGCGACCGGGCACGTGAGTGCAACCCCGGTGAATGCGGGCAAATCCGCGAGCGAACTCGAAAGGTGGCTCGACGGGTTCGTGCGCGATCCGAGCTTTCTCGAGGCGTACCCTTATTACGCGGCCATTCTCGCGAAGATCACGCCGGTTGCCGATCCCTCCGTGAAGCGCATGGCCATCTCGCTGCACGAGGGCCGGCTTTACCTGCACGTCAACGTGGAATCCTTCATGGCCGAGCCCCAGTTCTTGCGCGGCGTGCTTCTTCATGAAGTGCACCACGTGGTCTTGGGTCATCTGACGCACCCCAAGTTCGTCGACGTCGAGGAGCCCGAGCTGATGGACCTCGCGGTGGAAATGTCTGCCAACGAGTACATCGAGGAGCCGCTGCCCCCGGCGGTGACCTGCCGCGCATACTCGAACGTGGGCATCCGCCCGGGGCAGAGCACGCGCGAGCGCTATGAGATCCTCGTGGAGCATGCGAAGAAAACAGGGGTGCGCCCGCGTCCGTCGGCCGGTGAGCAAGGCGCGGGCACCGTCGATGACCATCGCTTTTTGGCGCGCGGGCGGGCTGCGCCAGGCGGTGTGGCGCAGACGGCCATCCTCGTGGCCAACGCGGTGAGCGAAGAATCACAGGAGCACGAGGCCGAAGAAGCGCAGCAAGACCGCGATGTGCCCCGCCGCTTTCTCCTGGCCGGACGAACGCCGGCGCGCATCGTCGAAGAGCTCATGGACACGACGCGCCTGCCCGACGAGCCCCTGGATTGGCGCACGGCACTGCAGATGTTCGCCGCGCGCGCCCGGGCGCCGGTGCACACGTGGTCGCGTCCAAGCCGGCGCTTTCCCCATCGCATTTTCGAGGTGCCCGGCCGCAGCTGGTCGCTCCGCCGCTCGGACGTTCCGCACCTGCTCATCGCCATCGACACGTCCTTGAGCATGAGCAAAATCGAGCTCGAGGATATCGCCCGCCAGTTGATGGTGCTCTCCGAGCGGGCCCACGTCATCGTGGCCGAGTGCGACGCCGCCGTCTCACGCATCTATCCCTTCGCGGGGCGCATCGACAAGGTCACCGGGCGCGGTGGCACCGATCTGCGACCGGTGTTCGCGCCCGAGGTTCTCGGCGCACATGACGTCGACGGCGTCGTCTATTTCACCGACGGAGACGGCCCCTTCGCACCGGAGCCCCCACCGGTTCCGACGCTCTGGGTCCTGACGAAGCCCACCGCCTTCGGCTGCCCCTGGGGCCAACGCGCACGGTTGCGGCCTCACAAATAACTGAGCCACGCGGACCGATTGCGCCGTTTGACCTCGGCAAACCAGTGGCAAGGCCCATACAGCAAGGCCAAGGCCGCGAGCCAAACCACGTACACCGTCCCCAAGCCATAGCCATTCCGGCCCGCAACGAGCGCCGCCGCGTGAATGAGCGGTAAATGCAGCAGGTAAAAGAACAGCGGCACGCGCCCGAGCACGAGAAAGGGCCGGGCCGCACGTGCGAGCGCCAACCCAGGACGATCCAGCGCCGAAAGCACCAGCAGCGCCGGCCCCAGGGTCATGGCCAGATAAAGAAGCGACGGCGGGTACTTCGAACAATTGAGAAACGAGATGAACGTAAAGATCGCGCCACGCGCCTGCACGCTCCAGGGCTGCGGATCTCCGTACACGTTTGCGGTGCGCAGCACGACGAAGAGCAGGAGCACGGCCCCACCGAGCCAGGCCACCCGACGTCGCCGCAACGCGGCCTCGCCCTGAAGAAGCGCACCAAAGGCATATCCTGCGGCCATCACGCCTATCCACGGTACGAGCGGATACGCGACGTAAATCGTACTTGGCCCGGGCTGGGACAAGACGCCCGACTCGTGCGCCACGAGCCACGCGGCCTTGAACGAGCCCAGGGTCTCCGCGTGCACCCCATCGAGCGCATCGTGGAGGCCAATCATGGCTACCGCGAACACGGTGAGCACCCGCAGCGGCAAAAAGACGAGGACCGCGAGGGCGACCATGCTGCAGCCCAGGGCCCAAATCACCTGGAGCACCACGGTGCCCGGCAGAAGGTGCCACGTCCACCACGCGCGAACCCAGATGATCTCGAGGAACACGAGCCAGAGCCCGCGGGTCACGAGAAACTTGGCCAGCTCCGGCTTGGGTCGCCGGCTCAAGTAGGCGCCCGTTCCGGCGAGAAACACGAAAACGGGCGCGCAGAAGTGGGTGATCCACCGGGTCGCGAAGAACGCCGGCGTCGTTTGGTCCAAGTCCGTCGGGTCGAACCCGGCGTTCGAGAAGAAGTCGCGCACGTGGTCGAGCGTCATGATCGCCATCACGATGCCGCGCAGAAGGTCCACCGATTCGATGCGTTCCGTGGCGCGAATCACTCGATCCATGAATGAGGAGTCCCCATGATGGCGCGAACGTATCATGGCTGTCATGGTCCGCATCGCAATGGACCAATCGCGCCGCGCACGCGAGCGCAGAGATACGTTGTCGAACGCGCGATGATGCGCAATGTTCGAGTGCAATGGATGTTGCGATGCCGTCGCTCGTGGGCAACTACGACGACCTGCGCTGCCGATTGCAGATTGCGGACGTCGATGAATCAACCCTCACCGTTGCCTCGTTCGAAGGATATGAGCGGCTTTCTTCGCTGTTTTCCTACACGATCGCGGTCATCACCGAGCCGGAGGACGTGCAGGATCTCGAGATGGCCCTCGGGCGCGATGCGTCATTCTCCGTGGCGCGGGGCGGGACGACGGAGCTGGTCGTTCACGGAATCGTCACCGAGGTCGTGCCGGATGGCGCCTACGTAGGAGACAACCGCGCCTCCACCGTCGTGGTGATCGAACCGCACCTGGCAAGCCTGCGCTACTCCGGCGGATATCGCATCTTCCAGCAGATGACCGTGGAGCAGATCATCCGCGAAATCGTGCGCCCTGAGGGTATCCAGACCGTCTGGCACGTCTACCCGCCCCTGCCCACGCACGAGTACACGGTGCAGGCCGACGAGACGGATCTCGACTTTCTCGCGCGCCTCGCGGCCCACGAGGGGCTTCACTATTACTTCGAGCGAACGGCGGATGCCATGACGCTCGTCTTCACGAACCGCCGCGATGGGTTCACCGATCTGGCGAATGACGCCGATGTCGACTTTCACCACGACAGCGGTGCGATCTCCGGTGAGCACGTGAGCCGCATTCAGCGCGCCCAGCGCGTGCGGACGGGCGCCGTCGAACATCGCGATTACGATTTTCGGACGCCGGCGACGCGGCTGAAGGGACGGGCCCAGGTCGATGCGAGCACGGGCCACGCCCGCCGGGAGCGGCGCGGCTATGCCGCCGGATTCCGCGATTTGCACCAGCTCGCCGAGAGGCGCGCGCAATTGCGGCTCGCCCAGGAGCGCTCCGATTCGTTCACACTGAATGGCACTGCGTCGATGCTTCGGTTCTTTCCGGGCAAGACGTTCACCCTCCACGGCCATCGCGATGCGGCGTTCAACCGCAAACTCCTTCTCACGCAGGTGTCCGTCGCGGGAAAAGTGCACGGCGTGCGCTCGATTGGCGCGAATGGCCCGAGTGGCGTGGGAGGAAGCATCGCCGGCAAGGCCAGTGAGGAGCTCACCGCGTTCGAGGCGGTGCCGGCCGAGGTGACCATCCATCCGCCGCACCTGCCGAAGCCCCGCTCACGGTTGGAGAGCGCGCGGGTGGTGGGCCCCACCAACGGCGACCCGTTCGTCGACGAGTACGGCCGCATCAAGGTGCAATTTCACTGGGACCGCGACGGCAAAAACGACGAGAACAGCTCCTGCTGGATCCGCATGATGACCCCCGTCGCCCACTTCGACGAGGGCTTTTGGCAGGCGCACAAAGTCGGTGCCGAGGTGCTGGTGGACTTCATCGATGGCGACATCGATCGGCCCGTGGTCATCGGCGCCGTGTACAACGGAGTCGACACCCAGCCGTACAAGATGCCGGCGGACGTGGCCAACAGTACGTGGAAAACGAAGAGCGTTCCCGGCGGCGCCGGCTTCAACGAGATTACGCAAGACAACCACGCCGGCCAGGAGAAGATTTACATCCACGCGCAGAAGAACATGGACATCACCGTCCTGGATGCGCACACCGAAAGCATTGGCTCGAACAAAACGAGCACGGTGGGCGCGAATCGAACGAGCACCATCGGCGCGAACAATACGGTGACGGTCGGGGCGAATGAAACCACGACGGTCGGCGCGAACCAGACGCACTCCGCGGGCGCGAACCAATCGTTTTCCGCGGGTGCCGATCAATCGCACTCCGCGGGCGCGAATCAATCTTTGTCGGCCGCCGTCGATCAAACGCATTCCGCGGGCGCGAAACAGACGCTCTCCTCGGGTGCCGATCAGTCGATTTCCTCGGGGGCGAATCAGACGATCTCCGTGAGTGCGAACCAAACCATCAATGTGTCGGGCAGCCGCACGAAGTCGGTCCAGGGAAGCGATTCCTCCACGGTCCAAGGAGCTTTGAGCCAGACCGCAACGGGCGCGATCAGCATTTCCTCGGCGGCCGATCTGTCTCTGCACGCGGTCAATGTCACCATCGATGCGGGGGCTAGCATTACCCTCAATGTCGGCGGCGTCTCGCTGAGCATCACGTCGGGCGGGGTCACCGTGACCGCCCCCAACGTGTCGCTGGACGGAAGCGGCGCCACCTTGACCTTGGCGGGCGACGCCCACATGAACGCGGCGGGTGTGGCCAAGGTGACCGGGGGAACGGTCAAACTCAACTCTTGAGGCTCTGTGAAGAAATGTGTAGGCGATGGCACGCGCCATTCGTGGCGCGCATGCTGCGGGCATGCGAAGCGCGCTTACCCTTGTCTTGATAACCGGTTTTGCTGCGTTCTTGCCGGCAGAGCTCCAGGCCGATGAAGCGGCGCCGCGGCCGGTACCCGCGGAGCTCCTCGCGAAGCTCGCACGAACATCGGCGCAGTTCGAGGCGATGATGGGCAAAGCCTCGTTCACCGTGACGGGCCACATGGACAACAAAGAAGGAACGGCCCGCGTGACGATGCAAGGCGATCGCAGCAAGGTGGAGATCCTCAAATACGTCGAGGACGGGCAGGACAAAACCGAGGAGGCGAAAAAGCGCGCCGCCGAACGCGCACGGGAGCCGCGCAAGGCTCGCCAGTCCCGCGACGAGGTCCATATGCCTTTTCTCGCAAGCGAGCAGACGAACTACGACTTCTGGGTCGGCGACGTCGACGCGCACGATCCCACGCACATGCGCGTCTTTTTCCACGCCAAGGTCCCCGCCGAAAATCGAATGAATGGCTCGGCCTGGGTCGACGAGCGCTCGGGCGAGCTGCTGACGGCGAGCGTCACCGCGAGCAAAACGCCCGCGTTCATCGATTATATACGCGCCAAATTCGAGTTCGGTGAGCAAACCAGCATGGGCCCGGCCATTTCGAAGCTTTCGTTCGACACCGCGGGCGGATTCCTATTCGTGCGAAAGCACTACGCCGGATCGGCCACGTTCGCGTCGTACGAGCTCAGTCCCTGAAGAACGACGCCTGCTGAAAGCGCAGGCCGTCGAGGATCTGCTCCACCCGTGGTTGAGTGATTGAACCAATTCGCTCGCCCAAGCTGGACTTCGCGATGGACTCGATCTGCGACACGACCACGACGCTCTGCTTTGGCAAATTCCCCTCGCCTGGCTCGAGAAGAACGTTCCCCGGCTCGTTCGCCCGGTGCAAGTTCGAGGTCAGGGCGCAGACGATCACGGTCGCGATGCGCGACTGGTTGAACCAGTCGTCCTGCACCACGACGTACGGGTGGGCGTAGCTCGGGATCCAGAAGATGTCCCCGCGGTGAATCTTCATGCGCGCCCGCGGTGCTCGCGATAAATGCGGCGCACGAAGGCCCCCGCGGGGCGTCCCTGCGTCTCGCGAACCAGATCGAGGGCATCTTGCGGCACCGGGCCAAGCGAATCGATGGACGGATAGGCTTTTTCCGACTCCGGCGGGAACACGCTCACCCCGGCGAGCGCGGCAAAGGTGAGATCCGCCGCGGTGAAGCGATCGCCCGTGAGGTACGGCCGCCCGTCCTCGAGGCGCCGCTCGACGTCGTCGAATACGCGGAGCACCTCGTCGCGTGACTGCGTAGCGGTGCGCGCGTCGATGTTCATGAATCGGTTCATCGTCAAACGCACCGCGGGGAACAGCCACCGCAATGCAGCCTGCTCCCACGGCGGCGTCCCGCGGTCCATGAGCTTGCGCGCCATGTCGGGATTCGGCAGGAGATAGAAATAGATCACCCGGCGAATGTGCGGCCCGAGGCGCTCGTCGAAATCGTCCTCCAAGGACTGCACCTCCGCACGCCGCACGGCATCCTCCGGGTACAATTTCCTTTCGGGGCCCGCCAACGTGTCCGCGTGGGCCAGGATGTCCGTCGAATCGGCGAAAACGCGGTCCCCGTCCACGAGCACCGGCACCGAAGTGCGCGGGCTCGTGGCACGCCAGACCGCGAGGCGATGCAGCACCGGCGCATGCCCCTCCTCCACGTAGTCGCATCCCGTGTAGTCGAGCGCCCACCGGGCCTTCTCGCAAAAGTGACTGAAGGGGATCGTGACGAGCGTCGCCATCGATCCCCAAGCATACCCTCAGGGAAGTGCGGAATACACGTACGGTCCCTTGCCGTAGTTGGAGATTTGCAGCTTGACGGGGGCCGTGCTCACGGCGATGGGCGTCGGGTTCATACGGCCCTCCGAGGTGTACATGGTCGGCGAGGTGTTGATCTCGTAGTGCATCGTCCCGTGGCGATCGGCCCGCGTGGAGCGAACCAAGGCGCCGCTCGCGTCTTTTTCGAGCGCAAACCAATCCATGCCCGCGAATTCGAATCCGACGGCATCGTCGTGGAAACGCGCACCGCACGCGATCCAGCGACCTTGAAGTCGCTCTTTGAATTGCTCCACGGTGGGGCGGGGCGGGAAAACACCGGCCTCCGGCAGCGAGCATCCGGCCTCGCCGAGGCGTGCTCCAGGCTTGCCGGTGGGCGGCGCCTCGACGGCCTCCGTCGAGCGAACGAACATGTCTTGGCCATAAGGAAATTCGGACTTCCACGTATTGCGCGATGCGGAGAACGAAATGCTCCGCGGGTAGGTGCCGCCATCCCCGCGCGACTGGTAGGCCCACCAGCGGTCGCCGTTCAATTGGGGCGCAAAAAAGCTCTCATTGGCGAAACCGGTGACGCGCTCGAGTTTCCCCGCGGCATTGCGCTTCAAGGAAAACGCGCGCCCTTCCATGTCGATTTCGACGCCGGCCGCGCCGTCGAAGGGCGAATCCTTGCTGCTGCAACGCAACCAAATGCCATCGAGGCGCTCCATGAGCTCTTCGCCCGATGCCGCGCCAGGCCCGGTCGTGGGCTCCGCCCCGTCGCACGTCAGGTTTGCCGTGTTGCTGGTCGAACGATGCAACGGCGTGTAGGCGGCAAGGTCTTTCTCTTCGTTCTTCGGCGGATCATTCGACTCGGTGCCGCCACACGCGGCAAGCGAGGTAACGGCAAAAATGGCGTAAAATGCACGAAAGGAAGGCATATCGAACTCCTTGAAAGAGATGCGGCCCTCGAGCAATTCGGGTGCCGCCGTCGAATCCCGCGCTCCACTCCTACTCCGCGCGCGCGCCCGTGACATCCACGACATGGTGGTTCGAAAGGCCATGGCCCAAGCGGACAGAAGCTGCTTGACTGAGACAATGATGGCGATCATCATTCGCGCGGCATTTCGCCAAGAACAATGGAGACACCAATGAGGCTGACGGCACCGAATGTCGTTTTTGCAGGGTGGATGACCATGTTGGCTACGGCCTGTGCGGTGAGTACCGACTCGCACGATCCATCCGATGCACCGGAAAATGCGCCGCCCGCCCCGCAGGCGTTGCTCGCCCACGAACCCTATCCGGATCCGTCGCTGCCCGTGGCCACGCGGGTCAGTCAAATTCTCGCGAAGATGACCCTGGACGAGAAACTCGGCCAGATGACCCAGCCCGAGCGAGCTTCCGTCAGCAACGCCGACGTCACCAATTTCTACATTGGCTCCGTGCTCTCGGGCGGAGGCTCCGCGCCCTCGCCGAACAATGCCACGAGCTGGGCGAACATGTACGACGCCTACCAGAACGCGGCCACCAACACCCGCCTTGGTATCCCGCTGTTGTACGGCATCGACGCCGTGCACGGGCACAACAACGTATTCGGCGCGACGATTTTCCCGCACAACATCGGCCTGGGGGCGACGCGCAATGCCAACTTGGCGCAGCAGATTGGCCGCGCGGTGGCCGAGGAGGTCTCCGGCACCGGCATCGATTGGGACTTCGCACCGTGCCTCTGCGTCGCGCGCAACGATCGCTGGGGTCGCACCTACGAGTCGTTCGGCGAAAAGCCCGAGCTGCCCTCGCAGATGGCCGCGTTCATCACCGGCCTGCAAGGTAGCTCGCTGAGCGCGTCCGGCTCGGTGCTCGCGACGGCCAAGCACTATGTCGGCGACGGAGGCACCACCAACGGCACCGATCAGGGCAACACGCAGCTCAATGAGGCCGATCTGAGGGCCATCCACCTGCCGCCCTTCCGCGAAGCCATCGCGCGCGGGGTGGGCTCGGTCATGATCAGCTACAGCAGTTGGAACGGGGCCAAGATGCACGGCCAGCAATATTTGATTACCAATGTACTGAAGAACGAACTCGGATTCAGCGGATTCGTCGTTTCCGACTACAATGGTATCGATCAAATCGACGGGCAGGCGGGCTTCACCGCGGCCGAGGTGCGCCAGGCGATCAACGCCGGCATCGACATGGTGATGGTACCGACGGCTTGGCGGGAGTTCATCTCCACCTTGCGCTCCGAGGTGCAGGCCGGCCGGGTGCCCATGTCGCGCATCGACGATGCGAACCGCCGCATTTTGACGAAGAAGTTCGAGCTCGGCATTTTCGAAAAGCCGCTCACCGATCGCAGCTATACGGGCACGGTGGGCAACGCCGCGCACCGTTCGATCGCGCGGCAGGCCGTGCGCGAATCGATGGTGCTGCTCAAGAACGCGGGCAACGTTCTGCCGCTGGCCAAGGCGAACAACAAGATTTTCGTCGCCGGCAAGAGCGCCGACAACATTGGCAATCAGAGCGGCGGGTGGACCATTTCGTGGCAGGGCAGCAGCGGCAACATCACCACCGGGACGACCATCCTGCAGGGTATCCGCAACGGCGCCGGCGCGGGCACCACGGTGACGTACAATCAGAGCGGCTCGGGAATCGACAGCTCGTACAAAGTGGCCATTGCCGTCGTGGGAGAGACGCCGTACGCGGAGGGTGCAGGTGATCGCCCCAACGACATGGGCCTCGACTCCGCGGATTTGAACACCATCAACACGCTGCGAAACAGCGGGGTGCCGGTGGTGGTCGTCTTGGTGTCGGGCAGGCCGCTGGACATCGCTTCGCAAGTACCCAATTGGAATGGCCTCGTGGCTGCGTGGCTTCCCGGCACCGAGGGTGCGGGCGTGGCCGACGTGCTCTATGGCGATTACGCGCCCACCGGCAAGCTGCCCATGACCTGGATGCAGTCGGCCAGCCAACAACCGATCAACGACGGCGATGGCAAGCCTTCCCTCTTTCCCTTTGGATTCGGCCTCACGTACGGCGCGCCGCCCTCGCGCAATCCGTACGATACGATCCAGGCGGAGTCGTTCGACGGGCAGTCGGGCATTCAGACCGAGACGACGACCGACACGGGCGGCGGGCAGAACATCGGATACATCAACCCCGGTGACTCCGTGTATTACGCAAACGTAGACTTCGGAGCCACGAGCGCCGTCTCCGTCACCACGCGGCTCGCGTCGGGCGCGGGCAGCGGAACGTTGCAATACCGCCTCGACAGCGCCACGGGCCCGGTCATCGCCAGCACGGCGGTTTCGGGCACGGGCGGCTGGCAAAGCTGGACGAGCGCCACCGCGAACCTCACCGCCTCCGCCACGGGCCGGCACACGGTGTACATCACCTTCACCGGGCCGGGCGGCGATTTCGTGAACATCAACTGGTTCCGATTCGCGCGCTGACGCGAGAGCCGACGAACGCGATACGGTGTACCAACTCGATTGGTACACCGTGATACACGCGTGCGCGGTTTTCTGCGAGAAAACCGCGCATGGGCGTGACGGATTGCCCCTTCCCTTCCCAATTCCTAGGTAAAGGGGCATTCGAGAATGAATCACCTGATCAAAGGAAGGCTCGTCGTTCCCGCAGGGCTCATCGTGGTCGGCATCATGGTGGCCTGCCGGGGCAGTGACTCGCAGAAGGCTCAGGAGGGCCCCTTGAACGGGCTCGAGGATTCCGGCCGAGCCGATGTCCGCCAGCCCGACGCTGCAGCGCCGGACGCGGAGCAGCTGGATTGCGCACCGCCGGATGCCGGGCCCGATGCCCGAACGGACGCCGCGCAAGATGCGCCCACGGAGCCGCCGGACAGTGGCCCCGTCGTGTTCAGGCCCTCGAATCTACCGGCTGGCATTTGCGACACCGCAACGAGCAAGGAGCTCGTCGTAGCCGCCAACGAGACGGCGGGCATCGATCCCGATCGGGACTGCGACCTCGTGATTCCGCAAGGGCCCGACCTGCAGGAGATCTGCGTTCGCATCTATTCCACGGTTAAAATCGCGGGTAGGTACCTTGCGAACGGCGGAAGACGGGCGGCGGCCATCGTGGCCACCAAGTCGTTCACCCTCGAATCGAGCGGGAAGATCGACATGGTGCACCCCGGCCCCAACATTCTGATTTGGTCACCCGGAGCGGATCTCCGAGGAAGCGGCAGCAAAGGCTCCGGCGTGAGCGGCGGCGGAGGCGGCGGACAAGTGACCTCGCCGGGAGCTCGAGGAGGAAGCTCGGGAGGCGCCGGGGGACCCCAATATGGGGATCCGACATCGAGGCAACTCATTGGAGGAGGCTTCGGTGGCTACGGTGGAGAATCCGCGCGGCCTCAACAGGATCCCGTGCCCCCGGGCGGCCCGGGCGCGGCCATGCAGTTCGTCTCCTGCGGAGAGATGACGGTCGCCGGCACGATGGACGCCTCGGGTTCCGGAGGTGCAGTTGGGAACTACGCCCCGGAGTACGGAGGCGGTGGCGCCGGAGGGGGCGCGGGCGGCATGATCCTCATCGAGGCCACGAAGGTCACGGCATCGGGTGGAAAGATCCTCGCGCGCGGAGGTCAGGGCGGAGCCGGCGGCGCCGTCCTTTACGGTGTCGACATTCTCCTGTACGGCGGGGCGGGTGGCCAGGGCGGGACCGGTGCGAGCCCGCCCACCGAGGGCGAAAACGCGAAGGTCACGCACGACCCGATGCCCCCGGGCAAGTACTCGGGTGCAGGCGGAGGCGGAGGCGCAGTGGGACGCATTCTAATCAACGTGCCCCGAGGCACGTCGCCCGTGCTGACCGGCGTCGAAATCGATCCGCCCGCGGTGATCGGTACGACGAACTGATTGCACCAGCGTGGCGCACGACTGGACGACGAAAGGCATTCGCAACATGAAATCGTATCCGCGGATTGAAAGAAGCATGGTCGTTCCCGCAGGACTCATCGTGCTCGGCATCATGGTGGCCTGCGGGGACAGTGGTTCGCAAAAGAGCCACGAGGGGACCTTGAATGGGCTCGAGGACTCCGGCGCAGGTCCTGTCGTGTTCCAGCCATCGAATCTGCCGGCCGATATTTGCAATACGGCGACGACCACGGATCTCACGGTGCCCGCCGGCCAATCGGTGAGCATGAATACCGACCAGGACTGCGATCGCGTGATTCCGCAGGGCCCGGGCCTCCAGGACATCTGTGTTCGGATTTATTCGACGATCAAGATCGCGGGCACCTATGTCGCCAACGAGGGAAGTCGGGCGGGGGCCATCGTGGCCACCAAGTCCTTCACCCTCGAATCCGGCGGCGAGCTCGCCCTGACTTGGCCGGGAGAGGCTCTCGGGGTCGAACCGCGACCAGGCGCGGATGCGCGAGGAAATGGCACGAAGGGCAGCTCGGGTGCGACCGGTGGCGGTGGAGGCGGGCAGATGACCTCCGCAGGGGCTCCAGGAGGCAACTCGGGAGGCGCCGGTGGTCCCCAATATGGCGATCCGACAGGGCGCCAGCTCATTGGGGGAGGCTACGGCGGTGCCGGTGGACCCGCTGCGCGGCCTACATCACCCCTCGCGATCCCGGGAGCACCGGGCGCGGCCATGCAGATCGTCGCGTGCGGAGACCTCGCGAGCGCGGGCACGATCAACGCCACGGGCTCCGACGGCGGCCACGGGGACTACAGCCCCGAGTGGGCTGGTGGTGGCGCGGGAGGAGGCGCAGGCGGCATGATCCTCATCGAAGCTGCGAAGGTCACGGCATCGGGTGGAAAGATCCTCGCGCGCGGCGGAAACGGCGGCCCGGGAGGCCCTGTCGTTTGGGGCGGCAGCGTTCTGCTCTATGGCGGTTCGGGTGGCCGCGGTGGAACCGGTGCGAGCCCGCCCACCGCAGGAGAGAATGGGCAGACCAGCCAACCTCCCATGCCTCCCAACCAAAGCTCCGGCGCGGGCGGAGGCGGCGGGGCAGTGGGCCGCATCTTGATCAACGTACCCCAGGGCACGTCGCCCGTATTGACTGGCGTCGAAATCGACCCACCCGCAATCATCGGAATAACGCACTAGTTCCGTGTATGCCGGAATACACCGCTGCCGCCCTGAGCGATGTGCGGATCGAACGGGATCCCAATGGCTACTTCGGTTGGCGTGCAAATATCGCATCGATGGGTCGTGGGTATTGCTGCTCTTCCTATCCATCGGCGTAGGCGCAAATGATGCGCCCGCGCGGATCCGTGCGGCTGCGCACATCGATATTGCACGCGTGTGCTCGCGCCGGCCGGCCGCGCTGCACTATCTTCGGTGCTCGAGGGGCAACTTCCCGGTGGGACGCGTGATATTAAACGCGTAACCTACGCTGGGCGATTTCGCTCGAGCACCCGGAGGGGAAAACATGATTCGTAAAGCAGTCTTCCTGTGGATTGCCGTGGCCGCCGCCATGGCCTTCGCGTGCGGTTCGTCGCAAACGACGACGGAGACCACCCCATCGGCCGCGACGCTATCCGGCGATGCCGGCCCCAAATTCGCATATTGCCCTCCTTCCAATTTTGCCAATTGCACCATCGCATCATGCGAACCGGAGAAGGACGGCTACTTGTGCAAATGCTTTGCCGACAATCGGTATTCGGCCACCGCGTACGATTCGGGATGCAAGCCGCAGGAGGGAGACAAATTGCAATCCCGATATCACCCCGTGGACAGCTACCAAGAATGCACCAATGCCAAGACGCAAACGCCGCAATGGGCCTGGTGCCTCGGCCAGCCCTGCGAGCTGACGCCCAACGGCGTGTTCTGCCACTGCATCCAGCCGCCCTCCGGCGTCTCGGCCTTCCCGTACGTCGTGGTCACCCCAAGGTACAAGGCCAGCGCCTGCGCGCTCGGCCAGACGGGGAAGTACTGGTCCTCGGCCAGCCCGAAAAACGTCTCCCAGATCACCGCCTTTCTGCAGGCTCAGCCGGGGCTGAAAGGCCTGCCCGCACCGGAGATCGTGCTCACCCCCAAGCAGTAACGGTTGAGCCTCCTTGCACCGCGAACGCGGGGTCTTGACCCGCTTCGGCGCGTGCTTATCCAGTTCGTGGATTCACGGTTCTCACCGTGTCCGTCAACGCAAGCCACGGGCTTGAGGAGGCGTGCATGCGTACAAGAGATCCTTGGGACGAATTGGCATCACTCGACGAGCTTCCGGATGACGAGCCGGCAGACCCCTTGGCGATCATGCCGGAGATCAAGCCGTACCTTCGCGAAGAGACGCAGGACGACGACATTGGATTGCGTTCGCTGCTCGAGCAACCGGAAGCTCTCTCCAAGTACATCTGGCGCCGCCACTTGCCGGCGTAGTGCCCATTGTCATTTCCAATCAGAGAGGAGGTTCATCATGTTTACCGGGTTCGGAGATTTCGACAAAACACTCACCACGTTCGACGAGCTGAGGCGCCGCATGGACCGCCTCTGGAGCGAGTTCGATGGCTCGTGGGACGACCCGCGCTGGCCGTCCACGTCCCTCGCGTCCTCCACGTGGCCGCTGGTGAATCTGTACGACGCTGGCGCGAACCTCGTCGTCAAAGCCGACGTACCGGGCGTGAGCGAGAAAGACCTGCAGATCCACATCAGCAACGGCACCCTATCCATCGGCGGGGAACGCAAGTCCGTCGTGCCGGAAGGCTACACGGCGCACCGCCAGGAGCGCGGGGAGGTGAAGTTCCTGCGCAGCTTCAGCGTGCCCTCCAAGGTGGATGCGGAGCGCATCACCGCCACCATCAAAGACGGTGTTCTGACCGTCACGATGCCCAAGGCTCCGGAAGCGCAACCCCGTCAAATCACCGTTCAAGCGCAGTGATCGCCAAAGGAAGGAGGAACACAGTCATGAATACGAGTCAGAATCTCGCGCAGCGCCCACGACACACGACGGACCCCATTCAACAACACGCCACAGTCGCCGCGCGCGTCGACGTTTTCGAGAACAAGGATGAAGTCCTCCTTCTCGCGGAAATGCCCGGCGCCACGGCCGACGGTGTGAATGTGCATCTGGATCAGGGCAAGCTCACCATTTCTGGGCGCCGGCCTCCGCTCGACGCGCCGGGCGTTCTACTCGCGGGCGAATTTCAGCCGCGCGATTACCACCGCACCTTCGCCATTCCGCAGGGCATCGACGGTGCGAAGATCGCAGCCAAGTTCGTCGACGGCGTCCTGCAGATCCACCTGCCCAAGTCGGAAACGCTCAAGCCGCGTCGCATCGAGGTCAAGGCCGGCTGACGGCGGGCGAAAGTACGATCCAGACTACCTCGAGCGGGCCAGCTCGCCGACGTACGCGCGCATCGTTCGCGGCGAGCGCCCCAACAAGGTTCGCAATACGGTGCTGTTTCCGCGCACGCCGTGCTCGTTGTAATAGGCAAAGATGTTCGCCAACGAGCCGAGCTGACGCTCGTCGTAAGGAGGGTTCGCCATCGTCCTCCATTCCTCGAAGCTCGGCTCGGCCGCGGCAATGGGTCGGCCGAGCACCTCGCCCATGATGGCGACGATGTCTTCGCGCGTGAGCTTCTCTTCGCCGCATAGCTCGAAGGTGCCATATGCGAGATGGTCCTCGGTGAGTGCCTTGGCGGCGACCTCGGCGACGTCACGGTAGTCGATGCGCGCGACGTTGGCCGACTTCGCGAAGGGCTCGGCGAACACGCCGTGGGCGAGCACGGCAGGCCATGCGGCCTCGATGTTCTGGTAGAAATTCGTCGGCTGCAAAATCGTGTACTGGAGCCCCGAGCCGAAGAGCGCCTCCTCGACGGGCTGCTTCATGGCGTGGGTGCCCAAGCGGCCGTTGGTCGGATGCATCACGCTCGAAAAGACGAACCTTCGCGCGCCGGCTCGCCTCGCCGTGTCCACCATGCGCAGTCCCAGCTCGGATTCGTCGGGCGCGAAGGCCGGGCCAATGTGAAATACGCCGTGAACCCCGCGGGCCGCCGCTTCGAGGCTGCGCGCGTCGCGCAGATCGCCAAGGGCGACTTCGGCGGCGCCAGCCCTGCGCGCCACGGCGGCATTGGCATCGTTCCGCACCAGCGCACGCACGGTAGCGCCGCGCCGTACGAGCTCCGGGACCAACAACCCCGCAAATCGACCAGCAGCCCCCACGACCAGGACAATCGGATTGGACATCATCGCCTCCTTCGTTCCTTGGTTCCATAGGCTTGGCCGATCTTCGATACAATGAGTCGATTTTGCGATATTGTCTTCCGATCTTCGGAAGAATCATCGTGGACCGAATCGACGACCTGGAAGCCTTCTTGGCGGTGGTGGACAAAGGGAGCCTCACGGCGGCCGCCCGTGCCCAGCGACGCTCGTTGCAATCGATCAGCCGCTCGCTTACGGCCTTGGAGGGACGTCTCGGGGTCGAGCTCGTGCACCGCACGACGCGGCAATCGACACCCACGGAGGAAGGCCTCGCCTTCTATCGCAGGGTCAAACCCGCCCTGGCCGAGATCCACGCAGCAAAACTCGATGCGATCCACCGCCGGAACGAGGTGTCGGGTGTCTTGCGTATCAGCTCCTCGGTGCTCTTCGCGCCCATTTACCTGGTGCCGGCGATTGCAGCCTTCATGGATAGGCACCCGAAAATCGAGGTCGAGCTCGTGCTCTCGGAGAGGTACGTCGACCTGGTGGAAGAGGGCTTCGACCTGGCCATCCGGATCGGCGAGATGCCCGATTCCGATTTGCGGGCGCGGCGCCTCGGCAGCCTTCGCGCGGTCGTCTACGGTGCACCGCGCTACTTCGCCAAGCATGGGAAGCCGAAGCACCCGCGGGATCTCGCGCACCATCAGTGCGTAATACGAACGGTGGATCGCCAGGCCCATCAATGGCGCTTTCGCATCGGTGGGAAAGCGACCACGGTCAAGGTCGATGGGCGCTTTCGGGTCGATGGATCCGCGGCCGCACATGCGGCAGCGGTGCACGGGCTTGGCCTCGGGTTCGGCCCGCTTTGGCAGATCCGCAAATTCGTCGATGAGGGAGCCCTCGAATTGGTGCTCGTCGACTACGAGCTGCCGACCATCCCCATCCATGCCGTGTCGCCGGCGAGCCAAGCGCCGCTGGCCAAAACGCGTCTCTTCACCGAGTTCCTCGCCGCCCAGTTGAAGCGCGAACGTTGGTGAAAGGGCGCTGGCCAGCCACCCGGGCGACAGCACTTCGCATACCATGGCCTCATGAGAGCCATCTACTTCGAGCAGTTCCGTCAGCCGCCGCGCCTCGAGACGCTTGCCGATCCCACGCCGTCGCCGCGCGGCGTGGTCGTCCGGGTGGGGGCCACGGGACTATGCCGAAGCGATTGGCACGGCTGGATGGGGCACGACGCCGATATCGTGCTGCCCCACGTCCCAGGGCACGAGCTGGCTGGCACCATCCAAGCCGTCGGCCGCGACGTGCGACGATGGCGTGTGGGCGATCGCGTGACGGTGCCCTTCGTCGGAGGATGTGGCGATTGCTTCGAATGTCGAACCGGCAATCATCAGGTTTGCGAAAAGCAATTTCAGCCCGGATTCACCGGGTGGGGCTCCTTCGCCGAATACGTCGCCATCGACTACGCGGACACGAACCTCGTCGCCCTACCCGATTGGCTCGACTTCACCACCGCGGCCTCCCTCGGATGCCGTTTCGTCACCTCGTTTCGAGCCATCGTCGACCAAGCGCGCGTTCAGCCCGGCGAATGGGTTGCCATTCACGGCTGCGGCGGCATCGGCCTTTCGGCCATCATGATCGCCGCGGCGATGGGCGCCCACGTCGTGGCCATCGACGTCACCGATGAAAAGCTGGAGTTTGCCCGCAGCATCGGCGCACACGCCACCATCAACGCCCAGACCACCACCGACATCGTTGGCGCGGTCAAAGAGATCACCGGCGGCGGCGCACACGTCTCCATGGACGCCCTCGGGCACCCGGCCACGTGCTTCAACTCCATTGCCAACTTGCGGCGCCGTGGCCGTCACTTGCAAGTCGGCCTCATGGTCGACGACCACGCGCACCCACGCATCCCCATGGACAAAGTCCTTGCCCACGAGCTGCAAATCCTTGGCAGCCACGGCATGCAAGCCTTCCGTTACGAGGCCATGCTGAGCATGATCGAGACCGGAAGGCTCGCCCCGCGAAAGCTCATTGGAAGCGAAATCAGTTTGGACGATGCCGTGGACGCCCTCGTGCAAATGGACCGATTCCAGGGTACGGGCATCACCGTGATCACGCGTCTTTAGTGCAGCCTGGATCACGGCGGCGCGGCGCGGCGGATTTTCTTCTCCATGCGCGCCGCGAATGCGGCTTTCTCGGCGGCGGTCGCCAGCGCGCTGCGATTCATCACCGCAATGGCGAAACGGTATGCCTCCGTCGCTTGTGCGCGTTGCCCCATCCACGCGTACATCTCTCCGAGATCCTCGTACGCCGCCGGCGAGTCCGAATGGACCGCTGCGCGAAGGCGCGCAACGCGAATCGCGGCCGCGTCGTGCTGTTTGCCGAGCAGATTCCAACCGATGCCGTCCAAGGTCCGCTCCGACGCTGCGACATCTTTCGGATCGGCAGAAAGCCGCTTGCGGAACGCTGCAACCGCGTCATCGAACCGGTCTGGGGTTTCCAGCAGGAAAATCGGCGTCGCAGCATCGCTCGTCACGCGCGAAAGGCGTCGCGGCGATTTCTCGTCCCCGAGCTCGACGGAATTGTCCGCCGTCAGCCTGAGGCGGGTGCCGCTCTCACGGCCGACGAAGTGGCCGTCCCCCGTGGGAACGAGCTCCTCGGGATCGTGCATGGGGAATCGACGCTCGAAGCGACCATCGCGAACCGCGAGCTCGAAGGCCAGTGCCCCACCGTCCGTCCAGCGCCCCACGAAGGGCGTCACGCGCGCAATATCGAGCGTTTTCCGCTCGACCGGCGCCTCGTCGTACCCTTCCCATCGGTACTCATGCGCGATGGCGCGGAGCAGTTCGTCGAAGAGCAATTCGCTCCCGTTGGAGTTGGCCATGATGACGGCGCCATACCCCTTGCCCTTGCGGGCGAGCGCGGTGGCCTCGAATCCCAAGTTCGAACCGCCGTGACCAAAGTACTCCGCATCGCCCTTTTTCGAAATGAACGTGCCCAGCGAGACGTCCTGAACGGGCCCCACCTCGGCGACCCTCGTCGTCATGAGGGTCGCGATCTCTTTCGACGCGTGCGATTCACGCCCGCCCAGCGCGCGCTGAATCTCAATGAAGAAACGCGAGAGATCGCCCGCGGTGGTCCACAGTCCGGCCGCCCCCATTTCTGGATACGTATTGCGCTTTCCGGGAATCGGTTTCCCAAACATGTGACCTGCCGATGCGAAGGCGAGACGCTCCGATGGCAGCGGCTGTTCGTAGGTGCTGTGGGTCATCCCCCACGGACCGAGCACACGTTCCGCGGCAATGCGCGGATAGGGCTGCCCGCCCTCGACATCGAGCACCGCCTGCTGAACGATGCTGATCCCTCCGCCCGAGTAACGAAACTTCGAACCCGGCAGAAGGTCGACCACGATGGCGGGTGTATTGGCGGGTCCTTGTCCGTCCAAAACCTGGCGCAACGAGGGCACCCCCTCGTCGGTGGCATATCCGGGAAAACCGTGCACGGTAATACCGGCCGTGTGGCTCAAAAGCCGCCGCAATGTGACGGGTGTCCGCCGCGCGAGTTCGCTTTCAGGGACCTTCCAGCTTTTCAGCGCCGTGTTGATGTCCGCGTCGAGCGAAAGCTTGCCCGCGCGAACCTCCTCCAGCGCCACGGCTGCCGCAACGGATTTGCTGATGGAACCACATTGCATCAAGGTATCTTCCGTCATGCGCGCGCCCGTGGACACGTCCGCCGCCCCATAGGCCTTGGTCCACGCGACGCGATAATCTTCGAACACGGCTACGACCAGACCGGGAACGCGGTACGCCCGCATGCGCTCTTCGATGGACCACGGCACGGTCTCGCCTTGGATGCGGACCGGTGGGAGCAACCCGTGCTCGACCTGCGCGATCTTCTCCGACGGTCGTGAGGACGCGACGCTCGCGGCCGAGATGCCCGAAGGCGCTGCCCTGGGCGGGGCCGTGCACGCTGAAAGGAAAAGGACGAGGAGCAGTGTTGGGGTCGAAATCTTTTCCGTAGCGCGCATATCGATAGCTTCGGCGAACACTACGGCAAAATTTCAGACGTGCCTACATGGGGTGCATCCCCATTGGGTGCAGCATTTGCTTCGGAATGCCGGGCATGCCGTACGCCATCATCGAAGCCCCATCCATTTTAGGGCTGAGGCCCAGCGGTGTGGAGAAGTTGCCCGAGCGATTGCTCTCGCATGGTCTGGCCGAGCGAATCCATGCCCGCAAGGCCTCGCGGCTGGACACGCCGCCGTACCGCACCGAGCGCGATCCTGAAACGAGCGTCCTCAACGCGCGTGCCATTGCCGAATGGTCTCCGCGGCTGGCCGATGCCGTCGGGAAAGTGATGGACGCGGGCGAATTCCCGCTGGTGTTGGGCGGCGATTGCTCCATCGTGCTCGGCTCGACCTTGGCGCTCAAACGGCGTGGCCGCTATGGGCTCTTGTTCATCGATGGCCATGCGGACTTCTATCAGCCCGAGGCAAGTCCCACGGGCGAGGCGGCCGATATGGACTTGGCGCTGGCCACGGGGCATGGGCCAGCGTTGCTGACGGATCTCGAAGGACGCGGGCCGCTGGTGCGCAACGAGGATGCGGTCGTCTTCGGCTTTCGCGATGCCGAGGATCAAAGGCAATACGGCTGTCAGCCCCTGCCCTCTGCTTTGCGTGCCGTCGATCTCGAGGCCGTACGACGGCTGGGCATCGAATCGGCTGCACGCATGGCCATCGAGCACGTCGCACGCCCCGAGCTCGATGGATTCTTCGTTCACGTCGATGCCGATTGCCTGGACGACGCCATCATGCCGGCGGTGGATTACCGCATGCCCGGTGGACTGCAGTGGAACGAGCTGGAGACCGTTCTGTCCATGGCCTTGGCGAGCGGATGGTGCGTCGGGCTGGAAGTGGCCATTTACAATCCGGCCTTGGACGAAGATGGCTCCTCGGGGCGCGGGCTCACCGAGGTGCTGGCCGGCGCGCTGGGGCCTTCGTAGCCTTCGCGGCCTTCTTGGCCCTGGGCGCGTGAATCGTCTCGTGCTTGGCGAGCATCTCGACGAACTGGGCAATGCGCGACGCCCGCGTTTCAGGCTTCTTGGCGGCTTGCACGCGGTACAAAATGGCATATCGATTGGCCGAATCGATGGTCTCGAAAAATTTCGCCGCCCGGGCATTCGCCGCCAAGGCACGCGCGAGATCGTCGGGCACGGACGCATTGCGCGGCGAATCGTAGGCGGCGTCCCATCGGCCGTCGGCCTTGGCGCGTTCCACTTCCGCGAGGCCCGGAGCTTTCATCTTCCCACTCGCGATGAGCGCCTCGGCCTTGTCCCGGTTGATCTTGGACCACGGGCTGCGCGGACGACGCGGTGTAAACCGCTGCAGCCACGAGGTCTCGTCACCCGGCATGGCTTGCCCATCGATCCAGCCCCACGCCAGAGCGCCCTCCACCGCTTGCGGCCGCGTCATGGATTCGATCCCACTGTCCTTTTTCGCCAATCGAACCCAAATACCCGCCGACGAGGCGTGGTGCTTCGCCAGCCAAGCCTCCCATTGTTTGGGGCGCGCGAAGAGAATCGGCCCGTCGTCACTCGCTCGTTCTTTCATTCCAGAAGAGACTCTAGCCCAATCAAAGAGGCTTCTCCGCTCGGATGACGATCGAGGCTCCGCGCCGTAGGCCGAGTGTCACCGAGGCGCCCTCCGGCGTTTCCGTGAGTGTATGATACAGATATCCAAGGGCACCCACCACATCCTGCCCCTCGACGGAGACGATTTCGTCGCCGACGGTAAGCCCGGCCTTCGCGGCCGGACCATGGGGGCGAACGGCGCTGACGATGAATCGGGTTTGTTCGAGGTCGGAGTCGGGAGGCATCTCCTGGGTCATGAAACCGAGATCGCCTCCTCTGCCGAGTCCCTTCGTCCTCCGACGGGGAACGCGGAGCGGAGGTGCTTCGTTGGCCATTCCGCTCTGGAGTGTCAGCGGCACGTGCGCAAAGCCGTACTCGGATGCAGCGTAATCACTGGGAAAGGCAAGCAGCATGACACGGCCGGGGGGACAATGTTGGATCTCGAAGCGGCCATCGGTATCGGTCACATTTTTTCGATTCCCCTCGTCGGGCATGCCCATCGGTCGTCCATTGGTGCCCTTCGCGGACTCCACGAACACGACCATCCCTGCGACCGGCTGGCCGGTGTCGAAGCTCAGGACGCGGCCGCGGAGCGATGCGCCTTCTTCGAGGGTCAGCGCGAGTCCATCGTACTTTTCGCCTTGCGCGAGCGGAACCTGTGCGAGGGCCCGCCCCTCCGAGGCCTCGGCAGAAACCTCGAAATCGCCGGGTGGCAAATCACGAAGTTTGAATTTGCCATCGGTCCGGAAGAAGGACTCCTCCCGCACGAAAGCTTTTTTCTTGTCGACAACCGCCACGGTAAACCGCTCGGGGCTTCTCCCTCGGGCACCGGAGACCGTTCCCGCGATCGATCCCGCGCGGCGAATCGTCAGGGTAACATGGCTTCCTACCTGCACGTGCTCGGTCACCGCCTCGCCGCCGCCCTTTCGATGGGCGCGCACCGTGTACGTGCCGGGGGACAGCTTCTTCACGGTGAACTTGCCGTCGAGATCCGTCAGCGGAGGGCTCTCGCGGTCCCACCCCCACCGCGTCTCGCGCTCCGCGTCGCCAGCGGACTTGCCCGCACTGTCCGATTCGCGCGCAGCCTCGATGAAGGCATCGGTCACCGGTTGTCCGCCGTCATCCACGACACGCCCGCGGATCTCACCGCGCTGGGCCTCCACCACGAGCTTTGCGCGCGTCGAGCTTCGTGCGCGCACGGTCACCACGACGCCCTGCACGTCATCGTCCTTCGTCCCTGGCGCTCGAATCACCGCCCACGAACGGTTCGTGGCCTGCAGACGGTATTCACCCGGGGGCAACCCCTTCAGCACGAAGGTCCCATCGTCCAGGGCCAGTGTATCGCCCCTGCGATCGAAACGATCGCCCTGCGCTTCGACACGTAGCTTCGGGACGGGCACCCCGGTGGCATCCACGACGGTCCCCTCGATGGTCCCGCTGGCCGGAAGCACGATGCGAAGGGCATCGATGTTTCGATGGACCTTGACCTCCACGGGATCCTTCATCGGCGTGGTTCCGTGATCGTCGACCTGCACCCGATACGTCGCCGCCGGGAGGCCCCGCAGGCGAAACGCACCATCCTTCTCGGTTCGCATTTCTCTCCAGGCGACTCGTGCCCGCGGGTCGCGCCCTTCGCCAATCGTCCCCGCCAACACGGTGGCCCCAGCAACGGGCTGGCCCGTGGCATCGACGACTTTGCCTTGGACGGTAAACCCCGTTTGCACCGTCCACGTCACACCCGTTACGTCCTCGGCGGCCACCGTGATCGGCGGATAGGTGTCTTCGAGCGCGGCATCGGGGCATGTGATGGCCACGTCGTAGTGGCCCGGGAGCACGCCTTCGATGCGCACGCGCCCATCTTGGTCCGGCTTCGCGCCGCGTCGCTCGCCCGTCGTGACCTCGACGAGATCCAGGGAGCCTTCGCTGCAGGCCGGAGCCTTGCTGTCGGTGATCCCGATGCGGCCACTCACCGTGAACGCCGGATGCAACTCGATGGTCACCTCGCTCGAGGACTCTCCTACACCGAGAAGAACGCTCTCGGCTGCGATTCCCCAGCGATGTGCGCTCCTTGCCTCCGGCTTGTAGCGCCCGGGCCCGAGCCCCGAAAGGCGAAAATGCCCTTCGGCATCGGTGAGCGCCGTCGCTGGATACGCCGAGACACGCGCCCCCGCAACCGGGGTATCCGTACCGGCCTCCACGACCCGCCCTTCCAGCACCGATTCGGGCGTCAGCCATACTTCGATGAATTGACCCGGGGCCATTCCCTCCGCGGAGCCTTCCGCATACCCCGTTGCCGTGGCGTGCACTTGGATCTCTCCCGGAGCGACCCAGGCCTGCCATTCGCCTTTGATATCCGTCTCGGCGACCGCTTCGTTGCCAATGGTGACCACTGCACCGGTGACGATTCCGCCGGCGATATCATTGACTCGACCGCGCACCTCGACGCCGCCCGGAAGAAGAACGAGATCGACGCCCTCGCGCGTTTCACCGGTTCGCAATTCCAGAGTACGCGCGTCCGTCGTGGGATTTCGCCATCGGGCTGGTTGATAGCGCGGCGCCGTTGCGCTGATTTCGTATCCGGCCACGAGAAGCCCCTCGATGCGATATCGCCCGTCGGCGCCGCTCGTCGCACAACGAGGAATACGTGTTTCGGCCGAAACGAGGCGCTCCGACCGTGCAAACGCGCAAACCGAAGCGCCTTGTATCGGCTTCGAGGCCGGATCGGTGACTTTGCCCGCAAGGGTGGCGCGAGGCAAGGTGGCGTCGCTGCTCGGTTCATCGGGAAGGCCCAGTTGCGAACCCGCAGATGGCTCGACGGCCGCTGCGTCCGCTGCAGCCGCAACCCCGCGGGCCAGACGGTGGCGAAGCGCCAGCCATGCGAATCCTGCGAGGACGAGCGCCAGCAATATCCAGGAAAGCCGTCGGGTCGGCGATGCGCGCATCATGTCGAAGAAAGGACGCATCAATGGCCACTTCGGTGCAGCCCGCGCGCGCGATTTTCGCGCACACGATGGGCTCTTCGGACGATCATGAGCAAAGAACGACGCGCCACGGCGAGGCAATCCGCGTATGGGACGAAATCGTTCGCGGTCGACTTGACCTCGCGGTCGGCGTAAGACAGCTCCATGCTGCGCACGCACCGACGAACTTGAAATACCACGAGGCACTCCTCGCCTTGGCTCGAAGAGCACATGGTCTTACTTGCCCGAATTGGGCATTCAAGGCAATTCGCATATGCTCATGATGGACAGCAACTCCGACGACGTCGAAGAGCGGATCCATCGTTGGATCGAGGCGAATGTTCACTGACTCACAAGGTGTCGTCGTCGTCCGCCGTCTCTTCTTCGTTTTCCGTGGCGACCTTGGCCGCTGCAGCAGCAACGGGACGGCTCTTGACGACGGGAGCTTTGGTCGCGCTGCGCGCTGGAGGCGGCGTCGGAGCGCTGCACGACGCAGACGGCGCGGGTAATTCCACCGGTGGTGGCACAATCACCACGGGCGGGGGCGATGCGGGGCTCGCGGCAACCGGTGCCGGCGTAAAGCGCAAATTCCCCGTGAACACGAGGGTGGCGAGCGCGCCGCCGAGAAGGCCCACGAAAACGGCGGGCCAACGGTTCCATGATGCGACCGCGTTGCGAGGTGCCGGGGCACGCCGCGACGTGGCGACGGCGCGTACGAAGGAATCGGCGAGCTCGCGTGCGGAGGCGAAGCGGTGTTGGATTCGGATCGCAAAGGCCTTGCGGAACCATGCGTCGACAGCCGGCCCGAGCTCCGGCCGCACCTGACTGGGCGGCGTGTACCGCCCGCGCGCCGCAGCAAGGAAGATGGCGCTCATGGTGCCACCGGCGAAGGGCAAGCTGCCGGTCAGCATCTCGTAGGCGACGACGGCGAGCGCCCAGAGATCGCACCGATGGTCGACATCGCCCGCGTCGGTGAATTGCTCCGGGCTCATGAAGCAAGGCGTGCCGCACATCTTGCCTTCCTCTTCGGCTGCGATGTCATCGCGCCCCTGTTGCACCATGGCCACACCGAAGTCGAGCACCTTCACGGTGTGCTCGGGGCCTTCGAGGAAGACGTTCTCCGGCTTGATATCGCGGTGCACGATGCCGCGCTCGTGCGCTGTCTCCAGCACGCTCGCGATGGCGCGAAAAATCGCCACCGCCTCACCGATATCCAGCGGGCCAACTCGGCGGATGTAGCGTTCCAGATCCTCACCTTCGAGCAACTCCATCACCATGTACGGCGGTTCGTCCGAGGGCGTCGGAAATCGGAAATCGAAGATGCGGACCACGTTCGGGTGGCGCAACTGCGCAGCCGCACGCGCCTCGCGCGTAAAGCGCTCCACGGCATTGGGCTCGTCCCGAAAAATGGCCTGGGACATGAACTTCAAGGCCACCGGCAAATCGAGCGCGGTATGGCGCGCAAGCCACACGCTGCCCATGCCGCCCTTTGCAATCGGGCGCTCCAGGCGGAGATTGTCGTTGATCACCGCCCCCGAGAACGGCTCGAAGGAAGATGCGCATGTCGTCATCGTGCATGCCGCTCGAGCAACGGCCGTGCCCATTCATCACCGCATCGTCGCGCGCGCATGAGAGAGTCTCGGGCGGCATGCGGTCCGAACACACCGTCACACGCGAGGCAATCCGCCACATCGCATTCTTACTTGCCTGGCGAAACGCTTGAATGGCATATGCATTGCGAAGTCTCGTACCTGCAGACGGGGTCGGGAGAAAGGTCGCAACGACGATGGCTCACTGGACGGCTGTCTTCTCCATCTTGGCCGTGGTTGCCGCCATCCTCGGATTCGGCGGCGGCGCGGCGGAGGCGGTGGGCGTCGCAAAGGCGCTCTTCTTCGTCTTTCTCGCGCTCGCTCTGCTCTCGGCGCTTTTGGGTCGCCGCAGGCCCATGCTGTAGCCGATCATCCAACCGCCGCGCTCGCCCAGCGGTCTAGAAGGCCCCCGCTGCATCGAGCAGCTTCATCCGTCGCGTACTTCCCGTTAGGGTGGAATGCGATGTCGACCCCGACCGGGAAGAGCAAGCGATGCGCAGCGGCCGCCGCCGTCATGTTCCTAGCGCACGCCGTTGCGCGTCCTGCGGCAGCGCAATCCGAACCGCGCGTCGACCTTTCGGCTGCGCCGGACACGGCCATCATCGCGGGGGCGCTCGCGGGCACCTGGCTGGTGTCGCAAATTCCGGTGGAACGACGGCGGTGGACCAGCGAGCTTCTCCCCTTCGACGGGGCGACGCGAGGAACCTTTTCCAAGACGCACGCGATCATCAGCGATTTCCTCCTCGCGGGCACCATCATGACGCCCATGTTCGCGAATCTGCTGACCCGCGATCCCGACGCGCTTCCGAAGACCATCGTCACGGGGGAGGCCCTTTCCCTGTGCATCTTCCTCAATGCGCTGTCCAAGTACTCGGTGCAACGGCCGAGACCTTATACCTACGCCACCGATCGGGAGATCCTTGGTTTCGCGGCCTCGCGCCGCGGCGAAGCGTACCTCTCTTTCTATTCGAGTCATTCGACCAATGCCTTTGCGGCGGCCGTCAGCGGCGGCCTTCTCTTTGGGTACGGCAATTCGGATACGGAACTGCGCGCCGTCGTCTGGGGAGTCGAAATGGCCCTCGCCAGCGCCACGGCCACGGAGCGCGTTCGTGCCGGTCAACACTTTCCCTCCGACGTCCTCTTGGGCGCCGTCGTGGGAACGGCCATCGGCATCCTCGTCCCCCGCGCCCATATGCGCGATCGCGCCGCCCTCACCGTGCACCCCATCGAATGGGCCGCCATCGGCAGCGGCCTGGTATTCGGAACCACGGTCGCCGCCGTGCTGCCGAGCTTTCATTGGCCAGCCTACGACACGCGCACCCTGACTGTGCGGCTCATGCCGTCATTCTCGACCACGGGCGCCAGCCTCGTGGCCCGCGGGGCGTTCTGAAGCGGATCGAGGCGGAGCCTCCACGAGGGTTTACGTCGATTCCGTAAACTCCGACGGCCGTCTTTTCTCGATGCGCGAATTCGCCCTCGAACCTACGAGAAACGTCTCGGCCCGCGAATAAGAGCGTATGGAAGCGTTCATGGGCGTTGCGCAATGAACCGTAGCGACCTCACAACGGCCGGGGTTTACCCCGTTCACGTAAACGCCAAACCTTTTGCAGTCGCATTGTGCCTGAGGCAAACATCACCATCGGCGCCATCACCGATGAGGGGATCCGAATGAGTGCTGTCGAGAGAAAGACACGTCGACGTGAAGTCGTCGTCACTGCAGACGCTTGGACGCGTTCACTCGGCCACGAGTCGACGCTCGACGACGTCACGCCCATCACCAGGGTACGGGCGTTGCGGCGCAAGAGGCGCCATGCGAAAGCGGAACCTCCGATTCTCGTGGGGGACCTGGTCGCAAGCAAGTATCGCATCGAACGTGTACTCGGATACGGCGATATGGGCTTGGTGGTCGCCGCACGTCACCTGCAGCTTGGCTTTCTGGTCGCCATCAAATTCATGCGTCCCGAAGCCCAAAGCGAATCCCGCGCGGCCCGCTTCTTTCGCGAAGCCCGCGCGGTTGCGCGCCTACGGGGAGAACACACGGCTCGCATAACCGATTATGGCTCCCCCGATGGCGGTGCGCCCTACATCGTGATGGAACACCTCGAGGGGATAGACTTGAAAGCCTTGGTGCAGAGGCGTGGCAAGCTCCCCATCGAGGAAGCCGTGGGGTATCTGATCGATGCGTGCAAGGCGATGGATGAAGCCCATCGAGTGGGGATCGTTCATCGCGATCTCAAGCCCAAGAACCTGTTTCTCACCCACCGCCCCGACGGGACGCCGCTGGTGAAGGTGCTCGACTTCGGCATCTCCAAATTGACCGAAACGGCGGAGGACGAACACGCGTCATCGACCGAAAGCGGCTCCATCCTCGGCTCGCCGGGATTCATGTCGCCCGAGCAAATTCGCGACTCCAAGCAAGTCGACGCACGATCGGACATTTATGGCCTGGGTGCGGTGCTCTATTACCTCCTCGCGAACGATTATCCCTTTTCGGCCATTAGCGTAAGCGATCTACTCGAAAAGATTCTGCACGAGCCGCCGCATTCCCTACGCGATCGCCGTCCGGATGTGCCGGCGGCCATCGAGGCGATCGTATCGCGTTGTTTGCAGAAAGACCCCAGCGATCGCTATCCCAATGTAAAAGAGCTCATGGATGCCCTTCGCGGCGCGCTCGAGCAGAAAGAGCAGCCCTCCACGGTGCTGCGCGACGGCGTGGTAGGGGCGCGGCTTCCCGCCGTCGTGCTCATGGCATCGGTGGCCATGGGGGCACTCTTGGCGCGCTGCGCTCCTTATTCCGCATGCATGTTCCGCGATTTCGCAGTCCGCGCTACATCTTCGGCGCCGTGAGGCGCCATCGCTGCAAAAGGTCGGGCGGGACCTCGAAGGGCGATTGCTTGTCCGGTCGTTTCCACAGAATGAGCTTTTGCGCAAAGTACGATGAGACGACCCTGCGGCGCGCCCGAGCCCCTGGGACGCGATTCAACCAGCGGAAAATCACCTGCTTCTGCGCGGCACGGGCGCGCACCAGGACACGCGTCCAGTTGGCGGGCGGCAAATCGAGGGTTTCGGCGAGGTTGATTCCGAAGACACTCTCGTCGAGGAAGAAGTGCATCAAGCTCGTCCCGTAACCGGGAATCGGAAATAGCCCCTCGCTCACCACCATCAGATCGTGCATGAGCCGCCGCCCCTCCGGCGAGGGGCGGAACTGCCGGCGCCCAATGAGCTCGGCCAATGCTTTCGCCTCGTCGAGGCTCCGCGAGGCGAGGCGCGCGTCGATCCCCAGCACGAGAGCCAGATGATGCCAAGTCTCGAGATATCCCCTTTCCTCCTCCTGCGACAGATGCGCCCCGATCTTGCGGAGCCCGTCCAACACCAGCAACGAGAAGGTCAAAAGGGTACCGGCCAAGTCCTCCTGGTTGATCGGTTCCCCGTACTCGGCTGTCGACCACTCCTTGGAGCGAACATGTTGCCGAATGAGCGCATGCATGATGCGCACCTTGATCGCGGATCGGTATCCGATGCCGCCGTGTGCGAGGCCGCCTGGCGTCATCGCATTGATGAGCATTTGCGCGGTTTCGCAGAGGCGGCGTTGTGTATCGTCCTCCAGACGGCGCGCGCGGTGAATGACCTGCACGCCATTGGCCGCCGCATACGCTGCGGGCAATCCATAGCAGCCCAGGATGAGAAGAACCTCCGGCCCATACAGCTCGAACACGCGCTGCCCGGCCTCCACCAACGCAGCATTCTCCAAGGGCACGATGGGCAGCGCTTCGAGCAATTCCCGAAATCGCGGATCGTCGGCCGGAATGCGGTCCGTCCGAAACAAGGCACCGAGCATCTGCCCCACATCGCCGGGGGCCAGCGCCTGCATCAGCGGATCGAGCACATCGTCCGTCCGCATGCGCAAAACATCGAGTTCTTGGTCGGTCACCATCGTTCAAACCCGTTATTGTCGCGTGTCTTTCGTCGGTTCGTACGCGTCCGGCAAATTCGGAGCTGGCAACGACGGTATCGGCGCCGGCTCCGCATCGGGGGCGACGCGCCGCGCGCGCTCTTGGCGACCCGATTCGCTTTTCTCCGTGTGGCGAGGAGTGCGTCCACGGCGCGCGATCGCCGAGTCGTCCGAGGCCGACGGTGCGGCTCCATCGTTCGAATTGTTCTCTTTCGTTTCGACGCTCGCGACGGGCAAAGGCCCTTTCAACACCACCGTCTGGGCTGCCCAAGTTTCCGGCGACATGCCGGTCACGCGGGGCACCGGCGCCTGTTCGAACGAGACAGTCGAAGTCTTCGATTTGCCCGCGTCGGAGCCCGACCGCAGAATGCCTTCTCCGGTCGCAACGACGAAGGCAATCGTCACTCCGAAAAGAACGGCCAATCGCAGACGCTCCGTTTTCAGCGAGGACCGAACCTCGCTTTGCTGCGATTTGCCGCGCGGCACGACCATGCCGGAGGCGCTCGGCTTCGGCCGTTCTTCCTCGATGTATTGCTGAATGGCCCCCGTCAAATCCGAAGCGATGCCCGCTGGCTCCTGCCTGGTGCTCGCCTCCAGCTCCTCGAGCAGGGCCTCCATCGTAGGGAATCGTTCGCTGCGCTCCTCTCGAAGGGCTCTGCGAACGACCGCCGCAACCCCGCGAGGGACCTGCGCCCACTCGGGGCCGAAGTTCACCATGGCCGCGCCAACTTGGAAAAAAGGTGTATCGGCCCAGGGATACCGACCGGTGATGAACTCGAACGCCATCACCGCCCAAGCAAATTGATCGACTGCAGCGTCAACGGGTCTTCCTCGGCTTCGCTCCGGCGCGATGTACTTGGATCCGACTTTGTCCGTTGCGATTTCGATGTTCTCGAATCGGACGTTTACAATCTTGACGACGTCTTCGAGCGGATTGTCCGTCTGCACATCCGCAATGATCACGTTGTCGGGATTCACTTCGCCGTGAACCACCCCGGCGCGATGCAATGCCGCAAGACCGCGCGCAATGGCACCGAGCCATCGGACCCTTCGAGCCCGATCGATGCAAGGATCATCGATGTACCTTCGCAGGGATTTACCCGAAAGATGTTCGCTTGCGACGAATGGAACGCGAGCACGCTCCCCGACGTCGTAAATCACAGTTACGTTCGGATGGCTCACGCCCGCCACGGCCCGGGCCTTCGCGAGCAATTCGTCGATGGCACCCCGTTCCCGGGTACCGGCAAACACTTCGAGCACCACGTTCCGATCGAGAAGGGAATCCCGCACACGAAACGATCCCGATTTGTCCGACAGCCGATCCTGGAGAATGTAGCGGCCGAAGAGAACGTCGGGGGCGGATTCCAAAGTCGGGGTTGCGTTCGATACGGCGGGCTTCGGCCAATCATGATGGGCGATGATGCGTTCGAGCTCCATCCGCACCGTCGCCGCGCTCTCGGGCCGCTTTTCGGGCTCCGTGGCGAGCAGACGGGCGACCAGATCGTCCATCGAAGGCGGAACGTCGGTCCGAAATTCGGATGCTCGCGGCGAATCGAGAAGCACCATTCGCGCAAACGCGTTGAACTCGGGTGTTTCCTCGAATGCTTCCACCCCGGTCAAACACCGAAAGAGCAGGCAGCCCAGGGAAAAGAGGTCCGCACGGCCGTCGAGAATGCGAGCACCACGTGCCTGTTCCGGTGCCATGTAGCCGGGCGTCCCCAGAACGGTTCGCGCCGACAGCGTATCCACCATGACATCTTCTCGATCCACGCGACCCGACTTGCGCGATTGCGCCAAGCCAAAATCGACGAGCTTGGCCTCGTGCCAATTGCCGGATGGCAATAAAACATTGAGCGGCTTTATGTCACAATGAATGATCCCAATCGCGTGCATCGCTTCGAGCGCGCTCGCAAGGTGGCAACCAAGGGCCGCGGTGTCGCGAATCGAGAGCGGGCCTTCGCGCAGTCGCGCATGCAGCGTTTCACCCGCAATCCACTCCATGGCCAAATAGGCGTCCCCCTCCGCATCGACGCCGTGTGCAACGTATTGAACGACGCCAGGGTGTCGAAGATCTTCGAGCGCGCTGACCTCCGCGTTGAAGCGATGCAGCGTCGCCGGATCCGTACGGTGAAGAATCTTGAGCGCCACGGATTCTTCGCGAACGTGGTCGAACGCCCGGTACACGACCCCCATGCCGCCAACGCCGGCCTCCGCCTCGATGGCGAATCGGCCGGCAAATAGCTCCTTTTCCAATCGAAGGGCCTGCGCGAGGTCGCCAGGGACACGCATCAGGGACCGTCCCCCAGCACGATACGGGCTTCGGCGTTCAGCTCTTCCTCGCTTGCCGTACATTCGCGAAGGGCCATGAGAATGGCTGCGCGAAAGTGACGGCGTGCGTACACCAGCCGATTGTTCACGTCGTTGACCGAAATCCCCAGTTGGGCGGCAATGGCCTCGTACGATGGCCGGTCCTGTTCCTCGGCAAGATGAAACAACTCGAAAGCTTGGAAGTGGACGAGCTTACCTTTGCGTTCACACTCCTCACGCAGGCACTCCACGGCACTCTGAAGAAGACTCTTCACCCACTCGGCCTCGAACAACTCTTCGGCATTGTAGACCGTCGCATCGTCGCGCTGAATACCAATTTCGAGCTCGGCTGCCTCGAAATCGAACGGTACGAAGGCAATGCCGCCACCGCGCTTTTTGGCATGCCGATGCCGCTGGTAGCTCGCCACGAAACGATCGACACAGACACGGACGAAGGTACGAAAACGCGCGCGCTGCGGATCGAAGCTCGAAAAGATATTCTTCGCCGTGGCGAGCAAGAAGAATTCCTGTGTAAATTCCTCGGCCTCGAGCGCCGTTTTTCGCCAGCGGAGCCGAATGTACTTGTAGACGGGCTTCCAATACCTCCGTGCCAGAACCTTTAGCGACCGCTCGCGCTCGGCGGGATTGTCATCGCGCACGCCGAGGACCGCCGAAGGCGGAGTGTGGGGAAAGCTCTCTCCGTCCTCCGCGCGCCCCATCGTTGCCTCGCGAATTGGACGAACCGCGCCATTTGACACTTCTCGTCCACCGGATGTCACTTTGAACCTCCCGAGCCAGAAATTACAATATGACACACATTCGCTCCCATGGGCGCTCGACACGGTGAGCAATTTTTCGAGGGCAACCTACGAGCGCAGCCGGCGGCGGGCGAATAAGAGGGTATGAGTTGCTGGGATCGCACGACGTGCACGTTCGCGTAAGCAGGGGGGCGCGAGCACCACATCGTCATTGACGCTAACACCGGCGCGCGTAGCCCGCAATGCTGAGGCGCCGGCGCAAAGCAATCCACGAACCGCGCACAACGAACTTTTGCCGTTTGCGCAACACTCGAGTTTACGTCGTAGACGTAAGCCGAGTCGTTTCGTGAGTGGCCGATCGTGCTCGAGAAACATCATGGGTCCGCCTTGGACCACTTACGGCGTGGCCTTCGTCTCGAATGCCCCTGGGACGAGGTGCGCCATCCGTCGAAGAGGAATGGAATGAGTGCTGTCGAAAAGAAGCAAAACCCACCTGATACCTGGAGGCGTCCGCGCGGCAACGGGGCGACGCTCGATGAGCCGACCCACACCGGCGTGAGAACGTCCTCGCGAAAGATTGCCGACGAAGAAGGCAAGTCGCCCGTTCGACCGGGGGAAGTGATTGCGGCGAAGTACCGCGTCGAGCGCATCATTGGCTCGGGCGACATGGGCGTCGTGGTCGCCGCAAGGCACGTGCAGCTTGGCTTTTTGGTCGCGATCAAGTTCATGCATCCGGAAGCCGTGAACTCGCCACACGCGGCAAAACGATTCTTTCGCGAAGCGCGCGCAGTGGCGCGCTTGCGGGGGGAATACGCCACTCGCGTGAGGGACTTTGGCACCCTCGCAAGCGGTCCGCCTTACATCGTCATGGACCTTCTGGAGGGCAGCGATCTCGAAAGCCTGCTCCAAAAGCGCGGTGCACTCCCAGTCTCCGAGGCCGTGGCGTATGTGCTCGATGCGTGCGCCGCGATGGACGAAGCCCACCAAGCAGGTATCGTTCATCGCGATCTCAAGCCCAAAAACCTGTTTCTCACGCGTCGGCCGGACGGGACGCCGTTGGTGAAGGTCCTCGACTTCGGTATTTCGAAGTTGGCCGCGACGGAAGAGGATCGGGCCGGATCCCCCACGCGAACGGGATCCATCCTCGGCTCGCCCGGATTCATGTCACCCGAGCAGATTCGAGACTCGAAGCGCGTCGATGCTCGCGCCGATATTTATGGCCTGGGCGCGGTGCTCTATTACCTACTTGCAAATGATTACCCCTTTGCGGCGGTGGGTGTAAGTGAACTCTTCGGGAAGATCCTCTACGACCCGCCACGGTCCCTCCGCGACCGGCGGCCCGACGTACCCGTGGCTCTGGAGGCGGTCGTCGGGCGTTGTTTGCAGAAAAAGGCCACCGATCGATATTCCAACGTGAAAGAACTCATGGCCGCGCTCCGTGAGGCGATGGACCGAAGCTCGGACTCCCTCGAGCAGACGGTGGTCGACGCTCCGTTCGTACGTGCCTACGTGGCTCCAGGGGCGGCCACGGTGGCGATCCAGCCACGATTGCACGCGCGCGCTCGGCTCGGCGCACTCGTGATTGCCGGCGCAATCACATCGGTTCTCTTGGGAGCACTACTGGCTCGTTGCGTCGAGCCTTCCATCCAGCCAAGTCCACCAACGCCCCATCACACGACGACGAGATGAATGCATGAATACGCGAGGAACTCTTTTGAACGGATCCGTATCGCTGCTCGCGGCCAACTACGATGATTTGCGGTGCCGCCTACGAATTGCCAATGTCGACGAGGCCGCGCTCACGGTGACGTCGTTCGAAGGGCGAGAAGGGCTTTCATCTCTCTTCTCCTATACGATTGCCGTCGTCAGCGAGCCGGAAGACGTGCAAGATCTCGAGGTAGCCCTGGGGAGCGATGCCTCGTTCACGGTAGCGCGCGGGGGGAACGTCGAGCTGGTCGTTCATGGCATGATCACCGAGGTGGTGCCCGATGGGGCGTATGTCGGTGAGGGGCGCGCCTCGACATCGCTCGTCCTCGAGCCACGCCTGGCCAACTTGCGGTATTCGGGCGGTTATCAGATCTTTCAACGAAAGACCGTCGAGGAGATCATTCGCGAACTCGTTCGCACCGAGCGAATCCAGACGGCTTGGCATGTCTACCCTCCCCTCGCCACGCACGAATACACCGTACAGGCCGACGAGACGGATCTCGATTTTCTCGCTCGGCTCGCCGCGCACGAAGGGCTTCATTATTATTTCGACCATACGCCGGACGACAGCATTCTCGTCTTCACGAATCGCCGCGATGGCTTCGCCGATCTCCCCAACGACGCCGACCTCGACTTCCGCCATGAAAGCGGTGCCGTTTCCGGAGAGCACGTCTGCAGCATCCAGCGCGCGCAACGCGTCCGCACCGGAGCCATCGAGCAGCGTGATTACGACTTTCGCAATCCCTCCGCGCGCCTCCAAGGGCGCGCCGAACTCGATGGGCATACTCGTCGCGAGCGCCGCACCTACGCCGCCGGATTTCGCGATATGCACGACCTCGCGGAAAGGCGGGCACAAATACGCCTCGGACAAGAGCGCGCCGATGCGTTCACGCTCACCGGGGCGGCGTCCACGTTGCGCTTCTTTCCTGGAAAGACGTTTACCCTTCATGGCCACCGCGATGGCGCCTTCAATCGCAAACTCCTGATTACGGAGGTCTCGGTCGCCGGCAAGGTTCACGGCGCTCTTTCCTTGCCCGGCAACGGCGCCGAGGTCGCGGGCCGCACCAGCGAAGAGCTCACGCGATTCAGCGCCGTCCCGGCGGAGATGACCATCCACCCGCCCCATTTGCCGAAGCCGAACTCGCACCTCGAGAGCGCGCGCGTGGTGGGTCCCCAGGTGGGCGACCCCTACGTCGACGAATACGGCCGCATCAAAGTGCAATTCCATTGGGATCGCGATGGAAAACACGACGAGAACAGCTCCTGCTGGATCCGCATGATGACCCCCGTCGCCAACTTCGACGAAGGCTTCTGGCAAGCGCACAAAGTCGGTTCCGAGGTCCTCGTCGACTTCATCGACGGCGACATCGACCGCCCCGTCGTCATCGGCGCCGTCTACAACGCCATCGACGCCCAGCCGTACAAAATGCCCGTCGACGTCGCCAATAGCACCTGGAAGACGAAGAGCGTTCCCGGCGGCGGCGGCCACAACGAGATTACGCAGGACAACCACGCCGGCGCGGAGAAGATTTATATCCATGCGCAGCGCAACATGGATGTCACGGTTCAGAATGCGCATACGGAGAACATCGGCGGAAATAAAACCTGCGTGATCGGCAAAGACCGGTCAATCACGATTCACGGATCGCGAACGGCGACGATAGATGGCAACGACACCACGAATGTCGGCGGAAGCCAGACGGCAAGCGCAAAGGGGAATCAAACGCTGTCGGCGCTTCGCGAGCAATCACTCTCCTCCGGACTTGACCAAAGGATATCATCCAACAAGGATCAGCATCTGTCCGCAAGTATGGATCAAATCATCTCCTGCGGTCGAAACCAGACAATTTCTTCGCAGGGAGACCAGACCATCACGGCGATATACAATCAAACCATCGACGTGACCGGCGATCGGGAACTCACGGTACGAAGCAACGACAAAGCGACCATCTTCGGCACACACACGTTCCGATGCAATGACCAGGTAACCGTGAACGCCAAGCACATCGATGTCACGGTCACTAAGGGATTCACCGTCTGGTGCGGCAAGAAGGCTTACATTGCATTTTCGGAAAAAGGACTAGAAGTCAAAGTCGATGGACCAATCAAATTTACCAATAGAGAAGGCGCTCATTTGAACCTTCTACGGGACGCAGCAAGACTCGATTCCGAGAACGTATCGATTCATTCAACGAAAGGCACAGTCGACATTACGACCGGCGGCGGCTGCGTGAACATCAAAGCGCCGACCAACTTGAACACATAATTCGGCATTCATGAATTTCGTCAACAACACGCCTTGGCAAGCACGATTCCATTTCGGGAGTGCAGGCCAGGAAGTCAATGTGGCGTCGGTGGTGGCGCGCGCAACGTTCCAGCTCGTGAGCCCGACGATGCTGGTGCCGGCAAACGATCCATGGCCAGTCTTCGCTGCTCCGATACATACGATATTCGGCACCTTTCCCGCAGACAGTTCACCGAATCGAGTTGGATGCGACTTGATCGCCCTGGGCACGGCCACGTCTAGAACCCCCGTTACATGGCTCAACGCCCGAGTCCGCGCAGGGAACTTCGCAAGCGAGATTCTGGTCGTCGGGGATCGCGTATGGACAAAAAGGGGAGGTACACTTGCCGCGAGCGCGCCACGTGCTTTCACGGAGATGCCCATCAATTGGTCGCGAGCTCTCGGGGGAACTCTCCTTCAGGACGGGCAATCCGTACCCGATCCGCTCAATCCCGAAGGCCGCGGCGCTTACTTGACAGAAATGGACGCGGTCGACAATCCGCTTCCGAATCTCATGGACCCCTGCCAGCCTATTTCGTCTTGGGATGACCGGCTCTTGCCGGTCGCGTGGGGCCCAATCAGCAATGCTCCCGCTTGGCAAATGGCGGCATGGCTCATGGAACGAAATCGACTACGGCGGCCATCGCCTACGGAGGCAGAGTGCTTTCAACGCGCGGCAGAGTGCTTCATGTGCGCCGCTCCGCCACGGAATCTGATGCAAAGACTCGAAATCGACGACCCCGTGAGTATCGAGTTCGGAGATACTGTCGCATCGTTTCGAGTGCCGCGTCTGGCCCTCGCGTTGGACGCAGAGATTGGGACCGAACGGGTCACCTACCCCTTGACCTTCAGCGGCCTATGGATCTTGCTGGACGCCAAACTGGTCATTTTTACATTACAAACTGTATTTCGATACGCGCTGCGGCCCTATGATGTGCGAACCGCAATCCTGCGTGAAACAAGCCCCGCCATCAACGGCGGATGAGGAACCATGCCTTTTTCTTGTCCGATCGTGAGCAAGTGGTGTCTCGTCTTCGGCTTCGACTTGCACGAAGCATTGGGACCGCTCGGTATCCATCCCTGGCAGCGATGGATTTCCATATCCACCGCTCGATGGCTTGGTGGCGATTCTCAATCTTCATCGGTTTTTGGTGATGGCAATGGTTTCTTGAAGCGCGGAAGCGATACGCGCTACCTACGTCCGCATATTTGTCTTAGCAACGCGGCTCCTCCGATCTCGTTTTTCTGGGACAGCGGGCTCATTATCCCCAACATACTGCTAGGGGCCACCAAGACAATATGGGGTCCTTACTCCATCAAGGCCAACATTACGGACAAGGGAGACAACCCAGCTGTTCACTTGCCTCTACTGAACGTGGGGGTCGATCTTGCAATTGCCAGTTCAACGGTTTGCTCCAAACCGTTCGATCTCCCAAGCACAGTATCGATACAACTGGCCAGCTCCGTCCTGCTCGGCATGACGATTGGAGATCTCGTCGGCAATGCAAGCAACATGTTGTTGGACTCGATTCTCTCGATGTTCTTGAGTCTAGGGCTTGGACACTCGATGAACGGGTTGCACCGGCTGCTGACGAACCCCAAAAGAGGCCCGGCGCTCCGCTCGCTCGGTGAAAAATTGGCGCCTATCCTCAGTAGCGAGATGGCCGAGGGAAAGATTTCGCAAACGTTCTTGCGCGAGTTCATCATCAAAGGGATCGGCGACATCATGAAGGACGGCCACTACGTTTCGCATGGTCTGCACGACGGGGCCATGAAGCTCGTCGAAGCGTTGGGCGAACGGATCTCCGGAAACGTCAACGATGCCTCCGATCGAATAGCCCGTGGCGGGCTGTCTGCCTTTCTCTCGCCGGTGGGAGGGTCCGTTCGATGACGCAAGGACCTCTCCTCTCCTTGCTCGACTACACCGACGCGCCGAATGATACGTCGATCCTCCACGTTTTCGCGAAACGCACGTACACCTTTGCTCCCGGACATCGTCCCATTGTAGCTCCACTGCAAGTGCCTTTGCACCTTGACGCCGAATATCATCCGCCCACCGGGCAGGGTGATGAAGGCGCGCCACGGACCGATTGCGACATCTTCTGTCTCCGGAAAGCAGGCACCGACGTCGTCGTTCAAGGAAGCGCCCACTCCACGAAAGGTCCCGTACCTTGCATGGACGTCGGCGTCAGCATCTTGGGAACGAGAGAGCCGGAGCGCGCGGGGCGCCGCATTCGCGTGACCGGAGATCGACACGCGGAGTACCGCGGCAACGGCAACCACGTCGTGTTCTCACCTCCCGAGTCTTTCGAGAAAATGCCGCTCACGTATGCGCGCGCATACGGAGGATGCGACCTATGGTCGGCGGCGGATCATCCGGATGAAATGGGCGATTGGCTCGCGAAGCATTCCGCGTTTTCAGGTAGCGAGCTCTCGCTCTATCGGTATCCACGAAATCCCGCGGGTCGCGGGTTTCTGGTGCATCCTTCGCGCGCGGCATTCGATGCGCTCATGCTTCCGAATCTCGAGTTCCCGGAGGATATGCTCACTCCCTCGCGGCTCTGTACAGGTGATTTGTACCGCTGGCCAACGGCCCCGTTTCCGGCGGGGTTCGATTGGTTCGACACATCGTGGTTCCCTCGCCTCGCATTCCTCCTCGCCACGAGCACGCCACATCGATGCGACCCTGCCGACTTCAGCGAAGTACGCGGCGGCGTTGTCCCGCGAGAACTCGTCGCCAGCACTTCTGTACAAGGCGAATCGGGCTCCAACGCGGGTGCAGCCGGCCGAGATCGCTTTTACCACGGAGCCTCACCGTGGCTGGCCGTCGCCCCGCTCTCCGGCCGTGAAACCATCGTGCTGTGGGGCATGCACCCTCTGGCGCCGCGCCTGGACGTTCCCCTGCCCGCCGAGACTCCGCAGGTGCTCTTCGAGCTCCCCAATGGGCGCGTCATCGAGTCCGAGGCTTCGCTCCGCACGGTGGTCGTGCGACCCGATGACGGACAGCTCACAACGGTGTGGGTTGCCCGCCATTGGGCAGGCCAAGCGCTCACCCCAGCCCAGGCTGTGCGCATTCGCCACGCAGTGCGCTGGCGCGCCCGTTCATCGTGAGGGAACCAACATGCCAATGACGAAACTCGCCGTCCCGGCCACCATCGACGACTGCACCGTCGCGCTCGCGTCGGGCCGTAGCCTCGAGGTTCGGCGCCCCAGTGGCGACCACGAAATATTGCGCGTACTCGGAAGTAGCGGACGGATCGAGCTCACCGTCGTCCTCACGGACGCTGGCCCAAAGCTCATTTTCGAGGCCGCCGACATCGAACTTCGAGCGACACACGCCGTTTCCGTCGCGTGCGAACGCTTCGATGTACATGCGAGCCAGGAGGCGCGCATCGAGGCGCACCATGCCACCATCGAGACAACGGCGGGCGATATCGCACTACGCGCAAACGACAACGTGGTCGTCGTCGGCGAGCAGATTCGCCTCAATTGCGACAAACCCGACGAGGTCCCGCCTTGGATGAAGGAAACGCTCGGGGCTCGACTTCCGGGGCCGAGCGATCTTCTTCCCTCGATTCCCGCCTCCGACATCACGGGCGACGCTGAAGTCGTCGCGAAGTTCGACGACTCGCCTCGAGCCACGTCCGAAAGCTCGGATTCTTAGCGCGACAACGGACAAAATGCTTCCTTCCCTCTCCTCGAAAATAGAGGAGAGGAAGAGGAAGGCACTCGTTGCGAGGATTACGGCCCGCTCACCAGCCGTCGGGATCCGCTTCGGCGTACGTCGTGCCGGCGCCGATGTTGTCGTACCAGATTTGGCGCGTGCCTTGATTGCCGACCAGGCGGCCGTCGTCGTGCCAGCTGTTGGCGTAGAGGCCTACGCGGAAGTCGAATGCGCGGTCGTCCGACACGGTGGTGGCGATGTTGAGGCGCTCGAAGACTTTGTTGCCGTCGTACCAGACCTTGAAGTAGCCGTTCGACCCGCTCTGCCAATTTACCTGCATTTCGAAGCGGTGCCAGACGCCGGCGGTGACGTTGGCGACGCCGTTGAAGTTCGTGGTGCGCTGTGCGCAGATGCTCCCCGTCTTGACGCGCGTGTTGAGGCTGGAGCCGTTCAGCCAGACCATGGTGCTGGGCATCCAGTCGTCACAGCCCGTGTTGGAGAAATCCGCGATGAATTGGGCGATGTTGTAGTTCTGATTGGTGAATTGCCAGTCGCCCTGCAGGCGGAAGGCGAACCCGTAGAAGCCCATGTCGCCGCGATTGTATACGTCGTTGCGCACCCACTCCGAGTGGTACCGGCCGCTGTAGTTCGGGTCGTACACTTGCATCGCCTTGAGGGCGGTGGTGCCGTCGTACACGATGTTGGTGACTTGCGAGATGCTTCCATTGTGCTCTGCAAGCGTGGCGCTCCAACCCGACATCGTTCCCGTATTGTGGAAGATGACCGTTGCAAAGCTCTCGCGGCTGCACAGCATGCAGCCTGCCAGGACGAGACCAGCTCCTAATCCCTTAACACGCGTCATCTGACCCTCCTCGATAGTGGTCGCACCGTTGCCGGGGGATACAACGTCGTAATTCGAAGAAGGACCGACGTCAATCAAATTTGACACCGGTTTCCAAGCCACCGAAGCGCCAGCGATTACTATCAATGGGATAGGCACATGTATGCACACGATCCATTCGATCCATTGAGCAAATTTTCGTCTTCACCAGATTCGGTTTTACCAATGCACTCAAATGCGCTGCGGGGAGGCATGATACTTTTTGCATAGTTTAAAAACGGCGCGCCGGACGATTTCCACTTGCATGGATGGGCGCGCCCCCGACAATGGCGCTCATGGCGAGCCGTCTCTACGTCCTCGTTGCCTGCGCGGCCATCGCAGTTTTCCTGCCCTACCCTAGCGAAGCTCCTGAGCCGAATGGGTTCCAGAAAAGCGCATCCTCGCCTCATTCCGCACCCGCGCAGCCCTCGGCCACCGCAGGGCCCCCGCCCGCGCAGCTCGCGCCGGAGGATCCCGAGCGGCTCGTGCGCCTCTATGATTTCGGCCCCGCGGCCAATGACAATCCGGTGCTGGCCCGGGTGGATGGCACCTCCATCGAGATTCCAATCAGCGAATTTCGGGCCTACCTAAAGGCCGAGGTCAGCGAAGAGGAACGCAAAAAGCTGGATACCGCCGGGAGAAGAAAACACCTCGATCGGCTCATCGACGACCTTCTCTTCCTGCGGGACGCCTATCGCCGCAACATCGACACCCGCGAAAATATGGTCCGCTCACTCGACAGCACACGGCGGCTCTTGCTCATCGAATTTTTGACGCGGGAAGACGTAGGCGACAAAGCCAAGTCCGCAGAACATTACGCACTGCTTCAAAGTGCGTTGGAGGACAGATTGTTCGAAAAAGCAGAGGTCATTGTCTCCAATGAGGGATATGCGCACCTCAAAGATGCGATTGCGCAACACGGCTCGGACAAGGCCGAAGACCTGCCGACCGATATTGCAGCACACCCACTTGCACAATGCGGCGAGATGAAGGTCACCGTCGGTGATGCGTTTGCGGCGTACGTCGGCCTACCGCCCGCGAAGCGCCCGAATGTCGCCACCCAAGAAGGTGTCTCCAAGCTGCTCAAGCACATTCTTACGGACGGCCTCAAAATCAACGAGGCGCGCGCACGCGGAATCGACAAGAGCCGGGCGTACCGCGAAACCGTGGCGGCCAATCGCGCCTCGCTCACACGGATGTGGCTTCAAGATCGCATCACCGCCAAAGCCGCCCAACGAATGAAGGCTCCGGAAACGGAGGCACACCTCCGCAAATGGTACGACGACAACCTGAAGACCCGTTACACGTACAAGGACGACAAGGGCGTCGAGAAGGTCATGAGCTTCGAGGGCGAGAGACAATCGATCCGCAACGACTACTTCGATACGGTGCGCGAACAGGTGCGCGCCGAACGGGCCGCCCAGCTCCGCGAAGGTTCCAAAATTGAAATCGACGAACGGCTCCTATCCAGCGGGTAGTCTGTTTCGAATGTTTCCTCGACTATCGTCCGAAAGGGAAAACCGTTGAGCCGTCGTCCGGTTCCGTCAACGGAGTTTTCTAGATTTGCGCGAAGCGTTTATCCAACTTCGCAAGCTGGCTCGCAAAGCCCAAGGACGACAGCCTCGTAAATTCCGCGTCATGCAGCGGCTCCAAGGCGACCACCATGCGCACGTGTCCTCCCTGACGGAAAAACTCCACCTCGATGGTGTTCTCGTAGGGCGGGACCCCAGGCGCGCATCGATGGTGTGCACCTCGACACGGTAGCCTTCGGGCCCGCACCACGACGCGAAGCCCTCCTTCGTGGTCCATAGCGCCCAGAGCTCCTCGATTCGAGCTTGGTACGTCCGTTCGAAAATGACTTTCGGCGTGCTCATGTTCGTTTTCCTTTCGCGAGGGCGGCCCCGAAGCGGTCGAGCCGCGCTCCCAGAGGCCGCGGTATTGGGCGAGCCACGCATCGAGCTCGCGAAACGGCTCGGGCCGAAGCGAATAGAGGCGGCGCTGCCCGTCCGGACGCATGGCCACGAAACCGGCTTCGTGAAGGATGCGCAGGTGCCGGGACACGCCGGATTGGTGGATGCCCGGCTGCTCGACGATGCAGCGGCGGGTCGGATCGGTCAGGGATTGAAACGCGTCAAGCGGGCAGTGCGTATATCGTCTTCGGGTGCATCGATCCGAGCTTGAAGACGAGCGGCCGCTGGGCCCATGGCATGTGGCGGCCGTGGTCATTGGCGCGATGGTGGGGGTGGGCATCTTTTTCACGCCGGCGACGCTCGCGCGTGCGGTGCCGAATGCGGCGTGGGTGCTCGGCATCTGGGTGCTCGGTGGGATCGCCTCGATCGCGGGCGCACTCGTTTTCGCGGACCTCGGCGCGCGGTGGCCGCAGGCCGGGGGGCTCTACGTCTTTTTGCGCGAGGGCTTCGGCAAACCCGTAGGATCGGCGCTTTCGTTCTTGTACGGGTGGCTGCAGTTGCTCGTCGTTCAGCCAGGGGCCATGGCGGTCATTGCCCTGGTGTTGGTGGATCATCTCGCCTTCGTGGCCGGTCCCATCGGCTCCGTCGCGCGAAGCGTAGGGGCGTGTGCGGCGATTGCCCTGTTCACCGCGGCGAACCTGCTCGGCTTGCGGGTGGGCGGGCGCATTCAAATCGGGATGGCTGCGCTCAAGCTTGCGGCCTTGGCCGCGCTCGCGCTCGTGGGCGCATGTTGGGGACACGCGTCGCGAGTATTTTCTGCGGGGCCGCAAACGATGGCTCCGCAGGGGACGATGTCATCGTGGCTGCTGTTCGGCATCATCCCGGTGCTGTTCACCTTCGGCGGGGCGTACCACGGCACATTCATCGCCGGCTCGGTGCGCGATCCCGAGCGCTCACTTCCGCGCGGGATCATCGCGGCGATTTCGGTCGTGCTGGTGGCGTACCTGGGCGTGAATGTCGCTTACCTCGCGCTGCTCGGGCATGCGGGGCTGGCTGCAAGCACGAGCCCGGCCGCGGATGCGGTGGGCATTGCGCTCGGACCTGCCGCGGGAAAGGTGCTGGCGCTCACCATCGTGGTCTCCGCGGCGGGGCTCCTGAACACGGTTTGCCTTGGGTTCCCCTTCGTGATTTACGCAATGGCCAAGGATGGCGTGTTCTTCGAGCGCGCGGGCCGGCTGGATCCGCGCACGGGGCGGCCCACATTCGCGGTGGCATTGCAGGGGACGCTCGCCTGCATCGCCGTGCTCGTGGGATCGTCACGCATCGATGTGCTGCTCACGGGCATTGCCTTTGCCGATGCGACGTTTCAAGCGGCCATTGCCGTGGTTCGCCTGCGCGCGCCGAAGTCCGCGGGCATGCCGCGGTATGCACCACCGCCCGCGGCGTGGGCCTTCCTTCTCATTCAAATGGGCATTGCGCTGGGCTGCTTGCTCCGTGCACCGCTCGAATCGGCCTACGGCGCGTGCGCGCTGGTCGTGGGAGGATTCGTGTGGCTTTCCTGGAGACGTGCATGAGATTCGAACTTCCCGATGGTCGCGCACTCCATGTCATTTCATCGAAGGGGCAAGTCTCGTTCGTGGATGGCGCATTCGAGCTTTGCGGTGTATTCGGCGCCGAGGACGCGGCCATCGAACTCGCAATCGAGCATCCCTTTGCAAACGCGAAGCACGTGTGGGTTCCCCATCTCACGCCCGAGGAAGGCTATGTCATGGGCGATGCGATTTTCCGGTCGCCGGCCATCGTGCTCGCCGACGATGCGCTGGCGCTGGCCTTCGTTCCCGATTTGGACGATGTGCGCGATGTGGCCAACGCCGGCGCTTACCGCGTTTGGCTCGATTGCGACCACCCGCGACGAACGGTGACCATGGCCGCAGGCGCTTACCGCGAAGAGGGGCACGTATTTTATGTCCGTGAACATGCCCGCGCCGAGGGATGCGCCGTTGGAATGCGATTGCACCTCGTGGCAAGCTGCGAGGCGCGCGATTGCGCAAATCCGTATGGCATGGTGGCACGCTGGATGTGGAATCGGTGGGGCCGCCCCGGCATGACACGCGCCCACGACCTCGCGCCGCTCTTGCGGCACATCGTGCACTGGGCTTTCTCGCAAGACGGCTGGGCCGAGAGCGTATGGCAAAGCATCGACGAGCGTGCGGCCGCCCCCGTGTTCATCGTCGACGTGAGCCGCCATCCCTCGATTCCGCCGGAGCAGCGGCGCTGGCGCGAGCCGCGCAGCATCTGGAATCAAGCGTGGTTCTCCACGCAACGCTGCGCCAATGGACTTCTGCGTCATGCGCGCCAAACGGGATCGGCGGATCTGGAAGACCGCGCGCGCCGCATGACGGAGGTTGCGCTCGCCGCACCCCAGCACAATGGCCTTTTTCCCTCGAGGATCGTGGCCGACGCCTCGGGCACGTGGCGTTGGTCCAATTCCGATCGACGGCCAGCCTCCGCATCGGAGGACGCGTGCCATATCGTGGATGCGGCGTTCACCGGCCGCATGCTCCTCGAGTGGCACGCGCTCACCGGCGATGCGCGGGCGCGCGATTACGTGCTTCGCTTTGCCGAGAGGCTCGTCGCGTTGCAGCGGCCGAGCGGCGCGTTTCCCGGCTGGGTGGAGCCCGATGGTCGTATTCCCACCGAACTCGCGGAGGGCCCCGAATCCGCCGTTTCGGTGACATTGCTCCTCGAGCTCGCGCGCACGACGAGCCATGCGGCATGGGAAAAGGCCGCGCTGGCCGCCCTGCCCTTTCTCGAGGATGTGGCGCGCGAAGGTCGCTGGGAGGACTTCGAGACGTATTACTCGTGCGCCCCCTGGGGTGTTCCCGGCCAACGCGTGGCTCGCAATGGCGTGTACAAGCAGAACACGCTGTCGATCGCTTGGTGTGCGGCGGCCTTTTTCGAAGCATGGCAGACCACCCAAGAAGAGCGCCTGCTCGCACTGGCCCGTCGCTGCATCGATGAATTGTCGCTGTATCAAGCGGTATGGAATCCGCCGTTCTTGCCGGCCCCCGCCCACGGCGGCTTCGGTGTGATGAACGCCGACAGCGAATGGAATGACGCCCGACAGAGCCTTTTTGCGCCGCTCTACTTGGAGCTCGGACGCGCCACCGGCGATCGAGAGCTCACCGAGCGCGGAATCAGCGCGCTGCGCGCTTCGTTCAGCATGCTCTATTGTCCGGAGAATGCCGCACTGGCACGCGCGTACGAAAAGCGTTTTCCCTTTTTCGGCCCCGAGTCGTACGGCTTCATGATGGAGAATCAAGCCCACTCGGGCGCCGAGCCCATTGGGACATTCACGATTTTCACTTGGGGAAACGGCTCGGCGCTCGCCACGGCGGCGACGGTGTATGACCGGTTTCCCGAATTGCGAACGGAGTGTGGCCTCCTATGAGCCTTCGAACGACGCCCGACGCCTACATCGGCCTGGACGCGCCCTCCAGCGACGCATGGAACGCGTGGCACAGCGCCATGCTCCGCGAGCGAGAGGCGATCGATGTCGCCTACGATCCCGCGACGGATTGGAGCGACGCGACATTTCGGCAAATGTTCCTCTTCATGTACGACGCGGCATTTTACGACCGCGACCGGGGCTATCGGACGCGCGAACTCGTCGAGCGGTGGCGGGCCCAATTCGGGCGGGTCGATTCGGTGCTTTTGTGGCAAGGCTACCCGAGGTTGGGTTTCGACACGCGGGATCAATTCGATTTTTACCGCGATATGCCGGGCGGCATCGCCAAACTGCGCACGGACGTGGTCGACGTATTTCACCGGTGCGGATTGCGCGTCTTCGTCGATTACAATCCTTGGGCACCGGGCACGTACGACGAGCTCGGGGACATCGTCGCGGGGGTGGATGCCGATGGAGTCATGCTGGACACGCTTCCTTCTGCCCCGGAAAGCTTGGAACGAGCCGTCCTCCAGCGAAAAAGCGGGGTGGTCTTCGCGCCGGAGCTTCGGCCCGAGGCGGCGCAGCTTGGCCGCTATCGCCAGGCCTGGGCGCAATGGAGCGACATCGGTGATGCGCATACGCCGTCGATCTTGCGCCATGCGTGGCTCTTGCCAAGGCATCGACAATTCATGATTCGGCGATGGGACGAGACGCGCAAGCTGGATATCGTTTATAGCTTTTTCAATGGTACGGGGCTTTTGCTCTGGGACAATGTCTTCGGTGCGTGGAATCCGTATGGCCGCGAGGACCGGCGGCTCATCGCGGAGACGGGTGCCCTATTGGATCATTACGCCGCGCTCTTCGTCCATGGAGATTGGCTGCCGTTGATTCCGACTGGCGTCTCCGGACTGGACGCCAATCGATGGGATCTGGGCGCGCGGGCCATCATCACCCTGCGCAATCGCACGCAGGAGCCCCTCGCCTATCGGCTTCCCGAAGCGGACGGTGCTGCGTATTTCGCCTTTTGGGGCGATCGCCACGAGCTCCGCGGGGGAGACACCGTGACGGTCGCGCCGAATGGCATTCAGGCGGTCGTGCGGGATGGTGCGATGGACGCACGACGCGCGCTGGAGCATTTCGAGCGACTCGGACGAAACGCCGACGTGGAGCTCGAGGGCTACGACGAACGCCGCCCGTACCCGCGACCCTTGCGCCCGCCCGCGGTTTCGCGACCGCGGCAGATGGCGAACCTCATTGAAATACCCGGCGGCGAATTTCAAATGCGCATTCGGCATGAACGGCGAGAGTGCGGCTGTTATGCGGTGGGGGCCACGGAGCACGGTAGCCTCCCCTCGGGGGACAATGCGCTTTGGGGGTGGTTCTACAAGGATATTCTCGAGCACGTAATCCCGTGTTCGGTCACGCGCTTCGCCATTCGTGCCACGGCGGTGACCAATGCCGAGTTTCTCGCCTTCGTGCACGCGGCGCGGTACCGGCCGGGCGACGACGAGCATTTTCTGAAGCACCTGCGCGATCGTGGGGTGCTTCCGGCGACGGTCGCCGGTGATCGCGCGAACGAGCCGGTGACATTCGTCAGCTTGGATGATGCTCGCGCCTTCGCCGCATGGCATGGCCAACGGCTTCCCACCGAGGCCGAATGGCAATGGACGGCGGAGGGCGCAGGCGCCGGTCACCGCTATCCATGGGGAAACGAGCCGCGAAGCTTTCCGAGCGTGCTGCAGCCGGCGGCCACGCCCGAAACGGCCACGCCACAAGGGATCATGGGCCTATCGGGGAATGCGTGGGAATTCACGGAGAGCGAATATTCCGATGGGCACACGCGTTTCGTGATGCTGCGCGGCGGTGTATTTCTGCCGCCGGCCGAGACGGAATGGATCGTGGCCCGCGGGCCGAGGCCCAACGACTACCACGCCAAATACATTTTGCGCAGCGACGGGCTCGATCGAAGCGAGACCATCTCCTTTCGAACCGTGGCCGAGCTCACGTAGCCGTCAGGGCGCGCAGCCCCTGGCGCAAGCTCTCGGGATCCTCGAGCTGCGTATCGAGCTCGGCGTGCTTCGCGCGCCAGATGGGGACCGCCCGGGCCAATAGCTTTCGCCCCTTTGCCGTCAACGCGAGGCGCCGGCCCCGCCGGTCCTCTTGGTCCACGGTGACCTTGAGCAGACCGCGCCGCGCCAACGGCTTGAGCGCTGCCGTCAACGTGGTTCGATCCATCGCAAGAAGCGAGGCCACGGAACCAAGGCTCGGCGGCTCGGGACGGTTGAGGGACATGAGCAGCGAAAATTGCCCATTGGTGAGGCCGAGCGGGCGGAACGCATCGTCGAAGCAACGGGCCAACGCACGCGCTGCCCGTTGCGCGTGAAGGCACAAGCAGTGATCGCGAACGTGAAGCGTCGTGTCGAACGAAAGGTCGGCCATCCTTGACGTGAATTATATAGGTTGATATCAACGTATCAAGGAGGAAACAGCATGGCCAGTCGAGAGCTCACGCCGGCAACGGAGCTGGTGAAGAAGAACCGCAGCCACTTTCCCAATGAAAGCGAAGAATACCGAAGGGCTCGCAACGCCCTCCTGGTCGAGGAAATCGAATTGCGCCGCCACCTCGAGCGGGTCGCGGAAATGCGCCGTCAGCTCCCACCGGGCGGCCAGATCCCCATGGATTACCGCTTCGAGGGCGAAAACGGTCCCGTAACCTTGTCCAGCCTCTTCGGCGACAAGGACACGCTTCTCGTCTACAGCTACATGTTCGGGCCGAAGCGCGAACGCCCCTGTCCTTCGTGCACGTCGTTCATGAGCACATGGGAGACCAAGCTTCCCGATCTCGAGCAGCGCGTGTCCATCGCCATGGTGGCACGCTCCCCCATCGATCGATTGCGCGCCGCCAAGCAGGCCCGCGGCTGGACGCGCCTCAAAGTATATTCCGACACCGAGGGCCACTACACGCGCACCTACGTGAGCGCCGAAGACGCCGACGCACCCGGCTTCAACGTGTTCACGCGCAAAGACGGCATCATCCGCCATTTCTGGAGCGGCGAAATGGGCCCCGGCATGGCCGACCCCGGCCAAGATCCACGCGGCGCCCCCGACCTCGATCCCCTCTGGACAATGCTCGACTTCACCCCCGAAGGCCGCGGCACCAACTGGTATCCCAAATTGGAATACGGGCGCTAAAGGGTTTTCGCAGGGGGGGCAACGTTGGCCTCACGGCGCTTCGCTCCGAGTGCCGTGAGCCGAGGTTTGCGGATGGGCGAGTAAGGGAGGGGTCGAAGCGAGGGGAACCGGGAAGTCGCGAAGAATGCGAAGGGTGTTTCTCGGCGCTTCGGTACATTTGGGTGCCTTGGCGTGGGATTAAGATTATCTACGAAGAGTCAAGGGAACCCACTGGCTACCATCCTGTCAATGGAGGACCTAAGCCTCGTTGCGAAGTTCGATATTCGGATCTATCGAGCTTTGCGGGCGCGTTGGGTGAGCCAGTGGCGGCTGCCTCGATGACGAGATTCTACGAGGTCGGCAACGTGGAGTGATCAAACGGTTTCGCGAAACGATCAGGGCGACACGCATGCTTTCGTGGCCCTCGTCGTGAGTTGGGTTTCGAACTCGTTATCGGACAAGCTTGTAGCCACGCCATCCGAATCTCGCGGACGGAACCTGTCCCCATCTCTCTAGTAGGCACCGAATCCAGGAAAAACAGCTTGATTTGTCCGCCGCAGGTTATATGCCTTATTCAAGATGAAGCGCTCAATGAAGCCGCTGCAGCTCGAGCTGCCTTCCGGTCGCACATGGGGTGGACGGCGGCGGGGAGCCGGTCGGAAGCGCAATCCAAAGTCCGGGGTGCCCCATCGCGCGCGCCCCGTTCACAGGGCGGCGCACCCCGTTCATGTCACATTGCGGGCCCGAGACGCTGTCCACGGTCTGCGAGCGCCTCCCGTATTCGCATTCGTATTGAGAAGCATCAAGGAGGCATCCCGCACCGAATTTCGGGTCGTGCATTTCTCGGTTCAGCATGACCATATCCATCTCATCGTGGAGGCACACGACAAGGTGAGCCTGTCACGCGGAATGCACGGTCTCTCGATTCGGCTCGCGCGCGCGATCAATCGTGGCCTAATGCGCAGGGGGCCAGTCTGGAAAGAGCGATATCACGCTCATGCGCTGACACGACCACGCGAAGTCCGCAACGCGCTTCTCTACGTACTCATGAATCACAGAAAGCACGGTGCGTCCCTCGCCTGGCTCGACCCTCGTTCATCCGCCGCATGGTTCGACGGCTGGCGCCAAGACTTCCTTCTCAAGTACGCCGCGCGCGACCTCGACGGCATCGCCGGATTGCCACCCCCCGTCCAACCTGCACAAACCTGGCTCGCTCGCAAAGGTTGGCGTCGCCACCGCTTACTCGGCATCGACGAAGGGCCCCGTCCCCCTTAGGCACGAGTGTCGGCAATGAATGGGGAATGATCGACGGCACCAGCTATACGAATCAGCTCTCCATTTCCAGTCACGAGTCGTGCTCAAGATCGCCCGTCACCCTACGCCGACGAACGTCAACTCGCTTCTCTCTCGTATGACAATCGCTACGCTGAGCTCTTCTTCGAAGTCTTGACAGATTCATTAATCACCCCGCCATTCTGGTCATGCGACGACAGCATGGCGAGGCGCTTCTCGACGTCGTTGAAGTATGGCGGTGGCGGCCCTCGCCGGATGCGGCGCCTTCCAAGCATCACGACTTGTAGCGCCTCGACGATGGCCGTCAACTTGCCTGACGCGCGTGACTTGTTTGCGGCCAACCGGGACTCGAGGCGTTGATCTCTGGCAGGGTCTCGACGAGACCGAGGTCGACGTCCTGAATCGCGCACGTACGTGCAGAGCATCGACAAGTTCGAGCCCAAGGTTCGAATCATAAGTCGACGGTCCACATATCGTTCGGATGGTTCGCCCGCACCTGTGGTGCACGTTCACGATGTTCATCGGTCGGCGACGACGACATTCACGAAATTTTATTGGCCCTTTTCAAGATTCTTGCGCTGGTTCGATCTTCGACTCTGCTCCTCGAGAGACCGATCTTCTCCCCGTTCGCCGCCCACTCGACGAACTCCATCTTCAGACTCATCGTTCGGGACTCCTTCCAAGGCATTCGCCATCAGGCCTGTCAACGATGTCCCGGCACCAGACCGGTACGGCGTGGACGATGGCATGGCCGACGTACGGCCCCGCTCGTGGCCACCTCGCCGATGGTGACGTCGACGGCGGCACGCCCCCCATGGCCCGAGTCAGCTCGTGCGAGACTTCGCGAACATGGAGCGAAAATACGAATTCAAACCAGAATTGATCACCACGAGTCCGGCGTAATCGACTGGCCGATGAAACGGGACTCGAACTCGTCGAAATCGCCCGAGAGACGACGCCATCGAAGCTCCCCGCGAACGTCTTCCGAGTACATGAGGCTCGGGGGGTCGAGGCGATAGTCGAGTGCGATCATGCGACCGTCCATATTGCTCGCCAGGACAAGCGTGCGCTCCTCGTCGAGGCAGCCACTCGCGTCCTTGTCGAAACCCAACCGGCGCTTTTCATCGGCACCCAATGCGCGAAGCCGCAGGATTTCGGCTTCTATTTCCGAGGGCGACAAGAAAATATCGAGTTCGCGGGCCCACCCCGTGGCGCATAAGAGGCGAGTTCCGTTCAGGAGCCCGGGGCGCCAACGATTCTCGCGGATTGAAGCGATGAAGCACTCCGGCAAGGGAAGGCCCAAAATGCGTGGGTGAGTATGGGGCAAGTTCGTTGCCCAAGGCACGACCTCGACCGAATGTGCATGGATGCTTCGGGCGGGGCCAATCCCCCCGCGTTGATCGACAATCCAGAGACCTTGCACACGAACGCGCGTCGGACGGTCCGGTTCCGGGTGGCCGGGCGGGAACACCAGGATACTGCCCGATACGAAACTGGGCGCTTCGTGAGCGCGCTGCCAGCGCCCTTCCACGGCGATCAAGGAGCCATGGTAACGATGCGGATTGCTCGAGAGTTCTGCCTCGGTCGGGGTAAGCAGGGGACCGAGCGCCCGCGGAAGGGCCAAACGAGCACGGAGGCCGATAAGAAGCTGCTCGGCCGTCGTGGCATCCCACGGGCCGAGCCAAACGTGCCTCGTCGGCGGGCAGGCGTGTTGGACGACGACGGCGACTCCATTCCGATAGTCGCGCAGCATGGCGTCTCCTGCGAGTGCGGTCGCCATGCTGAACTCGATGATGGTGCCGAGGGTGCATCCTGCGGGCGTCTCCGGTGCGCTCGCCGTTCCGATGTGGGGCCCCGCCTCCAACAGCGTTTCCAGGTGCTCCGTGGGGTCCGCGACCGACGAATGAGCGATGGGCGAAGGCCAGCATACGTTCAGGAGGCCGCCCTCGGTGATCCAGGCTGCACACGTGTCCGTGAGAAGAATCGGTTCGAGCGATTCACGAGCCAAGATTCGTTCGACACGAGTGCGAAAGTCGGGGTCCATATGGAAATACTACCCCATGAAACACTATTTCCGAGGCGCAGCCGTCCGCCTCCGCGTAAGCCAAGCGGAAAATCGGCGAAGCTCCCCCGCGGGCCGCTGAAATGGCAGCTCGCGGTGAAGCAAGCCATTCTACCCTGTGCGCTTTTCGCGCGAGAGATACTCCGCACAGGCGACCCGTTGCGACAGGCAAGTACCCTTGCTGGGCGGCTAAGGCTTCGCCAGCGTCGTCACGGGTACGGCGCCCAAGGATTCCCCGAACCATTGATCGCGGAGGCGCTTTTGCGTGCCGTCGGTGCGGGCTTGCGCCATCACTTCGTTGATGATGGTGAGAAGCTTGGTATTGCCTTTTTTGACGGCAATACCGAGTTGCTCGCCCGTGTCCACGTAGGCGGCAATTTGGAAGGCGATGTTGCCCGAATCTTTCATCCACGTTTGCACGGCGGGGTGATCGACGATGGCCGCTTCCACACGGCCCGTGCGGAGGGCAAGCAGCACGGCGTCCGAGCTCTCGAAGGGAAGCAGGTTGAGCTCTTTCGTTTTGGCGAGATCCTCGCCGATGGTTTGCGATTGGACCCCTACCCTCTTTGCACTGTTCTTGACGGCGTCGAGGCTCGTCATGCCGGTTCCACGCTTGACGACCAGCGCCTGGTACGCGTCGAAATATGGCTCCGAGAAGTCGACGCTTTTGCGTCGTGCATCGGTCATGGTCAGTCCTGCCGCCACGAGATCACACTGATTCGAATCGAGCATCGCGCCCGTCGTGAGGTTCTCCACCGACGTGTCGACGAACTGGACCTTCACCCCGAGCCTCTGCGCGACCAATTCCACGACATCGACGTCGAAGCCCGTAATTTTGCCATCTCGCTCGAATTCGAAAGGGGCAAACGGGACGTGCGTACAGGTCACGAGCTTGCCCGACTTAACCAGGGGCACGCCGGCCGATCTGTCTTTGCTGCAACCGGCAATCAACGCAGACACCACCACGGCCGCGCCAAAGACGAGGCACTTGCTACGAACGAACAAAAGGGTCCCTCCTCCCGAGTCGAAAAATTACCCAGCGCGTCATCCCGCGCAGGCCCCCAAGCCATAGCGCATGGATCAAACACGTCAACACAGTGTGCGCAGATCGGCGCGATAGGGCACGGGAATCGTAAGGGTTTTCCAATGTTCGTTGCAAAATACACCCCCACGTAACGCCATTTCGCGCCACGCGGGGGTGTGAGAAGCCGCAGTGCTCAGTAGGGAACGAATCCGGACCAGCTCACGGCGAAGTTTCCCTGGATGCAAGCCGAGGAACCGCTCGGAATCGGGATTCTCGCGCCATGGACCTCACCTTGTGCCTCGAGGATGCGGTAATCGAAAATCGGCCCCGAGCAATCCGTACCCGCCGGGACGACGTACACGGAAACGAAGGGCGGTGATGATCCCATGGAGAGATCCGTCAGCACGAAGGGGCCATTGACGGCGAACTTTGCCCCTTGGTCCGTGAACATGAAACCAGCGCGGAGTTGACGCATATCCGTATCCGCCGTGGCGACGGCGGTGGGTTCTGCAGCAACGGACGGTGAGGCGGCCGACGCGACGTGCACACCCAAGACCGGAGCAACATGGTTCTCCACCTGGGTGGGACGTCCCTGTTCGCGTGAACCCGCAGCAGGGTGGCCGCTGCCAAACGAAACAACGGATGCGACACCGGCAATGACGCCCAATCCAATGAGCGAAACCTTCCCCAAACCAATCATGGTCCGTCATCCTTTTTCTTGAATTCGAAAGACAATCGTCTTTCGGTCTCACGACACTCGTGACAACGACACCAACCTTCTCATCGCCCCCGAGAACGCAATGGATAATGCGACGGTCTGACAATTGCGATTACCCAATCTTTTCGCTATTACGATATCCGCAATGACGCCCTCACTGTTCCCATCGACCGCACGCCCCCATTGGTTGCGAACAAAAAGCATTCTCCCACTGACGGCCGTCGCATTGGCGTCGTTGGTCGGATGCCGCTCTCCCAAGTCGACGGGTACAACTGCCTCCGATGCACCCGATACATCTCATGCATCTTCCGCACCCGTCGCCACCCCCGACGCAACAGCGCCACTCGCAGTTGCCGATGCGGCCGCACAGCCCCTCGCGCATCAACCCAGGAGAGCTCCATCGGGTCCGGTGCCCTGCATCGATTACGCGGCGGCGATGGCGCAAGGGCGCGCAGCGACTCGGGAAAAGCGGTACGACGATGCGATTCGCGCTTTTCGGTCGGCGGTGCGGCGGCGTCCTTTTGACGCCGCGGCCTGGGCGGAGCAGGGGTATGCCGAGTTGCTCGGTGGGTACGATGCCCATGCGACGCTGGCCTTCGCCAAAACGCGGACCAAGAAAGCGGCGCTCCTATCGGCCATTTGGTTCAACGATGCGGAGGCTTACGCGCGTGAAGGCAATGGCGAATGGGCGCGCATCCACTATGCCGTGGCCGCGAGCCATGGGAACCAGGCGGCCGCCGCCAAACTCGGCGCCCAATCGCGATGCACCGCTACATGGGATACCAACGTCCCCTCACTCAAGGTGCAAAAAGGCTGGGTCCAAGTACTTCAAGCCATGCCCGAAACGATGTGCGCTGGGAAACGCGAGCCCAAGACCACCGAAAAAGAGGCGCGTAAGGAAGCCTGCCGCGACTGCGGCTCGGGAGCGGGGGCCTCTCTCGAGGAAAGCGACAATTGCGAAGGCAAAGGGCCTTGGCGCATTTCCAATGGCTATATGAATTGCCACGTCTTTTCCTTGTCGATACAGCCCCTGGGCGGAAACCATTTCACCGTGCTCGACGAAGGCGAGCCATCGCTCACGCCCACGTCCGCCGGTTGGAAATCCGTATCCGACGGAGGTGGCGCGGAGTTCAGCCCGCACAGCGAATGGCCACGCGACGAAACGGAACACGCGGAATGCCCTCCCGACGATGCAAAGCCCGAAGTCGAACCGGGCGAGCCTTCCGCTCCGGTCTGCGGCGAAGCCGGTGAACCCACCGCGGTCGCCTTCGTACCCTCCGTACAGCGCTATTACGACAAGGCCGGCAAAGGCCGTATCGAGGTGACCATCTGGGCCGGCTCACCGCAAGTCACCATCGCGGGAAACACCGCCACCATCCAGGGTGCGGGCTGCCAGGAAAAGGTGGCGCTATCCGCCGAATGAAGATTCGTCGCCGAATGGCGTCCCACGAAGAGAGAACTCCCAGTTCCCTATGGCTCGACGAGAGCCAAATACCATTCAGCCGAAGCTGCACAATCGCGTTCTGCCGTGCACATCGGTGATATTCGGCGCATCCCGCCACGATGAACACGGTTGCGGTTTGGCGCCGTGGGACAAGCGTTCGGCGCGGGCGAACAAGTGCACCGGACTCACGATGTGTTACTTCAAGCGCGCATCATACCGTTGCGAAGATGGCCGATTGACGCGCACGAATTTCGTGCGCGAGCTCTCGCTCTTCGCAACTTTGGTTGAGCGCAGGATCCGTATGTCATTTCCAATACAGAGTTTTTCCGAATACCCCAGCACGACCTTGAAACACGTCGTGCTTTCCCCCATCGACCAGGATGCACTTCCGAGCTACGCGCCCGGTGTCGTGAGCAACATGGCGACATATACGACGGCGGACCTTCGTCCGGCGGCGGGCGGACTGTTCGACGAAGGCATCTTCGGTCAGCCGAACGGCTCCGATGGTGAATCGAATGACGACGTGCTCGTTTGCGGTCCGCGGACGACCCGCTTCGGTCGGATCACCCTCGCCGAACCCGTGCCTCATCCACTCGTGCACGGTGTCTTGCTTCTCACCGTGCCGGTTCTGCCTGCGGATCTGCGGCGGGTCGCCCTTCAACGAGGGCAGCTCGTCCTTGGAGATCTCAACCGGCTTTATCTCGAAGTCCTTCGTTACAATGCGCGGATCGTTCGACTGCGGAAGCTCGGCATTCCGGATGCGCTCGATATGATTGCGCTCATCCGCAAAGAGTTGGCCCGAGCCGTGGCAGCGCTCATGAAGAACGAGCGGCTCGAGGACCCCGTGCGGGACGAGTCGGGGCGCGTCCTTACTTCCTTGTCAGGCTCCCTCAAGCCAAGTGTCGCGGAGGCGCTCGGCATGCTGGACGAATGCGCGATCCATGGCGCGATGCTCGGCGGACCGCTCCCCATGCCCGTGCACCGGATCGTGGCAACGCTGATTGCCATGGCGCTCGAGGTTCGGTCGAAGAACGGCACGATCCTTCGGCTTCATTGAACCTGTGATGCTACCAATTCCTCGATTTCGAGGGGTGTCATGAAGTTTCCTGTCATCGCCGCCAAGGTGATGCTCGAAGGCTTTCATGCACTCGGCCTCGACACCGAATTGATCCGCGAAAGCGCTGGGATCGACGCGAAGGCCCTGGCCGATGTCACGGGCCATCTTCCTGGGACGAGCTTCGGGCAGATGTGGGCGTGCGCGTTCGAGGTCGTGGGACGCGATTCGCTGGCCGTGGAGGTTGCACAAAACCTGCCTCTCGGCTCGGTTGGCATTCTCGATTACTTGTTCGCGTCGGCCAATTCGGTTGGCGCTGCGCTGGACGTCGTGAGTCAGTATTTCGGACTCGTGACCGAGCAAATCTCTCTCGAAATCGAGCGCACCCTGGGACGTCTTTGGATCCGCGTTCGCAACGACGCAAAGCTCGACGCGTACGAAGTGAGTGACGAGCTCGCGCTGAGTTGGACGCTCCGCCGCCTGCACGAATTCGCCGTTGTCCCCCCGAAGCTCATCGAAATGAGCCTCACACGCAAGTCCGTGACCGACGTGGCGAACTGGGAGCGCCTCCTGGGAACGAAGATCCGCTTTGGAAGCCTCGTTTCGGGCATTTGCTTCACCGCCGATGCCGCCGACATTCCGCTGAAAACGGCGGACCCTCGTTTGCAGCTCATCCTGCGTGGCGTGCTTCCCGAATTCAGCGGAAGTACGCCGTCGCAACTGCTCGTCGTCCGGGCCGCCGTGCGGAATCTGCTGCGAAAGGCGCAGCTGAGCGAGGCCAATCTCGCGCGAGAGCTGTCACTCTCCGTGCGTTCTCTTCAGCGCCGCTTGCAGGAAAGCGGATCCAGCTACCGAACCCTCGTCGAGGACGCGCGGCATGAAGAAGCGATTCGCATGCTTTCGTCGACCGAGTATTCCCTGGCCGAGATCGCACACGCTCTCGGATTTCGCGAACACGCGTCGTTCACCAAGGCATTTCGCCGCTGGACGGGGCTGTCTCCGTCGGCGTGGCTGCAAGAGAGGGCTCGTCTTGCGCCGCAATCGCATTGAGCCGCGCGAAATGGACCTCAATTCACCGCATTCGCATCTTCGTCGAGAATGCGCTGTAGCTCGGCCGCGTACTCCTTCGACGAAGCGATGAGCGCTTTCTCATCGTCGCGCAGGTGATAGAGCGCACGCATCCGCGTATCGTCGTATTCGGCAAATCGCTTCACCGCGCTGCGTGCCTCGCTCGTGGTGAGGCCCACCGCCTCGAGCGCCCATGCGGACATCTCGAGGCTGGCCGCGAACGTCTCGCGGGAAAGGACATCGATGCCCAGGCCGAGCAGCGCATACGCATGTTGGCGATTGCGAGCGCGCGCGATGATCTTCAAATGCGGAAAATGGTGCAGCACCGACTTGGCCACGGTCAGAGACGTCTCCATGTCGTCCACCGCGAGCACGAACAGCGTCGCTTGTTCGGCGCCGGCCGCACGGAGCAAGTCGGGCCGGGAAGCATCGCCATAATAAATCTTGTTACCGAATCGCTTCACGAAGTCCGTATGCTGCGCACTGGCGTCGAGTGCGGTGTACGCAATTCCTTTGGCGCGTAGGACGCGGCCGACAATCTGCCCTACCCGCCCGAACCCGGCGATGATCACGGGGTTGCCCTCGTTCGACGGTTCGTCGAACTCGCGTGCGGCGCCCGCATCTTTTCGCGCGAGAACCCGATCGCGCACGATGAACAGGAGCGGCGTCACCGCCATCGACAACGTGACGACCACCACGAGCAAATCGGCAATGGCCTTGTCCAGCACCGCCCCCTCCTGGGCCACGCCGAAGATGACGAATGCGAACTCACCGCCCTGCGAAATGGCCACGGCGAGGCTGGTCGACCCGCGCGCGGGCAGCTTCGCCAGACGCCCCACGCCCCAGAGAACCGCAAACTTGATCGCCGTGAGGCCCACGACGAGCCCCGCCACCGTGAGGGGACGGCCGAGCAGGATCTTCATATCGGCCGACATCCCCACGGCCATGAAGAACAGTCCCAACAGGAGGCCCTTGTACGGCTCGATGTTCGCTTCCAGCTCGTGCCGGTATTCGGAATCGGCCAACAGCACACCGGCCACGAAAGCCCCCAGCGCCTCCGAAAGGTCGATGGCGTGCATCAGCAGCGCGGTGCCGACGACCACCAGCAACGTGGCCGCCGCCGAGAGATCGTGGTTCTTCGCCCCCGCGATGAAGCGCAGCATGGGCCGAAGCAGGTAGCGCCCGGCCAGGCCGAGCCCCACCATCACCCCCAGCACGATGAGCGCGCGCAGGCCCGGGCTCGGGCCGTGTTCGCTCGCCCCGCCCGCGAGCATCGGAACGAGCGCCAATGTGGGAATGGCCGCGACGTCTTGAAAGAGCAAAATGCCGAATGCCACCTTGCCGTGAGGCCGCGCGAGCTCGTTTTTCTCTCCGAGAACCTGCAGCGCGAACGCCGTCGACGACATGGCCAAGGCCAGCCCGGCCACGAGGGCCGTGCGCCAGCCCACCCCGAAGAGCAGCCCTGCTCCGCCGAGGGCAGCCGCCGTCGCGAACACTTGTGCGCCGCCGATGCCGAACACCGTGCCGCGCATCTTCCAAAGGCGGGCTGGCTGCAGCTCCAACCCGATAAGGAAGAGCAGAAGCACGACCCCGAACTCCGCGAAATGCAGCGTCTCCTCGACCCGCGAGATCAGCCGAAGACCGCATGGCCCAATCAGAACGCCCGCCACCAGGTACCCGATCACGGTACCCAGGCCGAGCCGCTTGGAGATGGGGACCACGAACACGGCGGCCGCGAGAAAAATGGCAACGTCGACCAGCATCGGTCCCGCGAGAATGCCTCAGCTGAGCGGCCTCGCGGGCCAAATTCGACCTTACGAACCGATCAGTACGCTGCCTTACGGAGCGGCTTCGTCGATTCGACAGAGTCCATTCTTGTTGAGCACCAAGGTGCGCTCGATCTCTTCGTGGGTTTCCTCGAAGCGCAGGTCCGCGCGCACGGGAAGCTCGTAATTGCGCGGCACGTCCAGAATGACGATGTGCCCCGTTTCGACGTTCGGGGACGCAAAGCCGCGCACGGCGTCGTGCAAGCGCGGCAAAAGCGGCGAGAGATCCAATCGAAAGACGAGGCGCACCTGGGCGGATCCCTCGGCCGCCTCGGGGCGGGTGACGAAGCCGCGGTGGGAGAATCGAAGAACGGTGACGTCGAGCGTGGCCTGCGACTCGGGGCTCACAGGATCGGGGCGCCGCGCGGCACTCTGGGAAAACGATTCGCGCGCCGTGCCCACGATGGGGCCGCGTGCGCGGGGCGTAGGCGACGGAAGGCGGTAGCGGGTGACCCGCTGGGCGAACATGCTCTGCGCGCGGCCTTCGAGCCAATTGCGGCCGGCCTCTTTGAGCCGTTCGCGCGAGGCATACACGATGGCCGTGAGCAGCGCGAACACGAGCACGCCCGAGCCGATGGCCCCGGGAAACGGGTGCTTCTCCAGCGCGAGCTGCCAAAAGAAGAACCATAGATACGCGAGCATCGCCGCGGCAGCCGAGAACCAGCTGCCCAGGCGACTGGCCACGCGGTAGCTCTCCCCCTCGAGAAACAGCACGCGCTCGAAGTGCTTTTTCAACCATCGCAATCGGGAGACGAGGCGCTCGAGTTCTAGGGCATCGGCCGGCTCCGCGTGCGGGAACTTCGCCTCCTTGCGGTAGGCGATTTCCTCGCGCAGGGCCTCGGAGAGCCGCTCTTCGACGGCGTCGAGCTCGGCGGCGGCATCCTCCGATCGAATGGCGAGCCAGCGTTGCGTCTCGAAGAGCGCACGCGCGCAATCCGTGAGCACGCTCCAGAGTTGGACGCTGAGGAACTCGTCCGCGAGGGTGTGCTCGTTGTCGCGCTCTTCGCGTTTGCACCCGCAGGCGAGCATGCCCGCCCGCGCCTGCGCGAGGGCGCCCCGTGCGGCCGATATCCAGAGAATGAGCGACTGCACGTGGTCGGCCTCCTCGACGCTGCGGGCGCGCGCGCTGGAACGGACCAAGGTGCAGTGACGAACGAAGCCGTTTCGCGACCGGGCGAGCTTGAACGAGACGCCCATGATTTCGCGGCGAAAGACCGCCGGCGAGCCGTGCGGCTGCGTGCCGCGCTCGTCTGCGCCATCCAACCGAGCATACGATTGCAGCGCGCCCCACGGCTCGAACGAGCCCACCAGGTTCGTGGGCACCTCGAGCTCGACAGTGAGCTCGTACGTAAGCCGCCCGCTCTTCGCAACGGGAACCGTGACATTCCACGCGAGCCGCGATGCATCGTGGACGGATAACGAGACGCGCTCTTCGGTGAATTCCTCGAGAATCGTCCACGGCGCCGCATTGTTTCCGTCGCGCATCATGTCCGCCCTATGGCCCGTGCTCGTGTCTTCTGTAATGGGATTTTTCCACACGAGAGCCAAATGCAAAAACCCCGGAAGGGCCGTGACCCTTCCGAGGTTTTGCGTGCTTCGCCTACTGAAAAGCGATGACTACTTCTTCGCTTCGGCGGCGAGCTTCTCCTTGTACTTCTTGACCATTTCGTCCTGCTCCTGACGCGGCACGACTGCGTACTTGGAGAACTCCATGGTGAAGGTGCCCTTGCCCTGCGTGGCGGAGCGAAGGTCGGTCGAGTAACCGAACATCGCATTCAGCGGGACCTCGGCGGTGACGCTGACGCTGTCGCCGGAGACGGTCTCCAGGATGACGCCGCGGCGCTGGTTGACCTGGCCGACGACCGAGCCCTGGAACTCCGTGGGCGCGTCGATTTCGACCTTCATGATCGGCTCGAGGATGGTCGGGCCCGACTTCGCATAGGCCTCGCGGAAGCCCATGAGCGCGGCCGTCTTGAACGCCATTTCGGACGAATCGACCGCGTGGGATGCACCGTCGTTGATGACCGCACGCACGCCCACGACGGGGAAGCCGATGAGGGTGCCCTTCTTCACGCCCTCACGGAAGCCCTTGTCGCACGAGCCGATGAACTCACGCGGAATCGCACCGCCGGTGATGTCGTCGACGAACTCGTAGGTCTCGATGGCATCGGCCGGGAGCGGCTCGATGTAGCCCATGACCTTGGCGTACTGACCGGAGCCACCGGTCTGCTTCTTGTGCGTGTAGTTGATCTCGGCGCGCTTGGTGATCGCCTCGCGGTACGCAACCTGCGGCTTGCCGGCGACGACCTCGCAGTTGTACTCGCGCTTCATGCGCTCCATGTAGATGTCGAGGTGCAGCTCGCCCATGCCGCTGATGATGGTCTGCTGCGACTCTTCGTCCTGGTGCACGCGGAACGTCGGGTCTTCCTTCGTGAAGCGGTTGAGCGCCTTGGAGAAATTCGCCTCCGCCGAGCGGTCCTTGGGGGCAACCGCCAGCGAGATGACCGCCGCGGGCACGTGCATCGAGGTCAGGGTCCAATTGACCTTGCCGTCGGTGAACGTCTCGCCCGAGCTGGCCTCGACGCCGTAGAAGGCCACGATGTCGCCCGCCTCGGCCGTCTGAATCTCCTCGCGGTCGTCGGAGTGCATACGGAACATACGCGGCACGCGCACCTTCCGCATCTCGTTGCTGACGTTGAAGATGGTGTCGCCGGACGTGACCGAGCCTTGGTAGACGCGGAAGTAGGTCAGCTGGCCGTACTTGTCCTGCTGCAGTTTGAACGCCAGGCCGACGAACGGCTTCGTGGAGTCGGACTCCACGACGACCTTTTCTTCGTTGTTGGCCTGATCGTGCGCCTCGTTGAGGACTTCGGTCGGATTGGGGAGGTAGTGCACGACGGCGTCGAGCAGGAGCTGAACGCCCTTGTTCTTGATCGCCGAGCCGCACATGACCGGGGTCATCTTGAGGGCCAAGGTGGCGCGGCGGATGGCCGCACGCAGCTCGTCCACCGAGATGGGCTCCTCGGCGAGGAACTTCTCGGCCAACTCGTCGTCGACGTCGGCGACGTCGTGGATGATCTTCTCGCGGGCCGCCTTCGCCTTGTCGGCGAACTCCGCGGGGATCTCTTCCTCGCGAATGATCTCGCCGTCGTTGCCGTCGAAGTAAACGGCCTTCCCGATGATCGGGTCGATGATGCCGCGGAAGTCCGACTCGGCGCCGATCGGCACCTGGAGCTTCACCGGGTGGTGTCCGAGCTTCTCCTTGAGCATCTCGGCCACGCGCTCGTAGTTGGCGCCCGGGTTGTCCATCTTGTTGACGAAGGCGATGCGCGGAACGCGGTAGCGCTTCATCTGCTTGTCGACGGTGATCGACTGGCTCTGCACGCCCTTGCCCGAGTCGAGCACCAGGATCGCACCGTCGAGAACGCGCAGCGCGCGCTCCACTTCGATGGTGAAGTCGACGTGGCCTGGCGTGTCGATGATGTTGATGTTGTGCGGCTGCAGCTGCTGCTGCGACCCAGGCCACACACAGTACGTGGCGGCGGACTGGATGGTGATGCCCTTCTCGCGCTCGAGATCCATCGAGTCCATCTTGGCGCCGACGCCGTCTTTTCCACGCACCTCGTGGATCTTGTGGATCCGACCCGTGTAGAAGAGGACGCGCTCGGTTAGCGTCGTCTTGCCGGAGTCGATGTGCGCCGAAATACCAATGTTACGGATACGGTTGAGGGGGATGCGAGCAGCCACGGAATCTCTCTCTCTTCGCTAGGGGAACGCCAACGGGTACGCGCTGTTATCACGTCAGCCGTGTCCTGGCGAGCACTGCAAACCGGATTCTTCGGAAAAAGCCAGGCGAGGCCAACCTGTAGCCGTCCCGTGTGAGCGGAACGTCACGAGTTCGTCGCGGGCGGGTGGCAGCCGAACCATATACTTCGGCTCGCCATCTGATTTTTCACGCAAGGCGGACGGTACCGTCGGCACGGGACTTGTTAGCGTCCCGGACCGTGCGCACGAAACGGTCGCTCTTCTTCTTCCTCTTGCTGGGCGTGACGGCGGCATGCGTGTCGAGCGCGCCGGACTTCAACTTTCATGACGGAGGGCCAACCCCGCCCACGAGCGAGACGGGGCCTGCGGATGCTCGCATCTCGGACGCGGGGCCTTGCAATGTGAACGAGCCGTTCAAGCGAAGCCCGAACCAGCCCTTTCGGAACCTGAACACGTCGACGAGCCAGGTCGGGGCGAGTCTCTCGCCCGACGAACTCACGGTCTATTACGACGATGGCCGAAAGCTCTTCACGGCAACGCGAACGGACATCGGCAAGCCATTCGAGAACGCCCACCCGCTGCCCATGGAGGACGGAGGCTGCAAGAATTATGGACTGCCGGCCGTCACCAACGACGAGAAGCGGCTCTTCTTCCAGTGCAGCAACGACGACGACCAAACGACGTCGATTCGCACGATGACGCGCGGAGAGAGGGGCCAAACCTTCGGCAACCTGCAGGATGTCCGCTTCGATCTTCCGACGCTGTTCAAGTCGTTTCCCCGCCTCTACGAGAGCCAGGGCCGGGTCGAACTCTGGAGCTCCGTCACCGACGCCGACACCGGATCGCGGAACGGTGACCAGATCTATCAGCTCGTCTCCACGGACGGTGGTGCAGGCTTCGGCGCCGCCACCCCGAGGGATGATCTCAATGACGAGAATACGGGTGATAGCTTCGCGGTGCTGACGCCCGACGGCCTGCAGGTCTATTTTGCATCCGGGCGCGCTGACATAATGAATGCCGATATCTACGTGGCCACGCGCCCGAACACGAACGCGCGTTTTCAAGATATCACCCACGTCGACGCACTCAGTGACATCAACGGCGACGACGCGCCCAATTGGATTTCGCCAGATGGATGTCGCTTGTATTACTTTTCGAGCCGGGCGGGAGGAGCTGGCGGCTACGACCTTTACTTGGCGGAGCGCCCGAAATAGAGCCGTCAACCGTACCAGCCGCTGTACCAATCGCGTGAGGCGCGCCGGTACATGTACCGGCGTCGTTGATACAGTTTTGGCGCCCTTGGGCCACTTCAGGAAAGAAACGTGAGGTACGAGAGCATGGGGTCGGCACCGCAATGAAGTGGTTCGTATTCATCGTGTTGGCGACCGCCGTGGCGTGCGTGTCGAGCGCACCCGATTTGGGTGACATCTACGATGGGGGCGGGGGCCAGATCCTCTGGGGGGACGGCAGCGCTGGTTCAGGCAACGGTGGCAATTTTGGCGATGCTGGGAACGGCAGCGTCGACGCAGGACCTTGCGACCTCGATGGGGCGTTTCAGTTGAACACGACGACCAACGTGTTCGCCAACGTCAATGACGAGCGCGACCAAGCTGGCGCCAGCCTTTCACCCGACGAGCTCACGCTCTATGTCGATATCAACGGGCATTTTTACATCGCCCATCGGACGAACACCTCGGAGCCTTTCGGTAAGCCCGAAGCTCTCGTCATCGACGACGGCGGCTTTCCACGGTACGCACAGCCCAGCGTGACCGCCGATCAGAAGCGGCTCTTTTTCGAGTGCGGCTTGCCGCACCGTTCCCACATCTGCACGGTCGGCCTGGATCAAGGGGAGACCGACTTTCGCGCCCCGAGAGTCGTCACTGGCCTGCCGCGCAGCTCGCAGGCCGACCCCCGTGTGTACGAGGGGCAAGGACGTCTGGAGTTATGGTTCTCCGCCACCAATGACGAAACGAGCTATGACGGAGATGACCTCTACAGCGTCATCGCGAACGGAGACGGCCCATTCGCGGTCCACGAGCATCCGGAATTGAACGATTCGGATAAGGCGGACGGAATGCTCGTGCTCGATGGGACGGGGCGCCGCGCCATCTTTGGCTCGAACCGCAATACTGAGGTAGGTGACCTCTTCTGGGCCAGCCGTGAGGATCCGAACGGCACCTTCACGATGCACCAGCACATGGCCCAACTCAGCACGAGCACCGACGAGGGCCCTGATTGGATGTCACCCGATGGCTGTCGTCTCTACTTCTATTCCAATCGAAACGGCAACTACGACTTGTACCTGGCCGAGCGCCCCAAGAATTAGCCGCTAGAACGCCAACGAAGCACTCGCCCCCGCCACGTTCGGCCCAAGCATCGGCACGATGGCGGTCGTCGGCGTCTTCTTCGCCGTGACAATCAGATAAATGCCAACACCGAGCGCGACCGCGCCCGTGGCACCGGCGATGATGCCCACGGTCTGGCTCGAGATGGCACTATCGTGATCGCTCAGGCTCTTGTCGGCCAGACGCAGGGCCTCGGATCGATTTCCACCGGCGAATGCCGCACGCGCGGCGTCGGCATTCTTATTCGAATCATCGTTTTGGCTCAGTGCCCGCAGTCCAAAAAAGCCGCCCGCGCCAAGCGCGAGAACCCCCGCACCGGCCACCACGAACCCCACCGTTCGCTTCGCGTTTCCGCTCGACGAAACCGTGGCGCGATCCGTCTCCCGTTGGCGCGTATCCGCCGTATTCTCCGCCTTCAGCACGACCGGCGCGGCTGGCGCCTCCTGTGCGTCCTCGAGCGGAGGCACCTCGAAGGTCGACGTGCCAGGTCCCTCGGCCAAGGTCACGCTTTGGGTCCATGTCTTCTTTCCTGGCGCGGAAACCACGATTTCTTGCTCGCCCGGATCGACCGGCACCGGCGTGCCCGAGATGCTGCCCTGAAATTCCTGCCCCGCAAATCGGATGACCCGACCAGGCTGCGTCCCGCGGAGCGTGATGACCGCTTTGCGGAGCTTCTGTTCCAGTACGACGGCGTGCTCGCGCGCGAACTTCACGCGGTCCTTTCGATTGGTGCGCTCGGCCTCCTGGATAACGCGGTTGAACTCCATCCATGCGGTCGCCGTTTTGCCTTCTTTTTCGTGGCACGTCGCCAGGTTGATCAGCGTGCCGGTCGCAGGCTCGATGCGCTGACTTTCGGCCAATTTGATGCACGCCTCCCGGACCGATCCGGCCTCCAAGAGCCGCTGCCCTTCCCGATAAAGGGTCTCAGCCGGCGATGCCGTCTCCTGCGCCGCCGCCGGGCCCGCCGCGAGCACGCCCCCCAACGACATCACCGCGATCCAGAAATGCTTTCGAGCCCTCATCCCCACGCCGCCCATGCCTTCGTTCATTTCGCGCCGGCCCGCGTCGCAAACAGCGAGCCAAGCCACGATAGCGTGTCCCGCGCGTTCGTGGAGCGGCGGCCTCCAATGTGCAAGGTCACTCGTTCTTCAGATGGATGTAGGCTTCACACCTCATCGCTTTTCGTGAGGGAGCCAAATCCGGCCTTTCGAAATCGGACACCTCTTGAACCCTCTAGCCCTTGAGTCGAAGACCATTGGACGTAGGTTGAACACCGTGGAGGAAATTCTGAAGGTCGGACAGCTTTTCCTCGGTAAGTACCGAATCGAAAGGCTGGTCGGTAAGGGAGGAATGGGCGCCGTTTATGCGGCCGTGGACAGCGATCTTGCGCGCAAGGTCGCCATCAAGATTCTCCTTCCTCATATTGCGAGCTCGCGCACGGCGGCCACTCGGTTCGTCAACGAGGGTCGTGCGGCCGCGCGCATCGAGAGCGAACACGTCGCGCGCGTGTATTCGGCCGGGCGTACCCAACAAGGCCTCCCCTTCATGATTCTCGAGCTGCTCGACGGGACGGACGTCGCGGATCTGCTCGAGAAACGCAAGCGGCTCGGGGTCGAAGAAGCCGTCGACATCATGATCGACGCGTTGCAGGCCGTGGCCGAGGCGCACCGGCTCGGCATCGTGCACCGCGATCTCAAACCGTCGAACCTGTTTCTCCATCGCAGGGGCAATGGATCGCAGGTCGTCAAAGTTCTCGATTTCGGCATTTCGAAATTGACCCAGCCCATGTCGACCACGGGTGGCGATCAGGGGCTGACGGTGACGCAAGCGCTGCTCGGCACACCGAATTACATGTCGCCAGAGCAATTGCTGGATTCGAAGTCCGTGGACCATCGCACGGACATCTGGTCGCTCGGCGTCATTCTGTACGAAATGCTGGCGGGCACCGTGCCGTTCGGCGGGCCGACGTTGCGCGAGCTCTTCACCGCGATTCTGCACCAGCCGACGACCCCCCTCCCCCACCTGCGGTCCGACGTGCGGCCGGAGCTGCAAATGGCCATCGACCTTTGCCTGGCGCGCGATCCGCAGCGGCGCATGGGCGACGCTCTCGAGCTGGCGCACTTGCTCGCGCCATTTGGCTCGTCTGCGCGCATGGCGTTCGGGCGACCGCCCACCGTCGGGGAATCGACGGTGGTGGCGCCCCCACCGGCGATGTCGTCGGCGCCGCAGCTCGTTCCGGATCCTCCCGTCATGGCGACGATCACGAAGACGAACCCCTACGCGCAGGTCGTTTCGACGCCGGTGCAACAGCAGCCCGAGCCACAGTGGGCGCATACCAATCAAGCGAACATTACGCCCTCGCCCGTCCAAATGGATTCTCCCTGGGCCGGGCAGTATGCCGCCGCGGCCACGCGCCCTCGCATGCCGAGTCGGTCCTTGTTGCCTTATGCGATTGCCGTCCCCGTAATTGGCATTCTCGCCGCGGGCGCCATCATCGTGGCCGCACGTGTCGTGCAGACGAAAACGGACGCGGCCACGTCGGTGCTAACGGCAACGTCACCTCCGCCCGAACCGGCCGCGTCGCCATTTCGTAGTCCGCCCGCGTCGAGTGCGGAACCCCCTCGCGCCGAATCGGTGGACGCAGGTGCCGCCGTCTCGACGACGCCATCGGCATCGGCATCGAGTCCTGCGCCGATCGAGCGTCCCCCCCGCAGCGGAACGCCGCGCAATCCGAAACGGGAACCGGGGTTCAACCCGATGAAGGATTCTCGTTACTGACTACGACGGCCAGGCCGAGTTTAGAATGATATCGCAGAAGTCGCGGCGTACGAACTGCGGATCCATGCGCGCCAGAACATCGGCCTTGATGTTGCCAAACGTCGTATCCGGCTTGTGCCGAATGCCCTCGTAGAATGCGCCGATGATGTCCTGTTTGAAGGATGCACCCCGGGGATGCGCCTGGACGACCTGTGCGCGCGCATCCTCGGGCACGTTGGAAAAGCCCAAGCCCACCACGTCCATTTCGACGCCCGCCAGGACCAGGGCCACCTCGGACTTCTTGTGCTCAGGGATCCCAGGCGTCGTGTGCAGTGCGATCGCATCCCAAACGACGTCGATGGCCTCTTGCCCGATGCCATGGGAGCGCAGAAAACTCGCCGCTGCATTGGCACCATCGACCTCGAAGCGATCGTTCGCGCTGGCGTATTTCTTGGTGAGCCCCAGGTCGTGAAACATCGCCCCGACGTAGAGCAACTCCGGATCGAACGCCCGCCGCTGGCCCACCCCGGTCAGCGCACCGAAGTAATACACGCGCGACGAATGATGAAATAGCAACGGCGTCGCACAATCGCGAACCAGCTCGGTTGCTGCGCGCGCAAGTTTGCTATCGGGAATGGAAATACCGGCTATGGAGGAGCTCATGGAGTCGCTTCCTTTCTTTCGAAGGGGAAGCTAGCCCTCGATGGAAATGTCCGCTATTGATATTTTATGTCAAAAACGGACACACCGATCCAGAAGCAGCCACGGTTGGTGTCGATCTTTGCCGTGCCCGGCGTGCAATTGCTCGACGTGGCGGGACCGCTCGACGTGTTCGCCGAGGCCAATCGCCAATGCACTGGGCGCAAACCCATCTATCGATTTCGCCTCGTATCCCGCTCGGCGGGGCCGCTGACGTGCTCGTCGGGTGCCCGCTTGCTGCCCGACGCAACCATCGAGGATCGCCGCGAAAAGGTGGATACGCTTCTCGTGGCAGGCAGTCCGCACGCCGGGGAGACGCATCTCGATGCCGCCACCATGGCCTGGCTCACGGCGAGCGCCCGGACGGCGCGGCGCTATGGATCGGTTTGCAGCGGTGCATTCCTCCTCGCGCAGACCGGAGGGCTCGACGGGTGCCGCGTCACCACGCATTGGAGCGTCGCCGGGGCATTGCAGGCGGCCTTTCCAAAGTTGCGCGTGGAGGCCGATTCCATTTACGTGCGCGACGGGCGCGTGTGCACGGCGGCCGGCGTCACCGCGGGAATGGACCTCGCGCTGGCCCTCGTGGAGGAAGACTTGGGCCGCGAGGTGGCCATGAACGTCGCCCGCGAGCTGGTCATGTTCTTCAAACGCCCCGGTGGACAAATGCCATTCAGCCGGCGCGGCCAGGTCGAGTTGTCCGGCCGCTCCGCGCTGCAAGAGTCACAACGATGGATCGCCGCCCACCTCCGCGCGGATCTTTCCGTCGCCGCACTGGCCAGCCGCGCCGGTGTGAGCCCGCGCCACTTCGCGCGCATGTTCCGCGGCGAGCTTGGCGTCACCCCGGCCGACTACGTCGAATCGGTACGGGTCGACGCCGCATGCCGCCTGCTCGAAGAAGGCACCGACGCGCCCAAACAAGTCGCCGATCGCTGCGGATTCACCAACGTCAATGGCTTGCGCCGCGCCTTCATGCGATGCACGGGAATCACGCCCGCAGAATACCGCAGACGGTACCGAGGCGAGTCGAGTGTCGGGTGACCCACCCGACACTCGAAATCGTTATTCCGCAGAGGCCTCGGCCGGAACCGCCTGTCCGATGGCCTCGTCCTGCGCTTCGGAGTCCATTTCGGCTTCGTCGGCGCGCATGTTGTCCTCGGTGCCGTCTTCCATCTCGACGAGCCCCGACTTCTTCACCGGCCCGAGCTTGGCCTTGTTGCTCACGACCTCCACGTGCACCAGAGCGCGATCCACGGCGCCCTTGTCCTCGCCGAACAGATATCGATTCACGCGGCCGCTGGCATCCAGAACGGCCTTTTTGACGCTCCGCTCGACACGGCACGCGGGTCCCTGATCGATGACCACGGCCACGGCGGCCTTGCCGTTCTTCTTGTTGGTGATTTTGACCCTGCTGCCGCACCCGTAACGTGCGGCGTCGGCCGTGAACCACGTGAGCTTTTGCTCGCAGGTCTTTCCGCTCCAGCTTTTCGAACAGATTCCTTTGCTCCGCAATTGCGATAGGCACGCCGGAATGCAATTGTCTCCCGAGTCGCCATGCGCATGCCCCTTGGCGTCGATCCAGCAGCCAAAGGCGGTAATGTAGTAATTGCCATCTTTGGGAACTTTGGTTCCCACGGTACCACTGCAACTGAACGCCGCTGCGGACTCGATTTCCTGCTCGGTCGCGTTGCTGCCGTCACCTTCGTCGACCGCATCCGGCGCCTCACTGGAGCAAGCGGCAATGCAGATCGATGATGCGACGAGCCATGCGAGCCGATGACGAAAATTCATCATGATGGTTGCCTCCTATTTGCTCATCGCCAGAAGAGCAACCCACGCGCCATGCAGCGACACGCGCCTGTTCTCGCGCATCGCGGGCACCGATGCTGTCAACCAACGGTTGCAACGTACCAGGTGCCTCGGTGCACCACCTTTGTAATAATCGATGCGGACCGAAGCAACTTGACTCCGCAAATGGTCTCGATACCATCAGCCATGGTATCGATACCATGAAACGACACCTCCCCATGCGATGGACCTGGGTTCTCGGGGGCATGCTGGCGCCCCTCGCTGCCGTTCTCGTTCCCGCGCACCCTGCGGTGGCGGCGTTTCCGGAGGAGGAGCCCGACCTGCTCTGGCCCACCGCGCCACCACTCCAGAAGGTGTACGACCCTGGCGTGGGCACGTACGGCTCGTTGACGGGACCTCTCTATCTCAATGACCACACCTTCGTGCGCGGCCCCGACGGAACGTGGCACCTCTTTGGCATCACGGGGGTGGAGCAGCACCCCTGGCCGAATTCCGACGACGAGGACCAGCTTGCGCATGCGACGGCCCCGAGCCCGACGGGCCCCTGGACCAAGCGTGCCGACGTATTGACGAATCCGCACGCCTACGGCGAATCCCATGTATGGGCACCGCACGTCATCGAATCGGGTGGAACGTATTACATGTTCTACGCGGCCGGATCCGGCGATCGGGCGGCCATCAATTACGCAACATCGACGGATCTTTACAACTGGCAGCGCCGCGGCACCGCCTTCATCGATGGCGCCGAATCGCGCGATCCGTTCGTGGCACGCATCGGCGATCGCTGGGTGATTTACTACACGTCCACGTCGACGGGCGGCTTTGGCAACTACGCGGTCGCTTACCGCACCAGCACGGATCTCGTACATTGGAGCGATCGGCAAATCGCGTACAGCGATCCGATGACCGGAACGGTTTTCGAAAATACCGAATCACCCTTCGTATTCCAAAAGGACAACTGGTGGTATCTGCTCGTCGGCCCGCGCGCCGGGTACGAAGGAACGGACATTTACCGAAGCCGCGATCCGTTCCATTTCAAAATTGACGATTACGCAGGACACATCGTTTCACACGCCGCAGAAATCGTTCAAGACGGCGGCCAGACATGGGTCAGCGGCGCCGGCTGGTACGAGCGGGGCGTTTACCTCGCGCCGCTGAATTGGTCCGCGACCCCGCCTTTGTGGCAGTCGGCGCAAAATCCCGCCATGGCGCGGAACGCGGATGGGCGACTGGAGATTTTTGCGCTGGAACCCGCCGGCAATGCCATCTTCCACCGCTGGCAAACTTCGCCCAATGGCGGTTGGAGCGATTGGCAAAACTTTGGCTCGGCCGCGGGGGCCGTTCCCACCGTGGGGCAAAGCGCCGATGGACGGCTCGAGGTCTTCGCCTTGGGGCCCAACGGAGCCTACATCGCACACCGATGGCAACTGCAACCGAGTGGCGGGTGGAGCGATTGGGAGACGTTCGGCGGCCCCGCCGGCGCAACCCCGGTGGTCGCGCAGAACGCGGACGGACGGCTCGAGGTCTTCGCCTTGGGTCCGAGCGGCTCCACCATCGCGCACAAATGGCAGGTGGCCCCGAACGGCGGCTGGAGCGATTGGGCGATCTTCGGCGATGCCGCCGGAGCGCCGCCCACCGTGGGCCGCAACGCCGACGGTCGCCTCGAGGTCTTCGCCTTGGGCCCCGACGGCACGAACATCGCGCGACGCTACCAGCTCGCACCGTCATCCGGCCAATGGAGCGATTGGGACCCTGCATTCGGTGGCCCGGCCGCCGCATCGCCGACGGTCGCGCAAAACGCAGACGGTCGCTTGGAGCTTTTCATTCTGGGCCCCGGCGGAAGCCATTTGGAGCATCGATGGCAAGTCGCGCCCAATGGCGGGTGGAGCGAATGGCACGACTTCGGCGGCGTCGCGGGAAGCCTCCCCGCCGCCGGACGAAATGCAAACGGCAGCCTCGAAGTATTCGTATTGGGCGCCGGCGGCGGAAACATCGCGCGACGCTACCAGCGCACCAACGGGACTTGGAGCGATTGGGACACGGCGTTCGGTCCAACCGCCGCAGGATGCGTTCCCGCCATCGGGCAAAATGCCGACGGCCGGCTCGAGGTGTTCGCGCTGGGCCCCCAAGGCCGCGGCGTATTCCACCGCTACGAGGTGCGCGCCGGCAGATCATGGAGCGATTGGGCCAGCTTCGGCGACTGGGGCGGCGGCTTGCCGTGTGGTGGGCCTTACTGACGGCTATCGAGCAACCGGCCACTCTCGTGTGATGCCAGGTTGCACGGGCCGCTCGAGGTAGGTGGACAGCACGACATAGGTGCGGGTCGTGACCACGCCGGGAATCTCGTACAAATGGGAAAGCAGGCTTTCCAGCGCGCGCGTGTCTTCGGTCCGCACCTTCAGCAGCACGGACGTATCGCCCGCAACCGAATGGATCTCCTCGACCTCGGGATACTCCGAAATCATCATCAGCTGCGGCGTCTTACCCCACCCCTTGGTATCCATGTGGACGAAGGCAAGCAGCGGCTTGCGCACCGCCTTGGGGTCGAGCAGGGCCGCCGTCCGGCGAATCACGCCCGAGCGGCGCAATCGCTTGACCCGCTCGTGCGCAGCGGGCGCCGAAAGCGCGACACGCTCGCCGAGTTCGGCATAGCTCAGGGTCGCATCCTCGACCAGGACGCCTAATAATCTTCGGTCCGTGGTGTCGAGGTCCACCGACGAAACCTGGTTCTGCCTAATTCTATCTGTTTCTTTGGCCATCTCGCTGTCTCCTGATTTCTCCGAATTATATTCGGCCATCATGACGGCGCGCGAAAGATGGATTCATGCAGGCCAGGGAAATGATGTGACGGCGGAACCCATTCCGCGCGCGGCCTATGTACTGACCGGCTGCGTCGGTGTGATCGGTTCGAACTCGCTCGTGCTGGGGCCGATCGCGCCGGAGGTATCGCGTTCGCTCGGTGCAGCCGTACCGACGGTGATGATGGCGGCAGCCGCATTCGGCCTCGGAACGGCCGCAAGTGCCCTGTTCCTCGCCCGGTATATCGACCGATTTGGGCCCCGCCGCATGCTGAGACTTGCCTTGGGCTCGCTGGCGGTTGCCTTGCTTCTCAGCGCAGTCGCGCCGGTCGTGGCAGCCCTCGTCGCAGCGCAGCTCGTCGCCGGAATGGCTTCGGGCGTCGCCCTCCCCGCGATCTATGCGGGCGCCGCGGCCATGGCCCCGCCGGGTCGTGAGAGCAGGACCATCGGCGTCGTGCTGATCGGCTGGACGCTCAGCATGGTCGCGGGGGTCTCACTGTCCGCGGTTCTTGCGGATTTCATCCACTGGCGTGCCGTTTATGGGGCTGTCGCTCTGCTGGCAGTGTTCGCCGTGGCGGCACTATCGTGGATGCTCCCTCGCGAGGAGGCGGCCGCGCGTTCGGCGCCCATGCCACTTTCGGCACTGGGTTTGCTCGGCATCAAGCCGCTGCTCTTTGGCTGCTTCGCGTTCATGACGGCCTTTTATGGCATCTACGGTTACCTCGGGGACCACCTCCGCCATGGCCTTGGCCAACCGGTGAGCGCCAATGGTCTTGCCGCACTGGTTTACGGCATTGGTTTCGGAAGCGCCCCTCTGTTCGACGGCATGGTCCACCGTATCGGGGCACGGCGATTGTTACCCATCGTCCTCCTCGCAGTCTCGGCTATCTACTTTCTCCTCGCTTTGGCCAGCAGCAGCTTTGGCGCCATGCTCGTCGTGCTGGCGTCATTGGGTCTCGCCAACCATTTCGGCGTCAACCTATTGATCGTGCGCCTGACCGCAATCGACTCGGCCCAACGGGGCACGATTTTGGGTCTGAACAGTGCGGTCACCTACCTGGCGGTATCCACGGGCACCGCCAGTTTCGGCCCCTTGTATTCCACCTACGGATTTGCGACTGCCGCCTACGCAGCCATGGCCTTGGCATTGACGGCGACCATGGCCAGCGCCTGGCACCCGCGCACGTAGCCCGGGCCATCGTTCCGATTTGGGCTAGAAATGAATGATGCAAAACCTGTCCTACGTGGTCACCGGTGGAGCGCGCGGCATTGGTAAAGCCGTCGTGGAGCGGCTCGTTCGCGACGGCGGGTACGTGGTGGTGCTCGAGCTGGACGCATCGGCGCTGGCTTGGCTTGCGCATCATCCCGCGAAACATCGATTGATACCGCTCGCGGGCAGCGCAGCGGAGGAGCGGGTCGCGGAACAGGCGGCGGACCTTGCCGAAGGTGTCGGCACACTCACGGGTTGGGTCAACAACGCGGCCTTGTTTCGCGATGCGTCCGTGCACACGTCGCCACCCGGGGTCGTGCTCGATCTCATCGCCACCAACCTGGCGCCCACCATCGTGGGATGCACGACCGCCGTGCGGCGCTTTCTTGCGGCCAAGAGCGAAGGCGCCATCGTCAACGTCTCGTCCCATCAAGCGCGGCAAGCCGTACGAGGCTGTCTGCCCTATGTCACGGCAAAGGCGGCCATCGAAGGACTCACGCGCGCTCTGGCCGTGGAATATGGCCCTCACGGCATTCGGGTCAACGCAGTCGCGCCCGGCTCCGTCTCGACGGAACGCTACGCGGATTTTCTCGCTCGACAGACGCCCGAAGGCGCCGCACGCATCGAGCGCGAGATGCGCGAGCTCCACCCCTTGGGGCGCGTCGCACGCGCAGACGAAGTCGCAGCGGCCATCGCGTACCTGCTCTCGAGCGATGCGAGCTTCATCAACGGCGCGACCGTCCCCATCGATGGCGGTCGCAGCGTCCTCGCCCGCGATCCCGAATCGTAAGAGCAACGATTCGATGCGTGTCGAATCGTCCGCGCTGCGAAACGCGCTACCTTGGGCAGCATGAGAGACCTCGCCATTCGCCTTCCGAACCGCATCGATGCCCTCGCCCTTTTTGGAGAAACCCTCGGCCGCGCGGGGGTCAGCGTCGAGGGCGGCGGCATGTTCACCGTGGATGGCCAACGCATCGCGCATTTTCTCGTCGAAGACGGCGCCGCTGCCCGAGCCGCGCTGGAAGCCGCAGGGCTCGAGATCGTGTGGGACCGCGAAGTGCTCGTTCAACGCCTCGCCCAAGAGGTCCCCGGCCAACTCGGCGCCATCACCCGCCGCATGGCCGATGCCGGCGTGAACATCGAGATCCTCTACAGCGACCACGCCAATCAATTGATCCTCGTCGTCGACGACATCGAACGCGGCCGCCAGGTCTCCGAGGCATGGATGCGCGAACGCGCAACTCGCTAAAAGCAACAGTCGGCTCTAACCCCGTTTGCGACGACGTGCCGTGCTGCCACGAACCACGAGCTCCGTCGCCAGCTGCGCGGGCTGCTTGATGCGCCGCCCCGAGAGCGCCGCCATGACCAACTGCCCGGCCGCACGGCCTTTTTCGGCGTGAGGCTGGCGCACGCTGGTCAGGCCAGGACTCGACGATGCCGCCGCCGGAACGTCGTCGAAGCCCACGATGGATAGATCCTCGGGAACGCGGAGACCGCGCTCCCGGGCAACGGCCATGGCGCCCAAGGCGAGGCGATCGCTCATGGCGAGAAGCGCCGTGGGGCGCGGCTTTCGATCGAGGAGCCATCGCGCCGCTTCCGCGCCGCCCGCCTCCGAGTTGCGCGCCGACTCGAACACGGGCACGCCGGACCAACGCGCACCACACGCCGCCGCGTAACCCGCCAACCGCGCGCGCGAAATGTGATGCGTCGCCTCCCCTTGCACGGCCAGGGTGACCGGACCGGGGCGAACCTGAGAGGTCAATTCGCAGCTGATCACACCGATGGACTCGTGACCGAGACCGAGCAGGTGCTCGGCCGCCGCCTCGGCACCGCCGCGATCGTCGATCGACACGAGCAGACGGCCATCCAGCACGGGTGCATCGACGCGAATCATCGGCAAACGCCGATCCTGCGCCGCGCAAAAGAGGGGATCATCGTCGGCCATCGAATAGACCACGAAAGCGTCGACGATGGCCGTCATCACCGGTGACGTGGCCGGATCCTCGCGCGGGGTGCCCGGCATCAGGGTGAGGCTGACGCCGAGCTCCTCCACCGCACTGGCGAGCCCCTGCAAAAACAGCACGAACGCCGGATCGGCGAAGGCGTACGACAGCGGATCGGCGTACACCACGCCGACGGCCACGTTGCGACCACGCCGCAAACTGCGGGCCGCGGGATCGGGCCCGGCGTAACCCAGTTTCGCCGCTGCTTGGAGAACGCTTTCGCGCAACGCGGCCGAAAGTTGGTCGGGCCGGTTGTAGGCGTTGGACACCGTGGTGGTGGTCACCCCCAGTGCCGCTGCCACGTCCCTCAAAGTCGGCCGTCGATCGGGAATGCGTTTCTTGTCCATTGACGCTTCTGGGTTTACTCACTACGTCTTAAACGTTCAAGACTTAAACGTTCAAGAAGGAGGACCCATGCCCTGCGACACCGGCCACGACTGGTGGCGATCGGCCGTGATTTACCAAGTGTATCCGCGCTCTTTTGCCGACTCGAACGGCGACGGCGTCGGGGATCTGCCGGGCATCACCTCGCGGCTGCCCTACTTGGCCGACCTGGGCGTGGACGCCATTTGGCTTTCCCCCTTCTACCCGTCCGCGCACGAAGACGGTGGCTACGACATCATCGATTTTCGAGACGTCGACCCTCTTTTCGGCAACCTCGACGACTTCGATGCACTCGTCGCACGCGCCAAAAGGCTCGGCCTGCGCGTACTCGTCGACTTGGTCCCGAACCACACGTCGCGGCACCATCCATGGTTTCTCGAGTCGCGCGCATCGCGCACCGCCGCTAGGCGGAATTGGTACATTTGGGCCGATCCCGCCAAGGACGGTGGCCCGCCCAACAACTGGCGGGCGGTTACCGGCGGCTCGGCGTGGACTTTGGACGAGGCCACTGGGCAGTATTACATGCACTCGTTTTTCGCGGCCCAACCCGATTTGAATTGGCGCAATCCCAATGTGCGCGAGGCCATGGCGGAGATCATGCGCTTCTGGCTGGATCGCGGCATCGACGGCTTCCGTGTCGATATGATCGATTACCTGCTCAAAGACGAAGCCCTCCGCGACGAGCCCGTCGACGACAAGGGCTGGTACGATCACCCGCTGGCCAAATACCAACTCAATCAGTGGGGCGTCGTCGACATCATGCGCGGGCTGCGACGTGTGGTCGACGGCTATCCCGGCGCCCGCATCCTGCTCGGCGAGGTCGAATCGCGTTTGCCCATCGACGTGCTGGTTCGATATTACGGGACCGCGGGGCAGCTGGACGTGCTGCACCTTCCCTTCAATTTTTGGCTGCTGTTTCTACCGTGGCAGTCGGCCGCGCTCGAGCGATTCATCACCGACTACGACGCCGCCGTCCCCGAAGGCGCCGTTCCCAATTGGGTCCTCGGCAACCACGACGTGCCGCGGCCTGCCACACGCCTCGGCGTCGCGCAGGCACGTGCCGCCATGGTGCTCTTGCTCACGTTGCGCGGAGCCCCCGTCGTCTATTACGGCGACGAACTCGGCATGCCCAACGTGCCCATCCCGCCCGAGCGGATCCAGGATCCATGGTCGGCCGCACTGCCGGGCGGCGGTCGCGATCCCGCACGAACGCCGATGCGCTGGAACGGCGGCCCCACCGCGGGCTTCTGTCCGGAACACGCCGTCCCGTGGCTTCCGGTCGGCGATGGCCTCGAGACCGTGAACGTGGAGGACCAGCGGCAGGATCCCCGCTCGATGCTCGCGCTCACGAAAGCCCTGCTCACCCTGCGCCGCGCGCGCCCTGCCCTGCGGGACGGGAGCCTTCGCTGCATCCAAGGTCCCCCGGGCATCATCGCGTTCTCGCGTGTTCTGCACGAGGAACGCTTTCTGGTCGCGCTCAACACCACGGACGGCACCCTCGACATGCCGTTGCCGCCGGGGACCGTCGGCGTCGTGCGGCTCTCCAGCGCGATGGATCGCACGGGCACGTGCTCGGCGCTGCGGCTTCGCGCCCACGAAGCGTGCGTCCTCGAATGGGTCCATCGGTCGTGACCCGAGGCCCCGCCACATGGCTGATGTACGCAGGCCTCGGCTATTTCAATTACCTGACGTGCGCCATGGGCCCCGCCCTTCCCCTGCTCCGCGGCGAGCTCGCCATTTCGTACACCGTGAGCAGCCTTCATTTCACGGCGTTCGCGGTGGGCCTGATTTTCTCGGGCAGCTTGGTCGATCGCGTCGCAGGGGTGCTCGGCCGCCGGGCCACGTTTTGGTTGGGCATCGTCGGCCTTGGCGGCGGAGGCTTGGTCATCGCGTCGGGCACCCACGCGTCCGTCACCATCGCGGGCGCCTTGGCCATGGGCATCTTCGGTGGCGGCACGCTCTCGATGACGTCCACGGTGCTCAGCGAAATTCACGGCGCCCACCAGGCCACCGCGCTCACCGAGGCAAACCTCGTGGCCAGTGCGGCGGGTGCCGCGGCGCCGTTGCTCGTCGGATGGCTCGCCAGCGCAACGAGCTGGCGGGCCGCGTTCGTTCTGCCCGCGGCGGTGGGTGCGGGCGCGCTTTTCGCACTTCGCCGGATGCGCCTTCCCGAGCCCCGCGCGAACGATGCGGAGCGAGTCCCACGCGCGAACGGCCTCGGGCTCGAGTTCTGGACGTTCTGGGCCATTCTCGTCCTCGTCGACTGCATCGAGTTTTCCATGGCCGCATGGGCCTCGACGTACCTTCGCGACGCCGCCGGGTTTTCCGCAGCGTCCGCCGCCACCGCCGCCAGCCTCTTTCTCATCGGAATGCTCGCCGGCCGGGGGGCTGGCACGCGCCTCCTTCTCCAGGGCGCGAAACCGCGCGCGCTGTTGAAGCTCGCCCTTCTCACCACCGTCGCCGGCTTTTTGCTCTTTCGTCTCGGCCCCGTTGCATCGTTTGCCCTCGTGGGCCTCTTGCTCACCGGCGTGGGCGTCGCCAACCTATGGCCTCTCGCCCTGTCGCTCGCATTGGGCGCCGCAGGCGATGCGCGCGATGCGGCCGCCTCACGCGCATCGCTCGCCGCAGGGGTCGGGGCCTTCAGCGCGCCCTTGGCCCTCGGTGCCGCGGCCGATGGCCTTGGAATCGCCAATGCGTATTGGCTCGTCGTCCCCCTCGTGGCCGCGGCATGGCTCCTCGTCGAACAGACTCAGCGTGCGCGTGCGCTGTCCGGCACCCCGAACAGGTAGGCATCTTTGGCGCGCGGCAGGTGACATCCATAGCAATCGGTGAGCTTTCCCGTCCGCGGTTTGCCCTTCGCATCCAAAAGCACGTTGCCTCGAGGATCGAATTCCCCGAAATACCAATCACCCAATGCAGGATTGTACCCATCGAGCCCTTTGGCCATCACGGTAATCTTGGTGAGCTTGCCATTCGCATCGAGAACCTCCCGCACGATGATCGTGCGCGGCACCATGACCGCGTTCGAACCGCTCCGGTCGGGGCTAATCCTCGAATAGGGCCCATCCAACGGCCCGGTAACGTACACCTCGATTTTGGAGCCCGCCGTGACCGCCGAAGGATACGGCGCCGACGTCACTTTGGTGAAGGCCGGGTGCGACTTGTAGTTTCCGTCTCGAAACCATGAATTGAAATACTCTTCCGACCCCGGGGACTTGGGATCGATGGCCCCCGCGTCGGTGGTCGTTGGCGGACCGCCGCGATCGCGGTGTTCATCGTACAACGGTGACAAAGCGTTCTCGTCATAGGAACTACAATCCAAAAGCAGTCCGCATACGACGAGGGCGGATGCATGCGCATTCGTCCTCGTCGCGCGGGATGGTTTGCCGCGCGATTGCCTCGCAATAGGTAGTCTCACACGACGGTGTCAAGCACCGCATATGCCAACAACGCGGAGCGTTGTCGGATCGTGTGAACCATTCTTGCGTTGGCCGCAACGAGCGTTGTTCGATCCACGGCGATGGAGCTGGTGATCCAGGTATACCAACAGCGAAGTCAGCCACATACCCTAAGGGGTATTCTTATTTCGCTCCGTGCATCGCACGTCGAATCCACGGTGTCAGCACGAAATACAACACACCGGCGGCTACACCCACGTAGGCCATGAGACGAAAGAGGTCGCCATACTTCGCGGCGGCGGTGGTCCAATCCATTGCCGCGCCATCGGACACATCGATGGAGGCAAGCTTTCCGAACCGCGCCGACAGCACCTCGGCATACGCGGTGGCGAGCCAAAAGGCGCCCATCATGACCCCCACGACCCTGCCCACGGACAATTGCGTGACGGCGGATAGGCCAATGGGCATGACCGCTATTTCGCCCACCTCGAGCACCGCGTACCCGAGCGCGAGCCACCACACGCTGGCTGGCTGCTCGGGACGCGTCGAATGCACGGCCGCCAGCATCGGCAAGAACGCGAGACCGGCGAGGCCGAGGCCGGTGGCCATTTTGGCGGGCTTGCTCGGATTGAGTCCGCGGAGCTCCAACCATGGCCATAGCCAGGAAAAGAGCGGCGTGAAAAGCACGACGAAGAACGGCCCCAAAAAGGTAAGCGACCCCGCCGTCTGCGGAACGAGCACGATGTCATGCACGGTGGCCACGGCAAGGCCGGCCACCATGGTCGCGCCCAGCGCTTTCGAGACCAGCGGGCGACCGCGATCGCTCGCGGCGAGGGCCGCGACCATCAATGGCGGGCTCGCCCCCAAGGAAAAGATGGCCCACGGCAACGACGGCGTTCCGCGCTTTACCGCGAACAGGTCTTTCGTCATGAGCCGATCGGTGAACGTGACCCACGAGCCGTAGGTCTGCTCGTACATGGTCAGGAAGATCAACACCCCGACCATGAGCGTGGCCAGCGCCAACATTTGCTCGCGTTCGACCTTGGTGCACTTGGTGGCGATGAACCACACGAACCACACGAGAAACAGTGCGGCGATGACATGCATCGTCCCATGCACCGTCCACGTGCGCTGGATCAATTGCCAGACGAGCAGCACCCCCAGCGAGGCCCCCAGGTAAATGGCCCACTCCCGGCTCACCGGGCCGATGCGCTCACGCAGCTTTGCCGGATCCCGCGGTTCGGCGTGGCCTTCGAGGTATTTCTGTCCCCAGAGGAAGACGCACAGCCCCGCGAGCATTCCCAAGCCGGCTGCACCAAAGCCGTATTTCCAGCCGTAGGTCTCCCCGAGAAAGGCGCAAATGAGCGACGAGAGCAACGCCCCCACGTTGATGCCGGCATAAAAGACGGTAAAACCCGAATCGCGGCGCGGATCGTCTTTGGGATAGAGCTTTCCGACGATGGTGGAGATGTTCGGTTTGAGGAAGCCGACGCCCATGATGATGAGCGCCAGCGACAGGTAAAACACCTGCAACGCCGCCTCGTCGCGCTGGACGACGCCGTTCACCAGGCGCGCTTGGTGACCTTCGTAGGCCATGCCTGCATGGCCGAGCACCAGGAGAATGCCGCCGAACACCACGGCCTTGCGCATTCCCAAGTACCGATCGGCGAGGAGGCCGCCCAGGACCGGTACGGCGTACACCAAGCCGCCGTACGCCCCGAGGACGTCGTACCCCGCATCGTCCCCGAACAGGTGGAACTTGAGGAGGTACAGCAGCAGCAGTGCCTTCATTCCGTAGAACGAAAAACGCTCCCACATCTCGGTGAAGAAGCAGACGAAGAGCCCCTTGGGGTGGCCGAGAAATTCATCGTGGGGGCGAGCGGCCGACGCGGAAGGCATGTTCCGCCGTTATAAAGGCAGGCTTCCAGCCCGTCAGCGACGATCGTACGTATAGACGTGATCGCCAACGATGCGGAGCAACTGACCCGGTGTTGCGGTGAACTCCTCCCCCGTGTCGCCTTGGAACGCGTCGGCGCAACGATCCCTGAAGGAAAGCTTCGTATCGGACGCCAAGGTGTAGGCGTACGCACGGAAATAGTCGCGTCCATCGCGCCGTCCGGAAGAGCGCATCACCCCTGCCTGGACCACCAGCGTTTCACTCAACGTATCGGGCGCGCCATTTTGCGGCCGCGTGATGTACGTGGTGTACGCCGTGAGGTGGTAGACGCCGTCCTGGATCTCCCCGCCACGTGCGGCGGGTGTTTCGCCCATGACGATGGCTTCCTGGATGGTGGGGCCGTCGTTGGTATGCACCACGCACGGGTCTGCGCCGGCATCGACCCCCGTCGGCGTGGAGCCGGATTCGCCGCAACCGAGGAGCATGAAAAAAGGAAGACAAGCAAGGCGGAGTCGCATGGCCGACGCATCAGCAGGATCCGGACCTGCCCCTTGCGGCGCTCGAAAACGCGCTCTTTGCAATGCGCCCCCCTGACGCGTGGGTCGCGAGAAGAAAAGCTTCCCTTTTACGTCGTGCGGCGCAATTCGGGGCTTGCGGCGGCGATCCCCACCACGAGGAGCGCGATGAGGCTCCCGTGAAGGGCGATCGCCACCCCTGGATCGAAGGCCTTGGCGACCAGTCCGAGGGAAAGGCCACCCACCGGCGTGATTCCCCAGGGCAAGTTGTAGACGCTCATGACGCGCCCGCGGTACGCCTCGTCGGTGATGCGTTGAACCAAGGTGGCGTTGAGCGTCGAAAAGATCGATTCCATCACGCCGATGGCCACGAGCAGGGCGAGCACCACGAGAAACGGCTTCGAGACGGCAAAGGTCATCAACCCCGCACCAAAGGCTCCTGCCGACACGAGGAGCGCTCGCCCGCGCCTCGCCGTTCGAAGGCTGATCGAAGAGAGGGTGGCCCCCAGGATCGCACCGACCCCGAGCGCGCCATGCAAAAGGCCGAGGGTCTCTTCCTTCGAACCCGCGCCCGCGCCCTCGGCAAGAATCGGAAACAACGTGGTGAACGGCAGCCCAAAGACGACGGGAATGCCCTCCAATAGGAGAAGGGTGCGCAAAAGCCGGCGCCCCAGGATGTAGCGGTATCCCTCGACGGTGCTCTGCAGCCACGAGTCCCCGGGCTTCGATGGCTCGGGAGGGATCGCCGTCCTGCGAAACGCGGTGAGCACCGAAGGAACGAACGCCACCGACGTGACGAAGAAGCAACCCGCGGCACCGATGCGCGGTAAGAGCACGCCCGCAAGCGCCGGCCCGAGCACACCCGCAAGAATCCACGCGCCCGACGAAAGCGCGACGGCGCTATCCAGCGATTCCGGCCGCACCAACTTGGGGACGATGGCCAGCCGCACCGTCCAGTCGAAGCTCCCGATGGAGCCCGCCATCAGGGCAAAGAGGAGAAGCAGCGGCGGGGAGATGACGCCGGTGAGGATGGCGATCGCCAAGAGCAATGCGTTGAGCCCGTGCAGGGCTTGGGTGACGAGCAACACCTTGCCCCGGTCCACGCGATCGACCAGCGCCCCCGCGAATGGGCCGAGAACGAGCCCCGGCAAGCCGACCATGGCGTAGACGCCGCCGAGCCACACGGACGAATGTGTCAATTCGTTGACGAGCCAGCCGCGCACGACCATGCCCATCACGTGGCCGGAAAGCGAGATGACAATTGCGCACCAATATGCCGCAAACCGCATCTCACGCAGCGCAGGGGGAATCATGCTCACGGCCAGGATGCCCGACGTTGTCTCGCTTGATGGAACATCGGCCAATAGATTGGAGCAATGCTACTATTTTGCACGGGGCCGCCTCGGAAGGGGCTCGCCCTAGTAGCCAATGGCCCAAGTTCGGATTACGGTCCCCGCATGCTCGACGCGCCGCTACCGAGACCCCTCCCCGCCAACGAACCGGTGCTCAACTATGCGCCAGGCTCGGCCGAACGTGCCGCGTTGAAGGCCCGGCTGGCCAGCATGGCGAAGGAGCGGCCCGACGTGCCGCACGTCGTCTCCGGCAAGGAGCTGCGGGATGGGGAGGCTTACGAGGTTCGTGCACCGCACGACCACGGCCTTCTCCTCGCCACGTGCCACGATGGCGGGGCCGCTGTCGCCACCAAAGCCATTGACGCAGCGCTCGCGGCCGCGCCCGCATGGGCCGCGACGCCGTTGGAGGAGCGAGCCCGCATCTTCACGCGTGCGGCGGAGTTGCTGGCAGGCCCATGGCGTTCGGTTCTCAACGCCGCCACCATGCTCGGCCAGAGCAAAACCGCGTACCAGGCCGAGATCGATGCCGCCTGCGAGCTCATCGACTTTCTGCGCTTCAACGTGGCGTACGCCTCGAGGTTGGCCGAGCAGCCCCTCTCGTCGCCCGGCATTTCCAACGCGCTCGAGCTGCGCCCGCTCGAGGGTTTCGTGCTGGCCATCACGCCGTTCAACTTCACGGCCATCGCGGGGAACCTTCCCTCGGCGTGCGCGCTCATGGGCAACGTGGTCGTGTGGAAGCCCGCGGAGAACCAGAGCCTCGCCGCGTACCACACGATGCGTCTTTTCGAGGCCGCGGGCTTGCCGCCCGGCGTCATCAACGTCGTCTACGGCAACGGCGCCAGCATCGCAGGTACGTGCCTCGCGCGTCCCGAGCTCGCGGGTGTGCACTTCACCGGGTCGACCACGGTGTTCCAATCCATCTGGCGCACCGTCGGTGAAAACGTGGCGCGCTACCGCACCTACCCGCGCCTCGTCGGCGAAACCGGCGGCAAGGACTTCGTGCTCGCGCACGCCTCCGCCGAGGTCGAAGCGCTGGCCGTGGGCCTGGTGCGCGGCGCCTTCGAGTTCCAGGGACAAAAGTGCTCCGCCGCGTCGCGCGCGTACATCCCGCGTTCGATCTGGCCGAAGGTGCGGGACTTGGCGCTCGACCACATCAAGCAAATTCGCATGGGCGACGTGACCGACTTCCGCAACTTGATGGGCGCCGTGATCAACGAGCGCGCCTGGACGCGCCTGTCCGGCTGGCGCGAGCGCCTCGCGAACGATCCCAAGGCGAAGATCCTCGCCGGCGACGGCTGGTCGCGTGAGAAAGGCTGGTTCTGCGGCCCGACCTTGGTCGAGCTTTCCGATCCGGGCCACCCGCTGTTGGCCGAGGAGCTCTTCGGCCCGGTGCTCGGCGTCTATGTCTACGACGACGCCGGCGAAGGCTTCGACACCGCCCTCGATTTGGTCGACCGCACCAGCCCCTACGGCCTCACCGGTGCCATTTTCTCCCGCGATCGCGCAGCCGTTGCCAAGGCAACGACGCGGCTGCGTCAGGCCGCTGGCAACTTCTACATCAACGACAAGCCCACCGGTGCCGTCGTCGGCCAGCAGCCCTTCGGTGGCTCCCGCGCCTCGGGCACCAACGACAAAGCCGGCAGCGCCTACAACCTCCTGCGCTGGGCCAGCCCCCGCGTCATCAAAGAGACCTTCGTCCCCCCCACCGCGGTCCCCTACCCCTCCATGTCGGAGGAGTGACCGCGACGGGCCGCCTCGAGGCCTGTCAGCATGGCCTCGAGGCCGAGCTCGAACTCCTTCGTCTCATCGTAGTTCGCAAGCACCCGCGCCGCCTCACGAACCCGCGGAAAGTGCTCCTCGCTGAGCCGCTCGTACGCCGGTCGCGCATCTTCGTCCGGCTTTCGTGGAGAGCGCGTCGCGATGGTGTGCCCCACGACGTACGCCGCGAGTACCTGCAGCGCGCCCAGGGCACGCCGCGGTGAAAACCCGGCACGGCGAAGCACCTCGAGCACCGACTCCACGTGGGCGAGCGATGCAGGTGTGACCGCGGGCCGCGTGGCAAAGATGGGCAGCGCGTGCGGGTGCGCGCGCAAAACCTGGCGAAGCTCACGCGCACGCTTGCGCAGGGCCGAACGCCAGGACGACGACCGCGCCGGTGCGGGAAGCTCGCGCAGGATCGTCTCGAAGATCCCATCGAGCATCGCCGCCTTGTTCGCGACGTGGTTGTAGAGCGACATCGCCTCGACGCCCAACTCGTCGCCCACGCGACGCATGGAAATCGCCTCCAGCCCCTCCCGATCCAGAATGGAGAGCGCCGTGCTCAGGATGCGTTCGCGCGACAGGGGAGTGTGCTTGCTGCGGGCTTTCATGGGTAAACTCGCTGTACTTACATCATAAGCTTATAACGTAAGTCCATGATGACTTCTCGTGTATTCGGAGCCATTCTTCACCGGTATGGCCAAGCGGCCCTTCCGACCGGATCGTCGTCACGAATACCGTTTGTTATTTAGTCAACTTCGCGGCTAGCGACACGAGCCGTTCTTGATCCTTACATCGAATACAGAACGTGCAAAAGACCTTCTTCCACGGGAAGAAAAACCCCAACGTAGCTTCGCTCGCGGGCAACTCCGTAGGATCGCAATGGCAAGCACCGCTGGCCCGCGAACCGAGCATAGGTTGATTACGCATTTCGCAGGAATGGGCATTTCCTTCGAAGTGCGCACCAAGAAGCTCGCGCGTGCGTCTCGCAAATGAGGGTTCGTACAAGGAGTAAGCAAGATGGCATGGAAGAATCTGTTTGGGTATTCCACGATTTCGTCGCTGAAGCGCGCCCTAACGCTCGTGACCGCGGCGAGCCTCATCACGGCTACCACGAGCCTGCCGGTTCATGCGGAGGACGCCACCTCCGAAGAAGCCGCGGACTCGGAAGCCACGGATTCCTCGGCTGCCAACCCCTCGGATCAATGGAATCAAGTCAGCAGGAACGCACGCACGCACCGCTCGGTCGCCGCTGCCAATTGGGGAGGGCGCGAGTGGTACTTCGTTCGCGGCGATGACCGCACCATCTGGTTCTCCGCCAACGGTCAGGATTTCACACGGCATCCGCACGGAGGCCGGACGGACGCCGCCCCCGCAGCGGTCGTATTCCACAATACGCTTTACGTATTCCATACTGGCGAGGGCGGGGATATTTGGTACAGCTTCCTCACCTCCCAAGGTTGGACGGCGTGGCAACGGGTTCCAGGCAGCGATACGCAGCACTTCCGGACCACCGAATCGCCAACGGTCGCGGCCTCGGAGCGCTATTTGTATCTCCTCGGGATGCGCGACAACGAGCGCATTGCCATCTCGGCCAGTGATAACGGAAGTCGCTGGGCCAATTGGGACGAGCCGCCGGGCGGGGCTCGCACGCTCTCCGCCGTGGGGGCCGCCGCCGCCCACAACAACAGCGATGGCGTCGACGCGCTCGTCGTCGCACACCGCGGAACGAACGAGGGCGTTTACTACGCCGCCCGCCGAGAATCGGACGGTGCGTGGAGCACCTGGAATCAGCGTGACCCTGGTGCGAGGATTCGAAGCCAGCCGTTTTTGGCGTCATTCGTTGGCCTCGACGGACACGAGCATATCGCCGTGAGCGCCGAAGGTACGGATGGGCGCGTGTGGGCCCAGGATTGGGATATCGACCGAAACGTGGGATACGGCTGGCACCGTGTGGACGATCGCCCCAACGAACCCCGCGTGACCACGGACATCGGGCCTACGCTGGTTTGGATCGTACACGCACTCTACTGCCTCGCGGTCTCGCAGGCAGGAGTGATGATTCAAAAGCGAATTCAGGACACGAAGTAACGCCCCCATCGTTGACCGAACGGTTCCGCTTGATGCACTTACATCGTAAGCTTATGATGTAAGTTCATCATGTGGATCCGAGAACGAGACGTACGGCGCAGCGAGCCGCAGGCCGCGAGACCGGCGCTCGCCCGCGGACGAGTCGCGGCTCCGGCGCTGGGTGGAGCATCTGGCCGTGCCACGGCACATGTTCGCGAACGCGCGCGCGAATGCTCGGGTCGGCGACGAACTCGGAGCAGCCTTCGAACGGTGCGGCCTTCGTGCGCGCTACCAGGGTCGCTACCGAAATGTGATCGCACTACCCCCCGTGGAGGGGCCGGTGACGTTCGTGGCCGCCCATTACGACAGCGTCGCGGGAAGTCCAGGCGCCGACGACAACGCAAGCGGCCTGGCGGTCATGCTCGAGTGCGCGCGCCTACTCGCCCAGGGTGGGTTCCCGGTGGGGTTCATCGCCTTCAATGGCGAGGAGGACGGGCTGCTCGGTAGCCGCGATTTCGTGAATCGGGGCTCATCGGAGCTCCCTTGCCCGATCCGGCTCGTGCACGTGCTCGAAATGGTGGGCTTTCGAGCAACGACGTCGGATCCCCCCGCACGACTCCCCCTTCCGTGGGTCCCGTCGGGCCTGAAAATACCCGATTTCCTCGGGCTCATTGCGAAGGGCCCTTCCAATGCCGTCGTCGATCGAGTGATCGCCTCACCGGATGCACCGGGGTTGCGTCTCGTCGGCGCGAAGACTTGGGGGCCCTTGCACAAGCTCATTCCCGATTTGACGCGGAGCGACCATTTTCCCTTCTGGAATGCCGGTATCCCTGCGGTGCTTTGGACGGATACCGGCAATTTTCGCAATCCGAATTACCATCGGGCGACCGATACGCCGGACACGCTTGATTATCGCTTCATGCAGGGCGTGACGGACGTCCTCGTGGCCGTGTTGGCTACGCGCTCACCGGCGTGAGATGGATACCGTCGAGGCGGTGTCGAGGCGCAGGTCGGGTGTCTTGACGGAGAGGAGGCCGCCGCGATCGGAGGCATCGAAGTACCAGCCTTCGGGGGCTGCGTCGTAGGCGGCCTTCGAGCGGTGGCGCGTGAGCGGTGTGCCGCCCATGTCGACGCGGGTGGCGGACGACGCGGTGTGCAGGGTCAGCTCGTAATGGCGGCTCTCGGGCTTTCCCGCGTAATCCCCTTGGCTTGCGCCCAAAGAGACGAGGATGCCGCCGTTCGACGAGACGTCGACCACGATGCGTTGTTTGGCGAACTTGCCATCGATGTATTGGCGCGAGAGACCGTCGTCCTCGTAAAGCGTGAACGAGGAACGCTGCCCCTGGGCAGGCGGGTAAATATCGAAGGTGAACGGCCCCGTCGATGGCTCGCGGAAGTGCAGCTTCTGCGGCCACATCGGCACGATGGAACCCGCGCGCACGAACAGCGGCAACGTATCGAGCGGCGCCGGGTAATTGTCCACGGTCACCGGCCCCTTGCGAACCGCGCCCGTCCAATAATCGATCCATGTGTCCGCGGGCAGGTAAATCCCACTGCGCGTGGTTGCATTCTCGGTCACCGGGGCCACCAAGAAGGCATCACCGGCCATGAACTCCTGGCTCGTGGTGTTGTCGCGCACCTTCGGATCCTTGGGATACTCCAGCACCAGCGCCCGCGTACTCGGAACCCCCGTCTCGTGGGCCACGCGGCTCATCGTATAAAGGTACGGCAACAGCCGCTCGCGCAATTTCAGGTATTTGCGATGAATGGCCTTGTGGGCCTCGTCGAAGCGCCAAGGCTGCTTGTCGCGATATCCGGTTTCCGGATTCACCGCGCCCCATCCCGACATGCTCATGAGAACGGGAAGAAACGCCTTCCACTGCAAATCGCGGCTGTACGTGTCGGGGCTGCCCGCGTAAATCCCGTCGACGTCGCCGCTCGCATAATTGAGCGCCGACAATCCGGCGCCGGTGATGGCCGGCACGTGCCAGCGCATATCGTTCCAATCGCCGCGCGTGTCGCCGGTCCACACCACCGCATTGCGCTGCGTTCCCGCCCACCCGTCCACGGTCCAAATGAAGCGCCGCGCATCGCTATTTTTCTCGATGCCCGCGACCGCCTGCTCCACGCCTTTGAAAGCAAATTCGTATCCGTCGCCAATCCACGCGACGTCCGTCTTGATGGCGCGCGTCCCTACCGTGCCCACCTCCCATTCGACGTTCGCGAGGCCCGTGCTGGTCCAAAGCCCGGTGTAAAATCCCTTTTCGTGGAGCGATGCGACGGTGGGTGCCAAATCTTCGTACCCGCAACCGTAGCCGTCGTTGGGCAAGAACCAACCTGACGGCATATCGTTCTCACGGGCGGCCTTCGAATAGGCAAGAACGTCGGGCGTCTTGAGGTGCCCGGGCCGGTTGACCGGACCTTGCTCCGGATCGGTATTGTACGTACTCCAGCAATCCGCATTGCCCATTTCGAATCCGAACATCGGCGCGAGAAACGGTTTGCCCGTGACGTCCGTGTACCGGTCCAAGACCTCTTTGAGGCTGCCTCCGGCGAAATACACGGCATCGAATCGCTTCTCTTCGTGGTGCGTGGAAACCGTGGAGCCAAAATCGTAAAGGCCGCGCGCCCATGTGTTGCGGACGACGCCGTAGCCTGCGGTGCTCATGTAAAAGGGCGCCGGGCTCGCGTTGTCGAATTCCTTCCAGGTGTTGAAGACCCGAATGGGCACCACCTGATCGCGCAAGGCCCACGCACCGAGACGGAGCCCGCCACCGTAGAATTGCTCGTCGGAGCCGCGGACGAGCTTTTGCTCCGTCCCCTGCTCGTCCCACGCCAGCCCCGATTGCTCCTTCCAGACGAGCGTCTTGTTGTCCTTCTCGTAGAGCGCAAACGTCAGGGGCTTTTTGTACGCACGAAGCACGAGCGCATTCGACTCGATGCGATAGTACGCCCCCGCATCGGAATACGAGGCAGTCACCGCGCCAAAGTCGGTGCGAGACAGCACCTTGCCGGCCACCGGATCGGAAAACGTGCCGCCGGGCGCGAGCTCCAGACGAAAGACGTCGGGCTGCAGAAACCGAACGCGCACCTTATGGGCGCCGGCGGAGAGCACGAACGCATTGCCCTGCCGCACGATCGACGAGAGATCGCCCAACGTCGTCGTCAAAGCGTCACCGTGCGCCACCGCCGACTCCGCGGCTGGCGGTGATTGACAGGCGAACGACCCCAGCACGATAACCAGACATGGTGCCGCAAACTTGGTGCGCATTGTAAGCCTCCTCGGACCTCAGCTCTTTCGTTTCACATCGATTACTTTCGTTCTCTTTCGTTTAACTACGCCGGGTCCGCTGGGCCTGTCAATTCATGACCTCGTAAGAATGATTGAACGGACCGCCACGACCTGGGCACACATGCTGAAAATCGGAGTGAACACCGTGAAAATCACCCTTTCGAACATCCTTTGCCTCTTCTTGGCGGCCTTCTCGCTCATGGCGTGCACCATCCATCTGGACGACGAAGACCGAACCGTCACCGTGTACACGGACCCCAGCTTCCGCGGGCAGCGCGAACAGCGCACCGAGCGCGAGGGGAAGTGCGCCAACGTGCCCGACTCCGTGAACGACCGCGTGGAGTCCATCGCATGCAACGGCGACATCACGGTCTACGAGCACGAAGACTGCCGAGGCGCCTCCCGTCGATTCACGTGTGACATCCCCAACCTGAACGACTTCGGCTGGGCCGATCGGATCTCGTCGATTCGGTTCTGATCCGAGCCGCGCCGGTACATCGAAACGAGAGCCCCGAGCTCACGGATCGAATCGATAATTCGTGGCGCTTGCAGATGGACGCACGGAGAACGACTCGGCGAAGGCCTTCAACGCGGGGTACGAGGAAATGGCCACGACCGCACGAAATTCGAAATGGGTGACGGCGCAAAAGAGCGTCACCTCCAGGAAAGAGAAGTCTCGGTCCACGGGGAGGGCGCGGGATAATTCGGCGACGTGCATGTCGAGCCATGCCATCGTGCCGAGAAGGCTTTGCTGCATCTTGATGCGATGAGCATTCTCCTCCGGTACGCCGCTCACCTTGCCCAAGGTGAGCGCGACGCCCGTGGCCATGGCCTGCAACGTTAGCTCCTGCGCATTGGAAAGCAGCGGCGTGTCGAGATCCTCGGGCCACACGATGCGCGGGCGCAAGCTCGATTGCCGCGCGAGCTCGCGGCATATCGGCAGAGCACCGAACCATGCGCCCTGCGAGGTGAGAAGCGTGGGCATCTTCAGCGCGGGATTGCCGCCGTAGTCCGATGGGTCCGACGCCATGAGGTTTTGCACCACCCGAAAGTCGCAATCGACGTTCAACTCCGCCGCGAAAATGCGTGCGACGCGCGTGAAGTGCGAGCTCGAACGACCGACGATGACGGGCTTGGTGACCATGACGTTCTCCTCAGGGCGCGAGCATGCGTTGCAGCTGCTCGTCCGAGAGATTCGCATACGCCGTGCGCCCGTTGTCGATGCCGCGCTCCCTTTTTTTCGGTCGAGGCGACGAAGCCAGCGGCTTGTGGGGTTCGTCGAGCCTGCGTCCCGCTGGGGTCGGCGTGACGCCCTCCGGCATGACCACCCCAATCGACGGTAGCGGGCGCGCTTGCAGCGGCGGCGCGAGGCGCTGCACGGATGCGGCATTCGCCGACGCCGTGGCACGCGGGCCGTGCTCGTTGCTGCGAACGACGCCCATCACGAGCAACCCGCACGAAATGCCCATGGCCGCAAAGGCCGTGACCCAGGTCCATGTCGACGGCAACACCTGCGCCGCCACGGGGGCCGTCGGCTCCGGCGGCTGCACCCATGACGGCGGCGAGTACACGGGCAACGCGGCCCCGGGTGGCGGCGGTCGCATCGCTGGCCGTGGCGCACCGATGACCGTGATGCTCGAGAAGGAAGGGTACACCTCGGTGCGCTCATCGTTCCCATCGAGCTCCAAATGGTCGGAGCTCAGGAAAACGATCTGCGGTGTGCCAGCGCTCATCCACGCCATGGGTGCAACCGCCGATCCATGGAGATCGCCGCAACCGCGCAGCCGCACACACATGCGCGGCGCGCGGCAAGCAGCGGGAAATCACGCCGAACGCGCGCGTGATGCTCGCATGCGTCCACGGGTGAAGGCTCGACACTGCGGATATTTCGTCCCCCAGGTGTCCTTCACGCGGCCCGTGCTCAACGCCGGAAGACGAGCACCGAGAGGGAGCCGGGCGTTCCTCGAATGGCGTAAAGCTCACAACCATTGGCGCGGACGCCAACCGGGATGGCGTCGGTCACCGGCGCCACCACGGTGGGAGCGCCCGCACTGCTCGGAAGCGCGTTTGGCCAATGTTGCTCGACGATGCCCGCCCCGCCCGCCGTCACCTTGGCCTGCGTGAAGATGTAGCGCCCCGTGATGGAGTTGCCTTCGGCCGGCTGAACGATGGCGAGCCCTCTCCACCCCGATGAATCGGTACCGAGCAACGCCACGCGTGTCCAGGAGTACGTGTCGTGCGACCACACGTAAACCTCGGGTCCAACACGCACGGCCTGCGAGTCGCTGCTGCGCCCGTCGCTGGCCGAAAGGACCGTGTCCGCACCGAGTGTCGGAAGGTTGTACGTCTGATCCTGGACATTCGGACCATCCGAACCGCTCACCATACGGTACGGGGCGCCTTCCATGAGCCGCCACGGGGAAAGCCAGGTTGCACCTTCTGGCCCCACGATGGCGACGGTCTTTGCTTGCGGCTTGTACAGCGTCTCCTTCGGCGAGCCGTAGCTCGGCAGGCTCATGTCGCCGACCACGAGCCGCGAGATCGGATGCGCGAGGGCCAGGGGCGGGCTCGCATTGGTCACGAACACGAGCCCGGGCTCGTAGCCCCCCGCGGCGAATCCCGCGAGCACGTAGTTCGAGGGCATGGGAATCGTGAGTGCGAGTGAAAACGCCGTTCCATGGCAAAACACGCCCGAATCGGCGGGGCCGGCGTCGGGTTTCGGCCCCGCATCGACGACCGGTCCCGCGTCGACGCTCGGTCCCGCGTCTGGATTTCCCGGCCCGGGCTGACACGACGTCCCGGAGTCCAGATCGGTGCTGCCTCCATCGACGAGCACGCCGCTCGGAGTTCGGACGTCGCTCTCGTCGAGCTTTGGGTCCACATCATGGGTGGACGAGCAGCCAACCACGCCAAGGGCGATCATGCCCGCACCTCGAATGCACCACGCACGAATCATCCGTCACCTCGTTTCCACCACGTCTTGTGGCATCGAGGTCCGTTCCGTCACGGCTCGAGAAGAATCGTGGCTCGCGCCGCACGACTAGGCTTTGCGCGCCTCGAGCAGGTAGCCGAGCGGCCTCGCGGGCGTGTTCGGCGGTGGCGCCGGAATGGGCCAGCGGCCGAGTGGCCTGCCGATGTCGCCCGGGTCGATGGCTTGGACGTTCCACCGCGGCAGCAGCGACGCCGGCTCGTCGGAGCCGAAAATCCATGGCGCGCCGAGCTCTTTCATCATGGTGAGCGCGCCCTGAAGTTGCGGTGCACGGAGTGCGGCACGACCGACGGCGTCGTAGAGGACCACCGAGCCCGCCGCGGAGAGGGCGTCGATGCGCTCGAAGAGAAGCTTCACCGTGGGCTCCTCGAGGTACTGCAAGAGCCCCTCGACGACCCATGCGGTGCGCCGATTCGAGTCGAACCCCGCACCACGAAGCGCGCCCGAAAAGTCTTTGGCGAGATCCACGGGCACGGGCACCCGCTCGCAGGTGGGCTCGGAGCCCGCCAACACGGCCGCCTTGTACGCGAGCACCGCCGGCTGATCGAGCTCGAACACCCGCGTGCCGGAGTGCCAGCGCAAACGGTACGCACGGGCATCCGCGCCTGCCGCCACCAGCACGACCTGACGGATGCCATCGTCCGCTGCACGTTCGAGCCCTTCGTCGTAGAAACGCGTTCGCACCTCGATGATGGGAATGGACGGCCCCACCGCCGCTCGATACGTTGCCAGTGCATCTTTTCCGCGTTCGCCCGCGAGAATCGCTGCAAAGGGATCCTCGAAGAGCCGATCGGGGCGTGTCGATTCGTCGGCCCGCATCGCGGCGACGAGCAATCCAGTGATGGCAACGGGATTCAGGACTTCAGCCTTGTTCGTCATGCCTGGAGCATGGAGGCGCGCCCCCGGTGGGTATTGGATATTTTTACCCGGGATGCGGAACGTGGTTCGGCCGATCCGAGCCGGCGAGGAGGTACGCGCGTGGACTCATCCCCGTGAAGTCGCGAAAGTCGCGAAGCATGTGCGCTTGATCGAAGTACCCGAGCCGGCCCGCAATCTCCGCGCCACGCGACGCCTGCGCGCACTCGATCTGCCGGAGCGCAGCCTGGAAACGGCGAATGCGCCACAAGGCCTTCGGGCCGATCCCGACCTGGTCGTGAAAGAGCGCGATGAGCCGCTTGGCCGAGATCCCCGTTCGCGCACGAAGCTCGGCCACACTGGAGATCTTCGCCCCCTCGATGGCCGCGAGGGCGTCGGCCACGTCCGGATGCCGCTCGAGCGCGCGCACCGCTCCTTCGAGCAGGAAAGCTTCGGTGCATCGAACGCGTTCCGCGTCGGTCGTGGTCTCGAGCAAGCGCTCCCGAAGCCGCCGTGCCCGATGGCCCCAGACGGCCTCCAGGTTCGCATGCGCATCTTCGAGATCCCCGGCCTGCACGCCGAGGAAGGGAAACGCGCCACCCGGTTTGAAATGGACACCGAGGACGGCCCCCCGCGGCGGCGGGTCGATCACGAAATAGCCCGAGTGCGCCCCTGCGATCATGATGCCGGGATACGAGGAAACCCGTTCGGGCTCCGTGCGATGGTACACGCGCAACGGCTCGTCCCCGAGGTGGACGACGATGTCGAGCGTACCGGACGGGAGCACCCGCTCCTTGCGCCCGCACGCGGTGTCCGTCTGCCAGAGCCAAATGCACTCGACGAAATCCGCCAGCGGCCCCATGGGACGATGAATCTGCGCGCTCGCCCTCATGCGAACACTAGTTTCGCACATAAATGGCCATCAGGCCGGGCGGACGAAGTGGCTTGCGGCGAGGTGGGTGCGTCCCAGGGCGGTTCGCAGCTCGACGGCGACGATGCGCACGAGGGTGCCTCGGCGATCGCTTCGACGGATCATCGCCAGCGAGCGCACCGCCGACGACGGGAGGGGCACCACGGTGAGCCCTTTGGGCAGCGGCTCGATGGCAAGCCGGGGCAGGATGGAAAATCCGGCGCGCGTAACGATTTGCGCCAAAATCGTGGACTCGGATGAGAACGACGATGCGGAACGGTTCGTCATCCCCGATGCCCGGCAGGTCTCCAACGCACGGCGTGCGCCCGAACATTTCAGCTCGAGGAAGGGCAAGTTCGCCAGCTGCGTCCACATCGCGGGCGTACTGCGCGGGGTGTGCTGGCTCGTAACGACGACGACATAGTCGTCCTCGGCGAATGGCGTGACGGTGAAGCCCGAGGCCACCGGAAGATGCGCAATCCCGAGATCCACACGGCCATCGCGAACCGCGCGCTCCACCGCCTCGCGCTCGTCGCAGGCATCATCGATCTCGATGCGAAGCGCAGGATGCCGCTTGCCGAGGGCATGCACGAGCGGCGTGAGAAGATGGGTTGCCACGCTCCGGTATGCGCCGATACGCACCGTGCCGCGCAGCACATGGTTCTCGCTCGCGATGCCGATGGCATCGAGCACATCGAGAGCCTCCCGCGCCTTGGAGATCACGTTGGCACCTGCCTCCGTGGGCCGCGCGCCCGTTCGTGAGCGCTCGAACAGGCGCAGGCCCAGCACGTCCTCGATTTCCGCGAGAGCGTGACTGATTCGCGACTGCGTGCATCCCAATTCGAGCGCCGCCCCGCCGAAATCTCCAGCGTGCTGACACCGGACCAAGCCGTCGCGGCCGCCATCATTCTCGGCGCCAAGTTGATCGTGCCGATCCATTACGGCGTCAACGGCGCCGAGGGATACAGCGAATTGCCGAATCCAGAGGCGGCCCTCGTCGCCGCAGCATCGCGCCGCGGAATCGACGTCGAAGTCGCAAGGCCCGGCGATTGGCTAAACTGGAATGGGAAAAGAAGGGGCTAAACCGCAGTTGGACGAATATCCAAAGACAAAAAAAAGAAAGGCCCGAGTCGTAATCGACTCGAGCCTTCGTAAGATAATCCCGGCGGCGTCCTACTCTCCCACACGGCTTCCCGTGCAGTACCATCGGCTCCGAAGAGCTTAACTTCCGAGTTCGGGATGGGATCGGGTGTGGCCTCTTCGAGATCACCACCGGAAACTGTGGGTGTCCACGTTTCCAGAGCGTGTCTGTTGCTCAGTGAAAAGATCGTCTTTTCTTCGAAACGGGTGCTAGGCGAAACAAGCTTCGCAAACCCAATCCTGGGCGCGAACTCAATTGTTGCCTTAGAGACATGGTTAAGCCGCACGACCTATTAGTACTGGTCGACTCCGCCACTTACGTGACTTCCATCCCCAGCCTATCAACCTTGTCGTCTACAAGGGGTCTTTAGAGGCTTGCGCCTGGGATACCTTGTCTTGAGGCCGGCTTCCCGCTTAGATGCTTTCAGCGGTTATCCGTTCCGCACATAGCTACCCAGCTGTGCCACTGGCGTGACAACTGGCTCACTAGAGGTGCGTCCAACCAGGTCCTCTCGTACTATGGTCAGCTCCTCTCAAGTATCCTTCGCCCACGGCAGATAGGGACCAAACTGTCTCACGACGTTTTAAACCCAGCTCGCGTACCGCTTTAATCGGCGAACAGCCGAACCCTTGGGACCTGCTCCAGCCCCAGGATGCGATGGGCCGACATCGAGGTGCCAAACCACTCCGCCGATGTGAACTCTCAGGAGTGATCAGCCTGTTATCCCCAGAGTACCTTTTATCCGATAAGCGATGGCCCTTCCATTCGGGACCACCGGATCACTAACGCCTGCTTTCGCACCTGCTCGACCTGTCGGTCTCGCAGTTAAGCTCCCTTGTGCGTTTGCACTCTACGCCTGGTTTCCAATCAGGCTGAGGGAACCTTCGCACGCCTCCGTTACGATTTAGGAGGCGACCGCCCCAGTCAAACTGCCCGCCAGGCAGTGTCCCCCGCCCAGGTTATGGGCGCAGGTTAGAATCCCAGAACATCCAGGGTGGTATTTCAACGGTGACTCCATCGAACCCAGAGGCCCGACTTCAAAGTCTCCCACCTATCCTACGCAGAATGTCCCGAAACTCACTGCCAAGTTGCAGTAAAGGTTCATGGGGTCTTTCCGTCTTGCCGCGGGTAGAGGGTATCTTCACCCCCAATACAATTTCGCTGAGTCCCTGGTCGAGACAGCGCGGATGTTGTTATGCCATTCGTGCAGGTCGGAACTTACCCGACAAG